>NZ_CP141832.1:0-3753647 GCF_043633585.1 Lacrimispora sinapis | reverse complement strand
TGTATGTCTCCTACATCTATAAAAATGCAAATATGCGCATTTGCCCAATCTACTGTTCATTCTATACTATTTTGAAATATATTTCAATGAGAATAGTAAAAAATTGTGGATAAGTGTGTGCAGAGGATGTGTATTGCATGTGAATGAAATGTTGATAATCATCCAGGGAGAGAGTTGTCCACAAAAAAGAAAGCTTTTAAAACTCCCGTTATTCACATTCTGGAAAACTTTTATTTATCTGGGATGAAGGGACATGCTTGTGAACAAATGGATGGTTATCAAGATAGTATCAAGATAGTTTTCCACAAGTTATCCCCACTTTGTTGATAACTTTATGTAAATTAACAAATTTCGTGTGAAATTGAGAACATGATTGACGAAAAGCAATGGCGGTAGGTATAATGCAGAAGTAACTAGCTGCATTGTATCTTATGAATAAGAACAGTAGCACAGGAGGTATAAGATGAACATTGAGAACAAGACCCGTAACCTGGTATTGGCAGCTGTATTTGTTGCCATTATCGTAATCCTGGCATTTACACCTTTAGGATATATTCCACTGGGATTTATGAACGCCACCATCATTCATGTTCCGGTCATAATTGGAGCCATTATTCTTGGACCAAAATATGGGGGATTTTTAGGAATGGTGTTTGGACTTACCAGTTTGTGGAAAAATACCTACATGCCAAATCCGACCTCATTTGTATTTTCTCCGTTTATAAAGGTGGGAGAGTACGGCGGTAATTTTGGGAGCCTGGTCATCTGTATGGTTCCGAGAATTTTAATCGGTATCGTATCGTTTTACGTTTTCCGGGCGGTGCTTCAAGGCTTTAAGGGGAAAAAGGGAAAAAGAACCATTGCACTGGCGGCAGCCGGGGCGGCCGGATCATTAACCAATACGCTTTTGGTAATGAATCTGATTTATTTTCTTTTTGGTAAAGAATATGGACATGCTGCGAAAGGACTGTCGGAGGGAATTTATTCGGTTATAATTGGAATTATCTGTATTAATGGAATTCCTGAGGCAATCGTGGCGGGAATTCTGACGACTGCGGTTACTCAGGCATTGTATAAGGCCATGAGAAGATAGGATAGAAAGCGGCTCCTCTTGAAATTTAAGGGGAGCCGCTTTTTCATTTTAACCATTCCAGCCTGGGATTATCTTTTAAATCAGGGCTGCTGTTATGATTGACATTTTATAAACTTCGTCAGCATTGCATCCTCTGGATAAGTCGTTGATCGGTGCATTCAGTCCCTGGAGGATGGGTCCGAAGGCTTCAAATCCGCCCAGTCGCTGTGCAATTTTATAGCCGATATTCCCAGCATTGATATCAGGGAAAATAAAAACATTGGCGTTGCCGGCAACGGGGGAACCGGATGCTTTTGTTTCTGCCACTGCGGGGGAGATCGCAGCATCAAACTGGAGTTCGCCATCCACCGGGAAGTCTAAATTTAAGGATTTTAATTTTGTGGCGGCGTGGTTTACCTTATCAACGGATTCTCCTTTACCGGAACCCAGCGTGCTGTAGGAAAGCAGGGCAACCTTTGGATCAATGGAAAAGGTCTTTGCGGTCCGGGCTGTTTCAACAGCGATTTCAACCAGCTCGTCTTCGGTTGGGTTAAGATTGATGGCACAGTCTCCCATGGCATACATTTCGTTTTTGCCTTCTGTCTGGCGGTAAAGAATAAAGCAGCTGGAAACAATTTTGTTTTGGGGCTTTGTTTTAATCAACTGCAGGGCCGGTCTTACAGTATCAGCAGTGGAATAAGTGGCTCCGCCCAGCAGACAGTCGGCTTTTCCCATCTTAACCAGCATGGTGCCAAAGTAGTTGGATTTTAAAAGAGCGGCCCGGCAGGCTGCCTCATCCATCTTTCCTTTTCGCAGTTCCACCATTTTAGATGTCATTTCATCAATTTCGTTATAGTGAAGAGGGTCAATGGTTTCTATTCCCTCCACTGGCCATCCATACTTTTTTGCGGCTTCATCAATTTCTTTTTCGGTTCCCAAAAGGATGGGTGTTAGAATTCCTTCCTTATAAAGCCGGCTTGCAGCTTCCAAAATTCTTGGATCCGTGCCTTCTGTAAATACGATCTTTCTTTTCTGGTCCTTCAGTGCAGCAATCATAGATTCAAACATGATCATTTCCTCCGTACTTGTTATTGGTTTACAGTTTATGAGTTTTGTATTTCTACTATTTTATAGAAATACTTTGCCCAATTACTTTAAATATTATCTCAAATCATATTTGATCACAACTGGTTTGGGGAAATAAATATAAAATTTATAGATAAAATTTTAAATTACTTTTATTGGCCTTATCTGATAATTGTTTTACATGCAGAAGATTTCCTTTAAGGTCTGTGATGAGTTTTAAATCTTTTCCTGATTCAAATATTTTCTTCCCATTGATAAATCCTTCTGCATAGTCACCGGTGTTTCTGATTTTAAAACAATATTCGCCCCAAACCTGTTCATAAATACTTTCATGGCCGCCCATGGTGCCCCAGAAGATCTTGTCCTGTTCCAGGTGAATTCCAAACATACGGGCAGCGTATTCTAAAACGGAGAGAAGGGCTGGGCCATAGGAGTCTTGAGTACTTTGAAGAGAGGGCTGTCCGGTAAAAGGGTCGTATTGCTGTACAAAAATGCAGGACTCTCCAATGGCATGAAACAATTTTTCTCCGAGAACCGGGATCAAAGAATCATAACCGTAATTTTCCAGTGCGCGGATGGCTCTCTGGTAGGTAAGTGCTTCGGGCTGTCCGCTCCAGTTATTGGTTTCGATGTTTTGAAACAGAGGGTCGTTGACTGCTACAGAGGGAAGCGGCATGGGAGTCCAGAATTCTTCCGGATTTAGTAAGTGTCTGGTCACAAATTCCCTGGCCATGGAGGGTGTTAGGCTGTTCCAATACATGGCTCTTAAATTATTATGAGTCAGGACATCCAGCGGCTTATGATGCTTATCCCGGTCAAAGCAGGCACCTCTTGCTTCATCCCAAAGGTAAGTCTGTATGGTTTTCTTAATGGAACGGGCTTTTTTTAACCACCGGTCCGTTATGGAGGAATCACCTTTGATCCTTCCGATCTTTGATAAGGTTTCTCTCGCGGAATAAGAAAAACTCATGATGTCCAGGGAGGCCATAGGCACGATGCGGCAGTTTTTTGGAGGTGTTTCCTTGTCCCAGTCATCAGGGGCATCCCCATAGCGCAGGGCATAATCTTCTCCGGTGTCATATTTGCACCAGCTTTCCAGACAGCCATCCCCGTCGGAATCCCGTACTTTCCATAAATATGAATCGAATTTTTCTAAAGCAGAAGCAAGAAGGGTGAGATAATCGTCCTCTTTCCCTATTAGATAGTACATGTTAAGAGCGGAGGATGGAAAGCAAAAGCCCTGAAATTTATTAAATTGGGGAGTTATGGTTCCATCCAGTAAGGCTATGCTTCCGGGAAGCCTTCCATCCTCTCTCTGGGTTTCCATAAATAAAAGATTGTTATTAAGCCCAGCCTCTAAATTTCTTTTGGCATACATTTCGCCGCCCATGGGTTGTGTCTCCAGCCATATTTTTTCATAGCCGCCTCCTTCAATTAAGACCATCCGGGACTCGAACTGTTTTAAATTATTTAAGGATTTTTCTTCGGCGGTGTCCACCAGTTTTTGTAATAGTTCATAAGAGGTTTTAAATGATACGTTTGTTTTTATTTTCACAATAAACCCTTTCTGCAGCTGTTTTTTAACCTTTGATACCACTTCCGCTGATTCCTTCTACCAGATAGCGGTTGAAAAACAGAAAGATCAGGAATACAGGAACCAGGGATAAGGTGGACATGGCAAACATGGCACCATAATCAGTGGTGGAGGTGGAATCAGCAAAATTTTTGATGGCCACGGAGGCTGTATATAAATTGGGCTTGCTTAGGTAAATCATCGGTGACATAAAATCATCCCATTTCCAGTAGAACTGAATGATGATGGTGGTTACAATGGAGGGTTTTAACAAAGGCAGAAAAATTCTGGTAAAAATAGAATACTTGCTGCAGCCGTCGATGATGGCAGCTTCGTCTAAGTCCCTTGGAATACCGGCTCCAAACTGCATCATCTGGTAGATAAAAAAAGCCTGGCCGAAAAAATGAGGCAGTAGGAGGGGGAGATAGGTTCCTACAAGATGAAGTTTGTTGTATATAATGTATTGGGGAACCAAAATGATTTGAGAGGGCAGCATCATGGTTCCGATCATTGCCATAAACCAGAGATTGCGCCCTTTAAAAGGAACTCTTGAAAAGGCATAGGCCACGCAGGAAGAGGAGAGGACCGTTGCCAGGGTCGAAATGGAGGCAACCAGTAAAGAATTCTGAAAGAATATCTGAAAACTGATTCCGCCAAAGCCCTTATAGCCATTGGTAAAATTTTCAATTCTCCAGTGATATGGAATTAAGTCCATGCCGCTTCCTCCGTTTCATGTTTTGCTGTTACGCATACATTTGTTATTTTTGCTATTTTTACCATCCGGATTCAGTAAATATATGTAACATTTTAATATAATAATGGTGAAATAACAATCATATTTAGGCAAAACACCAATACATTGGAAAAAGAATTAAATTTGCACTATATTGACCGGTTTCCTGGATTTTTCTTTGACTTCCGGTATTGGAGCGGGGTGGTTCCCGTATGTTTTTTAAAGACCCGGTCAAAGTATGAGAGCCGTTCGTAACCTAATTTTTTGGATATATCTTCCATTGAAAGGGAATCATTAAGAAGAAGGCGCCGTGCTTGTTCAATTCTTTGGCAGTTCATAAATTCGTTTACGGTAAAATTGGTCACTTCTTTGAATATCCGGCTTAAATAGCTTTTATCCAGGTAAAAAATAGCTGCAAGATCTTCCAGCCCGCAGATCTCACAGGAATGTTCCATAATATAACTCATAATCTCAGAAACTTTTACATAGCGTATCATCTTTCCTTTTTGATGATCGGGTTCTTCCGGCTTGATGCCCTCTCCTTTTAAAACCATGAGAAAGACGGAAAACAAAATTTTCTTGATTTCTGCGCAAGCAAACGGAATATTATTCTGTATTGTCTGTTCCATCTCACTCAAATATTGTTCCATCTGATTTCTTCGGGTCTCATCAAGGGAAAATACACCGTGATAGTTCTGAAAAAAACGGATAAAATCTAGTTCCATGACGGTTCCGGCAGAAGTCAGCCAGCTTTCTTCAATTTCGATCAAGACACGTTCATGGAACTTTCCGCCGATCACATTTGTAAAAGGAATCTTTTTTTTATCAATAAAAGACAGGGTGCCTTTTGACATCCTGCAGCTTTTATTTTCCGAATAGAAATATCGTTCTCCATCCAGTATGTAATGGATCTGATACTCATTTTTATAAAATCCTATGGTTTTTGCAAAGTCACAGTCACGGGCTACATGGCTGATTCCTATGCCGCCGCAGGTTCCTGCAAAGATGACTTCTTTCATACTATTATCCTTTCAGCCAGAGCGTGTCGTCTTTTTCTTCCAAGGGGTAAAAGACGGGACGCTCTTTTAAATGCTCGTTGGGTGTATGGAGTGTAAGATATAATTCACCGTTCACGCTTGGAAAAATCATGCCGTGACCGCCGTCTTTCTGAAAGAGAAGCCTGTCATCCTGGTTCCATTTTCCGGTAATGTCACCGTTGTCGGAATAGGCAAGGGCTTCGGTATATCCCTCTTTTCCAAAGCTTGACCAAAGCAGGAGGAGGCGGTTATTTTGGGTACGGTATAGAAAAGGACCGTCTGTTACGTAGTGGGTTCCGGGTCTGTTCTCTGGCGTGATGGGGACCACCCATCCGGAGGCTTCAGAGGCGTGGAAGAGGACAAAGGGCTGGGAAACGGCTTTTTTTAAATCTTTGCTGAGTTCTACGGCACAGATAGAACCATCTGAGATTTGGACCCATTCGTGTACAAAAACCATGTATGGAGTTTTCTTAGGACTCACGTAAAAGGTACCGTCGATGCACTCCCAACCATGCGGGGTGATCTGTTTTTCACTGTGACCGGTAAATGGACCAAGTGGATGAGAGGCTTTTAATATTGCGGTTCCGCCGCAGGCTTTGCTGTCTTTAAAGGTGGCAAACATATAGTAGGAACCGTTATACTTATGGACCTCTGGTGCCCAGCAGTTTTTATCCGCCCAGAAATCTTTCGGCTTACAAAATACTTCAAAAGGGCCATCCCAGTTTTCTAAATCATTGCTGGTATAGCAGTCAAAGCCGTCGGCTTCCATCCAGCAGGTCTCTGCTCGGGTTCCATATAAATAGTAAGTGCCGTTTTCAGTCAATACAAATGGGTCTCTGATGTTAATTTCTTGCCGTTTCATAAAATACCTCCCTTAACATGCTTGTTTTGTGGCTTTTGCTGGTTTTATTATACTATAGTGGATTATAAATTGGTAGATATTTAGTATTAAAATGAGAGACCTGTGAAAGATTCTCATAGTTGCTGTGAAGCTATTGTTTTTTTAAATAACTTTTGTTATGATGAACGTATTGGTTAGCCACAACTAACTTTATGCAATCCTATTTACCGTGTTTTAATCACATCGTGTTCAGCGGCGGGAATTCAGTTTCGTATTTTGGGCTTATGTCAAAAGGAAGATGATAAACTGCTGTTTAATGAAGGAGATTTTTAGATATGACAAATATAGAGAATACGGATGTTATTGAATCCTATACATTTAAGCTTTTAAAGGTAAGTTCTTTTCTCAGCCTGGAATCTGCGTTAAAAGATGAAAATACTTCTTCTGTTTTATTCTTAAATGATGCCTCAGGTTCCCTTCAGATCTGTGATAAAACAGTAAGGCTGTGTCCGGGACTCATGATCGGCGCCTCCAGTTTTCGTGCCTGCGGGATTAAATTGTCTCCGGATGCAAAGGCTGCCGGCTGCCGGCTGACATTTCAGTGGTTGCGAACCAACCGGTTAGGGGGAGTGGAAAACGATTTTTCTAACCGGTTATGGGGGTGTACCCTCCTGAACAGGGAAACAGGAATCAAGCAGATGAAGGAGCTGAAGCTTCTTGCAGGAAGCAGGCGGCCGGGAGACTATCTGCAGGCCCAGTCCCGGTTGTATACACTTCTCGCACAGCTTTTTCAGCCGGAAGAGGAAGACCTGCAGCAAAGGGTTACGACTGAGGAACGTTTACTGGCAAGTATAGAATATATGAAGGAGCATTATAGAGAGCCGGTTACCAGAGATCAGCTGGCGGCTGTGGCAGGTCTTCATCCGGATTATTATTCCAGAGCTTTTAAACAGTATTATAAGGAAAGTCCTATCCGCTATCTTACAAATCTTAGGGTGTATCACGCCAAGAGCAGGCTTCTTCATAGCAATGAATCTTCAAAAAGGATTGCCTATGATCTTGGGTTCAATGATGAATTTTATTTTAGCCGTAAATTCAAGGAGCGGATGGGGATTTCTCCGGTTGCTTATATGAAGCGGCTGAAACAGGGCGAAAGAATTGCATCACTGAATCACCTCACTACGGGGCACTTGCTTGCTCTTGGTATTACTCCTTATGCTGCGGTCTTAAACAATGCGTTTCAGGCGGGGAACAATTTGAAAGAGGTTCGGTCCGTGGGGCAGTTTCTGCCTGATATGGACAGGCTCCTTGATGTAAAACCGGAAATGATCCTCATGCGTTGTAACCGGGATGAGGCCATTTCTTCCCGGTTACAGCAATTGGATCAGATTGCTCCCACTCTGATGCTGGATTTCTGGCAGGACTGGAGACACCAGCTGAAGGAAATCTCCAGAGTCATCGGAAGACAGCCGGAGGCACTCCGCTTCATGGAGCGGTATGAGGACAAGGTCCAAAAAATACGGCGAGCGGTCCGCAAAAAAATAGGCTCTGAGCGTGTTTTGCTGGTCGGAATGGATGGTTACGGACAATTGTACATTTTTGGAAGGCGTAATCTTGGAGAAGTGTTATATGGAGACCTGGAAATGCAGATGCCTGAAGGGGTAGACAGGATTGCCCATTACATACCGGTATCTTTGCAGGAATTGTCATCCTACCAGGTGGAGCGGATGATATTGTTCAGTGTCCAGAACGACGGAAGCCCCAAAACAACTCAAAGCATGGTTCGGAGACTAAACAGATTGGAAACCAGCTTTGTGTGGAATCAGTTTCCTGCTGTGGCACAGGGAAAGGTACTTTGTCTTCTGGAGAGCGGACATCTTTGTACCAGCTATAATGCCTGGTCCCATGAACGGTTGCTGGAATGTGTACAAAAAAATCTCTGCTGACGATTGTAAAAAAGAGTTTTGTTTAGGAAATACGGAAAATGTCAGAAATGTACATATCAATGTCAGATTTCTACATGTTCAACCAAATCTTTCTTTTTTATAATGAACAAGGAAAATAAAAAGTAAAAATTCGTCGAAGGAGAGATAAATTTATGTGGAACTTAAAAAGAACTGGTAAGACTTTCCTGGGAATCCTGCTGGCTGCCTCCATGCTGACGGCATGTGGTCAGTCTGCGGAGAAGGAAAGCACCTCTGTAGCAGCGGAAAAGGAGGAGGTCCGTACAATTTCCCACGCCATGGGAGAAACTGAAATTAAGGGAACACCTTTGCGCGTGGTTACGCTGTTTCAGGGAGCTACGGATGCATCTTTGACTCTGGGAGTTAAGCCTGTGGGTGCTGTGGAGTCCTGGATTGAAAAGCCGTGGTACGAATATATACGCAGTCAAATGGATGGAGTTGTAAATCTTGGTGATGAAAACCAACCGAATCTGGAAATGATTGCAGGATTAAAGCCGGATCTGATTATTGCTTCAAAAACCCGCCATGAAAAAATCAGTGAACAGCTTTCTGCAATCGCACCAACTGTGATGACGGAAGAGGTGCATATTTGGAAGGATACGCTTCATTTGACGGCAGAAGCCCTTAATAAGCAGGAAAAAGAAGAAGCTTTTTTAAAGGAGTGGGACCAAAAGGTTGCAAAATTTAAGAAAGATGCGGGAGAGGAGCTTCAACAAAAAACGGTTGCTATTATAGATTTCCGCTCAGATCATGCAAGAATTGTTTACTCCGGATTTGCCGCTTTGGTACTTGATGAACTGGGAATAAAGAGACCGGAGAACCAAAAGGGAGAAGAATGGGGAGTGAAGCTGACAACAAAAGAAAGTATTCCTCAGATGGATGCGGATATTATCTTTGACCAGACCAGTATGGACCGGGACGACGGACGGGTGGATCTGCGCACTTCCTGGATGGAGCATCCTCTTTTTAAAAATTTAAAAGCCGCGCAGACCAACCGGATCTATTTGGTAAACACGGCGGTTTGGAACAATGGCTCCGGGCCTCTTGCAGCTTCCTTAATGTTAGATGATTTATACCGATATTTTAATATTCAGTCTTCAAAATAAAAACAGATCCGGGTGGTTATGACTGCCCGGATCAAATGTTAGGAAAGTGGTGTGATTTTGTTGTTAAGTAAAACCTGGCGGCGTGGGACGGGCCTTTTGATTGGCTGTCTGTTTCTGGCTGCCGCCTTTTTTTTCAATCTATGGCTGGGAAGTACCAGGCTGCCGTCGGATTCCGTGTGGAAGGCTTTGTTTGCTTATGACAGCAGTGCAATGGATCAGATGATCATCCGGACCACAAGACTTCCCCGTGCTGTGATCGCCTTATTGGTGGGAGCAGCTTTGGCGGTGGCAGGCACTTTGACTCAGGCGCTTACCCGCAATCCCCTTGCCTCTCCAAGCTTATTAGGAATCAATTCCGGTGCCGTATTTTTTATAGTGGCAGCTTTGAATATGGGAAATGTGAAATCCATGAATCTTTTGATCTGGGTTGCTTTTTTCGGTTCAGCAGTTTCAGCGGCGGCTGTTTTCGGACTTGGTTCCTTAGGCAGGGACGGACTTACCCCGGTTAAAATCGTATTGGGCGGTACTGCTATATCCGCTTTATTTTCTTCTTTTACTCAGGGGATGTTAGTGTTGAATGAAGCGGGACTTCAGGACGTTCTTTTCTGGCTTTCCGGATCAATTGCAGGGAGGGAGCTGGAGCAGTTAAAAATAGTTCTTCCTTATCTGTTGCTGGGGTTGACGGCAGCGCAACTGTTAGCTGGTCCCATTAATATTTTGATTTCAGGGGAAGACATTGCCAAAGGACTTGGACAGAATACGATGGCCGTGAAATTGATCTGTGCCGTTGTGATTGTTGCGCTTGCAGGGAGTTCCGTATCTGTTGCGGGGGCTATTGGCTTTGTAGGACTAGTAATGCCTCATATGGCCCGTTTTTTGGTGGGAACGGACTACCGGTGGGTAATACCTTACAGTGCCCTTTTGGGTGCCATTCTGGTTTTGCTTGCAGATGTGGCAGTGCGCTATGTCATTATGCCCGGAGAAGTACCTATCGGCATTATGACAGCTTTGATCGGGGCACCGTTCTTTGTCTATACCGCCAAAAAAGAACTGCATTTTAAGGAAGGAGGTTCATAATGGAACGTATATTTCGGAGTAAACAGGAAAAAATCACTTTTTTATATGATACCCGTAACATTCAAGTCCTTTTAGGGCTGTTGCTTGTCCTTCTTGTTCTGATTGGAGTGAGTCTGGCTGCGGGGAGTCAGTGGTTTTCCCTGACTGATTTATATGAGGCTGTCAGGGGAGAGAATTCCTATGCATGGCTGGTCATTATGGAAATGAGGCTGCCGCGGATTCTTGTTGCAGTGCTTGCGGGAGCTTCCCTGAGCGTTGCAGGAGCCATATTACAGGGAATAATTCGCAATCCTCTTGCCTCCCCGGATATTATTGGAATTTCCAATGGTGCTTCTTTTGCCGCAATATTATTTCTGACTGTTTTTTCGGGAAAGATCAGCATCCATTGGCTGCCTGTTGCGGCCCTGTGCGGCGCAGGAGGAGTGTCTTTTTTGATTTATGTACTGGCATGGAATCAGGGTATCAGACCTACCCGCATGGTATTGATCGGTATCGGAATTTCAGCCGTTACCGGTGCGTTGACGACATTTATGATCACCATTAGTCCAAGTGCCTCGGCGAGCAAGGCTTATGTATGGATGACAGGAAGTGTATATGGGTCCTCCTGGAGAAACATTTTTACATTGCTTCCATGGACCGCTGTTCTTTTTCCCATTGCATTTTTATATAGCAGACATCTGGCTCTGCAGGAAATGGGGGATGATATAGCAGCGGCTCTGGGTTCCCCGGTCCAGCGTCATCGGGCGGTACTGATTTTTATTAGTGTGGCTCTCTCTGCCTCCTCGGTGGCAGTTGCCGGAGCGGTTGGATTTGTAGGCTTGATTGGCCCTCATATAGCGCGGAAGCTCTGTGGTCTGTCCATGCAGTCAGTGCTTCCGGCATCGGCTTTTACAGGAGGGATACTGGTCCTTCTGGCAGATACTGTGGCAAGGACACTGTTTTTGCCCAAGGATATTCCGGTTGGTGTGTTGACGGCTGCTGTGGGCGCACCGTTTTTTATCTACTTACTGTTTCGTAACCGCAATAAATAAGGAGGAAAAAGGCAATGACAACACTCGAAACAAAAGGGCTTACCTTATCCTACCGTGACTGTACGATCATCAAGGAGATGGATTTATCCATTTTGCCGGGCAAAATCACCGTATTTGTGGGGCGTAACGGCTGTGGCAAATCCACTCTTTTACGTGCGGTCAGCCGTCTGATCAAGCCGGAACAAGGAACTGTCTTGCTGGAGGGGAAAGAGATTCATAAGTGGTCCACCAGGGAAGTTGCAAAACGGATGGCCATTCTGCCTCAGTCCCCTCACGCACCGGAAGGTCTGACGGTAAAGCAGCTGGTACGGCAGGGACGATATCCCCATCAGAATTTTATGTCCCAATGGTCAAAAGAGGATGAACGGCTGGTGGAAAAGGCACTGAAGGATACGGGAATGTCAGCACTGATGGACCGCAGCGTGGATTCCTTGTCAGGAGGACAGCGCCAAAGGGCGTGGATCGCAATGACGCTGGCTCAGAATACCGGCATTATTCTGCTTGATGAACCGACCACCTACTTAGACTTAGCACATCAGATCGAGATCCTTGATTTGCTGTATGAGCTAAATGCCCGCGAACACTGTACCATTATAATGGTGCTGCACGATTTGAACCTGGCCTGCCGTTATGCACATCAGATTGTGGCGATTTCCGATCAGACTGTTATGGCGCAGGGAGCACCGGAAGAGGTGATGACTACAGAAATGGTCCGGGAAGTGTTTGGGATTGAGTGTGACATGATGAAAGATTCTCTGTTTGGAACTCCTGTTTTTCTGCCTCATGGGAAAGGACGCAGGGTTGAAACATAGGAAATCCCCAAAGAAAAAAGCGTTTGTCTTAATTTTTAGTAATCACAGACGCAGATTATTGGATGAGGCTGGAAAAAAACATAACCAGCTGTAAAATCATATTACAGAAATCGGCTTAAATACAAGTAAAATTGCATTTTTCCCTTGACGAACCATATATTGTTCTATATAATTGAAACGATGTTTAACTAAAATAGTCTCAATATGTTTCATCATATTGCCTATGATAAGCTATTGTAACAAGAGGAGGTGTCCGTACATTATGAAGATGACGTTTCAGCCAAAGAAGAGACAGAGATCCAAAGTTCATGGTTTCAGAGCCAGAATGAGCACTCCAGGCGGAAGAAAAGTAATAGCTGCCAGAAGAGCAAAAGGAAGAGCAAAATTATCAGCTTAATGGACCAGGCCGCAAGTAATTGTGGCCTTTTCTTTTCTCAAATTCCAGATAAACGGAAAAGGAAAGACAATTATGAAACATTTTAATTCGATTAAAAAAAATAAGGATTTTCAGGCTGTTTACCAGAGTGGAAAGTCCTTAGCCAACAGACTTCTTGTGATGTATGTGAAAAAGACGGACAGGCCCGAAACAAGAATCGGAATTTCCGTCAGCAAGAAGGTAGGAAACAGCGTTGTGAGACATCGCATAACCAGATTAATCAGAGAAAGCTTCAGGCTTCATGAAGACATGGTAGAGGCCGGGTTAGACATCGTGGTCGTTGTGAGAGCAGCGGCAAAAGAAGAAAATTACAAAACAATCGAAAGTGCATATCTGCACTTGTGCGGACTTCATAACATTTTAAAAAAAGAATCGAAGTGATCTTATGGTAAAAAAAATCATGATTTTATTGATCAGAGGATATCAGAAGTTTCTGTCCCCTCTTAAAATAAGAACTCACTGCATCTACACCCCTACGTGTTCTCAATACGCCATTGAGGCACTGAATAAGTATGGAGTGTTTAAAGGTACGTTTTTGGCTTGCAAAAGAATACTTCGCTGCAATCCTTTTGCAAAAGGCGGTTATGATCCAGTTCCGTAACAGATGAGGAGGTAGTTCATTGGAATTCTTAGTACTGACTAAGGTAGGGGGCATTCTGGGCCCGTTTGCAACTGTTCTGGGAGTTATCATGGATTGGCTGTTTCAGCTGACCAGTATGTTTGGAATCCAGAATATCGGTTTGTGTATTATCTTATTTACCCTTGTAACAAAGCTTCTTATGTTTCCGCTGACATTAAAACAGCAGAAATCGTCAAAACTGATGGCCGTTATGCAGCCGGAGATAACAGCCATTCAGGCAAAGTATAAAGGAAAGACCGACCAGGAATCCATGCGCAGACAAAACGTAGAGATCCAGGCAGTCTATGAGAAATATGGAACTTCCATGACAGGCGGATGTTTACAGCTGATCATTCAGATGCCCATTCTGTTTGCTCTTTATCAGGTTATCTATCAGATTCCTGCTTACGTGCCAAGTGTAAAGAGAGTATTTGAAAATGTTGTGACAGCCATCAGCTCTTTGAACGTGGACCATGTGGAAACGCTGAAACAATTTGCTGTTAATAACAAGATCAATTTAGCAAGAGTCCATGATATGTCCACAAGCAATGGAATGGTAGATTTTCTGTATCAGTTAAATCCGACTCAGTGGGGACAGCTTCAGGACTTGTTCCCAAGTGCCAAAGATGTGATCGCAACCAGTGCGGAACAGATTTCCCATATGAATTCATTTTTGGGAATCAATCTTGCTTCCACCCCTTCCAGTGTTATTTTTCCAAGCGGAGGAGGTTTTCATTTCAGTTTAGCCATATTGATCCCTGTTCTGGCCGGTGTCAGCCAGTGGTTCAGTGCAAAGCTGATGACGGTAAACCAGAATCAGACTCAGAAAGCAGGAGATGAAAACAACACCATGGCTCAGTCCATGAAGATGATGAATACATTCATGCCTCTGATGTCAGTGTTCTTCTGTTTTTCATTTGCTTCCGGTATCGGTATTTACTGGATTGCCTCCAGCGTTTTTCAGATCCTTCAGCAGTTAGCAGTCAACCGGTATTTAAACCGTATTGACATGGATGAGATGATTAAGAATAATGTTGAAAAGGCAAATAAGAAGCGTGCTAAGAAGGGACTTCCCCCTCAGCGTGTTTCCCAGAATGCAACCGCTAATTTAAAGAACCTTCAGGCATCTGCACAAAAAGCAGAAGCTGACGTGAATGCAAAGTTGGAAAAGACAAGGGAGCAGATTAAGGCTTCCAATGATTATTATAAAAAAGACACATCCAATCCCAACAGCATCTCAGCAAAGGCCAGAATGGTCCAAAAGTATAACGAAAAGCAAAAATAACAGGAGGGTGACCTATGGATATGATTACAGTTTCAGCAAAGAACGTTGATGAAGCGATTACAAAGGCATTAATCGAGTTAGAGACAACCAGTGACAAACTGGAATATGAAATTGTTGATAAGGGCAGTAATGGTATTCTGGGATTTATCGGTCAAAAGCCGGCTGTTATCCGTGCAAAGAGAAAAGAGACTCTGGCAGACAAAGCGTCTGAGTTCCTTTCTGAGGTTTTTGATGCCATGGATATGAAAGTCCGTCTGGAAGTCTCTTTTGATGAAGGAGACAGGGAACTTTCCATTGTTATGTCAGGGGATGATATGGGAATCCTGATCGGTAAAAGAGGACAGACTCTGGATTCTCTTCAGTATCTGGTAAGCCTTGTTGTAAACAAAGAAAGCGAAGATTATATCCGGGTGAAGCTGGATACAGAAAATTACAGAGAACGTAGAAGAGAAACTCTGGAAACACTCTCTAAGAACATTGCTTACAAGGTAAAAAGGACCAAACGTTCTGTTTCACTGGAACCTATGAATCCTTATGAAAGAAGGATCATCCATTCCGCACTTCAAAACGACAAACTCATTGTTACCAGAAGTGAAGGGGAAGAACCATTCAGACATGTTGTAATTTCTTTAAAACGGGAATATCCCAAAAAGGATCGGAATCAGGAAAGAGTTAAATAGTCAAATAACAATGAGGGGTTGGGGCTGTCGGAAGGCACCTCAACCCTTTTCCTTATAAAAAGGTGAATGAATATGAAGTTGAATACAATAGCGGCTATCGCTACAGCGATGTCAAGTTCCGGGATCGGAATCGTGAGAATCAGCGGCGAGGAGTCATTTCAGATTATAGATAGAATATTTAAAGGAAAAGGAAATGCGGATAAAAAGCTTTCAAAGGAGCCATCCCATACCATCCATTACGGCTATATCTGTGATGGGGAGGAAGTGGTGGATGAGGTTTTGGTTTTGATTATGAAGGGGCCGAGAAGCTATACCGCGGAAGATACGGTTGAGATCGACTGTCACGGCGGAGTCCTGGTGACGAAAAAGATTCTGGAAACGGTGTTAAAGTATGGTGCCAGGCCGGCGGAGCCAGGTGAATTCACGAAGAGAGCCTTTTTAAACGGCAGAGTGGATTTATCTCAGGCAGAGGCCGTCATTGATGTGATCAACGCCAAAAATGAGTATGCCCTGAAGTCTTCCGTCAGCCAGCTGGAGGGGGCCGTTTCCAAGCGTATTAAGAAAATGAGAGAAACAATCATTTACCATATTGCGTTTATTGAATCGGCACTTGACGATCCGGAACACATTTCTCTGGATGGGTATGAGGAAACCCTTCTTGAGACTCTTACGCCGTTAAAAAAGGAACTGGAGGGGCTGATCCGGTCTGCAGATAACGGAAGAGTCCTTTCAGAAGGAATCGAAACCGTTATATTGGGGAAGCCCAATGCAGGAAAATCGTCTCTTTTGAATGTTCTGGTGGGAGAGGAGCGTGCCATTGTCACCGATATTGCAGGAACCACCAGAGACACGTTAAGGGAGCAGATCCGTCTTGAGGAATTGAGTCTTAACATCATTGATACGGCGGGAATCCGTGATACAAAAGATGTGGTGGAAAAAATCGGAGTGGAAAAGGCGAAAGCCGCGGCCCAACGGGCAGACTTAATCCTATACGTGGTGGATGGTTCCTGTCCTCTTAATGAAAACGATGAAGAGATTTTTTCAGTTATTAAAGACAAAAAGGCAATTGTTCTTTTAAATAAAATGGACTTAAATTCCGTGGTAACAAAAGCTCTGCTGAAGGAGCGGACCGGTCATCCGGTGATCTCTATTTCCGCAAAGGAACGGACCGGGATCAAGGATCTGGAGCAGGAGATAAAATCCATGTTTTATGAAGGTAAACTGGATTTTAATGATGAGGTTTACATTACCAATGTAAGGCATAAAAATGCACTTTCAGAAGCATTGAAAAGTCTTACCATGGTGGAGCAGAGTGTTCTGAATGGAATGCCAGAGGATTTCTATTCCATTGATTTAATGGATGCGTATGAGCAGCTGGGAACCATTCTCGGTGAGTCGGTGGAAGATGATCTGGTCAATGAAATATTCAGTAAATTCTGTATGGGAAAATAGTGAGTTGGGTTAGTAATGTGCCCTGGAGGCACACCTTTATGCCCGGAGGTAAGGGCTCGAAAGAAGAAGGGAGAATAAAATGCAGTATTTAGAGGAGTCTTATGATGTAGTGGTCGTCGGTGCCGGTCATGCGGGCTGTGAAGCGGCTTTGGCCTGTGCAAGACTTGGCCTGGAGACCATTGTATTTACCGTAAGTGTAGACAGCATTGCGCTGATGCCCTGCAATCCCAATGTAGGCGGAAGCTCCAAAGGCCATCTGGTCCGGGAGCTTGACGCCCTTGGCGGTGAGATGGGAAAAAATATAGATAAAACCTTTATTCAGTCCAAGATGCTAAATCAGTCCAAAGGGCCTGCCGTTCATTCGCTGCGCGCTCAGGCGGACAAGCAGGAATATTCAAGAGAAATGAGAAGGACCCTTGAAAATACCGAGCATCTGACCATAAGACAGGCAGAGGTTACGGAAATCATCACAGAACATGGAGCCATTACAGGGGTCAAGACCTTTTCCGGAGCGGTTTACCGCTGTAAAGCTGCGGTTCTGGCCACAGGTACTTATTTGAATGCAAGATGCATCTATGGTGATGTAAGTGAATATACAGGCCCTAACGGGCTGAAAGCAGCCAATCATCTGACTGATTCTTTAAAAGCCCATGGAATCGAAATGGTGCGTTTTAAGACAGGTACTCCTGCCAGGATAGATAAGAGAAGCGTGGATTTTACCAAGATGGAAGAGCAGTTCGGTGATAAGCGTATCGTTCCGTTTTCCTTTTCTACGGACCCGGAGTCCGTACAGAAGGAGCAGGTATCCTGCTGGCTCACGTATACCAATGAGGAAACCCACCGGATCATTCGGAGCAATCTGGACCGTTCTCCGCTCTTTTCCGGGGCCATTGAGGGAACCGGACCAAGATACTGCCCATCCATTGAGGATAAGGTGGTGAAATTCCCGGACAAAGACCGTCACCAGGTATTTGTGGAACCGGAGGGGCTTTATACCAACGAGATGTATTTGGGCGGTATGTCAAGTTCTTTGCCTGAGGACGTCCAGTATGCCATGTACCGGACGGTTCCTGGCCTTGAGAAGGTGAAAATTGTCCGGAATGCTTATGCCATTGAGTATGACTGCATCAATTCCCATCAGCTGAAGGCAACACTGGAATTTAAGGCAGTAAGCGGTTTGTTCAGCGGAGGCCAGTTTAACGGAAGCTCCGGTTATGAGGAGGCGGCTGTTCAGGGCTTTATGGCTGGGGTCAATGCAGCCATGAAGGTCCTTGGAAGAGAAGCCAAGGTGCTGGATCGGTCCCAGGCATATATCGGAGTGCTGATTGACGATCTTGTTACCAAGGAAAATCATGAGCCGTACCGTATGATGACCTCAAGAGCCGAATACAGGCTTTTGCTTCGCCAGGATAATGCAGATCTTCGGCTGATGGAGATTGGACACGATATCGGGCTTATCTCAGAGGAGCAATATCAGAAGCTGCTTAGGAAGGAACAGTCCATTGAGAAGGAAATGAAACGTTTGGAAACAACCAATATCGGTGCGTCAAAGGAAGTCCAGGAATTTTTGGAAGAGAATGGAAGCACTCCTTTGAAAACAGGAACTACTTTGGCAGAACTTGTGAGAAGACCGGAACTGAATTATGTTATGTTGACTAAAATAGATAAAAACAGACCGCAACTTCCCTGGGATGTGATTCAGCAGGTGGATATCAATATCAAATACGACGGCTATATCCGCAGGCAAAAACAACAGGTATCCCAGTTTAAGAAGCTGGAAAATAGAAAATTGGATGCAGATTTCGATTATGCCACCGTAAAAAGTCTGAGACGGGAGGCTGTCCAGAAGTTGAATCTTTATAAACCAATGTCCATCGGGCAGGCATCCAGAATCTCCGGCGTTTCTCCGGCTGATATTTCTGTGTTGCTGGTGCATTTGGAGCAGCATCGGCATCAGAAGAGTCTGGAAAAGAAAGAAGAGGAAACAGAATCATGACGGATGGATTCAAAGAACGGTTTACCAGTGAATTAAACGTATTGTCCATAAAATTGGAAGAAAACCAATTAATACAATTTTATAAATACTATGAATTATTAACAGAATGGAACAAGTTTATGAATCTGACGGCTATTATTGAAATGGATGAAGTCATAACAAAACATTTTGTTGATAGTTTATCATTGATCAAAGCGGTAAAGGATTTGGGAGAAAAGGAATATAAAATCATTGACGTGGGTACCGGAGCTGGATTTCCTGGAATTCCATTAAAAATTGCATTTCCCGAATTAAAAATCACTTTGATGGATTCTTTGAATAAACGGGTGAAGTTTTTGAATGAAGTGATCAAGCAACTGGGATTGAACGATATTCAAGCCAATCACGGGAGAGCGGAAGATATGGGGCGGGAACCCCTTCATCGGGAAAAATACGATCTTTGCGTTTCCAGAGCAGTAGCCAATTTAAGCACCTTGTCAGAGTATTGTATGCCTTTTGTAAAAGTCGGAGGAGCATTTGTTCCATATAAATCAGGCAAAATAGAAGAGGAGTTAAATGCTGCAAAGCATGCGGTATTTCTACTGGGAGGAAAGGTTGAAAGCGTGGAAGCATTTCTACTTCCAGGTACAGACGCTGAGCGATCTTTGGTGACCATTCGCAAGAATAGTGAAACTTCAAAAAAATATCCGAGAAAAGCAGGATTGCCAACAAAAGAACCATTGAAATAAAATGTTTCACGTGAAACATCCGGGAGCATATGCTCCGCATTGACAGATGGATGTTTCACGTGAAACATTTTTTTTGTTATCTGTATGTAGTATTTATATATATTTACATTTATATGTTGATGGCTATTGGTGTGGTTTATATGTAGAGTCATAACAACTCGTTTTATAGTTGGATTAAAACAGTAGTTTGGAGTTATAGGTTATAGTAATTTAAAGAGTTTCATAGATGAAAGCAATTACCTAGAGAAATGAAATCGTTTAGAGTGACAGGTCAAAGTAATAGGGCAGAGAAATGGGTGAGAGTAAATAGCAAATGTAAAAATCAAAGTATAAGTTTTAGTGAGGTTAGTAAGAGGGGGAAGATAGGGATAAAGTTTATGAAATGAGTCAATGTAAAAGGCGAGAGAAAAATATGGCGAACTATGCTTGTGAAATATCGAAGAAATAAGTTAGGAAAATATATTGGAAGAATAATCAAAGTAGTAGAATATAGAAATTAGATAAAGTAGTAAGGTAGAGTGGTAAGGTCAAGTGGTAAGATAGAGTAATAAAATAGATCATAAATATATATTTAATCATAGAAATATGTTTAAGAAGAAAGATAAATCTTAAAGTGTGTAATATGCAGAAAAGGTTAGTCAGATCAGTAAGTCAAGAGCAATAAGTTAATAGCAGTAAGTCAAGAGCAATAAGTCAAAAGCAGTATGTCATAGACATATATATAAAATTATATATAATGAGTATAGTTGTTCTATTAATAATTCAAGGCTAAATGCTTGTAATAAGTTTATAGAAATAATAGTATATAGATATAAATAAATTTAAAGTAGAAGAAAGTATCACAAAAGAAAAATCTTGCTCAATAAGTTTTGCAGCTAAACAAAAAGTTTATGAAGAGATCCATAAGGATCTGCCCATAAACTTTCTTTATAAATCATTAAAAACCCTGGAAATAATCTCATATAAATCTCACATATAAATTTCAAATCTAAAATCAAAAAGTATTAATCCGTCTAAACAAAAAACATCTGAATCATATGCAACAGCTCGGAAGGATTTTCCAACTGAGGAAGATATTTGGAATGTGGAACATATGAGCTTTCAATCGCTGGATTGTATCTTTGATATTCTTGTATTATATCTTCAATATGATCCATATCACTTCCCCCTACAATATAGATGCTGTTGTTGATTTTTTTCAGTGCATTTACGATATTACATTTCGTATAATTGCATTTTACACTGGCATAGAGAGATTTTGGAGAATCTCCCAAGTGGGCGGATTCATAATAAGCATCAATGAGTGATGTTTTAACAGAGTATGGATTGGAAAAATAGTCTCTGGTAAATTCCTCTTTGATCGCCTTTTTACTGGTAGCGATATGATACAGAAGAGTGCCAATAATGGGCAGGTCCAAAATAAACTTATACAGTTTTCCGTGTTTGTTAGGAATCTGACTGCACATGAGAAGACTGTCCGGATTAATCAGCATGATCTGGTCAAACAGTTCCGGGGCATTGTTGCATGCCATAACTGCGAGAGCAGAAGAAGCCCCGGAAGCAATGACATTGGTCCGATGTCCGATTTCTGATTTAATAAAATCCGAAATCATCTGCACGTAGAGATAGTTGGTGTAAGTGAGATCAGGCTTTTCAGAACGGCCACATCCCAAAAGATCAATGGTATAAACCGTATAATGATCTTTTAAAGAAGTTATCATTTGATTCCATTCGTATCCGCTGGCATGAGCAGCCAAATCATGAATCAATAAAAGCGGTTTTCCGGTTCCGGTTTTTGTATAATGAATGTTTCCAAAACGCCATTTGTAGCAGTGAGCTTTTGTATCGGCTAGTAAATTCTTGGAGGTCGCTGATAGTTTAATGCATTTATTAATAACAGCAGTAGCAGTAGCAGCACTGGCAGATAGAATGAGAAGAGTCAGTAATTTGTTCTTTGTTTTCATTATTTCCCTCCTAAAAGTAGACTTATCTTTTCCTATTATAATATAATCAATATGTACTTACAACGGAAAACATATTAATTTATTCTTAAACTTGGAAAAATGTTTCACGTGAAACATTTTTTATAAATTATGTATTTTTTTTACAGGAAACCATAGGAAAAAAAAATAAAATATGCTATACTCTAGTTTGAACTGCAATTTCCGGATGTTTTAACAGGAGAAAATGAATAATGGGAAGAATCATTGCGATAGCAAACCAGAAAGGCGGAGTCGGTAAAACGACTACTGCGATTAACCTATCTGCTTGTCTTGCGGAATCAGGACAACAGGTATTAGCTGTGGATTTTGACCCACAGGGAAATGAAACCAGCGGGCTCGGAATTGAAAAAAGCACCTTGGATCGAACCATCTATGATCTGCTGGTAGGAGAATGTGAAATTGAAGATTGTCTAATTACCAATGTCCAGGAAAATTTGGATATGCTGCCATCAAATGTAGAGTTGGCTGGAGCAGAAATTGAGTTACTGGAAATTGAAAACAAAGAAATCCTCCTTAAAACATATCTTGAAAAAATAAAGAAAAACTATGATTATATTATCATAGATTGTCCACCGTCATTAAATCTTTTGACAATCAATGCTTTAACAGCTGCAAACACCGTATTAGTGCCAATTCAATGTGAGTATTATGCATTGGAAGGGTTAAGTCAGGTGCTAAAAACTGTAAATTTGGTAAAAAAGAAGCTCAATCCCTCTTTGGAGATGGAAGGAGTGGTCTTTACCATGTACGACGCAAGGACAAACCTTTCATTGGAAGTTGTGGAAAGTGTAAAAAATAATTTAAACCAGAATATTTATAAAACCATTATACCCAGAAATGTCAGACTGGCAGAGGCACCCAGTCATGGAATGCCAATAAATTTGTACGATTCCAGATCAGCGGGAGCAGAAAGCTACCGGTTACTGGCGGCCGAAGTAATAAGCAGAGGAGAAGAGATCTAGCTATGGCAAAGAGAACAGGTTTAGGAAAAGGACTTGGAGCAATTTTTGGAGATGAAGTAATGGAGTCAGCGGCGGAAGAACAGGAGTCGAAAAATCAAATAAAAGTGGACTCTTCAATCAATAAAGAGGCAAAAAAGGAAGAGGTACGGGAGTTAGAAACGGGAAGGGAAATGTTTCTGAAATTATCTTCCATTGAGCCAAACCGGGATCAGCCGAGAATGGAATTCCGTGAAGAATCCCTTCTTGAACTGGCGGAATCCATGAAGGAATATGGAGTTCTGCAGCCTCTTTTGGTGCAAAAAAGAGGGGATTACTATGAGATCATAGCAGGAGAACGCCGATGGAGAGCAGCAAAGCTTGCAGGACTGAAAGAAGTACCGGTGGTTATCCGGGAATATACAAAGCAGCAGTCCATGGAAATTGCATTGATCGAAAACGTTCAAAGAGAAGACTTAAACCCAATTGAAGAAGCAAAGGCATATCAACGGCTGATGCATGAATTCAGCTTAAAACAGGAAGAAATTGCTGCCCGGGTCGCGAAAAGCCGTGTTACAATTACCAACAGTATGCGATTGTTAAAGCTTGATGAACGGGTTCAGGAAATGTTGATTCAAAATCAGATCACAGGCGGTCATGCCAGAGCACTTCTGTCAGTGGAGGATCAGGAACTTCAGTTCCAGCTTGCAGGAAAAATTGTAGCAGAGAATTTAAGTGTACGCGAGGTTGAAAAACTGGTAAAATCTTTATCAAAAAAGAAGGAACCAAAGGAAAAAAAAGAAGAGGATGAGAGTTTAACTTTTATATTCCGTGAATTGGAAGATCGAATGAAAACTGCTATGGGTACGAAAGTCAGCATCAACCGGAAGGATAAAAATAAAGGAAGAGTTGAAATTGAGTATTATTCTGAGGCAGAATTGGAAAGAATAGTAGAGTTAATAGAATCCATAAGGTAACATCATGGAAGTGAGGACGAAAGAATGGATAACAGTGTATTGAGTCAGCTGCCAATGGATCCTGCATATTTGATGATTGGATTGGCTGTAATTACCATCATACTTATGATTATTGTGATCATATGTCTGATTCAGATGAGAAAGCTGTATCGCAGATACGATTATTTTATGAGGGGAAAAGACGCAGAAACCCTGGAAGATATTATTATGGGCCAGATGGAAGATATCGCAGAGTTAAAATCAGAAGACAGAGCCAATAAAGATTCCCTTCGCAATACCAATAAAAATTACAGAAGAGCCCTTCAAAAGTTTGGGCTTGTTAAATATAATGCATTTAAGGGAATGGGAGGTAATTTGAGCTTTGCCATGGCATTGCTTGATTACACCAATACCGGGTTTGTTTTAAACTCTGTTCATAGCAGAGAAGGGTGTTATGTATACATTAAAGAGGTAGACCGGGGAGAAACAGAAGTATTACTTGGAAGTGAAGAAAAAGATGCTTTGGAACAAGCATTGGGATATCACTCATAAAAACAGGTGCGGCAAAAGCTGCACCTGTTTTTATGTATTGATATTTTGATGTGGTTTCAGATCGTGGAAGAAAAGCAGAGTGGCCGTAAATACTCTTACCGGCGGCCGTAATATAAGTCGTTACAATGAAATTATAAGACCTGTTTCATTTCCATATGGCGTTCTTCTGTCAACGCCGCACCGATGGCAGTGCTGTATTCTGCCTGTTCCGGGATGATGAAATGGACATCAAACATGGATTCCAGGGACTGGAAGATCTCCTTGCATTGAGGAAACTTAACCAGATTTCCGGTCATAACGAAATCATTGATATTGCTGTTTAAAGCAGACAAAATCGCTGATTTTCCAATGACCTGGAGTACCATATGGATGATTCCGATGGCAATGTCTTCTTCGGAAACCAGATTCCGTACTTTACCAAAATTTGAGGCTGTGGCAGTAAGCGGAAGACCAGGCAGAGCATTCTTTGAGATATCGTGAATCTGAAGATCAATGTTGCTTAAATTGCCTCTGCTTGCCAGGTCCATGATCTGGGCAATGTCCTGGGTTTTTAATAAAAGGCTGGAAAGTCCCACAATGGTTCCGCCCCCAATGCCAATGCCGCCGGTGTGAACAATTTTGTCACCGTTTACCTGCACAAGGGAGGTCCCGGTTCCCATACTGACCACGATCAAGTCCTTCAGCCCCGTAAAATATTGTCCTCCCAGCCCGTTGGAAATAAATTCATCGACTTTAAAAGTAGGAATCCCGTACAGCGGCTGCTCCACATAGGCACTTCCCACCCCTGTAAGCATGATCTTTTCTATTTCATTCAACTGGATGTTATTATCGTAAATAAACTTTCCCAGCGCTCCAAAAAGAGAGGCGATGGGGTTATCTGCCTTTACAAAGGTTGGTATTTTTAATTTATGATCCTGAAATCCTACAATTTTCGTGGTGCTGCCCCCAAGATCTATGCCAATTGTAATTTTCATATTTCTTTAATCCCCTTATCTTTCTCTGAAACCGTCCATAGTCAGATCATATCAATAAAAATCCAGCTTTTAAGCTATTTTTCATGATTTTCAGAGTCTGTACAGAATAGTATGGTTCCAGGGCTAACTATAACATACATGGTACGGATTGCCAAGTTTTTAAATCCGTTCATAGTTTTACAGTTATTATGATTCTTCCCACTCCAGGGATTTTTTTCGTGAAAGTTCAAAGTATCAGTCTTGATTCAGCAATTTTAAAATAAGGAAGAAGGCTTGCTATTAGAAAACCGTAAAAGCGTTCAGAGAAAAAAATAATACAAAAACATATTGACAAAAAAATAACAATAACATATAATGAAATTACGATAGATCGTTAAAAAAATATCGAACTTGGCAAACCTTTTATCAGCACATAAAATTGGAGGAGATTTAAGATGGCAAAGAAAGAAGAACAGGTAAGAATCCCAGAGCTTATTGATAATGTAGATTCCCTGATTGCAAAGATGGAAGCCATGAAAGAGGCGCAGAGAGTATTTGCTACCTTTACACAGGAACAAGTAGATAAGATTTTTTATGAAGCAGCAAGCGCAGCAAACAAATTAAGAATTCCATTGGCAAAAATGGCGGTGGAAGAAACCGGCATGGGGGTTGTAGAAGATAAGGTCATTAAAAACAACTATGCAGCGGAATATATTTATAATGCTTATAAGGATACTAAGACCT
Source organism: Lacrimispora sinapis (assembly GCF_043633585.1). Lineage (NCBI taxonomy): Bacteria > Bacillati > Bacillota > Clostridia > Lachnospirales > Lachnospiraceae > Lacrimispora > Lacrimispora sinapis. The sequence goes on along the minus strand of NZ_CP141832.1, from coordinate 3,727,973 downwards.
GTGGTGTCATTGAAGAAGATAAAGCTTACGGCATCAAAAAAATTGCAGAGCCAATTGGTCTTGTGGCCGCAGTTATTCCCACCACAAACCCGACTTCTACTGCAATCTTCAAGACACTCATCTGCTTGAAGACCAGAAATGCCATTATTATTTCTCCTCATCCACGTGCAAAGAATTCTACCATTGCGGCAGCGAAAGTGGTTCTTGACGCGGCAGTAAAAGCTGGTGCACCGGAAGGCATCATCGGCTGGATTGACGTTCCTTCCCTGGAGCTGACCAATGAGGTTATGAAGGGTGCGGACATCATTCTGGCAACAGGTGGCCCTGGTATGGTAAAAGCGGCTTATTCTTCCGGCAAACCGGCACTGGGCGTTGGTGCAGGCAATACCCCTGTTATCATTGACGATACGGCTGATGTAAAGATGGCAGTAAACTCTATCATTCATTCTAAAACATTTGATAATGGTATGATCTGTGCTTCAGAGCAGTCTGTAACGGTTCTTGAGAAGGTTTATGAAGCTGTGAAAAAAGAATTTGCGGTTCGCGGATGTTATTTCTTAAAGGGCGAAGAGCTTGATAAGGTTCGTAAGACCATTATCATCAACGGCGCACTGAATGCAAAGATCGTTGGACAAAAGGCTCATACCATAGCAAAGCTTGCAGGAGTTGATGTACCGGAATCCACAAAGATCCTTATTGGTGAAGTGGAAAACGTTCATATTGAAGAAGAATTTGCCCATGAGAAGCTTTCTCCGGTTCTTGCAATGTATAAGGCAAAAACCTTTGATGAGGCCATTGAAAAGGCAGAGCAGCTGGTTGCTGACGGCGGCTACGGCCATACCGCTTCTTTGTATGTGAATGTAAATGAACAGGAAAAGATAACAAAACATGCAGCGGCGATGAAGACCTGCCGAATCCTGATCAATACACCGTCTTCTCACGGCGGTATCGGTGATCTTTATAACTTTAAATTACAGCCATCCTTGACTCTGGGCTGCGGTTCCTGGGGCGGAAACTCTGTTTCTGAAAATGTTGGCGTGAAACATCTGCTCAATATCAAGACCGTTGCAGAGAGGAGAGAGAACATGCTGTGGTTCAGAAATCCGGAGAAGGTTTACTTTAAAAAAGGCTGTATGCCAGTAGCACTGAGCGAATTAAAAGCTGTATATAACAAAAAGAGAGCGTTTGTTGTTACGGACTCTTTCCTTTATATGAATGGCTATACCAAGCCGATCACAGATAAATTAAACGAAATGGGCATTGTTTACACTGTATTTTCCGATGTTCAGCCAGATCCGACCCTTGCCAATGCACAGGCAGGTGCAGCTGCCATGAGAGCATTCCAGCCAGATACCATCATTGCACTGGGCGGCGGTTCCGCCATGGATGCAGGCAAGATCATGTGGGTGATGTATGAGCATCCGGAGGTTGACTTCCAGGATATGGCAATGCGTTTTATGGATATTAGAAAGAGGGTTTATACCTTCCCGAAAATGGGAGAAAAGGCTTACTTTGTAGCCATTCCTACCTCTTCCGGTACCGGTTCCGAGGTGACTTCCTTTGCGGTTATCACAGATCAGGAAACAGGGGTTAAATATCCTCTTGCAGATTATCAGCTGATGCCAAATATGTCCATCGTTGACGCAGACAACATGATGAGCCAGCCAAAGGGCTTAACCAGTGCTTCCGGTATTGATGTTCTGACTCATGCATTAGAGGCTTATGCTTCCATTATGGCTTCGGATTACACCGATGGTCTGGCTTTGAAGGCGATGAAGAACGTATTTGAATATCTGCCGACCGCTTACAATGACGGTACTAATGTAGAGGCAAGATGCAAGATGGCAGACGCCTCCTGTATGGCAGGTATGTCCTTTAATAACGCCTTCTTGGGAGTATGTCATTCCATGGCCCATAAATTAGGTGCATACCATCACATTCCTCATGGTGTGGCAAATGCCCTCTTGATTACTCTGGTAATGGAATTTAACGCTTCGGAAGCACCGGCTAAGATGGGAACCTTCTCCCAGTACCAGTATCCTCATACACTGGCAAGATATGCGGAATGTGCACGCTTCTGCGGGGTAGAAGGAAAAGATGATGCCGATGTATTTAAAAAATTCCTTGTTAAGATTGAGGAACTGAAAAAAGCAGTGGGAATCAAGGCTACCATTAAGGATTATGGGGTAGATGAGAAATACTTCTTAGAGACTCTTGATGAAATGGTTGAAAATGCATTTGATGATCAGTGTACCGGTGCAAACCCAAGATATCCTCTGTTCAGTGAGATTAAGGAAATGTATTTAAAAGCTTACTATGGTAAATAAAATAAGATAGAGTAAGAAGGCCGTTCTGCAGTTGCAGGCGGTCTTTTTATTTTATATCAATAAAAACTGTTGACAAATGCATGTGTGTGCATATATAATGTAATCAAGGTGATAAATATGAATAATAATAATTTGATTTTAGAATGTACCAAAGAAATAGAAGAAAGCATTGATTTTGAATTTTTTAAGACTTTGTTTGATCCGGTACGATGTGATATTATGAAATACTTGGCTATAAACGGCACTAAGAATATCAAAGATATCTCTGATAATTTCACACAGCATCGTTCCGTTATTTCAAGACACTTGGATTTAATGTACAGATATGAGATAGTTAATAAGATTAAAAAGAATAGGAATGTTTTTTATGAATTGAACGATAAATATATTCTTGAAAAATTTGAATTAACAGCAAGTAATTTAAAAGAATTAATACAGCAATGAAATTTAAAAAGGCAAGATTGCCTTTTTAAAAATACTATAATGTGCATATGTGTGCACTAAAGTATCGTATTATCACCAAGTTAAATGAAAGAAAGGAGTAATTATGAACATACTATCCATTTTAGCAAGCCCACGAAATAAAGGCAATACAGCTATTTTATTGAAAGAATATTTAAAAGGTGCAGAGGATTTAAATCCTTCACCACAAGTAGAAACAATTTTTCTCCAATCAAAAAACATACAGTATTGTAGAGGTTGCAATGCCTGCCAGAAAAGCAGTAAAAGTCCGTGTGTAATAAAGGATGATATGCAGAATATTTATAAAAGTGTTGAAAAAGCTGATGTTTTAGTTTTTGCTACTCCCGTTTATGTTTTTAATATGTCTGGACAGTTAAAAACTTTTTTAGACCGGTTGCATGCAGTGGATTATAATACTTTATTAAATAAAAAAGTTGTATTGTTAACTACCTATGGAGATAGCAATGAACTCAATGCAGGGGTCCCCAATATTACTCAATCCATCGCTATGCTTTCCCAATATCTTGGGATGAAGTTTATACAAAACTTTAATGTGAGCACATATGAGGTAGAGGTTTCTAAAAATGAGCAATCTAAACAAACTGCCTATAGATTAGGGACAGAAATTATAAAATATTAATAGAGAGGTGTTTTAATATGGTAACAATTGTATTCGCGCATCCATGGCACGGAAGTTTTAATAAGGCTATACTGGATAAGATAATAAGTGTCTTAGTGAAAGAGAAAAAGGAATATCAGGTAATTGATTTAAATAAAGAGAACTTTAATCCTGTTATGACCGAAGAGGAGTTGGCTTTGTATTCAAGAGGACAACATAAGGACCCTTTGGTAACAAAATATCAAAGCATATTAAGAAAAACAGATGAAATTATTTTTTTATTTCCCCTTTGGTGGTACGATACACCTGCAATCCTTAAAGGTTTCATCGATAAAGTTATGTTGAAAAATTTCGCATATATAGAAACAAGTGCAGGATTAAAGGGGCAATTAACCAATATTAAATCTGCCAAAGTGATAACAACAGGCCAATCTCCTCGTTGGTATTTAAAATTTTTTGCAGGTAATCTAATTCAGAAAACATTTATCAATACTACATTAAAAAGCGTAGGAATTAAAAATGCCAAGTGGATCTACTGCGGGGATGTTTCTAAAGGAGCTCAGGAGAAGCGGAAGAAATTTCTGCAAAAGTTGGAGAATTCAGTATTGAAATAAAATTATATATAGAAGAAAATTCAAGGTGTTAAGATATATGTAAAAAAACAAGGCATGTAGAGATATGTGCCTTGTTTAAAATAGAGACAATAAAATATATTATAAAGCACGTAAAATAAAGTTTAATGAAATATATTAAAAAAATTCCAATGGAAGATCAGGCCAGAACCAGGGAATGACTGTCATATGGTTTTCAAAGAATGAAAGAACCGAAATCAATAGGAGTGCCGATGGGATTGTCACTTCCATTGTCTGTTTTACTGATGGTTTTAAACGAAATCTGGTGTTATTTTCTCGATCCCTCCATGTTTGTTTTTCTGGATGAGGGAGGCATTCTATTGGATATTACCGTGGATTTAAAGATGATACGGTATCTGGCTGGTATATTGGCTTATACGCTGGTCCATGAAGCCATTCATGCCGTTTTTATACCTAAAGTATGGGAGTCTGAAAAAACATATTGGGGCTTTAACGGGTTGTTCGGATTTGTGTACTCAGAAGAGAAGCTATCTAAGGAAAGATTTCTTCTTGTGTCTGTCATGCCGCTTTTTATGCTGTCCTTTGTATTTCCGTTTCTAATGTGGACAGCTGGAAGATGGAGCTGGTATTTGATATTTTTAAGTGTACTGAATGCAGGCGGGGCGTGTGTGGATTTGATGAACATGATTCTTGTAGCGGTTCAGATCCCTGGAAAGGGGATTATGGTATCAAACGGATATGCAACTTTTTACAAAGGGGTATCATAGGGAAATCTAAATTTCATAAATTCATAAATAACGTAGAGAATGCGTCTTGATAAAGCAAATCATTGCTTTCAAGGCGCATTCTGTGTTATATGCTTATTTCACTTTTCCTTCTTTAAATAGCAGGATCATTTCATGTGTCAGGCTCAAATTGGTGAAATCATCGGGGATATCCTCTGGTGCCATCCAGACGGCTGTGGATAATTCTGTTTCATCTAAATGAATTTGTGGAGAACCCTCCAGTTCTGCCCAATATCCCACTAAAATGGAATCGCTGAAGCCCCATGGCTGGTTTTTGTAGTAACGGATATTTTTTACCCGGACCCCCACTTCCTCCATGACTTCCCGTTTTACCGTGTCTTCCAGCGTTTCACCAAACTCGGTGTAACCGGCGACTAGGGCATAACGGGTATATTCTCTGCCCGCATATTTGGTCAACAGAAGCTTTCCTTCATGTGTAATCCCAACGATGACAGCCGGGGAAATCTTAGGGTAAATTGTGTTGCCGCAGGTGGTGCAGACAGCCGCCCGTTCTTTTTTGCTTTTCATCGTGGAAGAGCCGCAGCAGCCGCAGAACCGGTTGGAGGTATAGAAGCGGTGAAGCTGTTGGGCCGAAACCGCTGCAAAAGAGACCCACATGGGTTTTAATTCCCTGATGATGCCGGTCTTATATAATTTTAATGTATCTGTTTCTTCCAGCCTGACACAGGACTCGTCCACCAGGTAGAAATCCATCTCATCAATGGAAAAGAGAAAGTCACTATGGGACATTGCTTCCTGGCCCATTGAGCCAAGGTCTTCAAACTGAGGAATCAGTTTTGTATTGTGTTTGCAAAGCATAAGACTTTCATCCAGAAAATATAGAAAATAACTGTCATTTCCTGGGGTCTTTACTTGAAATTCATTTCGGAATTCGTGTGGGAATATATCCTGTATCATGAAAAAACCTTCTTTTTGTTAGTATTGTAAATTTTATAGCATGGAACCTATTTTAAGTTCATAACTCTTTCCTGTCAAGCGGACCAGGGGAAAATAACAAAAATAAAAGGAAGCCGGCAGGGAAAATACGGCTTCCTCTATATTATTAGAGCTGTTTTTGAATGACCTTTCGTATCGGCAGACCAAGGATTACTGCCATGACCGTAAGAAGTACGTCTTTTGGTACAAATGCCACCATGGAGTAAGTGAATACGCCATATACGGACATATCTCCCGATAATGCCGCCCATTGGAGGCCTCCGATTAGTTCATTGATTATGGTGCCAAGAACAGGCAGTAAAAATAAAAGTAAGGTGTTCAGGGCCTTAATGGGAGTTTTGGGTTTCAATCCGCAGAAAAATATCATAATTGGCCATGCCCATATGTAACCTCCGGTCAGACCGAAAATCATTTGGATTCCACCCCGGAAATTTGCAAAGATGGGAAGACCGACGGCACCCAGAACGATATATACCACAGTTGCTAAAACACCAAGTCTCCATCCAAGAATGACTCCCACAAGAGCGACACCAAAAATCTGTATGGTAATCGGAACGCCTGTGGGCATGGGAATGGAGATCTGGGAAATTACAGCGAGCACGGCAGCAAACATTCCGGCAATGGCCAGATCTTTGGTATTGACCGGACGTTTGACTGCATTCTTTGGCTTGGCTTTTATGGATTGTGCATCTTTCATGGTTGTTTGCTCCTTTAACAAAGTCTAAAAATCTACTGGAATGTTATCATAGGCAATATTAAATGTCAACTTAAAATATATTAATGGTTTACATTTGACTCCATAATATATAAAATATGTTCACTCACAAGTGTCACTTTGCAAAAATAATAAACAGAAGGAATAAAATTAAGCAAAGCCGCTTATTGACTTTATTAAATTAACTTGTTATAATTTCCTACAAGCAGTGACCAGGCAAAGGGGCCGGAACTTCAATGTTCTGGACCCTTTTTCGCCCTTTTTCAGAAACTTAATATAATTAAGTTATTACAACATAATATAACCCAAGGAGGAAAGAAAAATATGTCATACGTGGATGAAGTTTATGACAGAGTCGTAAAACAGAACCCGGGAGAAGCAGAATTTCATCAGGCCGTGAAAGAGGTGCTTGATTCCCTGAAACTGGTTATTGATGCCAATGAGGCACATTACCGTAGGATCGGGCTTTTAGAGCGCCTTGTAGAGCCGGAGAGAATCATCTCCTTCCGTGTGCCTTGGGTTGATGACCAGGGAAATGTCCAGGTGAACAAAGGGTATCGTGTACAGTTTAACAGTGCCATCGGGCCATACAAGGGAGGACTGCGTCTTCATCCATCCGTAAACCAGGGTATTTTAAAGTTCCTGGGCTTTGAACAGGTATTTAAAAATTCGTTGACCGGTCTTCCCATCGGCGGAGGCAAAGGCGGCTCAAATTTTGACCCTAAGGGAAAATCTGACCGTGAGGTTATGGCATTCTGCCAGAGTTTTATGACCGAGTTATCCAAATATATCGGTGCAGACCAGGATGTTCCGGCAGGTGATATCGGAGTAGGTGCCAGAGAGATCGGCTATCTGTATGGACAGTATAAGAGAATGACCGGCTTGTACGAAGGGGTCCTTACCGGAAAGGGACTTAATTACGGCGGCTCTCTGGTGCGCACCCAGGCCACCGGCTACGGACTTGTATACATTCTCGATGAGATGCTGAAAGCAAACGGAAAAGAACTGAAGGGGAAAAAGATTGTTATCTCCGGTTCCGGCAATGTTGCCATCTATGCGGCAGAGAAAGCACAGCAGCTTGGTGCAACCGTGGTTGCATTGAGTGATTCTTGCGGATATGTCCATGACGAGGCCGGAATTCAGCTTGATGCGGTCAAGGAGATCAAGGAAGTACGCAGAGGACGCATCAGGGAATATGCGGAAATCGTGAAAACCTCTGTTTACACCGAAGGAAAGGGAATCTGGACCATCCCTTGTGACATCGCTCTTCCCTGTGCGACTCAGAACGAATTGAACATTGAGGATGCCAAGGCTCTGAAAGCAAATGGATGCTTTGCCGTTGCAGAGGGAGCCAATATGCCTTCTACCAGAGAAGCCACGGATTACTTCCTGGAGAGCGGAATGCTCTTTATGCCGGGGAAGGCAGCCAATGCAGGCGGTGTGGCAACTTCTGCCCTTGAGATGTCCCAGAACAGCCAGAGACTTTCCTGGACCTTTGAAGAGGTGGATGCAAAGCTTCATGGGATCATGGGTAATATTTTCAAAAAAGCTTCCGATGCCGCAGAGCGTTACGGGGTAAGAGGAAACTATGTGGCAGGAGCAAACATCGCAGGCTTTGAAAAGGTTGTGGATGCCATGATTTCCCAGGGAATCGTATAATGGTGGCTGGATACAAAAATTTTACTGGCATTGTTACTGATTTTGGTATATAATAAGCGGTAAGACTTGAGGCGGAGTGTTCTTCGCCTTATTGTTTTCCTGAATTTTAACTTAGTATATCAGAAAGCAGGTGATGATTCTATGCACAAATTCCTGAGAACCATTGGTTTCAGCCTTTACCAGAAGGACCGGGACATAGAAAAACTGTTGGATCAGATCTGTGAAGATTTGTCCGGACTAAAGCGGATTCAGATCGACGAGGAATCCAATCTTTGTGAACTTCGAAAGGAAGTGGCACCAGGAATGGGGATCGCCATTTTCGGAGAGATGGACCGGGAAGGGAAATTTCGAAGAAGCTACTATTATCCTTATTTAAGAACCAGTGACGTGACATCGGATGTACCCTGTACCATACAGCGCCATACGGAGCGGGAAACCTATGCCGGTCTTTTGGATGAATATAAAGTGGGGATTTCCCTGATCTTTTATATAGACAATTCGTTTGAATGCAGGGAACGGCTGTTAGATCATCATTCTATGGACACAAAGGATGCATGTCTTTCCGGGCTGTCCATTAGCGGAAAGATCCTTCTTCCCATACAGAAATCAGATAAGCAGAGAGAGAAGGCCAGAGTGGCGGCAAAAGACCGCAACACCTTACTGGAAGCCGCGAAAAACGGTGATGAAGATGCCATGGAAACCCTGACCATCGAGGATATTGATTTATATTCCCAGGCATCCAGAAGAGCCATGAAGGAAGATTTGTATTCCATTATTGATTCCTGTTTCATGCCATGCGGGGTGGAATGTGACCAGTATTCCATCATCGGAGAGATCATGAAGATCGACGAGAAAAAGAATTCGATCACAGGAGAAGAGGTATACGATTTCACCATAGAGTGCAGTGACTTGACCTTTCATGTGGGCATTGCAAAGAAAGATTTGGTAGGAACTCCAGAGGTCGGACGCAGATTTAAGGGGCAGATCTGGATGCAGGGAATCGTAAATTTTAAAGAGAAAGCGGAATAATGCAAGTTATCGCTTGACGAAAAGGACAATTGTGAATATAATAAATATTGCACTGTTTCCAGCATTTGCTGTCAGGCAGAGTCGTTTTTGGGATTCGCCCATATAAATTTGATATGTGTTTCTGTAGCTCAGTAGGATAGAGCGTCCGCCTCCTAAGCGGAAGGCCAGCGGTTCGAATCCGCTCAGGAACACCAGAAGTTTCGCCGAAAGCCATGGTTATCAGGTTTTCGGCTTTTTTTGTATTCTTTTAAAATTACAGTAGAAAACCGAACGCTGGATTTTTATGGGGAATAGTATAAACTAAAACCCTGTGAGAATTGATATTATGGGATATTATGTTACCGTTGACGGAGATGTGAAAATTTATGTGGAGGACTTAAACCCGGAATGCAAAGATACCATTTTGTTCCTTCACGGCTGGCCTGGAAGCCATAGGCTGTTTGAGTACCAGTTCGATGTACTTCCCGGGATGGGATTTCGCTGCATCGGAATTGATACCAGAGGATTTGGAGATTCGGATAAACCCTTTTACGGATACGATTATGACCGGCTGGCAGATGATGTCAGACAGGTGATTGAGGCGCTGGGGCTTGACCATATTACATTAGCCGGACATTCCACCGGTGGTGCCATTGCCATACGCTACATGGCGAGACATCATGAATATGGAGTTTCCAGGCTGGCCCTGTTTGCCGCCGCCGCCCCCAGCCTGATCAAACGGCCCAATTTCCCTTACGGGATCGAGGAGCAAACCGTCCTGGATATTATTGACGGTACTTATGCGGACCGCCCCAATATGCTGAACGGTTTTGGCAATAGATTCTTTTTTCAGCATATTACGGAGCCGTTTGCCCAGTGGTTCTTCCAGATCGGTATTCAGGCTGCCGGCTGGGCGACTGCAGCCATAGCCAAGACCTGGGTCCGAGAAGTGCTGTTTCAGGATCTTGCGGAAATTACCGTACCGACCCTCATCATTCACGGGATTCACGATGAGGTGGTGCCCTTTGTACTCGGTCAGATCCAGCATCAGTATATTAAAAATTCTGTGTTGGAAGCCTTTGAGTTCAGCGGGCACGCTGCATTTTACGATCAGAAAGATGAGTTTAACAAAAAGCTGGCGGACTTTGCAAAGGGAGAAGGCGTCTCTTTTGATCCCTTTGTTTAAGATAAATTATCCAAGGAAACACAGTCTTCCGGACAGATGGAAAGCCAATGGCTGATGGTTTTAATGCCGTTTTTTTCATTTGCATGAGCAGGAAGGATGTGAAAGCTGTTATTTTCGATAAAGCAGCGGTAATTTTTGGAAGGAATCAGTTCCATCAGCGCATCATACTCGGATTCCCGCCACATACGGCTGAACGGTTTTTCCATGGTGAACCGGTAAATGGTATCCTCCTGTTGAAATATTCTGAGCCTGCATCCGTATTCGGACTGTTTTTCCATCAGAACCGGCTGAATGGAAGGATCAAGGGCCAGAATCTCTTCCCGGCGGGGCTGACGGCCTTTTTTATTCAGCACAATATGGGCGCCCCCCGCAAATATTCCGCCTCCGCAAATTGGAAGCAGGGTATGGAAATGCCTGGAAGCTTCCCGGTAAGGCAGTGTGGTGACCAGGAAAAGAGGGGCAGTCTCTCTCCGGTCTTTGAGTGCCGAAAGAAATTCTGAATCCTCTGTTTCAAGATTATGAAAAGGAATTTTATCTGCTGTCAAAAAGTAAGCCTTCGGCTTATACGGAATCCGGAACATGGCATACTGTCCGAAAATGTCTCCGGGCCTGTAATCATTGCGCCCGCCATAGGAAAGATATCCGCTGCAGATGGACTGATTGCATGTTGGAGCCGGGAGTTTATCTGTAAGCTGGCTCCAGCTTCCTTCGAGATACTCACTGGAGGCACAAAGTCTGAGCTTCCCGTCGCTTTCTACAAAGAGCTGGTTCAGGCATTGGCTCTTGTCCGCCGGTGTATAGGTCCATTCCTGGGAAAAAAGGGGATCAATGAACCGGAATTCCATCTCTTCCTCATGAGAATAGAGATAATTCATATCTGATACAGGTTCAATCCACAGGTAAATGTCGGAGGGAAGGGAGCGGCGGAGTTCCTTAATCATATCCAGCTTCTCCGGTAAGCCAATGACACCAACGGAAAAGGATATGTTTTCCTTTATTAATCTCTGGCAGCAGCTTAAGAATTTGCTCATCGCCATCAGCTCCGGATGATAAACAGCACAGATCCTGAGCTTTTCCCTGTATCCTCCTGCAGCATCAAATGCCTTTAAGCTTTTCGTGATGGAAAAGTTCAAGTAAGTATGGATCCCTACTGCTGCGATGTGATCCATGCAGCTGATTCGTGCCATGCCTGTCCAGTAATATGGCTTGGGAAGTGCCTTTTCGTTGGGAAGAACCAAAAGTGCTTCTGTACCCCATTCCGGAGTCTGGTTGATAAAATGCTCCAAAAACCGTTCAAACCTTGCCTGGTCCTCTTCCAGTCCCGTTTCGGATACATCTGAACCATGATAAAGAATAGTCTTAATATCCATCAGTCTCGTGGCCTCCTTGCCGTTTAAATCCAGCAGGAAATAAAAAGGAACAATTTGTGGTACTCATATTTCTATTTTGTGGATAACAGTGCATAACTTTAAAAACTCCTTGTCTTACGGTAAAAGTGTAAAAATATGTATCGAAAACGGAAAAGATCCACGTTCTTTTGAACCTGAATTCTATCAATAGTCTTATTAATTACCATTCAATAAAATTATGATAGCATATCAAAGAAGGGATTCCTAGTTGTAAATATAAACAAATGTGACAAATTTCGTTTATAAAAGACAAAGAAATGAGATTTATTACCCTTTTTTCGTTGAATGAAACAATAGGACTTGCTGCTACGGAAGGTGTTTATTGACCTAAATTATGCCGGCAGTTCACAAATGACAGGAAATGGGTTATAATAAACCAATGACCTACCATTATTTACAACGCTTAAAGGAAATAGAAAGAGGAGGATTCCATATGACGGGTAAAAAAATGATTTTAACGGTTCTAGCGGCGGCTCTCGCAGCAGGGCTTTTCTCTATGCCGGCCATGGCGGCTTCCAGAAAAAAAATCACGGAAGTAAAGATGACGGTCTCGGCACAGATCATGCCGGGAGATTCCATTTCTGAGCAGCAGGTGGAGGTTACGGCAGAGAACAGCAGGGTTTACGTGGGGGACTGTGAGTTTATTAATGACGGTTTTCAGTGGTTTGAAGGCGATGTTCCGAGAATGGAAATAAAGCTATATGCGGAAGATGGATATTATTTTGCCACGGATGAGAAGGGCATTTTAGTCAGCGGCGGAACATATATCAAGCAGAAACGGGCGGATTTAAGCCGGACGCTTACCGTAACGGTGGATTTGCCTAAGGTAGGTGAATATACCCAGTCCGTTCAGCAGGCGGGCTGGGGAGATGGAAATCTGGCAGCTGGTCAATGAACGCAATGAGGCGGTAAAGGTCGACTGGGTAGAATCCTCGGCCAAATACATGGATGGGGATGCGGCGGAAAAAAACCGGGAAGCAAATCAAATTTCTTAAAATTATACAGGAAAATCTGCGGACTGCCTGAGCTTGCAGTCCGTCTTTTTGGGCAAGAGTGAACTGGTGTTCCTCTGAAAAATACTTGTAGGATGAAACATTCTATCATATAATAGCACGAAGGAGCACTTGGAAATGACAGAAAAAGTGACAGGAAAATTTTATAAACGGATATTTTTAGCTGGAATCCTTATTCTGGCACTGTTTTTAACAGGCTGTTCAGGAATTGCCCCATCAAGCGGCAGGGCTGAGGACGCAGCGGCGAAAACGGAGTCAGGGACGGATTTAAACGTACATTTTATTGATGTGGGCCAGGGAGACAGTACGCTGATCGAAAAGGACGGACGTTACATGCTGATTGATGCCGGAGAACGGGATCAGGGTCCGGTGGTGGTCTCCTACTTAAAGGAACAGGGCGTGAAGACGCTTGACTATGTGATTGGGACCCATCCCCATTCGGATCATATTGGGGGGCTTGAAGCGGTCATACGGGCGTTTGATGTTGGTACAATCATTATGCCAGAGAAGGCTCACACCACAAAACTTTATGAACGTCTTCTCGATACCATCGAAGAAAAGAATTTAAAAATCACCCTTCCCAAACCGGGGACGACTTATGATCTTGGGTCCGCATCGTTTCAGATCCTTGCGCCCAACCGGGATTACGGAGATGAACTGAATAACTGGTCCGTAGGAATCCGGGTCGATTACGGAAACAACAGCTTTCTTTTATGCGGAGATGCAGAAAAAGAAGCGGAAGAGGATATGGTTGCAAACGGACTATCCTTAAAAGCCGATGTTTTAAAAGTTTCCCACCACGGCAGTTCCACTTCTTCCTCCCAGGCTTTTATTGACCGGGCAGACCCGGAATACGCAGTGATATCCTGCGGGAAAAATAACGATTACGGGCATCCTCATAAGGAGACCCTGGAACTGTTTCAGAAAAAGCATATCAAAGTTTTGCGTACCGATCAACTGGGGACCATCGTGGCGGTAAGCGATGGAACGAAGGTCACCTTTCCGGGTGTCGGTGATAGGATGGAACCAAAGGCAGCAGAAGGTTCAGAAGCGTCCGGCGTTTCAACCGAAGCTCCGGACAGCCAGTCCACCCGCCGGGAATACGTGGTGAATACCAAAACAAAGAAGTTCCACCTGCCGGATTGCAGTTCTGCAGATTCCATAAAAGAAATGAACCGCAGCTCCATAATTGGGACCAGAGAGGAACTGATCGGGATGGGATATGAGCCTTGCAAAATCTGCAAGCCGTAGGACCTGCAAATGAAAGGAGAAAGCCATGAGATATATTATAGACCGCATCAGCGGGGAAATTGCTGTTTGTGAGGACGAAAACGGGGACAGCGTAAAGCTGAAAGCGTCGGAACTTCCCCAAGGGGCGAAAGAAGGTGACCTCATTTTTAAGGACAGCGGCGTATGGTGCATAGATGAAAAAGGGAGCAGAGAGCGCAGACGGGTCATGGCGGATAAGCTGAACAGACTGTTAGAATAAAGGATTTAAACTATGAATAATTATATTGTACTGGATCTGGAATGGAACCAGAGTGCGGGGGGAAAGGAAGATACGGTTGAGCATTTTCCCTTTGAGATCATCGAGATTGGAGCCGTAAAGCTTGATGAATCCCTCCAGGAAGTGGGGGAATTCCGAAGGCTGATAAAGCCCAAAGTTTATACAGAGCTTCATGAAAAGATTCTGGAAGTGACCCATATGGATGAAGTGCTTCTGTTAAAGGAAGGAACAGACTTTAAAGTAGCGTTTCAGGAGTTTCTGCAATGGTGCGGGAAGGACGCCGTCTACTGCACCTGGGGGTCCATGGATCTTACGGAGCTGCAGAGAAACTGTTCCTATTATGGAATACCGAATCCATTTCCAAAGCCCCTCCTTTACTATGACCTGCAAAAACTCTACAGTCTGCTCTATGGAGACGGCAAGGACCGTCTGTCACTGGATCTTGCGGTGTTTGAGATGGGGATCATGGAGGAAAGGCCTTTTCACCGGGCCTTGGATGATGCCCATTACACCGGGCGGATCATGCACAAGATGGATTTTGAAAAGGTGAAGGAATACTGGTCTACAGACTATTACCGTCTCCCGGAAAACCGGGAGGAAGAGGTATATCTGGTATTTCCGGAGTATTCCAAATATATATCCAGACCCTTTGCCACCAAACAGGACGCCATCGGGGATAAGACCGTAACGGATTTGATCTGCTGTAAGTGCAACCGGATGCTCAGAAAGAAGATCCGGTGGTTTTCTGTCAATCAGAAGTTTTATACGGCCCTGGGATGCTGTCCGGTCCATGGTAATGTTAAGGGAAAGATCCGGCTTAGAAGAAGTGATGAAGGACAGGTGTATGTGGTCAAAACCATGAAACTGGTGGGCGAAGAAGAGATCGGTGAGATATTTAAGAAAAAGGAAGAAGCTAAGAAAAAGCGGGTAGAGAAAACAAAAGTCCGAAAACAGAATAAGAAGAAGGGGGCACAGCCCCTTTCTTAAATTTCGCTTTCCTTCATACGGTAGCCTACGCCGATTTCCGTAAAAATATATTTTGGCTCCGCCGGGTTTGCTTCGATTTTTCGGCGGATATGAGCCATGTTGACCCGCAGGATCTGGTTGTTGTTATCTGCATAAGGTCCCCAGATGTGGCTTATGATATAGTCATAGGTCAAAACCTTTCCTGAGTTTTCTGCCAGCAAAGATACCAGCTTGTACTCGATCTGGGTCAGATGGATCTTGTGATCATTGAGGGTAACGAGCCGTTTTGCAAAGTCGATCAGCAGTCCTTCGCTCCGGTACGGAGTCTGAACCACACTTCCGTCAATGGCTTTGACGGTCGGTTTTCCATGGCGCAGCGCGGTGCGGATTCGGGCTAAAAGCTCGCTGGTGCCAAAAGGCTTTGTAATATAATCGTCAGCGCCGAAATCCAGTGCTGCTACTTTTTCCTGCTCCTGAGTTCTGGCTGAGATGACGATGATAGGAATAGTCGTCCAGCTGCGGACACTTTTTATAATGTCAATTCCATCCAGATCCGGGAGTCCCAGGTCCAGAAGAATCACATCCGGGCAAAGGGAATTGATCAAAGCAAGTCCATCTCTTCCATTAAAGGCGGTATTCACTTTATAATCCTGCCTTTCTAATGCACTTTCTATAAAGTTGCATATATTCTTTTCATCCTCGATCATGACGATTGTAAATTTACTCATAAATATCCTCCCCTAATGGTAATGTAAACGTAAAAACAGCCCCGTGCTCTTTATTTGCTGCCATGATCTTTCCGTTATGGGCAGTCACTATGGTTTTACAGATAGATAAACCGATTCCCATCCCCTTGTGGGAATCATAGCTGCTGTTGGGCAAAGAAGTATAGCCGTCGAATAAAGTGGAAAGCCTTTCCGAAGAAAGTCCGATCCCCTGATCGCTGACCTCAAACCATGCATACCCGTCATGAATGGAGACTGCAAGGCTTATGGGTTCCGTGGAATTGGAGTGGTAGACCGCATTCTCCAGAAGGTTGATGATCACCTGCTCGATGAGGGTGGCATCCATGGGAACCATGACCAGTTCGTCGGGAATGGTTACATGTACGGTGGCGGCTGGCAGTCTTTTCCGGAAACGCTGCAGTGCTTCGGATACCACTTCTTCCAAAGGCTCCAGCTGCTTTGTCACATGAGCACCGGTATCCCGGATTCTTGTGACACTGAGTAAATTCTCCACCATGTTCAAAAGCCAGTTGGCATCTTCCTTAATATTGGAAATCAAATTGTTCTTTTCTTCCTTTGACATGCTGCTTTCATTATCCAGATATGCGCTGCTGGCACCGATGATGCCTGTAAGCGGAGTTCTCAAGTCATGGGAGATGGCCCTTAACAGATTGGCCCGCATGGTCTCCTTTTCGGCCTCCATAAGAAGCTTTTCCCGTTCACTGAGAATCCGGTTCTGCTGTTTTAGGTGTGTGGTGGTAGCGCTTGTTATGGTGGAAATCACAAGCAGGGTAATAAACGTAATGGAGTATCCAATCCCAGAAACTTTAAATTCCATATAAGGGTAGGTAAATATGTAGTTGACGCAGAGGATGCTGATAAAGGATGCCACCACCCCCGGTATGTAACCATTGGAAAACCGGGAGATCAGTACAACTGCCATAATATAAACCATACCCACGTTATTAGTAAGGCCGCCGAAAAACATGATCAGGTAGGAGATAATCGTGGCTGACAATAGAAACAATACGGTTGTCAGAACGTTATGCACCAGTTCTTTTTTCGTCGGTTTTCTAAATTTCACCATGTCCCTCCCCCTTGATCGCTTTAACGGAATTTCAACCGGCCGCCCCGCCGGCCTTTTCTTTTTGACGGAAACGAGCAGCGTCTCTGTTCTAAGATACTGTTGAATTCATCGACTGAAATACCCGAATCCTTAAGCCGTTTCATGCGTTGTTCCCTCCGAATGAGAAAATCTTCCTCATACCTGCGCTTTTTATACAGAAAGAAAGACACAAGACAGCCGATCAGAGCAAGAACACCCACTCCGCCCAGAATGAGCCAGGCGGCCAGTGGAATCTTAAACGGACGAAGCGCTTTCTGCCGGTATTCGTCGGATACCCCGGCAGAGGTCTTACGGGATTCTCCGTCTGTTTCGGAGACTGGTCCTTTTTGTTCGTCCGCCTGGAATAACTCCTTGTTGATTTCCAGGAATGTGCTTCCCACCACCCGGTCGTTGTAACGGTAATTAATTTTTGCGATGGCACCTTTTGGGTCATCTGCAGAGACATCATAGCTTAATTCGGCTTTTGCATCAGAAAAATCCGCTGTTTTGGGAAGTATGATGCGGCTGTCCGGGTCCAGTACCAGGGCTTCGGGATGTTGAATGGAAAGTCCGCTGAAGCTTAAATCGCTGGTGATGGAGCTGTAGGTTTTTTCATAGTCGGCTGCTTTTAAAGAGACAAAATTCTCGAATCCAAAATCCAGTAAGTTCTTTGTATCCGACCAGTACACCGGGGTAGAGCCTTTTAAAATGACGGCAATCAGTTTCATTCCGTTTTTTTCCGCACAGGTGACTAAGGTGTTCCCAGCCAGAGTGGTATAGCCTGTTTTCCCGCCGATTATGCCCGGATAATAATACGGACTGCTTTTTCTCATCATCTTATGTCCGGGAGAGATGGAAAGTCCCTCTTTGTTGATGGAATTAGGCGGAAGCTTGTAATACGTGGTGGAGTCTATTTCTTCAAACACCGGGTTGTTGAAGGCCGCTTTGGCGATCAGCGCCATGTCATAGGGGGAGGTATAATGCTCCGGGTCATTCAGGCCGCTTGGATTGGCAAAATGAGTATTGGTACATCCCAGTTCCTTTGCTTTGGCATTCATCATATCCGCAAATGCCTCCCTGCTTCCGGCCACATGCTCTGCAAGGGCGTTGGCAGATTCATTGGCAGACTTTAACAGCAGGGCATAGAGACAGTCCCTGACGGACAGCTTGTCTCCTTCATTAATCCCCGCATTGCTGCTCCCTGATTCCACGTTAAACACGGCGTTGTGGGAAAACGTGACGGTATCCTCCAGATCACAGTTTTCAATCACCAGCAGGGCGGTCATGATCTTGGTAATACTGGCCGGATAATATTGGTTATGTATGTTCTGGCCCCAGAGAACGGTTCCGGTGTCCGCATCTATCACGATTGCTCCCTGTGCATTCACGGACAAACCAGACGGCCATTCAGCGGCCGCCCGGGCATTTCCTGCAGAGGAGGAGACAAAAAGAAGCAGACAAAGGAAAAATACAGTGGACCTTTTTATAAATTGAGTCATATAGGATAATCTCTCCATAAATTCAAAATCGGTTTCAAACAATTCTCCACTTTACAGTATAGGTTATTTAAGGTAACAAGTAAAGATTATTTGGGATTTTTCCCGTTTTTATGTATCAAAAACAGGCATACAGAGAGGATAATCAGAACAGAAAGGAAGAAGATAAGCCCGATCAAAAAGACCGTGTCACGGAAAAAACCTTCTGGAACGATGTTAATGAGCATGTCCGTGGAAGGGTCCAGCATCCATAAATCGTTTTTAAAAAACATTTGATGGAACAGGACAAAATATTTATAAAAATCCGTAGAGATGATTGTGGCGGTAACAGCCGACAACGCAAAAAAGAGTCCGCTCCCCACGCACACTGCTCTGGGAAACGTTCTCTTAAAGCTGGTCTTTAATAAAAACAGTAAAATCACACAGAGAGCCATGATCACCAGGCAGCCTCTCCGAATGGAAACTGCCCCTAAAAATAACCCCCGGACGTCCTCCATATGAGCGATTTCTCTGGCATTGAAAAATTCCCGTTTTACACCTCCCATGGTGGTGGGAACGTGCAGATCCGCTCTGTTTCCTTTTAAATATGCCATCATCTGGTCCGTAACCTCCAATAAGTCATCCATAGTCATGGAAACGGCCTCTGTGACGTTATATTTGGTGTATTCTGTTTCAAAATATCCTGGAATCCAGTAAACTGTGGCCTCCACAGATGTAAATAAAAGAACGATCATGAAACAGATGGAAAATATGATTCCAATGGTGTATTGCAAAAAACGGTTCATGGATTTTTCCCTTTCCTTAATTTTTTTGGGTTGCGGTCGGTAGGTTCCAGCAGAAACGGGTTGCCAGCACACGGATCAAAACTACAGAACAGGCACCGATGAGCATGGCGGCATTTCCGTTGATGTGTTCTAAAAGCCCGGCATAAAGAATGGCTCCGGCGATGGAAGCGCAGGCATAAATGTGTTTGCGGAGGACATAAGGGGTCTGACCTGCCATGATATCCCGTAAAATCCCCCCGCCCACACCTGTGATGACGCCTAAAAATATGATGAGAAAATGGTATTCCCCATAGCCGGAAAGGATAGCCGTATCAATTCCCACCACGGTAAAAGCACCAAGTCCCACCGCATCAAAGATGTTCATGACCTTTTCATAGGTTTCAATGGATCGGCCGGCCAGGATTCTCTGGTTATGCCGAACGATAATAAATAGAATCATAACCGTGAAAAAGGCAAGTAATACATACAAAGGGTCCTGAAACATGGCAGGAGGGACATTGCCTATGATAATATCCCTTAACAGGCCGCCTCCTACCGCTGTAGTGACTCCCAGAACAACGACTCCAAGCAGATCCAGCTGTTTTTTTATGGCAACCATTGCCCCGGAAGAAGCAAAGGCTATGGTGCCGATGACTTCAATGATGAAAAACAAGGAAAATTCAGCTTTCATTAGTAACCTCCGGATTATTTCCATTTTGGAAATTAAGGAAAGTATATGATTTAGGGGAGTGTTTGTCAATCCCCTTAAATTTTATGGATTCCGCTGATCCCTACTGCCAGCTGGAGGATCATAAAAAGGATGAACCAAAAGGACGTAACGATAATCTTCCAATGGCCGTTTTTGTTTTTATTCTTTCTCCAGTACTCCTTGATTTCGTTCCGTTTTAAGTATAGCTCGATCCCTGCAGCCACAAAGAAACAACCATAAATGCCATAGAATAGAATGTCCTGCAGGGTTTCATTCAAGCCGCCTGTCACATAGGCCCACAAATCACCGAAAATAAAGTTATTGATGATATGAATGACGATTGACCAGAGAATCGAATACTCCATGGCCACATAACCAAGGACAAGCCCTGCCATGGCTGCAAAAACACCCTGAATCAGGTTTCCGTGTATGGCTCCGAACAGGAGGGCAGAACCAGATATGGCTGTGATTTTTCCAAACCGTTCCAGTCCCCTCATCACAAAGCCACGAAACACCAGTTCTTCTGCGATGGGGGCAATAAATGAAACGTACAAAAACATGGAAAACACGGTACTTGCGCTGGTTGCCGATTCGATTTCTTCCATCAGACTGAATCCGAACCTATTCAAAATGGATTCGGCTCCGTTGCCCACCACCAGGAAAAAGACCTGAAGTGCCATAAATACCGTGAGGATGGGAAAGAATTCAGCTCTTTTCATGGAACGGCTTTGATTAAATATCTTTTTTGAATATTCCTGTTTCCGAAAATAAATAAATAGAAAGAAAAGGCCGGCGGCAATGGAAAGAATCATTCCCCTTCCGCTGTTGATGCAATCTTCCAAAACGGCCTCCACCTGCTGTTCCATATCAGGACTGTTCCTGTAGAGAACTGCCACCCGGATCATTTGTATGAGGGCGTCCAGCATCACACATACGACCGTAATCAGTTCATAGAACAGAACACCGGTTATAACTTTATTAACTTGTTTCTTCTTTTCGGATTGTTTCTTTTTTTCAAGTTGTTTCGTTAATTTTAATTCTTCGTTCATATCTACCACCCTTCTACCGCCGGACCGCGGTGTTTGATAGACCCAATATAGCATAGGAATCATTTCCTGGTGATTTTTTGTTGCGGATGGCAGTTATTTTGTTGTAAAGAGCACTTCCAGTACAAATATCCCGTTCTGATAGGAAGCATTCATTTGACCGTCATATTTTTCAACGGCTCGTCTTATATTCTCCAGTCCGAATCCATGCTCTTTTGGGTCCTTTTCCGTGAGGAAGGAGGTGCCTGATTTACGGACTTCATTTGAGGGGTTTTCAATGCGGATGTACTGCATGGCATGCTGGCGGACAAATGAAACATGGATCCATTTGTTCCGGTCATTTAAATCTTTTTGGGCTTCGATGGCATTGTCCATGGCGTTTGCAAAAATCGTACAGACATCCACCGGTTCCATATGGGAAAATTGGGGAATTCCCTCTACAGACAGGCGGATTCCGTTTGAAAGAGCATCCGGAGTTTTTTCGTTTAAGATGGCGTCGATCATGGGATCACCGGTATGAAAATGTTCTTCGGACTGGTTTACCAGCTCATTCATCTCTTTGATATAGAGCTGAGCCTCTTCATAATGTCCCTTTTCTAAAAGTGCGTACAGGCAGGCCATGTGATTTTTCATATCGTGGCGGATTCTCCGGGTTTGTTTTTGGGTTTCCTGATAAGCCTTAAAATGTTTTAGCTGTGCATTCAAATAATATTCATTCAAAGCGGCTTCCCGTTCAAAATAGGCGTTCCGATTCCCCTGAATGGTGACTGCAACAACGGTATACAGAAGGATTCCTAAAATCACAATGGCACCGATGACAAACCCTCTGGCGATAGAAAGCGTAAAAGAAAATTCATCAATAAGGCTCAACAGGAAGAAAAGGACCAGTAAAAGGAAACCGATTCCCCATAGTAAAAGGGTTTCCCATTGTGTCAGTTTCCGTTGATTAAAGGAATCAGAATACCTGCTTTTCCAGCGTCTGACTTTTACCGCAAATAGAATGCAGAAGAACCAAAACAGAATATCCATAGGAATCCAGAAGATGTCTTTGTTGTCCAGTACCTGATTCATAGAGCCTGTAAACAGATATACGATCATTATTGGAAGAAATAGAAGAGAGAGCATCATTCCGGAGATTGGAATGATAAAAAACATTCCCAGAATGCGTCGGGACGGTCTTCCCTGCCAAAGAAATAGTATGGCAAATAAAAAGGGAAGCAGGGCAGTTGCCGGCTCCGAATGAAAGACAGCTCCCGCTATTGTTTCCGCAAGGAGAAAGCTCCCCCAGAAAAGCAGCAGCCCGCTTCTTGTCTGAGGGGCGTTGATGAGAAATACATATCGGGCGATTGCAGTCATGAGAATCAAAATCTCAAGTCCCCCGATCAATTGGTAAACGGTATTCATATGAGTGATCCCTCCACAGAAGTTAAGCAGGTTTCTATCAACGGTTTAAAAATTTCATCATCCGGTTCCGGAATTCTGCCGCATGTCTCCGGCTTAAGGGTACCTCCAGACCGTCCGCCATGCGGATTTTTTTGGAATCAAAGCTGAGAATATGCTTTAAGTTCACCAAATAACTGCGGTGGGGCTTAAAAAACATGGATTCCGGCATCTTTTTTTCCAGCTCCTTCATCTTCATGCGGACGAGAATCCGTTGACTTACGGTGACCACATTTACGTAGACATTTTCGCTTTGAATGTACTGGATCTCACTCCAGCTTAATACCTGACTGCGGTCACCAAGATTGAAGCAGATTCGTTCCTCGGAAAGGCGTGATTTCTCCCAGTCACTTAATGCTTTCCATAATTTGTCCCGCTTGACCGGCTTTGTAAGGAAGCGAAAGGCATCCACCTCATAACCATCAAAGGCCAGCTCGGTGTGGCTTGATAAAAATATCAGGAATAGATCCCGGTTCTTTTTTCTTAGCTGCCTTGAAGTTTCCAGCCCGTCAATTCCCGGCATTTCAATGTCCATAAAAACAAGGTCAAAAGGATTGCTGATGGATTGGACCGCTCTAAGAAACTCCATTCCGTTTGAAAACAGTTTTATCTCCACAGAGAGTCTTCCAAAGTATTCATATAAAAGATTTTTGATTTCTTCCTGAAACAAAATATTATCATCGCAAACTGCAATTTTCATAACGCTCCTTATCCATTTCTGGTATAACCTGATTTCTGTTTTTATATCCCATAAGTTTTATTATATCATTTCCTATAAGATGTAACCATTAAAAAAGCCAGTGAAACGCCGGTATAGAAAGCATGCGGTCGTTCCACCGGCTGTTTGATGCTTACTTACGGTGCAGCAGCAGCTTCACAAACTCGGATAGGAGAATAACACTGAAGGTAAGCCCGAAGATTTTAAGCCACATGGCAAAGCCAAGAGGCACCGTTCCGAAAAATGCCCCTGCAAACTGAATGATCAGAATTTGCAGAAGGAAGGTAACAGATATGACCAAAAGCATGATCCGGTTCTGAAATAAATGCTTGAAGATGCTGGTTTTATGAAGCTCCCGGCAGTTAAAGGCATTGAAAAGCTGGAATAGGGCGAACAGGGTAAAGAGTACGGTCGTCATTTCCCTGTCGGTTGCACCTAAAAAGTTAAAGACATATTGGCATAGGAATATGACGGAGATATACATTCCTGTAAGTCCAATCCGAAGGAACATGGTCTTTGATATAATGCTGTCACTTCTTCCCGTAGGAGGACGATTCATCAAATCATCATAAATAGGTTCCAGACCAAGAGTGAGGGCAGGCGGCCCGTCCATAATGATATTGATCCATAACAGCTGGAGAGCCGTAAATGGTGCTTTTAATCCCAATAGAATAGAGGAAAATACAACAATCACGGAAGAAAGATTGACCGTAAGCTGGAACTGGATAAAACGTTTGAAATTCTCATAGATGCCCCGTCCCCAGGCAATGGCTTTTACTATGGTGGAGAAGGAATCGTCAAGGAGCACGATGTCACTGGCCTCTTTGGAAACTTCCGTACCGGAGATGCCCATGGCAATGCCCACATCTGCGTTCTTTATGGCAGGAGCGTCGTTGATTCCGTCACCGGTGACGGCAACCACGTTGTTCTGGGATTTTAACAGTTTTACCACCCGCATCTTAATAGAAGGGGTGCTCCGGGCAATGACGCTGATTCTGGGAAGGAGATCAAGAAGCGCTTGATCACTTAGCTCCACAATTTCTCTGGCCTCCACTGCCATCCTTCCATCTTCAAGAATCTGAAGCTCATTGGCAATGGCGGTAGCCGTAATGATATTGTCGCCGGTCAGGATCTTTAAATCCACTCCGGCCATGCGGCAGTTTTTGACCGCTTCGTAAACATCGGAACGAAGAGGATCGGAAATGGCGGCAAAACCGTCAAATACCATGTCCTTTTCCATGGCATTGTGATGAGCTTCCTCTTCATAGTCCCGCATTTCATGAAGTTCCTTATGGGCAAAGGCAATGACACGCATGGCTTTTTCCTGTGCTTTTACGATGAAGGTTTCAATCCTGGCGCGCTCCTCGTCAGAAAGGGCACACATGGAGAAAACGCACTCCGGACTTCCTTTTACATAGGAGATGATCTTTCCATCCACCTTGCTGATGGTGGTCATGTGCTTTAACTCGGAAGAAAACGGGAACGCATGGAGCACTTCGTGGTCACAGCGTTCATCCTTATAAGTCTTTCCGCTTTTTTTGCAGGCATCGGATTGCTGGTAGAAGTTCAGCATGGCACATTCCGTCGGATTGCCGATAAAGGAACCATCCGGGGAAATGTCCGCTGTCGTGTTTAAACAGATGTTATGGATCAGCCAGTCTGAAGCAAGGTCTCTGGTCTTTTCCTTCCAGGAGCCGTCGTAGAATGCGGAGACCGTCATCTTGTTTTCTGTAAGCGTTCCTGTCTTATCGGAGCAGATCACATTGATACAGCCTACGGTTTCAGAGGCGATCATCTTTTTTACCAGGGCGTTCTGCCTGGATAGCTTGATGATATTGATGGATAGGGAGACTGCCACAATGGTGGGAAGTCCCTCTGGCACCGCGGCTACGATGAGAACGATGCTGGTAACAAATGCATCGAGAACGGTTTCCAGTGTAAGCCTGCCTTCCAAAGCAAAGGAGATCAGCTCTGAGGAAAAAACAATGGCAGCAGCAATAATACCCAGTAAGGTGATCGTTTTTCCCAGTCTTGCAAGCTTTTCCTGAAGAGGGGTGGAAGAGCGTTCCGCATTTGTAAGCTCTTTTGCAATGGTTCCGAATTCTGTGCTGTCACCGACTGCAGTTACCACCATCTTACCGTAACCGCCCGTGATGAAGTTGCCGGAATACACCATGTTGGCCCGTTCCGCTAACGGTGTCTTTTCATCCACAATGAGAAGATCCGCCTCTTTTTTTGCAGGCAGGCTCTCTCCGGTCAGTGCGGATTCATCTGCGGTCAGTCCGGAACTCTGTAAAAGCCGTCCATCGGCAGGAATCTTATCCCCGGTGGAAAGAAGAATGATGTCGCCGACAACGATTTCCCTCTGGCTCAGCAAATGCGTTTGGCCGTCCCGGATCACCTTGATCATGGTATCATCGCTGATTTTAGATAAGGCTTCAAAGGCTTTGGCACTTTTGCCTTCCATGATGACGGTGATCAGTACAGACAGAAAGATGGCTGCAAAAATGCCCAGGCATTCTAAAAAATCTGCCTCTGAGCCGGTGGTGGCGCGAATGATGTTGACCAGAAGCGCGATGACACCAGCCATGATGAGCATGAGAATCATGGGTTCTCTGGCAGCTTCCCCAATGCGCCGCATCAGCGACTCAGGTTTTTCCCTGGTCAGCGTATTGCTTCCGTATTTCTCCCGCTGTATTTCTACTTGTCCGCTTTTTAGTCCGTCTGCATCGTGGGTCTGCAGCCGGTTGAGTAAATCCCGTGTGTTTTCCTGAAATTCCTTCAATGCCATTCTCTCCTTAGATTATTTGTATATAACAAAAACTCATGCATAGGCAAGCGATGCATGAGTCAAAAAAAATAGACCATGTATAGCCCACGCTATACATGAGTCTCGTTTATTAAGGCAAGCCAGACCGTAAATGGTCAGTATGTTGACTTGGCACGCAGAAATACTGCGCAAACTACTCCCTCAAGTGTTTTAGTATCATACCATATGCAGATAATTTTTGTCAACTACGGAGTTGGGAATTTTGTGATTCATTTCCGGTAAGCAGTATTCCACAGCAATTGAGAAATATCTGGCCCCGGAGGACAAGCTTATTACCGTGGAATTTGGAGAATTATCCGGTGGGAAAGGAAAGCAAAAGGGAACCCTTGCCAAGATGGCAAGGGGAGAAATGGTCCGTTTTATGGAAGAAAAGTACAGCGAACTCTTTTTCGGGCATAATAAATTGGTATTTCTTTGGCCGAACTAAAAAATCTATCCCATTTGCATTCTCTGTCACCCGTTGCTGCTATTTTTCGTTCGTTTAATCACCTTTAGTCTTGTAAATTCTTCCCTGTCCTTTTCCTCAAGAGAATTGGTGATGTTTCTGGTCAGCGTTTCATAACGGGGAATGGTGATGTTCTTCAGTGCATTGGCCCGTTTCTGGGTCCGTTTGATGCTGTTTGCCAGACGGTAAGCGGAGTTTTCCACCATGGAAAGCTTTAAGGTCAGTTCCTTTACCCGTTCAAACTTGTAGCGGGCCTCATCAAGAGATTCCTTTGTGCTGTAATAGGCATAAGTTAAGTTTAATGGCCGCTTTTCATGCTCCACCAAAGGAATCTCCGTCCCCATAATGCTTCTGGTCTTGATGCGCACCGAATCGTCCACAGGCACCGCCAGAGCGATGTCCTTTACATAATCAATGCCTAGTTCAATGTTCGCCTTTTGAAGGGCTTTATAAGCAGAAGTAAAGGTCTCATCAATTTCAGACTGGATGCCCTTGGCCTCATCAATTAGCTCCATCAGCTCTTTGATCAGAATGTTCCGCTTTTTATCCATTAACTCATAGCCCTGTCTGGCCAGAGCGAGAGAGTTTTTGGCAAGAATTAAATTTCCTTTCGTGGGAAATGTATTGGGATTCATGAATTTCCCTCCTATTCTTCCGAAGCGTCAGGGGTGGTTTCCTTGTAATACTGATCCAGGACTTTTGTATCAATACGGTCTAATTCGGCTCTTGGCAGTAGTCCTAACAGTTCCCAGCCAATGGTGAGCGTCTCTAGGATGTTGCGGTTTGTATGATTTCCCTGGCCCACGAACCGGTTTTCAAATTCTTTCCCGAATACCAGGTATTTCTTGTCAATGGGAGAAAGCTCATCTTCACCGATAACCGACGCCAGCGCTCTTGCATCGCCCACCTTTGCATAACAGGAAAACAGCTGGTTTGCCACGCCCTGATGATCGGCCCTGGTAAAGCCTTCTCCGATGCCATCCTTCATCAGACGGCTGAGAGAGGGGAGGACGTTGATGGGCGGGTAAACGGACTGGCCGTATAAGCTGCGGTCCAGTACGATCTGACCCTCTGTGATATATCCCGTAAGGTCCGGAATGGGGTGGGTGATGTCATCGTTTGGCATGGTGAGGATGGGAATCTGTGTGACGGAACCATGCTGTTCTTTTACGATTCCCGCCCGTTCATAGATGGAGGCCAGTTCACTGTACAAATAGCCCGGATATCCTTTTCTGGAAGGGATTTCTCCTTTTGAAGAGGAAACCTCACGGAGAGCCTCCGCGTAAGCCGTCATATCTGTTAAAATCACAAGGATGTGCATTCCTTTTTCAAATGCTAAATATTCCGCCAGAGTAAGAGCCACCTTTGGTGTGATCAGACGCTCCACCACCGGGTCATTTGCCAGATTGATAAACATGGCAACGTGATCGGAAACTCCGCTTTCCTCAAAGGTCCTGCGGAAAAAGTCTGCCACATCGTATTTCACCCCCATTGCCGCAAACACCACGGCGAACTTTTCGCTGGAGTCCGCATCATCCCCTAAGGAAGCCTGCTGAACGATCTGAGCCGCCAGTTCATCATGAGGAAGACCGTTGCCGGAAAAGATTGGCAGTTTCTGTCCCCGTATCAGTGTCATAAGCCCGTCGATGGCTGAAATACCGGTACGGATATAATCTCTTGGATATTCTCTGGTTACAGGGTTTAAGGGCTTACCGTTAATGTCCAGCCGGATGTCGGAGCCAATATCTCCTAATCCGTCAATGGGGACTCCAATCCCGTTAAAGGTCCGGCCTAACATGTCTTCGGATACGGACAGCTCCATGGGGTGTCCGGTAAGGCGGGTGTGGACGTTTCGGAGTGCCAGTCCTTCGGTTCCTTCAAAGACCTGGATGATGGCTTTATCCTCGTAAACCTCAATGATTCTTCCCAGCTTTTTTTTCTTTCCTGCGACAGTCATTTCCACGATTTCGTCAAAGGAAGCATTCTGGACGCCTTCCAATACGACCAGCGGGCCGTTGATTGCACTTAAGCCTAAATATTCGATTGCCATTTTCTTCCTCCTTCCTAAGCGTTGCGTTCGATGACGGATTCATAAAAGGCATCAATCTGCTTTTTGTAGTCATCGAAAAGATCCAGCCGGTCATTGGGAACATCGTATTTTAGGGAAATGATCTTATCAAAAATAGGGTCCTCCTTTAATACGGACATGGGCATTCCCATGGATATTAGAGAACGGGATTTTTTGTATAAATAAAGAATCAGATCCATCATTAAGAACTGCTTTTCCATAGGAACGCAGGTATCTTCTTTATGGAACGCATTCTGCTGTAAAAATCCGACCCGGATCACCTTGGAAATTTCAAGGATCAGCTTCTGGTCGTCAGGAAGCATATCTCCGCCGATCAGCTTAACGATTTCCATAAGGCTGCTTTCCTGGGTCAGCAAAAATACCAGACGGTTCCTGTAATCCACAAATTTTTTATCCACGTAATCCACATACCAGGGAGCCAGATCAGTGAGATACTCCGAATAGCTGCTGAGCCAGTGGATGGCAGGGAAATGACGCTCATTGGCAAGATTCCGGTCCAGACCCCAGAAGCAGCGGACGAAACGCTTGGTGTTCTGGGTCACCGGCTCGGAAAAGTCTCCGCCCTGAGGAGATACCGCACCGATGATGGTAACGGAACCTTCGGTCCCGTTTAAGTTCTGCATGATACCTGCCCGTTCATAAAAGGCGGACAGCCGGGAAGCCAGGTATGCCGGGAAGCCTTCTTCCGCAGGCATCTCCTCAAGACGTCCCGATAACTCCCTCAAAGCCTCTGCCCATCTGGAGGTGGAATCTGCCATGATGGCAACATGATATCCCATATCCCGGTAATATTCTGCCAGGGTAAGACCGGAATAGAGGCTGGCCTCTCTGGCAGCCACAGGCATGTTTGAGGTATTGGCAATCAGAGTGGTCCGGTCCATTAAGGGATTGCCGGAACGGGGGTCGATCAGCTCTGTAAATTCCTCCAGAACCTGAGTCATCTCATTGCCGCGCTCCCCGCAGCCGATATAAATGATGATATCCGCATCAGACCACTTGGCGATCTGGTGCTGGGTCATGGTCTTTCCTGTTCCAAAACCGCCGGGGATACAGGCAGTGCCGCCTTTTGCCAGGGGAAACAGAGTATCAATGATTCTCTGGCCGGTGATCAAAGGCTTGGTGGCAGGATACCGTTTTAAGATAGGTCTGGGGACCCGGATGGGCCATTTCTGAGTCATGGTCACTTGTTTGGTGGTACCGTCTGAAAGCTTCAGAGTCAGAAGAGGCTGGCTGATGGTATAGGAGCCGTCGGAAACCACCTCTGCCACCTCACCTTCCATATCAGGAGGAATCATGACCTTATGGACGATAGCAGGTGTTTCCGGTACTTCGGCAATGATGGAGCCGGGCAGAAGGTGATCGCCCTTTTTCACCGTTATATGAGTGTCCCAAAGTTTTTGTGTATCAAGAGAATCTACCTGGATGCCGCGGTCAATATAGGCACCGCCGGTTTTTGCAATCTCCGACAGGGGACGTTCGATTCCGTCAAAGATGTTATTTAATATGCCGGGAGCCAGAGTGACGGATACGGGGAAGCCGGTAGAGGTCACCGTTTCCCCTGGTTTTAGGCCGCTGGTTTCCTCATAGACCTGTACGGTGGTGCGCCGGTCTGTCAGACCGATGACTTCCCCCACCAGGTGGTCCTTTCCAACGTAGACCATCTCATTCATCTGAAATCCCGTATCACCCTTTAAATAAATCACAGGGCCGTTGATGCCGAAGATTTTACCTGTATTACTCATTGGCCGTACCTCCCATTATATCTTTCACATCAAAGCGGAAATCACGTTTTGCTTCAGCAAGCTTTGTCTGAAACGAATGATCAATCAGAATATGTCTTGATGGGATAACGGCTCTGATCCCTCCAAAAAAAGAGTATTCACTTACCTGTATGTCTGCTTTCTGGGGCAGGGAAAGATCCAAAAGTTTCCCTTCATCGGCTGGATCAATATAAACGGTAATAAATTCTTTGTCAGCCAGTTCTAAAGCCTTCTGTATCTGAGAGTTCAGCAGCTTGGTGTATTCAGGCGTCTTCATGTATTCGGTAAGCCGCTCTTTGAGTTCCTCAAACAGCTTTTCCTTGAGCTCATCCTGCTTTTTTCCATATTCCCTTTTGATATTGATCTGTTCCAGAGACAGCTTTTTGTTGATTTCCCGTTCGATCTGTTTCTGTTCCAATGCCACCTGCTGTTCGGCCCGCCGGTTTGCACTGTCCTGATGCTCTGCAAAGGTCTGCTCCAAAGCAGCCGTATATTCATCAAGCATCTTTGCACTGCGGGATCTGGCATCTTCCATGCAAAACTCCAGGAAATGCTGTAGTTTTTCCTCAGTTGTCAAGATGACCACCTCTTTCTTATAGTTTTAATCCGATAGCTTGGTTTACATAATCTGTGATAAAGCTGGGCTTGCGGCCGGTACCGTGGCGGTCAGGAATTTCTATGATGAGAGGAAGCTTTCGGTTCAGCTTCACATCGTCGATGATGTCCGGAAATTCTCTTCCGAACTTTTCTGTCAGGAGTATGATCCCGATCTCCTTATCGGCCAGGACTTTATCCAGTTCATTCTTAAGCTCATCCTTTTCATGAACGACAGCTCCTTCCACTCCGGCCAGCCTCATGCCGGCCCAGGTGTCTAAGTTGTCGCTGATTAAATACATTTTCATGATTATAGCTTTCCGAGGATCATGAAGGAGATGATCAGACCATAAAGACAAACACCTTCGGCAAGGCCTACGAAGATGAGTGATTTACCTAAAATGGAGCTGTCTTCACTGATGGCGCCAAGCGCTGCACTGGCGGCTGCGGATACGGCGATACCGCCGCCGATACAGGCCAGACCTGTGGATAAGGCCGCAGCGATATAACCCATGCCTGCGACGCTTCCGCTAACGCCGGCTGCAGTTTCTGCCGCAAAAGCCTGGCCATGGAACATCATCACGCTGGATACGATCATGGTGCCAAAGAATAACAGCACATTAATGGAAAGTGCGGTTTTATAGCGGCCCTTCGTTTTTTCTCCCAGGGCAAATACAAAAAGGGGAAGAACGATACTCAAGGTTAATGCGATTGCTAAAGTGATTTTTACTAACATGGACATAAGAAATACCTCCTGATATGTTTTTTTATAGTTTTTTTCCGTAGGGTTTGAATGCGCGGCCGGTTCCCCGGTAAAAACGGCTGAATAGTTCGTAGTATTCCAGACGAAGCACCTGAATCCCCACAATCAGTCCTTCCATGCCGCATACAAACAAGTTGCCCAAAACGACGACGAGCCAGTTTACGGTTCCGGTTTCGTGGCCGGACAGCATCAGTACCACCTCCATCATGGCCGCATGGCTCACTGCAAAAGCTCCCACACGGACAAAAGAAAGGGTATTGGAAAAATAGCTTAAAAGCACTTCAAACAGTTCAAAAAAGCCCTGAACCACAAACATGCCTTTTTCCTTCGGCATAATCCTGGCCTTACGTTCCACCAGGTTTGTGAGCGGCTCCTTAAAAAACATGATGAGCAGCGGAACCCCAAACATCAGGACCAGAAGAGTAGCGGCAGGAATGGGGTTGCCTGTCATATAGAGAACTATCGTAAGCACAAGTGAGGCGTAGAAAATAAAGCCTGCCAAACCGTTGGTATCAAAAAAGGTTCGTTCCGGATCTCTGAACCGGAAGCTGTTTACCATATTTAGGATCATGGTAAGAAGAATGATGCCCATACCCAATGAAACTGCAACGATGAAAACTGTGTTCAACCGTCCGATAAAGGGAAGCTCGGTCATATGCTTCATGGGCCTGAGCCAGACCGCATGAATCACATCCTCGAATCCGAAGATACTTCCAAACAGGAATCCGAAAATGGTTGAAAAGAAGCCGCAGCAGGATAGAATAGCAGCAAGACTGATCTTTTTATACCGGTAAAGAAGAAGTCCTCCGAATAAAAGACAAAGCCCCTGTCCCACATCCCCGAACATGAATCCGAAGAGGAAGGAGTAGGTCAGTCCGATCAGTATGGTAGGGTCAATCTCATTATAAGCAGGAAGTCCATACATTCGGATAAACATCTCAAATGGTTTAAAAATCCCTGGATTCAATAGCTTGGTAGGAGGGTTGCTCATGATGTTTTCCTGGTCATCCTCCACAATACAAAAGGTTTTTTCATCGTC
Source organism: Lacrimispora sinapis (assembly GCF_043633585.1). Taxonomy (NCBI): domain Bacteria; kingdom Bacillati; phylum Bacillota; class Clostridia; order Lachnospirales; family Lachnospiraceae; genus Lacrimispora; species Lacrimispora sinapis. The sequence goes on along the minus strand of NZ_CP141832.1, from coordinate 3,695,244 downwards.
TGAAATGTCTTTTTGAAACGCATCGGCATCCCGTTGGCTCATCCAGCCGCAGAGGATATAAAAGGTGTTCCGGCTCTGTTTTGTACAGGCAGCCAGTTTTCTCACATTAAAATTAGTAGAGAAGGTTTCCAGACGGTCTTTGGCAGCCAGTAAGTCCTCCCGTCTGGTTTCCAAAAGAACGGAAAGCTGTTTGCGGATGTCATTGATCTCTGTCTGGACGGCTTTCATGCTTTCCTCTAAGGACTGGCTGGCTTCGTAAGGTGTGCCCTTATATTCATCCGGAACGTCAATTCTCTCAAAATGCATGGATGCATAAATGGCATCAATCCGGTTTGAGATGGTTTCCGGCACGAAATAAACCAGCCAGACGTATTGTTCGTCCTCTTTGCATTTGTAGAGGACTGTATCAATGGTATCGTATACATAGTTCTCAAATTTCTCGTAATATTCATGGGTGATACGCCCAAAACGAAACTTGATATACTTAAAATGAAGGATGGAACTTAAATCATAATTAAGACCGGTAAATGGAAGAATCCGCTCCACAGACTCCTTTAATGAGTCACGTTTGGATACCAATTCCTCTTCCCTGGCCTTACGTTCTTCTGCTTCTTTCCCAATTTCCTCGATGATATCTGCCGCCTGAGCCACGGATAGCTTTTTCTGCGAAGTCTGAAAAATCTCTCCCGGAGGCAGCAGCTCCACCAGCTCGAATGCGCGCTGGAGGATATCCTTGTACGGATTGGTTTCAACATATGGCCTTAAGTCCTGCACCGTTTTTAACTCAGAAAGAGCATTTTCCAGATGGATTTCATATCTGGATAAATAGGTGTCAATCACCCGGTCAATATCCTCTTTTGGTCCGGTGATACTTAAGAATTTCATCTTTTCTATCACGGAAAAGTAACCCCCTTTACTGTTTTACCACATAGGAGATGATTTCATCCGGAGTCAAGCGGTACCGGATGCTCTCTATGAGGGTGATGACTTTTTGTATTTCCTCCTCTTTAAAATAAAGATAGGAATTCAGAGTGGCAATGGAATAGGGATTTTGCCGGCTGGCAGAACGGTAAATTTTATCAAGCACCTCCGCAGTGAGCCGTTCCAGATCCGGCATCTCAAACACCTCTATATTTGCTTTCCGGCCATAGAAGGTGGTTTTTAACGCCGCGTAGAATTCTTCCATGGTTCCGGCCTCCGCCATTTTCGTGATCTGTTCCTTATTCAGGTGGTAATAGGTGGGAATGAGAAGGGCATAAACGTCTGCCGGCTGTAAATGGTAATATTTCTTGGAGCGGTAGATCCACTGGATGTTTAACAGGTCCAGCTTGCTTCCAAAGCACCGGGTCAAAAGTTCCCTCTCTTCCTTTTTCAAGTATTTCCCCATTACCTTCCAAATGGTTTTAAAATATAGAAGATCCAAACGGACTTCATAGTCAAATAAAGCAGGCTCCATGGTATCGTCTAAACCAGAGAGCTGGCCGTAATAGACTGAACCTTCCAGGTTTGCTACAAATTCAGAAAGACTTTTAGAGGAAGTCAGCTTCATAAGATCCAGTTTGGAATGTTTCTTAAAAAAATCTTCAAAAATAGAAAGATCAATATCCGGCGGATTCTCCCCAATGGCATTTCGGAGACATTTCTTCAGAATATCGATTTCAAAGTGCATAAAATACAGATTTAAAAATTTACGCTGGTTTAAATTGGAAAAACGGTAGAGCTTGGCAAAATCCTGGTAAAGAGAAAGAACCAGCCTTTGTTCAATCGCACCCCGGTGAAGACCGCTTCCCTCCAGGTCTGAAAAAAGCCCCTCATAGGCACTTAGATGGCTTAAATAGTCCACGGCCTCAGAAACGGTTGATAAGCCGGACATTTCCCGGAACTGGTTTTCTGTGATCAGGTGGCTTTCCATGGCTCTTACCTTGGTTGTAATGCCGCTGTAAGACAGCAAGTCTCCCATAGGATCACTCCTTTATCATAGTTTGGAATAAATTCTCAACGTACCGGTGATGCTCCTTCTCATAATGGGCTTCCAATGCGGCCAGTACTCTCATAGAATCGTTTTTCTGCTTTTCCAGCTGATGATTCATCTTAATTTCCATTTCTTTACGCAGTGCTTCGATTTTTTTGTTGGTCTGCACCTCTAAATCATGATCAAATGCGGCAGTCCGTTCCTCCATTTCTTTTGCAAATGCCTTCTTTCGTTCGTTGGCATTATCCATAATGGAAGTTGCTGCCGATTCGATGTCAGAAATCTTTTCAATCACTTTATCCATACCGTAGCCTCCTTGTGAAATAAGTTTGTAAATTACCATATTATATTATAATGATACTATAATTTGAAAAAAATACCATAGTATTTTGGAAAAATTCACTAAATTTATAAATATTTAATCATGCTTATAGCTTACGCAGCCCAAGCAATTGTTATGCCTCATCAAAAAAAGCGAAGTCCAGAGGATATTTACTCTGGTATCTTCGCTTTTTCGGTGGTTTATTGAGTTTTTTTCTCTGTAGTTTCTCCGGACTCTGTGGTTTTACCGGAATCAGACGGAGCTTCGGACTCTGTCAGATATTCCGTTGCAACGTAAGCTTCTTTTCCCTCAAATTTGATAACCGTCCATTTGTCATCGTATGTCTTAACAAAATCAACAACCGTACCGGCTGCAAGACTTCCCAGTCTGGTGCCGTCGGTAGACGGTGTGGAACGGACGTTTAATTTGGACTTAGTGGTATAGATTTTAGATGCCTGTGTCTCCGGCTCTGTGGCATTTTCGGAACTCCCCTCCGTGGTGGCTGCTTCTGTGGAGATCTGAGTGGAGGTCTCAGGCGCCCCCGTTTCTTTCTTGTCTCCTTTTCCAGGCACCAGCTTTACAAAAATCAGCACAACTACAAGCACTCCTAAGAAAATCAGTGCCGGCTTTAAAAGACCGTTGATGTCAGGCGTGTTTTTTGGAGAGCGGCGTCTGCTGCGGCCTCTGGATGAACTTCTTTGAGGAGCACTGCGTCTGGCCGAACCACTCCTTGAAGCCATCGGAGCAGTCTTTGGCTGAGGGGAGCGCTGCCTGTTAGGAGCTGTATTGGAATTATTTTTATGAAGGGCGTTTGCAAAGGCTTGAACTTCCTGTGAGAGAAGCTGAAGGGCTTCTCTGGCATCATAGGGGCTGTCATTGCCTTCGTGAACTGCCTTATTGCCAATCATGCGGATTCTGTGATAGTGGTCTTTGGAAGCCTGGGAAATCAGGCGCCTTTCAAATAACTGGTCAATGCTGTCGGCCAGATCGCCTTCCACGATCAGTGCTTTTTCTCCCAGATAATGAATCATAAATTCCAGTGTCTGGCGGGCTTTGATCATAGACATGTTATACTGATTCTGATTCATGAGCATTTCTGTTTCCTTAAGACCCTGCTGGATTCTGATCCAGAAACGGTTATCTGTGGTTCCCATATATTTCCTCCTTTGCAATAACGGTTGTATTCAAATATACAGACATTATACCTTATTATTCTAAATTGTGCACCTGTTATTTTCCACTTTCCAGCCGTCAACCAAGGAAGGTGCCCACTTGCACCGGTCCCTTGAGTTATGATACAATCTACCTGCAAGATCAAACCACGTTTATGATTATAAGAAGAGAAACGATTTGGAGGAAGTAAATATGAGGTTACGTCACATACCAGGCTCGGAAGAAGAAATCGCCCGCAGCCCATATGTGGTCCAGAATCCGGAACAAAAAAAGGGTTGCTGGAAGGAAGTCTTTGGAAATGAGAATCCTATTGAAATAGAAGTCGGTATGGGAAAAGGCCGTTTTATCATGGAACTGGCCACCCTTCATCCGGAGATCAATTATGTGGGGATTGAACGGTATCCCAGCGTGCTTTTGCGCGGACTTCAAAAGAGAGCAGAGCTGGAGCTTGACAATATTTACTTTATGTGTGTGGATGCAAAAAAATTGTCTGAGATATTTGCACCTGGAGAGGTTCAGAAGATTTATTTAAACTTTTCCGATCCATGGCCCAAGGACCGTCATGCAAAACGCAGGCTCACATCAGAGGAATTTATGGCAGTTTACGACCAGATACTAAAACCCGATGGAACCGTGGAATTTAAAACGGATAATAAAGGGCTGTTTGACTATTCCCTGGAGGCGGTTCCAGGAGATGTATGGGAGATCAAAGCGTTTACTTATGACCTTCACCACAGTGAGATGGGAGAGGGGAATATTATGACAGAGTACGAAGAGAAGTTTTCTTCCAAGGGAAACCCGATCTATAAACTCATTGCAGGAAGAAAATAAGAATTTACCCTGCCGGTGCCGGGTTTTTATAACCAGGGCACCGGTTCTGCATATAATAAAGAAAAAGAAAACGCAGGTGCAGGATCATGGGCATGAAAGACAAGGTTACAAAAAAGCTTCTCCAGGCAACCAGTGACAAGACGGACTTAAATAAGAAACTGCTTTCCTGGAACAAATCTTTTGTGGAAGTGAACAAAACACTGGGTACAAATATTGATAAAAATAAGAAAAATAAATAAATACTTAAAAACGGTAAATTATTTATAAAAAAAGTGTTGACTTTTGTTGAAGACGGTTATATAATTACACACGTGCTTGAGACAAGGGCACAACAAAAAACAAAAGACAAGCGCCTTTAGCTCAGTTGGTAGAGCAGTAGACTCTTAATCTATTTGTCCGGGGTTCGAGCCCCCGAAGGCGCACTAAAAAAGTACTGTTTTTGACGACGGAGAGCGTTGGGGACGGTGCTTTTCCTTTGTCCGGATTTATCCGGGGAGAACTTATCATGGAATGCAGGAAGCGGAAGCGGTTATAAGCTTTGGCTTTTTTTTATTTCGTTTTTTATTCCTTCTTATTTAAATTAAAAATCGGAAGAATAATCCGGTTAAGAATAAATCATACTTACTTTATAAAACATGATGGAGATTGAAACCATAGGGAACCTAAAGGAAATCTTAACATCTGTTAATTTAAGTCTTTGAAACTCCATGCTCCGGGTATCTGTTTCTTTATAAATCCAAAATGTCATGCTCCCTTGATGTAAGATACCTTAACAATATTTTAGGTTATACGGTTCTGCATGTTGCTATTAAATAGGAAGAAAGTCCTATATAACATAAAATTTTGCTAAGGGAGCATTTGTGAAAATTCCACGCAAATTCCCTGATGTTTCTTATAAGCCTGTCTTATTTTTCATGTATTTCCTTTAAAATACTTGGATATTAGTAAGTAATGACGGTGAAATTAAAAAATGAAAGAAAAACGTGGTTAAATTTCACAAATTATTCCGGGAAAAACCTACGTAATACCTAGAAAAATTAGCTGAATGAAAATCACTTTACATTTTTGTTACATTTAGCGTTAAAAAATGGATAATAAAATAAGATTTTATGGCAAAAAAATTGTTCCAAATGTTTAAACAATTGTAGACATTAATAAAATGTTATGAAACCTGCAAAAAGTTGACAATTTTCGTAGATGAAAGTATGATACACCATATACCTCATGAAATATTGTACATTGAAAAGTACAATCCAAACGGGTAATAGATTAAAGAGAAAGACTGTCTCTAAGAAAGGAAGTGAGCATTACGGAGGATTTAGCAGAGAAGTTAATGGAAGAACTGAACTGCGAAACGGTATTCACGATTCCAATATTCGGAGGGATTCAGATTTCGGAATCTGTTGTGGTAACATGGGTTATCATGGCGGTTCTGACCCTGCTTTCTATTTGCCTGGTAAGAAATTTAAAGGTTGAGAACCCTGGAAGGAAGCAGCAGGTATTGGAATTAGCCGTTGGGGGACTTTACGGGTTCTTTGAGGATCTCATTGGTAAGGAACAAAAACGTTATATCCCCTATTTGATTTCTGTGGCAATTTATGTCGGTGTGGCCAATTTGATTGGTTTGCTGGGTGTGAAACCGCCTACCAAAGATTTAAATGCCACCGCAGCGCTTGCTATTATGAGCATTCTGCTGATTGAATATGCAGGCTTTCATAAGAAAGGTCTAAAGGGCTTTATTAAGGGTTTTGCAGAGCCGGTGGCTATTATTGCACCGATCAACGTCCTGGAAGTATTTATTAAACCTTTGTCGCTTTGCATGCGATTGTTTGGTAATGTTTTAGGAGCGTTTGTAGTTATGGAGCTTATAAAGCTGGTTGCAGCGCCGATTGTACCGATTCCGTTTTCCTTATATTTTGATATTTTTGACGGATTGATTCAGGCGTATGTATTTGTGTTTCTGACTGCACTTTTCTTAAAAGAGTCAGTAGAGTAAAAACAGTTCAAATTAAAGGAGAGATTATTATGTTTACAGCAATTGGAGCAGGAATCGCAGTATTAACAGGTATTGGTGCGGGTGTAGGTATTGGTTTAGCAACAGCTAAGTCTGTAGATGCTATTGCAAGACAGCCAGAGGCAGAAGGCAAGATCAGCAAGGCTCTCTTATTAGGTTGTGCACTTGCAGAGGCAACTGCCATCTATGGTTTCGTTGTTTCCCTTCTTATCATCTTATTCCTTAAATAATGCCTTTGAACGGGATTATGTTGGAAAATTTAGAAAGAAAGGCAGGCGGTAAAGATGCTTAGACTGGATATGAACGTTGTATGGAATATAGTTAATCTTATTGTCCTGTATTTTTTGCTTAGGCACTTCCTGATTCAGCCGGTTATGGGTATTATCAATAAACGGCAGGCAATGATTGAGAACAGTATTTCAAATGCCAGGAATACTGAGGGGCAGGCGGCAGAGATCAAAAAGCAGTATGAAGAGAAACTGGCTGCCTCCTCAGAAGAAGGATTAAAGATTATCGAAGAAGCAAAGAACCAGGCAAAGGCTCAGTACGACCGTATTTTAAAGAATGCGGATGAAGAGGCTGGCCGGCTGATAGCAGAAGCGCAGAAAAAAGCAGAAGCTGATCAGGAAAAAGCTTTGCGTGAAGCTAAGACGCAGATCGCAGGCTTAGTGATTGCAGCAGCGGCCAAGGTAGTTAATCAGGAAGCGAGTGCGATGTCAAACAAGGCGCTTTACGATTCATTTTTAGCAGAAGCAGGTGATGCCCATGACGCAGGCAGCAATTAATTATGGACGGGTGCTTTATGAGATGTCCGTTCCAAAAACGGCCATTGAAGAAGCAGCTCTGGTGCTAAAGGTAGTGCCGGAGCTTAAACATGCTTTAAGCAGCCCAGTCATTGCAATAAGCAGCAAGCATCGGGTGATCGAACGGGTATTTCCCCAGGAGATGATAACCTTTTTAAAGGTTTTGGTTGACCGCCGGGATATGGACCTTGCCGGTGATATATTTAAGGCTTGGCGTGCGCATGTATTAGAAGAAGAAGGGATATTGGAAGCTTCTTTGTACTACGTGACAAAGCCCGACGAGGAACAGTTACGGGAAATAAAGGCGATGCTTTGCAGAAAGTACGACAAAAAGGACGTAAGACTCTACTTGATCGAAGATGCCAGTTTAATCGGTGGATTCATTCTCCGTGTAGGTGATGTGGAAACGGACTGGAGCTTAAAGGGACGTCTGAAACAATTAGAACAAAAAATAATGCGGAGGTGAAAAGCTTGGCTTCCATCAATTCAGATGAAATTATTTCTATTTTAAGAAGTGAAATTGAAGATTATGAAACGCATGCCAGGGACCAGGAAGTGGGAACTGTCATCAGCGTAGGCGACGGCATTGCAACGGTTTATGGAATTGATCATGCAATGTACGGAGAAATCGTTGTATTTGATAATGGAATCAAAGGTATGGTCCAGGATATCAGAAGAGAAGATATCGGATGCATCCTGTTTGGTTCCGACCGAGAAGTAAAAGAAGGCTCCAAGGTTACAAGAACCAAGAAACGTGCCGGTATTCCGGTAGGCGATGGCTTCATTGGAAGAGTAGTGAACTCTCTTGGCGCCCCGATCGATGGTAAGAGCGATATCGTTTCCGACGATTACCGTCCGATTGAGAATGAGGCACCTGGAATCGTTGACCGTAAGAGCGTGTCCGTTCCTATGGAAACAGGAATCCTTGCGATCGACTCCATGTTCCCTATCGGACGCGGACAGAGAGAGCTGATCATCGGTGACCGTCAGACCGGTAAGACGTCTATCGCCACCGACACCATCTTAAACCAGAAGGGGAAAGATGTGATCTGTGTTTATGTTGCGATTGGACAGAAGGCTTCTACAGTTGCAAAACTGGTTAATACGCTGACTCATTACGGCGCCATGGACTATACCATTGTGGTATCCTCCTCTGCCAGTGAGCCTGCACCCCTTCAGTATATCGCCCCTTATTCCGGAACGGCTCTTGCAGAGTATTTCATGTATAAGGGAAAAGACGTACTGATTGTGTATGATGATTTATCCAAGCACGCAGTTGCTTACCGTTCTCTGTCACTGCTTTTAGAGCGTTCTCCCGGACGTGAGGCATATCCTGGTGATGTTTTCTATCTTCATTCCAGACTGCTTGAGCGTTCCAGCCGGTTAAAGGATGAGCTTGGAGGCGGTTCTATTACAGCCCTTCCAATCATTGAAACCCAGGCGGGAGACGTGGCGGCATATATTCCTACCAACGTTATTTCTATTACCGACGGACAGATTTTCCTGGAGAGTGATCTCTTTTTCTCCGGTATGAGACCGGCCGTAAACGTTGGTCTTTCCGTATCCCGTGTTGGTGGTGCGGCACAGACCAAAGCAATGAAAAAGGCAGCAGGCAGCATTCGTATTGATCTGGCACAGTGCCGTGAAATGGAAGTATTTACCCAGTTCAGTTCGGATCTTGATGCAGCAACCAAGGAGCAGATCCAATACGGAAGAGGACTTACGGAGCTGTTAAAACAGCCGTTATGTCATCCGTTGAGCCTTCATGCACAGGTCATCAGTCTGGTCGTAGCCAATAACCGCCTGTTACTGGATATTGAAGTTTCCAAGATCAAGGATTTCCAAAGAGAGCTTCTTGAATACTTTGACAATGCACATCCGGAAATCGGCAAAGAAATCGAAGAAACCAGAGCATTATCTGACGAGCTGAAACAGAAAATCCTTGATACAGCGGTTGATTATATAAAGAAACGGGTGTAAGATATGGCAAATGCGAGAGAGATACAAAGCAGAATAAACAGCATCAAAAGCACCATGAAAATTACCAATGCGATGTATACCATTTCCTCGTCAAAGCTTAAAAGGGCAAGGAAAGCCCTGACTGATACAGAGCCTTATTTTTATACGCTGCAGAGCACCATCGCAAGAATCATCAGACATACCCCTGATATTGATGATCCTTATCTGGATACCCGGCCGGAGATCAAGAAAGAAGACCGTAAGATCGGCTATATCGTGGTGACTGCTGATAAAGGACTTGCGGGTGCTTATAATCATAATGTATTTAAACTGGCCCAGGAGCAGATTGACAAGGGTGGTAATCCTATGCTGTTCGTAGTAGGAGAGTTGGGACAGCAGTATTTTACAAAAAAAGGTATCCCGGTGGAACAGGATTTCCGGTATACGGTACAAAAGCCTAATATGAGCCGGGCCAGAATCATACAAGAAAAGATCGTGGATTATTTTCTGTCTGGAAAACTTGATGAGGTGTATATGATTTACACCAGAATGGTCAATGCTATGAAGATGGAAGCGGAAGTAAAGCAGCTTCTTCCGATTCCAAAGCAGCAGATATCTCTGAATGTTCCGGTAAACGTGCATTTGGAGGAAATCACCATGAGTCCTTCTCCTGAAGCCGTGATCAATGCTATTGTGCCCAATTATATTGCAGGATTCATCTACGGCGGTCTGGTGGAATCCTATTCCAGCGAGCAGAATTCCAGAATGATGGCGATGCAGGCTGCGACGAATAGTGCTCAGGATATGCTTGATGAACTGGCCATTACCTACAACCGTGTCCGACAGGCGGCCATTACTCAGGAAATCACTGAGGTAATCAGCGGGGCGAAAGCCCAGAAGAAAAAAAGGAAGAAAGCGTAGCTTCATCGTGTTTTCTATGAATTGAGAGAGGAGGAGTCCTCACGACTGTGAGTAACAGAATATGAATAAAGGTAAGATCGTTCAGGTCCTGGGACCTGTAGTAGATGTTGAGTTTTTAGAGGGCAGTGAGCTTCCTGCAATTAAAGACGCCCTTGAGGTGATCAATGAAGGAAAGCGCTGCGTAATGGAAGTTGCCCAGCATATGGGCAATGGTACCGTCCGTTGTATCATGCTGGCTTCCAGCGAAGGATTGAGCAGAGGTATGGAAGTAACTGCAACCGGAGAGGGTATTAAAGTTCCGGTTGGAGAGCAGACTCTGGGACGTCTCTTTAATGTACTTGGTGAGACCATTGATAACGGAGAGCAGTTATCCGGTGGTCCGGAATGGGTCATCCACAGAGACCCGCCGGCTTTTGAGGATCAGAGTCCGGTAGCTGAGATCCTGGAGACAGGAATTAAGGTTATTGATCTTTTGGCTCCTTATGCAAAAGGCGGAAAGGTAGGTCTGTTCGGAGGTGCTGGTGTTGGTAAGACGGTTCTGATTCAGGAGCTGATTCATAACATCGCAACCGAGCACGGCGGATATTCCATCTTTACCGGTGTTGGAGAGCGTTCCCGTGAGGGTAATGATCTTTGGACCGAGATGGGAGAATCTGGTGTTATTTCTAAGACCGCTTTGGTATTCGGTCAGATGAATGAGCCGCCGGGCGCACGTATGCGTGTAGCCGAAACAGGACTTACCATGGCAGAGTATTTCCGTGATGAAGAGCATAAAAACGTGCTTTTGTTCATTGATAATATTTTCCGTTTTACCCAGGCAGGATCAGAGGTTTCCGCTCTTCTTGGACGTATGCCTTCTGCGGTTGGTTATCAGCCAACGCTTGCTACGGAGATGGGAGAACTTCAGGAGAGAATCACTTCCACAAGAAATGGTTCCGTTACCTCGGTTCAGGCTGTATATGTACCGGCCGATGACTTGACAGACCCGGCTCCGGCAACAACCTTCGCACATCTGGATGCCACCACTGTTTTATCCAGAAAGATCGTGGAGCAGGGTATTTATCCGGCGGTTGATCCGTTGGAATCCAACTCCCGTATCCTGGAACCTGATGTGGTAGGGGAAGAGCATTATGAAGTTGCGCGTAAGGTACAGGAGCTGCTTCAGAAATACAAAGAGCTTCAGGATATCATTGCGATCCTGGGTATGGAAGAATTAGGCGATGACGATAAGACCACCGTATACCGGGCAAGAAAGATCCAGAAGTTCTTATCCCAGCCATTCTCTGTTGCAGAGAACTTTACCGGTGTTTCCGGTAAGTACGTTCCTCTTAAAGAGACGGTCCGCGGATTTAAGGCGATCGTAGACGGCGAGATGGACCAGTATCCGGAGGCTGCGTTCTTTAATGTAGGAACCATTGATGAGGTCATTGAAAAGGCCAGGAAATTAGAGGCTTAACTTGGAGGTGCTGCCTGTGAGTACGAAAACATTTTTCCTTCAGGTTCTTGCCAGCGATAAGGTGTTTTACAAAGGTTCCTGTCAGGAGCTGATCATTCCTCTGTTGGATGGGGAAAAGGCAGTTCTTCCCCAGCATGAAAACATGGTGATTGCCATTGCGATCGGGGAAATGCGTTTACTTGACGCAAACGGTCAATGGATCAGCGGTTTGGTGGGCAATGGATTTGCCCAGATTATCAATAACCGTGTTACCGTCATTGTAGATACCGCGGAACGTCCGGAGGACATTGATGAACGCCGGGCCGAAGAAGCCAGGGAAAGAGCGGAGGAACAGCTGAGACAGAGCAAGAGCCTTCAGGAGCATTCTCATTTTGAAGCATCTTTAGCCAGATCACTGGCAAGGCTGCGCACAAAGCAAAAAATGGGATCTGATAGGAAATAGAACAAAGATAAAAGATATCCCGCAGGAAACTGTGCAGGGGTATCTTTTTTTCTTTTTCCAGCCTTGGAAAGCAGTTATGTATTTTTTTAAAATAATTGGTATGATATGGTAAATGTAACGATTGACGATGTCTATAAACGGTGCTATAGTAGCCACTGAATAAATAACCCCTTTTAAAGAGGAGATAAGTGGAGGCAGAGTTGTGTATAGAAATCGAAAGATAAAAACCAAAGTGGTGGTTGTCTTTAGCGCCATAATTTTACTTAGTATTCTGGCGGTTATGGTAATGCTTGTGGGGATGATGGGGATATCGGGGAATCTACGGAAGCTCTATCAGGGGCCTTATGCGGCATCGGATAACATGTGGGTCATCCGCCGCAACCTTTTGGACAGCCAGATGGTGCTTTACCGGCTGGCAAGTGAAAAGAAATCGGATATTGCAAGTGCAGGAAACCAGGCAAAGTCCCTGATTGACAAGGACTCTGCAGATATGCAGACAGCGTTGGCTAATCTGGAAACTTTATTAAAAAAAGAGAATGAGAAACAGATACTGACTGAAATCAAAAGCGGGCTTGAGGAGTCCGATCAGATCCAGGCAGCAGTACTGAAGTTGGCGGCTCAGGGCAAATCAGATGAAGCCAGAACTATGATCAAGAATGTCTATGAACCAAAGTATGAGGATTTAAAAGGGAAGGTAATCAATCTGGCTCAGTCGGTGTCCAGTGATGCGGAAGGATTTGTAGATGAGGCAAATGGGACCAACCGGAATGCAGTGGTAATGGGAATTGGCGCAATGATCATAGGGGTTTTCGTCTGTGCGTTGATTGCGATGCGTTTTTCAAGATCCATTGTCAAACCGTTAGAAGAGCTTGACGTAGCGGCGAAGGAAATGTCTAAGGGTGATTTAAAAGCCTCCAGATACATTACCTATCAGTCAAAGGATGAGATTGGTTTTCTTGCGGACAGCTTGAGAAGCACTATGACCATTCTGGATTCTTATGTTACGGAGATTTCTTCCATTCTCCTGCGTCTGTCCAAAGGGGATTTAACGGTTCCAAGAGATCAGATTACGGATTTTATGGGAGATTTTTCAGAGATTAAAAGTTCCTTTGTTACAATATTGAAAAGTTTTAATAATACGCTTGGAGATATTCATCAGTCCAGCGTTCAGGTTGACATAAGCTCTGACCAGGTGTCGGATGCGGCACAGATGTTATCTCAGGGCTCCACAGAGCAGGCAATGGCTCTTGAGGAGCTGACTGGTGCCATTACAGACATTTCCTCCCAGATCCGGGAGAATGCAGAGAATGCCCAAAGTGCCAACGCTCTGACGGCTAAGGTGCAGAAGGAAGTGGAGGAAAGCAATCTTCATATGGTCACCATGAACTCCGCGATGAATGAGATTAATGAATCTTCCCAGGAGATTGGAAAGATCATTAAGACCATTGAAGATATTGCATTCCAGACCAACATCCTGGCTTTGAATGCGGCGGTTGAGGCAGCAAGAGCGGGAGAAGCGGGAAAAGGCTTTGCAGTTGTTGCAGATGAGGTGCGGAGCCTTGCCAGCAAGAGCGCAGAGGCCAGCAAGGATACGGCTGTTTTGATTGAAAATTCGGTAAAAGCAGTGGAAAACGGAATGGCCATTGCAGAGCAGACGTCTCATTCTCTTGATGTGGTAAAGAATACCACCGTTCAGGTAGTGGATACGGTAAATTTAATTGCAGATGCTTCCGAAAAGCAGGCAGAATCTGTAGAAAACATATCAGAACGGGTCAGCCAGATCTCCCAGGTGGTCCAGACCAATTCCGCAACCGCAGAGGAGAGTGCTGCAGCCAGCGAGGAACTCTCCGGCCAGGCGGCGTATCTGGAGCAGCTTGTGGAACGTTTCCATTTGTTCCAGGATAGTCAGAGCCATTCATAGACTGACGGCTGTAGAAAGAATGAAGCAACGTTTTGGGCTGAAATAACAAAATAATAAAAGTGGGTGGTGCAATAGGAAAGTTCCTTTTGCACCACCCGCTTTTCAATTATAATGTATTGGTTTTTAACCCAATGCCACATCTAAAATCATCATGATCAAAAATCCGCTCATAACACCCAGAGTTCCTGCGTTGGAATGTTCCCCCAAATGTGCTTCGGGGATCAGTTCCTCCACCACCACATACATCATGGCTCCTGCAGCAAAGGATAAAAGCCAGGGCATGAGGGGCGTGATACTTCCTGCGATCAATACCGTCAGAATTCCAAAGATCGGTTCCACGATGCCGGACATACTGCCGCGGAAAAACGCTTTTCCTGTGGAGAGCCCTTCCTGTCTGAGAGGAAGGGATATGGCCGCACCCTCCGGAAAGTTCTGAATGCCGATTCCAATAGCAAGCGCCAGGGCGGAGGTGTAAAGCGCCGGATCACTGCCATGCTGGGCGGCGAGAGCAAATGCCAGGCCGACTGCCATCCCTTCCGGAATGTTATGGAGTGTGACTGCCATAACCAAAAGTGTGGTTCGTTTCCAGGTGGAAGAGATCCCTTCTGCTTCGTTGCCTTTTGGATTGCTTATATCCGGATGAAGATGAGGGAGCAGGGAGTCTAAAACAATAAGGAATAAAACGCCGAGAATAAAACCTCCCGCAGCAGGAATCCATCCGATGCCTCCGGCTGCCTCTGCTTCTTCAATGGCTGGTATCAAAAGTGACCAGACAGAAGCTGCAATCATAACGCCGGCGGCAAAGCCCAGAAATATTCTCTGTACCGCCTGATTCACTTCCTTCCGAAAGAAGAATACTACAGATGCTCCGAGAGTGGTCATGAGAAATGTAAAGCCGGTACCTCCGGCAGCCCATAAAATAGGTGTCATAAAAATCCCTCCTTTATTTAAAACCATTCCTTTCAAAGAGCAGTTTTTCTTCTGCTTTTAATATATCATAAGAGTTCTTTTGACGCAATGAGATAAATTCCCTTTCCCTTTCCGACAAATTTATGCTAAAATAGACCTGATTTTACATAGGAAAGGAAATTGATTTATGAACATAAAGATAAAATGGAAAAGACGCTCCTTCTGCTCCTTTTTTTTAGCGGCAGCGGCAGCATCGTTCCTGTCCGGATGCACCAATACCGGCAGAGTTATGGGAAAAGAGATCGCTACAACTTCTGAGGCTACCCCTTCCCTGGGAAAAAAGGAACTTCAGCCAATCAGCCTGCTCTCTCCGGGGGGAGATTTGCTGCCCCGGCTGAAAGACGTGCCGGAACAGAAGGAGAACCCAATTCCGCAATACTTGAGAAACGGCGTGGAGCATCCGGTGGTGGCAAGCCTTCAGCAGCGGCTGATGGACCTGGGATTCATGGATAATGATGAGCCGACCCAGTATTTCGGGAACGTGACAGAGGCGGCGGTTAAGACGTACCAGCGTCAGAATGGGCTGGACCAGGACGGAATCGTAGGTGCTCAGACCCTGGAATCCATAATGTCTCCTTCCGCCAAATACTATGCGGTATCAAAGGGAGTGGCCGGAGATGATATTTTACGGATACAGACCCGTCTTTATGAGCTTGGCTACCTTGCCAATGCAGCACAGGTTTCCGGGAACTTCGGGGATGAGACGGAGGCAGCGGTCAAAAAGCTGCAGGAAGTCAACTCTTTAAATATTGATGGAAAAGTGGGACGTCAGACCATCAACCTGCTGTACAGCGAAGAGATCAAGCCGAACCTGATATCCTATGGAGAAAAAAGTGATGTTGTTTTAGTCAGCCAGCAGCGGTTGAAGGCCCTGGGATATCTGCTGTCGGAGCCGGATGGAGCATACGGCAACGATACGGTAACTGCAGTCAAGCAGTTCCAGGCCCGCAATGATCTTGTTGTGGACGGTTATTTAGGACCCTCCACCCGATTGGCCTTAACAAGCCCCGACGCTCAGCCAAACGGAATGACGCTGGGAGAGCAGGGAGATTCCGTAACGAAGGTCCAGCAGCTGTTGAATCAATACGGCTATCTGTCATCCTCGAATATCACCGGTTATTACGGGGAAGTGACGGAAAATGCCGTAAAAGCATTCCAGAGCAACAACGGTCTTTCCGCGGATGGATCTGTCGGACGGAATACGCTTAATAAGCTTACGGGAAGCGGAGTAAAGAGTGCCGGCTCTTCTGGAAAAACCGGAAAAGGAAGCAGTAAAAAAGGCGGTACCGTTAAGGGCGGCTCCGGGGTAGGCGGACTGTTATCCGTCGCAAGATCAAAGGTTGGGCGTCCTTATGTATGGGGGTCCAAAGGCCCCAATTCCTTTGACTGTTCCGGGTTTATATACTGGTCTTTAAATCAGGTGGGGGTAAGACAGAGTTACCTGACTTCCTCTGGTTGGAGAAATGTTGGAAAATATACAAAGATCAGCAGCTTTGGAAGCTTACAGGCAGGCGATATCATTGTGGTCAGCGGTCATGTGGGCATCGTAGCCGGAGGAGGAAAGGTCATTGATGCTTCCTCCAGTAACGGCAGAGTCGTAGAGCGTTCCTTGAGCAGCTGGTGGAGAAATAACTTTATCTGCGGCTGGAGAATCTTCGGTTAAGAAGCTGGAAAGCAGAATGGTAAGAGGGAGAGCAGGGACCCGGTGTGGGTTCCTGCTCTCCCTCTAATATTATCTCTGAATGGGGAAGGCCACGCTGGCCTTGAAGAGATCCCCGTCAATATACAGCATGAACTTGCCGCCCTGAAGCTCGGTCAGACTTTTGGCGATGGAAATGCCAAGACCGCTTCCCTCCGTGGTTCTGGCTACATCGCCCCGGACGAAACGTTCCGTCAGTTCATCCGCCCGTATATTTAACGGGTTTTGAGAAATATTCTTCATGGTGAATACCACCATATCATGTTCCTGTATGATGTCCACATATACCCGGCTGTGTTCCATGGCATATTTGAAGGCATTATTATACAGATTCTCAAGGACTCTCCATAAGTATCTGCCGTCCGCCTCAATAAAAAAGGATTCATCCGGTAAATCAGAGATCAGCTCCAGATGGCGGAGGGCAAATTTTTCTTCAAATTCTCCGTTGGTCTGGTGGATCAGTTCCACAAAATCAATGCTTGCAATTTCCAGCTTTAAATTCCCGGAGCTTGCCTTGGAAGCCTCTACCAGGTCTTCGGTCAGGGTCTTTAACCGGTGGGACTTCTGTTCCAGGACGTCCAGATAGCCTAAAATCTTAGGGTCTTTAATCCCCTCCCGTTTGATCAGGTCCACATAGTTGATGATGGAGGTCAGGGGGGTCTTGATGTCATGGGATACATTGGTGATCAGATCGGTTTTTAAACGTTCGCTCCGCACTTTTTCCTGAAGGGCCGCTTCTAAACCGGTGCTGATGTGGTTGATATTTTCCGCCAGTTCCCGTTCTTTTCCGCAGAAGGTCTCAGTGTTGATCTTATAGGTGGTATTTCCTTCGGAGATGTGCAGCAGAGCCTGGTTGATCTGATCCGTTTGCCATGCGTTTTGATACATCTTGTGAAAGACCCAGAGATCAAAACAAAGCAGCAGGGTCCCGATTGTCCCCATGAGTATCCGGGAGGCCAGATTGTTATAAGTAAACAATAGAACGCAGAAGACCGCGATCATCAAGATGTTAAAGGCCAGAAACAGGATATAGGAAAATGCAATCCGGGTGGTGAACCGGTGATTTTTAAAATACAGGGCCAGGTTGTTCCGCCAGCGGTATAAAAGACTTGCCGTCCAAAGAGTTCCTGCCTTATAGCGTTTTAACAAGCACAATGCAAACATAAGCCCGGCCGCATAATAGATCAGGACCCGGAGGACCAGTTCTCCGTAAAACCATTGATCATAGGCGAGAAACAGGTGGATGATCTTGTTAAACAGCTTGTCTGCCAGAAACAGGGAAATCAAAGTGGCGCCTGCAAAAATAAGAAAGCAGATTTCTGCAGGAATCCGGTCAAACCGTTCCGGTGTGGCAGCCTTTGGCCCCTTTTCCCGGTATCCGGCCAGGGAGACTAAAACGTAGAGGGTAACTGCGCTGCCCAGAATTCCGGCTGCAAGGCTTACGATCCCTGCGATATAGAACAGCCTCATGCGGTTATAGGCAGCGTCTGCCTTGGCGTAAGCGTCGTTGTAGGGGTAGGAAGTATCCACAGCGATGGTCATGTGATAATTGCCGTTGTTATAGGGATTCATCTTTTCCAGCTGGGAGGAAACGTTTTTCGGAATGGTGGTCAAATTAGAATCTGCGTATAGAGATTCCCCGGTCACATAAAGATATTTCCCCATGGCCTTAAAGTCGTTTAAGTTTTTTCCTGTAACGTTGCGGTACAGCTTATAATCGTCTTTGGTATTCTGATAAAGGATCTCGAATTTTAAGTTGCTGGGATTTTGGATAAAGCGGTAATAAAAAGAGTAATAATTTCCCAGATGGCTTAAAACCTCATAGGAGAGCTGATCCATGGTAAGAAAGCTTTCTCCCGGCTCTGTGGCTTCAAAATCAGGTTCATAGGCCCGGTAATCCACCCGGACATCCGGATTATCCCTGTCGGAAGAGGGAGGGTGGCCTCCGCTGACCTTAAACTGCTCATTCAGATAATACCCCTGTGACTTGGCCCGGCGGACCATCTCATCTACCGTATATTCCTTCGTGGTTCCGGGACCGTCGGTAACCCGGACAATGGGCTTTGAATAATCAATGCGGCCATCGGTCTCAAATACTTCTTTATATTTAACATAGTTAAAGATCTCATCAATATCGGATTTCAGCTGGCGGGTGAATTCAGGTGTGTCCTCATAGGTTTCATGGGCGATCCAGTCGATCCCCTCCCCGTAGTGGACGTTGTTGTACATGATGGTAACGCCAACTACTACAAGAAAGGAGAAGAAGATATGCAAGAGGACCGCAAGTTCTTTTCTTTTCTTCATAATCACTCCTACTGCTTCTCGATCTTATAGCCGACGCCCCACACCACTTTCAAATACCGTGGCTCTCTGGGGTTGATCTCAATTTTCTCCCTGATATGGCGGATGTGAACGGCTACGGTGTTATCTGCGCCGATGGCTTCCTCGTTCCAGATCTGTTCGTAAATCTCATCAATGGAAAATACTTTTCCTGCATTCTTCACCAGAAGCAGGAGAATGTTATATTCGATGGGGGTAAGTTTGATCAGTTCGCCGTCAATGGTCACTTCTTTATTATCGTCATTGATGGCAAGGCCGCCGCATTTATAAATGGCCCCGGCAGGCTGCTGATTCATGTTGCCAAGCTGAGTGTAGCGGCGCAGCTGGGATTTGACTCTGGCAACCAGTTCCAGGGGATTAAAGGGCTTTGTGATATAATCATCAGCACCGATGTTAAGACCCAGAATCTTATCCGTGTCTTCGGATTTTGCAGAAAGAATAATGATGGGAATGCTGCTTGTCTCCCGGACCTTTAACGTGGTACGAATTCCGTCCAGACCGGGCATCATCACATCAAGGATCATTAAGTCGATCTCATTCTCTTCCATAAGTTCCAGGGCTTCAAAGCCGTCATATGCCTTTATAATATGGAACCCTTCTCCTGTTAAATATATGTCAATAGCTTCTACGATTTGTTTGTCATCATCACATACTAAGATATTCTGCATAAGAAAACCTCCTTTTCAATCATTATACAACGAAGATAATGAAAAAGCACTTTACTTTTTTCTAAAGAAATAAGAAAGCGGCCCCCCAGCTGTCATGTTTCACCATTTTTTCACATATGCTTTACCAATTCTGGTAAAAGGATGCTGTTATGAGAATATACGTGGTAAAACCCGGGGATAGTGTGGACTCCATTGCAAGTGCGGAAGGGATACCGGTGGAAACCCTGGTCTATGATAACCAGATCAATCCTCCTTACCGCCTGGCAGTCGGCCAGGCGCTTTATATTGCAGAGGACAGTCCTCCTGAGGATACGATTCCTCTTTATGTATTTGGCTATGCGTATCCCTTTATTGATTCGGATAATCTGGATAATACGCTCCCGTTTTTGACGGATCTTTATGTATTTTCCTATGGATTTACGGAAAATGGAGATCTGGTTCCTCCTGCGATTGACGATGACTGGATGATTGAACGGGCTTTGGGGGTGGGCGTGCGTCCGATCCTGACCCTGACGCCCCTTGGTCCTGACGGGAAATTCAACAACAACCTGGTTTCGATCGTGGTACATAATCCTCAGGTCCAGCAGCGGCTGATCTGGAACCTGGGACTGACCATGCAGGAGAAGGGGTTTGGGGGCCTGGATATTGATTTTGAATATATTATGGCTGATGACCGGCTGGCCTATGCGGATTTTGTCACCAGAACCACCCAGATTATGAACCAGTTTGGCTATCAGGTAACTCTGGCTCTTGCACCGAAGACTTCCGCCGATCAGCCCGGTCTTTTATATGAAGGCGTGGATTACGGGCTTCTTGGGGCCGCAGCCAACCGCGTGCTCTTGATGACTTATGAGTGGGGATATACATAAGGACCTGTAAGCCGCAGGTATCAATGGCTTTTTGGTAGCTTTGGGTAAAACTTTAAGGTGAAATTGGCCGTATTCCCTGCCCCTTTTTTATTTCGTTCTGTTTTTAAATATTCTATATGGTCTAAAACATTTTTAAGCATAAAGTTTCGGATTCTTATATCTTTTATTTCCCTGTAAACGTCAATGAATGGAACTGATGACGGAAATACGTCTTTCTTTGCCAGTTCTGCTGCGGCAATCCGGTTCCGTTCTTCTTTTAAGTGCTCCAGTTCCTTTTTCAACGCCTCTTTTTGTGCTTCCAAAGTGCTGCGCCTCTCATTAAAAATCGCCGGGGAGTATATGCCCTGCTCCAATAAATCATAGGCGGCATTGAGTTGTTTTTTGGTCTTTTCGTATTTATCATTTATGTTATGAATGGAATCTTCCAGAACAGTCCGTGTGGCGTTGCTTTCTTCTTCCATATCTTCCTGCCAGTTTAGTTCGTACCCCCCGAACCATTCCTTTAAGCCTGCGAGCACCTGCTCTTCAATCAGGTAAAGGGGGGATGATATGTTGCTGCATTTTTTGTTGGGGCAGCGAAGAACGGCATGGGGCAGCCGGGCATTGTTTGCTTGTCTGGTGAGAAGTGTGCCGCACCTTGCACAGTAGATCAGTCCGGACAGCGGATTTTGCAGAGCGGTTTCCGGATTTTTGGGAAGGGGCTTTCGGGCCTTGATCGTTTGCACAAGGTCAAATTTTTCTTCTTCTATGATAGCCGGAAAACGTCCCTTTACCCGTTCGCAGTCCTTATCCTTTGGTCTGGATTCCACGATTCTTCCGTCAATGATCTGTTTTTGGACTTTTCGCCGCTGCCACCGCTGGTATCCGCAGTATACCGGATTGCCCAGGATATCACTCACGGTGGAGGCGGACCAGGATTTCCCGCTTGGGGAGGGGATATTCAGTTCATTTAACCGGTCCCTGATCTGATAACAGCCGAAAAAAGCATGGGTATAAAGCTCATAAATACAGGAGACGATTTTTGCTTCTTCCGGGATGATTTCCAGGGTATATCCTTTCTCTTCCTTATGTTTTACTTTTTTGTACCCATAGGGAGCGGTTCCCGCAATGTACCAGCCATCCCGGAAAGCGGCGATGCGGCCTCTCTGGATTCTCCGGTTGATGGTCTTATATTCCCGGCGTGACATGAATAGGTTGAACTCAAAATATTCTTCGTCGAATTCATCGGCCGGATCGTAGGTCTTTAAGGGGGTGATGATCTTTGTGTTGCTGAATTTAAAGGCTTCTGCCACGGTTCCCTGGTCCTTGGTGTCACCTCTGGCCAGACGTTCCACCTCCATGACAAGAACACCTTCCCACATGCCCTGCATGACTTCCAGCAGGGTTTGCTGCATTTTGGGGCGTGCGGAAATGGTTTCCCCGGATACCAGCTCTTTGTAAACGGCACCGATGGGAAGCTGCATTTTAGCCGCCAGTTCCTTAAGCAATTGTTCGTGGCGGGCCAGTGTTTCCCCCTCTCCCCGTGCTTCTGCTTCTTTATCTGCCCGGCTTTTACGCAAATACATGAGATATGACATGAGAGACTCCTTAAAATGTATATATAATCTTATGGCAGATTCCCGGTGAATAGTAGTGACTTAGGAAAGGTGTACAATCTTTATGGCATAGAATCTATGAAAAGGGGGCGGCAAAATGGAGCATAAACCGGTAAAGGAAATGAAACAACAGGACACGACCTTTATTTTCTATGAGGATTGCTGTAAAGACACCACAGAAGGGGAGATCCGGGCTATTTTAGATCAAATTGCAAAAGAGGCGTTGCCGGCAATGAGGGCTGAATGGGATGTATCAAAAAATGAAATATGAAAATCTTTGACAAAATATGGAAATACGTGCTATGTTTATGGGAAGATATTCGTTTTTTATTGAATTTTTAAATCAGGAGGATTTTTGCTTATATGGTTGGTACAAAAGTAGTAATCGTTGATGATTCCCCTTTCTCGATCGCCTATATCAAGGGAATTCTTGAAAAACATGGGCTTGAAGTCGTTGGGGAAGCGGGAACATTAGACAAAGTAAAAGAAGTGGTAAAAGAGAAAAACCCTCAGCTTGTAACCATGGATATGACATTGCCGGGAACGGATGGATTGGAATGTACACGGGCCATTCATGAAATCAATAAAGATATTAAAGTAATTGTTATCAGCTCCATGATGGATGACGAAATTGTGAAAGCCGCCAGGGCGAATAAGGTTTCGGCTTACGTGCAGAAACCCATTGATGAGGACAGCCTTGTGACTGCCATCAGCCGGGTGCTGGAATCGGATAAATTATATGAAGAGTTAATGGCTGAACACATGGGATCCTTTAAGGATGCCTTGATGGATGGGATTAACAAGATGACAAAAACACTGGTTAAATTTGAGGATAAATCTTCCTGTGATAAGGAATTTGAATCCAAAGGACTGACCATTATTGTTGGAATCATCGGAAAGTTTTCCGGCCGGATGCTGATTGATCTGGATATGGATACGGCCGGCAGATTGACGGCAGCCATTTTGAAAAAGGAAGACAATTCAAACGATGAAGTGATCGCAGTAATGAGTGAGCTTACCAATATTATTTCCGGCAACGCCTGTTCCGTACTGAATAGGAAGAATCAGGCATTTGGACTGCGTGTGGCGCCTCCGACCATTATGCATGGTGAGAATGTCCACATAACCACTTCCGATTTTTACACCACTTCCGTCCATGCTGAAACAGTATACGGAGAGGTTCTTATTAACGTCGGATTTCAAAGGAGTGATGATCATTGGATGTAAAATACATAAATCCTTTTGTACAGGCATTTTTTTCTGTAATGCCCCAACTAGGTTTTAACGAGATAAAAAAAGACGGAATCAATCTCA
Source organism: Lacrimispora sinapis (assembly GCF_043633585.1). Classification (NCBI taxonomy): domain Bacteria; kingdom Bacillati; phylum Bacillota; class Clostridia; order Lachnospirales; family Lachnospiraceae; genus Lacrimispora; species Lacrimispora sinapis. The sequence continues at coordinate 3,671,976 of NZ_CP141832.1, read as the reverse complement.
AAGAGGACAACCTGACCAATTCCGGTGTGGTCATGACGGTGGGTATCGTTGGAGAGGTTAAGGGGAATGTGGTATATTGTACGGATCTTGAAAATTCCAAAAAGATTGCGTCTGTGATGATGATGGGAGCGCCGGTGGAAGAATTTGATGAAATGGCACAGAGTGCAGTTTCCGAACTGGCCAATATGCTGACAGCCAATGCGGCTACATTTTTTTCTGAGATCGGAATCACCGTCGATATTTCAACTCCGACTCTGTTATACGGAAACAATATATCCATAAAAATGAGTTCCAGCCAGGTGCTTTGTGTTAAGATGTCCGCAGATGGAATCCCCTTTGAGGTGAATATTTCCGTTGACAATTAAGGGCTTTTATGACTTATGACCTGACGGTTCCTATACATATGGCCCCCCCATGGCGGTTGCGCCCATCAATATGGTGCGGAGAGTGGTGGAGTATGGTCTGACGGAAATTCCTAAGGAAAAGATAAGTCTTGGAATCCCAAACTATGGCTATGACTGGCCGCTTCCTTATGAGAGAGGGGTCACCCGTGCCACCACCATCAACAATCTGGAAGCCGTTCAGCTTGCCATTGAACATGGCGTGGAGATCCAGTTTGACGAGGTTGCCATGACCCCTTATTTCCGTTACTGGCAGTACGGGGTGCAGCATGAGGTTTGGTTTGAAGATGTCAGAAGCTATAAGGCAAAGTTTGATTTGATCAAGGAATTTGGACTGACCGGAGCCGGATACTGGCAGCTGATGCAGTTTTTCCGGGCCAACTGGTTATTGCTGGAACAGATGTTTGATATTAAAAAAGTAGGAGATTAAGAAAGCGTGCAGGGAGACGGGAAAAACCGGTGTCCTGCACGTTTTATTTTTTTAGGCAAAAACGAATAAAATAAAAATGTTATGAATATTTATTAATTTTAAGTTGACAAGGGAGAATCAGGGTGCTATTATACCAACAAAACTAGTATGTTAATGAGAATAAGATGGGAGCTTTAAATGAAAAAGATGGCAAACACAGCAAACAAAAAATCCAATATGGTTATGAGCATGGCAATGGTCATGTTTTTCATGTGCTGCGATTCTTTCCATTTTTTGAGCTCTCAGTCAGGTAAGTAAAAAGGTACATATTTTTGTACGGTTTTACCATAGACCAGAAACGGGAGCCTTCGGGAGTCCGTTTTTTTCTGTTTAAGGGAGGAATTAAAGTGATCGAACTTGAGAATATCTCTAAGGTTTTCGGAACCGGTGAGAGAAAAGTCCATGCCATTCAGGATGTATCCATCTCCATTGAGAAAGGGGAAATATTCGGCATCATCGGCTTTTCCGGAGCGGGAAAGTCCACACTGGTCCGATGCATCAACTTGCTGGAGGTACCGACAAGCGGCAAAGTAAAGGTAGATGATAAGGAACTTACCGCTCTGTCACCCAAAGAACTGAGAGCGGCAAGAAAAGGGATCGGAATGATTTTTCAGCATTTTAATCTGATGCCATCCCGAACGGTATTCGGAAATGTGGAATTTCCATTAAAGGGAAGCGGTATGAGCAAGGCGGAAAAGGAGAAAAAGGTCCGGGAACTGTTACGGCTTGTGGATATCGGTGATAAAGAAAATGCCTATCCCAACCAGCTTTCCGGGGGACAGAAACAGAGAGTTGCCATTGCCAGAGCGCTGGCCAATGATCCCAAGGTGCTTCTGTGCGATGAGGCGACCAGTGCCCTGGACCCGCAGACCACCAAATCCATTCTGCAGCTTTTGAAAAAGCTGAATCAGCAGCTGGGTATCACCGTAGTGGTCATCACCCATGAAATGGCGGTCATCAAGGAGATTTGCGGACGTGTGGCTGTTATGGAAAAGGGAAGGCTTGTGGAGGAAGGAGAAGTGTTCTCCATTTTTGCAAATCCCAAAGAGTCAGTGACCCGGGATTTTATCCGGACCACCTCTAATTTACAGAAGATCGAGGGCCTTTTGGCAGAGGATTCCCCGGTAACCAGGCTGAAACCGGGAGAGATGATTGTCCGTCTGTCTTATGTACAGAAAAACGTTTCGGAACCGCTCATTTCCACCGTTTCAAGGACCTTTGGCATTGACTTAAACATCATATTTTCTGATATTGAGATCATTCAGGATGCACCCATCGGCGGCACGGTGGCCATTATGAGCGGAGAACGGGAGCAGATAACAAAGGCCATGGAATATCTGAAAGAAAAAAATGTAGGCGTGGAGGTGATTAAAGATGCTGGAATTGCTTCATAGTATAATACCAAATGTTATGGGAAAGCTTCCCACCTTTTATGAGGCCATTATTGATACGCTGATTATGGCGTTCTGGTCCGGTTCCATTTCCTTTCTTCTGGGTATGATTTTTGGTGTTACCATCACCGTGACCAGGCCCTCCGGGATTTTGGAGCATAAGGGAGTATTTCAGGTCCTTGATAAGGTGATTAATTTCTTCCGTTCCATTCCATTTATCATTCTTCTGACGGGTGTTATGCCGGTTTCCAGATTGATTATGGGAACGGCCATCGGTGTGGAGGGTGCCATTGTTCCGCTTGTATTTGGAACGGTCCCGTTTTTTGCCCGGCAGATCGAAAGTGCGCTGGCAGAGATTGACCGTGGATTGGTGGAAGCGGCTCTTTCCATGGGGAAAAGTCCTATGGAAATCATTTTCCGTGTTTACTTACGGGAAAGCATTGCCGGCATTGCCCGAAGCACCACCATTACTGCCATCAGCCTTCTTGGTCTGACGGCCATGGCGGGAGCGGTAGGTGCAGGAGGATTGGGGGATTACGCCATCCGTTACGGGCATGACCGGAATCAGACGGATGTGACATATGTAACCATTCTGGTGCTGGTTCTCATGGTAAGCATCATACAGATCATCGGGAATCAGATTGTAAAAAAGAACACTCATTGATAGGTTTGGGATTAAAGGAGGCAGGGAATGGAACTTCAGAAAAGAAAGATTATCATTGTAGGTGCAGGTCATGTTGGCTCCCATGCGGGATATGCTCTAATTTCCCAGGGGCTTTGTGAGGAAATCGTTTATATAGACACGGACAGGAAAAAGGCGGCGGCCCAGGCCATGGATTTATTTGATGCCACGGTCTATCTGCCGAAACGGTGTCTGGTCAGGGCAGGAGATTATACGGATGCCAGGGACGCGGATCTGCTTATCGTGGCAGCAGGACCTTTGCCGGATATGAGCAAGGGTCAGACCAGAATGGATACGTTAAGCCAGACCATTGCCATCATAAAGGACGTAGTGGAAAACATACGCACCTCTGGGTTTGAAGGAATCATATTAAATATTTCCAATCCTGCGGATGTGGTGACCCATTATATCCAGCACGCACTTGATTATCCGGTGAAAAAGATTCTTTCGACCAGCACCACCCTGGACAGCGCAAGACTTCGGAGAGCGATTTCAGAAGCCATTGGAGTGGATCAGAAGTCCATTCTGGCCTACGCGCTTGGGGAACACGGAGAGAGCCAGATGGCCGCGTGGTCCGCAGTAACCATCGGTGGAAAGCCCCTTTCCCAGCTTCAGAAGGAACAGCCGGAAACCTACGGGGCTCTTGATTTAAAAGCCATAGCAGCAGAAGGAAAGGCAGGAGGCTGGCATATTCTGGCTGGAAAAGGCTCTACGGAATTCGGCATCGGCGCAGCCATTGCGGAGGTCGTGCGTGCGGTGTTTGGGGATGAGAACCGGATTTTACCCGTATCAACACTTCTTACGGGTCAATATGGGGAAACGGATGTTTACGCGAGTGTTCCTTCGGTTTTAAACCGTCATGGTGTGGCGGAAGTGATCGAACTTGCATTAACAAAAGAAGAACTGGAAGAATTTCATAAGTCCTGTCAGACCATGAAAGAAAATTTTGAACTGGCACTTACTTTATAAGGAAAAACAATGGAGGAAACGATGATGAAAATTAAAAAACTGATTACGCTTGCTTTATCGGCAGCAGCATTGACCCTGGTACTGACCGCCTGCGGAGCAAAGACCGGCAAAACGTCCGGTTCCGAAGGTTCAAAAGCAGAAAAAGCAGGAACGGAAACAACGGCAGCAGCCGAAGAAAAGACTGATCCGGTCACCGTGAAGCTTGGTGTGGTTGGAAGTATCTATGAAGATCTCTGGACCCCGGCAAAGGAGAAATTAAAGGGGGAAGGCATTAACCTTGAGATCGTGCAGTTCTCCGATTATGTGACTCCCAACAATGCACTGGCAAATGGAGAAATCGACTTAAACGCATTCCAGCACCGCATTTATTTAAAGAATGAAATTGAAAGCTACGGCTATCAGATTCAAAACATCGGCAATACCTTTATCATTCCTTTGAACCTGTATTCCACCAAAGTAAAGGATGTATCTGAAATTAAAGATGGCGATACCATTGCCATTCCCAATGACGTCACCAACGGCGGCCGCGCCCTGAAAGTTTTAGAGTCTGCAGGACTGATCAAAATAAAGAAAGAAGCAGGCTTTAACCCGACCGTGGGAGATATTGAGGAATACACCGTTAAAATCAAGATTGAGGAACTGGCTGCCAACACCATTCCTTCCACCCTGGCGGATGTGACGGCCGGTGTGGTCAATGGAAACTATGCTCTGGACTTTGGCTTAAAGACCGATGAGGCCGTATTTAAGGACACCAGCCTTGGAGAAGAAAATTACTGGAACTTGATTGCAGCACGCACCGGGGATCTTTCCGATCCGGAGAAGAAAGCAGTCTATGAAAAAGTCGTAAAAGCCTTCCAGTCACCGGAAACAGAAACCGTATTCAACGACACCTTTGGCGGCTATTTCATCAAAGCCGGCTGGGATCAGGATATGTTGAACAAATAATCATTAAAGGATCGTGAGGCAGTGATGGACCTTAACAGAGAAGCTCTGCGGGAGATCATCAAAGAAGATTCCCGCATCGTGTTTGAAACAATTGAACCCCGGTTTTTAAGTGATAATCTGGGGCGTTTAAAAGGCAGGGCAGATGTGCTGGTCTTCCCTGTCTCTCAAATAGAGGTCAGTGGGATTTTAAAGTACGCCCATGAAAACCGAATCCCTGTGACCCCAAGGGGAGCAGGTACCAATCTGGTGGGTTCCACGGTGCCGGAGGAAGGCGGGATCATTCTTGATTTATCCCGGATGAACCGGATTTTAGAACTGGACCGGGAGACATTTACCGCTACGGTGGAGCCGGGAGTGCTTTTAAAGGATTTTCAGGCCTTTGTAGAGGGGGAAGGGTTTTTCTATCCCCCTGATCCGGGTGAAAAGGAATCCACATTGGGAGGAAACATAAGCACCAATGCCGGGGGCATGAGGGCAGTCAAATACGGAGTGACCAGAGACTATGTGAGAGGGCTGGAGATCGTTCTGGCAGACGGTACGGTCTTGCAGGTTGGCAGCAAGAATGTAAAGGATGCAAGCGGACTTTCCCTTAAAAACCTGATCATAGGTTCAGAAGGAACCCTTGCGGTCATCACAAAATGTATATTAAAGCTGATTCCAAAGCCTGAAGTGTCTTTCAGTGTTCTGGTTCCCTTTAAAAGCTTAAATGTGGGCATAAGAAATGTCCTTACCATTTTACAGGCCAATGTAAATCCCACGGCGGTGGAGTTCGTGGAGAGAAAGGTGGTCAGCCTTGGAGAGGAATTTATGGGAATCAAATATCCAAGGCCGGATGCAGGCTCCTACATTCTTCTCACCTTTGACGGAAGAAAGGAAGAGGTGGAAGCGTCGGCGGCTCAGGCAAGAAAACTGGTGATGGAACACGGAGCCATGGATTTTCTGCTTTTGGAGGATAAAAATTTATCCGATGGCATCTGGAAAGTGAGAGGGGCTCTTGTGAGGGCGGTGGAAGCCGTATCGGAACAGGAGCCTGTGGATATCGTGGTGCCGATCAACCAAAGCGATTCGTTTATTGACTACATCAATCAGCTGGAGCAGGATTCCAACATGCAGATGGTAAGCTTCGGCCACGCAGGAGACGGCAACGTACATCTCTGTGTGGTGCGGGGGGACCGGGATGAGGAAACCTGGCATAGGGAATTAAAGGAAAATATGAAGAAGATCTATGCGAAGGCTTATGCTCTGGGGGGACTTACCTCCGGGGAACATGGAATCGGAATAAGCAAACGTCCTTATTTCCTTCATGAGACACCAAAGGAAAATATAATGGTAATGAACCAGATCAAGAAGGCACTGGACCCCCAGGGCATCTTAAATAACGGCAAATCATATATCACAGCAAATCATACATAACAGGAGGCAAAGAAGATGCAGAAACTATCTGACCGGACGGCGGGCTTTACGGACTCGGTGATCCGCCGCATGACCCGGATCTCCGACCAGTACGGTGCGGTAAACCTATCTCAGGGATTCCCTGATTTTGATCCGCCAAAGGAAATCCTTGACCGTCTAAAAGAGGTGGCTTATCAGGATTTCCACCAGTATTCCATTACCTGGGGGGCCCAGAATTTCAGAGAGGCACTGGCGGCAAAGCAGTCCGGGCCTATGGGGCATGACATTGACCCCAACAGCGAAATTGTGGTGACCTGCGGAAGCACGGAAGCCATGATGGCAGCCATGATGACCGTGGCAAACCCTGGAGATAAGGTGATCGTGTTTTCTCCTTTTTATGAGAACTACGGGGCAGATGCCATTCTATCCGGAGCAGAGCCCATCTATGTGCCCCTTCATCCGCCTCTGTTCAAGTTCAACCCGGAGGAACTGGAAGCGGCTTTTGCCCAGAACCCCAAGGCACTGATCCTCTGCAACCCTTCCAATCCATGCGGCAAGGTGTTTACTCTGGAGGAACTGACTTATATAGCGGATCTGGCCAAAAAGTATGATGTATACGTGATTGCAGATGAGGTATATGAGCACATCGTCTATGCGCCTCACAAACACACCTATATTTCTTCTCTGCCCGGAATGTGGGAGAGGACCATTTCCTGCAGCTCCCTATCAAAGACCTACTCCATCACAGGCTGGCGGCTTGGCTATATCATCGCATCCCCTGAAATCGTTGATGTGGCAAGAAAGGTCCATGATTTCCTTACGGTTGGAGCCGCTGCACCCCTTCAGGAGGCCGTGATTCCCGGTCTTAAATTCGGACAGGAATATTATGACGAGCTGCTCTTAAAGTACACCAGGAAACGGGATTTATTCTTAAAGGGCCTTGATGACATCGGGCTTATCCATACGGTGCCGGAGGGTGCGTATTATGTAATGATAGATATCAGGGACTTCCATTATGAAAGTGATCTGGAATTCTGTGAGGTGCTGGCAAAAGAGGTAGGCGTGGGAGCGGTTCCCGGTTCCAGCTTCTTTAAGGAGCCGGTGAATCATTTGATCCGGTTCCACTTTGCAAAAAAGGATGAGACACTTTTCCATGCGCTTGACCGTCTTTCAAGGATTAAGGAAAAGATTCCGGTTAAAAGCAGGTTTTTATAGAAGTAAAAAAGAGCTGTAATCCCATCTGGCGGATTACGGCTTTTTTTGTACATATTTTTTGATGACATCTATCATTCCGGCTGATTTTAAGTTCACTCTGCGGTGCATACTGAAAATAAGAATTTCTATTAGGGAATACATATTTCCATTGACTATTTTTAAAACAGAGATATAATAGTTGTAAATGCAACTGTTGCACGTGCAACTATTATTAAATTACGAATGTGGAGAACCTAACATGAAAAACCTGCTGCTTTATGCAAAAAAGTACAAAAAAGAATTCATTCTTGCAGTTATCTGCATCGAGGCTGAAACCATATTTGAACTCATCATACCAATGATCATGGCGGATATCATTGATGTTGGTGTTGCTAACGGAGACCGGCATTACATCCTGGCAAAAGGATTTCAAATGGTGTTTTTTGCTGTTCTTTCACTTATTCTCGGCCATGCCTGTGCCCGGTTTACCGCACGCTGCGGAAACGGAGTCGGCGCACAGATCCGACTGGCTGAATTTCAAAAAATGCAGACCTATTCCTTCGCAAACACAGACCGGTTCAGCACCCCGTCTCTGGTCACAAGACTTACAAGCGATATCACTACCATTCAGAACTCCATCTGCAATGGAATGCGCCCCGGATTCCGCTCTCCGGTCATGATGATCACCGCCATGGTGGTCTCCTTTTACTTAAATGCGAAGCTGGCCATGGTATTTTATCTTGCGGCCCCGACTCTGGCTGTCATTTTATTTTTCATCATTAAAAACGTCAGACCGCTGTATGCAAAGATGCAGGGAGCCATGGATATGGTAAACCGCATCATTCAGGAAAACCTGGTGGCCATCCGGGTGGTGAAGGCTTATGTCCGGGGAGATTATGAAATTGAGAAATTCCAGAAGGTCAATTCCAATCTCCAAAACACCTCGGAGCGGTCCTTTTCCCTGGCGGCACTCAATATGCCTGCCATGCAGTTTGTCATGTATGGAACCATTCTCAGTATCTTGTGGTTTGGAGGAAATATGGTCATTGTGGGGAATATGAAGGTCGGGGCACTGACCAGCTTTTTAAGCTATGTGCTTCAGGTTTTGAATTCTCTCATGATGTTTTCCAATGTTTTCCTGCTGTTTACCCGTTCCCTGACATCCTGGAGAAGAATCTCCGAAGTTTTAGAGGAAGAACCGGTGATCAATGATGACCGGGCGAAGAATATCACCATTACAAAAGGCGGAATCCGTTTTGAAAACGTATCTTTTAAATACAAGGATACTGCAAAAGAATATGTACTTTCTGACATTTCTTTTGAAATCAAACCGGGCCAGACCGTTGGGATCATCGGTCAGACCGGAGCGGCAAAAAGTACGCTGGTCCAGCTGATTCCGAGGCTTTATGAAGCCACGTCCGGCAACATCTATATTGATGGCCATCCCATTTACGAATATACCCAGGACCATTTGAGGGACTCGATTGCAATGGTGCTTCAGAAAAACACTCTTTTTTCCGGTACGGTAAAAGAAAATCTTTATTGGGGAAAGGAAGATGCCACAGACGAGGAACTGGAACAGGCCTGCAAAATTGCCTGTGTGGATGAATTTATGGACCGTTTAAAGGATGGATATGATACGGAGCTGGGGCAGGGCGGAGTCAATGTGTCCGGCGGACAAAAGCAGCGTCTGTGCATTGCAAGAGCCATCTTAAAAGCACCGAAGGTACTGATCTTAGACGATTCCACCAGCGCTTTGGATACGGCTACGGAAGCAAAAATTAAGGAAGGACTGGAAAAAACACTTCCGGGTACCACAAAGATCATAATCAGCCAGAGGATCACCTCCATCATGCATGCCGATCAGATCATTGTTCTGAATGACGGCAGGATCAATGCCATCGGAAGCCATGAACAATTACTGGAAGAAAATGAGATCTATCAGGATATTTATTATTCTCAGCAAAAAGGAGGGACCCAGGGCTTATGAAACATGTAAAAATCGTCAAACCAAAGAATGCAAAGAAAACCCTGATTCAGCTTTTGGGTTATATCGGGCATTATAAGTTTTCCGTTGTGCTTATCGCCATATTTGTGTGCATCAGTGCGCTGGCTGGAATTATGGGAACATACCTCTTAAAGCCGGCAATCAATAATTACATCATTCCCGGAGACATTCCCGGACTGATCCGCATGATCGGTGTCATGGGATTAGTTTATTTAGCCGGCGCTTTCTGCTGTCTCTTCTATAACAGAATGATGGTCCATGTATCTCAGCAGGTTGTGGGGGAAATCCGTAAGGATCTGTTTCAGTCGACACAAAAGCTCCCCTTAAATTATTTTGATACCCACACCCACGGGGAATTGATGAGCCATTTCACAAACGATGTGGATACCATTTCCGAAGCACTGAACAACAGCTTTACCTTATTGATCCAAAGCTTTATTACATCGGTGGGAACGGTTATCATGCTGATGGTCCTGGATATCCGGCTTTCTCTCATCGTAATCTTCTTTCTGATCGTAATGCTGGTCTACATCCGGCATAACGGAAAACTGAGCATCAAATATTTTGTAGAACAGCAGAAGAACCTTGGTAACATCAATGGCTTTGTGGAAGAGATGGTTGAGGGACAGAAGGTGGAAAAAATCTTCCGCCATGAAAAACAGGATTTGGAGAAATTCAACGAGCTGAACGAGAAGCTGAGAATTTCCTCGACGTTAGCAACGACCTATACCGGTATCACGGTTCCCACCATCGTATCTCTTTCCTATATCAACTATGCGGTTTCTGCCTGTGTGGGAGGCTTATTTGCGTTATCAGGGCTGATTAATCTTGGAACACTGGCATCGTATCTGGTTTATGTGAGACAAAGTGCCATGCCCATGAACCAGTTTACCAACCAGATCAATTTTCTTATGGTGGCACTGGCCAGTGCGGAAAAGGTCTTTAACATGATGGAAATTGAACCGGAAGTGGATGATGGTACAGTTACATTAAGCCGGGTCATCCAAAACGAAGACGGCAGCCTGGAGGAAACCGATTCCTATACCGGTTCCTTTGCCTGGAAGGTTCCCGATGAAACGCAAGGGTACCGGCTGGTGCCCTTAAAAGGCGATGTCCGTTTTCACGACGTGGTATTTGGATATAACAGAGAAAAAACCATATTAAACGGCATCAGCCTTTACGCAAAGCCTGGACAGAAGATTGCCTTTGTGGGTTCCACAGGTGCAGGCAAAACCACGATCATCAATTTAATCAACCGGTTCTATGAATTGAATGGAGGTACCATCACTTATGATGGAATTGATATCAGGACCATCAAAAAAGATGATTTGAGGAGGTCCATTTCCCTGGTCATTCAGGATACCCATTTATTTACAGGAACCATTGCCGATAACATCCGCTACGGCAGACTGAATGCCACCGACGAAGACGTTTTGGAAGCTGCAAAAATCGCCAATGCGGATTCCTTTATCCGCCGCCTTCCCAATGGGTATGACACAATGCTTGAGAGCGACGGCAGCAATCTATCCCAGGGACAGCGCCAGCTGATCGCCATTGCCAGAGCCGCCATATCCCAGCCGCCGGTTCTTGTCATGGATGAGGCAACCAGCTCCATTGACACACGAACGGAAAAGCTGATCGAAAAAGGGATGGATGCGCTCATGAAGGGCCGCACCGTATTTGTAATCGCCCACCGCCTTTCCACGGTGAGAAATTCCGATGCCATCCTGGTTCTTGAACAGGGAGAGGTCATTGAGCGGGGCAGCCATGACGAACTGCTGGAGCAGCGGGGAAAATATTATCAGCTGCATATGGGGCAGTTTGAGTTGGAATAGGAGCGGGGATATATTAAAAGGAGAGAACTATGAAAAAGCAAAATATAAGAGAACTGATGGTACGTGGAGAAAAAGCCAGAAAACAGATATTTTCTCCGCTGCTGTCCGGTTTTGGATTGACGCCGGGGCAGGGACAGGCCAGAATTTTGCATTGTCTTCTGCAAAAGGATCATATCACCCAAAAGGAGCTGGCCGACAGCTGCCATATGGAAGTGGCCACCATGTCAAGAAATTTAGACAGACTGGAGGGGCTTGGACTTCTCACCCGGAAGAACAATCCGGACCGCAGGCGGTCTTTTCTGATTTGCCTGACGGAAAAAGGCCTTGCAGAAGCCAGGGAAATACACAAAGTGTTTGAGCAGTTTGAAGAGATCGCCTGTAAAGACATTTCAGAAGAAGAGGCAGAATTATTCTGCAGGATATTATTAAAGATGTGTGAGAATCTGGAAGGTTACAGCAGAAAAGAAATGTGATCCCCTCCTTTTCGTAAGATTGACACAGGACAGGATACACTGGTATAATTTCTATTAACATATATATCTGATCTGTTTGATAAGGAGCGCCTATGACATTACAGGAAAAAAAGGAAATACTAACATCTTATATAAAAGAAATGGGAAGCCTTGCCGTAGCTTTTTCCTCAGGAGTCGATTCCACCTTTCTTTTAAAAACGGCCCATGAGGTGCTGGGGGATAAGGTGATCGCAGTGACCGCCCGCTCCTGTTCCTTCCCGGAGAGGGAACTAAAGGAAGCCATCGCCTTCTGCAAAGAGGAAGGAATCCGGCATTTTATTGTGGACAGTGAGGAGCTGGACATCGAAGGTTTTGAAAGCAATCCGAAAAACCGGTGCTATCTATGCAAACATGAGCTGTTTGAAAAGATCGCAGTCATAGCAAAAGAGCAGGGGATCAAAGAGATCGCCGAAGGCTCCAATCTTGACGACAACGGAGATTACCGCCCCGGGCTGGTTGCCGTAGCGGAATTAAACATTAAAAGTCCTCTGCGGTATGCCGGACTTACCAAGGAGGAGATCAGAGCCTTATCAAAGGAACTGGAGCTAAAGACCTGGGATAAGCAGTCCTTTGCCTGTCTTTCCAGCCGTTTTGTGTACGGAGAGACCATTTCCAGGGAAAAGCTTTCCATGGTGGACAAAGCGGAGCAGCGTCTGCTCGATATGGGATTTCAGCAGGTGCGGGTGCGGATTCACGGAACCATTGCACGTATCGAAGTGCTTCCGAACCAGTTGGAGCGTCTGGTTTCGGTCAGAGAGGAAATTGCCGGGTATTTTCATGAACTGGGATTTACCTACGTTACCATGGACTTGGATGGCTACCGGACGGGAAGCATGAATGCGACGTTAAAAGACTCGGAATGATGAAACGAGACGTAAGTATTGACGGTTTGGTTCATCCGGTGAGGCAAATGGCATACCTATTTCGTCAGAGAGGTATGCCGTTTTTCTTTTGACAGGAAATATTCGTTGCAATTACCTTGCATTTCTGTTATATTTGGTTGTTAAATGATTGGTTGAGAGGATTTCAAAATGTTTTTATATCAAGTTATCAATGAACACATACGGATTCTCGGTTACCGGGGATACAGCGGGTTTGTCAGGGTTCCGGAAAAGATCCAGGCAATGCCTGTAACCGAGCTGTCCGCCTACGCTTTTTCCGGGGGCTGGGGAAGGGAAAAGATGATGTCCTCTCTGGAGCAGGAGGTGCTCTTTTGTGATGAAGAAGGAAATCCTGTTCAAGCGGAGGAAAAGCAATTACCTCCCCCTATAAGCTGTGAAGCACTCAAGGAAATTTATCTGCCGGAAACCATTCGGAAAATCGGAAATTACGCATTTTATAATTGCGTCGAGTTAAGCCGTGTGGAGTGTTACAGTTCCATCAATGATTTAGGTTCCGGTCTGTTTACGGGCTGCATCGGAATCCGTTATCTGGATTTCCATCTGACCGGTGAACCCCATTCCTGTTTAAAGGAAATATTATCGGAATTAAGACAGGAACTTTATGTAAACTACTACAGCGCGTCCGGCAATGCCAGACTGTTGTTTCCTGAGATGTTTGAGGAATCGGTGGAGCATACTCCCGCCAGGATCATTATCCGGGAAATGCACGGCTGCGGACACATGTACCGGTACTGCTTTGACCATACAGAGTTTCAGTTTCATAAATACGATGCTCTGTTTCCCCACCTGCTGGTCCAGGAGACAAAACGGGTCATCGGATCGCTGGTCATAAACCGGCTTTATACACCGGTGCATCTGCTGGAGCATGATAAAAATTTATATGAAGACTATTTAAAAGAACACATAGAAAATATTGCCAAACAGGCATTAAAAGAAGATCCCGCCATGTTTCTCTGGCTTGTCAGGGAATATGGTAAAGATCAGAAGCAATTTGATTCCATAGTGGAAATGGCCTCAAAGGAAGAGAAACCGGAGCTGTTAAGCAACTTAATGGATTTAAGGCGACGCAGATTTCCGGCGAAAAAAAGGACCTTTTCCCTATAAATAGATGAGTCAGGAAAGGTTAGGTGGATTATGGTCGATCCCGTAAAAGAAAGGCAGCTGCAGGAACTGGAAGAAGTAAAAGTGGGACACAGCATTTTAATGAATGCCCGCAACGAGTTATATCTGAATTTTAGGTACCTGGATGTGGCACTCAGCAGCTTTGTATTTGAAGCGGACAGAACCGGAAAAAGGCTTGCCACTGACGGCTATGTGATCTATTATCAGCCAGACCTTTTGTTTGCCATGTATAAGAGCAGCCGCATCCTCATAAACCGGGCTTATCTGCATATGCTGTTTCATTGCCTTTTCTGCCATTTGAGTGAGATGGGCAGCCGGGAAAAGGTCCTCTGGGATATTGCAAGCGACATTGCCATCGAGTCCATCTTAGACAGCTTCTATGTGAAATCGGTTTACCGCCATCAGTCCCCCTACCGAAGAGAGGTCTACGGGAAAATCGCGGCAAAGCGGAAGGTTTTTACCGCAGAAGGAATCTACAAGGATTTAAAGGAAATGGACTTGACACCCGAACAGATCAGCATAATGGCGGCAGAATTTTATGTGGACAGCCATGAACTGTGGGATCAGGAGGAATACCCCAGGGTCCGGATGGAACGGCAGAATCAGTGGCAGGAAATGCGGGAAAAGATGGAGACGGAGATGGAGTCCTTTGGAGAAGAGGATGCCAAGTCCGGCAAAAATCTTCTGGAACAGGTGAAGGCAGAAAACCGGGAACGGTATGATTACAAAAGCTTTTTAAAAAAGTTTGCTGTCCTTCGGGAAGAGGCTGAGATTGATCCGGATTCCTTTGACCCCATCTTTTATACGTACGGCATGACCCTTTATAAACGAATGCCCCTGATCGAGCCGTTAGAGACCAGAGAAGTATTTAAAATTGAAGATTTCGTCATCGTCATTGATACCTCCATGTCCGTATCCGGGGATTTGGTGAGGCGTTTTTTGGAAGAAACCTATGGAGTGTTGGGAGAATCGGAAAGCTATTTCCGAAAGGTCAATATCCATATCATCCAGTGCGACGAAGCAATCCAATCGGATGTGACCATAACCAGTAAAAAAGAAATGGAAGATTATATGGAACATTTTACCTTGTCCGGGTTTGGAGGAACCGATTTTCGGCCAGCCTTTGAATATGTAAACGGCATGATAAACAGGGGAGTCTTTAAAAAACTCCGCGGACTGCTGTATTTCACCGACGGGAAAGGTATCTATCCGGTCACCATGCCCCCTTATGATACGGCCTTTGTTTTTATGGAAGACCAGTATGAAGATATCTCAGTCCCAAGCTGGGCCATGAAAGTGATACTGACGGAAGAGGATTTAAATGTTTCATAACAGGAGAAACTGCCATGAATATAAAACGAGCAAAAGAAGAAATAAAAAACACCATTGAAGCCTATTTGTTAAAGGATGCCTACGGCTCTTATGAGATCCCGTCCTTGCGCCAGAGACCCATTTTTCTCATGGGACCTCCCGGAGTGGGAAAAACCCAGATCATGGAACAGGTAGCAAGGGAATGTAAAATAGGACTGGTGGCTTATACCATAACCCATCATACCCGCCAGAGTGCCGTGGGCCTTCCCTTTATTCTTGATAAGGAATTTGGAAATGAAACCTACCGGGTGACCGAATACACCATGAGTGAGATCGTTGCATCGGTCTATGAAAAGATGGAGACCACCGGTTTGAAGGAAGGGATTTTGTTTATTGATGAGATCAACTGTGTTTCCGAAACCCTGGCACCTACCATGCTTCAGTTCCTCCAGTATAAAACCTTTGGAAACCATAAGATTCCCGAAGGCTGGGTCATCGTAACCGCTGGAAATCCCCCGGAATACAACAAGTCCGTCCGGGATTTTGATGTGGTGACCTTGGACCGAATTAAGCTGATTCACGTAGAACCTGATTTTGAAGTATGGAAGGCCTATGCCTATGAAAATGATCTGCATCCGGCTGTGATCTCCTATCTGAACACCAAACCGGAGCACTTCTGCCGCATCGAAACCACGGTAGACGGCAAATTTTTTGCCACTCCCAGAGGCTGGGAGGATTTATCCCGGTTTATCCAGATTTACGAACGCCTGGATAAGAAGGCGGATCGGGACGTCGTTGGGGAATACATTCAATTTCCAAGGATTGCCAAGGATTTCACCAATTATCTGGAGCTATACTACAAATATCGTGAGGATTACCAGATCGAAGAAATCTTATCCGGCACCATCCGGGAAAGCCTGTGCAATAAATTAAGCCGGGCCCCGTTTGATGAAAAATTAAACGTAATCGGACTTCTGCTTTCCAGACTTTCACAGCATTTCCGCAGGGTAGCCGATCAGGGAGACCGGACGGCCCTTCTTATGGACGAGCTTAAAAAGATCAGCCCGGACCTAAATGACGTGGAATCGGACTCCATGATCAAACGCCTGTCTGATTTAAGAAGTTCCTGGAAGGAAACCTGGGATAAAAAACGGGAGGCCGGACTCATCAACCGGCGGGAGGATTATTTGTGCCGGGATGTGGAAGCCCTTCTTTTAAAATACGAAGAAACCCTCCGAAACGGAGATGACCTGAATGATCAGGCTTCCTGGGACAAGCTCCGGGAACTTTTTGCAGAAGAAACGGCCAAATACGAAACATTCTTAGCGGATGCCGGAAAAACCCTGGAATACGCCTTTGATTTTATGGAAGCCGCCTTTATGGACGGGCAGGAAATGGTAGTATTCGTGACCGAGCTGAATACCGGGTATTACAGCGTGAAATTTTTGAAAGAATACGAGTGCGAGAGGTATTATCAGTACAACGAAAGGCTTTTATTCAAAGACCGGGAAGATGAATTAAGAACCCGCATTGATAATTTGGGAAAATAATGTATAAAAACCATCGGGCAGCTCCATAATAAGAAAGAAAAGGAGGTAGTGCCATGGGAAATAAAGCATTGAATTACACAGCTCTGACCATTGCCATTATCGGCGCAGTAAACTGGGGACTCATTGGATTCTTCAATTTTGACCTGGTATCATTTATTTTCGGCAGCATGACATGGATTACCAGGATCGTGTATGGCCTGGTGGGAATTTCAGGTTTATATCTGCTTACATTTTATGGTAATTCAGAGGCTAGAGCAGAAAGATAGTAAGATGATTGTACAAAAAAGGGCATTGCATCATGACGTTGGTCTTTGGTCATGGGGCAGTGCCCTTTCACTGTGTAGTAATAAGGGGGGCGCAGCGGGCTGAAGAACTGTTTTTGTATTCCATTCCGCAGCCGCAAAAAAATATGATAGAAATTAAAAAAAAACTCTTATGAAAACTTCAGATATGACGATATAGCAATTAGAAAGTTCTTTCCGCTACTTTGCAGTATCCATTGTTCGGACAAACTTTTCTCCATATCGGTCCTTTGTTGTTTGAAAAAGGATCCTATGGCATCAAATTAAGGTTTCAGCCTGTTGCTCAGGGCCCGAATGACAGGTTTGAAATAGATAAAAAAATAGGGGGACAGGGAAGTCCCCGTCATAATTCAAGGAGGTAATACAAATGAGAATTCAGCACAATATCGCAGCATTAAATTCTTACAAAAACTTAACAAACAATAACGGTACCGTATCCAAGAACCTGGAGAAGTTATCTTCCGGTTACAGAATCAACCGTGCAGGTGATGATGCAGCAGGTCTTGCTATTTCTGAGAAGATGAGAGCACAGATCACAGGTCTTGAGACTGCAACAAAGAATGCTAACGATGGTATTTCTTTAGTTCAGACAGCAGAAGGCGCTTTAACAGAAGTTCACTCCATGCTAAACCGTATGGTTGAATTGGCTCAGCAGTCTGCAAATGGTACATACCAGGATTCCGTAGATAGAGAAAACCTTCAGAAAGAAATGAAGTCCCTGACTACAGAAATTGACCGTATTTCTACAGGTACTAATTTTAATGGTATTGCTTTGCTTAGCGGTAACTTAGATGGCAGTGCAAAAGCAACTAAAACTTTAGCAGATACAGATGCAACTGCTTTAAAAACAAATGAATTTTCATTTGATGTTGTTGGAGCGAAAGAAGGAACAAAAGTAATAATCGCAACAGCAGCTGCTGGTGCTGCTAAAGCAACAGCTACAATCGGCGGTGCTGACAAAAATGAAGTCACAATTACAATCAGCGGTAAAAAAGGTGATGAGATCACACAGTCTGATATTAATAAGGCATTGGAAGATGCACGTAAAGGAAGCAGTAAAGCTGATTTTGAAGCACTGGGTGATCTTAAAGTAAAGTTAAGTGAAAAGGTCGTTTTCGCTGATGATAGTGTTGCTAATGCTGGAGTTACTAGTGATGCAACGGTAAAGGGAGCAGGAAAAGCTCTTACTCTTCAGATCGGTGAGTCATCAGAATCTCATAATAAGCTTGATGTTAACATTTCAGCTATGAGTACAAAGGGATTAGGATTAACTGGTATAAGTGTTGCTACACAGGATTCAGCAGCAGATGCTGTTCAGGTAATTAAAAATGCAATCAACACCGTATCCGATACTCGTGGTGACCTTGGTGCTCTTCAGAACCGTTTAGAGCATACGATCAATAACTTAAGCGTAACAACTGAGAACATGACAGCAGCTGAGAGCCGTATCCGTGACGTTGATATGGCAAAAGAGATGATGTCTTATACAAAGAACAACATTCTTGTTCAGGCATCTCAGGCTATGCTTGCTCAGGCAAATCAGGTACCTCAGGGTGTTCTTCAGTTATTAAAGTAATTTATTTACCTTTTATGGATGGACTTAGGTCCATCCATTTTTTAAATTATAGATTTATAAAATGATGGAGACAATGATGGAAAAACTAGATGTTTTAAAGCCTTCCTGGTATGACCGCTTTCAGTGCAAAGGCGGGGATTGTTCCTATAATTGCTGTCAGTGTTGGGAGATTTCCATGTCAAGGGAAAAATATCGCAATTGGCGGAAGAAAAAGGTTGTGGGACGAGATGCGTGGGATAAGACCATAGAAATATACTCCCCAGATAAAAAGACGGAATCCAATTATGCGAAATTTATTTTGGACGAAGAAAATAAATGTCCTATGCTGACAGAAGAAGGGCTTTGTCAGGCTCAAAAGAAATATGGATACACCATACTCTCAAACACCTGTCAGTCCTTTCCCAGGCAATCTCATCGCTATCTTGATCAGGTGGAGTGTTCCATGTCCCTGGGCTGTGAAAAGGTTCTGGAGCTGCTTATGGAGGAAAAAGACGGGGTTCTTTTAAATAATGAAAAAAAGACGTTTCCCCCTAAGTTCGGATATGGAAGTTATGTCAATCAGAATAAGAAAAGACAACGTCCTGTTTTAAAATATTACTATGACATTCAAACTCTTTTTATTATATTACTTCAGCTTGAAGAAATCTCCTTGGAAGATCGCTTGCTGCTATTGGGCATGGCTATGCGCCGTATAGATGAATTAGAGGCAGAGGAAAGATGCAGTGATATTCCTGTATATATTGACCAGTTTTTAAAGGAATTGGAACAGGGAGAGGTACTTGGAATGCTTCAGGGCATTAAGGTGGATAACACCCTGTCTGTTTATTATAGTGTCTTGACCGGGTTAATATATCTAAATGGGGATGATCCTTATTACAGTCGGGTTATGGAATGCATTTGTAAAAGATTGAACCTGGATGCCAACGCTGTTTTAAATAATACCTCAGAGGATAACTATTCTTTTAAGATTGAAAAAGAGCTTTATCACAACTGCAAAGATCAGTTTAAAGAGTGGATTCAAGGAAAAGAATATTTCCTTGAGAATGTTATGGTTACTTATATGTTTTATGCCAATATTCCTTTTAGGGATATGGAAAAAAGCTTATGGGAAAATTACCTGTATTTTATATGGGTATATAGTATGGTAAAGGTTTCTCTTAGTACTTATTTGGAAGCGGGTAGCACGGAGGAAGACATGATTCATTGCTGCAGTGTGTTCTTTCGTAAATTGGGGCATAATCGCAGCCTCTTTAATAAAGTAATTCAAGATTTTAACAATCATGGAAATAGTCTGGCTCATCTGGCTGTACTTTTAAAGAGTTGTTAGATGGATAAAGGGATAGAAAAATTCACAGGTTGGCTGCCTGACTCGTATTATGGCTGTAATTGGATTGTATCAGAGTACAGGCGGTCGGTGTGAAAATTTGGCAAGATTCATTGATGCAGTTATAAAGAAAAATATCTATATAAAATCAGTTTTGTCTTAATTCTAAGTATGTAATGCCATACATAAAAATATAATCCCAAATAACAGTACCAATATATACATGTGTTTCTATGAACTTTTGTTGATGGATCTGTTTAAACTAAAAAATAGATTGAGTGAAAAGCGGTTATTATATTAATAAGCAGTTTATCAGGAGAGGTGACCTATGTTTTTCATATGCGGCATCAGCCAAGGCAGAAAACAATTTGATTATGCCAGGACCGTAATCTGCAGCCAGTGCGGAGGCTACGGCAGGTATCAGGTTTTCATGACCTACAGCTATTTCAGCGTTTTCTTTATCCCCATTTTCAAATGGGACCGTCGATATTACGTTCAAACGTCGTGCTGTAACACGCTCTATGAGCTGAACCCGGAAAAAGGGAAACGAGTAAGCAAGGGAGAAACCGTAGCAATTACAGAACAGGATCTAACCATCATAGAGCCTGGAAAAAGAACTTCAGAATGGAACAGAAAGAAGTGTACAAGCTGCGGTTATGAAACGGCAGAAGACTTTGAATACTGCCCGAAATGCGGACAAAGATTTTAGGTTTCTTATGAAAGCGAAAGAAAGTCAACGATCAGCCGGCTGTAAATTTCATAGACCGGCTGATCATTGTTTGATCCCACTTAAACGATTAAATCCTCAAGATTTCTCTTCGGAACGTAATGCACCTGATTTTCATCCCTGTAATACCGCACATCCCCATCTTCTTTCATCGGCACAAGAACCACGTTCTCTTTCGGCTTCCCAAGGGCCAGAACCAAATCAATGGAATACCTGGCAGTATCAATATTTAGAGCTTCCGCCAGACGGTTTCTTTGCACATTCCCCAGGATACAGCCTCCGTAGCCTTTTTCGGCAGCTCCCAGCATGATAGTCTGTGCCGCAATTCCATCATCATATAGTTTGTTTTTGCCGAGTGATAAATCACATAGTATAATTATGTAAGCGGAAGGCCGTTCTCCTTTTTCCGGACCATCCCAGTCTTTCAGGGCACCGGCCCAGCCAAGGGTATCAAATACTTTTTCTGTTTCCTCCGGCGAATTGCAGAGCCGGAATTTAAGTGCCTGGGAGTTGGCGGTTGAGGGAATATATCTGGCAAGCTCCACCAGTTCTTTTAATTCCTCGGTTGATATGGTTACGTCCTCATAAAAACGCCGGAACGTGCGGCTTTTAGTAACCAGGTCTTTCAGCATACAAAATTCCTCCTGTCAATTTGGATTTCCACCATAATTATATTGATAGTTTTAGTATATCAGGTCCTTGCTTTATCTGCAATGGACAACAATGATCTCTTTCGGGGCTCCATGGAAACAAGAAACACAGGAATACGGTGCTCATTTATGGTTCTGTACCGAACAAGAAAAGAGTGCGTATGATTGAAAAATGGTATGATATTGGGTTATAAATTTCCATAAAAAGGAAAACTATTTATATATTATTTACAAAAATTTATGATTATATATAGATAAAATATTGCACTTTTTAAGTAGACAAAATTAAAACTACGAAAAAAACACTTGCTTCAAGTGTATAAATTCATAAAAAGATTCTTCTGTATCCCAACTGCCTTTGTAATAATTTTTAAGAATTCCCCTGATTTTAATTAAGAAAAAAATCATGAAAAGGTCATTGACTTTGTAATCCTAAGGTGTTAAACTGGGACTCGACCTGAGGGTCATAGGACAACCTTAGGTCGCGGCAGCATACTAAAAAAAGACAACCTATGTAGGTCGCAAGGAGGAGAATTATTATGAAATTAACAACAAAGAAACTCGTACTTACAGGCGTAGCTGTATTAGCAATGGCAACCATCTCTGCATGCGGAAGCAAGACAGAAGAAACAACAGCAGCTACTGAAACAGAAGTAACAACAGAAGCTACAACAGAAGCAGTTACAACAGAAGAAACTACAACAACTGAAGAAGAGACTACATTAGAAGAATCTTCTGAAGAAGCTAACAGCGAAGATGCTTCCTCTGAAGCAGCTGATTCTGAGTCTGAGTCTGAAACATCTGCAGAAGCTGAGACTACAACAGCAGCTAACTAATCCGTACATAACCGGATCAATCAGGAATTTTTATTTCTGGGGCGGGGACAATTGTCCTCGTCTTTTTTTGTGCTCAAATGCTATGCAGATGGACGGTTATTGTGATATAATTTTTTCAATCAGCCAAATAAAGGAGGCCTGTTCTTATGAAGATCCATTATATCCACCACAGCTCATTTTTAGCGGAACTGGAAACAATGACTTTGCTGTTTGACTATACGGAAGGCACTCTGCCGGAAATCAGAAAGGATAAGCCCCTTTTGGTATTTGCAAGCCACCGGCACGGGGACCATTATTCAGAAAAGGTTTTGGATATTAGAAAGGAACATGAAAATACCAGATTTATTTTCTCGGATGATATCTGGAGAAGCCGTCTGCCCAAAGAACGATTGGAGGATATCACTTCCATGAAACCGGGGGAGGAGCTTGGACTCCGGTTTGCGGATGGGAGGATCACGGAACGATCTTTTGATGAAGGGGAAGCGGATATGAAGGTCCTTACCTTTTGCTCCACCGATGAAGGCGTTGCCTTTCTTGTAAAAGCCGAAGGGCGGGTGCTTTACCATGCCGGGGATTTGAACAACTGGTATTGGGAAGGAGAGCCGGGAGACTGGAATGAGACCATGGCAAAGCGTTATACGGAGGAAGTGGACAAGATGAAGGGGATGTGCATTGATGCAGCCTTTCTGCCTTTGGACCCAAGACAGGAGAACGCTTTTTATCTTGGCTTTGATGAATTTATGCGGAAGACCAAAGTCAGCCATGCATTTCCCATGCACTGCTGGGGTGATTTTTCCGTTATAAGGAAACTGATAGACATGGAAGTGTCAGGCCCGTACCGGGACCGGATCGTTCAGATCCGGGAGGACGGAGAGAGCTTTTTAATCGGGTAGGAGACTGGCGGCAATGGAACATGAAAAAGACCAGACAAAAGTTCTGGATCATAGGGAAGCGGGGGATAAAAAGGCGGCAATCGACCCCAAGGAGGTTCTTGATGCTGCCATGCAGGCAGGAGACATCCTGTTAGAGAATGGGGCGGAGATTTTCCGGGTGGAGGAGACCATGGAGCGGATCTGCCGCTACTATGGAATTGAATCCGGCAATTCCTTTGTCCTCAGCAACGGAATTTTTACAACTGCCGGCAATGAGCGGGAGGAGATTTTTGCAAAGGTCCAGCACATTCCGGTGAGTGGAACCCACTTAGACCGGGTGGCGGCTGTGAACCAATTATCCAGGGAAATTGAAGCTGGGTCCGTAGATTTAGAGGAAGTGAAACGCCGCCTGAAAGAGATAAGGGTCATGCCTGGGAAATCAAAGACCATGCAGATCGTTGCCTCGGGTGTGGGGAGCGCCTGCTTCTGCTATCTTTTCGGCGGAAATTTAAGGGACAGCGGAGCCGCTTTCCTGACAGGGATCTTACTGTATCTGTATGTGATATTTATAAGCGCTCCACGTCTTTCAAAAATCGTGGGAAACATCGGCGGCGGTGCCCTTGTCACCTTTGCCTGCACCACATTTTATCTTCTGAAAATAGGAGAACATCTCAATTATATGATCATCGGCTCCATCATGCCTTTGATTCCGGGTGTGCCGTTTACCAATGCCATCCGGGATATCGCAGACGGGGATTACATCTCCGGTTCGGTCCGGATGCTGGATGCCCTGTTGGTGTTTTTCAGCATTGCCATAGGGGTGGGAATGGTGTTTGGTGTAATCCATCAGCTGATAGGAGGTACGCTTTTATGAGCCTTTTGCTTGAGACCGGGGCGGCTGTCATCGGAACCGTTTCCTTTTCCCTGCTGTTTGGTGTACCTACCGTTTATTATCCTTACTGCGGCTTTATCGGCGGCTCCGGATGGATCGTTTATGCGGTGCTGTTGAATTGGTTGACGGCTCCGGCCTCCGCGCTGATTGCCACGATCGTGGTCATTTTATTGTCCAGAATGTTTGCGGTGGGAAAACGGTGCCCGGTCACCATATTTTTAATATCCGGTATTTTTCCTCTGGTGCCGGGGGCAGGTTTATACTGGACTGCCTATTATATTGTGACCGATCAGCTGGCATTGGCGGCAAGAACGGGATTTATGGCGTTAAAGGTTGCGGTTGCCATTGTGCTGGGCATTGTATTTGTGTTTGAACTGCCTCAGGGATTTTTTAAATTTGTAAAAAAGCCGTTACAAACGGATGAGAGAAAAGAAAGGGAGAATATAAAATGATATGGATTAGAAATGCACACGTCATAGACCCGGCGGATCAATCGGAGAAAACGGTGGATATCTGCCTTGCTGACGGGAAAATTGCGGCCATCGGCAAAGGGCTGGAATTCAGGGTTTCCAAAGAGGATGTGGTAATTGACGCGTCCGGCTATGTGGTGGCTCCGGGACTGATTGATGTTCATGTTCATTTCCGTGATCCCGGACTTACTTATAAAGAAGATATCCAGACGGGGGCCAGAGCGGCAGCCAAGGGCGGATTTACCACAGTGGTTTGTATGGCCAACACCAGACCTCCTGTAGATAACACAGAGACATTAAAATATGTGCTTAGGGAAGGCAAAAAGACTGGGATCAACGTACTTTCTGTTGCTGCGGTTTCCAAGGGAATGAAAGGGCTGGAGCTGACGGATATGGAGGAATTAAAAGCCAACGGTGCGGCTGGATTTACGGATGACGGAATCCCTCTTCTCGACACAAAGCTTGTAAAGGAAGCCATGGAACGGGCAGCCGGACTTGATGTGCCTTTAAGCTTTCACGAAGAAGATCCGTCTTTTATAGTAAATAACGGGATCAACCACGGAAGGGTATCCGAACAGCTTGGAATCTATGGTTCCCCGGCTGTTGCGGAGGACAGTCTGGTGGCCAGGGATTTAATGATTGCCCTTCATACCAAAGCTGCAGTGGATATCCAGCATATCAGTTCCGCCGCTTCTGTAAAGATGGTAAAGTTCGCCAAGGAATTAGGGGCAGATGTGTATGCGGAGGTAACGCCTCATCATTTCACATTGACAGAAGAAGCCGTATTAAAGCATGGGACTCTGGCGAAGATGAATCCGCCCCTGCGGACGGAAGCGGACAGACAGGCCATTATCCGGGGGTTAAAGGACGGAAGCATTGATATTATTGCGACAGACCATGCACCTCACAGTGCGGAGGAAAAGGCCAGGGACTTTACTCAGGCTCCCAGCGGCATCCTTGGCCTGGAGACGGCTTTAGCCCTGGGTGTGACCAATCTGGTGCGTGCCGGTCATTTAACCATGATGGAGCTGATGGAAAAAATGAGCCGCAATCCTGCAAAGCTTTACCGGCTGCCATTTGACGGGATAAAGGAAGGAAGTGCTGCGGACCTTGTGATCTTCGATCCCAATGAGGAATGGGTCGTAGGGGAATATGCCTCTAAGTCCTCCAACTCCCCATTTACCGGAGAGTCCCTGTTTGGAAAGGTAAAGTATACCATCTGCAATGGAAAGATCGTATTTCAGGATGAAAAGGACTGATTCTTAGCCCCGAAATATATACGTTCTGAAAATACCAGTGAGGACAATGGATATGGAAATCAAGGTACAGGACCAGCTGGCCGGAGACTTGCCCCAGGCCATGGAGCGGGCCGTAAGAAAAGGGACCATTGAGGCTGAGATTGAGTTTATAAAGGACATAGGGGAAACGGCCAAGACCTCTATGGAAAAAGCCGGGGAAGCCGGGGCAGAGCCGCCCAAAGAGGCTGATTCCTCCAGGGATAGGGCCTCTGTCTCCGATGAAAGTGGACATTATAAGGAAGGGCAGGAAGACGATTCGGACCCGGACCTGGCCTGGAAAACCATCAAAAGCTGGATTCCGTCCCCGGAAAGAGAGCTGGCAGACGAGCTGAGGGACCTTACTGTTATCTACAAAGAACTGCTGCTTGCCATTTTGGAGCATACTTCAGAAGGAGAGAGGCAGGGAAAACTTTCGGCTTTGGAAGAGATGGTTCCGGACCTCCTTGCAAAGCTTCTGAATGTCAGCCTGGGAGAGTTGGAAGCCCTGCTTCAGAATTTTGGCTCTCAGAGTGCCAGAAATGCACTAAGAGCCGCCCTCTATTACAACGTGACAGGCAATGCCCTGAGCGAACGGGAGCTTGAGCAGGTTTTTAAAGGCGTTCTTAAAGGGGCGGAAGCCATGGAAGAGGGACAGGGTGGCATAAGGATTCCCGTCAATAAATCCGAGAACCAGGGAGAACAGGGAATCATCTATCAGCCCGCCGGCGAAGGGCGGATCAAAAACGATGCAGGATATTCCAGGCGGATGTTAAAGGAAGCTTACATATCGGTCATTGATGGAAAGAACAGAAAGGGAGCGGAAAGCGAAAAGGTCTTCGGTGCCAAGGTATCCATTTCCCCAATGGCGGAAAAGAACCTCTATACTCCGGCGGACCTTGCTCTTGCAGAGCGTTTTGCCGCATACATGAATCATTCCGGCAACTTGCTAGGTGCATCTGCCTTATCCGGGGGAAGTGAAGAGCTGTACGGGTTTCTTGCTGCGTTAATGGCTATGAAATCCCTGGCTTTTGGTATGTATTCCGGCATTGATAAGGGGCTGGCTTCGGATTTAAGGGATTCCATTGACCGGATGATTGACTTCTACATACAGGAACAGGATCAGAGGATTGCAAACAGAAGCAGGGGTTTGGAAGGCAGACGGCAGTCCTTTCAACCCAAGGAGGCATATAAAATCTTTTATTATCTGATGAATCTTTATCAGACTACAAAAGACTTGCAGGAGACGGTAAACAAAGGCATGCGCCATGCATACCGGCAGTTTTTAAAGAAAAAGGAAGGGTTGAGGGATGGGGACGAATCCTCGTTCTTTTTCTCTAAGGGCAAAAAAGATGCCATAGAGGACTGGAAGGAGGGAAAACGTCAGATAGAGCGTGATTTCAGGGAATTCCAAACCTTTCTAAATGGCCAGGACCAAAACGGAATGCCGTTTGGAGTTCTGGAATTAAGTCCCTGGGGCATGTTCGCAGAACCGGAAAACAAGCCTGATAGAGGACCGGTACCGGCTTCCTCCCTGTTTTTGATCGGAGGCGCAGCCGTTTTCCTTATTTTACTGCTTGCAGTTGTTTTTCTTTAAATGTTTTTGAGGGGTTTTCAGATATGCTGTTAAATTCAATCATATTTTTTTCTTTGTGTAAACTTTTTGCTTTACAGAAACACTTTACTATGCTACCATGGTAACACATGAAATTAACGAGGAGGATACAAGGATGAAAAAAATAATGATAAAAATGGCAGCAGCACTGAGTGTACTGGCGTTACTGAGCGGCTGCTCTTCAAAGCAGGAGACAGCACCGGCAGACCAGGCCGGGGAAACCAAAGAGTCAGGCTCCGAAGAGTCCGGTGCAGCAAAGGCAGGCGATGGGGAAGAAACCTTTACGGTAGGCTTTGATCAGGATTTCCCGCCTATGGGATTTGTAGGGGACAATGGAGAATACACCGGCTTTGACCTGGATCTGGCAAAGGAAGTGGCAAACCGCCTGGGGAAGAAGTTTGTGGCACAGCCAATCGGCTGGGATGCCAAGGATATGGAGCTGGAATCAGGAAATATCGACTGCATCTGGAACGGATTTACCATGAACGGGCGGGAAGACGGCTACACCTGGACAAAACCCTATATGAAAAACAGCCAGGTATTTGTGGTAGCTAAGGACTCCGGAATTCAGACCCTTGGGGACCTGTCCGGAAAGATCGTTGAAGTCCAGGCCGATTCTTCCGCAGAAAAAGCCTTAAAGGAAGATGAGACCTTATTGAATACGTTTAAGACCTTACAGACCACTCCGGATTACAACACCGCATTTATGGATCTGGAAATGGGCGCAGTGGATGCCGTTGCCATGGATGTAATCGTAGCCGCCTACCAGATTGAACAGAGAAAAGCTGATTTTGTGATCCTGGAAGAATCCTTATCTGCCGAAGAGTACGGAGTAGGCTTTAAAAAGGGAAATGAGAAGTTAAGAGATCAGGTTCAGGAGCAGTTAGAAGCCATGGCAGCCGATGGCACCTTAAAGAAGATTTCAGAACAGTGGTTTGGCAAGGATGTTACCACTGTTGCAAAATAAAAGAACGTAATTGGAGGAGTAATCATGACTTTCATACAGATACTATCACAACTGGCAGGGGGGATGTGGGTCAGCATTCAGATCTTTGTGGTGACCCTGATCTTTTCGCTTCCCCTGGGACTATTGGTTTCCTTTGGAAGGATGTCAAGGAACCCGGTCATAAAGGCCATTGTTAAATTCTATATTTCAGTCATGAGAGGAACGCCCCTGATGCTTCAGCTGATGGTGGTTTATTTCGGTCCATATAACTTATTCGGTATAAAGGTGGGGAATGATTACCGCCTTTATGCTGCGTTTATCGGATTTGTCATCAACTATGCGGCGTATTTTGCGGAGATTTACAGAAGCGGCATCCAGTCCATGCCTGCGGGCCAGTATGAGGCCGCCAGGCTGCTTGGCTATACAAAGTCCCAGACTTTTTTCCGCATTATATTTCCTCAGGTGGTCAAACGGATTCTTCCTTCTGTCACCAATGAGGTGATCACGCTGGTAAAGGATACCTCTTTAGCATTTACCATCAGCGTCCTGGAGATGTTTGCCGTGGCAAAAGCGCTGGCTTCTTCCCAGACGAGCCTGATTCCCTTTGTGGCAGCAGGACTTTTTTACTATGTCTTTAACTTGATCGTTGCAGTCGGGATGGAATCCTTAGAAAAACGGATGAATTATTATGAGTAGGAGGACCGAGATGTATTTACTGGAAATGAACCACGTGAAAAAATCATTTAACGGCCAGGAGGTTTTAAAGGATATTTCCCTGTCCGTAAAAGAGGGGGAGATTGTCTCCATCATCGGTCCCTCCGGTTCCGGGAAATCCACCCTCTTACGATGTGCTGCCATGCTGGAGCAGATGGACCAGGGGGAGCTCATTTATCTGGGCGAAAAAGCAGCATATTCCGGAACAGAGGGAAATTCCGTCTACGCAGCCAAAGACGTGCTGCGCCGGATTCAGAAATATTACGGGCTGGTATTCCAGAACTTTCATTTATTCCCTCATATGACGGTGATGAACAATGTGATTGATGCTCCGGTTCATGTGCAGAAGCGAAACAAGGAGGAAGTCAAGGCAGAAGCCATAAAGCTGCTTCAGAAAATGGGACTGGAAGACAAGGCAGAGGCATATCCCTGCCAGCTTTCCGGCGGTCAGTGCCAGCGTGTGGCGATTGCCAGGGCTTTGGCTTTACATCCCAAGATCTTATTCTTTGATGAGCCTACCTCCGCTTTGGACCCGGAACTGACAGGAGAGGTCTTAAAGGTCATTAAATCCCTGGCAGAGCTTCAGATCACCATGGTCATCGTCACCCATGAGATGGCCTTTGCCAGAGATATCTCCGACCGGGTCATCTTTATGGCAGACGGAGTCATCGTGGAGGAAGGGACACCGGAGGAAGTGTTCTCTTCCATCAATGTCCGCACACAGAGTTTTTTGGGCAGGTATAATGAAATCTTGTAGAAATTGGAAAATTTAAGAAAAAAGAAAAAGATTTTTCACAATCGGATGGTATACTGAAATCGCAATCATCGTTGAAGCATAA
The DNA here is from genome assembly GCF_043633585.1 of Lacrimispora sinapis. Lineage (NCBI taxonomy): Bacteria > Bacillati > Bacillota > Clostridia > Lachnospirales > Lachnospiraceae > Lacrimispora > Lacrimispora sinapis. The sequence continues at coordinate 3,642,256 of NZ_CP141832.1, read as the reverse complement.
AAGAAAGAAGGGAAGTTTATGAAAAAAACATGGATGGCAGCATTGCTTATCTGTTCGGCCCTTGTCTTTACGGCCTGTGGAAGATCAGCTGTTAATAAAGAAACAACCGGGACATCGGCTCCGGTTCAGAGTTCAGGAACCTCGGCTGAGGTAAGCACAGAAGCTCCCGGCGAAACAGAGGAATTTAAAATCCTGACCGGCAAGGTGGTAAATGTTACCGACAACATGGATCAGATCACCGTATTGAATGGGAAAGCAGAGACTACCCTTGATTTAGACCGTGTGGCAGTAGAGACTTCCTATGCGCTTGAAGATGGAGTAGAGGTTTCCGTGGTTTATAAAGGGGAAATCTCCGGTGATGATGCCAAGAATGCGAAGATCTTACTTGTGTTAGATGCCCAGGAGAGCATGAAAGTGCAGGAAGTCACAGGAATCGTGACAGACCAGGCCATGAGCACCTTTACCATCAAGACCGAATCCGGAACGGAGATGGGCTTTATGAAAGACAATGCAGAAGGTCTGGATTCCGATGTACTTGGAAAGGCCGCAGATGACAGCAACGGAAGCGGAGCAAACGTGAAGGTTACTTATGTGACGGTCAAATATGATGCAGGAAGCGCTTCTAATTTTCCTCTGAAGGTAGAAGCTGCCAAATAAGAGAAAGTAATACCCCAGGAAATCCCGGATAACCAAGGCTTTTTTGATAAAAGGCTTGCAAATTCGGGATTTTCATGTAAAATAAGAGAGATGACAGCGGAAGGGTCTATAGACCCTTTTTTTATGGTTTTTTCATAAGCAGATCACAGAAAGGAAATTTAAGATGATTAGTGCACATAACGTAACATTAAGAATCGGGAAGAAAGCTTTGTTTGAAGATGTAAACATTAAGTTTACTGAGGGAAACTGCTATGGTATGATCGGTGCCAACGGTGCTGGAAAATCCACATTCCTTAAGATTCTTTCCGGTGAACTGGAGCCTACAGCCGGTGACATCGTCATTACACCAGGACAGAGACTTTCCTTCTTAAAGCAGGATCATTTCAAATACGATGACTTCCAGGTACTGGACACCGTTATCATGGGAAATACCAGACTTTATGAGATCATGAAGGAAAAGGATGCCATCTATATGAAGGAAGACTTTACCGACGAGGACGGCATCAAGGCAGCAGAGCTGGAAGGCGAATTCGCTACGATGAACGGCTGGGAGGCGGAATCCGATGCAGCAAACCTTTTAAATGGTCTTGGGATAGAAACCGATCTGCACTATAAAACCATGAGAGAATTAAACGGTGCGGAAAAGGTAAAGGTGCTTCTTGCACAAGCCCTGTTTGGCAATCCGGATATTCTTTTGTTGGACGAGCCGACCAACCACCTGGATTTAGATGCGATTGCATGGTTGGAGGAGTTCCTGATAAACTTTGAAAATACGGTGATCGTGGTTTCCCATGACCGCTATTTCTTAAATAAAGTCTGCACCCACATTGCGGACATTGATTACAGCAAGATCCAGCTTTATGCCGGAAACTATGATTTCTGGTATGAATCCAGTCAGCTTATGGTAAAGCAGATGAAGGAAGCAAACCGGAAGAAGGAAGAGAAGATGAAGGAACTGCAGGACTTTATCCAGCGTTTCTCCGCCAATGCTTCCAAGTCAAAGCAGGCGACTTCCAGAAAGCGTGCCTTAGAAAAGATCGAGCTGGATGACATCAAGCCTTCCAGCCGTAAATACCCATACATTGATTTCCGTCCCGCCCGTGAGATTGGAAACGAAGTGCTGACCGTCAATAACTTATCAAAGACCATTGACGGTGTGAAGATCCTTGATAACATCTCTTTCACCTTAAACCGTGAAGATAAGGTGGCTTTGGTAGGGCCTAACGAACTTGCAAAGACAGTTCTCTTTAAGATTCTTGCAGGAGAGATGGAGCCGGATGAAGGCGATTACAAGTGGGGGCTTACCACTTCCCAGTGTTATTTCCCAAAGGATAATACGGCTGAATTTGACAACGATGATACCATCGTTGACTGGCTGACCCAGTATTCCCCGGAAAAGGATGCCACCTATGTACGAGGCTTCCTTGGACGTATGCTTTTTGCCGGTGAAGACGGTGTTAAGAAAGTGAAGGTGTTATCCGGTGGAGAAAAGGTGCGCTGTATGCTTTCCAAGCTGATGATTTCCGGTGCCAATGTTCTGATGCTTGATGAGCCGACGGACCATTTGGACATGGAGTCGATTACCGCACTGAATAATGGTCTTGTGAAGTTCCAGGGAGTTCTTATTTTCTCCTCCCGTGACCATCAGATCGTTGAGACCACAGCAAACCGTATTATGGAGATCGTAAACGGCCAGCTGATTGATAAGATCACTACCTATGACGAATATCTGGCAAGTGATGAGATGGCTCGTAAGAGACAGGTATTTACTCTGACAGAGGAACAGGCAGAAGAGAACAATTAATCCATGTAATTTACCGGCTTGAAGGTAAATCACATAAGAAGTTAATCCCCTGAATGAATGATTATTATAACACTCATTTGGGGGATTTTTTTGTGACCCATGATAATATGCAGGTTATTTTAAAGCGTGATTGAATATTTTTCTCATATGACGTATAATCGCCTTTAAAAGGAGGTGAAAACGATACATACCATTGATTATTATGCTTATGTTTCCGGGATGAAGGGCTGGAACTCCCAATTTAAGGCAATTGTGGCTGTGGCAGCCTTGTTTTTTTGCATTGGGGCGGATAAGGTATGGGTGTCCATGCTGGTGTTTCTGCCCATGTCTTTTCTGACGGTATTTGTGGGAAGAGTTTCATGGAGAAGTTATTTGGCTCTTCTTCGGATTCCGTTAGCCTTTCTCCTGATGGGAACTGCGGCCATTGCAGTGGGCTTGTCCCCCGTACCCTATGGGAACGTTTCTGTATCGGTGTTTGGATATTATCTGTATCTGACAGAGGATGGGCTGCGGATGGCGGTCCGGCTGATTTTAAAGGCGATGGCGGCTTTAAGTGCCATGTATATGCTGGTGCTTTCCACTCCCGCAAGTGAGATCATCTGCATATTTGGCAGGCTTCATGTACCTAAGATCATTTTGGAGCTTATGAATATGATTTACCGGTTCATTTTCGTGATGATGGACACCCAGTACCGCATGAGGCTGGCAGCCGAATCCAGACTGGGATTTTTGGGGTTTAGAACCGCCTGCCGTTCCTTTGGCAGTTTGGCCGGGAATTTATTTGTGGTTTCCTTAAAGAAAGCGGGGGTCTATTATGATGCGCTGACGGCCCGCTGCTACGATGGGGAGCTTATGTTTCTGGAAGAGGAAAAGAGGCTGAAAGGGTGGCAGATCTGGGCGGCAGTCAGTTATTTTCTAATTCTTTTCCTGGGATACCTGCTGTCCATTTAAAGATAGCAAAGAGAAGGAGAGGTGAGGAAACATGGAGGAAATCCTTTTACAGGCCGAAAATTTAAGCTATTCCTATGAGCAGGGCAAAGAGGTATTAAAGGGAATCAGTTTGACGGTAAAAAAGGGAGAAAAAATCGCAGTTTTAGGTTCTAACGGAGCGGGAAAATCAACCTGCTTTTTCAATCTGAACGGCGTATATCAGCCCAGCACCGGAAGAATTATTTATCGGGGGAAGGAGATTAAAAAAAAGGACTTAAATGAACTTAGAAAAAATGTGGGAATCGTCTTTCAGGATGCAGACAATCAGATCATTGCTTCCACGGTATTTGCAGAGATTTCCTTTGGCCCTATGAATTTAAAGCTTCCAAAGGAGGAAGTGCGGCGGCGGGTGGTAGCTGCCATGGAAGATATGAATTTAAGCGGGTTTCAGGACAGGCCCCCCCATTATTTAAGCGGAGGGGAGAAAAAACGGGTCAGCATCGCAGATATCCTTGCCATGGAGTCTGAGATCATTCTATTTGATGAGCCTACGGCGTCTTTGGACCCGGTAAATGTGGAAATGTTAAAGGATGTTCTTGATAAGATGAGGGCAATGGGGAAAACTCTTTTGATTTCCACCCATGATGTGGATTTCGCGTATGAATGGGCGGACCGGGTGCTGGTCTTTGCCGATGGGCGGATCATCGCCGATGGTCCGGTTAAGGACGTATTTGAATCAAAGGAGGTGTTGGAGCAGGCAAATCTAAAAAAGCCTGTGCTGATGGAGGTTTATGAAAGTCTGGTGGGGCATGGTGTTTTAAAAAAGGGGGATCGTTTTCCGAGAAATACAAAGGAGCTGGAGGTCCTTTTAAGCGAAATTCCAGAAATTTACAAAGAAATTGACAGAATGGTGTGAAACGTCTAAAATAGGAGAGTATTACGTGAAAGGTGCCTGTGTACATTCTCCGCAGGATAATAGGGAAAAGGGTGAGAATCCCTTACGGTCCCGCCGCTGTAAGTGTGGAGCACAGTTTCATAGATCACTGGGAAACTGGGAAGAGAAACTGCTGTGAAGATCCATGAGTCAGAAGACCTGCCTTTCATTTCGCTACGCACAGGTTACGAGTGATGACCGGTGCCGGAAGTCTTTTTGTTGTGCAAAGATTTCTTAAACAAGCGCCTGTCTGATGAGTGGGAATCATCGGATGAGAGGGGCTTATTTTTTTGGAAGGAGAATAACAATGAGTAAGAAAGAAAAAAGTATTATGAGACTTGCAGTCGCATTTGCACTGGCCTTTGGGATCATGCCAAGTGCCTATGCCATGCACATTATGGAGGGGTATCTGCCTTTGGGATACTGCATCGCCTGGGGAGCGGTGTGTGTACCGTTTCTGGCAGCAGGATTTTTCTCCATCAGGAAAACCCTTAGGGAAAACAAAAGAGCAATGACCATACTTGCCATGTCAGGAGCGTTTGTATTCGTCATTTCCTCTTTAAAAATCCCGTCTGTCACAGGAAGCTGTTCCCATATGACCGGAACGGGGCTGGGGGCCATTTTGTTCGGTCCGTCGGCTGTGAGCATTCTGGGGATCATTGTTCTGATCTTTCAGGCGATTTTACTGGCTCACGGAGGACTGACCACGCTTGGGGCCAATACCTTTTCCATGGCGATTGCAGGGCCTTTTGTATCTTTTGGAATTTATAAATTATGCAGGGCTTGTAAGGTCAACAAACTTGTCAGTGTATTTCTGGCCGCCATGCTGGGAGATCTATTTACATACTGCGTGACCAGCATTCAGCTGGCACTTGCTTACCCGTCAGAGGTGGGCGGTGTGGCTGCTTCTGCCGTGAAGTTCTTAGGTGTTTTTGCGCCTACCCAGCTTCCTCTGGCAGTCATCGAGGGAATCCTTACTACCGTTATCATCATGACGCTTGAGACCTATGCACTTCCCGAATTAAAAGCCATCGGATTTTCAAAGGAGGTTCGGTAAAATGACAAAGAAAAACAAACAGATCGTAGCCGCACTTTTGATTTTGGTATGTTTGATCGCGGTCATTCCGTTATTTGCCGTTAAAGGGGCAGAGTTCGGCGGGTCCGATGATGCAGGAAGCCAGATGATCTCTGAGATCCGGGGCGCGGAGTATGAACCCTGGTTCACTCCCGTTTTTGAGACCGTGATCGGCGGGGAGCTTCCCGGCGAAGTGGAAAGCCTTCTTTTCTGTCTTCAGACCGGAATCGGCGTGGGAGTCATGGCCTTTTTCATGGGCCGTTTTGTGGAACGGAAAAAATGGCAGGACAAACAGAAGTAAGAATACGGAAAAATCCATTGATTTGGGGGCTGTCGCATGTTTCGTGCGCAAGCCCCCTTTTCTAATTCATGGGGGAATGGTATACTAGACCTATCTTTAGACCGAGGTGAAAACAATGAAAAAAATGATTTCCTGGAATGTAAACGGCCTTCGTGCCTGTGTGGAAAAGGGATTTTTGGATTATTTTAAAGAAGTGGATGCAGATGTATTTTGTATACAGGAAAGCAAGCTGCAGGAAGGACAGATTGATCTGCCCACTCCCGGCTATCACCAGTACTGGAATTATGCCGAAAAAAAGGGATATTCGGGAACTGCCATATTTACCAAAGAGGAACCCTTGTCGGTGGCTTACGGGATTGGAGCAGAGGAGCATGACAAAGAGGGACGTGTGATTGCCGCCGAATTTGACGAGTATTATGTGGTTACCTGTTACACTCCTAATTCACAGAATGAGCTGGCCCGTCTTCCCTACCGCATGACCTGGGAGGATGCATTTCTGGCTTATGTAAAAAAGCTGGAAGAGAAAAAGCCGGTAATTCTTTGCGGGGATTTCAATGTTGCCCATAAGGAGATCGACTTGAAAAACCCGAAAACCAACCGTAAGAATGCCGGTTTTACCGATGAAGAAAGAGCGAAATTTTCCGGTCTTTTGGAAGCCGGATTTGTGGATACCTACCGCTATTTCTACCCGGATACCGAAGGGGTGTATTCCTGGTGGTCTTACCGCTTCAGTGCCAGACAGAAAAATGCCGGTTGGCGCATTGACTATTTCTGCGTTTCGGAACGCTTAAAGGACAGGCTGGAGAGCGCAGCCATCCATACGGAGGTTCTGGGCTCGGATCATTGCCCGGTGGAGCTTGTGATCCGGTAATGGGAAAGACAGGAGAGAAGGATAAGGAATGAATTTACTGACGATTGAACATTTGACAAAATCATATACGGAACGGCTGCTGTTTGACGATACCAGCTTCAGCATTAATGAAGGAGAAAAGATCGGACTGATCGGCATCAACGGTACGGGAAAATCCACGCTTTTGCGGATTGTTGCAGGTCTGGAGGTGCCGGATGAGGGAAATGTGGTTAAGGGCAGGAACCTGGATATCCGGTTTTTATCCCAGAATCCCAAGTTTCATGAGGGGGATACCATTTTACAGAGCATTGTCCGGGAAAATGAAGGACACGAACATGTGTGGGACTTGGAGAGCCAGGCGAAGACCATGCTGACAAGGCTTGGCTTTACGGACTTTGACTCCAAGGTGGAGACTTTATCGGGAGGCCAGAGAAAGCGGGTGGCTTTGGTCAGCGTCCTGCTTTCCACGGTAGACCTATTGGTTCTTGACGAGCCTACCAACCATTTGGACAGCAGTATGGCGGAATGGCTGGAGGACTATCTGCGCCGGTTTAAAGGCGCCCTTCTCATGGTTACCCATGACCGGTATTTCTTAGACAGCGTGACCAACCGGATCGTGGAACTGGATAAGGGAAAGCTTTACAGCTACCAGGAAAATTATGCGGGCTATTTAAAGCTGAAGGCAGAACGAATGGATATGGCGGCTGCCTCGGAGCGAAAACGCCAATCCATTTTAAGGGTGGAGTTAGAATGGATGCAGCGGGGAGCCAGAGCCCGTTCCACCAAGCAGAAGGCCCATATTGAGCGGTATGAGACGCTCAGAGACCAAAAGGGGATCGAGCTTGACCAGACTGTGGAGCTGGATTCCATCGCAAGCCGGCTGGGCCGTACCACGGTGGAGCTTCAGGATATATGCAAGGCCTATGGTGATAAGGTATTAATGAAGGATTTTACCTATATCTTCCTGAAAAATGACCGCATCGGAATCATCGGGCCAAACGGAAGCGGAAAATCCACGCTGATGAAGATCATCACCGGATGGCAGGAGCCGGATTCGGGAACCGTCACCATAGGCCAGACGGTGAAAATGGGGTATTTTTCACAGGAAAGCGAAGATATGGATGGCAGCTTGAAGGTCATTGATTACATCCGAAATGTGGCAGAGTATGTAAAGACAAAGGATGGCAGCGTCAGTGCCTCCCAAATGCTGGAACGGTTCTTATTTCCGCCCAGTGTCCAGTATACCACAATTGATAAACTGTCCGGCGGAGAGAAAAGAAGGCTTTATCTTCTCCGGATACTGATGGAGGCACCCAATGTGCTTCTCTTAGATGAGCCGACCAATGACCTGGATATTCAGACGTTGACCATTTTAGAGGATTATTTAGACAGCTTCCAGGGAATCGTTGTTACCGTATCCCATGACCGGTATTTCTTAGACCGTGTGGTAAGACGGATCTTTGCGTTTGAAGGCCAGGGAAAGGTGACCCAGTATGAAGGCGGGTTCACGGATTACCAGGCGGCATTTCAGGAAAAATACCCGGATGGATTACCTGGTCAGAGCGAATCCAGGCAGAAGAAAGCAGACAGCGGGGAGAAGAAGGCGAAGGAACGGCCTAAACTGGAACGGAAGCTTAAATTTTCCTATAAAGAGCAGAAGGAATGGGAAACCATTGAAGATGAGATCGCAGGTCTGGAAGAAGCGCTGGAGGGCTTAGACGGACAGATGGCGGAGGCGGCCAGTGATTACAGCCGGTTAAATGCTCTGATGAAGGAAAAATCAGAGAAGGAACAGCTTCTGGAGGAGAAGATGGAGCGCTGGATGTACTTAAATGAACTGGCAGAACAGATTCGGAACCAGTGACAACACAAAAGAGGCAGAGGAGTAACCAGGTATGGAACAGTACAGATTGAGAGCGGAGAAGGAAATATTTCCCATGGGACAGACCATGGTACTTAACGGAATTCATTTCAGCGTAGCCGCAGAAGGAGAAGACTGCCGTGTTTTGTTCTTTAAAGAGGGGGAGGAGGAACCATTTCAGACACTATCCTTCCCCCAAAAGTGGAGACGGGGAAATGTCTTTTCCATGACGGTATCAGGGGACTTTTCCGGCCTTTTTTACTGCTTTGAGATTGATGGAAAACGGTTTCCCGATCCTTATGGAAAGAGGTTTACAAACCGGGAGGTATGGGGAGATTTGGACCAGGCCCAGCGTCTCCAGCTCTCTCCCTTAGAGGTCTCGCCCTTTGACTGGGAGCAAGACCAATTGCCTCAAATCCCTTATGAGGATACCATCATTTACCGGATGCACTGCCGTGGCTTTACCAGACACAGTTCTTCCGGGGTGAAAGACAAGGGCACGTTCCGGGGAATTATGGAAAAAATCCCGTATCTGAAGGAACTGGGAATCACGGCGGTGGAGTTGCTGCCGGTCAATGAATTCCAGGAGGTCATAATGCCGGAATATGTGCCTGGAAATCCATTTGGTGTGGATAAACCCACTGGAAAATTAAATTATTGGGGATATGGGCCGGGATTTTACTTTTCGCCTAAGGCTTCCTTTGCATCTGGGGAGTCTGATCCTGGGATAGAATTTAAAAACCTTGTGAAAGCCCTTCATAAAGAGGGAATAGAATTGATCACCGAACTCTATTTTACAGGGAAAGAGCCGGCTTCCTTTGTGCTTGATGTGGTTCGTTTCTGGGCAAATGAATTTCATGTGGATGGAATCCACTTAGCCGGCTTTCCGCCTTTGGACATCCTGAGAGACGATCCGTATCTGAGCCGGATCAAGCTGATTGCCGGCTCGTGGGGGGAGAGACCAGGAGAAGGGAGAAAGCACCTGGGAGAATGCAACGACGGTTTTTTGGTGGATATGCGCCGGGTGCTAAAGGGAGACGAGGACCAGATGAAGAAATTGGCATTCCGTATCAGGAGAAACCCGGCGGAACATGGCATCATCAACTATATGGCAACTACCAACGGCTTTACCATGATGGATATGGTTTCCTACGACACCAGGCATAATGAAGGAAACGGGGAAAATAACCGGGACGGCAATCCTTACAACTATTCCTGGAACTGCGGAGCCGAAGGGCCGACGAAAAGAAAAACGGTTTTGGAGTTGAGAAAAAAACAGCTTCGCAATGCATTTCTTCTTCTTTTTTTGAGTCAGGGCACTCCTCTTATTCTGGCGGGAGATGAATTTGGTAATTCCCAGTCAGGCAATAACAATGCTTATTGCCAGGACAATGAGGTGTCCTGGCTGAACTGGAATTTAAGAAAGAAAAACCAGGATCTTTTTGATTTTGTAAAAGCCCTGATTGCCTTCCGGAAAGCCCATCCGGTATTTCATATGCCAAAAGAGCCGAGACTGATGGATTATTTAGCCTGCGGACTGCCGGATATGTCCTACCACGGCGTAAGAGCCTGGTGCCCGGAGTTTGACAATTTCAGAAGGCAGTTAGGGGTCCTTTTCTGCGGGGAATATGCAGTGAAACCGGATGGCACGAAGGATAAAAGCTTCTATGTGGTCTATAACATGCACTGGGAGCCCCATGAATTTGATCTGCCCAACCGGAAAGAGGGAAAGTCATGGCATGTGGTGTTTCATACGGACGCGAAGGATACCGGCGGAAGGTATGAAAGCGGGGCGGAACCAAAGGCGGAGGGCAGACGATATCTGGTTCCGGCAAGGACGATCGTGGTGTTTATGGAAAAGTAGCGTGTTGGTTTTCCGCATACAAATCCGTAATTTTCCGGCACATGGCTGAGAATGTTTCTACTTCTTGTGGAGTCAGTGCTTGTTCAATCAAATCCATAATTTCATTTCCCAGACGTTCCACCCGTCTTAAAAAGGCAATTCCCTCCCCGGTAAGCACAATGTTATAGGACCGGCGGTCTTTGGTCTGCCGTTCCTGCGTGATATAATTTTTTTCCAGCAAACGTTTGGTCAGCTTGGAAATGCCGGACTGGGAAATGCCTTTCATTTCCGCCAGTTCCTTGGCGGTCTTTGGCCCCTGTTTAAATAGGGTATCCAGAATATAATACTGAGCGGTTGAAACGCCCTCCACGTTGAACCGGTTGGTATTGGAAACGATCATGCATTGAAAAGGAACATAAGTTTCTTCTAATTTATTTGAAGCCATTTCACATTCTCCTAAATTTTCTTAATATAGTTCTTTAAATAAGTCCCTGTCAGGGAATTTTCGCAAGAAATAATATCTTTTGGCAGTCCCGAAAACAGAATTTCTCCGCCATTTTGCCCGGCATATGGACCCAGGTCAATGATCCAGTCCGCCTGACACATAATGTCCAGATTATGCTCAATGACGATCAGAGTGGAATTTCGATCTACAAGGCGGTTCATCATGTGGATTAACTGGCTGATATCGGCCATATGAAGGCCGGTGGAGGGTTCATCAAGCACGTAAATCTGACTCTGGTTTTCCAGTTCAGATGCCAGCTTGATGCGCTGCAGTTCTCCGCCGGATAAGGTGTTTAATGGCTGACCCAGTGTGATATAGGTGATTCCCACGTCAGACAGCCGCTTCAGTACGGTTACGATCTCCATTTCGTGAAAAAATCCCAAAGCCTCTGATACCGTCATTTGGAGGACATCGCCAATGGTTTTTCCCCTTAACCGGTAATGAAGCACTTCTTCTGTGTAACGCTTTCCGTGGCATTCCTCGCATACGGTTACTATGGTATCCATAAATGCCAGGTCCGTATAGGTAACGCCTAAGCCTTTGCAGACCGGACAGGCGCCTTTGGAATTAAAACTGAACAGCGATGCACTGACCCCATTGGTTTTTGCAAACAGCTTTCTGATTATATCAAAAATTCCTGTAAAGGTGACAAGGTTGGATCGCTTGGAAGCTGGTATTCCTTTTTGGTCAATCAATACCGTTTCAGGGTAAAACTCAGGTAGAATCTGATTGATCAGAGTGCTTTTTCCAGATCCGGCGACTCCGGTTATCACGGTCATGACTCCTTTTGGGATATCTACGGACACATTCTTTAAGTTGTGGAGTGTGGCATTGGATAGCGAGAGCCATCCCTTTGGGGTACGGGGAGTTTCTTTCAACGAAGGACGGTGTGACAGATAGGTTCCTGTCAGAGTACCGGATGCTTTCAGACCCTCATAATCTCCCTGATAGACGATTTCACCGCCATGGATTCCGGCCCCCGGTCCCATGTCGACCACATGGTCTGCAATTTGGATCATATCCGGGTCATGCTCCACAATCAACACGGTATTGCCCTTGTCGCGTAAAAGTCTCATAAGTCCGTTGATTTTGCTGATGTCGTGAGGGTGAAGTCCGATGCTTGGTTCATCAAAAATGTAAGTTAAGTCTGTTAAGCTGCTTCCCAGCTGGCAGACCATTTTGATCCGCTGGGATTCACCTCCGGAAAGCGTGGAGGTTTCTCGGCTCAGACTTAAATAATCCAGCCCAATGGACACCATATGCTGCAGCCGGCTTGTCAGTTCGCAAACAATGGGCGCGGCCGCAGGAACAGTGATGGACCCGATAAAATCCAGCAGCTGGCTTACCTGCATATCCGCACATTGGGAAATATTTTTCCCGTTGATCTTGCAGGAAAGCACCTTTTCATTGAGCCGTTGCCCATGGCAGCAGGGGCAGGTTTGTTTGGTAACAAAGCCCTCGATCTCTTTGCTGTATTTCACCTTTTCGCCTTCTTCCTTTTTTAGAAAGCTCCGTTTAATCCGGGGGATGAGTCCCTCGTACAGTGAGGTCTTGTGCCATTGGGGGTCCGGGTTCTTCAGCTTCATGTTGTCGGCGTATAGCAGCAAATCCATTTCCTGGGAAGTAAAATCCCGGATCTTTTTATCGTTATCAAACAGTCCGGAGTGAATATAACGTGTATGCCGCCATCCGCCTGGTTCAAACGTCGGGAAACGTATGGCACCTTCATTTAAAGATAGATCTTTATTTAACAGGCGTTCAAGATCCACCGCTTCTATTGTCCCAAGACCCTGGCAGCCGCCGCACATTCCCGCCGGATTATTAAATGAAAAAGCATCGGAATATCCTGCAAACGGTTTGCCGATCCTGGAAAATAAAAGGCGGAGTAAGGAATAAGTATCTGTTATGGTTCCTACGGTTGAACGGGCATTGCCTCCCAAGCGTTTCTGATTGATAATAAAGGCCACAGAAAGACCTTCCATGGAATCCACATCGGGTTTTCCATAATGGGGAAGGCGGTGGCGGATAAAGCTGGTGTAGGTCTCATTTAACTGTCTTTGGGATTCTGCTGCGATGGTATCAAATACCAAAGACGATTTGCCGGAACCGGATACTCCCGTAAACACTGTGATCTTCTTTTTGGGGATATTGATATCTATATTTTTTAAGTTCCGTTCCCTGGCTCCGGTCACCCGGATATAATTATTGCACATCGTGTCGCCTTTCTGACTGATATATGAAATGGTTAATATATGAGCGGGTTAAGTATATTTTAACATGGTTGATGTTTCGTTTCAATGCTTCCATGATTTTTATTTGTAAGAGAGCTATGATGGCACATTTTTCGGGGAAGGGCTGGACGGGATTCTGGTTTTTTAAATAACATTGTTGCCAGGTGTGAGATTTCTGGATAAAGTGGATTGAATTCAGGTTTTACAGGAACGCTGTGGAGAAGGGGGAAAGAGGTACTGGCTATTTTGGACGTTGGGATGAATGAGAGCGAGGATACGTGTTTTTATTTGGATAAAGATGTGCAGATGTAAAAATCCAATGGCTTAATAAGAATTTTCACCGGCATTTGACTATTTGGGTAAGGCAGTTCACAAAAACCCGCCAATGAAAGCGGGTTGCGTAATCGGAGCAGGCAATGTAGGGAAAAACATATTTGCAGTACTGCTTTCAGTTGGACATTCGTGTATCGTATTACGTTTGATTACAGAGGAAGACAGAATTGCTTTAATAAAATTAAAGTGGCAAAGATTAAAGAAAGTTTCTGAAGTAATGCTGCAAGGATCATAAAGCAATCGACCATAGGAGGACTGCAGGGATGACACCTACAATGCAGCAGATGAAATCATTCATGGTGTCCACAAGCCCGGAGGGCTGAAGTGCATTTTCTGATAAATGATTGTTGTTTGCATTTATTTTCTGCCACCGCTGGGCATTTCCATGAGTCAGACAGTCGCTTATATATTCAAGTACTTCCCAAATCACATGAAGTGTGATTGAAAATGTGGCACCGAAAAAGATTACTGCCCACTTGGAAATTCCGGGGTTTAAACTGATAATCGCAATTCCAAAGCCTACAAACCCGGCACCTGAAAGAAAATGAATGGATCGGTCCCACCATTTGTATTTATCATAAAATTTAAGCGAGCTGCCCAGATATATTGCCATAAACAGGATGACAAAATAGAGAAGAATGCTGAACATATCTATTTTAATTCGGAAGAATGTCCTTGCGAACGCGGGTAAAAGGGAAAACACAAACATCAATGCAATGGATTTTATTATTTTATATTCATGCTTAAAAACATAATAGAGAGCCAGTATTATTAATAGACATAGAAAAATAATTTCGTAATAATTCAGTAATTTCATATCTTCACCTCGTACTGCTAGTATGCGGAAAAACTGCACAAATATGTATTTTAGAAATTCTTATTGTGAATGTTAAAGTAGGATTTTTAAATTTAGATTTCTATGATCTACCCAATGATATGGTGTCCATCTATTTTCCGGATAAAAATGAAGCAAATGCTGTTGCGGAAAAATCCATAAGAAAGGGTAGGAACCGAAATAAAATTGTTGAAAATCCTTCCATAAAATATTTTCGTACGGTTCATGGTAATCATATCCGCTTTACCCGTGGAGCGGTTATGATTACCTGTAAAGACGGAATGTCCCAATCTTGTCTGTATTTTTACTAACTATATCTGCGGAACGTTCAATTTAGTACAAATTAAGAGGCTGGTCATGAATATCTCTTTTAGTCATACTTCTTGCATAAGGAAAAAAGCTCACTTTTGAAAATGAATTATTTAAATTTTTCAATAAAGAATTCCACATAAAGCGGTTTTCTTTAATTTCTTTTCTACTCATGCTTGTCTTTTTTTCTATCCATTTCCTCCCGGTTTCAAAATATGTTTCCATTGTAGCAGCAGTAGTGCCGAAGAACTGATTATACAGTTTATGCAGAGCTTTATTATGTTAAAATGATGTCATTTATTAAAGCGGTATTTTTCAATAATAATATTTCTAATATATTATAATAGCAAAATTTAAGATCAGAAAAAATGTCTGTCAAGGAGTCGGTCGAACTGTCGGCCAAGAAAATTCTGCTTTGCAGGAACTACTTATATTGACTAGTACCGATCTAATTTATATAAATACATAATAAAAATTAGTTGGATTTACTTACTTGAGCAGGATTAATGGGGAGGAATAATTTATTAAAAAATATATAACCTTAATCATCCCATAAAAAGAACATATGTTCGAAAAAATATTGACAATAAGAATGAAGGGTATTATAATCTAATTGTCGACAAAAGAACATATGTTCGAGTTTGCGGAGAGTAAAGAACTTTTCGTGACAATATGTATAGTTAAAAGATTTAATAGTTTTATAGTTAAAATCAAGAAAAAACGAATGAGGAGAAATAATATGTCAAGTACAAATAAAACATCATTAGGATTAAATATATGGGAAGCATCGGATAAACCGGTAAGACAGGATTTTGTTAATGATAACGTAATTATTGATGAGAAGATATCTGAGTTAAATAACAATTATAATGATATTGTTAATGAAAAGATTTCTGAGTTAAATAGCAATTTAAAAACAATAAAATCAACACGCGGACTCTTTGACAATTATGGCGCTCTTGTATTGAATTCACAAGAAGCTTCTCCTTCTAGCACTGAAGGGAGCGAAATTGTTTTTAGAGGTTTGGGTGGAAATACTGGTGATACTACTGTGTTGGATTGTTACAACAATATTTTCCGGATTTATGGAGATTTTGGTGGAACAACTTTAGCTATATACGAATTTAGACCGGATGGAATTTATTTAAATGGTAAAAGAGTTACCACCTAAATTGCTATTTACTTAATACAAGTGAAACTGCTGATACTCCTTCTTTCAACTCAATAGCAAAGGGGGAGTATAAAGCAATAAGTAGCTTTTTCAATCAACAGTTTTATCATTAAAAAACAAAATTCAAAAATAACCACAAAGAACGGAGACAAAAAGAATATTACCAATAGAAAAATGAAAGGAAAAACCTGTTATTTATGAACCGACCGGAATGTTTACATATTCCCACGCTCCACGAAGGAGAACAAGCACAAATCAACTGGGAAGCAGTGGAAGCAGATAAAAATTATATTGTAGAACGAGTATTCAATGAATCTTTTTTACAAGCCCTATCAGGATATACCTGGGATAATTTTGATAGTACCAATGAATCATGGAGCAGCCAAGAACAGGCAAGATTAAACTGGCATCAAATTGAAACGAGAACAGGAAAAGGTCAGCACTGGGAGCGCCTGGATTATGAACAGTTAAGCTGGTTACAGTTTGAGAAACAGTCATATACCTGGGAAGCATTAGAGAGACGGGAAATCAGTTTTGAAATATATAACGGTCCTGGTGTTAAACAGCTTGGCATTGAGCAGGGACGTACCTGGCTGGAACTGGACGAGCTTAATCAAGACTGGAGCAGTCTGGATAGAACCGAACATTCATGGGCTCAAGGGGAAAAGGTGACATTGCCTGGCATCTCATGGGAAAGTGTTGATTCCAGATGGCTGACATTTAATGAATGGGAAATAAAAGAACTGACTTTTCATGAATTGGATACACAGAAAAATATAGAAGAGCATCAAGGAATGACAGATAACATACCAATTGGGGCGTCCAACGCAATGTACCGGATCAAAGCATGTGGTTCTAAAGGAAATGAGTCTGATTATTTAGAGACATTACAGTTGCCGGTTATTCCTGTATTTTACCGCAGCAGCGCAATGGAATATCCGGTAAAGAACGGTAAACGTTATGTAGTTCTTTTAAAGGCACAGGAGGTCATCGGTCTGGACATGATCCGCATGAATCTTCGGTATGATCCGTACTTACTGGAATTAACCAGCCTCTCAACGGGCAGCCTAAGAAGCATAACAAAACCAGGAAATTATCCGGAAGAATATATAAGAGTATATTCCAGTATTCCAGGAAACCTATGGTTCCAATCGACCAGACAGTTAAGTAAGAAGGAATGTTTTAGTGGCTGCATTGCATTGGTAGAATTTATTGCCAAGGGGACCGGAAGTGCAGCAGTATTATTATATTAGAATGAAGAAGGGATTCGATGGACAATAAAAAGAATAATGAAAATAACATAGATATAAAGGAAGGGGAATCTCCTGATATAAAGACGGCGGAGTATATATCAAGTGGAGAAGAAAATGAAGTAAATAGACCGAAAGCACTGTTTAACAGAGCAGAAGTGCCTGTTGATGAGGAAGAGTTTTCTGATATAAAACAGTATCCGGAATCCCCATTTACCTACTTTGACACCAATCAAGTAAATGTTCAGTTAAGTACGGGAAGTCTTCAATATGACGTAACAGATTTTGTACTGCCTGGCAGAAATGGTTTTGATGTTACCATTGCCAGGCGCTATGATTCAGGCTGTGCCAATTTAGTGGATATGGCTCCATATGTGAAAAATAATAAGCTAAAAACAGGTTCAAAAAATAATAGTTTTAATACTGCCACTTATGGGTTGGGATATGGCTGGTCCTTTGTGCTGCCGTCCATTGAGACTGTACCATATCTTAATTGTACTTACATAAACATATCAATTGATCCTAAGCAATCAATTCTAATGGGAACTCCCGGTTATGATTATATTTTGCATCTGGAAGACGGTAGAAGTTTAAATATAAGCCGATCCTCAGACCGATTTGAAAATTATAGCCTTAAAGATGTTACCATTGCTACCAGATCAGGAACAATTGTGCACCCTTATGCGGTTGATGTTAAAAAAGGTTATGATATCATAATTGAATACAAGAATGGAAACAAAGACTATTTTAAAGATTCATATGGAAATATTGGCAAACGGGATAAGATGATACCGCAACAGTTTACACTGGTTGCCAGACAGGATAAGTATGGAAATGTAATATGTTATGATTTAAAGGACCACGGTGGTATGGTGATTGTGGATACCTGGGGGCGTAAAATCAACTTGGAGAAGACGGATTATGGGCTTGTCTGGAGATTACCTGAAAGCACGGCAGGAAAGGCATGTGAATTTTCCTACCATATCGATCAGGCAAATCCCCTTAAGCTCACCGCAGTTACAGACCCCGCAGGCCGCATAACCCAGTATAATTACTATAATCCGGAAGATTATAAGGGAATTATGACTTATGCTTCTAAAAAAGCAGTCGGATATTCTACTGGTAATATGGCACGCAGTTATCTGCTACTAAAAAGTGTTACATATCCCAATCATGCCTCCACCCAGTTTACATACGGCAAGAAAATTAATATTAAAAATGATGCAGGTGGAAAGGTTACTCATTTTGCATTGACGCTTAAAAAGGATATTGCAGACGGAAACGAATACAACCTGGTTGAATACAGGTACAGGCTTGATTCCAGAGCCACCTACGAGTATAGCAGTGGGGAGTATATCGAATATGCAGAAGTGAAAAATCATCAGGATATTGTGGAAACCCATGAGTTTGACCGAAAAGGGCAACTATTAAAAAAAGAGGTTCGACATCAGAACGCTCTTATATCAAAAAGTGTTTATAAATACAGCAATAAATTAATTGTGTCAGCCGTTGACCAGAGTTTTGACAGGAACGATGAATCAAAATTTTTAGAAAAGAAAACGTTTTGGAAATATTCTACAGATAGAAAAGCAAACGTTATTCAGCTTATTGAAGAGTATCCAGAGGATCCTTCCTGTAATCAGGAAGTGAAAACAAGCTATGGAGACTACAGCATCATTCTTGAGACAGAAAGAAACAAGGGCTCTGACCAGATTAAAGAAACCTATGAGCCTTGTACAGAGTTGGGAAATAAGGTCATAAAATATCATCGAGTATATCAAAATGGAGTCTTAAAGGAAAAAACAGGATATGATTATAAAGATCCGAAAAATCCCTATTGTGTGACCAACGAAAGAAGGTATTTCCTGGCAGACAGCGGGGGTCTGGAACAGTCAGGTAATTATGCTGAAACAATTTATCATTATAGTTCTTCTTCCAGTAAAGTCAGCAGATACACACATAACTTTATCATAAAAGAACAAACCGGCATGATAGATGCAGACGGCCAGCCCTGCGAACCAATAAAGGAAGAATATCAATATGACGATTGGGGGCGGCTCATCTCCAAAAAGGATTCCAGGAATCAGGTTACTACCACCCGCTATGACGGGGTGGGGCGAATTGAAGCACAGACGTTGCCTCCGGCAGACGGCCAGCAGGCAGCAAATGAAACCTATTATAACGATAGCCTGAACTATATTACGGAAACTGATGCGAACCACCACAAAAGACGAATTTATTACACACCGTTTGGACAGATTCGACAGGTCTGTCTGGCCGTATCCAATGAACCGGCCTCCGGTGATGTCGTGCTGCAAGATTTTCGGTATAATTCATGGGGCGAATTGACAGAAGCAGTTACATATAATGGGAACGGCACAGCAGCGGACCATGTGAGAAAGACAGAGCGTTATACCTATGATTCCTTTGGCCGGGTGTTATCCCGTTCGATTCAGCAAGTGGGCTATGAGGAGAAGTATGAATACAATGAGGTATTTACCGATCCGGCGGATGGCAGAAAGTACTATCGGGAACTGAAAAATGTTATAGGAGACGCATCCGCTCCAAGTATTGTGACGGAATCTTATAAAGATCAAAAAGGTCAGGTTCGGAAGGAGATTTTAGCCGGAGAGAAGGTATTTACCTACGAGTATGATAATGCAGGAAACAATATTTGCAAAGTTGATGCCAGAAACCACGCGGAACGATGGGAGCATGATTATGCAGGAAGGGTAGTAAAATCCATTCGGACAGTCTCTGGCCAGGAGAGAATCACCAGGATTCAATATGATGCATTAGGTAATAAACGTTTTCTTTGGGATGAAACCGGAAAGAGAACTGAATTTCAATACGATAATGCAGGGCGTCTGATTCAAATCACCAAGCCATTTGACCACCGCAGCCAGATTGTAAAATATTACTATGATGGTACCGGAAATGTAATTGGTGAAAAGAAGGCACAAAATGATGGCTGGCAGGAAATCCAGTATGTTTATGACGCGAGGAACCGAGTGACTGATACTTACCAGTACCTAAATCCGGGCAGCTGGATTAAGACCACTTTCAGGTATGATGCAATGAATCAGGTCATTCTAAGAAGGACCGGGGACACTCCGTCCGGCGAAGGGCGGGAGGTTACAAAATACGCCTATGACCGCTTTGGAAACGTTACGGCAATAACGGATGCCCGCGGCTGTACGGAATACTATGAATATGATAAAGTCGGAAGACTGCAGAAAAAAACGGACAGGAACAAGGACCAGACCGTTTACCAGCATGATGCTCTGGAACGTTTGATAAAAGAAACCGTTCAAAAGACAACTCCGGAAGGACTGGTGATTAGCGAGCGGGAGTATACCTATAGTAAGAACGGTAAGCAGATTAGAGTAGTCAGCCGGGAATCCATGGGAGGAAAAGTAAACGTCCTTCTGGAGATGAAATACCGTTACAACAATAAAGGCCAGCTGACTCATCAGGAAGATCCAGCAAATACAAAGAAGGATTATACCTATGATATATATGGAAACCGTCAGTCCTTTCAACTGACCCGCGAAGGAAATGCAAATCCGGATGTCAGTCTGTATTATAAGTATGATGATTTATACCGTTTAAAGCAGATAAGAAAAAACAGTGCTGCAGGGGTGATACTTGCAGAGTATGAATATGATGAAAAAGGCAACCGTAAAACTCTTTTCTATCCACAGTCTGGTATGGAAACTCTGTATAAATATAATGACGGCAACAAAGTAATAGCCTTAGAGAATAAAAGGCAGGGAACTGTGATTTCTGCATGGGAATATGACTATGATGTGGATGGAAACATTCTAAGTAAGATTAACAAAGCAGGTTCTGCTCCAGATACAATATCCTATTGCTATGATCGGCTTGGGCGTCTGACAGAAGAAGATTATTTCGGCTGGAAGCGAACTATTTATACCTATGACGCTTATTCCAACCGTATGAAAATGATGGTAGAGGGCAGAACAAAGAACGAACTCATCAGTGTTACCAGCTATGAATATGGTTTAAACAACCGACTGGAAAAAGAGACAAAGAAGCAGGGGAAAATAACGGAAACGTATCGGTACCGTTATGATGATAATGGGAATGAAACTTTCCGGATTTGGGAGAAAACATCCCCAACACCGGACTATCCGGGAAATGTCAAATTATCGGGGACCTATCAGAAGGAGAATCCAACGGTTTATGAGTGGAGACACTATGATGGATTCAATCAACTGAGTAAAATAAATCAGGATGACAAAGAGATTACATATCAGTACCGGGGAGATGGACTGCGCCATAGTACAGAGGTAAGGAAACTGAGCGAAAGTCGGGGAAAAACAAATTTGTATTGCTGGGATGGAAGCAATATTGTAGGAGAACAGACTGACGGCAGCAAGATTAAAACCTATTTAAGGGGAGTCAATTTAATTGCCACAGAAATTAATGATCTGGCATACTATTATATATTGAATGAACATGGGGATGTAACCGGGCTGTGGAGCCAAAGCGGAACTTGTAAAGCCTCGTATGAATATGATGCTTTTGGAATTGAGAAAAATCCAGATAAGAAAGATGAGAATCCGTTTCGGTATTGCGGGGAGTGTTTGGATTTGAGCAGTAATACGTATTACCTGCGGGCGAGATACTATCGGCCAGCAGCAGGTCGTTTTCTTACAGAGGATTCTCATTGGCATTCTGGAAATATGATTTATGGAGATCAAGAGAGACAAAACGACAAATATATAACAGATATAAAAGGTTTGTCGCGGTTTACCAACAGTGTTATAATGCCAGATATTGAAGCAATTAATCAAAGCACTAACTTATATATGTACTGTATAAATAATCCGACTCGATATAGCGATAAAGACGGTGAAGTGGCATTGTTGGCTGCTATAGCTATCGGTGCATTGGCAGGTGCTGTAATTAGTGCAAGTATAGAATTAGGAATGCAGCTTTGGAAGAGTAAATCGTTAGCAAAGGTTGAGTGGGGGAGAGTTGGGATCCAAGCTGCGACGGGAGCTGTATCAGGTGGATTAGCCGCATCAGGTGTTGGCCTTGTCGGACAAAGAATTGGCAATGCAGCTATCTCGGGTGTATCAAATGCGATAACACAAAAAGTATATACTGGTAATATTGATAAATTTGAATTGGGAACTTCGATATTTGTTGGAGCTATAGTAGGACAAATTGGTGGAAAAGGAGCGTATAACGGTGCCAATAAATATAGTGTTTCATATGTGACGCAAGGTAGTTATTTGTTAAGACATGATGTTATTCGTTATATTGACTCGGATATAGCTGAAAAAGCAGTAACTGAGACCTTGAAAGCAATTACCCGATCGTCAGTGGCAGGCGTGGTAATAGAACAAATGAAAGGGTTCACAAATCAGGTAGTATCAAGACAGAATGTTACATATTTATATAACTAAATTTTCAAAAGGGGTTTGAATTTTTTACAATTTTACGTTTTTCTTGTGCTGATTCCAGTTTATGATTATTTTAGTGGAAAGCGGATGTCTGATTATAAAAATTTTAAATATGTCCAAATTCCAAGAAAAATTAGTTGGTTATTCTTTGTCCAATGTAATCGTGGAAGAATACCTATGAATGTAGTTATTTGTCAAGTTTGTTCTTTGTTGTATATGATTTTTTCTTTTTTTATGCTTGGTTACTACATGATTGTGAGGTCAGATGTAATTTTTTATTTAGGTTTGGGTTATGGCTTTGGTGTGTATCTATTTATTTCAGTGCTCAATGCATTATATACAGCGATATGTGATTTGGCATTGGGCAAAAAAATGAATCTTTCCAATGAAAGGAACTAGCTAAGCCTCAATTAACTAATGAAGATTAATAAAGAAGTGAGTCACCAAAATATGTAATACGGTGGCTCACCTTCTTTAAAATAAAATATGTGATAACATGAAAGGTATTATGAATTTGGCAGTTACAATTCTGATATTAATTAATAAATGTTGTTTCTTTGATATTCCTCATTGGGAGGTATCGCTCCCTAATATTGTATAAATTGGTAAAGTGATTTAAACCATAAGACGCGTTACCCTTTTAGCCATTGCTCAAAATCAGTCAATGAAATATCCCCAGCCAGAGTTTTATCTCGCATTGGAGAGACAGGGGTATCTGGTGAAATGGGAATCACGCCACAAGTATATTACCTACACCACACCAACGGAGCAGAAATGCCGGGATATCCGGCTGCATGAGGACAAATTGATTCTCGTACAAATGTTACTTGGTCTGTTTCAAAAGATGAAACAATAGTGCCATGGGATACACTTGCTGCGGCCTGTGTTGTAACTGCAACGTAACCCTTTGGGTTGCCTACTACAACTTCCTTCGCCCCCATAAACACAACCGCCGTCGGTGACACGTTCAGAGCATTGCTTTTGTGTGCCGTCAAGGGTGGCGGACGTTGCCAAAAACTTACATATCTGCAATTTTCAAGGTTCTAATTGAGCCATTCCCGCTTGTTGAAAATATTCATAAATCATTTGATACTACCTGCTAGTATAACTATTAAATCCATTTGGATTACAGTTATTTGTTATACAACTATATTATGACAGCAAAATAGAGCTTTTGCAGAATAAGTCAGTATTGGCCTATGATGCAAAAGCTTTTTTGAGGTTGTATCAAAGATATAGTTTCATTCTTTTACCAATACTTACTTTAAAACGGTTATTTTTTACATATAAGGTTTTTTTGTCAGATTTTGTTTTATATTACCATTATATACTATTTAATGAAAATACTTTTTGTGAGGTAATTCTAAATGAATAAGAAAATTCAGGTTCTTGATGGGTTCTGTCTAAAATGTACTATGGGGAGCAGTGAAAGCAGGATAAAGGTTCCCATCTGCCATGGAGCTTGCATCAGCGGAAGAAATCAGGCCATAGTTTCAGATTATAAATCAGGAGTTCATATAACCTCTTTTGGTACATGCAGCAAAATGACACCTTCAGAGCCCTGTAATCCGGTGATTCTTACGCCATGGCTTATTGAGGATAAAAATTATAAGATCAATGGAGAGGCGGTGCTTTTTACTACAAGCATTCTCTCCTGTGCTTGTGGAGGCATTATTCGTGTAAGTGAGAAACCATGAGAAATGGTAAGGAGGGAGCAATTACGGTAATGAATGAAACCTATCAACAGATTAAGACGGATTTGGAAATGATCCGGGAGATAACAGATTTTACATTAACAGAGGAAGTGAATGAACACGGACATTGTATCATAAAAGGAATTATTGCTGATGGCAGCCAGGATAAACTGGTACTTGAAAACTGCAGTGGAGATACGGTCAAAGTTTTTTTTAATGATGGCACCACTTTATTCAACGGCATCACCGATGAAATTTCCGTATACCAGGACGGAGATTTGTATAAAGCGGAAATCAAACTGATATCTGCCACCTATTTAATGGATATTCACCAGAAATCAAGATCGTTTCAGGATAAACAACAGACCTATCAGGATATTATAAAGCTGATCTCAGGAGAGTATAACGGTGCGGATATTCTGGACTACGTTTCTAATAACAAAACCATTCAAAGTCTTACGGTACAGTATGAGGAAACGGACTGGGAGTTTTTAAAGCGTCTGGCATCTCATTTTCATGCAGGATTATTGCCTGACACACAATTTAAAGATCCTAAAGTTTACTTTGGACTGAGAAAGGACACGGCAGCAGATAAGCTTCACAGCTTTTCCTATGTACTGGAAAAGGATTTAGGTTCCTATAAGAAATATATAGCGGAGAAACATGAGGGTTATACAGAGACTGATTCCGTTCATTATCAAGTAACCTGTGGTAAGTACTATAAAACAGGTTCAAGTGTTATGTTTCAGGAAAAAAAACTATATATCAAAAAGCTGGAAGCCAGGATAGAACGGGGCGATGTGGTATTTCGGTATTGGTTACATACAGAGAAAGGGCTGGAACAGCCCCGCCTTTATGCGGAAAAACTCATTGGTGTTTCAATTGCAGCGAAGGTCATTGAATCCGTACGGGATAAAGTATTGGTGAAGCTGGAAATTGATGATAAAAAGCCGGAAAAAGAATCCGTTTGGGAATTTCCCTATCAGACCATGTATACGGCAGGAGAGGAAGGCGGCTGGTATTGCATGCCGGAACCCGATGATACGGTGTCCATCTATTTTCCAGATAAAAATGAAGCGAGTGCTGTTGCAGAAAATTCCTCAAGAAAGGGTAGGGACCGAAATGAAAGTGTCAAAGATCCTTCCATAAAATATTTCCGTACGGTTCATGGAAAAGAAATCCGCTTTACCCGCAGAGCGGTAATAATTACCTGTAAAGACGGAACGGCTATTACTCTTGATGAGGATGATGGAATTTCCATTGAAAGTGAGGGAGGTATTACTTTAAGCAGCGGGGAAGGAATCAGTATCAATGCGGAGGAATCCATTCAGTTATATGCTTCTGATAGTATTCAGCTTCACTGTAAAAAGAGCCGGATTAAGATGGATACAATGGTTGATATTTCCGGGCCGGATGTAAGAATCAATTAAGTGGAGGGAACAATGGATTATTTTATAATACTGCCTGATGAAAGAATTTCTCTATACAAAGACCTGGATTATTCTGTACCGGGATTTCGGCAGAAGGAGCCATTTGTGACTTATGGAAAATTTGATGTCTCTGACAGATATCCGGACTTTTTCTATGGAAAATCCTTGTTTGATTATTATTTTTGTGTGACGGACCGTTTAAAGGAGATTTTCGATGTTTATTCCTCAAATCTTCAGGCTGTACCGTTTTTTTTGACGGATGAAGCATATCGTTCCCAGGTCGTATGTTGGAAAATCGAGTGTTCCATGGAGGAATGTATTGCCTTTCGCAATTCAAAAGAGGAATGGGAAATGACACTTCGCAAAAGCCGGGGACTTACCCGTTATCTGCTGCGTGTCAGAAAAGAAAAGGCACAGTACATGGTGGTTTCCATGGAGTTGGCTGAAAATATGCTCAGAAGGCATTTGTATGGAATCCGTTTTGTCCCTGTGAAAATAAATTGGAAGGAGAGCAATGTCTATGAAAACAATAATTCATGATTCTATCAGTGTGGAACTGCCATTTGCATTAACAAGTGTAACAAAGCTGAAAATAAACCAAAGCCTCAACCATCATTCCAGAGCATGGCTTGAGGGAACAATACAGGATCAGGATGTAAAAGTCTGCAGCAATTTAAGCTGGAGAGAAAATGTTACCATAACATATGAAAATGGAAAAACCAATCAAATTATATTTTCCGGAATTCCGTATGGGGTAAAGATCAAATATGAAGGGCAGGCTTATGTTTCCCTGGAATTTTGCAGCAGAAGCATGTTTATGGACGATCAAAAGAAGACCAGGAGTTTCCAGCGAAACGATAGGACCTATAAGACACTCTTTCGTGAACTGATAAAGTCTAATGGAGGAGATATTATTGATTTTACCTCGTCCTCAGATGTCTATAAAGCGCCTCTTATTCAGTATGAAGAAACGGACTGGGAGTTCTTAAAACGAATATCTTCTCACATGGGAGTTCCTGTTTATCCAAATCCAACAGGGGGCACCGCACAGATTTATATAGGTTTTGGCAGCAATCACGTTTCTGTAGACAACAGCATTCATAAAACAATCATGAAGAGAATGGGTGAATATCTTCAATTTAGAAAAATTAATTCTTCTTTTATGGAATCCGACTTTCTGGCCTTTTACGTAAATAATGTCTGGAACTGTGGTCTTGGAGATGAGGTGGCTTGTGAGGGCAGGAGTTTACGGGTTACCAGAATTGAGGATTCCTATGAGGATGGTCTTTTATCAAGACGATGTCTGCTGGAAATCAAAGGAGGTATCACACGGAAAAAAAGTTATCAAAAACTGCTAAAAGGTGCCTCTCTGAAAGGGATCATAACAGCAGTAGGACCGGACCGGGTCCGAGTGAGGCTTGATGCAGACGAAAAAGTTCCGAAAGAAAAATTATATTGGTATCCCTGGCACAGAAATGACTGGTTCTGCATCCCAGAAGTGGGAAGTAAAGCAGCATTGTATATTCCTGGTGAAGATGAGGCTTTAGCCTATGTGACGGATATTATAAGACCATCAGGGAAAAAGAATTCCAAAAACCAGAAACCTGAGCATAAATGTTTTGTTACTAAAAGAGGAAAAGGCATGGAAGTGACCCCCCATTCAATTTTTTTTCGGGCATCTGGGAAAAAAATGACCGTGCAGTTATCTGATCGTTCGGGAGTAAAAATAAGAAGTTCTCGGGGCATTCAAATAAATGCAGGGGAGACTTTTGTCTGCAACGCAGACAATATAAAAATAAAGAGTAAAGAGCAGATTGCACTGGCTACAGGAAGTACCAGTATCGTCATTGATGATCTGCTTCAGATTAAAGGATAATGGTTGATAAGGAGTAGCCCCATGAGTGAAATTTATGCAGAAGAAATTATGAAAAGTATCAGAAAGCAGGAGGAAGTAAAGGAAGAAGAGGACTGGTACCATGTTGAAAATGATATAACCAGGGGATATGTGATTGTCAAATATGAAAAGATGGAATTGGAAGAAAAGATGCTTCTTGATGGGCGCCTGACCCTGTTGCTGCCAGTAAACTTTAAGGAAATGGATGAGGAATTGAGGGAAATCAAATATCCTGATCCAGACCGCCCTGAGTGGATATACAGTAATGAATCCGGAGATGTATCCATGACCTTTTTTCTGGATGAGGGGGAAATTCTGACAGAGGAGGTAGAATCGGTTCGGGATATTATAATAGGGGAAATGAAACGTTTATATCCGGCCTCCGCCGTAAAGGATAAAAAAAGAATTGGCAAAGGTAAAAATGTAGTCAGCCTTTTTTCCATGGATATTCCTCTGTTGGATGAGACGTGCTATCACCTAATGTTTTTCAGGGCAATGGCGGCTGGATTGTTGATGGGGACGTTTGACTGTAGTGTTAATGAAAAAAAACAATGGCAGCAGATACTCCCCCAGTTACTGGATACCATGAAGGAAACAGAATAATAAAGAACAGGGATTAACATATAATGTGGCAGGGAGTAAAAGCATCCCTCATGCGCTTGGAGGAGTTTATGGAGAATAAGGCATTTCAACTGTTTCGGGAAAAGGAGATGAATCCATGTCTGTCTGAAATTCTTCAAGAGGCAGAAGTGATCTTTCAAAGCTTTAAGGATGACTTTCGGATTCAGTTTATCAGGGAATTTTCCCTTGTGTGTGAAAAACAAAAAGAAAATATACACAAAATGACTCCGGGTTATATCATGTGTCATCTTCTGCGTACAGATTTGATAAGGGGAAAATACCGTTGTCCGTTGTTTCTTTACGATAAAAACTGGTATTATCACATAGGAATGAAAGTCGGGGAACTGCAAATGGGAGAATTGTTTCATCTTTACGGAACGCTTTGGGACAAGCTCAGACAGCTGTCAAAGCGCTATGTGGGACATGTAACAATGCCTGAGGTGGATGAAGCAATGCAGGATATGGTCACCCCCTTTTATCTGTATTTAAAAGAGCTTGTACTTTATGCTGTTGGCGAGGCTACGGATACGGATGCGTATTTGAGTATGGAGAAGGAAGATAATTTCCAGATAAGGATTGGAGAATATGTGGAGCCTGGAGATCTGGTGTATCGGGAACAGCCCAAAAAGGATGCAGAGGAGATAAGAAGGCAGTTAGAGGAAGCAACAGAAGAAGCATATTTATTTGAAGATTTTAAAGGATTGGACTTAAGTCATCTTATGCTGTCTGGCCGGGATTTCCGTTATTCGGATTTCAGGAAAGGAAGGTTGGAAAAAAGCAATTTTAATCTATCTCTGCTTATCGGTTCCTGCTTCAGAAATAGCAATATGGCGGAGGCCACATTTGTAGGAAGTATGTTTCACAATGCAGATTTTACCAATGCGGACTTACAGCATGCGGATTTTTCCTGCGGCGTGAGCTACCATGGGAAAAGCCAAGCGGATGCATGGCGAACGCCGGGTTATACAGGAGCCAGTTTTCGCAATAGCAATTTAAGTGGAGCCAGTTTTTTGGGCGGAGTTTATATGGGATCAGATTTTCGGGGAGCAAGGCTTACAGGCTGTAATTTTACTGATGCAGTTTTATATGAAAGCATATTTACTGAAAAACAGGCATTAGAAGCAAATTTAAGTTCCGGGCAGCTTGAACAGATTCATCTGGCAGTGTAAACTATAGGAGAACTTATACATATGGCAAGGAAAACGGAAAAAAAGTTTAAATTAGTAATCCCTCAATGGGCCAAGCCAGCATTAAAAGTTGTAAAAAAAGTGGCCAAGCCTTATGTAAAGGCATTGCAAAGTAGTAAATGGGGGAAAGCGGCCGCAAAAGTACTCCCCCAAGTAGTTTCTCCTGTTTTAAAAGCATACAGAAACGGAAGTAAGAAATTACCTGTTACGCCAAAGACGGTTCAGCCGTCGAAAAGCGAAGCCTTGAATAAACAAAAAAGTTCAGGCAAGAAAAAAGAGGGATTGGCGTGCAATAGTATAAAACCTGCAGAATCAGGGAAAGCATGTCAAGTTCCTGTACAAAATAATATTAAATTGTCTTGGGAGGAAACGTTTCAAAAGTATAATGATGGTGTATTAAAGGGAAACACTGGTTGTGGAGCATTAAGGTCTTTGGCTCTCGTGTCGATGCCGGGTTTAAGGCTGTGTAATGATGCGTTAAAACTGGCAAATATAATATCCTTAGATTCAAAAGTATCAGAGGCAAAGAATTATTATAATACAATAAAAGAATCTATAAAAAAAGATTTTAACGAGTTAGGAAATCAGGTTTATAATTCAAAAACACCTTTTGTCTCAAATTATGTGGGTGCTTTTACAAACAGCAGTGATTTTAAGAAAAATGGTCCTCTTCCTTTGGAAGGGAAAAAGGAAAACTTGGCTCTTGCCTTGTTTAACTGTTTAACTCACAGAGCAGGAGGGGGAATCTTAAACTATGCAGATTTGCTTACAACATATAACAGCATTAAGGATAATACAAATATGGCCTCCGTACTTGGTGCTCATATGGGCGGTTTCGTAGATGGAGCAGTTCATATGGCTGATGGCATGGTAAATATATGTCTGGATCCAAATGGAACCATAGAAGGAATATTACATATGGCGACAAATCCACAGAAGACGCTGCATGCGATAGTTCAAAGTTTTCAAACATTTTCATTTCATATGGTTGGTGCGGCACCTCAGGAAAAAGCAAGACTTGAAGGGAGACTTCTATTTGAGGTAGCTTCAATAATATGTGTTTTGAAAATAGGCAAGGCGGCAGAAGGAACAAAGACCATAGAAAAGATTAGCCAGGAAGCAAGTGAAGCCAGTTCCATTGGTAAGCAGGGAGTGTCAATCAATCAGGCAGAAGCAAAAATGGCCAAGGCCAGCCGGTCGGCTGAAGGGGCTGGGGTGGCGGGTAATCTTAAGCCGCAAGGTCTTTTAGATGAACTTGCTAATAGTGGGGTAAAATATAATCCAGATGATGTTGTTGCAGTAACTAAAACAGCAGATGGTAAACTTGTATGGTTAGAAAATGGTAATTCCAATGCTGGATTAGATCATATTATGAATCATGCAGATGATTTTGCTACACAAGGAATTTCTAAAAATGAGATTTCGAATTATGTAATGGATGCTTTGGAAAATGGTAAAATAGTGGGTTACCAAGGAAGAGGAACAGGTAGGCCGATATATGAATTTACATATAAGGGTGAAGTAAGGAAGGTTGCTGTAATGACTGGAAGTAATGGATTTGTAGTAGGAGCCAATCCAGTTTCAACTAAGTAGAAGGAGAAGTACATGAAAAAAATAGTTATAAAGTTAGAGTATAAATGTTATCCAATGTGGATTTATGATAATAAATCTGTAGATAATGATTTGGTTGAAGAATTAATTAATGATAAAGTCATTGATGATAAATTAATGGATATTCAAAATAAATACGACGCTTTGTTTATTGATGATGGAATTGAATTTTCTTTTAAAGGTTTTACAAGTAGTGAAGAAAAGATAATGTTTCAAAAACAAGTGAATGATGCTATAACATATGTAAAAGATAAAACAGGTGGTAAATATATCGTTGAAGATGGAATAAATTATGATGAACTCTAAAGAATGACGATGAATTATGAGGTATACCTGCACTGACACTTTAGAAAGTCTTAAATTTGGTTGATTTCATAGTTGTTACAGCCACAAAAAAGTTGTCTAGAAAACTGTTGACAATCCAACAAAGCCCTTTGGAGGGCTAATATCAAACCACCATTTGAAATGGTGGTTGGTGACTTAGTGCGAACCGGAAGTAAACATGAAAATCGTGGGAGATTCGCACTTTAATTATTTATAAAAAAAGAGTATTTACTTTTAAAAAAAGAGTATTTATTTGAAATGAAGAATAATATTGTTAAAGTGTTTTATAAAAAACGAATTTAAAGTTTGGAATTTTGGCAATTTTTGCTGTCGAGGGTCGTGAGACCCTTGTGGATTGAAATCTCCGCAAGTTCCGGGTTGAAGTGTACCCCATGTGTCGAGGGTCGTGAGACCCTTGTGGATTGAAATTAGCTTATCATGGTTAGTGCTACGTAAGGATCAGTCGAGGGTCGTGAGACCCTTGTGGATTGAAATCTGGAATTTAGATATCTCTCCACATGCACTTTTGGTCGAGGGTCGTGAGACCCTTGTGGATTGAAATCAAACTCCCATAGGAAGAATTCGTAAGGATAGGCTACAATAAATTGGACAGATATTTTAAGGTCATGTAAAATAGAAGCTAGAAAAGGAGTAATGATCATGACCAAAAAAAGAAAGCCCCGTTCTTATAAGGATGAATTTAAACAGCAGTTAGTTCAGCTGTATCATAATGGAAAAAGAAAATGTGATATCTGTCGTGAATACGATATTGCCACCTCATTGTTGGATAAATGGCTCAAGCAGTCTGCCACCTCTGGTTCTTTCCACGAGAAAGATAACCGTTCCACAGAACAGCAGGAATTAATTGAACTGCGTAAACGAAATAAACAATTGGAGATGGAGAACAACATTTTACACCAAGGGTGGGCAGCGCCAAGCAAGCAGCGCTGATCTTAGGACGAAAGTAAATGTGATCAAGGCAAATACCCACAAATACTCTGTGGCAGCAATGTGTAGAGTCCTACAAATTCCAAGAAGCACCTATTACTACGAAGCAAAAGCAAAGAAAGATGAATCTGAATTGACAGCAAATATAATTGATATCTTTAAGACGAGCCGTAACAATTACGGAACGCGGAAAATAAAATCCGATTTAAAGGATAGAAATCTGATTGCATCCCGTCGCCGCATCGGAAGGATTATGAAGCAGGAAGGACTTGTTTCAAATGATACGACTGCCCAGTTCCGTCCGCAGAAAGATACCTGCAACGAGTCAAAAATTGAAAACGTGGTTGACCCCCAATTCAATCAACAACCATATAGAAATATTGTTGTAAGTGACCTAACATATGTCCGGGTCGGCATGAGCTGGAACTACATATGTGTCCTTGTTGACCTATTTAATAGAGAAATAATCGGTTACAGTGCCGGACGCAACAAAACAGCAGACCTTGTAAAACAGGCATTTCAGTCCGTAAAGGGAAATCTGAAAGATATCCAGATATTTCATACGGATCGTGGAAACGAATTCAAGAATCAGACGATTGATGAAACTCTGAAAGCATTTGAAATTCAACGCTCTCTCAGCCATAAAGGCTGTCCTTATGATAATGCAGTTGCAGAAGCAACATTTAAAATAATCAAAACAGAGTTCGTCAGGAACCAGACCTTCAACAGCTTATACCATCTTCAAATTGAATTGGCTGATTATGTAAACTGGTTCAACAATCACAGAATTCATTCTTCACTGGGATATCTATCACCGGTGAAGTATAGAATGATTACCCTTAAAAAAGTTGTCTAGAAAACTGTTGACAATCCAATCCTGATTTCATTCAGTCACAGATCTTCACATTCAAATTCCCATTTCTGAATATGAAACCAAAACCTTTCTCCATCTTTCTCAAACATTACAGCGTAAGAATCAGTTTTAGGTCTTTATCTAACTCTCATGCTCTCACAATATCCAACTGCATATCTTTTTACACATCTTATCACATTTAAAGCTTCAAGTGCATCTGAAAAATCCAAGTCCAACACACTCCACCAATTAAATTCGTGATTATCATATTTGAAGCATTCGGAATTTTATTCGGGCAATTTATTTATAACGATCAATACTTTCTCCCTTCCTATTTGGAATTGTGGTTCTATCGGTCATCTGCTTATTCTGTATACGAATCAATTATACAATCCATCTGTTTTTGACTCCATCATTATCTTAGCGTATGCTTCCGCTGCCTCCCGGCATGTTGTGCAATCTGCATATGCATCTTGAATTTCTGTTATTAATGTTTCCATTTCATAATCCTCCTTGCTATAATATTTTTAAGTACAAAAAAGAGACGTACAAATTCCCGTCTCTTTCCCCTGCCTCATTTTCACCAAAGTCCATCCTTGCATTTAAAACCTTGCATTTGAAACAAAATAAAGTAAAAATCTTTCCGTACATTACTTCCTCATCGCCTGATTTTACGGTAATTCATTTCTAGCTGTCTTTGTCAAAAGAAAGAACTCCGAAACATAACCCCCATCTGGCAAACGGATACAAAAGCTCCATCATCACCGGTTCTTCAAATACCCCTGGTCATACAGCAGCCCCAGACAGATCCCCATAATCATTCCCAACCCAAGATTATTAAATATAGAACCCAATATAAGCCCCAGACAGACTCCTATAGCTAATCCATACTGATAAGAATTATTTTTATTATTATAGAAATTTGACATAATATGTACCCCTTACTTTTTTAAATTCATTTTACACCAGTTATCTGGTGAAGTACACTGGGAGTTTTTGAGAGGAGCAGGGAAAAATGGAAGAATTCATTTTCCGTTGTTAGAGAAACGCAGGCCGGAGGAACGTTTTTCACTGATCCGGTGCTTTTTCTGTACCGAGACTCAGCGTGGTAATAAGACCCTTGTGATTGCTTCAGAAATACTGATTGCCCTTCTCCTTTATCCATGTCCCGGTCAGGTCAAACAGTTGAAAAACGATATTAAGATTGCGTGTGCCAACGCCTATGTACGGGAATACCAGTCCGGAGACAGTCAGATTCAGCTGATTATGTATGATTTTTCTTATAATATACGAACCGGACTTTTGAATTTTAAGAAAAACCTATTTAACCGGATCTATCCGGTATCCGTGTTCTACGGCCTATGTCTCCATTTGAATGCCACCTTAAAGGGTGGGGAAAAGCAGCAATCCAAATCAAGATGATTGAATTTCCGCTTACGGTTCTGGCTCTGGATTGTCTGAAGAAAGCGATAATACCGTAGAAGATGACTATCGCATTGATTATTTAAGGAAACAGATCAAACAGGCGCAGCTGGCGATTACCGATGGGGCGAATTGTTTGGATTTTGTCCGCGGTGTGCAATTGATTTAGTCAGTACACATTCCGGGATTTAATTCAATCAAACGGAAACAACTTATGATTTTATATTAAAGAAAACAGGTATCCTGATCATGGCTTTTATGAGCGAGTCGGGATACCTGTTTTATGAATGGCTTCTTTTAAAACCCGTTCTTCCAGTTCTGCTCGTCAGCCCCCTGACATCAGATAGGAATATTGCCCGGTCTTATCCATTCCATAGAAATCGGCAAAGGATAAATGGAAGAGGTCGGTCTTTACAGACTTCAGATTGATGTTATTTTTTATCAAATATTGATAGATTCCAATGTATTCAAGGGGGCCCTGGATCAGAAGGCTTTTCAGTACGCCGTCACGGAGAATGGCTTTTTTATAGCAATTAGAATCTTCCCGGATAATCACTTCGTCCCCCTCTGCAGCAATGCCGTCTCCAAGGGATAAGGTGGTGAGACCGTAGAAATTCATGGTGTTTTTCATGCCGTACCGGTCTTCGTAAGGGGTCATCCTGCCGCACATGTTGTATGCGGCGGTCTGTCCCTGTTTCATGGCGTTGGGCCAGATGCCTGCAATGCCGTTGACATCACCGGCGGCATACACATGGCTGCAGGAGGTCCTTAAACAGTCATCGACCTGAATGAAACGGTCTACGGTAATATTGCTGCCGTTTACACAGGCAGTGGATGGACGGACACCGGCTGCCACTACGATCATATCACATACGATGAGGGTACCGTCATCCAGCATGACAGAGGTGATCTCATTGGTTTCCGGCATGGTGCTTAGTACGGTCTTTCTGCCCAGGATAAACTTGCAGCCATGCTGTTCAAATAACTGCTGGTAAGCTTTTCCAGCAGTTTCATCAAGCTGTTTTGGAAGAATCCGGTCAGCCATTTCCAAGACGGTCACTTCTTTTTTCTGTTCCAGAAAGGCGTAAGCCGCATCCATTCCCACAAGTCCTGATCCTACAATGAGAATTCGGTTTGCCTGTTGGGCAAAGGACCGGATCTTTTTGGCATCGGATAAATTGCGCAGTCCGAATACATTGTTTGCTTCCCGGAAATTCATGATGGGCGGGATGACGCTCTCTGCCCCGGTGGCAATGAGCAGGCGGTCATAATGGATCTTTGTCCGGTCGTCAAGCTCTACTTGCTGTTTGACCGTATCAATGTGCAGCGCCTGATGCTTCAGCCAGGTGATATGGGAAGCATCAAAGAAGTTTTCCGGGATAAAGGAAAGGGCCTTTTCGTCCCGTTCATAGCTTAAGTATTTGTGAAGCATACAACGGGAATGTACCGTTTCATCCGGAGATATCATGAGGATTCTCACATCCGGTTCCAGCTCCCTGATGGTTTTTGCCGCCGTAATTCCGGCAGCTCCCACTCCAATAATTACATGAGTCATCCCTGCACCTCCTCAACATAGATCGCTCCCGTAGGACATGCCATGACGCAGCTTGGGTTTGCCCCATGCTCCCGGCAGAAATCACATTTGATAACCTTGGTTTTCGTGCTGGTATCCGCTTTTAAAACTCCGTAAGGACAGTTCATCACGCACATAAAGCAGGAGCCGCACAAGGTTTCGTCATAGAGGACCAGACCGGTTTCCTTATCTTTTTTCAGTGCACCGCTCATGCAGGACATAGCACACTCCGGCTGGTCGCAGTGACGGCAGAAGATGGGGGTATATCTTCCGTCGCCGCTTCTTACAATATGGTTTCGTGATTCATTATTAGGGTCTGTCAAATCCAGATCATAAATGGTTCCCCCATCCGTTCGGTGTGCCTGCATACATGCAATAGAACAATTCCTGCAGCCATCGCATTTGGCCGCATCAATGAATATCCGTCTCATATGCCAACCTCCTATATATTAAGACCGGTCCGTTTCTCCAAGATGATGTTTTCCAGGATATCCGCACTTTCCTTAGAGTCGGAGTTGATGATCACCTGTCCGCCGGTCAAGCTCTTCATGCCTTCGGTCAGCACCTTGACAGCAACGCTGCTTCCGGTCACAAAGGGCGGAAGGCCTAAATGAAGGGGAAGCCCCAGGGCAAGGCCGAAGCATCCGTCTGCAAGCGCCTGCTCTTCCAGCCATTGGGCAGCGGAAAGAACGAGAGGAAGCTGGGGAAGATCCACGCCTAAGTCTGCGGCAAGCTCGGTGGCAACGATCTCCAGACGTCCGATGGCAAGACAGGGGCCGAAGTTCAGCACAGGAGGGATTCCAAGCGTTTTGCACACGGCTCTTAACTTGGGACCGGCAAATTCGGCGGCTTCCGGAGTCATAAGTCCGCAGTTTTCAATGCCGCCTGAAGAACAGCCTGCGGTCAGCACCAGAATATCCCTTGAGATCAGTTCTCTGGTCAGTTCCACCGTAAGTACGTCATGGCCGCCTGCGGTTAAGTTGGAGCAGCCCACAATGCCTGCAATTCCTTTGATATCACCGGAGACAATAAGATCAATCAGAGGTTTCCACTTTCCGCCCAGGAAACTTTTTAAAGACCCTTCGCTGACACCGGTAAGGGTGTTGTCATTTCCGTGTTCCGGGAACAGATTGAGAGGGACCACGCCCCGGCGTTCCTGATAGGCGCTTATGACCTTGTCGATGATCTTCTCGCTTTGTTCTTCCCGATGGTCAAAATCAAATTTCATCAGCTCGGCGTTTGATTTTTTGGCCACGTCATCAAGGCAGATCTGTTTGATTTTTAATTCGTCGCAGATCGGTTCGATTCCAGGTAAAGTACAGTTGAATTCAGAAAGCACCGCATCAATAGCGCCGGTTGCAAGCACTGCCTCGCTGGTGTAGTTGTTGCCGGCATGGCCGTCGAAAACTTCCGTATAGAGCGCGCCTCGTAACTGAAGGTCCTGGCCCACGCAGGTACAGCCCACCAGCTTAAAGCCCTTTGCTCCCACGGCTCTGGCTTTTGCAATGGCTTCCGGGGAAATGAGTTTCTCCTGCAGATCCACAAAAATCGTATGCTGGTGTCCGGTGATCATGATATTGATGTAATCCGGGTCAATCACACGCAGACCTACCGGTGCCATACGAAGTTTTGGCTGTCCCAGGAGAACGTCATTTAAAAGGTTGGTGAGGGTAAGACCGTAGATGCCTGTGGAAATCCCCAGTCTCAAACAATCCACCAGCATATCAAGGGGATCGGAGTTTAAGTTGGTGGAGCATTTCACCACGCCCTTAAACACTTCGGATTTTGCCCCACCCGGCATGATGCCAAGCTCTTTCCAGCGTTTCACACGGGGCGCGTAAGCAACTTTTTCGGTCAGCTCCATTTCCACATATTCCGGTTTGTAAAGATCGGCTAAGACCGCATCGGCAACCTTTTCCGCTTTCTTATAAACGTCGGATTCTTCAATGCCGAAAATATCTGCTAAATGCTCTAAGGACTCCATGCCCTTGATTTCGCCCTTGATTTTAGCCGTATTTTTTAAATTGAGAGCGGTGTTTTCCACAACGTGTATGTAGCAGCCGCTTCCTGAAGCAACGGCTCTTAAAAAGTTTCTTGCCACGATGGTGTCCGCATTGGCTCCGCAGATCCCTCTTGGGGAATTCGGTGTAATCCGGCAGGGGCCGTTGGCACAGAGACGGCAGCAAACGCCCTGGAGTCCGAAACCGCATTTCGTCCTCTGTTTTTCCACACGATGATGGGACGTTTCCATCGGCAGCTTGGAAATAAACGTTTGCAAAGGTTTGTCAGCACTTTCACACGTGTTGCATCCATAACATTGATTCATTTTTTTCCTCCTTATGAAACTGTACTAAATTAGTATAGATTAAGATAAAAAATTATTCAGCCAGAATTTTAGCCAGAGAAAATTTTTTCAGATCCTGGTTTAGATTCCTCTGGATTCTGGAGAATTCTCGATGAACGTGGCAGGGGCTCTTATGGGAATGCAGGGGACAATCATATCCGGCCTGCATACATTCAATCAGCACCATCTTGGGATCAATGACAGATATAATATCGTATAAGGTCGTTTGTTCCAGGTCGCAGTTTAAAGCATATCCGCCTGCACTTCCCCGGTAGCTTTTGATATAACCCGATTTCTCAAGCTTTCTTGCAATCTTATAGGCATTGGCGGAAGTCATCTGTTCCTTCTCGCAGATAGTAGAAATATTTTCTGTCTCTCCGGAAGACAGTGCCCGGATGATGCGTATTGCATAGTCAGATTCTTTGGTTATCAGCATATAACACCTCCACATAATAAGACTATCATACTGTACTTAATTGGTCAAGATTTATCAATAAAAAAATCCCCGCCAAAAGCGGGGAAAAATCAGTCGTTTTCAGGATAAATCAGATGTTCATCCTCAATTCCGTACAATACGGAATCCAGGAACTTTCTGGCAAGATATTTTGCCATCCCAAGGTTCATATCCAGGTAGTTTCCGCAGTCTCTTGCCGCAGCGCCGGGAACTTCTCCTTCAAAATCACGGATGAATTCAAACATTTCTGTCATGAGGGGCACGATGTCTCTGGATTTGTAATCCCCGGACAAAAGAAGATAGAATCCGGTGCGGCATCCCATGGGGCCGAAGTAAAGGACCTTGGAACCATAGGTTTCGTGGTTTCTTAAAAAGGTGGCTCCTAAATGCTCGATGGTGTGCATCTCTGCAGGATTCATGACCGGTTCAAAGTTCGGTCGGGTCATGCGGATATCAAAGGTGGTGATGAGAGAATCCCCTGTCTGGTCTTTTCTGGAGACATAAATGCCTGGAAGAAGTTTTAAGTGGTTAATCGTAAAGCTGGTGATCTTTTCCATAATGTCATATCCTTTCTTATATAGTAATTCTATTTCGTTTTCCGTTATCTGTTTCTTATGGTGAAATTATAATAAAAATTCCGGCTTCCTGCAACTGATATTACAGATATGAGTCAAATACAATAGTTTTTTCTCCGTTCGTTGCCAATACCAGAAGGTTTTTGGGGCAAGACAAGCGGTTGACAATTATGGGGCGATATGGTAAACTGCGGATTAAGTTAGTTTACGCTAACCAATTTCGGGTGCGGAAACTGCAACTTATCGTTCACTCATCAAAACATAATAGGAGGATATTATGAGAAAATCTATTTTACCCAAGTTTACTGTTTTGGCAGCCGTATTCGCTTTGACGCTGACGGGCTGTGCAAGCCAAAGTAATAATACAGCTTCTACCGAAGCGGGTACGCAGGCAAAGGAAGCGGCTGAATCAACAGCAGCGGAAACCACAACCGCAAAAGCCACGACCGTTGAAGTCACAGACATCCATGGAACGGTTACGGTTCCTGTAAATCCAAAGACCGTGGTGGCATTGGATAACAGAACGTTTGAAACGTTATCTGATTGGGGAATAAAGTTAGCGGCAGTTCCAAAAGGGGTCATGCCTGCGGATTCACCGTATGTAGCAGACAGTGAGGTCCAGGATATCGGCAACCATAGCGAGCCCAATCTTGAAATCATTGCGGCGGCAGATCCGGAGCTTGTGATCGTGGGCCAGAGATTTTCCCGTTATTATGAAGATATAAAGAAGCTGGTACCAAATGCAGCGGTTGTTGATCTTAGTTTCGAGATTTCAAAAGAAGCCGGGAAGTCTGGTGACAGTTTCGTCAATGGACTGAAGGATTCCACGGTCACATTGGGTAAAATCTTCGATAAAGAGGAAGAAGCGGAGAAGCTGACTGCTGATTTTGATCAGGCAATTGAGAAAGCAAAATCTGCCTATAATGGAACCGATAAAGTCATGAGCGTAGTTGTTTCCGGCGGTGAGATTGGTTTTTCAGCCCCTCTTTCCGGACGAGTATGGGGCCCCATGTATGAAGTTTTTGGCTGGAAATCCGCTTTAGAAGTTGAAGGTGCCACCTCCGACCATCAGGGAGATGACATTTCTGTTGAGGCCATTGCACAGAGCAATCCTGACTGGATCTTTGTTCTGGACCGTGATGCTGCCATCTCTTCCGCAGAGGATGCCGTTCCCGCTCAGGACGTGATCAACAATTCTCCGGCGCTTCAAAACACTACGGCTGTTTCAAAAGGACAGATCGTTTATGCACCAAACGATACATACACCAACGAATCCATACAGACCTATATTGAGTTATTTGATAACCTTGCAGGCTCTCTGGCCAAGTAAGATAAAGGACGTAGATCAAAATGCGGAAAGATGGAGTAAAAAAAATCACAGGGGCTGAGAATTCTCAGCCCCAGAATTTTAGTAAAACATGGACAAAACCCTTTACACTCGCGGTGGTCTGTGTTTTGGTTTTGGGGGTCTTGTCACTTTTTACGGGGGTATATGACATCAAAGGGCAGGAAGATGGAATACGCATGTTTTTTATTACCCGGGTTCCAAGAACCGCGGCCCTCATGCTTACAGGTGCGGCAATGTCCATGGCAGGGCTGGTCACACAGCTGATCACGCAGAACCGTATGGTGGAGCCTACCACAACGGGGACGATCGAATGGGCGGGCCTGGGACTTGTGTTTGTTTATCTGGTCATTCCGGCACCGACTCTGATGCAGCGAATGGCTGGTGCCATTATTTTTTCTTTTATCGGTACTATGATTTTCTTTATGTTCTTAAAAAGGGTCAAGCTCCGCTCGTCTTTGATCGTACCGATTATCGGAATGATGCTGGGAGCGGTCATATCCTCCATTTCCACGTTTGTCGGGCTCCTTTTTCAAATGACCCAGAACATTGAAACCTGGTTCGTCGGTTCCTTTGCTCCGGTTCAGATCGGACGTTATGAATATTTATGGCTGATCGTAATCATCAATATCGTCATTTTTATCTATGCGGACCGGTTGACGTTAGCCGGATTAGGAGAAGACGTGGCAACAAGCCTTGGAGTAAATTATAACAGGATTGTTATTTTAGGCACCGGCCTGATTTCGGCAGCCGTTGGTATCGTTGCGGCTGTGATTGGAAATCTGCCCTTTTTAGGGTTGATCGTCCCCAATATCGTTTCCATGTACAGAGGCGATGATCTTAAGAGCAACCTGCCCTGGGTCTGTGTGCTGGGAATGGGGGCCATCACCCTTTGTGATATCGTTTCCCGTACCCTTATCATGCCTTTTGAAGTGCCTGTTTCTTTCATACTTGGAACTGTAGGTGCGGTTATATTTATCGTGATCTTAATGAAACAAAGGAAGCTAAGATGAGTGAATTGACATACAATAACAATGATCCCGGAAGAGATTCCGGACTTTATGATAAAAACAGATCGGCCAGAGCGTTTCGTTCCAGAAAAGAGGAGACACGTTATTGGATCGTGCTGATGACCTTGTTGCTTTTAGGGACGCTTGCTGCCTATGGGCTTTTGGTTTACAACAATCCGGTTCCCATAGATTCACCTTCCTTTCTCCCGGTTGTGAAACGGAGGCTGACGGCGGTGATTGCAATGATCCTTGCGGCTGTCTGTCAGAGCCT
This sequence comes from Lacrimispora sinapis, assembly GCF_043633585.1. Classification (NCBI taxonomy): domain Bacteria; kingdom Bacillati; phylum Bacillota; class Clostridia; order Lachnospirales; family Lachnospiraceae; genus Lacrimispora; species Lacrimispora sinapis. Next base: position 3,600,376 of record NZ_CP141832.1, on the reverse strand, counting down.
TTCTACGGTTGCGTTCCAGACCAGCACCAATAACAGGATCATCACTCCGTCCCTTTTGGGGTTTGAGGCACTTTACTCAACCATACATACCAGTACCATGTTCTTTTTTGGTGCCAGTGCATTTATAAAATTCAGCGGGGTTGGGCCGTTTCTGTTTCAAATCGCGGTCATGGTTTTGCTGTGCCTGCTCCTTTATGGGTGGCTGCTTTCCGGAAAGTATGGCAATCTCCAGCTGATGCTTTTGGTGGGGATTATCATCGGAACCGGGCTGAAGTCGGTATCGTCTTTTATGAGAAAGCTTCTGGCTCCGTCTGAGTTTGATATTTTGCAGTCCAGATTATTCGGCTCGGTTAGTAATGCAGATCCGGAATATTTTCCGGTTGCAATTCCGGTTGTGCTCCTTGCCGCAGTCCTGATTCTTGCCCATTCAAAAAAACTGAATGTATTGTCCCTTGGAAAGAGCACCAGCACCTCCTTGGGGGTCCGTCATAAGCCGGGGGTCATCTATACCCTGATTCTGGTTTCGGTTCTGATGTCCGTTTCGACTTCTTTGGTGGGACCCCTCACGTTCTACGGATTTTTGGTCGCCGCAATGACTTATCAGGCAGCGCCCACCTATGATCACAGATATATTTTTCCAATGGCCCTTGCCATAGGATTTCTGGTTTTAACCGGTTCCTACTTTTTTATGTACCATATATTCCGGGCGCAGGGAGTCGTTTCTATTATCATTGAACTGTTTGGGGGAATCACATTTTTAGTTGTAATGCTGAGAAAGGGAACGCTATGATCGAGATTCTTAATGTTAGAAAAACATATTCGGATGAGGTGAAAATAGGGCCTTTAAATATTCAGATACCAAAAGCCGGTCTTACCTCTCTGATCGGACCAAATGGTGCGGGAAAATCTACGGCACTGTTAATGATCGGAAGGCTTCTGAACATGGATGAAGGCCAGATTAAAGTGGCTGGTAAGAATGTTTCCGATTCTAAATCAGAAGACCTTGCTAAAATTTTAACAATTCTGCGGCAGGAGAATCACTTTGTGACGAGGCTGACGGTCAGACAGCTGGCCGGGTTCGGGCGTTTTCCTTATTCAAAGGGCAGATTGACAAAGGAAGACGAGAGGATTATTTCCAAATATATTGATTTTTTGGATTTAAGAGAGTTGGAAAACCGGTATTTGGACGAGCTTTCCGGGGGGCAGAGGCAAAGAGCCTATGTGGCAATGGTTTTGTGCCAGGAAACCGAATACGTGCTTCTTGATGAGCCTTTGAACAACCTGGACGTGGCCCGTTCGGTGCAGATGATGGAGCATTTAAGACATGCCGCCAATGAATTTGGCAGAACGATTGTGACCGTTATTCACGATATCAATTTTGCCGCCAAATATTCGGACCGGATTTGTGCCATGAAGCAAGGACAGATCGCCGCGTTCGGAACGGTGGAAGAGATTATGAAGCCGGAGCTTTTGACGGATATCTTTGAGACAAACATCGAAATTATTGAGGGTCCTTATGGGCCGATCGCAATTTATTAATTCTATCATTCATGAAATTAAGGGGGAGGCTCATACCATAGTATGAGAAATGGGAAGGAGCGTCATGAATGGAAGAATGGTTTCGTTTATCAGAGGATGAAGCCCTCTCTCAGCTTCAGGCAAGCAGATCCGGGCTGGACTGCGCGGAAGTAATAAAGCGCAGAGAACAGTATGGCCAGAACACCCTTATAAAGGCGGAACGGAAAAGTGCGTTCCAGGTATTTCTGGATCAGTTTAAAGATTTGCTTGTTATTATCCTGATAATTGCAGCGGTTATCTCCATGATATCCGGTGATGTAGAAAGCACAGGAGTAATCTTTGCCGTACTTTTGCTCAATGCGATTTTGGGAACGGTGGAAAACCAGAAGGCAGAAAAATCCTTAGACAGTTTAATGGCCCTGTCGGCACCGGTTGCAACGGTCTTGAGGGAAGGGAAGGTCCAGGAGATTTTATCGGCAGAGGTGGTGCCGGGGGATATTCTTTTGCTGGAGGCAGGGGATATGGTGGCGGCGGACGGAAGGATTCTGGAAAATTATTCCCTTCTGGTCAATGAAAGCTCTCTTACCGGGGAGTCTGTCAATGTGGAAAAGCGGACGGGAAAGCTCCGGGAGGAAAAAGTTCCTCTTGCCGAGCAGTCCAACATGGTGTTTTCCGGTTCTCTGGTGGCGGCCGGCCGGGCGATCGTGCTGGTCACAGGCATTGGCATGAATACAGAAATCGGCCGCATTGCTTCTTTGATGAATGACACCGGAGAGAAAAAGACTCCTCTTCAGGTAAGCCTGGATCAGTTTGGAAGCAGGCTGGCCGCCGCCATTTTACTGGTCTGTCTCCTGGTGTTTGGACTGAGTATTTACCGGCGGATGCCGGTTTTGGATTCCCTGATGTTTGCGGTCGCCCTGGCGGTGGCTGCCATTCCAGAGGCCCTAAGTTCCATTGTCACCATTGTCCAGGCCATGGGGACCCAGAAGATGGCAAGGGAAAATGCCATCATAAAGGATTTAAAGGCGGTGGAAAGCCTTGGCTGTGTGTCGGTCATCTGTTCGGATAAAACAGGGACCCTGACCCAGAACCGGATGACCGTCCAGCAGGTCTTTGTCAACAACCGCCTGTATCCGCCGGAGCTTTTGAATCCGGAGCTTCCCGTACATAAATATCTGCTCTACGATGCCGTACTAAATAATGATTCCACCTACCGGGAAGGAAAGCTTTTGGGAGACCCCACGGAGGCCGCTCTTTTGCAGATGGCAGAGCGTGCCGGTGCGGAGGAAGAAGTCATCAAATCCCATTATCCCAGGTTGGGGGAGATCCCCTTTGATTCCCAAAGAAAGCTGATGAGTACTCTTCACCGGATCGAAGGGAAAAACATTCTTTTTACCAAAGGCGCCCAGGATGTGCTTTTGCCCCGGATCACCCATATCTGGACCAGTGAGGGCGTCCGTCCCATAAGAGAGGGGGACCGCCAGGCCCTGATGGAACAGAACTTAGACTTTTCCGCGCAGGGACTGCGGGTCCTGACCTTTGTCTGCCGGGAAGTAAAGGATGATGAGGTACTGGCAGAGCAGTCAGAAGACGGCTATATCTTGTTAGGGCTGGCAGCCATGATGGACCCGCCCCGTCCCGAGACGAAAACTGCGGTGATGAACGCCCGCCGCGCCGGCATCCGGCCGGTGATGATTACAGGGGACCATAAGGTTACCGCTTCTGCCATTGCGGAAAAAATCGGCATTTTGGGAGAAGGAGATTTGGCGGTCAGCGGGCCGGAGCTTGACGATATGTCCGAAGAGGAATTGAACCGCAAACTGGAAAAAATCAGTGTTTACGCCCGGGTTTCACCGGAGCATAAGATCCGGATCGTCCGCTCCTGGCAGAAAAAAGGCCATATTGTGGCGATGACGGGAGACGGGGTCAACGATGCTCCCGCCTTAAAGCAGGCCGATATCGGCGTTGCCATGGGGAAAATGGGCACCGAGGTGTCCAAGGATGCTTCCGCCATGATCCTGACCGATGACAACTTTGCAACCATTATCAAGGCCGTAGCCAACGGACGGAATGTGTACCGGAACATAAGAAATGCCATCAAGTTTCTTTTATCCGGCAACATGGCAGGAATTTTGTGCGTGCTGTATACTTCCTTAAAGGGTCTGCCCGTTCCATTTGCTCCGGTCCATCTGCTGTTTATCAACCTTTTGACCGATTCTCTTCCTGCCATAGCCATTGGTATGGAAAAGGCGGAGGCAGATTTGCTGGCCCAAAAGCCAAGAAATCCCAAAGAGGGCATCTTAACGAAACGGTTTGTTTTTCAGCTTCTCTTTCAGGGAGCCTTAATTGCGGTCTGCACCATGAGTGCCTATGCCACAGGTCTGGTGACGGGAAGCGAAGCCGCCGCCAGCACCATGGCATTCTCCACGCTGACCCTTGCCAGGCTGTTTCACGGCTTTAACTGCAGAAGCAGCCATTCCATCTTGAAGATCGGCTTAAAAAGCAATCTGTGGAGCATCATGGCCTTTGAAGCAGGCACCATCCTGCTTGCAGCGGTGCTGTTTATTCCGGGGCTCCATACCTTTTTTTATGTGGCAGATTTAAGCGGAAGACAGTTTGTAACCATATTTATTTTTGCCTTTATCCCCACCCTTGTGATCCAGGCAATCAAGACCATCAGGGAAAGCCTTTATTGAGAAAAAACATGCTTGAAACTTGACATGGTATACCGGCCATGATACTATGAACTATATTAAAGCAAAAGCCTAAGAGATGAGAGAGCCAGGTGATGAATGCGGGGGGACCGTTCATTTCCGAGGCTCTTTCTTTGCTGCTTGGGAAAATTTTAACAGGCAGCAGACGAAGGCAAATATTGGAAGGGGAAGGAATTATGGGAAGTTACGTCATTGCCCTGGATCAGGGCACCACAAGTTCCAGATGCATCCTGTTTGACGAGCAGGGAACCATCTGCAGTGTAGCACAAAAGGAGTTTACACAGATTTTTCCAAAACCAGGCTGGGTGGAGCATGATCCCATGGAAATCTGGTCCTCACAGCTTTCCGTGACCATGGAGGCCATGGGAAAGATCGGGGTCCATAACAGCGACATTGCAGCCATCGGAATCACCAACCAGAGAGAGACCACCATCATTTGGGATAAGGAAACGGGAGAACCGGTTTATAACGCCATTGTCTGGCAGTGCAGACGGACGGCGGACCGGATCGAAGACTTAAAAAGCGAGGGCCTTGAGAATCTCATAGTGGAACGGACAGGACTGATTCCGGATGCTTACTTTTCCGGAAGCAAGATCGAATGGGTTCTGGATCATGTGGAAGGTGCCAGACAACGGGCAGAGCGGGGGGAGCTTTTGTTCGGAACGGTGGATACCTGGCTGATCTGGAATTTGACAAAGGGCTGTATCCATGTGACGGATTATACCAATGCGTCCAGGACCATGCTTTTTGATATCCATAAGAAATGCTGGGATGAGGACATTTTAAATTATTTCCGTATCCCAAAATCCATGCTGCCGGTTGTAAAACCCTCCAGCTGTATTTACGGCTATACCTCCTCCGACGTTATGGGGGGAAAGATTCCCATTGCCGGAGCCGCAGGAGACCAGCAGGCGGCTTTGTTCGGCCAGTGCTGTTTTGATGCCGGGGAGGTGAAAAATACATATGGAACCGGCTGTTTCCTTCTTATGAACACGGGAAACAAGGCAGTCCGGTCCCAGCATGGACTTTTGACGACCATTGCCGCCAGCGATGAGGAACAGATCCAGTATGCTTTAGAAGGAAGTGTTTTTGTGGCGGGTGCTGCCGTTCAGTGGCTGCGGGATGAGATGCGTATGGTACGCTCCGCGCCTCAGACCGAGGAATACTGCAAGGCAGTGGAGGATACGGGGGGTGTCTACATTGTTCCCGCTTTTGCAGGGCTTGGAGCCCCTTACTGGGACCCGTATGCCAGAGGGACCATTGTAGGGGTCACAAGAGGGACCAGCAAGGAACAGTTCATTCGTGCCGCCATTGAATCCATGGCCTATCAGGTCTCCGATCTGATCGAGGCCATGGAACAGGATTCTGACATTCATTTGAAGCAGCTGCGGGTTGACGGCGGGGCCTGTGCCAATAACTTCCTGATGCAGTTTCAGGCGGATCTGTTGAATACCCGGATCGTAAGGCCGGAGTGCATTGAGACCACGGCTCTGGGTGCTGCCTATCTGGCCGGACTTGCGGTAGGGTACTGGAAGGACCGGGAGGAAATCAGAAAGAACTGGAAGGTGTCCAGGGAGTTTGACAGTCAGATGGAGGAAGAAAGACGCAAGAGCCTGATCAAAGGCTGGAAGAGGGCGGTAAAATGTGCCCTTTGCTGGTCGGAGGATGAAGGTTAGAAACGCTTGACACCAGGGTTGTATCTGTGTTAGCATGAGCTTAATTGAATAACGAACCTTTGAGAATAAAGAGTAAGGATGATAATACGGAGCAATCCGTTTATTTTCCTTGCTCTTTTTTTATATGTTTTAACAAGGAGTATTCATGGCGTTGATGAAGGAGGAGAACATGAAGGAAATGTATTACGATGCTGCAATCATCGGCGGCGGAGTCATTGGCTGTGCGATTGCAAGAGAGCTGGCCCGTTATGAGTTAAAGGTCTGTCTGGCGGAGCGGGAGGAAGACGTATGCTCCGGCACATCAAAGGCCAACAGCGCCATTGTCCATGCGGGCTACGACGCATCTTTCGGGTCCTTAAAAGCGAAATTTAACTTAGAAGGCAGTCTGATGATGGAGGAACTTTCAAAGAAGCTGGATTTTCCCTTTCAAAGAAACGGATCTCTGGTTTTGTGCTTATCGGAAGAAGACGTTCCGGCGCTGCACGCACTCTATGAAAAGGGAGTAAAAAACGGTGTGTCTGGATTGGCCATTCTATCCGGTGACCAGGTGCGCAGAATGGAGCCCAATGCATCAGAGCGGACAGTGGCAGCCCTTTATGCGCCCACCGGAGGAATTGTCTGTCCCTTTGGCCTTACCATTGCACTGGCGGAAAATGCCTGCGACAACGGTGTGGAGTTTTTCTTCCATACTGAAGTAAAGGAAATTGAAAAAACGTCTGGCGGTTATGATTTAATAACGTCAAAAGGTGTGCTCCATACTGCATACGTCATCAATGCGGCAGGCGTGTATGCGGACCGGTTCCACAACCTGGTCAGTGATAAAAAGCTTACCATTATTCCGAGAAAAGGAGATTATCTGCTTCTTGATAAAGAAGCCGGTAATCATGTGTCCCATACCATGTTCCAGCTGCCAGGAAAGATGGGAAAGGGGGTCCTGGTCACCCCTACGGTCCATGGAAACCTCCTTGCAGGTCCTACGGCTTCGGACGTGGAAGAGAAAGAGGATGTGAAAACCACAGCAAAAGAGGGGAAGGATATTATGGAAAAAGCCTCCTGGGGAGTGAAGGACATTCCATTCCGTCAGGTCATCACATCCTTTTCCGGTCTCCGCGCCCATGAGGTGGGAGGAGATTTTATCATTGGAGAGGTTTTTGACGCTCCGGGCTTCTTTGATGCGGCAGGCATCGAATCCCCTGGTCTGACCAGTGCTCCGGCAATCGGGAAATATCTGGCAGAGCTGGTTGCAAGGAAAGCCGGAGCCGGAAAAAAAGAAGATTTTAAGGAAACCAGAAAAGGCATTACAGATCCCAGAAAGCTGACCTTTGAAGAACGGGCCAGGCTGATTAAAAACGATCCCAGGTACGGAACCATCATTTGCCGCTGTGAGGAAGTCAGCGAAGGAGAGATCGTGGATTGCGTAAACCGGACCCTGGGTGCGGTTTCCCTTGACGGGATCAAGCGCCGGGTGCGTGCGGGCATGGGCCGCTGCCAGGCCGGGTTCTGTATGCCAAAGACCATGGAAATACTGGCAAGAGAAACAGGAAGGACCATGGAGGAAATCTGTAAAAACAGACCCGGTTCCAATCTGTTGGACAAAGAAGAGGGAGGGACAGCACATGACAGAGCATGATATTGTAATTATAGGGGGAGGTCCTGCAGGATTGGCTGCGGCCGTGGCTGCGAGAAACGCAGGAGTAACAGATCTTCTTATTTTGGAGCGGGATTCCTTTCTTGGGGGAATCTTAAATCAGTGCATCCACAACGGCTTTGGTCTTCACACGTTTCAGGAAGAACTGACCGGCCCCGAATATGCGGCCCGTTATATTGAAATGGTGAAAAAGGAGAACATCCCCTTTCTGCTGGATACCATGGTCCTAGATATCAGTCCGGAAAAGGAGATCACCATGGTAAACCGGGAACATGGTTTATCCGTCATAAAGGCACGAGCCATCATACTTGCCATGGGCTGCCGGGAACGCCCGCGAGGTGCCTTAAATATCCCCGGATACCGCCCCGCCGGAATCTACTCCGCAGGAACGGCCCAGCGGTTCATAAATATAGAAGGAAAAAAAGTGGGCAGAGAAGTGGTGATTCTTGGCTCCGGGGATATTGGCCTGATTATGGCAAGGCGTATGACGTTAGAAGGTGCCGCGGTGAAGGTGGTGGCGGAGCTGATGCCTTATTCCGGCGGCTTAAAGAGAAATATAGTCCAGTGTCTTGATGATTATAATATCCCATTAAAGCTAAGCCACACGGTGGTGGATATCGAAGGAAAGGAACGGGTGAGAGGAGTGACGTTAGCAAAGGTGGATGAAAACCGGGTGCCCATCAAGGGGACGGAGGAATTTATCCGCTGCGATACCCTCCTCTTATCCGTTGGCCTGGTTCCGGAGAATGAGCTGTCAAAGGGCGCGGGAGTCCGCATCAGTCCGGTGACCGGGGGGCCTGTGGTGGATGACCGGCTGGAAACCTGCCAGGATGGAATTTTTGCCTGCGGCAATGTGCTTCATGTCCACGATCTGGTGGATTATGTATCAGAGGAAGCCTCGCTGGCAGGAACCAGTGCGGCTTCCTATATAAATGCAAAGGAGAAGAAAGGGTCCAGGGCGGCAGACATTGAGACCGGAAACGGAGTCCGCTATACGGTGCCCCAGAAGCTTGATATAGAAACCAGAAAAGACCAGGTCACGGTGCGTTTTCGGGTAGCAGATGTTTATAAGGACCGGTATATCAGTGTTTACTATGATGGAACCAGAGTTCTCCATAAAAAGAAACGGGTGCTGGCCCCCGGCAAGATGGAACAGGTGGTATTAAACAGAGACAGTTTCAAAAAACACCCTGCGCTTCAAAAGATCGTTGTCTGTACGGAGGTGGAATGAGATGGAAGTGAGAGAATTGACTTGTATCTGCTGTCCTCTTGGGTGTTCCTTAACCGTCACCATAGGGGAAGAAACAATCAGCGTGACCGGTAATTCCTGTAACCGAGGAATGGAATATGGCAGAAAAGAAGTTCTAAGTCCCACCAGAATGGTGACGTCTTCCGTCCCTGTCATCGGCGGAGTGTTAAAAAGGGTCTCCGTAAAAACCGGTCAGGATATTCCAAAAGACAAAATTTTTGCCTGTATGAAGGAGATTAGGAACATCACCGTAAATGCTCCCGTTTCTATTGGGGACGTGATCCTTAAAGATTGTGCCGGGACCGGCGTTCCCATTGTTGCCACCAGAAATGTAGGAAAAGTATCCTAAAAACAACAAAAAAAGTCCCGCGGAAACCGGAATATGAGAGGAATTACTCTCTTGCCTTCCCAATCCTGCGGGGCTGTTTTACATAAAAGAGCTAGGGGCGTATGGCATTTTCCTGTGCAGAATGCTATACTAGGAAAAGAGCGGTCAAGTGCTTTCCTATGCAAAGAAAACCGTCAATGGGTAAAATTACCTTGACGGTGGGGAAAAGGATTGATAAAGTAGAACAAGATCCATATTTTTGCAGGTGTGGAGGAAGATTGATGAAAGCGATGGAACTGTTGGAGGCATCTCCGGTGATAGCAGCCGTTAAGGACGAGAATGGACTTCATAGATGCTTTGAATCAGAGTGCCAGGTGGTATTTATTCTTTATGGGAATATTTTAAACATCGGCAGTATCGTACGTCAGATAAAAGAACATGGGAAATATGCAATCGTACACGCAGATCTGGCACATGGCTTGAGCTCCAAGGAGATCGTTGTGGATTTCTTAAAGCAGAATACGTGTGCGGATGGAATCATCAGTACAAAGCCCCTTCTGGTAAAACGGGCGGTGGAGCTGGGATTTATCGGAATACAAAGGACTTTTATCATTGATTCCCTGGCCATGAGTACGATGAAAAAACAAATGGATACCTATCATCCGGACCTGGTAGAGGTCATGCCTGGGGTGATGCCAAAGGTATTAAAAGAGATTCGCAGCTACACGGATATTCCCATTATAGCAGGCGGACTGATATCGGACAAAAAGGATATCATGGCGGCCTTTTCGGCAGGCGCAGATGCAATTTCCACCACCAAGGAAGAGTTATGGTTCATGTAAAAGGAGGATGCTATGAAATTAGTTACATACGAGGTTGACCGGAGAAGAGATATCGGAGTCGTGAGCAAGGATGAGAAGTGGGTCTTTCCCCTCAGGGCTTTTGGTATGGAGTACAAGGAGATGCTGGAGGTCGTGAAAGGACTTAGCCAGTCAGAACTCGATTTACTGGAACATTCTTCCGGACTTGACCCCTACAACAATAACATCGTGGGAGCTGCTATGATGAAGGAAGTGAAGCTTCTGGCTCCTATCTCTCGGCCGGAACAGGATATTATCTGTCTGGGGATCAATTACATGGAACATGCCGAAGAATCCGCACGGTTCAAAAAAGAAGAATTTGACGGAAAGCGTGCAAATGCGGTCTATTTTTCCAAACGGGTGAACGAAGCGGTAGGCCCTTACGGAGAGATACAAAGCCACAGCGACATGGTGGACAGCCTGGATTATGAGGTGGAGCTGGCCATCATCATTGGAAAAGATGCAAAGGATGTGCCCGCAGATCAGGCCAGGGACTATATCTTTGGCTACACCATCATCAATGATGTGAGCGCCCGCAACGTACAGAACAAACACAAACAGTGGTATTTCGGAAAAAGCCTGGACGGGTTTACCCCCATGGGACCCTGTATTTTGACGGCAGCCTCCTTATCCTATCCGCCGGAGCTTGCCATTCAGTCTAAGGTGAATGGAGAGTTAAGACAAGACAGCAATACAAAGCTTATGATCTTTAACATTGACCAGATCATCAGTGAATTGTCAAAGGGAATGACTCTTCGTGCAGGGACCATTATCTCCACCGGTACCCCGAAGGGTGTTGGAATGGGATTTGAACCTCCTAGGTTTTTGCAGGCCGGAGATGAAGTGGAATGTAAGATCGAAGGGATCGGGTCGATTATTAATAAGGTAGTTTAAAAGAAATAGATCTGTGCTGTTCTGTTTTTGTTCCGAATTTTACAATCCTTTTTTAGAAAACAGTTCTATGATATTGCCATTAGGAGATGCAGGATCACAGGATTTCAATCCGAACCTGCTGCCGGCGGTAAATTAATTTAACAATAAAAGAAGGCAAGGGAGCTTTTCTCTGTAAAGAGAAGGCTCCTTTTTTTGCTTCTTTTATTCCGACGGCCACTATAGAATATTGGAAAGGATTGGTGCATGTGCTTATTCTGGCGGATAATGCCATCAAAACGGAAAGGATGAAACGAATCGTATGGAAAAGGCAGACAGCGTATTTATCAACGGAAAAGTAGTGACGGCAGACAAGGATTTCAGTTTCAAAAAGGCAATTGCAGTCAAGGATGGCTGGATCATTGATGTGGGAGAGAACTCCGATATAAAACCGTATATTGGCTCCGGGACCCGGATCATGGATCTGAAGGGCAAGGTAATACTGCCCGGCGCCCATGACGCACATTCCCACGGTGTTGTTTTCGGTGCAAATCATCTTTGCTGTGACTGCAGCTTTCCCAAAGTAAAGACAATCGGTGACTTACAGGCAATGTTAGCTGAAAAGGCCAGGGAGCTTCCCCCGGGCAAATGGATCCGGGGCAACGGAATAAACTCCGACAATATTGAGGAATGCCGCAATCATCCGGGCAGAGGTTTGAGCCGGCGGGATCTGGATGCGGTAACGCCGGACCATCCGGTCATTCTTGTCCTCTGGAGCGGACATGGAGTTTTGGTAAATACCAGGGCACTTGAAATCTGCGGCATTCAGCCAACCACTAAAGATCCCGAATCCGGTGTCATCGAACGGGATGAACACGGGGTACCTACCGGAGTATTTTTGGAAAGCAGTGCCATCAATTTGATCTCCCAGCATGTTCCCCTCTGGACCGATGAGGAACTTAGGAGCTTTATTCTGGAATATCAGAGAATACTCAATGAGCAGGGCTATACAAGCTACACAGAAAGCACTCTGGGACCTGGGGGAAATGAACGGGACTCCGGTGCATCCGGAGAAAGAAACATTCATATCTATAAGCAGCTTTATGACGAAGGTCTGCTGACCGCCCGCGTGTCCATTGGGGTATATACGGGTTGTCAGGGGATACAGTCTTACGAGAGTATGCTTCATGATCTTGATACCATGAAGCTGCCAAAGGATATGGACCCTAACTGGCTTAAAATTTCCATGCTTAAGATTTTCTGTGATGGGGTTCACCTGGGCCATACGGCCTGGATGATGGAGGATTATTACGATCAGCCCGGATACCATGGCCGGTCCATGTTCCCTGGGGATACGGATGAGGAACAGGAAGAGGAACTTCATAAGATGATCATGCTTGCCCATCAGAGAGGCTATCAGGTAGCCGCTCATGCCATCGGGGATCGTTCTGTCAAGGCTGTAATTGACGGCTACATCAAGGCAAAGCAGGCGTGTCCGTCCCGTAATTTAAGGCATTATGTGATTCACGCAGACTCTTTTGCAACAAATGAGATGGCCCAAAAGGCGGCCAGATACAAGATTCCATTTTCTGTTCAGCCCGGGCTTGCGGATTACCTCTTTGAACCGTCCCTGGATTGCGTGGGGCCGAGGGCAAGCAGGATGTTCGGGCTGAGAGAGTTTTTACAGTACGGTGTCGTGCTGGCTGGCGGCTCTGATTCGCTGAACGGCGAGTACTGCAACTGGCGGAAGGCTTTGCAGTCTGCCGTTACCAGACGCTCTGCAATCACTGGCAGGGTCTATTCCCCGGAGCTTGCCATCTCCGTGGAGGAGGGCATCCGGTTGTTTACCTGCAACGGTGCATATCAGGAAAATTGCGAGCAGGTCCGCGGTTCCATCGAAATCGGAAAGGTGGCTGATTTTCAGGTTCTTGATCAGGATATTTTTCAGGTCGACCCGGAAGAAATCAGCAGCGTGGGCGTGGAGATGACCATGGCAGGCGGAAAGGTTGTTTATTGCAGAAATTCACAAATTGAACTTTGAGAGGTGAGGATTATGATCAGTAAAGCCCGTTTCGGAACCATTATCAATTCATTTATTGGATTTATTCTTTGTCTTGGACTCAACAGCTATATTTTATATCACAACGGCTCTCTTACGTTTCTGACCTTTATTATCTCCTATATTCCTGCATTTGCCATAAGCTACACCATTGGGGACTTAATTCCCGCTAAAATGTGGGGGGATAAGATTGCAGAACGGCTGGGACGCAAAGAGGGTACGGTCGGTCATGCTTTGGTGAGTACCCTGGTGCTTGACGCAATTATGGTTACCTGCATCGGTTTTTTATGTACGTTAATAAATGTGGGGTTTACTCCCGTTCTCATACCGGCCTGGTTAAGTACATATCCCCCTTCCCTTCTCATCGGATATGTCTTATTGCTGGTCTTTATGCCGCTGGCTCTGAAGCTGGCGGTGACGCTGACAAAAGAAGTATGAAGACCGGAGAAAAGCGCGGCTTTGCTTTTTCAGACGGAACACGGACTGCTTCCGGTTTTTACAATCCCCTGTTCCTGTGTCATGATATACTCTTCCAATGAATCAAAGTATGATCAATCAAAAGTACCTGCAACCCGATGTCAGTTTAAAATCAGAATGAGGTGAAGCTATGTTTTTTTCATTAGAAAATAAAATTGCAGTCGTTACCGGAGGGCAGCAAGGGGTCGGATTTGCTGTCTGCAAGAGATTTTCCGAAGCCGGAGCCACGGTCATAATGGCAGGCAGAAACAGTGACGGCAAAGGAGAAGAGGCAGCGAAAGCCATCAATGCCACCTTTATAAAGACGGATGTAAGTGTGGAAGGTCAGGTGCAGAGTCTGTTAAAGGATACTTATGACCGCTATGGAAGAATTGATATCTTAGTGAATAATGCCGCTGTGATCCTTCCCGAATCCGATATCCAGGACCTTGACACAGAAAAGGCAAAAAAGCTGTTTGACACCAATTTTTTTGGATATTTTAACGGCATTAAATATGCTGTGGAGTATATGCCCAACGGCTCCTCGATTATCAATATTTCCTCCAATGCAGGCGTGCAGGCATTTCCCGGATACTCTGCCTATAATGCTTCCAAAGGTGCCATTAACAGCCTTACAAAAACCGTAGCCCTTGAGCTGGCTGACCGGAATATCCGGGTCAATGCGATCTGCCCCGGAAGCATTGACACTCCCATGCTCTATCTGCCAGGATGCGAAAACGAGTTAAAGATGGCGCACTATTGCTGGCCTCTGGGAAGGCCGTGCAAACCAGAGGAGGTGGCAGCCCTGGCTCATTTCCTGGCCTGTGACGACTGCCAGTTCATCACTGGCGAGGACATACAGATCGACGGGGGATATTCGGCAGGGATCGGAAGGCTGGGCCTGAAACGGTGGATCGGCGAGGCTGAATAACAGGAACAAACCTAAGAACAAAACAGTATAAAATTTAAAATATAGGGAGAATGAACATGAAAAATAAAATAACAGAGCAGTTTATTTCGGTAGGTGATTTGTCAATCGGTATGAGTGACAACATCATCCCTTTTGTGGATACCTTTGCAGACACATCTCTAAAGCTCTTTTTAGAAGACGGCAGCATACTGGAGCTGGAGTTTATTGACAGCCAGGCTCTTAAATATACCAGGGCGGAGACAGATGACAGCCGGTACAGCGTAATATGCGGATACAGCGCCAATTCCCCCCGGAAAGATATTTACTTTATAGATTTTGTTGTTTCTTACGGATGCACCACCTCTGTATCGGTAATATTAGATGCCGCCCAGCAGATTGCCACCATCATAACGGCTGTGCTTCCCAATGCAGAAGAAATGAAAATCCCGTTGATCCAGCGGGCCAAAAGCGACCTCCCCCTTTCCTCCGTGAATCTTTCCGTTACACATGCAAGTGTGGGAATACCCTTTGGCAGTTCCACGAAAAAGCATGAGGAAACCACAGAACTTGTCGGCAAACGGATGGTGTTCCATTACAGCTCTACCGGTGTATATGAACATATTTATCTGAATAAGCATTTTTACACATGGCATTGTATCCAGGGGAACGAGGAGGGACTTGCGGATACGGACTTATGCTTTTACTATAAGCTGGCAGAGAATCTATACTGCTTTATCTGGATCGAAAAAATCATTCCCACACTCGGTATCGTTTTGGAGGATCTTGATGTAATGAGATCCTACGGAAAGCTCTACGGTTATGAAACATATGAGACGGGCAAGGTATCAAATTTTGCAGTTGGGTCTTTTGCCTCACTTTTGAACCAGACAGAATACGATTTGAAGTAAAGCCGGCGAACCGGTATTTCACGAAAGGAGTTCTATGATGGGAAAATTAGATAATAAGTCTGCAATTATTACAGGCGCGGCAGCCGGCATGGGAAAGGGTGTTGCCAGGACCTTTGTCAGATACGGTGCCGAAATTGCTTTGATTGATTTTTCGGAAGCTGTTTTTGATACAGCCGAAGAGCTTCAAAAGGAAGGCTATAACGCTTTGGGCTACAAGGTGGATGTCCGTGATGCGGCAGGACTGAAAAATACATATGCAGAAATAGCAGAACGTTTTGGGAAGATTGATATCCTGGTCAACGTGGCAGGAGTTGGAGACTTAAAGCTGTTCTGGGAAGCAGACGATGAGTTCCGGGACCGGATCTTTGATGTTAATTTTAAGGGAACCTGGAATTCCTGCCGCGCTGCGGTGCCCTATATGATGAATGCCGGCTACGGGAAGATCGTAAACTTCGGATCGGTGACAGGGGTATTGGCAGTTGATCCGGGGATGACGGCCTATGCTTCCTCCAAAGGTGCCATCATGGGCTTTACAAAAGCGCTTGCCCAGGATCTGGCCTCCCATAATATTACCGTTAATGCCATTCTTCCTGGAATGGTGGACACCCCCATGCTGCAGAAATCCTGTACCGAAGCCTGCCCGGAGGATCCCCAGAGCATAAAGGACAATATTGCCTCCGGAATTCCGCTGAAACGGCTGGGGACACCAGAGGAGGCGGGAGAGGTCGCCGCATTTCTTTCCTCCGAAGAATCCAGTTATGTTACAGGCACTCATATCGTGTTTGACGGCGGAAGCACCTTACCGGAAACACCGGCCACCGGCTGGTCCCCCAATACCTGATGGAAAGCGGTGATCGTGATGCCAGAGTATTATGCTCCAATTCAGCCGCGGTTTTTATTGGAAGGTGATTCTTACAAGGAACGCCGGAATATCTGGGGAATCAAAGAGAGCAGTGAGGTACTGTTTTTTAATTTCAGGACCCCTAAGAACGGAGAGACAGGGCGGCTGCCTGTATTTCCCGATGGCTGTCTGGATCTGATTCTGAAATGTGACCCTGTCAATCCTGCCTTGTTTATTTATGGCAAATTAACAGAATACAAATCAGATGTTTTCGATGAGGACACAGAATATTTCGGGGTTCGGTTAATGCCGGATCAGAATTTGAAGGGTCTGACCTGTACCATGAAGGACTTGCTCAATCAGAACATGCCTTTAAGCAATTACGTGAAGCTAGACGGGGAGCTTCTTCTTAAATTGGCTCAGAAGCCTTCCTTTGAGGAACGGATAACCTTTTTTCAGGAGAGGATTTCTCCGCTTCTGCCCCTGGAACAGCCCCAGCCGGTCATGATGGTGTGCACCCGGAAGATAATGGAGCAAAAGGGGAATTTAAACCTTTTGGTATTGTCGGATATCACCGGTTATTCAGACCGGTACATTCGGAAAAAATTCACCGCTGAGATGGGATTGTCACCGAAGAACTTCTGCAGGATCATACGCTTTCAGAACAGCCTTAACACCTTGCTTACAGGCTTTTATGAAAAGGATAAAATACTGAATGCGGTATATGATAACGGCTATTATGACGAGGCCCACTTCATTAACGAATTTCGTCAGTTCACCTCTTTTACACCAGGATTCCTTGTGAAGTCCTGTCTGAATATTCAAACTGCCTCCTGCCAGAGCCTTTAAGGTGCATATAACAAGCGGTATAAAAAGCCTCCGGTCCTTCCGGAGGCTTTTTTTACGTTTACAAATTGGTACGTATTTTACAGGTTTCCTGTCTGTATAATACACCTGAAGCCAGTGGCCCTGATGATATAATGTTCCTGTCTGAAAGGTATAATCAGGTCTATAAACAAAGCAGGAGGAACGATTATGTACACATTGGTAATAAACTGCGGAAGCTCTTCCCTTAAATTCCAGTTAATCAACCCGGAATCAGAGGAAGTGATGGCAATCGGACTTTGCGAAAGGATCGGAATTGAGGAAAGCAAAGTCACTTACCAGAAGAAGGGCGGAGAAAAGAGCGTGCTTCTTGCGCCGATGCCCACACACAAAGAAGCAGTAATCATCATGCAGAAATTGCTCACCGATGAACCGTCGGGTATTATAAAAAGTTTAAAGGAAGTGGGGGCAGTGGGTCACCGGGTGGCTCATGGCGGAGAGATATTTACTTCTTCCGCTCTCATTACGGAGGAGACGCTAAAGGCCATTGAAGAATGCTGTGCATTGGCTCCCCTTCATAATCCGGCAAGTCTGACCGGTATCCGGGCGTGCATGGAGCTTATGCCGGAAACACCCATGGTGGCAGTATTTGATACGGCATTCCACCAGACCATGCCGGAAAGTTCTTATCTCTATGGCCTTCCGTATGAATATTATGAGAAATATAAGGTTCGGAAGTATGGATTTCACGGGACCAGCCACAGCTATGTGTCAAAAAGAGCGGCAGAATACTTAAACAGGGACTATGAAGCCATGAAGATCGTGGTATGCCATCTGGGCAACGGTTCCAGTATATCTGCAGTAAAAAACGGAGCGTCCGTTGATACCAGTATGGGATTTACTCCTTTGGAAGGACTCTTAATGGGAACCAGAAGCGGAGACGTGGACCCAGGTGCCATGCAGTTTCTTATGAACAAAGAGAACTTAACCATTGATGAAATGCTTGATGTGCTCAATCGTAAATCGGGGGTTCTTGGAATATCCGGTGTATCCAGTGATTTCAGGGATATCATGAAGGCAGCAGCAGAAGGAAACCACAGAGCACAGGCTGCCCTTGATACCTTTACCTACCGGGTCGTAAAGTATATTGGGGCTTATGCGGCGGCCATGGGCGGGATTGATGCCATTGTTTTTACCGCAGGTGTAGGGGAAAATGATGGAGAAATGAGGAAGAAGATCTGCCATCAGCTGGCATTTTTAGGAATTGATGTAAATGATGAGGCGAACGCAAAGAGAGGAAGCGAGCAGTTAATCTCCACCGCGGATTCTAAAGTTGCGGTTCTGGTGATTCCTACCAACGAGGAACTTGCCATTGCCAGAGAGACCATTGCTCTTGTGGGGTAACTGGTCCGGCAGATAGGAACGTAAGCCTGTAAAGGGGTTTTAAAAAGGCTTAAAATAAAAAGTATAAGGAGAGCAAAAGGTATGGATGTTTTTGCTTTAATCGGGGCGTTTGGCGGAGGAATCATAGGGGCATACATAGGAGCGCTGCCGGCGTTTATTCTTACAGGAGTCATGGCAATTGCGGGGGCGGCAGCGGCCATGGCGGGAGGAGCGGATGCAACCATCGCTTATGTTGCGTTTGGTTCTTATCTCGGTCCCCATATCGCTTTTGCAGGAGGCGTAGCAGCAGCGGCTTACGCAGGAAAAAAGAAGATTTTAAAAAGCGGTGCGGACATTTTATCGCCTTTGTACGGATTGTCAGATCCTTTGACTCTGCTGGTAGGCGGAGGGTTTGGGGTGCTTGGATTTGTGATTCACTATTTTGTGAGCAGTGTCCTTCGTTTAAACACCGATCTTCCGGGAATTACCGTTATTATTTCTGCATTGATTGTACGTTTTGCTTTTGGGAGCTGCGGCCTGACCGGGAAACCGGAATCGGGAGTAAAAAGGGAATATATAACCCCTGGAAAAGGAATGTTCTGCAATGTACTGCTGGGGGCCGGAATCGGAACTGGGGCCGGCTTTGTATACCAGGCCATGGTCTCTGGCGGGGTGTCCCAGGCTGCTATAGGAAGCTTTCCGGTTCTCTGTTTTGGAATTGCGGCATTTTCCCTGATTTTTACCCAGACCGGTTTTGCCGTACCGGCAACCCATCACATTGCCCTTATTTCTGCGTTGGCGGCAGTAACCTCAGGGAATCCGCTTATGGGATGTGTGTTTGGCATTCTGGCCGCTTTGTTTGGTGATTTTGCAGGAAAGACCTTTAACAGTTATTGTGATACCCATGTAGACCCTCCTGCATGTACCATTTTTATCTTCACCTTTTTGATAAACGTGCTATTTGGAAATGGATTTTTCCTTCCTATATAAAAACAAGCATGAGCAGTCGTTAAAAACTGTCTCATGCTTGTTTTTTGTATTGGTTATACCCTGCCGCCGGCAGCGTGTCTGGCTACGGCAATATCCTGCTCGACCGTTCCGCCGGAAACACCCAGCCCGCCGAGGAAACGGCCCTTGTATGTTAAGGGGACTCCTCCTCCAAAGATACAGAACTTTCCGGGGTGGGTCTGCTGGAGACCGTAAAGAGGCTGTCCGGGAAGAATGGATTTGGCTGCCTCCTCGGTAGGGAGGCGAAGTGCGGCAGCAGTATAAGCCTTTGAATGGGAAACGGAGATACTGGCAAGAAGGGAATCATCCATCCGGTGCATAGCCACCATGTTCCCGCCGTCATCCACAACGGTAAAAACCATGGAAACCTCAAGGCTACGGGCCATTTCTTCCCCTCTCTCTATTATGGTTAAGGCGTCTTTTAAAGTCATTCGTTCACTTTTTAGAGCCTGGATCACAGCAGCCGCAATTTCTCCCGTCATATGGGAATCGCTCATAGAAATACCTCCTCACAGAAATTTTAATCGTTTTAAGTCCATTATAAGGGGGAAGTTCCTTGGGTTCAATCACAGTACAATCCGAAAAAATGGACGATCCAATACAGATAAAATCCATAAATGAAATTTCAGGCACAATAGAAAAGATTTAAGAAGTCTGGATTGTACATTTTTTATGCTTTAATAATATTTCATCATTTGTCCCCGGATGAGATATGATGTGGATAGAGGAATCATCCAAAAACTTATGATGTAAAAGGAGGATATTTTATGCTTGCAAAAGGGTTTACAGAACCAACGGAGCGTGTAAAAAGGCTGAAAAGGGCAATTGTGGAAGCTGTTCCATATGTGGAATCGGAAAGAGCAGTCCTGGTAACGGAATCTTATAAAGAAACAGAAGGGCTTTCCCCTATTATGAGACGGGCCAAGGCCGCGGAGAAGATTTTTAAGAATCTTCCTGTTACCATTCGTGAGGACGAACTGATCGTAGGTGCCATCACAAAGAATATCCGCTCAACGGAGATCTGTCCGGAGTTTTCTTATGAATGGGTGGAAAAAGAGTTTGAGACAATGGGAACCAGAATGGCAGACCCATTCCAGATCCCCAAAGAGACCGCTTCCGAATTAAAAGAAGCATTCCGCTACTGGGAAGGCAAAACCACCAGTGCGCTGGCAGAATCTTATATGTCCCAGGAAACAAAGGATTGCATCAGCAACGGCGTGTTTACCGTAGGAAACTATTTTTATGGCGGTGTAGGCCATGTGTGCGTGGATTACGGCAAAGTGTTAAAAATCGGATTTACAGGAATTATCCGTCAGGTAATGGAGGCAATGACAAAGCTTGATACCTCAGATCCTGAATATATCAAAAAGAAAAATTTTTATGAAGCTCTCATTATTACCTATACAGCTGCCATTCAATTTGCACATCGTTATGCAGCCAAAGCCAGAGAAATGGCAGCGGTTTGTCCGGATGCAAAGAGAAAAGCAGAGCTGCTTCAAATCGCTGCCAACTGTGACCGGGTTCCGGAACAAGGAGCGACTAATTTTTATGAAGCCTGCCAGTCCTTCTGGTTCGTGCAGATTCTTCTTCAGATTGAAGCCAACGGCCATTCCATTTCTCCGGGACGTTTTGACCAGTACATGAACCCCTACTTATCCATGGATCAGAGCATATCCCATGAATTTGCACAGGAACTAATAGACTGTATCTGGGTCAAATTAAACGATGTAAATAAGACCAGAGACGAGGTATCCGCTCAGGCGTTTGCCGGATATGCAGTATTCCAGAACTTAATTGTAGGCGGACAGACCGAAGACGGGCTGGATGCGACCAATGAAATGTCCTATATGTGCATGGAGGCAGTTGCTCATGTAAAACTTCCTGCACCTTCCTTCTCCATAAGGGTTCATCAGAATACACCGGACGAATTTCTTTACCGTGCCTGTGAACTCACCCGCTTAGGTCTTGGAGTTCCGGCTATGTATAACGATGAAGTGATCATTCCTGCACTCTGTAACCGGGGAGTTTCTTTAGCAGATGCAAGAAATTACTGCATTATCGGCTGTGTGGAACCTCAGTGCCCTCACAAAACAGAAGGCTGGCATGATGCGGCATTCTTTAACATTGCAAAGGTCCTGGAAATCACACTACATAACGGAAAGGTAGGAGATAAGCAGTTAGGTCCGGTTACCGGAGATATCACTTCCTTCACCAGTCTGGAAGAGCTTTTTGAAGCATATAAAAAGCAGATGGAGTACTTTGTTTACCATCTGGCGGAAGCAGATAACTGTGTGGATTTTGCCCACGCGGAACGAGCACCTCTTCCATTCTTATCCGCGCTGGTGGATGATTGCATCGGCCGTGGAAAGAGTGTACAGGAAGGCGGAGCCATCTATAACTTCACAGGTCCTCAGGCCTTTGGTGTGGCGGATGCAGGAGATTCTCTCTGTGCCATCAAAAAACACGTTTTTGAGAACAAAGAGATTACAATGGAGCAGTTAAAGGAAGCACTTGATCATAACTTTGGATATGACTGTGAACAGGCTGAGACTGCATCGGAAGACACAGAGGAAGCCAGAATTTATGAAGCGGTAAAGAGGATTTTAAGCAATAACGGTTCCATCAACCTGGCCGATCTTCAGGCCCAGTTAAGCAAGCCGGCAAAAGAGGCAAAAGGCAGCAGGGAAGACTATGCACAGATTAAGCGTATCCTTGAGAACACGCCCTGGTATGGAAATGACGAGGACGAAGTGGATATGATTGCAAGACGCTGCGGACAGATTTATTCCTATGAAGTGGAAAAGTATAAAAATCCAAGAGGGGGCCAGTTCCAGGCAGGCTGCTATCCGGTATCTGCCAATGTATTATTCGGCAAGGACGTAGGTGCTCTTCCTGACGGCAGACTGGCAAAGAAACCGTTGGCAGACGGGGTATCCCCAAGACAGGGAAAGGATACCAATGGTCCTACCGCTGCAGCCATGTCTGTAGCAAAACTGGATCATGCAAACTATTCAAACGGAACCTTATATAACCAGAAGTTCCTGCCGTCCGCACTTGCAGGAGATGATGGACTGAAGCATTTTGCTTCCATTGTACGTTCCTACTTTGACCATAAGGGAATGCACGTACAGTTTAACGTAATTGACCGGGAGACACTTCTTGCCGCACAGGCAGACCCGGAACAGCATAAGGATCTGGTGGTACGTGTAGCTGGATACAGTGCCCAGTTTACCGTTCTTGCAAAAGAAGTCCAGGACGATATCATAAGCCGTACCGAACAGACCCTCTAAAGGGGACCGGCAAAGAAAAAGAAGGGAGTCGGCATGGATTCGATCAATTATAATCTGACGGGAACCGTATTTGATATACAGCGGTTTTCCCTGCACGATGGTCCGGGAATCCGTACAATCGTATTTTTAAAGGGTTGTCCTCTCTCCTGCCAGTGGTGCAGCAATCCGGAATCCCAGAGTATAAACCCAGTAATGATGTATAAAAAAAGTGAGTGTATTCACTGCGGACGCTGTATCAAAGTCTGTAAGGTGAAAGCCATCAGCCCGGAGAATGAAACCTGGATTGACAGAGATAAGTGTACCGGATGCGGAGAGTGCGCCAATGCATGTCCGGCAGGTGCCCTGGTATCAAAGGGAAAGACCATGTCTGTCCAGCAGGTAGTACGGGAGTTAAAAAAAGATGCCACGACTTACCGCCGTTCCGGAGGGGGGATCACCCTTTCCGGAGGGGAGCCGCTGGTGCAGTATCAGTTTGCCTCAGAGCTTTTAAAAGCCAGTAAGAGTCAAGGCTGGAATACTGCCATAGAAACCGCTGGGATCGGAAGTGCCGAAGCGGTGGAAACCGTCATTCCCTATGTGGACACCGTCCTGTTGGACATTAAGCACATGGACAAAGAGAAGCACAAACGGTTTACCGGAGCCTCCAATGAGGTGGTTTTGCAGAATGCTCCCCGTATAAGCCAGATATCGGATACCGTCATCCGCGTCCCGGTGATTCCCAGCTTTAATTATTCGCCGGAGGAGATTCTGGCGATTGCAGAATTTGCAAAAACATTGACAGGAATAAGAACCATACACCTTCTCCCCTATCATACATTTGGAGAAAACAAATATGGACTCATGGGGAAGGATTACGGACTGAAGCATATAAAACCCTTAAACCCGGAGGACCTAAACGCGTGCAAAGAAGTAGTGGAACGCTGTGGGTTCCGGTGTGTGATCGGTGGTTAGAGTGATTTGAGAATGGAGGAAAAGGAATGGATCAGCAGTTAATTGAAAAAGTAATGAAACAGGTCTCGGATGAACTGGGAATAAAGCCGGAAGTCCAGAAAGAGACGGTAAAAGCAGAAACAGCACGTCCGGCCGCCGGAATCGGGCTGACTGAATTTGTAGGAACCTCCGTTGGCGATACCATAGGGCTTGTGATTGCCAGTGTGGACCCAATGCTTGCCGATGCCATGAAGCTGGGAAAATACCGTTCCATCGGAATCATCGGCGGCAGAGTTGGAGCAGGTCCGCAGATATGGGCCGTAGATGAAGCAGTAAAAGCGACCAACACGGAAATTATTTCCGTAGAGCTTCCCAGAGATACCAAAGGCGGAGCCGGTCACGGAAGTTTGATTTATATCGGTGCAGAGGATGTATCCGATGCCAGAAGGGCGGTAGAGATCGCACTTTCCGTCCTGCCAAAATACTTTGGTGATGTTTATTCCAACGATGCCGGTCATCTGGAGTTCCAGTACACGGCAAGAGCCAGCTATTGTCTGGAAAAAGCACTGGGAGCACCGGTAGGCAAAGCGTTTGGAATGACCTGTGCCGGCCCGGCAGCCATTGGAACCGTTCTTGCGGATATCGCAGTAAAGGCAGCCAATGTTGAAGTGGTAGGATACAGTTCCCCAGCGTCAGGCACCAGCTATTCCAATGAAGTAATATTTACCTTTACCGGAGATTCCGGTGCGGTAAGGCAGGCAGTGCGTGCCGCAATAGAAGCAGGAAAGAAGATGCTTGGAGCAATGGGAGGAGAAGCAAAGTCTTCCCAGCCCCCCTATATTTGATAAGAAACCCGGAGAGAAAACGAAGGAAACATAAGGAGGATTCACAATGAGCGCAGATGCATTAGGTATGGTAGAGACAAAAGGATTAATCGGAGCAATCGAGGCAGCAGATGCCATGGTAAAATCAGCAAATGTAACACTGGTTGGATATGAGAAAATCGGTTCCGGGCTTGTAACTGTTATGGTGAGAGGAGATGTGGGAGCCGTGAAAGCAGCCACCGATGCCGGTGCATCTTCTGCAGCAGCCGTTGGAGAACTTATTTCAACCCATGTCATTCCACGTCCCCATTCAGATGTGGAAAAGGTAATTCCCAATCTTCTGTAATTGGGGCGATGGGACTTTGACCGTCCTATGACTTAAAATGAGGTGGATGAATTGAAGATCAGTGAAGAACAGCTCAGGCAGTTGGTATGGAAGATATTAAAAAAGCTGGAAGAAGAGAGCAAAAAAGAAAAAAAACTGCTGTATATGGTCTGCACCTCAGCCTGGGATGAAAGGTATGAAACGTTTCTGGAAGAACTGCAGCTGTCGGGGCAATACCGTGTCTGTCCTGTCATTCCCGATGAATGGCAGGAATCGGGCCTGGAATCCCGTTTGAAAGGCTTTCCTTCCTGTACCGGAATCCGCTGTTATTCCCAGGGAATACCAAAAAATTTAGAAGAAGCAGTTACCGTTTTTCCAGTGGTTTCCACCGAGGCGGTCGTGAAGACTGCTCTGTGCATACAGGATACATTTGAGACTTCCTGGGTGGCGGCCTGTTTTCGGGAGGGGAGCCGGGTTCTGTTTATGCAGACCGGACTCACCCCTTTTTCCGGAAAGGAACAGCCGGCCTATCAGGACCAGATCTTGTCTTATTACAGAAAAATCCTGGAATATGGAGTAGAAATCTGTTCCTGCAAGGAGTTGTGCAGTCCCGTTACGGCCGTTATTCCGGATAAAAAAACGGAAGTATGTGCAGCTGGCCCAAAACGGGTCATAACAGCATCAACTGTAGAGCAGTATGCATCAGACGGGGTTCTCACTGTGCGCCAGGGGGACATTATTACAGATATGGCAAAAGACAGGGCAAGGGTGTTAAACATTGCCTTGCAGGAAACAAAAGTTGTGAGGTGATGAAATGAAACAGGCATTGGGATTGGTTGAGATCCAGGGATTATCAACGGCAGTACTGGTAGCGGATACCATGGTGAAAGCGGCAAATGTCAGCATTCTTGAGATTGAAAACTCCAAAGGCCAGGGCTATATGACCATTAAAGTTGCTGGAGATGTGGGTGCCGTCAATGCGGCTGTCAGCGCAGGCAGGCAGACAGGATTGGAAAACCAGAAACTGGTGTCCTGGAACGTGATTGCCCGGCCCGCAGATTCCGTAGAACAGGTCTTTGGAGCTGCGAAACAAGCAAAGACAGAGCAGGAAGCAGCAGCTGAAGCAGAAGAAATTGTTCAAGAAGAAGAAACAATTAAAAAAGAAGATACATTAAATCCAGAAGAAACAATTCAAGCGGAAGAAGTAAAAGAGACGGAACAAGCAGCACCTGCACAAATTGCGGAAGAAGTCCGGGAAACAAAAGAACCGGCACCTGCCAGTGCTTCTGCAAAAAGAACCGGCAGCCGTAAAAATAGAAGTTGACCGCAGGCATCAAGCGGCTTGTGACAGGAAAGGAAAGGGAACAGAATGAGGCTGGCAAAGATTACCGGTACGGTTGTAGCGACCAGAAAGGATGAGACCCTGACGGGCTACAAACTGATGATCGTCCGCAGGATCGACGTCCACGGGAATTTCATAGATTCGGAAGAAGTGGCGGTAGATTATGTGGGGGCAGGAGTCGGTGAGACGGTCCTTATCGGCCAGGGCTCTTCTGTCCGTGTAGATAAGAAGAAGCGGGAGGCCGTCATTGACATGGCGATCATCGGAATTGTTGATACCGTTGTAGGTTAAAAACGTTCTCCTTATCAGCTTAACAGGAAAGGAGGTAAGAATTAGTATGATTAGCAGCATTTACTCCAGTGTAACGGAGGCAGTAGCAGCCGCAAAGACCGCATCCGTAAGATATGCGGAGTTGAGTCTGAATGAGCGGCGGCAGGTGATAGAAGCAGTAAAGACGGCTCTCCGCCCCATTGCAGGAGAACTGGCGGCACTGACGGTGGCAGAGACGTGTATGGGCAATGAAACCGATAAGACCGAAAAGATCCGTCTTGCCATAGAGAAAACTCCAGGAGTGGAAGACCTGATTACAGAGGTCAATACAGGAGATCACGGCATGACCCTTTATGAGCTTGCTCCTGCAGGGGTCGTCTGTGCAGTCCAGCCCTCCACCAATCCATGTGCCACACTCATAAACAACACCATTGGAATGCTTGCGGCAGGAAACAGTGTGGTCCATTGTCCTCACCCCAGAGCACTTCGGGTCTCCCAGCTGGTAACGGCAGTGATCAGCAATGCGGTTATGGATACGTGTAACATACCGGATCTTGTGGTAACACTCCATGAAAGTCTTATGGGATATACCAAAGAGCTCATGAGTCATCCCGATGTAGATCTGGTGGTCTGCACAGGAGGCGCCGACGCCCTGCACCAGGCGATGAATTCGGGAAAAAGGGTGATCGGAGCAGGACCGGCAAACCCGGTTGCCATTGTAGATGAAACCGCAGATATGAAGCAGGCAGCCTATGATATCGTTCGGGGAGCAGCCTTTGACCACAATTTAATGTGCACTTCCGAAAAAGCGATTGTAGTAACAGAACCGGCAGCCGACGCTTTGATCTATCAGCTTTTGAAAAATGGGGTCTATTATGTGAAAAATGAAGAAGATATTGAAAAGCTTCTTCGTACTGCCATCACAGAAGACCGGGTGATCAATAAAAAGCTGGAAGGAAAAAGTGCAGATAAGATCCTTGCCAGCGCAGGAATTTCCTGTTCCTCTCCTGTAAAGCTGATCGTGGTGGAAACGAAAAAGACCCACCTCTTTGCCACTCTTGAACTTCTCATGCCCCTTGTACCTCTTATCAAGGCAGCGGATTTTCAGCAGGCATTGGAAACAGCCTTTGAGCTGGAACAAGGGTTTAAGCATACGGCAACCATTCATTCCCAGTGCATCGAACACTTAAACCGTGCGGCGCAGAAGATGCAGACCTCAGTATTTGTAAAAAACGGCCCGTCTCTCCTTGGCGTCGGGTTTGACCTTGAGGGGCATGCTAGCTTTACCGTAGCAACGGCAACGGGAGAGGGAACTGCCACTGCAAGGCACTTCACCAGGAGGAGAAGGTGTACGCTGACAGACGGCTTCTCCCTCCGTTAATCATTGAGAAAGCAGGTTGATGAAAATGTTGGAAGGGTGCCAATCAAGAACCTATTTGGTAACCTCGGAATCAGTTACAAGAGGGCATCCCGATAAAGTCTGCGATCAGATTGCGGACGGGATTCTGGATGCCTATCTGAACGAGGACCCTGCTTCCAGGGTGGCGGTAGAAGTTATGGCTTCTACGGATACTCTGATGGTGGCAGGAGAAGTCACCTCCACTGCCCGGATTGATGTGGTAAAAAAAGCAAGAGAAATCATCCGGGAGATCGGGTATGTGGAACATGGCAAAGGCTTTGATGCAGATACCTGCATGATCTTTACCAATATTCACAGCCAGTCGCCGGATATTTCCCAGGGAGTGACCAAGAAGACCGACGGGAAGAAGGAAGTGCTTGGCGGAGGAGACCAGGGAGTTATGTACGGCTATGCGGTCGATGAGACCGAAAGCCTGATGCCTTTGCCCTGTTATCTGGCAAACCGTCTGGCAGAACGGCTGGACTGCGTTAGAATCACTCAGGGAGCCTCTTTTTTATATCCCGACGGAAAGACTCAGGTCACGGTGCGCTACAACCAGGCAGGGGAACCCATAGGAATCCACAGCATCGTTGTATCTGCCCAGCACAGCGAAAAGGTGTCCCGGGAAGTCCTGGAGGCATTTATCCGGTGTACGGTCATTGAGCCGGTGATTGATCCTGCCCTTCTCACACCGGAGACGAGGATTCATATCAATCCCACCGGACGGTTTGTGATTGGCGGTCCGGCAGGAGATACGGGGGTCACCGGAAGAAAGATCATGGTGGACACCTATGGGACCGTCGGAAAGCATGGAGGCGGAGCCTTTTCCGGAAAGGACCCCACGAAGGTGGACCGTTCCGCTGCCTATATGGCCCGCTATGTGGCAAAGAACATTGTAGCGGCAGGCTTGGCAAAAAGGTGTGAAGTAGCGTTTGCCTATGTCATCGGCGGAGTGGAGCCGGAGGCGGTCACGGTCAATACCTTCGGAACAGGAACCATTGGAGACGGCCAGATTGAAGCCTTGATAAAAAATGTATTTTCTTTTGGAGTTTCCGAGTGCATTACCCAATTGAAACTAAGACGGCCTCAATATTTAAAGACGGCCGCATACGGGCATTTCGGAAGAACAGACCAGGGATTTGGCTGGGAAGAGACCGATAAGGCATGGATACTAAAACAGTTGGCCTTTTAATATATTATGATAATCAGAACAAAAAATCAGGAGGAAAAACAAATGTCAAATGAAGCATTAGGAATGGTGGAAACAAAAGGTCTGGTAGGTGCGATTGAAGCCGCAGACGCAATGACAAAAGCAGCAAATGTAACCATGATAGGATACGAAAAGATCGGTTCCGGTCTTGTAACGGTTATGGTACGCGGAGATGTGGGCGCTGTAAAAGCATCTGTAGACGCAGGAGCAGCCGCAGCCGCAAATGTAGGGGAAGTGGTATCCCAGCATGTCATTCCAAGACCTCATACCGATGTGGAGAAGATTCTGCCCAAATTATAAACTGTCAGGGAAATAACACGTTCAAAAGGAAAAGGGAATCATGGATAAAGAAGAATTAATCAAGCTTGTTACCAAGCGGGTGATCGAGAAAATCAAAGATTATGATGCATATAAAGTTCCCATTGGGGTATCGAACCGGCATGTCCATGTATCCAGACAGGATTTAGACATACTTTATGGAAAAGGCTACGAACTGACAAAAAAAGCTGATTTAAAACAGCCGGGACAGTTTGCAAGCAATGAGACAGTAACCATACGAGGCCCTAAGGGAGAATTTGAACGGGTACGGATTCTTGGACCAGTGAGAAAACAAAGTCAGGTGGAAGTTTCAAAAACCGACAGTTTTCGTCTTGGAATCCGTCCTCTCATAAAGGAATCCGGAGATTTAGAAGGAACTCCCGGACTGGAATTAATCGGTCCGGAAGGTACGGTTTCTCTTTCCAGTGGCACCATTGTTGCATTACGCCATATACATATGACGCCCGGGCAGGCACTTGCCATGGGTCTGAAAGACAAAGATATGGTAGAGGTGGAAGTATTTGGTGAGAGACGCGGTGTATTTGGAGATGTTCTGGTCCGGGTATCGGACCAGTTCGCTCTGGAAATGCATGTAGACGTTGATGAGGCCAATGCCTTCTCATTAAGCAATGGGGACCACGTAGTCATCAGAAAGAGCGGTAAGGATTGCCAAAGCAGATTCACAATAAGGGAAAGAAGGTAGAGACACTTGGATATGGATTTAAAAGCAATTGAGCAAATGGTAGAACAGGTTTTACGGGAGATTCAGTCAGAACAGCTTATCAGTACAGGAGAGCAGAAGGCAGAGACATACGGTCTGTTTTCAACCATGGATGAAGCCATCGAAGCTTCGGAAAAGGCACAGAAAAAGCTGTTGTTTACCAGTATGGCTGACCGCCAGAAATATGTGGATGTCATCCGGAAAACGGTATTGAACAAAGAAAATTTAGAGCTGATTTCCAGAATGGCAGTAGAAGAGACGGAAATAGGCCATTATGAACATAAACTGATTAAAAACCGCCTGGCTGCGGAAAAGACTCCAGGAACCGAGGATCTGGTTTCAGAAGCAGTAACAGGCGACAATGGGCTTACTTTAATCGAATATTGTCCCTTTGGTGTCATTGGTGCCATCACACCTACCACCAATCCAACAGAGACCATCATCAATAACTCCATTTCCATGATCGCCGGAGGTAATACCGTGATATTCAGCCCTCATCCAAGAGCTAAGAAGGTATCCACACTTCTGGTAAAGATGCTGAATAAAGCCTTGAAGGAAGCCGGTGCTCCCTCCGATTTGATTTCCATGGTGGAAGAACCTTCTCTGGAGAATACGGAAAAGATGATAAGCAATCCCAAAGTCCGCCTTCTGGTTGCTACCGGAGGTCCCTCCATTGTAAAAAAAGTTCTCTCCTCCGGAAAGAAAGCCATCGGAGCAGGTGCTGGAAATCCGCCGGTGGTTGTGGATGAAACGGCAGATATTAAGAAAGCGGCAAAGGACATCATTGATGGCTGCAGCTTTGATAACAATGTTCCCTGTATCGCAGAAAAGGAAGTATTTGCAGTCGACTCCATCTGCGATCACCTGATTCAGTATATGAAAGAAAACGGAGCTTATCTCCTTACAGACAAACAGCAGATCGAGGAACTGAAAGCTCTGGTGACCACAGAAAAGGGCGGACCCAAAACTTCCTTTGTAGGAAAGAGCGCAGGCTACATCATGGAAAAGCTGGGGGTAAAAGTACCAGATTCCATTCGTGCCATTATTATGGAAGTACCGAAGGACGATCTGTTCGTTCAGGAAGAAATGATGATGCCTATCCTCCCCATCGTTCGTGTCGCTGATGTGGATACTGCAATTGAATATGCCCTGGAAGCGGAACATGGAAACCGCCATACCGCAATTATGCACTCCCAGAATGTAGAGAAATTAAGCAAGATGGCGAAAATCCTGGAGACCACCATTTTTGTAAAGAATGCCCCTTCCTATGCAGGAATCGGAGCAGGCGGAGAAGGCCATACGACCTTTACCATTGCAGGACCCACCGGAGAAGGACTTACTTCTGCAAGATCCTTCTGCAGGAAACGCAAATGCGTTCTCTCCGATGCATTCAGCATCCGATAAAGGAGAAACCCATATGTCAAATGTATACATGAAAACCAGAATACAGGAAGGGCCGCAGGCAAAGGAATATTTAAAAAGTATAAAAAATAAGCGGATTATGATCGTCTGTGATAAATTTCTCTCAGAAAACGGGACGGTGAAATACTTAACGGATATTCTTGGTTCCTGCAATGATGTAAAGCTGTTTGACAAAGCAGTTCCTGATCCTGCCATACAAGTGGTAGGGTCAGGGCTCTGTATGATGTATCAGGTAAAACCCGATATCATCATTGGCTTTGGAGGCGGCTCTGCCATTGATACCGCAAAGGGAATCATTTATTTTTCCACGGTGAAAAAGCTGGCTCCCAAACCCCTTTTTGTGGCAGTTCCCACAACCAGCGGAACCGGATCTGAAGTTACCTCTGCCTCCGTTATAACCGATACGGAAACAAAGAGTAAGCATCTGATTTCATCCGAGGACATTCTGGCAGATGTAGCGATTTTAGACCCGGTACTGACCTTGTCGGTTCCCCAGGCGGTGACAGCCAACACAGGAATGGACGTGCTGACTCATGCGCTGGAAGCTTATGTAGCCACAGGTTCCAATGTTTTTTCCGATGCGATGGCAGAAAAGTCGGCAGAGCTTTTGATGAAATCCCTTCTGGTCTGCTACATGGATGGCAATGATCTGCGGTCCAGGACTATGATGCAGGAGGCTTCTACATTAGCAGGAATCGCATTTCAAACGGCTGGTCTGGGCGTGAATCACAGCATTGCCCATCAGCTGGGAGGAACCTTTCACATTCCCCATGGTCTGGCAAATGCCATTCTATTAAATCATGTGATTGAATATAATAGCAGAGACCAGGCCATCATGAACAAGTACGCCGCACTTGCCATAAAGCTGCAGCTGGCAGAGCCAAAGGAAGATGCTAAAGTTGCCGTAAAAGCAGTAAAGGGTCTGATCACCGCCTTGATGCGTTGTATGAATATGCCCTCTTCCATAAAGGAATTGGGAATTGACCGTACAGAGTATGAAAGCCAGCTTCAAAATATGGTAGAGAATGCCCTTATGGACGCCTGCCTTGCCGCCAATCCGACAAAAATCGGAGGTCCTGATATCCGGAAGATTTTATTAACTATTTACGAAGGACAGGAATACGGCAGTCAGGAATAAAAAATCATAAGGCCGAGCTGTTTTATATGACAGCCCGGTCTTCTTGTGTTATTCTGATATAGAAACGAATCGTTATAAGGAAAATGGCAATCATAACATAGCAGCAAAGAGAGGTTACGAAGATGGAAAAATATCAGGAACTGCTCCATATAGCTGAAATGCAGTCAGATACCCCAGATGATTATTTCAGTACAGATGAAGAAGGCAATATGTCAAAGCTGGACATTATCCACCTGTTTGGAAAGGAAAAGCTGGAAAACATACAAAAGAGTCTTTCAAAAGCCACCGGACTGGCATTCGTCACGGTGGATTTCCGAGGAGAGCCGATTACGGATGCAACCTTCTTTTCCAGCTTTTGCCAAAAGATAAGAAACAGCAAAGAAGCCATTGAACGGTGTAAATCCTCGGATGCATTCGGTTCCATACAAGCCGCAGTCACCAAAAAAACAAACGTATACTTTTGTCCCTGCGGACTGTTGGAGATGGCCATCCCCATTATTGTCAGAGGCCATTATTTGGGAGGCTTTATCGGAGGACAGATCCAGTGTCTGGACGCTCCGGAATCGGTGAGCCGCCTGGGTTCTGTTATGCGTTCCGACCAGTGTGAAGAGGTAAGGGCAGAGTGTGAGGAGCTGCGGAAGGAGATTCCAATCTATTCTTACGAAAAGTTCCTGGATATTGCCAATCTGGTGTTCCTCGTCATCAATCAGTTAAGCGAAAATGAGGTCAGCAAACATCTTCATGAGGATGTATTAAAAAAACGGATCAGGAAAGTGCAGGCAGCCAATCAGCTTCTTGTAAAGGAAATTTCAGAAAAGAACATGGAGCTGCAGGAAATGAAGATCAACTACAATCCCATTGAAACCATAGATGTTTTGACCTCACTTATGAATTTGTCCATTATGGAAGACACAGAGGGCTTTCAGGAATTTTTGGGTTCTTTTATAGAATATACCAAATATAAATATATGGAGAAAGGAACCTTTGTCCCTGTTTCCAAAGAACTGAATCAGGCAGAAACGTACCTTCTTCTCCAGAAAAAGAAGCTGGGAGACCGGCTGGATTATTCCATTCAGGTGCCAAGGGAAATGCATATGAGAAAGATGCCTTCTGATATTGTATTGCCTTTTATTCAGGATGCCCTTTATAATGGAATTATGCAAAAAAAACAGGGGGGAAAGATTACAGTATCCGGTTCTGTCAGGAATAACAACTTAATCCTGGAGATCAGTGACAATGGTCCGGGCCTTTTAGAGGTGGAGCTGGAAGCCAAATATGAAGCCTTTCAGGACAAGCATGAAGGATATTACATCAAACTTGGGAAGGAATATGCCAGAGAGAAAATGAGAAGACTCTTTGGTGAGGAGTATAAGATCATTTCAGAAATCGACAGGAACCGAGGGGGTAAAACGATTCTGATCTGGCCCGAACATTATGAAGAAAGGACGGAGTAACCATGTATAGGGTTCTGATTGCGGATGATGATATTTTAATGCAGGAAGCTTTGAAGATTTTAATATCCAGAGAAGAATCCTTCCAGGTGGTCCGGGTGGTAGGCAGCGGAGACTGTGCGGTAAAAGCATGCAGAGAGGATGCCATAGACATCGTGTTTATGGATATGCTGATGCCCGGCATCACAGGACTTGAAGCCGGCAGGATCATTCATCAGATGAATCCGCAGATAACCATTTATATGCTTTCCTCCTTTTCTTCTCATGTATTTCTGCGGAGTATGGCAAGAGATGAAGTAAAAGATGTTTTGGAAAAACCGGTAACCTGGGCCAAGGTAAAAAAAATACTGGAAAACTATAAGACCAATCATGAAGATGCCGTCATGGATCATGAGGAAGCACTTGCAATGCTTTTGAGAAATAAGGATTTTGGCAGGTTTTACCGGGAGCTTCCGGAGATCATTGACCGTATTTATGAGATGGCAGGAGGGGATTCTGTCAGGTTAATCAAGCTCTTTCATTACATCGGGCAGAATCTTTTGGATACCAGGAACGTTTACGATGAAAAAATGCAGATTGGAGAGTTATTTCCCATCAACAAGGCATTGATTCTGGACCAAAAGACCTCAGAATTGTGGCTTTTCCGGGTAATGGACTACCTGTTTCAGCAAAATAGCATCAACCGCTATCCCTTATTGGAAAATATTTTTTATTATATTGAGAATCATATCAAGGAGGATATTACCCTAAACACGATCATAGAAAACTGTGCCATCAGCCAGGGATATTTAAGCCGTATCTTTCGGGAACAGCTGAATGTCAGCGTCACAGAGTATATCCATATGAAAAAAATCCATCTGGCAAAGGGATACTTTTATTTTACGGAGGACAGCATTGCCGATGTGGCCTTTCGCCTCGGTTATAATGAAAGCAGCTATTTCAGCAAGGTATTTAAAAAATATGAGAAAATAACGGTGAAACAATATAAAATGGAGAGCCGCAGAAAAGGCTCCCAATAAATGATGTCAAAAGCTTCCGGACCTTCCGGGGGCTTTTTTTATGGATAAGCAGCCTGCTGTTTGTGCTGAAATTTCTACCAGTTATGCAGGAGAACCCTCTTAGGCTTAGATTTATGTTAAAGTAACTCCATACCACAAGAAATAAGGGTAATTCGTATTGAGGAGGATGAAAGAAATGTTACAGGTTAATATGGACGATGTATTAAAAGTTGTAAAACTTTGCGTGCCCTATTTGATCGGTATGGCAGTTGCAGCGGTAATCATCATTGCTGCAATGGTGGCAGTCCGAAAGAAAAAACGTGCAGTAAAATATCTGGTACGCAGACAGGGAATTATGGCTTTGGTGCTGGTTTTAGTCATCACCGTCAACCTCATCTGCTGGGGCCCGATGTCAAACCTGATTTCACTTGCCACAGGCAGCGGCAGAATTTCAGAAGAAACGTCCAATGAAGCGGCGGAGCTTTGTGCTGAGATTGCAGAGGAAGGAATCGTTTTGTTAAAGAACGATGATAACCTTCTTCCCTTAAAAAAGGATTCTAAATTGAATGTATTTGGCTGGGCCTCCACCAATCCCTGCTATGGCGGGACCGGTTCCGGTTCCCTTTCACAGGCATATGAAACAGTGACTCTTCTTCAGGGACTGGAACATTCCGGCTTTCAGCTGAACACCAAGCTTTCTGATTTTTATACTGCATACCGGGCGGACCGCCCCAAGGTAGAGATGTGGGAACAGGACTGGACCCTTCCGGAGCCTGCAAAGGATTCCTACAGCAGTGACTTGATCAATGATGCAAAGGCATTTTCCGATACGGCCATGATCGTCATCAGCCGTGTGGGTGGAGAAGGTGCGGACCTTCCGACCGATGTCAGCAAGGTCAACTATACGGATAATTCCACTGAATATAATGATTTCAAAGAAGGGGACCATTACCTGAAATTGAGCCAGACAGAAAAAGATATGGTCGATCTGGTTTGTTCTAATTTTGACAATGTTGTTTTTGTATATAACGGCGCAAATGCAATGGAACTTGGATTTTTAAAGGAATACAGCCAGATCAAGAGTGCTATCTGGTGTCCAGGTACCGGCCAGTCCGGATTTGAAGGTCTGGGCAAAATCATAAGCGGCGAAGTTAATCCGTCAGCAAAGACCAGCGATACTTTTTTAGCAGATTTAACCAAAACCCCTACGTTCCACAATTTTGGAGATTTTGCGTACAGCAACATGGATGAATTCCCTGGAAAATCCTTATTGGGAATTCCTACCACCCCTCATTTTGTGAATTATGTAGACAGCATTTATGTGGGCTACCGCTTCTATGAAACGGCAGCAGAGGAAGGTCTGATCGACTATGATAAAACTGTGGTGTATCCTTTTGGCTATGGCTTGTCTTATACCACGTTTAAGCAGGAGATGGGACCTGTCTCAGAACAGGATGGAAAGATATCCTTTGATGTGACCGTTACCAATACCGGAAATACAGCCGGCAAGGATGTGGTAGAGGTATATTACAATCCTCCCTACTATAACGGAGGAATCGAAAAGGCATCTGCAAACCTGATCGCCTTTGATAAAACCGAGAAGCTTGAACCAGGTGCATCTGAGACCATACCAGTATCCTTCGACTTACAGGATATGGCTTCCTATGATGCAGACGGAAAAGGTGCTTATGTGCTGGAAGCCGGAGATTATGGCATTTCTGTCCGGTCCGATTCCCATACCATCATTGGGGAACAGACCGTTCACGTATCGGAAGAAGTGGTATATGATTCCTCGAATCCCCGTACCACCGATCATACGGCAGCCACAAACCAGTTTGAGCAGGCCAATGGAGGAATCACATATCTTTCCAGAGCCAACGGCTTTTCCAACTACGAAGAAGCAACCAAAGCACCTGCTACCGATGTGATGCCTGAGAAGTATAAAAAAACATTTATTAATAACATCAACTATAATCCGGAAGATTATAACAATCCTTCTGACGTGATGCCGAAAACCGGTGCGAAAAACGGTCTTTCTCTTGCCGATATGAGGGGACTTGATTATGATGACCCCAAGTGGGAGCCGCTTCTCGATCAGCTGACCGTAAAAGAGATGGATAAAATGGTCGCCCTCGGAGGATATCAGACCCCGGCAGCTAAAAGTGTAAAAAA
Source organism: Lacrimispora sinapis (assembly GCF_043633585.1). Taxonomy (NCBI): domain Bacteria; kingdom Bacillati; phylum Bacillota; class Clostridia; order Lachnospirales; family Lachnospiraceae; genus Lacrimispora; species Lacrimispora sinapis. The sequence continues at coordinate 3,563,313 of NZ_CP141832.1, read as the reverse complement.
GGTGGGAACGGTAGATTGTGACGGACCGGCTTCCATTAACAATAACTTTACCAGAACCGGATCCATCGGATTTCCTTCTGCAGTGATGATCGCCTGCACCTGGAACCAGGATATGGCAGAAGCCTTTGGAGAGAGCATTGGTAAGATGGCAGATGAGATGAAGGTATCCGGCTGGTATGCTCCGGCCATGAATCTTCACCGCTCCGCATTTGCAGGACGTAATTTTGAATATTTTTCTGAGGATGGAGTTCTCAGCGGAAGGATGTCATCCAGTGCGGTAAAGGGAGCAGAGCACTACGGTGTTTATGCCTATATCAAACATTTTGCATTAAACGATCAGGAAACCAACCGGGAAAGAATGTTGTGTACCTGGGCCGATGAGCAGGCCATCCGTGAGATATACCTAAAGCCTTTTGAGATCGCAGTCAAAGAGGGCAAGGCAAAGGCAGTCATGTCAGCCTTCAACTATATTGGAACGGTATATGCAGGTGCATATGACAACCTTCTTAATAAGGTTTTAAGAGATGAGTGGGGATTCCGTGGATTTGTGATCACAGATTACTTTGGCGGATTTGGATATCAGAATGCAGATCAGGAAATCAGAAACGGCAATGATACCATGCTGGTCGCATATGACAACGAAACCAATCATCCAAAAGACACCACCAGTGCCACCAGTGTTCTGGCAATGCGCCAGGCATGTAAGAACATGATGTATACCATTGTCAACAGCCGGGCCTATGAAGGTGACAATGCCAAAGAAGGATTATTGAACTGGCAGATTGCAGCCATTGTAATAGATCTTGTTTTAGCGGCAGGATTTGTTGCTCTTCAATTCAGAATCATCAACGTTTACCGGAGAAAACGGCAATTACAAGAGGGAGAGGACGCAGTTCTGACCGAAAGGAAGGAATAAAGCTGAGACCCTGGAGGGAAATAACATGAAATATTCAAGTATCATTGAGAAAATGACAATTGAAGAAAAAGCAGCCATATTAAGTGGGAAAAATGTATGGCAGTCCCGGAATATCGACCGGCTTGGAATCCCTTCCATATTTTGTGCCGATGGTCCTCATGGAATCCGGAAGCAGGCAAAGGAGGGGGATCATCTGGGGTTAAACCCCTCCCTTCCCGCAACCTGCTTTCCAACCGCTGCCACAGTAGCCAACAGCTGGGACGAAGCCCTGTGTGAGGATATTGGGAATGCCCTGGGCGAGGAAGCGGCCGCTCAGGGAGTAAATGTATTGTTAGGGCCGGGCCTTAATATCAAAAGAAGCCCCCTGTGCGGAAGAAACTTTGAATATTTCTCCGAGGACCCCTATCAGGCCGGGAAAATGGCAGCGTCCTATATAAGAGGAATTCAGAACCAGGGAGTCTATGCCTGTCCCAAGCATTTCGCAGTCAACAGCCAGGAATTAAGGCGTATGGCCATGAATGCCGTGCTGGATGAAAGGACACTCCGGGAAATTTATTTAGAAGGATTTGAGATCGCCGTCAAGGAAGGCGGCGCAAAGTCCATCATGACCAGCTATAACGAAGTAAATGGGACTTATGCCAACGAAAACAAACATCTATTGCAGGATATCCTGCGTAAGGAGTGGGGCTTTGACGGCATTGTGATCACGGACTGGGGCGGTTCCAATGACCATGTAAAAGGGATCGCAGCCGGATCAAACCTGGAGATGCCTTCCCCCGGCCTGGATTCTGCCAGACAGGTGGTAAAAGCGGTAGAAGAAGGCAGCCTGTCCATGGAAACGCTGGATGCCTGTGTGGATGATCTCTTAGACGCGGTATTCACTTTAACAAAAGAAAAGGAAGCAAAGCGGCAATCCTTTGACCAGAAGCGCCATCATGAACTGGCAAGGAAAGCGGCAGAGGAGAGCGTGGTTCTTCTTAAAAACAGCGAAAAGCTCCTCCCGTTAAAACCAGGCTGCAAGGTGGCTCTGATCGGTGATTTTGCCATAGAACCACGCTATCAGGGGGCAGGTTCCTCTCTGGTAAAGCCCCTTCATTTAGAGACCATGGAAACCGAAATTGGGAACTTCCCCTTAAACTGCATCGGAATAGCCAAAGGCTATCTGCGCAGCAAAAGACCCGATGCCGGTTTGGAAAGCCAGGCAAAAGAACTGGCAGCCCGGGCCGATGTGGTGCTTTACTGCTTTGGACTTGACGAACTGAGTGAATCAGAGGGAATGGACCGCAGCCATATGAGACTTCCTGAAAACCAGATTCATCTGCTTCAGTCACTTGCAGAGGTCAACCCCAATATTGTTGGGATCATAAGCGCAGGCTCCGCCATTGAGATGCCATGGCAGAATTTCTGCAAAGCCATTCTTCACGGCTTTTTAGGCGGAGAGGCCGGGCCGGGGGCCATGCTGCGTGTCTTAACCGGAGTGGTCAGTCCTTCCGGGCATTTAAGCGAGACTTATCCGATCCGATATGAGGATACTCCTGCATACCAGTATTATCCCAGTGAAGAACGCAACAGCGAGTACCGGGAAGGCATTTATATCGGTTACCGCTATTATGATACCGTGAATATCCCGGTACAATATCCCTTTGGATATGGACTTTCCTATACCACCTTTGCCTATTCCGATCTTGAGGTATCTGAAAATGGGGTCGAGTTTACCCTTAAAAACACCGGAGCCTATGACGGAAAAGAAGTCGCCCAGCTTTATATAGGCGGGCCAAGGGAAACGGTATTCCGTCCGGAGAAAGAACTAAAAGGGTTTGCCAAGGTGTTTTTAAAGGCAGGGGAGAGCAAAAGAGTCACCATCCCCTTTGATGACAAGACCTTCCGCTACTGGAACACAGCCACCGGAAGATTTGAAGTAGAAGGCGGGGATTATACGGTATTCATTGGCTCCAGTGCAGCAGATGTGAAGCTGACCCAGACCATACCGGTAAAAGGCACCACCCAGGTGTTTCCTTATCAGCCGGAAGCACTTCCCTCTTACTATTCGGGAAGCATCAAAAAAGTTCCGGCAAAGGAATTTGAAACACTGCTGGGGCATCCCATACCAGACGGAAAATGGAAAAACGAATTAGGGATCAATGATGCCATTTGCCAGATGCATCAGGCAAAAAGTCTGCTGGCAAGACTGGTCTTTAAGATTCTTACCGGCCTGAAAACAAGGAGCGAAGCAAAGGGGAAACCGAATCTGAATCTTCTGTTTATCTATAACATGCCCTTCCGTGGAATTGCAAAAATGACCGGGGGAGCAGTCAGCATGGAGATGGCAGAAGGAATGGTCCTGGCAGTCAACGGCCATCTTTTTCGGGGCCTTAAAAAGATCATAGGCGGATATTTCGCCAATGCAAAAGCAAACCGGGCTTATGAAAAGAAGCTTTCGGGCAAATAGAAGGGAGTGAGGGCATGCTGGCAGGAATAAAAGCCGGGTGGAAGACATTTTCCCATAAACATCCGACAGTTGCGCAATTTTTAGTATTTTTTCTTGTATCCAATGGGGTAACCGTATTACAGATGGTTTTAATGCCGGTGTTCCGAAGTCTTTTCGGAATGACTTCTCTGGTGGATACGAATTTTCAGATATGGCACATAGGGGCCAATCTGGATGGGACGCCATATTATATCTTTAACTATGCTGCCGGGGAATTGTCCCAGGGCGGAGGCGGCGGACTCGCCTACTTCCTGGCAGTAGAGATCACAATGGCCATCGCTCAGGTGATCAATTTCTTTCTTCAGAGGAATGTGACCTTTAAGGCCAGCAACAGTGCCGCAAAGGCTGCTATGTGGTATGTGATTGCCTATATCATTATCACCATAGGCGCCGCTGCCCTGCAGGGTCTTTATAAAGCACCTATTTACAACTTATTTATGAACGGTTTCAACATGGGTACGGGGGGAGAGACAATTGCAGATGTGATCACAATGCTGATTAATTCCGCGATTTCTTTCTGGGTATTTTTCCCAATATTTAAGGTTATATTTAAAAATGAAAATTAGTAGACGAAACGTCTGAGAAGAGTTTTTAACCGGAGCAAAGCGAAAGCCGTTTGCTCCGGTTTTTTACATCCTACCGGCTGTAATCTTTATCACAGGCAGGAATCAGGACCTTTAGGGTGAACCAGTTGTTTTCCGAAGAAACCGTCATGGTTCCCCCGTATTTCTGTGCGGCCGCCTGAATGCTTTTTAAACCGTAGCCATGAAACAATTTATTGCTTTTGGTAGTGGAGGGAAGTTTGCTGTCCATCATCACCAGAGGAATTTCAGAGTAATTCTCGCACTGGATCAAAATAAAGTTATTTTTCCTGGAAACAGATAAAGTGACCACCCGTTTCTCCGGATCTTCAAACTGGGAGACACATTCAATGGCATTATCAAGGGCGTTGCCGAAGATGGAACAGATATCCTTTACATGGAGAAAGGAGATCAGTTTCCCATCAGCCATACACGTAAAGGAGATGCCATTCTGGGTACAATAGGTGCTTTTGGTGGTGAGGACCACATCAAGTACCTGATTCCCGGTATTCACTAAGGATTCCTGGGTCAGAATGGCTTTTTCCATTTCCAATAAGTATTCTTCTCTTTTTTGGGGATCTGATTCTGCCCGGATGGCGATCATGTAGTGCTTTAAGTCATGGAATTCCCTTCGTAGCAGCTCCATATTGTCAATGGCCATGCGGTACTGGTCATACTGGCGCTGAAGGACCACATTCATGGCGTGGTTCTCACTGCGCACCCGCAGTTCCTTCCGCCGGTTCTGCTGGGCAAACAGCATGATAAGCCCTCCAAAATCCACCAGCGTACGGACGTAGAACAGGGAACTGGTGGCACTGGAAAATGGGGTATTAGGCATGACAAAGCTGATATTGCTCATGAGAAAAGCGCCCAGGCCGATAGAAGCAGTACCAAGAAGTTCCTTTCGCTCCACCTCCATACCTTCCTCCTTTGAAATATGTTCTTTCTCCAGATAATAATAGACTGAAAAAATGCACAGATAGGTAATCAACATGATCCCCAGAGAAACGAGCCGGTTTTCTCTCTGCGCGCTTAACGCCCACCAAACATAAAGCTGCCACTGCAGGGAGGCGGCAAATTCCGCAAGAACAAAAGCCCGGACGCATAAGTACAGAGCGTCATAGGCGGATACCTGGCAGGACGCATAGATGCAGAAATAAATCATAAAAATAGCAGCCATCATTCCCGGAAACCATAAATACAGCGGAAGCGTTCCGGCAATCAAGTGAAAGATCATAAATAATCCGAACATACCGGCGTAAGAGGCAGCCAGCTTATACCCCTTCTGCTTTTTTGGCAGCATGAGGATATACAGGAAGCAGGCACTCCATTCTGCAAGAGCGGTAAAGGGACGGGGAGTATTCATCAGTTCAGCAAAATTCATGGCATCAACCTCCCAGGTAGTCAGTCAGACCGTCCATAAATGATTTTTTACGGGTTCTGCTGACCGGTATTTTGTGTCCGGAAAACAACAGCACATAGTTATTTAGAATTCCTGTAACATGCTTGAAATTTACCAGATAGGCATTGTGGCACTTGGAAAATCCATGTGGTGTCAGAATCTCCTCCATCCGCTTCATGGGACCGGGGGTGATGTAATCCCCCTTTTCCGTATGGATCAGCAGATGGTGCAGCTGGCTTTCGATATAATAGACAGAGTCTAAATTGATGCGCATGGTACCGCCATCCACATCAATATTCATATATTGGATTTCCTGCTTTTTTATTGTTTTTCGGACCGCTTTATTTAAAATCTGGGAAAAGGAAAGATAGGGGACCGGCTTTAACACATAGCCAAGCGCATCCACCATATATCCCTCTACGGCAAACTGGGAGGAGGAGGTAATGAAAATAAATATGACCTCTTCATCAAATTCCCGTATCTTCTCCGCTGTTTTCATTCCGTTTAAATGCTTCATCTGGATATCCATGAGTATGATGTCATAGCCGGCCGTATAATCCGATAAAATGTCAAGGCCATCGGAAAATACTTCAACCTGGAAGTTTAAACCGTGTTCGGTTTCGTACCGCTTCAGATAGCTTCTCAGTGTATGTACGTATTCATTTTCGTCTTCTACAATTGCTATTTTAATCATGGCTGGGTCCTCGTCTGGTAGTGAATTTTCATCCATAGTATATCACGGCAAAAGTAAAAAACCAAGGCATGAAAAAAGCCGGTCTGGAAAATACCAAACCGGCCTTCAAATTAGTAGTTTTCAACTTTTCTTTCAAAATAAGCTTTCGGGTGAGCACAGACAGGACAGATCTCAGGAGCGTCAACTCCTTCGTGGATGTAACCGCAGTTGCGGCACTTCCAGCCAAGAGGAGCATCTCCTTTAAAGGTCTTGTCATTCTTTAAGCTTTCAAGGAGCTTTAAGTAACGCTTTTCATGGGCCGCTTCGACTTTTCCCACGAATTCAAATTTGAATGCCAGCTCTTCAAATCCTTCTTCTCTGGCTTCTGCTGCCATGCGTTTATACATGTCGGTCCACTCGTAGTTTTCCCCTTCAGCAGCTGCAGCCAGATTTTCTTCCATGGTACCGATGCCGTGAAGCTCTTTGAACCACATCTTGGCATGTTCCTTTTCCTGATCTGCTGTTTCCAAATATAAGGCGGCCATTTGCTCATAGCCGGCCTTCTTTGCAGCGGAAGCGAAAAAGGTATATTTGTTTCTTGCCATGGATTCCCCTGCAAAAGCGTCTTTTAAGTTCTGTTCTGTTTTTGTTCCCGCATATTTTGACATCTTGAACCCTCCTATATTTGACTCCTGTTCACAAGTGGTCTTAAATTAACCGAAGTATCTCTCTAATAAGCCCTTGAATGCTTTGCCGTGACGGGCCTCGTCCTTAGCCATCTCATGAACGGTATCATGGATCGCATCTAAATTCAGAGCCTTTGCACGTTTTGCAAGGTCGAATTTACCGGCAGTTGCACCGTTTTCAGCAGCAACTCTTAATTCAAGGTTCTTCTTTGTACTGGAGGTTACAACCTCACCCAGTAACTCTGCGAACTTGGAAGCATGCTCTGCCTCTTCAAATGCAGCTTTTTCGTAATATAAGCCGATCTCAGGATATCCTTCTCTGTGGGCAGCTCTTGACATTGCAAGATACATACCAACCTCAGAACATTCGCCTTCAAAGTTGGCTCTTAAATCCTTCATGATGTCTTCCGGAGAACCCTGAGCAACACCGATTTCATGCTCGCAGGCCCAGGACATATCTTCGTCCTGTAATTTGAACTTTTCAGAACCAGCTTTACAGATCGGGCAGAATTCCGGAGCTGCCTCTCCTTCATGAACATAACCGCATACAGTACAAACCCATTTCTTCATAATATCATGTCTCCTTTATTTATAAATTTATTAACTGCGTGATTAATTAGTAATAGTAATTATTACTGATATTAATTTAGCATATCTTTTCTCTTATGTCAAGTCTTATTAAGAATTATTTCTCAAACAGTGTCCGCATGTGCCGTAGAAGTAGATTGTGTGACTGTCCACCTGCCCCTCCGCATGTTCCTGGGCCAGCTGGTTGATTTCTTCCATGGGGGATAACCGCATATCGGAAACCTGCCCGCATGATTTGCAAACAAAGTGATAGTGGGGTGATGTGTCGGCATCAAAGTGATCTGCTCCGTCTCCACAGGTCAGCTTCTGGATTTCACCCAGTTCAACCAGAAGATTTAGGTTCCGGTAAACGGTGCCAAGGCTGATGTTGGGATATTCTTCGCGGATGGAGGTGTATAGAGCGTCGGCAGTAGGGTGATCATGCCTTGCCATCAAACAGGCTTTGATGGATTCCCGTTGACGGCTGTACTTTAATGTTTTCATGGCCGCTCCCTTTCTATAAACGATAATTATATTAGTAATTGTTACTATTTAATAATAGTAGATTCCTATCACTTTGTCAATGTGCAGTTAAAAACCTTCAAATATTTTCCTTGGCGATGCGTATGAACTCCTTAGTGGCCTGGGATAAATATCTGCCTTTGTGGCACCCAAAGGCCAGAACTCCATGGCTTCGGCTGTAGTTTAAGGAAAAAAAATTCAGTCCTGTTTTTTTCATGATGCCATCTCCGGTACTTGTTTCTCCGGAAACGAACATTCTGGGATAAAATGTGATTCCCATCCCCTTTGCCGCAAGGGCCAGCACCGTTTCAATGTTTTCTGTCTCAAGAAGGATGTTGGGGCTTAACTGGGCGTCTTCAAAAATTTCATCCGCAATGGTGCGGACCCGGTTTCCTTTGTGAATAAGCAGGTAAGGGCAGTCCTTTAACAGCAGTATGTCAGGGTTTGATTCAAGCTCCTTTTTTACCTCCTCCTGTTTTCCAGGAAAATAGATATTAAGGATCTGGTCCGGGACCACAAGCAGGATCTCTTCTTCGCAAATCGGAACCGTTTCCACGTTCTCAGCCTTAAAGGGAAGAAGGTCGATCATCAAATCAATTTCACCATGGATCAAAGAGGAACTAAGCTCCGAGGAATTGCCTTCCACCAGATGAAGCTCGATATTGGGGAATTTCTCCCGGTAGGCAGGAAGGATGGCGGGAAGCAGAAACCGGCCCCTGGTATGGGAAATGCCGATGGATAACTGTCCGGTGGTGAAATCCTTAATATCCGCCAGTTCCCGGTAGGTCTCATCCTTTAAATCCAGAAGCTGTTTGGCGCGGAGCTTTAAGGCCCGGCCCGCATACGTTAAGGTGAGAGGCATGGTACGGTTAAAAAGCTGTACGCCGAATTCCTTCTCCATATTGGAAATATGGTTGCTTAATGACTGCTGGGAAATATAAAGCCGCTTGGCGGCCCGTGTAATGTTCAGCTCCTCGGCAACTGCAAGAAAGTACTCAAGATTTAAGAAGTTGATCATAAATAAGCCTCCAGCTTGGGGATAAAGGGAAGAAGCCGTTTTATAGAACCGTTTACAATCAGTTCCTCCGGAAAATCCACTTCCCTGATTAACTCCCAGGCTCTTTCGTGATTGCCCACATCTGATTCCACATGAGCGTCGCTGTTAAGAATGATGCTTGTCTTGTAGTGCCTGCACCGCTCCAGCAGGATTTTGTAATTATCTTTTGCATTCTGCCGGGTACTGAGCGGATGAAGGGAACTGGAATTTACCTCCAATAGGGTATGGTTCTGTGCGGCCGCTGCCGCCAGTGTGTCATAATCAATAGGAAAGCGTCCGTCATCAGGGTGACCGATGATGTGGATGAAAGGGTTTTCGACGGCACCCACATAGGCGCTGGTATTCTGGGAAACGGTCCCGCTTTTGAAGCAGGGTTCATGAAGGCTTGCGATTCCATAGTCCAATCGTTCCAGAAGTCCTTTTCTTAAATCCACCTTTCCGTTATAATCCAATATATTTAACTCTGATCCCATCAGAATATTGATTCCAAACAGCTTTCGCGGTATTACTTTAAAGTTTAAAAAATAAAACTCATGGCAGGTTCCAGGCATTTTTGGAGCATGGTCCGTGGAGCCCAAAAGAGCCAGTCCTTTCTCAGAAGCCGATTTTGCCATTTCATATAACGTATTGTATGCATGTCCGCTGGCAATGGTATGGGTATGCAAATCCATGATGTCATTCATTTCCTTGTCCTTTCTCTGTGAGCACCCGGCTGGTGTTTGTCCTTTTGCGGGATAAAGCCCATTTAACTCAAATATATCACATTTTTCCTTAGAAAACTATAGAAATATCAAGCAGGATGTGTTAAATATATAGTTAGATTTTACGCAGAAACAGGCGTTTTATGAATGGAGGAGGTTCCTATGAACGAAGAATTTAAGGAAACCGGATTACCGGAAGAAAAAGTGGAAACAATGGACGATTTCAAGGACGAGCTGGAGGCGTCATTTAAGCGTGTAAGAAAAGGCGATGTGCTGACCGGGACGGTGATTCACGTAAAAGAAGACATGATTTTACTGGACTTAAAGTATTATGCACAGGGAGTCATCCGGAAAGAAGACATAAACGGAGACCCTGAGTTTCATCTCATCCAGGAAATCCATCCGGGCGATGAGATCACTGCCATGGTGTTAAACCCTGATGACGGGGAGGGCAATGTGCTTTTGTCCGCAAAGCTGTTCGGTGATCAGAAGGCATGGGAGAAGCTGAATGCTCTGCTAACGGACAGAACCGTTGTGAACGTTAAGATTACGGAAATCGTAAAAGGCGGTGCGGTTGCTTATTTAGAGGGGATCCGGGGCTTTATCCCTGCGTCTAAGCTGGCAGCAGAGTTTGTGGAGAATTTAGAGGAATACAAAGGGAAGACCATTGAAGTGACGGTAATCACCGCGGACGAAGAGAATAAAAAGCTGATTCTTTCCGGCAAAGAACCGGCCCTTTTCAAGCGGCAGGAGGAGAAGAACCGGAAAATCGCTAAGTGCCAGGCAGGTGCTGTTATGGAAGGGACCGTTGAAAGTCTGAAGGAATACGGCGCCTTCATCAATCTGGAAAACGGTCTTACAGGTCTTCTTCATATCTCCCAGATCAGCAGCCAGAGAATCAAGCACCCTGGGGTAGTGTTAAAGGAAGGCCAGAAGGTCAAAGTAAAGATTTTATCCACCGCGGATAATAAGATCAGTTTAAGCATGAAAGCCGTTGAGGAAGACAGCGAATTGACCGGGGAGGTCTTCGATTATCAGGAATCCGGCAGTGCGTCCACAGATCTTTCTTCTTTATTAAAAGGATTAAAATTTTAGAAAGTCAGGAAAAACAATATAAAAGATCTGGTTTCTATGGTATAATATCTGCTGTTATGGTCAGGGGCTTCCGGAGACGGGGTGCCCCTGTCTCATATACTCAGATTAGGGGTAAGGAGAGGGGGAATGAGGAATGAATGTTCCCAATTCATTTAACCAGGTGGACCAGTGGAAATCAGTGATGTTTTTGTATGACTCTGCATTAAAGGAAATCAATACAAAGATTGAAATACTCAATAATGAGTTTGTGCATATTTACAACTACAATCCGATTGAACACGTCAAGTCAAGACTTAAGACGCCGGACAGTATCGTAAAGAAGCTAAAACGCTACGGCTTTGAGGTGACCATCGACAACATGGTGGAAAAGCTGAGTGATATTGCCGGTATAAGGATTATCTGTTCCTTTACATCAGATATTTACCAGATCGCAGAGATGATCACCAACCAGTGCGATGTTACGGTACTCTATGTAAAGGATTATATCAAGAGTCCCAAGCCCAACGGATATAAAAGCTATCATATGGTAGTCACCATTCCCATTTATTTAACGGACGGACCGGTGGATACCAAGGTGGAAATTCAGATCAGGACCGTTGCCATGGATTTTTGGGCAAGCCTGGAGCATAAGATTTATTATAAATTTGAAGGCAATGCTCCGGCTTATCTGCAGCAGGAGTTAAAAGCCTGTGCAGATGTTGTGGATATGCTGGACGCAAAGATGTTTTCCTTGAATCAGGCCATCCTGGAACTCAGCGAAGCAAAGCAGCAGGAGTCTGGCAAAGAAGAAGGGACTCATCATTCATAGCGTTGCAATAAAGAAGGTTGTTATATGAGCACATTAACAAAAGACACGTTAGAAATTCTAAAGTTTAACCGGAAGAACTCTTTTATTTTTGGATTTGTTTTTCGTATGGTTACCACCACGCTGTATCTGTTCGCCTTAGACAAGGGCCTTTTGTTTGCACTTCATATGGCCGGCTACAGTTATCTGACAGGTGCCAATATCGGTGATTTCCTGCTCAGGCCCTGGACACTTCTTACGATGGCGGTGCTGATCTTTATGGGGATTTTGATCCTCGTACTGGAGACCGGCTGTTATCTGACCCTTTATCAGGGAAGCTTTTACACCAGAAAACTGAAACCAATGGAGATACTGACCGGAGGATTTTTAAAGCTCTGGGATGAGGTAAGGAAAAAGAACTGGCGTTTGGGGCTGTTTGTTCTTGCCAACTACGCACTTGCCAATTTATATATCATTTACCGGGGGTTCGCTCATATCAGGCCTTTGAATTACGTCATGTCGGAGCTGCTGTCACAGCTGTGGGGAAAGGCGTGTCTCCTTATAATCGTGCTACTTATCCTTGCATTGGTGATTCCGGGGCTTTATACGTTTCATGCCTGTATGGTGGAGCAGAAGAATTTCCGGGATGGATATCTTCGCAGCTGGTGGCTGTTGAGGCATCGGATCGTGAAGGTGACCGTCCTGCTGACCGTTTATTACGTGGCTTTTGTATTGCTTCTAAAGCTGGTTTATTTCTTCTGCGTGCTGGTGGCAGCCGTAGGTGTGACTTTATTTACGGATAACCGGCTGGCGCTGGCCTTATTGCCGGCAGCCTGCGGCAAAATCGAGTTTGTGCTTCTGTTTCTAAGCAGCATACTGCTTGCCATGGGAAGTTATGGGGCTTTAAGTGTCCAGTATTTCCGGTTCAGCAGCAAGAGCATGAGTAAGGGAGGCTATGCGGAACCCTCCGGCACCGGACCCGTAAGCGGCCGGATCGTCGGTGCATCCATAGCAGTTGCGGCAGCCTTCAGCTTATTTACCCTTTTTAATGTGGCTTACAACGGTTCCGCCATCACTGAGGGCATCTTAAACACCATACAGATCACCGCTCACCGGGGCAGCTCAAAGGAAGCACCGGAGAATACCATGGCGGCCATTAAACAAGCGGTGGAGGATCTGGCGGATTATGTAGAGATCGACGTCCAGGAAACCCGTGACGGCGTGGTGGTGCTGGGCCATGATACCACCTTAAAGCGTGTGGCAGGAATCAACAGGACCATAGGCTCCTATTCTTTTGAGGAACTGAAGCAGCTGGATGTAGGGACTTGGTTTTCCAGTGGGTTTCAGGGGGAGAGGATTCCGTCTCTGGAAGAGGTCATGGAATACTGCAAGGGAAAGATCAATATCAATATTGAGATCAAGAACGCTGGAAGCGACAGTGCTCTGCCCGAAAAGGTGGCGATGCTGATCGACAAATACCAGATGAATGAGCAGTGTGTGGTCACCTCCACCCGGTTTTCTTATCTGACCAGGATCAAGAAGGTTAATGGAAAGATTCGCACCGGATATATTATTTCGGCCGCATATGGCAATTATTATTCCAGTGACGACATCGACTTTATCAGCGTGCGGTCAAGCTTTGTCAGCGAAAAGCTGGTGGAAGCGGCTCATTTAAAAGGCAAGGCCGTACACGCCTGGACGGTGAACAGCAAAAGTGAGATGGAGCGGATGAAGATGCTTTCCGTGGACAATATCATCACGGATTATCCGGTACTTACAAGAGAGATCGTATACCGGGAAGAGGCGACAGAGAATCTTTTGGAATATTTGAGACTAGTAATAAAATAGACATAAGAGAATATGGAGGAGATAACAATGGAGAAAACGAAAGGACAGTTATTACAGGAGGAGCTGACATTTAAGCTTCCTCATATTGGAAAAGATGCCCCTTTGCAGAAGGAAGAAGCGGAGATGTTCTGTGAGGGCTATAAGAAGTTTCTGGACAATGGAAAGACGGAAAGAGAGTGCGTAAGAGAAGCGGTAGCCATGCTGGAGATGCAGGGCTATACCCCCTTTGACGCCGGAAAGAAATACAAGACCGGAGATAAGGTATATTATGTAAATCGGGGAAAGGCCATCATTGCCACCACCTTCGGGAAGGAAAGCGTGGAAAAAGGCGTTCGTATCAACGGAGCCCATATTGATTCCCCAAGACTGGATTTAAAGCCGAATCCGGTTTATGAAAAGAATGATCTTGCTTACTTTAAGACCCATTATTACGGCGGAATCCGCAAATACCAGTGGGTGACCATTCCCCTGGCCATGCATGGCGTCTTCATTAAGAAAAACGGGGAAAGCGTGGAAGTAAACATTGGTGAAAAAGAAGGCGATCCCGTATTTTGCATTACAGACCTGCTCCCTCATCTGGCTGCAGACCAGAACGATAGAAAATTAAGAGACGGTATCAAAGGCGAGGAATTAAATGTGATCATCGGTTCAGTTCCTTATGTTGACGAAGCGGACATCAAGGACCCGGTAAAGCTTTTGGCTTTAAAGCTGCTTCACGACCGCTACGGCGTAACGGAGGCTGACTTTTTACGGGCGGAGATCGAACTGGTGCCGGCTCAGAAGGCCTGTGACGTTGGCTTTGACCGCAGCATGATCGGCGGCTACGGTCAGGATGACAGAGTTTGTGCCTATACCGCACTGATGGCAGAGATTGATGCTGCCAATCCTCAGTTTACAACTGTGACCGTTCTTGCAGACAAGGAAGAAATCGGTTCTGACGGCAATACCGGATTAAATTCTGATTTTGTCCTTCACTACATAGAGGATCTGGCAGATATGGCTGGTGTGGAAGTGAGAAACGTGCTCCGCAACTCCATATGCTTATCTTCTGATGTGAACGCAGCTTATGATCCAACCTTTTCCCAGGTGTACGAAGAGCGCAATTCCTGTTTTATGAACAAAGGCTGTGTGCTGACCAAATATACCGGCGTAAGAGGAAAGGGCGGCTCCAATGATGCCAGCGCAGAACTCATGGCTAAGGTCATCGCCATGATGGAAGAGGAAGGCGTGTACTGGCAGATCGGAGAACTTGGTGCCGTTGACCAGGGCGGCGGCGGAACTATTGCCAAATATGTGGCTTCCATGGACGTAGACGTGGTGGATTTGGGTGTGCCAATTCTTTCCATGCATGCGCCGTTTGAACTGTCCTCCAAACTTGACGTATACAATACATACAAGGCTTTCCGGGCATTTTATAAGTAAAAAAAGAATTTTGAAATTTTTGCTAATTTCGGGAAAACGCTTTTTTTCAGTCGTTCAATATGGTATAACTGACAGGAAGCGGTTTCCCTGTTAAACATTAAAAAGAAAGAAAAAGGATTGTATTATGAAGAAAATCTTTAAAGTTTGTATGTGCGGTCTGATTGCCGCCACCCTTATTTCCGGCTGTTCCAAAAAAGATGTAAAAGAGACTGCCGGATCAAAAACGGAAGCAACAGAATCCTCCGCCCAGGAAACAGTAGCGGTGAAGGATTTAACAGATATTGACAACGGCAAGGTAACACTTGGCAAGTACAAAGGAATTGAAGTGACGAAAGAAAAAGTAGAAGTCACGGATGAAGAGATAAATCAGGCCATAGAAAGTGATCTGTCTGCCAAAATGAAAAAGGTAGATGTAGACCGCCCCGTAAAAGACGGTGATGTGGTGAATATTGATTATGTAGGAACCAAGGATGGCGTTGCCTTTGAGGGCGGTACCGCCAAGGGAACAGACTTAACCATCGGTTCCAATCAGTTTATTGATGGATTTGAAGACGGACTGATCGGTGCCAAAAAAGGGGACAAGGTATCCTTAAACCTCACCTTCCCTGAGAAATATAAGAATGCAGATCTTGCAGGCAAACCAGTCGTGTTTGAAGTGACCATCAATTCGGTGCAGGAAAAGCAGATCCCGGAACTAAACGATGCGTTTGTTCAGGAGAACACAAGCTTTAAGACCATTGATGAATATAAGGAAGACAAAAAACAGACTCTTTTGAAGAGCAAGAATGAACAGGCAGAGCAGAAGGTAAAGAATGACATTTACACAGCCATCGCAAAGGAGGCGAAGGTGGAACCGAAACAGGAAGCCATTGATGCCAATTATGATAACCTGATTGCCAAATATACCAACCAGGCTTCTTCTTATGGGATGGATTTTGCTACCTTTATAGGTGCATTTACCGGAATGAAAGAGGAAGACTTTAAAACGGCAGCCAAGGCTCAGGCAGAAGAAGTCGTAAAGCAGAGACTGATCGTCAATGCCATCGCTTTAAAAGAGAACATTAAGGTAACGGATGATGACCGCAAAAAGGTTGCTGAAGAGTTAGGCTATGAAAGTGCCGACAAGCTGATGGAGACAGAAAGCAAATTTGATGTTGATGATTATATCATAAACAACAAGGTCATGGATTTCTTAACAAAGAATGCGGTAATCAAATAATAATTTTACGACAGGGGGAACCTTTATGCAGCTTTTAAAGGACAGAATACGGAGGGACGGCAAGATCAAGTCCGGTGATGTACTGAAAGTCGACAGTTTTCTGAATCACCAAATGGATATCAAGCTGTTTGTTGAGATCGGGAAAGAATTTAAAAGGCGCTTTGCTGGCTGCGAAATCAATAAGATCTTAACCATTGAAGCCTCCGGAATCGGAATCGCCTGTATTGTTGCCCAGTATTTTGATGTGCCTGTAGTATTTGCCAAAAAATCCAAGACCAAGAACATTGCAGGTGATGTCTACACCACCCAGGTCGAATCCTTTACCCACGGAAGGACCTATGATGTGATGGTCTCCAAGGAATTTCTGGGAGCCGGGGACAAGGTTCTTCTGATTGATGATTTTCTTGCCAATGGAAAAGCGCTGGAAGGCCTGGCTGCCATTGTAAAGGATTCCGGTGCAGAGTTAGTGGGTGCAGGAATTGTCATTGAAAAAGGGTTCCAGCCGGGAGGCGACCGATTAAGAGCAGAAGGAATAAAAGTGGAGTCTCTGGCGATTGTGGAAAGTATGGATGAAACTACGGGTACCATTTGTTTTCGAGGTGACCGATGAGTAAAGGACGTAAGGCGCTGTTTTTTGATATTGACGGAACGCTGTTTTCCGAGATCAACCGGAATGTGCCGGAAAGCACAAAAGAAGCAATTTCCCAGGCCCGTAAAAAGGGGCATCTGGTATTTATCAATACCGGAAGGGTGTATAGTCTGATCGGCCCGATTGTGCGGCTGATTGAAGTAGACGGATATTGCTGTGGCTGCGGAACCAGGGTGGTGGCAGGAGATGATGTTTTATTTTCTGCCGTGATCCCCAGGGAGAAAGGCTCACAGATAAAAAAGATCATCATGGAGCATAAATTTGATGGAGTTTTGGAAGGAACGGAAAGCTGCTATTTCAGAAAAGAAACTTCCTGGATGCCTCAAGTGGAGCGCATGAAAGCGCAGATGAGGGAAAGCGGTATGATCTCAGCTTACGGCTGGGATGAGGACTGTTATGACTTTGATAAATTCTGCGTGTTCGGTGATGAGAATAGTGATATGGAGGGGTTCTCTCAGGCACTCAAAGGGGACTTTGAGATCATTGACCGGGGCGGCGGGTTTTATGAGTGCGTTCCGGTTGGGTATTCCAAAGCGACCGGGATTGAACTTGTGATGGACCACTATGGAATTGCATTGGAAGATGTCTATGTCTTTGGAGACAGTACCAATGACCTTTCCATGTTCCAATTTGCAAAGAACTGTGTGCTGATGGGACATCATAGCGTGGAGCTGGAACCTTATGCTACGTTTTTTACGAAGAACGTGGAGGACGACGGGGTGGCTTATGCGATGAAAGAGCTGGGGCTGGTATAGAATAGCAGCAAAAGAGACAGAGAGATTGGATCCAGGCCGAAATTCGGTCCAAGGTTATTCTCTCTGTTTTTTTCTGCTTTCCATAATTAATAATCTTTTTTTCTATCGTTAATATCTAAATAGGTTTGATAGCATTTACTTTGAATTGCGGCCAGATCATATCTGCCGCAATTTTTGTAATTCTGAATATCCTTTTCAAACAGTTCAAAGAAGTCAATTCTGTCATTCAATTTCATTTTGTTACAATCAAGAGGCAGGGAAGTAGTGCTCATAATTCCATAAGGTACTTTGTTATGGGCTTCCAAAGCACGCATCTCTACGTAGGTAGCATTAGATGGATCTATATCATTCAGTGCAATGGTCTGCTCGAAAGATTCTCCCTTTTCGTCAATACCTGTAGCTTTAACAACCGGGTTATCTTCTGTTGACTCTTCTGCATATTTAATGTAAAAGGACACTCCGGCTGCATTTCCGCCAGAATATATCATATCAGGTTTCTTTAAGTATAACGTCGTAGGATGACTGTAAGCTTTCGTTGATGATGAAGTATTAGCAGATGGCGTTTCATATGCACCATCTTTTTTTATGTTTTTTCTTTGTGGGATAACAGGAACCATATTTCTGTAAGAATTTGAAGATACGAACATTATTTACCTCCTAAAGTGAGAATTTTATTGTTGTTTTATTAACAAGACATAGAGTAACATATTTATTAAAGGAACCAGTAGATACATATAGGATTATAGATATAAAGTATTACTCCGTAACCGTGATGGTGTCATAATAAAACTGTTGAGTATACGGATACTCTCTCGAAGTAAAGGTGGTTTTAAAGCTATAACTTCCAGGCTTTAACTCTCCCAGATCATAGATATATAAAAAGCCGTCTGCTCCGGTACCAGATAGAACAATGGGGACCTGTTGTATCGCCCATATTCTGTTTCCGTTAAATATGGTATTTTCATTACCGTATCCCATTACTTTAAGAATTATTGCTGCATGGCCATTGGCTAATGTGCCAATATCATAAAATTCTAAACTTGAAACCTGTGGTATCTTATCGCCGGGCCATAAATTGACACTGGCATTGGGTTTAGGCAGTTTTAAAATGCTCGATTGATTGGAAACGGTCTGTGCAGCAAAAGCAGTGCTGGTGATGCAAAACAGCATGAGCACTGAAAAGAATACTATTGAAATTTTTTTTAACATAGTGAACCTCCAAGTTTAAGATAACAATAAGTCTCTTATATTTTATCTTATCTACTGGATACCTTTAATTTCCTTTTCATGAATATGTTTACGAAAACTTAAATGTTATTTTTACTTCCACCTTATAAATAATGATAGAACCTAAAGATAATAAAATCGTTACATGCATATATTTTAGGCTTAGTATTACTTGTTTATTGTAATGCCTTTCCTAAATATTTCAATGGAAGTGCCAGAATTATACATGTTAGGTGCCGAAATTTGTAACCCTGGGTCATAAATTCTGAAAATCAGCTTTCATGGTGATTATCTTTGAAAACAAGAATAAGGCATAATAATGAATATGAATTAAGATAATAGAGAAGACGCTTAATGACTTGCGTATTATTTTATAAAAGGGGAATAAAGTGAGAAAAAGAAAAACCTTTAAATACGAATAAAATACCAGAACAAATTAGGTTAAGGAAATGAGTTTTTTGCAGCAAGGGTGCCGAAAACAGTATTGAAAATGGCTCTTTGGCCGTTATTAAGATTCATAAACGGCCAACGCCATTTCCTGGAAATGCCCGATTAGATATTTTTTAATATACTTCTAGCCACACTGATCCCATTGGCAGATGCCTGCTGGAGTCCGCGGGTGACGGATGCACCGTCGCCGATGGCCCGAAGTCCTTCTACGCTGGTTTCAAAGTCCGGGTTTACCACTACTTTATTGGAATAGAATTTTACCTCTACCCCGTATAATAAGGTTTCGTCGCTGGCAATTCCGGGGGTTACTTTATCCAGGGCCAGAAGCATTTCTTTTATGTCAACCATGATGCGGTGGGGGAATACTAAGGATAAGTCTCCGGGTACGGCATCTTTTAGGGTTGGGATTAAGTTGTTGCGGCATAACCGTTCTTCTGTGGTACGGCGGCCTCTTTGAAAATCGCCGAAGGTCTGTACCAGGATTCGTCCGTCGCAGAGCATGTTGCTGAGCTGGGCAATATGTTTGCCGTATTCGATGGGGGTCTTAAAGGGTTTTGTAAAGTTTTTGGATACCAGGATTGCAAAGTTGGTGTTGTTTGTCTTGTATTCCTGTGATTTATAGGCGTGACCGTTGACAACGGCCAGACCGTTTTCGTAGTATTCGGTTGCAACTTCACCGGAAGGATTGGTACAGAAGGTGCGGACCTTATCGTCAAAGGTAGGGGTATAATAAACAAGCTTGGCTTCGTATAAGTTCTTATTTAAGAAATCCATGACTTCATCACGGACCTCCACACGAACTCCGATATCAACGGTTCCAACTTGTGTTTCAATGCTGTGGCTATTGCAGATGTGGCTGAACCAGTCGGAGCCTTCCCGCCCGATGGCAGAAACGATCTCCTTTGCATAAAAGGTTTCTTCCTTATCGGTAACGACACCCTTTGCTTTATTTCCTTCAATGAGAATGTCTTTTACCATGGTGTTAAATTCCATTTCAACGCCTTTTGCCAGCAAATGTTCCTGAAGACGGGTATAGATTTTATAGCCCTCTTCGGTGCCTAAGTGACGGATGGGGCATTCGATCAGTTTTAAATTGGCATTGATGGCTTTCCGGCGGATTTCTTCGATTTCCTTCTGTTTATCCACGCCGTAGACATTTTCATCTGCACCGAATTTTAAATAGATGTTGTCGGATTCTTTTAACAGCTCCACAGTCTTATCATACCCTAAAATCTCCGGCAGGTTTCCTCCTACATCCGGGGATAAAGACAGCTTTCCGTCAGAAAATGCTCCGGCTCCCGCAAAGCCTGTGGTAATAGAGCAGGGTTTACAGCCGACACACACATTTGTGGTACGCTTTGGGCATTTCCGTTTTTCAATGGGACGGCCCTTTTCAATCATAAGAATCTTGAGTTCCGGTTTCTTTTCAATCAGTTCATAGGCACAGAAAATGCCGGAGGGGCCTGCACCAATGATGATCACATCGTATTTTTTGTTAGCATCCTTCATGAACATCACTCCTTTTTCCTTTTAACCCTATAGTAAACCAGTTTTGCAGTAGGCAGAAATGCTCCGTCAAATTAAAAATTACATAAGCGCAGCGGTTTCATTCTATCATAACGGGCAGACTGATGGCAAGGGATTCACTTTAAAACCTTTACTTCTTCCTGGCAAACTGTTAAAATGGGAGAAACAGCGTTAGATCCCCAACCAGGAAAATCTAACGCTTTTCAGGCGTTTTAAAGCCGGGAAAGTCATGAATCATAACAGCAGTTAATATAGAGAATAATAAGGAGAATTGTCATGTTTATCATTGCAGGATTAGGGAATCCAACCAGGGAATATGAAAAGACCAGACATAACGCAGGCTTTGAGGCCATTGATGTTTTGGCAGACAAACTGGGAATCAGGGTAACGGATAAAAAGCACAGGGCTTATTGCGGTATGGGAATGATTGGTATGGAAAAGGTAATCCTGTCAAAGCCTCAGACCTTTATGAATTTGAGCGGGGAAAGCATCGGTGCCATGGCTGATTTTTATAAGGTTGATCCAAAACAGATTATTGTCATCTGTGATGACATCAATCTGCCGGAGGGTCAGCTGAGAATCCGGACGAAGGGCAGTGCCGGAGGCCATAATGGGCTTAAAGATATTATAAACCATCTGGGAACCCAGGAATTTTTGAGAATCCGGGTGGGGGTCGGTGAAAAGCCAAAGGAAATGGATTTGGCGGACTATGTTTTGGGACGTTTTCCAAAGGAACAGGAAGCTCTTATGGAGAACGCATACAAAGAGGCGGCAGAAGCAGCCATTATGATGGTCACAGATGGAGCGGATATGGCAATGAATCATTTTAACAGGAAGAAATAAGGAGACTTCATGAGCGGACTATTTGAAAAACCATTGAGAGAGCTAAAGGATTTTGAAGACCTCTTAAAAGATCTGGAAAAAAAAGCCGGACCGGTAGCGGCAAGCGGCTGCATGGATTCTCAGAAGGTTCATTTGATGTACGAAGCGGCAAAGCACACAGGGCGAAAGCTGGTGGTGACTTATGACGATACCAGAGCCAGGGAAATCTATGAGGATCTAAGTTTTTTTGATTCAAACGTATGGCTGTATCCGGCCAGAGACTTACTGTTTTTCAACGCCGACATCCATGGAAACCTTCTTACCAAGCAGCGTATGACCGTTTTCCGCCGTCTGATGGAAGGCTCATCAGGCTGGGTGGTCACCACCATGGATGGCCTGATGGATCATCTGCTCCCCCTTAAATGCTTAAAAGAGCAGGTGCTGTCCGTAAAAAGCGGTCAGATCATTGAAGTGGAAAAATGGAAGAAGCATCTGGCAGAGCTTGGGTACGAGCGTATGGCCCAGGTAGATGGCATGGGGCAGTTTTCCATACGCGGCGGCATCATTGATATATTCCCTCTGACAGAAGAGCTTCCGGTGCGGATCGAGCTTTGGGATGATGAGGTGGACTCCATTCGGACCTTTGATATTGAAAGCCAGAGGTCCATGGACCAGCTGGAGGAGGTATTGATTTATCCGGCGACAGAGATGGTGCTGACCAAAGACCGGATTGAAGAGGGAATGGAAGCCATCTTAAAGGAAGTAAAAAAATACGAAAAGGATTTACGGGGACAGTCAAAGATCGAAGAGGCAGCCAGAATCCGTTCCATTGTAAATGAACTTTTGGAAGGGTTAAAGGAAGGATATAAGCAGCAGGGACTAGATGGCTACATCCATTATTTCTGTCCGGACAGTGTTTCCTTTCTCGACTATTTTAATAAGGATGACACGATTCTATTTTTAGACGAACCGGAACGCTTAAAGGAAAAAGGGGAAACGGTAGAAGCGGAATTTAAGGAAAGCATGATCCACCGTTTAAGTAACGGCTATCTGCTTCCGGGACAGACCGGCCTTCTTTTTTCCGCCAAAGAGATGTTAGCCAGGGTCCAGACCAGGACGGCAGTCTATTTGACCGGTCTGGAACAGAAGCTGGCCGGATTTACGGTCAGGAACCGTTACAGCTTTCAGGTAAAGAACGTAAGTGTGTACCAGAATGGCTTTGAACTGCTGATCAAAGATTTAACCAGATGGAAAAAGGACGGCTACCGGGTTATTCTTTTATCCGCCTCAAGGACCAGGGCCAGCCGCCTTGCCGGTGATTTAAGGGAGTATGACTTACGTGCCTACTGCCCGGATGACGGGGGCGAAGGGCATGAAGTAAAGCCGGGAGAGATTCTTGTCACATACGGAAAGCTGCACCGGGGCTTTGAATATCCGCTGATTAAATTCATCGTCATCACCGAAGGCGATATGTTTGGCGGGGAAAAGAAAAAGCGCAAACGGAAAAAGGCGGTCTACGAAGGAACCAAGATCCAGAATTTTTCCGATCTTTCCATCGGGGATTATGTGGTTCATGAAGACCACGGTCTTGGGGTCTACCGCGGAATCGAAAAGATTGAGCAGGATGGAGTCATTAAGGATTATCTAAAGGTTGAGTACGCGGATAACGGCAATTTATATCTTCCGGCGACCAGACTTGACGGCATCCAGAAATATGCGGGAGCAGAGGCAAAAAAGCCAAAATTGAACCGCTTGGGCGGAGACCAGTGGAACAAGACAAAGACCAGGGTAAAAGGTGCAGTAAAAGAGATCGCAAAAGATCTGGTCATGCTGTACGCCACAAGGCAGCAGACCCAAGGGTTCCAGTATGGGCCAGATACGGTCTGGCAGAAGGAATTTGAAGAGATGTTTCCTTATGAGGAGACAGAGGATCAGTGGGAGGCCATCGAAGCCACCAAAAAGGATATGGAAAGCAAAAAGATCATGGACCGCCTGATCTGCGGGGATGTAGGCTACGGAAAGACCGAAATCGCATTGAGAGCCGCATTTAAAGCGGTCCAGGATGGCAAGCAGGTGGTTTATCTGGTGCCCACCACCATTTTGGCCCAGCAGCATTATAATACCTTTGCCCAGCGGGTCAAGGATTTCCCGGTCCGGGTGGATTTGATGTCCAGGTTCCGTACACCGGGCCAGATCAAAAAGACGGTGGAGGATCTAAGCCGGGGTCTGGTGGATATTGTGATCGGAACCCACCGGGTGCTGTCAAAGGATGTGAAGTTTAAGGATCTGGGACTCCTTATTATTGACGAGGAACAGCGGTTCGGGGTAACACACAAGGAAAAAATCAAACAGCTGAAGGATAATATCGACGTCCTGACCCTGACAGCCACCCCCATTCCAAGAACTCTGCATATGAGTCTGGTGGGAATCCGGGATATGAGCGTACTGGAGGAACCTCCGGTAGACCGTATGCCCATCCAGACCTATGTGATGGAACACAACGATGAGATGGTAAGGGAGGCGATTCACCGGGAGCTTTCCAGGGGAGGACAGGTTTATTATGTATATAACCGGGTCAGCAACATTGATGAGGTGGCAAACCACATCGCAAAGCTGGTGCCGGAGGCCAGCGTCACCTTCGCTCATGGACAGATGAATGAGCATGAGCTGGAAAAAATCATGTTTGATTTTGTAAATGGGGAAATTGATGTGTTAGTCTGCACCACCATCATTGAGACCGGACTTGATATTCCCAATGCCAACACCATGATCATTCAGGATGCAGACCGCATGGGACTTTCCCAGTTGTACCAGCTTCGGGGCCGGGTGGGGCGTTCCAGCCGCATCTCGTATGCGTTTCTTATGTACAAACGGGATAAGATGTTAAAGGAAGAGGCGGAAAAGCGTCTTCAGGCGATCCGGGAATTTACCGAACTTGGTTCCGGCATCAAGATTGCCATGCGGGATTTAGAGATCCGGGGAGCCGGAAATGTTCTTGGAGCGGAGCAGCACGGACACATGGAGGCCGTGGGATATGATCTTTACTGTAAGCTCTTAAACCAGGCGGTTTTAGAGTTAAAAGGAGAACGCAAAGAAGAGGAAACTTACACGACTGTGGTGGACTGCGACACCGATGCTTACATTCCCACTTCCTATATTAAGAATGAATATCAAAAGCTTGATATTTACAAGCGCATTTCCGGGATTGAGAGTGAAGATGAATACATGGATATGCAGGATGAACTGATGGACCGTTTTGGAGATATTCCAAAGCCGGTTGACAACCTTTTAAAGGTGGCGGAATTAAAGGCACTGGCACACAGCGCCTATGTGACTGAAGTGAATATCAACCGCCAGGAGATCCGGCTGACCATGTATAAGAATGCAAAGCTGAAAGCAGAAGGAATTCCAAAGATCGTGGAGCAGTACCGCGGAGATTTAAAGTTCCTCGCAGGAGAAGAACCCAGGTTTACCTACCTGGACCGTAAAAAGAACGCATCTACCGATGTCATGATCAGCCAGGCAAAAAAGATTCTGAAACAAATTGGTGAATTGTGCGAAAAATAGGAAAAAATTGAAAAGTTTAACTAAAATAAAACCTTGCTTTGTTGATTTTTTATGCGTTTTGCGATATACTAATTGTAGAAGAAGGAATTGAGTCCCAGATGCTTTCTTTACTTCAAAATCTTTGTTTCGGAGAAAGGTGGTAGCTATGGACGTTTTAAGTATGTATCTTCTGCAAAGAGTATCAGATGAGTTGACGATTCAGCGGAATGGCTCTTTTGAAAACAGATTTGTATCTCCCATTCCGGATAATGCAGCTGCAAGGGCGGCTCATGAGAGATATTTGACTACTTCCAAGGAAGTTTCTCATCGCGTCAGACAAGGTGACTTTTGATCTGGGGTACTGACAATTCCACTTCTTCTTATTTTATACGAACTTTAATATAAAAATCAGGGTCCAGCTCTTAAAAAAGGGCGGACCCTGATTTAAAATTTTGGGAAAAATGGCAGGCTCAAGTATAATCTTCCGCATTCGTAGCAAAATAATAACAGTGATATTAAATTGCACAAGATGGAGGAATTTTAATTATGAAAGCAACTGGTATTGTAAGAAGAATTGATGACCTGGGCCGGGTAGTTATACCAAAAGAAATCAGAAGGACACTCCGCTTAAGAGAAGGAACTCCGCTTGAGATATTTACTGACAGAGAAGGAGAGATTATTCTAAAGAAATATTCCCCCATGGTCGAACTGACTGCTTTTGCCTCCCAGTATGCAGAAGCAATGGCTCAGACTACAGGACTGACGGTTTGTGTCAGTGACAGAGATCAGATCATAGCAGTAGCAGGCGGTTCTAAAAAAGAACTGCTTCAAAAAACCATCAGCAAACAGCTGGAAAACATTATCAATGAGCGTTCCGTTGTTGTTGCTGGTAAAGATGATAAAGGCTTCGTTGCGTTGACCGGTGAAACTTTAGAAGGGATCACGGCCCAGGTTGTGGCTCCCATTATATGTGAAGGTGATGCCATAGGAGCCGTAGCATTATTAAGCAGAGAACCAAGAGCCCGTTTTGGTGAGATGGAAACAAAGCTTGCAACCACAGCAGCCGGTTTCTTAGGCCGCCAGATGGAAGGATAATGAAAGAAAACACAATCAGGAGGTGAAAAATATGAAGGTAATTGAACCGCAGGAAGATGATTACGGCGATGGTGATATCCCGGAAATTGATTATGAACCATATGAGGACGGTTTTTATGTAGAACCATTGCCCGAATCTGAGCGTCCCAGAAGGGATGGGCCAGGAGGAAATTAGGAAAAGACAGCTGTCATGGAGACGGAGAGTAAAACTGGACTCACTGGCGGCTGCCTTTTTACATAACAAAACAAAGAGAAAAAGCAACGCCTCCTTATGAATCTGGAAGGGTTGCTTTTTTTTGTGTAATGTTTATTATCATTCGCAGTATCTTTAATACTGTGTCGCCGAAATTTTGTATAAATCGACATTTTTTATTATACATCAACGGATTTTGAGTGTCAAATAAATCGTAATGCTCATGGTGTATGATAAAATGTGGTGATTATTTCGTTCTATTTCAATAATTTCGCCGTCAAAAATTTGTCTGATTGAAAGGAGCAATGCATGTCACGAAGAGGAGAAAACATCTATAAGCGCAAGGATGGAAGATGGGAAGGAAGAGTCTTGATGGACAGCGGAAAATACCGCTATCTTTATGCAAAAAGCTACAAAGAGGTAAAGGAAAGAATGCGGAGCTTTTTGGAGCAAAAAGAGAAACCAGCCCAAAAAAGCTTTGGCAAAGGAGCACGGTCCGCCCAATTGTTTGAGGACTGGCTGATGGGAGATATCAAAACTCAGGTCAAGCCTTCCACCTATGAAAGCTATTATTGGAGCATCTGCAAGTATATTATCCCCTTTTTTCAGCGGCCGGGCAATGAACAACTGGATGAAGATTCTGTCACACGGTTTGTAAAGAGTATCAGAGAAGATGCTTCCATTCCCAATACCTCCGCGAAAAAAATTCTGTCCATCTTTAAAATCGCACTGAAAAGCGTTTTAAAACGCTCGCCCGAGTGTCTTTATCTTACGCAATTAATCATTTTTCCCAAGGCGGAAGAAAAGGAAGTGGAGATTTTCTCCATGAAGGAGCAGCGCATGATTGAATACGCGGCATTGCGCAGCGGGAATAAACGGGCGTTGGGAATCATTCTCTGTTTTTATACGGGTCTGCGTCTGGGAGAATTATGTGCATTGAAATGGAGTGATGTGGATCTGGAATCCGGAACGCTTTCTATCACCCACACGGTTTCACGAATAAAGAATTTTAAGCCGGAGGGAAAGAAGACCATACTGTGTGTCGGAACTCCCAAAAGCAGAAAATCCATGCGCAGGATTCCGATTCCTGAGTTTTTGCTGAACTTTACTATAACATGCGGCTTGTACATTCAAAAGGAGGACAATTATATTATGTCAGGGAAAAAAGAACCTTATGAGCCCCGCTGTGTACAAAAGCTGTATAAGGAGATATTAAAACGTGCAGGAGTAAAAGAACGAAAGTTCCATGCGATCCGTCACACGTTTGCAACTAGAGCGCTGGAACTTGGTGTGGATGTCAAAACGCTCAGTGAGATATTGGGACATTCCAATGTGGGAATCACGCTGAATGTCTATGTACATTCCCTTATGGAACATAAAAAAATTGCCATTGAAAAGTTTAATGATATGCTGCTTACCGATACGGAATTTACAGATTTCGCCGTCAATTCTGCCGTCGCAATATCGGAACAAGCAAGGTAAATCCAGTGTTTTTTTCACATGATACACAGTATTAAAGATACTGCGAACCAAGCATCCAACTTCTATAAAGACAATAATTCCCCCCCAATTGCCATTTTATGCATGATTGAAGGGAAATACTGACAGGTGCATTGGATGTATTAAAATTGGTTTTTTGATAAACCGTCAAATATCAAAAAAATACTGACAGGGGGATATGTTTATGATTAAGAAAGCAATCAAAAAAGGATCAATAAAGTTCAAGCTGCTTGTATTTACCATTATTTTAATTATTGTTTTATCAGCAGCAAATTTAGTGGTGGGACTGGTAACCAGTTATAATGGAATCTTAAACGATGTAAAAGAAGACCTTTCTTCTATGGGAACCGTTGTGGGCCTGCAGCTGTCAACAGAAACCGAGCTTATGAAATATAGACTGGAGAGTGTTGCCAAATCCGATTTATCGTCCGTCTCCCCAGCCGGGCTGGAAACATTGGCAAAGGAAAATGGCTGGCGTTCTCTGGGGATCGCCGATGCAGACGGAACGATAAAGAAAGGGTCTGCGTCATCGGAAAACCATGATTACAAGGAAGCCCCGGCATTTGTCAGCGCGTTAAACGGGAAGACCGTGATCTCCTCGCCTTTTAAAGACCCTTCAGGCGCTCTGGTCATTAACCTGTATACCCCCTGTGACGGAGGCGTGTTGATTGCCGGGCTTGACGGTATGTATCTGAGTGATCTCATAAAGGATATTCGTTTTGGCAAGAGCGGAAGTATTTTTATCATTGACAGCACTGGAACTATGATTGCCAATGTGAGTCCGGAAGAGGTACAGGAAAAAAAGAATTTCATCAAAATGGCCAAAACAGATAAAAGCTACGGATCAGCCGCTAACGTCTATTCCAAGATGGTTGCAGGTGGTACGGGCATTGATACATATTCCTATTCTGGTGTTAAGAGAATCTGCTACTACGCCCCGGTGGCAGGAAGCGATGGCTGGTATTTTGGTGTGGCGGCTCCAATCCACGAAATGACCTCTGCCATTCAAACCGTTGCAGCAGGTATGCTCACCACTTCTTTCATATTGGTCTTGATGGCGATTTGGGTGTCCGGGGCATTTGCCGGCAAGCTTACGAAACCTCTTTTATTACTTAACGACCGAATGAAACTTTTGGCTGAAGGCAATTTGACCCAAACCGTTCCCCAAATTGACAGCAACGATGAAATTGGTGATCTTGCATTCAGCATTGGCAGTTCCATTCAAACGCTTTCCCTCTATGTCGATGATATTACCAGAAATATGGAAGCGATCGCAGCTGGTAATTTACAGACGGGTCCCTCACAAACCTATATCGGTGACTTTAAAAGAATCGAAACCGCAATTATCCAGTCGGTCCAGAACCTTTCCCATACGCTTTCCCTGATTGACACATCTGCCGGGCAGGTAACCATAGGTGCGGACCAGGTCTCCACAGCCGCCCAGGTTTTTGCATCAGGCACCGCAGAGCAGGCGGCCGCTTTGGAAGAATTGAGCGCTTCCATTGCCGCCGTAGCCAGGGAAGCGGAACAAAATACCCACAGTGTCAATACTGCCAAAGATTATGTAGGACAGGCCAGTTCGGGGCTTAATGATGGAAATGTCCATATGCAGAAACTGAATACAGCAATGAAAGAAATTGCCGTTTCTTCCGAACAAATCTCACAGATCACCAAGGTAGTCGAAGATATCGCCTTCCAAACCAATATACTGGCCTTAAACGCCGCCATTGAAGCGGCACGGGCAGGAGAAGCAGGTAAGGGCTTTGCCGTGGTTGCCGATGAGGTCCGCAGCCTTGCCGCAAAATCCGGTGAAGCCGCAAAGCAGACAGAAGAGCTGATTTCCCATACCGTTCTATCGGTCTCAAATGGTGAAAAACTTGCAGATGAAACAGCCGAAATCCTTATGGGCGTTGCAGAAAAAGCACAAAAGGTAGAGCTTGCGACCAAAGAAATCGAAAAAGCATCCTCCCAGCAGGCAGAATCCATCCAGCAGATCAATCAGGGATTAAGCCAGGTTTCCTCTGTAGTCCAGTCCAATGCGGCGACTGCGGAAGAAAGCTCGGCCTCCAGTGAAGAACTTGCGGCCCAGGCACAAACCCTGCATCAGGAAGTGTCAAAGTTTAAACTTCCAGATAAAAATCATGACTCCGTAGACACAGAAGCTGCCATGGAATATGAGAAGTAATCAAAAATGCCCCCCGTCCTTATAAAAGGATCTGGTGGGCATTTTAAGTATTAATGAGTTCAGAAACACAAGAAAGGGAGCCGGCATCAATGGATGATCTGGTCGCCATCCTTGATGCAGTAATTCTGTTTCACACCAAGTTCTTCCATCCATTGTCTGGTCTCAAGCGTCTTCCAGTCCCCGCTTCCGATGCCAGAGCCGCCGTCATTGTTCCACAGCCAGAGAGGACATGGCCAAAGTGCGATCTTCGGGGCGATTGCTTCATACACATCCTTGTTGACCCCGTACTGTCCGTGATGAGCCATCTGTACAATATCGCTTTTTAAATCTTCCCTGCTTGTCTCTCTCAATAATATTTCCCCGGCTTCCGGACCCATGTCACCAAGCACAAGAATGCTTACGTTATTTAAGAAAAATTTGTAGGCAACGGAGCTGTTGTTCACAGAGGTCACATCAAGAAGGTAAGGATCATTCAAAACCTTGGCTTTGATCTGGCCCACCTGAATCTCATCGCCCTTATGAACCACGTGGAGATTTTCTGCCGGAAGAGTAGCCAGTGCCTCCCTTAGCTGAGTGACCAGATTGGATCTGGAGGATTCCACCTTATCATACCAGGACTGGTCTGCCAGATTGTAATATACCTGGTCAATGGTGATCTTTCTGTCCGGATTATTTAAGATCTTCACCAGTGCTCCCACATGATCGGAGTGAGGGTGAGTGATAAACCAGGCAGATACTCGTCCGCCCTTGCTTTGGATCACGTCTGTTAAATGTTCCGCATCAATATCCCAGCCGCCGTCGATGACCACAAGCCTGCCATTCTTGTCCTGTAAAACCATGGAAAGCATCTGACGTTTGTCATAATCCGCCAGAAGAGATAAACTGCCGCCGTTAAAAATTCTGCCGCCCGACCCCATGGAAAGGGCCGGTCCAAACCCCATGGACTGTGCCGTTAAACCGCCGTCTTCCTGTGTGGCTGAAATGGTCTGAACGTGGAATGCAGAAAAAACAATGTTAAAAAAGAGTATGACCGCTGCTATTTTTTTCCAGAAATTAAATTCTTTCATAAGTACCTCCGGTTTCAATTGAATTATAACTTATTATATAAGAATCCGTTCCTTTTTAACAGGGGCCGGATATAAATGTCAGAAAATCTTCAGAATTGGAATTTATTTCAAAAGAAAATTTACATACGGAGGATATGGGGTATAATAAAAATAAAAAAAGGAATCGGGAGAAAGCAATCATGTATACTTTCAGTGATTTAGTAAATATTACAAATAAACTGCGTTCCAAAGACGGCTGTTCCTGGGACAGGGAACAGACCCATGAGAGCCTGAAGCAATATCTGTTAGAGGAAACCGGTGAAGTAATACAAGCCATCGACAGCAGGGATCAGGAAAATTTATGCGAAGAGCTTGGAGATGTTTTGTTCCAGGTTATGATCCACAGCCAGATTGCAAAGGAGAATCAGGACTTTACCATTGACGATGTTGTGAATGGGATCTGTGAAAAAATGATACGCAGACATCCCCATGTTTTTGGCGATAAAAAGGAGATTTCGGCGGAAGAAGGAGAAGCCCTGTGGAGTGCTATAAAAATGCAGGAGAAAGCCCGTAAAAAGAGGAAAAAACCTTGACAAAAACAGGAGAAACAGCTATAAATGATATAGTAATCGTGTTAATGCGAAAAATCGTAGCAAAGTGCTACATTTCAGGAGGAAGATATCAATGAACAAAGCAGAGTTAATCGCAGCAGTAGCAGAGAAGGCGGAGCTGTCTAAGAAGGATGCGGAGAAGGCAGTAAAGGCTTTGACAGATGTTGTATCTGAAGAGTTAGTAAAGGGCGAGAAAATCCAGTTAGTTGGTTTTGGTACATTCGAGGTATCTGAAAGAGCTGCAAGAGAAGGCAGAAATCCAAAGAGCGGCGAGGTTATGAACATTCCTGCTTCCAAGACTCCAAAATTTAAAGCTGGTAAGGCTTTAAAGGATATGGTAAACGCATAATCTATGAGATTGGACAAGTTTCTAAAAGTTTCCCGTCTGATTAAAAGAAGGACTGTTGCCAACGAGGCCTGTGATGCGGGCCGGGTGCTGGTCAATGACAAGGCTGCGAAGGCTTCCTTAAACATTAAACAAGGTGATGTGATCGAGATACGTTTTGGAACCAGTTCGGTTAAAGTTGAGGTTCTTGATGTAGCAGAGACGGTGAAAAAGGACGAGGCAAAGGAACTATACCGGTATCTTTAAACCAAAATCTTATACGTATGATAATTTTCAGGAATATTAAAGCATTCCTCCTAATATACTTTAGACAGGTATATTAGGAGGTTTTTCTTATGGAAGAGAAAATGAGCATCCGCCCTCACCGGCTTACAATAGAAAATCGTGCCTCCGGGACGTTGACAGGAATACGGGAAGTGGTGTCGTTTGACGAGAACCAGGTGGTTTTAGACACTGACATGGGGTTATTGACATTAAAGGGGAAGGAACTTCATGTAAGCCGTTTGACCCTGGAAAAGGGGGAAGTGGATTTAAGCGGCAACATTGAGAGCTTAAATTATTCTTCCAACGAGGCGCTGCGAAGATCTGGAGAATCGCTGCTTACCAGGCTGTTTAAATAAGAATCAAAAGGAGTCATATGAGCGTTCATATTATATATGAAGTAAAACTTCTGCTCTACAGCTTTTTAACGGGTGCAGGGCTTATGATGACATATGACCTGCTGCGGACATTCCGTATTTTAATTCCTCACTCCTATCTATGTATTGGAATTGAGGACATGGTATTCTGGGTATATGCCGCTTTGACGGTATTTTCCCTTTTGTATGAGCAGAATGACGGCGGATTAAGGGGTTATGTCATAGCTGGGATTTTTCTGGGAATGTTCCTGTATGACAGAATGATAAGCAGATTTTTTCTAAAGTTCTTGAAAAAGTTTTGGAAATATCTTAAAATGAAACTACGTATGTTATTCCGTCACAAAAGACGGCAATAGGGATGACTGGTGAATGTATGAACAAGATGGGAAAATCTAGAAGAAAAAGAAAAGACAAATGGGGCAATCGTATGACCCTCATTGGTATTACTTTTGTAGTATTCAGTCTTGCCGTGACTGTTACCATCAAGGGTGCCACCCTGAAGGAAAAGGAGCGGTACTATGCGGCGCGTATGGAAAGCCTTCAGACACAGGTGGACAAGGAACAGCAACGGGCCAAAGAGTTAGAGGACTACAGGATCTATGTCCAAACCAAACAATACATAGAAGAAGTAGCCAAGCAAAAGCTTGGTCTTGTAAAGCCTGACGAAATTCTTCTGAAACCGTCGGAAAGGCAATGACGTTTTGCAGGTATCCCAGGTTGTCTAAAGAACTTGGACGAAACCTGTCGTACGATTTTCCATAATGGGTCAGTTGTTTTGACAAATATTTTCCTTCTGTCTGTATATAATGTGGTCTAAAGCATGAAACAGGCAGGAGGGATTTTTGTGTTCAGACGTAAGGCAGCACATCACGATATGGCTGATGTGAATGTATACACGGCTAAAAGATTAAACGACATGGCAAACTCCTTGGGAGAACTTGCCAGAGCGTGCACAGATGATCTGTCAGCAGAACAGGGACTTACGAAGGAAGATGGTGTGGCAGCTCTTGAAACGGCTGCAGCCATGGTATGCGCAGGCTGCAACAAATGCTTTGTGCATCCCGGGAAAGAACAGGATAATCAGTATTATCTGCAATATCTGATTCGTGCATTTGAACAGAAGGGGAACGTGGATTACGGGGACATGCCCCGTTTTTTTCTGGAAACCTGTAAAAAGAAAGATGAATACATGGTCCATCTAAACAGGGGCCTTGGACGAGCTACCATGAATCTGGCATGGAAAAACCGCTTTTTGGAGAGCCGGGACGCAGTCATCGTACAGTTTAAAGAGCTGGCGGTAATTCTGGAGGAATTTTCCCATCAGGTCGAACATGCCGTTGATATCACTCCCGACTGGGAGGATGAGGTGAAACGGGCATTCCGCAAAAATCATATCATCGTAGAGAAAATGCTGATGCTGGAATATGAAAACCACCAGAGGGAAGCATACTTAACCATGCGTACCATGAACGGACGCTGTGTCACCGTAAAGGAGGCAGCAGAAATCCTGGAGGCGGCAATGGAGGAAGGGGAATGGACTGTGGCACCGGATGGAAGAAATCTGGTGACAAAACAGGCCGATACCATACGTTTTGTGGAAAAGGGAGAATTTCAGGTCATTTACGGTGCGGCAAAGGCGGTAAAAACCGGGGAAGAGGTATCCGGTGACAACTATACCTTCGGACAAGTCCAGCCGGGCCAGGTGATCATGAGCCTTTCAGACGGAATGGGCAGCGGCAAGGCCGCCGAGGAAGAAAGCCGTCAGGTCATTGAACTGACCCAAAGGCTTTTGGAGGCCGGATTTTCTACCA
The DNA here is from genome assembly GCF_043633585.1 of Lacrimispora sinapis. Lineage (NCBI taxonomy): Bacteria > Bacillati > Bacillota > Clostridia > Lachnospirales > Lachnospiraceae > Lacrimispora > Lacrimispora sinapis. Next base: position 3,528,951 of record NZ_CP141832.1, on the reverse strand, counting down.
GGGCTTCTCTAAAGATGGTCAATACGGTCCTTTTGCTGACCGGCATTTCCCAGCACCCGGCAACCCTGGATTTATGCTGCATCGACTTAAAGACAGGCATTATGGAGGCCATGAAGCTGGGAGCAGCAGCTACCTACATATTGACTGACCGGGGCGTAGAGCTTCTGGAAGCGGGTGATGTTCCCATGGGGATCTTAAATCCTGTGGAGCCTGTGCTTTTGTCGAAGAAGCTTTGGGACGATAACCGGATTATCATGGTGAGCGACGGAATTTTAGACGCTCTGCCGGCAGATGACAAGGAATTGATGCTCAAGGAATTTATTGCCGGTATGCCGGTAAAAAATCCTCAGGATATGGCAGACCGGATTCTGCTCTTTGCCAGGTCATTTTCGGAAAACGCGGCTGATGATATGACGGTATTGACTGCCGGCATCTGGAAAAGAAAATAATAATTGCAACAGACATGTTTTGCGGGTATATTTATAATAAAGAGGGGAGAAAATCAACTAAGGAAGGTGACTGAATGTACAAAAAGATATTGGAGTTTATCAGACGGAACCGGCTGTTAGCTCCGGGAGACCGCATCATCGTGGCGCTTTCCGGAGGAGCCGATTCGGTCTGTCTTCTTGTAGTCTTAAATGAATTAAAAGAAACCCTGGGGATCTCATTAAAGGCAGTCCATGTCCATCACGGTTTAAGAGGCGAAGAGGCGGACCGGGACAGTGCCTACGCGAAGGAGCTTTCCCGGTCCCTTGGAGTGCCTTTTTCTTCTGCCCGTGTGGATGCGGCAGGCTATGCAAAGGAACACAGGATGTCTGTGGAGGAGGCCGGAAGGCATTTGAGGTATGAGATCTTTGAGAAGGAACGCATGGAATTTGGCGGCAATAAAATCGCAGTCGCCCATCACGCAGATGATCAGGCAGAGACCATTCTTTATCATCTGTTCCGCGGAACAGGATTAAAAGGGCTGGGCGGAATACGCCCGGTAAGAGACCGGATCGTCCGGCCTTTGCTGTCTGTGGGCAAGGAGGAAATTCTTGCATATCTGAGGGAAAAAGGGATATCTTATTGTGAGGACTCCACCAATTCCCATACCGATTATGCCAGGAACCGGATCAGGAATTTTCTTCTTCCGGCCATTCGGGAACAGATCAATCCCCGCGTCTCAGAAAATATCCTTCATGCCGGAGAAATGGCTGCAAAGGCCGATGAATATCTGGAAAAACAGGCAGAACACTTTTTAAAGGACTGGGGGACCAAAACAACGGATGAAACTGGTGCGGTCACAGCATATGCTGTCGGGGCAGACCGGCTTTTAAAGGAAGATGACATCATAAAAACCTACGTATTACGGGCTATGATCCGGTCGGTCAGGGCATCCATGAAGGATATCACCTTGACTCATGTGGAAAGTGTGAAAGCTCTCTTATCCGCCCAGAAAGGCAAGCAGGTGGACTTACCGGGAAAACTTTTGGCCGTCCGGATTTCTGACGGTTTGTGGATAAAGAATAAAAATCAGAAGGAATCTGTGGATCATTCCAAAAATCAGCCGCTTCCAAACGTGGATTTTCGAGTCTTTTCCTATAAAAAAGGTCAGGAAATTCCCAAAAACGGGTATACGAAATGGTTTGATTATGATAAAATCAAATGTACACTCTCTGTGAGGTATCGGAAATCCGGAGATTACATGACACTGGCCGGAGGCGGAAGAAAAACCGTCAAGGCATTTATGATTGATGAAAAAGTTCCGAGAGAGGAACGTGATAAAATTCCATTAATTGCAGATGGTTCCCATGTCCTCTGGGTCATCGGATACCGGATCAGTGAATACTATAAGATAACAGATGATACCCATACAGTAATACAAATGCAGTTAGACGGAGGAAAAGACAATGGATGATAAGATACGTGTATTGTTATCAGAGGAAGAAGTGGCAGCAAAGATTAAAGAAGTTGCAGAGCAGATCAGCAAGGATTATGAAGGAAAGAAGCTTCATCTGATTTGTATATTAAAGGGAGGCGTTTTCTTTACCTGTGAACTTTCAAAACGAATCACTCTGCCGCTCACCATGGATTTCATGTCCGTATCCAGCTACGGGTCAGGGACCGTATCAAGCGGTATCGTAAAGATCGTTAAGGATCTTGATGACCCCATTGAAGGAAAGGATGTCCTGATCGTTGAAGATATTATTGATTCCGGCAATACCTTATCCTATTTGATTGAGGTATTAAAACAAAGGAATCCAAACAGCATTGAGCTGTGTACGCTTCTTGACAAACCGGAGCGCCGGGTGAAGAAGCAGGTACAGGTCAAATATACCTGTTTTACGGTACCGGATCAGTTTATCATTGGATATGGTCTTGATTACGATCAGATATACAGGAATTTGCCATATATTGGAGTTATAGAACAGCAATAAGGAGGCAGCATATTGAAACAACAGCAACCATTTAAAGGCTTGGGATTTCTGCTCCTTCTGGTTATCATGCTTTTATTTGCCAGCAGGCTTCCCCAAAAGAGTGCAATCATCACCAATCAGGAGTTGATGCAGGCAATAGACAATGGGACCATAGCCTCGGCTACGATCAGGCAGAACGATCCGCCCCCAACAGGTAAGATCGAGATGTCTATGACCGACGGGACGTCAAAACAGGCCAATGTATCCGATGTAATTGAAATACAGGACCGTCTGGACCGCAGCGGCATCACTTATACGGTGGACGCAGTCCAGAAGGAGAATCTGTTCTTTACCATCACATTGCCGCTGATACTTACGGCCGTGGCCATGGTATTTTTATTTATGGTCATGAATGCCAGGGCAGGAGCCGGAAGTGCCAATTCCAAGATGATGAATTTTGGCAGAAGCCGGGCACTTCTTGCAAAGGATGCCAACAAAGTGAATTTCAGCAAGGTGGCAGGTCTGGAAGAAGAGAAGGAAGAGCTTGAAGAAGTAGTGGATTTCTTAAAGAATCCCCAGAAGTATACCAGCGTAGGTGCCAGAATTCCAAAGGGAATCCTTCTGGTAGGACCTCCCGGAACCGGTAAGACCCTTCTTGGCAAGGCAGTGGCCGGAGAAGCCGGAGTTCCGTTTTTCTCTATTTCCGGTTCAGACTTTGTGGAAATGTTTGTCGGTGTAGGTGCTTCCAGAGTCCGGGATTTATTTGAAGAAGGAAAGAAACACGCGCCCTGTATCATCTTTATTGATGAGATTGACGCCGTAGCCAGACGGAGAGGAACCGGTATGGGCGGAGGACACGACGAAAGAGAGCAGACCTTAAACCAGCTCCTGGTGGAGATGGATGGGTTTGGCATCAACGAAGGAATCATCGTTATGGCAGCCACCAACCGTGTGGATATTTTAGACCCGGCCATCCTTCGTCCCGGCCGTTTTGACCGGAAGGTAGGGGTAGGCAGACCTGACGTAAAGGGAAGAGAAGATATCCTGAAGGTACATTCCAAGGAAAAGCCTTTGGGAGAAGACGTGGATTTAAAAAGGATCGCTCAGACCACAGCCGGATTTACGGGTGCAGATCTTGAGAATCTATTGAATGAAGCAGCCATTTATGCGGCCAGACAAAACAAGAAATTCATCAGTCAGGCTGATATTGAAAAATCGTTTGTAAAGGTCGGCATCGGAGCCGAGAAAAAGAGCAAAATCATAACGGAAAAAGAAAAGAAGATCACGGCTTATCACGAAGCAGGCCATGCGATTCTTTTCCATCTTCTTCCGGATCAGGGACCGGTTCATACCATTTCCATTATACCAACGGGAATGAGTGCTGCCGGATATACCATGCCATTGCCGGAGAATGATCATATGTTTAACACCAGAGGAAAGATGCTGCAGGATATTATGGTGGATTTAGGCGGCAGGATCGCAGAGGAGATTATCTTCGGGGATATTACCACCGGGGCCTCCCAGGATATTAAGCAGGCCACAGCCCTGGCCCGCGCCATGGTGACCCAGTACGGCATGTCCGAACAGGTGGGCATGATCAATTATGATAATGACGGTGATGAGGTCTTCATTGGACGGGATCTGGCTCATACAAAGAATTACGGCGGCCAGGTTGCCAACACCATTGACAATGAAGTAAAACGAATCATTGATGAGTGCTATGAGAAGGCAAAAGAGATCATCTTGAAACATGAAGATGTACTTCATGCCTGCTGCAAGCTGCTTATGGAAAAAGAAAAAATCGGCCAGCAGGAATTTGAAAGTCTGTTCTCTGCTTCAGCAGAAGCATAAGAAGCTTCTGGCGGCTTAATCAAAATAAAAGTGCAGGATCGGGTAAAGTGACTATGTTTTTGCCTTTGATTCTGCACTTTTTTGTAACGTATGGGTCGTATGCGGAAATATGCATAAAAAATCAGATTGAAAAAAATGATGTTTGTGCACACTTATTTTACGGAGCATGGTATATTTATAAACGTAAACCCCCCCAATACATTATATAGTTTTTGCTACACCCCATAAGAAACGAAATACCTTCTCCGAAGAACGGTCAGCTACCCCGCTGACCGTTTTTTCTGTCCATTGATTGGAAAAAAGCAGGTTGTATCTTGAACGTCAATCGGATAAAATAGAACTAACAGCAGTAATGAAAGGAAATGAGTTCCTATGTGCATTCCGTCTGAAACGTTGAATACTGAAGCATTATTTACCGATGAGACAGAGAATTTCCGTTTTCCGGCAGAGCCGGAAAACGGAGATGAAGTGAGCTTTCTTTTCCGTACTTTAAGGGATAATGCGGACCTGGTCTATTTTATAGAAGAAGGAAGCGGCAGTGAGACAGCCATGGATAAAATCAGGTCAGATGAGCTTTTTGATTACTATGAACACAGACAGGTAGTTGGAGCAGAGACCGTTTTTTATACCTTTCGGATAGATAAGGGAACAGACCGCTGGTATTATGACCGTCTGGGCCCTTGTAAGGAGACTTTACCGGCTCATTATTTTCGTGTGGTTCCGGGATTTTCTGTGCCATACTGGGCAAAGGGAGCGGTCATGTATCAAATTTTTGTGGACCGGTTTCGCAATGGGGATGCGGGAAATGATGTGACGGACCGGGAATACATTTACATCGGAAAGCCAGTCACCCATGTGAAAGACTGGAAAGAATATCCCGAGCCGGTGGATGTGGGCCGGTTTTATGGCGGAGATTTGAAGGGAATATGGGAAAAGCTTGATTATTTAAAAACCCTTGGGGTCGATGTGCTTTATTTGAATCCCATTTTTGTATCACCCTCCAATCATAAATATGACTGCCAGGACTATGACCATATAGACCCTCATTACGGAGTGATCGTGAAAGATGGAGGAGAGGCAGTCCCGCCCGGAGAAGCCGATAACCGGAGTGCTTCAAAATATATGATCCGTACGACAGAGAAAGAAAACCTGGAAGCCAGCGACTTGTTCTTTGCCCGGTTTGTGGAAGAGGTGCACAAACGGGGCATGAAAGTCATTCTCGATGGGGTATTTAACCACTGCGGATCTTTTCATAAATGGCTTGATGGGGAACGAATCTATGAAATGTCGGGGAATTATGAGCCGGGAGCCTATGTTTCGCCAGACAGCCCCTATCATTCCTTTTTTAAATTTTCCGACGGACAGGGCTGGCCTTATAATAACACCTACGATGGCTGGTGGGGCCATTTGACCCTTCCCAAGCTAAACTATGAAGATTCCCCGGCCTTATATGAAGACGTTCTTTGCATTGCAAGGAAATGGGTGTCTGCCCCTTATTATGCAGATGGCTGGCGGCTTGATGTGGCAGCGGACCTTGGATACAGCAGCAAGTATAACCATAGCTTTTGGAGGGAATTCAGAAAAGCGGTCAAGGAGGCGAATCCGGAGGCTCTGATTCTGGCAGAACATTATGGAGACCCTTCTGCCTGGCTGAAGGGCGACCAGTGGGACACGGTCATGAATTACGATGCATTTATGGAGCCGGTCAGCTGGTTTCTGACTGGAATGGAAAAGCACAGCGACGAAAGCAATTCCGCTCTGTTTGGAGACGGAGAGCAATTTTTCAAGTCCATGAAGGAACATATGAGCCGTATGACCACCGGTTCTCTTTATGCAGCCATGAATGAATTATCCAATCATGACCACTCCCGCTTCCTCACAAGAACCAACAAAAAGGTAGGGCGGTCTTCAGCTCTGGGACCGGAGGCAGCTTCTGAGGGAGTACACTATGGAATCTTTCGGGAAGCCGTTATGATCCAGATGACCTGGCCGGGCGCGCCCACCATTTATTATGGAGATGAAGCCGGAGTGTGCGGTTTTACGGACCCTGACAGCCGCAGAACCTATCCCTGGGGCAGTGAGGACTTTGAACTTATAGAATTCCACCGGTATATGACGGCGCTCCATCACCGGCTGCCAGCACTCCGGCTGGGGTCCTTCAAGCAGCTTCTGGCTGAAAAACATCTGATCTCCTATGGACGGTTCTGTGGAGAGAGCATCTGTGCAATAGCAGTGAACCACTGTCAGGGAGAACGGGAGGTGGAAATCCCTGTATGGCAGCTTGGGGTAAAGGATGGGGACACCATGACAAGGCATATGTTTACGTATGAGAAGGGCTATAATGCAGGCGAAGTCACCTATGAAGCAAAGGATGGTGTTGTAAGGATATGGATGCCGGAAACCAGTTCTGTCCTGCTGTCTGTGGATAAAATTTAAAAAAATTATAAAAACCCTTGATTTTTGCTTGTCTATATGATAAAATAACAGACGCTTGTTAAGAAGCATGGGCGGATTCCCGAGTGGCCAAAGGGGGCAGACTGTAAATCTGTTATCGACGATTTCGAAGGTTCGAATCCTTCTCCGCCCACTCCATATAACGTCAGTTGACTGCGATTATATATGAGAATGCCGGCGTGGCGGAACTGGCAGACGCACAGGACTTAAAATCCTGCGGGACTTACCTCCCGTACCGGTTCGATTCCGGTCGCCGGCATTTAGGGTGAAGATATCTATCAATTAAGATGGGTATCTTTTTTTGTGTCTTCTTTTGTAAATGGGCTGGCAGGAATTGTAAAAAATGTGTATATTGCAGGTAAAAATTGGAAAATTAGTGTAAAATGTTAGTAAATATGCTGTTGATATCTGAATTATGTCCGATATATAGATAAAATCCTTATAAGTTTAATGAGGGTTAAGTTACAAATCATATATTGGAGGTTCATAAAGGATGAGCAGACGTCGGAAGGGAATTAAAAAAGAGTTGGTCCTGTTTACCATGGGCTGTATCACAGTCATTGTATTTTTGTTGTCTGTAAGTTCCATTTATTTTATCTATGATACCGCTCACAGATCACTGGCGAAGAGTCTTGCGGAAACGTCGGAGCTGGTTTCAGAAAAGATCACACAGCAGTTAAAGGAATATTCCATCATAGCAGAGTCCGTTGCGCTGTATGAGAAAGGAAATGCAGAACGTGGAGGCAACATCGGTATTTTCCTAAACATTTCAAGCGCTCAGTACGGGCTTAATAAGATTGATATTATTTCTTCGGATGGAAAGTCCATTGCCAGCGGGACATCCTATGAAGATAATATTCCATATCAGCAGGCCAGGGGTGGGACTCCGTTTCTGTCGGACCCGATCATTGAGAAGGATTCTGCCTCCTTTCAGTATGCCTATCCGTTTGGGGATGTTGTAGTTATGCTTACCATTCCTTACTCGGTGTTTGAAACCATAATTTCTGATGCCAAGCTGGGAACTACGGGAAGTACCTACATTTTGGACCGCAATGGGGCAAAGGTGGCAAGCGATGACTTTTCTCTGGTACTTGCAAGGCAAAACAGCATCGAGGATGCCAAAAAAGCTCCGGGGGCAAACGATGAGACTGCGGCACTGGAAACGGCGATGATTCAGGGAGAGACCGGGTTTCGTTTTTATGAAGCAAATGGAGAAAAAAAGATCGGTTCGTATACGCCCATCAAGGATACCAACGGCTGGTCAGTCAATGTAACGGCTCTTCAATCGGAATTCATGTCCGGAATAAAGACTTCCGTCATCAGCGCAGGTGTTCTGGGACTATTTTCCCTGATATTCGGGGTCCTTGCGGTTTTGAGAATTATAAACCGGATCACCAGGCCCATTGGAAATGTGGTGGATTCCCTGCAGAGACTTTCCGGCGGAGATTTAAACCTTGAATTGACCGTGGAACGAAATGATGAGATCGGCAGTATCGCAGAAAAGATCCATGAAATGGCGGGCAAATATAAAGAGATCATTGGGGATATTTCCTTCTATCTGCAGGAGGTTTCTTATGGAAATCTGGCGGTTCAGAGCAGCTGTGAATATCCGGGGGAATTCAACCGCATACGAACCACCATGGAAACCATTTCCCTTCGTTTGAGTGATACACTGAAACAGGTCCAGATCACGGCAGAAGAGGTAAAAAACGGGGCGGGACAGGTTTCCGGTTCTTCCCATGCGCTTGCTTCGGGAAGTGAAGAACAGGCAGTTGCGGTGGAGGAGCTGGATTCTTCCATACAGGCGGTTTATACACAGGCGGAGAAAAACGTGGAATACGTGCGCATGGCTTCCGCTTATGCCAGCCAGTCGGGAAAGAAGGTCGATGCAGGAAGCCGGCATATGGAAAGCCTTCAGGCCGCAATCGGTGAAGTAAGTCTATCCTCCAAAAAAATATCCAACATCACAAAAATCATCGAGGACATTGCATTCCAGACCAATATCCTGGCTTTGAATGCGGCGGTGGAAGCAGCCAGAGCAGGAGAGTTTGGAAAGGGATTTGCTGTAGTTGCCGGAGAGGTGCGCAATCTGGCGGAAAAGTCCGCAGAGGCGGCAAAGCAGACGTCCGTATTAATCGGGCAGTCCGTAAAGGCGGTTTCAGAAGGGAAAAGACTGACGGAGGAGACGGGAAGAGTATTCCAGGAAATCGCCGGACAGGCCAATCAGGTGGAGCAGGCGATGAAGGAAGTGGAAGCCTCCTCCATGGATCAGGTGCGTTCCATCGAACAGATCAATCAGGGATTATCCCAGGTTTCTGCGGTCATTCAGGCCAATGCAGCCACAGCCGAGGAAAGCTCCTCTGCCGGTGAGAAACTGGAAGAACAGGCGCGCGTCCTGCATGAGGAGGTTGAAAAGTTTAAACTTTGCAAGGCAGAGGGTGATAAAGAAAAGGCATAGTTCTCCACCGTTTTATGATAAATTCCTTCTTTTTTTCTCATAATAAGAGAAAAAGAAAAGAGGGATACTTATGAATGCAGATGCGGAATTGTTAAATTTTATTTATCAAAATTCTGAGATGGGGGTAAAGACTGTAAAGCAGCTTTTGGCTATAACAGAGAATCAAGCCTTTCAGGAGCATTTGAGTGCAGAGCTGAAAGAGTATACTCAGATCCATGAAAAGGCAAAAGAGCTTTTAAACCAGCATGGATTAGAGGAAAAGGATATCGGGGCTTTGGAAAAGATCATGGCATATCTTGCCATTGACATGAAGACTTTTAAGGACAAATCTGTTTCCCATATGGCGGAGATGCTGATACAGGGCGCAACCATGGGGATCATTGACTGCAGCAAACGGATCAGCCAATATGAAGGTGAGGCGGATAAGGATATCCTTGCTCTTATGAAGGACCTGATGAAAGTGGAAGAGGATCATACGGAACGCTTGAAAAAGATGCTGTGACCTCGTATAATAGTTTTATTTGTATAAACGCAGAGGAGGAGTCACGTGATACTCAGTGCCAGCAGGCGGACGGATATTCCCCAATATTATTCAGAATGGTTTTTTAACCGGTTAAATGAGGGGTATCTCTATGTGAAAAATCCCATGAACAGCCATCAGATCAGTAAAATTGATCTGTCTCCGGATCAGGTGGAGCTGATCGTATTCTGGACGAAAAATCCAAAACCAATGCTGAAACGGTTATCCAAGCTGGGCCCTATTCCTTGTTATATCCAGTTTACACTCACTGGATATGGCAGGGAGATCGAGCCGGGGCTTCCGGATAAAAAGGAGCTTTTGCGTATTTTTTGCCAGACCGCAGACCTTATTGGTGCAGATAAAGTGGTATGGCGGTATGACCCCATCTTTGTAAACAGCAGGTATCAGGAAGACTATCATTTACGGGCATTTGAGCAGATTGCGAAAGCGCTGCAGGGCTATACCGGAAAGGTTACCATCAGCTTTCTTGACTGGTACGGAAAAACTGCCCGTAACATGAGGGGCATTGAGGTGGAGGCGTTGAGCGAGGAGCGGATGCTTCGTATCAGCAAAGCAATGGCGGATATTGCAGGATTTTGGGGGATGAGAGTGGAGACCTGTGCAGAAAGCCTTGATTTAAGCCAGGCAGGGGTATTTCCGGGGAGCTGTATTGATCCGGTCCTGGCAGAACAGATTCTTGGAGTGCCTGTCAGGAACCGGAAGGATAAGAACCAGAGGAAGGGATGCGGCTGTATGGAAAGCGTGGAGATAGGAACCTATGATACCTGTCCCGCGGGATGCCGGTATTGCTATGCCAATGACAGTCAGGCCTCTGTAAAGAGGAGAAGGCTTCTTTATGATGTACATAGCCCTCTGCTCTGCGGCAGGATAGAAAAAGGGGATAAGATAACAGAACGAAAGGCGGGAAGTATCAGAAAATTTGTGGATGAACCCTTGAATTTCGGTCAATGATGTGGAAAAAAGAAGCTTATGCCTCATAGAGAAAATCAGATTTCTCTTGAAGCGTAAGCTCCTTTTTCTCAGGCTTCTGTTTTCCAGAATCCGTGAAGATTGCAGTAAGCATAAGCGGCCTTGGGAGAATCACCGTATTCTAACGTGAAATGGGCCACCGGTTCGCAGTCTCTTCCTAAATTCACTCTCATTATGCAGTCGGCATTCGTATAAAGGCATACCCAGGTGATGCTGTGTTCCTCGGACATGGGGTGGAATACATTCCCCACTTTGACGGTTACGTGATTTCCATTGGTTTCAATGACAGGGGCATGTTTTTCGGCTGCTCCGTCAGAGGTGTTTGGTTCCAGAATGTCAAATGGCTTTAAGCTGTCTGGAATTGCAGCATTGGGCGCCCCTAAAATGGCTTCCAGAATGATGTTGTGGTTTTGGTCTGTCATAAATACTGGTTCGTTTTTCATGAGGATTCTCCAATCTTGTTGATATCATTTATCAGAATTCCCAAATGGAGGCAGAAACATAACACCAACTTTTACCAATTCCGGCAGCAAAACGGTCATTTAAGCTCCTCCCATATTTTTATAAACCGGTTGTCCTGGTCCATATACATCCGAATATAGCTGTACCCAAAATCTGCAGTGAACTCCCAATAACGAATAATACTTTTTTGTTATATTTTTTACATAATTTAGAAAACTTCTCTTGACAAAAAGAAGAAAATCCTGTAAAATTACTCGTGTTCCGACCGGTTAGCCCAGATAGCTCAGTTGGTAGAGCAGAGGACTGAAAATCCTCGTGTCGCTGGTTCGATTCCGGCTTTGGGCATTGTGCCTTTTGCACATTTGAATACGTTTTAAAATTCCTTTGCGGGTGTAGTTCAATGGTAGAACACTAGCCTTCCAAGCTAGATACGTGGGTTCGATTCCCATCACCCGCTTCAGATTAAAGTCATGTATGAGGATTTGAACTCATACATGACTTTTTTGCTTTCTATGATAAATTAGAGTGAACAGAGGGTATTTATAAAAGCTCTAATCCTACGATCATAAATTTGTTATAAGCAATGAAATTAAGTTGCACAAAACTGTGAAACTGAATAGAATTTTCCTCCTATTCGTGAAAGGACTTTGTTCTTATCATAAAACAGGAGAAGCTAGAAGGGCAGAAGAAAGCCACCATTATCCAGCCAGTATTTCTGCAAGAAAAAAACCAAGAAAAATGAAAGACGCCATTATGAAGCTGCTTGATGAAAACAAGGATGAGCTGAAAGACATTTCAGCCTCGGAAAAGAAAGCGAGCAGGAGAAATAAATGACTTGGGTCCAAGTTGGCCCGAAGTCGCAGGGGTTGAGCAAGGCACTCCTCAACATGCGGGGCTTGCCATCTTCAATATGAAACTAATATCAACCAGCTGTCTTATTTGGAAAATAGATGTCAGCCCAATATTCGTGTTTCATATCCTTATGAAGTAAAGCAAATCTGAATTTGATATTAAGAGTAGTCTCTCTTAGTTTGAAATGCATACAAAGCAGATATAGATACTCCTTTAAATCAGACTCATTCCCCCAAAAGCTAATGTGCCTGTAAGCACCGTATAAATAATATTTTGACACGCTGTCCTGCTTTGTTGCTTCATCCAGATTTTTATATATTTCATTCGCATGAACAATGTCACTATGAATGGAGAGACCTACAACTTGGGTGTTTTCTGTAATTGCTCCTTCCTCATTCACATAATAAAAGACCCATTGTTCAAAGGCTTCTATTCCGTTTATCATTGTAGTTGTTTGGGTATTCAGAACATTTTTAAGATCGACTTGGAAAATGGTAACATCCACATTTTTTTCTAAAGTAACCGTAGAAAAAGTTTTGTCGTTTGTGTGGTTCTGTATATGTGTCAGCATATTTGTCATTTTAGTGGTATATTGGACAAGTTTTGTTAGTGCCTCTTTCTTGGCTTCTATAAACTGAATTTGCTCCTGCATCATGTCCAGATAGCCTTCTATACTTTCAGATTCTACCTTTTCCTTGATTTGTTCTAAAGGTATTTCAAGGTGTTTTCCAACCAAAATCATTTCTAATGTATCAAGCTGCTCTAAAGAATAGTACCTGTATCCATTCTGTTTATCAACCATTGGTTTTAATAAGTTTTTGCGGTCATAATAGCGTAACGTATCAAGCGATATTCCGTATAAATTACTTACTTGCCCGATTCTTAAGAATTTCTCCATACTTCCTCCTATATTCGCGTATTGACCCTTGACCAACTCGAGGGTTTATAATGAGTATAACATCAATAAATGATAATTGCAAAGGAGGTATGGTTACATGCAAGTCAGCATTGAAAAATATCAAGATAAAGATTTTAAAGAAGTTATATCTCTATTAGTCAGTTCTTTTAAGAGTAAATTCTTGCATCGGCAAAGCCTGAATGAAAGTGAGATAGAAAGCATCTTATACTCCACTTGGGATATACAAGCTGAAGACCCCGGCTATTTACACTTTGTTGCAAAAGTGAATGAAAAAATAGTAGGCGTGATACTCATACGATATGGGCCAATACCAAAAAATCGAAAAAAAGTCCCAATTTTCAATCTGATACGCCAATACGGGCTTTTAAATATGCTCCTACTCCTATTTAAGCTATCCATACTGGAAATTTTCAATTTCCAAGAATGCTATATTGAGCATATCGCTGTGGACAAATCCATGCGTGGAAAGGGCATCGGAGAGCAGCTTATATCCTATTGCGAAGAACTACTAATTAAAATGAGTTACTCTACTTTGACTTTGGCAGTCGCAGCTGATAATTCTGCAAAACATTTGTATAGCAGAATGGGATTTCAAGAGATTAAGCATATTAATCATTGTTCGAAAAAATTTTTTATAGGAATTAATCAATGGATTTTTATGAAAAAGCTTTTAATTTGATAGCACATTTTGCAGTAAAGAAACAAAACCTAAAAAGCAGAATGTAAAGGGGTTATATAAATGACGAAAAAAGCAATTAAAATGATTGCAGGCATGATCATTTTTATTCTTGTCTGCATAGTCGTTATAATACAGCAAAATACTTTTGATATGAAAGTTACTTCTGTTCAAATACCAACTTCCAAAGGTGTACTAAATGGGAGTATCGTATTGCCAAAAGAAATGAAAGAAAGGGTTGGCCTAGTTATTTTCATTCATGGTGATGGACCGGCTAATGCCTCTTACAACAGTCAATATAATCCCTTGTGGGAAGAACTGGCTAGTTTGGGCTATGCTTCCCTTTCTTGGAGCAAACCCGGGATTGATGGTTCTTCGGGTAACTGGCTGACACAATCAATGGAAGATAGAGCATCGGAAGCATTGGAAGTCATCAATTGGGCGAGGACTCTCCCTGAAATCAACTTGGAAAAAATAGGACTGTGGGGTTCCAGCCAAGCCGGTTGGGTTATCCCTAAAATCAATCGTGAGGATAAAAATATTGCATTTAATATACTCGTTGCACCAGCTATCAATTGGGTGGATCAGGGCTTATACAATACTTTGGCCGAAATGAAAAGGGAAGGTAAATCTCTTAAAGATCAGGAGCAAGCAAAAGAAGAGTTTTTATGGAGTATATCGATGCTAGATAAGAATGCAACATATGAAGAATACCATAACAATCAAAATGCAGACAAAAGCATTACAAAAGAACGTTGGAATTTTATATCAAAGAATTACAAATCGGACGCTACGGAAGATATACAGTATTTCTACAGTCCTGTAAAACTATTTTTAGGTGGAAAAGATATTCATGTAGATAGTAATGATACAAAGCGGGTATATAAAAACGAAGTTTCTGAGGAATTTTTAAGCGTCACTTGGATATCTTCAACGGATCATTATATGCTAAGACCTTATTTGGTTAATTCCAAACTATTTACTACGTTAACTGGTTTATTTGCCCCACGACAGCTTGCTGATAGAGAATATTACGCTGGTATTAAAGAGTTTCTGCAATTAATTGATGATACTCACTGAATATAGTGTTTTGGTCTATAGTTCAAATCCACATCTCAAAATAGGATGATATCCAGAATTGACGTGGCTCACAGAAAGACATAGCATTTCCGCCAAGGAGATGTTATGTCTTTTTTTACGTAATCAAATGTGGTATTATAAATTCAAGACTTATTCAGTCAAACAGATAAGCGGGAGTTTGAGAAGGAGCCATAAAATATGAAGCTGATTGAAATCAATGAATTGAATCCTATCCTAATAGAGCAATTATTTGAAGTTTGGGATAAATCAGTTAGAGAAACCCATTTGTTTTTATCTGATTCAGAGATTAAAAATATAGCGCAGTATATTCCGCAGGCTTTAAATTCGATAGCTCATTTGATTATTGCAGTCAATAATGAAAAGAAGCCTGTTGCATTTATGGGAATTGAAAAAAGAAAATTGGAAATGCTTTTTATTTCCCCCCAATATAGGGGACAGGGATTGGGAAAACAACTTTTGCATTATGGGATGGAAAACTATTCTATAAACGAATTAGGCGTGAATGAACAAAATCCGCAAGCAAAAAGCTTCTATGAACACATGGGATTTCAAGTTTATAAAAGAACTGACACAGACGAGCAAGGAAATCCTTATCCAATTTTATATATGAGATTGGTTTAACAAACTTTAATTTGTCAGTCGGGCTATCAGTTGCTGCTATTCGAAAAATCTTTTTTGCACTATTAGCACAAATTAAAGTCATGTATGAGGATTTGTACTCATACATGACTTTTTGTTTTATCCATGTTAAAATCAAGGAGAATATACGTTATTTTACTGAGTGTAAGCGATGAAAGGTATGGAAAATAACTATCATAATCCAAAGGGGGATTGTAAATGCTGCGTTATGACTCATTCATTCATATAGAAAAAGAAACAATATACCAGGCTTTTTTAAACGCTTTTTCCGATTATCCGGTTCGCATGGATATGTCATTTGACCAATTTGAAAAGATGCTGAAACGAAAAGGCTTTGATCCTAATGTATCCGTGGGAGCCTTTGAGGAGGACTGTCTGGTCGGGTTTATTTTAAATGGCTGCAGAAAGTGGAATGGAAAAGCAACGGCATATGATGTGGGAACCGGGGTAATACCCCAGTTTAGAAAACAGGGGATCACGAAACATATGCTTCAGACAGCAAAACAATATTGTATTGATTCAGGAGCGGAACAATATATTCTGGAAGTGCTGACATCGAACACCTCTGCAGCAAATATTTATAGAAAAAATGGATTCGCGGTTGAGAGAGAATTTCTGTGCTGTCAGATGGAACGAGGAAATGACAGATTCGATCCGATTCATCAGACAGAACACATTTTAAACCCGGATTGGGAACTATTTGGCAGCTTTTGGGATTATCCTCCTTCCTGGCAAAATTCCATTCAATCCATTGAGGCATTATCAGAGAGTTTTATGATATCGGCTGTGCGGAAAAACAATCATATTGCCGGTTATGGAATAATTGATAAGTCAACCGGGGAAATTCCTCAGATTGCTGTGGATAAGAAATGGAGAAACAAAGGCATTGGCAGCAGCATACTGGCAGATTTAATTAAACAGACGGATTGCGATCAAATAAAAATTTTAAATATTGATACCCGTTCAAAGGCAATGCTTTATTTTGTTTCTGCCGCTGGTTTTTATCATACAGTTACTCAGTATGAGATGAAGCTGGATTTTGGGATACGACTATAGGAGGTTTTAGGAGGCTAATATTATGAATTTTATTGAAATACCAATGGAACAATGGGTTAGAAAAAGCCACTACGAGCATTATAAAAATAATATGCGGTGCTCCTATAGCGTGACGGTGGATATTGATGTATCCAGCTTGATTGTCCGATTAAAAGACAAAAAAATAAAAAGCTATCCTGCTCAAATCTATATGCTTGCAACCGTTGTAAATCAGTTTACGGAGTTTCGGATGACAACAAATGAACATGGACACTTAGGCTATTGGGAAGTCATAAATCCAATGTATACAGTTTTAAATCCGGGAACGGAAACATTTTCAGCCGTGTGGTCGAAGTTTGATGGTTGCTTTGAAACATTTTATCAAGCCTATTTAAAGGATACCGCACAGTATTCCACCGGAGTTTTGTTCCCTCAAGAGGAAATTCCAGACAATGTTTTTAACATTTCCAGTGTTCCGTGGCTGGATTTTACAGCTTTTAATATCAATGTTTTTTCTGATGGAGGCTATCTGCTGCCCATTTTCACCATTGGAAAATATAAGAAGGAAAACCACAAAACGCTGATGCCACTTGCCATCCAGTGCCACCACGCGGTTTGCGATGGCTGCCATGTTGGGAAATTTGTAGAGTCATTTCGGCAAATGGCAGCAGATCCAGAGAAGTGGTTATAATGCATTGATTGTTATGCATACATAGGGAGTGCTACAAAACCAATTTACATGAGTTTTGTAACCTCCCTCTTTTTATATATCAACAATGTTTTCAAAACACCATTTCATGCTTGCATTAAAACAGAACTATGCCGCTGTGTTTATCTTTGCCGGAGGCGGAACAAAAGAAGCTGACCGAGGAAACCATCCTAAACCACTTCTCGTTGAATACCGGCTCGCCTGTGGCAGCTCCGGGGCAGCGGATAGGGGGGCAAACAGGATAACCAGATTCAACGGGATAAAAACTATATTCCAGGGAAAAATCCAAGATATCCACCTGAAACTTTGGAATTAGTTCGGTGAATAATGTGGCAAGTCCGTACAAGGACATGGTAAGCACGAACACCATCAGCTTTTGGACTTGAGAGATTGTATTTTTAAAATTTATAGCTTGAGTATAACAGAGCAATATAAATTTTATCATCAGTAATATGAAAAACGTAAAAACTTTTATCTCAATTTCCATGTGTTATAAATTTAACATAAATCAGATTAATTGATAAATTAAGAGGAACAAAAGAAAAATTTTATTAAAAAACATCAATAAAATTGGGAACAATTAAATTTAAGAAAATAGTTTAAGAAAAAACCTCGTATTCTGTTAAAAAAAACCCAATCATAGGATCGGAATATGAAAGTTCAGAAGAAAAAGAGGAGAAAAAGATTGTGAAAATGATATCAAAACCTAATGACAATCAGGAAAAAACGGAAGGTAATGTATGTGAAAAAGGAAATAAAGGCCCTATAACCATATTTCAACTCTATGAAATCAGATAATATCAAAAGAAATTCTGCCGAGATAGAAAAACTCCTTTGTTAAAGAATAAGCGGAATCCGATAAATAAATGTCAAACAGATGTGAAATAAATAACTAAATTGACAGATATAATTCCGTGCATATAATGAACAATACAGACACAAATCAATCCGGAAGGGTTGCAGACACATATATGAGGAATCAGAAAGGAGATTTTTTATGGCGAACATAGAAATTCAGAAAAAATATCAGTTATTAATAGGAGGACAGTGGAAGGATGCATCCGACGGCAAAACGTTCCCCACCCACTCCCCGGCAGACGGGACACTTCTTGCAGATTGTGCGGAAGCGACCAGAGAAGACGTTGACGAAGCGGTCAAAGAAGCCTGGAAGGCATTTGAGACATGGAGGCACGTATCGGTCAAAGAGCGGGCCGTCATCTTAAATAAGATTGCCGATATCATAGATGAAAACAGGGAACATCTGGCTACCGTGGAATCCCT
The DNA here is from genome assembly GCF_043633585.1 of Lacrimispora sinapis. Classification (NCBI taxonomy): domain Bacteria; kingdom Bacillati; phylum Bacillota; class Clostridia; order Lachnospirales; family Lachnospiraceae; genus Lacrimispora; species Lacrimispora sinapis. The sequence continues at coordinate 3,510,605 of NZ_CP141832.1, read as the reverse complement.
GGATAACGGGAAGCCCATCAGAGAGACCATGAATGTGGATATTCCCCTGGCAGCCCAGCATTTCCGTTATTTTGCAGGGTGTATCCTGGCTGACGAAGGAAGTGCCAATATCCTTGATGGAAATACGCTGAGCCTGATCTTAAAAGACCCCATTGGCGTGGTCGGTCAGATCGTGCCATGGAATTTCCCGTTTTTAATGGCTTCCTGGAAGCTGGCACCGGTGCTGGCCAGCGGCTGCTGTACCGTATTTAAGACCTCCAGCGCAACTCCGTTAAGTGTGCTGGAACTGGCAAGGCTGACTCAGGATGTGATTCCGGCCGGTGTCTTTAATGTGATTACAGGTGCCGGGTCCAAGTCCGGGCAGTATATGCTGGAACATGAAGGCTTCCGCAAACTGGCCTTTACCGGTTCTACGGAAGTAGGCAAGAGCGTGGCAATTGCTGCGGCAGAAAAGCTGATTCCTGCAACCCTTGAGCTGGGTGGCAAATCTGCCAATATCTTTTTTGAAGACTGTGACTGGGAGATGGCCATGGACGGCATCCAGCTTGGGATTCTGTTCAATCAGGGCCAGGTATGCTGTGCCGGTTCCAGAGTTTTCGTACAGGAAAGCATCTATGATAAATTTGTGGAAGAAGCGGTAAAACGCTTTCATAAGGTGAAGGTTGGCGATCCTCTGGACCCGGATACCCAGATGGGCAGCCAGATCAATAACGGTCAGTTAAAGAAGATATTAAGCTATGTGGAGATAGCCAAAGCCGAAGGTGCCACAGTTCTCTGCGGCGGAGAAAAGCTGACAGAGAATGGCCTTGATAAAGGCGCTTTCTTAAAACCAACCCTTCTTGGGAATGTAACAAATGATATGAGAGTGGCACAGGAAGAAATCTTTGGGCCGGTTGCCTGCATCATCAAGTTCAAGACAGAAGATGAGGTGGTTAAGATGGCCAATGACAGCGAGTTCGGTCTTGGCGGAGCCGTTTGGACCAAAGATATTAACCGGGCCATAAGAGTTGCCAGAGCGGTGGAAACAGGCCGTATTTGGGTCAATACTTATAACAGCATACCGGAGGGAGCGCCGTTTGGCGGTTATAAGACCTCAGGGATCGGACGTGAGACCCATAAGGTAATGCTGGAACACTATACTCAGATGAAAAATATCCTTATTAATTTAAATGAAGTTCCTTCTGGTTTTTATCCTCAGAAATAAAATAAAAACACACTTTTTTAAAAGGGGCTGTCGCAAAATGAATCTGCGGCAGCCTCTTTTGTCATCCTGGAGAAAGGCATCCTCCTATGGATCATTTGAGACAAGCCGTACTTTTGATCTACGGTTCCGGTGCGTTTGGAAGCTCCAGGCTTCAGAATAAAATACGGGATGACTTGCCAGCCATTCTTTCTGGCAAAAATGAATCCGGAAAGAACTTTTAGAATGGCTGGTTATGGGTAAAATAAAGGAAAAGGAGAAATGGACAACTAATATATTAATTGTAATATATATGAGAATTATTGGAAATTATAAGTGTAAAAAATGCAGAAACAAATCTAATACATCTCTTATATTTTATGAAAATTCGACAAAAAATAAAGCGAAAAACCGGGATTATCACCATATACAGACTGATATTTTAGTACTAATATATTAGTATCAGCAGTTGGCCGAAAGCCTCTGCAGGGGAGGCAGAAGGGGGTATTTATCTTCTGCGGGTTACCAATCAAACATTTTATTTTAAGGAGGGTTCGTATGAACATCAATGTAATCATCGGTATTATCATGATTCTGTCCTTCCTTGGCATGGTCTGGTACTGTGTGAAGGGACTCAATCTTATGGTGGGGTTTGCAGTCATGGCTACCTTTTGGACCGTACTTGCGCTGGTGGGAAATGCATTTTCCCCAAATTCAGCAATGGAGGGCAAATCACTCATCGATGTGCTGACCTATGTGTACGCAGATGGTCCGGCAGGTTATGCAAAATCAATTTTAGTAAACGTATTTTTCGGTGCATTCTTCGGCAGGGTCCTGGTTGATACCGGAATCGCAGCAACACTGATCCGTAAGGTGGTTGAGCTTGGCGGCGATAAACCAAGAATCACCATGGGACTGCTCTGTGTGGTTACAGCCATCATCTTTATGTCCATGACAGGGATCGGTCCGGTAATTTCAATCGCAGTTATCGTGCTTCCCATCATGCTGTCACTCGGCATCCCGGCACCGGTTGCCATGTTCAGCTTCATGGGCTCCATTATGGCAGGTATCTTTGGCAATATTGTAAACTTCAAGCAGTATCAGACCATTTATGCGGGATTTAATCCGGCAGCAGAAGCCTACACCTATAACGACTATTTTGAGATCGGCCTGATCTGCATGATCGTTGCTCTGGTCGTTGTACTGATTGTATCAAATTTCTCTATGAATAAGAAGACTTCCCATGCATGGGCGGCCTCTTCTGCTTCTTCAAACGACAATGCTCCGGCTATTTCCTGGATCTCAGTAATCCTGCCGGTCATCGGTGTGGTTGCATTTAAAATCCCCATCATCCTTGGATTCTGCTTATCCGGTATCTTTGCACTTGTTACAACCGGAAAAATGAAGGGAAGCTATTCGGAGATCTGCAGACTGTTTGCAAAACTGTTTACTGACGGTTCCATTGATGTGGCACCAATGGTTGGCTTTTTGCTCACGCTGTCCATGTTTAATAACGCGGCGACGTATGCAGCACCTTATTTTACAGCCATCCTGGGCGGATTTGTTCCCAAGACAGCTCTTTTGCTGGCGATTACGTTTGCGGTATTGACACCCCTTGGCTTCTTCCGGGGACCTTTGAATCTGGTTGGTTCAGGAACCGCGATTCTGGCAGTCGTAGTGGCCGCAATCCCCAACGCACCGGTTGCATTCTTATTCCCCTTGTTTGCAATCACAACCATCGCACCTCAGCATCTGGATATCACCCAGTCCTGGGTGGCATGGGGATTTGGTTACACCAAGGTATCCACGAAAGATTACATGAAGATGTCCATACCAGCCGGCTGGATCATCGGTGTGATCTGCTGTATCGCAGTATTTGTACTTTACGGCGGCTTACTGTAAAAATAAACGGAACTGGCAGATACTTCGCCAGTTCCCTCGAAAAGGGATCAAAGAAAGGAGAATTCTTAAAATGGGAAGATCAGTAAGAATGGGCATCGATGTGGGAGGCACCCATACAAAAGCGGTTGCAATTGACAATGCCACCCACGAAATCATTGGGAAGTCTTCGGTGAAAACAACACATGATGATCCCAGAGGTGTAGCGGCAGGCGTTGTAAAGTCCTTTCAGAACTGCTTAAAGGAAAATGAAATCAGTCCCGAGGATGTAGTGTTCGTTGCCCACTCCACCACACAGGCCACCAATGCCCTGATCGAAGGCGATGTGGCTGTAGTCGGTGTAATCGGTATGGCAAAGGGAGGCATGGAAGGATTTCTGGCAAAAAGACAGACAAAGATTCCGGACATTGATCTGGGAAACCAAAAAAAGATCAAGATCATCAATGAGTTTATCAATGTAAAAAAGATGGACCGCACCGTGGTCGAAAATACCATTGAATCCATGAAGCAGTCAGGTGCCCAGGTTTTCGTATCCTCCATGGCATTTGGTGTTGATGACGGAGGCCCGGAGCAGGAGGTCTATGAGGTGGCCAGTGAGAAAAACATTCCCACCACCATGGCTTCCGATATCACAAAACTTTACGGCCTGACCAGACGCACCAGAACAGCAGCCATCAACGCTTCCATCCTGCCAAAGATGCTAGATACCGCCACGTCTACGGAAGAATCCGTAAGAGAAGCCGGAGTATTTGTACCCCTGATGATCATGCGTGGCGACGGCGGTGTTATGGAGATTTCCGAAATGAAAAAGCGGCCTGTGCTCACCATGCTTTCCGGTCCGGCTGCTTCTGTTATGGGCTCTCTCATGTATTTAAGAGCATCAAACGGCGTTTATTTTGAAGTAGGCGGAACCACCACCAACATCGGAGTAATCAAAAACGGACGTCCCGCCATTGACTATTCCATTGTCGGAGGACATCCTACCTATATTTCATCACTTGATGTAAGAGTGCTGGGGGTGGCCGGAGGGTCCATGGTCCGCGCAAACAAACAGGGAATCATCGACGTGGGTCCCCGTTCCGCCCATATTGCAGGGCTTGATTATTCCGTATTTACGGATACTGAGAAGATCAAAAACCCTACTGTGGAATTTTTCTCTCCAAAACCAGGAGATCCGGCTGATTATGTGAGAATTCGGCTGGAAGACGGATCAGCAGTCACCATAACCAATTCCTGTGCGGCTAACGTATTGGGACTGGTAAAGAAAGAGCATTTCTCTTACGGAAATGTGGAATCAGCCAGAAAAGCAATGAAAGCCCTTGCGGACTACTGTAACACCACCCCGGAAGACATTGCCAAGCAGATCATGGAAAAAGCTTATTTGAAGATCGAACCTGTGATCTTAGAGCTGGCGGAAAAATACAAGCTGGAAAAGGATCAGATATCTTTGGTAGGAGTTGGAGGAGGAGCCGCTTCCCTGATCATTTATTTCAGCGAAAAAATGGGAGTCAAATACTCCATTCCTGAAAATGCGGAAGTAATTTCCTCCATCGGTGTGGCCCTTTCCATGGTCCGTGATGTGGTGGAACGTATCATTCCGTCACCATCAAAAGAAGACATTAAGTCCATCAAGAACGAAGCATTAAATAAAGCCATTGAATCCGGCGCAACGGCAGATTCGGTGGAGATCCATATTGAAATTGATCCTCAGACCTCAAAGGTAACCGCCATAGCAACCGGTTCTACGGAAGTAAAGACAGCAGATCTGTTAAAAGAATGCGATGAAGCCGAAGCCCGGCATTTAGCAGCCGAAGATATGAGAATCGCGGATGAGGACGCAAAGCTTCTGGTAAGCTCCGGTTATTTCTATATATATGGAGATCAGACCGGTGCCGATTTTGCAGGAGCGATCCGTATTATAGATAAGAAGGGCTTTATAAAGGTCCAGCGAGGAAGAGGTATGTGCGTAAAGACCACAGCCGCAGAATGCATGAGTGCGATCAAGCAGCTATGGGAAGATATGGCCGTGTACCAGACCGACCTGATTATCAGACCGGACTACTATCTTTGTATGGGGGCCCGTGTCATGGACTTTTCAGCCGTTGATTTTGAACAGCTGGAATTGCTTGTGGATCTGGAAATCTCCGCTTTGGAGGCGGATGAAGAGATCCTTGTAGTAGCAGCCAACAGAAAGCAGAGCTAAAGCGTTTGGAGAAGGAAATGGAAAAGACACAGCTGCAGAGTATGGCACAGGAGCTGTTTAAGGTGAAGGATGAATCCTGGGGAATGTATGCATTCTCCCGGGATATCCTTCGTGATAAAATAGATGGAACACAAAAAGAATCTATGATCAGGCGGTCCATCCGGTGCGGGGAGGATATGGCAGATCAAGCCGCAAAGAGATTGGGGACCCGAAATCCGTGGGAAATGGCAGAAAAACTCAAACTCAAGGTGGAGTTTACGGAAAGAGGGCAGCTTGCGGACCGGGTGCTGTTTGCTCTTTTTACACCTCCAAACCGGATAGAGATCATGACGGAACCCATGGAACGGGCAGCAAAACAGGGGGGATTATCCGATTTGATATCAAAGGAACAGATGACAAAGCTGATCCTGGGCCATGAGATCTTTCATTATTTAGAAGAGGAAGAAGAGGGGATTTATACCAAAAATGAGAAAATCACCCTCTGGAAGTTCCTTGGGTTAAAGAATAAATCCACAATCCGGGCCTTGTCTGAGATCGGAGGGATGTACTTTTCAAAAAAAATTAATGGAATTTCATATTCACCATTTGCTTTAGATATACTTTTGTATTATAATTATAGTCCAGATGAAGCCCTGAAGATGTACAGGGAAGTATTAAGCTTTTAACAGGAGGCATTGATGGGCGAAACAGACAACAGCCAGATTGAATCTATTTATGATGTTTTGCGGACGGATATACTGGATTTAAGGCTGCGCCCTGGAATGATTTTCAGCATTAAGGACATCAGCGAGTCCTATCAGGTTGGCAGGACCCCGGTACGTGATGCACTGATAAGCCTTTCCAAGGAAGGGCTTATCACTTTTCTGCCCCAGCGGGGAACCATGATATCCAAGATCGATTATGACAAAGTGAGGAATGAGCGGTTTTTAAGAACCTGCGTGGAAGAAAACGTGATGCTGGAGTTTATGGCAGTGTGCAATTTAAAGGCCATTACAGCCCTTGAGATGTCATTGGAACGGCAGGAGGGGCTGGAAAAAAGCGGCGATATCCGCGCATTCTTGTCAGAGGATACTTATTTCCATTCTATATTCTATGATGGAGCCAACAAAGGCTACTGCAACGACATATTAGAAGCCAATTCCGGACATTACCGGAGAATACGGCTTCTCGCCATGGCGGATTCCGGTATTGAAAAAGGCGTTGTGAAGCAGCACAGGGATCTGGTGGACGCCATCCTTGCAAAAGATTCCGACCGCCTTCATGGGGTGCTGAATCATCACTTAAACCGGCTGGTCAACAAAGAACGGACGCTGGTAGCCAAATATACAGATTTATTCGATCATGAACAAGCAGGGACCAGGCGGGAAACCGACGGACTGGGCGTGGATTTTCTGGTCGAGACCAAGCTGAAGTATCATGCATAGCCGGGAAATACAACCATAAAATTTTTCTTTGACCTCTTGCATTTCCCGGGAAAATATGATATAATCCTACCATCGTTGAAACGAACAGAATTTAAAGATCAGTTATGCGCGAGTGGCTCAGTTGGTGGAGTACGACCTTGCCAAGGTCGGGGTCGCGGGTTCGAGTCCCGTCTCGCGCTCTTCATTCAGAAGGTAAAAAGCAGATTTCCAGTTGGAAGTCTGCTTTTTTGTTGATCTCATGGGCAACTCTAACAAGTGCAAGTTTTAAATATAACCAGGTAGTGGGAAACGATTTTTTAATAAGCTAAAAAAATCAAACAGTGATCTACTTTTATTTCAAAAAAACAAAATGAAAAAGGGTTGGTGAAGACTAACAGAATACACATGGAGAATAAATAAAAGAAACTTTTGGGATTACAAGAAAATCAAATATATTTCAATTTTCGGATGATGAGTCTATAAAACGTGTCGTCTATTGTTTGAAGGATATATCAGATTCTATGGCAAGAGCGAGTTCATATATCGCAGACCAACCTTCGCTTATAACTGTTATTGCAAATAAAAAACAAAGCTTTTATTTTTAAAAATATCAAAGTTTTTAGTCAGGAAATAAGATGTTGGTCTGTATCGTTGGTGACAGCTAATATACTGACGCAGACTGCTTATGGAAATCTTGAACAAAATAGGAGAGGCCATATGATGAGCATGCGTTCTATACCTGACAAATATTGGCCCTGTAAAATATACTTCTATGAAAGGAAATAGATGATTAATCAATATGAGTAGACAGAAAATGGCCGACTAATTGTGTTGAAAGAAGTGCATTAACAGAATGAAAAAGGAGAGACTTATTGATTATAGAAAAAACGTATTTTTTAAATAAATATCAATAAAAGGATTACTTCCGCCACGGTTGCAATGGAAATGATCCTTATTTTCATATTTTTATAGATTCTTATATTCGAGTTATCTATAACTAACATTATTAAAAAAATATAAGAAAGTGAAGCAATTAAGTAAAAAAGAGTTTTTAAAATGGTACTTCAGCTTAAAATCAAATAAAAGTATTAGAGGTGTAGCTGCAGCATCTATCTATTCCTATAAATAAAAACTTTTAATCGCCTTCATTTGTTTGGAGTAAGCGATGTTCTGGGGAGTCTTTCAAAAAGATTGGTATGTAAGAATATTTGACTTTTATTGATACAAATTTAAACGGATGCTGCATTTGATGATCACAAGCCAGACAAATAGATAACAGCATAAATTATAATATATGAATCTTTGGCATAAATTTGATAATTAATATTGAGAAATCTGTTAGCTGAAAATCAATCAGCATTTTCCCAAATTCAAAAATGCTGATTAATTTCAACAGTACATGGAACCTGCTTCATAATTGGTAATCCTGGAATACTTTCATAGGTAACCCGAAGCATTGGACGCATGGAAAGAATTTTGAAATTATGTCCTGCGTAAAAAAGCGGAAGACCATTTCCTGGACTGGTAATAATTAATCCCTTATTCTCTAACTGTTCGTTATGCCAAATTTGTGTGATTTGCGTTATATCAATTTCAGTATAGCTTGAATAAATGTCATTCATAAAACAGGTTTCATATTTATAATCGAATTGAGGTTTTGAAAAGTGGTTACTGTATATATTGAAAAAGTCAGTTAAAGGGTATAAGCAATATGAATCGCTGAAATATGGTCTGCATACATGACTGGGGGTGCAGACGGGAAGCTTATAAAGAATTAAACGGGAATTTTTGATTTTACCTAAATAAAAATCAGGCTGTAGATCAAAGTACAGAAATATGTTTTCTCTGCATTTGCCACATTGACCTACAATTAAAGCATCATTATTGTATTGATAGCAATTGCTGCAAAAGCTTCCAGAATATTTACATATAATATCAATGAAACTCATGTGAATCCCTCCTGGTTTAATATATGTATCAGTATACAGGACGGGCACTGAAACACTCTTCTATATTAGGAATATACTTATATTAGGCACAATTGTTTGGCCTGGCAAATAAAAAGATAGAAAGGATAATATATATGGCAATTGAAATATCAGTAACCAACGCAACTGCATTCAATTCAAGTGTGTCAGATGCTTTTTTTGATATATCGTTTACCAATGATTCCGCATTTAGTTACGCTGCTAATTCCAGCATTTATTACTATGCCTTGCTCACAGATTCCACTACAGGTACTGCCAAGACGCAGGAAGTAACGTTTGAAGTTCCTAAAACGGAAGAGGGAACAATAACTGCTGCAACAACCGAGACTTTTACAATAGAGAATACAGGAGATCTTTTATCCCCTGTTACTGCGTCGGGTGGAAGGATATTATATGTATCTCAATAAAAGGTAAAACAAGAGCCGGACATGTTCTGGCTCTTGTTTAAAAATATAGTTTAAAAAATAATGTAAAATAGTGTTGACAAATGTCGCCTGCATTGGTATGATATAACTCGCCGCTGAAAACGGCGGCAAAACTTCTTCCAAAACACATCGGGAAACGATGAAAAATGTTTTGAAGAAAATGAAAAAAATGGTTGACAAAAACAACCACAAATGATAAGATATACGAGTTGCTGTTGAAGCAGACAACACAAAAAGCACTTTGAAAACAGAAGATTGAACAGTATGTAAAACCCTGAAAATTCTAATAAATAAGCTGTGTTTGAACAGCTTTGAATGAGAAATTCAGAACGAATACAAGCAATTGTATACGAACCAAACAACAAGTAAAACGGGAAATAAATTAGCTAGTTAGTTGATTTTGACCGTGGATTGAACAGAATGGCAGGTCCAAGCGGTACGCTCATGAAGCTTTGCTTCATTCGCTACCATTTGCTTCGCAAATGTTCAGCCATTTACCAAAAAGTCTTTATGGAAGCGAGCTTCCAACAGGCTTCCTGGTAAATATCTGACCGCTTTCAAAGACTATTTGCTTAAATTTGAGAGTTCGATCCTGGCTCAGGATGAACGCTGGCGGCGTGCTTAACACATGCAAGTCGAGCGAAGCAATTTTAAGGAAGCCTTCGGGTGGAATTAAGATTGACTGAGCGGCGGACGGGTGAGTAACGCGTGGGTAACCTGCCTCATACAGGGGGATAACAGTTAGAAATGACTGCTAATACCGCATAAGCGCACAGTGCCGCATGGCACGGTGTGAAAAACTCCGGTGGTATGAGATGGACCCGCGTCTGATTAGGTAGTTGGTGAGGTAACGGCTCACCAAGCCGACGATCAGTAGCCGACCTGAGAGGGTGACCGGCCACATTGGGACTGAGACACGGCCCAAACTCCTACGGGAGGCAGCAGTGGGGAATATTGGACAATGGGGGAAACCCTGATCCAGCGACGCCGCGTGACTGAAGAAGTATTTCGGTATGTAAAGGTCTATCAGCAGGGAAGAAAATGACGGTACCTGACTAAGAAGCCCCGGCTAACTACGTGCCAGCAGCCGCGGTAATACGTAGGGGGCAAGCGTTATCCGGATTTACTGGGTGTAAAGGGAGCGTAGACGGCGATGCAAGTCTGGAGTGAAAGCCCGGGGCTCAACCCCGGGACTGCTTTGGAAACTGTGTTGCTAGAGTGCAGGAGAGGTAAGTGGAATTCCTAGTGTAGCGGTGAAATGCGTAGATATTAGGAGGAACACCAGTGGCGAAGGCGGCTTACTGGACTGTAACTGACGTTGAGGCTCGAAAGCGTGGGGAGCAAACAGGATTAGATACCCTGGTAGTCCACGCCGTAAACGATGAATACTAGGTGTTGGGGAGCAAAGCTCTTCGGTGCCGCCGCTAACGCAATAAGTATTCCACCTGGGGAGTACGTTCGCAAGAATGAAACTCAAAGGAATTGACGGGGACCCGCACAAGCGGTGGAGCATGTGGTTTAATTCGAAGCAACGCGAAGAACCTTACCAAGTCTTGACATCGGAATGACCGGTCCGTAACGGGGCCTTCCCTACGGGGCATTCCAGACAGGTGGTGCATGGTTGTCGTCAGCTCGTGTCGTGAGATGTTGGGTTAAGTCCCGCAACGAGCGCAACCCTTATCCTTAGTAGCCAGCAGTACGGCTGGGCACTCTGGGGAGACTGCCAGGGATAACCTGGAGGAAGGTGGGGATGACGTCAAATCATCATGCCCCTTATGATTTGGGCTACACACGTGCTACAATGGCGTAAACAAAGGGAAGCAAAGGAGCGATCTGGAGCAAATCCCAAAAATAACGTCTCAGTTCGGATTGTAGTCTGCAACTCGACTACATGAAGCTGGAATCGCTAGTAATCGCAGATCAGAATGCTGCGGTGAATACGTTCCCGGGTCTTGTACACACCGCCCGTCACACCATGGGAGTTGGTAACGCCCGAAGTCAGTGACCCAACCGTAAGGAGGGAGCTGCCGAAGGCGGGACTGATAACTGGGGTGAAGTCGTAACAAGGTAGCCGTATCGGAAGGTGCGGCTGGATCACCTCCTTTCTAAGGAAGAAGAAGTAGGGGTTTTATATACTGTTGAGTCTTAGGTTTTCAAAGAAGTAAATAAGGAAACACCAAGAAAGACAAAAGATTTCTGGTGCCGATGCGCTTAGGGGAAACACCCGTTCCCATCTCGAACACGATGGTTAAGACTTAAGCGGCCGATGGTACTATGCTGGAAACGGCATGGGAGAGCAGGTGGGTGCCAGATTATTTATGGGCTTATAGCTCAGCTGGTTAGAGCGCACGCCTGATAAGCGTGAGGTCGGTGGTTCGAGTCCACTTAAGCCCATTGGTTAAAAAACCAGAGAAGAAAGAATATAGGGATTGCCTTTACAGGGTAGACCCACATCCAGTATCATGGGGGTGTAGCTCAGTTGGGAGAGCACCTGCCTTGCAAGCAGGGGGTCAAGAGTTCGAATCTCTCCATCTCCATTGGCCGAAAGCCACTTTATCAAGACGAGCCGAAAGGCGAAGGCTGAATTGAGTGCGAGGCCGTTCAGGAAGCTTAACAAACGAAAGTGAGTTTTGCTGAATGAACAATCATTAGTATGTACCTTGAAAACCACATATTGAAATATATCTAGATAGAGTCTTTGCAAAAAGACAATATCAAGACATCCGAGGTGTTACATCGAACGATGTAACCAAACAAAACTCGTTCAATTATCGTGACGTACGATAAACGAACAAACCTAAGACCAGAGATACAACGCTATGTATCTTAGATTAGTAGCCCGCACCCGCAGGTGAACATCGAATTGGTTAAGCTAATAAGAGCGCAGGGTGGATGCCTTGGCACTAAGAGCCGATGAAAGACGTGATAAGCTGCGAAAAGCTTCGGGGAGGAGCAAATATCCTTTGATCCGGAGATGTCTGAATGGGGAAACCCAGCTGAGCAAACCTCAGTTGTCGTATGGTGAATCCATAGCCATACGTCGGGAACCCGGGGAACTGAAACATCTAAGTACCCGGAGGAAAAGAAAGAAAACTCGATTTCCAAAGTAGCGGCGAGCGAAATGGAAGGAGCCTAAACCGTCATGCGTGCATGGCGGGGTTATGGACTGCAGGAAGTGAGACGATTTGTTACCAGAACGGTCCTGGAAAGACCGGCCATAGAAAGTGAAAGCCTTGTATGGGAAAGCAATAGTCAGCGAGCAGGATCCAAAGTACCACGAGACACGAGAAACCTTGTGGGAATTCGGGGGGACCACCCCCCAAGGCTAAATACTCCTTAGTGACCGATAGCGCATAGTACTGTGAAGGAAAGGTGAAAAGGACCCCGGGAGGGGAGTGAAAAAGAACCTGAAACCCTGTGTTTACAAGCTGTGGAACCACGTTAAAGGTGGAACCGCGTACTTTTTGTAGAACGGTCCGGCGAGTTACCGTTACTGGCAAGGTTAAGCACTGAAGGTGTGGAGCCGAAGGGAAACCAAGTCTTAATAGGGCGTTGAGTCAGTAAAGGTAGACCCGAAACCGGGTGATCTACCCATGTCCAGGTTGAAGCTGCCGTAAAAGGCGGTGGAGGACCGAACGCACATCCGTTGAAAAGGGTGGCGATGAGGTGTGGGTAGGGGAGAAATTCCAATCGAACCCGGAGATAGCTGGTTCTCCTCGAAATAGCTTTAGGGCTAGCCTCGTATTAGTCTGCCGGAGGTAGAGCACTGAATTTCCTAGGGGGCGTCAAAGCTTACCAAAGAATATCAAACTCCGAATGCCGGTCAGATGATGTACGGGAGTCAGACTGCACGAGATAAGTTGGGCAGTCAAAAGGGAAAGAGCCCAGACCACCAGCTAAGGTCCCAAAGTGCGTGTTAAGTGGAAAAGGATGTGAGATTTCAGAGACAACTAGGATGTTGGCTTAGAAGCAGCCACCCATTCAAAGAGTGCGTAATAGCTCACTAGTCGAGAGGTCTTGCGCCGAAAATGTCCGGGGCTAAAACACGACACCGAAGCTGTGGAATGTGCATTTATGTACATTGGTAGAGGAGCATTCTTAATGCATCGAAGCATTACCGTAAGGAGATGTGGAGTGTTAAGAAGAGAGAATGCCGGAATGAGTAGCGAGATGGAGGTGAGAATCCTCCAGGCCGAATATCTAAGGTTTCCAGAGTAAAGCTGATCTGCTCTGGGTAAGTCGGGGCCTAAGGCGAGGTCGAAAGACGTAGTCGATGGACAACAGGTTGAAATTCCTGTACCGCATATTATCAGAACTGTGGGGACACAGAACCGAGAGAGAACCCGGGAATGAAAAGACCGGGGCAAGCATTGGACTGGTTAAGCTGGCAAATCCGCTTAACAACAGGAAGGTGTGACGCGTACCGAACAAAAGTAGGGAAGTCTCTGTAGGGGCTGTCAAGAAAAGCCGCTATTGTGTAATATGTGCCCGTACCGTAAACCGACACAGGTGGATGAGGAGAGAATCCTAAGGCCGGCGGGAGAAGCATTGTTAAGGAACTCGGCAAAATGACCCCGTAACTTCGGGATAAGGGGTGCCTGAGAAATCAGGCCGCAGAGAATAGGCTCAAGCAACTGTTTAGCAAAAACACAGGTCTATGCAAAACCGAAAGGTGAGGTATATGGGCTGACGCCTGCCCGGTGCTGGAAGGTTACGAGGAGGGGTTAGCGGAAACGCGAAGCTCTGAATTTAAGCCCCAGTAAACGGCGGCCGTAACTATAACGGTCCTAAGGTAGCGAAATTCCTTGTCGGGTAAGTTCCGACCCGCACGAAAGGCGTAATGATTTGAGCGCTGTCTCAACAATGCACCCGGTGAAATTGAAATACCAGTGAAGATGCTGGTTACCTGCGCCAGGACGGAAAGACCCCATGGAGCTTTACTCTAGTTTGATACTGGGATTCGGTATTGCATGTACAGGATAGGTGGGAGGCAGAGAATCAAGGACGCCAGTCTTTGAGGAGCCGATGTTGGGATACCACCCTTGCGATACTGGGTTTCTAACCTGCAGCCATGACCTGGCTGGGGGACAATGTCAGGCGGGGAGTTTGACTGGGGCGGTCGCCTCCGAAAGAGTATCGGAGGCGCTCAAAGGTTCCCTCAGAATGGACGGAAACCATTCGAAGAGTGCAAAGGCATAAGGGAGCTTGACTGCGACACCGACGGGTGGAGCAGGTAGGAAACTAGGACTTAGTGATCCGGTGGTATAAAGTGGGATTGCCATCGCTCAACGGATAAAAGCTACCCTGGGGATAACAGGCTTATCACTCCCAAGAGTTCACATCGACGGAGTGGTTTGGCACCTCGATGTCGGCTCATCGCATCCTGGGGCTGTAGTAGGTCCCAAGGGTTGGGCTGTTCGCCCATTAAAGCGGTACGCGAGCTGGGTTCAGAACGTCGTGAGACAGTTCGGTCCCTATCCGGCGTGGGCGTAGGATATTTGAGAGGAGCTGTCCTTAGTACGAGAGGACCGGGATGGACTGACCTCTGGTGTATCTGTTGGTGATCAAGACCATGGCAGAGTAGCCAAGTCGGGAAGGGATAAACGCTGAAGGCATCTAAGCGTGAAGCCCCCCTCAAGATGAGATATCCCATCGCAAGAGTAAGACCCCTTGAAGACGACGAGGTAGATAGGGCAGAGGTGGAAGCATGGTAACATGTGCAGCTGACTGTCACTAATAGGTCGAGGGCTTAACCAGGTTGGTTTAGGTAAGAGGAAGAACGGATGAAAGATATAAGACAATGTGTGGTTTTGAGGGTATATGCCCAAGGAAGAAACAAAGATAAGCGCGAGTGGCTCAGTTGGTGGAGTACGACCTTGCCAAGGTCGGGGTCGCGGGTTCGAGTCCCGTCTCGCGCTCTTTAAAAGCCTTGTATTTACAGGGCTTTTTTCTGTGTGTGTTGCAAATTGTGTTGCATAGTATCAAAATGATTTATAATCTTTTCTGTAAAAATCGTGTTGTAATCTTCCATAGTTCCCCTATAAATTCTTTTTAATGTTCCATCAGAGGACCAACCGCCACGAGCCATAATGTATTGATCTGGTACGCCAATTGCGTGCATGACACTGGCTGCATAATGCCTAAGATCATGAAAGCGGAAGTGCGGAACGTTGAGCTTTTTTAGAGCTCTTTCAAACCGTCTTGTCACTTGGTCGGGATTTAAGTCCACAAGCCTCCCTTTGTCTGGGAGTTTCTTAATTATGTACTCCGGCATTTCTATTGTCCTGGAGCTTGATACCGTTTTTGTGGTCTTTGTGATCCACTCTGTATTACCGGCATCAACCATAGCTTTATTAATTCGTATCGTGTTTCCTGATACGTCCGCAGCTGTAAGAGCGCATATCTCTGATCGTCTCATTGTGCCAAATGCGGCCATGTAAACTGCTATCTCCATATCTTTATCATTCACAGCAAAATAGTCCAGCAGGGTGCGGATATCGCTGTCGGTGGGGACATATAGGTCGGGCTTCACCTTTTGAGGGAGAGTAATATCTATTTGGATTCCGGGTGCATACATCTCCATCACAGCAGATAAAAGTCCGTAGGCATTCCTGGTGGTCTTTGGACTGTGTTTGACGGCAAACTTATTCACCCAACATTGCACAAGCTCAGAAGTCAGCTTACGCAACTTTACATCAATGCAATCACCGTAATAGTTTTTTCTCATGCGCCGGTACTCCCTGATGGTGGAAGGGGATAGGACATTACATTTAAGTTCACAGTACTTATCAATCGCTTCTCCCAGGGTAAAGTCTTTTGGGCGACTGATGTTGGTCTTATCAGCGGCGAACGCTGCGGCCTCTTTCTCGGCCTGCCGTTTTCCGGAAAGGGACGGATCGTCACAAGTAAAGGATTCGTAAATTCGCTTTTGTTTTTGCTTACCGTTTTTGTCAAGAACAGGTTTTCCGTCTTTTTGATATACTGGTTCTGAATGACTGTAGACCAAGCACCTCCAGGAGCCTGATGGTAATTTCTTTGCTGTAGCCATAATATCATTTTCCTTTCTATTTTTGGGTATAAAAATAACGCCTCTTGCCAGGACGTTCCGAAAATGATATAATATGTTTGCCTAAAATATCATTTTCTTTCCGGAGCGTCCGGTAAGAGAAAATCTATGTGAAAGCCGTTCGGTGTTGGTAGCACCGGGCGGTTTTTCTATTACATCGCCAATTCTATTGAATCAGCATCTATTTTATTAAAGTCATCGTTTGCAATATGCAAAAGAGCGTGCTGATATGCAAGCATCTGCCGTTCTTGATTTAGTCTCGAATTGATTATAATGGTAAAGCTGCCATCACTATTACAGATCACTTGTTCTTCTATCTTTACATCCATATCTAAAAAATGTACCCCTATTGCCTCCGTAAGCAAAGGATTGTTCATTCTCATCAACACCCTTCGTCATTGTGCTTGTCTTCTTGTTGCTTTAAAGATTGTATAAAGTCTATATGCGCTTTCAGTCTTTCCGGTGGCAGATCCTTTGCTGCATGGAATAGTGACTTCAGATCTGGGTTTTCAAAAATTTCCTGCGCTATCTCCCGCGTTTCTTCATTGACGTAGTAATGTTCACTATCATCCTCCATGTTGCCGGTCATAAGATAATCTACGGACACACCTAACGCTTCCGCAATTTTCTGTAACTTATCTGCACTAGGAGCATTTTTATTAAATTTATTTATGGAGCTCCTCGCAAATCCAAGTTCTTGTTCTAAGCGATTTACTGAATAACCTTTTACTTTCGCAGTATCTCTTATTCGTTCATATAATCCCATTTTAAAATACCTCAAAATTTTGCGCAATTAAGTATTGACATTCGCAAAATTTTATGTATAATAAAATTATGAGTTGCGCAAGATTTTGCGAATGTCATATCTAAGGCGTATATTCTTTGTTGTTTGTTGGCGCTTTCAATTTTAGAATATTTTACGCAAAAAGTCAAGAGAAAAAACATAAAATTTTACGCAACCAAAATTATAAGGAGGTGAAACCTTGCTTTATGGGAATATAAAAAATTTATGTGATAAAAAAAATATCCCTATTTCTCAATTGGAAAGAAATCTTGAATTTCCAAGAAGCAGTATCTGTAAATGGGATGAGAATGAGCCGAGTGTGTGGAGAGTTCAAAAAGTGGCAAAGTTGTTAGGCGTAACCGTAGACAGCTTATTAGAAGATTCAAAAGAAACCCAGCAACTCGACAACCATTGAAGGAGGTGAGAGAGGATGAAATCTATTAAAGATGTGTCAGGAATAACTTCTGAATGCAATAATGGAATTTGCACGGCAAAAGAGGGGATTTTTGCCCCAAATGAAATTGAAAAGGCAGAAGCAATTATCAAAATTCTAGATGGAATGACAATTGCTTCTGCACGTGAGTTACTTGAGAAACTGGCTGAATACATGTTGCAATCAGTTTTTAATTCCGTTTAGGGAATCGCAGATTTCTCCACACGTTTCATTAAATTTCTTCATGAAGTCAGAAACAGACATGCTTTTAACATCGTAGTGACTTTCGATGTAGGCAATGGCGAGGCGGTCAATTCGGTCTTGTAACGACAGAGTAGTAGTTTCCATGGTTTTATGATTCTCCTTTCTTTCGTATTTCAGCATGGCAGTGCTGATACAGTAATTATAAAACCGAAAAAAGGAAAAGACAACCAGGATAAATAACATCACATTGAAAAGGAGGTGAGAGAGATGGATGTATTTCATAAGGTTTTGAACAGTTGCCTGACAGAGACCCAGATCGAAATATTACGTCAGGCGCTGAAAGCAAAAGCGAAAGTTTATTTTTATGGACGCGGCTTAGGAAAATCATTACTCGCGGAGACACTGAAAAATGCGGGGTATGACGCGGATGAGCCGGGAACAAGATTAGATGCCCTGGGGCCTATGGATGTGCAAGATGAACCTAACACAATCGCTTTTTGTGTAAAAAATACCCCAAAAGAAACCATTAAAGATGTGTTCGATATCCTTTTGGGGTGCAAGAACGAGATTGTCGAATGGGTTAATCTGTAAAATGGGTCTTCCCAACATTAAAGTACCAATTGGGTTCTACCGCCCCTTTCACGGGAACCGCCTTGTATCCCTCCTTTACCATCGCTTCCATAAAGCAGCGCGAGGTAACATGGTGTCCCTTATTCGCACCCGTCAAACGATTATATCGTGCCTTTAAGCCGTATGCGGTCTGCTCATGATTGATACTCTGAATCATTTTAAAGTTGGAGATTATGTAATCAAGCAAGCTGTTCTGATCCGCTTCACTCAGATCAGAAAAATAATTAGCGTTCTCCATGTCCGTTCTCCTTTCATTCGTACTAAGCCCTGGCAGGAGCCTGTAAGTACAGTATAAGGAGAATTGGAAAATTTTACAAGAAAGGAATATACATGAAAAGTTTAAATCAAACATTAGACAGCCGTGAAGTGGCTGAAATGGTAGGAAAGCAACACAAAAATGTTGTGCGTGATATTCGGGTTTATATCGAAGAACTTAACGAGCTCAAGATTGAGCCGGTTGATTTCTTCAAAGAGTCAACCTATACAGATGGAAAAGGAGAGGTTCGACCTTGCTTCCTGGTTACTAAGAAAGGATGTGAATTTATCGCCCACAAGCTGACCGGAATCAAGGGTACAGAATTTACCGCCCGATACATTAACCGGTTCCATGATATGGAGGATACGATCAGGGAAGGAATTCCACAGAGGGGATCAACACCGAAGCGCCCGGCTCTTTCATCAGTCAATATGGCCGCAAAGATCATGAAGGATTCTTACAAGGAAGCTGGCGTTGATTCAAAGTTTATCGCCGTTGCAGTAAACAACCTCTATAAGAATGAAGCTGGTATTGACTTTGGAATCCCTCTGATTACTGACATGGTGGACATGCCGAAACTTTACGATTGTACAGAGATTGCCAAAGAACTTGGGATTTACTCCACTGGTGACAAGCCTCATAGCCTGGCGGTCAGTGCTATTATTCAGAAGCTCCATATGGAGGAAAGCGAGATCGTAACAACTCCATTCAGTAGAAATGGACATTCTGACGTGACTGTTCAGTACAAGCCATCTGTCTTTGACGATGTGAAACTGTGGCTGGCGGAAAACAACTATCCGGTTGGAATCTCTTATGTAGACTCGAAGGGCAATGCAAAACTTTGTACCGTGGTTTACAGGGGAGTAGCCTAACATGATTACACGTTCCTGCAAGTCCTGCCGGATCCGATGCCCGGAGAGGAGCCGAAGATATACCTGTATAAAATATGAGAGGAGGAAGCCAAGTGCCAAAGTTAAAACCAAACGACAAAGAGGCATCAAGCAGGGTAGTAAGGGCCTGCATCTCTAATAATATGGATCTTTATTGCCTTAATGATGAGAATATAGCAGTTAAGCTGGGAGTTACTCAGCGGACGGTCCAAAACAAGCGTGCAAGGCCAGAGACTTTTACCCTGGGGGAATTATGGGATTTAAGCAAGTCATTAAAACTCACGCCAGTACAAGCTGCCAGCATCGTATTGGGGCGGCCGCTTACAAGCAAGGAAGTCAGAGAGTTTATTTTGTTGTGAAAGGAGGAACCCCATGCGAAAGTACTATGACAACTTAGACGATTACACCGACACCCGCCCGTCACGTTTGATGGAATGGTGGAAGTGGCTCATGCCCAGACTAATTGCGGTATGGTGTACTGTACTGGTGTTGGCGTATTGCGCACATTTAGAAGCTATGTGAGAGGAGAAAAATTATGAAAGCAAGTGGCATTGTAAGGCGGGTAGATGATCTTGGACGGGTTGTCATTCCCAAGGAGATTAGAAGAACTTTAAGAATCAATGAAGGCTGCCCCATGGAGATCATTCCGACCCAGGAAGGTATTCTGCTGAAAAAATATTATGCAGAAGAAAGTCTGTCGGATCTGATTTCAAGTATTAACGAGGAAGTGGAGGAGTTGCGCAAGGACTTGGGGCCGGAAAGAACGGGAGATATCAGGCGACACCTTCGGGAAATTCAGAGAGTTCTTAATCCTGCGGGGAAACGCTAATGGGAAGACCAGGAAAGCCAACCAGGGGCCAGCGGGAGATAATCCGTCAGAATGGATATGATCCGGAAGTGTATCTGGTCATATCGAATGAAGCCCGGAAGATGCGTTTACTGAACGTAGTCACCGGAGAGAAACTGAAAATTAAAAAGAACCCGGCAGGTGCAAACTGCCAAGGTTCAAGTAATTAAATAAAAACAATTCACCCTTATTATACATAGGGATTCGGAGGAAATCAAGATGGATGATCAGAAAAAGATTTTCGTAACATGCGAAAAAGTTGGTAGCGGCTCCAGAGTTGAAGCTGGAGGAACATTTAAGGACATTGTGGTTTTAACCACTGAGTTGTTAATAGAAGTAGGAGTATCCCTTTCCCAAGAGGAGGTTTTCGATAAAATGATAACTCCTGAAGATCTCATCAAAGCTATTTCTGCAACTGCAATAGAAAGTGCCAGTAAACGCACTAAAGAAGATGTATTAAGCCATTAAAACTATGAGATGCGGATTTTTAGGGGGGGGGGTAGCCTATGTGTGATCGTGTCATGCTTACCCCGCTTACCCCAGAGGAGAGAGCATTTGCAGAAGAAAACCACAGCGCCCTTGAATGGTGCATGAGGATTCAAAAGCTGGATGAGGACCTGTACGATGTGGCAGCCTTCGGATACCTGCAGGCAGTCAAGAAATGGTTTGCCCGGCCCGAGGTCAGACAGTGGTCCTTTAAAACAGTGGTCAAGCAATCTGTGCGCAGATCCATTGGACACGAACGGGAAAGGCAGGATAGGCAGATCCGGACAGTCAGCCTGGATGATGTGATTCCGGGGACTGATGACCTGACTTATGGGAGTTGTATTACAGTGGACAATATCAAGTACCTGACAGGAGAGAAGGAGAAAAAAGGAATGAAGATAAGCTATGATGTGCCGATCCCAGAGGTCGCCAGGGCCGGACGGGCTTCGGGCGTGGAAACGGAAGCATTGTTAGAGTTTCTGGTTTCCACTCATAAGACAATGAGATTGGAGTATGACGACCCAAAGCAGGCCAAGGGAAAATATTCTACTATTCAATCGTGGAAGAAGAGAAAAGGTAGAGACGATTTTAACGCCTACAGAGTGGCGGAAACGATTTTTATAGAAAAGGTAACAAAGTCAAAGAGAGGAGAAAAACAGTAATGAAATTGAATGACTTATATAAAATGTCTATCGGTGATGCCTTGAGCAAGATGGATATTGTTGATATGAAAGTACATACCGATGATGATGGTGAAATAAGATCCCTGGAAATTAAGTATGTTCCGATGCCGCCAAATACACCAGTAGCACCAGTGAAAGCTTGGAACTAGGAGGATATCAAAATGGCTGATTTAAAATGCGAGATTTTAGAAACGCTTGTGGAGCTCCCAAAGTCCGGGAAATATCACAAGGAACTGAACCTGATTAAATGGGGAGATAATTCCCCGAAGTATGATCTTCGTGGCTGGTCTGATGATCGGTCAGAAATGACAAAAGGTATCACCCTCTCAAAAGAGGATCTAATAAAACTAAAAGAAGGATTAGGAGGAATTGAATTATGATTAACGTAAATTTTGACTCTTTAGATGAAATGCTGAGCTTTGCAAACAGACTGGCTACACTTGGACAGAATGGGCCCGGTCCTGTACCTATGCAGGAAATCCCTGCGCCAGTACAGTCCACACCAGTACAGCAGGTTCCGGCAATGACCGCACCAATTCAGACGCATCCTGCGCCGACAACTGGCTTTATGAATATACCAGATGGAGTAGAAGCGAATATGCCGATTCAGACACAGGCCGCACCGACAACTCCGCCGCAGAACACAGCACCAACACAGCAGATTCCTGCACAGGTGCAGACTACTGCCAGCAGCTATACTATGGACGATCTGACAAAAGCAGCAGTCATGCTTATGGATTCTGGAAGACAGGCTGATCTGCTGAACCTTCTGGCCCAGTTTGGGGTGGAGGCATTACCCGCACTCCCACAGGAGCAGTACGGAGCGTTTGCAACAGCTCTCCGGGGATTGGGGGCACAGATATAATGGGACATGCGGAACGGGCACATGCCCTGTTAAGTGCTTCCAGTGCTCACCGATGGCTTTATTGTACTCCCAGTGCAAAGCTGGAGGAACAGTTTCCTGACACAACTTCAGAGGCGGCAAAAGAGGGTACACTTGCTCACGAATTAGCAGAAATGAAAGTTCGGAACTATTTCTACACAACAGACTTTGGAAAACGGAAGCTGACTGCGGGAATCAATAAGCTGAAAAAGGAAGAACTTTGGCAGGATGAAATGGTGGGCTATACGGATGAGTATCTGGATTACATAAAGTCGGTAGCTCTGGCCATGAAAATTGAGCCTTACGTGGCTATCGAAAAGAGGGTAGACTTTAGCGCCTATGTTCCCGAAGGATTTGGAACTGCGGATTGTGTGCTGATCGGAGGTAAGGTGCTGCACGTTATAGATTTTAAGTACGGAAAAAGTCCAGATGGGCGGGTGAAAGCAGAAGGGAATCCCCAGCTTGCCCTTTATGCTTTGGGAGCCTACGAAACCTATAAAGTTCTATATCCTATAGAAGAAATCAAGATGTCCATTGTCCAGCCAAGGCTTCCTGATGGTATCTCAGAGTGGGGCTGTCCACTATCAGAACTGCTGGCATGGGGAAAATACGTGCAAGAGCGTGCAGAGTTAGCCACAAAAGGAGAAGGGGATTTTTCTCCGGGCCCAAAGACCTGTAAATACTGCCGGGCCCGTGGCAGATGCCGGGCAAGGGCAGAAGAAAATGTCAGACTGGCATTCTCCCCTGACAAGGGAAAGCTCCCTCCCCTGATCACCAATGAACAGATGGGACAGTATCTTACCCGGGGTGCAGATGTTGCTAAGTGGCTTAGTGATCTTCAGGACTGTGCACTTGCAGAATGTTTGGCTGGTAAGGAGGTCCCTGGCTGGAAAGCAGTAGAAGGCAGAGGCTCCAGAGTATGGACAGACATGGACGAAGCGTTTTCAAAGCTGAAAGAAAACGGAATTTCCGAGACTGTATTGTGGGAAAGAAAGCCTCTTACACTGGCTCAGATAGAAAAGGTAGTAGGAAAGAAAGATTTTGAAACCTTTGTAGGGGACAAGGTAGAGAAAGCCCCAGGAAAACCGGCGCTGGTAAAAGAATCAGATAAGAGGCCGGCGATCACAAACACCATAAGCGCGAAAGACGCATTCAAGGAGGACACAGTTTGAAAGAAGATGTTAAAGAGTTATGGAGAATAGAAGCCGAAAGTCAATGGCGAAGGTTTGAGTTGCTAGTGCAAACTGAGAAACAAAATGAAGAACTGGAAAGAGTCCTGAAAGAAAAGGACCTTTCCAGACAAGACATAGCTATTATTCTATTGGGTCTTCGCGTTCGACCCGAATTTGGTCGGTCAAGTTTCGGTATTGAGTAGCATAGTGCCCAAGAATATCCTTTAGATCTGCTACAGATATGTTTTCATATACACCCACGCAAATCTTGGGGGCTATTCGCCAAACATACAGAATGCATTTTCCTCGCATCGACTTGATGCCAGAAACTTCAAATTCATAGTTGTTTCCTAAATTACGGTATATAACATTTTCAAAGTCAATTATTGTAGCAATGTACGGACTTCCTAAGTCCGAAGCAATTTTTTCAACTAAATTCATAAATAAATCCTCCTGATATTTTTCTCTATTATAAATCGGGAGATAACCAAAAACAATCTTAATTATAGAAAGGATATTTAATTATGAACGAATTAACAAACATCACAACTGGAGAAGTAAGACTGTCCTATGTACATTTATTTAAGCCCTATTCACCGATGCAGGGGCAGGAAGAGAAGTTCAGCTGTACCATTTTAGTACCTAAAACGGATACGGACACCATGAACCGGATTAACGCTGCTATAGAGGCAGCCAAGCAGAAAGGCATATCCGAAAAATGGAATGGCCAGTGCCCTCCAATTCTTCCGACGCCCGTCTATGATGGGGATGGCGTAAGACCTTCCGATGGTATGGCCTTTGGTCCGGAGTGTAAAGGCCACTGGGTATTTACGGCCAGTGCAAAAGCTGACTATCCGCCTGAGATTGTAGACGCACAGGGAAATCCTATTATCAATCAGTCCGAAGTTTACAGCGGTATGTATGCCCGGGTAAATGTGACGTTCTTCCCTTACGCTTTTGGAGGTAAGAAGGGGATCGGATGCGGTCTTGGGCCTGTACAGAAAAGACGAGACGGGGAATCCCTGGGAGGAAGCGCTCCAACAGCAGCACAGGCTTTCGGAACTCCACAGCCAACAGCGCAACCGGGCTATGCACCATCACAGCAGCAGCCTTTTGCTACAACCGGACAGCCATCTTATACTGCTCCACAATATACACAGCAAGCTGCGCCGAGAATCAATCCGATTACCGGACTTCCATATTAATACCAAGAGGGGCTTAAAGGCCCCTCAATCTAACAGGAGGGACTTATGAACCATTTAAGTATAGATATTGAGACCAGGAGCAGCGTGGATATTAAAAAGGCAGGTGCCTATAAATATGCCCAGTCTCCGGACTTTCAGATTCTCCTGTTTGCTTATCAGTGGGACGAAAATCCCGTTCAGATTGTTGATCTGATCAATGGGGAGCATATTCCAGACTGGATCATATCGGCTCTTTCGGATTATAAGGTTTTGAAACATGCCTACAATGCAGCGTTTGAGTGGTATTGCTTAAACCGTGCTGGATATACAACTCCAATCAATCAGTGGCGCTGCACCATGGCTCATGGTTTGTACTGTGGCTATACGGCAGGACTTGAAGCTACCGGAAAGGCAATCGGGCTTCCTCAGGATAAGCAGAAGATGACAGTCGGAAAAGCCCTGATCAAGTACTTCTGTACTCCCTGTAAGCCCACAAGGACAAATGGTGGAAGGACCTGGAATCAACCATGGCATGATCAGGAGAAATGGAATTTATTCAAGGAATACTGCAAGCAGGATGTCGTGACCGAAAGAGAAATACTAAAGCGCCTGAATCTGTTTCCGATGCCCCAAGATGAACAACGCCTATGGCAGCTTGATGTTCTTATGAATGCCTATGGCGTCAAGGTGGATAAGGAAATGATTGAAGGAGCTCTTTACATAGATACCGTAAGTACCCAAAAGCTGACGGACGAAGCCATCGTACTTACAGGGCTTTCTAACCCAAACAGCGGGGCGCAGCTAATCCCCTGGCTTAACGAACAGTCTAAGGAGTGTTCAGCCGATCCTGATCTGTTATCCGATATTCAGAAAGCTACGGTGGAGGAACTGCTTAAGAACCGGAATGATCTCCCGGAAGAAGTCCGCAGAATGCTGGAAATCCGTCAGCAGCTTGGTAAAACATCTATCAAAAAATATGTTGCTATGGATACCGCCTGCGGAGAAGGAGACCGGGTGCGAGGTCTGACACAGTACTACGGAGCCAACCGGACGGGGCGATGGGCTGGGAGATTGGTCCAAATGCAGAACCTTCCCCGTAATTACATAAAAACCCTGGACTATGCTAGGAAGCTGATTAAGGCAAAGAATTACGAAGGTTTGAAGCTGTTATATGGGAACGTCCCGGATACATTATCACAGCTAATCCGTACAACCTTCATACCATCAGAAGGGCGCAAGTTTGTAGTATCCGACTTTTCAGCCATTGAAGCCCGAGTCATTGCATGGCTGGCGGGGGAACAGTGGGTCAACGAGGTATTCGCCACTCACGGAAAAATATATGAAGCAACGGCCGCGCAGATGTTCCATGTTCCGCTTGAACTGATAGCAAAAGGAAATCCCGAATATGCCTTACGCCAGAAAGGAAAGGTGGCTACCCTTGCCCTGGGATATCAAGGCGGGCCTAATGCACTGATCGCCATGGGAGCTTTGGATCAGGGGCTTACGGAAGAAGAGTTACCAGACATTGTACAAAGGTGGAGGCAGGCAAACCCGAGAATCAGGGATTTATGGTACGCCGTGGAACAGGCGGCAGTTACCGCCATGCAGACGGCACAACCACAAGGAATTTACGGCTTGATCTTTGCCCTCGAAGGAGATCTGGTCTATGGACAGTCCTTCCTTACGGTGCAGCTTCCAAGTGGCCGGAAACTTTATTATCCGAAACCTTTTCTAAAGGAAAACCAGTTCGGTAAGCTGGCGGTTCATTATTACCAAGTTGGCCAGCAGACAAAGAAATGGGAAGTCACCTCTACCTATGGCGGGAAAATGACGGAGAATATTGTGCAGGCCATTGCCCGTGATTGTTTGGCGGTGACGCTAAAACGAATTGAGGACAGAGGATTACAGACAGTTTTCCATGTACATGATGAGGTGATCATAGATGCCCCTATGGAGACAACCGTAGAAAGTGTCTGTGATCTTATGGCGGAACCGATTCCCTGGGCACCGGGGCTTATCTTAAAAGGCGCAGGATTTGAAAGCAGTTATTATATGAAGGACTAGGAGGGAGTAAACGTGCAGAATAACAGAAAGCTGCAGATCAGTACAGCCGGTAGCCGGAAAGCAACGCACTGGCCGAGAAGTATCATCATGTGGTCGGAATTTGTGGACCGTTTAAAGAACCCTGTCCGGAGTACGGAAACTCTTGAACAGTACTTATCATACACAAGGGGCCAGCAGGATGAGCTAAAGGACGTAGGCGGCTTTGTAGGTGGTACTCTGATCGGTGACCGCCGTAAGGCGTGTTATGTGGAGGGGAGGGATTTAATTACCCTTGACCTTGATAATATTCCCACAGGTCATACAGAGGACATTCTAAAAAGAGTAAATGGGCTTGGGTGCGCTGCGGCAATTTACAGTACCAGAAAGCACGCAGAGTACGCGCCGAGATTGAGGGTTATTATTCCCCTCGACCGGACTGCCACAGCGGATGAATATGAACCTGCAGCAAGGAAGCTGGCTGCCCTTATAGGCATTGAGTTCTGTGATCCGACCACTTTTGAAGCCTCCAGACTGATGTTTTGGCCCAGCTGCAGCGCTGACAGCATTTATGTGTTTCAGGTATATGATAGTCCATTCTGTAGCCTTGACGGTCTTCTGGCAATGTATGAAGACTGGCATGATATAGCTTCATGGCCGCAGGTTCCAGGAACAGAAGCAATTGAACGTAGGAGACTTGCAAAGCAGGAAGATCCTACGACTAAAAAGGGAATTATCGGTGCATTCTGCCGGACCTACAGTATTACCCAGGCAATGGAAAAATTTATACCCGGAATGTACGAAGAAACTGACGTTTCCGGAAGATACACCTACACAGGAGGAAGTACAGCAGGTGGAGCCATTGTCTATGATGGGGATTTATTCATGTATTCCCACCATGCAACGGATCCATGCTCTGGACAGCTCGTTAATGCCTTTGATCTGGTCCGGCTCCATATGTACGGGGATAAGGATATCGAAGCAAAAGATGGAACCCCTGTCAATAAGCTGCCGTCCTTTGCGGCCATGAGCCGCTTGGCGGTCGGTGATAAACCCGTAGCTGATCTTATAGCCAAGGAAAAGTTTGAAGCGGCGAGAGAGGCCTTTTCAGCACCAGAACAGCAGGGGCAGCCGCAGGAAGATGATCTAAGCTGGATCAGCCGACTTTCCGTAGATGGAAACGGAAACTACCAGAAGACAGTTAATAATGTGATCATAGTTTTGCAGAATGATCCACTTCTTAAGGGAAAGATCGTGACCGATGAATTTGCAAACCGGGGGCTTGTATTGGGATCCCTTCCATGGAACCCCACGGAGGAAAAGCGTCAGTGGGTGGATCCAGACGATGACGGATTCTTTTGGTATATGGAGACCTATTACGGGATATCGTCCAGGGATAAGCTGGCGGCTGCGGTTTCTATTGTAGGGGGCCAGAACACAATCAACGACGTGAAGAGATATTTAAAAGGCTTAAAATGGGACGGTGTGAAGCGGGTGGATACTCTTTTACCTGATTACTTAGGGGCAGAAGATAATATCTATACCAGGGCGATTATGAGAAAGTCCCTGTGCGCAGCTGTAGCCAGAGGGATCGTAGGAGGCGTGAAATACGATTATATGCCTATCTTTACTGGACCACAGGGAATTGGTAAGAGTACGTTTCTTGCGATCTTAGGAAAAGAGTGGTTTTCCGACAGTCTTGCAAGTTTTGAAGGGAAAGATGCTGCAGAGCTCATACAGGGTACATGGATCAATGAGATTGGAGAACTTACAGCCATGTCGAAGCAGGAAACATCCGCTGTTAAACAGTTCCTAAGCAAAAGAGAGGATATCTACCGAGCGGCATACGGGCGACGCACAGAGCGGTATCCCCGGCGTTGTGTGTTCTTCGGTACCAGCAATGACAGCGAGTTTCTAAAGGATTCTACCGGGAACCGGCGCTTTTGGCCCGTTGATGTAGGTGTGCATCCTGCGAAGAAATCTGTGTGGAACGATCTTCCGAAGGAAGTGGATCAGATCTGGGCGGAGGCTTATACATACTGGGCGCTTGGAGAAGAACTGTATCTTTCAAAAGAAGTGGAAGCCTTGGCATTTGAACAACAGGAGAGCCACCGGGAGACTTCCGGGAAGGAAGGTCTAATTCTAGAATTTTTGGATAAGCCAGTGCCTTTAAATTGGGACCAGATGGACTTGGCTAATAGAAAGATGTTCCTCAACGGAAACAATAATCCGGGGGATATGGAATTAGCCCCAAGGGACAAGATCTGCGCTATGGAGATTTGGACAGAGTGTTATGGCGGTATCCCTGGGTATTTAAAGCGAACAGACAGCATGGAAATAAATAATATTCTATCTTCATTAAAAGGCTGGAGGAGAATAAAATCGCCCAGAACGTTTGGCCCGCATGGTCCACAGCGTGGATTTGAAAGAGTTATAAAGTAGAATGTAGTTTTAAATTTTTAAATTGTAGTTTGTTGTAGTTTGAAAAAATACGCTTTGTAGTTTGTAGGCATAATGTAGAGCGGGTTTGTAGTGACCTGAAACCCTGATAAACACTAAGAATTTTAATACTAACTACAATAACTACAAACTTATATAGATAGTTAAGTAAATAGGTATTATAGGTAAATACGCATTTCGCCTAATACGCCTAATTACGTAACCCACACGCGTATATAGCGTTGTTTGTAGACAGGAGGATTTTATGCGAGAAAGTGAAATAGAGAAAATTCTTGTGAACGAAGTAAGGAGACTGGGGGGTCGGGCCTATAAATGGGTCAGCCCTGGTAACAGTGGGGTGCCAGACCGGATTGTGATTTTTTCAGGGCAATCACCAATATTCACAGAACTAAAGACTGATACAGGGAAGTTAAGCGCTTTGCAGAAAGTGCAGATCAAGCGCCTTGCAGATTTAGGACAAAGAATATATGTGATATACGGCATTAATGGATTAAGTCAGTTCTTCCGGGACTACGGATATGATGAGGTCAGCAAAGCCCTTGATTGCAAGTACGAACTTTAGGAGATGGGAAGATGATATTTATACCACATGCCTACCAGCAGCACTGTATTGACAAGATCCAGGAGATCAAAAAAATCGGGCTTTTCTTAGATATGGGATTAGGCAAGACAGTTACAACGCTGACAGCCATTAAGGATTTAAAGTATAACCGCTTTCAAGTCCGCAAGGTTTTGGTGATCGCCCCGAAGAAAGTGGCGGAGGGGACCTGGACCAAGGAAAAGGATAAATGGGATCACACCAAAATGCTTCGGGTATCCCAGGTACTTGGAAGCCTGTCCAAACGGATCCGGGCACTGAACACCCCGGCAGATATTTACATCATCAACCGGGAAAATGTGGTGTGGCTGGTGGATTACTACCGGAATGCCTGGCCGTTTGACATGGTGGTTGTGGACGAGTCCAGCAGCTTTAAGAGCCACAAGGCGAAACGGTTCAAAGCCCTGGCAAGTATGAGTGGCCATATCGATCGGCTGATTGAGCTTACTGGAACTCCTTCCCCCAATGGGTTAAATGATCTATGGGCCCAGGTATTCCTGTTAGACGGGGGTGAACGATTGGGAAAGAGATACACCCAGTTCCGGGAACGGTACTTCGATCCGGGAGACCGGGGAAACAATGTAATTTACAACTACAAGGCAAAGCCGGGGAGCGAAAACAGTATTCTGGAAAGGATATCAGATATCTGCATCAGCATGAAGTCAGAAGATTATTTGCAGCTTCCTGATGTGACATACAACCAGATTCCGGTTATTCTGGACCCAAAGTCCAGTAAAGCCTATTACGATTTGGAGAGGAAAATGGTCCTGGCCCTTCCGGAAGCGGAAGAAGAAATAAGCGTTACCAGTGCAGCCGCTTTAAGCAATAAGCTGTTACAGCTGGCAAACGGAGCCTTGTACGACGAGGATCACAACGTCCATGAAATACATAACTGCAAAATTGAAGCCTTTATGGAACTGATCGAATCCCTGCAGGGGAAACCAGCACTTGTTTTCTACAACTATCAGCATGATAAGGACCGGATCCTAAAAGCTCTAAAGGATTCCGGATTAAGGGTGAGAGAGCTTAGGACTACGCAGGATGAAGAAGACTGGAATAACCGGGAAATTGATATCTTACTTACACACCCTGCCAGCAGCGCCTATGGGCTTAATCTTCAGCAAGGAGGAAACCATGTGATATGGTTCGGGCTTAACTGGAATTATGAACTTTACACCCAGGCGAATAAAAGGCTACACCGCCAAGGCCAGACAGAAAAGGTTATTATTCACCATCTGGTATGTAGTGGAACCCGGGACGAAGACGTCATGCAGGCCCTTGAACGAAAGGACGATGTTCAAAACTGGGTCATGGAGAGTTTGAAAGCGAGGATAAGGAGGATAAAGGGTGATCATTGAATTTGGGATTCCAAACGGGGCTATGAAGATAAATGCGGATATTTTCTTTCAGGAAGCCAATAAAACCACGATTCGGAAAATGCTTAAGTACTTTAAGGCTACCAGTCCGGATCCGGAAGCGGTTCAAGAAGTGAAGGACTGGATAAAGGGAGAAATTCAAAACCTGAAAAAGACAGAGCATACCCACTGGTGGAAGGTGGGGGATAAGATAAAACTTACAGAAAGATACGAATGGATTTTGAGGGAAATAGAAAAGTTAGGTCTGTAAAATTAGGATTTTCATAAGAAAGGCGGCGTGTTATGAAATTTGAGATATTATATTTTCTGGCAAGACTGAGAGGGTTGTTTCCAGACAATCATAAAGGAACTTTAGTGTGTGGCGGGACAGAAAAGGACACCGTCAGAGAAATGTATTATCGAGGCGGATTTAGCCCATATCGTATTGATAATCTTGTCACATACAGATAATTAGGATTCTGAGGAGGTGTTGACATGGACAAAAAGAGCGCAACGGTGACAATGACATTGGCAGATTATGAGGAATTGGAGGCTGGGTACTCAGGAAGAAATGCTTATGTTCGTATGTTTGAAAGAGCATATAAGGCTATGGAAGAGAATAATGGTGTACCTGTTCTTACCAAGGAGTTAGAGCGCACCATAGAAGAGATATATATTTAAACTGAAATTGGCCCGGCCTCTGATCCAAGCCAGGGAATTAGAATTTCCCGGAGTGCCGG
This sequence comes from Lacrimispora sinapis, assembly GCF_043633585.1. Taxonomy (NCBI): domain Bacteria; kingdom Bacillati; phylum Bacillota; class Clostridia; order Lachnospirales; family Lachnospiraceae; genus Lacrimispora; species Lacrimispora sinapis. The sequence goes on along the minus strand of NZ_CP141832.1, from coordinate 3,478,796 downwards.
GAGAAAGGAGTAACAATGGAAAAGTTAAAACCCTGCCCATTTTGCGGAGGAAAAGCTGTATTTCATATAAAATCAAACCGTTCTACACACTACTCTGCTGGGTTTTCGTTTGAAGTGGAATGCGAGGATTGTGGCATGAAACTACCAGAAAGTTATGAGATGGATTTAAGCCTAACTGAAAACGGTGAGATAAATGTCTTAAACGATAAGCGCCCGGAAGCAATCAAAAGGTGGAACCATAGGAACAGTGTAAACTGAAATTTACCGGAACGCTGGGAAAGGGAGGAATAAATTTGACCAGTAAAGAAGAACATGCAGCCGCGGTGGCTACAGAGCGGGCCAGGGCTGCGAAACAGGAATACATACTGAAAGGACCGAAAGCTGGTACCTTCAGTGCAACAATGCCAGCTTATGCATATACAAGCCTGTGTCCGGATCGAAAGCGCAGGGAGCCTCCGAAGCGGAAACCGGAACACCCGGAAGGAATACGTCCTTTTGGAAGCACAGAAATGATATGCTTAATTTGTCGAAAACATTGGCCTGTAGATTGTGGGCGTAAAAATTGTGACTGTGAAGAACAGGGGCATTTATACAGTATCAGTGTTTATTTTCAGCGAAAAGTGAGAGGTGGGTCATGAAGCTAAAATATCCATATGCAATGTATGACAACGGGGTATATCAAGGAGAACGCACATCCAAGGAATGGGCAGAAATGCTACAAGTGTCCGTACATCTTGTTCGAGATTATGCCCGTGAAGGGAGATCCTATAAAGGCCGGTACACGTTTAAGGCTGTGAGGGAGGAGAGAACTGATGAATTGACGCATTCGGAGGATCCCCAAATTACGGTACAGGACCTGCAGGAGTTTAAGCGGACCTTGAAGGTTGGATCCAAATTTGTTTATGGGGACTCCAGTAAGGTTGTTGTAGTGAGAAAGTATCGTAATCTTGTGGAGCTGGTCAGGCCGGAAGATTCCAAAAGGCCAGTGACCATGACTTATGCCGAATTGTATAAACAGAAAAAGAATAAATCCAAGAAGAAATTGACAGTAGGGAGGTGATTGCTTGGAAAAAGAAGCAGCGGAGTTATTGGTTAGAACAGCAGCACTGGAGGCTGTGAAAATATTTGAGAAGTCTCAAAAGAAGAATGCCAAAGCAAGGGTATTCCAGAATGCCAAGAAGCTGATGGAAAATTATAACCGGATATGTCAGAGCGTCCAGGAAGGTGTGTCGGAGCTGTCGGATGTGGACGATGGGGAAGACCTGGAGGAATTGTCTCCAGAAGATATCTACATAAACAGTATCATAAAAAGCAAGCTGCGGAGCATTGTCATGATTGCACATATTGATAAATGCCTGGGGCTTCTGGAAGAGGAAATGATCCGGAAGGAGTGGCCCGAAAGATACGATGCATTTAAACATTTTTATCTTGATGAAATGACTTATGAGCAGATGGCCGAAGAATATGGATATGCTGAACGGACAGCAAGGCGTTGGATTGCGGACTGTACTGCTATTTTAAGCGTATACTTATTTGGATCAGACGCAATTGTACTTGAATAGGCTTGGCATAGGTTTGGCAAAATCGTGGCCTTGTGTTGGCCGTATGGCCGATTTATAATAGTATTATCCAAAATTAGATAAAGCTGGAAATACCCTTAAATTACTGATTTTCTCCTTTTTTGAAGACACCTGTCTTGGTTAAGCCTTGATGGGTGTTTTTGATAAAGAATTATCACGAGACAAGATATTTCAGTGTAAGCTGTATTAAAGGTGTAGTTAATTCCCTTTAAATATTCTTACCTGCCTGCGGTTGCTGTGCTGAAAAAGTGGAGCAGCTGGTTCATACCTGATTATTTCGCGAAGCACCTGTCGATTTATGGTCGATGGGTGTTTTCTTTTGGAAAAATTTGGTGTATGATGGAGAAAACTACAGGGGGAGAGATATGGAGGATTATAATTTTAATGAAAAAGAAGAGTATAGACTATATAAGAAAATTGGTAAAAAAGGTGTATATAAAAATTATACTGAATGGGAAAAGTCGATTCTAAATAAATATGTGAATATTTCAGATACAAGGTATATTATAAATTTCAAGGCATATTTAAACAAAAAACGTTTTCAACTTGAACATAGGCGTGATAGCTTAGTTCAGGTGTTAATACCGTTTTTGGCATTAATTATTACTTTGGCATTGACATTGCCATCTGTGCTTGAGGGAATAATACAAAGAAATGATAACCTTCAAAGTGATATAACTAGTACATATTTAGAGAATATAGAAACAAATAAGGTAACAACGAGTGAACGGGTTGATATTTACAAGGAACAAATAAAAAAACTGGATTCAGATAATAAGTCTATAATAGATGCCATAATTATTTGTTACATTGTAATTACGTTTTCTGGAGTTGCTTATTACATCATATTTATGGGAATTTTGAGAAAAATAACGTTCTACAAAGATTATAGTAAAGTTTTAAAAAAGACAGGTTCAAAGAAAAGTTAGTTATTGAGGTTATATTTCATTTACAGAGACGGCTCAACCCCGTCTCTTTTTAATATAAAAAATTAGCCAGATTAGAAGGTGAGGTGAGACTGATGGCATTAACAGCCAAACAGAAAATATTTGCAGATGAATACCTGATTGATCTTAATGCTACCAGGGCTTACAAGGTAGCCTACCCCAAGGTCAAGAATGATGAAACGGCCTCAGCTGCAGGAGCCAGATTGTTAAGAAATGTTAAGGTTGAGGATTATATCCAGAAACGCATGAAAGACCGGGAAAAGCGCACTGAGATCACCCAGGACATGGTTTTGAAGGAGCTTGCGAAGATTGGATTTGCGGATGTAACTGACTTTGTGACGATCGAGAACAAAGGAATACTTAGGGTGGTTGAGGTAAAACCCACAGATGAAATGCCAAGAGATAAAATGGGAGCTATTGCAGGAATCAAGGAAGGGGCCAACGGCATTGAGATCAAGTTGAATGATAAAGGGAAGGCTCTGGAACTGATCGGGCGGCATCTGGGCATGTGGAAAGATAAAATGGAGCTATCCGGTACCCTGGAAACCGAGAAGACCAAACTTGACGATCTGATCAAGCAGATGCGTGGCGGTGATGGATAATGAGTAATGAACGCCTGCTCTTGTCAGAGAAGTACAAAGCCTTTCTCAAACATAATGCTCCGGTGGAGTTCCTGGAAGGGACTACGGCTGCAGGTAAAACGACAGTAGGACTTTTTAAGTTCATGCTGAAGGTAGCAGAGAGCCCCAAGAAGCTGCACATCATTGCCGCAAAGGATACCGGAACTGCTGAGAAGAATATCATCAATAAGGATTTGGGAATTATTGATGATTTTGGCATTCTGACCGAATACAACGGCAACGGAACCAAGGATGACAAGATCCCCCACATTCTTTTTCATACATCTGGCGGGGATAAGGTTGTTTACGTCCTGGGCTATGGTGATAAAAAGAAGTGGCAGAAAGCCCTGGGCGGTCAGTATGGCTGCCTGTACATAGACGAGATTAACACGGCCGACATTGAATTTGTAAGAGAGTCGGCCATGCGGTGTGACTACCTGATGGGGACGCTTAACCCGGATGATCCCAACCTACCAGTCTACAAAGAGTATATTAACTGCTCCCGTCCGCTGCCTGAGTGGCAGGATGAAACACCAAAAGAAATACTGGAAGAATTACGAGAGGAACCAAAGCCTGGCTGGGTACATTGGTTCTTTTCTTTTACCCATAATTTGGGCCTGTCCAAGGAGAAGCTGGAAAACATTATCCGGAACACTCCAAAAGGTACGAAAATCTGGAAGAATAAAATCCAGGGCTTACGTGGCAAGGCGACCGGTCTGATCTTCAGCAATTTTGACCGAAAGAAGCACGTGGTCACAAAGGAGCACGCAAAGCAGTTTATCCGGAATCAAAATGACCGTCATCAAACGGAATGGTTTGTACACTTTTCTGCCGGACTGGATACGTCCTACTCCCAGAAGTCTCCGGATACCATTTCCATGAGTTTTCTTGGTATCACAAACCGTGGTAACTGCTACGTGCTTGATGAAAAGGTTTACAACAACGCAGACCTGGGGACGCCTCTTGCCCCTACAGATACGGTAAGGAACTTTATTGACTTTCTTGATCGCAACCGGAACGAATGGGGATTTGCCAGGGATACCTTTATCGACTCAGCGGATCAGGCAACCATTACGGAGTTCTTAAAGTATAAGCGCTTGAATGGCTGCGTTTACAATTTCAATGATGCTTGGAAGAAAGAACAGATCATTGACCGTATCATCAATCAGTTAAACTGGTTCGCTGATGCAGGTGGGAAGCCATGTTTCTATATCGTGGATACCTGCTCAAATTATATCCGGGAGCTTGAAGTATACAGTTGGTTGGAAGACAAGGACAATACGCCAGAAGACAGAAACGATCACATGATAAACAGTGTGCAGTATGCATGGCTGCCATACGAAGTGAAAATCGGAACAGGAAGGAGGAGTGCATAAATGGGTTGGTTTAAAGATATGTATTTCAAATTGCTTAAAGTTGTGCGAGCAAAAGAAAGACAGGTGGTTATAAAGGAGCCGCTTTCCTTTCAAGGAAATGTCTTAAAAAATAAGATCTGGTACCGAGGAGATCCATCAGAGCTGGAACAGTTTTTTAAGCAGACTGCCTACTGTGATGTATTTAAGGCAAGGTTCTGGGCTTCCGTTCCATTCCGAAAGGTAAGGAAGATTCATTCCGGCATCGTGGGAATCGTGGTGGACCGGTTTAAGGATATCATAACCGCAGATCTGAATGATATCAGTTTTGGAGAAAAAGGAGACAATCAACCTTTGAAGGAACTATGGGATGAGATTGCAGAGGATAACAACTTTGAAGGACTCCTGGGAGAAGCGGTGGCCGGTGCTCTGTCAGCCGGTGACGGTGCCTTTAAAATAAGTCTGGATCAGGTCAGTAAATATCCGATTATAGAATTTTACGAAGCGGATCGGGTGGAGTACAAATACCAACGTGGCAGGCTGACCGAGATTGTCTTCTCCACGAATTACTCGTATCCGGATAACAAAGAGAAGGAATACCGCTTAGAGGAGACTTACGGGAAAGGGTACGTGCTTTATAAACTCTTTGATGATGGAGGCGGGGAAATTCCACTTAATACTCTTTCGGAAACAGCGATATATGAAGATACTGCTTATGATGGAGATTACATCATGGGTGTGCCCCTTATCTTCTTCACTTCAAGCAAGTGGAAGGGACGAGGCAAAGCGTTGTTTGAAGGGAAGACAGATGATCTGGACGCTTTGGATGAAGTGATCAGCCAATGGCTTGATGCAGTGAGGAAAGGAAGAGTGAACCGGTACATTCCGGAGGATATGGTTCCCAGGGACCCAAACACCGGCCAGCTCATTGAACCGAATGAGTTTGACAACGATTACATAGCCATCGGTGCAGTAAAGAAGGAAGGGTATAGCGATAAAATTGAGGTGGTTCAGCCACAGATATCCTATGAAGCGTATTTAAACAGCTATACTTCCTTTCTGGATCTGGTTCTGCAAGGTGTCATTTCCCCGGCCACTCTTGGTATTGACCTGAAAAAGACAGATAATGCGGATAGCCAAAGAGAAAAAGAGAAAATCACCATGCACACCAGGGGGACACTGGTTAAGGTTCTTTGTAAGGTGCTCCCGGAGCTGGTAAGTAAAGTCATGATGACTTATGACCAAATGCAGGAAAAAACTCCTGGAAAGTATGAAGTTTCCGTTAAATTCGGAGAGTATGCCGCCCCCGGCTTCGATACCGTGGTGGAGACGGTCGGCAAGGCCAGGACCAGTGGAGTCATGAGCATAGAAAAATCCATAGATGAAATGTATGGCGATACTCTGACAGAAGATGAGAAGGCAAAGGAAGTAAAGCGGATCAAGATTGAGCAGGGCATCTTTGAGGTGGAAGAACCTGGACTAAATACGGAAGGGGTGAAGTTGGATGAAAGTGAAGGTGATGAACCGCCTGTACAGAATGAGCCTGACGGAGTACCAGGAACTCCTGAAGATGGCAAGTGAGCAGGTTCCTTTCGGCATTTACGCTATTGAAAAGAAGGAATATACGGAACTTAGGTGCGATAAGTGCAAAAGTATTACCCACTTGAAAAATCTAACTCGGCAGTTTAAGGCGCAAGGATACAAAGTGTTTTCAAATGGCAGGTGATTCCATGAATGAATATGATATCACTGCCGCCTTTGAAGTCATAGAGCAGAATCTGATCGCTTCCATGATCCGAAACATGGATCGGCACCGGGCCGAGGAACTGAAAGAGGGATATGATTGGTCCATGTGGCAGGTAGAGCAGCTGAAGGCATTGGAGAAGTATAAGCTGGAGAACCAGAAAAAATACAGCAAACAGTTTAAAAACATCAATGTTCAGATCGGAGAGCTGATCTGGCAGGCCAGACAAAAGGGAGGGTTAAAGCAGGAAGCACAGATTCTCCGGGCTATTAAAAACGGCTTTAAGGGCTATAAGCCCGCATCAGCAGCCATGCAGGCAGAGTTTTTCAAGCTGAATACCCGGAAGCTGGAAGCACTGATCGAAGCAACCACTCACGACATGGAAAAAGCGGAAACAGCAGTTTTGCGAATGGCTAATGATCAGTACCGCAAGGTCATTTTTAATGCCCAGGTGTATGCCAATTCTGGGGCCGGAACCTATGAAAAAGCGGTGGACATGGCCACCAAGGATATGCTCTCACGCGGCCTTAACTGTATTGAGTACAAGAATGGTGCTCGTCATACCCTGACAGACTACGCAGATATGGCAATCCGTACAGCCAGCAAGAGAGCATACCTGCAGGGAGAAGGGGAGAAGCGTCAGGAATGGGGAATCAGTACCGTTATTGTGGCAAAGCGCGGGAATCCCTGCCCTAAGTGCCTTCCCTTTGTAGGGAAAGTCCTGATTGATGATGTATGGTCAGCAGGAAAAGCTGGTGATGGTCCATATCCTCTAATGAGTACTGCCATAGCGAGGGGGCTTTACCATCCAAGGTGCAAGGATAGCCATACCTCTTATTTTTCTGGCATTTCTACAGCAGAAGATACCTGGACAAAGGACGAACTAAAAGGCATTGAGCAGAAGTACAAGCAGGAGCAGAGTCAGCAGTATACCAAGCGGCAGGCAGATAAGTATGGCAGGCTGGCAGAGTATTCCCTGGACAGCGAGAATCAGAAGCAATATAAAATTAAAGCTAATGAATGGGAAAATAGAGTCAATAGATAAATGTTTAAAGTTGCGACCGTCGCAACAGATCGGAGGCAGTATGCACCGGATAAGAGAGGATCCGATATAATTAAATATCATTAAAGATAAAGCGCGCAGGATATTCTGGGCTTTATTTTATTGCAAAGAAAGGATGAGATCATGAAAAAAGAAGATTTTATTGCGCTGGGAATCAGCGAGGATCAGGCAGCCAAAGCGGCAGAGGCTTCAAAAAAGGAACTGGAATCCTATGTACCTAAAGCTGATTACGATACAGTCAATCAGGCAAAGGGACAGCTTGAAAAGGATATCAAGGACAGGGATAAGCAGCTGGAAGATTTAAAGAAAAACAGTGGGGACAATGCGGAACTGAAAAAACAGATTGAAACTTTGCAGGCAGAGAACAGAGCGGCCGTAGAGAAAAATGAAGCAGACATGAAAGAGTTGAAACTTTCTACTGCTATTAAGCTGGCCATTGCCGAGTCTGCTCAGGATGCAGATCTGGTGGCAGGCTTATTTGATAAGTCTAAGCTGATTCTTTCAGATGATGGGAAAGTAACCGGCTTGGAGGAGCAGCTAAAATCCATCAAGGAATCAAAGCCTTTCCTGTTTAAAGAGACTAAGCCAGGTACAGATCCGAAGCCAGGCTTCCGTCCTCTTGGTGTTCCCGGTCAGCAGTCCTCCCAGGGAGGAACCAAAACCGATGATGGAAAGGTAAATATGAAATCCGCCATTGAAGCAGCACTTCAGGCGCAGATGCCATCTAAATAAAATTAAGGAGATGAATAACTATGGCTATTACGTTAGAAGAAGCAAGAAAAAATGTGCAGGATGACCTGCAGATCGGGGTGATTGATGAATTCAGGAAATCCAACTGGATTCTGGATCATATTATCTTTGATGATGCCGTATCCCCAACCGGAGGCGGAGCAACCCCAACTTATTCTTACACCAGGCTGAAAACACAGCCTACAGCCCAGTTCCGTGAGATTAATAAGGAATATACGCCCCAAGAGGTTATTAAGGAACGTCATTCTGTTGATATCAAGGTATTTGGTGGATCCTATCAAATTGATCGTGTGATTGCCAATATGGGCGGTATCGTATCTGAAATTGACTTACAGCAGTCCCAGAAAATTAAGGCAGCCCAGGCATTATTTAATGATACGTTTATTAACGGTGACAGTGCGGTAGACAGTAACGCTTTTGATGGTCTGGACAAAGCCTTGACTGGAAGTTCCACGGAGTATAATGCAGGTGAATCCGTCATTGATTTATCCACCTCCGAGTTGGTGACGGATAACTTTCAGTACTTCCTAGATATGTTAGATGAATTCCTTCGTGGTCTTGATGGAGAGCCGTCTTTCATTGCCGGCAATACCAAATTGATTTCTAAGCTGAGAGCCTGTGCAAGGCGTGCTTCTATGTATCAGGTAACAAAGACTGACTGGGGGACCAACGTGGAATCCTATGGAAACATTCCGTTTGTGGATCTTGGAACAAAGCCAGGGACCAATGATGAGGTCGTAGGCATTGACGCAACCAACGGAACCACATCCCTTTTTGCGGCAAGGCTGGCGCTGGACGGACTCCACGGTGTGTCATTTGCAGGAGTAGCACCCGTGCAGACCTGGCTTCCTGACTTTAACACAGCAGGAGCAGTAAAGACGGGTGAAGTGGAAATGAATGCAGCAATCGCCCTAAAGGCTTCCAAAGCAGCCGGTGCATTCCGTAATATCAAAGTAAAATAAGGAGGGATTATCTATGAAAGTATATGCACCCAACAAACAATATACAGGTACATCTGCCAGCGTACCTTTTTGCAACGGAGTGGGAGAAACAGATAATCCCCACCTGTTAGAATGGTTTCGCAGTCATGGTTATGAGGTGGAGAATCTGCCGGAAGAACCAGAAGCGGATGTAAAAGAAGAACAGCCCACAACCGAAGCGGAAGACCCAGGAAAGGAACCGGGCAAGGAAACAAAGAGAGGAAAAGCTGCCGGCCAGAAAGCAGGTGAGTAAGATGGCCTATATCCCCTATGTAACAGCGGAATATTATAAAGAAACCTATAAAGGCAGCACAGTGCCGGAAGAAGACCTGGAAAGGTATCTCCGACAAGCCAGCCGCCACATTGATTCCCTGACCTACAACCGTATTGTGGGCCGGGGTTTTTCTTCTCTGACGGAATTTCAGCAGGAAGTCATTCAGGAAGTGATCTGTCGGCAGGCCGATTTTGAATATGAGAATGCCGATGAGATCAGTACAATTCTTTCCAGCTATAGTCTTAATGGTGCATCAGTTCAGTTTGGTAGTTCTTGGAACGTATTTACTGACAAGGGTATTGCTATGATGCGTGATGTATATGCTCTGCTGTCCCAGACTGGCCTGTGTTGCCGCTTAGCGAGGTGAGCCTATGAAATACCCATGTTTAGTGCCGAAAAGCCTGTGTAAAACAGATATCAAGGTACACCTTGAAAGTGAAGAAATTAACAACTTGGGAGAGCCTAAATATATGGCAGATCTGGAGTTAAAGTGCAACTTCCAGGATAAAGCAAAGACAATCTTTACCGCAGAAAAGAAACTGGTCCAGATCACCGGGACGGCCATGTTCCCCGGCGATATTGCGCCAGACTTCCCATCTCTAAGTGGGGGTACCGTTACTGTATTTGGGGAAGAACGGCGCATTGAGCAGGGAACCAAGAACCGGAATCCGGATGGAACAGTTAATTTCTGCACATTGGAGGTGGTTTGATGCAGGTGAAATCAACGGTTAAGATGAACTTGCCACGTATCAAACAGCTGTCACAGGCGGCAGTAAAAGCCTTGGAAATGACAGCGGAGGCATTACATACAGAAGTACTTCAATCGGAGATCATGCCTTTTGACACCGGCAATCTTCAAGATGAAAGTACTTTTGTTGATTATTCCGATTCCTACAAAGGGAAGGCCCAGCTTGTAACTAGCACGCCTTATGCAAGGAAGTTGTATTTTCACCCGGAATACAACTTCCAGAAAGATGAAAATGCATTTGCAAGTGGCCAATGGTATGAACCGTGGCTGCCGGGGGGAATCAGTGAAGATTTTACACCAAAAGCATTTAAGAAGTTTTACAAGAAAGCAGGTGGCGTGTGATGCTGGCTCTAAAAGATATCAGGCAGTATATATCCAGTTTGAATATTGCTGCAGATGATAATGTCTATATTGGCAAGCTGGATAATAAAACTCAAAAATCTATTGGAGTTTACAGTCGCCCAACGTCTGGCCCGGCCGATATTGCCATTGGCGGATTAGAATGCACTACCTATGATACGAAGTCCGTTTGCCTGCTCATCCATTGGAACAAAATTAAGGATGAGACGGAGAAAGCGGCCTATGATTTATTTGAGAAGCTAAGAAGTGTAACCAGCCTATCCATAGGGGATACCCACATCAATTACTTGCGTCTGATGGTTCCTGAACCGCAGGATGTTGGATCGGATGATGGCGGGGTATACGAATATGTGATATGGCTGGATTTTATTTATCAGAGAAAGTGAGGCATGAAAAATGTCAGAAGCAGCAACAGTGTTTCCAGTACACAACAACAAATTTAGATTTGGAACAAAGGGATTAAAAAGTACAGAAGCTGATATGGTGATGCCGAAGGATTTAACGAACTTTGCCCCCGCAATCGACAATACAACCGATGAATGGTATGCCATGGACGCAGGCGGTTGGGCGAAAAATGCAGTAGTCGGCAAGAAACTTAGCTTTTCCTTTCAGGGAAAGAGAAGTGTTGGGGATCCGGGGAATGACTATATAGCCAGCCTGTTTATGGCCATGGGTGAGGATGCTATGACAAAGTTTGAATGGGAAATGGTATCCGGAGCAAAATTGGCCTTTGATTGTGTCATTAATGTGACTACCCCGGGCGGCGGAGACACCGCAGCGCTTGATACGCTTGAATTTGAGGTGGTTTGCTATGGCAAGCCAAATTTTACCCCAGCGGGAGCGTAGAGCCTGCGCTGCCCGCAGAACCGGAAGAACCAGAAGAAGATATCGGGCCAGAGGGATAGGACCTGGCTCTTTTTTGAGAGGAGATAAAAAAACATGGCAAAAGTAGTTGATATCACAGAGAAGCTGACCTTTGACGGAAATCCCTCATTGGTCATTAAAGGAAAGAAGCTGGAGGTAAATGCCGATGCGCCCACTATGTTAAAGGTTATGGGGCTCATGAGTACAGGGCAGTCAGGGCTGAGTGAGACTTTAAAAACCTACGACTTGATGTTCCCGGAAAAATCCCAGAAAGAAATTGAAAAGTTGAAGTTAAGTTTTCAGGATCTGACTGTGGTAATTCAGGAAGCAATAGGGCTGATAACCGGGGAGGACGTCGACCAGGGAGAGTAGTGACCCGTACTACGATTTATTTGAGGACTGGGATTTAATTATTTCCAGCTTCCTTTCGCAGTACGGGTTGAGAATACGCACCAAAGAGTTTGAATCGGTGAGCTGGGATGAATTCAAGTCTCTGCTTACAGGAATTGATCCGGAAACCCCTCTGGGCCGAGTTGTGGCAATTCGATCTGAAACAGACAAAAATGTAATTAAGCATTTCAGCAAAGATCAGAAGCGCATTTATGATGAATGGAGAAACCGAAAGGCCGAAGCAATGACTCCGGCTACCTATGATCAGGAAATGAAACTCTTGGAGCAGACGTTTGCGCAGATGTGTGGGGGGTGATTGAAATTGTAAAAGAAAAAATAAAAGTGAAATGCCCGCATTGCGGTTATCCGGTAAATGTTTTTCATACCAAAGATGCCGTCTGCAAAGGGGTTTTTCTAAAATGCAAAAACAAAGATTGCAAGAAAGAATTTGAACTAAGAATCTAAGACGCTGTGCCGATGTGCCTGTCTCGTTAAAGGCAGGTGATATTTATGGCTGACAGTGTGGGTCAAATTGGCCTTGATCTTGTAGTTAATAAAAACAGTTTTGATAAGCAGATGGCCGGCATTCAGAAAACGGCAAGCAAAGCAGGCAGCTCTCTAGCATCACAGATGTCGGGTTTCGCGGCTAAAATAGGCGGGGCTTTGGCTGCCGCTTTTGCGGTCAAAAAGATTGTTGAGTTCGGTGCGTCCTGTATTGATCTGGGTTCTGACCTGCAGGAGGTGCAGAATGTTGTTGATGTGACATTCCCTAAAATGTCCCAGCAGGTAAATGATTTTGCAAAGAACGCAGCACAGTCATTTGGTTTGTCCGAGACAATGGCTAAGAAATTTACCGGTACCTTTGGGGCAATGGCTAAGGCTTTTGGATTCTCTGAGAGTGCGGCCTATGACATGTCCACAACTTTAACCGGTCTGGCCGGTGACGTGGCATCCTTTTATAACATTTCCCAGGACGAGGCATATACAAAGCTGAAATCCGTATTCACAGGGGAGACGGAGACGCTTAAGGACCTGGGCATCGTAATGACTCAGAATGCCCTTGATGCCTATGCTTTGGCAAATGGCTATGGAAAAGTAACATCCAAAATGTCTGAAGCTGAAAAAGTAGCTTTACGGTATAAGTTTGTACAGGATCAGCTATCTCTGGCTTCCGGAGATTTTATCCGGACCAGTGACGGTTGGGCCAATCAAGTCCGAGTGCTAAAACTACAATTTGATTCCTTAAAGGCAACCATTGGCCAGGGGCTTATCAATGTCCTTACTCCGGTGATTAAGGTAATCAATGCTATTATAGGGAAGCTGATGACTCTTGCGAATGCCTTCAAAGCCTTTACGGAGATGATTACGGGAAAGAAGGGCGGCGGTGGAGTATCGGATGCGGCAGCTGGCATAGGTGCGGTTACCGATGCGGCAGACAATGCTTCTAATGCAGTTGGGGGCATTGGAGATGCGGCAAAGAAAGCCGGAAAACAAGCAAAAGAAAGTTTATCAAGCATTGATAAGCTGAATGTTATGACCACTTCGGATTCTAAATCGGGTGGTACCGGGGCAGGAGGTGCAGGGGTTCCGGATCTTGGAGATCTTTCCGGAGGAGAATTGTTTTCCAATGTTACCGTTAGCCCTGCGGTAGATAAAGCAATACAGGGTGTTGTGGAAAAGCTAACCAATGCTTTTAAAGAAGGCGATTATGAAAAAGTAGGATCTATCATCAGCAATGGCCTTACCAATGCTTTAAATCGTATTAACTGGCCTTCCATCTATACTGGTGCAAGCAACTTCGGTCAGGGATTGGCTGAATTCTTAAATGGACTTATTACACCCGATCTATTTGGTTCGGTAGCAAGGACTATTGCGGGTGCACTCAATACCGCAATGTACGCAGCACTTTCTTTTGGCGAAAATTTTGACTGGTCGAACTGGGGAAATTCCATTGCAAGCGGCGTTAATAACTTCTTCTTGACCTTTGACTTTGCTTCCGCAGGGCAGACGATTAATGTCTGGGTCAAGGGATTGCTAGACACAATGATAGCTACCCTGGATAACACGGACTGGTCTCTGATAGGTACTAAGATCGGAAAATTCCTTGAATCTATTGATTTCCTCGAAATAGGAAATAAAGTTGGAGAATTAATTTGGAAAGCTATAAATGCAGGCATTGAGCTTTGGGGGGCTTCCTTTAAGGCGGCACCTGTTGAAACAACAATACTTACGGCCTTTGGACTTTTACAATTTACGGGGCTTGGAAAGTTACTGTCTGCAAAGATAATGACTTCTATAAGTAAAGGACTGACATTTTCCGGTATTGGGAAATTACTGGCCAAGGCATTTCCAAGCAGTACCATTATGACTACCATAACTACAACTATGGCTGAAACAGGGGCTTCTTTGCCGTCTGTATTATCAGGTCTAATATTGACTCCTATACGGACGTTTTTTACAGTGACAATACCTGGAATGTTAAGCGGCGCAATAAGTGGGTTAGGAACAGCCATAGCAAGCGGAGTTGCCGCTCTTGCGTCGGCACTTGGGATCAGCGTAGCAGCAGCCGGTGCGCTGGTTGTGGCAGCAATCGCAGCTGTGGTCGCCACTATCGTTTACACAGTTACTCACTGGGATGAAATAAAAGAGTTCTGGACAAAGAAAGTGCCGGATTGGTGGAACAATACCGTGATTCCATTTTTCGAGAGTATCCCAGAAAAATTATCGGCGGTGTGGGAAAGCGTTAAGACAAAAGCTTCTGAAAAGTGGGATAGTTTATTACAGTATCTATCGGGAATTCCGGATAAAATAGGGACGGTCATAGACAACGTAGTGAAATGGTTTGATGAACTTCCCGGAAAGATCGGTTATGCAATCGGCTTTGCGATCGGGACCGTGGCCACATGGGTTCTTAACATGATTTCCACTGTGACAACGGAAGTTCCTAAAATAATCAGCGCTGTAATAAAGTTTTTCACAGAGCTCCCGGGCAAGATATGGGATAAGATTCTTGTGGTAAAGGATAAGATCGTAGAGTGGGTAACAACAATGATTGCGGTTGCTTCAGTAGAAGTACCAAAGATCATTGAAAAAGTCCTGACCTTCTTTGCAGAACTCCCAGGCAAAATCTATGATAAGATCGTAGCTTTTAAAGATACGATCGTCAAATGGACAACGGACATAATCAGCTGGGTCGGTACGAACATACCGAAGGCCCTAAACGCCATTGTGGGCTGGTTTAATAAACTCCCAGGAAAATTGGTGGACGTAGGCAAAAATATGATAAAGGCCATATGGAACGGCCTGCTATCCATGGGAGACTGGCTGCAGAACAAAATGGGAGAGTTCTTTGGGGGAATCGGGGACGGAATCAAAGACGCTATGGGTATAGGTGGAGGGTCCTCAGTTTCTGTATCTCCTGTTTCCGGTTTTGCATCTGGTGGGTTTCCTAACAAAGGCCAGATGTTTGTGGCCAGAGAGAGCGGGCCGGAGTTAGTTGGACAGATTGGAAACCGGACGGCCGTTGCCAATAACATGCAGATCACAGAGGGGATTTCCCGAGCGGTACAAAGCGGCATGAGATCATCTCTTACCCCGCTGATATCCAGCGTAAGGAATCTGGTAAGTAGCACAACTCCACAGCTCGCTATGGTGGGGAGCGCAAGGCCAGGCGGAACAGAAAGCTCCACCCAGGGGTTATTATCTCAGTCGGATCTGATGATGGGAGATAGCATATCAAAGACAGAACTGCTTATGCTATTGCGGGAAATGAAAGCCTTTTTAAAGAAAATCAGTGAGAAGGATCCACAGGCAGCTCCTACCGCAAAAGAAATGTTTGAAGCAGTAAGAGGCCAGAATGACATCTTTAAAGGCAAGACCGGCGAATCAGCATTTACATAAAGGGAGGTGAGCTTATGGCAACGAACTACAGGGGATATCTCATGAAGGTATCAGGAAACATTGTGTCAGGAAGGTTTTTTCAAAACTATAAATCAATACCAAACCGACAAACGGACTTAAATCCCTGGACGGATGCAACCGGATTAACTCACCGCAACGTCCTTCCGCATAGGAAGACTACAATTACTTTCACCACTCCACCTTTGTGTTTGGAAGATAAAATCGAATTGCAGGAGCTGTTCCCGGACCGAACGCTTGTCAGTATTGAATACTGGAATGATGAAACAAATGATTATGCAACCGGGAATTTTTATATACCTGACGTGGAGTTTGATATTTTAATGCCATATGAAAACACAGTCTTGTATCGGCCCATCACTTTTGAGCTCATAGAATATTAGGAGGAAAACCATGATTCATATTCCCGAAGAAGTAAAAAATTTGTATCGAAGAAATAATATATCCGATCCAACGGTAAAGACAGCCAGATTGAGGTTTTTCGATGGAGAAATAGATCTGCTCTATCCCGGAGAAGATGTTTGGCCATCTGACGACCTGTTCCCCGTAGATGACACGCCTATGCTTTTGGTTGATGGGGACCGGATATCATCAGAAACATTTGTCCTCGAGCAGGCCCTGTGTGATAGCAATGCCCTAAAATTTGGGCAATGCAGTTCAGCAATGATGGAAATTGTTGTTTCAGACGTCACCTTGGATGTGACGGGGAAAGAATTTGCCCTGTCCGTAGAAGTAGGGGACTATGAAATGATGCTTGGGATATACAAAGTGGACAGCTTTGTAAGGCAGGTGGACGGGAGCAAGAGAAAGATCACAGCATTCGACCGCATGAGGAAATTTGATATTGATGTGGCTGATTGGTATAACAGCCTGACATTCCCCCTGACCTTGAAACAATTTCGGGATTCCCTTTGTGAGTTTGTGGGAATCAAGCAGAAAGACGTTACTCTTCCGCTGGACGATATGCAGGTAGCAAAGACGATTGACCCGTCCCAGATATCCGGCCGAGATATAATGAAAGCCATTTGTGAAATTAACGGGTGTTTTGGCCAGATTGATGTAGCGGGAAAGTTTAAATATGTTTTCCTGGGAGCATCTGGTCTTTATCCGTCAGAGGAACTTCACCCTGCAGATGATTTGTTCCCCTCCGAACTGGAGGGAGAAACTCTTTCATATTACAACCCATCAGGGACCACCTATGAAGATTTCCTGGTGTACGGTATCGACCAGGTCCAGATCAGACAGGAAGAAGGGGATGTAGGAGCCGTATACGGTGGTGGAAAGAACGCTTATACCATACAGGGTAATTTCCTCGTCTACGGCAAAAGTGCGTCAGAATTGATGAATATAGCGGCCACAGCGTATGATCAAATATCGGGGAAGATTTACAGGCCGTGTAAGATCGTGACAGCCGCGCTTCCCTGGGTGGAACCGGGAGACGGAATCATCTGCTATACATCTGATGATGTGATTGAGACTTATTGTCTGAAACGAACCTTAAAAGGCATTCAGGCCATGACAGACACCTACGAAGCCCAGGGCACTAAGGAGAGAAAACAGAACTTTGGAATTCCCATGCAGATCATACAACTGGAAGGAAAAACGGCTGTTATAAAGAAGTCTGTAGAAGAGGTATCTGTCAGGGTATCGGACCTCAAAGAAGAAACGGAAACCAAGTTTATTCAAACAGCAAAGCAGATCCTTGCAGAAGTGACCAGGGCGCAGCAGGCAGAAGCGTCATTGCGGATTAGAGCGGATCAGATAGCTATGTCTGTAACCAGCCTTGCTAATGAAACTAATTCAAAATTTGAACAGACAGCGGAGCAGATATCATTAAAGGTGAGTAAGGGTGATGTTTCTTCTCAACTTTCTATTGAACCGGACGATATTATCCTTAAAACAAACCGTTTGTCATGGGAATCTAACTATTCTAGCATGACAAAGGACGGAGTATTAACCTGCCGGAATATCAGAGCGATAAACGGTACTTTCTCCGGAAACTTGGAATCAGAAACATTTTATGCGAATGACGATGCGGTTGGGTTTGGAGACTATTATGTTTCTGTTGACGGAACAAATTTATTAAGGTCAAAAAATGGCTGGGTACAAATAAACACCAATGACAGGCCATCAGGAAGCCCAGGAGGGAGAATGGCTTCCTTGTTTATTGGCGGAGACGGATATACTGGCGTCACAATAACTGGAACTGGCAGAGTCAACTGCGGGGATGTTAAATGCGGAGATATTTTATTTAAAGACTCATGGTCTGCAGGATATACCGCACTAGATATGTTCAAGCAGATATATAATAGATTAAGCCAGTTAAGAAATTTCGTTGATATGGGCAGTTGGGATGATTAATTACGATACTTGACTTTTGTACATGCTAAAACTATAATGAACAAAAAAGGAGGGGAATACGATGAAAAAAATATTTAGAATACTATCCGTCTCTTTACTGTTTTGTTTATGCGTTTCCTTTTTGTCGTTTGCTGGAAAAGAGGGGTTATCTGCTTCCGGAAGTACATCAAAGGGAATAACTTGGAAGTATTATACTGGAGATGATGATGAAAATGGATACCCCATTTATTTAAAAAACCAGTGGAGACAATTTGAAAGTGGATGGTGTTATTTCGGAGAAGATGGTTTGACCATGCCAGGTTCTTGGGCGTTAATAAATGAAAAATGGTATTACTTTGATGAGAACAGCCTTATGCTCCACGACACCACAACACCCGACGGTTACACAGTGGGCCCTGATGGAGCTTGGGTAAAAGACGGTCAGGTAGTTATTGAGGCTGTAACCAATAATTAAATAAAATATTACACAGAGCGAGGATTGATTCCCCGCTCTTTTTGTATGCCTGAAAGGAGGTAAAATCTTGAAAGTACTCACATTTACAGAGGAACAGGTTTTGCAAATGAAATACATGCTTAACGGAATTACTGTTATAGGAATCCAGAATGCAAGGCAAGTATCTGCTATTGCGCAGGTACTAGAATCCGGAATGCCTGGAGAGATAACGGAACCTGAAAAGAAAGAAGGTGAAGGCTAATGGCTTTACAACCATATTATAGAATTACTGATTGGCAGAATGAACCTTCTCAAAAGACGGCCATCAATCGAACCAATCTACTAAAGATGGAAAACGGGATTAAAGAAGCTGACAACCGTCTTGTACTGATGGACACAAACAAGGCAGATAAATCCATGGTCAATGCCCTGGTTAAAGATATTGATGTTGATGTTGATGCCGGAATATGGACAATAACCTATCAAAACGGATCAGTAAAAACTTTTGATCTGGACATTGAAAGAGTGGTCACAAACTTTGACATCAACGACGATAATGAACTGGTTCTTACTTTGGCAGATGGTACGCAGAAAATAATTGACCTTACCCGGTTTGTTTATTCTGTGGATAGCACACCTACTATTTCACTAAAGATTATGAACAGAACCATTACTGCTGAAATTGTGGCTGGGTCCGTGACTATGGAAAAACTGGATGCTGCTATACAGACAGAGTTCCGGCAGTATATGCTTGATACCCAATCAGCCCGGGACGCAGCTCTGAATTATCAAAAGTTTGCGAAACGGTACACATTGGGGGATGAATCTTTTCCCGGAAGCGAAACAGATAATGCGAAATATTACTATGAACAGGTAAAAGAGGATGCAGCCACTTCCGGAGAAAATGCCCAGCTTGCGGCTGACAGTGCGGCGGTATCCACGACCCAAGCGGGGATAGCCACAACAAAGGCAGCAGCGGCAACGTCGGCAGCAAACCAGACGGCAGCCGATGTTATAACCACCACACAAAAAGCAACAGAGGCGGGGAACAGTGCACAGGTGGCAAGGGATAAGGCAACCGAGGCAGGGACCAGTAAGACGGAAGCAGAGCAGAGTGCAGCTGAAGCGCAGGCCAGCGCAGATACAGCGAAGCGGTATGCGGTAGGAGGTGTGGTGCCGGCTGATGCAGAAGACAATGCAAAGTGGTACTGGCAGCAGGTACAGGATCTGAAAAAGCAGATTGACCATGTGGCAAAATTGTCAATTCCCCGATTTTGGGTTGACCCAAAAACAATGCAGTTAAAAAGTACCTTTTTGGCTAAAGGCATGACCTTCCGGCTAGAAAAAGGGAAGTTTATAGGAAAGGAGATTGCGACTTAATGGACGAAACAGAAGTAATTTATGGGACCATAGGAACGGTGCCCATGGGGGAATTCGATCCGGAGGTAAAATATGAGCTATTAAATTTGGTTTCCTATGATGGCAGCAGCTATGTAGTACATACAGATCCCCCGGTCGGTACTTTACCAACGGATACGAACTACTGGCAGTTATCAGCTCAGGGAACCAGTAAAGCTACGGTAAGCACACCAGGAACAGTTAAGCCGGACGGTGTAACAACAGAAGTGGACAGTAATGGCACTTTAAGTGTAAAGACTGCCACACAGACTGCCGCCGGCATTGTCAAGGGCAGCGCAGGGATAAAAGTGGGAGAGGACGGCAGCATTGATGTAAACACCATCTTTGAGCAGGCGGCGGAGTTGGCCAATATTATAGCAGGGGAAGCGATTGCTTCTGCACTTGGTAAAATTGCTAAATCCATAGCAGTCACCATGGGATTGAATGAAAATGCTCTGCTCAAAAATATGCTCACAAATATGGATACGAACGATCAAAATAAAATACCTACATCGGCCTTTGTCCATAAACTCTGTGAGAGAATTGGCATGGGTGAGGACTTGGACATCGGGGATAATTTAACGGCGGGACTTAATGAGTTAAATAGCAATTTAACAAGTTTAACTGGCAAGTTTACATTAGAGACTGGGGCACAAAAATTTGTAGCTGGTTATGATATAGCTAACGATACAGTATACATACAGGTCCATGTTGGGTCAGGCAAAATATATCAGCTTGCGATTAACTCTAATAATATAAAATATGCAAAGGTTGATAATGGCACATGGACAACTCTATGGACTAAATGATTAATTTAAAAAAGTTGATGCCATGTTCCGACTGTATAATTTGTTCCATTTGTGGTTGCCATTCTCGCTATATATACATGGTCACCGTATAATTGATATGCCGTAAGCCACACAACCCAACTACCTTGCGATGGTGCGAAGGCTTGAAAAATAAATTCTTCCTTATCGTCGGGCGTATAGGCTCTATTTACTACAGCATATAAACCGCTACGCCGGATTAGGTCTAGCCATTCGATTGGTACCGCATCTTTATTAAGCTTCTGGTCCATTGAAGTATTCACATCTGTAATATTGGCTTTCAATGCTAAATTGCTATTTAGCGTAGAACCGGAGCTGTCCGAAAAACAGCAGAAAGAGAGAAAATAAGAATGAAAAAATATATTGGAACAAAAATGTTAGAAGCAAGACCGATGAACAGAGGAAAATATAACGAGTACAGAGGTTGGACGATTCCTGCGGATGAAAATCCAAACGATGAGGGGTATCTTGTAAAATATCAGGATGGATATGAATCATGGTCACCCAAAAAAGTATTTGAGGAATCATACAAGGACTGTGAAGGTATGTCCTTTGGTATTGCTCTCGATTTGGCTAAAAAGGGAATCAAAATTGCCCGTGATGGCTGGAACGGAAAAGGAATGTTCGTAGTGTATCAAAAGGGGTATCCACAAGGCATTCCGTGTAATAAACAAACCGCTGAGGCTTGGGGACTTAACGAAGGTGATCTGTTTAAGTGTGAACCCTATTTGCAAATTAAGATGGTAAATGGATCACATGCTATGTGGGTTCCTTCAATCAATGATTGCTTGGCTGAGGATTGGGTTGTGGCAGAATAATCTATTTACCGAACTAAATAAACTTGTAAACCAGAGCCAAAAGGCTCTTATTTTTATGCCCGAATCGGGCGGAAAGGAATCAATTTATGAATCAAATTGAAAAAATCAAATTTGGCGATCAGGAATTTGAGCTGATTGCTGCAGGTGTGAATCTTGGTGAATCGGGAGGCAGTATTTCCTTCCAGAAAGGGCCAATGACCTTTGATGCAATCGAAGCTGTTTTAAAAGAAAATAGAAGCATAACGCAGATCGGATTATCCGATGAACCGGACTGGACTCGATCAGATCTTGTGTATGCAGGAAAGCTGACTAAACAGTCCGACCAGGTGATTGGAAGTGAGCAGGTGCAGATTGGCACAGATGAAGAAACAAACAAACCGATCTATGAAAACAAGGATATCAAGGGCGATGTGATGACAGCCTATTTCCGCAAGCCTGATCTTACAGAAACCGTAGCGGCGCAGGCAAAAGAAATTGAAACCTTAAAAGCAACCGTTGGAACTTTAGTTTTGTCAAGTCTGGAGGTGTAAATATGTTTGATACATTAATGTGGTTATACGATGGTGGCAAGGGACCGTTGACGGTGCCAATGTTGGCAAATGCGGTTATTAAAAAGTGGATTAGTGAGGACCAGAAAAAAGAGATTATGGCGACTAAAAATTAATGAAACGTAGGAGGTGCTGCCATGACTGAAACGGAGGTTGCCGTTCGATTGGAAGCTCATGAGCATGAAATTAAATCCCTGAAACATCGAATGGAAGATCAGGAAGAACAGAGTAAGACAATCCAGGAATTAGTCCTGGCAGTGAAAGAGTTGGCCATCAATATGCAGGCTATGCTTAAGGAGCAGACAATGCAAGGAGAGGAAATCGCAAAATTAAAATCTGCCCCTGGCGATACTTGGAGCAACGTCAAACGAGCAATTATTAATACAATCGTTGGAGTTGTAGCCGGAGCGTTTGCTACTGGAACAATTTTAATGGTTGCGCAAAATTTAAAATAGGAAAGAGAGGATTTATTATGGAACAGATTATGAATTATGTAAAACCGGAACTTATCGTAGTGGCAGTGGTACTTTATTTCATGGGACTTGGAATTAAACAAAGTCAGACAATTAAGGACAAATACATCCCGCTGATAAATGGTGCGGTAGGTATTGTTTTATGCGGAATCTATGTCCTGGCCACAAGCAGCTGCCAGACCGGCCAGGAAATTGCTATGGCAGTATTTACGGCCATTACTCAGGGGGTACTGGTTGCCGGATTAAGTACATATGTAAATCAGATTATCAAGCAAACTGGAAAAAAAGATTGACTTGTTACAATGTTGCAATTTTAGGCCTGGGTATATCCTGGGCCTTTTCTTAATTATTGGAGGAATAAATAAATGAGAGATATTACATTATGCCATCCAAGGCTTCAGGTGCTGGCGGCACAGCTTGTAGAAGAGTGTAAAAAACAGGGATTAAAAATTGCCATAGGAGAAACGTTCCGGACCGTAGCAGAACAGGACGCACTTTACGCCCAGGGAAGAACAAAGCCAGGGAAAAAAGTAACCAATGCCCCCGGAAGCTCCTACAGTTCCTATCATCAGTGGGGAACTGCCTTTGACTTTTATCGGAACGATGGACAGGGAGCATATAAGGACACCGATGGCTTCTTCCGTAAGGTTGGTGCGATTGGAGTCAGTATTGGCCTGGAATGGGGAGGAAACTGGAAGTCACCGGTCGACAAGCCACACTTCCAGCTTCCGGACTGGGGCAGTTCAACCAGCGGAATCAAGCAATATTATAAGAACCCAGAAGAATTCATGAAGACATGGTCTAAGGTAGAAGTGGCCCAGGTTAAGAAATCTGGCTGGAAAGAAGAGGATGGAGGCTTGCGTTACTATAACGGAGATACCGGTTTGCCTGTCTGTAATGACTGGGCGAAGGTTGATGGCAAGTGGTACTGGTTTGACGGTTCCGGGCTTATGGTCACAAATACCTGGTATAAATACAAAGGGGAATGGTATTACCTGGGTCCGGACGGTGCGATGTGTAAATCTCAGCTGGTAGAAAACTCTGGTAAAATTTACGCTGTGGACGCTGATGGCAAAATGATCACAAAGCCGGTGACGCTCACTCCTGATCAGGATGGCGCGTTACAGTGGCCGGGACTGGCGAGATGAGTCTAATGCTGAACAGATTCACAACTAGTCTATGCGTCCCATATACTACTGTATAAACAAAAAAAATGAGGTGCTTAATATGGGATGTAATTGGAATAATAGAAATAATTGTGGATGTAATTGGAATAATAATTGCTGCAACAATAATAATAATGGATGCAATAACGATCCATGCGAAGAAGAAAAAAGAAGGTGTTATTGTGAAGGCTATCGTGATGGCTGTAACAATGCCCCTTGCCGTTGGAGGAATGAAGACAACTGCTAGTAGGCATTTCATTCTATTGTAAATAACTCATTCTTGTACTAATATATCAATGGACGTTCTGTGTTGCATTTTCGTGTTGCATAGTTGCGAAAAAGTGCAACATGAGCTGAAAAGTAGCTCCACATAGAGAAAGATAAAAACACCGGGAAACCTCGTATTTATAAGGAATCCCGGTGTTTACTGGTTTTTCCGTCAATGCCTATTTACGGGTTCGAGTCCCGTCTCGCGCTCTTATTGATGAGTAGCTGGAATCTTGATTTTACAAGGATTTCCAGCTCTTTTTTGATTTATAAAAATGTCTTTTTGGGGTAGACTGGGGGGAGACATTAAACCGCTAAGGATTTTTCCATATTGTTTTCATTTTCAACACTGGTTTTCTGGTTAAAGCAGTAGTTTTTTAGAGTGGGGCGTTCGTCCATATGACCCACCTGTTTCTGTATCTCATTGATGTTGATACAACCATCAAGAAGAGAAGAAATATAGGCTTTCCGTATCTTTTGAATGCTTTTACTGAATATATGGATATAATCCCGGTATTTACGAATACGGGTAGCTTCCCGTCTGGCAGGATACCATGACCCGTCTGGACGTCGCAGTTCCAGTTTCTGAACCATTTTCTAAATATGTAAGTATTTCCTGTATGGGAAATGTCGGTCTTTTTTATTGCCGCAAGCTCTCATAAGCATAATCCTAATTAAAAGGCCAGTGGAATTGCTAAAGCAGATGTACAGCCCATTTCCTAAAAATCTTACCATGCTTTACACTCAATTAATGGGTGTTCATTGGTAAGAAATACTTGTGTCCCATTTTACGGCTGTTGCATAATCAAGGTACTGGCGAATAATTATGAACATGTTATAGTATTGGGTTTTAGTCGGTTCCTTGTCTCTTACTTTATTCAATGCCAATACTTTGACTCGAGATAAATCTTTAATCCATTTATAAATAATTACATTTGAGACACCATATTCGGGACTGAGGTAGCTGACAGAACTACCTGCTTTAGACATAATTACTAATTGCTTTTTAAATTCATCCGTATATCGGATACCGTTTTGAGACATTGATTAACACGAACCTATCATATTGATATTTTAGCGTGTTAAACTTTTCATATCCACACATAAATACTAACACCAACTACCAACTATCAGTGTTAAGCGGGTAGTTTTTTTATTGTCAAAAATAGAAAGAGGATTAAAAAATTCAGATCAGAATGAAATGGAGAAGATTGTAACTCCACTAATGGAGCAATTAGGTGATCAACTGTACCGGTTCCCTTGGGAGAGGGAACGCAAGGAGGATCTGCAAGATATTTGGTCCCATTGCAAAATGGAGCAGTATGTATCCGGTATCTTAAATACATATAACCAACGGGGAATATGGTTTCCGGTATCGAAACAACTGACAGAGCCAAACACAGATGTTCTGATAGCAGTATATAATTTTGGAGAGGGTATTTTTACATTGCTGGATTGTTTGGTAGAGAGTAATGGAAAACTGATGTGGAGTACATTTAATGATGCAACAGAACGGGTGCTTGCGTGGAGGTCATTGCCAGAGCCGTTTAATCCAGAAAAATTGGAATTTCCCAGAGTACTATCCATAAAAGAGAGTAGCCGACATAACCTGATGAAGATTTTATCGGCTGAAGTATGAACATGAAATTTGTTCGTTCTCGTCTTAACAGAAAGCTAAAAAGGAAAAGAGTTATCATACTCTACCTTGCAGATTCGGATGGTGTATTCTTCGTACCATTTTTGTTTGCCTAAAGATTTTGCATGCATATGTAAAGCGTTCATCTTCCATTTTTCTATGCTCTCTAAAGAAGCCCAATATGAAACGGTTATTCCTATTCCATCTTCATCTCTTACGCTGTCGGCTCCTAAAAATCCGTCCTGCTTTGCAGCTTCTGTTACCATTGTTTGTGCCGTTTCGGAATAACCATTATCGCCGGGACTTCTTTTAGATTTGAAAATAACGGCGTAATAAGGCAAATCGAATATTTTGCTCATGCTTTAGCCCTCCTAATTAAATTGTTGTAAACATTTTTTTATTATACGCTAATTTACTATACATAACAACCAAATTAACTTCTGAGCAATTTCGAGGTAATGACAAATTACCTTTGGAGGTGACTTCTAAACAAAACTGATATATATATATAATATTGTTTCCTATATTTAGATTGTAAGGAAAAATTCATTATTATTCATTAAATTTCAATTAATGTATATATGATATATATATAGTAAAAATCTTAAAAGCGTTTGTTATAAAAAGATTAAAAATTTTAAATTTATTGTATCAAATTATATAACTTTTTATATATGCATTTCATTTAATTATACTTATGATGATTAAAACTTTGCTGAGGTTTTGTCAAATTACCGTATTACTCAATTGTTGGAATTTTGTTTTGTTCCGATTTTTTACAGTGGCAGCATGTGTTCTGAGGGCAAATATTTTAATAAGGAAGGTGATATTATGAGAGATATTACATTATGCCACCCAAGGCTTCAGGTGTTGGCTGCAAAGCTGGTAGAAGAGTGCGGCAAACAGGGGTTAAAAATTGCCATAGGAGAAACGTTCCGGACCGTAGCAGAGCAGGATACACTTTACGCAAAGGGAAGAACAAAGCCAGGAAAAAAAGTAACCAAGGCCCCCGGCAGTACATACAGTTCCTATCATCAGTGGGGAACTGCCTTTGATTTTTATAGAAATGATGGACGGGGAGCATATAATGACACCGATGGCTTCTTTCGGAAGGTTGGTGAGATTGGAGTCAGTATTGGCCTGGAATGGGGCGGGAACTGGAAGTCACCGGTCGACAAGCCACACTTCCAGCTTCCGGACTGGGGCAGTTCAACCAGTGGAATCAAGCAATATTATAAGAACCCAGAAGAATTCATGAAGACATGGTCTAAGGTAGAAGTGGCCCAGGTTAAGAAATCTGGCTGGAAAGAAGAGGATGGAGGCTTGCGTTACTATAACGGAGATACCGGTTTGCCTGTCTGTAATGACTGGGTGAAGGCTGACGGCAAGTGGTACTGGTTTGACGGTGCCGGGCTGATGGTAAAAAATACCTGGTATCAATACAAAGGGGAATGGTATTACCTGGGTCCGGACGGCGCAATGTGTAAATCTCAGCTGGTAGAAAACTCTGGTAAAATTTACGCGGTGGACGCTGATGGCAAGATGATTACGGAGCCGGTGACGCTGACACCTGATCAGGATGGGGCGCTGCAATATCCAGGATTGGCTAGATAAGCTTAATGCTCAACAAATTCACAACTAGTCTATTCATTCCATATACTACGATATAAACGAAAAAATGAGGTGTTTAATATGGGATGCAACTGTAATAATAATAGAAATAAGTGCTGCGGCAATCGGAATAATAATTGCTGTAATAATAATAATTGCTGTAATAATAATAGATGCAATAATGATCCTTGTGCAGAAGAAAAAAGAAGGTGTTATTGTGAAGGCTATCGTGATGGCTTTAACAATGCTCCTTGCCGTTGGAAGAATGAAGACAATTGCTAGCAGGCATTTCTTCCTATTGTAAATAACCCATTCTTATGCTAATATATTCATGGTCGTTCCGTGTTGCATAGTTGCGAAAAAGTGCAACATGAGCTGAAAAGCAGCTCCACATAAAGAAAGATAAAAACACCGGGAAACCTCGTATTTATAAGGAATCCCGGTGTTTACTGGTTTTTCCGTCAATGCCTGTTTACTGGTCCATTTCCCGTCTTGTGCTCTTTGTTTTAAGGTAATTGGGTATTTTCAGGTTATGGGAATTTTTTTATTTTGGAGAAATTATCCGGTTCTTGTAAATTGTTACAGGAACGGAATTCATAATAGAAGGTGATGCAGGGGAGGATTATTTTAACAGGTTTTGGCATTGCATTTAAGAATCAGAAATAATATAATACGGAGTTACATCAATTAAAATTATTACCAAGGAGGCTGCTATGATACATGTAAAGAATATATGGAAAATCTTTGTCGATGATCTAAAACATATTATTATAAATCCTGTTGCAATTATGATTGCCTTGGGACTGATCCTGATCCCGTCTCTGTATGCGTGGTTCAACATTGCGGCGAGCTGGGACCCATATTCCAATACAAAGGGACTGAAGGTGGCAGTTGTCAATGAGGACAAAGGCGCGTCCATAGACAGCATATTTGACACGGATATAGATGATTCCTCCATCAACATCGGAGAGATGATTCTGGATGAGCTGAGAAAGAATGATAAAATCGGCTGGCAGTTTGTAGACAGCACTGATGCCATTGATGGAGTGGAGTCCGGAAAGTATTATGCAGCCGTTGTTGTTCCGGAGGATTTCAGCCAGAAGCTGTCCAGTATCCTTTCCACCAACATTGAACGCCCGGTTTTACAGTATTATGTCAATGAAAAAAAGAATGCCATTGCGACTAAAATCACAGATAAAGGTGTGGAGACGGTTCAGCATCAGATCAATGAGACCTTTATCAATACCACTTCCAAGGTGATCGGCAAGGTGCTTAATAAATATTCCGACGATTGGGGAACGGATAAGGAAACCAACCGACACGATGCCATCAATTCCCTTACCGATGCGAAAAAAGACTTAAATCAGCTGGTGGATACCATCAACATGCTTCAGACCACCCTGCAGACGGTGAATACCTTAAATGACGGAGTGAAAGGGACACTTCCGGATGTGAACAAGATGATCGCTTCCGGCGGACAGACGGCGGACAGTGCCAAGGCTCTGATTGATGCCACCAGAGGGTTCTCCGGCATCATGACGGATGGTCTGGGAGATACCCTTGATAACATCATGAAAATAGAAGAAACGGTATATGAAACCTTTCAGACGGTTGGAAAGCTTACGGATGGGTCCGCAGACATGATCGCGGATTCTTTCAACAATATGCAGAGTCTGCTTCAGGCAGGTTTGGACCAGCTCAATGGAGTGAGGAAGGTTCTTGATACTTTGAATAAGGCCCTTCCAGTTCCTATTGCAGACGGCACGACTCTCCAGCAGCAGCTGACGGCTCTTGCAAAACGGCAGCAGGAAGTGATCAATAAGCTGGCATCTGCGGAAAAAACGGTGCGCCAGACCAGGCATCTGCCCGATGATGTGGAAGAAGACATCGGAAATTCCCTGGACGGACTTTATAACACCATTTCCGACATTTTGAACTTCTATAATGGAAGAGTGGAAGTTCCCTTAAAAGACAGTCTGGATAAAACCTATGATGCATTAGGAGTTACTTCCGGTGCATTGGACAGCATCGGAGGTGTGGTAGGCCAGGTGGACGGCACCCTTTCCAGTGTCAACGCCTCATCCCAGAGCCTGATTGAATCTCTGGACAGTGCCAAAAGCCTGATCGGCAGAAGCCAGGAACGGATTGATGACATCATTGAGGAGATCAATAAAATCGCTGACAGCAAGCAGCTGAATAAAATCATGGATATCATGAAGAATGACCCGGAGCAGTTCAGTGAATTTATGAAAACTCCTACGGATATGGTTACCAATAAGATTTATCCGGTGGCCACCTACGGATCTGCCATGACTCCTTTTTACTCAATTCTTGCAATCTGGGTAGGCGGCATGCTTTTGGTAGCCCTGATCAAGTGCAAGGTGGAAGAAAAACGGGCAGTGGGTCTCAAGCTTTATGAGACTTATCTTGGAAGATATTTAACCTTTTTACTGTTTGGGATTTTGCAGGCACTGGTGGTAGCGCTGGGAGATCTTTATCTGTTAAAGGTCCAGTGTCTGTATCCGGGCAGGTTTATTTTGACGGCCATCGTTGCCAGCATTATTTTCAACAGCATCATCTATTCCGTTACTATCTCCTTTGGAGATGTGGGAAAAGCGATCGCAATTGTATTTATGGTCATTCAGGTAGCAGGTTCCGGCGGTACATTCCCGATTCAGGTAACACCCCGGTTCTTCCAGATGGTGAATCCTCTGCTTCCGTTTACCCATCTGATCAATGCGATGAGAGAGTGTGTTGGCGGAATGTATCAGAATGATTATTGGAGATATTTGGGAAATGTGGCAGTATTTATTCCTATTTCATGGCTGATTGGAATTGTATTGCGGAAGAAGGTGCTGGAACTGAATGAATTTTTTGAAGAAAAACTTAGCGAAACAGGAATCTTTTAAAAAGAAAAAAACACCTCATAGCCATGGAACCCATCCCTGGCTGTTAAGGGGAGCGGTTGCCGTTATCGTTCTTTTAGCGGCGGCTTCCATTGTATGGTATGTGCTGCCCATGTATTACGCCAAATTTTATTTGACCCGTTCTGCGCTCCAGACGAAAGAACGTCTCACAAAATTGTGGGATCAGGACGAAGGGGAAGGCGATGCCTATGAGGATTTTCTAAAGCTGGTTGCCGATGAAGTGAAGTGGAACGGTCATTCCATACTGCTCCTTCCGGGAGGTTTGGGTATCGCATTTACAGAGCAGCGCAATCAGGAAAATACCTTTGCCCAGGGGACCTTGAATGTTTATTTTCTGGGAGCTGTCAGGGAAGGGGTCAGCTATTGGGCCGATGAGGACCGTATGGTATTTTATATCCCTGGAATCACTCCGGCGGCGGCAGTAACCTCACAGGAGGCTTTGAAGAATAGCCTGGGAATCACGGTTACACCGAAAAAGAAGAGCGAAGCTGCGAACCGGATCACAACCATAGAAAAAGATACCATCCGAATGATGAGCCGGAGCGATATCCGTTTTTCCAAACGCAGCGGTAATGGGGTAATGATTGATGCTGCAGTCCCGGCGGCTGAGTTTGATTCTTATCTGTCAAAGCTTGGAGATTACGTTTTGGAAGGTCCTCTAAAGGACATGAAGGAATGGGGCCGGATGCTAAAGGACAGAAAGACACAGGGAGATTTTCAGAAGCTCTCCTTTGTCATTGATGAAAACATGAATGTATCGGAGGTTCATGCCGAAGGGCTGGGAGATTTTGTTCTTGGTTTTGAAAGCAATGGAGGGGTTGTCTTTACGGGGAGCATTTCCCTGGGCGGCAAAGCTCTTTCCGTTGATACAAAGCTCTATTTCGGAAATGGAGCCGAGAAAAAGCGCTCTTTTCAGATTCCCCGGTTGAATGTTACATATGATAACGGCAAGTTCCGTCTTACACTGGAAC
This sequence comes from Lacrimispora sinapis, assembly GCF_043633585.1. NCBI lineage: Bacteria > Bacillati > Bacillota > Clostridia > Lachnospirales > Lachnospiraceae > Lacrimispora > Lacrimispora sinapis. Next base: position 3,447,770 of record NZ_CP141832.1, on the reverse strand, counting down.
TGAGCGGCGGTTATGAGGGCGGGAGAATCTCCTCCAGGGACATGGAGCAGGAGAAGCTCTTATCGGCACAGGACCAGCCGGAGCGTGACAGCGTGCAGGAGGCTAAGGAATTATTTATAAAGAAGATCCGGCTTCTTGGCTTTGATCTTGAAGAATAAAAATATCTATTGACAAATGGAACTGTAACTTTTATAATAACAGTAAGAAAGCTGGAATTACAAAAGTTACAGTTTTTTATATTTCATCGTAAATATAGGATAATACACACAATAATGATAAAACTATTTAAATGAACTACCTACATGTGATGTAAGATCATTTGAAATGAAAAAGGAGGAATCTATATGGCAATCGTAACATTATCAAAGGATAATTTTGAATCAGAAGTACTGAATCATAAAGGCATCGTACTGGTGGACTTCTGGGCTACCTGGTGCGGCCCCTGTAAGATGTTTGCTCCCGTTATGGATGAGATAGCAGGTGAGAATATTCCGGATTTAAAGGTAGGAAAGGTCGATGTGGATGAGAATCAGGATTTGGCCGGACAGTTTAAAGTGATGAGCATTCCAACGGTTGGAATTTTCAAAGATGGAAAGCTTGCAGCTACCTCTGTCGGAGTAAAATCCAAAAAAGAAATTATGGATATGGTAAATAATTTAAAGTAATAAATATTTATGATCATGGGCAATTCAGTGTGAAGAATCGCCTGTGATCATTTTTTTTACACTTTTTTTGCTTTTCAAATTCGACAATATCGATTAAAATATTTGTAGAACCTGGTTGACCTTCCCCTATACAGGAAGGATATGCTTGATCTATATGCGATAGGGGTGTATAAGAAGAGGCAAAAGAACTGAATGATGTAGATATACCTACACGAATGGGGGTTATATGAAAGAAAAAAAAGTATACTCTATCGGGGAAGTCAGTAAGATCTGCAATATTTCTACCAAAGCTTTGCGTTTCTATGATAAAATCGGGATCATTGCTCCGGATATGATCTGTAAGGAGAACAGCTACCGGTATTATAACAAAGAAACGCTCCTAACCGTCCCGATCGTCAAATATTACAAACAGATGGGGTTCAAGCTGGAAGAGATGCAGGGGCTTGTGGAAGGAAATACATACTATTATCTGGAACAGAATTTCCGAAACAAGATTGAGCAGCTCCGGGAACAGGAACAGCAGATTCACAACAGCTACATTGCGGTCCGGGATTGGTATGAGCTGATCCAGGAAGGACAGATGGTGCGGGAGCATGATGTTCATGATGTTGCCGTAAAGTATATACCGGCTGTTACCTATTGCAGCATGGAGCAGGAATTTGACTATAATTACATGGAGTCCATTATTAATATTGAGTGGACCAACCACCTGGAGCACGCAGAGAATGAGATTACCGGAGCGGTGATCTTAAAATTTCAGTCTTTTGAAGAAAAGATGACGGGGAACTGTAAGCGTGCAACCATTATGCAGGAAGCCATTCATCCCTGCAAGGATTGCAGTAACCGCCAGACTTACGGCGGCTTTATGGCTGCATCGGTTTATCACATCGGTAAATTCGAGACCATTGATAAGGAATACGAAAGAATTTTGGACTGGGCCGCAAAGAAAGGATATCAGTGCGGAACGGAAAGCTATGAGCGGTACGTGGTGGATTACTGGACGACCAGAGATCCCAACGAATTTGTTGCTGAGGTTATTGTTCCAATTTTCAGAAAGTAATTGCCTTTGATGCAGAATTCAATAAAAGGATTCCGTGTCAAAGGCGTTTTTAAGTTCCGAAGGTTTAAGTAACATCATAAACCCGATTTACATATATTTCAGGCGCATATGAGGGAATATCCGTATTTCCCAGTGATTGAATGTAAAAAAATACAAAAACTGGTTGACATTCCCCATAAGGGTAAGTCCTATACTAAATGCATAGAAAAATACATGACGTCAAATAAAAATTGGTGACATTAACTGGCGAAGGGTGTTTTCTAAGCGTTTTCAGCTGAACGTGAAAGAAAAATAGAAAGAGTGTATAATTATGCACTCTTCAAATGGGGGAGGAAGTCTAAAGATGACAGAAACACGAAAGAAATTTAAGAAAATTGGCATCACAGCCGGTGTGATATCCGGACTTACGTATGGTTTATACACGACCTTCGTATTGATCGCGGGCAATTACAAACCGCTTGCAGGAGCAGGAGAGGTAATTCCGGGACTTGCAGGAGCGCTTATCCTTGCTTATGTGACCTCCGGAATGAACGATCTGTTCGCTGGCTTATGGCTCACCATCTACAACTTCAAAACCGGGCGCATCAGGGAATTGGGCAGAAGCTTAAAACTGTTTCCAGGTAAGATCTCGCTGGTCGGTTCTTTTGTAGGCGGACCGATTGCCAGCGGTGCATATATTTTAGGGCTTAACATGGCAGGAGCCTATGCGATTCCTATTTCAGCCATGTATATCCTTTTTGGAGCGTTCTTCTCAAGAATCATATTAAAGCAGAAGATCGTACCGAGAGTGGGTGCAGGTATGCTGATCTGTGTCATTGGAGCCGTGGTTATCAACTGGGTGAAACCGGAAGGAAGCTCTAATTTTACACTTGGAATTATTTTTGCATTTGTTGCAGCCGTTGGCTGGGCGCTGGAAGGCGTGTTTGCAGCCTATGGAAGTGCCATGCTGGATTCTGATGTTCTCATTAACATCCGTCAGCTTTTATCCGGTATCGTAGACTTGTTTGTGATTCTGCCGATCATAGGCGGCATGGGCCTTTTGGGAGATACGATGCAGTCCGTACCACCGGTTGCATGGCTCTTGCTTTCCGGATTTTGTGCGGCTGTTTCTTACCTGTGCTGGTATAAATCCAACAGCACCGTAGGCTGTGCAGTAGGAATGTCCCTTAATATTACCTACGCCTTCTGGGGCGTGCTTTTCTGTATTCTGTTCGTAAATCAGCCTGTCACCCCTACCATTATCATCGGTTCGGTCATCATTATCACAGGCGCAGTTTTAGTTTCCGTGAACCCAATGGAGCTGTTAGGGAAAAAGGAGGAATAAGCAATGAAATATGATGCATTAGGAATGATTGAAACAAAGGGATTGGTTGGTTCCATTGAAGCTGCAGATGCTATGGTAAAGGCAGCGAATGTTACGCTGATGGGTAAGGAATTTGTAGGCGGCGGACTGGTTACTGTTATGGTAAGAGGAGATGTAGGTGCTGTGAAGGCAGCAACTGACGCCGGTGCAGCAGCAGCTTCGAGAGTTGGAGAGCTGGTTTCTGTTCATGTGATCCCGCGTCCTCACCCAGAGGTGGAGACGATTCTTCCCAAAGACAAGAGGGAGAATCAGTAATGAGCCGGGACATCTATGGCAGGCAGTGCAGTAGGTATGTCCTTAAATGTCACCTATGCGTTATGGGGCGATTCTGGTGACCATGAATCCACTTGATTTCTTTAAGAAAGGGGAATAAAGGTATGTTATTACCAGCAAGAACAGCGGTATTAAACTATTTATACGGAGTGAAAAATGCAGACGTTGACCAAATTATGGAGGCATTAAAGCCGCTTTACGGCGGAGAGCGCCAGTTTACAAAAGAACGTTATATGGATCATGTGATGTCTTTGGAAGCGAATGGAATGGTGAATCTAAGCAGCTATGATTTGGATAAGAACGGAGAACTGCGTATGTGCTACGAGATCAATGACGAGGGAAGAAGTGCCGTTGATAAGTACGTAGACAAAAAATACCGTCACAAATAAATTTGAGGAGGTTTGCGTAAGGTGAGATATTACGGAGATGAAGCGTTAGGACTTGTGGAAACCATCGGACTGGTTCCGGCACTGGAAGCTGCGGATAAGATGTTAAAAGCAGCGGATGTGGAATTAATTTCTTATGAAAATGTAGGCTCCACGTTAGTTACCATTATGGTAAAGGGCGATGTTGCAGCGGTACGTTCCTCTGTAGAGGCAGGAGCAGAGGCTGCTGCGGCGATTGGCAAGCTGACAGCAAAGAATGTTATGCCAAGACCGATCAAAGAGGTCGGTGACATTGTATCAGTACATGATATAGACGCATAAAGAGAGGAAAACAGTATATGGAAAGATATGAAGCCATAGGCGCAATTGAAACATTTGGTTTGGTATTCGTACTGGAAGCGGCTGATGCAATGTGTAAGGCAGCGGAAGTGGAGCTGGTTGGATATGAGAACGTAGCTTCCGGCTATATCTCCGTCCTGGTTCAGGGCGATGTGGGAGCCTGCAAGACTGCAGTAGAAGCAGGCGTCAAGGCGGTTAATAACATGGGAGCTGAGGTATACAGCTCTGTAGTTATCCCAAGACCCCATCCCGATCTTGCTAAGATCGTAAAAAGATACGCAATCCCGACTCCTCCTGCAGAGGAATAACAGGAATCCCGAACGAAGGGAGTAATGGAAATGAGTTTTATAGATAAAGACCTGCTCTCCATCCAGGAGGCCAGGATTTTAATGGAAAGCGCACGAGAAGCCAGAGAAAGCATGCTTACCTTCCCCCAGGAAACGCTGGATCATATCGTAGGTGTTCTTGCTGCTGCTGCAAAAGAAATGGCAGAGGAGCTGGCGGTCATGTCTGCAGAAGAAACCGGATATGGACGCTGGCAGGATAAATTTGTGAAAAACAAATTTATCTGTGAAACTCTTCCGGATCAGCTGAAACAAATGAAATGCGTCGGAATCTTACAGGAAGATGCAGTACTTAAAACCATGGACATCGGTGTTCCAATCGGCGTGATTGCTGCATTAACTCCGGCAATAAGCCCGGTCTCCACAGCCATCTACAATGTGCTTATCGCTGTAAAGTCCGGTAACCCTATCGTGATCGCCCCCCATGAACGGGCAAAGAATGTCACCGGGAAGCTGCTTGCCCGTATGCAGGAAGCAGGGAAGAGCTGCGGACTGCCGGAAGGAGCTATCGGTTATTTAAAGACAGTGACAGAGTCCGGTGCCCTGGAACTGATTCATCATCCGGCCGCTGCCGTTATTGTCAACACCGGAGTGCCCCAATTGTGCCGCAAGGCAGCAAAAAGCGGAAAACCTTATATCTACGGCGGAACGGGCAACGGACCGGTGTTCATTGAACGGACGGCAGATATAAGACAGGCGGTGGAAGATATCATTGCCAGCCGCACCTTTGATTACGGAATCGTGTCAGCCGCGGAGCAGTATATGGTGGTTGACAGTGTGATCGCAGCAGATGTAAAGGCAGAGATGCAAAAGAACGGTGCTTATTTCATGAACCGGGAGGAAGAAGAAAAGCTGATCGGACTTCTTTGTCTGGATAATGGAAAAGCGGATACAGAGATTATGGGCCGGCCGGCGTTTGAGCTTGCAAAAAGGGCAGGATTTTTAGTTCCGCCTGCCACCACGGTTTTGGTTTCGGAACAGAAATACATTTCTGACAGGAATCCGTTTGCAAGAGAACTGCTTTGTCCCGTCCTTGCCTATTACATCGAGCCTGACTGGATGCATGCCTGTGAGAAGTGCATGAGCCTTTTGGTCAATGAAAGCCATGGGCACACCCTGGTGATCCATTCCAGAGACGAGGAAGTAATCCGCCAGTTCGCATTGAAAAAACCGGTCGGAAGAGTTCTTGTGAACACTCCGGCCACCTTGGGAAGCATGGGAGCGACTGCAAATCTGTTCCCGGCCATGACCTTGGGAAGCATTACGTCAGGTGCAGGAATGACTGCAGACAATGTTTCCCCCATGAATTTTATATATACACGGAAAGTGGCATATGGAGTCCGCAAAGCTGAGGAATTCTTAAAGCGGACGAACAAAGCGGCTCAGGGGCATGAATCAACCCAGGAGGAAAAAGGCGGTGCAGACGACGCCAAGGCTCTGTTAAAGCAGATCTTAGAGGCACTGTCTAAGGAACTGGAGGAAAAATAATAGAAAGAGAGGGAAATCGTATTGGATATTCGTGAATTTTCTAATAAATTTGTAGAAGCTACGAAGAACATGTCGCCGGAAGAAAGAGCTTCCCTGATGAAGATGTTTGAAACTGTTTCCGAAGAAATCAATAAAAAGGAGTCCGCTCCCCAGACGGCAGGTTTCAGCCCGGAAGAGGGGACAGAAATTCCCGATGGCATCACGCAAAGACTTAAAAAATTAAAAGACAATTATATGACCCACAAGCCGTCAATCACAACATACCGTGCCCGTGCGATCACGAAGATCGCAAAAGAGAATCCCGGTATGCCAAAGATCATGCTTCGTGCAAAATGTTTCCGTTACTGCTGCGAGACTGCACCCCTTGTGATTCAGGACAACGAGCTGATCGTCGGTGCTCCCTGCGGCGCACCCCGTGCAGGTGCCTTTTCTCCGGACATTGCATGGAGATGGATGGTGGATGAGATCGACACCATTGGAACCCGTCCTCAGGACCCGTTCTATATTTCCGAAGAAGACAAGAAAATCATGAAGGAAGAGCTTTTCCCGTTCTGGGAGGGCAAATCAGTCGATGAGTATTGTGAGAATCAGTACCGTGAGGCAGGTGTGTGGGAATTATCAGGAGAATCCTTTGTATCAGACTGTTCCTACCATGCCATTAACGGCGGCGGGGATTCCAATCCGGGCTATGATGTGATCCTTATGAAAAAAGGGATGCTGGATATCCAGCAGGAGGCCAGAGATCATTTAAAAGAACTGGATTATGAAAATCCGGATGATATCGAAAAGATTTATTTCTACAAATCCATCATTGATACCACCGAAGGCGTTATGATCTATGCAAAGAGACTTTCCGAGTATGCGAAAGAACTTGCGGCAAAGGAAACCAATCCCAAACGTAAGGACGAGCTTTTAAAGATCGCCGAGGTAAATGCACATGTTCCGGCTCACAAGCCAAGGACGTTCTGGGAAGCCATCCAGGCCGTATGGACCATCGAATCCCTTCTTGTAGTGGAAGAGAACCAGACCGGTATGTCCATCGGACGTGTTGACCAGTATATGTACCCCTTCTACAAAGACGATATCGAATCCGGCCGTATGAATGACTTCCAGGCATTCGAGCTTGCAGGCTGTATGCTCATCAAGATGTCTGAGATGATGTGGATCACCAGCGAAGGCGGTTCCAAATTCTTCGCAGGATACCAGCCATTCGTTAATATGTGCGTGGGCGGTGTGACCAGAAGCGGACATGATGCGACCAATGAACTGACTTACCTTTTAATGGATGCGGTCCGTCACGTGAAAATTTACCAGCCGTCGCTGGCCTGCCGGATCCACAACAAGTCGCCCAAGAAGTACTTAAAGAAGATCGTGGACGTGGTTCGTTCCGGTATGGGCTTCCCTGCCTGCCACTTTGACGATGCCCATATCAAGATGATGCTTGCAAAAGGCGTTTCCATCGAAGATGCCCGTGACTACTGTCTTATGGGCTGCGTAGAGCCTCAGAAGTCCGGCCGTTTATATCAGTGGACCTCCACGGCTTATACCCAGTGGCCGATCTGTATCGAGCTTGTATTAAACCATGGTGTACCGTTATGGTATGGCAAGCAGGTTTGCCCGGATATGGGGGATTTAAGCAGATTCAAGACTTACGAAGAATTTGAAGCAGCCGTAAAAGAAGAGATCAAATACATTACAAAATGGACCGACGTGGCAACGGTGATTTCCCAGCGTGTCCACAGAGAGCTTGCACCAAAGCCTCTTATGTCCATCATGTATGAAGGCTGTATGGAAAAAGCCAAGGATGTATCCGCAGGCGGAGCGATGTACAACTTCGGACCTGGTGTGGTATGGTCAGGACTTGCTACCTATGCAGATTCCATGGCAGCCATCAAGAAGCTTGTATTTGAGGAAAAGAAATATACCTTAGAGGAGTTGAATACGGCATTAAAGGCAGACTTCGCCGGTTATGAGCATATCCGTACCGATTGCCTCAACGCTCCCAAATACGGAAATGACGATGATTACGCAGATTTGATCGCTGCGGACTTAATCGACTTTACCGAGCGAGAGCACAGAAAGTTTAAAACATTATATTCGGTGTTAAGCCATGGTACGTTATCCATTTCCAACAACACTCCATTCGGACAGATGACCGGTGCTTCTGCCAACGGACGTCATGCATGGCTTCCGCTTTCCGATGGTATCAGCCCGACACAGGGGGCCGACTATAAGGGCCCAACGGCTATCATCAAGTCCATTTCCAAGATGGCAAACGATTCCATGAACATCGGTATGGTACATAACTTTAAGATTATGGCCGGACTTCTTGATACACCGGAAGGAGAAGAGAGCTTGATTACTCTTCTTCGTACCGCTTGTATGTTCGGAAACGGAGAAATGCAGTTCAACTATCTGGATAACAATACTCTGATCGAAGCCCAGAAGCATCCGGAGCAGTACCGTGACCTGATCGTGCGTGTTGCAGGATACAGTGCGTTCTTCGTAGAACTGTGCAAAGATGTTCAGGATGAGATTATCAGCAGAACCATGCTGACACATTTCTGATAAAGAAACGGAGATAAATCACAATGGACCATGGAAATACAGGAGAAATTGAACGTAAGGCGCTGATCTTTAATGTGCAGAAGTACAATATGTATGACGGGCCGGGTGTCAGAACCCTGGTATTCTTCAAAGGCTGTCCGCTCCGGTGCAAATGGTGTGCCAACCCGGAAGGGCTGGAACGGAAGTTCCAGGTGATGTATAAAAGAAATTCCTGTGTAAGCTGCGGGGCCTGCGAAAAGGTATGCCCCGTGGGAATCCATGTGAGATCCAAAGAGACCGGTAACCATGAAATTTTGCGGGAAAAGGACTGCATTGGATGCATGAAATGCAGGAATGTCTGCCCGAATGCGGCGCTTAGCATTGCCGGAGAGGTAAAAACCATTTCGGAACTGCTTAAAGTCGTGGAGGAGGATGCTGCATTTTATGATATTTCCGGCGGCGGGGTGACCCTTGGCGGAGGAGAAGTGACCTCCCAGCCGGAAGCAGCCTTAAACCTTTTGATGGCCTGTAAGCGGGAAGGAATCAATACAGCGATTGAGACCTGCGGTTATACAAAAACGGAAACTATTTTAAAGATAGCAGAATACGTAGACTTATTTCTCTTTGACATAAAGCATATGGACCCCGTAAGACATAACGAGCTGGTGGGTGTAAACAACGAACAGATCCTGACCAATCTAAAGGAACTGCTTCACCGCCGGTACAATGTCAAGGTGCGTATGCCTATGCTCAAAGGAATCAATGACAGCAAAGAAGAGATTGATGCGGTGATCAGATTTTTGATGCCGTTCCGTGATTATAAGAATTTTAAAGGAATTGATTTACTCCCTTATCACAAGCTGGGCGTCAACAAATACAACCAGCTGGATATGGAGTACCCCATCAACGGTGACCCAAGCTTAAATGCGGAGGATTTGGACCGGATCGAAGGATGGATGAAGGAATATCAATTTCCGGTTAATGTGGTAAAGCACTAGGAAAGGGGAAAACGTCGTGGTAGAGATGCAGCGTGTCATAGAGGAATCTGTTCCGGGAAAACAGGTTACCATCGCTCATGTGATCGCAGCCCCCATTGGGGAGGTATATGAATGTCTGGGCATTGATGAACTCGGTGCCATCGGAATCCTTACTCTGTCTCCCTATGAAACGTCCATCATTGCAGCCGATATTGCGGCAAAGGCAGCGGACGTAACTGTGGGGTTTTTAGACCGGTTTACCGGATCTGTCATCATTGCGGGCGACGTGGATAGTGTGGAAACCGCTTTAACTGCCGTATGCGATATTTTAAAACGCATACTTGGTTATACGGTGCCTCCGATTACAAAGACATGAGAAAGAAGAGGATCATGCTCATTGGACCCGGTGGCAGCGGGAAAACCTCCCTGGCCAATGTCTTAAATGGCATAGAAGGCCCTGCGAGGCGGACCCAGAACATGGTATATGGGGAAAAGACTCTTGATGTTCCAGGGGTCTACTTAGAAAGTCCATGGATGCACAAGCATATGATTGCGGCAGCCCAGGACGCCTCCCATGTACTGATGCTGGTACGCCAGTCTTCCTGCCGGGAAAGCTATCCGCCGGGATTTGCGAAAGCATTCCGGGTTCCGGTCATCGGAGTGATAACCGGAAGCGGAGAGAAGCCGGAAAATGACGGCTGGTGTATCCGTCAGTTAAGAAAGACAGGAGTTTTGGGACCCTGTTTTCATATCAATCTCGGAGACAAGACCGGTCTTTGTGAGTTGATGGAAGCGTTATACCTGTACACCCGATGAAGCGGGGTGGGCTCTGCCCAATAAAGCTGGGCAATTTTAAAGAAACACCTAAAGGTATACCTGTATGCCCAATAAAGCTGGGCAAATATAAGGAAAGGAGGGAAATGTAACGTGGAGCAATTTGTAATGAGTACAAAGGTTTATATGGGATCTTCCTGTCTGGATAAGATAAAGGAGCTTCCGGTAGAAAAGGCTTATATCATTTGTGACCCTTTTATGGCTCAGTCAGGAAAGGTAAACATGATCACTGATCTTTTAACAGAAAAGGGAAGCAGCTTTGAAGTATTTTCAGAGGTAGTACCGGACCCTACCATTGAAGTGGTTTCAAAAGCCATTGGACGGATGCAGTGCTTCGGACCGGATGCGGTGATCGCTCTTGGCGGCGGGTCCGCCATTGATACGGCAAAGGCAGCCAGCAGCATTTATACCCGCATGGGAAATGAAAAGCTGTATCTGATCGCAGTTCCGACGACCAGCGGTACGGGAAGTGAAGTAACTAATTTTTCCGTCATCTCTGATCCTCAGGCACAGGCAAAATATCCGCTTCGCTCGGACCGTATGGTACCGGATGCGGCATTTTTAGACCCGCGCTTTACCGTATCGGTTCCGCCTCATATTACGGCAGACACAGGAATGGATGTTCTCACTCATGCCCTGGAAGCTTATGTTTCCACCAATGCAGGTGATTTTACCGATGCCTGTGCGGAAAAAGCAGTCAGACTGGTGTGGAACTATCTTGCGCGCACTGTAGAAGAAGGAAGCGACATGGAAGCCAGAACACGTATGCACAACGCATCCTGCTTGGCAGGCGTCGCCTTTAACGGAGCTTCCCTGGGACTTTGCCACAGCATGGCACATGCCCTGGGAGCAAGATTTCACATTCCTCATGGAAGAAGCAATGCAATTTTACTTCCACATGTAATCAGCTACAATGCAGGATTGGAAGAACCAGGAGAATACCCAGCCTGCGGCCGTTATGTGGAGATCGCAAACATGCTTGGGATCGCAGCCGGAACCGAAAAGGCCACGGTACACGGCCTGGTGCGTCATATCAGGAATCTGATGAATAAGATTAGGATACCGCAGCAGATCACTGATTTGAACGTGGATCGGGATGAGTTTTTACAGGCGGTAGAGGAAATGGCAGAAAAGGCACTTCATGATAACTGCACATTGACCAACCCAAGAGTGCCGACGGAAGCAGATATTGCTGGTCTCTACCGTAAATTGTGTAAGGGGGGCTTTTAATGAAATTCATTACAGAAGACGATTTGAGAATTTTATTTCGCAGAGAACCCTTTACCTCTTATGATCTTCCGAAAGGAGCCAGATTGACACCAGGGGGAAGGCAGTTTCTGGTGGATAAAAAAATCTCCTTTTTTGATGATCCTATGTCGGGGAAACGAAGGACACCAAAACCGGAAGAAAAAAAAGAAGAAACACCAAAGCAGGAGATGAGCAGCCAGCTGTTACTGTTGAAGAGAAAAACTCTTCAGGCACAATTTTTGGAAGCAGGGCTTTCCCTGATGGAGCGGGATGTGCTGTTGGCAGAACAGGTATTCGATTTGGAACGGAGACTTTCTTTTTTGGGGAAAGAAAGCACGGGGAAAGAGAATGAATTTCAATCCTGCACTGGTTTTGATCAAGATAATTTTCACAAACCTTTGGAAGACTGTTTTGAGATTACAGGCTTTCATGCCCAGTCGGAAAAAGGAAGAGAGATCGTTTTACTGCACCGTCTTCGCTGCAGCGTAAGAGAACTGGCAGCGGAAGCAGGAGACGAAAGTTTCAACCCGGTCATTAACCGTTTATCACAGATGATTTGTCTGGCATATGGAGGGAAAGCATGTCAAAAAAAGAAATAACATTTGATAGCTGCAATGAACTGGTCAGCCGGTTTGAAGCAGTGGTGAAACATCCTGTAAAAGGGACGTCTTCTGTGTACTATACCGGAGTGGATCTTGGAACAGCGTGTGTGGTACTGGCAGTACTTGACGAAAACTACAAGCCGGTCGCCGGTGCTTACCGGTATGCAGATGTGGTCCGTGACGGAATGGTAGTGGATTACATCGGCGCGATCCGGGTCGTTCGGGAGCTGAAGGCGGAACTTGAGGAAAAGCTGGACACCCAGCTGCTATATGCAGCTGCAGCCATTCCTCCGGGAACCGATGCTCTGGACGGAGGAGCCATTAAGAATGTGGTGCAGGGTGCGGGATTTGAGATCACTGCACTTCTTGATGAGCCGACGGCGGCCAATGCAGTGTTAAAGATCGAAAACGGAGCGGTCGTGGATATCGGCGGCGGAACCACCGGAATTTCCATTTTAAAGGATGGAAAAGTGGTGTATGTGGCTGACGAACCCACAGGTGGAACCCATTTTTCCCTGGTAGTTTCCGGTGCGTATAACATGTCTTTTTCGGAAGCAGAAGTTTATAAGCGCAAGGAAGAAAACCACAAGGAACTGCTTCCGGTATTAAAGCCGGTGGTGGAAAAAGTGGCCTCCATCATCAGCCGTCACATCGTGGGGCATGACGTGGATGAGATCTATCTGGTAGGGGGAACCTGCTGTCTGACCGGAATCGAAGGAATCATAGAAAAACAGACGGGAATCAGGACAAGAAAGCCTGAAAACCCAATGTTTGTAACGCCTCTTGGAATCGCATTCTCCTGTACCCAGGAGGAAATGGCATAAAAAAGGAAGTGGACAAATGGAATACCGGATGATTAAATCACCTTCAAAAGGAACCATTGATATTTTAAACCGGAGAAAAGGCTCCGGCTCCTCGGCCCCTATCGGGCAGGTGGATGCCATTGGTCTGGTCCAGGGCAGGATTATTGATATGGTCTGCGCCGCTGATGTAGCAGAAAAAGCTGTCGGCGTAACGGTGGAGGATATCAGAGGAAGCTGCCCACAGAACATGATTATGCTGGCGATATTTGGAGATACCGCATCAGTAGAGGCAGCGCTGGAAGAAATCAAACAAAGAGAAAAGAGAGGGACCATGGAATGGTAGCGGCAAGACTGATCGACAACATTTGGGCAACCAGAAAAGCCGAATCATTAAACGGATATAAATTCATGCTTGCTGAGATCATCGGAGGCACACGGGAAGGGGAACGGCTGATCGTAGCGGATATTATCAGTGCGGGAATCGGGGACCGTGTGATCGTATCTACCGGCTCTTCTGCCAGACGCATGCTGGGAAGTGATGATATTCCCATTGATGCAGTAGTAATTGGAATCATTGATGAGGATTGCCAATTTATATAGAAGGGAAGTGATCATATGAAGCAGTTGATATGCGCAAAGGATGTGGAAACACTTCATGCAGAAGGCAAAAAGGTGTTCTACATGGAACGCGGAAGCATCATCACTCCATCTGCAAGGGATGCGGCGGATTCCTACGGAATCACCTTCTGCGATAAGGCAGAAGAAGTGACCCAGGCTCCGGCGGCATCTGCAGGCATGGATATTGACAGCGAGAAAATTTATATGGTACTGAAGACACTGATGGAAAAGGGGCTGTTAAATGACATTTTAAAACCTTATGAGTCAGAAAGCCATGGAAATGGTTTAAAGGTGGTTCGTGGAGATTCTGTAAAAATGGACGTTTTTGATACCGGTGATCCCTCCGTAAAGGCTTATTATCAGGAACTGGTAAGCAAAGAGGAATCCCATATCAGTGCAGGATTTCTGGTGATTGACCATTCCAGATTTGAATGGGAGCTGACCTATGAGGAGATTGATTATGTCATTGAAGGAACGCTTACTGTGACAATAGACGGAAAGACCTATACGGCAAAAGCCGGCGATGTTCTTTTCGTACCATCAGGATCTAAAGTGACCTGGGGGTCCCCGGATAAAGCGAGGGTATTCTACGCAACGTATCCGGCAAACTGGGCAGATCTGGTTTAAGGAGGAGAACGATGCAGGCACTTGGTTTTATAGAAACAAAAGGTGTGCTGGCAGCGATTGAAGCGGCCGATGCCATGTTAAAGGCAGCAAACGTATCTCTGGTGGAAAAGACCAAAGTGGGCGGAGGGCTTATCTCTGTTACGGTGACTGGGGATGTAGCAGCAGTACAGGCGGCAGTAGATGCAGGAGCGGCAGCGGTGGAGCACATTGATGGAGCCGCCCTGGTGACGCGCCATGTGATTCCAAGGCCCCATGAGGAGCTTGCTGGGGTCATAGGCCCAGAAACTCCTGGTGAGCCGGAGGACGGTCAAACCCCGCAGTCAGCACCAAAAATCCAGACGGAACCGGTACCGTTGACAGAAGTACCTGCCTGTGAGACAAAACCGGCGGATACCATGAAAAGGGAAACGGTAGATGCTTGGATGAAGCAGGCTGGGGTTGAGGAAACCATGAAGATACTTGAAGATATGAAGGTAACAGAGCTTAGGACGCTTGCCCGCGAATATCCGGAATTCAGCATAGCCGGAAGAGAGATTTCAAAGGCAAATAAAACCCTGCTGCTGGATGAATTCGGGAATTATTATGGACAAAATGATTGAGATTTTTAATAAAGGAGAATCAAAACATGGAAAATTTTGATTATGATTTACGTTCCATCCAGGAAGCAAGGGATTTAGCAAGATGCGGAGAAGCAGCAGCAAAAGCAATTGCCAAATTTTCAGAGGAACAGATTGATGCAATTTTAAGAAGTATGGCAAAGGCAGGAGAAGAACATGCGCTCTGTCTGGCTGAAATGGCAGTCGAAGAAACAGGATTCGGTAAGGTAATGGATAAAGCATACAAAAACCATGCTGCCTCCACTCTTTTATACCAGCAGATCAAAGGAATGAAGACAACAGGGATTCTTTCCGAAGATACGGTAAATAAAACAATTGAAGTAGCAGAGCCGGTAGGTCTAATCATGGGGATCGTACCTTCCACAAACCCTACTTCCACGGTATTCTTTAAGTCTATGATTGCCATTAAATCCGGAAATGCGATTGTATTCTCCCCTCATCCATCGGCTGCAAAATGTACCTTAAAGGCAGCTGAGGTCATGCGGGATGCTGCGGTCGCAGCAGGTGCACCGGAGGGAATCATAGGCTGTGTATCCATGCCTTCCATGAGTTCGACCAATGAGCTGATGAAGGGAAAAGAAGTAAATATCATCATTGCAACCGGCGGTCCGGGAATGGTAAAAGCTGCCTACAGTGCAGGAAAGCCTGCCATTGGCGTAGGGGCAGGAAACTCTCCGGCTTACATCGAGAAAACAGCAAACGTGAAGGAAGCGGTAAAGACCATTTTGGCCAGCAAGACCTTTGACTATGGCACCATCTGTGCATCCGAGCAGTCCATTATCTGTGAGGAATGCAATGAAGCAGAAGTTATTTCCGAGTTAAAGAGCCAGGGCGGTTACTTCATGACAAAAGAAGAGACTGACAAAGTGTGCAGCCTGTTATTCAAAAATGGCCATAGCATGAATGCAAAATTTGTCGGACGTTCTCCTCAGGTCATTGCTTCAGCAGCAGGAATCCAGATTCCGGAAGGAACCAGAGTGCTGATCGGCAGACAGGAGGGCGTTGGAGAAGGTTATCCGTTATCCTACGAAAAACTGACCACCGTACTCGGTTTCTACACCGTAAAGGATTGGGAGGAAGCCTGCGGACTCAGCATTCGTCTGTTACAGAACGGAATCGGACATACCATGAGCATCCACACGCAGGATCGTGATAAAGTACTGAAATTCGCCGCAAAACCTGCTTCCAGAATCCTTGTAAACACAGGCGGAAGCCAGGGCGGAACAGGAATCAGCACAGGTCTTCCCATCGCCTTTACCTTAGGCTGCGGAACCTGCGGCGGAAGCTCTGTATCTGAGAATGTAAGTCCAAAGCATCTGATCAATATCAAGACCGTTGCATACGGCTTAAGAGATTGTGCAACCATTGCTGCCGATGATCCGACCTTTATGTGGAAAGACAACGGTACAAAAGCTGCATCAAGCCCGGCTGACTTTGCAGCGTCCTTTGAGAAGAAGGAAACCATCACCGGGTCCTCCTGTCAGACCGGCTGTGATGACAACGAGAAGCTGGCAGCTCTTGTAAAAGAAATCGTGCTTGCGATGAAAGGTCAGTAATCACAACTGGAAAGGAAACGATCATGGATAAGTATGAGGCAGTAATAAAGCTTTTAATGGAAGCTGTGAAAGCAGACTCCGGGAAAGATGAGTCCAAGATACCGGTGGGTGTTTCCAACCGTCACGTGCATCTGTCCCAGGAAGACTTGGATACTCTTTTCGGCAGGGGATATGAGCTTACCAATATGAAGGAGTTATCCCAGCCGGGGCAGTATGCCTGTAAGGAAACAGTGACCGTATGCGGTCCCAAAGGAGCCATTGAAAAGGTTCGTATTTTAGGCCCGGTCAGAAAAAAGACTCAGGTTGAGATCCTGGCTGCCGACAGCTTTAAGCTTGGAAAAAAAACAGAGCCTAAGATGTCCGGAGAATTAGCCGGAACGCCAGGAATCACTCTGGTAGGACCCAAAGGTTCTGTGGAGATCAAAGAGGGCTTAATCATTGCCCAGAGGCACATTCACATGAGCCCCTCCGATGCGCTGAAATTCGGTGTACAGGACGGACAGACCGTAAGCATAAGGACTGAAGGAATCCGCGGTGGCGTCTTTGATCATGTAGCCATTCGTGTAACCGATACTTCCAGTCTGGAATGTCATTTGGATACAGAGGAAGCCAATGCCATGGGGCTTGGCGGATCTGCAAGCGTCACCATTGTTAAATAAGTGAACCAATAAAAAATTATTATATAATCAGGAGGATTAAAAATATGAAATACGATGCATTAGGAATGATCGAAACAAAAGGTTTGGTTGGATCCATTGAAGCAGCAGATGCTATGGTAAAGGCAGCAAACGTAACTTTGGTTGGTAAGGAATTTGTAGGCGGCGGTCTTGTGACCGTTATGGTAAGAGGCGATGTAGGTGCTGTTAAGGCCGCAACGGATGCAGGCGCCGCAGCAGCACAGCGTGTAGGTGAACTGGTTTCCGTACATGTAATTCCTCGTCCCCATGCAGAAGTTGAAACAATTCTTCCTGCAACAAAAGAATTGTAATCTGACTGAAAAAAGGTCTGGTTTTCTCCGTTTTAAAAGGGAGGACCAGACCTTTTTTTTGTGGTAAACTATAGTTGCAGTTTTGGCAAGGACATGGGACCAAAATATATGGAATTGATTAAGAATAGACAAACTAAGAAAATCAGTTATAATAGAAGTTATATGATTCGTTATATCAACAGGAGGAAATCGAATGATAAAAGAAGAGAATCATCTGACCCTTGAGATTGTGGCGGGAACCGGGATTTTTGCAGCAGCAGCCATGCTAATCGCATTGTTTGTTTATCCAAAGCCTTCTGTTTTTGCAGGCTTATTATTGGGTGTATTTCTGTCTCTGGCCATGTTTTTTTCCATGGCATTGATCCTTAAGCTTTGCATAAAAGCAGGAAATCAAAAGTTTGCAGCGATTTTCAGCATAATCAGCTCCATGACCCGTTATCTGATCCTTCTTGCGTTAGTAGCAGTGGTTATTAAACGGTACTCCGTCTGGTTCCATCCGATTGCGTTGATTGTCGGCGTTTTTGGGATCAAGGCAGGTACGTTTTTACAGCCGGTTATTCACCGCTTCTTTCCAAATAAGTAGAAATCCTCAGCCGGAGCATAAGGATTGGCCATTGCGTGTAGATGGATGTGTTTTTTTATGATATACTATAGGACAGATAAAATTAAATAGGGAGTAACAATTCATGAAAGAAACGTCATTAGTCATTATGGCAGCAGGTATCGGAAGCCGGTTCGGCGGTGGAATCAAACAGCTGGAGCCTGTAGGACCAAGTGGAGAGATCATCATGGACTATTCCATCCATGATGCGCTGGAGGCCGGATTTAACAAGATCGTGTTTATTATCCGAAAGAATCTGGAAGAGGACTTTAAAGAAATCATTGGGAAGAGGATTGAAGGGATTGCCCCGGTAGCATACGCGTACCAGGAGCTTGATGATCTGCCGGAAGGGTTTCAGAAGCCGGAAGGCAGAACAAAGCCATGGGGCACCGGCCAGGCCATTTTATGTGCCAAGGCTGTGATTGATGAGCCGTTTGCGGTAATCAATGCAGACGATTACTATGGGAAAGAAGGCTTTGTTAAGATTCATGATTATCTGGTTCATGAAATGAACTGTGGGACAAAGCCTTATGATATCTGTATGGGAGGATTTATTCTGGGCAATACCTTGAGCGAGAACGGCGGTGTGACCAGAGGTGTATGTCAGGTTGATGAGAACGGGATCTTAAAAGAAGTGACCGAAACATACGACATCAGAAAAAAGGGTCCTGAGGCAGAGGGACGTAATGAAGCCGGAGAGCCGGTCCTGATCCCCCTGGAGCAGAATGTATCCATGAATATGTGGGGACTGTCTCCTGAGTTTTTAATGGAACTGGAGAAAGGCTTTCCTGAGTTTTTAAAAGCACAAAAGAAGGAAGATTTAAAATCAGAATATCTTCTCCCCAAAATTATTGACCGGCTGGTACAGTCAAATCAGGCAAAGGTCAGAGTTCTTGAGACAAAGGACAAATGGTTCGGGGTTACCTATAAAGAAGATAAACCTGCAGTTGCAGCTGCTATTCAAAAGCTGATTTCAGAGGGTGTTTATAAAACCCCCCTGTTCAACGGAGGAAATTGATCGAAAAAAGAGATTTTTTCTGATTCTGGGGAATCTGCACCTACCTATGAAGGAATGCATACTATAGTGTTGTATAAGTTTATAGCAGGGAGTGAGAACAGCCGTGCCCGATAACTCGGATTATACTTATGGCAACGATTTAAGCCAGATGGAACCGTATATGCTGTACGGAGACAGAAGCCTTTCGGGAAATCCTTTTGAAAAAAATTTTATGGTACGTGATTTGGAATATTTACAAGGGTTGTACCCGGGACATATGAAGCGCCTGCAGGAATATGTGATTTCTGCATGTGATCATCTGGAGTATAAAAACAGTCCGATGTACGATGAATATCCGGACCGCTTGCTGATCAATCAGATCTGTGATTCCATTTGCGATCAGATTCAAAGCGAAGGGGTCATCACAGAGGATGAGATTGCAGGAACATACGGTACCGAAACTTATGATACAGGCAGCCGGGTTGCA
The DNA here is from genome assembly GCF_043633585.1 of Lacrimispora sinapis. Taxonomy (NCBI): domain Bacteria; kingdom Bacillati; phylum Bacillota; class Clostridia; order Lachnospirales; family Lachnospiraceae; genus Lacrimispora; species Lacrimispora sinapis. The sequence goes on along the minus strand of NZ_CP141832.1, from coordinate 3,428,350 downwards.
GAGACTGGAGAGTGGGACGAAGAGGTGACGGATGAAGAGGTTCTGCTATCCCAACAGAATAAATCCTCATGGGGCCCGAACCAACCGTGGGGGCCTCCGTGGGGTCCGCCATGGGGTCCGCCGCCAGGACCGAATAAACCGTGGGGCCCGCCATGGGGTCCGCCGCCAGGACCGAATAAACCGTGCTGTCCGCCATGGGGACGTCCGCCAGGACCCAATAAACCATGGGGACCGAATAAACCCTGGCGCCCGCCACACAAACATAACGTCTGGTTAAATGACGTTGTATCCGTACTTCTACTAAACGAAATGCATCGCAGAAGATGCGGCTCGGGACGCTGCAGATAAAAAAAGACAGAGCCGAGGCACTGTGGGTAAAAAATTACCTGCAGAGCTGCGGCTCTATTTATATCGCCTGGATTAACGAATGTTTAAGAAAGTTTTCATTGTAGTTTTGACCATATTTGTATACAATAAGAAGATAGAATGGAAAAACAAAGGATGTTTGATATGAGTCGATTATTGAAGAAAGTTGGGATTTTATCTGCGGTTTTTGTTGCAGCAATCGCAGTTTATTTTATGTGGAATCAAAAAAATACGGAAAAAAAAGATGTAATGGTATATACCTCTATGGATGAAGCTTCCCTGCCGGTTGTGTCCACGGAGATGTTTGGGCGGAAGATGAATCTGCTTCACGGGTATACCCAGGATATGAAGCAGACCGTAGCCAGGGAAGCGCTTACCGTTCTTCCTTCCGACCGGTCCTTGAACATTCACATCGGGGACTACAGCGGCAGCATTAAGGGCATCAGCTATGAAGTCCGCAGCCTTGACATGGAGCGTCTGGTGGAACGGACCACCATTGATACGTGGAACCAGGGAGAAAGCGGGGTCACCGCCACACTTCCCATCCAAAATCTTCTCACAAAGGACAAGGAATATTTGCTGGTCCTTACGCTTGACACATCGGATAAGGGACAGCTTCTTTACTATACAAGGATCATGTGGACGGACAGCACCAACGCAAAAGACATGATTGATTTTGCGGTTGATTTTACCAATAAGACCTTTCATTACGATCAGGCAAAAGAGCTTACCACCTATCTGGAAACCAGTGATACCGAGGATAACAGCTCACTTGGCCATGTAACCATACGGTCCAGCTTTTCCCAGCTGACCTGGGGCGGGCTTGCCGTTGCTCCGGTTGGCGATATCCGGGTCACCCTAAAGGATTTAAACGGGATCATGTGCAGCGTTCAGCTGAAGTATCAGGTCACCCGCGGGGAAGAAGGAGACAAAAAAGAGCTATATGAGGTGGAAGACAATTTCACCATGAAGTGGGACAGCAGAAGAATCTATTTAATGGATTTTGAACGGGATACCAACCAGATTTTTTCCGGACAAAAGGAGTTGTTCTCCGGAAAACGGATTCTTTTGGGAATCACCAATCCGGACGAGGTCCATACAGCAAAAAGTCCTTCAGGCAATCAGATCGCCTATGTGGTCAACCGGGATTTATGGACCTTTGACCAGAAGGGCGGACATGGCGTAAAGGTATTTTCCTTCCGCAGCAAAGGCGATGACGGACTGCGGAGCGGCTATGACCAGCACGACATTAAAATCCTGTCGGTCAGAGATAATGGAGACGTGGATTTTCTGGTCTATGGGTATATGAACCGTGGAATCCATGAAGGAAGCATGGGAATCGCCATGTATCAGTACAGCAGCCAGAATAATGCCATTGAGGAACATTTTTTCACCCCTGTCACCTTATCCTTTGAGATGCTGAAGGAGGAAGTAGACCAGCTTGCACATTTAGGGACCAACGGAATGCTTTATTTAATGGCTGACCGGTCGGTATACGGCATTGATTTAAACAGCAATGAATATATGGTTCTTGCAGATTCCCTGATGGAAGGCGGATATGCGGTCAGCGGTACGGAACGCCATTTTGCATGGCAGGAGGGCAGCGATGCATATGGCGCCAGGACGATCCACCTGATGGACCTGGATACGGGGAAAAAAAGAGAGATAGGCGGAGGAGAAAAGGATTTATACAGACCTCTTGGATTTGTAGGAGATGACTTCATCTATGGCATCGCCGGCGATGGGGATGTATGGGTGCAGAACGGGCGGATCATGGATGCCCCGATGCGCCGCATCGAGATCATGGATCAGAGCGGGAAGATCGTTAAAGAATACGAGCAGGAGAATGTTTATATTTCAGACGTTTCCGTTGACGACAGCCGCATTCATTTGACCCAGGCGGTCAGGAGCGGGGAACAGTCCTATGCTGCGTCCAAACGGGACACCATTGTCTGCAACCAGGAACTTTCCGACGCAGACATGGCAGGAATCGGCTCCTTTGCTTCCGATGACCGGAAAAAGCTTTATTTTGTCCAGCTGGACAAAGAAATGGAAAGCAAGCAGGTAAAGATCACGGTTCCTAAAAAAGTCGCTTATGAAACCACGGAGGTCGTAGAGCTGAAGGGCAATCAAACGACCAGGGAAAACCGGTATTATGCCTACGGCAGCGGACGTTTTCTTGGAAGCCGGCGGGATTTTACGGATGCGCTTGCCCTTGCCTATGATAAAATGGGAGTCGTGACCGACCAGAATCAGGAGATTTTATGGAACCGGGTGAACCGGCCGCCCATCCGCACGATGAAGGACCCGTTAAAAACGGGAGCGGTTTTTTTAAACCATCTGGCTGACTTTGATGGAACCATGGCCCGCAAAAAGGGGGTACGTTTGATCGACGCCAGAGGGTGCACGCTGAACCAGATCCTTTACTTTGTAGGAAAGGGCTGTCCTGTTGCTGCTTATACCGGACAGGGAGGATATCTACTTATCTCCGGCTATGACCAGTATAACGTGACGCTGTTCAATCCGGAGACCGGAGACACCCAGAAGATGGGCATGAATGATGCATCTGCTTACTTCACGGGACAGGGAAATGACTTTGTCTGCGGGATAATCACAGAATAAGAAAGTCCGTTCTCTTTACAAATCCGTAAGATATGTTATAATCATTAAAGGCTAATTAGAAAAATGTAAGAATTATTTAATAGATAACATAATAATCAGAGGTGTGAAATGGAGCAGTATATTATGAAGGGCGGAAATCCCCTGGTCGGTGAAGTGACCATCGGCGGAGCAAAGAATGCCGCTTTGGGAATTCTGGCAGCAGCTATCATGACAGATGACGATGTTCTTATCGATAATTTACCCGATGTCCGGGATATAAATGTTTTACTGGAGGCAATTGAAGAAATCGGGGCAAAAGTAGAACGGATCGACAGACATACCGTCCGTATTAATGGAGGAACCATCCGAGAGGTTTCGGTTGACGATGAGTATATCCGTAAAATCAGGGCTTCCTATTATTTTATCGGGGCCATGCTGGGCAAGTATAAAAGTGCCCAGGTTCCTCTTCCGGGAGGCTGTAACATTGGAAGCAGACCCATTGACCAGCATTTAAAAGGATTTCGTGCTCTTGGGGCAGAAGTTAAGATCGAACGCGGCGCCGTAATCGCTCATGCCATTGATTTAGTGGCAAGCCATATCTATCTCGATGTAGTGAGTGTTGGAGCTACCATTAATGTGATGATGGCGGCAACCCTTGCAGAAGGACAGACTATCCTTGAGAATGTGGCCAAGGAACCGCATGTAGTGGATGTTGCCAACTTTTTAAACAGCATGGGAGCCAACATCAAAGGCGCCGGTACGGATACCATCAGGATTCGCGGCGTAAGAAAGCTTCATGGAACGGAATACTCCATTATACCGGATCAGATCGAAGCAGGTACCTTTATGTGTGCCGCAGCGATTACCCGCGGAGATGTGATGGTAAAAAATGTCATCCCCAAGCATTTGGAGGCAATTACTGCGAAGCTTTTAGAGATGGGATGTGAAGTTGTGGAATTTGATGATGCGGTCCGCGTGGTCGGGAAGAGCAATCAAAAACACACAGATGTAAAGACCCTTCCCTATCCGGGATTTCCTACCGATATGCAGCCTCAGATTGCAGTCACTCTGGCACTGGCCAACGGCACCAGTGTGGTAACGGAGAGCATTTTTGAGAACCGTTTCCGCTATGTGGATGAGCTTTCACGCATGGGAGCCTGCGTGAAGGTGGAAGGGAATGTAGCTGTTATTGACGGAGTGAAAGCATTTACCGGTGCGTATGTCAATGCTCCCGACCTTCGTGCAGGTGCAGCTCTTGTAATTGCAGGACTGGCAGCAGATGGATATACCGTGGTGGATGAGATCGGTTATATTCAGAGAGGTTACGAATGCTTTGAAGAAAAGCTTCAGGGCCTTGGTGCTATGATTGAAAAAGTTGATTCCGAAAAGGAAGCGAAGAAATTTAAATTAAAGGTTGGCTAAGCCGGCTGTTAATGTAAAGTATGATAGGGAATCTGTCCGATGGGGACAGGTTCCTTTTTTGCGGGTAAGGGAATTGGAGGCTGCTTTCCTCTATGGACACCAGGCTGGTTCCGTGCTAAAATGGCAGGGACACAAAACAAACGAGCGGAGGTAACAGGAATGAATCAAAAACCGGTTCTGGTAATCATGGCAGCAGGTATGGGAAGCCGTTACGGAGGATTAAAGCAGATTGATCCTGTGGATGCCTGGGGAAATAAGATCATTGATTTTTCCATATACGATGCGGTGAAAGCCGGATTTGAAACGGTTATTTTTATCATTAAAAAATCCATTGAAAAAGAATTTAAAGAGCACATCGGAAACCGGCTGTCAAAGTATGTTAAGGTTCAGTATGTCTATCAGGAGCTGGATAGGCTTCCGGAGGGCTATAAAGTACCCGAAGGACGAGTAAAGCCATGGGGAACCGGACATGCGATTCTTTGCTGCAAGGACGTGATTGACGGACCCTTTGCTGTGATTAATGCGGATGACTATTACGGAAGAAGTGCGTTTGAAACCATATATAACCAGCTGACGAAAACGGCAGATGATGATTTATATCATTATGCCATGATTGGCTATGAGCTTTATAATACTCTGACGGAGAATGGCCACGTAGCCAGAGGAGTATGCACCACCGATGAAAAGGGCAGACTTTTGGATATCCACGAGCGTACCAGGATTGAAAAGCATGGGGAAATCGCAGAATATACGGAGGATGACGGCAGAAGCTGGTCAGAGCTTGGAAGGGAAACCATTGTTTCCATGAATTTATGGGGATTTACCAGCAGTATCTTAACGGAGCTTTCCAACCGTTTTACGGCCTTTTTAGAGAAAGAAGGACAGGAGAATCCTTTAAAATGCGAATATTTCCTTCCGTTTGTGGTGGATGCGCTGCTGAAAGAAGGAAAAGCAGAGGTAACTGTTTTAAGGAGTCCGGACCGCTGGTATGGAGTGACGTATAAAGAAGATAAGGCTGCTGTGGTAGAAGCAATCAAGGAACTGAAAAAGTCCGGTCTTTATCCGGAAACCTTGTGGGAAGACCGGTAAATCTGCGTTGGAAATACACTTGACAGCCGATTCTGAATAGGTTAGAATATAGGTGCAAATTAAGTACCTTACAATTGAATAACAAATGAAAAGTACGTAATATCCCTTATTCAGAGTGATGGAGATACAAAGGATCTATGAAGTCACGGCAACCCCTGTCAGATGAAAGTGTTTCGTTTTTCAATGAGACCGGAAGGTGCCAACCTGAGCGAGAAATCGAGCAATAAGAGGATTTGATACAGTTTATCAAGTCCGCATTTGCTGCGGACTTTTCTTTTTGTTATTCCCCCATGTAAAATAAAGGAGGAATTTCAACATGGAAAAATTATTGTTTACATCCGAGTCAGTAACCGAAGGGCATCCGGATAAAATGTGCGACCAGATATCAGACGCCATTCTTGACGAACTGTTAAAGCAGGACCCCATGAGCCGCGTGGCATGTGAGACCTGTACCACAACGGGAATTGTCATGGTTATGGGAGAGATCACCACTCACGCCTATGTGGACATTCAGAAGATTGTACGCCAGACCGTAAAGGAAATCGGTTATGACAGTGCAAAATCCGGATTTGACAGCGAGACCTGCGGTGTTATGGTGGTTCTTGATGAACAGTCCAAGGACATCGCCTTAGGCGTTGACCGTGCTCTGGAAGCAAAAGAAAATAAAATGTCTGACGAAGAAATTGATGCCATCGGTGCAGGCGATCAGGGAATGATGTTCGGTTTTGCAAGCAATGAGACCGAAGAATATATGCCATATCCCATTGCACTGGCTCACAAGCTGGCTCGTCAGCTTACAAAGGTCCGTAAGAACGGGACACTGACCTATCTCCGTCCGGACGGGAAAACTCAGGTAACCGTTGAGTATAACGAAGCTGGAAAACCGATTCGCCTTGATGCAGTTGTGTTATCCACCCAGCATGACGAAGACGTAAGCCAGGAACAGATCCACAAAGATATCAAAAAGTATGTGTTTGACGAGATTCTGCCCAAAGAACTGGTAGACAAAGATACAAAATTCTTTATCAATCCAACCGGACGTTTTGTAATCGGCGGACCTCAGGGTGACAGCGGTCTGACCGGACGTAAAATCATTGTGGACACCTACGGCGGCTATGCCCGTCACGGCGGCGGTGCGTTCTCCGGAAAGGACTGCACCAAGGTTGACCGTTCCGCGGCTTATGCAGCCCGTTATGTGGCTAAGAACATCGTAGCCGCAGGTCTGGCCGACAAGTGTGAGATCCAGCTTTCCTATGCCATCGGTGTGGCTCACCCCACGTCTGTTATGGTGGATACCTTCGGCACCGGTAAATTAAGCAACGAAAAGCTGGTGGAGATCATCCGTGAAAACTTTGATCTGCGTCCTGCAGGAATCATCAAAATGCTGGATTTACGCCGTCCGATCTACAAGCAGACCGCGGCTTACGGACATTTTGGAAGAAATGATCTGGATCTGCCCTGGGAGAAGCTTGACAAGACAGAACTTTTAAAGAAATATTTATAAAACCGATTATGGAATCATAAAAAGCTGCTGCAACATGGGAAATTTCCATTTGCAGCGGCTTTTTAAATTTTAGAATTGTTTTATAAATTCTCTGGCCGTTGTGTGTTATAATACCATTACATTCTATGATATTTTTGTTATGTATTTCAGCTTGTTATAATAAGAGAGGCGAGAGACGTGAAATTACGATTAAAAACCCGTTTGGTGGTTGCGTTTATGATTATCACGGTGATTCCCTTTGTCCTGATACTCTGCGTGGTTACAGGACTGGTCAGTTACCAGAAGAATGCTTTTCGGAAAGCTTATAATCTGACCGATCAGGTAGATCTTGTTTCCGGCAACACCATTCAGATCTTCAACCGCCTGACCAGCCAGGAGATAAAGGAAGTCAGTCAGGTTCTTCATAACGACCCGGGACAATTTAATAATATCGAATATTTAAATAAACTGAATGCATCTCTGGCGGAGAAGTATGCCTATGTGATCGTTCGCAAGGGAGATTCTTTGATTTACGATGGCAACAGCCATGTTACCCAGGGATTATACGATCAGCTTCCCAAATATGAGGAGATCGACAGCACTCTGGACGGAGCCATCTATCTGGACGGTGAGACCCAGCATCTGGTAAAGCAGATTGATTTTCTTTTTCCTGACGGAGGAGAAGGAAGTGTGTTTATTGTTTCCAATGTGGATGGACTGCTTCCGGAGATCAGGATCATGATGTGGGAGATGATTCTTGCAGGAATTATGATCATCGTATTTACCGATGCCATCCTTATGATGTGGGTATACCGGTCGGTCATCAGTCCTTTGGGAAGGCTCAAAGTTGCCACCAAGAATATCCGGGACGGCAATCTGGATTTTGCACTGGAGATTGAAGAGGATGATGAGATCGGACAGCTCTGCCAGGATTTTGAAGAGATGCGGATTCGTTTAAAGGAATCCGCGGAAGAGAAAATCCAGTACGATAAAGAAAATAAGGAACTGATCAGCAATATTTCCCACGATCTAAAGACTCCCATTACTGCCATCAAAGGTTATGTGGAGGGGATCATTGATGGAGTGGCATCTTCTCCGGAGAAGCTGGACCGGTATATCAGGACAGTTTATAACAAAGCCAATGATATGGATAAGCTGATTGATGAACTGACCTTTTATTCCAAGATTGATACCAATAAGATCCCTTATACCTTTTCAAAACTCAGCGTATCCAATTATTTCAGGGATTGTGTGGATGAGGTGGGGATGGAGATGGAAGCCCGCAGCATAGAATTGGGATATTTCAACTATGTGGATGAAGATGTGGAGATCATTGCGGATGCGGAACAGCTTCGGCGTGTCATCAATAATATTATCAGCAATTCTGTTAAGTATATGGATAAGAAGAATGGAATCATCAACATTCGGATCAAGGATGCGGGAGATTTTATACAGGTAGGCATTGAGGATAACGGCAGGGGCATCCCTGCGAAGGACCTTCCTAATATTTTTGACCGGTTCTACCGTACGGACTCCTCCAGGAATTCCTCTCAGGGAGGAAGCGGAATCGGATTGTCCATTGTTAAGAAAATCATTGAAGATCATGGGGGCAGGATATGGGCCAGCAGTAAGGAAGGCATTGGAACCGAGATCCATTTTGTATTAAGAAAATATCAGGAGGTTATACAGGAATGAGCAGAATACTGATTGTGGAAGATGAGATAAGCATTGCAGAGCTGGAAAAGGATTATCTGGAACTCAGCGGATTTGAAGTTGAGATTGAAAATGACGGAAGGGAAGGCCTGACCCTTGCCCTTAATGAGGATTTTGATCTGCTCATTCTGGATTTAATGCTTCCCGGAGTGGATGGCTTTGAAATCTGCCGGAAGGTGAGAGAGGTGAAGAACACTCCCATCATTATGGTTTCTGCCAAAAAGGAAGACATTGATAAGATTCGTGGATTAGGCCTTGGTGCGGACGACTACATTACAAAGCCGTTCAGTCCCAGTGAGATGGTGGCTCGTGTGAAAGCCCATCTGGCCCGCTATGAACGGCTGATCGGCAGCGGAATGCCGGATAACGAGATCATTGAGATCCGGGGACTTAAGATTGATAAGACCGCAAGAAGGGTATGGATCAACGGGGAAGAGAAGAACTTTACCACCAAAGAGTTTGACCTTTTAACCTTCCTTGCTCAGAATCCCAATCACGTATTTACCAAAGAAGAATTGTTTAATAAAATATGGGATATGGAATCCATTGGGGATATTGCCACCGTCACGGTTCATATTAAGAAGATCAGGGAAAAGATCGAATTCAATACGGCCAAACCCCAGTATATCGAGACGATCTGGGGCGTGGGATACCGGTTTAAGGTGTAATAGGAATAGGGAGAATTCGGTGCGTTCTCCGTGGTGACACATGAATTATTTTAAAGGGTATATGCTGAAAAGCGGCATATACCCTTTTTTGTTTTATTTGGAAGGTTTTTATATTCATTTCGTGTTCATAACAATCGTCCCCCATCCGCGTGTCTGAAATCATATTGGAACGTAATTCCTGTTCCTTTCCCCAAATATCAAGGATAATGCTTTTACATTGATAAATTATATTGAAATCGGTTGCATAAAATAATTTTATATTATTAAAATAATTGTATATACTGCACAAAAAAGTAGAAAAAAGATTGGAAGAAAATATAATTGACGTAGACGTTTTAATCTGATAATCTTTAAATATGATTGCAACCGGTTGCAATGAAATAATTTTATATTTCAAATAAGTGAAGAAAAAATGAGTGGTACCAGAAGGAGTATTGCAGAAAGTGGAAGAATTGTGGCATTTAGGGAATTGATTTTTTCCTGACGGATACGATTTAAAGAGAAGGCGGTTTTCTGATCGGGGGGAAATTGAGAATACCTGGTGTGTACTGTCTGAACCAGTACTTTCTGCAGGATACTGGTAAGGAACCAGAGTCAGGGAAATGCAATGCAATGGAATTTCTCTGCGGAGTTTCGTGCAAAGGAGATCAAAATGAAAGCAATAAAATATGAGAAGCCATGGGTAGCAGAGTGTGTGGATATACCAATGCCTCACCGCAGAGAGCAGGAGGCTTTGATTCGAGTAAAATCGGCTGGAATCTGCGGAAGCGATATTGGGGCTTTTCGCGGGACAAATCCTTTGGTCACATACCCACGGATCATCGGACATGAAGTGGCAGGAGAAATTCTTCAAATATCCCCCAATAACAAGAGAGGGCTTAACGTGGGGGACAAAGTGATTTTAGACCCTTATCTATACTGTGGCCGCTGCTATCCTTGTTCCATCGGGCGGACAAACTGTTGTACGGATTTAAAGGTGCTTGGGGTTCACGTAGAAGGAGGAATGGCGGAATATGTTACCCATCCGGAGGATATGCTGTGGAAATTACCGGATGATATGGATTGGGAATTAGCCCCGATTGCAGAACCGCTGACCATAGCTCTTCATGGACTTCACAGAGGTGAGCTGAAAGCAGGGGAGCATGTAGTGGTTATTGGTGCAGGACCCATAGGAATGCTGGCTGCCATGTCTGCCATCGCTTATCAGGCGGTTCCCATCGTGATCGACCCGGTAGATGAGCGTCTTAAAATGGCAAAGGATGCGGGGGTGGGTTATGTTATCAATCCATCAAAAGAAAATGCAGAAGAAAAGATTCTGGAATATACAAACGGAAGAAAAGCAGAGCTTGTGATGGAGTGCTCCGGAGCGAATGCGGCGGTTCGTTCGACGCTTGATTATGTTGCAAATGCCGGACGTATCACGCTTACCGGCTGGCCGAAAACGGAAACGCCCATACCGACGGATGTTATTACAAAGAAGGAAGTAGATATCAGGGGAGCGAGGACAAGTGCAAATGAATTTGAAGAGGCGATCAGACTGATCCATTCCGGCGCTGTGGATGTGCGGAAGATACTGACCTGCATCACAACCATGGAAGAGGCTCCGGAAATGATAAGATCCATTGAAAAGGAACCAGGAAACTATATGAAGGTTCATGTTTGTTTATAAGGGGATAGACATATGACAAATAAGGAATTAGCAAAAAAGATAATTGAGTTGGTTGGTGGAAAAGAAAATATATCAAGAGCCGCACATTGTATGACAAGATTACGGCTCAATCTGAAAGATAATGATAAGATACAGCTGGAGGATATAAAAGCAATAAAAGGAATCCTTGGGGCCCAGATTCAGAATCAGCAGCTTCAGATCATCATTGGTCCTCAGGTAGGGTCCATTTACACGGAGGTGGCTTCCTTTTTAGGAACCAGCGAAGAACAAGAGGACGGGGACGGAAACGGTAACAATAAGAAGATCATTTCAAAGTTCCTGGATGTGCTTTCCGGAATATTCATTCCTGTTATTCCCGGCATCGCCGGGGCAGGTATGCTGAAGGCGATTATCGCTCTTTTAAAGGCTATGGGGTTGGTTTCCCAGGATAGTTATACGTTTCAGCTGTTTAACATGATGGCAGATTGTATTTTCTACTTTCTTCCGTTTTTCCTGGCAGTATCCAGTGCGAAAATATTTAAGACAAATATCACACTTGCCGTTGCTCTTGCGGCCGCCCTGCTGCATCCGACCCTGTTAAATCTCGCAACGGCAGGGGAGCTGACTTCCGTAGGGTTCTTTGGACTTCCGGTGCGTGTGGTCAACTATACGTATTCGGTTATTCCAATTGTACTTGGCGTGTGGATTTTAAGCTATGTGTACCGTTTTGTGGATAAGCATATGCCAAATGTTATGAAGGTCATATTTACGCCTACGGTGGTGCTTCTTATTATGGTTCCTCTCGAACTGATCGTATTGGGACCGATGGGAAACTATGCCGGTTCGGCTCTTACAAAATTCATTACTTATTTATTCACGGTAAACTCATTTGTGGCAGGATTTATCATGGCTTTGATACGGCCCATTACGGTTATGACGGGAATGCATCAAGGGTTTACACCGGTTATATTCCAGAATCTGGCGGAACTGGGGTATGATATGCTGCTGCCAACCATGTTTATGTCCACCATGGCACAATTTGGTGCAACTGCGGCCATGTATTTTAAAACAAAGAAAAGTGAACAGAAATCTTTGATTATATCTTCCAGCTTCTCCGCAATCATGGGTATTACAGAACCAGCCTTATACGGAATATTGATCCGGTATAAAAAGGCATTTTTAGCGGCGTGTTTGGGGGGAGCTTTGGGAGCCGGATATATTTCCATGACCGGGTTCCGTCTGGTAAGCTTTGCAAGCTCCAGCATCGTTAGTCTGCCGTTATATTTTCAATCCAATGTGCCGGATGTTTTGATTGCAATGTTCATCAGTATCGTGTCAGCCTTTGGGCTGGCAATCGTCCTGGAAAAGCCGGAGGTGACGGAGGAAAAAGCTGCAACGGGGACCCAGATCATGGCTCCTGTCAGCGGTCGGATCGCAGATTTATCCTCCGTCAGTGACGAGACTTTTTCTTCCCGTGTTCTTGGGGATGGAATTGCAGTGATTCCCAGTGAAGGAATGGTGTATGCGCCCATAAACGGTACGGTTACGAGCCTTTTTCCAACCAATCATGCCATTGGGATTGCATCTGCTGACGGTTTGGAGGTATTAATCCATATTGGGCTGGATACGGTTCAGTTGAACGGAAGCAATTTTGAGGCTTTTGTAAAACAGGGCCAGGAGGTTCGTCAGGGCGATAAGCTGATCCGGTTTGAGCTGGACGAATTAAAGAAAACCTACGATATGATCACACCGGTTTTGATTTTGGATAAGGATCGTATTTTGAGCTTTGACAAAAAGGCAGGTGATTATGTATCATTTGGAGAGAGGATTATGACAGTTTCCCGTAAGTAAAAGCAAGGAGGAAGATTGGATGAGACAGTTTAAAGAAGGGTTTCTCTGGGGCGGTGCTACAGCCGCTAACCAGTTTGAAGGTGGTTGGAATGAGGGCGGAAAAGGGCTTTCCACCGCTGATGTGACCCGATTCAAACCCGATGTGGATGTTCAGGATATGCAGAAGCAGTGGGAGATTACGTCAAAAGATATTGAAGAGGCCATGAAAACTACGGATACCACTTATTACCCCAAACGTCACGGTTCTGATTTCTATCATCACTATAAGGAAGATATTGCGTTGATGGCTGAGATGGGCTTTAAGGTATTCCGCATGTCGATTGCCTGGTCCAGAATCTTTCCCAGGGGAGATGAATCAGAACCAAACGAGGAAGGCCTTAAATTCTACGATCAGGTATTTGATGAGCTTTTAAAGTACGATATCCAGCCTTTGGTGACGATGTCACATTATGAGCCGCCGCTGGCATTTGTTATGGAATACAATGGATGGTATTCCCGGAAATCCATAGATTTTTTTGTGAGATATGTGGAAACCATCTGCAGACGCTATAAGGACAAGGTGAAATATTGGCTTACTTTTAATGAAATAGACAGCGTGATCAGACATCCGTTTATGACAGGCGGTTTGATTGAAGACCATTTTGAAAGCCATGAGGCGTTTGAACAGGCGATTTATCAATCCATGCACCATCAGTTTGTCGCAAGTGCCCTTGCCACCAAGCTATGTCATGAAATCATTCCGGATTCCAAGGTAGGCTGTATGCTGACCAAGCTGACCTTTTATCCATATTCCTGCAAGCCTGAGGATGTATTAAAGGCACAGCAGGATATGAGAGCCACCCTGGCCTTTGCAGATGTGCAGGTATTTGGAGAATATCCGGCTTATTTGAAGGCGCTTTATCAGTCAAAGAACATTTCCATCAAAAAGGAATTAGGGGATGATGAAATTATAAAAAGTTATCCGGTTGATTTTATTTCATTCTCCTATTATTCTTCCTCCTGTTCTGCGGTTGATACAACCGGCCTTGAAGTGGCGGAGGGAAATACCGCTGCAGCCATTAAAAATCCATATTTAAAATCCAGTCCATGGGGCTGGCAAATCGACCCTACCGGACTTCGGATTTCCATGGTGGATCTATATGACAGGTACCGTCTCCCGCTGTTTATCGTTGAAAATGGATTGGGAACCAGCGATAAAGTGGAGGAAGATGGAAGTATACAGGATGATTATAGAATCCATTATATGGCGGAACACATTAAGACCATGTATGATGCGGTAACCATTGACGGCGTGGATTTAATGGGCTATACCTGCTGGGGCTGTATTGATCTCGTGTCCAATTCCTCCAACCAGATGAGCAAACGGTATGGGATGGTATATGTGGACTGTGATGATTACGGCAACGGAAGCTACAAACGGACCAGAAAAAAATCCTTCCGCTGGTACCAAGACGTGATTGCCAGCAATGGAGGTTCTGTTTTGAATGAGGAATAGGTTAAGCGGAACGAACGTCATCGCCGCCATTGACAACCTCCTCCGGTGCAGGTAAAATAGAAATAGTTTTTATTGGGAGTATGCATGATAAATGACAGGCTGTGTAAGGGGATATCCCTTTGCACAGCCGTTTTTGGCTCGGAGGAGGGAAAAGGGATGAAGGAAAAATTGTATGAAATACCGTTGAATGACGCCATGGATGCGGAGGACGAATGCCCGTTCTGCTTTCTGGAACGGAAGGTGGAGCAGGAGCTTTTAGATTTTGTTCTGGGGTCCTGTGCCTCTTACATGGAAAGCGACACCAGAGAGAGTACGGACCGGGAGGGATTTTGCCGCATCCATCAAAAGAAGATGTTTGATTACGGCAATGCGCTGGGCAACGGCTGGATTTTAAAGACCTATTATAAGAAAATGCTCAAGGAGATGAAGGAAGAATTCAAAGACTTTGCTCCACAAAAGACTTCCATCAGGGACCGGCTGATTAAGAAATCCGGCGGTACCAATGCCATTAGTGACTGGGTTTCCTCCAAGGAAAAGACCTGCTATATCTGTGACCGTTTTTCCAAACGGTATGACCGCTTTTTGGAAACCTTTTTCCACCTTTACAGAAATGATTCCGGATTCCGCACAAAAGTCAGTAACAGCAAGGGGTTCTGCCTTCACCACTTCGGGGATTTGTGCAGCGGGGCAGACCGGTATTTAAGTGACGGGGAACGAAAAGAATTCTATCCCCTTCTCTTTTCGCTCATGGAAAAGAATATGGAACGGGTCTCAGAGGATGTAGACTGGTTTATTGAGAAATTCGATTATATGAATAAGGAAGCGGACTGGAAGCAGTCAAAGGATGCGGTGCAGCGGGGAATGCAGAAGCTCCGGGGAGGATATCCTGCAGACCCCGTATATAAGATGAAATAACCGGTCTTTCAAGCGTTTCGTTACTGATTCAGCCGCTTGAACTGCCCCGGCGTACAGCCGGTGGTCTGACGGAAGGTGCGGATGAAATTAGAATAATCATGAAACCCGGATAAGTGACAGGCTTCGGAAACCGTATGTCCCTTTAAGAGCAGTTCTTTTGCCAGAGCCACCCGTTTCACCACGATGTACTGAAAGATGCTGCTTTCGGTTTCGGTTTTGAATAAATGGCTCAAATAATATTTATCCAGGGAAAGGGCGTTTGAAATGGAGTCCAGGGTCATGGGGGCCGTTAAGTTTTTGTCAATATAGCGCATAATGGCCTGGGCTTTGTGGGGCCTTGGAGAAGTCGTTCCTAAACCGGTCTTTTTCCAGGTTTGATTGATGAGTATGAGAATTTGAAGCAAGGTTGTAAGTGCTGTTAAATCACTGCCGTAGGAGCAGTGATTTTTTTGTGCCTGATTCAGAGTTTGGGCCATGGCAAGGAGCTTCTCGTATTCCGGCTTGGAAAGCAGTACCAGATTATTGACTCCGGGATCTCGGTGGAAACAATCCAAAAGGTTGGTGTTGGACGTACAGTATGGACGGATAAATGCGGGATTCACGTGAATGACCAGACGGGTAAAGGGTTCGTGATTCCCGTTAATCGCTTTGTGGATTTCGTGGTTGGAAAAAAGAATCAAGTTTCCGGCATTCATTTCATAGCAGGAATTTTCCACAAAATACTGGATGTGGCCGTCTAAAAGAAGGTAGATCTCATGGCTGTTATGCATGTGAAAATCCACATTTCCTGCGGCCTGGCTGGTGGTAAAATCGCAGCTGAAGGGCTCGGAAAATTCACTGTAATCGTATAAGCTTTCTTTTTTCATCAGGTCCTCCTGTAAAAAGCAATTGGTGCATGTTTCTAGTCAATCTACGCAAACAAATTGCGTGAAAAAGAGTATATAATTAATCTATCATAGAAACAGAAAAAAGAAAAGGGGATGAAAGCATGGTTCGGGTCGGGGTGATCGGCTGCGGGAGCATTGGCAGGGTCCATGCCATGTGCATTACGGGAATAGAAGGGGTGAGCCTTTGCGGGGTAGCAGATATCAAAAGGGAAC
This sequence comes from Lacrimispora sinapis, assembly GCF_043633585.1. Classification (NCBI taxonomy): domain Bacteria; kingdom Bacillati; phylum Bacillota; class Clostridia; order Lachnospirales; family Lachnospiraceae; genus Lacrimispora; species Lacrimispora sinapis. The sequence continues at coordinate 3,411,999 of NZ_CP141832.1, read as the reverse complement.
GGGCAAAAGAATTCTCGGATTCCTTTACCCAGGGAAAAGCGGCTGTCTACGGGTCTTTGGAGGAGATGGTTGAAAAGGAAGCACTTGATGTAATCCACATCTGCACCCCCCATGACTGCCACGTGCCCATGGCAGTCATGGGGTTAAAGAAGGGGCTCTCTGCCTTTATGGAAAAGCCTCCCGCCATAACAAAGGCTCAGTTTCAAGTGCTTTTGGCAGCGGAAAAAGAAAGCAGGGGAAGGCTTGGGATCTGTTTTCAAAACCGGTATAATGAGACCACAAAAAAGGTGGAGGAGATATTGGAGGGAGGGATGTTAGGCAGGCTAAGAGGGGGAAGGGCTTTTGTTACCTGGAACCGGGGGCCGGCTTATTACACGGAAAGCGGCTGGAGAGGCGGCCTTCAGACCGAGGGAGGCGGAGTCCTTATCAATCAGTCCATCCATACCCTGGACCTTTTGCTCACCTTCCTTGGAAAGCCTGTAAAAACAGAAGCCGCCATGAGCAACCACCACTTAAAAGGGGTTGTGGAGGTGGAGGATACCATGGAGGCTTATATGGAATTTACGGAGGAAGACGACCCCGTAAGAGCCAGCTTTTATGCCACCACCGCTTACGGATTTGATGCGCCTGTCCTGATGGAGCTTTTTGGTGAAAAGGGGGTTGTGCGCGTAGAGGGAAATTCTGTCTTTTCCCGGACCTGGGAGCAGGAGGAGTTTGACTGCTGGAAGGCGCCAGGTGCATCGGTTTTGGGAAAAGCCTACTGGGGCAGCGGGCATGAAGCCTGCATTCGGGACTTTTACCGGTGCCTGGCTGAAAAAACGGCTTATTTAAACGATCTTCCTTCGGTTGAGAATACCTTTTATACCATGATGGACATTTATGATTCTGCCAGGAATAAGGAGAGATAAGAATGAATCAAGTAAGACTTGGAATCATCGGAATCGGAAATATGGGAACCGGACATTGCAAAAATATTTTACAGGGAAAGGTCCCGGAGATTGCAATCACTGCAATTGCGGACCGCAGCGAAGCGAGAAGAGCATGGGCAAAAGAAAATTTACCGGAAACAGCGGCTGTTTATGAGGAAGGAAAAGATTTAATTACAGCGGGAGTCTGTGATGCGGTTCTTATCGCAGTTCCTCATTATCAGCATCCGGAGCTGACCATTTACGCGTTGGAGCATGGCCTTCATGTCATGTGTGAAAAACCGGCTGGAGTGTATACAAAGCAGGTAAGAGAAATGAACGAAGCCGCCCGGAAAAGCGACCGGGTATTTGGCATGATGTTTAATCAGAGAACCAACTGCATATACCGGAAGATGCATGAGCTGGTGACCGGCGGGGAACTGGGGGCCATAAAAAGAGTCAACTGGATCGTGACGGACTGGTACCGGACCCAGTCCTATTATGATTCGGGAAGCTGGAGAGCCACCTGGGACGGAGAGGGCGGCGGTGTGCTGTTAAACCAGTGTCCCCACAATATGGACCTTCTCCAGTGGATCTGTGGAATGCCAAAAAAGGTACATGCCTTCTGTCACAACGGGAAATGGCATGACATTGAGGTGGAGGATGATGTCACCGCATATCTGGAATATCCCAACGGCGCCACCGGAGTATTTGTCACCACCACCGCAGATGCGCCCGGAACCAACCGGTTTGAAGTGACTTTGGAGATGGGAAAACTGGTCTGTGAAAATGAGAAGCTCACCCTTTATAAACTGGCAGAAAATGAACGGACCTTCTGCAAGACCGCTAAGGGCGGATTTGATAAGCCGGAATGTACGGTCACGGAGATTGAAACCGATGGCCTTAATGAACAGCATATGGGGGTATTAAAGGCGTTTGCAGGAAGAATTCTTCATGGGACCCCGCTGGTGGCGGAGGGCGTGGAGGGAATCAACGGTCTGACTCTGTCAAATGCCATGCATCTGTCCAGCTGGCTGGGAAAAGGCATCGAGATTCCGTTTGAGGAAGACCTTTTTTTAGAAGAACTGGAGAAACGACGTTCCTCTTCCCGGAAAAAAGAGGGGAGCGGTGTGGTTTTTGATACGGAAGGAAGCTATTAAACGATCAAAAGGAGAGATGAAGATGTGGGATGGAATAAAACTATCCGGTTTTGCGGATGAGATTACTATGGATTTGAGAAGGCAGATCGCGGTACTGAAAAAATTGGATATCTCCTATGTAGAGATGCGGGGCGTCAACGGAAAAGGTCTGGTGGAGTATTCCCTTCCGGAAGTAAAAGAGATAAAAAAACAGCTTTTTGACGCTGGAATCCGGTTATCTTCCATAGGCTCTCCCATTGGAAAAATAAAAATCACAGACGATTTTCTTCCTCATATGGAGCTTTTCAAACATACGGTGGAGATCGCTCATGAGATGGAGGCACCCTATATCCGGATGTTCAGCTTTTTCATGCCTAAGAACGAGGCTTATGCCCCTTACCGTGGAAAAGTATTCACTCAGGTGGGGAAGTTTGTGGATTACGCCAGGGCCAGCCGGATCACCCTTCTTCACGAAAATGAAAAGGATATTTACGGAGATCTGGCGGACCGGTGTCTGGAGCTTATGAAGGAGTATTATGGGGAATATTTTAAGGCGGTGTTTGACTTTGCAAACTTTGTCCAGTGCAAGCAGGATACGTTAGCTGCCTATGAACGGTTAAAGCCATATATCGCCTACGTTCATATTAAGGATGCCTTATGGACGGATGGAAGCGTGGTTCCGGCAGGACAGGGCGACGGAAAGGTGGAAGAAATCTTAAAGCGCTTGAAAGAAAGCGGATATGAGGGCTTTTTATCCCTGGAACCCCATCTGGCAGACTTTGCAGGGTTCCATGCCCTGGAACAGAGTGAGGGAGAAAAGAAGAAATTAAACGGAGAAGAGGCTTTTACCATGGCTCATGGTGCGCTTCTTGACATACTTGAAAAAATCGGATGAATTTAGTCTTGCCATACGTTAGGCACCATTGGAGACGGGAGGAAATTATGACTTATAATGTATTGGAATTCGGAGCAAAGGGCGATGGGGCGGCCAATGATGCGAAAGCCATCCAAAAAGCCATTGATACATGCAGCCTTGCAGGCGGCGGCCGTGTGGTGTTACCGGGCGGACATATTTACAACAGCGGGTCCATATTGTTAAAATCCAACGTGGAATTTCATCTGGAAATGGGGGCCGTTTTGAAGGCCAGTGACCATTTGGAGGATTATTATCCACTGGCCAACGGAGGAAAGATTGTGGCACACGAATCCGGTCTTCCTTCCTTTTTAAACAGCGAATACAACGGGAGACCGTTCCACGCATTTCTCTATGGATATGACCAGGAAAATGTAGCCATCACAGGGTTTGGCACCATTGACGCCAATGAAACAATTTTTTACGGTTCCAACTCCGGCTATCATATAGAAGGAACCTATTATCCGAGAATTCCCCTGATGCTGTTAGAAAAGTTCCGGCACCTGACCATCCGGGACGTGAAGCTGATGAACTGTGCGTTCTGGACCGTTCATCTGGTCGGCTGCAACGACGTCCTTATTGAAGGAATCCGTTTGATTAACAACTTGCAGATGGCAAATTCCGATGGAATCGACCCGGATCACTGCACCAATGTCCGCATCATCGGCTGTCACATTGAGTGCGGAGACGATGCCATTGTTCTCAAAAATTCCGGTGACTATAACCAGTACGGACCGTGTGAGAACATTGTGATCTCCAACTGTACCTTGATCTCCACCAGTGCAGCCATTAAGATCGGAACCGAAGGGGAGTGCAGCTTCCGCAATATTCTGGTGGAAAACTGTACCATTAGCCGGAGCAACCGGGGGATATCCCTTCAAATTCGGGATGGGGGAGATGTGGAAAATGCTGTATTTTCAAATATAACCATTGAAACACGACGGTTCTCCCACGAATGGTGGGGACGGGCGGAGCCGATCTGCATCACCGTCCATGACCGGAAACCAGGGGTAAAAGCCGGAAAGGTGCGCAACGTTCATTTCCAAAATATTACCTGCAAAGGGGAAAACGGAATCTTTCTCCGCGGAAGTGAGGATCAGTACATTGAGGATGTGAGCTTTGAAAACATTCATCTGACCCTTGAAAAGACTTCCCGCTGGGACATCGAAGGATATGATATCCGTCCTTGCCAGGGCGATGGAGAGATCCGTACAAAAATCTCCGGCATCTATGGGGATTACGCAAGAGATATCCGGTTGAAGCACGTAAAGATCCGTGTGGAGGACAGCATGAGACCTTTCTACAAAGAAGATGTTACACTTTTGAATACGGAAAACATAGAATTATAAGTACCTGATGAAAACGGTCCGAAAAAGAAAGAGATCCCTTTACCGGTGTATGGGGGTCTCTTCTTTTTTTTATAACGTTTCACCGTGAAACCCCCATGTAAGGATAGATGGGCAGAAGAACACCAGATGAATTTCTGCCGGAAAGCAAAAGAACGGGTTGAAGCACTTCGGACAGAGTAATAGAATAGTCTATAACGTGAGTATAGATAGGACTGCCTTGGAGGACGGTGCCCAGGAGGTAGTGGAGGGAATCCGGGTTTACCATACAACTGCAAAGGAGTAAATCAGAAAGGAAGAAGGGGTTATGAAGTACTATATTGGGATTGATCTTGGAGGAACAAACATTTCCGCAGGACTGGTCGGGGAAGATGCTTCTTTGATCAACCGCTTGTCTGTTCCGACGATACGCGGCAGAAATGCCCGCGAGATTGTAAAGGATATGGCCCGCCTTGCAAAAGAAGCGGCTGCCCTTGGAGAAATGGAATGGGAAGACATCGAAGGGGTGGGGATCGGAGTTCCGGGAACCGCCAACCGGGATACGGGAATGGTGGAATATGCCAACAACCTGGGTTTTTTTGACGAACCCATTGTTCCCATGCTGGAAGAGGAGCTGCCGGGGAAACCAATTCGGTTTGACAACGATGCCAATGCCGCCGCCTGGGGGGAATATCTGGCCGGCAGCGGAAAGGGCAGTAAATCCATGCTTGCAGTCACGTTGGGAACCGGCATCGGAGGGGGAATCATTCTTGACGGAAGTGTGTTTCGGGGAGTCAATTATGCCGCAGGAGAATTCGGCCATTTCCTCATAGAACGCAGCGGCACTGCATGCAGCTGCGGAAGAAAAGGCTGTTTTGAAGCCTATGCCTCTGCAACGGCCCTCATAGCCCAGACAAGAAAAGCCATGAAGGAGAACCGGGATTCCCTGCTTTGGGAGCTTTGCGGGGGCGATCTTGCGCTTGTAGAGGGCAAGACACTGTTTGACGGGGTCCGGAAGCAGGACCAGACGGCACAACAGGTGCTGTGCCGGTACATTGAATTTCTGGCTGCCGGCCTGGTGGATTTAATCAATATCTTTCAGCCGGAGCTGATCTGCATCGGAGGAGGCATCAGCAAAGCCGGAGATTTGCTTTTAAAGCCCTTGCAGGAAATTATAGACAAGGAAGATTATGCCAGGACCTCCCGGATCAGGACCAGACTTGCCGTGGCAGAACTGGGCAATGATGCGGGCCTCATCGGTGCAGCCCTTCTGCAATAAAAAAGAGGTGATACAGAATGAAACGGTATATGGAGCATATGATACATTCTGCAGAAAAAAGAGTGGACCATTTTTTGAGCATACAGGTAACAGAGGAAGGCGATGCCTTCTATGGAGGAATGAAACAGCCGATATTAGATGTGAAGCCGACCATCTATGCGATGGCGGAGGCGGCTTCGGTCTATTTAAATGAAAACAGCCGGTATTATAAAAGTGAAACCTTAAAAACAGCCATGGAAGCAGCCCTTATTTTTATTAGGAACTGCCAGAGGGAGGACGGAAGTTTTGATTATCCCTCCTGCAATTTTAAATCAGCACCGGATACATCCTTCTGCTTTAAACGTCTGATTGCTGCGTATCGGTTGTTTTTAATGTATACCAAGGAGGGGGAGCTTGTAAACCTAAAGAAAGGCTGCCGCTCTGTGCTTTTAAAAGCTCTGAGGGCACTTTATACCGGCGGCTTTCATACACCCAACCACCGCTGGGCCATCACAGCCGCTCTCATGCAGGGGGCCAATCTGATAAAGGAGGAGGAGCCCGAACTTTCTGAAATGCTGACCCAAAGGGCACAGCAATATCTGGCAGAGGGAATTGACGGCAATGACGAAGGGGAATATGCGGAGCGTTCCACCGGAAATTACAATGCCGTCGTCAACAGTGCCATGATCTCCATGTATGAAGAAACAAAAGATGAGACCTATCTGGGCTATGTGGAACGGAATTTGAAGATGATGCTTTACTACATTGATCCGGATGATACCATCTTCACCCAAAATTCCACAAGACAGGATCAGGGAAAAGCGGAACATCCGGATAAGTATTTTTACCAGTATCTCTATCTGGCAGCCAAAACCGGAGAAGCAGTTTTTGACCGGGCAGCCCATAAGATCATAAAGGATAATCGGGAACGTGGAGATTTGGCGCCGGAATGTCTGCACATCCTCATGCTCCATGATTTTATGAAGGAGTATGGTTTCAAGGGCTATGGATTTTTAGACACCTATCATAAGCATTTTCAGGAAGCAGGGGTGATCCGGGGAAAGACACCGGAATACGGCTACAGTATTTTAAAAGGAAAGAGTGCGTTTTTATATCTTAAATTCCAGGAGACTCTGATTTCCTTGAAAATTGGGGAAAGCTACTGTGATATCCGTAACTTCATTCCCCAGACCATGGAGGAAAGGGATGGGGTCTGTGTGCTGACTTCCGTGGCAAAGGGCTGGTATTATCTTCCATTCAAAGAGAAACAGGACACGTCAGACTGGTGGAAGATGGATCATAAAAAGCGGGAGATTTTAAACAGCAGTGAAATCCGTATGACCGTTACCATAAAAGCCCTAACGGACGGAATGGAAGTTGGCGTGAAAGCCGAAGGACTGGATCGGGTACCGCTGCGGGTGGAAATCTGTATTCCGGCAGGAAGCATTCTGGAAAATGAACATTTCCATTTAAAAGCCGGAAAAGGAGAAGAAATGGTTCTTAGAAGCGGATTTGTCACCTTGACCCATGGAAATCAGAAACTTTTGATTGGTCCGGGTTATGGAACCCATGAATTTGGGGGACATTATTCCGGTGAAGAGAGAAACGAAACCGGATATACCATTTATTTTAATGACTACACGCCTTATGAGAGGACCTTTTCCATCCGCAAAGCGTGATTCCGGTGCTGGCTGGCCCCGGAATTTTTGTATTCTGAAAGACCGGAAAAGCGCTCCATGGAACAGAAGGCAGAAAATGGAGACAGGGCTATTAACATGTATACCTATTAAAAAAGTAGGAAATTATTCAAAACCAGTTGCAAAAAGCACCAGGTTGTGTATATAATAAATCTGACTTTTTAGCAGATGGACGGGTACCAATGAAAAAGGAATTTATCATGTACGTCATGATTTGCCTAAAAAAGAAAGGAGAAAATTATGAAAAAAATATTCACAAAAGGTGCGGCAGTTCTGCTTGCATCCTTTATGGTGCTTGGCGGTCTTACCGCATGCGGCGGGAAAGACCCGGGTGCAGAAAGCGAAACGACATCAGCCGCCGGAGCGGAAACGACAAAAACAGGGGAAGCTGCCTCCACCTTCACGTATGCCATTGCCGGTGATCCTGGAGCCAATGTCAACGTGATCACCACCAGTGACCGTTTTGGCCTGATGACGCTTAAAATGATCTATTCTCCTTTGTATATGTATAATGCCGATGGCATTAACTATTTTCTTGCAAAGAGCATAGAGGCTTCCGATGATAACCTGACGTATACCGTACATTTACGTGATGACGTAAAGTGGTCTGACGGAGAGAAGTTTACCGCAGATGACGTGGTATTTACCTTTGAAGCGATGGAGAATGAAAAGAACGTAGGCTGGGCTTACTCCCAGCTGGTATTTCCCGAGGGTGCAGTAAAGGTGGAAAAGGTGGATGATTATACCGTTACCTTTACCATGCCTTTTGTCAATGCAGCCGCAGAAGAGCTGTTTTCCCAGATCTTTATTATGCCAAAGCATAAGTATGAGAATGTAACCGACTTTGAAAACAACGATGTGAATACAAAGCCGGTTGGGACAGGCCCATATGTGATGTCGGAATACTCCGCCGGTTCCTACGTGAAGTTTACAAAAAATGAAAGCTATTTCCTGGGAGCCCCTTCCATTGATAACATCGTTTTCCGGATCATTGAAAATGAAAACACGGCCATGACCGCCATTCAAAGCGGGGAAGTGGATGCATGGATCGGCACACCGGCACAGGTGGAGCAGATGGATTTAGAAGCAAACAACTTAAAGGTGATCCCTTATCAGGAAGGCCGCATCGGCTATATGATGATGAATGCAAAGCGTGTGACGGATGAAAATTTAAGAAAGGCAATCCTTTATGCCCTTGACAAAAAGGCCATTGCAGATGCCGTTTTCCTTGATCCGGCCAATTATGACCTGCCCTGGGGCTTTATGCCGCCAAACAGTGAATACTTTACAGAAGATGTAGAAAAATATGAACAGAATCTGGACAAAGCCAAAGAACTGCTTGCAGCTTCCGGCAATAAAAGTCCGGAGCTGACCCTTGCATACAGTGCCACAGACAGCATCCAGGCAACGACCGCCATTCTTGTTCAGGAGCAGCTTCAAAAAGCAGGCATCAAGGTGACCTTGTCCGGTGTTGATTCCACCGCACTGAGCCAGCAGATGAAAAAAGAGGATAACTCCTATGACCTGTATTTCGGCGGGTATATCATGGGAATCGACCCGGATACCTTTGCCAGCTTGTTTGAAACCGGTGCAACAAGCAATTACATGCACTATGATTATCCTGAGATCAATGAGCTTTTCTCTCAGGGACGCAAGGAAACCGACAAGGCAAAGAGAAAAGAGATCTATACCAGGCTTCAGCAGAAAATACAGGATACTGCATGTTTTTATCCCCTGTATTCCAACAAGCGTCTTTTGGTGGTATCAAACAGAATCTCCGGCATTGATGAAGCAAAGCTGGTTCCTGTTTATACCTTTGAAGATACTTCCAAACTTCAGATAAAGTAATTTGTTTTATGGTTTAACATCGTAAAAGAAAGAGAGAAGGGGGTTTTTGCTGCATAAATCCTTGCGGCAGACACCCCTTTTTTATAAGGAGAAACAATATGGCCAAATATATATTGAAACGAATATTGACAGCCATACCCATGGTCCTTCTGATCACCGTTCTGGGCTTTTCCCTCATGCATCTCGCACCCTATGATGCCATTGATGCCATGACCAATCCCAGGATGTCACAGCAGACGATTGATATGATCAAGGCAAAATATGGTTATGACCAGCCCCTTTTTATTCAGTATTTCCGCTGGCTTGACGGACTAATAAATGGTAATTTCGGATATTCAATCGTAACAAAACAAAGCATTGCGGCTGATCTGGCGGTCCGGATTCCAAACACCATTAAACTCATACTGCCTTCCTATTTGACTGCCTATCTTCTGGCTGTCATTCTGGGCTTGATTGCAGGTTCCCACAAAAACAGGGCAGCGGATAAGCTGATCGACGGATTTTCCTCTATTGGAATCGCGGTTCCTTCCTTCTGGTTTTCCATGCTTATGATCTTTGTCCTGGGATATAAACTGAAGCTCCTTCCCTTTGTGGGAATGAATTCGGTTGGAATGGAGACTTCCTTCGGGGACTTTCTAAGGCATTACATCATGCCTTTTGTCACGTTGGTCTTTTCCTTTTTACCCGCTAATATCAAGTTTGTCCGTTCCTCCACCCTCACTCAGTTTTCTGAGGATTATGTGCTGGTGCAGCAGGCATTTGGCGCGTCAAAAAGCGAGATCATGTTCAAGCATGTATGCAAAAATGTGCTTCTGCCCATCATTACAAGACTTGGAATGGCCTTCCGCCTTCTGGTAACAGGGGCTATCATCACAGAGACCGTATTTGGCTGGCCGGGAGTCGGTCCTTACTTTATTAAAGCCATTCAGGGACTGGATTACCCCATTGTCATGATCGTCCTGGTGCTCTCCTCCATATTGGTCATCCTGGGAAATCTGCTGTCAGATATCCTTTACTGCATCACGGACCCGCGGATTCGGGAAATGGGGTGACGGATATGATAAGGAAAGAAAACATACGAAAAAACAAAAGATCCACCAGAATGGACAGTGTCCTCCTGGTATTAAAGCACGATAAGGCAGCAATCATTTCCCTGATCCTTTTAGCGGTGATCATCCTGTTTGCACTGATCGCACCGTTCCTTCCGATAGATCCCAATGCCACAGACGTGGCAAACCGTTTAAAGGAGCCGTCCTTTCAGCACTTGTTCGGGACGGATGAAGTGGGCAGGGATTATTTCGCAAGAGTCATCTACGGAGGCCGTGTATCCCTTTTAGTAGGCTTCCTTGCCATGCTGACCAGTCTTACCATCGGTGTGGCTGTAGGCACCATCTCAGGCTTCTGCGGCGGTTTGGTGGACATGATACTTATGAGGATTGTTGACGTCCTCTATTCCATACCATGGATGATTTTAGTGACTGTGGTCAGCATCTTTTTAAAGCCGGGCCTTCAATCCATCATACTTGTCATCGGACTGTTCACCTGGATGGAGATTGCCAGACTGGTCCGTGCGGAAACCTTATCCTTAAAGGAACGGGAATTTGTCCTTTATGCGGAATTTTCAGGAATCCATATTTTTACCATCATTCTCCGCCACATTATTCCGTCTGTATTCCCTACCATCATCGTGTCGGCCACCACCAGCATGGCGGACGCCATCATGACAGAGACCTCCCTGAGCTTTTTGGGAGTGGGGATCCAGCAGCCCATGTCCTCCTGGGGAAGTCTTTTGCAGAGCGCCCAGGGAACCATGCAGAACACCTTTTATATGGCTCTGATCCCAGGTCTTCTGATCATAATCACTATTTTTGGATTTAACAAGCTTGGGAATCTGCTCCGGGTTTACGTGGAACCGAAGGTTATGAATGACGAGAAAGAGTAAAGTGAGGGAACAGGAATTGGAAGAAACAAAGAAAAACAATAAGGAGATCCTGTCTGTCAGGGATGTGCACACCACCTTTCATACCCATGGAAAATCGGTGCAGGCGGTCCGGGGCGTCAGCCTTTTCGTAGGACACCAGGAGATTGTAGCCATAGTTGGGGAATCCGGCAGCGGAAAAAGCGTGCTGATGAAGTCTGTCATGGGTCTGATGCCCGAGAATGCAGAAGTCAAAGCGGAGGAAATCCGGTTTATGGACAGGGATTTACAGACCATGACCCCGGAGCAGCTTAGAAAAATGCGTGGTAAAGACATTGCCATGGTATTCCAGGACCCTATGACCGCACTCAATCCGTTAAGGACCATTGGATTCCATTTGACCGAGGTCTTAAAAAGACACCGTGGAATGACTGGGAAGGCAGCCTTAAAGGAAGCAGCCGCCGTACTGGAGCAGGTGGGCATCTCTTCACCGGAAAAACGGCTGACCCAGTATCCCCATGAATTTTCCGGCGGCATGAGACAACGAGTGCTGATCGCCATGGCTCTCTGCTGCCTGCCAAAGCTTCTGATCGCGGATGAGCCGACCACAGCCCTTGATGTGACCATTCAGGCACAGATTTTGGAGCTTTTAAAGAAAATCCAGATGGACACCGGTATGAGCGTTGTGCTGATCACTCATGATCTGGGAGTGGTTGCAAGCTTGAGCCACCGTATTTGTGTCATGTACGGAGGGCTTATTATGGAAGAAGGATTGACGGATGAGATCTTTTATACTCCCAGGCATCCATATACAAAGGCCCTGTTAAGAGCCATTCCAAAGCCCCATTCAGGGAGCAGGGAACGGTTGGAGTCCATACCGGGAATGGCACCGTCCCTGGCGGACCCGCCCCCCGGCTGTCCCTTTGCAGAACGCTGTAAGTTCGCCTGTGAAAAATGTCAGGAGAAAATCCCGGAATACCTGGTCTACTCCGATACCCAGAGGTCTATGTGCATCTTTTCGGGCGGGGAACTGGAGGAAATGGAAAAGGAGGTGCAGTGATATGGAGAACCAAAACCAGGAAATCTTACTGGAAGCCAGGGACTTATGCAAATATTTCCCTTCCAAAGACTTCTTTGGCCGGAAAAAAGCGGAGGTAAAGGCCGTAGACGGAATCAATCTTGCCATCCGCAAAGGAGAGACCTTTGGCCTGGTGGGAGAATCGGGCTGCGGTAAATCCACCCTTGGCAGAACCCTGATCCGCATGTATGATCCCACAAGCGGCTCCATCCATTTTAAGGGTCAGGATATCACTGGCTGGAAGGGAAAAAAACTTCTGCCCATCCACCGGCAGATGCAGATCATTTTCCAGGACCCTTATTCCGCTTTGGACCCCCATATGAATGTGCGTGAGATCATCAGAGAATCCTTCAATGCCGTTGGCAAAATGCCGGCGGGGGAAATGGATGACAGGATTGTGGAACTGTTGAAAAAGGTGGGAATGAAGCCCGATGACATGTATAAATATGCATATGAATTCTCCGGCGGACAGCGTCAGAGAATCGGGATTGCAAGGGCTCTTGCGGTGGAACCGGAGTTTTTACTTTGTGATGAACCCATATCTGCCCTGGATGTTTCCATTCAGGCACAGGTGGTAAATATGCTGGAGGATCTTCAAAAAGAAATGGGGCTGACCTATCTATTTGTGGCTCACGATTTGTCCATGGTAAGACATATTTCCACCAGAATCGGAGTGATGTATCTGGGCCGGCTGGTGGAGATCGCAGACAGTGACGAGCTCTATGAAAATCCGCTTCACCCTTATACAAAAGCCCTTCTTTCCGCCATTCCGGCGGCAGATCCCAAGCTGGCAAAACGATCCAGCCGGGTCATGTTAAAGGGGGAGCTTCCAAGTGCCCTTTCTGTGCCCTCCGGATGCCACTTCCATACCCGGTGCGGGAGTGCTCAAAATGGATGCGAAGGGGAGGTCCCTCTCATGCGGGAGATGTCTCCCGGACACTTCGTGGCATGCTCCTGCATCTGATATTTTTGGTAGGAAGCCTTGAAAACATTAGAAAAATAATTCTTGACTTTTCAATCAAAACTTTTTATAATAACTACAATTAAAAAAAGAAACTAAGCGAGGACGCTTAAGAGTTTATACCCTTAGGCGTTTTTTTGCTATCGAGGGATTATTTGATTAGAGAGGAGATGAAATTATGCCAGATATGGTCAAAGTTGAGAACTTAAAAAAGAACTTCGGGGACTTAGAGGTTTTAAAAGATATCAGCCTTACCGTGAAAGAAGGAGAGAAGCTAGTTATTATCGGACCCTCCGGTTCCGGGAAATCCACCTTTATCCGCTGCATCAATTACTTGGAGGAACCAACCAGCGGAACGATCACCGTAGCAGGAACACAGGTCACAAAAAAGAATCATCTGGAAATGGCAAAGAAATATTCATCCATGGTCTTTCAGCAATTTAATTTATATCCCCATCTCACTGTCTTAGAAAATCTGACACTGGCACCCATCAAGCTGCAGCATGTTCCCAAGGAAGAGGCGGTAAAGAACGCCATATCATGCCTGGAACGGGTCGGCTTAAAGGATAAGGCGGGGAATTATCCGATCCAGCTATCCGGCGGACAGCAGCAGAGAGTGGCGATTGCCAGAGCCTTATGCACCAAACAGCCGCTCATTTTATTTGATGAGCCGACTTCTGCCCTGGACCCGGAGATGGTACAGGAAGTTCTGAATGTTATGGTAGAGCTTGCCAAGGAGAATATCACCATGATCTGTGTGACCCATGAGATGGGATTTGCCCGCCAGGTGGCGGACCGTGTGATCTTTATGGATGGCGGTTATATCCTTGAGGAGGGAACTCCGGAACACTTCTTTGAAGCTCCGGAACATGAAAGGACCAAAGCGTTTTTAAGCAAAATCCTGCATTAGGGGTGATGTTTAATATAATAATAAGATTGAGGAGGAAACGAACTATGATTAAGAAAATGTTATCACTTGCACTTACGATCGCCATGGCGGCTGCTTTGACCGCATGTGGCTCCAAACCGGAACAGGCAGCCACTTCAGCACCTTCCGAGTCCGCAAAAGCAGGAGAAACCACAGCAGCAGGTGCAGCAGGCAAAGGCGTGACAGCAGATGTTCAGAAGATCATTGACCGCGGAACCTTAAAGGTTGGCTGTAAATCCGATATTCCAAAGTTCAGCTTGCAGAACACGGCAACCGGAGAATACGAAGGCTTTGAGGATGATCTGGCTTATGAGATCGCAGGCAGCATCTTTGGCGTTACCGCTGCCGAAGCAAAAGAAAAAAAGCTGGTCGAATTCCAGGGCGTTACGGCAAAAACCAGAGGTCCTCTCTTAGAAAACGGTGAAATTGACTTAGTAATCGCTACCTTTACCATTACCCCGGAGAGAAAAGAAACCTATAACTTTTCTACCCCGTACTACACCGATGCGGTTGGTCTCTTAGTAAATAAAGATTCCGGCATCAGCTCCATCGAAGGACTTGACGGCAAGATCATCGGTGTTGCACAGTCCGCTACCACAAAGGAGGGCTTTAAGAAGTATGTGGAAGAAAAAGGAATTAAAGTCAATCCTCAGTTCCAGGAGTTTGACGGCTATCCGGCTCTGGCACAGGCTTTGGCAACCAAGCAGATCGACTGCTTCTCCGTAGACCGCGCCATCTTATCCGGTTATGTAAACGATAAAAACCAGATTCTGGAGGACCGTTTTGCAGAGCAGGATTATGGGGTTGCATCCGCAAAAGAGAATACAGGTCTTGCGGCTGTTGTAGAAGAAAAAATAACTTCCATGATTTCTGATGGTTCCATGAAGAAACTTCAGGACCAGTGGGGATTACAGTAAGCTGTTATGTAAAGGAAAATTGACATGATAAAAGGTCTTTTTGATGTAAACCGATGGAATGCCCTGTTTCAGGCATTTCCCGACTATTATATACCAGGCTTTCTTATGACGCTGAAAATATCACTGGCAGGACTGGCTTTAGCGCTGGTCCTGGGGGTGATATTCGGAATACTTTCCACGGCAAAATTTAAGCTGTTTCCCATTCTTTCACGAATATACGTGGAATTAATTCAGAATACACCTCTGGCTCTGCAGGTCATGTGCTACTATTCCATACTTCCCATGCTTTTTTCCAGTTCAGGCTACCGCATCCCCAAGTTTGTTTTAGGTGTGATCGGTGTAGGGATTTATCATGGTGCCTATATTTCAGAGGTTATAAGAACGGGAATCGAAGCGATACCTAAGGGACAGTCTGAGGCAGCTTCCTCTCAGGGATTTTCCTATCTGGAGACCATGTATCACATCATTTTGCCTCAGACCGTAAAGATCATCCTTCCGCCCCTTGCCAATCAGGCGCTGGGTCTGGTAAAGAATACGTCCATTCTGGCCATGGTAGCCGGTATGGATCTCATGTACTTTACCGATTCCTGGGGGTCTGACCGCGGATATTTTGCACAGGCGTACTTTACCAGTGCTTTCCTGTATTTCATCATCTGTTTCCCGTTAGCAAGGCTTGCCCGATATTTGGAGATTCGTTCCATGCGGCTGCCAACTGCAAAAAAGCTAGATATTTCAGCAAATGAGGAGGCCGTATGATAGAATTATTTCACCAGATATTTACTCCGGCAAATGTGATCTTTATGATGAAGGGATTGCAGATGACGGTGATGATCGCGGTATTTGCAACGATCATCAGCATATTTTTCGGTACGATTCTGGCCCTGATCCGAACCTATGCCTCCGGCAAATGGAAATGGGCAGGGGCCCTGGTAGCCATTTATACGGAGTTTTTCCGATGTACGCCAAACCTTTTATGGATTCTTTGGATCTATTTTACGGTCAAAGGGAATAAAGTAGGAGTATCGGTATTCGCTATATCGCTGTTCACTTCAGCTGTTATGGCGGAGATATTCCGGGGAGGCTTAAATTCCATTCCCAAGGGCCAGTTTGAAGGCGCCCAGTCACAGGGATTCGGTTTTTTTCAGACTCTCTGGTATATCATACTTCCCCAGACCTATAGAAAGGTCATTCCGGCCCTTTTGAGTCAGGTCATCACAATCATCAAGGATACCTCATTCTTAAAGATGGTCGATGTGGCGGAGTTTATGAGAAACAGTTCCGTTGTACTTGGAAGTATTTACGATGTGAGGGGCATGATCATGCTGTTTGCCTTTGAAGCCCTTTGTTATTTCACCATCTGCTTTGCATTGAGCAGCGTGGTAAGGCGTTACCAGAAAACCATTGTAACTGGTTAGGGAGGAACTTTTTGAATGGAAAAGTTTACAATCACGATTGCCCGTGAGTTCGGAAGCATGGGAGGCCCCATTGCCAGGGAGCTTTCCAAGGAGCTGGGAGTAAAATTTTACGACCGTGATATTGTGGAAGAGGTTGCAAAAAAACTGAACCTTCCCGTTTCAACGGTAAGTGATGAAGAGGAGAAGTCGAAGCATCTTCTGATTTCCCACATGTTTCCCCTTGGAACCGATGAAGACTATATGCAGGATATTATTTTCGATGTGCAAAAGGATATCATTCTGGATCTGGCAAAAGCCTCCAGCTGCATCATTGTGGGTAGATGTTCCAACTACATTTTAGAGAATAAAAAGAACAATATGAACATCTTTATTTACGCTCCTTATCCGAAACGGGTGGAGAACTGTGTGAATTCTCTCGGCATGACGGCTGCTGAGGCGAAAAAGATGATTCAGTCTGTTGACAAAGCCAGAAATGCGTATCATAAAAAATACTCTGGATATCTTCCAAATGATCCGGAGCATATGAATCTTATGATTGACTCCTCACTCCTTGGAGTTACAGGCACAGCAAAGCTGATTGCCGGAGTGGTTCATCAGCTGTACGGGAATGATTGAGAACGAGAAGTTTCCTAATTAAATAGGCCTTTTCGGCGAAACTGGAATAAAAGTCCAGGATCTATGCCGGGAGGGTCTTTTCCATTCTGAAGTGGAGTGGAAGAAATTACCAGTGAAAAGCTGCTGTATTTTATATAAGACAAAGAAAAAACCAAGTCGCAGCCCTTGACACTCAAAAAAAAATCTGCTATAGTTTACTTTTGTGTGAAACGAGAGGATGAAGGTCTGAAACGTGCCTGATACCTCTCGTTTTGTTTGCGAATGTGTGTGCGCGGCCGTCGGCAACATGGGAACCCGGCAGGCCATGAGAAAGGAATTAATCATTTATGGAAACAATGAGATTTGATGAATTACAGTTAGATGAAAGAATTCTGCGGGCTGTAGCAGATATGGGATTTGAAGAGGCATCCCCGATCCAGGCCCAGGCAATTCCGGTCCAGGTAGAAGGAAGAGATATCATCGGCCAGGCTCAGACAGGAACCGGTAAGACCGCAGCCTTTGGTATTCCCCTGTTACAGAAAATTGACCCTAAGGTAAAGAAGCTTCAGGCGGTTGCTCTCTGTCCTACCAGAGAACTTGCAATTCAGGTAGCAGATGAGATCCGCAGGCTTGGTAAATATATGCATGGTGTAAAAATCCTGCCAATTTACGGCGGACAGGACATTGTGAAACAGATCCGTTCTTTGAAGGACGGAACCCAGATCATCATCGGTACTCCCGGACGTGTTATGGATCATATGCGCCGCAAGACCGTGAAATTTGATTTTGTCCACACCGTAGTGATGGATGAAGCAGATGAGATGCTGAACATGGGATTTTTGGAAGATATGGAAACCATTTTAAGCCAGCTTCCCGAAGAACGCCAGACCGTCATGTTCTCTGCAACCATGCCGCCCGCCATTATGGATATCGCGAGAAAGTTCCAGCAGGAGCCGGTGACTGTAAAAGTTGTGAAGAAAGAACTGACTGTTCCGAAGGTAACCCAGTACTATTATGAAGTGAAGCCAAAGAGCAAGGTGGAAGTTATGTGCCGTCTGTTAGACATGTACGCACCAAAGCTTTCCGTTGCCTTCTGTAACACCAAAAAACAGGTAGACGAACTGGTACAGGCACTTCAGGGCCGCGGCTATTTCGCCGAGGGGCTTCATGGTGACTTAAAGCAGATACAGCGTGACAGGGTCATGAACAGCTTCCGTAACGGTAAGACGGAGATCTTAGTGGCTACCGACGTAGCAGCCCGTGGAATTGACGTAGACGACGTAGAAGCGGTATTCAACTACGACCTTCCCCAGGATGATGAGTACTATGTGCACAGAATCGGCCGTACCGGACGTGCAAACCGGGAAGGAATTGCATTCAGCTTTGTGGTAGGTAAGGAAGTCTACAAGCTTCGTGACATCCAGCGTTACTGCAAGACCAAGATCGTACCTCAGGCCATTCCTTCTTTAAATGATGTAACTGCCATCAAGGTAGACAAGATTTTAGAGAGTGTAGCCGATACGATTGGCGATACCGATTTAAGCAAGATGGTAAACATCATCGAGAAAAAGCTTTTAGAAGAAGATTACACCTCCCTGGATCTGGCAGCTGCACTGCTGAAGATGATGATGGGTGAGGAAAATGAAGATGTGATCGACACCAGAGAGCCACGCTCTCTTGACGATCTGGATAACTACTTTGGAAACAGCGGCCGCGGACGCTCAAGAAATTCAAACGGCCGTGGAAGAGGGGATTCTTCCAGAGAAAGAGATGATATGGCACGTCTCTTCATCAACATCGGAAAGAACCAGAACGTAAAGCCTGGAGACATCCTGGGCGCCATTGCCGGAGAATCCGGAATGCCTGGTAAAATGGTAGGAAGCATCGACATGTATGACAAATATACATTTGTAGAGGTTCCAAGAGAAAGTGCAGACGTTGTACTGAAAGCCATGAAAGATGTAAAGATCAAAGGTAAAAATATCCATA
The DNA here is from genome assembly GCF_043633585.1 of Lacrimispora sinapis. Classification (NCBI taxonomy): domain Bacteria; kingdom Bacillati; phylum Bacillota; class Clostridia; order Lachnospirales; family Lachnospiraceae; genus Lacrimispora; species Lacrimispora sinapis. The sequence goes on along the minus strand of NZ_CP141832.1, from coordinate 3,393,114 downwards.
TGGAAAAAGCCAACGGAAAAGGCAGATAAATTTCCGGGAGCTGACGGTGGAAAGAATGGCCAATCCATTCTTCCCGCCGTCAGCTCCCGGTTTTTATTATTTCGGAGAACGAAAAAAGGTTGTCTTGCTTCTTCCCCGAAAAAAAGATACAATACGTTAAGAGGAACCAGCGGTGCAGGAATGGAAATGAAATAAGGCGTTGGCCATTTAAACGCGGTTCTGTACAAATGGAGGATGTTATGTCAGAGTGGAAGAAAAATGACAAAATTGAGTTGAGCATTGAAGATATGAGTGAGACCGGAGAGGGCATCGGAAAGACCGATGGATTTACCTGGTTTATTAAGGATACGGTAATTGGAGATCAGGTAGAGGCAAAGGTAATGAAGGTGAAGAAATCATACGGTTTTGCCAGATTGGAGCACATAAAAAAGAAGTCTGAAAACCGTGTGGTACCCAAATGTCCGGTGGCAAGACAGTGCGGGGGCTGTCAGCTTCAGGCCATGAATTATGCCGAACAGCTCCGCTATAAAGAAAAAAAGATATGGAACAACTTAGTCAGGATCGGCGGCTTTTCAGAAGTTCCCATGCTTCCGATTATGGGAATGGAGGAGCCTTGGAGATACCGGAATAAAGCACAGTTTCCGTGGGGAACGGATAAGGAAGGAAATCTTGTCGCCGGCTTTTACGCAGGCCGTACCCATTCCATCATCGCCTGCGGGGACTGCCTGCTGGGAATAGAAGAGAACCAGGAAATCTTAAAACGGATCAAGTCCCATATGGAGCGCCATGGACTTCGTCCTTATGAGGAAGAGACCCACAAAGGGTTGATGCGCCACACCCTGATCCGCAAAGGCTTTAAAACGGGCGAATTGATGGTATGCCAGGTGATCAATGGAAAGAGCCTTCCTCACGGTGAGGAGCTGGTAAAAAGCCTGTTGGAAATTCCAGGTATGAAAAGCATTTCGATAAGCATCAACCGGGATCAGACCAATGTGATTATGGGAACCCAGGTGGAGAATCTATACGGACCAGGGTATATAACGGATTATATCGGGGACGTGAAATACCGTATTTCCCCTCTGTCCTTCTATCAGGTAAATCCGGTGCAGACAGAAAAACTCTACGGCACAGCCCTTGAATATGCAGGTCTTACCGGGGATGAAACCGTCTGGGATCTTTACTGCGGCATCGGAACCATTTCCCTGTTCCTTGCAAAGAAGGCGAAGAAAGTCTATGGAGTGGAGATCGTGCCTCAGGCCATTGAAGACGCAAGGGAGAACGCAAAGCTCAACGGGATCGGGAATGTGGAATTCTTCGTGGGGAAAGCCGAAGAGGTGTTGCCGGAACAGTATGAGAAGAATAGGATCTACGCAGATGTAATTGTCGTGGACCCTCCCAGAAAAGGATGCGATGAGGTATGCCTTGATACCATCGTGAAGATGGCACCGAAAAGGGTGGTGTATGTAAGCTGCGATTCCGCTACTTTGGCACGGGATCTTAAGTATCTGGGGGAGAGAGGGTATGAGGTGGTGAAGGTGCGGGGGTGTGATATGTTTTCGCAGACGACTCATGTGGAGACGTGCGTACTTTTGTCCCACAAAAATTCGTAAACATCTCCACCGTCCTTATAAACCGGAAAATTGAATAAAATGGACTTTAGGGGCAGCTCTGAGTCATCACATGGAAAAATCTCTATTTCTTTGATTAACGAAGAAATTAGGGATTTTCTTTCTTCATCGCTGATTTTGTCATACACCTTTTCAAAGTTTGCCAACAAGGTGTAGATGTTCTCTAAGGTAATGGCATCCTGCTCGACAGCTTTGCGGCGGAGCTTTACATCTTCAATTTTTTCTTCAAGCTTAACGATAACATCGTACAGTCCATCAAGGCGGAGGGTCATATCATGGAGCTTGCGTTCTCTAAAACGAGTATCTTCCGGAAGACTGTCAATTTCATTTTCAAGGCGAGTTTTATTGAGTTCCACCTCTCGGAGCTTGTTTTCATAGTTCTTGAGTTCTCTGTTTAAGGTAGAAGTATCAATTTCCTTGCCTATCCTTGATTTGATTTCCGATGCAAAGTCTTGGTTTTTAATCAGCTCTCTAATTGCTTCAATAACAAGCGGTTCAATGTCGGTTTTTTTGAGCATAGCCTTATAGTCACAGCTTTTTCCTCTGGCAGTGCGAGCCTTGCTGCACACATAATAGTAAACCTCTTTATATGTACCGTCTTTGTTTGTCCAGGCGTGTTTGTTGGTATACATCGGACCGCCGCATTTAGGACACTTCAAAATGCCGCTTAATAAATGTGCTCTGTCACGACCTATTTTAGATGGAGATTTTACTCCTGTTATTTCCCGTTTTTCATGTGCCTTATCCCACAGTTCTTCACTAATGATTGCTTCATGCTGTCCATCTGCAATAATGTATTCATCTTGGTGCACTTGGCGGTATTCATTTTTAGTGCCTTTGACTTTTTCTCTTATTCGTCTGCCAAAAGCGATTTTTCCAGAGTACACAGGATTGTCGATTATCATTCTGACAAAATGCGTACTCCATTGTGAGAGAGTACCATTGGCACGTTTGATTTTTTGGATACCCTGCAAGTTAAGATAGTTGGCGATTTTATAAAATCCCATATTCCCATTCACATACTTATCAAAGATAATGCGTACCGCATCGGCTTCATCTTCTTGGATAAAAAGCTGCTTATCTTTGAGATAGTAGCCGTAAGGAGCAAAGCCACCATTCCAGCCGCCTTGACGAGCTTTTTCTTTTCGTCCGTTCATAGTCTGCTCAATGATATTTTCACGCTCTATTTCAGCAACAGCTGATAATACAGAAATTAAAAGCTTTCCGCTTGTCTGCGATGAGTCGATTCCTTCTTCAATGCAAATTAAGTTTACACCAAAGGATTGAACGTGTTCTAAAGAGTTCAAAATATCGGCTGCATTTCTGCCAAAACGAGAAAGCTTATATACTAAGATGTAGTCGATTTCCAATCCATTTTCAATGTCATATAACATTTGTTTAAATGCGGGTCTGCCGTCTATGGATTTACCGGATTTGCCTGCATCTTCGTAGATATTTACAATCTCCATTTCTTCTCTGTCTGCAAAGCGTTTCAAACTGTTTTTTTGTCCATCCAAGCTAAAACCGTCAACCTGCATTTCGGTACTTACACGAGGGTAAAGCACGCATCTTTTTCCACTCCTATTCATAGTCATACCTCCAATAAATTATTGGAAAACATCCCTATTCAGCACGATTTATCTCATTTAAAACTTCTGCACCATGCTTTTCGATAATCTGCGAAAGTACATTTATGAAATCTTGATATGCCTTTGTTTTCTCAAATGTATGATTGGGTGCAGGAGCTTTAATAGCATCATTGGGTATATTTTTGATATTTTCCATTCGCAATCACCTCCAAGTGAATTGCTTACATAGAGTATAAGCAATTTTGTTATTTATGAAAAGTTTGTCATTACATTAGAAATAGCATAAATAAACGCACCGCAAATTTACATTGAATAAAAATGCGGTGCGACTAAATTCACCTGTTTGTCGTATTTGCCACACACCCCGACAAAGGGGATATTTTGAGTTGCTGTTAGCACAGCCATCATAGCCCCACCTTACCGTAGCTTGTCCTTTCAAAAGCTACGCATACCGCAGGAACTCCCCCTGTTTCTATCGTATCGGGGGCTAAACGTATCGAAGTATCATTGTCACTTATGTGGGTTATTGCGGACGAGTATGCCAAGCTCGGTCTAACAGTCCATTTGTCGCTCCAACGGCATTATACTCACCTCCCCATACCGTTATCATGGCGGTGTCTGTTAAGTCGCTCTGCCTTTCGGCTCACATAAGCAATGTACTCAAAATATCGTATATTCAGTTGTCAAGGAACAATTTATGCTGTTTGGGGAGAGAGAAAAACTTCCTCTCATATACCTTTAGAAAAAGAGCCGAAAAGTAAATGTGCTTAATAAAATCTTTTCAAAAAATGTTCCATGCTTTTCAAAGCTGCTTTGAGGGACTGTCCTATGGTTGCTTTGCTAACTCCCTCGGCTTTGGCAATAGCTACTTTACTCATTCCCAAAAAGTAGTGAGCATAGATGCGTTTTGCCTGCTTGTCCGGCAAGGTGGCAACGGCAGCATGGAGTTGCTCTCTTGTGAGCTTGCGTTCGTAAATCTCATCGGGAGAAAGAGAAACGAACAAGGCACTGTGTTCGATGCCATCGTCACAGTCAAGCGAGTAGTATGCTTTGTGGTAATGTACTCTGCTTTGATGGGCTTGCTCTGCTTTGCGGTATTCTTCAAATATGTCAAATACCTCATCAGGAATATCAATGTATGTATCTACGGTTATATGAGCGTAGTAATCTTTCAAGTTTATTGTTTTCATGGCTGTACCATCCTTTCAAATTTGGTTAAGAGCTGAATTTGAAAGGACGGTGGGAGGGGAACGACACCGAGGGTCTATATACGCAAAAATGCCCGACTGAAATTTAGAAAATCTCAATCGGACATGGGCATTATTACTTCGTGTTATGTAGTTTATATTTTTGCGTAGCTGCCCATAATCGTCCCACAATGGAGCAAGGCTTTTTTTGATAAATTACCAAGTGATTGAGCATAAGTAAACACGGCGATACCTCCAAAGATACCGCCGTATCCTTAAAAGGGCGACTTTAATACACCCACCTTGTTTTGTTTTTTTAAAAAGAAAAACGGCGGCTTTGATTGTTACTTCAAAACCGCCGTTAGGCTACTTTATTCTGTCTAAGGCATAGCTACTCTGCTGCCACAACAACGGTTTTTTTTATTTCCGTTTTGTGCAGCGAGCAAATTTTAAGATTATTTGTTAGACATTCCGTTTATGACGAAGATGTATCAGTTTTCATCGATAGACGGCAAAGTTTGCATAGGGCGAAGAAATATTCAGGCTCTCCGGTACTGAAATAGTTACACCAAGCTTCCAATGTGTCTGATTGAAATACGCCCAAATGTTCAAGGATTTGCTTTGCCCACAACAAGCCACCGGTAGAAGCTGCGGTAATGAGGTTGTTGTCTGCTACAGATGAATTGTCGATATAAAAGCTTTTTCCTTTATAATTGGGAGAAACCATTTCGAGAAATCCTGCCCCATTACTGGTGTGCGGGCGATTATCTAAAATCCCGGCATTGGCAAGTGCGGCGGTGGCTCCGCAGATTGCACCCACCATGGCACCTGCTGACAGGAATTCACCTGCTTTTTCGATAATTACTCCATGCGTTGGGTCACTCCAAGTATTTGCACCCGGCAATAGCAATACACTTGTTTCACTCACAACCATTTCCTCAATCAAGCAATCCGGCATAATTGTAAGTCCACCCATTGTACGGATTGGGTCTTTTGAATAACTGACAGTTTTTAGAGATACACGCTGTGCATCTTTTTTGAAAAAGCGAGCGGAATTCAGCTCCGAAGTAACATATCCGAGTTCCCAGTCGGCTAAAGTATCAAGAACATACACATAAGTTGTAATCATAATTTCCTCCATTGTCGGTTTTTATAATTATTAATATTTTGCTTCAAAGATGTTAATTAGGTAATAAGTCACTTAAACTAATAATTTTACTGCCTTTGCTTTCATAATAGCGTAGCATTTCGTCAATTTTCCTTTTATCATAACTGGTAATGCAGTCCGATAAGACATCAACGCCATAATTTGCTTTACATAAGTTGTAACAGGTCGATTTAACACAAGCAACAGCATCTGCTCCTGCTATATAGAAATCACATATTTCATTATTATGAATAAAGTCTGCAAACTCCTCACTGGTTAATGCGTTTCCTTTGTATTTTGTAAAAATATTATTTGATACTATTTTCATGTCTGAAACTAATTCAGCTCCATGTGTATTGGGCTTAAAAGTTCTTGTGCCGCCTGATAAATTTTCATGCCTAATATAAACAACATGAATATCATTATTGACCGCCCAATCAACTGCTTTGTTGATGTTTTCGATGATTTTCTTATAATTCTTTGTAATATCATTTTGAATGTCGATTATTACTAATGCTTTTTTTTGCATAGTTTTATCCTCCTGATGCGTTGCTTGATTTGTTTTCTTTTTTATTGTATCATGTAATTGTTGACATCAGTATGGCAACAATCTAAAGTAATCAAAATAAATTGGGAAAGGCGGCAATCAGATGAAAGTAGACAGGCTTGTTAGTATTATTATGATACTTCTTAATAAAGAGCGTATTGGTGCACAGGAGTTAGCAGATATGTTTGAAGTTTCGCCTCGTACAATTTACCGTGATGTAGACACCATCAACATGGCGGGTATTCCTATTCGTTCAACATCTGGTGTAGGCGGCGGTTTTGAAATCATGGAGAAATACAAAGTTGATAAAAAAGTTTTTTCGACTGCCGACCTTTCCGCTATCTTGATGGGGCTTTCCAATTTTGCCAATATGATGCAAGGTGAGGAACTGGTAAACGCTCTTGCAAAAGTCAAGAGTTTTATTCCTGCTGACAGAGCAAAAGACATTGAATTAAAGGTAAATCAGATATGTATAGATTTAAGTCCGTGGATGGGTAATAGCAACATACAACCATATTTAGAAATTATCAAAGTAGCTTTGCAGGAAAGCAAGCTGCTGACCTTTGAATATATAGCCCATCATGGAAATAAATCTGCACGAACAGTCGAGCCGTATCAACTTGTATTAAAAAGTAGTCATTGGTATCTACAAGGGTATTGCAATATAAGAAATGATTATCGTCTATTCAGACTATCTCGTATGTCAAACCTACAGATACAAGAGGAAATTTTTACACCACGAGATTATCAAAATCCAACTTTAGATTTTGCAGAAATTTGGGAAACGATGCAAACAAAAATCAAAATCCGTATTCATAAATCTGTAATGGACATGGTTCTTGATTTTTGCTCTTATGAAGATTTTTCTCCAGATGGCAATGAGCATTACATTGTCAACTTTCCTTTCAAAGAAAAAGATTACTACTACAATATTCTTTTCAGTTTTGGAGATAAATGCGAGTGTTTAGAACCGCTACATATCCGTACAGAAATGAAGCGTAGAATACATGATATAGCTACCATATACGAAAGTTAATACATGACATAAGACGAAATAGCAAAGGACTTACCTTACCATTTTTATAAATTACTTGTTTTTATTTCTGTTGGGCGAATTTTAACCTATAAGATTTGATAATATGAAATTATACACTACTTAACATTAAATTATATTTCGTTCTCATATCAACACCCGAAATGTACAATGATATGGGGTGATATTAGAATGTACCAAGACGAAAGAAAACTGGATTTTAAGCCAATAGGTATGGCGATAAAAAAAGCTCGTGAAGCGAAAGGTTGGACACAAGAATACCTTGCACAACTGGTAGACCTTACGCCACGCTCTATTATGTACATAGAGAACAGGGGTCAGCATCCGAGATTGAACAAATTTTATCTCATTACTACCTTGCTTGGCATCTCGGTAGACCAGTTCTTTTATCCATACGATGAAGCTGAAGAAAGCAATCGCCGCAAGCAAATTGATGTACTGCTTAATGGAATGGAAGAAAAGGAGCTTATCGTAATGGAAGCCACAGCTCAAGGCTTGAAATCGGCACGGGAAACAACGGAATAATTAACGCTGTTTATCTGACCAAACAAACTGAGAAAAGTGCGACACATCTACATAGGTAATCGCACTTTTTCGTTGTTCTTTTATTCTCCACACCTATCATAGAGCTGTTTACATCGGCTCTCTATATCTGCAATTTCATCTTCGGTTAAGCTCCTGCGGTTATGGGTGAGCTGCTGCTCTGAAAAATCACGGTAGCCCTCCAGTAAGGCATCACGCAAAAGCTCGGGTGTTTTGCAATGCTCCACACCATACCATTGCTCGTCTTTTTCCTCCCAAATCATAACGGTGTACCCTCGTTTTGTTGTTACCACCTCGAAAACATCATCTTGATTTAGGTAATCGTTGAATACCTCTAAAACTTTTTCAAAGGTCAACATTTTTATCAGTCCTTTCCTGTTTTTGGTGTTCCTGCATAAGTAGCTTTTCTACTTAGTATTACCATCATAGTTAAAGTAAATCACGGTGTAAAGGATACGGATATTGTTTGCGAACAAAAGTGGCAAGCAGGGCATACGGGTGACCACCGTATGCTTTTGCTTGTTGGGGAGTATCCCCAATCCCCACTGAAACGATGATAAATCATCGTGCTACGCCCCATAAATGGTGCTGTAAAATCACAGGGTAGCTTATCGCTGATCCTGTGATTTTTCTTTTGTCTTTTGTTCCTGTTCCATTCCCAAAAGGCGGTCGATATTTGCCTTTGCAGTCAGAATATCTTTCATTTCTTTTCTTGCAGTATGGTACTTGCTGTAAGCCTTGTTCTTCACAGAAAATAGCTCATCACATTCAGCTTGCAGTGCTTTAATTGTGGGGAGCTTTTTCACACAAAGTTTCTCAAAAGCTGCCTTTGCAGCCTTATGCAATGTCAGTTCGGCACGGTGTTCTTCATGAAACTTTTTAGAGTAGCCTGCCTTGCGGTAGTCGGTGTAGACTGCTCGGGTTTTAGCATAATTTATGATGTGCTTTTTCAACACTTGTATTTCAGCCATACGCTTTTCGGCGGTCTTGATTTGCGTGTTCAGTTCTTCAAAAGTGGCAATACAATTCTTAGCCTTTTTCTCCAAGTCGGAGTAGGCAAGGAGCTTATGTTCCTGCAAAAAATTGACGGTCTGTGCCATTTGCTTTAAGTTAAAAATCTTTGCCCACTGTTCATAGCCTTTGCCCTTGCCCTGTTGCAATTTTGCCTGTATATCCACAAGGAGATTAACGGATTTTTCTTGCCGTATCGGTTGTTTAGAAGTAGTTTTTTTAACCCATTTTTGTTGGGCTTTACCCTCAATGATTGCCTTAATTTCATCTTCCGAATATCCCTCACCAAGAGAACGCAGACGGATAAACTTTTTCTGCTCTGCACCCTTAAATGCGTAGTGCTTACCACTTTTAATCTCATAACCTGCACTTTGCATGAGCTGTAAAAACTCGTCAAAGGTTTTTGGCTTTTGGGCAAGCATTTCATTTATGGTCTGTCTTAATTTATCGGAATGAGAGAGGGGCTTATTATCACCAAGCCACTTGCCGTAATGCTTTTTGGAACGTTTGGGATTTTCGATAATGGAAAGCCCATTTTCAAGACAAATGCGGTCAGATATTTTGGAAATCGACCGACCACTACCAAGAAAATCTCGAAACTTTTTTGTACAGTCAAGAGAGGTGGAATTAAAAATAATGTGATTATGAATATGGGCTTTGTCTATGTGAGTGGCAACGATAAAAGCGTGGTTGCCTTTGGTAAAGCTCATACCCAATTCATAGCCGATTTTATTGGCAAGCTCGGGTGTTATTTCCCCGGGTTTAAAGGCTTGCCGTATCTGATAGGCAATAACATTGTTTGCTTGTTTTCTGCCTGTAATATCATCATATTGCCGCTTAGAGAGCATAAACTCAGCTTGCACGGTTCGTGGGTCGCACTGGTAAGAGGACAGCAGTTCGCCGTCATTTGTTTTGTCGGGATTTTTCGCATAATCGGTACGGTCAGCAAGGCAATCTACAATGGATTTTCCTTTGTTTTGGTGCATAGAAATGTAAATGGTAAATAACCCGTCCAGGTCAATAAGTTCGCCGCCCGATTGGGGCGGCGGTATATTTACCGTGTTTTTAGTTTTCTACATCGATCTGGCAATTCATCTGACCAAGGCATTAATTCTGCCAGTTTGTTTTCTGGAACATTATTCCTTGGATAGTGCATTAACTGTTCTAGCAGATATGAAAAGTACTCATACGGTTTAAGATTATTCGCTTTTGCTGTTTCAGCAATACTATATAAGGTAGCGCTAGCCTCTGCGCCGTTCTTCGAATCGATGATGTGCCAGCTGTGTTTACCAACACAGAATGAACGGACACTTCTTTCTGCATCATTGTTATCAAGAGGTATTTCCGGATCCTCCAGAAATACTCTTAAAAACTGTTCCTGATGGATGGAATAATTAAGAGCACCTGCCAGTTTTGAACTTTTATCCAGTCCCGTTTTACCGGCATACTCTTTTACCCACTCAAAATAAGCATCCACAAGAGGCTTGACTGAGTTTTTTCTATGATCCAGCCTTTCCTCATCGAATGATTTTTCATACATATGATCTACATGATAGATTGCAGCAATTCTTTTTACTGCTTCAGCTGCTATTTTCTGTCCAGATGTGGAAGGGCCGTTTTTTCCACTGGCTTTTACAATCTCAGCGAATCGTCTTCTGGCATGAGACCAGCATCCGGCAACCTTCAGATCATCAGACCGTTCTTTCGCCAGGGTGTGATATACCTGATAACCATCTGTCACAAGAGTCCCTTTGTATCCTTTTAGGAATTCTCTTGGAGCGGCAGTTCCTCTCGTTCCTGGATACTCGTAAAGGAAAACCGGTGGTTTTTCTGAACTGCCAGGTGAATGGTAGATCCACATGTACTGCTTGCTTTTCTCCGGCATTACAAAGGGGGTCTCGTCACAGTGTATATGATGGCTTTTCATAATCTCTGCCTTCATCATGTCACGTACCGGGCCAAGATAGTATTGATAAATACGGATCAGCCAGCCGGCCATGTCTTGTCTTGGAATGTTAACATCATTTCTTAAAAACTCTTCAGAAAGCCGGTTTAATGGTACTGCATTGACATATTTGGCGTTAATGATGGCGCCTGCCAGTTCCGGGGTAAGTATGCTGTGACTTAATAAACGCAGAGGAACCTCTGCGCGAAGAATCCCGCCGGTATCATGATTTCCGGCATATACTTTGATGTGATGCTCCAGTACTTCGAAGTGAGCCGGTACATACTTTAGCTCTTTGTATATTTCATCTGGCAGATTATGCCATCCCTTGGGGAAATGTTCTGAGAGCTCTTTTTCCGTACGTTCATGTGAAACGACGATAGTATCGATATCCTTCAGATTAATATCACGCTTTCCCTTGGAACGAGGCTTGCGCTTACGAACAAGGACTGTTTCCATATCCAGTTCTTCGGAAATTCCATTCTCAGTCAGTGACTCAGCCTCATTGAAGATACACAGATTTTCAAAGTCAAAAGATAATTGCCCTTCTGTCGGCAGAGTCTTCTCAGATTTCCTGCCAAACCGATTCTGTGTAAGAATGGAGATTTGTTCCTTCATACTTTCAACTTGATGGAGCATCTGCTCATTCTGCTTTTGAATGGTAGTATTCTGCTCCGAAATAAGCTGGAAACTTTCATGCAGCTGCAAGTATAGCATAACAATCATATCTTTAGAGAGATTATTCAGTTCATCCTTAGTAATAGTAATCTTTTCCATAGGATTATTATACCATGAAAAGCTCTGAAATTCAGTATATTTCTGGTGTTTTTTAGCTTTAGGATAAAGGATTTAGCTGTCAAGATACTTTGTATAGTCGGGAGTTAATAGATCTCCGGTTTTATCTTGGATATCCTCCTTTTCTGCTCAATGGAAAGCCCCTCCATCAGCCATCGGAATTGCTGGTGGGTAATTGATTGTGCTTCCTGAGTACTGCGTGGCCAGTTTAGATGACCGTTTGTTAGTCTCTTATATAAAAGCAGCCAGCCGTCACCCTCATACAAAAGTGCTTTCATCCGGTCTGTTTTTCTTCCGCAAAACAGGTAAATACTTCCGGGTTCCGTTGGATCAAGCCCAAAAGAGCCACTGATGATAGCTGCCAGTCCATCCACCCCTCGGCGCAGATCCACATATCCAGTACAGATATAAATGTGCTTAAAACCAACAGCATCATTAAGCATTACGAACCACCTTCAGCACTCTGGAGAGAAGTTCCATTGAAGTTGATTCACTAACTCCCAATATAGTATTTCCAATAGCAATGGTCATTTGATAAGTAGAAAGATTTTCACTTATTGAAACAGGAACAGTTTTTTCCTGGAGAGTCGGCAGTTCAACAAAGCTGTTATGTATCAGAGCAGCTTCTTTTACTTTTCTTAGCCAGTAGTAATAGGCATGACGTGATAGCTGGTGCTGTTCACAGTATTCATTGACGTTCAGACCACTTTGACAACGGTCTTTAATAATTCTGGTCCACTCACTGAGTCGGATCTGGTTGGTTGCAAGTCTTGTGTCCATGTGGAGTTCCTCCTTGAGTTCTGTGTGAAAGTTTGTTAGAAACTTTTTCAACTTTACACCATTATCTCAATTTTATGAGGAATCCAAAAGTAGACGAGTTATTTACCATTTACATAGAAATTAAGCGTGTAGTAGCGATAATAACACCTCCTTTTAGGCAAGAAAAAAAGCCTGTACACTAAAGTACAGACCTTTCAAATTATTTTTCAAGAGCTCGTGATAATTTTTGTTGCAAATCATAGGCATGTTCATATTCTATATACTCAATACTACCGATATCGCTGACTGCCTTTGTATTTTTATCTTTTATAATAATTACTGGTTTACCAAGTCCGTATGCTAACCCTTGTTCCAGCATGACATTTGGATTTAAACTGGATATGTTTATAATAGCAAGGCTACAAGACTGAATTTCTCTGCAAATTTTACACATAATATCTTTATTACTCAGTTCGTTATCTGCCTTGAAGTGTTCATACCCTAAGCTATCAAGAGCGGGAACAATTCCGTAATTGTAGCTATCAAGGTATTCATTTGAAAATGGCATTGCTATAAATACTCTGTTTCTTTTTAAATCAGGATTAACAGGACACCCATCCACACATAATTTAAAACACTTACGCATTTGATGTGAAGGAGTTTGTTCTTCCAACTTACTCAAACGTTCCCTTTCAATATCTGACTCTATTTTATTCGCCAGTGCCTCAATAGCAGAAATATAATATTGAATTGTCGCTTGTCTAATGGTTTTTTGGGTTGAGGACAAATCATTTTCGCTCAAGGTCATTTTAGTAATTCGCAGTTCCGACAAAGCGTTATATTTGTCTAAAAGAGCATTATATTCGTTTACCCAAGTTGAATAAACATTTGTATATACATACTCGTTGGCTTTTGTATATATTTCAGCCTTGCTTTTTAAGTTTCTAATCTCATATACTAAAGCCTGCATTTTTTCTACATTCATATATTCTAACCCCTTTTTGAGTAATTATAGCACACATACGATGTGAATTCATCAACCGCCTTTGAACATCACTTAGATACCAAAAGCTGAGTGTCAAAATTTAAGATGATAGATATTCATCTGTAATGTGATAAATAAAGTCGAGTACTTCATATAAAAATGAGACACTTTCTTTTAAGGAGAGATAATCTATTGAATGACCATTTGTAAAATACAAATCGTTATCAGTACTAATTAAATATCTCCATACATCTGCATTTTGGTCTGTTTGTTTTTCGGAGGGGTTGGCTCTTTCAAAGTCTTTTTGGTCTGCCTCTTGAAATTCTTTTAGCAAAAGCCTTACTTTGGCTAAACTTATTCCCTCTAATGAGTAAGGTACAAAATTTTCTTTATAGGTTTTAACATTCTCCACTGCGGATTTATTATTGATAAAGCCATCAATGACTTCCTTTTTTACTTCATCCCAAAGGGTAAGCAGATTGTGTCCACCGCTTGGCAAGTTTCCACGACATCTTAAATAAATATGTTTCAGCGAAATTTCCAAACAGTGGCGATAGGAAAATAATATGGGGAATATGTATGTATCCAAAGTTTTTGGTGTTCCATTTTCCAGTGCTATTTCAACTAAGTCATCTGCGCTATTTTTGTATCCTTCTCTCAACCCATATAAAGCCAAATCCTTGTTTTGCCAACCAAAGTGTGCCGATTGTTCCATATTTCCACTGTCAAAAAATATTTTCATAGGTCACCTCATATTAGTTTTCCTCATCTTCCAAAGAGTTGATAATATCGTTTTCTATTTGGTCTAATATTTCTGTAATATATTTGGAAACAACAGTATAATCTTCAATTACTCTTTTTAACTGGAAAATTGGGTGGTGCTTTAAATTCATATCAAAGTCACTCATGACAGCAATATTCGGCGAATTTCGATGGGTCATTTTATTTCTAAGGTCATTAGCAAAGGAATGATTGCCTTTCCATTCTCCATCACAATCAGTATCATCATCTTGTTCAATGTATCTATAAATTTCTGTTGCATTAGTTTTGAAACTATTACTATGCTTGTTGGTAGGATTAAATATTTGTTTGTAATATACCTTTTCCTTGGGAATATCTATATCATAAAAAATCCTATATAACTGTGCTAACATATCCCATAAACTTGAAGTCCGAAACAAAGCATTTTCGATATAATAATAAGCTAGTTTTTCTTCTTCGGTATCTGTTCTTATTAAGCTGAAATTATTTCTTACTGTGTCAGAGTAAGAAAATTTAAGTGCGTTATCAAAGGAAAGTTTGATTTTCCAGTCTAAATCCATTAAAGTATCATGTATTGTTTTATACTGCATAAGTTTTCCAAATGGTGAGTCATTATCTTTTGCTGAAACTGAACCAAACAAAAATTTATCTTCGCCAAAAATTATCTTGAACCGTTGCTGATTGTATACTACACTTGAAATTTTGGTTTGAAAATAGAACATTTCTTTGTTTTTTTGTTCGCTCATAGTATCCCTCCCAATTAACTATTGATTAGATAATTATACCACGCACTTCCCGAAAGTTCATCAACAGCTTCTGAATACAGAAAAAGCAGAAGCCTGACCACAAAGTAAGGGTCGAGATAAACGGCTTCGCTACCCTTGCTTTGTGGTGGAACTCCTACCATATAGCAATTAAGGGGCGATAGCACACAAATGCTACCGCCCCTTTTTTAGTATCAAATAGCTTTCAGCCATTTGTTTAGACCGTCCACAGCACCGATGAGCCACGAAGCAAGCAGAGGTACTCCGTAAGGGCTGATAAGGTAGGCGGCAAGCATTGCTTTTAATCCTTCCCCGACTTCGCCAAGCAGTACCATGATAGCAAGTGCCAGTATGAACAGGAGAAGTGCCAAAACGGATAGTAGCATAGAGCTGAACACGCAGATAAACTGGCACACAAGCACGATAGCAGACAGGGCAAGGGTTATGGGGAACAGCAATATTTTTAACAGTATTCGCATAATACCGACCTCCTTTTCTTTCTTTGAGAAAAGCATAGCAGGTTTTTATCTTTCTGTCTATGATACGAATTTCAAATCGCCGCAAGCCGGAGCATAATTTCCTCCGCAGTTCCCCAAAGCCTGTCATAGCTTTTTCGCAAATCTTCAATGTCCTCACCATAAATACTGCCTGTTTCATGTACCCGTTTGGTGAGCTGATTTAGACTGTTACTTGTTACCCTCAGCACTCGCACAAGTTCCCGAACATCGGCAGTATCAAGGTGAATGATAAGCCCGTCAATCGCCATTTTTCGTAAGTAGGCTTCGGTGTTTTTTGTGCCAAGCTCCTGCATTTTCTGCTCAATCAGCTCTTTTTCCTGTTCGGTTACTCTAAGCTGAATACGGATATTTCTCTGTCTGTTCGCCATCACCTTTCCTCTCTTTCTGCCTTAGATTTTTTAGGTGTTGTTGTGGATTTTGGAGTCTGCTGCTTTAAGCTCTCCAGTATGGACGGTCGAGCCTGTTTGGATACCATTGCCGTATCCCTCGAGGGGGCAGAACGCATGGCACTCATGTTAAGCTCTTTGTCGAGAACAGCAAGCCGAGCTGTCTTTTCCTTTAGCTCCTGTTCCTGCATAAACGGTTTTTCTACCTCAAGCTTTGCCGCCGCCTGCTGATTATAGAGGTTTTCAAGCTCCTTTTGCACCGACTGTAACCGCTGTGGCATATTGTTTAGAGCATTGTCGATACGAGTAAGGTTGCCCCTTGCATCAAGCCCGAGCTTTGCCGTGTGGCTCATTGCCCCCTTGAGGGTAAGAGTGTGTTCGTTGCCAAAAGCGGCATAGCTTAAATACATGGTAAAACCTTTGTAACTGCCGATTTCCACAGGGTCGCTGTTCTTTATCTCCTTGCAGGCTTCGAGAATAGCCGCCCCTGCATTGTCTTTGTCGGTGAGGGTATCTCCTTTAATAGTAATCTTAAAATCATCTTTAGGCAGCTCACCTTGCAACACTTTTGGGGTATGGTCTGTCAGTGTCACAATATCCTGTTCAAAGCCCTTGATATAGCTCTTATGCCGTTCAATGCTTTCGGGGAAATGCTTTAACAGGTTATCTTCCAAGCGGTATTTTGTACTTTGGTGACTGGCTTTTAAAAGCTTCAGCTTTGCTACCTCAATATCCAAGTCCATCTTTTCCTTTATCAAGGGATTTCCTGCACACAGAGCCTTGATTTCCGCATAAGAGAGGGCGGCTTCGTCTATGTCCTCACAGGAACGGACAGGAGATTTTGAGGTCATTATCTGACTGATGAATTTTTGCTTGTTTTCCACCGTCTGCCAAAGGTAGGCATCAAAGGTGTCCTCTGTGACATAGCGGAAGATTTTTACTTGCTCGTTGCTGTTGCCTTGACGGATAATTCTGCCCGAGCGTTGGGTTAAATCCCCCGGACGGTCGAGTAGGTCAGCGGTATTACTACCGCCTTCCCCTCTAAGAACCGTGCATGAGAGTTTCCCCTCACACGGCTCAAGCAATTCAAAGTCTCTGCCAATACAGAGACCGGCTAGTTAACTAACGATTTTCTTTGTAGCATTTGTCATGCACGAGATAACGGACAATCTGACCATTTTCTTTTTGCTCCCGTACATTCCACTGTGTTTCAGCAGTTATCGGTTGCCCACATAGCGGACACTTACGTTCCTGCTTATTCCACATATAAAGTAAAGAGTTTCTACCTTTCAGAGACAGCAACATTTTATACGTCATTCGCTCCTCAAAGTAATCTTTCCACATGGTGTCAAACGGATTTGCTTCGCTTTTGATTTTCTTATGTCTCAAAATTTTAGTCTCAAAAGCATATTTCAACGGAAATATATCTTGCTTTCCGTTTTTGGTTAACTCCACAAGGAATCTCCACCGTCTTGTTTTGTAGAAATGAAAGTATTTGTTTGCAATCCAGCGTTTTCCCTTTTTGGGGTGCCGCCTTTTCGCCCACTTCCATAATTTGCGGAATATCTGGTCGTCCACTCTTTGGAATGTCTTTGAAGATGCTCCGCATCTGTAATAATTCGTCCAGCCTGTAATCTTTGGATTTAAGAGCCTTATCAAAGTTTCCTGCCTGCAAGATTTGTTACTGTCAATCGTGTAACGGATACCGTCTAAGAATTTCTTTACACATTTCTTTGATGGCTGTGTCAGCAGAACACCTTTAAACTTTTTGATATTGAAGCCAAGAAAATCAAAGCCGTCATCAATGTGTGTGATAACCGTTTTTTCTTCTGACAATTCCAATCCTCTTTCCGCAAGAAACTCTACCAGCATAGGTTTAATTTCTCTTTCCAAAACATCTTTCTCTGCACTTGTGATGACAAAATCATCAGCGTAACGTACCAGATTAACCATTGGTGAATATAATTTTCCACCTTTAGAATATCTCCTGTACTTCTGTGTAAGAATCGGCTGGATACCATCTAATGTCATGTTTGCAAGTGTTGGTGAAATAATTCCGCCCTGCATTGTTCCCTCCTCGGTTTTGAATAATTCTCCCTTGAAGATAACTCCGCATTTCAACCATTTCTTCAATATCCTTTTATCAGTTGGGATATTTGCAAGCAACCAATCGTGGCTGATATGGTCGAAGCACCCTTTGATATCGCCCTCTAAAATCCATTGTGGCGAATATCCATGTGACAGAACCGTATGGCACTGCTGTATGGCATCCTGACAGCATCTTTCTTTTCTGAACCCATAGGAATGAGGGTCTGCCGTCATTTCTGCCAATGGCTCCAGAGCCATCAGATACAATGCCTGCATTGCTCTGTCTTTCATTGTTGGTATTCCTAACGGACGTAACTTTCCATTCGCTATCTTTATAAATACCCTGCGTAATGGCTGTGGTTTATAACCGTTCCTCTTTAAATCCAGAACGGCTTCATACTTTGCTTTGTCAGTAGACCATAAAACTCCGTCTACTCCTGGTGTTTTTTTACCCTCGTTAGTTGTCACTCTTTTTACAGCGATTGCTTTTGCTGCGAAAGAATGTGTCAGCGTCCACTGCAAAGATTGTACTTTGCCGTGTCTGCCGTCTTTTCTAGCCTTTACAATACGTTCTTGTAGCTTTTTAACCTGTGCTTCACATTTCTTCCAGTCAATGGAGTTCCATGCAAAATCAAGGTCAGTAGCCGCACACGTTGTTTGATTAACGTTCATTTGCTTTGCTCCTTCCAAAAGTTCTATAAGTTTCTTGTAAAGAATTACCTAACGTAGAAGTCTGCACCCTTTCGGGTCAGGGCAAATCTTGAACCCCTATCCATTCCATTACAGAATGGCATTCGCTTTTTCTACAATCCTATACCTGCACCCCTATCGGTTTTCCTTACGGAAAACTTTCCTGCCTAAGCAGGAGAGATACAGGCTTACCTTGTTCCACATAGATAACATCGAGTAGGTTAGGCTCTGTCTCATTCACCGGCGGTGCTTATTATCCGTGTAATCCTACCATGGAGAGGATTATCTGACCGCTTCCCATTTTGGGCTGGAGCCTATCAGCATCTTTGGCTCGTTGGACGTTACGATGTTTAAATGACAGTTCACATATGTTAGCCATACTACTCAAGCCTTGCTCCCTAACCGCATTGATGCTCGCAGATTCGCTTTTGCCTCACGGCTTTGGCTTAACCACTTACGTGGAGGGCTACTTTGTCATGCCAGCTTCCTAACATTGTCATTGCTGACAAAGCAGGTGGCACTAGGCTACCGCTAACGGAATAGCGGGTTTAATCATTATTTCGTTAAACAATTATCTATGCGACTTCAAGTCGCACCCACGGACAATCAAGGTCATGGAGAGCCACGAGACGGTCTTGCACATTCATGCCGGCACCGCATTTTGCGGTACTGCCAAGCAGAACACGGACATCGCCGTTACGCATCTTTGCAAACAGTTCTTTTTTTCGTGTATCGGTATTGGCTTCATGGATAAAGGCTACCTCGGCGGCAGGCACACCCTTTGCGATGAGCTTTTCCCGTATATCCTCATAAATGCTAAACTGTGCCTGTGGAGCTGTCACATCATCGGGGAGAGCATCTTCAAGGGCATGGAGTTCCACACCGTTGATTGCACCGCCGCCTGCCTTTGCCACCTTATCGGCTTGCGGTCTGCCTTTCGGAGTAGAGAGGTCACAGAACAGGAGTTGTGTCAGCTTATCGTCCTTTCCGTCCTCCCATATACGCAGGATATTGTTTACACAGGTGTTTACCTTACTGCCCTTATCATCGGGCAGCAAGGGATTATCACTCGTTGGTCAAGCCCTAATTTTCGCCCGTCTGAGGTCACTTTCAGCATATTGTCAATAGAGGGGTCTATGCGGTCATTGTGTATTTTGGCAGCTCGTTCCGAAAGCTCCTGTACCAATTCCTGCTGTATTTCTGTGGGCTTTGCAACTACCGTTTCATAGATAACCTCGGGAGTTGGCAAGTTCAGCTCATCGGCGGTCTTGATGTCGGCAACTTCCTTGAACATGGACATCAGCTCGGGCAGATTGAAAAACCGTGAAAACCTTGTACGGGGGCGGTAGCCCTTGCCCTCGGGCGCAAGCTCATTTTGTGTGACGGTTTCTCCAAAGGTAGAAGCCCAAGCATCAAAGTGGAGAAGTCCTTTTTCTCTAAGAGTGTCATACTGCAAATACCGCTGCATGGTGTATAGCTCCACCATTGAATTGCTCACGGGAGTTCCTGTGGCAAATACCGTGCCTTTGTCCCCTGTCAGCTCGTCCATGTATCGGCACTTTAGAAACATATCGCTTGATTTTTGAGCATCGGAGGTAGAAAGACCTGCCACATTCCTCATTTTGGTGAATGTAAAGAGGTTTTTGTAGCTGTGGGCTTCGTCTACATAGAGCCTGTCTACACCTAACTGCTCAAAGGTAACAACGCTGTCTTTGCGTTCTCTCGCCTCAAGCTTTTTCAGCCTTTCAATCAACCCTTTTTTGGTGCGTTCAAACTGCTTGACGGTAAAGCCCTCGCCGCCGCTTGATTTTACTTCTCGTATGCCTTGCTCAATCTCGTCAATCTGCTCTCGGAGCAAGCGTTCCTGTCGTTCAAGAGAAACAGGGATACGCTCAAACTGGCTGTGACCGATAATGACCGCATCGTATTCGCCTGTGGCGATCCTCGCACAAAACTTTTTGCGGTTTTTCGTTTCAAAGCCTTTCTTTGTGGCAACAAGGATATTTGCCGCAGGATACAGTCTTAAAAACTCGCTTGCCCACTGCTCGGTAAGGTGGTTTGGCACGGCAAAGAGTGGTTTTTGACAAAGCCCAAGCCGCTTGCTTTCCATTGCCCCTGCAATCATTTCAAAGGTCTTGCCTGCACCTACTTCGTGTGCAAGCAGGGTGTTGTTGCCGTAGAGAATATGGGCAATGGCATTGATTTGATGTTCTCGGAGCTTTATTTGTGGGTTCATGCCCACAAAATTGATATGACTGCCATCATATTCACGGGGTCTTACAGAGTTAAAACGCTCATTGTAGAGCTTGACAAGGGTCTGCCGTCTATCTGCATCTCGGAATATCCAGTCCTTAAATCCGTCCTTGATAAGCTGTTGTTTTTGCTGTGCCGCTTCGGTTTCTTTTATATTGAGAACACGGATTTCCTTTCCGTCCGGCTCTGTTTTGGTATCGTAGATATGCACATCACGCAGATTTAGGGTGTCCTCAAATATCTTGTAGGCATTGGCTCGGGCAGTACCGTAGGTGGCATAGGCGGCAACATCATCATAGCTGATGGAGTTTTTGGCTGTTACGCTCCATTCAGCGGTGAAGTTGGAGTAATTAACCTTGATATTGCCTTGATTGCGGTATGGGGTATCAAAGAGTTCATACATAAACTCTTGCATATACTCTTTGTCAATCCATGTGCTGCCAATTCGCACCTCAATTTCGCTTGCATCTAAGTCTTTGGGCTGTGCCATTTCAAGGGCTTCTACATTGACCTTGTATTCCACAGAAGTTCGGGCGGCAAGCTCGGCGATACGCAGCTTTTCACGCACATTCCCCGACAAATACTCATCAGCGGTGACATAGTGGGACGGTGCATCGGTATTGTACAGCTCGGGAATACGGAAGATAACACCTTTAAGCTGTGTTGCAATTTCTTCCTCGGAAAGCCCTGTCAGCTCTGCCATAAAGGACATATCTACCTTTGCTTTTTCGGCAATGGAAACAGTAAGAGCTTCAGAGGGAGTATCCACGCTTGTAATTTTAGCGGATTTCTTAATCGTCCGTTTGGTGAACATATCCGCTTTGGCTTTGAGATTGCCTTCCTCGTCCACATCTTCAAGAGAGCAAAGGAGGTAGTAGGAATTGTCCTCACTAAAGGCAATAGAATTGCCACGGCTGTTAATCAGCCCATATTTTGATGTAAAGCTGTCATAGAGCTGATTTAACTTGACCTGTTCGGCTTTGATAACTTCATTGCTAAAGTCCTCAAGCTGATAATAGATAAGGTCTTGCACACACTCACGCAGCTCCACAAGCCCTGTAATGCGTTCCTTTGCGGTTTGGTTTAAGGCAGGCTTTACCATGCGTGAGTTTTCACGGAAGTAAACCTCACCGTCCACAAGGGCATAGGTGTGGTTTTTCACATTGGGGTCGGCAGGGATAGACACTTGCTCCGATATTTCTAAGTCGGGCAGATCCGCTTCGCTGATTTCGCCCTCCACATTTAAGACAGCCGCCCTTAACTGCTCAGAGAGGTCAGCTCCCTCTATGTGAACACAGGCACTTTCTTCCCCAAACTGACCGCTTACCATTTCCATGTTGCCGAGTATCATTTCGGGGTGGTCTGCAAAGTAGCTGTTTAGGGTAATGTCATTTTCATTGTAATCGAGGTGTATCCAATCCCTATCCACATCAATCGGTCTGTCACGCTTTTGCAGGAAGATAATATCACTGGTGACTTCCGTTCCTGCATTTTTGGCAAACGCATTGTTTGGCAGTCTGATTGCTCCAAGCAGTTCAGCCCTCTGTGCAAGGTATCGTCTGACCTCGGGGTTTTTCTTGTCCATTGTTCCCTTAGAGGTGACAAAGGCAACGATACCGCCGGGGCGGACTTTATCCAACGCTTTGGCGAAAAAGTGGTCGTGAATGAGGAAGTTTTGGCTGTCATAGCGTTTCTCGGTGAGCTTGTAGTTGCCAAAGGGTACATTGCCGATGGCAAGGTCGAAAAAGCTGTCGGGCAGCTCTGTTTTCTCAAAGCCTGTTATAGCAATATTGGCAGAGGGGTAAAGCTGCTTTGCAATCCTGCCTGTGATACTGTCAAGCTCCACACCATAGAGGTTAGAGCCTTGCATACTGTCGGGCAGCATACCGAAAAAGTTACCTGTGCCGCAGGCAGGCTCTAAGATGTTTCCGCTTTTAAAGCCCATTTGACCCACTGCATCGTAAATTGCCTTGATGACCGTTGGAGAGGTGTAGTGAGCGTTCAGCGTACTGGCTCTTGCCATGTCGTACTCGTCCTCGGTCAAAAGGTCTTTAAGCTGTAAATATTCGTTATGCCAGTTGTCTTTGCTTTTATCAAAGACTTCGGGTAAACCGCCCCAACCGACATACTGAGATAGGGTTTCCTGTTCCTCTTTGGTAGCAGGACGGTTTTCACGCTCAATGGTCTGCAAGGCTGTGATAGCGGCAACATTACGCTGATATTTTTCACGCTTGCTGCCCTCGCCTAAATGGGTATAAGTAATGCGGAAGTCGTCGGCTTTTTCCTGCACAGATTGGGTTTGTAGGTAACGCTCCAAAAGCTGTAGAAAGCTCTCCCGGCTTTCTGCTCTCAGCACAGGATAAAGCAAAGAGGGGTCACGCAGGGTAACATGATAATCAGTAATTTTCTCAATCAAAAAAGGCGTACCGTTTTCAAGATAGACGGTATCGCCTTTAGCGTAAGGGATAGGGGCAGTTTCAATTTGTGTTTCTCCGGCAGGGATAATCTGTTGAACAACCGCCAACATGGTTTTGTATTCCTCGGGAGTAAGCACATCATCGGCTTTGATGTTATTGGATTTGTTACCATAGGTGTCTGGGATAATAAATCTGTTCCAGTTGTTACCGTCCGTTTCAAACAATAACCGCTGTTGGCTGTCCTTATTTGGAACAAGCCCTTTTTCTGCAAAACGCTCCCATATTTCCTGTGTGGCATTGACCTCAACCGTTGCTAAATAGCTGCCCTTTTTCGCTTGAAAAAGGTCGGTGTTTTCAGCATCGTACATTTCTAAGGTCAGCTCTGCCGTGCTTTGCTCGGCAGAATGGCCAACCTCATCACTTGGGGTAAAAGCTCCTTCAGCTACAAGCTGTCCGATATACCTTTGCACCTTTGCCCACGGGAGTTCAAAGGATAAATCGCCTTTGGTAACGGTAAAGGCAGAGAGATTACCGCCAAACTCATTTTTCAGCCACCCGGCTGTACCACGCTCACGGCTGTGGTCTTGCATATAGGCAAGCATTCGGGTCTTGCTGTCCTCATCACCGTTCCATGCTTGCAATGCACTCTCAATATCGGCATTGGTAATTTCCGCAGGAATGATAGAGGGAGCTGCCTGCACAGGTGCATTTGCTTGTAATTCTGATGTTGGTGGAGTTGCAACATTTTCAAGTCCAACAGTAGCCAGTTGCTGTTCCTCATATTGTGCTTTTTCCTCGGCGGTCAAATATCTGTTTGCGGCTACTAAGGAACGGAGATGTTTTTCTATTTCTGTCCATTTAAGTGTGCTTTTTTTGTCTGTATCATAGTGGCTTATCATCATGCCTTTCGAGGGCTGATAGTCAATAAACCCTCTTGAGCCATCTTCAAAAGTATGACTGTGTCCGTACCACCCAAACTCATCTTTTATGAAGTCACCCGCCGCTTTTTCGTTGGGGTTTTTCTTGTAAAAGTCATAGACACGAAATTTGCCGCCCTGAGTGCCTGTGCCACGCTGTAACTCATATTCAATTTCACTGTGAGAAATAGAAAAAGCGGACTGACCTTGCGTTTTTACACGCTCCTGTCTGTCCGCTATCTGCTGTATTTGTTCTTGCTCTGAGGGGAATAAGGTTAGCTGTAAATAAGTTCCGTCAGTATCATTTCTTCCGCTTGGGCTTTGAGGTTGTTCATATGTCCTACCCACTCCATCTGCTGTGTCATCTTGTCGGGCGGTGTCTGTACTTTCTGCAAGTCTGCCATTATCTGCTCCAGTCGGCGGTTGGCTGTTTGGTCGATTTCTAATAGATGAGCTTGCAGCTTCTCGCTCAATAACAGGTGGTTGAACAGGGCTTTGCGGTGTTCCTCCAGATAGGTTTTCCTCATTCTGCCGTACTTCTCGAGCGGCTGTGTCGGCTGTTCTGTCAGTGTGATGTCGGGTATCAGATAATCCCCGTTCCTGCTGTAAGTTAGATTGTTCATGTTTGTTGCTCCTTTCACGCTCTGTTTTGATGATAGTAAGTGATATTTGTCTGAATACCTGTTCGCTTTGCTCACTGACTGCCGTACCCAAGAGGCTGACAGCAGCAGAGGTATTAAAGTCGAAGATTGGGAGAAAGTCCTCATGCTCAAAGTAGCTTTCCGTATCAAGCCCACACCGTTTCATTAAGGTGTAGGCAATGCTTACGGTGGCGGAATTTTCAAAGGCGATACGAAGATTATCCTCGTCATAGTCCTCTAAAAAGCTGTTTTCCGCAAAGTAGGGTATTTCCTCTTTGTGATTATCATAATACTCTTTCGCCAAGTCATTGGCAATGTTGTAAAATCCGTCTGTGAGGTTATCGCTGTACACACCGAATTTATCCTCGAGCATTTCTAAAATCGGCTGTTCATGGTGTTCCCCCATTTCCCAAAGAAAAGGGCGGCGAGAGTTTTCTCGGCCGCCCGTATCGGAAACATCAAATACATATTTCAGTTTTGGGGTTTCGCCTGTGGGGTCAAGCAGGGCAATGCCCGTAGAGCCACGGCGAACAAATCTCCCCATTTTGTTGTTCCAAAGCTCATAATCGGCACAAGCCGTTGCATCGGGTCTTTGTGCGTAAATCATAAGCTGCTCATGGTAAGGGTACTTATACAGCCGTCCTACGGTGGAAAGAAACCCTGTCCAGTTTGCAAGGCTGCTTGTTAAGCGAGTGGCGGTATCCTCTGCAAGCTGTGCAAAGGCTTGTGGTTTTATTGGCATAAAAATCCTCCTTTTTAAGATAAATTGATTAAGATGAGCAAGATTTTGTTTGCAAAAACCTCGTTGAAAATTTATCATAGGCACTATATAATTATTTTGATGAACTCAATAGTAGCATAGATGTAGCTGTGCAAAATATAACGGAGGTGCATGATGGAATTTTCAACTCGTCAAATCTTTAATGATAGTCATCCTGAATTGTTAAAAAATATAAAATTTGACTGCAATGTTAAATTAGCATATCGTCAAGACCCTAGTAATTTACATTGGATTACTGATGATAATGGATCTTCCTGCATATGCGAGCATTTCCCCAGTGAAGAGAAGCTCGCCAATCTCAAGGCTTCTTATAAAAATGCTTTTGAACTTATTATTATTGCAGATGATGAGCTAACTGCTCAAAATATAAATAGTTTAATTTATTCTGCAAGGCTCTTGTGCTATCCGGATGTTAATTTTACAGAGCATCATTTGCTCGAAGTCAGTACATCAAACCAATTCATAGCTTCTGGCGGTAATTTTTCTAAAGAATTCAAGCAAGGTGAAATATCTGACAGAATGATTTTGGCATGTTTAATAGCTTCACGTGCATCAAACAAAAACTTACAATATGCTTTAGAAAAATATAAATACAGTTTACATCTCGATTGGTTTACTTCTCATTCTGCAAGTCCAATGTATGGTAAGAAATTTTACACTGATGTAAGAGAGAACACTTCTCACATCAACTCCATATATGCCTTTTTGTGTGCATACACAATTATAGAAGAACTCGGTTTAGATATTAGGTCTTCTGCAAAAAATCCACGATTCATTAGGGGCACAAATGAGTGGAACAGTGTTGTTTTGAATGATATTGTTAAGCGTTTAAATGATGTGAAAATTAGTGCTGAAGATACCATTCCGTGGTTAATAAGAGGAGAACCCAGCCCTATGTATGATGAAATTAAACCACAGTTCACAAATAAAGCTGAATGGTACAATCCCGATAATAACGTGTTTGATTTAGAGCTTACAATCTATGAAGCTATCCACTATTGTAGCTATATTAGAAATTATTTTATAGCTCACAAAACAAATGATATTGTAAAGTACATAAATCCGTATGATATTCATAACATGCAAGACCTTGCAAGAAGATTGATACTATCAACATTAGGGGTTTGGGATATTATGCTTGATAAAGTAATTAAAATTGACTGAGCTATTATTGGTTATCCAAGAGGGTATTGTAATACCCTCTTGGATAAAAGTTTATTCATCAAAATCCGGAATAAGCTCACCCGAAAGACTTTCAAATTCCTCATCACTCATAGCTGACAGCTTATCCATCACCGTCTTGGTAAGGGCAAGCAGCTGGGTTTCATCTGCTGCAAGGTGGCTTTGCATTTCGGTAAGCTCGGACAGTAAATCCGTCCTCGAGCCTGTATTGTAAATGCACATCAAATTGCTTTCTTCCACTGTAAATCTGCTCATAATCATCGCTCCATTTCCGCACCGTATGAGGGTGCTTTTTTAGATTTTTCTTTTTCCTGCGGTGGCTTTGTTTTAAGCTGTTCCATGACAGACTGCTTTTCTTCTTTGACCGCATTTGCCAAATCAAGCAAAGAAATTGTGCCGCCTGCCTTGACGGTCTGTTCCAGTTCGGCAACGGTTGGCTGATTGTTTAAGATACCGTCAATCTGATTGTAGTTTTGCTCGGTGGACATTTCAGCGGTACGGAGGGGGTTATCCTCGTTTCTGATGGCAAAGGCACGGGTGCCATTGCCCATAATGTGATATGCACCGTCATCAGAGCTGTGGTGGTAGCCATAGCCTGCCGCTTTCATCTGTTCCGTTGTCATATCGGCAAGAGAAAAACTACCTCGAGGGGTTTGTATTTTTTCGCCTGTAAGGAAGTTATCCGGCACAAGGGGTGTAGGCTCTCCAAACTGTGGCAGCTCCTTAAAATCATAGCTGTCGCAGTAATGGTATGTTACAACACCGTTTTGCTTGATAGCAACGATGTCGCTGACAGAGAGGGAATGACCTTTGAAATCGGCAGGGTGGTCATTGTTAAAACGCTCCCATATTTCCTCAAACCTATCCCTTTGACTTGCATACTGTGTAAATGGCTCGGTATATACAAAATTGTAGTTGCCACGCTCCACCAAAAGGTCACGGCTCTTTAGCCAGTCCAGTCCTTCAAAGCGGTAATCTCTAAGCTCGTCACCGTCTTTAAGCTGATAAATGGCGAAGGCATCTTTGTTGTGTTCTAAAAAGAGCTGTTCGCTCATGTCGGGAGAGCGCTTATCAGTGCCTTTCATTTCCTCATGTTCTTGCAGAGCAAGACAGTCTGCTTTTTCAATGCCAAACAAACCACTGTGATTTTCAATGTCCTCACGGTCAAAAGCCATTGCTTCGGTGTTATCCTCGTAAAGCAGATACACCGTCAAATCCTGTTCAAACAGCTCGGTGGCTCTTTCCTTTGAGAGGGGTAGCAGCTCATCGGAGAGATAGCCGTAGGCATTGCGGTCTGCAATGCTCACATCGGGGTCGGGCATGGGGTGACTGTGTTCCTCGATAGGCGGCTCGGGCAATGGTGCTTTTTCGGTATCTGCCATAGGTTCAATGCTGTCAAAATGCTCTTTGAGGTCACCAAAGCCATTCCAAACATCTTCCAATACAAGGTTTGCATCGCTGTCTATGATTACGCAGGGTGCAATGTCACCATGTTCCTCATGTTCAAGGAGAAAATATTTTGTTCCGTCAATAACTTCGGTATCAATGACATACCAAGTGCCGATATGCCCCTCAACTTCAATGTTAGAGCTGCCCTCGGTAATTTCATTCTTAGCAATGTCGGGGGCTTGCTGCAATGCAGGTGTTTCTGTGGCAATATCCATACCACGCTCTATTATAATCTCGGCAAAGTGAGTATCAATACCACTTATCAGCACCGATGAGGTCTTGTTTATGGTTTCAAGAGAAGCACGAAGCTCGGCAAGTTCCTTGCCCTTGCTCCAAGTGGCAATATAGCCCAAGCTGTTCTCGGCGGTCTGTATGCCATAATAACTGCAAACAGCAAAGGAAATGCTTTCGGCTTCAACTTCCTCAGTGTTGCGGTCTTTGGGCTTCATCGGCTTTTTGTTTTCGCACTGCTGTGCTTGCAGTTCCTTTTCCATTTCTCGGTTGTGCAGGAGAGAGTGTGCAACTTCGTGAATGGCGGCAGAAATGGTCTGTACCTCGCTCATGCCCTCACGAATTGCAATTCTTCTATCCTCAATGTGATAGTAACCGTCCATATCCTCAGACATCGGCTTGATTTCAATGGGAACAGGTGCGGTGCGTTTCACCGCTTCCATAAATACCTCAAACTGCTCCACATTGCCTGTCGGATTGCTTGCAAGGGTGGGTAGCGGCTCCCCCTCTGTTTGCGAAACATCAAACACCGATACCACACGGAACATGGGTATCTGTATTTCCACTTCCTCGGTCTGCACCTTGCCGCTTGCATCAAGGACAGGTGCTTTGGTCTGTGGGTCGAGCTTTTCTCGTTCCTCTTTGATTTTGTACGGGGTAGGTGCAATGATTTTAATACCCTTCTCGCCCTTTTTGACATAACGGGAAAATCCATCACGCCATTTGTTAAAGCCTGCAACGAGGGTTGCATCGGGCTTTTGCATGGATATAAGCATGGTGTTATTAAGAGAGTATTTGTGAAAGCGGCTCATGGTCTGAAGATAGCTCTTGTATTTGTCACTCTCAAAAAGCTCCTTTATGCCTGTTTCAATGCTGTCGATTATCTCTTTTAACCGTTCTTTTGGGTTTTGTTTTTCTGCCATAGTAGGGTACTCCTTTCTGATTTTGGGTATAAAAAAAGCAACCATGCTAAAGTGGTTGCTTTTCAGAAACAATATTTTGTAATTGAGATTATTGTTTAATCTTTTTTATCTTGACGATAGGCATATAATTATTTTTCTTGAGGAAAGCAGTTTTTGCAAACTTTGGAGATATCAGAAATATCTCCAACATCTAATATGAATGGCTTATCAACGTGTTTACAGATAATAAATCTATATTCTTGCTGCAATTCAAACCGATTATCCTTCCTAAAACAAATTGCAAAAGGATTGTCTGTTGCAAGATTTTTAAATTCTTCACTTGGCTGATAAAATTCCTCATAGGTAACAAATGCATGAGCAAATTCATAATTGTTTTTCTTGCAGGCGTTGATAAATCTACAAATAAAAGCATCTATATTGGTAATAGTGATACATGAATCACAACCAAATAGCTTGAATTCTTGTATTTGGTCATCAGAAAATTTATAGTTGCCCATTCCATTGCAACTGTCATATGGTTTCAGAGTCGATATACAAAAAACCCCAAAATCTTCAAAGCCATATGACGCTGTGCAATTAGTAATTATTTCTATATTTTTTGTTTTGCGTTTCTCTTGCGATACAGGAAACTGTGCTTCATTTTTATCCCCTTGCCCTGCAACTCCGCTTGATTTTTCTAAATCAATAAAATGTTGAAGGGTATTAAAATAAAGCCTGCCTTTCTGAATATCATCTATATATTGGTTACTTGAAAATTTAACAAAGATACTACCATAATCAATCAAGTAGATACCTCCCTTTCATTTAGCGGTATGGATGCCTGTTGCAATTCGTTATTGTAATTTTACCAAAAAACCCGCAGAACTACCACTGTTTTTTCATATCCTATTTCTTCTTCGCTCCAAACTCCATCGTGAAATTCACATACTGACCGCCCGTATCATCAAGGACAACAACACAATCATAGGTCTTGCCTGTCTTTTCGGAATAGCAGCCTGTGAGAGCAACCTTGCCGCTTTTAAGAAGCTCCGCCACAATCGACTTTGTGACGTTTTTTTTCTTTGCCGTAAAAAAGCGGTTTTCTTTCCAAATGGCAAATCCACAGGATTTGTCAGAACAGCAAAAGCCCTTTTTGTTTTCGGTAACTGCACCGCCACAGCGAGGGCATTTCCCCAAGCTCTCACGGTCTGAAGGAAAGAGGGTATCAGCTCCCTTTATCATTTCATAGGTCTTTACAAGGGCAGTAGTCATGCCCACAATCTCCAGTAAAAAGCCCTCGGCTGACAGCTCCCCACGCTCAATGAGCTTTAGCTTTTCTTCCCACACGGCGGTCATCAAGGGGGATTGCACCTGTTCAGGCAGTACAGTGATTAAGGCTGTGCCTTTGTGGGTGGCGGTAAAATACTTGGTCTTTTTATCACCCTTACGCTCGGCAAGCCCCGATTTAATCAGCTTTTCTAAAATGCCTGCCCTCGTTGCCGGAGTGCCAATACCTTTACGCTCTGCATCGGTTTCTGCTTTGTTGGCATTTTCCATAGAGGACAGCAGGGTATCGTCTGTAAAAGGCTTTGGCGGTGAGGTTTTACCCTCCTTAATTTCAGCCTTTGCGGTAAACACTTCGCCCTGGTCAATGCTTGGCAGGGCTTGGTCTTTATCTTCTTTTTCCTGTTCGCCCTTATAGAGCTTTTGTACCGTCTTAAAACCGTCTTGCAGAACGGTTTTCCCTTTGGCTGTGAAAACGGACTCACCACATTTTGCAGTGATAACCGTTTCACTGTATCGGTGGGTATCGCCTACGGCAACCAAAAGGCGTATCGCAAGGAGTAACAGCGTTTCACGCTCTCCATGCGGCAGGCTCTGCACATCAAGCCCCTTTGTGTTCATGGTGGGAATAATGGCATGGTGGTCGCTGACTTTGGAATTATCAATGACCTGTGCCGTGTTGACAGGCAGCTCGGCGGCACTCTGCATAAAAAAAGCCGCCGTAGCTTTCGCTAAGACGGGAATACCGCTTTCCATATCCTCGGTTAAAAATCGGCTGTCAGTTCGGGGATAGGTGATGTATTTCTTTTCATAAAGGCTCTGTGCATACTGTAAGGTCTGCTCGGCGGTAAAGCCTAACAGCTTATTGGCTTCACGCTGTAAGGTGGTGAGGTCATAGAGCTTTGGGGGCTTTTCCGATTTTTCCTTTTGCTCAATGCTTTCGATGAGTACATCTTGACCATTACAAGCCGTTAGAATTGCCGTAGCCTGTGCCTTGTCTTTGAGCTTTTCACCTATTAGGGAAAAGCCATTACAGGTGAGGTGTACCGTGTAAAATGGCTCGGGCTTAAAAACGGAGATAGCGGCATCACGCTCACAAATCATGGCAAGGGTGGGTGACATTACTCGCCCGATGTTTAGGGTCTGATTGTAAAGAACGGAAAACAGCCGAGTGGCATTGATACCCACAATCCAATCGGCTTTTGCCCTGCACAGGGCAGCTTCATAGAGGTTATCGTATTCTTTCCCGTCCTTGAGATTTTCAAAGCCCTTTTGAATGGCGGTATCCTCAAGAGAGGAAATCCAAAGCCTTTTAATTGGCTTTTTGCACTTTGCTTTATCGTAGACAAGACGGAAGATAAGCTCACCCTCTCGCCCTGCATCGGTGGCACATATTACGCTGTCCACTCGGCTGCCGTTTAACAGTTTTTTCAGCACATCAAACTGCTTTTTGGTACTGCTTGAAACTTGGTATTGCCAAAGGGCAGGAAGTATGGGTAAATCCCCATACCTCCACTTGGCATATTTTTCATCGTAGCTGTCGGCAGGGGCAAGCTCCACCAAATGCCCTACACACCACGAAACAATGTAATTGTTGCCCTCGGTATATCCGTCCTTACGGCTTGTTGCACCGAGTATCTTTGCAATGCTCTGTGCAACGCTTGGTTTTTCTGCTATGACTAATTGCATATAACACCTCTTACTTTCTATTGTTTTTATAGGTTTAAATGATATAATGGTAGTAGACTTATAAGTTGTCGGGGATAGCATCCCCGTGGGAATACGGCAACTTTTTTTCTTTGAAATTCATACTCATAGCCCTAATCTTTTTATTGTTTGCTTCAGCTATCAGATATTTGAGCCTAACAACTCAATTCCAAAACAAAAAAGGAGTGGTGTCTATGAAAATTAGCCTGTTTGTGTCAAGTGTTATCAAATCAGTTTGGGCTATGGTATTGAATTTTGCGGTGGGGAGTTGCCTGTCCCCGAGAGCTTATAAGGAGCGAAACATTCTATAAGAAGGATGTTTCGCTTTTTTCTTTCTTTTTCTCATGTACAATAATAAGCTTACGGATTTTTTGCTCTTTTTTCGGTGGTCTGTCGGTGACAGGGGGCGGCGAACACTGGGGCTTTTGCATCATCATTCTTTCATAGGCACTGTCGGTAAAATATTTCACTGGGTATCATCCTCACTTTCTTCGGGAGTATCCTCCTGTTCCTCAGAGGTCGGCTCATATTCGTCCTCGTCCTCATCATCGCTGTAATCATACTCGTTCATATTGGGATTGCTCTGTGGCTTCGCTTTGTTTTTTACCACCTTGAAGTAATAGAAAGCACCGCCGCCCACTAAACCGAATACAAGAAGAAGCACCACAATTCCCATTTGACTGCCTTTTTCTTTTTGGGGATGTGGCTCCGCAGGCTCGGTGGCTTCGGTAGCTTTTCCTGTACATTTTGATTTATCTTCACTGCACACAGAACAATCGGCATTGACCGCACCGACTTCGCATTTATCCTTGCAGGAGCAGACTTTCGGCTCAGTGGGAGCATCTTCCATGAGGGCAAGCAGGTCTGCTTCGTCCACCATGTTCAAAAGGTAAACATTATCTTCTTTGCCTGCACGGTCGATAACGAGATAAAAATAGTTGCCATTTTTGGATACTGCGGTGATAAACTGCTTATCAATCTCGTCTGTTCGTTCCACATCGTCCACAAGGGTCAAGTTGCCCTCGGGAGTGAGAGGAACA
Organism: Lacrimispora sinapis; assembly: GCF_043633585.1. Classification (NCBI taxonomy): domain Bacteria; kingdom Bacillati; phylum Bacillota; class Clostridia; order Lachnospirales; family Lachnospiraceae; genus Lacrimispora; species Lacrimispora sinapis. The sequence goes on along the minus strand of NZ_CP141832.1, from coordinate 3,359,912 downwards.
GAGGGGGTGGGTGTTTCGGTCACTTCGGGTGTCGGCTCGGTAGTATCCTCGCCACCGCCTGCAAAAGCAGTGGTGGAAAAGGCGGTCATGCAAAGCACCGTCATAAGTAAAGCGGCAAAAATACGGATTTTAGTTTTCTTCATTCTTGTTTTCCTCCTGTTTTTCAGATGAAAAAGGCACACCGCTTTTGTTGCGGTACGCCGTGATAACATCGGTTAAATTTTCTGTGCTGATTTTCGCACCTCGGATAAGTCCGATAATTTCAAGGTTTTCAAACTCGGTTTTTTGCTTGTTCAGTTCTTCCCATTTCCCTTGCAAAAGTCCGATTTTATCCTCGATTTTCTTCAAATCGGAAATCACTTTTTTTAGTTTTACGTTCAAATAGTTTCCTCCTTAATTCATAAGCCCGTAGCCCATAATCACACTGCTGTTAAGGTCATAATCTCTGATTTTGCAGGCATCGCCGCTATTGCCCTCAACGGTGTAAACACGGTTTCCGTCTGTGCCGATAACAATACCCACATGGTCGGAGCTGCCATCGCCCTCCCAATCGAAGAAGATAACATCGCCGGGGGCAATGTCCTTGTATCCTCTGTTTGCCCATCGTCCCTTAGACGAGAAGTAAGGGATACCTTGACTTTGACAGGCGGCAAACTTAGGCTCGGAATACCCTGCTTGGTTAAGTACCCATGACACAAAGCAGGCACACCATTCCACACGGTAGTCAAACCCGTACCATGACCAATAGGGCTGACCGCCCACATTGCTCACCTGTGATTTTGCAATGTCCACGATATTTTGATTGCCCGGTCTTTCGCCATTGACAAAATCAACACCGCTTAAATCAGTGGATGGGCTACCGTCAATAGATCCGCCGCCAAAGAGCAGCGGTTTATTGCCTTTCGTTTGCAGATAGACATTATACATTTGGAGCTGTTCGGGTGTGAGCAGGCTGTTTGCAACAGCATTTATGCCGCTATTGGTTAGGCTGACATTTAAAATGTAGTAATCATAGGGGACTTCCACAGTGTAGGTGTCGGAGTGGGTATTTCCGTCCTCGTCTGTCCATGTGTCCGTCCTCGTTTCGGTGCGATAGCGTACCTCTACGGTTTCGGTCAGCGTGAGTTTGTATTGCTTTTCAAACACCCTCTGTAATTTGCTCTGCACCTCGCTTGCCTTGAAATATTGCAGTAAGGCGGTAAGGTAAGATGCAAGCTGATGAGGGTCGTGTGCTATGGTGTCTAAGTCATAGCGGTACTCATCATAATCGGGATAATCCCTTTCGATGTTGTTAATCTGTGCCTGCAACGCTGTTTCAAGTGATGTGTAGTTGTTGTTGACAGCAATAAGTTCCTCGTTTTCGGAAGTGTAAGAGGTTGATACCACATTGGTTATTGCCCCTTGAAACATGACCGAGCAGGAAGAAACCGCCCCGGCAATTAAGGTAATCATCAAAAATAGGGCAAGTAGAATGAGCAATACTTTTGGTTTTTTAGCAACCGCCGATACTGCCTTTGATACCGTGTCAGCCCCTTTTTTAATCGCTGATTTTATGGTCTTGGAGGTGGTCTGTGCTGCCTTTGTGCCTTTCCCGTACCGTGTGGCAATGTACTGTTTTTTAATGCCTCTTTTTTGCTGAAAGCGAGAAATAGGGTTGCTTGCCGCCTGTGGGTTATCCCGAATACTTTTCTTGTAAAGGACATTCACATCGGCTTGTATGCTCTTTTTCTCTGCCTTTGCCAGTGTGCGGTAGGGCTTCAGCTTGTGGGAGTGATAGGCACTTTGAATACGGTGTACAGCAAATTCACCTGCCTTTTCGGTGCCGTGTGCGGCTTCAAGCCCCACATTGTCCTGCTCATCTTCGCTGATTTTCTTATGTACAGCAGACAGGACAGCCCTCTCGGGAGCTTTTTTAATGCCATGCTCAAGTTTTGAGGGCGGCTTTGGCTTATCCACTTCCTCAAAATGCAAACGCACCGTCTTTTTGCCAGTGTCGGCATCAACGGTGCGTTCTTTGGTTTTTACTGTTTTCTTCGGTATATTGGTTTGTGCTTTTTCCAGTTTATCAGCCGCTTTTTCTGATTTTGCTATGGGCTTTTCTAAGGTCGGGTCGGCTCGTTCTTCTTCGGTAAATTGCAGTCTTGATTGTTTTTTCATCGCACACCGCCTTTACTCCTGTTTGGTTTCGTCCAACTTGGTAGTCATAATGCTGTAAAGCTCAGTGTTCTTCGGGAATTTATCCACGAAAGGCAAAATGACATTACCATAGAACAACAAACCCTCACCAACACCGCTGCCTGTCACATAAGAGAGCTGATGAGGGGAAATATTAAGCTGTTTGGCAAGTATCTGCCTATCGCCTGCCGCTTGGTTGAGCATATACACAAAGTCGGAGTTTTCAAAGATGTTCTCCACTTCTCGAGAGGCTAGCAGGTCTTTGATGTTCTGCGTAATCGCTGTGGGAATACCGCCCCATTTACGAAAGCGTTTCCAAATCTCCACCGAGTAGGCGGCGGTTTGTTCCTCTTTGAGTAGCAAATGAAACTCGTCCATATAGTAGCGAGTGGAGCGTTTCTCTGCACGGTTTATGGTTACTCTGTTCCACACTTGGTCTTGGACGATTAACATACCGAGCTTTTTAAGCTGTTTACCCAATTCCTTAATATCGTAGCAGACAGTACGGTTTGTAATATCCACATTTGTCCTGTGGTTGAACACGCTAAGACTACCTGTGACATAGATTTCAAGAGCAGAACGGATATGCTTTGCTTCTTTTTCCTCCTGTCTGCCTAAGGCATCGTAAAGGTCACCCAAAATTGGCATTTTGGCAGGGTCGGGGTCGGCAAGGTATTCTGCATAAACGAGAGTAACACAGCGGTCAATAATGGATTTTTCCACAGGGGTCAATCCCTCTTTACCGCCGACAATCAGCTCACACAAGGAGAGGATAAAATCGCTCTTTAGTGCAAGAGGGCTATCGTCCTCAGAGTAGTTGAGGTTGATGTCCATAGGGTTGATGTACTGGCTACTTGTGGGCGATATCTTGATAACCTGTCCTTTGAGCCTTTGCACAAGGGAAAAATATTCACCCTCGGGGTCGCACACGATGATGTCATCGGTGGTAATCAGAAATACATTGGTAATTTCTCGCTTGGCGGCAAAGGATTTACCACTGCCGGGTGTACCGAGGATAAGCCCGTTGGGGTTTTTGAGCTGCTTTCGGTCTACCATGATGAGGTTGCTTGACAGAGCGTTTAAGCCATAGTATAAGGCTTCGCCGCCCGACTGAAAAAGCTCCTGTGTGGTAAAAGGCACAAAAATAGCGGTGCTTGAGGTGGTCAAGCTCCTCTGTATGGGTACAAGATTTTTTCCGAGGGGTAAGGAAGTCATAAAGCCTTGTTCCTGCTGATAATCAAGCCTTATGAGGGTGCAGTTGTGCTTGTTGGCAATGCCGCTTGCTTGGAGCAGGATATTGTCCAGTTCCTTTTTGCTGTCGGCGGTATTCAGCACAAGGAATGTGATTAAAAACATTCGCTCGTTTCGGCTTTGCAGGTCGGTAAGGAGTTTTTTGGCTTCACCGCCATAGGTGGCAAGGTCTGACGGAATGATGTCCATGTCATAGCCTGCACGAACAGCCTTTTTCTGTTCCTCAATCTTCATTTTGTCGAGGTCTGTAATTTTACGCTTAATAGTTTTGATTGCTTTTATTTGGTCTACCGACTGAATGTGCATGGTAACGACGAGGTTGCTTTCCATTTCCAAAAAGTCGGACAGTACACGGTCGTTCAGCTCGGGGGCGAGTATCTGCAAAAAGGATACCGCACCGTATTTATCGCCTGTTCTGAATGTGCCTTTCTCCTTAAACTCAAAAGAGGACGGGGCGATAAAGTCCTTTGTACTAAGCCCCGAGGGTGCAAGCCAGTTCCATTCAAAGGAAAAGGGGGCATTGCCACTCATTCTAAGGATATTGTGCATGAGCTTTAACCGTTGTTTTCCGTCAAGGGAGGTGAGATGCACACCCAATCGCTTAAATGCGTTCCACAGGTCATTTTCAATGCGTTCAAGACGGGGCTTGGCGATTTTGATATTCTCGGCTTCAATACCAAAGGTAAGGTATTTTGTTTTCACGAGTCCGTTGTTGCCCCTTGCAAGCTGATTGTGCAGCATCTCACTGTACTCTGTTCGGATACTGTCGAAATCATCTGCCTGCGGAGCGATGAACACGCTTTTTTCAAAGTCCTTTGTATTCGCTGTGGTGTTTAAGAATGTGAGCTGAAATTTGATTGTGCTGTCAAAGTAATTGAGGAAGTCGCACCAACTTTCAAAAATGGCGGTCTTGTCCTCGTTCTGTGCAATCTGATAATTGATGTCATCAAATTGCAGGGTTTTGGTGTAGAGCTTATCACCCACATGACAGATACCATCGGGGAAGATATGACGGTAAGGGATACTGTCCTGTGCAGACTTTACACCTTTGGGTTTATTGTTCGCCCTTTGCACCGCACTTGCGATGCTTTGCTTTTCCACTCGGGTGAGCTTTATGGGCTTCTTTTCGATTTTTGACAATTTGATTTACCTCCATGTCTAAGTGATATTGCCTTTCCAATAACGGATAGAAATTATCCGTAATGTAAGGTCTTTGTTTTGGGTTGAGAAAACGCACCGCCGCATAGTTTTTGAGGATTACCTCAAGGGGCTGACCGTGCTTTTCATACATGGCAAACATGAACAGCGGCAGCATGAGAAACATCATTACAAGCACCGCAGGGCTTGTGCCGATATAGTCCTTGAGAATGAAAAAAGGCGATAATCCTACCGCCAGTGCCGCCGAAAAACAGATAATTTACCGCTTGGTAAGGTTTAGAGCAACCTTTGTTTTTACATTGCTTAAATCTTTGGGGATTGGTACATAAGCCATAAAATCCTCCTTTCTTGGCAACAAAAAAGCAACCGCTTTTGCGGTTGCAATGCCATAATTTTTAATCAAATATTACTTCGCAATATAGGAACTCAAATATCACAAGTTTTACTGTTATCCCACCTTCAGCATTAAGAGATACTTGATAACGATATTGGTTGTCTTGGACATCATTCCAAAAGGCAAGAGCCATGACCTCTCCAGTTTCTATATTTTGGGCTATGAAAGGCACGAACACACCTCTTGACCCAACTTCAGGAGCTTTATTCATTTCGGGAATTTCGTTAAAACTCAGTGCCGCTTCATCTGAAATGTTGAATGCAAAATCATACCATATTTTCGCTTTGACATCATCAAGGTTTACATGGTCAAATTCAAAGCCTGCATGACATCTTGCGAGTTTGAACAGTATACGAAGTATTCGTTCTTCATCGGGGTCATAATACACTTTGCCATCATTTTTTTGTATCTGTTTTCTAAGCGTTTCTTGTAGCTTTTTATCCTTCTCAATCCTCACAATGGTCTGTTTATGTTGAGGACAATCGTCATACACTTGGCTTTTCAACACATCTAAAAAGCAAGCGAGATATTTTTCATCCTCAGAATACCCATTATTGCACTCAAAACAAGCAGGAATTGTTGGTAAATTTTCTGGATAAGGGTCAACTAAAAATGCTTTAGATGGTATATGTTCTCTTGTGGTAGCAGGACTACCGCAATATATACAGCCATTGTTTTTGAATTTTTCCCATGAGGTATAATATCCTGCTCCGTTATTACCTCCCAATCTTTTTCTTTGCTCCATTTGTTCATCTCCTTTTTTACAGTATAGCATTTAAATCACCCCACATATAGTCAAAATCTGTTAATTTTAATGAGCTGAAAAGATGCTCTTTGCCAATGTACCTGTCTTAAAGAGGGAGAAGCAGAGCAGCACTGTGTACATCATGCAAGTCCAAATCGCTTTTATAGGGTCAGCGCCTGTTGCAATGGACTGAATAAGCACTGCATAAATGCCAACGCACACCATAATCAAAAAACCTTGAAATGCGAGGGCAAGCAGAGCTTTGAGGTAGTTGTTTCCCATGTTCCACTCCTTGCTTGATATTGTAGCAATGGGGATTGCTCCAAGAGAAGTCATGAGGTAGATTTCAAGCATTCTTCCATACACGATAATGAAAATGCAAACGGATAATGCCCACATGATTATCCCCATAAAGAAACTTTGCAGATACAGCCCCAAGAGTGAGCCTATATCCATTTGTAGCAAGCTCTCACGCAAGGCATCTAAGGTTTCAACTCCTACTGCGGTATCTCCGATAATCACTCCTGCCGCATTGGATATAACCGACTGTGCCACATCAAATATGCCCATCATAATGGGGAATGTATTTGTTACAAGTACCACAGCAATAAAGGTTTTCATCATCCACTTGAAAATGTCCGAGGGTGGAAAGTCGTGCATATTGTTTCTGTCAATGACCATTTGTATCAGCTCGTAGCACATCACAAAGGTCAGAATTATTCCGGCTATGGGCATGATAACGGTGTCCGATAAGTTCTCAATCATGGAGAAAACACCGCCATTCCATTGTGACGGTGTTTTTCCCACATCTCCGGCAATCCTTGATACTTCTGAATTGATGTTATCGAACAAGCCCGTTAGATTACCCATAATGCCGTCAACGAGCAGATTGGTTATCCACTCGTTGATTGCATCAATGATAAAATCCATCGGCTGTTATCTTAAAACAATCCGCTGAGAAGTGGTACAAGGGTCATGCCAATCAGTGCTACGCCACCGCCTGCCATGAGCTGCTTCATACCCTGTGATTTAGCACCGGGGTTATCGTTGCCGTACCCCTCAAGGAGATTGATAACTCCCCAAATGCCAAGTCCTGCTCCAAGGGCGATAACGAGTGTCTGCAATGCGACTACTGCTTGATTAAAAAATTCCATAGTGTTTTTCTCCTTTAATTTTGTATTTGTTGGTTTGTGTTTTGGCAATAAAAAAACGCTGTTCACTGACAGCGTTAAAGAGCCACAATCATAGGCAACACCTCCTTTGCGTGTGGCTTGTGTATATAAAAAACACCACCTTGAACGGTAGTGTTTATTGCCCGTCTGAGGGCGGTGGCTCGGTTGTTTCTTCCTTCTTGCTTAAATCATAAACCTCGTACACATCGTTCCCTTTGAGCTTTAGTTTGGTGGATAAGAATTTCTCAATGTCAAAGGCATTTTTCTTATCGAAGTCCGAGGGTATTTGTATTTCGGGTGCTTTGTAATATCGTACTTATCGCTGAAAAAGGGGCGAACACCTCTAAGCTGTAAAATACATTTCCCACCGTCCATGACAGATAGCTCATCTATGCTCATAAGCTCATTGCAACATTGTCAAGTGATGAGTTTAAAAGTAAATGGTAAATAACTCGTCTACTTTTGGATTCCTCATAAAATTGAGATAATGGTGTAAAGTTGAAAAAGTTTCTAACAAACTTTCACACAGAACTCAAGGAGGAACTCCACATGGACACAAGACTTGCAACCAACCAGATCCGACTCAGTGAGTGGACCAGAATTATTAAAGACCGTTGTCAAAGTGGTCTGAACGTCAATGAATACTGTGAACAGCACCAGCTATCACGTCATGCCTATTACTACTGGCTAAGAAAAGTAAAAGAAGCTGCTCTGATACATAACAGCTTTGTTGAACTGCCGACTCTCCAGGAAAAAACTGTTCCTGTTTCAATAAGTGAAAATCTTTCTACTTATCAAATGACCATTGCTATTGGAAATACTATATTGGGAGTTAGTGAATCAACTCCAATGGAACTTCTCTCCAGAGTGCTGAAGGTGGTTCGTAATGCTTAATGATGCTGCTGGTTTTAAGCACATTTATATCTGTACTGGATATGTGGATCTGCGCCGAGGGGTGGATGGACTGGCAGCTATCATCAGTGGCTCTTTTGGGCTTGATCCAACGGAACCCGGAAGTATTTACCTGTTTTGCGGAAGAAAAACAGACCGGATGAAAGCACTTTTGTATGAGGGTGACGGCTGGCTGCTTTTATATAAGAGACTAACAAACGGTCATCTAAACTGGCCACGCAGTACCCAGGAAGCACAATCAATTACCCACCAGCAATTCCGATGGCTGATGGAGGGGCTTTCCATTGAGCAGAAAAGGAGGATATCCAAGATAAAACCGGAGATCTATTAACTCCCGACTATACAAAGTATCTTGACAGCTAAATCCTTTATCCTAAAGCTAAAAAACACCAGAAATATACTGAATTTCAGAGCTTTTCATGGTATAATAATCCTATGGAAAAGATTACTATTACTAAGGATGAACTGAATAATCTCTCTAAAGATATGATTGTTATGCTATACTTGCAGCTGCATGAAAGTTTCCAGCTTATTTCGGAGCAGAATACTACCATTCAAAAGCAGAATGAGCAGATGCTCCATCAAGTTGAAAGTATGAAGGAACAAATCTCCATTCTTACACAGAATCGGTTTGGCAGGAAATCTGAGAAGACTCTGCCGACAGAAGGGCAATTATCTTTTGACTTTGAAAATCTGTGTATCTTCAATGAGGCTGAGTCACTGACTGAGAATGGAATTTCCGAAGAACTGGATATGGAAACAGTCCTTGTTCGTAAGCGCAAGCCTCGTTCCAAGGGAAAGCGTGATATTAATCTGAAGGATATCGATACTATCGTCGTTTCACATGAACGTACGGAAAAAGAGCTCTCAGAACATTTCCCAAGGGGCTGGCATTATCTGCCAGATGAAATATACAAAGAGCTAAAGTATGTACCGGCTCACTTCGAAGTACTGGAGCATCACATCAAAGTATATGCCGGAAATCATGATACCGGCGGGATTCTTCGCGCAGAGGTTCCTCTGCGTCTATTAAGTCACAGCATCCTTACCCCGGAACTGGCAGGCGCCATCATTAACGCCAAATATGTCAATGCAGTACCATTAAACCGGCTTTCTGAAGAGTTTTTAAGAAATGATGTTAACATTCCAAGACAAGACATGGCCGGCTGGCTGATCCGTATTTATCAATACTATCTTGGCCCGGTACGTGACATGATGAAGGCAGAGATTATGAAAAGCCATCATATACACTGTGACGAGACCCCCTTTGTAATGCCGGAGAAAAGCAAGCAGTACATGTGGGTCTACCATTCACCTGGCAGTTCAGAAAAACCACCGGTTTTCCTTTACGAGTATCCAGGAACGAGAGGAACTGCCGCTCCAAGAGAATTCCTAAAAGGATACAAAGGGACTCTTGTGACAGATGGTTATCAGGTATATCACACCCTGGCGAAAGAACGGTCTGATGATCTGAAGGTTGCCGGATGCTGGTCTCATGCGAGAAGACGATTCGCTGAGATTGTAAAAGCCAGTGGAAAAAACGGCCCTTCCACATCTGGACAGAAAATAGCTGCTGAAGCAGTAAAAAGAATTGCTGCAATCTATCATGTAGATCATATGTATGAAAAATCATTCGATGAGGAAAGGCTGGATCATAGAAAAAACTCAGTCAAGCCTCTTGTGGATGCTTATTTTGAGTGGGTAAAAGAGTATGCCGGTAAAACGGGACTGGATAAAAGTTCGAAACTGGCAGGTGCTCTTAATTATTCCATCCATCAGGAACAGTTTTTAAGAGTATTTCTGGAGGATCCGGAAATACCTCTTGATAACAATGATGCAGAAAGAAGTGTCCGTTCATTCTGTGTTGGTAAACACAGCTGGCACATCATCGATTCGAAGAACGGCGCAGAGGCTAGTGCTGCCTTATATAGTATTGCTGAAACAGCAAAAGCGAATAATCTTAAACCGTATGAGTACTTCTCATATCTGCTAGAACAGTTAATGCACTATCCAAGGAATAATGTTCCAGAAAACAAACTGGCAGAATTAATGCCTTGGTCAGATGAATTGCCAGATCGATGTAGAAAACTAAAAACACGGTAAATATACCGCCGCCCCAATCGGGCGGCGAACTTATTGACCTGGACGGGTTATTTACCATTTACGTTTAAAAAGGGGCAAAGAAATATACCCTCCATTCCGTAATAGAAAAGAGGGTATATCTGTGCTTTTTATGTAAACATAATGAACAACTTAAATCATGTAAACGTATGGGAATTACTGTATTTTATAAAAGAAAGTTCCTTTCTTCATAGTGTTAACCATAACATCCTCATCCTTAAGGGCTGATGTAATCAGCGATTGTTTCATAGGAACATGTATTGTTGCGACACCCGACATGTACTTTTTAAATGTTGGCACTTTATCCCATAGATTTTTTATACTTTGCTTTATTCCCTCGCTATTAGCAATATCCGTTTTCTCATTATAAGCCGGATAAATAACTATAACTGGTAGGCTTTGCGTATTCATTCCATATTCAAGCTCTTCCTTCAATGCTTTGCTTTCAATAGTATTTGAACTCAAAAACAAAATAATATTCTTTGACCCACGTAGACGCTCTCTCAGGCGGTCTCGCAAGGTTTCCCAACTGCTACCATCACGGACACTATAATTTTTGTTGTGTGAATCAACAAATGGGAAAGTAGAATCTTTGCCTTTCCACATCCTTAAGGTGTTGTAGTAGCAGAAATCGTGAGCAGTATTAGCTCCAAGATTTGTTTCACTAAATGGTTCCTTTACATAAAATGCACAATAATTTCCTGTACGGTTCATATTCATCCTCCTTTTTATTACCTTAAGCAATAAATTTTTTCAAATTATAAAGACTGATTTCGTTTATCCTATCGTAAACAACAATAGTAATAGGTGCTTTTAGCTGAACATTGCTTGTTTTTAATGTACAAAGCATACACTTTAGTAGCTCAAATGGAGATGGTTTTTCAGACACTCCATCAAAACGAGTTATACCATCGCCTAAGATTGGCAAGTAAATCGGTTTTCCAGAATAAACTCGCCCTATTTCCTGCCACATTTTGCGCATAATACTTTCGTAATTTAAGTTATCAATGTGTGCTTCATTCTCGTTATTTAAATGTGTTAAGGCTAATAATATAAAATCTTTATATGGAATTACATAGCCAAGCGAAACATTGCCGTTGAAGTTTGAAATGAAATCCTTGAATGCTTCAAGCTCTTCACTTTCTTTAAGTTGTTTTATTAGTTGCCCATGGAGAGATGAATGTGAAATTATTGCATCTTCCTCTGATGAGCTAAAAGTATCATCAACCCCAATAACTTTCCACCCATTTTGTTTAAAAATATCACCTTGACGAATTGTAACCTTGATTCCTCTGATTTTCATAGTAACACTGTCTCGTGTATTCCACCACAAAAATACAACAGCAGCTAAATATGAACATAAAAGAGCCAATATGGTGGACACGAGACTTATAAACATATTATCAAATATATCAGTAAAAGAAACTCCCAAAATCCCCATTATGGCAGATACACCACCGAAAATTGCAAAACCAATCGCAATACTATCTTTCCAAAGTCGACTACTTTTGAATTGATAGATTTTTTTCTGCTTTTCCAATAAAAACGCTCCTCCTTTTCACATGAGCCCTCGCGCTACTATTATTACAATACATTTTCTAATTTTCTTTCTATCCATAATTATACTACGAAATGCTATTTTTCTCAATACAACGACATTTTTCACACCAACATAGAAAATATACCCTCAGCCCATTATTAGGTGCGAGGGCATATCTGTATAAATTTTACGCCCCAAGCTCACCAACAATAGGGGAGCGCAAAACAAATTAAACTTCAAACAATAATTTACATTACCTACCATTATACACATTATTCTTACTTAAATCTACCATTTTTATTTTTTTCACTTACATCAAAAACCTCATATACATCGTTTGGTTTAAATTTCAGCTTTACGGATAAAAACTTCTCAATGTCAAAGACGTTTTTCTTGTCAAAGTCAGATAGATACATGTATTTTGGGTGGTTTGTAATATCGTATTTGTCACTGAAAAAGGGGCGAACACCTCTGAGCTGTAAAATGCACTTGCCACCGTCCATAACGGATAGTTCGTCCATTGACATGAGTTCTTTTCCAAGCCGCTGATAGTTGATACCGTAACTGCGTTGGCTACCTCGAGTGTCGGAGGTATTGAACATATCAATGGTTTCTTTGCCGAGGGTTTCAGTCAAATCCTTGAGGGTGGTTTTTTCCTTGCCACCAAGGAAAATCATGCTGTCACAGTTGCCGATAATGGTATCGGAGTTGTCTTTGTAGAGTGCTTTTAACTGGCTCTGTGCCTGCAAAACAAGGCAAGCTGAGATTTCACGACTGCGAATGGTTGCCATGAGCTTCTCAAGGTTTGGTATCTGCCCGATATTGGCACACTCATCAATCAAACACCGCACATGAACAGGTAAGCGACCGCCGTACACATCATCTGCTTTATCACAAAGCAAGTTAAATAACTGCGTGTAGCACATGGATACAAGGAAATTGAATGTCGCATCGGTATCACTGATGATAATAAAGAGTGCTGTTTTCCTATCTCCGAGGGTATCCAGTTCCAGTTCATCATAAGCGGTCAGCTCTCTAAGCTCTTTAATATCAAAGGGAGCGAGCCTTGCACCACAGCTAATTAAAATCGACTTCGCTGTTTTGCCTGCGGCTAATTTGTACTTCTTATATTGCCTTACGGCAAAGTGCTGAGGGTCTTTTTCCTCGAGCCTATCAAACATCAAATCCACATTGTTCTTAAATTCCTCATCGTCCTCACGGACTTCACTGGCATTGATAAACTCAATCAGCGTTGTGAAGTTCTGCTCATCTTCGGGGGCTTCATAATAGATATAGGCGATAAGGGCGGTGTAGAGCAGTGTTTCTGCTTTCACCCAAAAATCATCGCCTGCCTTACCCTCGCCTTTGGTGTTGGCAATCAAGGTAGTAACGAGCTTTAAAATATCCTTTTCACTTCTGATGTAGGCAAAAGGGTTATAGTGCATGGATTTCTTGAAATTGATAGTGTTGAGGATTTTCACCTTATAGCCCTCACGGAGCAGGAGCTTACCGCACTCAATGACGATACTGCCCTTTGGGTCAGTTACTACATAGGAGCTGTGGCATTGCATGAGGTTTGGTTTGAGCCAAAATCTTGTTTTCCCACTGCCCGAACCGCCCACAATCAGCACATTTTTATTTCGTGCCGTTTTTGGGTCTTTGGGGCGGTTGTTCATGGTCAGCCGTTCCGTTTGGGTGAGGATTACATTGTTTTGGAATGTGGGGTCTACATACGGCTCAATGTCTTTTGCGTTGCCCCACCTTGCAGAGCCATACTCCACACCTTTACGGTACTTTTTTGCATTTTTACTGCGAATATAGATTATCAGCTTTAGTAATGCACTGATGGCAAGCCCGATGAGTAAGTCGGTGGGATAAAAGGACGGAAACGGTACTGCAAAAGCTCTCGATAAGCCCTCGCCCAAATTCAGTATCTTTTGCCCTAAATCAACACCGTTTGTGTGCCGCCATGCTTCAAGCAGCTTTGTAAACAGCAGCCCCAACACAAGGTAGGGAATGTTAAGGATAAGGAGCTTTTTCATCTTTTTACTCATAGGCTCTGCTCCTTATTTTTATGTTTCACCTTATCCACAACGGTGTTTTTCACAATCTGAGCCAACTTTCTAAGCTCTGCAAGCACAGACGGTCTAGCCGCCTTTTTCACTATATCTGCGGTATATTCCTTAAAGGCATTGGTAATGGCATCGGCATCTTTGCCTTTGAAAAAGACCACATATTTCGGCGGTACTTCGTGCTTATCTTTCATAACAGCAAAGTCCACACCATACTTTTTTGCCACACGCTCAAAATCTTTGATGTTTTGGTCGGTGATTTCAATACTGTTCATACCTTGACCTTGCTCGGCAAGCTGTTTTACCGATTGTTTTCCCTGCGGGATATTGGGGTGGGCTTTTTTGTCTTTCAAATGTGCAAGCAGTTTTAGCATTGCTTTTTTCAGCTCTCTGCCTGTGAGCTTGCCTGCACTGATGACAAGGGCAACGGTTTTTTGTTCCACTTCTTCCTGCATGAAAAATCCCTCCTTTCACGGTTTTCCTACGGTCATTATTCCTCTCTGCCTTGCCCCTTAACGGTTAAAATACCCTCAAGGGTAGTTGCGGTGATATTCAGCCTTTGGGCGATAGCAATGTCATTTTTCACATTTTCATCTACGATACTGCCGCACACCACAAGCACTCTCGCACGGCGTAGAATATCCCTTGCCATATCAATTCCGTCCTTATGCTCCTGCGGCACTTCGTCACACAGGAACAGGGGAAGATAAAGTGGTGGACAAATTGGGGTGTAGCCTGCTTCATAGAGCTTTCTACAATAGTTAGCCGCCGTTTCGGTTACTTCAAATTCGTTATTGCTCCAAGCCGCGGTAATATAAGCCATTGGTTTTCTCATTTTGAGATTCTCCTTTCATTTTTTTTGCATGAAAAAAGACACTCTGCAAATTTCTTTACAAAGTGCCTTAACGGTTAGGACTGTATAAATCGTGATTGACTAAAGCGGAGTAGTAGTTATCTATGGTAGATGGCGCATTAAAAAGGGTTGCAAGCAAATACCGCTTGATGTTCCGCACATAGGTGGTATTTTTATTTAAGCAGTCAAACACATACTCAATGTGGGACGAGGTAATTCTCAGCATCTTGTCTTTCACAAGCCTTGCAGGGTAATCATCACCGGCAATGTTTATGGTGTCCTTTTTAGAACACAGGGTTTCGATGATGATATCGGCTATTTCATCTAAACGCTCACGCATACCGATACCGCCGTGCTGCTTAAAATGCCTGTATTCAATATTCTCATAGACCATTTCTTTTACTTCTTCGTAAGTTTCACATCCTCTCTCATCATATCCCGTTTTCTTGCTCCCGTAGGGATTTGATTGATAAGGATTTGATGTTTCAGTAATGAATAAATCTTTTTTTGATTTATCAATAGTTTGTAGATAAGTATTTAATTGGTGGGGTTCTTCCTGTATTGGCATAGCCTGTATTGGATTTTCCAGTATAGGGCTTTCCTGTGCAGGCAAGCCCTCGGCAGGGAATGTGTCACCGCCCATGTTTTGAGGATACTCACGGATTGTATATTCCGTAGTGGTGAGCTGTCCTCGGTCATTTCTGACACGCTGACGGTGCATATATCCTGTGGTTTCAAGCTCCTTAATCGCCCCGTTAATACTGTCTATGCCGTCTTTGCAGATATAGGCAAGCCCCTTTACGGTGTAATCCCAATCCTCGGGGAGCGACAGCATAAGGGATAACAAGCCTTTTGCTTTGAGCGACAAGCCTTTATTGCGTAAATGGTGGTTTGCCATGACGGTGTAATCCTTTGTTTTTTCTATTCTGCACACAGCCATTTCCTCACTTCCTTTCAGTGCTGTTTTGCCTTATCGCTCTTGGCTTTGAGTGCGTTTTTTATGCCACGTTTCTAGTAATTTGAGGATAGTTTCCTCCATTTTCTGCGGTGTGTAGGACTTGGGGAAATACTTTCTGAGCTTATCGCTCGAAAGCGTAACCTTGTCCAGTTCACCTTTCTTTTCCTCGCTCATAATGGCACACATGGCTTCAAGGGTACATTTTCCCTCGGCACTAAACTTTTTAAGCCGCTGTGCCTGTGAAAGAGAGGGGGTTGCCTGTTCCATATCCATTGCTTCAAGCAAATTGGTTTGTTCCTCGGGCTTTAGGTAAGACAGCTCAACAGCAGGGTTAAAGGCGATTTTCTTATCGTCTACCATATCAAGCAGTTCGGGGATAAGCTCGGTAAGGCGAATAAAGCGGTGTATTTGTCGTTGACTGTCAGGAGCATTTTTTGCAAGTTCTTCCACGCTCAACAACTTCTCGCCAACTTGGCGAGAAGTTAAATCTGTCCGTTCCCCTTGCCGTTTGATGGCATCTAACTTTAATTTATATGCAAAGGCTCGTTCACTTGGAAGGATATTTTCTCTTTGCAAGTTACTGTCCACCATAATAATAGTGGCGGCATCATCGTCAAGGTTACGGACAATGACGGGCATAGTTTCCAGTCCTGCCAGTTCGCTTGCCCTGTGCCTGCGGTGTCCTGCTACAAGTTCATAGCCGCCCTCGTCACGGGGACGGGCGATTGCAGGAACAAGCACACCATATCCCTTGATACTCTCGGCGGTGTTTGCCATTGCTTCATCGTCTTTTACCTTAAATGGGTGGTCTTTGAACGGAAACAGCTCTGTCAAGGCTATCTCCATAACCTTTTCCCTGCCTGCATCGGCTCTGCTTTCTTCGGTGGAAAACAAATCATCTACCGATGTCAGATTTATGTTTTTGGCGGAGCTTTTCAATCTTCAACACCTCCTTTGTCAGTTCTCGGTAGCTTTCTGCAACCTTGCCTTTGGGGTCATGGGCAAAAATACTTTTGCCCTCGGCACTAATCTCGGCGGCTCGTACTGAATGAGGAATGTCCGTTGCGAACACCTTGATTTTACCGCCGTAGGTATCACGGAGCAGGGTGCTGATGTCTTTTGCAAAGTTGGTGCGGTTATCCACCATCGTCAGTAGAATACCGTCTATTTGCAGCTTGGGATTAATCTGCTTGCGTACCTTGTTTATAGTCTGTAAAAGCTGTTCCAAGCCTTTTGCAGGGAGATACTGAGCCTGTACGGGAATAATTACGCTGTCTGCCGCCGCCAGTGCATTGACGGTGAGCATACCAAGAGAGGGCTGCGTATCAAGCAGGATATATTGATAGTCCTTTTTCACTGTATCAAGATATTGTTTGAGGATTGTCTCTCTGCTCATGGCATTGATGAGGGATACCTCCATGCCGGATAGCTCAATGTTGGCAGGGAGCAAGTCCACTCCCTCGGGGTGGGATAGGATACCCTCCTTGTGTTCCAGTGGGGTATCGGTGATGACCTTGCCCATAACGGTTGCAAGGGTTGTAGGTAAATTGTCGGGCTGTGCGTGTCCTAAACTGATAGACAGTGAGCCTTGTGGGTCGCTGTCTACAATCAAGACTTTTTTGCCCTCCTGTGCAAGCCCTATGCCCAAATTGGCACAAGTCGTTGTTTTGCCGACACCGCCTTTTTGCATGGCAACGGCAATTACTTTTGCATTCAACTGTTTTCCTCCTTTCGATTTTGGGTATAAAAAATTGCCCCTTATATAATAAGAAGCAATTTCATATCCATATTTAGTTTTGTATTACTTCAAAATAAGTTAATGCATCTTTAATGGCATCTACTTGAATAGGAGTGGGGTGTTTTCTTGGTTGCTTTAGTGTTTCAACAGCATTGGGAGCATCGTACATTTGCAAACCCAATCCACGTTTTACTTCGGCAATATATGCCGTGTGGACTTTGAAGCTGTATTTTTCAAGGATATATTCCTTTATCAGCTTGTAAGTAATTCTCTGTTTTGGCTTGTATGCCTCTGCTTTTTCAATTATACTATTAAGTGGTATCATACCAACGCTGTTTCCAAAGTCCACAGATACATTGATATAGCTGTCTGGAGCTTTGTGGGTTTTTGGTAATACCGTTGAGTGCGTGGTATTGATGTCAAGGGTGGATAAATAGTGTGTAAAAAAGGCTTGAAATAAGGACTCTCCGAGAGCTGGAGTTTAAACTTCGGCTTTCGGATTTTTCATTATACGGCAAGAAGCGAACATATCCACGGCTGAAATTCCGTAGGGTCGAGTTAATAGGATTAAAACGTAAACGGTAGTCCATGCATACCTTGAAATTAAATACCGCCATTTCTGGCGGCGTATGTTTTTTCTATTTCATTGGTTTTCGGCATTCATCGGGAAGTAAGTCTGACCATGGTAATAAGCCCTTCATAAAGTCCAAGTTTGTATCATCCTGATGTTTTGGAATCTCACTCAACAGATACTCGAAGTAATTATAAGGTTTTAGATTATTCGCCTTGGCGGTCTCTGCAATACTATAAATAATGGCACTGGCTTTGGCTCCATGCACGGTATCAATCAGATGCCAGTTGGCTTTGCCTACGCAAAAGCCACGAATTGCCTGTTCCCCAATTGTGCAAAATTTGTCTCTAGAGGAACAATGTTTTTTACTTCTTGAAAAACTTCTTCTCTGACACGTCGCTGCCAGTAGAAGAACTGTTTGTTATGAACTCCATTGGCCGCACACCATTCTTTTTTAGGTATGCCACGATTGTTGCATTCACGAACAATCGTTGTCCATTTAGAAAGTCGCATTTCATGTGTGATTTTATCCATAGACCAGGTACCTCCGTAAAACTCGTAGTTTTTTAAAGATAAGGACATTATCTCAAAAAAACTGGCTAGAAGCGAGGTACCTATGGACTACCGTTTACTTATATAGACACAATAAAATCCGAATTACAGCTTATGCTTTATTACTAAATGTAGTTTTGAATTTGTAATATGCAAACGAATAATATATTTGTTTGCATATATATAGACATAAACGGATAAAAGGTATATAATTACATGCAAGTTCATAAATGTAATAGGTAGTATAGTAGTATTCATAAGTGCAGAAAAAAGTAGAAATGAAAAATTACTAAAAAGGGGCCCGGATAAGATGAGAGACCACGATGAAAGAAAGTCGTTATGGCAAGTGACACAAGAAGAGTTAACAAACGGCTTTTACGAAAATGATAATTTTGTATACTGTCTGATATGCAATGAAACCTTTACGAAAGGAGAAATATTTCAGCATAATAATCATTTATACGATGCGTATAAAATGATGAAAATTCATAATGAGGAAAAGCATGGCTCCATGTTAGATTATCTACTGAATATGAATCCGAATTTTTTAGGCATTTCATCTACACAGCAATCTATACTAAAATTAATGGCAGAGGGGAAATCTGATAAAGAAATTAGTGAAATAAAAGGTATCTCCTGCTCTACTGTGAGAAATCATCGGTATAAGTTACATGAGTATGAGAAACAAGCTAAATTATTTTTGGCTGCTATGGATCTATTTAAAAAAAAGGAGGACTTTATGAAATCGGAAAAACCATCATCTCAATTTTATGATGCCCATAAAACCGCTACAATGATTGATGATCGTTACAATGTCACTGTTGAGGAAAAGAAAAAAATGATCGCAAGATATATAGATCAAAATGGCTGTATCAAACAGTTTCCTGCTAAAGAAAAGGGAAAAATCGTAATACTAAGGGAAATTGCAAGTAACTTTTCACCAGGTATACATTATAGTGAAATTGAAGTAAATAATGTGTTAAAAAAGATTTACAGCGATTTTCCATATATTCGGCGGTTATTAATTGAATATGGTTTTTTAGAAAGAACGGATTCTTGCTCTGAATATTGGATCAAGGAGTAAGCGTATGGGGGGAGATAGAAACTATAAAAAGAATATTATTTTGTTAATTATGGGAAGAGTGACTTCTAAGTTCGGAGTGGCTTTTTACCTTATAGTTTTACCATTATTTATTTTAAAAAGCTCGGGAAGTTTAGCTTGGTCAGGTGTTTTTTTTACATTGTCTACAGTACCGGCAATTATTGTGACACCATTATTAGGATTATTCGTGGATAGGTTTAATAGGAAAAATATTATTATTCTGTGTGATCTGTTTACAGGATTCTTATATTTTGTATTATTTGTCACTTACAATATTAATAATGTTTATTTGGGGGTTTTATTAACAGTTACTATAATAATAAATATTGTCTCTAATATTTTTGAGATAGCATCTAAAGTGTTTTTTTCGGAAATTGTTTCATTGGAAACCATAGAAAGATATAATGGTATAAAAAGTTTTGGTGATAATGCTGCATCACTTATTGCTCCTGTATTAGGAACACTTACTTTTGGGTTATGGGGATTTAAAATAATTTTATTAATTATGGTGATTTTATATGTTACGTCTGCCATATTAGAATATTTTATACAATACACGTCGTGTAAATCTGATGTCTCTGTAAAATCCAATTGGATTAAAGAACTCACAGAAGGAATTCAATTTGTTCGGAATCATAAAGATATTTTATATCTGTTTATTTTAGTTATGTCTTTGAATTTTTTTGTTGGTGGTAGTGAGGAAATAATGAATCCAGGAATTTTAATTCAAAAATATAAAATATCTGATGTATTATTTGGATTTACGTCTGCAACAGCAATTTTAGGAACGATAATTGCGGGGTTCATCATCTTTAAAAACCGTATAATTAAATTACAAAATTATATGTATCATTTTATTTTGATTAATAGTGGATTGATGATTATTACGGGTGGATTATCCATCATATTGTATCCTTTAAAAACTTTATATTTTTTTCTATTTCTAATAATACAGTTATTAATTGGATTTTTTACCACATGTGTAAATGTGCCATTAAATTCTTATTTTCAAATTCATACTCCACTGCAGTTTCAAGGCCGTTTTTTTGCGTTATTAACATTTAGCTCTAGCCTGTTTGTTCCGTTAGGAATTCTTTATTCCGGTTTTATTTCCAGTATAATAGGACCGGATGTTACTTATATCGTGAATAATATGTTTATTATATTTATTATTATGATCATATTGAAAAGAGGTAAAAGTTTGTTATACAAAAATTTCTATGGTATAAAACTTGATATATAATTCTGTAAATTAGTATTAACGATAAAGCGAAAGGTAAAATTAATAATATGAACATATTACAAAATTTAAATATACATAAGATAAATAAATTAACTTCATTTAAAAAAACAGGTTTACAACTACCTTTAAATAATGTTTTGAATAAAGTTGCTAGTAAAACCATTGAAAAAAATCAAAAGAATTCGAATTATGAACATAAATTAAAAATGAGTGAACTAGATATAGACACGTATTTAAAAACAAAAACGTCTGGAGCATTAGAAGATTTACCTGTAGAGATTTTAAAATACTATTCAGGAAGTCTTCAATTTCTTTCTAAGTTGTCCGGTGATCACGAGAAAGAACTAATATCCTTTAAAGAACAGCTTATCTCTTATGATAAAGATATTCAAACATATCAAGACATTGCAAATGGGAATGAAAGTTTACCGGCTGGATTCACGATGGGAGATATTGACAACTTAATAACAAAAACACAACAAACCCGTAATAAATATTTAGAGGAGGGATTAAAGAAGATAAATAAATGGGATATATATAAAAGTGATTTCTTTAATAGCACGGTTAATAGGGTATTGGGGGAAGGTAGTCTTGAAGCAATGAATAACGATTTTGAAATTAATACGATTTCTTCTGATATTTATGCAGAAATTGATAAAGTTATAAAATCAACAAAAGGCATGACCCAGACTCTCAATAAAGGAATTAGTCGAATTCAAGATATTTTAGAAGATAGAGGGGATGATATTGACAAATATAAATTACATCAATCTCTGTCCGCTCAGAATACTTCTTTATCCAGCAACACAAAAACTATACCTAATTTGGATTTATTACTTGCATCAATTAAAAACAAGACTCAGTTTTGACATAACAGATAGAAAAAGATTTAAACAATGAAATCTTATTAATATTTTCTCCTGTTGGCTGAAATTCCAAAACATCAAAATGTTACAAACTTGGGTCTTATTAAATACTTATAACCATGGTCATACTTACTTCCCAATTGATACCCAAAACTAATAAAACAAAAAAAGGGGTTGTCGCAAAATGAATCTGTGATAGCAATTTGTACAAAATAATCCTATTATATCATAAAAATACACCTTGATACAGCTTTTAAAGCTTAGTCAAGACGCATTTTTTGTGCAATATCAGGCTTATCTCTCAAACCTTGGCAAATTCTTTTCCTAATATTATTCATGAAGCCAATTACAAGCTCATGAAATTTTTTTCTTCTTCTGAAATCTTACATTTTCAAACTCCATCCTACCGCTAGGGCAATCAGGTTACGGTTTCGCTGGCAGTCAAATAACCAGATAACCAGACAAAGACAATACAAATCTCTCAATTTGTTTCACAATTTGGTTTGGTGTTAAGTAAAGACAGAAAATAAAAAATAGCAAAATAAACGATTAGGAATTATTAAAATAGCCTCTTATAGTGAAACTGGCATAGCATCTATTAAATTTTTTATTTTCATTTTTGTATCTGTATTCGGTGCAGGGGCATTAATAAATAATTTGAGATTTATGTTGTCTGCTACAAAAAAGCTGGTATGTTCAAAAGTTAGTTTTCCGGCTATTGGGTGATTAAAAATCTTATAGCTTTCTTTTTCATTTTCAACATTATGCATAGACCACCATTGTTCAAATTCCCGACTTTCATTCTTTAATTTCCGGACAAATTCAGTCACCCAAGGGTCCTCAATATACTTGCCACATTCTGCCCGGAAGCGTGCAATCAGCCCCTGGGCCTGCTGTTCCCAATGATCAAACATTTTTTTATACTGAGGGTTTGTAAATGTCAGCCAGATATAATTTCTATCTTCAATGCTGATGGTTTCAAAATCCATTAGAGCGGCTTTGGCGGCTTTGTTCCAAGCAATCACATTCCACCGAGTATCAAGAATCAGAGAAGGAGAAAGTGTTAGGCTGTCCAATATCCGTTGTAGGATAGGGTTGATGACCTGTTTGTGTGGTGGAATATTGGTCGGTAAAGTCTGGTTTGCAAGGGTATACAAATGGTGCGTTTCCTCTTCATTCAGCATGAATACCCGTGACAAACTTTCTAAGACCTGTGCCGATACCTGTATTTCTCTTCCCTGTTCCAGCCAGGTATACCATGTAATCCCGATGCCAGAAAGAGACGCGACCTCTTCCCGTCTTAGTCCGGGTGTTCTGCGGCGGGAGCCTTCTGGGAGTCCTGCTTGTAAGGGCGAAATTTTTGCCCTGCGAGTTTTTAAAAAATCACCAAGTTCTTTATATCTGGATAGTTCCTCTTTCATGTGAAACGTTCTCCTTTTTATAAAATGCTGGAAAATAACATGTGCCAAGTCCTAAACAGGTAGTTTTTATACTACTATAAATGCTTCTCTAGTAATAGTATAAATCCTTTAGTATACTAAAATCAAATTTTTTAAAGAATAAATAGGAAAAGAGGTTCGGTTCATGGAATCAGAGAACAAAAATAACGTTAATCCATCTTCTTTAAATAAGCATTTGATTTTAATCATGTCGGTTGCAAGTGGATTGACGGTAGCAAATATTTACTACATACAGCCGCTACTGGCAGGAATTGCACAGTATTATCATGTTACACAAGGATATTCCGGTCTTCTGGCAACCTTAACACAAATCGGATACGCCTTAGGCTTATTGCTTATTTTGCCGTTAGCAGACATCCTTGAAAAGCGGAGGCTGGTTTTAACTATGTTATTAGGAGCGGCTATATCCCTGTTGCTGTTATTTTTTTCACCTACGATAACAATCGCATTATTTGCTTCTTTTGGAATTGGGTTTTGTTCTGTTATCCCTCAGCTTTTAATACCCTTTGCGGCACAATTGGCCAATCCCAAAGAAAGGGGGAAGATAATTGGGAGCATTATGAGTGGATTGTTAATCGGAATTCTACTTTCACGAGTGGTCAGTGGGTTCATTGGAAGATATATGATGTGGAAGAACATCTATTTCATAGCCGCATTTTGTATGCTTTTGCTTTGGGTGGCTTTGCGTTTCATACTTCCGAAAAGCTATGGAGATTCAAAAATAAAATACATAGAATCACTAAAATCCATGATAGTATTAATTAGACAGTTTCCTGCATTGAGAGAAGCTTCTGTTGTTGGAGCCATGGTATTTTTAGCATTCAGTGCTTTTTGGACGGCACTTACCTTTTTGCTGCAAAGTTCTTCTTATCATATGGGAACTGATGTGGCTGGATTATTTGGTTTGGTTGGCGTTGTGGGTGCATTGTTTTCCCCCTGGGCCGGCAAGATTTCTGATAAAAAAGGGGCAAGATTTACAGTGGGAATCAACATTGTTGTCATAATTGCTGCCTATATTGTATTTGGTATTTGGGGATTTCAATTATGCGGACTGATTGTGGGCGTTATTTTACTAGACTTGGGTGTTCAGTCCTGTAACGTCAGTAATCAGACGAGAATTCATCAGTTAAGTGAAGAAGCACGTAACCGGATCACATCTGTTTACATGGTATCGTACTTCTTAGGCGGGGCTTTGGGGTCATGGCTGGGAACCGTCAGTTTCCAACGTTTTGGATGGATTGGAGTTTGTTTTATTGGGCTTTTTAGTCAGCTGATAGCCGGTTATGTGCATATTAATGGAAAAAGGAATAATGTGTAAAACTTTTATCCGTTTTATATTATGGTTACTGGTGCCGGTATCTGTTTATGCATTAGTATCACCATTTTCTATTATTTGTTGTGACTTTCCCCAATCACATAAAGATTCTAAAATTGGAACAAACGACATTCCCTTTTTACTTAAAGAGTATTCAACTTTAGGAGGAATTTGACAAAACTCTTTGCGGACAATCATTCCATCATTTTCAAGTTCTTTCAACCCAGCAGTAAGCATTTTATGAGTGATTTTTGAAATATTTCTTTTCAGTTCACCATATCTTAATGTATTTGTACAGGCTAATTCGTATATAATTTTTAACTTCCATTTTCCATTTACGATAGATAAGGCATATTCAAAAGGAGCTTGTGTACTCCGGCATAATGTATCCATACGATTACTCTCCTTTCCGTGTGTATCATACAAAATAGTGCGTACTGTTTTTTTAAAATATTTTACATTATAATTTATGTAAATTCAATATGTTACAAATTCGGAGGATAATTATGATAACGGAAAAAAGGATATACGTGATTCATGGATTTAATGCGTCTGCAGGCAGGCACTGGTTTCCCTGGCTTAAACAAAAGCTAACTTCTGATAATAAAATATCAGTTAAAGTGCTTGATATGCCATCTCCTACAGAACCGAAACCGGAAGAATGGATCGGTAAGTTATCAGAAAGTATAGAAAAATTAGATCAGGATACCTATTTTATTGCACATAGTCTTGGGTGTATTGCTTTATTAGATTATTTTGAAACCTTAAAAGAACTTCCTAAAATTGGTGGAATTATTTTTGTATCAGGGTTCAATCAAAAATTAGTAAATATTCCTGAGATTAATGATTTTATTCGTACTGGAATTGAGTATAAAAAAATAATTAATGCTGCGACTTCACGAGTGGTGGTTACTGCTGTAAATGATGAGATTGTGCCTACAGAATTTAGTAAAGAATTAGCAGATTGCTTAGAAGCAAAATTGTTTCAACTTTCTGCCGGAGGGCATTTCTTAGATAGCGACGGATTTTCAGAATTTCCCCAAATTTATGAAATTGTGACCAGCATAATATCAGATAAGATTAATACGATGCAAAATTTTGAAATCGCCAGTGTGAATTTCAAAAATCGGATGGTTATGGCTCCGATGGTGCCCTTTCATCTTAAAGCAAATGATGATGGAAGTATGAGTGAAAAGCAGATAGCACACTATTCCGATTTTGCTTCCCGTGGAATGGGCTTGATAATCAGTCAAACTCTTTCAGTAAGCAATAAGAATTCCATAGACGGAGGGGCATGTGTATATAATAAAAATATGCATGAACCTTATCTGAAAGAAATTGTTCAGAAATGCCATGAAAACAAGGTTCGTTTTTTTGCCCAGTTAGGATATCCTAGTATCAGTTATTTTAAAGGCGGAAGTATCAATGACTTGTCTACAAGTGAAATCGTTACGATTCGGGAAGAATTTATAAAAGCTGCCCTCCTGTGTGAAGAAGCGGGTTGTGATGGGATTGAACTTCATGGTGCCAATGGATTTTTCCTCAATATGATTACTTCTGATCCTGCAAATAAAAGAAGCGATCAGTATGGCGGAAGTGCATCAAACAGAGCACGTCTCATCAAAGAAATAATAAAAGAAATAAAGAAGAGCTTAAAAGATGATTTTTTGATTTCATATCGTTTTGGTTGCAGCTGGAACTTGACTTTAGATTTAGAGATTGTCAATGAGCTTGTAGAGAGCGGTTTGGATTTAATCCACGTATGTTCCGGTATTCCTAATCAAAAAAACTTGGAATTACCAAGTGATTATGAGTTTAACCGAACCGTGTATACGGCGTCCTTTTTAAAGACGAAAATAAACATTCCTGTCATAGCAGTAAGTGAGATACGAACGATGAATCGAGGGAATATCTTGTTGAAAAACAAGGTATGTGACCTTGTTGCATATGGAAGACCATTTTTGGCAGATAAAAATTTTATTATAGAAAGCATGAGGAATCCCAATTACGAGCCATGTTTTAATTGTAAGTATTGCTTTTGGTATTCTGATAACAGCAAATGCCCGGCGCAGCGAAAGTTACAAAATATTCAATAGATATATGAATCTAAAGGGCGGCATCTTATGAGGATATCTTCAATAACGTTTTCTACTCCAAGAAGTATCATGAAAATCCATATCGTGCAGTCAACTTTAAAAGAGAGAATGGAAAGTTGATATGCCCAAATGGAAGGACGTTTCACTTTAAAAGCAAACAACGTGTTTATAAAAACAAATAAGAATCACCAGAACCGGCATTTGCCGGAACTGGCGATTCTTAATTAAGGACTTATTTTACAGCCCCGAGTTGTTTGAGCATCAAAACTCTCCTCCAAAACTCAACGTTTTTTACTTAGCGGGTCTTGCTTTAGTTTTATTCAAAAGATACTTACGTCATCAAGTCTTTTTCGCCATGACTTTCTTGTACATGTAAAATCCCAATAAATCTGACAAAAACCATCCGATAACAATAGCCCAACAAACACCAGAAAAACCCTTTATTGGTGCGAATGAATAAGCT
The DNA here is from genome assembly GCF_043633585.1 of Lacrimispora sinapis. Classification (NCBI taxonomy): domain Bacteria; kingdom Bacillati; phylum Bacillota; class Clostridia; order Lachnospirales; family Lachnospiraceae; genus Lacrimispora; species Lacrimispora sinapis. The sequence goes on along the minus strand of NZ_CP141832.1, from coordinate 3,333,155 downwards.
AACAGTAATCTTAAGCCTTGTGACACTATGGTCATTAAAATTGATATTTTAATCTCTCCGAGTCCTCTGAAAAATCCATAAAACATAACGATAAAACCAAGCAGTACATAAAATACGGAAACAATTCTAAGATAACCAATGCCAACAGCGATTACCTCAGTAGCATTTTTATCTACGAAAAGTGTTATGAGGTTCGGTGCAAAAACAAATGCAATAATGCTGATTATTGCTGACAGCACTATAATTATCCTGGAAGTGACACGGAACCCTTCTCGAATTCTTTTAGTTTCTCCAGCACCTTTATTTTGAGCAGTATAGGTGGAAAAAGCATTGCCCAAATCTTGCAAAGGAGCATTTGCAACTGAATCTATTTTAGAGCATGCTGCAAATGCAGCCATAACAGTTGCACCAAATGTATTTACCAACCCCTGAATAAGCATCATCCCAAAGCTTGAAATAGACTGTTGCAGTGCTGTCAACACGGAATAAACGGCAATATTTTGAAATGCAGAGGTGCTGAATACAAATTCTTTTCTTTTAAATTGCAGGAATCCCGTTCGCTTTACCGTATAAATCCCACAGCCTACGGCGGCAAAACCCTGTGTAAGAAGCGTGGCAATTGCTGCACCAGCAGTTCCCATATGAAACACAGCTACAAAGAGAAGAGATAAGAGGAAATTTAATATGCATGAGGCAACTAAAAAATATAACGGGGTTTTAGAGTCTCCAAATGCCCGTAACAAAAAAGCAAAGGCGTTATACATACCTACAAAAACAAAGCCCCAAAAAACATACTTTAAATAATCAGAAGCATAAACAGCAGTTTCTTTTGGCATTTGATAAAGGGAGATAATCTGCGGCAAAAATACTGATGTTACAACCGTGATTAGCACGCTTACAAAAAATAAAAATATAAGCGCGGTAGAAATTGTTTTTTTCAGTTCATCGTATTGCTTTTCACCATAGAGCTGGGAAAAAATTGCCGAAGCGCCCATAGCAAGACCTAGCAGGATAGAAGTTATAAAAACAGTTACAGCACTTGAAGATCCAACTGCAGCAAACGCAGCTGTACCCACAAATTTCCCTATGATAATTGCATCAGTGATGCTATAGAGCTGCTGAAACACATCTCCGATAAACAAAGGAATAAAAAATTTTAGTATGATGCGTGAAGGTTGTCCCTTCGTCATGTCTAATTCCATTAATAATCCCTCCTATAAGTTTAAGGGCAGGTATGCAATTGCCAAATCTCCGGTGATTGGGTTAGTGTATAATTCGCAATCTATTTCATAAACCTGTCTTATTAGTTCTTTTGACAATACGTCCTTTGGACTTCCTGAAGCAATTATGCTTCCATCTTTTATTACATAGAGAATATCGCAGTAAGCAGCAGCCATAGGAAGATCATGGAGAGCAGCAAGCACACCAATGTTTAAAGATTTTACAATTGATAAAATCTGAATTTGATATTTAATATCCAAGTGGTTTGTCGGCTCATCCAAAACCAAGAATTTAGGCTCCTGTGCAATTGCACGTGCCAGTATTACCCTTTGTTTTTCTCCGCCGGATAAGGTTAAATAGCTCCTGTCCGCATACTCTGTCAGATTCACTCGTGCCAAAGCATTCGCAACAATTTTGTAGTCCTGTGCATTATCAGCCTCCATGAGCTGCTTGTGGGGGGTGCGTCCCATCATTACCATTTCTTGAACCGTAAAATCAAAGCTCAAATCATTGAATTGTCCTACAACTCCCATATCTTTTGAAACAATACGGGCAGATGATTTTATGACATCTTTATCCCCTAAAAAAACAGTGCCTTTTTGAGGTTTAATGACTTTGTATATACTTTTCAGCAAAGTGGACTTTCCGCATCCATTCGGCCCTATAATTCCGACAAACTGTTTATTTTCGACTCTAATACTGATATCTTTTACAATGTCAGCACCTGTTAAGGATACCGATATGTGTTCCGCATTTAAATTCATATTATCTCCCTCCAAACCCGTAGCTTTTCTTAATCAACATGTACATGAATACCGGTGCACCGAGCAGGGAGGTTACGATTCCAACAGGAAGTTCCCCGTTAGGGACAATTGTCCGGGCGAAAATATCTGTCCATATCATAAATAAGGAGCCGAACAGAATTGACGTTGGAATGAGACGCTTATGGTCGGAACCTACAACACTACGCACAATGTGTGGAACAATAAGACCTACGAACCCGATAATTCCACAGGTGGACACTAGAATACCTGTTACCACAGAGGATAAGATCATATACAAGCGCCTGTAAAAATTAAGATTTACTCCCAAAGTAATTGCAGTTTCTTCTCCCATCAGCATTGTGTTCATCACTCTGGACTGAAACAGGAAAAATGCAATTGCTGCAATGACAACCGCTGATATAAGCGGCAATGTACTCCATTCAGCCGATGCTAAGCTGCCCATTGTCCAGAAGGACACGGAGCGTATTCCATCTGAATTTTTTGCAAAATATATAATGAAATTTGAAAATGCATTGCAGAGGGCGTTGATTACCGTTCCAGCTAAAACCAGTTTGACCGAGGATGTTTTCCCACCGATACTGGCAAGACCCAAGACTAATGCGGCTGCTCCAAGTGCACCGATAAAAGCCCACGATGCAACACCCAAATCCCCAAGCAGTCCTCCCACACTAAAACCAAGCATAATCGAAAAGGTTGCTCCCAAAGCGGCACCGGACGAAATTCCCAAAATATAAGGGTCTGCCAAAGGATTTTGTACGGAAGCCTGCATAACTGTTCCGCAAAGCGCAAGCCCTGCTCCCATGACCATTGCCAGCAAGACCCTGGGGAAACGAATCTGCCAGATAATATCTGTATACATACCGTCTGAAATTCCGTCTAAACTTCCAAATTCTCCACCTGTTATTTGCTGAATCAATATCTGAAAAGACTGATGAAATGGAATGGATACCTGGCCGATAGACACGGAAAGTATTACGGATATAACAACAGCAAAAATCAAAATGATAAAGATAATTGAAAATACGGAGCGTTTTTGAGCAATCCCCTGATCGCTTTGGGAAAATGTTTTTTGTTTACTGTTATGTAATTGACTCATGCTTATTCTCCCTTAAATAATTCAGGGTGAATAAATTCAGCCACATCCATGTACAGCTCTGAGAGGCCAAGACTTCCCCGGACAGCAGTAGTATATTCAACAACCTTTACGTTTCCAGTCTTAATTGCAGTTGCATTTTTAAGCTTTGGATTGAGAAGATATTTGTTAATCAATGCCTCACTATCGGACTTCTGGAATCCGGTAATAATAATCTTGTCAGGATTAACCGACAAAATAGATTCCTCAGACATATCCACATAGGTTTCTTCTGATACCTTTATGTACTCACCACCTGCACCTTCAATCATTTCGTCTATGAGGCAAAGAGATGGGCCATAGTAATAAGTTGTATCTCCGCTGGTTCCAAGCAGTAAAATCTTAGGTCTGTCGCTGGCCTGCGCTGCCTTAGTCTCAATTTCACTGATTTTCTCTTTTTGTTCATTTACAAATGCATTGGTCTTTTCTTCAATATTGAGTACCTTTCCTAAGTTGTTGATATCATTAAAAAAGCCATCAATTGTACGGCCAATGGTATAATTAATACCTGCCAGTACCGGAATTCCTCGTTCATTCCAAAATGAAATATCACCGAGACGGTCCTTCTGAAATGCAGAAGACATTGAAATAATCAAATCAGGTTCGAGTTCTAATATGGATTCTTTTGATGGCCACATATCCGTAATGACTGGTAGACTTTTGATTTGATCTTCATATTCGGAGAACGATTTGTCCAGATAGGCCAATCCCACGATTCGCTTTTCTTCTCCTAGTCCAATCATCCACTCTGCAAAACCCTGTCCAATGACAACAATGCGCTGCGGCTCTTTTTCAATGGTCTGCTCCATTTTATTCCCTTTGTCATCATAAATTGATAAGGTCAGCGGATAATGCTTGTTCTGCTGCGAGGTGCTTTCTCCACGATCAGAAGACGAATTAGACACTACATTTTGAGTGGTGTCCTTTTGTGAGCAGGCAGTCAATGCGGAAAAGCAAAGAACGATTGCCAATAAAAAAGATACTTTTTTAAACATGTGTGATCCTCCTATGTTGAACTGAGTTAGATTAAACTAACCTTATTAATTAAATGCGCTGAACTATTAACGCAAAACATATTGTACCGCATATTGTCTTTGGGGCTATACTGCTTGCAATGCCCAAATATGTTGAGGAAAACTCATGTTAAATCAAATAAACCACAGGCATAAACCTGTGGTTAAGATAATATATTTTAGTTTTATTCGGCATTTCTTAGCACAGAGGATTCTCTGTATTTAAGTGGAGTAACACCATATTGTTTCTTAAATGCTGCACAGAAATTGCTGGCACTGGAATAGCCGCTATCATAAGCGATTTCGTTGATTGTATGATCTGTATTTAACAGCATTGATGCCGCACGGCTTAAAGCAAGTTTTCTGTGATAGCTGAAAATGGTATCTCCAAAAACAAGTTTGAAACCCTTAGTCAGTTTTTTGGGATTGATGACTAGCTTTTCCGATAATGAAAGAAGGTTTGGCAATTCAAACGGCTGTGCCAACAGTATTTGTGGAATTTCTTTGATTTTTTGTAATTCGTATGGGCTTAGAGCTACTACATCATATCCCTCATGCTTAATCACTTCATTTGAAACAATTAACGAAAACACTTCCATGACCTTGCTTTCATAAAACAAGGTGCGTGATTTCACAGGGAGTCGGCAGTTGAATATTTGTAGAAAAATATTGGCTATCTCTGGGGGCGTATTTAAGCCAAGGTAATATTCAGAACGAAGTTGAGCTCCCAAATTTTCTATCGTTTCATACCATACTTCTATTCCAGCACTTCCGAAATAAGAGGACAGGGCTTGTTTATTAGCCGTGATTGAAACGCCTTGATATTTCTGTTCAGCACAACGCTTTATTGTTCCTTTCATATCCTGTGACAGGGAAACAGACAAATTATTGGGACCAAAGCAGGTATCACCCACATTTTCTTCTTCAATATACATCCATCCATCAATGCAATATTCTATTTCAAAATAATCCTCTGTTAAATCAAACACTGTTATGATATCCTCAGAAAACACAAAGTCATACACAAGCAGCATGACATTGCCAAGCAAATTATATATTTGTATTGTTCCCTTGCCATACTCAGGCTTTATGTCATAAACAATACCTTTATTCATATCATGGTTGGGCAAATAACGAGCATTTCCAATTTGTTCATGCATGGTTTTATATTGTTCGAGCATGGCGCTATACCCGTTTTTTGAATTGATGTGAAATTCTTTTTTCATGGACAAGTTCCTTTCTTGCCTTAATTCTAAGTAGCTGCATAGTAAATTTTAGTTAGAACAGGCTAACTAAAAATATTATATCATATTGCCTGTTTTGTATCTACTCTATTTTAATTATAGATATGGAACTCTCTTTCAATATAAATCGACATTTTTATTGGTTTACTTTTCAAGCATCTGGTTGCAATATTTTTCCAAATTAAAATTAACGGAGGTCTGAAATATGAAAACAGTAAAACCTGTAAATCCACATTGCCTTTGTGTTCAGTAAACATTTATAATTGGCACATATAATAAAGATGGCTCTGCTAACTTTGCACCAATCACTTGGGTGAGCCTTACAATTTGTAAGTGGTTCGTGGTTTTGAATTCTGTTTCGGTGGAATTTTCATCAATCATATGGTAAACTGAAAACACTCAAAGCAAACAAACAGATTACTCATTCACTTAACAAGCTATAAAATAATATTTTGTCGCTGCTTCATAACCGAATATAGGAGACGATGACCATGAATAAAAATTTCTTATTTACTCAAATCGGGTATACCTATCTGCCTACTGCCAACATAGAACGCTCCAGTCAATGGTATGAAAAGTACCTTGGGTTAAAGCTCATAGATAAATTTGAGGACAGAGGTTCCCTTATTGCCATTTTACACTATCCCCATAAGCATTCCATCGCATTGGTACTGGTGGAGACAACGGAGCATCAGCCCTTATCTATTCTGAGAAATGGCTCTCCTTATCCTGTACTTACTATGAATTGCCCCAATATTGAAACTACTTATGAGAAGTTAAAAAAACAAGGTGCAGAAGTTTATGAACTTCATTCCATTGCAGACGGAGAAGCAAAATATTTTTACTTTAAAGATGATCAGGGCAATTTGCTGGAGGCCGCCTGGTCTAAATGGGACCCTGTTGATGAGGTGAAGGAAAACTTTCTGATATAAATTATAACTCGCCTGTTTCATTAGAAACTGCATAACCGGAAAAAATGATATTATAAGGGGGAGAGGAATGAAATGCAAAATAGGAAAATATGGTTGATTCTTGGCCGCCTCATGGCTGTTGTAACAATCTCCGTTTTATCCTTTATCCCTCCAAAAAACCGCAGGCTGTCTCCACGAGGTCGAAGTAAGGCTGCTGGAACTCAGTGATCATATATTTGGAAGGTCATAATGTTGAAAATAAGAGAAAATTACACTTGCCCTTTAGAACTTACTCACGATATTACAAGGGGCAAATGAAAACCAATTATTATGTGGCAGCTTGGCAAGGTTCTCTCGACGTTGGCACAGCTTGAACGTAATATTAACGGTGTTTCGCAAAAAATGTTGTTGGAACAATTGAATGAACTGCTGGATTATCAAGTAATTGACAAACATACTTTTGAAGGTTATCCACTGAAAGTAGAATACTGTTTAACAAAACGAGGAACCCGATTGCTGCAGGCTATCAAAATTATGCAGGAAGTTGGAATTGATCTTATGAAGGAAAGTTGAGATATAATACAAAATCAAATTCAGAAAGGAAAACTCAAAGCCCGGCTGCAGAACTGTGTACGGGATTTATTGGAAAGGGATTAAGGAATAAATACCGACTTGACAAAAGTGTATGGCAACCATATACTATTGGTATGGAAAAGATAAAAAACAACAAACATAAAATTGCATATGAATCTTTAGATTTTGCGTTTGCTTTAATGGAACTGGATAAAAAAACACGTTACTATGGGACAGATGTACCAATTTTTCACTCGGAAATCCATGTAATCAAAGCAATTGCCGAACACCCATGCATTCATGTAGGCGGCCTGGCGGATATTCTGGGAGTGACAAAAGGGGCTGCTTCCGAGATACTTAAAAAACTGGAGAGAAAGGCTCTGGTTAAAAAGGAAGTGGATGAGTTGAATTTATCCAGATATTCATTAAATCTAACAGAAAAAGGGAAAAAAGCCCATAACATTCATATGCACTACCATGATATTTTAAATGAAATGGTGGAGGATGAACTACAAAATGCGACTGAAGTGGAGCTGGAGTTTTTGTTAAATTTCTTTTCTTCCATGATCAGCAGGATTGAAAATTTCGATGAAAAGATTGTTTAATAAAATTTTTGTGCAAGTGTATGGTTGCCATACACATTTTTTGAATCATATAGTTAGGAGGAACTAACATGAAAAAGGAAAAGATAAAAACTCGTATATATGATAATAGTGAGGCTGCCGAACGGCGCTATCTGCAAAAACTGAAAGCTGATCAAAGTATGTTTCAAGCATTTTTTAGTTTTATTCCCCAATGCTTTTGCAATTCATTTGATTATCCACATGGTTCCCAGGCGTTTCCGCAAACAGATTTGCCGGTCAAACAATCGCAGAATACTGTGAATAAGGAGTGTTTAAAAAGCAGAAAAAACAAATAATTTCGCCAAAGTGTATGGTAGCAATACACTTTGGCGAAAGGTTAAAAGGGGTGGTTGGCTGTGCAGCAAAATAAATTTTATGATTCGGAGAAAAAACTTAGTCCTTCCAGGGAGGAATATTTAAAGGCTATCTATAAGCTGTCTCAAAGAACTGGATTAGTACGTTCCATTGATATTGCTGTATATTTAGGAGTTTCAAAGCCTAGTGTTCATAGTGCTGTGACTGCATTGCAGGAAGAAGGGCTGGTGATCAAGCCTTTGGGTGGTGAAATTCAGCTTACGGAGGAGGGAAGAAAAAAAGGAGAACTCATTACAGCTAAGTTTCGGATTATAAGACAATTTTTAAGTTCATGTTGTAATGTGAGTGAACCGACAGCAAGTGCGGATGCTTGTAAAATGGAGCACATTATCAGTGATGAGTCCATATTTGCTCTAAAAAAATATTTGGATTTAGAACACGGAGATAACCCGTGAAGGAGCAAAGACTTTCTTTAAGCATGGGTTAGCCTGTGCTTACTTAAAAATAAAATTTATGGACAATAAGCGGCATGGCCTTATTTCATTTTTTATTTTCGTTTTTGAAAAAAATTATCACGAGACAAGAATGGAAGGCGTAAACTGTATTAAAGGTATAGTTAATCCCTTTAAATATTCTTATCTTCCTGCGGTTGTTGTGCTGATAAAGTGGAACAGCGGTTCATACTTGATTCTTGCTAGGAACGCCTGTCGGTATTCATCGATAGGTGTTTTCTTTTTCCTGTTGCTGTAATAGGACAAGACTGATAAGCCGTTAATACTGCAAAGGAAATCAAAGTCTATGATTTTCCATTCATTTTTCACTGGCTATGCAAAACGTGTTCCGATACCGTTCCGTTAAGATGATGTTTTATCCGAATATGAAGCAGCAGGCTGCACAAATAATATGCAATGTCTTTTTGTTCAGCCATGGAAAGAGATCAAAAAAGTATTGTGAAATGAATGACGTTCCTGTATCATTAACTCAAGTGGACACGCTGCAAAAAGCAAAGAACAGATCAAAAAACTGCTTTCTTATCCCATAAAATAGTTAAAAATATAAACAACAGTAAGGAGATCAAAAGATGAATGATAAAACTGTAGTATTAAATGCCGGTTTGGTAAATTATGATGGAAATATTGATTATTCCCAAATTGCATCTGAAGTGGTAATCTATGAGGAAACTTCTGAAGATGAAATTTTAGAGCGGGTGGCTGGGTTCACAATCGTTGTAACAAAGGAGATGAAAGTCTCAGGTGATATTATTAGGAAGTTTCCGGATAGTGTAAAAATGATTTGTGAAGCAGGTACCGGATATAATAACATAGATTTGGAGGCGGTCCGTGAAAAAGGGATCATATTATGCAATATTCCTGCGTATAGCAGTCAACGGGTTGCCCATACAGCAATCCTTATGATTTTAAACCTGGCAAGCTCGATGCAAAAACAGATCCGAATGCTTTCCGAAGGAAATCATGATAACTTTCATAAACATTTAATGGTGGACCATGTGGAAGTCAACGGTAAAACACTGGGAGTGATCGGTTATGGAAATATTGCAAAAGAAATAATCAAAGTTGCACAAGCAATGGGAATGAAGATTTTGGTATCGACCAGAACTCCCAGAACGGATATGGAGAATCTCCACTTTACAACGATTGAAGAAGTTTTAAAGCAAAGTGATTTTATTTCTCTGAATTGTCCTTTAAACGAGTCAACAAGACATATGATCAATAAAGAAACCTTAGCCATGATGAAACCTACCGCATACCTCATCAATACTGCACGGGGAGCATTGGTTGATGAGAAAGCATTGATTGAAGCATTGCAGAACCAGGTAATTGCAGGTGCAGGATTGGATGTGCAGGAAGTGGAACCATTGGATGATTCCAGTCCATTGTATTCCATGGATAATGTTATCATTACTCCTCATATGGGCTGGAGGGGATTAGAAACAAGACAACGTTTGGTTTCTATAATCCAGGAGAATATCAGAGCTTTTGCCAAGGGTCAGCCTATTCATAGAGTTGACTGAAAAATAGGATATTAAATTGGGGATATTTTATAATTAATTATCTTTTTTGTGTGGATAACATAAATGAATAAAAAAATGACTCGGAAATTTTATCGGTTGGTGGCTTTTCATCTCATTTTATCCATTTTTTTAATTTTTGTAAATTATGAAATTAAATATTTTTTTTCACTGTTTGTTATTTTTACTACCCATTTATAGGTCTCCTTCAACCCAATAAAAGGGCAAACAAGAGGCTGATTGTCAAATTCTGAATCCATTCATAAGATAGTTATAGGCATGTTTATATGTTAATACATGTCGCTAAAATAATTGAATGGAGGATTTAATATGCCGAATGGTATACTGCAAGTACAGTTAGAAACACCTACAACGGTTGCTTTTAATGCAAATGTCCTTTTTGATACAATCGTAAATTCATCTGGAGGAATCAACTATAATCCAACAACCGGCGTAGTAACGTTTACACAGCCTGGAAGATTTGTAATTCATTGGTGGATAGCTACCCAATCTTCCATGTCTTCAAATGGAGCTGCTTTTGCTTTGTCATCCTCGCAGGGAGATTTCCTGGAAGGAAGTTCACCCATTAGAACTAGTGAGGTTTATGGTTTTGGAATTATTGAGGTTGACACAGCACCAGTAACCATGACACTTGTAAATATTACTAATTCTACCGTAGTCTATTCATCAATTGTACCGTTAAAGGGAAGTATGATCATTGTAGAAGATGACTTTAGTTCCACTGGTCCGACTGGTCCAACGGGTCCAGCGGGTGTAGCAGGCCCAACCGGCCCCATTGGCCCAACGGGAGCAACAGGAGCCACCGGACCAGCCGGAGTGCCGGGAGCCACCGGTCCGATCGGTCCAACCGGCCCGACAGGAGCAACAGGACCCACCGGGTTGCCGGGAGTCACCGGTCCAACCGGTCCGATCGGTCCAACCGGCCCCATTGGCCCAACAGGAGCAACGGGAGCCACCGGACCTACCGGGCTGCCGGGAGTTACCGGTCCAACGGGTCCAACAGGAGCCAGCGGTCCATTGGTTACCAGAGATAGTATGTCAGCTGCAAATACGTCTTCCGCAGTTATTGCGGTTCTACTGGGCGGAACGAATGTAGCATTACCAAATAATCAAAACCTTAATACGTTTACAGTAAATCCTGCAAATACAAGTTTTACAGTACCTTCCACAGGTGAATATTTGATTAGTTATTCTGTAACAACAACAGCATCACTTTTGGTATCTTCGCGGGTATTACAAAATTCAACACCAATTCCTGCATCCATTATACAACCACTTGCGACTATTAACAGTTTAACAACAACATTTATTGTTCCTTTAACAGCAGGTGATACACTGACCCTTCAGTTGTTTGGCTTGGTTGGTCTAGCAACTCTGGTGGGTGGATCTAGTACCTTTATGACAGTTGTGCGGGTTATCTAATAATCCTACTCTGGTTAAATCCCCTCCCATTATTTGGGAGGGGAAACTTTTATAGATTGTTTTATCTGGGAAGAAAAATCAGGTTTTGCATTTTGCAGCAATCAGGCCTGTAATATTAAAGTTTCAAATAAAATCAAACTCGCTGTTATCAACAATGGAGTTCGTTATGGACGACTTCCTCAATTGATAAATTGTGGTACTTGTGGACAAGCAGTAATGGCAAAAATATATAATCGGAAAACAGGTAATAAATGATTTTACACGAGTACTGAAAATCAGAATGAAAAATAATGGAATTATAGAAGCTCTTGATAAAGTATCACAAAAAAACTAAGACTTACCAAAATAAGTGAAGGTATGTTTATAATCAATTGCAATCAGTAAATATTTAATGGTTGAAGCATACCAGATTGAAAGGCGATCCAAAATAATAACTTATTATTTGACTATAGAATAAAAGCAGTAATTTGAAATGGAACCAAATTTGTTGTATGAATCAGTGATAAAATAATATGGAAATAAAGTGTTGAATTTATAACAGAAAAATAAGTTAAAATTGTTGGCAGTCCGCTTGAATCAAAAGTATGAATTATTTGTTTCAAGCGGATATGCCAACAATTTTTATTAGATGTGACTTTAAATTTTTTTAAGTTTCATTCAATCGTATCAATCGTATTGTACCGGTAGGTGTGAGTGTTGCAACTCCTCCAGTATCGTTGGTAGCATTTAATAACTCTGTAGTAAATTGTGGTGCTGTGACGTTAACTAAAGAAACAGTATCCCCTGCGTCTAATGTTAATACCGTATTAATGGTAATTACACCGCTGACATCAAATACCACACTATTTACCGATCCTGCATTAAGATACGGTGCGGCTACACCATCATCGTTTACCTGCAGCCCTATAACACCTGAATTTCCTGGTGCCACCTGTACGTGCGCATCGGCAAGATATACACCAGGAAGCGTAACTGTCACTCGGCCGTCTCCGGTTAAAGTGAACGCTCCAGCTGTGTTTGTAGCACTTTCCGAAGACATAGGAATGATGGCGCCTGGTGGAAATGGTCCTGTCTCAAATGACTGAAAGTTACCTTGAGCAACAAATACTGGCCCGGTAGGTCCGGTGTCGCCGGTAGGTCCGGTGTCGCCAGTAGGTCCGGTGTCGCCGGTAGGTCCAGTATCACCAGTAGGCCCGGTATCGCCAGTAGGTCCGGTATCGCCAGTAGGTCCGGTATCGCCGGTAGGTCCGGTGTCGCCAGTAGGTCCGGTGTCGCCAGTAGGTCCGATATCACCAGTAGGTCCGGTGTCGCCGGTAGGTCCAGTATCGCCGGTAGGTCCGGTATCGCCGGTAGGTCCGGTGTCGCCGGTAGGTCCAGTATCGCCGGTAGGTCCGGTATCGCCGGTAGGCCCAGTATCGCCAGTAGGTCCGGTATCGCCAGTAGGTCCAGTATCACCAGTAGGCCCAGTATCGCCGGTAGGTCCGGTGTCACCAGTAGGTCCGGTGTCACCAGTAGGTCCAGTATCACCAGTAGGCCCAGTGTCACCGGTATCGCCAGTAGGTCCGGTATCACCAGTAGGTCCGGTGTCACCAGTAGGTCCGGTATCGCCGGTAGGTCCGGTGTCACCAGTAGGTCCGGTGTCACCAGTAGGTCCAGTATCACCAGTAGGCCCAGTATCTCCGGTAGGTCCGGTATCGCCGGTAGGTCCGGTGTCGCCAGTAGGTCCGGTGTCACCAGTAGGTCCGGTGTCGCCAATAGGTCCGGTGTCACCAATAGGCCCAGTGTCACCGGTATCGCCAGTAGGTCCGGTATCACCAGTAGGTCCGGTGTCACCAGTAGGTCCGGTGTCACCAGTAGGTCCGGTGTCGCCAATAGGTCCGGTGTCACCAATAGGTCCGGTGTCGCCAATAGGTCCGGTGTCACCAATAGGCCCAGTGTCACCGGTATCGCCAGTAGGTCCGGTATCGCCAGTAGGTCCGGTATCACCAGTAGGTCCGGTATCACCAGTAGGTCCGGTGTCACCAGTAGGTCCGGTGTCGCCAGTAGGCCCAGTATCGCCAGCAGGTCCGGTATCGCCGGTAGGTCCAGTATCGCCAGTAGGTCCAGTGTCGCCAGTAGGTCCGGCGTCACCAGTAGCACCAGTAGGTCCTATGTCGCCAGTAGGCCCGGTATCGCCAGTAGGCCCGGTATTGCCAGCAGGTCCAGTGTCGCCAGTAGGTCCGGTGTCACCAATAGGCCCAGTATCGCCAGCAGGTCCGGTAGCACCAGTAGGTCCAGCGTCGCCGGTAGGTCCAGTGTCGCCGGCAGGTCCGGTATCGCCAGTAGGTCCGGTATCACCAGTAGGTCCAGCGTCACCAGTAGGCCCAGCGTCACCAGTAGGCCCAGTATCGCCAGCAGGTCCAGTATCGCCGGTAGGTCCAGTGTCGCCAGTAGGCCCAGCGTCACCAGTAGGCCCAGTATCGCCAGTAGGCCCAGCGTCACCAGTAGGCCCAGCGTCACCAGTAGGCCCAGTATCGCCAGTAGGCCCAGTGCTGCCAGAAGGTCCGGCAGGCCCGGTATCGCCAGTAGGTCCAGCGTCGCCGGTAGGTCCAGTGTCGCCGGCAGGTCCGGTATCGCCAGTAGGTCCGGTATCACCAGTAGGTCCAGCGTCACCAGTAGGCCCAGTATCGCCAGCAGGTCCAGTATCGCCAGTAGGTCCGGTATCGCCGGTAGGTCCGGTATCGCCAGTAGGCCCGGTATTGCCAGCAGGTCCAGTGTCGCCGGCAGGTCCAGTGTCGCCGGTAGGTCCAGTGTCACCAGTAGCACCAGTAGGTCCTATGTCGCCAGTAGGTCCGGTATCGCCAGTAGGCCCGGTATTGCCAGCAGGTCCAGTGTCGCCAGTAGGCCCGGTAGCACCAGTAGGCCCGGTATCACCAGTAGGCCCTATGTCGCCAGTAGGCCCAGTGCCGCCAGAAGGTCCGGCAGGCCCGGTATCGCCAGTAGGTCCAGCGTCGCCAGTAGGCCCAGTGTCACCAGTAGGCCCGGTATCACCAGTAGGTCCGGTATCGCCAGTAGGTCCGGTATCACCAGTAGGTCCGGTATCACCAGTAGGTCCGGTGTCACCAGTAGGCCCAGTATCTCCAGTAGGTCCAGTATCGCCAGTCGGTCCAGTAGCACCAGTAGGTCCGGTGGCACCAGTAGGCCCAGTATCTCCAGTGGGACCTTCCGCATCATCTTCTATAACCACTAAATTTCCTATTAATGGAACGATTTGGGAAAAAAATAATTCCCCATTACTAATATTTATCAAAGACACTGTAACTGGAGCCGAAGTAACATTGATAATTCCGACTCCAAATACTTCACCGGTTTTTAATGGAGAGTTTCCTTCCATAAAATCTCCTTGTGAAGAAGTTAGAGCAAAAGACGCTCCGTTTGTAGCTCTTGAAGACTGTGTTGCAATCCACCAATCAATTACAAATCTGCCATTTTCCTGAAAGGTGATAACCCCATTTGAGGGATTATAGCTTATGCTCCCAGATGAAAAAACTATATTATCAAACATAACATTTTCATTTGGTTGGACAGAAATAGCTGAATTCAGCTCAATTTGAAGTGCACTATTAGCCATAGTTGCGCCCCCATTTCATAATTGTTTTGACATTACTTAAAATAAATAATAATGCCTACAATTATTTTATGAATTACTGCCAATTATGTTCGGATTTAAGGTTTCTTTAGAAATATCCAAAGCAGCAAAATGAAATTTAATCTCTTTAAAATAAAATAAAGTTTAAGTATAATTTTTTTATTGAGAACATACTGGTCCGAACAAATTTCAGGCTCTGCCGCATGAAAATCAGGGTGTTTTAGGGGGAGGAATTGTATTAGAATTTCCTTAAACATTTTAATTATTTTGATGATATTAGAAATTTTGGATGAATCAGGAATTTAAACAGGTATTTAAACATACATTTGCCTTGTCTCTTAGCTTTATTGCCCTTTATATTTGAATATTTAATAGCATTTTTATGTGATTTTATAATGTTAAATCTTGAATCACTGTGATAAAATCAAAGTGATTCAGTGAAAATATGTTAAGTTTAGAAAGGAACATCTTGTATCTCTAATTCAAAGAATAGGATGCCTATCCCATATTTGTAAACCTGATTCAAAGATATTTAAAGGAGACTTACAATGAAAAATACAGACGAAAACAGAAAAAACCTTGATGTTTACATTCACTATATCATAGCCCTTTGCGGAGGTCTGTTTGCGGTCTATGCGATGTTGAGCCGTTTGGGAAATCTAGGTCAGGCCCAGACTACAAATATCATTGACATAATATGCAGTATTCTGGGAAGAAATACAGCAGAAGGGATGCTCCGCCTCATAGCAGCTCTGCTTTTTATAGGGAGCATGATATTGGCTACAGTTCTTGCGAATCGCACCAAATGGGATTTAAGGTATCTGGCCATTGGCCTTGACCTTGTGGCTGCGGTCATGATTGGCTTTTTCCCCCTTACCATGAATCCGGTGATCGCCCTTTATCCCGTTTTCTTTGCGACCGCATTCCAGTGGTGCGTATTCAAAGGTGCAAAGGGATATGTCAGTGCTACGATTTTCTGTACCAATAATTTAAAGCAAACCACGGTTTCCGCAGTAGAGTATTTTCTGATGTCAAAAGATGATCCGGAAAGAAAAGAAAAGTTACAGAAATTTAAATTCTATGGCGGTACATTTTTTAGTTTTTATGCAGGGGTAATGTCCGGGTATTTATTATGGAGAGTTTTTGGTGTCCATAGTATTTGGTTCATTGCAGTTCCGCTTTTTATAAATTTTGTATTTGTTTTTATGGATAACAAAAACACTCATATTTGTTTAAAAATCCAAAATGCGAAAGGGTAAAAGCTGTTTCGGGGAAGGAATGAAATGAAGATCTATGTGGATGCAGATGCCTGTCCGGTAGTTCGGATCGTTGAAAAGGCAGCAGCAGAAAATAAAATAGCAGTATGCCTTCTGTGCGATACGAATCATGTATTACAGTCTGGGTATAGCGAAATAAAAATCATCGGTGCAGGGGCGGATGCGGTGGATTTTGCATTGGTGAATCTGTGCAGACCGGGTGATATTGTGGTAACGCAGGATTATGGTGTGGCAGCAATGGCATTGGGAAAGAGGGCCTATGCCATTCATCAATCCGGAAGATGGTATACCAATGACAATATCGACCAGCTTCTCATGGAACGCCACATGGCAAAGGCGGCAAGGAGAGCCAAATCCAAAAATCATCTCAGCGGACCAAGAAAAAGAACTCCCGAAGATGATAAGCATTTTGAAGAGTCTTTTCGATCCTTGATTGCCTATGCTTCAAAATCTGCGGAGCAGTTATAGCAGCTTTTGCACCAGACAAACCTCTAATCCGGGAATGAAAATTTAATGATGGTTTAATAGAAGGAAAGCAGAAGAATGAATGGCTTTCCTTCTATTTTTTTGTGCATGTTACATATAGTTTGCGGAAAACTAAAGAAAATAGTAAGCAGATTGTCCAAAACAATAATGTAAAATAGAGAACAAATATGAAATATAGAATTCCGAGCATGCTCTATAATGATCCTACACACAAGAGTTGTAATGACAAGGGGATTTTAAATGTCTGAAGGAGTAAGGAAAAGGAGAAAGGATTATGGTGGGGAAAAAGAAAGAACTTGGTGTAGACAGCATGGGAATACAAAAAACCATGACGGCTTTAGACTATCTGGGGGATAGTTCGGGACAGATATCGCTGAATATCTTAAGCGGTCTGGTAGGGCAGCTGACTTATTTTTATACGGATAAGGTGGGTCTTGCGGCAGGAATGGTGGCAACACTGCTTTTGATCGTAAAGATATTGGATGCATTTGCAGATTTATTTATGGGGAAAATCGTGGATTCCACAAAATCAGCCCATGGAAAATGCCGTCCGTGGTTTCTAAGAATGGCTCTGCCATCGGCAGCTGCAATTATTTTGATTTTCACAGTGCCTAAAAATGTATCCCCGATGATACAAAATATTTATGTCTTTCTTACAAATATCTTGATTACCTGTGTCGCATACACCGCAGTTGCAATTCCCTATGGAGCGATTATGGCCACTCGTACAAAAAGTGTGGAGGAGCGCGGCAAAATAGGGATTGCAAGAGCAGCTTCCGGTTATGTGGCCGGAATGGCTGTCTCCATACTTTTGATTCCGATTACCAATATGCTGGGAGGAACCCAGGAAGCCTGGATTAGGCTGGGAGTAATCTTTGCGGTCATTTCAGGACTTTCCCTGTTGCTTCTGTATAAAACCTCCCGTGAGGAGAGCATTGATGAAACAAAAGAAGAGGAGGAAAAAACGCCATTCTTTGAAGCAATTAAATTATTGTTCAAAAATAAATATTGGGTGATTATGCTGGCAGCCAATTTATGTTTGAATGTCTCCTATGGTCTGAATAGTTCTGGAGGAACGTATTTTGCGAAATGGGTTTTGGGAAATGAAAATCTGATTGCCTTAATGGGAGGGATCGGATTGATTCCTACTTTTTTAGGCTTTGCAGCGGTTGGACCATTGGCCAAAAAATATGGAATGGCCAAAACAAATCAAATCTGCTGTGTCATTGGGATATTGGGAGGGATCATCAGATCGTTTACCCCATATAGCATCGTTTCCTGTCTTGTGGCCGGCGGATTGATGACGTTTGCCAATATTCCCATCATGTGTTTATTAGGAGCGCTTGTAAACAATTGTGTGGAATATAATGAGTGGTTACACGGAAAGAAGCTTGTAGGAATGACCAATAGTGCCAGTTCCTTTGGCGCTAAGATTGGGTGGGGGATCGGAGGTTCCTTAATTGGATGGCTTTTGGCTTTGGGTTCTTATAATGGGGCATTAAAGGTTCAGCCCGATAGCGCCATTTATGCCATTTTTGCATTTTCCATTTATGTCCCTCTGATTTTGTTTGTTATCATGTTCATCCTCTTCAAAAAATATAAGTTGGAAGAAATTTATCCGAAAATTGTAAAAGAGTTAAAGGAAAGAAAGGAAAAGTCTTTATCGGATTAAATGCCTCTTTTGTAAGGTCTGAGGATTTTTACGGTAATCATAAGGCGTGGTGCCGTATTGTTTTTTAAATACAGTCTGAAAATGGCTCTGGCTGGAAAAGCATAAATAGTTACTGATCTCACTGATACTTTTTTCGGTATATGCCAGCAGGTATTTGGATTCTTCCAGTTTGCAGCGGACAATAAATGCACTTAAATCAAAGCCCAGGGTTTGTTTGAAGCGATGGGAAAAATAGGAGCGGCTGAAGCCCAGGTAAGAGGCAACATCTGAAACAGTCAGACGGACATTGGTATTTTCTAAAACATAATGGATCGCTTTTTGTATGGCATCATCACTGGCAACCGGAATCTGGGATTCGGATACCCGGCAGGTAAAGTCATATAGAGCATTATAATTTAATTGATAAATGGATTCCATGGTGGTAAGCTGTTCCGTTTTCTGAATATACAAATCAGATAATTGAAAAGCGGTATCTTTGGGAAGTCCCCCTCGGATCGCCGCACGAGTGGCTAGAGTGATCATAACAATGGAGGTGTTTTTTGCCTGGCGGATGGGGTTTGATGCTATAATGCCTTCATGGATATTTGAGATATCAGACGCATAGTTTTTAAATTCTTCTACGTTACCGTTTTCTATCAGACTGGTCAGTTTCTGTTCTATTTCATAAGAATTGTTAAAGGAGCCATTTTCTTTGTCTCTATACATGGTTTCTGCCTGCTCATTTGCGATGCTGCATAGAGTCTGGGACAGATTCGTGTCAATAATATTAGGTAAGAGCAGCGGCGTTTGATTTAATGCGTACTGGAAAAATAACAGTTTATTCAAAAAGGATTTTAGCGTCATGGTTGAAATATTTGAAAAAAAGGCATAAAACCCTTTCCGTTCATTGGGTGAAACAAAATATTCCCGATGCATCATGCGTAAAACTTCTTTAGAATAGGGAACATTACTGACAGGGCCGATCACAAACTGAATGCTTGGGTATTCTTTGAACCGGATGCACCCAAAAAAGGAATGGAAGCTGGTTGTAATATAAGAAACAGGGGAGGTCTGCTGCCATAAGGTTTCTAAATAAATGGCAGGCGGGCGGGTAATTGGGGATTGGGTTGGAATAGAGGTCACCCAATTGTGGTTTTTATAAATATAGACGGGAATTAAGGCATCCCTGTAAAAGTATTGGCAGAAACTTTCTATATCTTTCATTTGACCCTCCAATGAGGTGATTTTAATAAAATAGTATGTTTCTACCACAAATTTATATGAATTGAAACAAAAATGCAATAGAAAATTACGGATTTTGATGATCGTGTTCCATGGATTATCATCATGCCGGGAGTGGAGGATAACAAGTGAATTTATATGATTTGAAAACAGAGTATCAGGTAAACCCAATTGGAATGGATATTAAGAGGCCGAGATTTTCTTGGAAAATAAAATCGGAAGATCAAAATGTGATGCAAAGTGCCTATCAGATCATTGTTTCAGACAACGAAGGGGAAGTGTGGAATACTCAAAAGGTAGAAAAAGACGATTCTGTTTTGGTGACCTATGAAGGGAAAGAATTAGAAGCAGAAAAGCAATACCATTTGATGGTAAAGGTGTATGATAATCTGGGAAATGAAGCCGTTGGAACAGGGAGCTTTGAGACAGGAATTCTAAAGGGAACCAATTTTAAAGCAAACTGGATCACCCATGAACTTTTGCAGGAAGAGACGGCTTGTGCAATTTTCACCAAAAAATTTCATATCAATAAAGCTGTGAAATCAGTTCGTATTTTTGCCACTGCTTTAGGGATTTATGAAATAAAGATCAATGACAGGAAAGTAGGAGATACCTATCTTGCACCGGGCTGGACCAATTACAAAAAAAGAATCCAGTATCAGACTTATAAGGCAGATGAATACCTGCAGGAAGAGAATGAGATTGAGATCACAGTGGCAAATGGCTGGTATAAAGGGTATTTATCCTTTACCTGTACTCCCAATCAATACGGGGACAGAACGGCTGTGTTGGCAGAGGTTCACATTGCTTATGAAGATGGCAGCAAAGAAGTTCTGTCAACAGATGGCACCTGGAGTGTATATACGGGACCCATCAGGAGTGCGGAGTTTTATATGGGAGAAACCTATGACAGCCTGGCGGAAAAGAAATTTCAGGGTCAGGCGGTTGCAGTTTTAAAGGAAGAGGGGGTTTTTGACAAAGGCCGCCTGGTTTCCCAGGAATCCGAGCCGGTACGAATCAAAAAACGCTTTCCCGCAAAGGAATATATGGAAACTCCCAAAAAAGAAAAAGTGATTGATTTCGGTCAGAATATTTCAGGGTTTGTAGAGTTTAAAGTTAAGGGGGAGAAAGGACAGCGAATTAAAATCCGCCACGCAGAAACTCTGGATAAATATGGAAACTTTTATCCGGAGACTCTTCGGGCTGCCATATCAGAAGATATTTATATCTGTGACGGAAGTGAACAGACCTTTATTCCCCATTTTACCTTTCATGGATTCCAATATATTTGCATCGAGGGGCTAAATGAGATTTTTCCGGAAGATTTTACTGCTTGTGCGATCCATACGGATATGGCAGATACGGGAACGTTTCGTTGTTCCAATGCCATGGTAAATCAGCTCCAAAGCAATATTTATTGGGGGCAGAGCGATAACTTTGTAGATATACCAACGGATTGCCCCCAAAGAGATGAAAGACTTGGCTGGACGGGAGAGGCACAGGTATTTGCAGGGACGGCAGCCTATATCCGGAATACAGCAAGATTTTTTACAAAGTGGCTGCATGATTTGGCATCGGAACAATTGGAGGATGGAGCTGTACCTCATGTTGTGCCTGACGTTTTAGGGAGCTACAGTGCAGCGGCATGGAGTGATGCTGCAACCATAGTACCCTGGGTCATGTATGAAACCTATGGGGATAAGCGCATATTAGAAGAACAGTATGAGTCAATGAAGGGCTGGGTCGATTATATGACTAACCATACGGAAAGTAACGGTCTATGGATGAGCGGTTATCAATACGGGGATTGGCTTGCTTTGGATAAGGAAGAATTGGTGGACCGGTCAGGAGCAACCGACCGTTATCTGATTGCCAATGCATATTATCTCTATTCCATGGATATTGTAAAAAAGTCAGCTCTGGTGCTTGGAAAAAAGGAAGATGCCAGAGAGTATGGGAAGCGGTACAAAAGGGTTTTAAATATCTTTCGGAAGGAGTATTTTACGGTTACAGGAAGAATGGTAGGAGAAACCCAGACAGCACTTACCTTAGCGCTGCATTTTGATTTGGCCTGGAAAAAAGATAAAGAGCGCATTGCAAAGCTGCTTGAGAGTAATATTGGCGCCCATAAAAACCATATGAGCACCGGATTTGTCGGTACCCCATACATTTGTCATGCCTTATCCGATCATAAGATGCATGATCTTGCCGGAGTTCTCTTTTTAAAAGAAGATTATCCTTCCTGGCTGTATGCAGTGAAAAAAGGGGCGACTACCATTTGGGAGCGTTGGAATTCCATTTTGCCGAACGGGGACTTTGAACAATCGGGAATGAATTCCTTAAATCATTATGCATATGGCTCCATCGGAGAATGGATGTATAAAAAATTGGCAGGGATCAATGGCATAGAGGCGGGATACAAAAAATTCTATATCAAACCAATGTTTATCAAAGGAATCACCTGGGTGTGTGCCTCCTTTGAATCGGTTTATGGCTGTATCCGAAGTGAATGGAAATGTAAGAACGGTAAAATCACAGTAAAAGTAGAAATTCCTGTGAATACCACGGCCATCCTTTATCTTCCGGAAAAAGAGGGAGAGGTCGAATTGGGATCAGGAAGCTATTTCTTTGAATATGATACGGATACGGAATTGGAAATAAAGCGTTTCACCATGGATTCTACGTTAGGAGAACTTGCCGGAGAGCCGGTTGCAAGAGAGATGATAGAACAGGCCGTTCCGGGATTTTTTGAAACTCCCATGATCCAGTATGCTTATGGATTTACCTTAACAGAGCTGCTTGTACAGGCGCCGTCCTTAGAACCTCTGTTAAAAATGGTTCTCGATGTGCTGAATCAATCCGAATCGTGAAGAATACGTCCAAATCGTTTGTTTATAAAGGAGAAAAAGATGAAATCAGAACAAATTAGGGAATTGATTGGTAAAATGACATTGGAAGAAAAAGCCGGATTATGTTCGGGTGAAAATTTTTGGAATACAAAAGAAATACAAAGGCTTCATATTCCGAAAGTAATGCTTTCCGATGGACCTCATGGATTAAGAAAACAAGATGTGAAAGCGGATCATCTGGGGGTAAATGAGAGCATCCAGGCAGTTTGCTTTCCTGCAGGCTGTGCGACCGCTGCGAGTTTTGACAGAGAATTGATGACAGAGATCGGTGAAGCGATCGGAGAGGAGTGCCAGGCAGAGGGGGTAGGCGTGATATTAGGTCCTGCAGTGAATATCAAGCGTTCCCCGCTGTGCGGACGTAATTTTGAATATTATTCGGAAGATCCTTATGTGGCTTCCGAAATGGCAGGTGCCTTTATTCGGGGTGTACAAAGCAAAAACATCGGCACCAGCATTAAGCATTTTCTTGCCAACAATCAAGAGCATAGAAGAATGACCAGTTCCTCTGATGCAGATGAGAGAACGCTGAGGGAAATTTACCTGGCGGCCTTTGAAGGTGCGGTAAGGTTGAGTAAGCCCTGGACGGTTATGTGTTCTTATAATAAAATTAATGGCGTTTATGCCTCGGAAAATCCGGTCTATCTAACCGATATACTGCGAAAGGAATGGGGATTTGACGGCTATGTAGTAAGTGACTGGGGGGCAGTAAATGACAGAGTCCTGGGATTAAAAGCAGGAATGGATTTGGAGATGCCGGGAAGCGGCGGGGTCAATGATGCCCTCATCGCAGAAGCTGTAAGGAGTGGGGAGTTAGAGGAAGAAGTACTGGATAAAGCCTGTGCCCGTATCTTAGATGTAATATACCGCTACTGGGAAAACAAGGATGAGAATGCAGTATTTGACCGGGAGAGAGACCACGCGTTGGCAGAAAAGGCAGCGGAAGCGTCAATCGTATTATTGAAAAATGAAGAGAATGTGCTGCCTCTTACCAGGGAGAGAAGAGTTGCTTTTATTGGAGAATTTGCTGAAAAGCCACGTTATCAGGGCGGAGGAAGTTCCCATATTAACAGCTTTAAGGTAACCTCTGCGCTGGAAGCGGCCGCAGCGTCAGGGTTAAAGATCACTTATGAACAAGGTTATCAGACAGACAAGGATGCAACCATAGAGGAATTAAAAAATAAAGCCGTTGATGCCGCTGGAAATGCGGAAGCTGCTGTTATTTTTGCAGGACTTCCGGATAACTTTGAGTCGGAAGGTTATGACAGAAAGCACATGCGCCTGCCGGATTGCCAGAATGAGCTGATCCGGGAAATCTGTGAGGTTCAGCCCAATACCATTGTAGTATTGCACAATGGATCGCCTGTGGAAATGCCCTGGGTCCATAAAGTAAAAGGCTTAATTGAGGCATATCTGGGCGGTCAGGCGATTGGGGAAGCAGTCGTAAAGGTGCTCTATGGGGAGGTCAATCCCAGTGGAAGGCTTGCGGAAACATTTCCCCTGAAGCTGGAAGACAATCCGTCTTATCTCTTCTATCAGGGAGAGGGCGATACAGTGGAATACCGGGAAGGGGTATTTGTTGGTTACCGGTATTATGAATCGAAAAAGGCAGAGGTGCTGTTTCCCTTTGGCTATGGATTATCTTACACCCAGTTTGCCTTTCGCAATATGAAAGTAGATAGAAACAGCATAAAGGATACGGAACGGATTACTGTAAGTGTGGATGTGACCAATACTGGAGCCATTGCAGGAAAAGAAGTCGTGCAGCTCTATGTTACTCCTGCATCAGGGAATGTTTTACGTCCTGTCATAGAACTTAGAGGGTTTGAAAAGGTTGCCTTAGAGCCAAACGAGACAAAGACAGTAACGTTTGTATTAGATAAGAGAGCATTCGCCTATTGGGATATGAGACTCCATGACTGGCATGTATTAAGTGGGGAATATACGATTCATATTGCAAAATCAGTAAGAGAAAGGATATTATCCTCCACGGTTACCGTTGAATCCACAGAAGCTGTGCCTGTCGTATACGATTTTAACTCTACAATAGGAGATATCATGAAAGATCCCAAAGGAAAAGCCATTCTTGAAGCGGCACAGAAGCAGATGTTTGCAGGCACCCAGGCCAGGGAAATGGAGGAAAACGCACAAGACAGCAGCGGTGCAGTGAACCATGAGATGATGCAGGCCACCATGGAGGGAATGCCCCTTCGTCAGATGTTAAGCTTTATTCCGGGGATAAAACGGGAAATGTTACAGCAGCTGATTGATGCATTAAATCAAAAATAAGAAAAATAGACCAGAAAAACGGTTCCAGGCGGTTTAAAAAACCTCTGGGGCCGTTTTATTGACGTTTATCTAATATTTAATACTTACAATTACCAATTAATAAGTATATCCCGGAGCACTAGAATCTGCTATAATAGCTTTACGAAATCGAACACTGGTATTATAATCCCAATATAACATAATTAAGAAGGAGGGGGAACATGAAGAAAGAATTGCCTTATTTTCACATTGAAGATTCTTTTGGCGGTAATCAGGACTGGTTCCGTGACCCCATGATGCACTTAGGTGGATGCGGTGCGGCCGCGGCATGTGATGTCTGCATCAATGCGGCACTCCATGAAAAAAAAGAGCACTTATATCCCTACGAGATTCAAAAACTTGCAAAGGAAGACTACATCAAGTTTGCCATGAAGATGAAGCCCTATTTAAGGCCCCGAATTCACGGAATTGATACGTTGGAAATATTCATGGACGGATTTAAGGATTATTTGAATGACGTAGGAGATCAGGATATAAAAATGACCGGCTGTCATGGTGAGGTTTCCGCAAAGGAAGCGGCCATAGAAGTAAAGACACAGATTGATAATGGAATTCCAATCCCGTTTTTGATGTTAAAGCATAAGAATGCTGACTACAAGGATTATGTATGGCATTGGTTTATGCTGGTGGGGTATGAGGAATTTGAAGACGATTTCTATGTAAAAGCTGCCACCTATGGTGGATATCGCTGGATATCACTTTATGGGCTGTGGAACACTGGCTACGAGCGCAAAGGCGGAATGGTGCTGGTAAAATATTAATTCATACAATGCAGGCAGGAACCGCATGCTTGCACTTTTAAAACGCTGCAGCACACATCTGAAAATAACATCTTCCTGTTACAGTTTTTTTCGCTGGGAGCTTAAGGATCATGGCATAAAAACATTTTATGCCATGACATTATATAATTTGGGAAAATATTCCCATGCCATGAAAATTAATATGTATCTGTATTGTAACCCAAAAAGGTCTCCTGTGAATTGATTTTCATAGGAGACCTTAACTATTTATTTCAGAATCTTATTTCCCATCGTTTCTTTTTAAGACCACCCGGTCTGATTGCCCAAGGAACATGGGGACTTTTTCGATATAAACATCACTGGTATCAAGTCCAAACCAGTTGGTGGGAGAAGCGGTAAATTTCTGTATGAAAAATTTGGTTCTTAACAGAAGTGCGTCCCAGGCAGAAAGCGAAGTTTCATGAGACAGGATCTCCTGGATAAATACAAAACGGAAATCTCCCAGATTACGTCCGGGAAGAATGGAGTAGCTGCTGGTCTGGGGTTCAATTTCTTTATTTTTCACTAATTCCGTTGATATCTGCCTTAAAAATACATTGAGTTTCTGGTCGATGCGGAAGCCCAGCTTGAGCTGAATCTTGATAATATGCTTGGTGCCGAAGTTTTCAATGGCATATTCCGCCTGATAAGGTTCATCGGTTACGGTTACATTGACAAACCAATATACATCCGCTTTCTTGGGCCGTTTATCCAAAAGAAAATACATGATTTTCCGTTCGATCTCTTTTGGATTGGAACAGTTGCTAAGACACACCAGGTTGCTGGCGTATTTTGGTATTTCCGGGTCAACGCGCAGTTTGCTAAGCTGCTTGATATATTGTTTCACGGGCACATTTTCCTGATAACGCATCTTTATGATATGGGCCCTGTCCCAGAGATACATCACGAACAAAATGGATACTGCAATGATGATCGCAACGAATCCGCCATGGAAAAACTTAACAATATTTGCGAGGAAGAAGGAAAGCTCAAAGCTCATAAAGAATACAAGCATAATGACTGAAAGTACAATAGGCGTGTTTTTCTTCCTCATATAGTTAAACAGCAAAATGGTCGTCATAAGCATGGTAACGGTGATGGCAAGACCATATGCGGCCTCCATTTTTTCAGAGCTTTGAAAGAAAAGGACGATACCGATGCAGACAATGCATAAGATCCGGTTGATGGCGGGAATGTAAAGCTGGCCTTTCATCGTAGAAGGATACAAGGTGTGAAGCCTTGGGAACAGATTCAGCTTTATGGCTTCCGATACAAGGGTGAAGGAACCCGAAATCAATGCCTGTGATGCGATAATGGCTGCAAATGTTGAAATGGCGATCCCATAGATCAGAAAGCCATGGGGGATCATCTGATAAAATGGGTTTAAATCTTCCATCATGCCGAGGGCAGAATGATTTCTTGCCGACAGAATCCAGGCACCCTGTCCAAAATAGTTGAGCAGCAAACAGATTTTAACAAATGGCCAGGTAAAGTAAATGTTTTTTCTTCCCACATGTCCAAGGTCTGAATAAAGCGCTTCGGCACCCGTAGAACATAAAAATATGCTTCCAAGAATAAAGAAACCAAGCTTGTTATCGTCGCTGAATAAAATGTTCACCGCATAATGAGGGGACAAAGCCCGAAGCAGGTACGGATTTTCTGCCAGATTGATGATACCAAAAAAGGCAAGGCTGCTAAACCATAGAAACATAATCGGTCCGAACAGCTTTCCGATGAATTCCGTACCGATATGCTGGATAAAAAACAGGACACAGATGATGAAAATAACAAGATAAACGATATTTTTCTGGTTGCTGCCGAACAGGTTCTCAAAGACAGGAAGCAGTTTCAGCCCTTCCACGGCAGACGTTACGGTTACTGCCGGTGTCAGCATCCCGTCGGCCAACAGGGCGGAGCCTCCGATCATGGCAGGTATGATCAGCCACTTGGAACGGCTTCTGACAAGGGTGAAAAGTGAAAAGATTCCGCCTTCCCCGTTGTTATCCGCTTTCAGTGTAATGAAAACATATTTGATACTCGTTAAAATAGTCAGTGTCCAGAATACCAGGGACAGGGTTCCAAGAATAAAGTTCTCAGAAACATGCTGGATTCCGCCGTTTCCGGAGAGTACGGATTTCATAACATAGAGCGGGGACGTGCCGATATCTCCGTATACAACACCTAATGTTACTAAAATTCCTCCAAGTGTTAAGTTTGAAATGTGAGACTGCTTTGATGATAGTTCCATTTTTTCCCCTTTGCAAAATGATTGTTAAAATTTGTACAAAAAAAAGACCCTTCTTGTAAAATGCGATTTTACAGCAAAAGTCTTGTTACTTAGTTACGTTGCAGTTTATAAATGCTTGCCAGCGTAAGATTAACCGGATTCATGCAACCGCAAACACCGGGGTGGTGTCAACTATTCCCTTTTGTTCAAATGTATTTTACAAGAAAGCAATTTGGTTGTCAAATGAATTTTTCTTGCTAAAAGTTTAAAGCTTCTGACAGCCGGTTTATTCCCCGTTTTTCTTCCTTCTATATTCGTTCGGGGTGCAATGATAGTATTCCTGAAACTTTCTGTAAAAGAAGGTAAGGTTATCATAGCCCACATGAAGGGCGACTTCCTTGACGGAAAGCCTGGTACAGGAGAGCAGCTTTTGTGCGGCCTTCATTTTGGACATCAAAATCAGTTCCTTATAGGAATGGCCTGTCTGCCGTTTTAATAAAGTGGTCAGATAATTGGGGTTGATATTGAAAAAGGCTGCTGTTTTTTCCAGGGTACTTGTTTGATAATTGGATTCTATATACTTTAAAACAGGAATAATCGAAAAACTGGAATTCTTGTCCAGATTATTACTCATGTCATGACCAAAGACATTGACCAATTCAGAAACCACCAAAGAAAATAAGTGATCTAAAATCTCCGCAGAATTCATGGAGGGACTATAATATTCAC
Organism: Lacrimispora sinapis; assembly: GCF_043633585.1. Taxonomy (NCBI): domain Bacteria; kingdom Bacillati; phylum Bacillota; class Clostridia; order Lachnospirales; family Lachnospiraceae; genus Lacrimispora; species Lacrimispora sinapis. The sequence goes on along the minus strand of NZ_CP141832.1, from coordinate 3,304,613 downwards.
ATAAAAGTTCATTCATAAAAACAGGCAGTCTTCTGCTGTGAGAGGAGTGAAAGACAATAAAACTGTTATGGTCTGTTTTTGAATTCATGGCATTAATAAAAAAACGGGAAATGAGGCTGTCGCTGGAAAGACGGCTTAAAAAAGTATTGTTTAAGTAATCCTTGGGAATCAAAAGATTAATCATAATGTCATTTTCCCCGGTGTAACCGATGGCATGAACGGTTTCACAATCAATTAAAATAATCTCTCCGGTATGCAGAATCAGAGATTTGCCATTGATCATTTGTTCACAGCTGCCGGAATACATATAATTGATCTCCACCCAGCTGTGTACGTGAGGAGGAACGGGTTGGAAACGGGAGTTCTTTTTTACAGAAAACATGTTGTTTGTGAGATTATAAGAAACGTCCATTCTATAAATATTCTGGTTCTCTATTACATCTACAATCTCCAGCTTGGAGAAGTCATAAAATTTTCCTTCTCTGTACTGCTGTTCATGAAGCGTAAGGGTAGAAAGATGCTTATTCAAAGTTTGGATATTCATTTTAACACTCCTTTATGAATTATAACAAATGAAACGGATTTATTTCCCTATTAATGTATCAAAATCAGAAGTTAATGTCAATTTTATGGAAGATTAATAGAATGTTCCGGTCAATAAAAAAGTGAAGTTTGGTCACTTATTTCCTGTAGTTACGACATTGCCGCACAAAAGCGCGGGTGCTATTCTATAGATATCAAAGCGACAAGTCCCAAGAAACAGAGACCGATGGAGATATGCATGAAAAGACTGAATGAAGTATTAAATGGAAACACAGACAATTATATTCTGCCCTTTCTCTGGCTGCATGGGGAAGAAGAAAGCGTTCTCAGAGAAACCGTAGAAAAAATCCATGATTCCGGAATCAGGGCATTTTGTGTGGAGGCGAGGCCCCATCCGGATTTTCTGGGAAAAACATGGTGGAGAGACATGGATATCCTGCTGGAAGAAGCAAAACAGCGGAACATGAAAGTGTGGATTCTGGACGATTCCCATTTTCCTACAGGGTATGCAGACGGGAGAGTGGAGAGAGAATTCCCCCATTTGCAAAAGCAGTTTCTGGCCTGTAAAGTACTGGACTTTATAGGACCCATGAAAAATGCACAGGCAATAATCCGTTATGCATTTCGTGACAAAAAGGATAAATTAATATCTGTCACCTTAGGGAAAAAAACAGGCTATCAAAAAATTGATCCGGATACTTTGATTGATATAACCGGACAAGTCGTAAATCATACCCTTGTCTCCTTTGACCTTCCAAAGGGAGAATGGAGTGTCATGATTGTAACCGCAACGTTTGAAGGCGGGGAGCCGGAGACAAAGGGGTATTTAAATCCCATTGACCCTCTTGCTACGGATGTATTAATTGATACGGTTTATGAAGCCCATTATGAAAAGTATAAAGAAGAATTCGGCAAGACAATTGCAGGCTTTTTTTCAGATGAACCCAGATTTGGAAATATGCATGGGGCGACAGGTTCCATTGGAAGAGCAGAAATGGATATTCCCTGGAGAGAGGATTTACTGGAGCTTTTAGAAAAGCAGACCGGAACGGACTGCCGCAAGCGTTTGCCCTTGCTGTTTCTGGAAGGGGGAGAGTCGGGGCATCAGATCCGCTATGAATACATGGATCTGGTTAGTAAGCTCTATTCCAAACATTTTAATAAAAGAATTTCAGACTGGTGCGCCCGGCATCAGGTGGAATATATCGGACACACCATTGAAGATAATAATGCACATGCACGCCTGGGGTATGGCGCAGGACATTTTTTCAGAGCCATGGCCCATCAGGATATGGCAGGAATAGATGTGGTTTTTCATCAGCTGATGCCGGGAATGGATGGAGGAATTTTCAAGTCTAAGACAAAGGCAGGCTGGGACGGAGAGTTTTTTCATTATGTACTTGGAAAGTTAGGTTCTTCTTTGGCCCATATGGACCCCAAAAAGCAGGGGAGGGCCTTGTGCGAGGTATTCGGTGCCTATGGCTGGGCAGAGGGAAACCGGCTGATGAAATGGATCATTGATTATATGATGGTAAGAGGGATCAATTATTATGTTCCCCATGCATTTGACCCCAAGGAGTATCCGGATTGTGATTGCCCGCCCCACTTTTATGCCCACGGGAGAGATCCTCAGTTTGGAGGATTCCGGCTTTTGATGGATTATACAAACCGGTTGAGCCATCTGCTGTCTGGCGGTATCCACAAGGCTCCCGTCGCACTGTTATATCATGGGGAGGCAGAATGGTCCGGAGAATACATGCTGATGCAGAAGCCGGCAAAAGAATTGACAAGAAATCAGATTGATTTTGATATCCTGCCCATAGACGGTTTGATGGAGGCAGAGGTGAGTGAGTCTGGAATTAAAGTGAATCAGGAGACATTTCAAGGGCTGGTACTCCCTTATGCAGAAGCCTTGCCGGGAAAATTTTTAAAATGGCTGTTAAAAGCTTCCGAACATGGGCTTTATCTTTACTGGCTGAAAGATCTTCCAAACAGGACCAGCCAGGGAGAGGATGCCTGCGAAATCATCAAACAATTAAAGGCATCTTCATCTGTTCGGATTGTTTCACTGGAAACTTTGGCTGAAACCATAAGATCCGATGGACTGAATGAAATCTCAGTAAATACGGATGTCCCATATTTAAGATATTACCATTATGAACAGGAGGATGGCCATATTTACTTCTTTGTCAATGAGCATCCATATGATGCTGTTACGGCCGAAGTTAAGGTTTCTAATAAAGGTCCCTGTTTTGCTTATTGTGCCATGGAAAATAAGAGAAAAGAAGATAGCAGCCCGCTTACGTTGAACTTATCCCCGTATGAATCTAAAATGGTCATTTTTCCGCGGTCTATGAATGATTTCCTTCCTGCTCCGAAGGAATATGAAAAAGTATCTGAATATCAGGTAAAAGGCCCATATCAGGTATCCTTTGCAACTTATCCTGATTTTACAGAGTTTAAAGAGCCGATGATGCTGGAGAAATTGAGGCCCTTGCAGGAGATAAAGGGGAAAGAGGAGTTCACTGGTATGATCCGGTACGAATTCGAGGCAGAGTTATGGAAAACAGACCAGGTGATCGCGGCAGTTGAGGGGGTGGCAGAGGGTGTTAAGGTATGGGTAAATGAAATCTTTATAGGGGAAAAGATTTGTCCGCCTTATCGTTTTGACATCACAAAGGCGTTAAAAGAGGGGAAAAACCGTTTTTGCATCCAGGTATCCACAACACTTGTTCGGGAACGATATGATTATCTTTCACAGTTTATGTTATTAGAGCCGACGGGCATCACAGGGAGTATCACCGTTGAACATTATATTGTAAAGTAAGGAGAAAAGGTATGGAAATCAAAAAAGCAGCAGCTGACATACTGGAATATGTCGGCGGAAAAGAAAATGTGGTCAGTGTCGTACACTGCATGACAAGACTTCGCTTTACCTTAAAGGATGACAGCAAAGCAAACAGGGAGGCTGTAAAAAGGACGGAGGGAGTCATCTCCATCGTAGAGCAGGGAGGACAATTCCAGGTAGTGGTTGGCAACAAAGTTTCCAAGGTGTATGAGGAATTAGTACCGATGTTGGAAAATTCCGGAGACTTTGGAGAAATTGATGCAGACAAAGGACGGGGGGAGAAAAAGAAGGAAAAGCTATTTGACGGATTCAGCAGAACGGTTTCCGGGATTTTTACACCTGCAATTGGATTAATGACGGCATGCGGTATATTAAAAGGAGTGTTGGCAATCTGTACTGCTTCGGGGGCATTACAGGATACAGACAGTACATATTTATTTTTGTATGCCATTGCTGATATGATTTTTTATTTCTTTCCGGTCATATTGGGGGCTTCTGCAGCCAAGCAGTTTGATATGAACCAGTATCTGGGGATGGGAATCGGAGCCATTATGATCTATCCTTCCTTTGTAGCCGCAGCAGCAGACGGTTCTATTCACTCCTTATTTGGGATTCCGATGACGGTAAGTAATTATACATCAACGGTGTTCCCTGCAATTATTGCTGTTTATGTTGCATCGAAATTAGAAAAGATAGGAAAGAAAGTGATGCCAGAAGCGATTGCATTTTTTGCAGTTCCTCTCTTTGTATTATTGGTGACTATACCCTTGACCTTTTGGGTCGTTGGACCGGTTACACTCTTTTTAAGTACCATTCTTTCAAAAGTAATATTTGCAATCTATAACTTCAGCCCCGTATTAGGAGGCCTGGTATTGGGCGGCCCATGGATCTTAATTGTTATGTTTGGTCTGCATTGGGCATTTATTCCAATATTTATCAATGATATCGCAATCAATGGCAATGAGCCTGTAATGGGATTGCTGGCGGGAAATCAGCTTGCAATGGCAGGAGCGGTGTTCGCTGCAGCAGTCTTATTAAAAGAAAAAGCAAAGAAATCAGGGGCGGCTACGGCAGGGCTGACCTGTTTGCTGGGAATCAGTGAGCCGACCATTTATGGCTATTTGTTACCCCTGAAAACGCCTTTGATCATTTCTGTCATAGCCGGAAGCCTTGGAGGGGCTGTAGCCGGAATGTTTCAGTCAACCCAGTATGTCTATGGAGGATCGGGCCTTTTGGGATTGCCTTGTTTTGTAAATCCGGCCGGTCTGGATGCCGGGTTTTATGGAGTCATTCTCTGTGATATTGTAGGATTCCTGTCAGCGTTCATACTTACTTTGATTGTGATGAAAAAGAAAAGTAAAAATTTAGAAGCCTTATAAAAATCTGATTTTTTAACAAAAAAGCCGCAGTTCCTGCGGCTTTTTGTTATGTAAAATCAAAATTATTCTTTACATCAGCGGGATGTCAACTGCCGGCTGGCCCTGAAAATTTTCCCACAGATCCAAAACCGCTGGCAAATATCCTGTTTTCATGGTATTTTTAATGAAAGAAGTGATAGTTAATAAGAACGTATGTCAGGTGTCTCTGGTGCTTTTAAACCACGTTTGGTTTGCGGTATTCCTTAAAAGGGGAACATACAAAAGAGGAGGGAAAAGGGAATGATATATGCAAACTTTAAAAGTCCCCTTGGGAATTTAACTGCAGCAGCGGAGGGCAATGGAATTACCGGACTCTGGTTTGAGGGGCAAAAATATTTTCCGGGGAATACGAATTCTTGGATTTATGAACCGGAGCATCCGGTTTTTATAAGGCTTCACCAGTGGCTTGAGAATTATTTTAAAGGAAACAAAGATGCAACGCTCCCCGATCTGCAGCCAAAAGGAACGGATTTTCAAAAAGCTGTCTGGAAGATCCTTCTTCAAATACCCTATGGCACTGTCACCACCTATGGAGAAATCGCAAAAAAGATCGCAGCCTCAAGGGGGCAGGACACCATGTCAGCCCAGGCGGTAGGAGGAGCGGTAGGCCATAACCCTGTTTCAATCCTGATCCCCTGCCACCGGGTGGTTGGGACAAATGGCAGTCTGACCGGATATGCGGGCGGATTGGACCGGAAGAAGGCTCTGCTTCAATTGGAACAGGAGGCACTGGCACGGAAATGAAGCATGAAAAAACAGGCAAAATAGTTCAAAAAGAGAAAGAAGGTAACTGATGCAGGAATATAAAAACAAAGAAGAACTGATTGCGGAAATTGAAAAAACCGCTCACTTATTTATTACAGAATTTGATTCCGTTGAGGAAGGGGATCAAGATAAAATTCTGGAAGGTGTTGACCGCAGCCCAGCCCAGATGATCGCCTATCAGCTGGGCTGGATGAATCTGCTCCTGGGCTGGGACCGGGATGAACTTGCCGGAAAAGAGGTAGTCACCCCAGCGTTGAATTACAAATGGAACAAGCTGGGCGGTTTATATGAGAACTTTTATAAGCAATACGAAGCCTGTACCCTAAGCGAGCTGAAAAGCCTGTACCGGGAATGTGTGGCAGAGCTTATTTTGTGGTTGGATTCCTTTTCTGATGAGGACTTATTTGGCCAGGATGTGAGGAAATGGGCTTCCTCCACCCCATCAAAATGGCCGATATGGAAATGGATACACATCAACACTGTGGCACCCTTTCAAACCTTCCGAAGCAAGATCAGGAAGTGGAAAAAACTCAACCGAGCTGCAATTCAGTAAAAAATACGAAGTGTTAGATAAAATGAGAGGCATAAAAATGGGACAGGAACGTTTGAAAGATTTTAAAATCAGGGAAGATATAGGAAGAGCACTTGATGTTCTGGGGTATGAAATCCCTACGAAGGTCCAGGCCAGCGTCCTTCCATTTGCCTTAGAAAGACAGGATCTGATTGTCAAAGCCCAGACGGGCAGCGGGAAAACGGCAGCCTATGCCATTCCCATCTGTGAAGCGGCAGAATGGCTTGAGAACAAACCACAGGCGCTGATTCTCACCCCGACCAGAGAGCTTGCGGTCCAGGTAAAAGAGGAGTTTACCAATATTGGCAGATTCAAACGAATCAAAGCGGCAGCAGTCTATGGAAGACATCCGTTTTCCCTTGAGAAAACAGAATTAAAGCAGAAGACTCATGTGGTGGTGGGAACTCCTGGGCGGGTGCTGGATCATATGGAAAAAGGAACGCTGTCTCTGGGGAACATAAACTGCCTGGTAATTGATGAGGCCGACCAGATGCTTCATATGGGATTTATGGAACAGGTGGAGGCGATCCTTGAGAGGCTTCCCAGAAAACGGTTGACGATGCTGTTTTCCGCCACCATGCCGGAGGAAATCATAACCATTTCCTCAAAGCATATGATAAACCCAGTCAGAATTGATGTGAATGAGGAAAATATCACAGCGGCGGACATTGAACATGGGCTTTATATCACCAGGGAGGAGGAGAAATTCCAACTTCTGACCGAGGTGACCATAATGGAAAATCCGGATAGCTGTATCATCTTTTGCAGTACCAAGGACCGGGTGGACCGGGTGTGGAAGGATCTGGTTCGTATGGGCTATGACTGCAAAAAGCTTCATGGCGGCATGGAGCAGAAGGACCGGTTTTTCGCCATGAACACCTTTAAACGTGGAAAATGCCGGTATCTTGCCGCCACGGATCTTGCCGCCAGAGGCATTGATATCGACCATATTTCCCTGGTTATAAACTATGACATCCCTTTAGAGGCGGAAACCTACGTTCACCGGACCGGAAGAACCGGACGTGCCGGAAAAAAGGGAAAAGCATTATCCTTTGCCACGCCAACCCAGACGAGATTTCTCCGGGAGATTGAAGCACTGATCGGTTTTGAAATCCCGAGGTTTGAGAAACCCTCAAAAGAGGACGTGTCCGGTCGGAAACCGGCCTTTGAGAAAACCATGAAAACGGCTTCCCCGGAAAAACAGATGAAGGGGGATGCATTTAAAAAAGGCATTATAAAGCTTCGCTTTCATGGGGGAAAGAAAAAGAAGCTGAGAGCGGCCAGCTTTGTAGGGGCCATTTCCGCAATTGAAGGCGTAAACGCGGAGGACATCGGAATCATTGCAGTTCAGGATACCCTGACTTATATTGAGATTTTAAATGGCAAAGGCCCCCTGGTTTTGGAAGCAATGAAGCATACAACGGTCAATGGAAAGCAATTAAAGGTAACGAAAGCGTTGGATAAACGTTCGTAAAGCAGTATTCTGGTGAATGGTTAAAATAATAATAGGAAAAGAGGAACCAATGGATAATAACGATAGATTGATTCGATTAAGATATGCTTTGGATATCAAGGACATGGATATGGCGGAAATGTTTCAGCTGGGAGGAGTTACGGTAACAAAGGAAGAACTGCAAAAAATCCTGTTAAATTCCGACAGCAGCAAATGCAGCAATCGTATGCTGGAGTCTTTCTTAAACGGTTTTATTACCCGGAAAAGAGGAAAAAAAGAACCTGCATCCGGAGAATCGGAAAATCAGCTTTTTATGATAAATGACGACCGTACCGTTAATAACGTATTTCTGAAAAAAGTAAAGATCGCACTGTCTCTTACAGGTGAGGACATGCTTCAGATCATGAAAGAGGGGGGAACCGATTTATCAAACGGGGAGTTAAGTGCTGTTTTAAGGAGAGAGGGTCAGCGGAATTATAAGGTATGCGGAGATCGTTATGTGAGATCGTTTTTAAAGGGTCTGGCTGTCAGATACCGGAAAAAATAAAGTAGTACAGGAAAAGGCATCAGGAGCTTTTGGGGGTCACCTAAAAGCTCCTGGTGCCTTTTTTAACTGCAAAGGCGTTAAACTACCAATGGATAATGACCACTGGTTTGATTAAATCCTTTGGCTTATCCTTCATCAGCATAAGAGCCTTTTCAATGTTTTCAAAGCCCTCAAACCGGTGGGTGATCAGCTTGCCTGGGTCCAGTCTGCCGGCGGAGAGGAGAGAAGCCAGCTTTTCCATTCTCAACCGGCCGCCTGGCATCAGCCCGCCGGAAATCTGTTTATGTCCCATGCCGCATCCCCATTTGATACGGGGAATCTTTATGTAATCGCCTTCTCCGAGGTAATTGACATTTCCTATTTTTCCGCCCGGTTTTAAGATGGCAATGGCCTGTGCAAAGGTGTCGTTGTTCCCGCCTGCGATAATAACACGGTCCACGCCCTTTCCGCCTGTTTTTTCCAGGATCTGATCCGCAATATCGCCTTCCCGGTAATTGATGATATCGGTGGCACCATATTCTTTAGCTAACTGGACGCAATTGGGGCGGGAGCCTACGGCATAGATATGGGAAGCACCGTGAAGGGCAGCACCGGCTACGGACATCAGACCAACGGGTCCGATTCCAATAACAGCTACCGTGTCACCAAAGTGTATGTCGGCAAGTTCGACTCCATGAAAACCGGTTGGAACCATATCAGAAAGCATACATGCGGCCACCGGGTCCACACCCTCCGGCAGATGGGCCAGGTTTCCATCCGCATCGTTTACGTGGAAAAATTCACCGAATACCCCGTCCTTGAAATTTGAAAATTTCCAGCCCGCCAGCATTCCTCCGGAATGCATCTGATAGCCGCCCTGGGCCTCTATAGAATTCCAGTCCGGTGTGATAGCCGGTACAAGGACCTTGTCACCTGGTTTAAAATCTTTTACCAGATTTCCAACTTCCACCACTTCAGCCACGGCTTCATGTCCCAGGATCATATCATGGCGTTCCCCAATCGAACCCTCCCATACCGTATGGATATCAGAAGTACAGGGAGCCAGAACAATGGGGCGGCAAATCGCATCAATCGGCCCGCATGCGGGTTTTTCCTTTTCCACCCAACCCGTTTTACCAATATTTAACATTGCAAAACCCTTCATTAAGAACATCTCCTTTTCAAATGTTTGCTTGTTATTTTATTAACAAATAAAGCTAAATTTATTATACCTCATAATGTATTTACAGTCAATTCGTATTTGGCATTTGATTACACGATCTATTTGTAGATTTTTGTCGAATTTTGGGATAATTATAGGGAGAGGGGACTAACAAAAAAGTGCGTTATGTACATTGCAACTGCTTATTGCTATAATTGGTTCAAAAAGGAGAGAAAGAATATTCTATCATTTCACGCAAATTTTATAACGAACAATCCAGGAGGGTCAAAATGAACGTATTAGCGGTAAACGGAAGTCCACGGAAAAATGGAAATACAGCGGTGCTTTTAAAACATGCACTTCAAGGAGCGGAGGGACAGGGGGCAGGTACCCGGCTTGTGAATCTGTATGATGTGAATTTCAAAGGCTGTGTCAGCTGCTTTGCCTGCAAGCGGAAGGGCAGTCAATGCAATGGGGTCTGTGCGGTAAACGATGAGTTGAAGGAAATCCTTCAGTATGCCCTGACCTGCGATGTGATCATTCTTGGTTCCCCCGTTTATATCGGGAATGTTACAGGAGAGATGCGTGCATTTCTGGAACGTCTGATATTTCCAAACATTTCTTATAATGAAGGGGAACGGTCAGTATTTCAAGGGAAAATCGCCTCCGGCTTTATATACACCATGAATGTCCCGAAAGAGTATATGGAGCAGCTTCATTATAGGGAAGTCTTTGTGCAGAATCAGATGCTGTTACAGCTGTTTCATGGTGTATCAGAGATATTGACCAGCAATGACACGTATCAATTTAAAGATTATTCCAAGTATGAGGCTTCCAAATTCAATGAGCCCCACAAAGCCAAGGTGAGGGAGGAACAGTTCCCGGTGGACTGCCGGAATGCATTTGAAATGGGCGCCCGGCTGGCTGCAAGAGGATAAGGAGTCCCAAACTCACCTTTTGGATAGTATCTTACAAAAAAGTGCATACTTGCGAATATTACCCCGTCTGTTTATGATTATAGCAACCATATATCAAAAAGGAGGCTGCAATGAAAAAGGAGATAGAAGTATTCGATCATGCCAGTGAGATCCTAAAAGCGGTAAACAAAGGAGTGTTACTGACCACAAAGGCAGACGGAAAAGTGAATTCCATGACCATTTCCTGGGGGACACTGGGAATTGAGTGGGGAAAACCCATATTTACTGTTTTTGTAAGAGAGCACCGTTTTACAAAGCAGCAGCTGGATAAAAACTCTGAATTTACTATCAATATACCGTATGGTGATTTCGATAAAAAGATTTTGGGGATATGCGGAACAGAGACGGGCCATTCAGTGGATAAAATCCAAAAGCTGAACTTAACACTGGTGGATTCCGATGAGGTTTCCGTTCCGGCAATCAAGGAACTGCCGCTGACTCTGGAATGCAGGGTGGTCTACAAGCAGAAGCAGGATGAACATGCGATTTTGGAAAAATACAAAAAAGAATGTTACCCTCAGGACGTGGATGGCTCTTTCCACGGTGCCAACAGAGATTATCATACTGCATATTACGGAGAAATCGTCAAAGCCTATTTGATTGAGTAAATATTTGATTTGAACATAAAATGAATGGAAAAGGTCTCCCATTCCGGAACAGATTTTATTGCTCTGTTCCGGGGGGAGCCTTTTTTGCTTTCCTACGTCATTCATAAAGGGAATTCTGAAGCCTCCGGTACCATGTTTAGAGAAGTGGTGCGGCAGCATACATGACCCGTATCTCCACTTCCGTCCCTTTTCCCGGAATGCTTTTATAGGTCAGGCCGTATTCCGGGCCGTAAAGAATCTGAAGGCGGCGGTGGGTGTTAAAAACTGCGATGTTTGTTCCTGTTCTGCTGGTTCCCTTTCCGGATAAAAGACCGGAAAGTTTATCCTCAGGGATGCCCACTCCATCATCGGAAATCAGGATGACAGCTCCATGTTCTTCCAGCCAGCCGGTGATAACAATGGTTCCGCCTTTTGGAACCTTTTCCAGAAGTCCGTGGAGAATTGCATTTTCCACCACGGGCTGAAAGGTCAGCTTGGGAATGGTGCAGTCCATCATATAATCCGGCATATCGTTGACCAGGTCAATGACCTGATGATACCGCATATTCTGAAGACGCACATAGATATTTGCATGCTCCAGTTCATCTGCAATGGTACTCAAGGTCTCTTTTCTGCTCAGCGTCAGCTTGTAAAAACGGGATAAATCTACAATTGCTTCCGATACCTCATCAGTTCTGCCCTGCTTTGCCAGCCAGTTGATCATGTCCATGGTGTTATAAAGAAAATGGGGATTGATCTGCGCCTGGAGCGTGTGAAACTCGGCATGCCTTAAATCTTCTGCGGCTTTGATCTGTTCCGCAATCAATTGATTCATGGTTCTGGTCATATAATTGTAGGTATCAATCAACCCGCCGATCTCATCGTGGTACACGGAATCCGGCAGAGGGGTGGGAGGACCGGACCGGACTTTGGACATCTGCCGGATGACGGAGGAAATGCGGTTGGTGATGGAATGAGACAGTTTGATTGCAATTAAAAATGCAGATATGATGCAAAAAAGATAGATAAGAAAAAAGCCTATCACAATAAGAACACTTTTCTGGATGATGGATTTGGTGGGAATGACGGCAACCATAAACCAGTTGGTTTTCTGAATGTAATAGAAGCCTGCATACACATCTTCTCCCAGGATATTTTTCAGGATAAAGTTATCCGAAGACATAAAATAATCCCGTACCTTGTCATAGCTGAAATGATAAATTCCGGAAAGCCCATGATTGGAGGTGGCCACCGTACTGTCCCGGTCATTGATGATATAGGCCACACTGGTATCTTTGGATAAGTTGTTTTTCAAAAGAGCAGTAAAGGGTGCCTTGGAATAGTAAATGGCAATATAACAGGTGCGTAACTCATCCTTATAGGGAATGGAAGCTTTCGTGATAAATGCCATATCCCCGGATTCCTTTACCTCTATGGGACTTAAATAAAACTCAGGACAGAAAAGAGAGCGGTAAGAACGGTTTCCCTGGAAGATACCATGCCAGTAAGCGCCTCTGGCTTCCCTTACTGGCCGGAAGATCCTGCTTGTGTGTTTCTTATAAAAGATGGGCTGGGAAGCTGGCAGATCCATATAGATGCGAATGTCGGTTATGGTTTTTCCGTCAATGGTTTTCTCCGCCAGTTGGCAAAAGTCCACGGCATCAGCAGAATCCGTGAGCGGGGCATCTGTCTGAGAAGCCCTGGAGTGGAACAGCTTCCGGTAGTAGGGATGCGCTTCCAGGCCATTTTGTGCGGTAAGAATGGTATCAATAAGCCCATTGATCTGAGGGATGGTCATGGCAGAGGCGGTCTGTTCTGAGCGGACGGTATAAGCTAAAACCATATCGTAGAGTTTTCCGTAGAAAAACAGAAACATGACCAGCATGGGAATGGTGGTGATGAGCAGATGGGTAATGGTAAATTTTGTCTGCAGCATCATATTGTTGTAACAGGTCTTTGCTCTTTGTATCAGATGTTTCATTTCAGCATCTTCTCCCTGTAATCAGACGGTGATAAACCAGTCAGCTTTTTGAAACTTTTGCTAAAGTAATTTCCGTTGCTGTAGCCTACTTTGAAAGAAATATCGGCGATCTGATAACGAGGGTCCGCCAAAAGTTCCTTTGCTTTTTTCAGCCGGAATTCCGTGAGATACTGATTGATGGTCTGCCCGGTTTCATTTTTAAAATAGGTACAGACATAAGAGGCAGATAAGAAAACCTGATTGCCGATATCCCGAACCGATAGGGAATCATGATGATAATGCTTGTGAATGTAATCTTTTATTAAAAATATAGTGGAATTCTCCGGCATATAGGACCTGGCTGCTTCAAAAAGCAGCTCTGTTTTTTGGGTCAGCTTCTCATGAAGTTCATGGAAACTAAAACAGTTTTCAAGAAGCTTCATGGCATTTTCCGGTTCCGCAGCCGGAGCCAGCCGAAGCTGCTGGCGGCAGTCCTCTAATGTCATGAAAAGTTTATAATACAGGTCTCTTGCTTCATGGGGAAAGATATGTTTCTGCTGGTAAAATTCATGATGAAGCTGAAAAAGCAAATCTTTGACGGCGTTTAAATCCTTTGACAGGACAGCATTTGAAAGAAGGGGAACATAACGGTCATAGGAACCGTTTCCCGTCTTTTCCTTGTATCCGGTCATCTTTTTTTCAGGGGTAAAATAAGTCCCTGAATCAAAGAAAAAACTGCTTTGCATGAGGGAAACTGCGCTGGCATAGGACTCATAGGCTTTTGAGATTCCGGTGCAGGTCTCCCCTCTGCTGATATAAAAAGCGCAGGTCTTCTGAAAACGGTTCTTTAAAAAAGTGCCGATCCGGTCCATGGACGAAGAAGAGGGCGGTGCAGGAGATACGATGTGAAAAATGTGGTATTGGATGTATTTTGAAATATAATAAACCCTGTTGCGGGAATAGGAAAGATATATTTCCAGATCGGCAAGTATTTGATTCACGTGGTTTAAATCGGCCTGGCTTTGCTCCACCTTCACGACAAAGGAGGTGACGCTTAAAGAAGGCGTAAGTTTCAGATTCAGTTCCTTTGTCAGGGCAGCGATGATTTCTCTGCTGTCTTTATAGGGCTGAGTTAAGGCAGCGGCAAAGGAAGAGTCCGCTTCTCTGGAATAAAACAGCTCATTCTTCACGGTTCTCATATGTTGTCTGACGCAGTGATAAGCCTCCTTTATGGCAGAGGCCACTTCTGCCGGGTCCAGCGGCTTTTCCACATAGTTTATGGCTTTTAAGCGGATGGCGGCCTTTAGATATTCTTTGTCGGAATAGCCGCTCATGAAGATAAATGCGGAATTCGGGAGAAGCTTTTCCAGCCGTTCCACCAGCTCGATCCCGTTCAGCCTGGGCATTCTCACATCACATAAAATAATTTCCGGTCTCACTTCTCTGGCAATACGAAGTCCGCTTATCCCATCCTCGGCCTGGAACAGATTAAAAATCCCCAGAGACTCCCAATCAATGGAGTTGATCAGACCGATGCGTGTAAGCTCTTCATCATCAACAATCAGTAATTTCATAACGGTACCCCCAACCAGCACTCATATAATTCTATTTTAACAAAATAAACAAATATGACAAGCAAAAACGAAAAATTAACTCCATTATAAACAAAAACACAAAAAGAAATTACCCGATATCAAAAAATAATACTGTTTGCCTTCCATTCGTTCAATGATAAACTGAGATCAGTTGAGAAGGGAGGATAAAACGGTGGCCGATTATGTATTGGAATTGAAAGGGGTTACAAAAAAATTTCCTGGGGTCAAAGCCTTGGATCAGGTTCATTTTAATCTGAAAAAGGGAGAGGTCCATGCACTGATGGGCGAGAACGGGGCAGGAAAATCCACATTCATCAAAGTGATCACAGGAGTCCACAAAGCGGAAGAGGGAGAGATCTTTTTAGACGGTGCTGAAGTGGATTTTAAGGGGCCTAAGGATGCCCAGGCAGCAGGGATTGCAGCAGTTTACCAGCACCCCACCTCTTATCCCGATCTTTCCGTAACGGAAAATATTTTTATGGGTCATGAAATAATAAAAAGAGGAATCCTTCAGTGGAAGCGGATGAATCGGGAAGCAGATCAGCTGTTAAAGGAGCTGAATGCAGATTTTAAGTGCTCCGATGAGATGGGAAGCCTAAGCGTGGCTCAGCAGCAGATGGTGGAAATCGCAAAGGCCCTCTCCACACAGGCGGGAATCATCATTCTAGATGAGCCGACCGCAGCCCTGACTAGAAATGAATCAGAGGAATTATACCGGATCGTAGATAAGCTGAAGGCTTCCGGAGTATCGGTTATCTTCATTTCCCACCGGTTTGAGGATATGTATCGGCTGGCTGACCGGGTGACGGTATTTCGCGACTCGAAGTACATCGGCACTTTTAAGACCGATGAGATCACCAATTCTGATTTGATCCGGGCCATGGTTGGCCGTGAAATCAAAGATCTTTTTCCAAAGCCGGAGCTCCGGAGAGGTCCGGAAGTCCTGCGGATTGAAAAGCTGTCAAGGACCGGATATTTTAAGGACATCAGTTTTGAACTGCATCAGGGAGAAATCCTGGGACTTACCGGATTGGTGGGAGCAGGACGGACCGAGGTGGCTGAGAGTATCTGCGGAATCACAAGACCGGACTCAGGAAATATTTATCTGGAAGGAAGACGGATTTTCATTAAAAAACCGGCGGATGCCATGAAGGAAGGGATTGTACTTCTCCCGGAAGACCGTCAAAAAGAGGGGCTGATTCTTAGCTGGGGACTGGGACGCAATGTGACCCTTCCCAATTTAAAAAAATATTCCAGACGGGGTGTGATCAATGAAAAGCTGGAAGAGGAAACCGCAAAAGAGCTTCTGGAAGAAGTGGATACCAAGGCAGTTTCTATTTTTGATCCTGCAAGCTCTCTTTCCGGAGGAAACCAGCAAAAGGTAGTTGTGGCAAAAGCCCTGAGCCAGGAGATGAAGGTGGTCATTATGGATGAACCCACCAAGGGGGTAGATGTAGGGGCAAAAGCGGAGATCTATCAGATCATGGGGGATTTGGCGAAAAAGGGCTACGGCATTCTTTTGATCTCTTCGGAAATGCCGGAAATTCTTGGGATGAGTGACCGGATCCTGGTGATGTGCAGCGGCAAACTATCCGGAGAATTATCCCGTGAAGAAGCCACTCAGGAATCCATTCTTCAGTATGCCATGGAAAAATCCGAAAAGGATACGGAAAGGAGTCTGCACTAATGGAAAAAAATAGCTTGATCAAAAGGATCACAGGCTCCAGAGAGGCCAGCCTGCTCCTTGTCCTCCTCGTGTTATGCATCCTCATACAGATTTTAAGCCCTTCGTTTCTGACGGCCAAATCCATTCAGGATATGTTAAAAAACAACGCAGTCATTATGATCATGGCATTGGGAATGCTGTGTGTTCTTCTCATCGGAGGCATTGATATTTCCATTACCTCCACCCTGGCGGTATCCGGTATGGCTGTGGGAATGCTTTTAAAGTATCATGTAATACACAATACATTCCTGCTGTTTCTCATTGCCATAGGAATCGGTGCCGTATGCGGTGCTGCAATCGGGCTTGTGGTATCAAAAGGAAAGGTGCTTCCCATCATAGCGACCATGGGATTTATGTATATCTACAGGGGCTTTGCTTATCTGATCGCCAAAAGCCAGTGGGCCAGCGCGGAGAATCTGGGAGAGTTTAAAAATTTTGCTTTGGAAAAGGAACTGGGTTTTGGACGTTTAAATAACGTGATCGTCATTGTACTTCTATGCTATCTCATCTTTTTTGCGGTCATGAAATGGTCGAGGACGGGAAGGAAAATCTATGCAGTGGGAAGCAATCCGGAGGCAGCAGCCATATCCGGGATCAATACCGCAAAGATCAAACTCATCGTCTATACCGTTATGGGGATGTTGTCCGGACTGTGCGGTGCGCTGGCGGTAGCCGTCTATTCCTCCGCCCAGCCAAATATGCTGTATGGAAAAGAAATGGATGTAATTGCCGCCTGCGTCATTGGCGGGGTAAGCATGTCCGGCGGGCGGGGGACCGTAGCAGGTGCATTGCTTGGCTCCCTGATCTTAGCGGTCATTGCAAAGGCTCTCCCTCTGGTGGGAATTGATTCCATCGTGCAGAATACGGTAAAGGGCGGCATTATTTTAGCCGTAATTATTTTAAATGTAGGGACTCAGCGCATGATGCAGAAGAAAAATTTAAAAAGGAGGGAGATGTAGCAATGGCGGGAAAATCAGGCAGAAGCATATCTGCGCAGTCAGATCAAAACTGGAAAAAAAGGATTTTAAGCTGGGAAGGTGTACTGGTCCTTTTGTTTCTCATGGTAAATCTGTTTTGTATGGTTATTTCACCAAGCTACAAACCGGTGAATGTCCTTCGGGAAATGCCAAAGTATTTAACGGAAGTCTTCCTTCTGCTTCCCATGGCATATATTTTGATTTTGGGTGAAATTGATTTATCGGTTGGAGCGACGGTCTGTCTGTCCGCAACCACCGCCTGTCTTGCAGGCAATGCGGGGGTCCCCTTTCCTATGGTGCTGTTGATCGGAATCTTAGCAGGAACCGCCTGCGGACTCTTTAACGGAATCGCAGTGACCCTGTTTACAGAGCTGCCGTCCATGATTGTTACGCTGGCAACCATGATTATTTTCCGCGGAATTGCGGAGATTGCTTTGGGCAGCGGAGGCTCTGTCTCCTTGAAAAACAATCAGGGCTTTCGCACCATGGCAGGAAAAATCGGGCCAATTCCTTATATCTTCTTTGTTGTTCTGATTGCGGCAGTCATTTTTACCTTTATTTTAAGCAAAACAACCTTTGGGCGAAAGCTGTATGCCATTGGAAGCAACCGGAAGGCTTCTTATTTTTCCGGAATCCAGGTTCAGAAAATTCGTCTGCTGGTCTATTCCGCTGCCGGAATGATGGCGGGCGTCAGTGCCATGTTTCTTGTATCCGTGCTGTATGGTGCCAATACCACCACGGGCACCGGCTTTGAACTGGATGCCATTGCCATGGCTGTGTTTGGGGGGATTTCGACGGCAGGTGGAAAAGGAAAGCTGACCGGTGCCATCATATCCGCATTTATCATCATCTGTTTAAGAATCGGATTGGGCCAGATCAATATGAATCCCCAGGTCATTCTGGTGATCCTTGGAACGCTGCTGATCCTTGCGGTCATGATACCGGAAATAGGGAAAACGATGAAAAGGAAACAACTGTGATACAAGACACCGGGGGTGTTTCGTATAAAAGTATGATTAAAAAGGGAGGTAATCGTAAGATGAGAAAACAATTGGTTTGGGGAGTCCTGTGTGCGGCAATGGTGCTTGGAGCACTTAGCGGCTGTTCGGGGAAAACAGAGACCGGGGGAACTCAGATATCCGCGGCTCAGGACGGAGGGGGAAGCTCCTCCAAAAAGACGTATGCGGTCATTACTAAAGCAGCAGGAAATCCCTACAATGAAAAGATTGCTCAGGGCTTTCAAAAGGTCATTGAAGCAGAAGGAGGAACCTGTATCGTAAAGCATCCGGAATCTGCTACGGCTGATGCGCAGGTTTCCGTTATCCAGTCATTGATTTCCCAGGGTGTGGATTCCATCTGTATCGCCGGAAATGATGAAAATGCCCTGCAGGCGGCCTTAGAGGATGCGATGGCAGCAGGAATCAAGGTATCCTGTCTGGATTCCAAAGTAAATAAAGACAGCAGGCAGACGTTTGTCAATCAGGCTGGAATCAAAGAAATCGGTCAGGCATTGATGGAAGCAGTCTATGATATCTCCGGGGGTGAGGGAGATTGGGCCATTCTTTCCGCCACCTCCCAGGCAACCAATCAGAATGCATGGATCGAATCCATGAAAGAGGTTATGAAGGAAGAAAAGTATTCCAAACTCAATCTGGTTGAAGTGGCATATGGAGACGACGAACCTCAGAAATCCACGGATCAGACGCAGGCTCTTTTATCAAAATACCCGGACTTAAAGGTGATTTGTGCGCCCACTACCGTGGGAATCAATGCGGCTGCCAAGGTCCTTCAGGATGAGAAATCAAAGGTAAAGCTGACCGGTCTTGGACTTCCTTCTGAAATGGCGGAATACATTGGAGAGGATGAAGCACATTCCTGTCCCTATATGTATTTATGGAATCCCATTGATGTAGGGTCTTTGGGAGCATATACTTCCATGGCTCTGGTGGAGGGAACCATCACAGGAAAAGCCGGCGACAAGTTTAAGGCAGGAGAAATGGGAGATTACGAGGTAAAAGAAGCCTCCGACGGCGGTACAGAAATAATTCTCGGGCCCCCATTTAAATTCGACAGCACCAACATTGCGGAATGGAAGTCTGTATATTAGGATTGGGATAAAACGGGTTTCAAACCGTTCCAATGGCTGTTTAACTCCCTTATGAAAAAAAGGGTTTATTTGGAAGCAGATATTGTATTGACAAACCGGAGTTTCAATAGTATAAGTTTAAATATAAAACGCAATGGAGTCTTTGGCTCCGTTGCGTTTTTTTTACCCATTTACCAGCTTTTTGAGGAAAGAGGGATTGCCTATGAATGGAAGAAATCAATTGGATATTCTGCATCCGAAGCAGCCAGGCTTTGTTTTGGTGACTGGCGCATACAAGAAATATAATGTCATGCAATATGGAATCTCTCATTTCTATCAATTTGAGGCGGAAAATAACCTTATGACCGGAATTCCCGATGCCTGTGTGGATATTCTGTTCTGCAGCAGCGGCAGCAGGCTTGAATCAAGAGTTGCCGGCACACTTCTTGCCAAAACGGATGTAGAGACAGCAAGCCGCTGCAAGTATTTTGGCGTCCGGTTTCTTCCCGGCTTTAATCCGGTGGGAAAACACAGGAAGATGTCGGAGCTGGTTGGCAGGGAACAAAAATATGAGGATATGTTTGATGTTATTTCTGAACAGGAAGAATTGTTTGAGAAGCTGTGGAAGGAAGACAGCTTTGAACAGAAAGTCAAAATATTCACAAACTTTTACTTAAAGCATTACGATGCAGAACGGTATGAAGCCTATAACCTCCAATCCCTGTTAAGGCAGGAGATCGTAGCGTCGGGAGGCAATATCAAATTAAAAGAGCTTCAGGAAAAAACAGGCTATTCTCTCCGCTATCTAAACCGGGTCATTACCGATGAGTTCGGCATGGCGCCCAAAGAGCTGATGCGGATCATCCGCTTCCAGAATGCAATTGACGAGCTGACAAAAACCATGGGTAAGACTGGAATGACACGAGCCGCCCTTGATGCGGGATATTATGACCAGTCTCATTTTATAAAAGATTTTAAGGAGTTTACTAATCATACTCCCACAAAATATATGAACGGATTAATGCAGAACAGCTATAGGGAAAAACTGCAGGTGATTATGCAGGTATAATTTTAGTTAAGAAAAATTAATAGCACTTAGTTCCGATTTTTACAATTCTATCGTGATACATAACGATAGAATGTAGGAAAATGAAGGACAGAGAGGTCTTGTGATAATTATTATCACAGGGCCTCTTTTTTGTAAGGAGGCTGGAAAAGTGAAAAGAATCAATGATTCATCGGGAGCACCTTTAGAAGAAATCACAGGATATTCCAGGATGATTCAGGCAGGAAAAAACGAACCCGAAAACAGGATTTGACGGAATGGAGGAAATAAAAATGAGTGATCAAAAAATCGATTTTATATATCTCAGTGAAGAAGAAATGATAGAGGCAGGTGTAACGGACATGGCGGGCTGTGTAGAAGCCATGGAAGAGATGTTCAAGTTAATGAAAATCGGCGATTTCCGAATGGGAGGACCCAATGGGAATTCCCATGGAGTGATGATGACATTCCCCCAGGAATCCCCATTCCCCAATATGCCGACAGACGGCCCAGACCGGAGATTCATGGCAATGCCCGCCTATCTTGGGGGTAAATTCGATATGGCAGGCATGAAGTGGTACGGTTCCAATACGGAGAACCGAAAAAAGGGGCTGCCAAGATCCATTCTGATGCTTACGTTAAATGATAAGGATACGGGAGCACCATTAGCTTATATGTCAGCCAATATACTAAGCGCATTTCGTACCGGTGCAATCCCGGGAGTGGGAGTTAAATATTTTGCAAAGGAAGATTCTAAAGTCATCGGTGTCATTGGACCCGGCGTTATGAGCAGAACGGCTTTTGATGCCACTATGGCGGTGAGACAAGGAATTGAGACCGTTAAGATTAAGGGGAGAGGCAGGAAGTCCATTGAGAGTTTTATTAAATATATCAACGATAAGTACCCGCAGATCAAGGACATTCGGGTCGTGGAAACCGAAGAGGAAGCTGTCAGAGATTCCGATATTGTACATATTGCAACTTCAAGCCCGACCGGTGATATCAGCGAGTATCCATTTATCGAAGAAGCATGGATCAAACCGGGTGCCATCCTTTGCTGTCCGGCAGCGGCAAGATTTGAGGATGAATTTATTAAGAACCGTGCAAGAACGGTGACGGATAATATTCAGTTATATGAAGCATGGAAAGAAGAAATCGGAGAAAACGCATATCATACCATTCCCATACCAGCGGTGCACTGCATGGATTTAATTGAGGAAGGAAAGATGAAAAAGGAGCAGATTGATGATCTGGGAGATGTACTTACAGGGAAGATCCCGGTTCATAGAAATGACAATGAGATCATCATTTATTCCGTAGGCGGAATGCCCATTGAAGACGTTGCATGGGGAACCATTGTATACCGCAATGCCCTGGAAAAAGGAATTGGGAAAAAACTTAATTTGTGGGAGACCCCTTATTTGGCTTAAAGAGACGGAGGTTATTATGAGAATTAAAGAGCATCCAATACTTGGAAAACCGGAAGAGAAACGAGTGGTTTCATTTACTTATGACGGAAATACCATAACCGGTCATGAGGGGGAACCCATTGCCATCGCACTGGAAGCGGCAGGAATCATGATACACCGGTATACAAAAAAGTACCATGAGCCGAGAGGAATCTTCTGTGCAATCGGCAGATGTACGGACTGCGTTATGGTGGTTGACGGAAAACCCAATGTCAGAACCTGCATTACCCCTTTAAAAGAGGGAATGGATGTGAAAACCCAGTACGGCGTAGGAGCAAAGGAATAAAGGTGCTGGCGGAGAATTAAAATGGAGGGCAGGCAGGATGACAAGATATGATCTAATTATTATAGGAGCTGGTCCGGCTGGTTTGTCAGCAGCCATAGAAGCGGCAAAAAGCGGCTTAAAGGTAATTGTATTTGATGAAAATGCAAAGCCCGGCGGACAGCTTTTCAAACAAATCCATAAATTTTTTGGGTCAAAAGAACATAAGGCTAAAATCAGAGGTTATAAAATCGGTGAAGATCTGTTAAAGGAAGCAAATGACAATGGCGTTGAAGTCGTGTTAAATGCCACTGTCGTGGGACTTTATCTGGATAAGGAAGTTACGGTTTCCATAGAACAGGAAATCAGGCATTATAAAGGCGATGCGGTAATCGCAGCCACAGGCGCTTCTGAAAATATGATTACGTTTGAAGGCTGGACGCTTCCCGGCGTTATTGGCGCTGGGGCGGCACAGACCATGATGAATCTTCACAGCGTCAGACCCGGGAATAAGGTATTGATGCTTGGCTCCGGAAACGTAGGCCTTGTCGTGAGTTACCAGCTTTTACAGGCAGGCTGTGAGGTGGTGGCACTGGTGGATGCGGCACCAAAGGTAGGCGGATACGGGGTTCATGCGGCAAAAGCGGCACGATGCGGAGTTCCCTTTTATCTATCCCATACCATCATCAAAGCGGAAGGAACGGACCGGGTGACCGGTGTAACCATTGGTGAAGTGGACCAGGACTGGAAGATCATTCCGGGCAGCAGCAAGCATTTTGAAGTGGATACTATCTGCCTTGCCGTTGGATTATCCCCCATGTCCCAGCTCACCAAAATGGCAGGCTGTAAGATGAAGGATACCCCGACCGGATATGTACCGGAATGCAGCGAAACAGGAGCCACCAGTGTTCCGGGAATCTTTGTGGCAGGGGATGTATCCGGCATTGAGGAGGCCAGTTCGGCTATGATTGAAGGACAAATTGCTGGAATCAGTGCTGCAGAATATTTGGGATTTCTAAAAAAGGAAGAGCAGACAGAAAAAATAGAGGTACTGCACAAAGCCTTATTAAGTCTCAGGGAAGGAATGTTTGCACCGGAAAACCGTGGAAAAACCATAGAAAAGACAGAAGAAGGAATCGACATCTCAAAAAGTCTTTTAACGAAAGGCTATGTGTCTGAATCAGAACTCGAAAGATTTCCGGGAGTCACCAGACGAAAGGGAGTCCATCCGGTGATTGAATGCACCCAGAACATTCCCTGTAATCCCTGTCAGGATGCCTGTCCAAGAAAATGTATTAAAATCGGCAGTAAAATCACTGCACTTCCTGCGCTTGATGAGGAACGGGACTGCTCCGGCTGCGGATTATGCGTGTCCGCATGCTCCGGTCAGGCTATATTTCTCGTTGATGAAGACTTTGAACCTGGCTATGCGGCGATTACCCTTCCCTATGAATTTCTTCCCCTTCCGGAACCGGGAGATAAGGGTGCAGCTTTTGACAGAAGCGGAGCTAAGGTATGCAGGGCAGAAATTGTGGAGGTAAAATCAAAGAAGGTATATGACCATACCAGCTTATTGACCATGAAGGTACCCGCGGATATGGCAATGAAAGCCAGATTCTTTCGCAGACAGGAGGCAGAAGAATGAGTAAGAGAAGCGACCGGTCCAGGCCATTAAAGGAATTTGTACAGGAGCCGGATGATGGACTTATCATCTGCCGGTGTGAGGAAGTAACAAAGGGTGAGATCAGGAAAGCGGTCCATGACGGTATGTTCACTTTGACAGAAATCAGGCGTTACCTGCGATCCGGAATGGGACTCTGTCAGGGGCAGACCTGCGGGGCCCTGGTAAAAAGGATTGTAGCAAGAGAACTTTCAGTCTCCCCTCTTGAGTTGGAACCAGCCCCTTCCAGAGCCCCTATGCGGCCAGTGGAAATGAAGGTACTTGGAAATGAAAGAAAGGAGGACTGATTCCTATGGCACAATGTGCGGATATCATTATTATCGGCGGAGGAATTATCGGTAATGCGGCCGCCTATTATTTGGCAAAGAAAGGCTGTTCTGTCATCGTTTTAGAGAAAAGTGATCATATCGGAAATGGCGGATCAAGCAGAAATGGAGGCGGTGTCAGACAATCGGGCCGTGATAAGAGAGAATTGCCTCTGGCCATGTATGGAGCAAAACATTTATGGCCGTTCCTTTCTGAAGAACTGGGTATGGATGTGGAATATTATCAGAAGGGAAATCTTCGCCTTGGTAAGACAGAAGGCCACATGAAGATCCTGAAGGACCTTGCTGACAACGCCTCTTCCCTGGGACTGGATGTCAGGATGATTGACAGAGAAGAAGCAAAAAGTATCTGCTCTTATCTTTCTGATGAGGTGGTGGGTGCAAGCTGGTGTCCCACCGATGGTCACGCCAACCCCATGCTTGCGACCCTGGCCTATTATAAAAAAGCCAGAGAGCTGGGAGTGAAATTCATCACTGGAGAAGAGGTCATCGGGATTCGTAAAATCAAAGGAAAAGCAAGGGAGGTCATTACCTCAGAAGACCATTACGAAGCAGAGACCATTATCCTTTCGGCAGGCTATGACAGCAGAAAGATCGCTGCAACTGTGGGGATTGACGTGCCCATGACCCAGGCTCTTTTGGAAGTGCTGGTTACGGAAGCCCAGCCTCCCATGTTTTATCAGATGCTGGGAACTGCCATGGCAGACTTCTATGGGCACCAGAGTACTCACGGCTCCTTTGTCTTCGGGGGATCATCAGGCTTTGAAGGAGTGAATAAGGACAATGGAACGCCGGTGACAAACAGCCTGACCGCTTCCTGCATCTGCAGAGGAATCATGAAGTATTTCCCATGTCTTGCGGATGCCAAAATAGTCAGAACCTGGGCCGGCTGGATTGATGTCTGTGCGGATCATGTACCAGTGATCAGCCGGGTGGAAGAGGTTCCCGGTCTGATTCTTGCATGCGGCTTCTCGGGCCACGGGTTTGGAATTGCACCTGCCGCTGGCACCTTATTATCTCAGATTGCAATGGGGGAAGACACGGTACTTGATGTAAGCTCCTTCCGGTATGACAGATTTAAGGCAAAACTATAATAGCATCGTACAGTGACTAAGGCGTCTACGGCAGAAGCAGGCGCTTTTTGTATTCTCAAAACATGTGATGGAGGATTTGATATGGAAAAACAAGGAGTCGGGACAACATTAAAAAGAACACTGAATACAAAAGATTTGATTATTTACGGTTTGATATTTATGATTCCTTTGGCACCGGCAGCGATGTACGGCACCTTTTTGGCACCTGCAGGAGGAATGGTGGCACTGTGTTATTTAATCGGAATGGCAGCCATGTTTTTTACAGGCTTAAGCTATAAGCTCATGTCACAAAAATATCCCATGGCCGGTTCCGTATATATATATGTACAGAAAGGGATTTCTCCTGCCTTCGGGTTTCTTACCGGCTGGTCCATACTGCTTGATTATATTTTGCTTCCGGCCACAGTCGTTATTATCGGAAGCTCCTTTGCAAATGCCATGCTGCCGGCTGTTCCCACCTGGATATGGGCGATTTTGTTTATCTTATTCAGCACAGTTACCAATGTCATAGGAGTGGATATTATGTCAAAATGCAGCTGGATCTTATTCGCCCTGCAGATGATTGTGATTCTTGCGTTTATATTCTGCACCCTCCGTTTATTGCTGAATGGAACTCTTGAATTTAACACTCTTTCCTTTTACAACCCCGATCAATTTAACATATCCGGTATTCTGCGGGCAACGGGAATCGTCATACTCAGTTACTTAGGCTTTGACGCTATCAGCACTCTGGCAGAAGAAACCATTGATCCCGAAAGGGCAGTAGGAAGAGCGATTATTTTTGCAATTTTAATCATTGGAACAATCTTCATCGTCATTACTTTTTTTGCAGGAATTGCATATCCCAATTATGAAGAACTGAATGTGGATACTGCTTTTATTGATGTCATTGGCTTTGTAGGCGGCAAATGGCTGACGGCCATTACCTCCTTTACACTTGTTCTGTCCTTTGGCGTTGCCGCCGTACAGGCATCTCATACGGCGATTTCCAGAGTGCTCTTTGCAATGGGCCGTGATGGCGTCCTTCCAAAACAGTTATCCTATGTCAGCAGGAAATATCACACGCCGTTTGCAGCTACCATATTTGTTGGAATCGTTATTACACCCATTTCTCTATTCTGCTCCCTGGGACTGATCTCCACCATGGTCAGCTTTGGCGCCCTGTTTGGATTTATACTGCTGAACTGTGCGGTAATATTAAAGTTTTTTATTCAGGAAAAAGAGACAAGAAAAAGGCTGAAGGGAAAAGCCGTTCTCCAGTATTTAATCTGTCCGCTCATCGGTCTGATCGTGACTCTGTGGATTTTTATCAATCTTGGAATCAATGCCCATTTGGTCGGCTTTTTATGGCTTGCAGCCGGCTTTTTATATCTGGTCTGCTTAACCAGATTTTTCAGCAGTCCGGTTCCCCAGCTTGATATGACTTAAAAGATGTAATAAAAAAGGGTTCTATTGGCGAAATAATTCCAGCTCATTCCGCCAATTAAACCAATGGTCTTCAATCGTAATGCCTCCGTTTCCTGAATTTAGTATGTTTTTTATCATATGTTACAATATTTTTCTACTGGATTAGCAGGGGGTGGGGTTCTTAAATCAATGAAGTGTCCCATATCTCCCCCTAAAAAAGTGTATAGTTTACTTTACATGCGAAATAAACTATACACTTTTTTAGGGGGGAGATTATGGAAACATTAGAATATATGGAAAACGTCCGCAAGGTAAGAGATATATCAAACGTGGCAGAGCCCTTGTACGTTACAGATATATAGTATTACAGCAAAGAGGATTTTAACGGGGTTCCGCCTCTGATCCTTCATCTGGCTAAAAATGAGATTTATGCAAGGCATGGTTATATTTTTAATAATGAAGATCTGAATAATTACTTTATGGGACAGCTGTGGTATGAACCCTCCGTTAATCCCGATGACTTTGACCCAAGTGATTTTAATGATTACGAAAAGGTGAATTTAGAATTACTTGCTGGTCTTGATTAATATTGATCATTAAAAGAATTTGCTTGCTTCCTTAGGTCCCTGTAATGGCCTTGGGAGCATTTTTTTATTTACTTGGCAGGGAAAATATATTAAAATGGAAGGTATAGGAAAATATTTAGGATCTTACTCTGATAATGATGGTGAAAATCATTAATATATAGAAACAAAAAAGAAAAGGAGAACTGAGTGAATAACAAATATATTATACTGACAGCTATGTACCGCTACGGAATTCTTTACATGGAAGATAAGCCTTCTTTGGAGCAGATCAGGGATGTGCTTACTACGACAAATCCCCACACGGTAATCCCAGGCAGTAAAATGCTTGTTAAAAAAGCCTTAAATGATAATTACGGAATCAAAAATCTCCAGGATGCAGAAAACGTGATTGACGGATTGATGGAGTATGTCTTTACAGACGGAATTGTTTACAGCGGTCTCATCGACTTATTTCTTAATGCTCCCGGAGATTTTGCTTCCATGTCTTATGAACAGGCAGAAGAATATCTTCGCAAGGAAGAGAAACTTCGGGAATATATAACCCCCTTTTCTCCGGTGCAGGAACAGTTTCATCTCACAGAGGATCTCAATGATTGTTTAGAGGACATAAAAATATCCATCTTGTATTTCTTCCAGCCGGAAAATGCGGGGGAACGGAAGTCACTTTCTCAGTTATTTGAGAAAAACAGGTCCTGGCTTGCTCTGACCAAAGGCCGTTCTATGGCAGGTTTTCATCTTTCCCGGTTGATTTCCATTATTGCCGATGCAACTATGTGCGGTTATCTGGAGGATTCTAAGGCGGAAGAACTTCTAAACCATTATGGTGCCTTTGCCGAAGCCCTTTTTGACAATTGGGAGACTTTTTTATCCAGTGCCTTGTTTGGCAAGCTGCTCATGTCCTCCAACAGCGGAACGTTTATTCTTGATTCCTCAGACTATGTAAAAAGCTGTTATAAGCTCGCAGCCCATGAAGGCAGGCTTTTAGAAGTGTCAGGGCTTTGGACTGGCAGTGATACTACAGAGCTTTGCAGATGCTTAGGGGAAACCTATGGAGTGTCCCTGGAGAAAGGTGAATCAAAGGCTTTCGGTTCTGATCCCCGGTACGCATTTGTCCAAGCAACAATCCTGCCCGTGTTTGAAAAATACGGAGTAGAATATCTTTTGGATCAGGAAATGTGTGAGCTTTCTTATACGGTTCCGGTTTCCGATACAGAATCCGGCCCGTACTATGACATGGAGGCTCTTATCAAAAAGAAACGATTTGAACAGAGCTCCGGAGAGATTCCCTTTATCGCTCATTCCAAGCTGCTCGTAACCGATCAGAGCATTCGGATTATCGAAAAAAAACTGTTCGGTTCCAAACTGCATACGTTTTCCTGGACTCAAAAGCTTCAGTTTTCTTATGATTTTACAAAGCTGGATCTGATTGCATTTAAGGTAAATGGCATTACCATGTTCCATATGCCCCGGAATTATAAGAAAGCCGGCATCAGCAAAAAGGATGATGTGTTCCTGGATAAAGAGCAGGTATTAAAGCATTATTCCGAAGATATCAGGAATGCCCTTCTGGCTTTTTCAGAGCTGAACCAGGTGCTTGGAGAAAAACGAGGATAAGAGAACAACGCCTACTGAAACTCCTTGACCCCAAACAAAAGCCGGTATTTTCTGAGGGTGTATCCCGTCATCTTTTTAAACTGCTTTCCAAGATGGCTTTGTGAGGAAAAGCCCAGATAAGCGGCAATGTCGATATAAGAGTATCTGGAATAGATTAAAAGATTTTTGGTGCGGTCTATTTTTTCCTGCAGAATGTAGGCATACAAAGAAATGCCCTCACTTTTTTTAAACAATTCAGAAAGATAATTGGGATTTAGATGCAGATGCTCTGCCAAATCCTGAACGGTAATTTTGTCATGCAAATGAGAGAAGATATAGTCCTTGCATAAGTTGATATTGGGATTATTCTGTTCGGGGTTCTGATTTTTTTTCATCTGATGAAGATTATGAACCATGGATGTATAATGATATTCTGCACCTCTGAGGAGATGAAGCAGGGAAGGGGTATCCATGGTTTCTTCAATTTTCTGTATGTAATTGTCACTAAGGGAAAAAGAAATTTCCGGATGGAGTCCTCCCCGGATCGCGGCGCGGCTTGCCAGTGCGATGACCACAATGCAGAGGTTTTTTAAATTCCTGGTTTTATCCTTTGCCAGAGTGCCCAGCTTGGCGTTGTAGTTTTCTGCGATGCTTTGCTCCAGTCCTCGGATGTCTCCACGCTCAATGCTGGATAGTTCACGAATTTCCTGGTCATAAGGATTATGCCTGGTTTGATGCTCTTGCGTTTCAAAAACCATGTCGGAAAAATTTTTTTCAATCTGTTTGTGTAAGGATTTGTCAACACAGTTATGTAAAATCACCTCCTGCTCTTTTTTTATTTTCTTATGAAAGAGGTTGTAAACCAGAAGAATTTCTCTTAAATAGAAAGAAAAGTCCAGGGCTGGAATAAAATCAGGATTGTATTCTGACACGGGAACGTTTGGAAATTCATGCTTCATATCAATCAGACCTTCCAGCCGGACCGGTCCGATTAAAAAGCTCACTGCCCCGCAGGAAACCACAGCATAGATTAAGTCCTGGTTTACACAAAACAAGGTGGGAGAGTTCTCTTTATCAAAAGAGAGCATATTTTCCAAAAGTTCCGGTGAAAGAGAGAATACCGGATCAATAAAATCATATTTTTCACAGAACTCCCCTAGGAGTTCTTTTTTTTGACTGTATTTTCTTACGTTTGTGTGCAGCTGTTTTGAAATATACTGGATCAATGCCATCTGATTCATAGAGCGTCTCCCTTCTTTGAATATAATCTTATATGATAAATATACCAAAAAAACAGAGAAATGTATCAAAAATATGTGAAAAGTAATATAGATTTTTGATGATGTTTCGTATGATGAGAGTATCAATTGCGGTTGCTAAAAGGTTATAGAACATGCCGCACAAGAGAAGAAAAGGGGAATGCATAGTGAAGGTAAAAGGAGTTAATTTAGGAAACTGGCTTGTTCTGGAGAAATGGATGCATCCGGCACTATTTGAAGGAACCACAGCAGAGGACGAATACTGGCTGCCAAGACAACTGGACCGAAAGGTATATGAAGCAAGAATTAAGTTACACCGGAGTGAGTATATCACAGAACGGGATTTCCTGACGATTCGTTCCTGGGGACTTGATTCCGTGAGAATACCGGTGCCTTATTTTATTTTTGGAGACAGGGAACCGTTCATAGGTTGTATCGAGGAGCTTGATAAAGCCTTTGGCTGGGCGGAAACGTATGGACTTACCATCTTAATTGATCTCCATACGGCTCCAGGAGGGCAAAACGGCTCGGATAATGGGGGGATCTGCGGAGTCTGTAAATGGGCGAGCCAGCCGGAGGAAGTGGAGTTTGTATTAAGCGTACTGGAGCGTCTTGCCAGGCGGTATGGAAACCGGAAAGGGATGTGGGGAATTGAAGTGATCAATGAACCTATGCTTGAAAAAATGTGGAACAAGATGGAGATTCAGAAGCGGTATCCTCCTGTGGATTTAAAAATGGCGGAGGGGAGCAGGGGGATTTCCAGAGAATTTTTAAGAGACTTTTATTTGAAGGCATATGACCGGCTGAGAAAATACCTTCCAAAAGAAAAATATGTGGTGATCCACGATGGGTTTGAAATAGATATCTGGAAGGACTTCATGCAGGAAGAACGGTATGAAAATGTGGTATTGGATACCCATCAATATTTAATGATGGGTGAAATGGAGGGATGTGAGCAGACGATTGACGGCTATTTAAGCTATATCAAAGAAAAGTTTGAAAAACCAGTTGAAGAGATGCAGCAGTATTTTCCGGTGATCTGCGGGGAATGGTGTCTCTTTAATTCCTTGGTTTGCGGTCATGATACCCAAGGGGGAAAGTCGGTGTTAAATGGGGTAGAGGGGGTAAAACAGGAAGTCTTTTCCCCGGAGCAGAAACGAGAAATCTACCAGGCTGTGGCAAAGGCCCAGCTTTCCGCTTGGAATAAGGGGGCCGGATATTATTACTGGAGCTATAAGCTGCTGGTGGATACGGTAAATTCTAAGGGGTGGATTGGCTGGGACAGCTGGGACCTGGGAAGATGTGTGGCCTTTGACTGGTTTCCTCTGGAAAAGTAGGAGAAGAGGGTCGGTTATTAACGTAAGGGATGGAGGAAAATAAAATGAGAGCAGAAACAAATATGGAACCCAATGCAAGGCTTTCTTTTATAGAGCGTCTGGGATATGGGCTTGGGGATTACGCAGGAAATTTAGTTTATTCTGCCATCAGTGCATTTTTACTGATTTATTATACCAATGTGGCAGGGGTTAGTGCAGTAGCTGCGGCAGCAATCATTGGGGTTTCCAAAATAGTGGATGGATTTACAGATCTGTCCATGGGATACATTATTGATCACACCCACAGCAAATGGGGAAAAGCAAGGCCATGGATCGCCAGATTGTGTGTCCCCCTGGCTGTCTGTACGGTACTGATGTTCAGCGTCCCTTCCGCTTTGGTGGGAAAGGCACAGCTGGCCTATATTTTTCTGACCTATAACCTGGTGTCCAGTATCTTTTATACGGGTATCAACGTTCCATATGCCACCATGAACGGCCTTATGACCACCAATAAATATGAAAGAGGCCTGCTTGGAAATTTCCGTATGCTTCTGGCGACCGCAGGCACCATGACCATTAATACGGTGGTTTTAAAGATGACCGCTGGATTTGGCGGAGGAGACGTATATTCTCAAAAGGGCTGGACTCTTACCTTTGTTGTGCTTATGATTGTTTTTGTCATCTTGAATATGTTCATGTTTCTGGTATGCAAGGAGCGTGTGGTGGAGAATCAGGGAAGCGGCAAGGGGCAGGAGCAGAAGATTTCCTTTCTAAAGGGAGTTGCCGGGCTGTTTCGGAACAAGTATTGGGTCCTCCTTGTCATCTGTCTGTTTTCCATGTACTTTATGATGTCCACATTTTTTGGCTCCGCCGTATATTTTGCCCAGTATAATTTAGGGAATGCGGCAAGTTTTACCCCAATTTCCAACTTTCTATCCATGTCGCAGATTATTACAATGGTTATTACGCCTTTTATTATGAAAAAGGTTTCCAAGCGAAATTTGTTTTTATGCGGAATGCTTATTTCCATGATCGGCTTCTGCCTGACCGGAATATCCACGAATCTCACATTTTTGTGTGCCATGTCTGTAATAAAAGGAATTGGCTTTGGCTGCTCCGGAGCTACCATGTTTGGACTTCTGCAGGATGCCATTACCTATGGAGAATGGCAGAACGGATATGGCACAGCCGGTATGGGAAATGCAGCCTCCTCCTTTTGCATGAAGGTTGGTTCCGGTGTGGGAACGGCAGCATTAGGCGCAGTTTTAGGACTGGGAGGTTTTTCTGTTGACAGGGCGGTACAGAGCCAGGAGGCCCTGCAAGCGATTTCATGGTCCTTCATCTGGATTCCGGCAATCACTATGTTGGTAGCATTGGTATGCCTGGCATTCTTTGATCTGGATAAGTACTATGACGCAATTGTAGCAGACCTGGCTGAAGGAAGACATAAAGGAGATATATGAGAAAAGAGATTTTATTTGGAGCGGCCTATTACCCGGAGTACTTACCCTGTGACCGGATAAAAAAGGATCTGGTCATGATGAAGGAAGCCGGTATGAATGTGGTAAGGATAGCCGAATCTACCTGGAGCACTTTGGAGCCGGAGGAAGGAAGATATAACTTTTCCTACGTTGACCGTGTGCTGGAGGAAGCTCAAAAGTTGAGAATGTATGTAATAATTGGAACGCCTACCTATGCCATACCTTCCTGGCTGGTAAAAAAAGACCCCTCCGTAATGGTGGAAACAAAGGAAGGAAGGACATGGTACGGCCACAGGCAGAAGATGGACCTTGTGAATCCGACATTTCGTGCCTGTGCAGAAGCCATGATCCGTAAGCTGTTCTGCCATACGGCAGAGCATAAGGCTGTCATAGGATTTCAGCTGGATAATGAAACAAAGCATTATGGGTCGTATTCTTCATTTGTGCAGCAGATGTTTTTGGAATATTTAAAAGAAAAATTTAAAACAACAAAGACGCTGAATCAGACCTTTGGGCTGGCGTATTGGAGCAATTCCATTGAAAACTGGGAGGATTTTCCGGATATGAGGGGCTGTATCAACGGAGGACTTGCAGGTGAGTTTGAGGCTTTTAAGCGGTCCCTTGCAGCAGATTATCTGAAGTGGCAGGCGGATATTTTGGCGGAGTATAAAAGAGAGGATCAGTTCGTTACCCACAATTTTGATTTTGAGTGGAAGAAATTCGGGGCGGATATTGCACAGGATGGGTATTCCTACGGAGTCCAGCCGGATATCAATCACTATGAGGCCTCCAAAGCGGTAACTCTGGCAGGAACGGATATCTACCATCCCACTCAGGATGCTTTGACCGGAGCGGAAATCGCCTTTGGAGGGGACTGCATCCGAAGTCTTAAAGCGGACAATTATCTGGTTTTGGAATGTCAGGCCCAGGCGTTCAAATACTGGACGCCCTACCCCGGCCAGCTTCGCCTGCATGCATACAGTCATCTGGCAAGCGGCGCATCAGGTCTTCTTTACTGGAACTGGCATTCCATTCACAACGGGTACGAAACCTATTGGAAGGGCTTATTGAGCCATGATATGGAACCCAATCCGGTTTATGAAGAAGCAAAACAGTTTGGACAGGAGTGGAAGAAAAAAGGGGCAGAACGGCTTTGTCTGTCCAAGCAAAATGAAATCGCTCTTGTCATAGACAACCGTTCTCTGACGGCGCTGCAATGGTTCCCCATTGATAAAAAGATCAGCTATAATGACGTGGTCCGCTATCTCTATGACAGCTTATACGAATTGAATCTGGAATGTGATGTGGTGGATATCCATGCACTGGAGCCTTCCAGATACAAGATGATTCTTACACCAGCCTTGTATAGCATCAGCGAAGCGGATATTAAAAGGCTGGAACAGTTCGTCCTGGAGGGAGGGGTGCTGTTCAGCACCTTTAAGTCCTTTGCAGCCAATGAGCAATTAAGTGTCTACCCGGACCGGCTTCCCCATCTGTTAAACTCTGTTTTTGGAATGTATTATCAGCAGTATACACAACCGGATAAGGTGTCTCTTCTTGGGGAGCCGGTTACCGGTCTGGCTGAGCTTTTATGTGTCGGGGATGCCCAGGTTCTCGGTTCCTATCAGCATAAATACTGGAAGGCTTATGCCGGAATCACAAAAAACAGGGCGGGAAAAGGTATGGGCTACTATCTGGGCTGTCTTGCGGGCAAGGAAGTTTTAAAAAAGGTTTTAAAGGAAGCTGCATTGGATGCCGGCATAACTCTTAGCGGCATAACATGGCCGGTAATTGTACGAAGTGGAATCAATCAAGCCGGAGATAAGCTTCAATACTGGCTGAATTACAGCAGCCAGCCAAAGGAATTTTCCTGCCCCTGCAAAAAAGGAGAGGAATTGCTGACGGAGAATGTCTATGCCCGGGGAGAAAAGATCCGTCTGGAGGAGTGGGGAGTGGCTGTACTAAAGGAAATGGAGGAATGAAAAATGATAAAAAATCCGATTTTGCCCGGTTTTAATCCAGATCCCTGTATATGCAGAAAGGGGGAAGATTATTATCTGGCAGTATCCAGCTTTGAATGGCTTCCCGGAATTCCGGTTTATCATTCAAAGGATTTAAAGCATTGGGAACTTTACACCCATGTGCTGACTGATGATACGGCGGTGGATCTAAAAAAACTCCCCTCTTCCAAGGGAATCTGGGCACCGTGTCTTTCCTGGTGTGAGGAAGAGGATTTGTTCTATGTGGTTTATGGTGTGATGAACTCCATGAATGCCAGATATTTTGACGTAGACAACTTTCTGATTACCGCAAAGGATATCAAAGGGCCATGGAGCGAGCCGGTCTACATTCATTCCTCCGGGTTCGATGCCTCCATTTTTCACGACGATGACGGAAAAAAATACATTGTTTCTCTGGAATGGGAGACCCGGGAAGGATATGAAAAGCCCGGGGCGATCTGTATGGTGGAATATAGTCCGCAGGAAAAGAAGATCGTGGGATTTCCCAAACGGATTTACAACGGGGGAACGGACAGAGGGTGTATCGAAGCACCTCATCTGTACCGCCGGGGGAAATATTATTATCTCATGTGTGCGGAGGGAGGAACCGGATATAACCACTGTGTGACCATGGGGAGGTCTCAATCGGTCTTCGGTCCTTATGAAGCGGACCCGGGAAACCCCATTGTCACATCGGCACCAGGCAATTCCAACGAGCGGCATAATCCCGATCATTTGAAGCCGGAGTACTATAATCCCGATTCGATTCTTCAAAAGTCCGGTCACGGGAGTTTAATAGAAACCCAGACAGGAGAGGCTTATCTGGTGCACTTATGCGCCAGACCCTTTGTGCCCGAGCTTCGCTGTACCTTAGGCCGGGAAACTTCCATCCAGAAGATGGAGTGGACAAAGGAGGGCTGGCTGCGCATGAAAGGCGGCGGCAATCTGGCCAGGCTTGAAACGGAGGAGAGTGGTCTGCCAAAGACCCGTTTTCCGCAGCTTCCGGAGCGGGATGATTTTGACAGCGGGCAGTTGGGAATACAATACTACGCCCCCCGCATCATGCCGGAGCGCTTTGCGGATGTTCACGTAAGAAAAGGGTATGTAAGAATCCGGGGGCAGGAATCCAGGACCTCTTTGAATCGAGTCAGTATTCTTGCCAGAAAGCTTACCTCTGTACACGCAAGGATCACGACTAAAATGGAATTTGTTCCCCTGGTGCATCAGCACAGTGCAGGACTGATTCTTTATTATGATAACATGAACTATATCAATCTCCGCAAGTATTACAGTGAAACATTAAACCACAGTGCTTTATCCGTGATCCATCTGGAAAATGGCGAAAAAACGGAATTTTTAAATACCAGGATTCCGGTAAAGGACGTTCCCGTCTGGCTGCGCCTTGAAATCAATGGAAGAGAATCTTATTTTTCCTGGAGCTATGATGGGATGGAATATAAGAGAATCGGAAGAATTTTTGACACCACCCGGTTTTCCGATGAGTATTGCCATTATGGAGAATTTACCGGTACAATGGTGGGACTGACCTGTGCAGACCGCGTCAGACATGAGCATTATGCAGATTTCGATTTTTTTGAATATCAAACGCTTCCTGTCTGACCGGCCATTCCAATATAAAAAGAGTAACTGCCCGCAGGTGTGCGACCCGCAGGCAGTTACTCTTTTTACAGCATATTGATTGTACCTATGTCGAAGAAGCCCCATCAGCAAACTGGCTGTTGTAAAGCTTTTCGTAAAATCCTTTTTCTTCCAGAAGCTGTTCATGGGTCCCCTGTTCGATGATGGTACCGTGATCCATCACAAGGATCAGGTCCGCATCCTTTATGGTAGATAATTTATGGGCGATGATAAAACTGGTCCGCCCCTTCATTAAGTTGTTCATGGCCTTTTGGATCTCGGCTTCGGTCCGGGTGTCCACGCTGGAAGTGGCTTCATCAAGGATCAAGATGGCAGGATCAGCCAGAATGGCTCGGGCAATGGTCAGAAGCTGCTTCTGTCCCTGAGATATGTTAGAACCGTCTTCGTCCAGAATGGTCTGGTAACCTTGGGGCAGAGTGCGGATAAAGTGGTCCACTCTCGCAGATTTTGCGGCTTCTATGATCTCCTCATCCTTTGCATGGAAGTTGCTGTATGCAATGTTGTCCTTTATGGTCCCTCCAAAAAGCCAGGTATCCTGCAGCACCATGGCAAATTTGCTTCGGAGCTCCGCCCGGGACATGGATTTAATATCTATGCCGTCGATCTTGATGGACCCGCCCTGTATTTCATAAAAGCGCATCAGAAGATTGACTAAGGTAGTTTTTCCCGCTCCCGTAGGGCCAACGATGGCGATCCGTTCTCCGGCATTGATGTTGATGTTGATATCATTCATTAAAATGTGATCGTCGCTGTAACCGAACCGTACATGCTCAAACCGAACGTTTCCTTTGGTCTCTGGCAGAACCTCTCCGTGAACCTGATCCGGAACCTCATCCATTTCATCCATGATCTGAAAGAATCTTGCGGAAGAGGCAAAGGCGGACTGCATGGAGCTGATGATTTGGGAGCATTCGATGACCGGTTCGGAAGCCTTATCCGAATACTGGATAAAAGCCTGAACGATTCCGATGGTAAGCCGTCCCTGTATGATGGAAATTACACTTAAAACTGCAATCATGATATATCCGAAGTTGTTGATCATCCGTACACAGGGAGACACGATAAACTGGGCGATCTGGGAAGCGCTGCTGTGCCGATATAAATCGTCATTAATTTCCCTGAATTTTTTTAAGGAATTTTCCTCCTGGTTAAACGCTTTGATCACCAGCTGCCCGGTAAAGGCTTCCTCGATGCTGGCATTCAATTCTCCGAGGGAAGTCTGGTATTTGAAAAAGTAATTCCTGGATTTTTTGGAAATCAGTATGGTCAGGACGGTCGCCGTTCCCAGGGTAAGGAAGGAGATCAAGGTCAGGGCCGGACTGATGACAAGCATCATGGTTACTGCACCGATGATGGAGATGATACAGCCGATCAGACGGTTAAAGCC
The DNA here is from genome assembly GCF_043633585.1 of Lacrimispora sinapis. Lineage (NCBI taxonomy): Bacteria > Bacillati > Bacillota > Clostridia > Lachnospirales > Lachnospiraceae > Lacrimispora > Lacrimispora sinapis. The sequence continues at coordinate 3,266,853 of NZ_CP141832.1, read as the reverse complement.
TTCTCTTAAAGCATCCGCCACCTTTTCCACATCATTGGTGGCACGGCTCAAAATATCTCCCCGCTCCGTCCCATCGAAAAAGCGGAGAGGAAGACGATTCAGTTTTTCCATCAGGGACTTACGCATATTTAAGGTCACAGTTTCCGTAACGGCTGCCATCATATAGCTGGCAAAATAATTGCAGATAAAGCTTAAAACATAGAGGGAAAGAAGGATGGAAAAAATATTTCCCATGGTCTGCCAGTTTACCTGAAAACGGGTTCCCTGGGTCACAGCCGTTTGAATTCCTTCCGCCAGCTGGTCCAGCGCTTTTCCTAAAAAGAAGGGGCTGGCAATAAAGAAAGCAGAGCTTAGTATGGAAGCAGTTATGATAAATGCCATCTTTAATTCCATTCCTCTAAAATAGGGCAGAAGTCTGCGGATGGTTCCTTTTTTACGCTTGTTCATGTGAATGGTCCTCCTTTCCTTGTAATTCTTTTTCGCTTAACTGAGTGGCTGCGATCTGCTGGTAAATTGGACAGCTCTTCATCAGTTCCCCATGGGTCCCAATGCCTGCCACCTTACCGTCGTCAAGGACGATGATCTGGTCTGCATCTAAAATGGTGCTGATCCTCTGTGCCACGATGATGAGGGCGGAATCCCTGACTTCCTCCTTTAATGCTTTCCGGAGCAGGGAATCGGTCTTAAAGTCAAGGGCGGAAAAGCTGTCGTCAAACACATAAACCTCCGGCTTTTTCACAAGCGCCCGGGCAATGGCAACCCTCTGCTTCTGTCCGCCGGATAGATTGGAGCCGGCCTGAGCCACATAAGACTGATACCCATTTTCCAGACCTTCGATAAAATCATGGGCCTGAGCCACCTTTGCAGCCGCATGAATCTCGTCTATCGTAGCATCCTGTTTCCCAAAACGGATGTTGCTTTCTATGGTCCCTCTGAATAAGAATGCCTTTTGGGGAACGAATCCGATCCGGTCCCTCAACGTCTTCTGGGGATATTTTCTGATATCAATTCCATTTAACAGGATTTTTCCCTCATGGATCTCGTAAAAGTGAGGGATTAAGTTGGCAATGGTGGATTTTCCCGAACCGGTGCCGCCGATGATGGCTGTGGTCTGCCCTGGCTTTGCCGTAAAAGAAATGTGGCTTAAAACCGGTTCCTCAGCATTGGCATACTGAAAGGTAACATCCTGAAATTCCAGGGTTCCCCTTGTGTTGCTTTTAATATCAGATGCTGGCTCATCTCTGATTTCCGGAGTCAGGTTTAATATCTCATTGATCCGCACAGCGCTGCTTAAAGCACGTGGAATCTCCATAAAGCCCATAACGGCCATAACACCGCAGAATAAAATAATGGTCAAATATTCGATCAAGGCAAAGATGCTGCCGATTTCCATGGAGCCGTTGGTTACCTGGATGCCCCCGAACCATATGACAGAAGCAACGCTTAAATCCAGGATAAGGAACAGGGAAGGAAGTAAAATGGCAAATACTCTTCCCGTCTTTACCGCAATTTCCCGGTAATCGTGACAGGACTCCACAAACCGGTTTTTCTCAAATTCCTCCCGGTTGAAGGCACGGATTACGCGGACGCCGGTAATTCCCTCCCGGAGCACATAAGTCAGCCGGTCCATTCTTCTTTGAAGCTGCTGGAACAGAGGAATGGCTTTTCGGCCGATCAGATAAGCCATGATGCTGAAAAATACGATAACGGCAATAAAGAAACAGGCCATACGCACGTTGGTGCGGAACGCCAGAGTAAGTCCTACGATGGTCATCAAAGGAGCCGGAAGAAGAATCCTTAAAAACATCATTCCGGATCTCTGCATAATGTTGATGTCATTGGTACAGCGGGTGATCATGGAAGCGGTGCCTATTGTCTGAAAATCCGTCAGGGAATACTGCTGGGCTTTGATAAACACGGCTTCCCTCAGATCTCTGCAGAAACCGGCAGTTGCTTTTGATGCCATGATCGCGGAAACGATGGCGCTGACCCCTCCTAAAACTGCGACGGTAAGCATAAGTATACAAGTACGGTAAATATATGGAATGTCGCGGTTTGCAACGCCTACGTTGATGAGTTCCGCCGTAAGCGTGGGGATGAACATGGCAGTAAAATTGTTAAAGAATAAAAATATTACAGCACCTGCCAGCATATTTTTATGCGGCTTTATGAAATGCAGTAATTTTCTCATAATAGTCCTCCTGTATAAAATCGTTTGATGGATGCGAATCCTGGATTCGCCTGTTTAGAAATATTTCTTGACGGATTTCAGCAGCCATGTCATTATAAAGGATAGGGTAACCCGAAAGTCAAGAGGATTTTAAGGGTTCTACAGAAAAATAAAAAGTATCAGAACAGGAGGCGGCTGATCCATGTCCGGAAAAAACAATCAATACCTGACCACCAAGGAATTTGCGGAGCTGTGCGGGGTGACCAAGCATACCTTATATCATTACGATGAAATCGGGATTCTGAAACCGGAACTTGTAAAACCCAATGGATACCGTTACTATTCTTATAAGCAATTCTATCTCCATGACATGATTTATATGTTAAAGCAGGCCGGGTCGTCTTTGAGTGAAATCAAGGATTACATTGGAGATTATAACCCGAATCACTTTCTTTCGATCCTGAAGCAGAAGGAAAAGCAGCTGGAAGCGGAGATAAAGAAGACGGTTTTAATGAGAAATAAAATACTTGCAGCCATTGATACCACAGAGGAAGCTTTAAACTCGGTCTATGGGGTGCCGTTTATCGAGGAAAGCAGGGAAGAGTATTATATTGTGGTAAAAATGACCGGTTATACCTCCGGAAAGGAAGAACTGGAAAAGCTTCGGGAGCATTTTGAATATTGTGATGAATTAAGCGGCGAAAGTGAGCTTTTGCTGGGGGCCATCATAGAAAAGAAAGATATTCTGGCGGGGCAGTACCAGAAGGTGGCTTATTACAGCAGTAAGATCCGCACCTATATTGACAGTGAACGCCTGCGCATCAAGAAGGCAGGAACCTACGCCGTTGTGATCCATAAAGGGCCGTATACGGATTTACATAAGTCTTATGACCAGCTCAAGGCATTTATCGAAGAACATAAAATGGTCATTGACGGAGATTCTTACGAGGACGATATGTTAAGCCATCTGGCGGCTGTGGATTCCAACCAGTATGTAATAAAAATACAAATACCAGTAATTTCTGCCCAAACCCGTTGAGAATCGGTTTGATGTGCGGTAAAATTTATAGGAACAGAATAAAACAAAAGGAGGCTGTTACTCTGAAAAAGAAACGATTATCCGGAAGAAGACCAGGAATCATAGGAGAAGAATCATTCCGCAAGTATGCGGTTTTGGTTCCTGTCATCGACATTGATGGAACGGCGCATCTTCTGTTTGAAAAGAGGTCTCCCCAATTAAGGCATCAGCCAGGGGAAATCTGTTTTCCCGGAGGAAAGCTGGAATCAGGAGAAACACTGAAGGCCTGTGCGGTCCGGGAGACCGTGGAAGAACTCAAGGTACTTTCCGATCAGATCAAAGTCATAGGACCGGGAGACATTTATCTGTCCCCGTTTCAGCTGATGATCCATTCGTTTATCGGAACCATAAAGGAGTATCAAGATACCTTCAGTACCGATGAGGTGGAAGCCATCATCAAGGTTCCTCTGGAATTTTTCAAAACCAATCCGCCTAAGACCTATATCCTCCGGCTGGTCCAGGAACCGCCGGAAAACTTCCCTTATGAATGGATTCCAGGCGGGGAGGAATATCCGTGGATCAAGGGGAACCATGAGATCTTATTTTACCAGTACGGCAATATTACGATTTGGGGCATGACGGCCCAGATCGCCAAGTCAGCAGTGGAATTGATGGAAGAATACCACATCGGTTAAAGCTGCCTCCGTGATGGCATAGAGTTTGCCTATGACGGAATGAAGATACAACTTTAGAGAACGGCAAAAGGAGAAATTGTATGCATTATTTATTTTTAGGAACCGCCATTGCACTGGAGCTGGTGGCAACCACCTTATTAAAGTATTCCGACGGTTTTAAACGCCTGGTGCCGACGGTAAGCTGTATCCTGGCTTATATTTTATGTTTTTATTTATTATCAAAAGCACTTGATAAAATCAATTTGGGAGTGGCATATGCCACATGGTCCGGAATCGGGATCGTAGCGACTACGGTCATTTCCGCAGTTTTATTTAAGCAGGGAGTCTCTCTTGCTGGAGTGATTGGGATTGTTCTGATCATCGTTGGGTGTGTTCTTTTAAATATGTTTGGAACCGTTCACTGATGAGAAAAAGAGAAGGAAAAGATGCATATGAATGACCTATGAGGTGCCTTATAATGGAGGTGCCTCATTTTAGATGATAAATAAAAGGGTAAAAGTGGTGCGGATTAAAAATGTTGGTATATCAAACGTTTTATCCAGAAAGATAAGGATCTCGGAAAACAAATATAGAAACTAAAATTAAAATAATATATATTACATATAAAAAAATGAGATAAATTCACGAAAACGTTGACATAGTTTTATAAAAAAGGGTATATTATATAATATAAAGGAGGTGTCATATGTTCGTACAATTCACACTAAAAAACTTTCTGTCTTTTAAAGAAGAAACAACATTGGATATGACTGCAATTAATGCATACAAAGAACATCCAAATAATTTGATTGATATTGGAACAAAAGAGAAATTCCTTAGGGTTGCTGCAATATATGGTGCAAATGCGAGCGGTAAATCAAATCTATATTTAGCAATCCGATATTTTCAAAAAATAATTAAGGAATCTTTGAATAATGCAGATGATACGAAGGATCAGGCAATCTCAAAGTATTATATTCCTTTTGAGTTTGATAAGAAAAAAGAAAACACCGAATTTGAGATTATTCAAATTATTGGTGATTATGAATATAAATATGGTTATGAATATAATCAGGAACGTATAGTAAGTGAGTGGTTGTATAGGAAAAATATTGCTACAAACAGAAATACGATTATTTTTGAACGGGATAATGATAGTTTAAAATTTGGGCCGGCTGTTAAAAAAGAATGTGACATGTACAAAGAACAAATTCCTTCTGAAACATTAGTTCTTACATTTTTTAATAAATTAAAATTACAAACAGAGATATTCAATGGTGTATTTTCTAAAATCATGAGCATTTTAGTTGCGGATACCGACTTATTTGAAAATATAAATGTATTAAAAAAAGTTTTACCTGATGTGATTGATAATGATAAAGAAAACTTGCTGAAGTTTTTAAATGCAATAGATACTGGAATTAAAGATATCTATTATGAACAAAGTGAAAAAGATGTCAGGTTTTTGACCACCCATTACGATGGCGCAGGAAATATTTATAATATTAATCTGTTAAGTGAATCAGAGGGAACGATCAAAAGTATAATTGTTTATATTTATGCAAGGGTTACAATTCTTACCAATAAAAGTATGTTCATTGACGAATTAAATGTTAAATTGCACCCACTTTTATTAAAGTTTATTGTTGACCTATTCTATGATCAAATGTCCAAAGCCCAATTGATTTATACGACTCATGATACAACTTTGCTTGATAAAAAATTTTTTAGGCGGGATCAGATTTGGTTTGTACAAAAAGATGAGATTGGTCATTCTAAGTTGCTGGCTTTATCAGACTTTAAGGTAAGATCAGATTCGTCTTTTGAAAAAGATTATTTAGCTGGTGTATATGGGGGAATTCCGCTTATTAAAGATTTTGAAATGGGGGCAGGTGAATAAGTGGGAAGTGATGATTTATTTAAAAAAAGAAGAAAAGAAAGAAAAAAACGTGAATATGGATATAAGCAGCCCAAGGCTAATTCATACCTTATTGTAACAGAAGGAGAAAAAACGGAACCGTTGTATCTACGTGGTATTATACAACTGATTGAAGATAAGATGGGCGGAAATGTTGATGTCGTTGAAATCCCAATCATAGACATAAGCGGCGAAGGCTGTTCAACCTGCAAACTGATTGAAAAAGCGGATGAGTTGGTAAGTAGAGCAAAAATAATTTATCAGAACGTTTGGGTAGTGTTTGATAAAGATGATTTTGAGGACTTTGACCAGGCCATTTTTGAAGGCTTGAAAAAGGAATATAAAATTGCATGGAGTAACCAATCCTTTGAATATTGGGCTTATCTTCATTTCCATTATAGTGATGTTGCATTGCATCGAGATCAATGGTGTGAAAAATTAGATGAAATATTTAAACATTATCACTTAGGGAATGGTCAATATAAAAAAAACTATTCAGACATATATCGTATGTTGGATACCTATGATGGTGTGAATACTGCCATAAAAAATGCCAAGAGAAGAATGGGAGAATTTGATTTTAATAATATGAAGCCATCCGAATATGATCCGGGTACAACCATGCATATTCTGGTAGCCGAATTAAAAAGGTATTTGGATGAGTAGTATGGAAGACCGTTCCACAATTACCAATTAAAGTAAAAGCAAAATATCTCTTTCCCTACGGCCTATAAAATGGTAGTATAAACATACCATTCTTCTATGACAAGGAGCTAGAATATGAAACACATAATTGATAAACTGTATCAGACACATAACCTATCTAAGGATGAATTCATTGATCTGTTAGAACATTACGACCAGGAGACAAGCGATTATTTATTTTCCCTGGCAAGAACCTATAGTGAAAAATATTTTGAAAAGGAAGTTTATATCAGGGGTCTGATTGAATTTACCAATTACTGTAAGAATGACTGCTTTTACTGCGGAATCAGAAGAGGGAACCAGCATGCGGACCGGTACCGTCTGAGTAAGGAGGAGATTCTTTCCTGCTGTGAAAGCGGATATGGGCTGGGATTCCGTACCTTTGTACTGCAGGGAGGAGAAGACCCCTATTATACCGATGAGATCATGACAGACATTATTGCGTCCATTCGCAAGGGGTATCCGGATTGTGCCATCACCCTTTCCATCGGAGAAAAGACCTATGACCAGTACTTGAAATATTTTGAAGCCGGAGCAAACCGCTTCCTTCTCCGCCATGAGACCGCAGATGAGCTTCATTACTCCAAACTTCATCCTTCTTCCCTGTCTTTGGAAAACCGGAAAGAATGTTTGAGAAATTTAAAAAAGATCGGTTATCAGGTTGGGACAGGATTTATGGTAGGTTCCCCTTATCAGACCGCCCAGTGCCTTGCCGAGGATCTGGCATTTATCAGAGAACTGTCTCCTCATATGGTGGGGATCGGACCGTTTATTCCTCATAAGGACACGCCGTTTGGAGAATTTCCGGCGGGAAGTGTTGATTTGACCTTATTTCTCATCGGAATTTTAAGGCTTATGCTCCCCAATGCCCTTCTCCCCTCCACCACAGCTCTTGGGACTCTGGACCCTAAGGGAAGGGAAAAAGGAATTTTATCCGGTTCTAATGTGCTGATGCCCAATCTTTCCCCTATCGGAGTGCGCAAAAAGTATGAGCTTTATGATAATAAGATTTGTACAGGAGAAGAAGCCGCAGAATGTAATGCCTGCCTGAGGAAAAGGGTCTCCTCCATCGGCTATGAGATCGTGGAAAAACGAGGGGATTTTGTAGAATGTTGATGGATTGACAATATTCACAAATTTAAAAGGGTATACGTCTCGGATTTTTGGTTTTTATAACGAAGAATCCATGCGTTTTTGCATATATTTAAAAACAATATATGAATTGTTCCGAAAATGTAAGCTGCTTTTCTCATATAAATAGAAAATAGTTAAAAAAATACGAAATAGATGTTGTTGCGTAAGTGGTACGAAATCTATATAATTATGGCGATGTATAGGTAGAAGGTACAGGAGACAAAAACAGAATATAGGTACTATATGAGGAGAGCAGCAATGAAGAAGAAGCTATTTTGGATCGCAGTGGGGCAGTTTATTTCTGCATGTGCTTATTGCCAGATATTAAATGCCAATCATTTGGTCGCGACAGGACTGGGGGGTCTTGCGGCGGTCATCAATCAGCTCACGGGGGCAGATGTCCAGCTGCTGCTGGTGATTATGGCTTTGCCGATTTTTATCTGGTCGTTTTTCAGCTATAATAAAAAGCAGATTTTTTATGCAGGATTCAGTTATTTTATGTTTACTTTTTATGTGGGGCTTGTCAACCGGTATTTGCCGATGCTTGAAACGGACCCTATTGCAGCAGCAGTCAGCGGGGGAGTCGTGGGAGGAATCGCCGGCGGTATCATTATGAAGCAGAGGGTAGCCAACGGACCGGAATCCATTGTTGCCTTGTATCTAAAGGAGAAAAAAGGTATTTCTGTGGGTACCTATTATATGGTCATTAATTCCGTTGTCATTGGTTCCTCCATCATATACGGTAACGTTACGATGATCATTTATTCCCTGATCTGCACATTTATTCAGAGTGCCGTGACGGATAAGCTGATCATAGGATTTGAAAAATATTATAATGTGAGCATCATGTCAGACCAGTATCTGGAGATCACCCAGTTCATTCAGAAAGAATTGAACCGGGGAGCCACCTTCATTCAGGGAATGGACACCTCCAATGTGAAGAAAAAAATGCTCATTCAGTCTGTGGTGAACCAGCAGGAGCTGATCGCCATAAGAGATTATGTAAAATCTTTTCATGACGACAGCTTCATCTGTGCCAGCAGAAGCAACAGCATCATCGGAAGAGGCTTTGATGTGGAATAAAGGATAACGCTGTTTTTTAAAAGACTTACCGTCAGTGCTGTGCCGGTAAGTCTTTTTGATCTCACAGGAAATTTAATCACTCAGTAATTGAATGAGATACGCCGGAGTTTGCGGCGGGATCATGGGGCTCTGAAAATCTCCGTATTCCACACGAACCATTTGACCGGGGCGAAGGGAGGAAAGGGGGATGGCATTGCCCTTGTGGTCAAGGATTTGAGTCATATTGGAGATGACGAACCGGGTCTGATCACCAATGTTGCTGGGATCTCCCATATTTAAAAACTGATTGGCAGAATCGGCATAGGCAACACGGTCCGTGAGGATACTGACACTGGGAGCAGGCAGAAATGCCATGATCCGGTAAGAATGAAACTGAAACAAGAAGTTTAAAAATGCGTTCACACAAAGTGAAAATAACAGAAAATGAAAAGGAGAATGAAAATGGAAATGTCCAACGAAATGTTAGAAGTGATGAAATGCAGAAGATCCATCCGTAAATTTACAGAAGAAAAACTTACCGGAGAAGAGGTGGAGAAAATTTTAAAAGCCGGCCTTCTGGCCCCCTCCTCTAAAAATAAAAGACCGGTGGAACTGATTCTCGTAGAGAACCGTGAGACCATTAAAGCCTTAAAGAACTGCAAAAATATGGGAACTGTGGCATTAGATACTGCGCCCTGTGCCATTGCGGTGATCGCAGATACCCGCAAAAGTGATGTGTGGGTGGAAGATGCATCCATTGCGGCAGCCATGATGATGCTGGCGGCAGAAAGCCTTTCCTTAGGCTCCGTTTGGATCCAGATCCGGAACCGCCGGAGTGATTCGGCTGATTCTGAAGCAGAGGTCCGGAAGGTACTTCATATTCCGGAATACTATGGAGTATTGAACATTCTGGCTCTGGGCCGGAAGGCCGAAGAAAAAGCACCTTATACGGAGGAGGATATAAATCTGTCCTCTGTCCGCAAAGAACAGTTCTAATCCAGCTTATTTGGAATATTCTTTTTTCTGCCTATATTTAAGCATTTCTGCCAGTTCTCCCGCTTGATGAGGGAGAACTGGTTCGGTTTCTTCCCTCCAAATTTTCCAATGTCTTCTGTTTGACCCGCAGGAACCTCTTTGTTTACGGTGCGTCTATCTGATTTTTGTCTTTACGGAAACATCCATCCAAACACTCTGCTTTTTATCTGCTTGTTTTGTGGTTCAAAGCCTTTGCCAGGCAAGAAGAAATTACCACATTAAAAATGGAAAAAAGATTCATTTAGTTCACAATTGGACTGTGGTATCATGTAAATATGCATAAAAAATATTAAAATAAGAAAGAAAAAAAGTATATAACAAACAAAAATTTGACCAGAACGATTTGCGTATATTGGAAATTATGAATTCGGATAAGTGATACCATATATTAAATAAGACTGGCATGGGTAGATAGGAGTGAGTATATATGGACAGACGGATGAAGCAGATCCTCAATATATTGTCAGATGGAGTATATTATACGGCAGAAAATCTTGCAGAACAGATGCATGTCGGTACGAAGACGATCCGAAACCTGTTAAAAGAAATGAATCAGGAGATTGAGCCGTATGGGGCGTTGATTCTTTCAAAGTATGGAGTTGGGTATTATTTAAATGTATCGGATCAGGAAGCATTTGATGCTTTTAAGCGTAAATTATACACCAATAGTACCAATGAGTACCTGCCGGAAACGTCAGAGGAACGGATCCAGTATTTGCTGGAATATTTATTTAACAGCACTTCCTATGTAAAGCTTGACGAGTTAAGTGACAGCCTGTATATCTCAAAGAGGACTTTAACCGCAGATTTAAAAGAGGTGGAAAATTACTTAAATAAATTTAATATTAAAATCATACGGAAACCCAATTATGGGATACGGCTGGAGGGCAGAGAGTTTGATGCCAGATTGTGCATTGCATCCTTTTCCGGCAAACGGCTGCACAAGGGCAATCAAAGTATGGATGAGATCGCGGTATGTGTTTTTGAAGTGTTAAAAAGCAATGATTTTTTCATTACCGGAGCGGCCTATCAGAATCTTGTGGTCCATTTATACATCGCCATCAGCCGGATCATGGAATGCCATTATGTGCCCATGCCGGAGGAACCGATGGAAGATTTAAGCGGAAGGCTGGAATATCAGATCGCAAAAGAGATCGTCGGGCGGCTGGAGTCCGCCTTTCACATCACCTTTCCGGAAACCGAGATCGTGTACATAGCCATACATCTGGCTGGGAAAAAGATGATTTATCATGCCGACGAATCGGACCAGAACATAATCATTACCCAGGAAATCAATGATCTTGTGACCGTCATGCTGGACCGGGTGTATGATCTGTTTAAATTTGATTTCCGCAGTGATTTGGAGCTGCGTATGCTTTTGTGCCAGCATTTGGTGCCGTTAAGCGTCCGCATCAAATATGATATGAACTTAAAAAATCCTCTTCTTAGGGATGTAAAGGAAAAGTTCTGCCTTTCCTATACTATGGCCTGCAATGCGGTCACGGTCATAAACGAACATTTTCATGTCCTTTTATCGGAAGATGAAATCGCATATTTTGCCTTTGCTTTTGCTCTGGCCCTGGAACGGAAGAAAACAGAAATCCAGAAGAAAAATATACTTCTGGTCTGTTCCTCCGGACGGGGAAGTGCAAAGCTTCTTCAGTATAAATACCAGAATTTCTTTCATGATTATATTGAAACTATCACAGCCTGTGACGTGGGAAGCCTTTATAAAGTAGATTTTTCAAACTATGATTATATCTTTACCACCGTTCCTATTACCATTCCTGTTCCCCTTCCCATATTGGAGGTCCAGTATTTTCTGGATGACAAAGACATCATCAATGTAAAAAAGGCGCTCGCTTTCCACAAAGGCGCTTCCGTTCGGAATTATTATGAACGGGATCTGTTTCTGCCTCATTTGAAGCTGCAGACCAAGGAGGAGGTCCTGCGCTGCATGTGCCGGTTTGTTATGGAGAAAAAGAAACTGCCGGAGGAATTTTATGCTTCTGTGCTGAAACGGGAATCCCTGGCAATGACCGCCTTTGGCAACATGGTGGCAATGCCTCATGTATATAAGGCCATCAGCAAGGAGACCTTTGTCTGTGTTGGGATTCTTGATGAACCGGTGGACTGGGGCGGCCAGAAGGTGCGGGCCGTTTTTCTGGTCTCCATTGCCAATAAGGATCATACCAGCGCAGAGCTGCAGCGTTTTTACCAGATGACCGCCGCTTTTCTCTTAAATCAGAGGCAGATACAGGATCTGGTAAAGAAACAGGATTATGATGCGTTTATCGAAGCCATGAGTGATATCGAAGCACAGCTTCCAAAGGTGCTGTGAAATGAAAAACAGAGGGTGCCCAGCCATCGTTGGTGCATCCTCTGTTTTTCCGCCGTTATTCTTCTGTATAAAGACTGGAACCATTGGTCTCGATCACTTTTTTATACCAGTCAAAGGATTTTTTCTTAAACCGTTGATACGTCCCTTTTCCGTAATCGTCGCAGTCCACGTAGATAAAGCCATAGCGCTTGGACATCTGCTTGGTGGATTCGGAAACAAGGTCGATACAGCCCCAGGACGTATACCCAAGACACACAACCCCATCCTCTGCAATGGCGTCTGCCACTGCCTTCAAATGTTCCCTTAAATAGGCGATGCGGTACGAATCGTCAATGGAGCCGTCCTCCTTTAATATATCCTCGGCACCCAGACCGTTTTCCACAATAAACAACGGTTTGCGGTAGCGGTCATAAAGATCCACCATGGAGATCCGCAGACCGGTGGGGTCGATTTGCCAGCCCCAGTCGGAAGACTTAAGATAAGGATTTTTAATCGCATGGATGGTGTTGCCTGCCGTCACATTCAAATGAGAGGTGTCCCTGGCGGCGCAGGAGGAGTGATAGTAGGAGAAGGACACGAAATCAACGGGATGGGCCTTCATGACAGCTTCATCCCCTTCCTCCATTTTGATATGGATTCCATTGTTCTTAAAACGGGAAAGCAAATAGGCCGGATATTCTCCGAAGACCTGGGTATCGCTGTAACAGTAGGTGCTGCGCATGGTCTGCTGAGCCTCCAGTACATCCTCCGGCTTGCAGGTATAAGGATAATAGGTCAGCTTAGTCAGCATACAGCCAACCATAGAGTCTGGAATGATCTCGTGGCAGATTTTGGTTGCAAGGGCGGAGGCGACAAACTGATGATGCATGGCCTGAAAGATCACTTCCTCAAAATTCTGTCCGGGAAAACGGTCCTCCACCAGGGCACCGGTGGTATAAGGATGGCGGATCATGGAGTCCACTTCATTGAAGGTAAGCCAGTATTTCACCTTATCCTTATAGCGGGTGCAGATGGTCTCTGCAAACCGGGTGAAGAAGCCGATGGCCTCTCTGGAATACCAGCCCTTGTAACTTAGGACCAGATTGATGGGAGGTTCATAATGGGACATGGTCACCAGAGGTTCAATGCCGTATTTATGAAGCTCATCAAACACCTGGTCATAGAATTTCAGCCCTTCCTCGTTTGGTTCGGCATCGTCGGCATTGGGAAAGATCCGGGACCAGGCAATGGACATCCGGTAGACCTTAAAGCCCATTTCCGAAAATAACCGGATATCTTCTTTGTAATGGTGGTAAAAGTCTGATCCATGGCGTTTGGGATAATAGACTTCATCATCGGTGGCAAGCGCTTCTTCTATATCTTTTGATGTCACCTGGTTGTGTGTCTTATAATTGGTCACCTCCGTATCAAAGCGGGCCTTGGCGCAGTCCGACACAGAGATCCCTTTTCCTCCCTCCCGCCAGCCGCCCTCCACCTGGTTGGCAGCCGTTGCTCCGCCCCAGAGAAAGCCCTCCGGGAATGTTCTTTGTTGTTTCATGTATCCCCCTCCTCTTTATAAATTGAAGTGAAAACCGGACTCCAGTAAACAAACAATCCGGGTAGCGGTTATAAAAAGATTATAACAAAGCTGAAAAATAATCTCAAAGCACAGTTTTTCCAATTTGATCGTGGTGGTTGTTTCTTTGATAAGAGAAGAAAAAAATGCCATTATGAAATTGGAAAAAGACAACATGGAGTTCTGAAAAAAAGTATGGTACCATGTAAATACGCACAAATAAACGCTTGTAAAACCATGGAAAGCAGTAATCATGCACAATAAAAACCGTGGGTTTTGCAGAGCATCTACATTGGCGCGTGAAAAGTGGGGAGGGCTTAAAGAAAGACTCTTAGGTCCCTAAAATCATGACCGTAAAAGACGGTGGAGATGGAGGAGAAGATGAAAGAAAAATTAATGAACGGTCTGCTTGCGGCCGCAGGCGTCATGCAGACACAAAGACATCTGGCAGCCATTAAAAATGCATTTATGAGCCTGCTGCCTATTATTATCATTGGTTCGTTCTGCACCCTTTTTTCAAATGTTATCTGCAGCACCACGCCAGGCTACTTCAGCCTTGCCAATGTTCCCGGAATGAGCTTTCTGGGAAAACTGAATCCCATGTTTACAGCGGCAAACTATGGAACCATGAACTTCATTGCCATTGGCTGTGTGATCCTGATCGCCATGGAGCTGGGGGAACATTACGGAATCACGGATAAGGCCCTGCCGGTGGTGGCTCTGGGCGCTTATATTTCCCTCTGTGCTTTTTCCGAAACAGGAAAAGCAGCTGACGGAAGTGAGGTCGTGGTGGCCAACGTTCTGTCCAGAATGTATACCAATGCACAGGGATTGTTCGTGGGCATGTTTGCTTCCCTTGCGGCAGCGGAAATCTACTGCAGGCTGGTAAAAAGCGGAAAACTGGAGATTCGTATGCCCGACAGTGTACCTCCTAACGTGGCAAGGTCCTTTACCATCCTGTTTCCGTCCCTGATCACCATTATCATCATTTCAGGCGCTGGCATGGTGTTTGAAATGATTACAGGAATGTCCCTGTTTCATGCCATTACAGCCTTTATCCAGAAGCCGTTATCCAATATTTTAACGAGTTTCCCCGGATACATAACCCTGATTTTCATTACCACACTTTTATGGTCCTTCGGTCTGCATGGGACCCAGGTGACAAAAGCGGTTTACGAGCCCATTCTGCTGGCGGCCTTTGCAGAAAACGAAACGGCTTATGCAGCAGGTGCCGCCATACCCAATATCATCAATACCCCGTTTATGTCCTGCTTTTCTACTGTGACCGGAGCAGGCATTACAGGCGGCCTTATCATTGCCATCATGATCTTTTCAAAGAGAGCGGATTATAAGGCCATTGCAAAGCTGGCTCTTCCCTGTGCATTTTTTAATATCAATGAGCCGCTTATCTTTGGTCTTCCTATTGTTATGAACCCGATCATGGCCATTCCGTTCATGATTGCACCGGCAGTATCAGCCACCTTTGCCTATGCAATGACAAACCTTGGTTTTGCAGGTAGAATGGTAGTAAATGCACCTTGGACCACACCGCCCGGACTCATGGCGTTCCTTTGCTCCGGCGGGAGCATCGGAGCCGCAGTCACCCAGATCATCTGTATCCTTCTGGCGTTTGTGGTTTACATTCCGTTTGTGCTTGCGGCTAACAAGCAAAGGATCGAAACAGAGAGTGAAACATTTAAACCATGAGGTGATTATGAGAAGAAAAAAAGCGTCTGAGAAACGGATAGAAACAAGAATACAGGAGACCGGGATGGAGGATGTTTTCTCCAGAGAGAGAATGCTGTCGTATCTGTGGATTATCTTTTTTCCGCCCTACGGGTTATACCGTGTCTGGAACAAAGCATCGTCGTTTCGCAGGTCTGAAAAATGGGTGTGGACCATGATGATTATGGTATCCATGATAACCTTTTTAAAGCTCATAATTACAGGTTAAGAGAGAGAGGCAGCATAGGAATGGATATTGAAATGATTGTTATGAAGCTCGTAGTCAGCGGAGGAAATGCCAGAAGTACTGCCATCGAAGCGCTGCGGGCGGCAAAGTGCGGTGACTATCTGCGCGCGGATGCACTAATGGAGGAAGCAGATCAGACGATTCTGGAAGCCCATGAGATCCAGACAGAGATGATCCAGAATGAATTAAACGGCAATAAAGTGGAGGTGGGCTTACTGATGGTACACGCCCAGGATCATCTGATGAATGCCATGACGGTCATGGATCTGTGTAAGGAAATGATTGATATTTTAAAAAATAAAGACGGCATAGAAAGGGGTATGGTATGAGAACGATCGTATTGTTTTGTGCGGCTGGAATGTCCACCAGCCTTTTGGTCAATAAGATGAAAGAGGCAGCGGCAAAAGAGAATTATGAATGCAGGATCAATGCCTATGCGCTTGCAAGTGCCAGAGAAAAGGGGCCGGAAGCGGATATCATCCTTCTTGGCCCCCAGGTCCGTTTCAGTAAGGGGAAGGTGGAAAAAGACTGTCCTGGTAAGATCATTGAATGCATTGATATGCAGGCTTACGGGACCATGGACGGTGCCAAGGTCATCGCTCAGGTCAAAAAGGCTTTGGGGGACTAAACGGAAAAGAGAAAATCATGGACTTGGCCTTTATTACAGCAAAAAATATCATTGAAATGTTTTTGATCCTGTTTATTGGGGTATTTACCTTTAAGGCAGGCATTGCAGACAGCGGTACCGGCAGTCGTCTGACCTCCCTCCTTTTGAATGTGATCTCTCCATGCGTGATCCTCCTGTCTTATCAGATAGATTTTGACAAGGACCGTCTGATAGGACTTTTGCTGACTGCGGGGGGATCGGTCGTCAGCTTTCTGGCAGCGATTCTTATTGCAAAGCTGGTGGTCCCGGAAAGGGGACGCCCCCACATGGCAGTGGAACGGATGTCCATCGTTTATTCCAACTGCGGATTTATCGGGATACCGCTCATTCAGGCACTGTTAGGTGCACAAGGTGTCTTTTATATGACCGCCTATATCACGGTGTTTAATGTGTTTGTCTGGTCCCATGGAATCATGCTCATGAGCGGAAAGGCAAAAAGCCCCGGGGCAACATTGAAAAATCTCATTCAGCCTTCCACCATAGCTATTGTTGCGGGATTGGTATTTTTTATAACAGGGCTTCGTTTTCCAGCTGTGATCAAAGCCCCTATATCCATGATCGCTGACATGAATACACCGGCCGCCATGCTCATATCCGGCATGAATCTGGCAGAAAGCAACATCATATCCTGCTTAAAGACTCCTGGTACCTATTTATTGAGTGCGGCGAAGCTGATTCTGGTTCCGCTTGTGACCCTGCTTTTTCTTATGGCAGTCCGGGCGGACCGGGTCATTGGAATCACCATTCTGGTTGCAGCCGCATGTCCGAGCGGAGCCATGGGAACCATGTTCGCGCTGCAGTATCAAAAGGACAGCCAGTACGCTTCCAGGCTTCTTGCCATAACCACGGCCCTGTCTTTGGTCACCATTCCTGTCATCATGATGGCGGCCAGCGGAATTTTTCATTAAAAGAAAAAACTGGAAGCATCTGTTTTAAGAGGGAGTCCCCTTGCAGTATTTCTGCTTTTGGGACGCCCTCTTTGCCATCCTTCTTCTGGCTGATTTTTCCCATTTTTGGATGTAATATTAATAATTTTTATTAGTTATAGCATAAGACAATTGATTATCCATGTGTTATACTAATTCTGATTAACCTGGTATGGGGTGCGGCTTTTCCGCCTTTAGAAACAACGAATAAGGGGAAAGGGGGGAGTGGTTATCCGTCGTAAATATACATTGCTTTTAACGGTAATCAGCAGTATCATCTGTGTGGTTATGGTGTGCTTTTATTTGTTTTCCATTGATAAGGTCGGGGAGATCTACATCAAGGAATCAAAAGAAACGATCTACAACATAAAGAAAGATTTCTTAAAGGATACGGTCAATAATCTGGTTTCTGAAATAGATATGAAACGGACCGGAAAATCTTTATATATGGAAAAGTTCGTAAACAGGACATGTGCAGTCATCAATTTGAAGATGGAGCTTTCGGACCGGGAATTTTGTGATTTTTTTATCGGTTTTTTCAATAACAACCCCGATTATAAATCCATCACGGCGGTCCTTTGGGATGAGTCAGAGAAAAAGGCGGTCTATGACCCCAAGAATATTTGCGGGGCCTCCTGGGAAGATACGGTCTATAAAAATTCAAAAACCTTTACTTCCTATCAAACATCCGAACATGGATCATACCGGTTCCTCATCGGAGTCACAAAGGATTATACGGAAAATCTGGTAAAAGAGGATATCTTCCAAACCATCAAACGTGTTCAGTTTAACGGCAGCTCCTATATCTGGATCAATGAAATACTGGATTATAAGGGTGGAGAGAATTATGCCGTAGGCAGGATCTGTACGGACATGCCGGAGAATGTGGGAAAATATTTTTCCGCAGGCACCTCTGATGTTGCAGGTACGTTTCCTTATCGGACGGAACTTGATGGAATCAACCGGGATGGAGAGCTTTTTTTTACCTACAATCTGAAAGACAAGGAAAAAGGAGAGGGCTCCAAAAGGCTGGCCTACTCCAAGTTGTATAAAGACTATAACTGGGTCATTGGTATGGGCCTGTACCTGGATGATCTTAATCCTTATCTGGACCAGATCAACCGGGAAAGCAGGGGCATGGTATCCAGGCTTACTTTTTTGCTGGTATTGCTGTTGGTATTCATACTTGGCATCGGTTTAGGCTCCATTTCCATGATTGAAAATCTATATCATTGGAAGTCAAAGCACTTGATGGAATCCGAGCTGAATGTGGATTCGCTGACTGGAGCAGAGACCCGCAGAAGCGGAACAAAAGACTTGCGGCAGGCGTTTAACAAATATAAGAAGCTGGGTACCGGACCGGGGATCATGATGTGTGATTTGGATCATTTCAAATACATCAATGATAAATACGGGCATTCGGTCGGAGATCTGGTACTGGTAAAATTTGTGAATGTATCAAAAGATTATTTGAGAAGCTCCGATAAAATCATCCGCTGGGGCGGAGACGAGTTCATTATTATCCTATATGGTATGAAAGAAAAAGCAGCATTTGAATTTTGTGATAAGTATTTGTCTAAAATTGCCGATTTAAAAGTAGGGGATGGAAACAAGGAATTAAATGTTACCGTTTCTGTGGGCATTTCCTTTTTCCGGGATACTGACGAAGATTATACAGACGCGATAAATCGTGCCGATGATGCACTTTACCAGTCCAAGAAAAAGGGGCGCAACCAGGCAAGCATCATCAAATAAACATAAGACAAGGGCCGGAGCATGGTTTTCCGGCCGGAAAAGGGGTAGAGTATGAAAATAGAATCAAAGAAATATCAGGTACATGGTTTAAACTATATCATTCGTTCCGCTGCAGAAGCAGATGCAGTGTATTTGCCGGAGTTAAGAGTCATGATTGACGGAGAAACGGAAAACCTGGACAGGGAAGCAGGAGAACATTTGCAAAGCCAGGCCGATTGCAGCCGGCAGATCAAAGAGGATTTGGAGGCACCAAATCATTTGTTTCTGGTGGCGGTAGTCGATGATATCCCCATAGGTTTTGCCAGATGCGAGGGAAGTTCCTTAAAACGGCTGTCCCATAAAGTGACGTTTGGAGTGTGTGTCAGAAAGGATTACTGGGGACATCAGATCGGTAAAAACCTTCTGCTGCAATCCATTGCCTGGGCAGATAAAAACGGAATTAAAAAAATGGAATTAAGCGTTTTGGAAACCAATAAAAAGGCCATTCTCCTGTACATGGATATGGGATTTAAAGTGGAGGGGCTGTTAAGGTTTGATAAGCTTCTTTCTGACGGACGCTTTTATGATACCATTGTTATGGGCAGGATCTCTTCCGTAATTTAAGCAACGAATGATTGAATATACCAAACTGTTATGATACTATGGGTGATAGATTTATAAAGAAGGAGCTTATGGTTTGGGAGAAGGCAATCGTATGAAAAAAGAGAATCTTGAAACTGCCAGTCTTACGGAAATGGAGAAGGGCGATAAACGGATCGACAGAGACTGGCTGTTGCTGCATTACAAAACCACCATTGGTGTAGTGGTTTTTGCTGTCATTGTGGAATGTCTGTTAAGTCTGCTGTTTGTAGGTTCTGATCTGGTTACGATTCCCACTGAACGATATATCTTCAAGTACATTGCAGTGCCCAGCAGTCTCAATTTTATCTGCATCGGAGTAGAGACCTGGGCACTGAGATCCAAATATTTATCTCAGGAGCAGAAGATCTATACGGTTTCTCTTGTATTTGTTTTTATTTGTTTCGTTCTCTTTTGTGTTCACAGCAGGTTAACGGCGATTTATTATATTTTTACAGGGGCGATCATGCTGACCACAATCTACGCCGATTATTGGCTGACCAGCATTACTGCAGCCATGAGCATTATTTCCATTGCAGTATCAGAGATTTTTATAAGGTGGAATCCGATGAAGCCCTATGTGTTTGACAGCATGCTTGAATTCGGAGATTTTCTCGTATCCATACTTGTTTTATTTGCTTTTTCCGCGGCATGTATGGTAGTGATCCGGTTTGAAAAAAAGAAGAATGAAGCCAGTTATCAAAAAGAGATTGAACGGTATGAGCTGAAACAGAGCATTAACCGGGATGAACTGACCGGCATCTATAACCGGAAGGCCATGCATGAGGCGCTTGGCGCTCTGGAAGAACAGGATTCCTTTGAGACCTGTATCCTTGCAACTGCAGACATTGATTATTTTAAAGGAATCAATGACAGCTGGGGGCATTCCGCCGGTGACTGGTGCTTAAAAGAATTTGCCAGGATTTTAACGGAAAATGAAAGGCATTATACTCCATTCCGGTACGGGGGAGACGAATTCTGCCTGCTGTTTGAAAATGTGACCATGGAGGAGGCTGTCAGCATCTGTGACAGAATAAGAAGACAGGTGGAAGAACTGAGTTTAAAGGATCACCCCCAGATCAAGCTGACTGCCAGCTTCGGGCTTGCGGCTTACGCTCCTTATATTGATGCGACCCGTCTTTTTATTCACTCGGATCACGCACTGTATGATGCAAAGAAATTAAGAAACTCCATCTGTATTTATGAAAAAGACCGGTTAGAAAAGAGCCAATGGATGAAATAACGCCATTGGTATTTTTTTTTGAATCAACAGAGTGTTGTTGAACTTGTTGAAAAATCCTGTTATAAATAGAGTATAGCGTACCAAGTATGCCGCATTCTACCGGACGAAAGGAGAATAATGATGATACATCCTATGTTTTTATGCCATGGAGCACCGGATCTTGTATTAGAAGAGAATGATTTTACCCGTTTTTTAAAAGAAATTGGAAAGCAGCGTCAACCAAAAGCCATTGTACTGTTTACGGCCCACTGGGAAACAGAGGTTACTGCCATTTCCTCGATAGAAGGAACCTACGATATGATTTACGATTTCTATGGATTCCCAAAAGAACTCTATCGGAAGCAGTATCCGGCAAAAGGTTCCCCGAAACTTGCCAAAAAAGTAAAGCAGCTGTTGGAGGACAAGAACATTCCAGCCAATCTTGATGAGAAAAGAGGCGCGGACCACGGAACCTGGTCTTTGCTTTCCATCATGTACCCGGAAGCAGAAATTCCTGTAGTTCAGATATCCGTCAACCCCTTCCGGCCCATGGAGGAACAGTTTCGCCTTGGAGAAGCATTAAAATCTCTGGCGGAAGAAGATATCCTCATCATCGGAAGCGGTTCCACCGTTCATAATTTGAGAACCATAAATGCAAATGCCATAAAACCGGAATCCTGGGCGGTGGAATTTGATGACTGGCTGATTGAAAAAATAACACACGTAAGCCGTAAGGAGCTGTTTGATTATCAGGCTCTTGCCCCTCATGCCAGGCTGGCAGTGCCCCGGGAAGAACATATCGTTCCCCTTTTTATTGCAATGGGCAGCGGGCAGACGGAGGCTCCTAAGCTGCTGTACCGGAGCTATGCCTACGGCACCTTGACTTATCTGGGAGTTGAATTTTAAAAATAAAAAGGCGGACTTATCCGGGAAGCGTATTTCCCAGGTTGGATTGGTTAAAATAACTCTGAACTTTTAAATGACGGAGGGAACCAATGCAATCGCTGCAAGATGTAAAAATAGGAGATACCTACACCATCAACTGGATGATGTGCGATCCTCATACCACCAAGATTATGCAAAGCTATGAGCTAAAGGAAGGAATGACCGTCCGTGTGGTAGGGGAATATTATGGAAGTGTGATTCTTGGTGTGGGAGAAAAACGGGTGGCCATTGGCAAAGATGTTGCAAAAGAAATCAAGGTGTCCAGGAATATGGAGGCCAAGGACCCGTACCGGTCCATAGTGCCTGGGCCATTCCGGTAACCCCACCGTTTCCTGGTTTCTGATATGGAACAACAGAACATAAAAAACCGTGTGTAAGCAAAATTCAGACTTACACACGGTTTTTTATGATTTTTTATCCTTATTCACATGGTCTTTGATGGCCGCAAAGCTTTCCGCACTGATCACATGTTCGATCCGGCAGGCATCATCAATGGCTACCTGTGGGGTAACGCCCAGAGTGATGAGCCAGTCGGACAGTAAGGTGTGGCGTTCGTACATCTTTTCTGCAATTTCCTGTCCTGCCTGCAGCAGAGAGATGTAGCCATTTTCATCAACTTCAATGTATCCGTTCTCACGGAGATTTTTCATGGCTACACTGACGCTTGGCTTGGAGAAATCCAGTTCTCCGGCAATGTCAATGGACCGCACATGACCGTTTCGTTTATGAAGCATCAAAATGGCTTCCAGATAGTTTTCTGCAGATTCTTGAATCTTCATAACAACACCTTCTTTCAGCTTAATCTTTACTCATTTTAACACAGATCACCAGGTTTTTTCAAGTCAGGTGTTCTTTTCACTGTTTTTATGTTTTTTTATCATCGTACGAAACTGACTGATTGTGATTCCAAGTGCATTGCTTGCCGTTTTAAGGCTGTATTCCCTCTGCTTCCATTTTTCGTAAACCGGATAAAACTCCTCCGGAAGAGGAGAGGGAAAACGTCCCAGATGCCGGCCCTGTGCCTTGGCGATGGCGATTCCCTCCGCCTGTCTCTGTTTGATGTTCTCTCTTTCTGCCTGGGCTACATAGGAGAGAAGCTGCAGAACGATGTCAGAGATCAGGGTTCCGATCAGATCCTTGTTGGTCCGGGTGTCAAGTATGGGCATGTCAATAATGACAATATCTGCTCTTTTTAATTTTACAATTTCCCGCCACTCCTTCTGAATGTCCTCATAATTTCTTCCCAACCGGTCAATGCTTTTTACAACAAGTACGTCACCTGCTTTTAATTTCCGCTTTAATTTCTGATACTGGGGCCTGTTAAAGTCCTTACCTGACAATCTATCGCAATAAATGTTCTTTTCCAATACTCCCCATTTAATAAGCTCAACCAATTGCCGCTCTACGTTTTGGTCAAGGGTTGATACTCTCACATAGCCATAAAAATTGTTCATATTGTATTTAAAACCTCCAGTCGTTTCTAGTATGGCAGAAAACGCAGATTTTAAAATAAGACAAGCATACCACGTTGCTAAAAAGGTGTACCTTTTTGACATGATCTTCAATCCCCCATCCTCTCATTTTTATTGAGTAAAATCAACCATATTATGATTATAATCATAATTTCGCCATATTTCAACAATAAAAATGAGAGGATGGGGGATTGAAGATCAGATATAAAAAGGTACACCTTTTTGTCAGATAAAATAAAATGCGTACAGACAGCAAATACCAATATTCATACAAAATAAACAAGGGCTGCGAATATATTAATCGTATATCCCCTGTTTCTCATATCCGTAACCATTCAGTTCTCTTATAGTCCAGGCAAAAAGGTCTGCTAACGGAGTAACGTGTTTCAGAAGGGAGGTAGAAAGCATATGTTTAATATCTTTCATACGGGTGAGAAGCGTAAATTCTCCTGGTAGTTGGCAGGAGATGTAGCAGACGGACGGGAAAATGCACCGGCTGTTAGAGTATACCATAAAAATGGAATTGTCAAACCGGTACGGTGAGACGTGAACAACGTTATTTTCCATGGAAACCAGTCTGAAGCAAAGGTCAATCATTGAGTGAAGGTGTAATAAATGACGGAAAAAGATGCGAACACTCTTTTGGAGCAGATCTGCAATATGATATGGAACAGGCCGGCCGGCGGAAAGCTTGAGGACAAAAGCCAGGCTGGGCGGAAACCGCTTTATGCCTCCATAAAACAAATCATCGGGCAGGTCAAGCAGGTGATAAAGGAAAATTACAGACAAAAGAGAAATTTTACAAGTGCTTTTTCCGGACTGTTTCATGAAGTGTCTGTCCAGCTGGAAAAAGAAAAGAAATTCAATACCCTTCTGGTATCCATTTTGGATCGTTTAAAGGAATGGGTGATCGTAACAGAAGAAGAAACCGGAGAGATCCTATATGTCAATAAACTGGCTAAAAAACGGTTTTATGACCCGGAGACCGGAGGGATCGTCTGTGAAAAAGACTGTCCGTTTATGGCAAGAATTCAATCCTGCCACGGACAGGAGGCAGAACAGCGGTACGAGTTTCGGTGTTTCCATGATAAGATTTTTCAGGTTAAAGCATATTCGTTGCTTTGGGAGGATAAAAAAGCGGTGGTTCATCTTATTACAGATATTACCTGTCAGAAAGAAACTGAAGCATATTTGGAGGTCATGGCATACAAAGACGAGCTGACAGGACTTAATAACCGGAGAAATTGTCTGAAGACCATTGACAATTACATTAAAAGTGGCATCCCCTTCTCCATCTGCATGATTGATCTTGATGATTTAAAGCAGATCAATGACCAGGATGGACACTTACACGGGGACGAATATATAAAGCTGGTATCAGAGGAAATAAAAAAATCAGCTTGTGAAGAAGATTTCACCTGCCGGTACGGCGGAGATGAATTTGTGGTGTTATATAAAGGCTGCAGCCAGCAGACTGCCGCCGAAAGACTGGCTGCCATTGACCGGAATCTGGCTTCGGGAGATAAAAAATATCCCATGTCCATCAGCTACGGCGTAGTATATGTTGAAACGGGAACAGATGTTCTTCCGGAAAGTGTTTTGAAAATGGCAGATGAACGGATGTATGCCTTTAAAAGAGAGCGGAAGCAAATGAAAGAGAATGGGGACGGTCTCATTTAGACCCTTATCTTTTCTTGTGTTTTTTCTCATTTTCCTTTATAATGATATGCAGGTTAAAAGAAATGGGAGCAAGAAAAGAATGAGATTTATTGGAAGCAAGACACTGCTGCTGGACCAGATCAAACAGGTGATTGATGATAAAGCGCCAGAGGCGAAAAGCTTTTGTGATATATTTTCCGGGACCGCTGCGGTTGCCAGATATTTTAAACAGTGGTATCAGGTCTGTTCCAATGACCTGCTGTACTTTTCCTACGTGCTGCAGCGGGCTACCGTTGAGAATGACAGCATGCCCGGGTTTGCTCTTTTAAAAGAGACTTTGGGAATTGAAGATCCGGTGGAGTACTTTAACGGAAGAGAGAAAAAACATTTAGAGGAGCTTCCAAAGGAGCGCCGCTTTTTTCAGAATACCTATGCCCCTGAGGGGGGACGTATGTATTTAAACGATGAGAATGCCCTTCGCATCGACTTTGCCAGATGCAGCGTGGAGGACTGGAAGGCGGCTGGTTTATTAAACGACCATGAATATTATTATCTGGTTGCCTGCATCGTGGAGGGAATTCCTTTTGTGTCCAATACTTCAGGGACTTATGGTGCATTTCATAAGACCTGGGAGAGGCGCAGCTATAAACGGTACGAGCTTTTCCGTCTTCCCGTCACCCACAACGGCAAGGAGAATAAGTGCTACAACGAGGACGGAGCGGAGCTATTGACCCGGCTCGAGGGAGACATCCTATACATTGATCCGCCGTATAATGCCCGCCAGTATCTATCCAATTACCATGTACTTGAGACAGCGGCCCGCTATGATTATCCCCAGGTGCGGGGCGTGACCGGACAGCGGCCCGACACAGGGCAGAAATCAGAATTCTGCATGAAAGCGAAGGTGCTTCCTGCCTTTGAAAAGCTCCTCACCAATGCCAGGTTTACCCATATCATACTGAGCTACAGTACGGACGGGCTTATGAGCGTAAAGGAGATCGAAGAAGTCATGAAAGCCTGCGGAAAGCCGGAGACTTTTAAAGTCTATGAGATCCCTTACAGAAGGTATAAGAGCCGGAAGGTAAAGGAAACAGAGCGGTTGAAGGAGCTTCTGTTTTATATTGAGAAGCAGGTGCCGCCATGTTTATAAAAAGTCCTCTCAACTATACCGGGGGAAAGTTTAAGATTTTAGAGCCTGTTTTCCAGGCATTTCCAAAGGATATCAGAACCTTTGTGGATGTTTTTGCAGGGGGGTTTAACGTAGGCATCAATGCCGAGGCAGAACGGATCATTTGCAACGACCAAATCACATATTTAATTGATTTATTTAAACTGTTTCAAAAAACGGAAATAAACGAACTCCTAGATGAAATTAAGGGACTGATTGAAGAATACGGGCTGACCCAGCAGAATACGGAAGGGTACTATGCCCTGCGGTCGGACTATAATAAGACAAAGGATTTAACCCGGCTTTTTGTACTGACCTGTTATGCCTTTAATCATCAGATCCGCTTTAATAACAGCCATGAGTTCAATTCTCCCTTTGGAAGAAACCGGAGTTCCTTTAATGGCAGCATCGAAAAGAACTTAACTCAGTTTTGTGAGGCACTTCATAATAAAAACATTGAATTTTCTAATCTGGATTTTACAGAGCTGGATTATTCCGGTCTTGGTAAAGAAGATCTGGTTTACTGTGACCCGCCCTATTTGATTTCCACAGGTAATTATAACGACGGCAACCGTGGGTTTAAGGACTGGAAGGAAAAGGAAGAACGGGAGCTTTTGGAACTGCTGGACACTCTGGATGCCAGAGGGGTCCGGTTTGCTTTATCCAATGTGCTGTATCACAAGGGACTGTCTAACGATCTTTTGATTGAATGGAGTAAGAAGTATCACATTCATTACATTGATAAGACTTATTCCAACTGCAATTATCAGTTCAAAGAGCGGAATGCCGTTACAGTGGAAGTGCTGATAACCAATTATAAATAAAAAATGCAGATTTCTGGATTGAGATTCCGGGAGTCTGTTTTTTTTTGGAATGATAAAATTTAGTGTTATCTGAAACAATACAAATTTTGGCACTGAAAGCGTATAATTTTGACCTTTGAGTTGAAAAATGTCATGTTTTGAATATACTTGAAATGTATGGAGAAAATGGAACTATAAAAAAGATTCTGGATGCGATGTGTGTACCAGGAAGTATGGAACTTATTGACAGAAACGGCAATCCTGTTGTGATTCATGCATAAGGAGAAAGTAATTTTACTTGTGGAGGTTTTTTATGATATCAGCTGATCTGCTTACCGTAATAAATAAGTCTTATAGCCCAAAGAAAGGTTTGGGTAATAAAGACTTTTCATCCCCTGCTTCAGATCGCCCGAAGGATGAAAGAGTCATCAAAGTGCCAGATCATTCTTCTGGTTATAAGATGTACCTAAAAAAGGGAGCGTTGTATTCTGGCGGAAATGGGACAGGATTATCTTATTATCTTGAATATGCGGAGGGCTCAACGAAAGAAAATCCTCTGGTGACCGCAAAGGGGGTAGATGAGAATGGAGATGAGTTTGAGCAAACGATTTCCATAAATGACATAAATCCAAAGAATGCCACCATTGTTGAATTACAATCTTTGGCCTCCCATTATGGAATTGGTGAGAAGATAATGGGTCTTAGTTCCTTGCCTGCAGAAATAAGAAACGCAGGGCGTACAGATCGTGTCAATCTTTTTAAAGCTTTTGATAAAGGCATTAAGGATTTTCAAACAGTAGGGAGACATGATTTAGAAGCGCTTTATAAGAAAAATTATAATACATATTTAGAATTATTTGAGAGTTTAGGAAAAGAGTAAAATTTATTATAAAAGCGGAAACTCCGGTTCATAAACCAGAATTTCCGCTTCTATTTTAATGGGTTTAATTGGATTTTACTTCTTTCCACGCTTCATTATAAAGGGAATCCACTTCATCCCCAAGATACTTGTAAACCTCGCTGGTCTTTAACATGTTCTCATCCGGGAACAGAGCTTTATTGTTCTTTATTTCCGGATCAAGAAGGTCAAAGGCCCCTTTGTTTGGAGTCGGATAGGTGATGTAATCAAAGTTCTTCTTTGCGATATCAGGGCGGCTCAGGAAGTTGATCCATTTTTCCGCATTCTCTTTGTTGGGAGCATTGGCAGGAATGACCCAGGAGTCCAGCCAGAGGTTGGTTCCTTCCTCCGGAATCACATACTCTAAGGAATAATCAAGGTTTAAATCCTTTACTTCATTCTGGATATAAAGCATTTCCCCGGAGTAGATCACGCCTAATGCAGCCTCGCCGCCGATCATCTTATCCCGTACCTGGTCAATGACATAAGCCTGTACCAGCGGTTTCTGCTTGATCAGCAAATCCCTTGCTTCCTGTATCTCCGCTTCATTGGTGGTGTTCATAGAGTATCCCAGGGACTTTAAAGCCACCATGAAGGCATCCCGGACGCTGTCCTGCATCAGAATGTTGTCTTTGAATTTCTCATCCCATAAATCAGACCATTTGGTAGGTACATCTTTTGGGTCTACCATGCTGGTGTTATAGAGAATCCCTACGGTCCCCCAGCAGTAAGGAACGGAATATTTGTTTTCCGGGTCAAAGCTTTTGGACATCTCCATGTATTTAGGGTCAATCTCCTTGATGTTTGGAACGTTGTCAAAATTGATCTCAGACAGAAGATTGTTTTCCGCCATCTTCTGGATCATATAGTCGGAAGGGCAGACCGCATCGTATTTTACGCCGCCCGCTTCAATGACCGGGTACATCTCTTCATTGGTCTCAAATAAGTCATAGATGACCTTGATTCCGGTTTCTTTTTCAAATTGTTCGATGACGGATTCATCAATGTATTCGCCCCAGTTGTAAACATAAACTTCTCCGGCACTTCCTGCTTTGGAGCTTTGTTTCCCGCAGCCGCTCAGCAGAGAGAGGGAGAGAACGGTCAAGGTACCAAATGCGAGAATTCTCAATAGACTTTTTTTCATGTACATATTCTCCTGTTATTTTTTCTTTTTGGGTGCAAAATTGGTGATTAAAAGAAGCACCAGCACCGTTGCAAAGATGATGGTTGAAAGTGCGTACATGGAAGGCTTGATGCCGCGGCGCACTTCGCTGTAAATGAGTGTCGATAACGTATTGATGCCGGCCCCTCTTGTGAAATGGGTGATGATAAAATCATCCAAAGACATGGTAAATGCCAGCAGAAAACCGGAAAGCACGCCCGGAAGGATGTCCGGGAACACGACCTTAAAGAATGCCGAAGCCGGGGTGGCTCCTAAATCCATGGCAGCTTCGTAGGTACTTTTATCTGTCTGCTTTAACTTCGGCATGACGCTCAATATGACATACGGAATGTTAAAGGTAATATGTGCGATCAATATGGTCTGGAATCCCAAAGAGATTCCAAAGGCGATAAATGCCAGCATGAGGGAGATTCCTGTTACGATATCCGCATTGAGCATGGGAATGTTGGTGATCCCCATCAAAAGAGAGCGGGGAACACGGTCCATGCTGTTGATGGCAATGGCAGCTGCCGTTCCGATGATGACCGCGATCAGAGAAGATAGAAAAGCGATCAAAAGCGTATTGTAAAGGGCTGTCATTATGGTGCTGCTGGAAAACAGCTCTTTGTACCAGCTGAAGGTAAAACCGCCCCACTGGGTACGGGACTTGGAGCTGTTAAAGGAGAGGACTCCCATGGTGAAAATCGGTGCGTAAAGAAACAGCAGAATGATCACCAGATAAAAATCCTGTAAGCTCCGTTTGATAAAATCAAGTTTTCTGTTCATCAAAATGCGGTTCCCTCCCCATTCTTGTCGTATTTGGCAATAAGCGCCATGCTGATCAGGATGAAGACCATCAAGACCAGAGAAAGGCCGGAGCCTAAGTTCCAGTTGCTCCCCTTTGTGAATTCCTGTTCAATGACATTGCCGATCAAAAGAATCTTGCTTCCGCCCAGCAGGTTTGAGATAACAAAGGTGGTAAGAGACGGAACGAAAACCATGGTAATTCCGCTCACGATCCCTGGAATGCTGAGGGGCAGCAGAATCCGGACGAATACCTGCAAGGAATTGGCCCCCAGGTCTCTGGCTGCACTGACCACATTGTCATCAATTTTCATCAGCACATTATAAATAGGAAGAACCATAAAGGGCAGGAAGTTATAAACCATGCCAAGGATAATGGCTCCCGAAGTGTTGATTAAGTTCTGGTTTGGCAGGTGAAGTGTGGATAAGATTCCGTTAATGACTCCGTTCTTTTCCAGCAAGGTCTGCCAGGCCAGGGTTCGTAAAAGAAAGTTCATCCACATGGGCAGGATGAAAATAAAAACAATAAAGCTTCCCTGTCCCATTCCCCGGGAACGCAGAATCATAGCAAGAGGATAAGCCAGGACCAGACACAGCACGGTACTGATAAGGGAAAGTCCTAAGGAAAGCCATAGGGCCTTTGCATGTTCCGAGGTGGTGATGGATACGACGTTAGCCAGGGTAAATGCCCCGGACCGGTCGGTCAATCCGTAGAACACGATCAAAGCCAGGGGAATGATGATAAAGCCGGTCATCCATATGATATATGGTCCGGATAATAATTTTTTATTCATTGATTCCAACCGCCTCCTCATCTTCTGAAGCAGGCTTGTGCATGATCTGGATATCAAAGGGGTCCACGTGAATGCCCACATTCTGGCCCACGGGGAACATATCTGTGCTGTGCACCAGCCATTCAAAGCCGTCGGGTGAAGTCACCTCCATCTCATAATGGACTCCCTTAAAGATCAAATGGGTGACCGTTCCCAAAAGGCTGCCTTCCTCCGGTTTGACCAGATCAATGTCTTCCGGACGGATGACAACGTCCACCGGTTTGTTGACGCCAAAGCCCTTGTCCACACAGGCGAATTTGGCACCGAAGATTTCCACCAGCTCATCCCTCAGCATAATTCCGGGCATGATGTTGCTTTCCCCGATAAAGTCCGCCACAAATGCATTTTCCGGTTCATTGTAGATGTTCTCCGGAGAACCCATCTGCTGGATATAGCCCTGGTTCATGACCACAATGGTATCTGACATGGTAAGGGCCTCCTCCTGGTCATGGGTCACATAGATGAAGGTGATGCCAAGTTCATTTTTCAAACGGATCAGTTCATACTGCATATCCTGGCGCAGCTTTAAGTCCAAAGCGCCCAGAGGCTCGTCTAGCAAAAGAACCCTCGGTTCGTTGACAATGGCTCTGGCGATGGCGATTCTCTGCTGCTGGCCGCCGCTTAAAGAGCTTACGGTACGGTTCTCGTAGCCGTCAAGATTCACTAGTTTTAAGGCATATTTGATCTTATCCTGGATGTACTTCTTTGGCTTATTCTTGATCTTTAAACCAAAGGCAATGTTCTCTGCTATGGACATGTGTGAAAATAAGGCGTATTTCTGAAAAACTGTGTTTAGCTGACGCTTGTTGGGAGGCAGGTTCGTAATGTCCTGTCCTTCAAAAATCACCTGGCCTTTGCCGGGACGTTCAAACCCTCCGATGATACGGAGCGTGGTGGTCTTGCCGCAGCCGCTGGGTCCTAATAAGGTAACAAATGTGTTCTCCTTCACAGAGAGATTCAAATCATCCAGTACCATGGTACCGTCAAAACTTTTTGTAATATTCCGTAAATCAATTAATGGCTGACCCATGACCTTTTATCCTCCTGTCAAAAGCTTGGCGGGGAACTTACCCAGATGAGTGTCGCACCGGCCTTGCTGCTTAAATAATGTTTTTTATCTGATATAAAGTAAAAGGATTCCCCTTTTTTGGCTTTATATGTTTTATTTCCTATATGAATGGAAATGCTGCCCTGTAGGATATAGCCGAATTCCTCCCCCTCATGGGGATTGTCCGGGTAGGTTTGTCCTCCGGCTTCCAGGGTCAGAAGGATCGGCTCCATCATATTCTTCTGGGCGTTGGGAATGATCCAGCAGACTTCATTTTTCAAATCCCCGTCGAATTTTTCAAAATAGTCTCCCTTTCCGAATACGATCTGTTCCTCCGGGGTCTCATTAAAGAACTCCCCGATGGAGGTGCCGAGGCATTGTAAAATATCCATAAGAGTTGCAATGGAGGGAGAGGTTAGGTCCCTTTCCAGCTGGGATATGAATCCCTTTGAGAGTTCTGCGCGGTCAGCCAGCTCTTCCTGAGTCAGACCTTTTAATACACGCAGTTCTTTTAATTTTGCACCGATATCCATATGCTCCTCCTTGTTATTATGTTAAGCCGAAAGTTTACTTATACTAACTGACGATAAATATAACCTGAAAGTTTAGTAATAATAAACAGGCAGCAAGATACATTATACTTATTTTTCCTGTTATGTCAATACTTTTTACGCAAGTTTTTCCTTAACAAATGTCGAATCTTATGATATGATATTTGGTAGTTTGCACAAGGAAAAACCCAGGAGGATATATGATGATGAAAGGTAGATATATGGCTTATGTAGGCTCCTATTCCTACAACGGAAAAGCAAAGGGGATTACAGTATATGATGTGAATGTGGAAAAGGGCAGTTTTATCCCCAGGTGTGAGGTTGAGGTAGATAATTCTTCTTATCTGGTGGCATCTAACAACGGAAAGACACTCTATTCCATCGCAGATGAAGGAGTCGTATCATTCCAAATTCATGAGAACGGTTCCATTACAAAACTAAACTCTGCCAGCATTAAGGGAATGAGAGGCTGTCATCTGTCAACGGATGCAGAGGATAAGTACCTGTTCGTATCAGGATATCATGACGGGAAATGTACGGTGCTGCATTTAAATGAAGACGGCTCTGTGGGAGAGATCGTTACAGGCGTGTTCCATAAGGGACTTGGAAGTGTGGCAGAAAGAAATTTCCGCCCCCATATCAGCTGTTCCAGAAGAACACCGGACGGAAAGTTTATTTTGGTTGCTGACTTAGGCATCGACCAGGTCAAGATTTACCGGTTTGATGAAAAAGAAGAACAGATGGTCTTAATGGATGCCATCCGCTGTGATCTGGAATCCGCGCCAAGATGTTTCCGCTTTAGTTCAGACGGCAGGTTTTTTTATCTGCTCTATGAATTAAAGAACGTGATTGATGTATTTACTTATGAGACCGGAGACCGTTTGCCAAAGATCGAGAAGATCCAGACCATTAAGACCACGGGAAAGGCCCCTCTGACTCAGCTGACGGCCGCCTGCTCCATGCGTCTGTCCAACGATGAGACTCACATGTTCTGCGGCAATGCAGGAGATAATACGGTTACGGTTTATGACCGTGATTCAAAGACCGGACTTCTTACATTTTCCTGCTGTCTTCCCATCAGCGGCAGCTATCCCAAGGATATCTGCGTGTTCCCCGATGACAGGCATATCGCTTCGCTCAACCATGAGACAGGCAGCATTACATTCTTTACGGTGGATTATGAGAAAGGACTCCTGATCATGAACGGCAAAGAGTTAAAGGTCAACGAACCCAACAGCTGCGTAATTGTAAAGGTCAGCGATTAAAATACTTCAGGAGGCGGAAAGGAGAGACATTCATGGCAGGATCAACACTGGGGACAATATGGAAGATAACCACCTGGGGAGAATCCCATGGAAAGGGGATCGGAGTGGTTGTGGACGGCTGCCCGGCAGGACTTGCCCTTAAAGAGGCGGATATTCAGGAATATTTAAACCGCAGAAAACCGGGGCAGAGCAAATTTACCACAAAGCGCCAGGAAGCGGATCAGGTGGAGATCCTTTCCGGTGTTTTTGAAGGGAAGACCACGGGGACTCCCATTTCCATGATCGTATGGAACACAGACCAGCGTTCCAGGGATTACGGCAATATCGTGGAGGTCTTTCGTCCCGGACATGCGGATTTTACCTTTGATGCCAAATACGGGTTCCGGGATTACCGGGGCGGGGGCCGTTCCTCAGGAAGAGAAACCATTGCAAGAGTGGCTGCTGGAGCGGTTGCGGCCAGCTTTTTAAAGTCGTTAGGGATCACGGTAACGGCTTATACTAAATCCGTAGGGCCTTATGAGGCTGATCCGGAACGTTTTTGTATAGAAGAGAGAGATAACAACCGCCTTTATATGCCGGACAAAGAAACGGCTGCAAAAGCAGAAGCCTATTTAGAAGAGATGATGGCAAACAAGGACTCAGTCGGCGGAGTGGTGGAATGCGTCATCGACGGCGTTCCTGCCGGAATCGGAGACCCGGTTTTTGAAAAATACGATGCGGCTCTTGCAAAAGCGGTCATGTCCATCGGGGCGGTAAAGGGATTTGAGATCGGAGACGGGTTTGCGGCTTCCCGTGCGCTTGGTTCTGAGAACAATGACGGCTTTATAAAAGGAACAAAAAAAGCAGTGGAAAAAGCGACCAATCATTCCGGTGGCATCCTGGGCGGCATCAGCGATGGGTCCAGAGTCCTATTCCGTGCGGCCTTTAAGCCCACTCCCTCCATCGCCAGTCCGCAGAGGACGGTGACAAGACAGGGAGAGGAAACGGAGATCGAGATTAAGGGACGCCACGATCCCATTGTTGTTCCCAGGGCCGTAGTGGTGGTGGAAGCCATGGCAGCCATCACAACTGCGGACTTGCTTCTTGCCAACATGACAGCTAGAATGGACCATATTGTCTCTTTTTATAAACGTGAAAATAAAACAACCGGTAAAGGCACAGAATATTGATTAAATCCGGCATTTATGATATGGTAAATGCCGCATATACTTTATTGACGGGAGAAAAAACATGAAAATTGCAATGGGAAATGACCATACGGCCATAGAAATGAAGAATGAAATCAAGAAATTTGTAGAGAGCAAGGGCTATGAAGTCCTTGATTTTGGAACCAATGCGACGGAAAGCTGTGACTATCCGGTGTATGGCGAAAAGGTAGGCCGCGCCGTGGCGGACGGAGAGGCTGATCTTGGCATCGCCATCTGCGGAACCGGAGTAGGAATCTCTCTTGCCTGTAATAAGGTAAAGGGAATCCGTGCCTGTGTCTGCAGCGAGCCTTACACCGCAAAGCTTTCCAGAATGCACAACGATTCCAATGTACTTTGCTTTGGCGCCCGTGTCATTGGCGTGGAGATGGCAAAGATGATCACCGAGGAATGGCTGGATGCTGCTTACGAAGGCGGAAGGCATCAGCGCCGTGTCGATATGGTAATGGATATTGAAAACAGGAAATAAATGGTAAAGGTTCTGGAAAATTTTATGGAAACCGGAGCGGCATTTACCGGAGCCAATCACTTATACAGGAGCCTGGATGCGGCAATCACATCAAGGCTCCTGTTTTCGGATCGTTATAAGTCTTATTTGTCCTTCACCATATCCGCAAGCATATTTTCCATCTGCTGAAGAAAATCAATGACACTGCAGATGATTCTGGATTTCCGGCTCATTTTCACATTGAGATTCTCTATCTTTACCCCAAAGGAATCAACCACATCGGAGATCGCCCCCGTCCCCTGGGCGGCACCGTTCATGCGGATGCTGGTGGCGTCGATATCGGTGATGATCTGTCTGCTGAAGTTCTTAATTTCCTCCGTACAGGCGCTGACCTGGGTGATGTTTTCCCGGACCTCGTCGACCTTTTTTAAATTGGATAAGCTGGAGGCTTTTGATGCTTCGATTTCGTTATGTACATCGCTGATTCCCTGAAACAGGGTATAGATGCTGTCATCAATTCCGTCCACCAGATCCTTGGTGGACTTGGAAAGAAGGCGGATCTGCTCTGCGATGACGGCAAACCCTTTGCCGGCTTCTCCCGCCCTTGCTGCCTCAATGGACGCGTTCAGAGCCAGTAAATTGGTCTGTGAGGCGATGCCGGTGATGGAATTGGACAGATTCTGGATATTAAAAAAATCATGCTCCAGGCGCTGGAACACCTCTGCAATGGCTTCCAGCTGCTGGTTGGTTCCCCGGATGTTATCGGTCAGCCCGTTGGCATTTTGGGTGGTACTCTCGATAACTCCGTTGGAACGGTCAATGATCTCATTGATCTCATTGGCGTAGGAACCGAATTTTTTAAAGTCGTCATTGATTTCATTGATTTTTTCGTTGATGGAGGCAATCTGTTCGTAGGTATCTGTAATATCCTCCATATACTTTGTTACTTCTGCTTCTTCCTGCATCAGCTGCTCGATCTTTTCCTCAATGTGAAGAACTCCGAACTGAAGACTTTTTTCCAGCCGCTTGTCCTGTGTTGCGGTACAGGCAGCTTCTGTTTGTGTGTTTTCCCGATTTTGCTGATTTTTTTCCCTTTTACGAAACAAACCCATAGCAGTTTCCTCCTACTCAAATACAGCCAATAACATGGTCTGGTTAAAATGCTGTTCGTTTAATTGTTCCCCGTATCCTGCAAAGCCTGCGAAATCCCCCACAGAATTTCCCACAGTGGCGGCAAACTCATTCAAGTAGCCGTCCGCTTCAAAAAGAAGGGATCTGGCGAGACAGTTTACCATTAACGTAAAGCTTGGCCTGCTGCATTCCTGTTTTACCTGTTTTAAGGTTTCTCCGATTACAGACTGGTACTGGTCCGCTTCCAGAAGGACCACCTGGGAGTTGTTGTAAATCCGGGCATGGTACTCCATGGCAGAACCATTGACCACGGTGTTATTGGCTACAATATACATTTCATTTCCGATGATTCTGCCCATCGGAGACTGATCTAAATATTTGGGAAGCTGGGCGATGGATACGCCCAAAGCATCTGCCATCACCTTTGCTGCCGGTTTGTTGTCGTATTCGTATACGATTCGCTTTCTCACATCCACTTTGGTAGCTTTAAAATAATGGGTGGTGGGTTTGTAAATATTTTCCCGGTACAGACGGATTCTTCCGCCCAGGTTTTCTATCATCACAAAGACACATGCATTCTGGAAAACCTGGCCGTTTAAGGCGATCATGGTTTTTTCCGCCTTGCCTTTATCCCCGGCAGAGCCTCCGAAAACAGGTATTTTTTTCTTTTCCATGACTGCGTTTATGGTAGAGAGCACCAGTTCCTCACACCGGATCAAAGCGCTTGAAAATTCCAGACAGATGGTATTTTCCGGTTTGTTAAACTGGGAAGCACACCGGATTACCTGGTCCACATATTTCAGGGAATATTGATCCGCTTCCTGTAAAAGACCGGCTTCACACCGGATGCCCTCCTCAAATCCGATCACCATCAGGGTTTCCTTAAAGGCCCCATCCTTACAAAAAGCAGCAAAGGTAGTGGCGCCCATGGAAATGGCCTGGGGAAACCGTTCTTTGATCTCTGCTGCAAATTCTTCAAATTGATCGACTCCGGAATAGAAGAGGATTAATTTGGGGTTGTGCAGCTGGGAAGCGGATTCCGCCACGGCTGCCTTTGGATTGCTGTTTTTGCTTCTTCCTATTTTGTAGTTCATCTCATGATCCTTTCGTGCAATTGAAATGCGACTTTTTTATCATCAGCAAAATACGGTTACAAAATTTCTGAAATGCAGTAATTTTCCGATTTATCTGTGATTGTATCACATCATTGCAAAATTTTCTATCAGAAATAAAAACAAAGTACATCGGGCAAGTGAATGATTCCCATAATGAATGAGTTGCTTTTGTTAATATTTTCCAAAAAGTATTGTTTGTTTCAAAAATTCATTGACGGCTATTACAAGAAACTTGATTTTTTCTGTACAACGTATTTCTGAAATGCTACAATCAAAGAAAGAGCCAGGCAAGTAATTCCTTATTATCTGCCCAAACGAAAAAAGGAGGAACAACGGATGAAGAACATCGGATTTATTGGTGTGGGAATCATGGGAAAATCAATGGTACGCAACCTGTTGAAAGCAGGGTTTGAGGTGTCGGTCTATACCAGGACCAGAGAAAAGGCAGAGGAGGTCATAAAGGAAGGGGCAAAATGGTGTGAAGATGTAAAATCCTGTGCAAAAGGCAGAGATGCCGTGATCACCATCGTGGGATATCCTAAGGACGTAGAAGAGGTTTACTTTGGGGAAAATGGCATTTTATCCAGCGCAGATCCGGGAACTTATCTCATTGATATGACGACCACCAGCCCCAGGCTTGCGGTGCGGATTTATGAGGAAGCCAAAAAGAAGGGGTTAAATGCCCTGGATGCACCGGTTACCGGAGGGGATACCGGGGCAAGGGAAGGAACCCTTACCATACTGGCAGGGGGAGAAGAGAAAGCTTTTAACCACTGTCTGCCGGTGTTTGAAGCCATGGGAAAGGCCATCAAATATCAGGGGATGGCAGGAAACGGCCAGCATACCAAGATGTGCAACCAGATCGCCATTGCCGGTGCCCTGTCCGGTGTCTGTGAAGCGTTGGCCTATGCAAAAGCCAATGGCCTTAATGAAAGGACTATGGTGGAATCCATCGGGACGGGGGCTGCAGGAAGCGCCCAGTTAAAGGCTTTGGCCCCAAGAATTCTTGCCGGAGATTTTGAACCGGGATTTTTTATCAAGCATTTTATCAAGGATATGAAAATCGCTGCAGAAGAATCCAGGGAGGCAGGGGTGCATCTGGGAGTGTTGGAATACGTGCTTTCCATGTATGAAACCATGGCGGAACAGGGTCATGGAGACGAGGGGACTCAGGCATTGGTGAAATATTATTCGTGGTGATGGAAAGACGGGCTGGTTTGTTCGTGTCTGCTTGCTGATAAAAAACGCAGGTCAGGAACCAAATCCTGAACTGCGTTTTTAATGGAATTATTGAATTTTCTTAATGGATGGAAAATAGCGGAATAAGACCTTAGCAATGATCTTGTTCTTCTTCACATATTTATGATTCCATCTTCTGGCGTCTGCGGAAAAGTTCCGGTTGTCGCCCAGCATGAAATAAGAATCTTCCGGAACTTCAAAGTGTGCATCCGGTTCCGGTATCATAGGTTCCGGCAGATAGGGTTCCTCAAGCGGAGTTTCGGAATGATTTAAGTAGACCTTTCCGTTTCGGATATCAATGACATCTCCGGGAAGTCCGATGATACGTTTAACGTAATAGGTCTTACCGGTAGGATCATCCGGGAAATGGAAGATAACCACATCTCCCCGCTGCGGATCAGAAAAATAATAGGACAGCCTGGAACCGATCACCCGGTCGCCTGTCATAATGGTCTGCTCCATAGAGCCGCTTGGCACTCTGCTGTTGGCAATGATGAAATTGTTCAGTACAAATGCAATGGCGGCTGCAGTGATGATAATTTTAATCCAACTGATAAGTTCTTCTTTCCAGTGGAACGGCTTTTGTTCATTCGGCATCGTTTTGTCTCTTTTCATTTTATTTCTTATTTGGATTTCCTGGGTGGTTCCATTATTGAGTGTATATGAGTTTAAAGCAGAACGCAAGGGGATTCACAAAATGGTAAGAAAATATTCACAAACATATCACGGAATAGCCACATCGGGCTGGTAGGATAAAGGCCGGGGGTGGATATTGAAAAATTTCCGGGGGAATGATAAAATGATTTCCAGTTAGTAAAATATGTGAAGTTAGGAGATTGCGAATGATATTGTATGCCCTTACCAGTTCGGCAGCCAATGAGACTTTGACGGATATCGGGCAGGAGGTTCAGGAAAATTTAGAACAGCTAAAGCCCAATGTTCTATTTGAAACAATCAAAAGCTGGGGACCGGATCTGATCACGTTTGGGGTTAAACTTTTGATTGCCCTTTTGATTTTTTTTGCAGGTTCCAGAATCATAAAGCTTTTTTATCATATGCTGGAACGTTCCTTTAAAAAGATGGACATGGAGATCAGCTTAAGAAAATTTCTGCTGTCCGTATTGAATGCCGGTATGTATTGCCTTCTGGCATTTATCGTTGCAGGACAGATCGGTGTCAATTCCGCCTCCATCGTGGCGCTTCTCGGTTCTGCCAGTATCGCCATCGGACTGGCAATTAAGGGAAGTCTTGCCAATTTTGCGGGAGGGGTGCTGATTCTGATGATGAAGCCTTTCCGGGTGGGAGACTATATCATTTCCCAGGAGGGAGAAGGAACGGTACAGACCATTGGTCTTGTTTACACGATTTTAACCACAGCCGATAATAAGCAGGTGGTCATTCCAAACGGGACTCTTTCCAATTCTGCGCTCACCAATGTGACGGCCATGAAAAACCGGAGACTTGATGTGCTTATACGGATCAGCTATGGCTCAGATTTAAAAAGGGCCAAAGACGTTCTGGAGAAAATCATCAAAAACCACCCTGGTATCTTAAAAGAAGAGCCGATGGAGGTATTTGTCAGCGATTTAACCGATCAGGCGGTGATTCTGGGAGTCAGAGGCTGGACGATGATGGAAAATTACTGGACCGTCCGCGCAGAGGTGTTAGAACAGATCAAGCTCCGTCTGGATGAAGCCGGAATTGAGGTTCCTTATAATCTTTTATCCGTTTACGGGAAAGAAAAATCATAAAAGAAATGTCATATTGAGATAATTGGTCAAAAAGTTTGTTTTCAAAGACTTTTTGACCTTTTTTGTTATAATAAACCGTAAATTTTTGAAAAGGCCAATAAAGATGAGCATTGAGACCTAAATTCCAAGATTGAATCATATTGAAAGTCCACTTTTTATAAATATATAATGCTAATGTGGAAAGGAAATGGATTAGTTTCTCTTTTTTTACCAATAAGTTAGCATGGGCTAACTTGGACGGAAAGGATGGATGACGATGAATCTTGAAAAAGAACTGAGACGGCTTCAGAAAAATCTGAAAAAGGGTACATATAAATCCATGTTACAAAAGGCAGGCATTGGGACCGCAGTGGTGTGTACCGTGCTTCTTGGCAGAT
This sequence comes from Lacrimispora sinapis, assembly GCF_043633585.1. Lineage (NCBI taxonomy): Bacteria > Bacillati > Bacillota > Clostridia > Lachnospirales > Lachnospiraceae > Lacrimispora > Lacrimispora sinapis. The sequence goes on along the minus strand of NZ_CP141832.1, from coordinate 3,226,207 downwards.
ACTATTTGGAGACAAGCAGAGCAGAAGAAGCGGTGAATCAGCTTCGCCAGACGAAAGAGATTTCCCAAAGGGACGGCGCAGGTGAGACGGAGGCGGTTGGTGAGGAACGTGTGATGCCAGAGTATCAGACTTTATTTTCTGAAAATCCCGATCTGGAAGGCTGGCTTACCATTGAAGGGACGAAGGTGGATTATCCGGTCATGTGGACCCCGGAGGACCCGGAATATTACAGCCACCGGGGATTTGATAAGGAGAAGAGCAAAAACGGACTTTTGTTTATGGATGAAGCCAGTGATATGTCAGAGCATGGGGGAAACATCATCATTTACGGTCACAACATGAAGAATGGTTCCATGTTTGCAGACCTTTTAAAGTATAAGGATGAGGATTACTATAAAGAGCACCCCCTGATCCGGCTGGATACGCTTTATGAAACAAGGACGTATGAGATCGCCAGTGTGGCGGCGGACAACGATCTGGAGGAACTTCCCTATGGTTTTACAAGTGCATCTGACCCGGAAGCAGAGAAGGCAATAGAAGCGATGGAGTCTAATTCCCTCTATGATACAGGAGTCGGTCTCACTTATGGAGATGATTGTTTGACCCTTTCCACCTGTGATTACAGCAAAGAAAACGGAAGGCTGGTGATAATGGCAAGGAGGGCTGCGCCGGATGAAGATTAAAAAGAGACTGGTGGAAAAAAGAGCCGTGGCACGGATTCTCGCACTGGTTATGATGCTGGCGCTGGCAATCGGAGCGGTCCATCCGGTTTTGGTTTGGGCGGAGGAGGAAGGAACCTATCTGGTAACTATTACTCCCAGCTATAAGGACCCGGAGACAGGCAAGATTGAAGATCCGGGTAATAATGAGGCCATCGGACAGGGAATGACAGAGCGTATGTGCGGTTCCACCGCACTTTTGGAGGTGGACGGTTCAGGGACCATGTACCTTACGGTGCGGTATTATTTATCCAGGTTTATCCGTGATGTTACGTTTGAAGAGCGGGAAGGAGATTCCTATACGGAGCTGCCTTATCAGGAGGTTCAGTCAAAAACGGCAGAGGAAGGGGCTTTGGATCTTGGGGATAAGTATGGATATACGGATTACCGCATGAAAATAACCAGTCTGGATTCTGTATACCGGGGAAAAGCCTTTATAAAACCAGCGGAAAGAAATGTCGTTTTCTTTTTTACCGCAAAAGATCCGGTGGCAGGAAGCGGAGATTTTGTTACCGGAAAATCGGAAGATTCCAAGGAAATACAATCAAAGAGCATGGAATCAAAGAGAACGGAATCGAAGAATAAGACCAAGACCGTCGAAGAATTGCAGGCAGAAGAAAATGAAGCCTTGGGATTAAAAGAAAGTTCAGAGAAAAAAGTGCTTACTTTTGATGGGAAAGAAGAGGAGATGGGAAACGGCAGCGGGGAAGCAGATGATCCGGTCACCGGAATTCCGGAAAAACCTTCTTTAACATCAACCGCTCCAGAAAACGTCCAATACCAGAACGAAGCTACTTCTTATCATCTGGATACGTCTTATGATTTATCCCAGGTTCCCATGGAAGAAGCCAGAAAGCAGACCAGCCAGATGTTAAAAGACGCGGTTGGAATTGTGACGGTGACAGGAACCCGGCCGGAAGAAAGGGGGAAACGGATACCAAAGCCCCAAGAGTCTGAAAACCGGAAGGTTATGATGGGGTTGTTTGGGGTATCCGCAGTTTTGGCAGCTTCTATGGGACTGGGAGTTTTAAGACAGCGGCAGGGAGACAGACAATGAAAAGAAAAGGATTTATTAAAACAATGTTCGCAATTGTCGGTCTGACATCTGTTGTTCTTACCGGCTGTGTAGACCAAACGGGTACGGGAGTCAGGAATACAGATGCCGGTAATCTTAAAATAGCGGCGGCCTCACCGGCGGTTACAGAACTCATGGCAAGGCTTGACATTGATCTTGTTGGAGTGCCGGAGTCAGGCCTTTCTAAAATTCCCTCCCGCTATGACGGCGTTACCAGAATCGGCCTGGCCATGAATCCAGATGCAGAAGTCATAAAAACACTGGACCCGGATTATGTGGTGGGACCTTCGGCCCTTCAGTCTGATCTGCAGCCAAAGCTTGATGCAGCAGGAGTGAGCGGTGTATTTATAAATCTGGAAAGTGTGGAAGGGCTTTATAAGAGTGTGGAGGAGCTTGGGGAACTATTTGGAAGGCAGGAGGAAGCCCGGAAGATGACCGATGAGTTTTCCGCCTTCTATTATGAATACCGCAAGGTCAATCAGTTCAAGGAAAGTCCCAGAGTACTGGTTTTGATGGGGCTGCCGGGTTCCTATGTGGTGGCGACCGGCAAAAGCTATGTGGGAAGTCTGGTAAGGCTGGCAGGGGGGATCAATGTGTATGAAAACGAAGAAAAGAATTTCATTACGGCCAATACGGAGGATATGCAGTCAAAGAATCCGGATATTATTTTAAGAGCCGCACATGCCATGCCAGAGGATGTGATGCAGATGTTTCAGGACGAGTTTGAAACAAACGACATATGGAAGCATTTCCGGGCGGTCCGGGAGAAAGCGGTCTATGACCTTCCCCAAGACCAGTTTGGCATGAGCGCCAAATTTAATTTTCCGAAAGCTCTGGAAACTCTGCAGCCAATGATTTACGGGGAGGAATAGGTATGACAGAAATCAGTGTGCAAAGCCATAAGAAGGCGGAGGCAGGCAATTATAAAGGATTCTATTTTCTGGGACTGGGGCTTTTGTTTCTCATCACCGTTTTTATATCGGTAAACACAGGAAGTCTGAACATTTCCATAAAACAGCTTCTTTCCGGTTTGTTTGTAAAATATGATCCCGATGTGGCCGCTGTCTGGGACCTGCGTTTTCCCAGGATTTTCATCGCCTCTTTCGGCGGTGCAGCCCTTTCCGTATCAGGCGTTCTTTTTCAGGCATGTATGAAAAATCCCATTGCAGACCCGGGCATTATGGGAGTCAGTGCCGGGGCAGGTTTTGTGTCGGTGCTGATTGCAGGAATGTTTCCTTCCCTGTATTTCTTTACTCCCTTCTTTGCCTTTGCCGGAGGGATCGTCTCCTGCGTGCTTGTGTATCTTCTGGCATTTAAAAACGGCTTAAATCCTCTGCGGGTCATTCTTGTGGGAGTGGCGGTCAATGCAGTATTTACAGGGCTTACCCAGGCATTTCACTCCATGACAGGCGGAAATTTGACAGGAGCTTCCTCCATTGCCAATATTTCACAGAAAACCTGGGAGGATGTGTACATGATCTCCGGATATGTGGTGCTTGGCCTGGTGCTGGCCTTTGGGTCATTTTATTCCTGCGATCTGCTGTCATTGAGCGATCAGACCGCCAGAGGGCTTGGGGTCCATGTGACCACAGCCAGGATTTCCGTTTCTTTCATCGCTGTGGTGCTGGCCGGCATTTCCACGGCTGAGATGGGGGTGGTTTCCTTTATCGGGTTGATCGTTCCTCATATTGCAAGACTTTTGGTTGGCTCAAGCCATAAGGTTCTTATCCCGTTTTCCATGCTGGGCGGGGCGTTTCTCATGCTGCTGGCAGACACCTTGGGGCGGACCATTGCAGCCCCCTATGAAATATCCGCCTCCATTCTGTTTTCCATTGTGGGCGGCCCCATGCTGATAATTCTGATTCGCAGGAGTGAGGAAATTTATGGTGTGCAGTGAAGAAATTGTGATGAGAGCGGAAAACTTAACCTTTTCCTATGACGGGCTAAAAAACATCATAGAGGACTTAGAGCTTAACATCCGGAGGGAGAAAATCACCGTATTGATGGGAGCCAATGGCTGCGGGAAAAGTACGCTGTTTCAGTTGATGACAAAGAATCTGATTCCTGATCAGGGCAGGATTTTACTTGGGGAAATGGATATTGAAGACATGAGACGGAAAGAATTTGCAAAACAGACTGCCATTGTCCATCAAAACAATACGGTACCTGCAGATTTAACGGTCAACAGGCTGGTTGGCTATGGACGGACGCCCTATTTCCATTCCTTTCAGGCCGCAGGCACCAGGGAGGATGAGGACATCATTAACTGGGCTATGGAGGTGACGGATTTACGGTCCATAAAAAATCAGCGTGTTTCCCAGCTTTCCGGGGGCCAGAGGCAGAGAGTCTTTATTGCTATGGCGCTTGCCCAGAAAACAAAGATATTATTTCTCGACGAACCCACCACGTATCTGGATATTCGGTATCAGATCGAGATTATGAAGCTGGTGCAAAGACTGAATAAAGAGTATGGGATCACCGTTATTATGGTGCTTCATGACATCAATCAGGCCATGGAATACGGGGATATCTTTGTGGGCATGAAGCATGGAACCATCGTGGCAGAGGGGCCGCCTGAAGAAGTGATTGATTGTGAAATTCTTCACGAACTTTATGGAATCCGCCTTCCGGTGGTTGAGGTGGGGGGCCGGAAGTTTGTGCTTCCGGTTGAATCAGTTACCTCAATGGAATTGCCGGAGGAATAAAATCAGGCACACAGTCTGGAAATGTGGATGCTGGGCTTTCGGTAAAACACCGGATCAGACAAAAGAACACAAGACTGTCCTGCAATGGACAGGAGTCACTATAAACGTCCCGGAAAGGGAGAACATACAGGAGGTATCAGTCTATGAAAATCTTAAAAAGAGTTGCAGCAGGCCTGACATCAGCCGTTATGATGGCGGGCGGAGCCATGACCGCAATGGCAAACACAACCGGTACATATTTCTACTTACTTAGAGATGGCGTTTATACTCCGGCTCCAATGGGCCAGAACTGTGTTTCTGGTTATACGGTTTCCGGGAACCGGGTGACGCTGAATCTTCAGGAAGCCAAGTATGAAAACAACGGTCAGACTTATACGGGCAAGATTTCCAATGCCTTTATTGATCAAAATGCGAACGGGGTGTACGACAAGAACGTGGACACCAAACTCTTTGTAAAAGGAAGAAAAGGGGATCAGATCAAGTATAATAAGGATCCGGACGCATACGGATATACAAACTTTTCCATTACCGTTGATATTACTTCCTATGCGACCAAGACATTTCGTGTCTACATTCCCGATCTGCAGGAATAGCATGTGATTTTGAAATGGGCCTCCCGCAGAAATCCACTGCAGGAGGCAGGTGCCAAAAAGGCTGTGCAGCGGTGCAAACAGCATAAATATTGAGGTGAAAAATGAAAAGCAAACTGTTAAGAATCGTTCTCATGTCAGCCCTTTTTCTGCTTCCTGCAACCGTCTGGGCAGAGATAAATACAAACGTCCCGGCAAGTACTACTTTGCAGTCTGGGGAACCGATAACGGGAGAGCAGCAGATTGTACCGTTAGAAATCTACAGCGGAAACGATACCTATGCGAAAAAGGAGGAACTGGGTACACCAAGAAACCAAATCGGTGAAACCGCGTTGGTAAAAAAAGTAACAGATGGGTATCAGGTGACCCTGCGCATCGGTTCTTATCATCTCCTTAATATGATTCAGGTTGTAAAGGAAGAAAAGGCGGCTCAAGTACTTGAGAAGGACAATAAATTGACGCAGGGAGAATTCTGGAGACTTCCCACTGGAACTTTCACATATTGGGAGGGTGGGGAAGATCGTTACAACGCCTGGGTTTCAGAAGGAGAGGTAAACGGAGAATACAATGATTATTACCTGCCAAAGGATCAGGTGATTTTAAACAGTGATGCTGATCCGGATATGGATGCCGGAACCATAACAATTAAGGTTAAAGATTTAGAAAATCCAATATTAATAAAGACTTATTCTGATTTTTATGGGAAACAAAAGGATTCAAACGAAGAATATCCGACCGCGCAGATCATTTCATTAAAACCAGAAAGTGCAGTCAATGGTGAAGCCTTAACTGAGGGAGAATATTCCTGCACAATCAAATGGATGGGCTTTAAAGAAAATGTAAGTTTAGCGGAAACAACTCATATCCGGGGCAGTCAGGCGGGGGCGGACAGCTTTTTTGCAAAAGGATTTGCAGACAATGCATCCGTTAAGGTAGACGCAAACGGAAACATGTTTGCAGTGCTTACCATAAAGCAGCTGCAGGAAGGTGCTTTTGATGAAATTGTTAAAATGGAACGGGCAGTAAGCAGAAATACTTCCGATCAGGAGAGCTTTACGGGGGAAGACGTAAGAAAGCTGCTGACAGAGTATGATGCAGAATATGAAGAACTTGAAATCAAGGACGGGCAGGTAATCATACCTGTGCGTGATTTAATATATGGGCAGGGAGTGCGGATCACGACAAAACATCTGCAGGAGTCCAATCAGGGAAAAAGCCCTGAAAACCAACAGTATCACTGTGCATTTTTGCATATCTGGCCGGTAGAAGCAGACGAAAAGGCAGTCTATTGGGACCCGGACACCGGAGTTTCCGTGGTGTATGATAAAAGGGATTTTCCAGGAGGTGCACCACAGATTGATGTGACAAAGGAAGCGGATTATTTAACAGAATCCACGCTTCATAGTTATGCGTGTTTTTCAAAAGATTACAGAACCTATACCTTTCACATGTTAGATAACAAGGGAGAGATGACCGATACCGTCAATCCGGTGAAGAAGGTTATCCCGATTCCTGAGGGCTGGAATATTGACACGATGAGGATTTTCCGTCTGGGTGCGGATAAGGCATCCGCTGAATTTTCTCCATACCAATATTTCAATGAAGAAAAAAATGAACTGGTATTTTCAGATCATACCAGGGGCAGCAACAACTGCACTTTGATTCTTTACGATGCGGGAACGGCAGAAACCGCCGAAGGCCTGGAGGACGGGATATACAAAACCAAAGTGGGAATCGGCCATAAGGATGATTCTTTGCGGGTATCTCTGGCAAATGCGGCATTTGCAGCAAAGGATGCTTATATTGAAGTGAAGGACGGCCTTGCCACCTTGTATACAGAGGTAGGAAACGCTTCCTTTGGAACCCAGTCCGGCTTCTTGAGCAATATGTTTTATTGGAATGATGGAAATTATGAGACCAAAAAGGAAGTCACTTATTTAAAGTATGGCACAGATGATGCCGGAAATGTGCGTACCAACACGGACGGAAAGAAATATATGGTCTTTGAAGTGGAACGTGTATCCTTCCCTCTTAGGAAGCCTACAAAAAGCAATACATACTGGGTCAGCTTTTTCATTCCTGCAATGGATGGGATCGCAGGCGGATTGCCGGGCAGCGGAAAATCAGAGCAGTCGGCTCAGGTGCGGTTATCCCGGATTGAAAAGGTGGAAAACGGCGAAAATCCCATTCACGGGTACGACCGAAGTGTTGTTTCCGCAGGTGCATCCAAACTTGAATTTTTGGGAGAAAACGGTAACTGGACCCATGAAAAGGCTGCCTATGCAAAACGGATCAGTCAGGAGACAAGAGAGCAGTTAGAAAATGGTACTGTTGTTACGGAAAATCAGGAAGCAGTTGCTCATGCGCGGTCCATTTTAAACGCTGCTTATAACGCTCTGGCCCTGGAACAGGGGATCTATGAGATTCCGGTAATGAATACGGAGGATTGGAGCGATTATAAAACACCCGTAAACGTGGGGATCAAAGGCAAAACCATGACAGTGCAGCTTGAAAAAGCGGATCAGACCCTTATGCCAACGGTTGAATACCATGGGGATTATGGGGAGTATCAAACCGATGCCATCGTATCCGGGGATGGGAAACTTGTGAGTTTTTCCCTTCCCTATACGGAAGCACCTCTTTTCGTAAAGACGGCTTTAGAAGAACGTGCCCTGTCTTTGGATTTTGCCAATGCAAAACGTATGAGTGCAGATATATCATCTCTCAAGCATCTTCTTGCTAAGGCAAAAGAGCTCCTGTCAGGGGAAACCAAATACACTTCAAGCACTGAAAAAATACTGACCGATGAAATCAAAAATACAGAAGCTCTTATAGAAACTTTTGATGCCGGTCAGACCAAGATCAATGATCAGAATGAGTCCCTTCAGCTGGCCATAGACGGCCTATTGGAAAGGGCCAGTTTGGCACAGTTAAAAAGAGATCTCATTCAGGCAGTAAAAGCGTCTAAAAATACAGACTATACGGAAAAGAGCAGAAAGAAGCTGGTATCTCTCATCAATGAGATACAAAAAAAGATACAGAAAGAAGACGATGTCAGCAAGACAGATGAAGATATTTACAGAAACCAGCTTGAGGAAGAAATGGCAGCTCTAAAGAAAGAAGACGGCAATGACGGAAGTGACACCGAAACGGATGGAACCTTAAAATCCTTTTTAAAAGATTATGATTCCTGGGTAAAGGAAGAAAACTTTACAAAAGAATCCTGGGATGAATATGAAGAATCAAAGTCTGAGGCAGAATGCCTGCTTTCTAAGGGAGATTTAACAAAAGCAGAGGAAGAAGAAGCGATTCAGAATCTATTGGAAGCGAGAAACAAGCTGATTGCAGAAACCGGAACACAGAGCCGTCTGGCCTGCCTGCGTGAGACGCTGGAAGAGATCAAAGACCGATCCTGTGAATACGCAGGTCTTTTGACTTATGATTCGCTGGAAGCTGCGATGGAAGCCGCTAAACTGGCCATAGAAGGAAACTATTATTTGACGAATCAGGAGATAACCCTGCTTCAGAAATCACTGGAAGCTGATGAAAAGGTCTGTGAAGCCGAAGCCAACGGCCAGGCTGAGCCAGAGAGTCTGAAAATGGATATTCCTGAGCTTTCGTTGGAAGATTTAGAGGAACTCAAAGAAAAGAAAACGGTCAATCTGCCGGAAAAGACAATGCCAGAATCAGAACCAGAGACTGGTGCAGATGGGATAAAAGAAGAACCCACGAAGGAAGCAGATACTAAGGGAGAAGCAGAAAGCAAGGAAGAAGCAGAAACCAAGGCACAAGCAGGAACCAAGGAAGAAGCGGAAACAAAGTCAAATGAAGAGACAAAGGAAGAAGCAGAAACAAAGGAAGAAGCAGAAACAAAGGAAGAAGCAGAAACGAAGGAAGAAGCAGAAACGAAGGAAGAAGCAGAAACGAAGGAAGAAGCAGAAACGAAGGAAGAAACAGAAACGAAGGAAGAAGCGGAAACGAAGGCAAAAGCAGAAACAAGGGCAAATGCGGAAAGCAAACCAGAAGCAGAAACTAAGGCAAAAACAGAGACCAAGGCAAAAGCAGAAGCCAAAGAAAAAGCTAGAACAAGGGCAAAGTCAGAATCTAAGCCAAAAACAGATGCTAAGTCAAAAACAGAAACTAATCCTATAACAAAAGTTAGGTTAATTACACAAGCCAGCACAAAATTAAGCCCAGCCCTGCCCACCAACAGCAGTAAGGAAAATGCACAAAAAAAATTCGTAACTTCAGCTGGCATTTCCCGAAATACCCCACACGTTCTAACAGCCGCAGACTCTGCTGGCACAAAAAAGAATGGAACCTATTCCGTTGACTACGATCTATGGAAATGGAATGAAAATAATGCTTCCATGGGCAATCCTGCCTTGGATTATGGAACTGAGCCGGGCAAAATGATCCGGGACCATGGGAAATGGACTCTCTATGTCCATTTGAATAAAATAAAATTTGATGGGTTTGAGGGCAGATTAAGAACCATGAAAAAGGTCATAGACCGAAAGGAAAATGAGGACGGGATTTCTTATAAGACACAAAAGGCAGACTACCCAGAGTCCATATCGGATTATCCTGATATTTTAGGCTTTGTTGTCACCCCTCAAAGCGGAAAGCAGTATACATATCTGCCGATAGAAGTGGAAGTAGATGTACCGGGAATGGCACTTCCAGCCCAGATTGCAAGACTTCGGGTCGATTGGAACAGTCTGGACTATATGAACGGTTCCACAGACATAGATTCCTCCCTGGACCTGGAAAACCTGCAAAAAGCCATACGAAAGGCAGAAAAGCTGGAAGCAAAGAAATCCTCCTATACCCCATTTAGCTGGAAGGTATTAACGGAGAGCATAAAGGCAGCAAAGGAAATCAAAGTCTCCGGCCTGATGACTCAGGAGATGGCAGACAGTGAGGCAAAGGCTATTGAAGCAAGCATTGACGCTTTGATCCCTGTGGCAGACGAAAGCACCATGTCAAATTTAAGCAGTACACTGTTGGAAGCCTATCTGGCCGAAGAATCGGATTACAGCATCAATGCCTGGAAAGAACTGGAGCGGGCAAAAACGTTTGCGGAGAGTATACAGGAAGCGGATTATGTGACAGAGGGGATGGTGAAGCAGGCGGTTTTAAGTCTTACCTCAGCAATCGACCGGACGGCGGGCTGCAGAGACAGGGACAAAGAAGGATTAAGCACTTCGGTTCTTGAGAGGTTGATCCGTCTGGCAGAAAAAGAAACAGAAGAAACTTATACCAGGGAGAGCTGGAAGGACCTTGAGTCAGCTTTAAAGGGGGCAAAATCAATTCTTATCAAGGCGGCAAAAAATCAGTGCACGCAGGGAGAAATTGATGAACAGATCTTACTGCTTAAAAAGGCTTATAAAAGCTTAAAAAAGAAACAAAAACCAGATACCGGTACAGGAACCGTTAATTTTAAGTATTTAAAAGCATTGATAAAAAGGTCTGAAGAATTCTTAGCACAAACTTCAAAATATACGGATGAATCCATTCGCAGGCTTATGATAGAGTATGATGCTGCAGTCACAATGCTGAAGGATGATTCCGTTACACAAGCGGATGTAGAGAAACAAAAGGAAAAACTCTGTACGGCAATCAAAGCACTGGCATTGGTGTCCGGCAGCTCCGGCGGCGTTGAGAATGACAGCGGTGGAGGAAGTGACGGCACAAGCAGAAGCAACGGCACAAGTAGAAGCAACGGCCAAAGTGGAAGCAGTAGAAGTAAAAGCAGGCACAAGGACGGTTATTATAAAGTAAAAGTACGACTGTGGCATGCGACGATGAACAAAGCCTCGGCAGGGGCATCGGCAATCATATCCACCGCCTATATGCAGATCGAAGATGATGAGGTTACTATGCGTCTGCAGACCAAAAACATGTCACTCAGCGGCATTACCGCCCATCTCCACGATTTCTATATCTATGATGGTGATGCTTATGAAGCTGCGGAATTGGTTTCTACGGAAGATAATAAATGGATTTATGAATTTAAATTACCTGATGACGACAGTAAGTATTATAAATGTAAGGTTGATCCCCAGGTAGAGGTTATGGGAACCGATCCGGTTAAAGCGCGTCTCAGGGTTGACTGGGGGTCTTTAAGCAAATCCAAGGAGGAAGCGTGGGATAAATTAACCGGCGATGTAGATAAGGATAAAAATGACTCCGCAAAAAACGGGTCCGTCACAGGAACCAGTGTGCCAGAATTAATCAGCGCTGAGACCGGAATCCGGATCAAAGGGAATACCGGCGGGCCGGCAGTAACCATGGAAGCGAGCAAAAAGACCAGCGGAACCGAGTATGAAAAGGCTCATACCATGTTAAGCAAAACAGCCAGCCAGTTTGTTCTGTATGATATCAAACTGAAAGCCGGGTCAGGATACATACAGCCCAAGGAGTCAGTCACACTTCGGATCCCTGTTCCCACAGGGTTTGACACGGAAAAGCTGGTCCTTTACCGGATCAACGGCGACGGCGTAAAAGAAGAGATCAACGGCAGGCTGAACGGAAGTTATTATGAAGCCAGCGTGGACCATTTCACTCTCTATGCTCTGGCAGAAAGCGGCCGTGTAATTGCCGCTGCTTCCCCAATGGAAAACGCCAGGCCGGAAGATAAAAAAGCCGGAAACCGAACAAAAACCACTTCTGGCCGTAGCAAAAGTCTGAAAGCCTCATCAAAGAACAGCACCAAGAAAGAGGAAAGGGAGGACTCTGCTTCCCAGCAGATTGCAGACGGACGTGTGATCCCTTACACCGGGGACCGGACGCCGGTATCAGGGCTAGTGGGAGCAGAAGCTCTGGCAATCCTCATTCTTTTGATCTGTGCCCCCATGAAGGAGGTGCTGTGGGCTTTGAGGGGAAAATCAATGGAGCAAGAATCTCATATACGAAAAATGAAGAATGGGAAGGGAACAGATGCATGAATGTCCAGAAAAAAAAAGAACGTGAGATGCAGATTACCTATCATATGATCGCATTATACTGCAGGAAAAAGCATGGAACAAAAAAGGAACTGTGCGGCGATTGCAGAGAACTGGAAGCTTACGCCCGCAGCAAAACGGAAAGCTGTCCTTTTATGGAGACAAAGACCTTCTGCTCTCAATGCAAAGTACACTGCTACCGGGCGGATATGAGAGAGAGAATCCGAGAAGTTATGCGGTTTTCCGGGATGCGGTTGATTTTCAAACATCCGGTCATGGTCACCCGGCATTTAATCGAAACCCAAAAGGCAGGGAAACAGTGACTTTTAGCCGAGGGAGCAGCGAAAAATTCCAGATTGTCTTTTACAGCAGGCGGTAGAAAGACAATCTGGAAAGCTAAGTGAAGCAGCGTGCAAGGACGGTGAAAACCAAGCGTACTCTTTTTATTTGATTTTATAGGATACGGTCACCTGCGCCTGGACATTTAACTGTCCCGGCTCTACTACCATGGATTTTGGATTGCCCTGTGCCGCACTTTCTGCCGCAGTGTAACCAACATAACGGGTATTGTTATAGGTGCTGACCTCTTCTATATGGAAAATACCTCCAAGGGAGGTGCCGCTGGCTGCCGCAATGGCCTCCGCCTTAACTTTTGAAGACTCGATGGCTTTTTTAAGTGCCTCCTGGTAGCTTTCGTCATACTTGCTGGACAGGTAAGAGATGCTGTCAATGTTGTTGATTCCGGCAGCAATGCTGGAGGAGACCAGAGTTCCTACCTTATCAATGGGAAGATTGGAAACCAGAATGCTGGTGCGCATCTGATAGCCTGTGATTTTCTGCCCGGAAGTGTAATCGTAAATGGGTGAAAGTCCGTAATTGGAAGTCTGGATCGACGTTTCATCCACGCCCGACTGCTTTAAAAATTCAATGACCTTATTTAAGTCCTGGCTGTTTTTCTCCTGAGCGGCTTTGGGGTCCGCCTCCTGGGTGGAAACAGCAAAATTGATTTCCGCCATATCCGGGGTGACCTTTACTTCTTCGGTGCTCTGTACCTGAATGGTACTTGCAGCTTTATTATCAACGGACACATTGGCAGCATTTGCTGCAGCAGGAAGTGTCTTTGCACATGCCGTAAGGCTCAGTGCGGAGGCAGCAACAAAAATAGCGGCCAATGGTTTATTAATTTTTCTCATTATAAAATCCCTCCTTTTATTCCTTTATTTTACAGGAAAAAAATAGATAAAGTATTTCTTTTCTCTTAACATTCCATATCGAAATTCATAGATTTTGATTACGAAGTTCATCAAAACCGATTGTATTTCTTTTCCTAGCGTGTTACTGTTGAATCATCAATGTTTTCTACTGTAAAATCGCAGCGCTTGATGAGGAAAAGGAGATTACTTATGCGGGAATGCGGGATGCTGCTTCCGGTCGCAAGTCTGCCGTCAAAGTACGGGATCGGAGCATTTTCAAAAGAAGCCTATGAATTTATTGATCAATTAAAAAGAGCAGGGCAGCAGTACTGGCAGATCCTGCCTCTTGGTCCCACCGGCTATGGAGACTCGCCCTACCAGTCATTTTCTGCATTTGCAGGAAATCCCTATTTTATTGATTTGGAGGAGCTGATAAAGGAAGGACTTTTAACTGGGGAGGAGTGTGAAGGGGCGGATTTTGGGGAGAATCCACGGGATATTGATTATGAAAAGCTGTATTACAACCGTTTCCCTCTGTTAAAGAAAGCCTATTCCCGCTGGAGAGAACAGGGCCATTCCTCAAAGGAACCGGCCGCTTCTCTTATGGAAGAAACGTCTCTTTTCTGTTTCTACATGGCAATAAAAGACCATTTTAACGGAAAAAGCTGGATTTACTGGGATAAAGATATCCGGTTAAAGACCCCGGAGGCCGTGTCTCGTTACCAACAGCATTTGGAAGAAGAGATCGGCTTCTACGGCTTTCTTCAAATAAAATTTAAGGAGCAATGGGGAAAATTAAAAGCCTATGCCGCCAGCCAGGGCATCCGGATCATCGGAGATATGCCTATCTATGTAGCATTTGACAGCGCAGACACCTGGTCCCATCCCGAACTGTTTTTATTTGATGAAAACCAAAATCCAATAGCGGTAGCCGGATGTCCGCCGGATGGCTTTTCTCCCACGGGACAACTGTGGGGAAATCCCCTCTACCGTTGGGGATATCACAAAGAAACCGGATACCAATGGTGGAAAAAGCGGATGGAATACAGCTTTCTTCTCTATGATGTGGTCCGGGTAGACCATTTCCGCGGGTTTGACGAATACTACTCCATACCCGCCGGCAATGAAAATGCCATAAACGGAACCTGGGAAAAAGGCCCTGGAATCGGCTTATTCCAGGAACTGAAGAAAACCTTCGGCAGCCTGGACATCATAGCCGAGGACTTAGGCTTTTTGACCCCCTCGGTGCGGGCTCTTTTAAATGAAACCGGTTATCCCGGAATGAAGGTCCTGGAATTCGCCTTTAACTCCTGGGAGGAAAGCGATTACCTCCCCCATAACTACACACAAAACTGTGTGGTATACACCGGGACCCATGACAACGATACCATAAAAAGCTGGTATCAAAGCCTGTCCTCCGAGGACCGGGCCTACACAAACAACTATTTAAACATAAACACATCAACCTTGACCGAAGACCAGATCTCCTGGAACTACATCCGCCTGGCCCTCTCAAGTGTGGCCCGTCTGGCCATAATCCCCGTACAGGACTACTTGAGCCTGGGCTCCGAAGCCCGCATCAACGAACCCTCCACCCTGGGAAAAAACTGGCGCTGGCGCCTTCTGCCCGGTGAACTGACCGAAGAAATACAAACCAGATGCCGGGAACTGTCTCATCTATATGGACGTACCAGGTAACAGAAAAGAGACTTCTAAAAGTCTCTTTTCTCTCAAATACCATCCATTTCCTCATCTTCTATATTCTCCCCTTTGGGATTATATGTGATATGCATCTCATTGCCGATCTTATCCTTTGCGGAAATGGTTAAATTCTCTTTCTTGATCTCAAACATCACAAGCCCGGTACTTCTGTCAATGGACAGCGGAAGAATATCAGGGTCGTCCTCGTTAGAAGCAGTAATGGAACCAAAATCCACGCCCGACTGACTGTCCTCCAGACGGAAGGAAAGGACCCCGTCCTTAAATAACTTGTCCTTGATCACAGGAGGTGTATCATCCAGCACATTGACCTGGTCATACATAATGGTCTTCATTTTATTAAAACAGGTAAGCTTTACTTCCAGCACCCCGTTATTTTTCAAATTCGCAGTGTAGGTTTTGGAACCTGTTTTTGTAATCTCCACAGGTGTTCCATCCAGAGACACTTCCATGGTCTTGATCGGAAGGAGAGATTTGATTTTAAGTTCCATGGTAGTAGAAATATAATCGCTGCTTTCACCGATGGTCACATCAGCCTTTGGTTTTTCCGTTACCGCAAAAAATATCAGACCATTGATAACGATAAAAGGCAGCACATAAAACAGAAGGACCGAAAGAAAACCATGTCTTCCCCCATCTCGCCGGTTTTGGGAGTTTGGCTGCCTGCGGCTTGGCCTTGATTGATTGTTATACTGGTTCATACTGATTCACTTTCCTCCTGATTGTATTTTCGTTTCCTAGCATAGCAGAAAACAGGGAATCTTACAAGATGAACCAGTAAATTGTAATAATTTAATTTATTCTTACGAGATGTCCGGTTTAAGCCTGTTTGAAGGGGATGAGACAGATAAAAAACGATTGTTAATTTTTATTGTTGATTTTATTAAAGATCCACAAGCAGATCAGGGAACCGATAAAGGCAACCAAAAGGCTCCAAAGATTAAAGCCGGTTACGCCGACTCCGCCCAGCAGATTCATGACGAATCCACCAATAAAACCGCCGATAATACCTACCACAATATTTGACAATGCTCCCATATTTTTATTATTTCCAGTAACCATGCTGGCAAGCCAACCGGCCAATGCCCCAATGATAATCCAACCGATAATTCCCATAAGTAACCTCCTGATTTGATTTTTTATTAAAAAAAGTAAAACTTCATTGGTATTATTCCCCATCTTTAAAAATTCAGTCAGGAATGAATAGAAAAATAAATGTTATCGGATATGCATGCCTGTATTTTATCTGCAACTTTACAAGATTCCCTGTTAAACCAGAAAAAATTGTGCTACTATATTAAGAAACAACTAAAGGAGAATCAGTATGGTCGAGAAAGCGGCTGCATTTGCAGCCAGGTCCCATGAGGGAACCTACCGCAAAGGGACGAAAATTCCCTATATCGTCCATCCGTTAGAAACTGCAGTCATTGTTTCCGTGATGGTGTCAGATGAAGAATTGATCTGTGCCGCACTTCTGCATGATGTGGTGGAAGATGCCGGTGTCACCGAAGCAGAGCTATTGAAAGAATTTGGCTCCCGGGTGACCAGGCTGGTTATGGAAGAAACGGAAGATAAATCAAAAAGCTGGAAAGAGCGGAAAACTGCCACACTCCTTCATTTGGAGAACGCTTCCAAAGATTGTAAGATCCTGGTACTGGCGGACAAGCTGAGCAACCTACGCTCCACTGCAAGAGACTATTATTTGATGGGAGATAAAGTCTGGCAGCGTTTTAATGAAAAAAATAAATCGGAACACGCCTGGTACTATAAGGGAATTGCAGAGCGTCTCACCGGAATGGAGGAATATCCGGCCTATGAGGAATACAAGGCCTTGTGCAAGCTGGTGTTCGGATAGGGAAATAAAAATAAAGGCAGCCTCCTTTCTGGTAAAAGGGTTCTGCCTTTGTTATTTTATTAAAACATATAATTTGAATTTTATAAACTATTTGCACGATCATGAACATTCTTGTTGAAATTAATCACCTCATGTTCATAGGTGGTTTCCATAAGCGGTGAGGTGATAATAAAATCAGCCGTAGCCTTTGTGTTGGCAATGGGAATATCATACACCTGGGAAATACGCAGGAGAGCCTTTACATCCGGGTCGTGGGGCTGGGCGGTCAGGGGGTCAGCAAAGAAAATCACCAGATCAATCCGTCCTTCTACGATTTTGGCCCCAATCTGCTGGTCTCCGCCTAAGGGTCCGCTGTTATATCCTTTTACCACAAGGCCTGTCTGGTCGGTGATCATACGGGCGGTGGTGCCGGTGCCGCAAAGGTTGTGTTTTTTTAATATTTCCAGATGTTCCCTGCACCAGCAGATCAGCTCATGTTTTTTATTGTCATGAGCGATGAGTGCAATATTCTTTTTCTTTTCAAGAGTAAGAGTGATAAAATCGTCCTGTAACATTTGGTTCCTCCTATGAGTAAATAATGGTCCTTTTGGGACATAAGCCTAATTCGGTGTAACGCTCTGCAACGAATAGGTAATTGATAAATCTTTTCTTGAGTACTCTTTTTTAAAGTTCTGTATGATCCTTTTTAGTACCGTTTCCCCGTTTTCATACGTGGCGGTGGGCAGAAGCATTAAATACTGGCTGACGCTGTAGCGGCTGAAAATATCCCCGCGGCGCAGCGAGTTGCGGATGGATTCCCCAAGCTCGTCCATGGCCCTTGTCTGAACCGCCGGTTTTAAAAGCTCTCCCTTTAAATTGCTGATGGTCAACAGGCATAAAAAGATGGAATCGCCGGTTCGTTCAATGGCTCTGGTTTCCAGCTGGTAGATATCACGGAAGACAGACGGTTCGCAGCAAAAAGCGCCTTTGTTTGAGCCTCCCTCCAGAAGGATTTCCCGAATCGTGCTTAAATCCATGGTGATCCCATGTTTTTTATCGCTGATCAATTTATAAAGCTCTTTAAAACGGATGGATGGGGTGATGGCAAATTCATTGTAGAACATGTCATTGACCCGCTGGTAATGTTCCATTGCCATGAGCTGGTTTCCGCTCTGATAAAGGGCGCAGATCAGGTAATAATGAGCGTCTTCCCCATAAGGATCAATGGAAATGGTCTGCTGACAGATGTCGATCATGGTAGGGTAGTCCTTTTTTTCCTCAAGCATTTTAAGGATTCGGTTAATCAGCTTTTGATATAGGGTGTGATAATAGGTGTGGATCGGTATCACCCAGGATTCCCATTCGGATTTTGGAAGAAAGTTTCCCTTGTACAGCGAAAATGCTTCCAGGCAAAGGGAAAGACGCTTTTCTGCAGTAAGGTCCGGTGCTTCTGATTGGACGCACAGATCTTCAAAACGGTCGGTATCGCAGATGGTGGTCAGGTCTTTTGTCCAGCCATAGGCCTTGCGGTTCTGGAAAATCAGTTCCTGAGTAGGATATCCGAGAGGTTCTAAAAGTTTCCGGACACGGAACATAAGCGTTTTCAATGCTCCTGCCGGATTGTTGCTGGTTTCGTCTTTCCAGAATAAATCAATAAGTTCTTCTACCGGAATGTCCCGGCCCCGAAAAGTAATAAGATATTCTAAAAGGCTCCAAGGTTTTTTTGCCTGGTTGTTCTTATCCACAATCGCCTTGTCTCCGATGGATATGGAGAATCCACCCAGCATATTTACATAGATGACAGATTCCTGATTTTTCATAAGCATCTCCAAAATGACATTTTCTTATTTTAAAGTATATAGAAAAATAAGGAAAAAGTCTAGCGCAGCTTACAAAAGATTGTATTTTTTTGAAGAAAAACGATAATTATAGAAGAAATGGAAAATAATGGAAAGTAAAATCTGCGATTTTGTGCCCTTTTGCTCCAGGCGTCTTCCAGGTACCTCAGGTTGAAAAATAGAGAGTTGTATGGTATATTACATATAATTCTGTATAAACTGCAGACTGGTAAAAAAGGAGAAAATATATGGGAAAATATTTTGGAACTGACGGTTTCCGTGGAGAAGCGAATGTCACACTGACCGTAGAACATGCTTATAAGGTAGGCCGCTTTTTGGGGTGGTACTACGGAAAGAAGAAGCCGGATGAAGTTTGCAGGATCGTAATAGGCAAAGACACAAGAAGAAGCAGCTATATGTTTGAATATTCCCTGGTGGCAGGCTTGACCGCTTCCGGTGCCGATGCGTATCTGCTTCACGTCACCACGACTCCCAGCGTTTCCTACGTGGTAAGAACCGAAGGCTTTTCCTGCGGGATCATGATTTCTGCCAGCCACAATCCTTATTATGACAATGGGATCAAGGTCATGAATGAAAAGGGAGAAAAGCTGGAAGAAAGCGTAATTTCTGAAATTGAACGATATCTGGATGGGGAGATGGGAGAACTTCCCCTTGCAACACAGGATAAGATCGGCCGCACCGTAGATTTTGCGGCAGGAAGAAACCGCTACATCGGTTATTTAATCTCCACCGCAACCAGATCCTTTAAGAATAAAAAGGTAGCGCTTGACTGTGCAAACGGAAGTGCGTCTGCCATTGCAAAGAATGTATTTGACGCTTTGGGGGCGGAAACCCATGTGATCAGCAACGAGCCGAACGGCTTGAACATCAATACCGGCTGCGGTTCCACCCACATCGGACAGCTTCAGAAATTTGTTAAGGAAGTGGGAGCTGACGTAGGGTTTGCTTATGACGGCGATGCAGACCGCTGTCTGGCAGTGGATGAGAACGGAGAAGTGGTGGATGGGGATGGCATCATGTATATCTGCGGAAAGTACATGAAAGAGCAGGGCACCTTAAAGAACAACAAAGTCGTGACCACCATCATGTCCAATTTCGGTTTGTATAAAGCTCTGGAACGGGAAGGCATTGATTACGATAAGACGGCAGTAGGGGATAAGTATGTTTACGAAAATATGGTGACATACGGAAACTGTCTGGGCGGTGAGCAGTCCGGTCACATCATTTTCAGCAAACATGCCACCACCGGTGACGGGATTCTTACCTCTTTAAAGATTATGGAGGTCATTCTGGAGAAAAAGGAAAGCCTTGCAAAGCTTGTTTCTGAGCTGGAGATTTTCCCCCAGGTCCTGAAAAATGTACGGGTCTACGATAAGGCTGCCGCACAGGAAGACGAAGCTGTTCAGGCAGAGGTGGAGAACGTAACAAAAGCGCTTGGCGAAAGCGGAAGGATCTTACTCCGCCAGTCCGGTACGGAACCGGTGGTACGTGTGATGGTTGAGGCTGAGGACATCCATACCTGTGAGAAATACGTGGATCAGGTGATTGAAGTGATGAGGGCAAAGGGACATTTGATTCCATAATATTCATAAATAACGATTGAACGAAAGCAAGCCGGCTTTGGTTACAGAAAGCCAGCTTGCTTTTCCATATATTTTACGTTGCCCCTTCGTTGTAAATTCATATCTTTCGTGATATGATTAATTTTATAAAATGAAAGATTTTGGGAGATCAGGAAGAATGGATAAAAGAGATTCGTCAAATTTAGGAGACAAAATCCTGGATTCGGTAGAAAATGCGATTAATTCCATGGATTTTAAACAACTGAACAGAACCATTTCCGATACCGTCAATGACGCCATTGAGGAAGCCAGAAGCCATATGAGGAACCAGGGGAATTTCGGAACTTTTTCCTACAACCGTTCCTACCGAAGTCATACCAATGAGAAAACAAAAACTTATAAGGATAAGGAAAAGAAACGTCAGCAGCCGGGATACCGGGCATTCCAGACCAGTGAGAAAGAAAGAGGTGAGACTGGCCGGGGCCGCCAGGGAAAGCCTGGGGAAGACGTGGTCAGAATCAATAACAGCGAACGGGTGGCCGGAGTTTTATTTACTGTGTTTGGCAGTATCGGCCTGGGATTTATGCTGGTCATCTTTCTGGTCATGTGGATCATCGCTCTCATTGCAAGGCCGGAGGCATGGGTGATCGGAGGCGCTTCTTTGTTCCTTGGTGCCCTGGGCATCACCTTTGGACTCATGCTGCGGAGCGGGATTTTTATAGGCAGCCGTTTAAAAAGAGCCAGGCTTTATGCGAAGCAGGCAGGAAAAAGGTTATACTGTTCCATTGACGAGCTGGCTCCATTGGTGGGGAAATCAAAGGATTTTGTCAGAAAGGACATTCAGAAGATGATCGAGCGGAATGTGTTTCCCCAGGCGTATATGGATGAGCAGAAGACCTGTCTCATTTTAAGCGAAGCCACATACAGGCAGTATCTGGAAACCCAGAGAGCATTAAAGGAAAGAAAACAGGAAGAGTCAAAGGAAGAAACGAAAACGTTCTCCGAAGATTTTGAAAAAATGTTAGCAGCAGGGCAAAACTATTTACGGACATTAAAAGAAGCCAATGATGCCATTCCCGGAGAAGTTATCTCAAGGAAGATCTCTGGTCTGGAGGATGTGATCCGGCGGATCTTTGAATCCGTCAAAAAGCATCCGGAGCAGGTCAATGAAATGGAACGTTTTATGGAGTATTACCTTCCCACCACCGTAAAACTTGTCAATGCTTACCGGGATTTTGACAGTGCCGGGACAAGGGGAGACAATGTGACCTCTGCCAAAGAGGAGATTGAAAAAACCCTGGATACCATTCAGAAGGCATTTGAACGGCTTCTTGATGATTTATATGAAGATGCGGTTCTTGATGTTACCACAGACGCATCGGTGCTTCAGACCATGTTAAAGAAGGATGGCTTTGCAGAAAGTGATTTTACAGGAGGAAAGTAGAATGAGGAAAGAAATGGAAGATATGCTGAAAGAAACACCAAAACTGACTCTGACGCCGCTTTCAGACCCAGTTGTTCCCGGCAATGAGGTCCCATTGGCTAAAGAGGCAGACCTTGCCCCGGAAGCAGACCTGACTCCGGAGGAAGAGAAGACCGTATCTGAGTTCGCAGAAAAGATTGATCTTATGGATTCCAATCTGATCCTTCAGTACGGGGCCGGTGCACAGAAAAAAATTGCCGATTTCTCAGAAACAGCCCTTGAGAATGTAAAATCCAAGGACCTGGGAGAAGTGGGTCAGATGCTTTCGGATGTGGTGGTGGAATTAAAAGGATTTGAAGTGGATGAAGAGGAAAAAGGATTTTTTGGCTTCTTTAAAAAGAGTGTGAACCGTCTGGAAAGCATGAAGGTAAAATATGCCAAGGCAGAAGCCAATATCAATCAGATCTGCAAGGTATTAGAAAATCATCAGATCCAGCTTTTAAAGGATATCGCTTTGCTGGACAAGATGTATGACTTAAACACCAGGTATTTTAAGGAACTGACCATGTATATTCTTGCGGGAAAAAGAAAACTTGAGAAGGCGCAGAAGCAGGAGCTTCCTATGCTTATGGAACGGGCGGCCAAAAGCGGTCTTCCGGAAGATGCCCAGGCAGCCAACGATCTGGCTGCCATGATAAACCGTTTTGAAAAGAAGATCCATGACCTGGAGCTGACCCGCATGATCTCCATTCAGATGGCACCTCAGATCCGGCTGGTCCAGAACAATGATACGATGATGACGGAAAAGATCCAGTCCACACTTGTGAATACCATTCCCTTATGGAAGAGCCAGATGGTGCTTGCCATCGGTATCAACCATTCCGAGGAAGCCGCCAAAGCCCAGCGCGAGGTGACGGACATGACCAATGAGCTTCTGCGGAAGAATGCGGAGGTATTAAAGACCGCAACCATCGGAACAGCCAGGGAATCGGAGCGGGGCATTGTGGATCTGGAGACCCTTAAAAAGACCAACGAATCCCTGATATCCACGTTGGATGAAGTGGTTCGGATTCAGTCGGAAGGAAGACAAAAACGCAGGGAAGCGGAAGCAGAACTTGCCCGAATGGAAGGCGAACTGAAAAGTAAGCTTCTGCAGCTCAGTAAATAACAAAAGAAGGCTTACAGCAGAAAATTTATTTTTCTGTTGTAAGCCTTCTTTTGTCATGCTATAATAACATAACACTTCACCGTGACGCATTATCAGAGCACGGCTTGTGATTTTAATGAAAAGGAATGATGAAGATGGGGTTAGACCTATAAAGACCACGTTGTTCATTGTCAAGAAGTACAGCGTGATTTATCGACTCCAAAGCCTGTGATCGTTTTGAAGAAAACTTTTAACAGATGCATTGCTTTAAGGAGAATCCGGCGTGAGACCGGAACAGACAGACGAGTGAATGATAATGGAGGAGATAAGACATGTTGAACTATGAAAGATATAAGCGGGTACCGGTATTGAACTATCCGGAGAGACAATGGCCCGGCAACGAAATCAAGAAAGCACCGGTCTGGTGCAGCGTGGATTTAAGAGATGGAAATCAGGCTTTGACAGAGCCAATGGTAGTGGAAGAAAAAATTGAGATGTTTCATCTTTTAGTGAAACTGGGCTTTAAAGAGATTGAGGTCGGTTTTCCGGCGGCCTCTCAGATCGAATTTGATTTTTTAAGACAGCTGGTGGAGCGAAAGCTGATTCCAGACGATGTTGTGATTCAGGTTCTGGTACAGTGCAGAGAGCATTTGGTGAAAAGAACGTTTGAAGCCTTAAAGGGAGTCAAGAAGGCCATTGTTCACATCTATAATTCCACCTCCACCTTACAGCGCGAGGTCGTGTTCCATAAAGATATGGATGAGATCAAAGCCATTGCTGTCCAGGGAGCCCAATGGGTAAAGCAGTACATGAAGGATTTTGATGGAGAAGTGGTTCTTGAGTATTCTCCGGAAAGCTTTACCGGAACAGAACTGGAATTTGCTCTGGATATCTGTACGGCAGTACAGGAGACCTGGGGGGCCGCTCCGGATAAGAAGATCATCTTTAATCTTCCAAGTACCGTAGAGATGACCACGCCCAATGTGTATGCAGACCAGATTGAATGGATGAATACCCATTTCAAAGACCGTGACAGCATCATTTTGAGCGTTCATCCTCATAACGACCGGGGGACCGGGATCGCTGCTGCCGAGCTTGCCCTTCTTGCCGGTGCACAGAGAGTGGAAGGCACGTTGTTAGGCAACGGAGAGCGGACGGGAAATTTGGATATTTTAACGGTTGCCTATAATATGTTCTCCCAGGGGATCAACCCGGAGCTTCATCTTGAAAATATCCGTGAGATCATTGATGTCTATGAGCGGTGCACCAAGATGGAGGTGGGACCAAGACATCCATATGCCGGAAAGCTGGTATTTACCGCTTTCTCAGGTTCCCACCAGGATGCCATTAATAAGGGCCTGAAGGCGATGAAGGACAGAAAGAATCCTTATTGGGAGGTTCCCTACTTACCCATTGACCCGGCCGATATCGGAAGGCAGTATGAGCCTGTGGTACGGATCAACAGCCAGTCCGGCAAGGGCGGTGTGGCATTTGTTATGGATACCTTCTATGGCTTCAAGCTTCCAAAAGGAATGCACAAGGAGTTTGCAGATGTTATTCAGGCGATTTCCGAGAAGCAGGGAGAGGTTGCTCCAGAGCAGATTCTTGACGAATTCAAGAGCAATTACACCGATAAAAAAGAACCCATTCATTTTCTCAAAGCACAGATTACAGAGGCAGAGGAGGATGTGGAATTCTCCACACTTGTCAAGGTTCGCTATAGCGATCACGGCGTAGAAAAGATCTTCGAGGGCGTTGGCAACGGTCCCATTGATGCCGTACAAAAAGGTCTTGAGAAAGAGCTTGACATAGAGATCCGGGTACTTGATTACTACGAACACGCACTGACCTCAGGTTCCGGTGCGAAGGCTGCTTCCTATATCCACTTGCTGGATGTGAAGTCAGGAAAGGCAACCTACGGCGTGGGAATCAGCTCCAATATTACCAGAGCCTCCATCCGTGGGATCTTCAGTGCAGTAAACCGGTTATTTTATTCATAAAGTAGAAAGCGAGACTGTCCAATTCTTTGGCAGTCTCGTTTTTTGGATGGTATATAAGAGTTCAGATGAGAGCTTCACCATTTAGTTCCTGTTTGGAATCAATGGAGGCAAAATAGTCCAGGGTGAATTGCCGGAATAAACAGGAAGCCTGGGACAGATAATGTCCGGTTTTAAAGGTCAATGAAATGGTTCTTTCACATACCGGTTCCTCAATATGCAAAAGAGAGATGGAATTGCCGATATAATTCCCCCATGAGATTGCCGGAATGAATGCGATCCCCTGTCCGGCCTTGATTAATCCCCGGACCGTTGCGGGATCGTCGCTTTCAAAGATGATATTAGGGCTGAATCCGGAATCGTTACAAAAAATATCTGTGATGGTTCTTAAATCCTTTCCCCGTGTCAGACTGATAAAGTTGTCGTCAGCCACCTCCAATAGTTTAATGGATTTGCGACCGGCAAACCGGTGGTCCAACGGAACAGCCAGGAAAATTTCCTCAGTAATCAACGGGAGAGAGGTGATGTGATTGATTCTTAACGGAGATGAAGAGATGCATAAGTCAAAATCTGTTATGGAGACAGAAGTTGAGAAATGCTGGATCAGGTTAAAATTTATGTGGGGATGAAGTTTGGAAAAGGAAGCCAGAAGATCAGGGATTAACGGAGAAGCGGAAAGGATTAACAGCTTTATGTCACCCAATTCTTTGCCGGTCAAATCTTCCAGTTCATGTTTTCCGTTCTCAAGGGCGGACAAGGCCTGATCCACTCTTTTTAAATATGTTTTTCCAAATTCGTTTAAGTAAATATATTTCCCCCGTCGGTCGAATAACAAAACTCCAAGCTCTTTTTCTAATGATGATATGGTTTTGCTAAGTGCAGGCTGAGGAATATGAAGTTCTTCTGCTGCCAGTGTCATATGCTCAAGCCGTGCTACGGTCTGAAAGTATTTAAGCTGTAATAATTCCATTTTATCCCCCTTCTATACATTCTGATGTATCAATCCAATACATTATTATATATTAGACACCCCCTGTATTTCAAGGTTATAATCACATATAAAGAATAAATAAATTTGGTTTATATTTAAGTCAAAGAAATGTTGCTGGAAGAAAGGGGAATATAACATGGATCAATCAAATGAAATGAATGGTTCTGCACGTTCATGGACTACGCGCCGTGACAAAAAGGCGCAACAGATTTCCAAGATGAAACGTCTGACAGAGGGACGGGTGATCCCGACCAATAAAATTGTGGACGCGCTTGAAATTCTGATTCAGCCGGGAGATTGCGTTGCTTTAGAGGGAAACAACCAAAAGCAGGCATCTTTTCTCTCCGATGCGCTCAGCCACGTGGATTCCGCCAAAGTAAACAATCTGCACATGGTGATGTCAAGTATTTCACGGCCGGAGCACTTGGATATTTTTGAAAAAGGAATTGCCAGACTGCTGGATTTTTCCTTTGCAGGACCTCAGAGTCTTCGTATGGCCCAGATGATCGAGGACGGTTCCATTGAGGTCGGTTCCATTCATACTTATCTTGAGTTATATGGAAGGCTTTTTGTGGATTTAACACCAAATATTGCTTTAGTTGCAGCCGATAAGGCAGACAGCCACGGCAATCTTTACACAGGTCCCAATACAGAAGAGACTCCGACAATTGTTGAAGCCACCGCTTTCCGGGATGGAATCGTCATTGCCCAGGTCAATGAGCTGACAGAGGAACTTCCAAGAGTGGATATTCCTGGCTCCTGGGTGGATTTTATTGTTGTTTCAGATAAACCGTACCAGTTAGAGGCTTTGTTCACCAGAGATCCCAGACAGATCAGTGAAATGCACATTCTTATGGGCATGATGGCCATTCGGGGAATCTACGAACGGCATCACATACAGTCCTTAAACCACGGGGTTGGTTTTAATACCGCAGCCATTGAACTGCTCCTTCCCACCTATGGAGAATCCCTTGGTTTAAAAGGGAAGATCTGCAAGAACTGGACTTTGAATCCCCACCCCACACTGATCCCTGCCATTGAGAGCGGCTGGGTGGAAAGCGTACACTCCTTCGGCGGAGAATTGGGAATGGAACGATACGTTGCAGCAAGACCGGATGTCTTCTTTACAGGAAAAGACGGTAGTCTTCGTTCCAACCGGGCCATGTGCCAGGTGGCCGGACAATATGCAGTCGATGCATTTGTAGGCTCCACCCTTCAGATGGATTTTTACGGCAACTCCTCCACCGTTACACTCGGAAGGCTGGCCGGATACGGCGGCGCCCCGAATATGGGTTCCGATCCTCACGGAAGAAGACACGCTTCCGATGCCTGGTTAAATATGATAACAGGCGAAAGTGACATCCAGCGCGGGAAAAAGCTGGTCATCCAGATGGTGGAAACCTTCCAGCAGGGAAATAAACCTGTTTTTGTAGAATCCCTGGATGCCATAAAAGTAGGAAAAGATGCCAAGCTCCCCATCGCACCGGTCATGGTATATGGGGATGATGTCACTCATGTGGTAACAGAAGAAGGAATCGCGTATTTATACAAAGCTCAGAATGAAGAAGAACGGAAACAGGCGTTAGCTGCAATTGCAGGGGTAACACCTCTTGGAAAAGGAAGCGGGTCTGAGATCACGGAAAAGCTGAGAAAAGACGGCGTGGTTGCATTTCCGGAGGATCTTAAGATCAAGCGAACGGATGCAAAACGTTCTCTGCTGGCAGCAAAGAGCATAGATGATCTGGTGGACTGGTCCGATGGTCTTTATGAACCGCCGGTGAAGTTCAGAAGCTGGTAAACCAAGTGAAACATTTTTCGCTGATTTTCAGCTGGTAAACAGGAAAAAAATAGATTTGGAGGTGGCTCGATATGGAAAAATTAACGTTTGATTATTTGGCAACTAAATCTGTACCGAACAAGGCATATGTCGGAGTGGTAGGTTCCGGAGATTTGGAGATTTTGTTAGAGCCGGTAGAAGGAACAAGGGCTCATGTTACAGTGAGAACAAGATTTGATGGGTTCGGACAGATCTGGAAGGATCTGCTGGATAAGTTTTTCAAAGAGAATGATATTGCTGCAAACATTGAAATCAATGATTTTGGTGCAACACCAGGCATGGTCACATTGCGGCTGATGCAAGCGTTGGAGGTGAGTCAGAATGCATAAAATGAAGGAAAGTTTTGTAGAGTTAAAGGCACGTAACCGTGCAATGGCATTACTTGATGAAGGAACTTTCAGAGAACTGCTGGGACCATTTGAACGGTTGGAATCCCCGCATTTGGAACCCCAGGGAATTGTTCCCCAATGTGACGACGGAGTTGTTGTGGCACGCGGAACCATCTGCGGCGAGCGCGTGGTGGTGATTTCCATAGAAGGAGCGTTCCAGGGCGGCGGAATCGGTGAAGTATCCGGTGCCAAAATCGCCGGAGCATTGGAAAGAGCAGTTGAGGATAACGAACAGGGAATAAAGACCAACGCAGTCATCGTTCATGACAGCGGCGGTGTGAGACTTCAGGAAGCAAATTACGGATTGTTATCAATTGCCGAAATTCAATCCGCCATTGTTGCCCTGCGTAACTATGTTCCGGTAATTGGCGTGATCCCTGGAAAAATCGGCTGCTTTGGCGGAATGTCCATGACTGCCGGATTATTCAGTAAGATAATCATTACCCGGGAAGGAAGAATGACCTTAAACGGACCGGAGGTAATCGAGCAGGAAGCAGGCGTGGCCGAGTTCGACTCCAAAGATAAGAAGCTTATCTGGGATACAACGGGAGGCGCACAGCGTCAGGCCATTGGTCTTGCAGATGTGCTTGTAGACGATGACATTGCTGCAATTGCAGAGGCTGTAAGAACCGCTGTCAAGGAAGGAAAACCTTCTGAGCTTAGAAGCAAGCAAATCGACTTATTCTTATCAAGGCTCAAACGCATTGATCCGTCTAAAAAAATAAGTCCGATGGATGTAAGAAACATGTGGTCCAAGGATGAGAATTTACTAAATGAAGAGACTGCCGGAACCGGAGAGATAAAAGAATCATCGGAAAAGGAAATGAGCAGAGGAAGACTGTGGTTTGAAAAGCTGACGGGAATAAAAGATCCTGAGACCGGAGCAGTTCCCTCCGTGCTTCACGCAGATTGTAAATTAGGTGGGGAAGAGGTCCGTTATATTGCGGTAGTGCCAAATCCCAATAACCGGTTCCCCCGGGCAAGAAAGGGAGAAGTGGGATTGGAAGAAGGCTGGACCATTGCGAAATACGTAAGGGAAGCCGTGGAAGCAGATGCAGGGAAGGCTGAGAAGCGTCCCATCATTGCAATCGTAGATGTCCCCAGCCAGGCCTATGGCTATAAGGAAGAGCTGCTTGGTATTTTCCAGTCCTGTGCCGCGGCTGTCGATGCCTATGCGACTGCAAGATTTGCCGGCCACCCGGTCATCTCTTTATTGGTTGGACCAGCCATATCCGGTGCGTTCTTAACCCATGGATATCAGGCAAATAGAATCATTGCCCTTGACGATCCGGGAGTATTGGTACATGCAATGTCAAAGCAGTCTGCGGCAAGAATAACCAAGCGGACGGTAGAAGAGCTTGATGAAGCAGCCAAAAAGGTTCCTTCCATGGCTTATGACATCCAGTCCTATGCAACTCTTGGGACCCTGGAAGAATTAGTAGAAGGAATCAATCCGGAAGCTCCAAAGGCGGAAGATATTGAAACCATAAAGGGAAAATTAAACAAGGCCATTGAAGTCACACGGAAAAGTGGAATAAGGGATTTAAGAAACCGTCTTACTTCAAAGAATGCTCTTACGGGAAGAGCCGCCGGCATTAAGGTGCGCAGGAAGTTAAAGGAAGAATGGAATTAAGAGTTCATGATTTATTAAGAATCAGTTCGGTAAAGGACCTTCAAGGGGATTTTACAGAAGCCGAATGGCTTTTAAAGGCTGTGACACGGGCACCATTTGTGGTGGTGCGCCGTGCCCCTTTTACAGATGGCCTGATTCCGGCAGGCATCCGTGGAGAGAACCGGAACCAGAGGCTGGCAGCAGCCGTTTTATCCACCGGTATCAAAGAAGTCATCACTCCGGAGCAGATATCTGCAGAGATGGGGTGGAGAACCAGAAGCCATATAAGAAAGAGCAGACTGTTTGAACCACTTGAAACCCTCCATAAGATTTTTAAAAGCTATCAAATCCTATGGGGACCTGTAGGGAGTGTTGGCTTTGAATTGGCCAGCAAGGCCGATACGGTTACGGAAACCAGCGATCTGGATATTGTGATGCGTACCCCGGAGGTTCTGCCCGTCTGTACTGCAAAGGATATTGTAAAAAGAATTTCGGAGCTCCCCGTAAAGTTAGATGTACAGATGGAGACTCCAAACGGAAGTGTGGCCTTGGAGGAATATGCAAGAGGCGGGAGCAAGCTCCTGCTTCGGACCGTCCATGGGCCAAAATTGGTAGAAGATCCATGGGAACCAGTCTGAAAGTTGGAGGAAATGTATGAGCGTAGCATTTATTTTCCCTGGTCAGGGGTCACAAAAGATCAATATGCTTCATGAACTTCCAAAGCATGAGGAAGTGGAAAGAACCATAGAAGAAGCCAGAACGGTACTGGGGAGAGACATTCTTCAGCTGGATACCAGGGAAGCCTTGCAGTCAACGGTTTCCGTTCAGCTCGCCCTGCTGATCTCCGAGGTAGCTGTTGCAAGAGTATTAAAGGCAGAGGGCGCTGCTGCGGACATTGCAGCCGGCCATTCCATCGGATCGTTTTCTGCAGCCGTCGTATCCGGCAGCCTGGATTTTTCGGATGCCCTTTCTGTGGTGGATTTGCGAAGCAGGCTCATGGAACAAAGCTATCCCAAAGATTACGGTATGGGTGTGATCGTGGGTCTTGATGAGGTGCAGGTGGGCAAATTGGTCCAACAGGTAAATTCAGAAACCTCCCCCGTTTATATTGCTAATTTAAACAGGTATGACCAGATCGTCATCTCTGGTCTTTTATCCGCCATTGAAGATGTTTTTGCCCTTGCACGAACCATGGGCGCTCATAAGGCCAAATTATTAAATGTAAGCGTCCCCTCCCATTGCAGGCTTTTAAATGGAGTATCAAAAGAACTGGCAGATAAAATGGCGGAAATAAATTTAACCCCTCCCAGAACATTATTTGTAGGCAACTGCAGAGCGAGAGTTTTAAGGACGGTGGAGGATATCAGACAGGATCTTTCAGCGGGGGTTTCCCAAACGGTACGGTGGCATGATTCTGCTACGTTAATGTATGAACGTGGAGTGAGGCTGTTTGTGGAGATCGGGCCGGGCGAGACCCTAACCAACATGGCAAAGAAAGAATTTCCGGATGCCCGTTGTATTTCCGCATTAAACAGCGGGATCGAATCGGCCTGCATCCTTATAAAGAATGAAAGAGAAAAATGAATTTTCAGGAGAAGAGTATGGAAAAAGACAATGTTATATTTTCAAATGGCTATCGAGAGGCATTGAGTACAAAGACAACAATTCCTGATATTTTAAAAGTTTTTGCAGTATTATCAGTGATGATGCAGGGAATTTTAGGTGCTATGATGAAACAGGATTTGACAATCAGCCAACAGGCTCAATCGGTTGTGATCCTTGACCTTGTGAAATATTCCGCGCCTTTTTTTATTTTTGCAATCTGCTTTGATATCAGCAAAATAAAAAATGTTCCCTATAAGACCCATGTATTCCACAAAGCGAAGGAATTATTGGTGCCGTATTTTTTGTGGACTACGGTTTATATATTGATTGACCTTTCAAACTATCATAGCGTAAAAGATATTTTAAAGGGGTATTTGCTGGGCAGCAGTGCACCCCACACCTGGTATCTGGTGATGATGTTCCAGTTCCATTTACTGGTACCGGTACTTTGGTATCTCCATGCAAAGCTGTCAAAGGATCGTAAGAAAATCGGCCCTGTATTATTGGCTGCATTTATTTTCTATACAGCATTTGTATATTATTATGATACTTATATATTCGGCGGAAGAACCAATCCGATACTGCTTTATTTCGACCGCTCGTTTATCGGCTTCAGCATTTATGCGATTTTGGGAACAGTTGCTTCTTCCAATGTTGAGAAATGGGAAAGCTTCGTATCAAAGGCCAAGCTTGCCGTTTTGCCTTTGATCTGTATGTTTTTTCTTATTGAAAACCGTGAGATGTTCTCTTACGGAATGGAACATATAAAGCTATCCAATTCACTTTATTTAAGAATTTCCACCTTCTGCTATGATGTTTTTGCAATCATTGCTGTATATGGCTTTGGATTGGTACTGATCAAAAACCATTCAAAATTGTTAGTGCCGTTCCGGTTTCTGGCCCAATATGCATACCGGGCTTATCTGGCAAATTACTTTTTGATTTTTGTGCTGATCAAAATTATGGGAGAGCCAGCCAATTCTCTTCCTTATGGGTTCCATTTGTTCTTTTTATGGCTCATGACAGCAATAATGTCATTTTCACTGGTATATGGGATTGAATTTGCCTTAAAGTATGTTCCGCAACTTTTAAAGGGGAAAAACGTAAGAGAAGAACAGCAGTACATTCATTAGAATAGTAATATTTCAGGCTATGATTCAGTATGAAAGAATCATAGCCTTTGATTGTTCTGATCTTACGGAATCATTCGGTGGTTTTTTTAAGCCTGCCCCTTCTAACTCCATACAAACTTTCCATTTCCAGAATCCGTAAGCCTAATTTTTGGGGGAGAACTTCCAACATTACCACGTGGACGAATATTAGATTCAAAATCAACACTTACACTAGAAAAAGCGCTGTCTTTACGACAACGCTTTTATCAAACACAATCATTTATTACTTTTATAATACTTGATAATTGCAGAAGCAATCAAACCTACAAAAATTACAAGAATTATCTCCCAGAATTCAGATTTAAGAATATTCCACCAGGTAGCTTTTGTGGATACTTTCTCTGCCAGCAATATACCAACGATTATTGCAATATAGCTCCAGGCACTAATTAGTTTTTCCATAATTTTTTTCACTTAATCTCTATATCCTCTTGCATAAACATGTGTTGTAGTAGAACTGACGACTGTTGCATAATTACTATCAGTGTAAAATGTCCGGACTGTACGCTCCACCGCCCTTTGTTGAACGGCAGCCTTAGGTATTTGAGTCCATCTAAAACTTATCATCTCTTTTTTGATTGCAAATCATAAATTAATATAACTTCTTTTAACATATATTTTTAACTGCTTCAACCCAAGTGCCAAAATTATACCTGTTGAATGCCAATATTTACACATTTAATGAGCATTTTGCCTCCTTTCTCGTTCCCATTTCCGCAAGCAGGGTTTTACATTTCCTTCTCATTTTAGTATAATAAGTACAGTTTATAAAATGACAGGAGAAAGAAACCATGAAGAAGTATGATTATGTGCTTGTAGGAGCCGGCCTTTATTCCGGTGTCTTTGCATATCTGGCCCGCCAGAAAGGAAAAAAATGCCTTGTAGTAGAGAAAAGAAACCATATGGGGGGAAATATTTACTGTGAGGAAATCGAAGGGATTCATGTGCACCGCTACGGCGCCCATATTTTCCACACCAGCAGCAAAGAGGTCTGGAGGTTTGTTAATGAGCTTGCGGAATTCAACCGCTATACCAACAGCCCGGTTGCCAATTTTAAGGGTGAGATGTACAACCTTCCTTTTAATATGAACACCTTCAGCAAGATGTGGAACGTAGCCACTCCCGCGGAGGCGAAAGCAAAGATCGAGGAGCAGAAGAAGGCAGTAACAGGGGAACCTAAGAATCTGGAAGAGCAGGCCATCCGCCTTGTGGGAACAGATATTTACGAAAAGCTGGTGAAAGGCTATACGGAAAAGCAATGGGGCAGAGACTGCAGGGAGCTTCCGGCATTTATCATTAAGCGTCTTCCGGTCCGCTTTACCTATGACAACAATTACTTCAATGATCTGTATCAGGGAATCCCCATCGGCGGTTATAATGTGATCATTGACAAGCTGTTTGAAGGCTGCGACGTGGAGCTGGAAACGGACTATTTAGAGAAACGGGACCATTATGACGGTCTGGCAGAAAAGACCATTTATACCGGTATGATCGACGCTTTTTACGGTTATCAGTTCGGAAAGCTGGAATACCGGAGTCTGGAGTTTGAGACGGAGACCGTGGATACGGATAATTACCAGGGGGTTGCAGTGGTAAATTATACGGACCGGGAGACACCTTTTACCAGAATCATCGAGCACAAGCATTTTGAATTCGGTACCCAGCCGAAGTCGGTCATTACCAGAGAATATCCCAGAGACTGGAGCGAAGGCATGGAACCATATTATCCGGTCAATGATGAAACAAATCAAAAACTATTTCAAAAGTATCGTTCCCTGGCAGCGCAGGAATCCCATATCATCTTTGGGGGACGGTTAGGGGAATACAGGTATTACGATATGGACAAGGTCATTGAATCCGCCATGAAGGCCGCAATGGAAGAATTGAAATGACCCGGCCCGCCAGGCTGTTTACTTTTCCTATGAGATATAGTACAATACAACGGAACTAAAGGTACAAAAAGGTACGGAACGGGAGGATTCTATGAATGTTGTATACGCTTCCAACGATCATTACGCCAGACACTTAGGGGTATCCCTCTATTCCCTTTTGGAGCACAACCGGGAGTCCGGTGAACTCCAGGTCTATATCTTGTCCATGGGGTTATCCGGGCAGACAAGGGAACGGCTTTCGGTCATTGGAAAAACGTTCGGGCGGCAGATAACAATCATAGAACTGGGAGATCTAAAGGAGCGCTTCTCCTATGAGGTGAACACGGGAGGCTTTGATTTAAGCATCCTGGCCCGTTTGTTTGTAGGGGAAGTATTGCCGGATGCGGCAGAACGGGTGTTATATCTGGACTGCGATACTGTGGTGCTGTCTTCCTTAAAACGGCTGTGGGAAACGGATTTGGAATCTTATATGCTGGGAGCCGTTATGGAACCTACCATTTATCCCTCGATGAAAGAAGAGATCGGTCTTTTGCCGGAGGACCCTTATTTTAATTCCGGTGTTCTTTTAATAGACATGAAACAATGGCGGCTTAAAAATGCCCAGAAGCTGCTTCTGGACTTTTACTGTTCCAAGAGCGGAACGCTTTTTGCAGGAGACCAGGACACCATCAACGGAGCCTTAAAGGGGCAGATAAAAATGCTGTCTCCCCGGTATAATTTTTTTACCAATTACCGGTATTTCCGCTACGGTCATTTAGTCAGGCTGTCTCCGGTATACAAAAACGTATCAAAGGCATCCTTTCAAGAGGCGAAACGGCACCCGGTCATCGTTCATTATATGGGAGACGAAAGACCCTGGAAGCAGGGAAATTTCAATCATTACCGGAGGGCCTATGACCATTATCTTGCCCGGACTCCATGGGCGGGAACGGCAAAAGAAAAGGGCAGCCGCCTTTATATGATCGCGTATCATCTGATGAATTACGGCACATTTTTGTGTCCCCCTTTCCGGGATTATGTAAGCCGCCGTTTTGGTATGCAGGTGATCAATTCCCGAAAGGGTTCTTAAAAAGGAGCGGATATGAATGTTAGCTGTATCATTCTCAATTATAATGATGCAAAAACCACAGAGAGTCTGGTAAATGCCATTCGGGCGTATCAGTGCCTGGATTCCATTGTAGTCGTGGACAACCATTCCACCGATGATTCCCCCGTAAGGTTAAAAGAACTGGAGGATGAAAAGGTCCGCTTTATAAGCACTCCTAAAAACGGCGGATATGGCTACGGGAACAATGTGGGGATCCGATATGCTTACCACACGCTTCATGCCACTCACGTATTGATCGCAAACCCCGATGTAAAAGTTTCGGAAGCCTGCATTGATGCCATGAAGCATGCATTTTCCGGGCAGGACCGTCTGGCAGTGGCAGCAGCTGTCACAAAGGACGGGACCGGGGCAGTAGCCTTGTCCAGCTGGAGGCTCCATGGAGTGCTTTTAGACCTGCTTGACACCGGACTTATTACAAGGCGGCTCTTTGGGCGCTGGCTCAATGACCGGCCGGAGCTTCCAAAGAACAGGAATCAGAATGAAAACAAGGAGTATGCCTATGTGGATGCGGTTCTTGGCTCCTTATTCCTGGCAGATGTCAAGGCATTGATGGAGTGCGGTCTTTATGATGAGGAAGTGTTTCTCTACTATGAGGAAAAAATTCTGGGACATAAGCTGAAAGAAAAGGGGTATAAGACCGTTCTTTTACTGGAACAGTCCTATGTCCACCTGCATTCCGTATCCATTCAAAAGAGCGTGAAATCTATTTTAAAAAGACAGGCTTTGCTTCATGAGAGTAAGCTTCATTATTATAAAACCTATTTAAAGATCAACCGGCTGGAAGAAATCGGTGTAAAACTGTTTCTGAGATTTTTAATGGCTGAGATCTGGTTCTTGACAAAAATTGTGGGACTGTCCTGGTAGACCAGTCCCTTCTTTTGGGAAAGGAGGAACGTCTTGTGATTACGGTGCTTTTAGCAGCTTATAACGGCGAAGCATACATCCGGCAGCAGCTGGATTCTATTCTGGACCAGACCTATAAGGAACTGACCATTGTAATATCGGACGACCATTCCTCGGATAGAACTCCTGAAATTCTAAAAGAATATGAACAAACCTATCCGGACCGGATAACATGCATGTTGAATGAAACCGCCTCCGGCAGTCCCCAGAACAATTTCTTCCGTCTGCTTCGTCAGGCTCGCGGAGAATATGTCATGCTCTGTGATCAGGATGACCTATGGCTTCCCGATAAAGCAGAAGTGACGTTAAAAGAAATGAAACGCCTGGAGAAACAATGGGGAAGAGACGTTCCCCTGCTGGTTCACGGCGATTTGTCTGTGACGGATCAGGACGGCAGAATCCGCCATAAGTCCATGGCCAGGTACCAGAAAATCGCGGTTTTGGATAACCGGTTCAGCCATTACTTGGTGGAGAACAACATCACCGGGAATACGGTCATGATCAACCAGGGATTTTATCCTTATCTGACCTATATCCCCCAGACCTGCATGATGCACGACTGGTGGCTGGGACTGTTGGCAAGCTGTTTTGGAAAGATTTCCTATATTGACCGGCCTTTGCTGCTTTACCGGCAGCATGAAAGCAATCAGGTTGGTTCAAAAGGCGGTATGAGACAATATGCGGAAAGGCTGACGCATAAACATCAGGTGCGGGAACAGTACCGAAAGCTGTTTTTGCAGGCAGAACTGTTTTTGGACCGCTTCGGAACGGATATGACCGGAGAACAAAGAGAGACCCTGGAACAATTCATTAAGCTGCAGGAAATGGACCGGATCAAAAAAATATACACCATTTGGAAATACAAATTTTATAAAAGCACCCTGATAAGGACCTTTGGCCAGATGCTTTCCATCTGACCTCCTTTGGGCGGAATGGAAATCGGAGGATAATGGAATATGGTACCGGAAGAGAAAGATATATTAGTGACAAAGGCGTCCATGCCTTCTTATGAGGAATTTATAGAAGAAATCAAACCCATCTGGGAAACTTCCTGGATGACCAATATGGGAGAATTTCATGACCGGTTAAAGGAACAGCTTGGAGAGTATTTAAAGGTCCCCAACCTGCTTTTGTTTGTCAATGGCCACATGGCACTGGAAATGGCTCTGCAGGCCATGGACTTGACCGGAGAAGTGATCACCACACCATTTTCCTTTGCTTCCACCACCCATGCCATAATGAGAAATAATTTAACTCCTGTGTTCTGCGACATCAGGGAGGATGATTATACCATAGATGCAGACAAGATCGAGGCGCTGATCACCCCTAAGACCACCGCCATATTGCCGGTCCATGTGTATGGGAATGTCTGTGAGGTGGATAAAATCGAAAGGATCGCTAAAAAACATCATTTAAAAGTCATTTATGATGCGGCCCATGCCTTTGGCGTCCAGGTGCATGGAAGAGGAATCGGAACTTACGGAGATGCTTCCATGTTCAGTTTTCATGCCACAAAAGTGTTCAACACCATTGAAGGCGGTGCGGTAACCTTTCAGGACCCGTCCCTTGAGATTCTGTTAAATTATTTGAAGAATTTTGGAATCACGGGAAAAGAATCTGTGGAATATGTGGGCGGGAATGCCAAGATGAACGAATTTCAGGCTGTAATGGGCATCTGCAACCTCCGCCATGTAGGAGACAACATCGAAAAGCGCAGGCTGGTGTCGGAACGGTACCGGGAACGTTTGTCTCAGATACCCGGCATTCGGCTGAACCCCCAAAAGGAAGGCATACTGCAGAATTATGCCTATTTTCCGGTTGCCTTTGAAGACTTTTCCCTGACCAGGAATGAAGTGTATGAGCTTCTCGCTTCCCATCATGTTTTCGCAAGAAAATATTTTTATCCGCTGATAACGGATTTTGACTGTTACCGGGAATCATTCAAAGATGCAGTGCTTCCGGTTGCGAAAAAGGCGGCGGACAGCGTTCTGACTCTGCCTTTGTATGCAGATCTGCCCCTGAGCCAGGTGGACCGGATCTGCGATATCATTGTCAGTGCCGGACAGAAACAGGAATCAAACAGGAGGAACTTATGAAAACAGCACTGGTAACGGCGATCGGGTCATTTTCTGCCGATATCGTGATTAAGAATTTAAAAAAGAACGGCATACGTGTGGTGGGCTGTGATATATATCCTTCGGAATGGATCGCTGATGCAAACAGTGTGGATTCTTTTTATCAGGTTCCCTATGCCACCGATGAGAACCGGTATGTAAAACAGATGTTATCCATCTGTACGGAGGAACAGGCAGATCACTTGCTCGTCCTCACCGATGCAGAAGTGGATGTATGGAACCGGCACAGAAAGGAACTGCTGGAATGTGACGTAACTCTCTGCCTGTCTTCGGAAGAAACGCTCCGCCGGTGCAGAGATAAGAGAGAGATGAGCCGTTTTTTATCAGAACAGGGCATCGGACACCCCATTCCTACTCTGGATTTATTGGAGGCAGACATTGAAAAGCTGTCTTACCCTGCGGTTGTAAAGCCATTCAATGGAAGAAGCAGTCAGGGGCTTCACTATATCGCTTCGATAGAAGAGATGAAGAGCTTTCTTGAATTCAGCCACGCCGGAGAATTCGTGGTGCAGCCGTTTTATAAAGGAAGCATCATCACCGTGGATATCGTAAGGCAGGAGGATACGGGAGAATGTGCAGTGATCTGCCGCAAGGAGCTGCTGCGCACGGCCAATGGTGCTGGAACTTCTGTCCTGGTATTTACAAATCCTGGTTTGGAAGATATGTGCAGAGAGACCGCTCAGGCTTTAAACATCAACGGCTGTGTGAATTTTGAATTTATTGAAGGAGTAGACGGCCTTTATCATATGCTGGAATGCAATCCCCGTTTTTCAGGAGGAGTGGAGTTCTCCTGTCTGGCGGGCTATGACTGTGTGACCAACCATATAAGATGTTTCACCGGAGAGCGCATAGAACCGTTTCATGGTGCCACAGGCATGTACATTGCCAGAAAATATGAGGAATATATTACAAAAATAATTGGGGAAGGAGTCGGGAAAGAATGAGCAGCAATCCGGATTCAGAGATCATGGTCAGCGTAAACTGTGTCACGTTTAACCATAAAGATTACATCCGCCAGGCCTTGGACAGCTTTTTGATGCAGAAAACCAATTTTGAATTTGAGATTCTGGTCCATGACGATGCCTCCACAGACGGCACCGGAGAAATTCTTAGGGAATACGAAAAAAAATATCCGGGCAAGGTGCTTCCTCTTATCCAGACAGAAAACCAGTACTCCCAGGGAATTGATAACATCAGCGGAGCCTTTAATTTCCCACGGGCAAGGGGAAAATACATCTTTATGTGCGATGGTGACGATTACTGGATTTCTCCGGATAAAATGCAGAAACAGGTGGATTATATGGAGTCTCATCCCGATTGTACCCTCTGCATCCACAGTGCCAGGATCGAACTGGTGGGAAAAGCGCTGACGGAGGGACAAATGCGTCCTTATTGTGGAAACAGAGTCATTTCACCGGAGGAAATTGTGGATAAATCCTCTGGCTACGCCATGTCCTCCATGGCATTTCCTTCCCGCATTGTTAAAAATCTTCCCGACTATTATGTAGAATGCCCCGTAGGGGATACGCCCATCCAGATGATCGCCGCCAGTGAAGGGTACGGCTATTATTTTGATGAACCCATGAGCGGATACCGGGTGGGAGTTGCCGGTTCCTGGACCATGGAGGGAAAGCAGGGAGACTATGCCAGAAAGCAGCAGGTCTATTATGAGCGAATGAAAAAAGTCTATGAACTGTATGATCAGGCAACCGGCGGACGGCTTCGGGAAGCGATTAAAAGTGCGGAAAAACGGACCTACTATCACACCATGGTCAATACCAGACAATTCAAGGAAATCCTGAATCCGGACTATAAGAAATATTACAAAGAGCTGACACCGAGAACAAGGTTTTTTATTCAAATGGAATATCGGACTCCAGGGCTTTATGGATTTTTAAGAAGAAAATTTCTTAACCAGTAATAAAAATAAGGGCAGAAGCGGATAAAACCAACTTCTGCCCTTATAATATGCAGCATCGAACGATTCTGGATTAACGCCCCACATTGGGGTCTGTTGGGTCCCAGGTCTGAGAATCCGGTATGATCTGTTCAATGGCCGGGCGCTCATATGGGCCTGGAACCGGTGAATTGTAGATCGTGACGGTAGTACCAATCGGACAATGGTCGTACACCCATTTTGCATCCCCGGATAACAGGCGGACACAGCCCGCGGACTGGGCGATGCTTAAATAATTATAGGTACTGGAGTCCAGAGTCATGGGATTTGGACTGCTGTAGAGAATGGAATGAATTAAAAATCCCTTCCAGATGCGGGTGGCATACTGGGTGAAGATGCCATGATTCATATCTCTCCAACGGTATTTGGCCGGAGTCTTAAACGTTCCTAAAGGAGTGTCCGGGCCGGTGGAAGTTAAAAAGGATTTTACCGGAATGATAAACCCATTGTTCCCGTCTTTGGCAAAAATGGTCATGGTGTTCATTTCCTTATTGATGCTGATTAGAAATGGGCCTTTTGCACCGATGACAGGCTCTAAATCAGAAAGCATTCTTCCGGTTTCGTCAAAATAATACTTGTAGCCGTCTATGTACTGCCAGCCGGTTACCGGGGCAGAATCAACGAAATAGTACCGTTCATTTCCCTGCCATGCCCACCCGGTAAATGGGGTGCCATCCCCGTTGATATAACGGAGTGCTCCGTCAATCTGCTGCATCCCGTCCGGTACGGCGGAGATCAGGGGCTTTTCCGTGGGATAAGGAAATGCAGAGTTCTTGGCGTAGAAGGCCATCCGCAGTCCGGTGATGTAATGACCGGTGCCCATGGTTCCTGTGGTGGTTCCGTTCTTTGCCCAATCCATGGTGGTTCCGTCCTCTAACTGGGCGGTATAATAAAGATCGAACTGATTATTTACATAGCCGGAAAAGCGCATCTGTACGGCTTCCACATTCACGTCATTGGCATAATTGGTGGTCTGCTGTCCATTGATCGCCCAGGGGGACCAGCCTGTACTTGAGGTATAGGTCCGGTAAAGGACATTGCCCACAATATTTGTAAGGAAGGTAGACATTCCATGGAATCCTTCCCCGTTGTTTGTGATCCACGCATCGTTTACAAAGGGCTGTGACCAGTTGCTGTCACCTACCATTACGGTGGTCTGAAGCCGGGGGAAATTCGCTTTTAAGGCTTCCTGTGCAGCTTTGGTGGCTTCATCTACAACGCCATCCTCCCCGTTTACTTCTGCTTCTTTTCCGATGTCTATGCCGGCATTGGCCAAAGCGGTTTCCGCTTCTTCTGTTTCAGTGCTTTCTTGATCTTCGGTCTCAGTCTGACTGTCATTCTGGCTTATAGGAACGCCATTTCTAAATCCCGGTCCACGTGCCACATCTGCCCAGGCATAAGAAGCATGTCCGGAAACCAGAACAGTTGTCAGGAAGAATGCTGCCAGACCGCGTATCAGTTTTCGCATCATATAAAACCTCCTGAATTCTAAAAAATTGAGTATAATCCTAAATAGTTTATCATGATTGGATGTAAAATGCTAGAGACGATTTACATTTAATGGGTAATATAGTACAATAAGGCGGAATTGTTAATTGGTAAAATGAGGGGAATGACCAGTATGTATCAGGAAAATTTAAAAAGCAAAGTCCTTTCCGGTTTGTTTTGGAAAGTGATGGAAAATGGAGGAACACAGGGCATCCAGTTCCTCGTATCTGTTCTGCTGGCAAGGCTTCTGACCCCTGCCCAGTCCGGGGAAGTCATGCTCATCATGATATTTATAACCATTGGAAATGTGTTTGTCCAAAGCGGTTTTAACACTTCCCTGATTCAAAAACAAAAGGTTGATGAGGAAGATTATTCCTCTGCTTTTTATATCAGTGCAGGCATTGCTGGGATTTTATATGTGATCCTGTTTTTTTCGGCTCCCTTGGTAGCAAAATTTTATGGACAGCCTTTGTTCCGCCCGGTGCTCAGGACTCTGGCAGTGACCTTGTTTTTCGGTGCGGTCACATCGGTGCAGTCTGCGGCAGTAGCAAGAAATATGGAGTTTCGCAAGCTTTGCCTGGCCAGTATTTTTGCAGCCCTGGGTTCGGGAGTCATCGGTGTGGCGATGGCTTTCATGGGATACGGCGTGTGGGCGCTTGCCATGCAGCAGTTCTTTTACAGCTTTTTTTTAATGGCAGTGCTGTTTGTACTGGTAAAATGGCGCCCCAGGCTCTTATTTTCCGTGAAAAAGGCGGGGGAGCTTTTTTCCTATGGCTGGAAAATCCTCTGTTCGGGCCTGATTGATACCATATTCAGCAATGTTTACGGACTTGTGATCGGAAAAATATATAATTCCGCTATGATGGGGCAATACTCAAGAGGAAACCAGTTCCCGTCATTGATTGCCAATAATTTAGGTGCCGCAATCCAGTCCGTCATGCTTCCGGCTTTTTCTGCCTGCCAGGATGACCGGGCAAAGGTAAAAAGTATGGTCCGAAGGTCCATTGTTACCAGCTCCTACCTGGTATTTCCCATGATGGCAGGATTGATTGCAGTGGCAGAGCCTATGGTGAAACTGCTATTGACGGATCAGTATCTTCCCTGTGTTCCCATGCTTCGGCTTCTCTGCGTGGCATACGCTACCTGGCCGCTCCATGTGGCCAACTTACAAGCCATCAATGCACTGGGCAAAAGTGAGATATTTTTAAAACTGGAGATCATAAAAAAAACGGTGAGTGTCATCGCCCTTATCATCAGCATTCCGTTTGGAATCTATACCATGGTGGCATTGCGTGCGGTGACGGATTTTATCTGCACCTTCATCAATGCCCATCCCAACAAAAAGCTGCTTAATTACAGTTTTTATGAACAGTGGAAGGATGTGATCCCGTCTCTTTTGGTCTCCGCGGTCATGGGAGTGACTGTATATGGTGTCCAGTATATAATAGAAGGAACACTTCTCACCCTGATGGTGCAGATCCTGGTAGGCGTTTTGGTTTATGCAGGTCTGTCCTGGCTGTTCCGGCTGGAAGCCTTTTTGTATCTGTGGCGGACAGCAGGATTTGGCAGGCATTAGGGCGTGTGCATGCACTTGGCACGGCCCGCTTGTTTGCTTTTATCTGGGAGAACTGACCGGAACGTATGACCCACGTCTTGAAACATGTGGTTTTTACACACATTCCGGGAACAGGGGTTCCAGGTTTACATTTTCCGTCGGATATTGTAAAATAAGGGGAAACACCCTTCGGGCATACCTTTATGCCCAGAGAGCATGGGCGAATAAGAGGAAACACCCTTCGGGCATACCTTTATGCCCAAAGAGCATGGGCAAATAAGAGGAAACACCCTTCGGGCATACCTTTATGCCCAAAGAGCATGGGCAAATAAGAGGAAATTATAAATGGAACGTAAAAATGTGGTCTGGAACATGATTGGAAGCCTTATATATGCCGGCTCCAGCATGGTCCTTACGGCCCTTGTCAATCATTTGATAGGCACAGACCAGGGAGGAATCTTTGGGTTTGCCTTCAGCACCTTCGGGCAGCAGATGTTTCTGGTGGCCTATTTTGGCATGAGACCCCTGCAGAGTACGGATATCAGCAGCAATTATACCTTTGGTGAATACCGTCAGGCCCGGTTCATCACCTGTCTGGCGGCAGTCCTTATGGGCATTGCCTATATCGCCTGGAACATGGTCATACCTTCCGGCGGTTATACCAGGGAAAAGGCTCTTGTAGTGCTTTTGATGGTGTTGTATAAAGTGCTGGACGGGTTTGCCGATGTGTATGAATCGGAATTTCAGAGAAACGGCCGGCTGTATCTTACGGGACAGGCCATGGCCTTCCGCACGGTTCTGTCCGTCTGCTGCTTTTTAGCGGCTCTGGCGGTCACAAA
The DNA here is from genome assembly GCF_043633585.1 of Lacrimispora sinapis. Taxonomy (NCBI): domain Bacteria; kingdom Bacillati; phylum Bacillota; class Clostridia; order Lachnospirales; family Lachnospiraceae; genus Lacrimispora; species Lacrimispora sinapis. Next base: position 3,181,954 of record NZ_CP141832.1, on the reverse strand, counting down.
AAATCTGGTATTTTCCAGCGTTGTTGCCGTGGCTTCTCAGGGAGCCGGAATTTTGATTTTTGATCAGCGGGCGGCAGGACGGGTGCCGGGAATTGACGGGTCCAGGAGAACCGGCAAGGAGTGGGAGCTTTTAAAAGATGGGTTTTTGCTGTTTTTATCCGTATTTCTGGACGGACTGATCTTTGCCATGGCTAAATATGCGGTGGACGCTCAGATGACCTCCACGGATAATGCCATATTCGTGGCCATCTTTATGCCTACCTCAGTCATTAATCTTGCGGCCAATTTCGTCATCCGCCCATTTCTTACAAAGCTGTCTTATTTGTGGGAGGAGAGGAGCTTTGGAGGTTTTATGTCTGAAGTGAGGAAGCTGACCGGAATCATACTGATTCTTACGGTGACCGCCCTGGCAGGCACCTGGTTTCTTGGAGTCCCGGTTCTGGGAGCCATCTCGAATGTGGGGCTGAAACCGTATAAATCCGGGCTTCTTGCCATTGTGCTTGGCGGAGGTTTCTTTGCGGTCATGAATCTGTTTTATTATGTACTGGTCATCATGAAGCGGCAGAAACGGATCTTTTTCGGTTATGTACCGGTTTGCATACTGTCCTTTTTCCTTTCCTTCTCATTTGTGAAGACAGGAGGGATTAACGGCGGAGCTTTCTCCTATATGCTTTCCATGCTGCTTTTAATGCTCTGCTTTATGGGACAGGCAGCCTATGTGCTGTGGAAGGAAAAGAAAGGGATACGAAAATGACGGATAAAGTACTGGTAGTGATACCTGCTTATAATGAAGCATTGAATATCGAACGGGTGGTAGGGGAGGTGATTAAAAACTACCCCATGTTTGATTATGTGATCATCAATGACGGTTCCACCGACGATACGGCGGAGATCTGCAGAAGACACAAGTGGAGAATCATTGATCTGCCTGTGAACCTTGGCCTTGCGGGAGCTTTTCAGACAGGTCTTAAATACGCACACCGGCACGGATACCGGTATGCCATACAGTTTGACGGGGACGGACAGCACCGGCCGGAATACATATCCCCCATGAAAGAGAAGATGGATGAGGGATATGACATCGTGATCGGTTCCCGGTTTGTAACGGAGAAAAAACCTCATACCATGCGGATGCTTGGAAGCCGGCTTTTAAGCGGAGCCATCTGGTTCACCACCGGTGTGGGGGTAAAGGACCCAACCTCCGGCATGCGCATGTTCAGCCGCAAGATGATCAAGGAATTTGCGGATGGTCTAAACTACGGTCCCGAACCGGACACCATCTCTTATCTGATCCGCCATGGTGCAAAGGTTGCAGAGATTCCTGTGGTAATGGATGAGAGGATTCTTGGAGAAAGCTATTTAAATCCTTTGAATGCGGCCCGGTATATGGGGAAAATGCTGTTTTCCATTTTGCTGGTACAGAGCTTCCGCATCCGGGACAGAAGATAAAAGAAGGGAGAATGTCATGACGGTTTTGCTTCGAGGCGTGCTGATCTGCGTTTCCATATTGCTTACATGCTATGTACTAAGAAAAATCCGCCACTCCAAAATGAAGATCGAGGACTCGATTTTCTGGGTGATGTTTGCCCTGCTTTTGGTGGCGTTCAGCTTATTTCCGAGACTTGCGGATTTTGTATCCCGCATGGTGGGAACCTATTCAACCGCAAATTTTATTTTTGCCTTTATGATTTTTATCTTGCTGGTAAAGGTGTTTTTCCAGTCCATAAAGATATCCCAGCTGGAGCGGAGAATGACGGAGCTGATCCAGGCCTTTGCCCTTGACCGGGAAGAAAAACAGGAAGAGGAGGAATTAAAACGTGAATCTCATCAGGAATAAAAAAGGATTAACGCTTACGGCGGGAAGCATCCTGCTTCTCGCTTTTCTCTTTCTCGTGCCTTATAAAAAGACCATCATAGGAATCCCCTCACCTGCATTCGAGCCGGTACGGCGTTTTTATTTTTGGCTAATCGTGCTGGGCTGTGGATTTCTTTTCTGTTTGGGAGCTCTTTTGTGGATAAAGAAGAAATTTTCATACGGACTGTATCCGGTGACCGTAATTCTCCTTGGCTTATTTTATCTTCTGGTGCTTCCCCCTTTTAGTGCGCCCGATGAAGCGGCTCATTTTGTCAGTGCTTACCGCCTTTCCAGTCAGATCATGGGAAAACAGGCGGTAGCCGATGAAAAATTCCTATCTAACGCTACCGAAGAAGAGAAAGAACGGATCCGTCACGGAGCCAATGTACTGGTGCGCAGCGGAGACGATGTGCCAGGACTTAACACAGAACCAGGCCAGACTGCTTACAACCTGGTTTTCACTCAGCTGTTTTCCAAAGATCACAGCCAGGGACTGACCGTAAGGAGTGAAATCCCGGTGAATACCTCTCCGGTGGTTTATCTGCCCCAGGCGGTTGGCATCACGCTTGCAAGACTCTTTCACCTGGGCTACATTCCCCTTGTTATGCTTGGACGGCTGTTTAATCTGCTGACATTTGCTGGTATGTCATATTTTGCGATACGGGTCATGCCCTTTAAAAAAGAGATCATCGCAGCAGTATCCTGTCTGCCCATGACGCTTCATCTTGCAGCCTCTTATTCCTATGATACGGTTTTCATCGGACTTTCCATGATGTTTTTTGCCTGGTGCTTTTATCTGGCGTTTGAAAAAGACAAAGTGACGGTTAAGGATACGGTCCTTTTGGCCCTTCTCCTGATTCTCTTGGAGCCGGGAAAAATCGTGTATCTGCCCTTAGCCGGAATCTGCCTTTTCATCCCTTCGGCCAAATTTCAGTCAAAGAAGCAGTACTGGATCTCTTTTTTCAGTGTGATCGGAGCAGTTCTTCTATCTGTATTTTTGGTAAACCGCCTGGTGCTTACCACCTGGGCGACCCAGACGGAAAGCTATGTGGGCTGGAGTGAGGCGGCAGGTTATACCCTTTCCGATGTATGGAACCGGCCCTATGATAGTTTCCTGGTTTACTATGAGACCTTTGTGACCCAGCTGAATTATTATCTGGTAACCATGCTGGGAGGCTTTCTGGGGAATTTGGACCCCAATCTGACCGTACCAGCCTTTTGCCTGATTCTTTTGTGCTATACACTATTTATCAGTGCAATAAGAAGAGAAGGGGAGGAAGTTCCGTTAAAGAGGGGGCAGAAATGGTTCATGCTGTTCCTGGTCTTTTTAAGTGCCTGTCTGGTGCTTACCTCCATGTTTCTTGGCTGGACCCCAAAGGAAATGACTTATATAACCGGAGTGCAGGGACGGTATTTCATTCCCCTTCTGCCCCTGGTATTTCTGACGATATTTGATAAAAATCTGTCCATAAAGGTGGATTTATGGAAAAGTGCCTGGTATCTGGAATGCTTTGTCAGCATCTATGCCCTGATCCGGATCTGCTCCACCTCATGTCTGCGTTTATGACAGAAAGGAAAAGACGATGGAAGAAAAACGACTCAACAAAAAGACCGTAGATGTGATCATTCCGGTCTATAAACCAGATGAGACTTTAAGGCGCCTGTTGGAGGGCCTTGGAAAGCAGTCTTATCCCATTGGAAAAATCATTGTCATTAATACGGAACAGTCCTATTGGAACGACGAAGCGTATAATTTGATTGAAAATCTGGAGGTTCATCACGTGACCAAAGAGGAATTTGATCACGGCGGAACCAGGAATCAGGGAGCCTCCTATTCCAATGCCGATGTTATCGTCTTTATGACCGATGATGCGGTTCCCGCGGACAGTCACCTGATCCGGTCCTTATTAAAAGGGCTGGAACAGACGGGAAAACATGGAGAACCGGTGGTCCAGGCATATGCCAGACAGCTCCCCAACCCGGACTGCGGGCTGGCAGAGCAGTATACCCGTTCCTTTAATTATCCGGACCAGAGCCGGGTCAAGACAAAGGACGATATCCCGGAGCTTGGAATCAAGACTTTTTTTGCCTCCAACGTCTGCTGTGCCTATGACCGGGAAGCCTTTTTGAAAAACGGTGGATTTACAAACCAAACGATCTTTAACGAAGATATGATCTATGCCGGCAATGCGGTGAGACACCGGGGACAGGCGGTGGCCTATGTGGCAGAGGCCAAAGTCTATCATTCCCACAATTACGGCTGTAAAACCCAGTTCCACCGGAATTTTGACCTGGCAGTATCCCAGGCGGACCATCCCGAAGTATTTGAGGGCATCCGTTCCGAAAGCGAGGGAATCCGTCTGGTGAAAAAGACCTGTTTTTGGCTGGCAAAGCAGAAAAAATACCAGCTGATTCCCGGGGTCATCATAAAGAGCGGTTTTAAATATCTGGGATACTTCATGGGAAAACGATATTCTTCCCTACCCAAATGGCTCATACGGAAATGCACCATGAATCAGGCATATTGGGAAAAAACTTCCGTATTTGGCCGGCAGCTGTAAATAGGAAGCAGATAAACTTCTTACAGTTTTCTTCTTAATTTCAAAAAAATTTTTGATATCATAGAAATATATACCAAGTTGTGGTAGAATGCTACAAGTATAAGAATGTTTTGACAGGTAAAGGAGCATAAAAAAATGGGAAAGATAAAAGTAACAGCTTGCGAAATAGAAGGTCTTTATGTGATTGAGCCAACGGTATTTCCGGACTCCAGAGGTTATTTTATGGAAACTTATAACCAGAACGATTTCAAAGAAGCCGGTCTCAACATGGCATTCGTACAGGATAACCAGTCCATGTCCGTCAAAGGGGTTCTCCGTGGACTTCATTTTCAGAAACAGTATCCCCAGGGAAAGCTGGTCCGCGTGGTCAGAGGAACGGTGTTTGACGTGGCAGTGGATCTGCGTTCCGCTTCTGAGACGTATGGAAAATGGTTCGGTGTGGAGCTGTCTGCGGAAAATAAAAAGCAGTTCTACATTCCAGAAGGGTTTGCTCATGGATTTTTGGTTCTGTCCGATGAGGCGGAATTTGCATATAAGTGTACCGATTTCTACCACCCGGGAGATGAAGGCGGAATTTTATGGAGTGATCCGGAAATCGGCATCGAATGGCCGATCGAAAAAGGCATGGAGCTGATCATTTCCGAAAAAGACCAGAAGTGGAGCGGAATCCGGGAAACTTTTAAATTTTAGTGAGAGGAGAAAACCATGAAGTATCTGGTTTCCTTATTAAAAGAAATTATTACAAAAAGAAAACTCATCCTGGATTTATCAAAAGCAGATTTTAAGAAACGGTTTGTAGGCTCTTATTTCGGCATCGCCTGGATGTTCTTACAGCCCATGGCTACGGTACTGGTGTACTTTTTTGTATTCCAGATGGGATTTAAAAGTGTACCGCCGGTCCCCGGTTATCCCTACGTGCTGTGGCTGATTCCAGGCATTGTTCCCTGGTTTTATTTCAGCGAAGTGCTGAATCTGGGAACCGGCTGTCTGCAGGAATATAATTATCTGGTAAAAAAAGTGGTATTTCAGGTGGAGATCCTTCCGGTCATCAAGATGATATCCTGTCTCATGGTTCATGGGATCTTCGCCCTGATCATGATCGTGGTATTTTTCTGCTACGGTGTCCTTCCAAAGGCAAGCTGGCTCCAGATCCTTTACTATACCTTTGCAAGTTCCATGCTGTCGCTGGCGATTACTTATTTTACCAGTGCCATACATGTGTTTTTTAAGGATATGGCTCAGATCATCGGGATTTTTCTTCAGTTCGGCATGTGGATGGTGCCGATTATGTGGGCGCCGGAGATGTTTCCGAGGATTCCCTCCTGGCTGCCGACTTTGCTTAAGTTAAATCCGTTCTATTATGTGGTAGCAGGATACCGGGACAGCATGCTGACCGGCGACTGGCTGGTGGAAAGACCGACCCTTGGCCTGTATTTCTGGACCGTGACCATTGTCCTGATGCTCATTGGGTTAAAAGTATTTAAAAAGCTGCGTCCGCACTTCTCAGATGTGCTGTGACCGGCTTAGTATGGAGGATTCAATGTCCGTAGAATCGAACAACAATGCAATAACTGTAAGTAATGTAACAAAAATATACCGGTTGTATGAAAAACCCATTGACCGGTTAAAAGAGACTTTAAGTCCCACCCATAAAAACTATCATCAGGATTTCTATGCCTTAAACGGCATTTCTTTTGATGTAAAAAAAGGACAGACGGTGGGAATCATCGGTACCAACGGATCCGGCAAATCCACCATTTTAAAGATCATCACCGGAGTGCTGACCCCAACTTCCGGAAGCCTGGAAGTAAACGGTGTGATCTCCGCACTTTTGGAGCTGGGAGCCGGATTTAACATGGATTATACCGGAATTGAGAACATCTACATGAATGGTACCATGATGGGATTTTCCCGAAAAGAGATGGAGGAAAAAATGGATGATATCCTGGGCTTTGCCGACATTGGAGACTTTGTCTACCAGCCGGTAAAAACCTACTCCAGCGGTATGTTCGTTCGTCTGGCATTTGCTCTTGCCATCAATGTGGAGCCGGAGATTTTGATCGTTGACGAAGCTCTGTCCGTAGGAGATGTGTTCTTCCAGGCCAAATGCTACCGACGCATGGAGGAGATCCGTCAAAAGGGGACTACCATCTTAATGGTAACCCATGATATGGGCGCCATTATCAAATACTGTGACCAGGTGGTTGTGCTGAATAAAGGGAATTTCATTGCACAGGGAGAACCTGGGAAGATGGTGGATTTATATAAGAAGATTCTTGCAAACCAAATGGATGACTTATCCATGGAGCTTGCGGAGATAAAAAGCGGAGAGTTAAACGACTTCTCAGGAGAAAAGGCCGTATCCAAAAAAGAGGCGGCAAAAGCCCGTCAGGAGGGCCTCATGAAGGAGAAGCTGACGGTCAACCCAAACCGTACCGAATACGGGGATAAGAAGGCGGAGATCGTGGATTTCGGTCTTCTTGACGAGCGCGGCAATGTGACCAATCTTTTATTAAAGGGAGAGTATTTTTCCATCAAGGAGCGGATTCATTTTCATGCAAAGATCGAAGCTCCCATTTTTACTTATACCATCAAGGACAAGCGGGGGGCGGATTTGACCGGCACCAATACCATGTATGAGGCTTCCGATGTGAAGGCTGTGGACAACGGCGATGAATATGAAGTGGAATTCAAACAGAAAATGACCCTTCAGGGAGGGGAGTATCTGCTTTCCATGAGCTGTACCGGTTTTGAAAACGGGGAACATGTCGTCTATCACCGCCTGTATGATATCGTAAATATTACGGTCATTTCCAATAAAAATACGGTAGGTGTCTATGATATGGAGCCGGAAGTGAGCTTAGAGCTGCACCGGGCAGGAAAGTGAGGAGAACGCATTGATGAACGATTTAAGCCCTGAAATCAGGAACCTGTATATAAAATATAACGGAGATATTAAGAGGCTGCTGGCAGAAAATCCAAACCCGGACTATTTATACGCGCTGTCGGATATCCGGGAAAATCTGCTGGAATGGTATGAATTTGATAGGGCGGCTTCTTTGCTTCAGGTAGGTTCTGATTACGGCGCGCTTACGGGATTATACAGCCGCAGGGTGAGCCATGTGACCGTCCTTGACTCCAGCCAGAATAACCTTTCCTTTAACCAGTTGAGGCACCAGGACCGGAACAATATCCGTTATGTCAATGGAGAGCTCAGCTCCATTCATGGGGAAACCTTCGATTATGTGGTCATTGCAGGTTCTTTAAAAGAACCCGTAAAAGAACAGATCGAAAAAGCCAAAGCCTTATTAAGACCGGGCGGAAAGCTGATACTTTCCGTATGCAACCGCCTGGGACTGAAATACCAGGCAGGTGCCATTCCCGACCAGATCCGTCTTTCCAGAAAAGAGCTTATGGAGCTGTTATGCGGAAGCGGCAGGACGGAAGGAAAAGCAGCCTTTTATTATCCCATGCCCGATTATAAACTTCCCATAACCTTGTATTCGGACTCTTATCTGCCGTCCAAGGGGGATTTGACGCACGCGATCCTGGCCTATGATTATCCCAAATATCTGCGGTTTGATTTAGGAAAGATGTTTGATGAGGTTTGTGAAGGAAAAGAGTTTGAAACATTTGCCAATTCATTTTTAACCATTTGGAGCTGCCATGAAGAAGATTAACTTTGTAAAATATAATAAAACCCGCAGGGAGCTGTTCCAGATCCGCACCAGTCTGGTGGAGGAAAACGGCACTCCCTTTGTGGAAAAAACAGCCTTGAGAGACGAAGGGACCAGACATATCAGATCCCTGGAAGAAAAATATCAAAGTCTTAAGGAGCAAAACCAGAAGTTAAAGGTAGTGGAGGTTTCCATTAGTCCGGACGGCCGGACGGCACGCTTTGAGTTTCTGAAAGGAGAGACCTTATCCGAACTTTTGGGAAAAGAGATCATAGATGGCAAAGTGCCTGTTTCCAGGATGGAAGACGGGCTTTCCATGATTTTAAGCGTAAAAGATGACTATATGTTTCCCTTTCATATGACTCCTGAATTTTCCGAAGTGTTTGGTGAGCTTTCCGAAGAGGAGGCGTCCGTTAAAAAAGACTGGGCGTTCCAGACCTCTAACATCGACTGTCTCTTTGAGAACATCATGATAACGGAAGACGGCCCTTACTGTCTGGATTATGAATGGGTATTTTCCTTCCCGGTCCCTGTGACTTTCGTAAAATTCCGGGTGCTTTATTATTTCTATGAACAGTATAAGAGCATTTTGACTTATGAATCTCTGGAAGCTTTTTTGGAAGAATTTGGTGTGGAACCGGACCGGATTGAAACCTACCGCCGGATGGAACAAAATTTTCAGGAGTACGTCCATGGGGAGAATCAGCAGATCTATTTGGTAAACTACATGCATGAGACCCATGCGCTGCCGGAAGATATGTTTCAGCTTTCCCGGGTCATTGACGATACCAAAGAGCATATTTCCCAGATGGAGATGGAACTTCATGAAAAGGACGTGACCATCACCAAGCAGCAGGAAATTAAGCGGCTGACAGACAATCACGTGACCAACCAGGAGATGATCATAAACACGCTTCGCCAGGACTGTGAAAACATGCAGCAGATCATCGACCGGTTAAGACACCATGAAGCCCTGTTCTACCGGGTGGGAAGAAAAGTAAAGCATATTTTTAACGATTGGTTTCCGGAAGGGACAAAAAAACGGAAATATTTCTATTATGCCAAAAACACAGTCCTTCATCCCATAAAATCCTTCCAGCTCTATACCACAGAGGAAGGCCGGAATTTGATCGAAGGCGATATGAAGATCGGAGAACTGTACCGGACCCATGGCAAACTTCGCTTTATCAAGGAAGGACATCCATTGGTCTCCATTGTCATTCCCGTTTACAATCAGATCCATTATACCTATGCTTGTCTGGTCTCTATTTTGGAGCATACAAAGGATGTGGGATATGAAGTGATCATTGCCGATGATGTATCCAGTGATGCGACCAGGGAGCTTTATAAGTTTACGGAAAATGTGGTGATCTGCAGAAATGAAACCAACCAGGGCTTTTTAAGAAACTGCAACCAGGCGGCAAAGGCAGCCAGAGGCAAGTATATCATGTTTCTAAACAATGATACCCAGGTAACGGAAGGCTGGCTTTCCAGTCTGGTGAATTTGATTGAATCCGATCCCACCATTGGTATGGTTGGCTCCAAACTGGTTTATCCCGACGGACGTCTGCAGGAAGCCGGAGGCATTCTCTGGAGTGACGGCTCCGGCTGGAATTACGGGCGTTTGGATGACCCGGAAAAGCCGGAGTATAACTATGTAAAGGATGTGGATTACATTTCCGGCGCTTCTATTTTATTATCCAATGAATTGTGGAATCAGATCGGCGGTTTTGATGAACGTTTCGCTCCTGCTTACTGTGAAGACTCGGACCTTGCCTTTGAAGTCCGAAAAGCAGGGCTGCGGGTGGTTTATCAGCCTCTTTCTAAGGTCATACACTTTGAGGGCATTTCAAACGGTACGGATGTCAACGGTACCGGTTTAAAACGCTATCAGGTGGAAAACAGCCGTAAATTAAGAGAAAAATGGGCAGAAGAGTTCAAAAACCAGAGTGAAAACAATGGAAACCCGGATCCTTTCCGGGCAAGGGAAAGAAGCCAGAATAAGGACATCATTCTGGTGATTGATCACTATGTACCCACTTATGACCGGGATGCCGGCTCAAAGACCACCTTCCAGTATTTGCAGATGTTTGTGGAAAAAGGCTACGTGGTAAAATTTCTTGGGGATAACTTCCTTCATGAAGAACCTTATTCCACGGTGCTTCAGCAGATGGGAATCGAAATCCTCTATGGAAAAGAACATCAGGCAAAGATCTGGGACTGGTTGAAGGAACATGGCGATGACATCAAGGTGGCCTATTTAAACCGGCCTCATATTGCCGCCAAGTATGTGGATTTCATTAAGAATAAAACCAACATGAAGGTGATCTATTACGGACACGACCTTCATTTCCTCCGGGAAGGCAGAGAGTATGAGCTGACAGGAGATCCCGAAAAGAGGGAAGCCTCTGAGTACTGGAAGTCCATGGAGCTGAGGCTGATGAAAAAGGCTGCGGTATCCTATTATCCCTCCTATGTGGAACGGGATGCCATCCATGAGATTGAGCCATCCATTCATGTAAAGGCCATTGTCGCTTATGTATTTGAGAAATTTTTAAACCAGATTCCCGACAACTTTGAAGAAAGAGAGGGGCTGCTGTTTGTAGGAGGCTTTGCCCATCCGCCAAACGCAGACGCAGTGTTATGGTTTGCACAAGATATCTTTCCGTTGATCCGGGAACAGATGCCGGTGAATTTCTACATTGTAGGTTCTAAGGTAACCGACGAAATAAAGGCCCTGGAACAGCCTGGCAATGGAATTATTGTAAAAGGGTTTGTATCGGAAGAAGAGCTTTCAAGACTCTATGCCAGCTGCCGCATCGTGGTGGTTCCTCTTCGTTACGGTGCAGGTGTGAAGGGAAAAGTCATAGAAGCGTTGTATAACGGCGCTCCTGTGGTCACCACCTCCATCGGTGCGGAAGGGATACCGGATGCCGGGCAGGTCATGGCAGTTAAAGATGATCCCGCAGAATTTGCCATGGAAGTCCTCTCTCTGTATCAGAATCCCGGACGATGCCGGCAGATGAGCCAGGAGACCCAGAACTATGTCCGCAGATATCACAGCATTGATGCGGCCTGGAACGTGGTTGGGGAAGACTTTTAGAGCCAGGATAGTAGATTGTTCCAAGTGATCTGTGATATAATATAATAAGAATGTTTCGGCGGTGGAACCAAAGAAAAGGTGAACAGGAGGAAACTGGTATGCAGGCAGTTTTGCTGGCAGGGGGTCTTGGCACACGGCTCCGTTCTGTTGTAAGTGACAGACCAAAGCCAATGGCACTGATTGAAGAAAAGCCCTTTATGGAATATGTTATTTTGGAACTGAAAAAACATGGAGTTACCGAGATTATTTTTGCCGTAGGCTATAAAGGCTCTATGGTGGAAGAATATTTCAAAGACGGTTCCCAGTGGGAGATCAAGGTTTCCTATGCCTACGAGGAAGAACTTCTTGGCACAGCCGGAGCCATTAAGAATGCCGGCCGGAAGGTGACCGATGACCGTTTCTTAGTGCTGAATGCGGACACCTTTTACCAGATCGACTACAACCGGCTGACGGCTTTAAGTGCGAAACGGGATCTTGACATGGCTCTGGTTTTAAGAGAAGTGCCCGACGTATCCCGATACGGACAGGCTGTGCTGGAAGACGGCTGGTTAAAAACCTTTGACGAAAAGATTGAAGATAAATGCCAGGGAACCATCAATGGAGGTGTATATTATCTGCGCCGCTCCCTGCTTGATACCATACCGGAAGGAAAGGTATCCTTAGAGCATGACATGATCCCCCGGTGGCTTTTGGAAGGAAAGAAGCTGGGCGGCATCGTCAATGACGGTTATTTCATTGATATCGGCGTGCCGGAGGATTATTTCCGGTTTATGGAAGATATAAAGAAAGGAACGGTGATCGTATGATAATCAGAGGACGCGCGCCCCTTCGGGTGAGCTTTGGCGGCGGCGGTACGGATGTAGCCCCTTTTTGTGAGGAGCAGGGAGGTGCCATCATCGGCAGCACCATCAATAAATATGCCTACTGTTCCATCGTTCCAAGAGAAGATGACCAGATCATCGTACATTCCCTGGACTTTGATATGACCGTCAAATACAACACCAATGAAAACTATGTATACGACGGGCGGCTGGATCTTGTGACCGCGGCATTGAAGGCCATGGACATCAAGCAGGGCTGTGAAGTCTACTTACAGTGCGATGCACCTCCAGGCTCCGGTCTTGGGACCTCCTCAACGGTTATGGTGGCTCTTTTGACCGCCATGGCCAAATGGAAAGGCGTGGAGTTAGACAGCTATGCCATGGCAGACTTAGCATACAAGGTGGAGAGAGAAGATTTAAAGATCGACGGAGGCTACCAGGATCAGTATGCAGCTACCTTCGGAGGCTTTAACTTCATCGAATTCCACGGACGCAACAACGTGGTGGTCAATCCCCTTAGAATCAAAAAAGAAGTCATCCATGAGCTTCAGTACAACCTGCTTTTATGCTACACCGGCAATATCCACGTATCGGCCAATATCATCAAAGACCAGGTTAAGAACTATGAAAAGAAAGATCCCTTTGATGCCATGTGCGAAGTGAAGGCACTGGCCTATGCCATGAAAGATGAGCTTTTAAAAGGGAATTTATATAGCTTTGGAAAGCTGTTGGATTATGGCTGGAAGAGCAAAAAAAGGATGAGCAGCAAAATTACCACTCCCCAGATTGACGAGCTTTACGAGGAAGCCTTAAAAGCCGGTGCTCTCGGCGGAAAGCTTTTAGGAGCCGGCGGCGGCGGATACTTATTGGTATACTGTCCTTACAACGTCCGTCATAAGGTGGCTGCCCGTATGGAAGAAGTGGGCGGACAGCTGACGGACTGGAATTTTGAACTCAGAGGAGCACAGGCGTGGATCACCGATGAAACGCGGTGGGATTATCCGGATATCCGGGTAAAGATACCAGGCGGCGAATATCATTTTAACCTGTAAGCATTCTATCAGCTGCAGGGGAATCAGGAAACTATGGATAAAATTGTATTTTTAGACCGTGACGGCACCATCAATCAGGAAGTGGAGTATTTGCACCGTCCGGAAGACCTTGTGATTCTTCCCGGAGTGCCAGAAGCCCTAAAGCGTTTAAAAGCCCATGGCTTTCGCCTGGTGGTGGTTACCAATCAGGCAGGCGTTGCCAGAGGATATTATAAAGAAGAGGATGTGGTATCTCTTCATGAGACCTTGAATCAGTATCTTTCCAAAGAAGGTGCTGCCATCGACCGTTTTTTCTACTGCCCTCATCACCCGGTACACGGCATCGGCAAGTATAAAAAGAAGTGTCATTGCCGCAAGCCGGAGACCGGGATGTTTGAGATGGCGGAAGCCTGTTTCACCGTAGACAAGGCGCATTCTTACATGATCGGCGATAAGCGTTTGGATACGGAAGCCGGAAGACGGTATGGAGTGAGTTCCATATTGGTAGGAACCGGATATGGTGCGGATATTTACCAAACCATGACAGAAGAAGAGAAAGAAAAATCCTTTGATTTTTATGCTTCCTCCATGAAGGAGGCAGTTGATTTTATACTCTTACGAGAAGGAGGAAGATCCACATGGAACCCATGAACTATTTAGAGGAACTTTTGGAGCGGTATCCGGCCCTTGCCTGTGTGAAGGCTGAGATTTTAAATGCCTATCATATACTGGAATCCTGCTATGAAAACGGCGGAAAGCTTTTGATCGCCGGAAACGGTGGAAGCTGTGCCGATGCAGAGCATATCGTCGGGGAACTGATGAAAGGATTTGTAAAACCCAGGACCGTTTCCGAAGAATTTGCAAAAAAACTAACGGAAGCTGATCCCGAACGGGGAAAAGAGCTGGCCCAAAAACTTCAGGGAGGACTTCCCGCCATTGCGCTCACGGGTCATCCAGGACTTTCCACCGCATTTTTAAACGATGTGGACGGCGATTTGATCTTTGCCCAGCAGACGTATGGCTACGGAAAACCAGGAGATGTGCTCCTTGGGATCTCCACCTCCGGTAATTCCAAAAATGTCATGTACGCCATGGCTGCAGCCAAAGCGCTTGGCATGAAAACCATCGGGCTTACAGGAAAAGACGGCGGGCAGCTGAAAACGGCAGCCGATGTGACCATCGTGGTGCCGGAATCAGAAACCTTTAAAATTCAGGAATACCATCTCCCCATCTATCACGCACTCTGTTTGATGTTGGAAGAACGGTTTTTCTAAACACCAGGGGTAGGGGAAGCGTTTCTCATACCCCGGATTTTTGACGCTGGAAGCGCACCACAGGAGGATAAGATGAAAGACAGACAATGGATAGGTAAGGAAGCCGCATGGAAAGACGAAATCATTGCAGCCGTACTTTTGCTGGCCTTTGCTTTCTTCATTAACCGGGGAATCGAAATAAAAGGGCTTTATATGGATGACCTCTACCTTTGGTCCTGCTACGGAGAACAGTCTTTCCGTGAATTTGTCTTCCCGTTAGGAAGCACACGGTTCCGTTTTGTTTATAATCTGGCTGCATGGCTGGAACTGATGTTGGTCGGCAGCCACATGAGCTGGTTTGTCCCCATCAATATACTGGTAAACGTCTGTATCGCATTTACCGTATACCGGTTTGCAAAGCGTTTGTCCGGAAGATGGATCATCGGCTTTTCGGGAGGGATTTTATATCTGCTTTCCCGCATGTCTTATTATCAGATCAGCCAGGTATGGGGCCTGATGGAAAGCCTGGCATTATGGGCGGCCATCGGCATATTATACTGCCTCTACCGCTATCTGACAGAGGAAAAACCAGGAAAAAGCCTGCTCCCTGTTTCCGTGTTTTTGTATTTCAGCGTTTGCTTCATCCATGAACGCTATATGGTACTCCTGCCTCTGTTCTATGCAGCGTTCCTTATGAAAAAAGAGCGGCGGAAAGCACCGTGGCTGTTGGTCACCGGAGTATTTGCCGCAGTACAGGCCCTCCGCTTTTTCGCCATCGGAAGCATCTCTCCTGCCGGAACCGGCGGGACCACAGTGGCAGAGACCTTCAGTATCGCTTCCGCCATAAAATTTGCGTTCAGTCAGGTCTTTTATATTTTTGGGATCAATGCAGGTCCGGAGCATCTAAGTGGGTTAAGTTTTAGCGGCTCTCCGGCCTGGGTCCGTGTCTTTGTCATCGTGGCAGACATTCTGCTTCTGCTTATGACCGTGATTTTCCTGACCGTTGTAATCAAAGAGCGGAAGGAACGGAAAAAACGGTTCCAGGTCATAGGCTTATTCCTTTTGTTTATTGCGCTCTGTATCGGATCATCAAGCGTCACCATCCGGGTGGAAACCAGATGGGTCTATGTATCCATGACAGCCGCCTGGCTGTTTGCCGCTTATATGTGCGGAGTGGCAGTCCCGAAAAAAGAGGCAGGAGCCGATCTTACCAGGCCCCTTTTGTATTGCAGTCTGTTTCTGCTTTATGGAATTCTCATGCTTCCCATTGAAAGTTTCTATCGGGGAAAATACGAGAATCTGTATTACTGGTCCTCCCAGCTCCGTTACAATTCCCTGGCAGAAGAGACGTATGGAAAATACCAGGAAAAACTTTTTGGGAAGAAGATATACATCATTGGCAATACTTATGATATGAGCGATTTTACCGCCCGCACCTTTTTTAAGACCTTTGACAAAAAACGGACTGCCGAAGGAACGGAGGTCACCTTTATCGACTCCATAAATTCCATCGGTCTTCTCACCCCCAATATGCTTGTTTTAAGGGAAGATCCGGCACACAATGCATACCAGGACATAACGGATTTTGTGCGGAATTTAAAATTTGAACGGATCTATGGCTGCTATGAAGACGGCTGGCTGGACCAGAAAGCCAAGGCCCGCATCATGGCAGGAAAAGAAGGGAAAATCCATTTTAAATTTTATTATCCCGGAGTCATCACAGGATTGGAGCACATTGTGGTGACGGTAAACGGAAGTGAACAAAGGGTGATTCCGATCAACGCCAGCACCGTAACTGCTGAATTCGACGTACCCCCATCCCAGACTTCGGAAGTAACGTTTGAAAGCAATTTCTATTACGACGCAGCAACGGAGCAGAGAGGGGAGACCCGTCTTTCCGTAGTGGCGGATATTACGGCAGATTAAGAGACAGAGGTGAAGGCATGAATCGAAAATATCTATATTATTTCTTTCCCCTTTTGGGAACTGTGTTTGGCCTCTGGTACATTTTTTCCGCCACCTGTGACGGAATATATTCCGATTACATCCGTCTGGTCAACAGCTATCTGCCCGATGTGTGGAATCCGGCCAAATTTTTCGTCCCCGATATCCTGACCCGGATACCCGCCAACTATGTGGGCAGGATAATCAATATTTCCCTGTTTGGATATAACATCATGTTTGACCGGGTGTTAGGTGTTCTCGCCCTTGGATTATCCGGAATGGTCCTGGCGGCCTACTGTTTCAGAAAAAAAATTTCCCTTCCATGGTTTGCAGTTTTAATGGTGGTATTGTTCAGCCTGAATAAATGGGAAATGCTGACCAATGGAAGCGGCTGGGCCCATTTCCTGTCCTTTGCCTTCTTCTTTTACCACTACGAAGTTCTGGACCGTGTATGGACCGGAGAAGAAAAACCAAATGACCGTAGAACTTTACTTCTTCTTCCCTTTGTTACCACGTTGCTAGTGGCAGGACCTTACTGTGCCATTTACTCGGTCACCGTCCTTCTGGCCTGCGGATTTTTGTTTCTGATAAAAAAAGGGAAAGGAAAGGGCAGCTATTGCATTTACGGCATCAGCACTCTGATTCCCCTTTTCTTATATTTATGGAGCAATACCTATGCGGTGGAAGACCATGCGGCACCAGCCACAGGCTCTATTTTTGACCAGCTGAGAGAGACCCCCGGCTTTTTTGTCCGGTTTTTTATAAAGTCCTTTTCTTCCATGGTCATCGGCGGAGAACGGGCGGAAGAAATCTTTCACACCAATCTGCCGTTTCTCCTGCTGGGCTTTCTGGTCATATTTTTCTATCTGCTGGCACTTTGGTATAACTGGAAATACCGCCTTTACAAGAAGACGGTGTTCCCCTTAATCCTCCTGGTATCCGGCGGACTCAATCACGTGCTTATCCTGCTGTCCAGATGGATATTCCTGCAGGAGAATTATGGTCTCAGCTCCAGATACGCCCTGCAGTTTCAAACCGGAATTCTGGGAATTCTTTTGACCTTTTCCCTGATTCTTCCGATGACGAGAAAGAAAGCCATACCCTTAATGCGGTTCGCCGCCGCGGGAGCCTGTGTGCTGTTTCTGACCGGAAATTGTTACACCACATATATCGAAATAAAAAAAGCCCCATTCCGTTTAGAAAGCTTCCAGAGAATGGCAGCCATGGCCCGTAATTTTGAACACGTGACCGATGAGGAGCTTCGGGCAAATTTCGAGTACCGGCCCAGCCGGAAAGACAGCGGTGCAAAGGTACGCAGTGCACTGACAATATTAAAGGAAAATGGGTATAGTATTTTCCGCAGCGACGGAAGTACAGAATAAAAGACAATGCAGCCTTTGAAGGATGATTTTGAAAGGCACTTGCATGAGGAGCATAAAAGATGAAAAAAACACTATCGGTCGTAGTCTCATGCTACAACGAGGAACTGGCACTCAACCAGTTTTATGAGGAAACGTCCCGTATTTTAAATAAACTCGACTGGGATTACGAACTTATTTTTGTCAACGACGGGAGTCAGGACAGCACCATGGAAGTGCTTACCCGCTTATCCCAAGCAGATCCAAAGGTAAAGGTGATCAGCTTTTCCCGAAACTTCGGCCATGAAGCCGCCATGATTGCTGGTCTTGATTACAGCAAAGGGGACGGCATTGTCTGCATGGATGCGGACTTACAGCATCCTCCGGAATATCTTCCGGAGATCGTTAAGAAGTTCACAGAAGGCTTTGATGTCATAAATATGGTCCGTACCAAGAATGAATCCGCAGGCTGGTTTAAAAATTTCGCTTCTTCTGCGTTTTATCATTTGATCAATGTGCTGTCCGACGTAAAATTTGAACCCAACGCATCTGATTTTTTTGCAATCTCTAAAAAAGCAGGAAAGGTACTAAAGGATCATTACCGGGAAAAAGTCCGCTTCCTTCGTGGCTATGTGCAGAACATCGGCTTCCGCCGGACGACCATTGAATACGAAGCCAGAGTGAGAGTGGCGGGAGAGAGCAAATACAGCATCAAAAAGCTCATTGCCTTTTCCTTAAACACCATCATGTGCTTTTCCAATCTGCCTTTGAAGCTGGGCATTTACGCAGGCTGCGGAGCCGGAATCCTGGGCCTGGTCATGATGATCTATACCATATGGAGCTGGGCCAGAGTCGGCACTCCCAACGGCTATGCAACCACCATTGTGCTGATCTGCTTTATGTTTGCAGTCTTGTTTCTGATTGTAGGGATCATTGGAAATTATATTGCCATTCTCTTTGCAGAATTAAAGGACAGGCCCATTTATATTGTGGGTGAGACTAAGAATGTGGATGATCATGAATAAATCCCATTGAATTGTGGATAAGGAAGAAATAAAAAACCACATAAAGATTGATTGTCAAGAAACAATTTATAAAAAAGACGCATTGTATTATAAACGTATCATGCACTGCCAGATATCAGATGTATTTTTTCTGATAGCTGCCAGTGCATTTTTATGTAAATAAAAACCGCCTGAATAAAATGAGCACCTCTTTCCCAGCACCCAATCAATAATGCAAAGATTGATTGGATCTTGATAGAAAATAAGGTGCTCATTCCTCATAACTTCCTATTATTCAGTTATTTCGATAAACCAATTCCAGGACCGACTTCCTTGGATTGATTTTCCGGAGCGGTAGTCGTTGCTGCCGGTGTATTTTGGTTACCACCGGTATTCTGCTGACTATCCCCGGCATTTTGCTGCCCTTCCGGATTCTGAGTCTCCTGCGGTGCCACCGTACAAACTCCATTGGAATCTGCGGTATAGGTAACCCCGTTTAATTCAAAGGTAGTGGAAGCGGCCATCTTACCGTCTGAAGGATTCAAGTAATACTGTTTGCCGTCAACCGTAACCATACCAGTAGCCATACCGCCGCTATTATTAAAATAATACCAATTGCCGTCTACCTGTCTCCAGCCCACTGTCATTTTACCGGAGGAAGTGCTTAAATAGTATTTGGTACCCCGGTCATCCAACCAGCCGGTCTGCATCTTTCCATCGGGTGCCTGATAATACCAAACATCGTTTACGTTGATCCAGCCGGTAGCCATAGTTCCGTTATTATGGAAGTAATACCAGCTATCGTCAAGCTTCGCCCAACCAGTGGTCATAGCTCCGCTGTCTGCCAGAAAATATTTGGAATTGCCTTCCGTCAGCCAGCCGGTAGCCATGATTCCGTCATCATTTAAGTAGTACCGTTTGCCGTTAATATCCTGCCAGCCGGTGGTCATAACCCCGTTGTCATTCATATAATACCATTTTTCATCTAATTTTTTCCAGCCCACAGCCATATTTCCGGAGGATTCATTGAAGTAATAACGCTTTCCATCAATGGTCATCCAGCCGGCAGCCATGGAACCGTCAGAATTCAAATAATACCGGGAGCCGTTATCGAGAAGCCAGCCTTTGTTCATGGCACCGCTTCCGTTAAAGAAATACCATTTATCAGAAAGCTGTTTCCAGCCGGTAGCCATCCGACCTGAGTTCTCGTCAAGATAATAGCGCTGATCGTCCTTTTCAAACCATCCGGTAGTTTTCTGTCCGTCTCCATTCATGTAAAACCAACCGGTTCCGTCATTGATCCATGTATCCTTCTGAATGGCATAGTTCTGATAATAATAGGTTTTCCCGCCAATGGTTCTCCATAAATTACCTGGAAGCTTTGAAGTCAGATCCTTATAAAGAAAATCAATATCAACATTGCCGTTAATTCCCTGAATGGAACCCGTACTGGTCACCTGCCACATGATGGGATCTGCATATCTGTGCTTCGCCTCGTAGCGGGCCACCCAGACATCATACTTCATCTGAGATAAATCAATTTTATTGCTCAGCCAGTTGTCATTGGCATATACAATAGGATAGTAACCTGCCTCTTCGATTCTGCTGCAAAATGCGTTGATGACCTCACTCACCTGGCTTGGAGGCAGTGTGCCCAGCGTTGCGCTGTCCTCTGCATCAAATGCAATAGGAAATGATATTGGATAATCCTTCACCAGATCCAGAACGAAATCCGCTTCCTCTCTCGCCATATCAGGAGTGGTAGCCAGAGAGTAGATATAGGCACCTACTTTCAGTCCGGCCGCAGAAGCTCCGCGTACATTGGTGTGGAAATAGGGGTCCACAATCCCCTTTGAGCGGGTACCCAGCATAACGAAGCTGACATCATTTGCGGCTACAGCGGACCAGTCAATATTTCCCTGCCATCTGGAAACGTCGATTCCCCTTGCGATGACCTGATCAAGGACTGTACCATCCCTCATCTGATAATACCCATTGACCCGTTCATAACCGGCCGCTGCCCAGGAATCCATGGCAGGATAGAAGCCTGCCGATATCCCCATAAAGGCGCATAATGTTGCTGCGGCGAACCGCATCCTTATCTTTTTGTGTCTCAAAACGAATCCTCCTTCATCAAATCTGTTTTTATGTAATGTAGTATATTTGTCCCGTAAAACCATTCAGGCAAAAAAATGGGTATCCGCACGGAGGTGCAGATACCCACACAGATGCGAACTCAGTCAAATCAGCCAGGACCTGTTGTAAGTCCGGGAGACAATTGATATACTCCGTTATTGGAAGAGTTGGATGACCCACCCGGTGTGTCGTTGGAAGAACTTCCAGGAGTTCCGCTTAAAGTGTCATTGCCGGCAGAAGTACCGCCCGGTCCTGCATTGTTCGACCCAGAAGTATCCCTTCCGCCAGGGGTATTGTCCGATCCCCCGTTTGCAGGGGTAGCAGTCGGAGCGGATCCATTGCCCTGATATGCTCCGTTGGAAGCAAATGTATAACTTTTTCCGTCAATGGTAAGGGTCGTGTTCGCCGCCATCTTACCGGTAGAAGGATCAAGGTAATAGTAAACATTGGAAAGCTGGATCCATCCTGTCAGCATGTGACCGGAATCATTGAAATAATACCAGGAACCTTCAATTTCTTTCCATCCATGAGCCATCTTTCCGCTACTTGTATCCATGTAATATTTATTGGTGCCGTCACTGAGCCAGCCGGTCATCATCTTGCCTAAGACCGACTTTGAATCCCCGTTTAAATAGTAGTAAGCATTATCAATCTGTTTCCAGCCTGTGACCATCTTGCCGTCAGAGCCGAAGTAGAACCAGTCGTTTCCAACCTTTCCCCAACCGATGACGCATGTTCCGTTCTCCTTAAAATAATACCAGCCGCCGTCCATTTCCCGCCATCCGGTGGCCATGGAACCGTCACCCTTCATATAATAATAATCATTCCCGATCTTCAGCCAGCCCTTTACAAGGATTCCGGTGTCATCCATCAGGTAATAATATTTTCCGCCATTCTGAATCCACTTGGTAGCCATGGCACCATTGGAATGAAAGTAGTACCAGTTTCCATTGATCTGTTTCCAGCCAGTAGCCATATAGCCGGTGGAGAGATCAAGAAAGTAAAAGGTGCCGTCTGATGTCTTTACCCATCCTTTATGAACAGACCCGTCCTGGTCAATGTATTTCCACTGAGATCCTTCCGAAACCCATCCGGTTGCTGCCCAGGCAGTACTTGCAGGTATCAGGGAAGTGGTCCCTACAAGACCTGCCAGCAAAAGAGCTGCCGCCTTTTTTCCATATCGCATACCGTTGTTATCCTCCTGTTCTAGCATTACTTTTTACACATAATGCCATTATAGCATAGGAAAGGTAATAATACCTAAATATTTTATTACGATTTGCAGACAAATTTCCAAAAATGTCATTATAATACAATGCTGCTGCATTTTCTAAAAAAATTCTTTGCATACCGGTACATGATGATGGTATATTCGCCAAATTCCTCCCCTAAAGCCGCTTTATAAACCGCCCAAAGACTCCATAAAAATCCACCAAGAGCCATATGGGCATAAATCGTAAACCGCTCTTCCATGGTAGGCTTCCGCTCAAAATAAATCTCCATGAGCCTGTCGGTCTGTTCTTCATTATAATAGGAATAGATGGCACACATGGCAATATCCACCAGAGGATCACACATACCCGCATACTCCCAGTCAATCAAACGAACATCTCCGTTGGGCAGGATAAGAAAATTATCCACTACCGTATCCAAGTGGGAAAGAACCTTTTTATGTCCCAGTCCCTCTAATCTCTCTAAAAGCTCGGACATCTGCTGCCGAACCACGCTGTAATCTTCAAATAAAACATCCCCGTGGGCCTTGCACAGCTTCTCATAGAATTCAATCCGTTCCTTAAGATCAAAAGAATGATCAACCTTTAACCCGGACCCATGAAACTTACGGACAAGCGCCATGCACTTTTTTATTTCCTCCTCATTATCCGCCTCCGCATTATGAGCACCCTCATAGAATTCCGCAATTTTATACCCGGTTTCCCCGTCGAGATAAACAACCTTTTCCGTAATATCCATACCATGGAGTGCATCATAAACCGCTTTTTCCTGTCGCCGGTTAATCAGCAATTCCGTCCCCGGTCCAGGAATCCTGCAGATATATTGTTTCTCCCTGATCTTAAACAAAAAGGATTTGTTGGTCATTCCCGCCTTCAAACACCGGATCTCCGTAATATCAGACTCCGGTACTTTAAATACCCTGGCAACCAATTCCATCGCTTCATTATCTGAATGACGCTGATATTTAATATCAAACCGGCGCAGTTCCTCCAGATTTTCAAATTCATATACCTCGTCTGCCGGCCTCCGGTTGATAAACATATCAATTTCCTGCTTTGCCTGCGGCACATCAGGAAGTCTTTTTGCAGCTTCTCCGGAAAGCATATCCATATATACATGTTCCCAATAAAGCTGCTCCGTCCCGGGAAGATGATAATAACCCTCCAGAACCGGGAGAAACTGGCTGGAAAAATCCTTTGAAAAAAATACCGGTCCATACATCACCCATTGGTCGGTCCCCCCCACAAAAACATCAAGAATCCGTCCCTTTTTATTGTAGCTTAAACACCATTCAGAAGTTTCCCCTTCTATATAAGAAGAAGAATACCACGCCCCCCCTTCATAAGCATGGTACATATTGTGCCTCATCCAGTTGTCAGAAGAAAGCACATACATATTTTTTCCATAAAAAAGGTGGCGTGCATGATAGATGGTAGCCAGCGTATTCTTCTTTGAGTATTCAGGATTATATAGAAGCTTCACCTCATACTTATCCATAAGATATTCAAATTTTTCCTTTAAATACCCCACCACAATCGTAATATTCCTTATTCCCACTTCATGAAGCTGGCGGATTTGACGCTCGATCATCCGTTCCCCGAATACCTCAAGCAGCCCCTTCGGCATTTCAAAAGTCAAAGGAACAAAACGGGAACCAAAGCCGGCTGCAATAATAACAGCCCCATCGACTCTATGCTTATCAAGCAAAGCCTGCCCCTTTGGCAGAAGCTCATAGGAATCCTTTTTCTTCCCAGCAGTAATCAAATTTTTTTCCAGGCACTCTTTCACCAGACTGTTGGCCGTTCCCAAAGAAACATGAAGCTCCTTTGCCAGCTCTCTCTGCGTAACAGCCGGATTTTCCAAAATAGAGCGGCAGATAATGACATTACGATCCATAGCAGTAACCCTCCATATATAAAAAGTATGTGTTCAAAATCAATAACTTGTAAGAACTATGTGAACATTATACCATTCAAACGATAAAAATCAATATAGGATTTCCCTCCCCTCAGGTTCAAAATCCACTTGATGTATGAATAAAAGTACAATTTTACAAACATAATCCATTTTCGTAAAGATTATGTAAGAAAATGAACAGAGAAATGTTATGGTATTTTCCTAAAAAATGTATTATACTGTTCCATGTGATGGAGGAATTGATAGCTTCTGGCGGAAATGTAAATATTTTTAGCTTTTTGAAAAATATGCAAAAAAAGTAAAAAAAGTATTGATAATTTCCATTATAGGAAGTATAATTACCTCGTAATGCTATTAGGAATTTCAGAAAGTATTTCAAAAAGAAAAAAGGAGAGTGCATTAATTATGAGAAAGCAGACCAAATTAGTTGCTGTTTTATCTACAGCAGCCCTGCTTGCAGTAGGCGCTTCCATGTCCTCTTTCGCAGCTCAGGGCTGGCAGGAAGAAAATGGTACATGGGTGTACTATGATAAGAGCGGAGATTTAGAAACGGAGAAATGGGAGAAATCCGGTGACAACTGGTTCTACTTAAACGAAGATGGCGAGATGGCTACCGATGCTATCATTGAGTACGATGATAACTACTACTATGTAGATGAAAACGGTGCAATGGTAACCAATAAGTGGGTTTCCGTTGAGAATGATGAATATGATGGCGACAGTGATGAAGATCCAGCTAACTACTGGTACTACTTCGGATCTAATGGTAAAGCTTACAAGAGCTCTACTAATAGCTCATCTGCTTCTTTTAAAACCATTAACGGAAAGAAATATATTTTCGATGATGAAGGTAAGATGCTGTATGGTTGGGTCAACGAAGATGGTGAAAGAGTTACCGGTGATTCAGCTTGGAAGACTGATGAAGGCGGAATTTACTACTTAGGCGACGAGAATGATGGCGCTCAGTCAATCGGCTGGAGACTGATTGATATCGTTGATGATGAATATGAGCAAAGCAGCGATAAGCCTGGATATTCCAGCAGCAATGTTTTTGATGATGAAAATCAGAGCCGTTGGTTCTATTTCCAGAGCAACGGTAAGAAGATTAAGGACAAAGATGGAAAAACCATTAACGGAAAGAAATACAGCTTTGATGCAGATGGCCGTATGAATGCTGAATGGGTTATCTTTGATGTTACTCCTTCAACTGCTAGCCAGGGTGTTGCTTCCTATTCTTCAAGTTTCAAATATTTCAATTCTGTAGAAGATGGTGCAAGAACAACCAAAGGTTGGTTCAAAGTTGTTCCTGACGAGAACTTACACAAAGCAAAATACGATGATGATTCATCTTACTGGTATTATGCAGATGGTGATGGTGATATTGTAAGCTCTGAGATTAAGACTATCAATGGTAAGAAGTATTTATTCGATAACTATGGTAGAATGAAAGATGGTTTATGGTTCATTAAAACTGATGGAAAAAAAGTTACTGAATTCTTAGAGGATGATAACGACGCTCTTCCATATGATACAGAAGATAACTTTAAAAAGAATGCAAGTGCTCTGGTTGCAGCAGATTATAAAGCATATTACTTCGGTGATAGCAATGACGGTTCAATGAAGACTGGAAAACAGAGCGTTGACATCGACGGTGATGTTAACAGCTTCTTATTCAACAAGTCTGGTAGCTTCAAAGGAGCTGGAAAAACTGGCGAAGATGATCGCAAATATTATAATGCTGGTATGCTCTTAAAGGCTGATAAGGACGATAAGTATTCTGTTATTAAAATTACTACTACTAAGAAAGATAACAAAGAGGTTGTTAAGTACGAATTATTAGCAACAGATGAGTTCCTTGCTGATGCTAAGAAGGCAGGCTTCCTTACTGTAAATACTGAAAAATTAAATACTGGTGATTATACAGAATACTATGACATTAACGCCAAAGGAGATATAGACTATAAAGTAGTTAATACTTCTGGTTCTGTTCAGAAAAATAAGAAAAAAGCAAAAGACGGTAATGATACTTGCTACTTAGTTGATGGTGAGAAAATCAAAGCTGTATATGTAGAAGATTAATACTATATTTTAATCTTTTATAAAGAAGAGGCAGGATTCAATTGAATCCTGTCTCTTTTGTGCAATGTCAATAGTTGGGGTGGGATTCATATGAATCTCGCTCCATTCGTTGCTTAGAGCCATTTTTATGGTTTGTTCTACTTTCCGAACGTTTTCAATTGCCCATGTGACCTGCCGGAAGAAATGATACTTGTCTACGATGATCTTTGCATTCGGAAAGAAAGTCCGGGCCAGTTCTGCGTAGGGAAGCCACATATCACATACAAAGAATTTTACTTTCAGCCTTTCCTTTCTCGGAATGTTTCTCCAGTAATCAGCCAAATGACTCTGAGTACGATCTGGCAGGATATCCAGAATCAGGTGTTTCTTTGGATCAACGAGAATACACTGATATTTCCCGGTAGAGGCATTACCTCAATCGGGAGACGGCTCTGCAGAGCCCCCCGGAGACGTTCGATTCTACCTTTGGCCTGAGGCGTTTTTGCAAAGATAAGATCAATGCCCAGCTCATGCATAGAACGCCCGAATTGAGCAAGGTGTACAGTTTTACCAGCAATGAGCTTATCAACAGTAAGCCGCCCTGTCTTAGGGGAACGGAAGATGGTATGGTATATCTGAATATACGCTTTGCGGAATACCAAAATCAAGGCAGCACTGTCGCATAACTTCCAGATAACCGTAAAGACATTCATTCTGGGTAAGGAAAAGTCCGATGACCTGTCCAGTTGCATCATCAATAGCACCATGAAGGGAATATTTCATGTTACCACCAAACCATTCATAAGGGGTAGCATCGATCTGAAGGAGCTGACCAGGATGAGGTTTGCGCTTACGGCGATGAGTGCGATGACGGATTTTTTTCTTTTTGGGGCTTTTAAAACCTGCATTTTTTAGTATACTGTAAAGTGCAGAATAGGAAATTTGAATCCCAAAGTCTGCAAGAAGTATATCTTTGAAATGGAGGAAGTTGATCCCAGAGAATTCCGGGCGGGAAAAAATCTTAAGGATGGCTTCCTTCGTTTCATCTGTAACAGAGTGAGCAGGCTTTCTATCGGTATTTTTGTGAATCAGAGAATGAGCGCCAGAAGAGAGGACTCCTTTCTTTAAACGTGTAATCTGGCGTGTAGAAAAGCCAAGAAGCTCAGCAGCCTGTTGTTGGAAATAGACTTATCAATGAAACGCTGTATAATGGTATAAGTTTTAAGTTGATCTTGTGACAATGTAATTGTACCTTCTTTCATATCTTAATAGTTTACCAAAAAGAGACATTTTCTCAAGATAATTCTAAGGTGACATTATCATAAGTTAATAACATGTTATAAATGCAAAGTTGCTTTATAAGGAAGTAAATGGTATACTAAAAAACGAAAAAGTATATACTAGTAAAGTGCAGTAATATGAGAGGATCGTAAATTATGACAAATCTTAAGGAAAATATCAGTGAGGAAGTAAGTAAAGAAGTGAGTAAGAATAGGTTCCTTTCTGTTTTAATGTGTTTTTATGTTATTTTAATCGGAGTAGGTCTTCCTTTAGTTTTTAGAGATAAGTACTTCGACATTCTTATCGTTAAATATTATTATTATTGTGCATCTACCATTTCAATCCTAGTTATAACCTTTGTATATTTTATATATAAATTATATAAAAAAGATATTTTAATACAGAAAAGTCTAATTAAGAATATTATAAATAATTTAACAATAGCTGATATTTCTGTAATAGTGTTTTATATGGTTGCTCTTATTTCTACTTTTACATCAGATTATTTATATGAATCCTTTTGGGGAAATGAAGGAAGATATACAGGATTGTTTTTAATAACATGGTATGTCTTATCCTATTTTTGTGTAAGCAGATTCTGGAAATTTCAACCTAAATATATTGATATTTTAATTGGTACGGGTATTCTGGTGTGTGTGTTTGGAATAACTGATTACTTTCAACTTGATATATTAAAGTTTAAGGCGCCTATGCTTGAAAGTCAAAAAGATATTTTTACATCTACGATTGGAAACATCAACACATACACCGCTTATGTAGGGATAATTGCAGCTATTTCTGCGGTTCTTTTTTCAACTGCAAAAGAATTCAGAAAAATGCTGTTCTATTTTGTTAGTATGATAATTAGCTTTTTTGCACTTATCATGGGTGTAAGTGATAATGCTTATCTGTCATTAGGAGCTTTGTTTGCATTTTTACCGCTATACTTATTTAAGGATAATAAAGGAACTAGACGATATCTTACTGTTTTGGCTTCTTTTTTTTCTGTGATTCAAGTGGTTGGCTGGATTAATAAATATTTTGCAGCCAATGTCATTGGAATAGATAGTTCTTTTAAATTGATAGTAGGAATTAAAGGATTTGTTTTTTTGCCATTGGTATTATGGATAGTTGTATTGGTATGGTATTTAGTCGATTTTTATAAACGTAATAATTATATTTTGTATAGTAACAGACCACGTTATGCATGGATGTTTTTTTTAGTATTAGCATTTTTAGGTATCATATATGCACTATTTGACTGCAATATCATGGGAAATGCAAATAAATATGGAAGTTTGAGTTCATATCTTTTATTTAATGATGATTGGGGTACACACCGGGGATATATCTGGAGAAATGCTATAGAGTGTTATCTTAATCTATCATGGTGGAAAAGACTTGTAGGATATGGACCGGAGACTTTTGGAATATTAATGTTGCAAAAAACGACTAATAATCCTTATAATGAAATATTTGATAGTGCACACAATGAGTATTTACATTTGCTAATCACGGTTGGTATTGTAGGAATGCTATCTTATTTAAGTTTTATAGTAGGAGTTGTAAAAAGAGGGATAAGATTGTACATTAATGATTCTTATGTAATGGCAGTTATCTTTGGAATTGTTTGTTATAGTGTTCAAGCGTTCGTTAATCTTAATCTACCTATTGTGACTCCAGTCTTTTGGATTTTGTTGGGAATAGTATCTGCAAAAAACAAAAAATGTTAAATTCATAGGAGGCTTTAAATTTTGATAATTTATTTATTGAAATTTAAAGCTTTTTAGGCTCTATGTCAATAGTTGGGGTGGGATTCGTATGAATCCCGCTCCATTCGTTGCTTAGAGCCATTTTTATGGTTTGTTCGTAAACGGTAGTCCATAGGTACCTCGTAAATGGTAAATAACTCGTCTACTTTTGGATTCCTCATAAAATTGAGATAATGGTGTAAAGTTGAAAAAGTTTCTAACAAACTTTCACACAGAACTCAAGGAGGAACTCCACATGGACACAAGACTTGCAACCAACCAGATCCGACTCAGTGAGTGGACCAGAATTATTAAAGACCGTTGTCAAAGTGGTCTGAACGTCAATGAATACTGTGAACAGCACCAGCTATCACGTCATGCCTATTACTACTGGCTAAGAAAAGTAAAAGAAGCTGCTCTGATACATAACAGCTTTGTTGAACTGCCGACTCTCCAGGAAAAAACTGTTCCTGTTTCAATAAGTGAAAATCTTTCTACTTATCAAATGACCATTGCTATTGGAAATACTATATTGGGAGTTAGTGAATCAACTTCAATGGAACTTCTCTCCAGAGTGCTGAAGGTGGTTCGTAATGCTTAATGATGCTGTTGGTTTTAAGCACATTTATATCTGTACTGGATATGTGGATCTGCGCCGAGGGGTGGATGGACTGGCAGCTATCATCAGTGGCTCTTTTGGGCTTGATCCAACGGAACCCGGAAGTATTTACCTGTTTTGCGGAAG
This sequence comes from Lacrimispora sinapis, assembly GCF_043633585.1. Classification (NCBI taxonomy): domain Bacteria; kingdom Bacillati; phylum Bacillota; class Clostridia; order Lachnospirales; family Lachnospiraceae; genus Lacrimispora; species Lacrimispora sinapis. The sequence goes on along the minus strand of NZ_CP141832.1, from coordinate 3,152,226 downwards.
AAAAACAGACCGGATGAAAGCACTTTTGTATGAGGGTGACGGCTGGCTGCTTTTATATAAGAGACTAACAAACGGTCATCTAAACTGGCCACGCAGTACCCAGGAAGCACAATCAATTACCCACCAGCAATTCCGATGGCTGATGGAGGGGCTTTCCATTGAGCAGAAAAGGAGGATATCCAAGGTAAAACCGGAGATCTATTAACTCCCGACTATACAAAGTATCTTGACAGCTAAATCCTTTATCCTAAAGCTAAAAAACACCAGAAATATACTGAATTTCAGAGCTTTTCATGGTATAATAATCCTATGGAAAAGATTACTATTACTAAGGATGAACTGAATAATCTCTCTAAAGATATGATTGTTATGCTATACTTGCAGCTGCATGAAAGTTTCCAGCTTATTTCGGAGCAGAATACTACCATTCAAAAGCAGAATGAGCAGATGCTCCATCAAGTTGAAAGTATGAAGGAACAAATCTCCATTCTTACACAGAATCGGTTTGGCAGGAAATCTGAGAAGACTCTGCCGACAGAAGGGCAATTATCTTTTGACTTTGAAAATCTGTGTATCTTCAATGAGGCTGAGTCACTGACTGAGAATGGAATTTCCGAAGAACTGGATATGGAAACAGTCCTTGTTCGTAAGCGCAAGCCTCGTTCCAAGGGAAAGCGTGATATTAATCTGAAGGATATCGATACTATCGTCGTTTCACATGAACGTACGGAAAAAGAGCTCTCAGAACATTTCCCCAAGGGATGGCATAATCTGCCAGATGAAATATACAAAGAGTTAAAGTATGTACCGGCTCACTTCGAAGTACTGGAGCATCACATCAAAGTATATGCCGGAAATCATGATAACGGCGGGATTCTTCGCGCAGAGGTTCCTCTGCGTTTATTAAGTCACAGCATACTTACCCCGGAACTGGCAGGCGCCATCATTAACGCCAAATATGTCAATGCAGTACCATTAAACCGGCTTTCTGAAGAGTTTTTAAGAAATGATGTTAACATTCCAAGACAAGACATGGCCGGCTGGCTGATCCGTATTTATCAATACTATCTTGGCCCGGTACGTGACATGATGAAGGCAGAGATTATGAAAAGCCATCATATACACTGTGACGAGACCCCCTTTGTAATGCCGGAGAAAAGCAAGCAGTACATGTGGGTCTACCATTCACCTGGCAGTTCAGAAAAACCACCGGTTTTCCTTTACGAGTATCCAGGGACGAGAGGAACTGCCGCTCCAAGAGAATTCCTAAAAGGATACAAAGGGACTCTTGTAACAGATGGTTATCAGGTATATCACACCCTGGCGAAAGAACGGTCTGATGATCTGAAGGTTGCCGGATGCTGGTCTCATGCCAGAAGACGATTCGCTGAGATTGTAAAAGCCAGTGGAAAAAACGGCCCTTCCATATCTGGACAGAAAATAGCAGCTGAAGCAGTAAAAAGAATTGCTGCAATCTATCATGTAGATCATATGTATGAAAAATCATTCGATGAGGAAAGGCTGGATCATAGAAAAAACTCAGTCAAGCCTCTTGTGGATGCTTATTTTGAGTGGGTAAAAGAGTATGCCGGTAAAACGGGACTGGATAAAAGTTCAAAACTGGCAGGTGCTCTTAATTATTCCATCCATCAGGAACAGTTTTTAAGAGTATTTCTGGAGGATCCGGAAATACCTCTTGATAACAATGATGCAGAAAGAAGTGTCCGTTCATTCTGTGTTGGTAAACACAGCTGGCACATCATCGATTCGAAGAACGGCGCAGAGGCTAGCGCTGCCTTATATAGTATTGCTGAAACAGCAAAAGCGAATAATCTTAAACCGTATGAGTACTTCTCATATCTGCTAGAACAGTTAATGCACTATCCAAGGAATAATGTTCCAGAAAACAAACTGGCAGAATTAATGCCTTGGTCAGATGAATTGCCAGATCGATGTAGAAAACTAAAAACACGGTAAATATACCGCCGCCCCAATCGGGCGGCGAACTTATTGACCTGGACGGGTTATTTACCATTTACGGTACCTCGCTTCTAGCTAGTTTTAGATGACGTATAATTAGATGACGTATAATTAATTTCGCAAATTTAGTTACATAAAAATAGACATGCTCTATAGCCGTTTGGTAAAATAAAGTCACCACAACCAAATCTCACAAAGGAGGCTATAGAACATGTCTGATAACATTATACAGTTAAATCAGGAACTCATCCATAACGAATTGAAAGATTTAGTACGTAGCAGCGTTGAGGAAACCCTTAATGCCTTGCTGGATCATGAAGCAGACGAACTCGTTAATGCTGAAAAATACGAACGTTCCGCTGATCGCAAAGGATATCGTTCCGGACATTACAGCAGAAACTTTCAAACCACTGCCGGTGAGGTTAAATTGAAGATACCAAAGTTAAAAGGCGTTCCGTTTGAAACTGCCATTATTGAGCGATATCGACGCAGAGAATGCTCTGTAGAAGAAGCTCTTATTGAAATGTATCTCGCAGGTGTTTCTGTCCGCCGCGTTGAAGACATTACCGAGGCGTTATGGGGAACAAAGGTTTCACCTGGGACAATAAGCAATCTAAATAAAAAAGCCTATGAACATATTGAAACGTGGAGAAGCCGCAAGCTTACAGGTTCTTATCCCTATGTCTTTGTAGATGGTGTTTATTTAAAGCGCAGCTGGGGTGGTGAAATACAAAACGTCTCTATCCTTGTTGCCATTGGAGTCAACGAGGACGGATGTCGCGAGATTATTGGTGCGGCTGAAGGCATGAAGGAAGACCGCGAAAGCCGGAGAACATTCTTTGTATGGCTAAAAGAACGCGGCCTGGCCGGAGTGCGCCTAATGATCGGTGATAAATGTCTTGGAATGCTCGAATCCATTCCAGAAGTATTTCCGGATGCAAAGTATCAAAGATGTACAGTTCATTTCTATCGGAATAAATTTTCAGCCACTCCTCGTAATAAGATGAAAGAAGTCTCTATGCTGCTGAAGGCTATCCATGCTCAAGAATGCAAAACATCTGCAAAGGAAAAGGCGAAACAAGTGGCGGATAAACTTCGCGAGATGAAATTAACTTCGGCAGCAAAAAAAGTCGAAGATGGAATTGAGGAAACCCTGACATATATGGATTTTCCCAGCCAACACTGGACTAGAATCCGTACTAACAATACTATTGAACGTCTGAACCGGGAAATCAAACGTAGGACCCGTGCTATTGGCACTTTTCCTGATGGGCAAAGTGCTTTAATGCTTGTATGTGCCAGACTGCGACACGTAGCTGGAACCCAGTGGGGTACAAAGCGCTACATGAATATGGAGCATCTGAAAGAATTGGATCTCCAGAATCAGTCTGATATCATAGCCGGCTGACTACCGGCTACCTAACGGCTAAAATACAATTTGCGAAAAAATCTTGACACTATCTAGTTTTTTAAAGATAAGGACATTATCTCAAAAAAACTAGCTAGAAGCGAGGTACCTATAAACTACCGTTTACCAAAGTTCAATGGATAAATAGATAAATTAGGAGAAATCAGTTATATAATTTCCTGGTGTTTGAAATAATTAAAATAAAGGTAATTTCTTCATAAAATATTAAAATATAACAACCCTTTTTACAGCTGATTAGATTGTATTGCGCCATTAATATGTGTTATACTATTAAAGCTGAATAAAAATAAAAAACTACGTTGGTTAAAGGTGTATATAAATGAAGACAAATCAGAAATACAAACGGCTATTCAAAATTTTTTTTACATTTGTAATTGCTACAATGCTAATTGCATTTTACGGGTGGACTTGGATTAAATGCTATAACAATATTTTAGAGTATCCCTTTTATCGAAGAGGTAACTGGATGATGATATTTCTTTATGGTGTATCATTAATCCTTATTATGAATGTTTATGGAGGATTTAAAGTTGGATATCTTAAGAAAGGTAACTTGATTTATTCACAGGTTTTGGCAGTAATATTTACTAATGTTTTTACATATTTTCAAATTGCCGCGATCGATAAACATTTTTTGACTCCCATATATCTTATGAGAATGACGGTACTTGATATATTGGTTATAGTTATTTGGACTGTGATTTATCAGTGGATATACGTAAAACTTTTTCCGCCAAGAAAGATGCTTTTGATATCGGGAAGAAGATCAGATTATCATTTGATTGAAAAAATCAATTCGAGAGAAGATAAGTATGAGATATGCAATATTATAAATATAGATAAAGGAATAGAACTGCTTAAAAAAGAAGTATTAAAATATGATGGTATTATAGTAGGAGATATATCTTCTCACGAAAGAAATATTATTCTTAAATATTGCTTTGCTAATTCCATACGTACATATAGCGTGCCAAAGATATCTGATATTCTTTTAAAAAGCTCTGTAGAATTAAATTTATTTGATTCTCCTCTGCTTCTATCAAGAAATGAAGGACTTGCTATTGAGCAACAATTTATAAAAAGGCTCATAGATATTGTTGGATCGTTAGCAGGTATGATATTTGCATTACCTTTCTTTCTTGTTATTGCACTATCAATTAAGCTGACAGACAGAGGTCCCATATTTTTTTGCCAGGAGCGTCTTACTAAAGATGGAAAAACATTTAATATTTATAAATTCAGAACTATGATTCAAAATGCAGAAAAAGATGGAGTTGCTCGCTTGGCAGAGGAAAAAGATTCCCGAATTCTTCCTATTGGAAAAATTTTAAGGAGAACTAGGCTTGATGAACTTCCGCAATTAATAAACATTATAAAAGGTGATATGTCCCTGGTTGGTCCTCGTCCTGAAAGGCCAGAGTTAGCAGCTCAAATTGAGAATGAAATACCAGAGTTTTACTACCGTTTGAAAGTAAAAGCTGGACTGACAGGGTATGCTCAGATATATGGAAAATACAATACAACACCATACGATAAACTGAAATTAGATTTAACTTATATTAGAAATTATTCATTGCTTTTGGATTTGAAACTAATTTTAATGACTCCTAAGATCATGTTTATGAAAGAAGCTACTGAAGGAGTGCAAGTTCAAACAATTAACATGGAAAATGAACAACTTGAAAAGTGATGGTAGATTATGAGAATAGCAATTATTACTAATTCAACTAGCTATGAGCCTCGAGTAGATTTGATTGTTGCTTTTTTTCAGAGAAATGGTCACAATGTTACAAGAATTGAGTCTAATTTTATTCATAGAGAAAAAGTGATTAGGGATAAACCGGCTGAGAACACTATTTATATTGATACGATACCTTACAAAAGAAATCTTTCCTTTAGACGATTGTTTTCCCATTACAATTTTGCAAAGAAGGTATATAAATTATTAAATGCCCAGATGTACGATTTGATTTATGTACTTATACCTGCCAATGCTTTGCTTAAATTTGCAGCAATCTACAAAAATAGTAATCCTGAGGTTAAGTTAGTGGCAGATGTTATTGATTTATGGCCAGAATCTTTACCGTTTAGGTATTTTAAGAAGGTCTGGCCATTTACATTGTGGGCTTCTTTAAGAAATGATAATCTATGTAAATGTGATTATTTAATATTGGAATGTGGTCTGTATCAAATGATACTAAAAAAATATATTGAAAAGGTAAAAAAATCAGTGATCTATTGGCCAAGAAAAGTCACTTTGGAATGTCCTGATTTTACAGGAAAAGAAAGTGAATTGAACATTTGTTATCTTGGATCAATCAATAACATCATTGATATTGATTTTATTAATAAACTAACGATTGAATTAAATAGAATAATGAAAACTGTTTTGCATATTATTGGTGATGGAGAAAAGAAAGATAAGTTTCTATCGGAGCTCAGTGCAGCGGGTATATCTTACATGTACTATGGCAGTATATATGATGAATACAAAAAAATAGAAATTTTATCGCAATGTGATTATGGGCTAAACATTATGAAGGAATCTGTATGTGTTGGAGTTACAATGAAATCGGTTGATTATATGCATGCGGGTCTTCCTATGATCAATAATATCGGGGGAGATATCTGGCAGCTTATTGAAACGTATACGTTAGGTATTAATTGTAAGCGTGGTCCATACGTTGATATTGCTAAAAGAATAGTTAATGACAGATTGAAGATGAGGAAAAATAGATGTAACATACGCTTGCTGTATGAGCGTTTCTTTTCAGAAGAGGCATATAACAGGCAGATGCAAAAGTGTATGAATGAATTGCTGATAGATAAATAGAGGAGAATTTTAGTGAATATATTACATATATCGCCTTACTTTCCGGATATAGATGAAAACCATGCAGGTGGGGTTTGTATGGGAAAGGAAGTTGATACTCTAAAAAAATGGAATCGTGTTTTTATTCTAACTTTTATAACATCTAAGTTTGATCATGATATTGCAGTAAAATATAAGAATGACTATTTTTATAAAACTGTAAATATAAATAAATGGACAAAATTACTACATGTTTTGTTTTTGCCAATATTGCCAAACTTTTTTGCTGCCAGAAGTTCCATTAGATTTGCTTTTCATATTATTACTATGATAAAGAAAAATAACATTGAGGCAGTTCATGCCGAATATTCTTCTATGGGACAGTATTTTGGTCTGATAAGGTGGTTATTTCCTTCTATTAAAATTAACTTGGTAGAACATGATGTTACAATACAATCATATGAAAGAATGCGGGATAGTGCTGCTGGTATTATAAAATTCTATTATGAGTGGCAGTGTAAATTAATTAAAAAGGCGGAGGCTTCTTATTGTCGAAAAGCGGATACTGTAATTGTCTTTAACGAAAAGGATAAATCATTGATTCAGAAGTATTATAAAATCAAGGATGTAAGAGTATTAAATCCTTACTATGGTATTGATGAGAAAATAGAATTTCAATCAAACTATACAAATAAAGGGAAAAACATTTGTTTTCTTGGTCAAATGAGTAGAAAAGAAAACTATGAAGCAGCATATCGTTTGATACAAATATCAAAATTAATTAAGAAAAATATACCGGACTTGCAAGTTTATATTGTAGGAAATAATCCTCCCCAGTGCCTAAAAGCAGAAGAAAATGAATATATTCATGTTACTGGTTACGTAGAAAAGGTAGATTCCTATATTTTAAAATGTCAACTTGCGGTTTTTCCATTATTATTAGGGGCTGGAATCAAGTTAAAAGTACTAAGAAGTCTTGCACTTGGTGTTCCTGTTATTACAGGAAAAATAGGAGCAGAGGGTATTGATGAAGAAGGAAAAATAATTGTTTTGGCAGAAAGCAATACTGAATATCAATTGGCTGTAGAAGAGTTGCTAAACGATGACAAAAAAAGACAAGCTTTAAGTGAAAAAAGTAAGGTATATGCTATTAACAATTTTGGGTGGGAAAAGAGCATTAAAACTCTGCGTAGTTTATATTGATAACAAAGGAGACTAATATGGAACGGGTGGTTGCTATTACTGTTACATATAATAGAACAAAAACGCTGGAACGATGTTTATTGTCATTGCTGAGTCAATCTAGAAAACCAGATACTATTATAATAGTTGATAATAACAGCAGCATTGCAGAAAAAGAACGCTTAAAAATGTTTGCTGGAAATCTGGACAATGTTCATATATTTTGGTTAAAAGAAAATTTGGGTGGCGCCGGTGGCTTTGAATATGGAATGAATGAATGCCGTAAGTTATTTAATCCGGATTGGTATTGGCTTATGGATGATGATGCATATCCTAGGAAGGATTGTCTTGAAAAGTTGCTGGAATCAGCAGATGGACTATTTAATATAGGTTATCTTGCACCACTTATATATGGCATTGATTTGAATGAATATCAGTGGTATCATCATAAATTAATTCGAGGAAGAACATATCAAAATTTACCGCTAACAATTCAATATGAGAAATTAGCGGATATTAGCCACATTGATGCGAATGCTTTTGTGGGACCGTTAATATCAGCTAAAGCAGTAGAAAGGGTTGGTGTAGCCGATGGAAGTATGTTTATCTATGGGGATGATACGGAATACACATTTCGAATCACAAGACAGTTGGAGGGCTATTTGGTAAAAAAAGCTATAATTGATCATCAGGACCCCCCGATAGTTAACAATAGCCGAGATAGAAAATCGTGGTGGAAAGATTATTATTGTTGGAGAAATCAATATTATATGGTAAGAGAGTTCCAGAATAATATATTAGTAAAAAATTTAGCATATTTAGAGCTCACATTAAATTTGATAGCTGTTCTGGCTGCCGCACTGATAAAGCCCAAATATCGAGGAGCTCATCTACTTAGGTCATATTTAGTCATTAGATCAATCGTGGATGGTTTGCTTAATAGAAGGGGTAAAGCACTAGATCCGGTCAAATACAGGCAATATATAGAAAAAAATCAGAGGAGATATTTATGAGAGTGCTTCATATAACACCAGAAGCTCCCGGGAGTCTTTCAGGAGGTAAGATAGGTGTTAAACAATCAATTTATTCCTTAATTAATAATAAGTATGTTGTTGATTATGCAGGACCAGAAATAGAAGAGAAAGAAATACGGCAGTTATATAACTATATGTATGTTTTAGAGCCTTCAAATAATTTGCCATTACGTATCTATGATTCCTTAAATATGAATACGAACAGGAGGTATAGAGCTTGGAAAAACCTTAAACTTGATATGTCTAACTATGATATAATCTTATTGGAATTTACGAAACTTAATTATGTTTTAAAGCATATACCTAAGGAGAAATTAATTGTTCGTGTTCATAATGTTGAAGTAGATTACTCCTATCAAAACTTTAAACATAATAAAAATTTATTCAATTTAATTGATTACATATTTTCTGGTAAAAGAGAACGTCAAATAGTTAATGCAGCTAGTAAGCTTATGGTATTGACAAAAAAAGATAAACAGCGTCTAAATAAATTATATGGAATAGCAGAAAATAAGATGGAAATTTTGCCTGTTTGCGTAAAAGAACCTAAAGGTATTAAAATAAGTGGTACATACTCTGATGAATTAAATATGCTGATAAACGGTTCTCTTTGGTTTGGGCCGAATTATGAAGGAATTAAATGGTTTTTGGATAATGTCTATAATAAACTAGATTTTCCAAAACGATTAATAATTGCCGGATCTAAACCAAATGGAGAATTAATTGAAAAAGTTAATCGATTGAAAGGTGTAGAATTAGTTGACTCGCCTGAATCTATGGAACAATATTTTTTAAATGCAGATATTTCTATTGCACCAGTTTTTAATGGAGCTGGTATGAAAGTAAAGGTGGCGGAAGCCCTTTCTTATGGGCTTCCCGTAGTTGGAACAACACATGTATTTGAGGGTTATAGGATAACGCATGGTGTTGACTCGTATTACTCAGATGATGCTGATAGTTTCTTGTGTTGCATAAATGAATATGCTAAATTAAGTTGTGATGAAAGATTTCTCATGAGAAAAAGGTGTTATAGTCTGTTTAAAAATTTTTACAGTCAATCATATAGTGATCAAATTTTTCAACACTTGTTGGAAGGATTGAATTCGTAATTAAATATAAATTTTAAAGATATCATATATATTCCAAAGAAAGTTATGGAAGATATTACTAAATCAACCAGAATTATACCCGAATCTACATTAAAAAATTTTAATGAAATAGTAGATATAAGTAAAGACATAATAAGTTTTATGGGTTGCAATCCTTTAAACAGTATTTTGATGTTAGAACGTAAAAAAGCAGTTTGTAATGTTAGTACTGAGAACTCTGCTACCAGTGTTCCAATGGCTGCTCCTTCAGCTCCTAAATTAGAAATTAATAAAAAGTTGATTAATGTGTCAACGAAAGCACCAAGGATAGTGGAATAAAGCACTAGTTTCTCTTTTCCAAGAGGTACAAGCACTTGTATTCCCATAACATTCGTAAGACCAATAAATAGTATAGTAGGTAATATAATCTGCATTGATCGAATTGAACCATAAAATGCTGGTCCAGAAATAAAAAGAATACTGTCTCTTGCCATAATAATAAAATAAAAGATTAAAGGTAATGAAGTCAATGTTACAAATTGAATTGATTTTGAGGCAAGTTCAAATAGCTTATTCGTCATATTTTTTTCCACATAATAGGAGCTTCTGGGAAGCAATACAGAACTTAGCGATGTTACAAAAGCTACCAGTATAGTTTTGATTTTAACTGCAGAATTATAATACCCAACTGCTAAATCACCTTTTAAAAATCCTAGCATAACAATATCAAGATTAGTATATATAGTGGCAGAGACAGAAAGAGCAAAAAAAGTAATGATTGGTTTTAGGTGTGGTCTAAAATTATAAGGCCCACAGTAAAAAGTATTTATATGTTTTTTTATATTTATAAAATTAATAATATTAGATCCGACACCGGCCAGGATGGTTATAGCCCCATAAATTAAGTAGTCTGATTTGGCATGAACAAGTAAGAACATAAGAACTAGTGCAGCAATTTTAAATACAATGGAGCGCGTTGTTATATAGCTATATTCTTCTAAAGCTTTATATAACCACTCCATACCTAAAAGATTAAATAAAAGAGTTAAGCCGCATATTATATATAAATCACTGTCCTGGTGTAATTTAGGAATAAGTGCAAGACATGTAAAAAATATTATATATGTCAAAACTGTAGTAGTTAAATTAATAATAAAAATTTCATGTGCAATTTTAGACAATTTGTTTTTATCATCTCTAACCACGGCGCAGGCTCTAATCCCATAAACAGGGATACCTAATGCAGATAACATAGAAAAATATGAAATGACAGACGTGGCAAATGCTACTTTTCCAGTGCCTGTAGGTAAAAGAATGCGCGATATATAAGGAAAGGTTATGAGCGGAAAAATAATTGATGATGCAGTTAATAGGACATTCATTATAAAATTGACTTTTATTGATTTTTTTGTATTCATATGAAACCTCATTGTATTTTTGTTTTTAAAGTATATCATAGTTAAGAAGTAATTGTCCATTTTATTAAATGGAAAATGGAGGGAAAATGGTCAGAATGTTACCTATTAGAAATAAGAAAATCTTCATTACATATATAGAATATATTTTGGCATCTTTTATCATATTGGATTGCAATAGTGTATACGCTAATTTAGTTAATAGTCCGTTTAATCTTCAGAAGATGTCATTAGTATTAAGTGTGATACTAATTGCGGTTATTTGTTGGTGTTACAATATGAATTTGATAGAAACTTTAAAGTCAATTATTTACCCTGCTGCTTTGGTTGCTGTGTTTTCTCTGATTTTATTTATACTTTTAAAGTTTCCTAATGGACTACGTGGAAGTTATATTAAATTTTTTGTTTTATTTCTTCCAATTAGTATTATGCTATTTAAACTCTACAATAACATAAATATGGATAATCAGCTTTTTTTTAGAATTTCTGATATTTTGGTATTTTTATCGGTATTATCACTTACACTGTGGTTGATTGGACCAATATTAGGTATAATTCAGCCGAATAAAGTCATTCAGAGCCTGTGGGAGCCGATGACAGAGATTAATAGTTATTGGGGATTGCAGTTTTTTAGACCGGAACAGAGGGAGTATATAAAATTTTTTGATATTTCAGTGTATAGAAATATTGGTCTGTATCCTGAAAGTCCTATGTTTAATATTGTATTATTACTTGGCTTATGTACGGAGTTATTTTTAAGACCTAAATTAAAGATATGGAGGATATTGCTTTTCTTTATAACAATCGTGTCTACTTTTGGAAGTTTGGGTGTAATACTATCTTCTGTTGCCATATTTTTAAAGCTTTGTGTATATGTTGATAATGATAGAAAATGGATCGTATATTTTTTGGTGTTATGTTTGATTACAATAGTATTTGTTCTGATTATCTACAAAAAAGAGCATGCAGCGGATTCTTATAATTCGCATTTAGATGATTTTATTGCCTGTTTTAAGGCATGGAAAAAATCTCTCATTTTTGGTACTGGATTTGAAAATAATAGCGTCATTCAGTTTTATATGGCTGAGTTTAGAAAGAATAATAAAGGATATACCACATCAGCAGGAGCTGTTTTAGCACATGGAGGTTTGTCGTTATTTAGTATTTATATAGTACCTTTTATAAAGCTAATATTTTTAAAAAGTACTCATAAGAGAGTAAATGAAAATCTTTTTGGGATCATTATTTTTATTGTTTTTGTTACGTATATCTTTACATATAGGTTCTTGATATTCTGGCTATTGGCATTTGGTTACTCAAAAATTAACTGGAGAAACATAAAACATTTATGAAAATATAAGAGGAGTGGTTTGTTTATTATGAATAAAAAAAGAGTTATTACTAATTGTTTCGTGGTAGGAACTGGAGATATAATAGGGACAACCAAGAAATCCCCTGTAAAATAAGGGCTTCTCAGTCTCTTGACTTTCAGAAAAAGCATTTGTGAGATGAGTATACCATCAAAACAGTCACCGGGAAAGAGAAATCTTTAAATTGCAGAAGGCTTCTTAGTTGACCCTGTTCGACCGATAAAGTAGTACTCAAAAATACAAAGAAGGAGGAAAGTCAAGAGCCTGTGTTCGGTACCGACACAGGCATTTTGGAGTGGAGTAAAAAAGATTGCAGAGATTTTCATATCACTACACACCCAAATATAGAGTATGGTGATTTCTGCAAAGTGTAGAGGCTTGTTGCGGTGACGCAGGAGGCTATGTTGGCACACTTAGATTTTACTATACATGTTGAAAATTTTGATTAGGAGTTATGCAAGATGAAACATGCGGCAGACAAGAAGAATCTCAAAATCTGTTTAGTGGGCTCTTCCGGAGGCCACTTAACACACCTGTATATGCTGAAACCTTTTTGGAAAGACAAGAATCGTTTCTGGGTAACCTTTGATAAGGAAGATGCAAAAAGCCTGTTAGAGGGTGAAAAGATGTACCCTTGCTATTACCCAACGAACAGAAGTATTAAGGCTTTAATTAAGAACACTGCTATTGCATGGAAAATATTGTGCAAAGAAAAACCGGATTTAATCATTTCGTCTGGTGCTGCGGTAGCTGTACCTTTCTTCTACCTGGGCAAGATGATGGGAGCAAAGCTGATTTACATTGAAGTGTTTGATCGTATTGATAAGCCTACAATGACAGGAAAGATGGTATATCCGATTGTTGACAAGTTTATTGTACAGTGGGATGAGCAGAAGAAAGTGTATCCAAAAGCAATTAATCTAGGCAGTATTTTTTAGAGAGGGAAAAGATGATATTCGTAACGGTAGGAACGCATGAGCAGCCATTTAACAGGCTGGTGAAGGCAGTAGATGAATTAAAAAGAGATGGTGTTATTACTGAAGAGGTGATTATGCAGACTGGATTCAGTACATATGAGCCTAAATATTGTCAGTGGAGCAAGCTATTTCCATATCAGCAGATGATAAAAAACGTTGAAGAGGCTCACATTGTGATTACACATGGAGGTCCGGCAAGCTTTATCATGCCTTTACATATTGGCAAAACGCCTATCGTAGTACCTCGTCAGCATCAATTTGAAGAACATGTAAATGATCATCAAGTTGAGTTTGCTAGAAATGTGGCAGAAAGAATGGGGACAATCATTCCAGTTGAAGATATCAGCAAACTTGGAGAAATTATAACAAACTATGGTGAAATTGTTGCAGGTATGGGACATGGAATGACTAGTAATAACAAGAAGTTTTGTGATGATTTAGAAAACATTGTAGATGGGATAATAAAATGAAGGTAATACAACAGATAAAAACAAAATTGAATACTAAACGTTCAATTGATACTGCTGGCATTATCAAACAAATAGAAGAGTACGACGTAGTATCATTCGATATATTTGATACATTGCTTAAAAGAAACATAAAAAAACCAACGGATGTTTTTAAATACATGGAAAAGAAATACAATAAAGAAGGTTTTTTTAACGAAAGAATAGAAGCTGAAAAAAGAGCCAGAGCAAAAAAAAATACAGAAGTTACTCTTAAAGATATATATGAAGAGATGCCTTTTGATTTTTCAAAAGAAGAATTAGAAACAGAATCAGAATTACTAATTCAAAACGATTGGATTATGCCTGTGTATAAAAAGGCGTTACAATCAAAAATGGTAATAATTACTTCTGATATGTATTTACCTGAAAATTTTATTATTCGAATTCTTAAAAGAGAAAAGATAGAAGGATATAAAAAATTATACCTATCGTCGTCTGTCGGTAAAACGAAGAATTCTGGAGAACTGTTTGATTTTATTTTCGATGAACTTGGTCATGAAAAAAAAATAATTCATATTGGAGATTCTTTTAAAGCTGATTGTGATATCCCTCGAAAAAAAGGAATTGATGCAATTCATATTTCCACTAATGTTTTAAAAGGAACTTTTCAATTAAAAAGCGAGAATATAGAGTGTAATGTTTTGAATTCTTTTTTGAATAATACTTCACCGATTGAGCAAAATGAGTATTATAGGTTTGGGTATGAAAAATTTGGAATGTTTTTATGGGGCTATTCTAGGTGGTTGCATAAGTCAATCAAGAATGCTGGCATAGATAATGTTTATTTCTTTTCCAGAGATGGTCTGATTATTAAAAAGGCTTTTGATACTTTGTTTAATGATGTCCAAACGCATTATCTGGAAGTCTCTAGAAGAGCTTTACGAGTTCCAATTTTATGGATGAATTATGAATTAGATCATGTGATAAATATGATTTCTCCATCAAAATTGGTGTCTCTTGCAACAATATTTGATGGAGTAGGACTGAATATAAACAACTATGTAAATCTGATCAAGAAATATGGTTTTGAGTTAAATTCAACTTTTTACAGAAAAGACCTACATAATAATAAGGCTTTGAATGATTTATATACAGAATTGAGCAGTGATATTGAAACTGTTTCTAAACAGGAGTATCGTCTATTGGTTAAATTCATTAACCAAAATAAATTATCAGGACGTTTTGCAATTGTAGATATCGGTTGGTCTGGTGGGATGCAACGATACTTAATCGAAACTTTGAATAAATTGGGTATTGAATCAAAAATTAAAGGATACTATATTGGTGTCGCTGATTATTACAAACGAAACATTGCGGTTATTCCTTCATTAGACTTAAATGGATACCTCTTTGATTTTTTACATGATGAAAATGCAATGGATAAGAGAAGTGCATTTGTAGGTTTATTTGAGACTTTATTCTTGGAACAGGGTGGTTCAGTAAAAAATTATAAAGAAGAGAATGGCCGTGTGATATCTAATCGTTTGCCATATGAATATTTAGAAAATGGAAACCCAACCTTTGAATATAAATGTGTAATGGATATTCAAAAGGGGTCTTTAGACTTTATAGAAAGATTTGGAAATATTAATATTGAACTTCCAGCAGAAACATTATTTAAAGGTTTGTCTGAGACTGGTTTAAAGCCAAAACGGCGAGACATAAAAATGTTTGCTGATTTTAGGTTCTTTGATGAGGGTGAAATTCAATACTTGGCAAAGCCACAGAACATATTCTTTTATCTGCTTCATTTGAAGACTTTGAAAAATGATTTCTTATCAAGCAGATGGAAAATTGGGTTTATGAAGAGATTATTTAAAATTGACTTGCCATATGAAAAATTGTATAAGGCGATGTTGAAATATAAGTAAGGTGGAATTTGATAATTATGAGTATAAGAAAACGTATTTTACAGGCAAATCTAAATAATCAAGGTGGTGCATTTTCTGTTGCATATGAAGCACAGAAAGAATTGCAGAACGAATACATATTTGACTATTTTTTTCCGGATGATTTTGTGGAGAACGATGTGTACACCCATTTATTATCAATGGGAAGTAGATGCGTAGGAAAACTTGACTGTAATAATAGATTTTTAAAACAATACGAATTATACAAGAGCTTTTATAAGTACTTATGTGACAATAATTATGATATAGTTCACATCCATTCAGATACAGCATGGAAAATTAGTGTTTACTATCTGGCTGCAAAGAGAGCGGGAATTCAGCGTATAGTTGTTCACTCTCATTCCAGTGGAATCAATGGACATTACAAAACAATCAATTATTTATTACATTTGATTACCAAGCCAATTATAAAATCAGCTAAATATAAATGCGCTTGCTCAAAAATTGCGGCTCAATGGATGTTTGATACTACTGAAACTGTTTCTATTATACGTAATGGTGTAGATATCGATAAGTTTAAATTTAATCCTGCAGCGAGAGAAAATGTCAGAAAAGAATTGAAAATAGAGAGGAAAAAGGTGATAGGAAGTGTCAGTGATTTTTCCCCCCAAAAAAGCCCGGAATTTATATATAATCTTGTTAAGGCGTTCCAAAATGATGAGCAGTACATTTTTTTATTTGTCGGAAATAGGGCAAGCGGATGTGATTTAAAAAAGTTAATTGACGATGATGCTAGCATTGGCAATGTGATATTTGCTGGTGCTGTAACGAATGTTCCGGATTATTTGAGTGCAATGGATACTTTTATTTTGCCTTCAAGATTTGAAGGCCTACCAATGTGTGCATTAGAAGCACAGGTAAATGGTTTATACACTATTGTATCCGATAAGGTTACCGATGAAACAAGGTGTTCAAAATATTTTAGTAAATTACATTTAGATATTGCGACTTGGAAAAAAGAAATACAAAGCATTGATTTTGTTAGTAGTAGAAGTGACATTGGATCTTTTCTAGATTTCGAAAAAGCTAGTTCCACTAATATGGCAGACGAATTTAAAAAGATATATACGGAGTGAAGTGGGTATGTGGTTAAAAGAAGCATATAGAAAACTGAAATATGGGGTTAGATATAGTTCAGAAACTTATATCAGTTATCTGAAAAAAATTGGGATGCAAATAGGATGCAGAACTACTATTTTTGATCCACGTTCAACAATTATAGATGAAACTCGCCCTTGAATGATTTGTATAGGTAATAATGTTCAAATTACTGCAGGAGTAACAATCTTGTCTCATGGTTTTGATTGGTCAGTGCTTAAAGGTGTATATGGTGAAGTCCTTGGTTCATCGGGGGAGTGGAAATTGAAAACAATGTTTTCATTGGAATGCATACTACGATTTTAAAAGGAGTTCACATTGGAAACAATGTAATCATTGGGGCAAACTCGTTAGTAAATAAAAACATTCCAGATAACTGTGTGGCAGCTGGTAATCCCTGCAGAGTCATAATGAGTTTAGCCGAATACCATGAAAAAAGAAAATCTGAACAGAAAAAAGAGGCAACTGAACCTGTTAGACTGTATAGAGAAAGAAAAGGTAAAGAACCTGATGAAATTGCTTTGCATGAATTCTTTTGGCTATTTTCCGATAAACCAGATACTCTTCCAGAAATTTGGAAGAACATGAACAGGATTACTGGAAACGAGACATTTACTAATGAAGTAATGATAAAAATAAAAAACAGTATAAGAATATAGAAGAATTTTTGAGTAGTATAGTATAAATCAGAAAGGAGAACCAATAATGGATGAATTGATCAGTATTATTGTTCCAATTTACAAAGTTGAGAAATATATACATAGATGCGTTGATTCAATTATTAATCAATCTTATAAAAATCTTGAAATAATTTTAGTCGATGATGGTTCTCCAGATAATAGTGGAGTGATTTGTAATGAGTATCAAAAACAGGATTCTCGTGTTAAGGTAATTCATAAAAAAAACGGTGGATTGGGATTTGCAAGAAACTCTGGTCTTGATTGTGCATCTGGTAAATATGTAACTTTTATTGATGGCGATGATTATATTGGTAATAAGCAAATCGAGAAGATGTATAGTTTTATGAAAGAAACTGAAACAGACACTTGTATGGCTGGCCACACAAAAGTATATAAAGATAAACAAGTCGAACATCTTAATGTTTGTTCAGGAAAAGTATATAAAGATAAGATTAAAGAACATATTCTTCCAAGAATGTGTGGGGCGGATGCTCATGGAAATGACTACATTGAAATGTCTGTGTGCATGGTTCTTCTTTCAAATGAGATTATTCAAAATAACCATTTAAGATTTGTTTCTGAAAGAGAATATGTTAGTGAGGATCTTGTATTCGACTTTGAATATTATCCACTGTCAAAAGGAGTTTGCATATTAGATACAACAGATTACTATTATTGTGATAACGAGGACTCATTGACAACAAAGTATCGAGGCGATCGTTTTGAAAGTCAAATAAGGCTATATAAACTTTTGATAGACAAATCAAAGAATCTTAATATAGAAAATCTTTGTAAGGTCAGATTGCAGAATACAGTTATTGCTATTGCTAGG
This sequence comes from Lacrimispora sinapis, assembly GCF_043633585.1. Lineage (NCBI taxonomy): Bacteria > Bacillati > Bacillota > Clostridia > Lachnospirales > Lachnospiraceae > Lacrimispora > Lacrimispora sinapis. The sequence continues at coordinate 3,133,910 of NZ_CP141832.1, read as the reverse complement.
TATTCAATAAAATTGGAATACAAATTTGCAGGTTCGAATGGAAAGAATATTGCTAATGAAAATGTGCGTAGAATTTGCAAAAATAATACGTTACAAGAAATAATGAGTGAATATGATGATCACGATATTAGAATGGCATCTAGGGTAATTAATTATTTGATTAGACATCAAAATTATTTTTTATTGAAAATTACGATGAAAGCAAAAAATATTTTTGGCATTTAAACAGAAGGGAGAACATGATTAACATTGTGCAATCATGTATTTATTAGTATGAAGATTTCAAATAGTAATTTATATAAATATATATATGCACTAATATTTTTGCCGCTATTTGTTAGGTTTTTTACAGATAATTTTGGTATGTCTTATGCGGTCATGCCCCTATTTGATGCTTATGCGGTTGTGCTATTATTAGTAGTGTTTTATTTATCGAAAAAAAGAAATAGTATTCTCGAGTTCTGGTTATTTGTTTTTGCTTTTTCTGGAATAATATCTATTATTGTTAATGGAGGGGTATCATTTTCAAATCTTTTTTACAGTGTTAGGCCATATTTTAGAATGATCATTGCTATAATGATTTCTGCATTGGCATTCAATATAAAGCACCTTGAAAAATTATTTAAGTACGTGGAAACGTTGCTATACGTGAATGCTATTGTTATGACATATCAGTTCCTCTTCCAAGGATTAAGGCAGGATGTTATTGGAGGGACATTTGGAAATAACCAAGGTGTCAATGCAATTCAAAATATATTGTGCGTGTTTGTTTTTTGTGTTACTATTGAATACTATTTAAAATATATTTTTTCAAAAAAGAAATTAATTATTAATGTTGTTGTTATTTTTTATATTGCTATTATGGCTGAGATCAATATGGTGTTTTTTGAAGCTGCAATAATTGGTGCGATATTATTTTTATTAAATAAATCCAAACATCAGTATATATCAAAAAGAAAATTATTTTTTATATCAGGTGGATTATGTGGTATTGTGATAGGGCTTTATTTGTTTATGAAATTTAATACTGAGAGATTATTTTTGTTATCCTTGCCCAATATACTAGAATATTTGGGATTTAATAGTGGTAATACAGGAGTATATAAGATAAGTCGTGTGAAAGTGTTTTCTCAGTTGGGTAACTCATTCTTTAAAGATGACTTATGTGGTTGGCTTTTTGGATTTGGCTTGGGAAACTGCTCTACTCATTCTTCATTTTACAATATTCATCAGAACTTACAATATACTTTTTTTTCCAGTTCAAATATTTTTTTGGAGACAGGATTATTTGGAGTCTTTGCAAATTTAGGGGTTATTGTAAGCACATTGGTTTTGTCAATTAAGAATAGAAAAATAATCTATGATCCCAAACAAAAAGCATGGATGGATATATCAGTTGCAATTACTATAATTATCTTACTTTTATTCTTTTACAATACAACATTGAGAGATACTTATACTGCGTTTTTTGCAGGGATGCTACTTGGAATTCCCTATGCTATCAAAAAAATACAGAAAAATTAGCAGTAAATTAATGGAGAGATTTATATGATTCCCAAAAAGATACATTATATATGGCTTGGAAAAAATAAAAAGGATAGAGCTTCGCAAATATGCATAAATGGATGGAAATCCATTCTTAATAATTATGAAATTATTGAATGGAATGAAGATAATTTACCGTTGGATAAAATAGCATTTAATAATCGTTTTTTTTCATATTGCATGAAGTATAAATTATGGGCATTTATGTCCGATTATTTGCGTCTTTGGATTCTATGTCATGAAGGTGGCATTTACATGGATACAGATGTTCAAGTTATCAAACCATTTGATGATTTGTTGATTAATCCTATGTTTCTAGGTTATGAGATGAACAATTACATAGGAACAGGAATTATTGGTGCTGAGAAAAGTAATCCGTTTATTAAAGAGTTGCTGGACTTTTATTCTGTGAAAATTTGGAAAGTTAATTATTATAATAATCCTATTATTTTTAGTAACGTTTTAAAAGAAAGACCAGATTTAAATAATCATTGTGTTATTTTGGATAGAAATGTCCTTTCTCCCTATGATCCGTTTAAAGATTATAAAACAGATCAAGTTGAAACAGATGAAACATATACAATACATTGGTTTAATGCAAACTGGGGGCTGACAAGGAAAGGATATGTTTTCTTAAATACCAAGCAGTTTACAGGAATAAGAAAAACTATTGAAATTATTAGAAAGAATATTGGTTATGAATTGCGAGTGAAAGGATTCAAACCATTTTGAAATTTAGGTGAGTTGCTGAGTGTCCTTTACCTTTTAAATTTGGTTGCAAAGATATATAGGATTTTAAACACTGCGTATCTAATGAAAGGAAATCTAGCTATGAAAGAATTACTAAAAGTATCAATTATTATACCCGTAAATAATGCAGAAAAAACCTTCATTCAGTGCGTTGACAGTGTTTTGACACAGGACTACAAGAATGTTGAGTGTGTTTTAATTGAAAATGGCTCCATTGATTGTTCTAAAGCTTTGTGTTTGAAGTATGCAAAACAGTATACCAATGTTATAGTTAAATCATTAGAAAGTGCAGGGGTTTCCGAGGCAAGAAATATGGGACTATCAGTGGCTAGTGGGGACATTATAGGTTTTTGTGATTCTGATGATTTTTTGGAAAAAAATGCGATATCCTTGGTTGTTAATGAATTTCTTATGAATCCTGAAATTGTTGCTGTGTTCGGTGGATTTAACACAGGGTATATTGCTGCAAATAATTGCATTATTAAGGAATATAGAGGGATTAGTGAACAGACGATATCTGCTAAGAAGGCGTTACAATTAACTATTATAAATGATTCTGTGATGGGAAGTGTCTGGAATAAATATTACAGAGCCGAATCATTAAAAGATAAAAAATTTCATAATGAATTAAGCTTTTGTGAAGACATGCATTTTAACGCAATTGTATTAAATTCAATGAAGGATACTTGTTCTGTTAGGGTGATTAGTACTCCTTTATATTGCTATATGCAAAATTCTAGTAGCGTTACGCATAATGAACATATTATGTTTAACAAAAATGATGAATTAAAATATATAACTGCATTAAAAAAAATTGATTTTGATTGCAAATTGGATTCAAAAACGAAAAGTTTACTTAAAATGAAAATGGCTTGTTTTGCCATTGATTATTTAGAAAATGAAAAGATTGATCGAAATAAACAAAATAAGCTAATATTTGAATTAAAGAGGAATTATATATGCTTAATAAAAAATATATTTGTAAATAATTGGAAAAAAAATATAAAAAGAGCTTTTAAGAGTTTATTCTTTTTTAGAAGAGGTTTATAAAAATATGGGAAGAAAAAAAAATGTATTGTTGGTCACGCTATTTGACAATAATAACATAGGTAATAGATTGCAAAATTATGCTTTATATCATTTATTGGAAGCACATAATGTTAATGTAGTGACTTTGGACAATTGTTATACAACACAACCATCATTTAAACATATAATAAAAATGCAACTAAAAGGCATTTTGGGGATATTTGTAAATCGGAAATATCTTGATGAATATAATCAATTTTGCGTAACTAATAATATAAGGAAGGCAAATAAAAATTTCAACAAAAAGAATATAAAAAATGTAATAAGAATTACAAATAATCAAGAAGCTTTTGAGCGAAAATGGACAGAATTTGATATTGCCATAGCTGGGAGTGATCAAATCTGGCATAAATGGCATGACGATGTCAATGAGTTACCATTTTATTATTTAGAGTTTATGCCTAAAGAAAAAAGATTTTCGTATGCAGCCAGTTTTGGCTTTGAACAAATCCCTAGTAATGATTTACAACAGCATAAAGTTGGGTTAAATGGTATGAAACTAATATCCTGTAGAGAAAAAACGGGTTGTAACATTGTAAGAGATATTTTGAAAAGAGATGTGCCAAAAGTATTAGATCCTACACTTTTGTTAAGCCCATTAGAATGGAAAGAAATAGCAGGACAAGCATCTAATGTTGTAAAAGAACAAAGTAACTATGCATTTGTTTATTTTTTGGGTGATGTAATTGAAGAGTATAAAAAGTATATGAAGGAGACAGTGAAATCTTTAAAAATAATAAATATAATAGATTTTTCGGATAATAATCGTATGATATCAAAATGTGGACCAAGTGAATTTTTAAGTTTAATTGAAAATGCGGATTATATTTTTACTGATTCGTTTCATTGTACTGTTTTTTCAACACTGTTCAATAAAAAATTTACCGTTTTTAGACGTATTCAGCCTGGATTTGAGAAAATGTTTAGTAGATTGGAAGAATTTTTATCAAGTAAGGGCCTATTAGATCATATTTATGGTGGGACTCAAGTTGAAGCCTCAAATGATTTTGACGAACTATTTAGATATTCAATTAGTTTTTTGGAAAAAATATTGGAGTTAAATAATGAAGATAGAGAGAACTAAGAATGCAGTAAGGAATATAGTATTTGGTATTATTTTGAAAGCATACCAGATTGTAGTGCCTTTTTTAATGCGTACAGCCATGATTTATCTCATGGGTGTTCAGTATCTTGGATTGAATTCATTTTTTACATCAATTCTCCAAGTGCTGAATTTAGCAGAACTTGGTGTGGGTTCTGCTATGATATATAGTATGTATAAGCCAATTGCTGAAGATGATAATATAACAATTTGCAAATTAATGAAGCTGTATAGAACTTACTATAGGGTGATTGGCCTTGCTATTGCTGTTATTGGTTGTGTATTAACACCATTTATTCCGAAGCTGATTTCTGGTGATTTTCCAAATAATCTTAATATTTATGTTCTTTATCTTCTGAACCTTGGAGCTACAGTATTGTCCTATTGGCTGTACGCATACAAAAACAGTATTTTGCAAGCTCATCAGAGAACAGATATTGTTAGTAAAGTCACGTTGGTAACAAGTTCAATTCAGTATGCTTTGCAGCTGTTAGTTCTATGGTTGTTTAGAGATTATTACTTATATGTTGTCGTTATGCTGGCAACGCAGGCTATTACTAATATTGTGACGGCAGTAGTTGCAGATAAGCTGTATCCGCAATTCAGTCCGAAAGGTGGATTGCCACAACAAGAAGTATCTAAAATTAATGGTAAAATTAGAGATTTGTTTACTTCAAAAATTGGAGGAATTATTGTCAATTCTGCGGATACAATTGTTATTTCTGCCTTTTTAGGTTTAACGGCATTAGCTGTATATCAGAATTATTATTTCATTTTAACATCAATTACAGGATTTATAACAATTGTTTTTTCAGCAGTCACCGCAGGCATTGGAAATAGTCTGATTGTTGAGACAAAAGAAAAGAATTTTAAAGATTTGAATGTGTTTACATTTATTATTTGCTGGATATCAGGATTTTGTTCTTGTTGCTTTTTGAATCTATACCAGCCATTTATGGAATTATGGGTTGGAAAAGACCTAATGCTCGATTTTTCTATTGTTATTTGCTTTGTTACCTATTTCTATGTATGCGAAGTGAATCAGTTGCTTAATACGTACAAGGATGCCGGAGGTATTTGGCATGAAGATAGATTTAGACCGCTTGTTACAGCAATTGCTAACTTAGGTATGAACTTAGTCATGGTGCAGTTTTGGGGGTTATACGGAATTATTCTATCTACGGTCTTGTCAATGCTTTTAGTCGGTATGCCGTGGCTTGTTCATAATTTGTTTACCACAATGTTTGAAAAGAAAAACATGAGAAAATATCTGGCTTCTTTAGCATTTTATGTTTTTATTTCAATCGTTGCAAGTATAATTTCTGTTGTTGTGTGTAATTTTGTCAATTTTGGACTTTGGATAACATTGATTGTGAGATTTATTATTTGCCTTATTGTTCCTAATGTTATGTTTTTGATAGTTTATAATCGAAAAAGCGAATTCACACAAAGTATCTTGCTTATAAATAAAATGTTACATGGAAAACTTGATTTTATTGTAATGAAGGTGAGGTCGTAAATGAATCATTATTATACTGATGAAATCAATACGTTGGTACTGGTTTCTCTTTTGAAGGCGCACGGTATAAAAAAAGTGATTGCGTCTCCTGGAACCACGAATATTTCCTTTGTTGGATCAATTCAATTTGATCCTTATTTTGAAATTTATTCTGCTGTCGATGAGCGTGCAGCTGCTTTTATGGCATGTGGTTTAGCAGAAGAAGCAGATGAACCAGTTGTCTTGACTTGCACTGGAGCTACAGCATCGAGAAATTATATTCCGGGACTGACCGAGGCATATTATAGGCATCTTCCTGTTCTTGCTGTTACATCAACACAACATGGAGGGAGAATTGGAAATTACGTTGCGCAGATTATTGATCGCTCTGAGCAATTTTCAGATATGGTGAAAAAGAGCTATCAAATTTCAGCAGTGTATTGCGAAGAAGATAAGCAGTATACAGTAACTGCTATCAATGATGCAATTCTTGAGTTGTATCACGGTGAAGCTGGACCTGTTCATATTAATTTGTTTACAACATACTCCAACAATTTTGTAATCAAGGAACTTCCACGTTTTAGAGTTATCTATAGAGTCATAAATCAGGATTTTCCAAAGATTCCAAAAGGAAATATTGGAATCTTTGTGGGTGCACATGAAAAATTTACTGCAGAAGAAACAGCAGCAATTGATGGCTTCTGCAAAACAAATAATGCAGTTGTAATATGCGATCAAATTAGTAATTATCGTGGTAAATATAGATTTTTGGCCAATTTTGTAAACAGCCAGGAAAGAGATTTAGGAACAAGATATTTTGATCTGATTATATATATTGGCTATGTTCATGGAGCCTACCTAAATTTTTATGGAAAAGAAGCATGGCGTGTCAACAGGGATGGTGTAATAAGAGATCCTTATCGAAACCTAACTTATGTATTTGAGATGGAAGAGCAGGACTTTTTTGAACACTATACTGATGAAAGCGAAAATAACACAATAATTAAAACATGCTATGATACTGAACAAAAATTAAGAGAAAAAATACCAGAGCTTCCATTCTCAAATATGTGGATTGCGAAGGAAACAGCTCAATATATTCCTGAAAATTCCGTCCTCCATCTTAGCATTCTGAATACGTTGCGTATTTGGAATTATTTTGAAACGCCAAGTAGCGTATTATGCTATTCAAATTCGGGGGGCTATGGAATTGATGGATGTGTTTCTTCTTTTATCGGATCTGCAATTACCAATCAAGACATTGAGCATTTTATGATAGTGGGCGATTTATCGTTCTTCTATGATTTAGATACGTTGTTCAATGAAATTCCTCCCAATGTTCACTTTATGCTTATCAACAACGGTGTTGGAACAGAGTTTAAGAATTATAATCATCGTGCAGCATATTTCGGAGCAGATGCTGATAAATTTATGGCAGCAAAAGGTCATAATGGCTTTAAGAATCCTGATGTTGTTAAAAGTCTCTGTGACAATTTGAAAATTCGTTATTTTTCCGCAACTAGTAAGGAAGAGTTTGCTGCACTTAAAGATAACTGGTTGGCAAAGAGTAATGCTCCAGTTTTGATGGAGGTTTTCACAACGGATAAGAATGAAAGTGATGCTTTGAAGTTGATGAACAGCATTGAAAGTGATACTTCAATGAAGTCCAAATTTAAAAGGAGTACTGTGGGCAGAATTATAAAGAAAATAATCCGAGGTTCATAATATGGATAGAGTGACAACTTTAATTTATACAGAAGATTTAGAGAATATATCATTCGTACAGGAGTGTAAAAGCAACGGATTAAATTGTATATCGATAATTGACGCTAGATCAGCGGTTTATGTTGCAACAGGAATTAGTGCACAGAATCAAAGCAAGGTTGCAGTTTGTGTGAATGCCGGCAATGCATCAAGAAGTGCATTTTCCGGAATGACCGAGGCCTTTTATAGAAAACTTCCTGTTGCTTTAGTTACTGTTGGAAAAAAACTCGATTATACAAGAGAACTAAACGATGCTGTTGTAGGGCATTACACAGCATTAAATTATGATGATGTTTTAGAACTACTTAACGGTAAGTTTCCTATGCATATCGAACTGCTCGTGGAGAATCCAGAGTACGAAAAAAAAGAATGTGATGCTTTGCAAATGGTTCTAAGTTCTGTGCTGGATAAAAATACATATTTGTATATTTCACCTGGTATAAAAAAGAGTGAAGTTCAATATATGGGAAAAGTAGTATATGGAGGAATGCCCGACTGCTATGAGGGGGCAATGGCAAATGTTTTGGGAGCTTCCTTGGCGAGAATACGAAAAAAATATATTGGATTAATTACTGAAGATGAGTTTATTCATGATATTAACACGCTCGGCAATATAAACATGAATGACTTGATCTGTTACATTGTTGTGTCTCAAGAAAAGAATAAGATGATTATCGACTATGCAACGGCTATGAAATTTGAAACGTGTGAGGTTAAAAATGATTGCTTGAAACCAGATGATATGAAAAGGCTGGTATTGAGTAAGAACAAGGGACTTCTTGTGCTTTATAAGGAGGGATAGGTTTGGAAGTATTGGTTTTAGGTGGAACAGGAGCGATGGGAGTTCCTTTGGTTAAACTATTATCGCAAAGAGGAGATACTGTATATGTGACTACTAGATCGCAGAAACAAAATTCAGGAAATGTTATATATGTTTGTGGAAATGCAAAAGATCCTGTTTTTTTTGAAAAGTTAATGAATAGAAATTATGACGCTATCGTTGACTTCATGGTTTATGGAACGGAAGAACTTCAACAGCGACTGGATAGTTTGCTAAACCATACAGACCAGTATTTCTTTTTTAGTTCTTCAAGATGCTATGCAGACTCCAGCGTAGCAATTAAAGAAGATTCGCCTAGATTAGTGGATGTTTGCAAAGATCTAGAGTATATAGCTACAGATGAATATGGTCTTGCAAAGGGAAAAGAGGAAAATTTACTATTTGCCTCAAAAAAGAAAAATTGGACGATCATTCGTCCTTACATTACCTATAATACTTATCGAATTCAACTTGGTGTCTATGAAAAGGAAAACTGGTTGAGAAGAGCTTTGGAAGGAAGAACAATCATTTTCCCGGAGGATATCGCAAATAAAAAAACATCGCTGACTTTTGGACCAGATGTAGCAGGCGCAGTTGTTGAACTGATTGGAAATGTGAAAGCTTATGGACAGGCTTTTCATATTACAACAGCTGAATCGTATACTTGGGGTGAAATCCTGAATTTTTATTGTGAAAAGATTGAACAGAAAACAGGAAGAAGACCAAAGGTAAAAATGGTAAAAGATTCAACAGAATTACAAAGAGTGTGGAATCCCTGGCAGATACGTTATGATAGATTATATAATAGGACTTTCGATAATTCAAAAATTGAAGCTGTAATAGGAAAATATGATTATGAGCTATGCTTTGTTGGACTCGGTAAGTGTTTGGAAGAGTTTTTAGAAAATCCAATGTGGTTAATTAATAATAATACGAGGTATGAGGCATGGTGTGACCGTCAAGCAGGGGAATTTACACCACTAGATGAAATTCCAGGACATTTCAACAAGTTGAGATACCTTAAATGGAGATTTATAGGATAAGATAAATACAGAAATGTCTATTAAAGAAGCAAAAGACATGAGAAAAAATATTTGATGATTATATTAAATTTGACAAGACATAAGAAGGTGACCATTTGGACAAGAAATACCAATTCTTTATATCATCAACATATGAAGATTTAAAAGAAGAACGCAACATAGCAATTTAGACAATTCTTACAATGAACCAGTTCCCCATTGGCATGGAAATGTTTAGTGCCGCTGACGAGGATCAATGGGAAATCATTAAGAAAGCTATAGATTCTTCCGATTATTACATTTTGATAATTGGAAATAGATATGGTTCCATTGAAAAATCTACGGGCATAAGCTATACGAAAAAAGAATTTAATTATGCTATAGAACAGAAATACCTATTCTTGCATTTATTGTGTATCCGCTACTTAAACTACCGTAGTGTCATTTACTCCTCCTTGCCGTAAGATTAGGATAGTTGGAGTAAATCACTCTGAGTTCTAATCTTGAACGGCAAAAGTTGTAGCATTTCACTGCTATTAATTTCAAACTTTTGAATCATTTTACTCCAACTATTTTTTGGAGGATTTAATCATTGACAAAAGCTCAAAAAGATCAATACTGGATGAACTGCATCCAGAAGTGCCGCGTTAGCGGCTTATCTGATTATGCATGGTGTCATCAGAACGGCATTTCTACCAGCTCTTTTTATTACAACATCAAAAGACTGCGCAGGAATGCATCTGCTGTACCAGCATCCGTTCCGAAGGTTTTAAAGAAATAGGAAGTTGTACCAGTCCACTACAATGAATTGTCTGAAACAAAAGTACTTAATCCTAATAATCCACCGGATTCTATCCTAATCCGTCTTGAATTTCATGGTATCGTTGTAGCGATTAGCAATGATGCAGATGCCGCCATTATCAGAGCAACGCTTTCTGCGTTGCAGCAGCTGTGTTAGGTGACCTCTCCGGTGTGGCCAAGATTTATCTGGTCTGTGGCTACACGGACATGAGGCGCAGCATTGATGGTTTCATGGAGATTGTCCGGGATTCCTTCGAGTTGGATCTTTACAGCAATTCACTTTTTCTCTTCTGCGGAAAAAGACGTGACAGGCTGAAGGCATTGCACTTTGATAAAGATGGTTTTGTGCTTCTTTACAGACGATTAGATGCTGGCCGTTTCCAATGGTCAAGTAATTCTTGTGAGGTCCAGAACCTTACAAGACAGGAATTCCGTTGGCTTATGGAAGGTCTGTCGTAAGCGCCTAATTTAAGGGTGGATTTTAAATTGCGCCGTTTACCTTTATAATTGTTATCAGGAAATGCTAGCGCTTTCCTCCAATTCTTTGCGAGAATGCAAGCATTTTACTCTATTTCGGAGACTAGCAATTATGAAATCAAAACGAATTTCTGCCGATGAGCAGTTCTTGCTCATCATGGAGTGCCGACAAAGCGGCCTCTCCAACTATCAATGGTGTCAAATGAATGATATTAATCCAGGCACCTTTTATAACTGGATCAGTAGACTTCGTAAGCGCGGAATGGTAATCCCCATGTCATCTAATCAAGGAAAGAAAACATCAGCACCTTTGCAGGAAGTGGTAAAAATTAACTTAATGCAGGATTCGGCATCAATGCCTGCTCCTTTGCAAGTAGAGAAAAATACTTGCATTGTTCCGAATCTTGCTACCAAAGAATTGCCTACGGTTGAAATTCTGATTGGGAAGGCAACAATCCGCTTCTTTAATAACACAGATAAAAACCTGATAGAATCTACTCTCAAATGCATGGGAGGTGTTATGTTGTGCTAGGTGATATTTCCTCAGCAACCAACATCTATATCATTACAGGCTATACTGATATGCGTAAGTCCATAGATGGACTCTGCGCCATCATTCTAGACCAGTTGAAAGCGGAACCGTCTGCCACATCCATTTATCTATTCTGTGGCAGACGATGTGACCGAATCAAGGTTTTACTCCGAGAGCCTGACGGAATGGTTCTTCTCTATAAACGGCTTGACGTTGTTCAAGGCAAGTACCGGTGGCCAAGAAATAGCAGTGAGGCAAAAAACATTACCTGGCAGCAATTCGACTGGCTTATGACAGGGCTTGAAATTGAGCAGCCGAAAGCTCTTGTAACTGCCTGAAACCCTTGATTTTTCTGGCTTTTTTCCTCTTTTTATGGTATACTTTTTATAGTAAACTAAGGAGCAAAAACGTGGCGAACAGTAGTAAAGATATAAAACTCACCCAGCTTAAAGATATGATTTCCGAACTCAATACTACCATCAAAACACTTACGGAAGCATTGAATAAACAGCAGGCTGAAAATGATAATCTCAAGGCTGAACTGGCTTGGTTTCGCCAGAAGTATTTTGGTGCTTCCAGTGAACGCCGCGTGGATGATGTACCAGGCCAATTGAATCTTTTTGACAACCTCCCAGAGGACGGGAAACCGGTGGAACTTATTGAACCGGAGGTTGTCCATGCTCCAAAGAAATCTCGGAAAAAGAAACCTACTTTAGCAGAACAATTTAAGGACATTCCGACCAGACAGATAAATGTAGATACACTGACCGAAGAGGAAAAAGCATGCCCAATCTGTGGAACCCAAATGATTCCGATTGGAACAGAACTGATCCGAAGCGAAATCGTTTATACTCCGCCAAAGCTGGAACGTATCGAATACATGGCAGCTACGTATTCATGCCCAGAGTGCAAGGATACGGAGGAACCACAGTTTATAAAGGATAATGGAACGCCTGTATTGATTCCAGGAAGTTATGTTTCAGAATCTCTACTGGCATATATTATTTATCGTAAGTACGGATTGTACATTCCTCTTTATCGTCAGGAACAGGATTTCCTGCAGATGAACGTTCCAATAGGACGAACCTCTATGGCACACTGGATTATTATAGTCGGCATTGAATATATAATGCCGTTGTATGATTACTTTCATAGGGAACTGCTAAAACGCAGATTCCTTATGATGGACGAGACACCAATCCAGGTATTAAAAGAGGAGAACCGGCGGGCACAGACAAAATCTTATCTATGGGTTGTGCGAACTGGTGAAGATGGATTAAATCCAATTCACCATCATAGAGATGGCAAAGGCGTATGACTTAAATTTATATGAATATCTGAAGTTCTTGCTAGAGAATCGTCCCAGCAAGGGCATGTCAGATGACGAGATAGCAAAACTTTCACCTTGGGATGAAACAGTCCAAGAACTTTGCAAGAACAAAATGGAGTAAAATGCTTGCATTCCGGAATTCTAGCAATAGGATCCGGAAATATGTTTTAAGGTATACCCCGAAATTATGCGCTTACGATATTATGGAGTTTAACATTCCAGGGAGGGGATGTATATCTATTGGCGATGATTCATTGTTTAATGGAATACTGGCGGTTGGAACATAAGCAAGGTTATTAGTCCTCGTCTTGTCAACCGACTTCTGGATCATGCCCTCTATAGACTAGAGAATGAGAATTACCCGGTTGCTCATACTGATCGGTGTTACCATTATCCATGGACAGGGTGGATATAACGAATGGCAGAATTTTGCCTTAAGCGTTCTATGTTAAAGAAAGGTTGCTCTTCGGATAATTACGTATGTGAAGGATTCTTTGGACGCTTGAAGAACGAGATGGTTTATAATCGCAGCTGGACAAAAATATCAATTTAGCAGTTTATTACCATTTTTAATAATTACTTGATTTGGTATAATGAAACCAGAATTAAAGTATCACTTAAAAATATGAGTCCATTGGAATACCGGTAAAGTCTTGTATTTGCATGGTATACAGTCTATGAAACTGTCCGCATCTCTTTATCTTCTTCTACTAAAACTAAAGTTATTTATAATAAGTGTTTTAGAAGGGACCACTTGTTCTTACATTAATAAACTTATTATGCTGCATGTTAGAATACATGGGAAATTAAAGCTTAAATGTTACAGATTTTCTTGAACAGTACACATTCTTATGAAAATCTTAATTGTCCCCCCTAAATTGATGTGATATGATAATTATCATAAATGTTGTCTATACAAATTATTATATAATGTATTTTAAGAGTAAAACGAAAGAGGGAAAGAACATGTATCAAAAACGAAAGTCAATAGAAAATATATTGATTTTATTGATTGATATCATCAGCATATGGATTAGCATAGGTATATCATATGGTATCAGATATGGTATACTTTATGGTAAGGACGATCATATGGATCAGATTTGGCAGGTTATGCTTATTAGTCTTATGTATGGTCTTATGAACCTTTTAGCGGACTTTAACCACCATTTTTTCAGAAGAGGTTTCTTTGAAGAATATGTGGCGGCAGTAAAAAGTCAGCTTATATTTTCTGTTTTGTGGATTCTAACGTTATTTTTGTTACATAGGAGTAGTGACTTGTCTCGTCTGGTTTTTGGGTATTTTACTATTATTAATATTTGCCTAGTATTTGGAGTAAGAGTTATCTTTAAACAGTTTATGTTAAAAATATATAAGATGAGTAAATACAGTAGCCGATTATTGCTAGTTACTACATCAAACCAAATTGAGACAATATTACAAAATTTGTTGGGGTATAACGATTGGAATAGGCTTTTAGTAGGTGTTGCACTTACAGATCAATCAAAAATTGGAGAATTGGTTTGTGGTCTTCCAGTTGTGGCTGATCGTGAAACACTTCTTGAATTTGTGGTTCGAAATAATGTAGATGAAGTTTTTATAAATTCAGATACGCTTTCAGAAAAAGCTGTTCTTCATAATTGGATATCAGAGTTAGAAAATATGGGGATAATAGTAGATTTAAATATTGATATTTTTAACATTCCCTCAACTGGAAAAAAAACGCTTAATCGTGTAGGCAAGTATGCAGTTGTTACCTTTGCTCGAAATCTTTTTTCTTCTAGACAGGTAATTGCTAAGCGAGGGTTGGATATATTGGGGAGTCTTGTTGGATTGATATTGCTTGGAATTGTTACAATTTTTGTTGCTCCAGCCATAAAACTTGATTCTCCAGGCCCAGTTTTTTTCGGACAAACCAGAGTGGGAAAAAATGGAAGAAAATTCACCTTTTACAAATTTCGATCCATGTACCAAGATGCAGAAGAACGTAAAAAAGCTTTAATGAAAGAAAACGAGGTAAAAGGCTTAATGTTTAAAATGGAGAATGACCCCAGAATAACCAGGGTTGGAAAATTTCTTCGTGATACCAGTATTGATGAACTACCTCAGTTTTGGAATGTATTGCGTGGGGATATGAGTCTGGTGGGGACCAGACCACCTACAGTGGACGAGTTTGAACATTATGAAGCGAAACATAAGTGTCGTCTTAGCATGACTCCAGGGCTTACCGGACTATGGCAGATTAGCGGCAGGAGTGATATTAAAGATTTTGATGAAGTAGTAAAGTTAGATATGCAGTACATAGATAATTGGTCTATTTTACTTGATATTAAAATAATAATAATGACTGTTTGGGTAGTATTGACCAAAAAGGGGTCAAGGTAATAATTAAGTACTGTATTCAGCTTTATAAAATACAGATAAACTTAAGAGGAGAATAACGATGGATAATAATTTGTACGAGTATGAAATTGACTTAAAAGACCTTATTTTTGCTGTATTTAGAAGATGGCGTCTAATTTTATTAGCTGCTTTTGCAATGTCATTTATGCTAGGTGGTTATAAATGTGTAAAGGAGTTTTTAAACCAAAAGGATGATGAGTATGTCTCTGAATTAAAGAAAGAGTATGAAAATGATCTTGAGCAGTATGAGCAAACCTTAAAGGGCTATGAACGGGACATTGATATCTTTACTGACAGTATTGATTATCAGGAAAAGTACAAGGAAAATTCTATTTTGTTAAAGACAGATCCATATAACAAGGGATTTGCATCAGCAGATGTTTTTGTAAAAATGTCAGAAATGCCTAAGACTGCAGGTACTGTGGTTACTACGGTTGATTTAGCAGATGGAGTAGTAAAAGCTTATGCATCAGCAATACAGCAAGGAGGAGCACTTGAAAGCCTTTCTCATGATATGGGAATTGATATCATTTACTTAAAAGAACTTGTTCAGGTCACTACAGATTATGATAGCAATATGTTAAATATCAGTGTAACCTATCCGGATGAAAAAGGTGCAAAGAAAATTTTGT
Source organism: Lacrimispora sinapis (assembly GCF_043633585.1). NCBI lineage: Bacteria > Bacillati > Bacillota > Clostridia > Lachnospirales > Lachnospiraceae > Lacrimispora > Lacrimispora sinapis. The sequence continues at coordinate 3,118,145 of NZ_CP141832.1, read as the reverse complement.
CTAAAATAACAGATAGCATTGATTCTATGTATTCAGAAATTCAAACAAACCTTGGCAGCCATAGTGTGATTATTATGAATCAAAATGTAGGAGTTATAACAGATCAGACGCTAGCGGATTATCAAAAACAGAAGGTAGATGATTTGGCTGAAACGAATACGAAATTAAAGGATACAGAAAAGGCTTTGGAAGAACTGGAAGAGCCTATGAAACCAGTTGCTCTATCCAAAATGTCTATTATTAAAGCTGGAATAAAGTTTGGGATTTTAGGCTGGCTTGCAGGGGCATTTATATCTGCATGTGTAGTATGTGCAATATTCCTTTTAAATGGAAAAATAGGTGCCGATGATGATTTGAAAAATCGCTTTGGTTTAAAATTCCTTGGCGGATTTTCGGAAAGAAGAAAGAAAAGAGCATTTTCTGGTATTGATGATTGGTTGGATTCTGTTGAAGGAAAAGAAAGTGTTCCTGATGAGTCAATCTATGACATGATAGCAGCCAATATCCATATTTATAATAATACTGGACAGTCAGTATTCGTTACTGGAACTGTAGAGGAAGAAGTATTAAATAATTTTGTAATAAATCTTCAGCGGAAATTGCCAGATTTGGTATTAGGTTTTGGTGCAGATATGAACAAAAATGTATTTACGTTGCAAAAAGTCTATGAATATGATCAGGTTGTTCTGTTAGAGGAGAGAAAACGGTCAAGGCTTAGGGCGGTAGAAAAAGAAGTTGAGACAGTTTTAAATATGAATAAGGTAATTTTGGGGTATGTTATTTTGGATGCACATAACAAGTAGTATAGACGTAGGGAAATAAATAAAATTAGGATTGGCATTACTTCAAACTCTGATTCAGGTACTATCTCATGCTCAATGATGCCAAAAATTTTCAAAAAGTGTATATCGCATGCGGTTATACTGATCTTCGACTTGGCATTGATGGACTTGCTGGAATTGTAAAACAGTACTTCAATCTGGATCCATTTACTCCTAACATCCTTTTTTTATTCTGCGGAAGAAAGTCCGATCGAATCAAAGGATTGCTTTGGGAGGAAGACGGATTTCTTCTTCTTTATAAACGACTTGAAAATGGTCGCTTTCAATGGCCAAGAACTGAATCAGAAGTTCTAAGTATAACATCAAACCAGTACACCTGGTTGATGCAGGGACTTTCGCTTGAACAGAAGAAAATCATCCGAAAAGTGAAGCCGACGTCTCCTATATAGTGGTTGTGCAATTCGTAGAAAATAAAAAACTTATATAAGTCCGATAAACTCAAAATTTATTAAGTTATCCACACATAGTTCTCTTTGAGCTATAGAAGAAAGCATCTCTGTATTCATGTGCTGGTTTGCTGTGGATAAGCATTCATAGAATCCTGTTTTTAGGGATTTTTTCATTACTATACAGTACTTTTTCCAATCGTCATTCTGACGATAGCCCCCGTCACGGCCATTCGCTTTTTTTCTGGTTTTCCTGTATAATAAAGTATAAAGTCAGTATAAATGCGGAGGAAGTCATGGCGTCTACTTATTCTAAGGAAGAACTGAATCAATGCAGTAAGGAGGTCCTCATTGATCTCTTTCTATCAATGCAGGAACAGATGAATCAGATGAACCACAACCTTAAACTTCTTACCGAGCAGATCGCTATTGCAAACCAGAAACGTTTCGGCCGTTCATCTGAGAAGCTTGATTTCGATGGTCAGCTCTCTTTAAATGGCTGCTTTAACGAAGCGGAAGTGACTGCCGATTCTGATGCTTCTACAGTAGAGCCTGAGCTGGAAGAAATCTGTCCTCATTCCTATAAGCGTCACAAGAAAAAAGGAAAACGAGAGGAGGATCTCAAAGGAATCGAAACAAAAGAAATCTCTCACGAGCTTTCAGATGAACAACTTACCACGCTTTTCGGAAAAAATGGTTGGAAACGTCTTCCTGATGAAGTCTATAAACGTCTTACTTTTCATCCTGCAACATTTCTAGTGGAAGAACATCATGTGGCTGTCTACGCTGGAAAAGATAATCAGTCCATTATTAAAGCAGATCGTCCAAAGGATCTTCTTCGTAACAGCATTGTAACATCCTCCCTTGAAGCAGCCGTGATGAATGCAAAGTATGTCAATGCCATCCCGTTGTATCGATTGGAGCAGGAATTCGCACGTAATGACGTACATTTGTCCCGTCAGGTTATGGCGAACTGGACTATTCTGTGTGCGGAAAGATACCTTTCTTTGCTTTGGGATCTTCTACACACCGAATTGTATAAATGTCCTGTGATCCAAGCAGACGAAACTCCGGTTCTGGTCAGTAAAGATGGGAGAAAAGCTGGTTCAAAAAGTTACATGTGGGTCTATCGTACCGGAAAAATGTATGATGCACCGCCAATCGTATTGTACGAATACCAGAAGACCCGCAATGCCAGCCATCCACGTGAATTCTTGCGAGAGTACAAGGGAACATGTGTTACGGATGGCTATCAGGTCTATCACACGTTAGAAAACGAACGTGAGGATTTAAAGATTGCGGGTTGCTGGTCGCATTCACGTAGAAAATATGCCGATGTAGTTAAAGCCCTTGGTAAGGATAAGGCGAAAGATACTCTTGCTTGGCAAGCACTAAAACAGATCGGTGCAATCTACAAGATAGAGGATGAACTCGCAAAACTTTCACCTGAGGAACGATTAAGCAGGCGTCAACTCAGTGTCAAACCACTAGTAGAGGCTTTCTTTGCGTGGATTCGTGAGAATCGTGAGAAAGTACCACCGAAGTCCGAAACCGGGAAAGGATTTACCTACTGCCTGAATCAGGAGAAATATCTTAAAGTATTTCTAACTGATGGTAGAGTTCCAGCCGACAATAACGCAGCGGAACAGGCAATTCGTGGCTTTTGCGTAGGCAAAGCCAACTGGCATCTGATTGATACCGTGCATGGAGCCAAAGCCAGTGCCATTATTTATAGTATTGCAGAGACCGCCAAAGCGAATAATCTAAAACCTTATAATTACTTCGAGTATCTGTTGAGTGAGATTCCAAAACATCAGGATGATACAAACTTGGACTTTATGAAGGGCTTATTACCATGGTCAGACTTACTTCCCGATGAATGCCGAAAACCAATGAAATAGAAAAAACATACGCCGCCAGAAATGGCGGTATTTAAGTAAATGGTAAATAACCCGTCTACTTTTGGATTCCTCATAAAATTGAGATAATGGTGTAAAGTTGAAAAAGTTTCTAACAAACTTTCACACAGAACTCAAGGAGGAACTCCACATGGACACAAGACTTGCAACCAACCAGATCCGACTCAGTGAGTGGACCAGAATTATTAAAGACCGTTGTCAAAGTGGTCTGAACGTCAATGAATACTGTGAACAGCACCAGCTATCACGTCATGCCTATTACTACTGGCTAAGAAAAGTAAAAGAAGCTGCTCTGATACATAACAGCTTTGTTGAACTGCCGACTCTCCAGGAAAAAACTGTTCCTGTTTCAATAAGTGAAAATCTTTCTACTTATCAAATGACCATTGCTATTGGAAATACTATATTGGGAGTTAGTGAATCAACTCCAATGGAACTTCTCTCCAGAGTGCTGAAGGTGGTTCGTAATGCTTAATGATGCTGCTGGTTTTAAGCACATTTATATCTGTACTGGATATGTGGATCTGCGCCGAGGGGTGGATGGACTGGCAGCTATCATCAGTGGCTCTTTTGGGCTTGATCCAACGGAACCCGGAAGTATTTACCTGTTTTGCGGAAGAAAAACAGACCGGATGAAAGCACTTTTGTATGAGGGTGACGGCTGGCTGCTTTTATATAAGAGACTAACAAACGGTCATCTAAACTGGCCACGCAGTACTCAGGAAGCACAATCAATTACCCACCAGCAATTCCGATGGCTGATGGAGGGGCTTTCCATTGAGCAGAAAAGGAGGATATCCAAGGTAAAACCGGAGATCTATTAACTCCCGACTATACAAAGTATCTTGACAGCTAAATCCTTTATCCTAAAGCTAAAAAACACCAGAAATATACTGAATTTCAGAGCTTTTCATGGTATAATAATCCTATGGAAAAGATTACTATTACTAAGGATGAACTGAATAATCTCTCTAAAGATATGATTGTTATGCTATACTTGCAGCTGCATGAAAGTTTCCAGCTTATTTCGGAGCAGAATACTACCATTCAAAAGCAGAATGAGCAGATGCTCCATCAAGTTGAAAGTATGAAGGAACAAATCTCCATTCTTACACAGAATCGGTTTGGCAGGAAATCTGAGAAGACTCTGCCGACAGAAGGGCAATTATCTTTTGACTTTGAAAATCTGTGTATCTTCAATGAGGCTGAGTCACTGACTGAGAATGGAATTTCCGAAGAACTGGATATGGAAACAGTCCTTGTTCGTAAGCGCAAGCCTCGTTCCAAGGGAAAGCGTGATATTAATCTGAAGGATATCGATACTATCGTCGTTTCACATGAACGTACGGAAAAAGAGCTCTCAGAACATTTCCCCAAGGGATGGCATAATCTGCCAGATGAAATATACAAAGAGTTAAAGTATGTACCGGCTCACTTCGAAGTACTGGAGCATCACATCAAAGTATATGCCGGAAATCATGATACCGGCGGGATTCTTCGCGCTGAGGTTCCTCTGCGTTTATTAAGTCACAGCATCCTTACCCCGGAACTGGCAGGTGCCATCATTAACGCCAAATATGTCAATGCAGTACCATTAAACCGGCTTTCTGAAGAGTTTTTAAGAAATGATGTTAACATTCCAAGACAAGACATGGCCGGCTGGCTGATCCGTATTTATCAATACTATCTTGGCCCGGTACGTGACATGATGAAGGCAGAGATTATGAAAAGCCATCATATACACTGTGACGAGACCCCCTTTGTAATGCCGGAGAAAAGCAAGCAGTACATGTGGATCTACCATTCACCTGGCAGTTCAGAAAAACCACCGGTTTTCCTTTACGAGTATCCAGGAACGAGAGGAACTGCCGCTCCAAGAGAATTCCTAAAAGGATACAAAGGGACTCTTGTGACAGATGGTTATCAGGTATATCACACCTTGGCGAAAGAACGGTCTGATGATCTGAAGGTTGCCGGATGCTGGTCTCATGCGAGAAGACGATTCGCTGAGATTGTAAAAGCCAGTGGAAAAAACGGTCCTTCCACATTTGGGCAGAAAATAGCAGCTGAAGCAGTAAAAAGAATTGCTGCAATCTATCATGTAGATCATATGTATGAAAGATCATTCGATGAGGAAAGGCTGGATCATAGAAAAAACTCAGTCAAGCCTCTGGTGGATGCTTATTTTGAGTGGATAAAAGAGTATGCCGGTAAAACGGGACTGGATAAAAGCTCAAAACTGGCAGGTGCTCTTAATTATTCCATCCATCAGGAACAGTTTTTAAGAGTATTTCTGGAGGATCCGGAAATACCTCTTGATAACAATGATGCAGAAAGAAGTGTCCGTTCATTCTGTGTTGGTAAACACAGCTGGCACATCATCAATTCGAAGAACGGCGCAGAGGCTAGCGCTGCCTTATATAGTATTGCTGAAACAGCAAAAGCGAATAATCTTAAATCGTATGAGTACTTTTCATATCTGCTAGAACAGTTAATGCACTATCCAAGGAATAATGTTCCAGAAAACAAACTGGCAGAATTAATGCCTTGGTCAGATGAATTGCCAGATCGATGTAGAAAACTAAAAACACGGTAAATATACCGCCGCCCCAATCGGGCGGCGAACTTATTGACCTGGACGGGTTATTTACCATTTACTTTACGATTGCATTTCGTTACAGTTTTATTTTACACTAAACAAATCCACAAAGCAGGAGGCTTTCCTGTTTTTTTGCCTAAACAGAAAGAGGGTGTCACTCCATCACCTTATTTTGGTGATTTTGCGACACCCTCTTTTGTGATGGTACTTACTATGGAGCGCCTACAGTCAATGCATACCTTGAAATTAAATACGTAAACGGTAGTCCATAGGTACCTCGCTTCTAGCTAGTTTTTTTGAGATAATGTCCTTATCTTTAAAAAACTACGAGTTTTACGGAGATACCTATGGACTACCGTTTACGTTTTTTCTGTCAAAAATCAATTCAATTCTTTTTCTCTTCTCTCTCCTTGCGAAGCGCGCGGAGTCCCAACCGGATCAGCTCCACTGTCGCTTCAGATCTGGTCTGGAAACGGTTCTCAAAACGAAAGTCTTCAATTTCCTTAAACAATTCATCATCAACAGAAACGGTATATCTTGGTTTATTTGTAGCCATATCAATCACCTCGTCTATAAATTATTCTAATTATACATCAGTGAACCAGAGAAGTAAAGATGTTATGCAATAAGGGTATTGACAGTGAATCGGTGAACCAATATAATTAAATTGTTAGGTTCAGTGAACCACTGGACGGAAAGGAGAAGGAATCAATGGGTACACGCTTGAAACGGTTTACAATCTCTCTAACGACAGACATGGAGGCTGAGTTGAAGGCAGTCAGAAAGAAGTATTTTGGAAATATAACTCAGAACGGGATGATGAAAGAGTTAATTCGGCGGGGGTTGAAAGCCGTGGCGGCAGATGGAGGAATAGAAAAAATTAATACATGTGATCACTTATCAGGGAGAGACAAAGAGTGAAAACCGGATGGTGATTGGTGATTTAAAGAACCGTTTGTTTCATTTGGAGTGCTGCATTCGGAGTGTGGAGCTGGCTCTGAATGGTCTGTCTGGTTAAGGTCTGCTAACAGGTCCGGCGGCCCTGTATGAGATTCCGGAGAGAAAGATTCTCCAAACCTTTCCATGCGTTTTTCAGTTATTCTGATATGTATCAATTAGTTTTAAAATCTATCCAAGTTAAAATAAGAGATAAATAGTGAAATATAGTTCGAAAAAAGAAAATTTTTACACAAATTTTATCGACAATAAAATAACAATGAAAATAGCATATCTTGTACCTCCTTTTTTGACATTCAATAGATGTAGTATTTTTTGTGGAAATTCACAAAAAATATAAACATTTTAATCAATAGTTATAAGAAAATGTCGAATTTTGCGATTAATTTTACTTTTCAAATAGTTGGAAACGGCTTATAGTGGTTACTAGAAAAGCAGAAAAAAAGGAGGGTTTTCTATATGACAGACGCTGAGAAGCTGCGGATTATAGAGATGGAGAACGAAAGGTTAATGGAAGAAAACAAGAAGCTCCACAAGGTGATTGAAAGGTTGAACCAAACGTTGAACAGATTGCTCGGCCGGTACATAAGCGTTGACAGGATTGCCTGACCTGGGATAAGTCAGGGAGTGCGGCGGCACTCCCGGGAGTTTCCCAGTCAGGGATCAATCCCTTTATCTGAATTCGTCTTGTCATCAGGAACCATTCCCTTATTTTTGCGGACAAGTTCCCAGATTGTCTGGTGCATCCATTCAATGGTTTGATTCAGCTTTTCATTTTCTATTTCTAATTCGGTAATGCGATCACCCATACGGGCGATAATCTCCCGGTTATTATTAACCTTGTGCGGCGCCAATAGGCGCTGGACATAAGGAGACGAAGATTCAATAATATGTAGGGAAAGCATCTCGTCCCTTGCTTCACAGGATAGATCCATGAAATCCTGGTAGCTGATAGATAAGGCGTTCATTTCAACCTTACATTTTGGACACACTGCATTGCGCTGAAGCTGATAATATCCATAGTAACCGCATTTCGAACAGTAGTACACGGACAATTCTCTCATTAGTCTCCTCCTTTTTTCTTAAATTTTATGTAAAAACAGTCTACTCCTATAATATATAACGCAAATCAATGGAAAATGTAACGCAAAAATTGTAGATTTTACAAAAAAATCATAAAGAACACACAAAAAAAGCCCGCGGCGCATAAGCGCGTGCGGACTTCCTTTATTTGAACGGATGAATCTTTTGTAATTTTAATCAATTGTTATCTTACTGAATAATACCATTTTCATCAACTACAAATACGTTGTCGTTGTTATCTTTATAATCTTTGTATCCTGCGCCCAGTTCTGGTTTAACAACAGATTTGGAGGTGGAAGATGCAGTCTGAACCACACCGTTTGTATTTACCAGATAATTAACACCGTTAAGAGATACGGAAGCCAGTCTTAAATCAGAGGATGCTTCCTTTCTTAAACCGTATTCATAAACTGTTTTGTCAAGGATACCGGTATAGCCCTGTCCCTTTTTGGTTCCGGAAGTGTGGAAATACCAGATCTCGTTTTCATCTAAGTCTTCGTTATAGATTGTCTGCTTTCCTGTATCCATAACACCGTTGTCTGCAAAGTGGAAGTTTGCAATGCTTCCATCTTTTAAAGTAACGACCTTAAGACCAGTCTGCATTTCACCTTTTGTATTAAATCCATATTTCTCAGAATTGATAGTAAATAATTCAATTCCTTTTTCTGCATAGTAAGGAGCACCGTCTTTAAAGAAGAACCAGTAAAGTTCATCTTCTGTGCTGACACCGGAAATGCCTTCGATTTCTCTCCAGCCATCTACTCTTGCACCGTTATCAGGATCGTAGTACTGATATCCTGCTGCGGAACCTGTATTGTCGTTTGTATTTTCGGCCGCTTCTGAAGGGGTAGCTTTTACCGGAAGTTTATACCAGCCAGTCTGCATTTCTCCGTTTACGAACGTATAGTAAGCACCGTCGATCTTTCTATCAACTTCATCTTTTACCATAACGCCGTCTTTATCAAAGTAGTACCAGGAGAGAGGGTTCTCCGAATCTTCGCTTACACTGTCAAGTTCAAACCAGCCGGTTTTCTTAGCGCCGTCGTTTTCATCGCCAAGATAAAAGGTGTTATTATCAATTTCAACTTTACCGGTCAGCATCTGACCCTGCTCGTCGAAATAATACCATTTATCATCGATCTTCTGCCATCTGGATTCAACCGCCTTGCCGTCTTTTCCGTAATAATGCCAGAATACTTCAGGAGCGTCAGGGGAGTCCCAGTAGTTATCGTTGTTCACAGAGATCCACTGATTTGTGACTCTTTTTCCGCTGTCATCAACGTAATATTCGTCGATTTCCTGACTTGTTGCGATTTCGCCATCTTCGTCTAAATAATACCAGTCCTCACCGTATTTTTTCCATGAATCGGTTGCATAGTAATCACCCTCTTCATAAAATTTCCAGGAACCGTTTTCTTCTACCCAGCCAATTGACTTTGCATAAGCGGTTGAGGCCGTGCTAAAGAGACCCAGCTCTGGAGCTGCGGCTGCTATTACACCGGCAGCGGATAATACAGCCATCAATTTTAAGTGCTTTTTCATAAATATGTTCTCTCCTTTTTTGCAATAAGTTTTATCGTGGCCGAAAATCCATAGTTGCATTACTCTGCGATTATAACCCACCCGAAAGGTTTAAAGATAGTGTGGTTTCATGGCAGATATGGAAGGAGATAACATAACAAGAAAAAAGATGTGATTTCCCAGGGGCTGCCCGTCCGTTTACGGCCGGTAGAAAGTAAGAAAACTTTAATAGGAAAATAAAGGTTGGTGTGGTATAATCACAAACAGATAAAAACATTCCTTACAAAGGAGCGATGAAACATGAGAATGAAAGTATCCAACTATATTTCCGGGAAGCTTTTGGAATCCGGGATCAGCCAGGTATTTACGGTCACAGGCGGAGGTGCCATGCATTTAAATGATGCACTTGGCCATGAAAAAGGGTTAAACTGCCTGTACAACCATCACGAGCAGGCATGTGCCATAGCAGCAGAAGCCTATACCAGAATCCATGGAAAGCTTGCTGCGGTCTGCGTAACGACCGGCCCTGGAGGGACCAATGCCATCACCGGAGTGCTTGGCGGCTGGCTGGATTCCATTCCCATGTTGATCCTGTCCGGGCAGGTCCGCTATGACACCACGGCCAGATGGTCTGGCGTGGGCATACGTGCGATGGGAGACCAGGAATTTGATATAGTAAAAGCGGTGGACTGTATGACCAAATACAGTGAGATGGTTATTGAACCCATGAGAATCCGTTACTGTCTGGAAAAGGCCATATATCTGGCGCTCTCCGGACGCCCCGGCCCCTCCTGGCTGGATATTCCTCTCAATGTCCAGGGCGCTTACATTGAAACCGAAGATTTAATCGGTTTTTCCCCGGAAGATTATGAAAATGGGGGAGACGGCTGGGCAGCCGCCAGTGAGGTGAAGATAAAAGAAGACCAGGCAGGATGTGGGGAAAAGCGTCAGATTCTGCCAAAGCCTGTGACAGCACAAACAGCCAGAGAGATTCTTGAGAGAATAAAGAGTGCGTCCCGTCCGGTCCTCAATGCCGGCAACGGAATCCGGATTGGACAGGCTCATGAAGTGTTCCTCCGGGTAGCAGAAAAGCTAGGGATTCCTGTGGTGACAGGCTGGAACAGTCAGGACTGCATTTACGAAGATCATCCCCTCTACACCGGAAGAGGAGGCGGAATGGGCGACCGGGCAGGCAACTTTGCCGTACAAAACAGTGATTTGGTTCTGTCTCTGGGAAGCCGCTTAAGCATCCGCCAGGTAGGGTATAACTATAAAACATGGGCCAGAGATGCCTATGTGATCGTCAATGATATTGATCCGGAGGAATTGAAAAAACCATCAATCCATGCAGATATGCGTATCCATGCGGATGTAAAGGATCTTCTTACCGCGTTAGAAGCGGTTTTGGATACAGAATATGAGGCAACTGGGAAAGCACCTCTTTTTAAAGGCGGAAAAGGGATTGGTTCCATGAACTGGAATGAGACCTGCCGCATGTGGAAGGAGCAGTATCCGGTCGTCCTGCCAAAGCACTACCAGCATGGAGCAGATGAGAATACTAATATCTATGCATTTATCAATGAGCTCAGCAGAAGGGCAGAAAAAGGCCAGATCACGGTAGTGGGGAATGGTTCCGCCTGTGTGGTTGGAGGACATGCGTACCTCATGAAGGAGGGACAGCGCTTTATCACCAATTCCGCAGTAGCCTCCATGGGCTACGACCTCCCGGCTGCGATCGGAGTCTGTATGGCAGATTCTTCAAAGGATATTATCCTTGTGACCGGTGACGGAAGCATACAGATGAATTTACAGGAATTACAGACCATTATCCATCACCAGATGCCCATTAAGATATTCCTGATCAATAACGGCGGGTATCACTCCATCCGCCAGACCCAGAAGAACTTTTTCGGTGAGCCTTTGGTGGGAGTGGGCGATGACAGCAGGGATCTAAGCTTTCCGAATATGGAAAAGCTTTCGGCAGCCTACGGGTATCCATATGTTTCGATCCGCCATAACGGAGAGATGGAACAGGGAATTGAAGCAGCATTTTCCCAAAAGGGACCTGTGATATGTGAGGTCTTTGTAAGCAGGGACCAGAATTTTGAGCCCAAGTCATCGGCAAAGCGTCTTCCCGACGGAACCATGGTATCCCCGCCTTTAGAGGACTTATCCCCATTTCTTCCGGAGGAGGAGATGGAGCGCAACATGATCATACCAAGGTTAAAAGGGTAAAGATACCATCAGGGAAGTTTAGGAGGAAGGACGTTGAACGTAGTTGTAACAGGGGCCACCAGTTTTCTTGGAAGAGCATTGGTTGACCGGTTATTAAAAGACGGAAATAAAGTGTATGCAGTTGTCCGGCCCGGCTCTAAGAACCGAAAATATATTGATACAAATCGGCCGGGGCTTATACAGATTGAGCGGAATTTAGAAGAGCTTCATAAGTTAGATGACGTAATAAAGGAACCATGCCAGGCATTTTATCATTTTGGCTGGGATGGTTCCGGAAGTGAGAACCGTTTGATACGAAAGGTGCAGCAGAAGAATACAGAGGATTCCTTAAAAGCTCTGGAAGGGGCCAGACGGCTTGGCTGCAGGCGTTTCCTTTTCAGCGGTTCCCAGGCCGAATACGGAATCCATAAAGAAGCCATGACAGAGGAGACGGGATGCAGTCCTGTTTCCGAATATGGTCTGGCAAAGCTTGCATTTTTAAAACAGGCAATGGATCAGACAAAGAAATGGAGACAGGAAGGAAGCTGCAGCATGGAATATATCCATGCCAGAATCTTCAGTGTCTATGGACCAGGTGACCATCCCTGGTCCCTGGTGGAAAGCTGTATCCGGTCATTTTCCAGAGGAGAATACATTTCTCTGGGAGAGTGTACACAAATGTGGAATTTTTTATATCTTGATGATTGCATCCGGGCGCTGATACTTTTAATGGAACAGGAAAAGGAATCGGTTTCCGGAATTTATAATGTAGCAGCACCGGAACAGGAGAACCGGCCGTTAAAGGACTATATCCGGATGATGTATGAGATCCTGGGATTTCATGGAAGCTACAGCTTCGGAAGAAGAAAGCCCAATGCGGAAGGACCTGCAAACCTCATTCCTGATATAAAAAAGCTGAAGGCGGCCACCGGTTTTGAGCCGGAGATTTCTTTTGCTGAGGGAATCCGAAGAACGTATGAAGCAGAAAAACATTGACAGGAAAGGATTTTTGTGGTATGAGAGATAGGATTTGTATTGTATGCGGCAGTCCTTTGGGAGAAACTCCTTTGATGACTCTGGATCATATGCCGGCTTCCGCTCAGGATATTCCGGAGAAAGAAGAACTGGCAGAGGAAAAAGGAATGACCCTCCGGCTTCACCAGTGTGAAGCATGCGGTCTGGTGCAGTTTGACTGTGAGCCGGTGGCATATTACAAAGACGTCATCCGGTCCGGTGGTTTTAGCACCACCATGGTGAATTTAAGAAGACGCCAGTACCGGCATTTTATAGATACGTGTCATTTAGAAGGAAAAAAACTGATTGAGGCAGGCTGCGGACAGGGAGAATTTCTTTCTGTGCTGTCGGAATTCCCGGTAAAAGCTTACGGCATTGAGAACCGGGACAACCTGGTGGAACTGGCAAAGGAAAAGGGGCTTAAAGTCTGGAAACAGTTTGCAAAGGAAGGACAGGTCCTGGCCCCGGCAGATGGAAGTGCATGCGGTCCCTACGATGCATTTTTGTCCTTTAATTTTCTGGAACATCAGCCGGAGCCTGTTTCCATGCTTCGCTGCATGGCGGACAACCTGACAGAAGACGGTGTCGGTTTAATTACGGTTCCGAGTCTGGAGTATATTCTTCAGTATGACGGTTATTATGAACTGATCCGGGATCATCTGGCCTATTATACCTTTGAGACTCTGCGCTATGCGGTGGAAACGGCCGGTTTTGAAGTTCTGGAAGAAGAGATGGTCAACCGGGATACCTTATCCGTAATTGTAAGAAAAAGAAAACAGACGGGCGGACAGACAAACCAGGAAAAAAGGGCAGAAAAGGTCGATGTATCCGGCCTGATAAGAAGCCAGGATGCCATTGCCCAAGAGATGAGGGAACTGATCCGGGAACTAAAGGATCATGGGAAAACCCTTGCTGTCTGGGGAGCCAGCCATCAGGGCTTTACCCTTGCCTCCACCACGGACATCGGAGCCTTTGCGCAGTATATTATAGATTCGGCCCCCTTCAAACAGGGGAAATATGCACCTGCCTCCCATCTTCCTATCGTGCCTCCGGACCACTATCACAGGAATCCGGTGGATGCCATATTGATCGTGGCTCCCGGCTACACGGAAGAGATTGCAGGTACTATAAAGGAAAAATTTGGACAGAATACCGATATTCTGGCATTGAAATCCAATCATCTGGAAAGGATATAAGAAAAACCTATGAAAGCTTTTGTTTTGATTGAACCTGGAAAAGTAGGCTGGTATAATGCGCCGGAACCTACACTCACTCCATATGGAGCAATTCTCCGCCCCGTTGCGGTAACCCCTTGCTCCTCGGATGTCCATACCGTATACGGCGGCGGCTCAAGAAAGGCCCCCAATCTGGTCCTGGGTCATGAATGCGTTGCGGAAATTCTGAAAACCGGAGAACTGGTACAGGATTTTCAACCCGGTGATCTGGTGGCGGTTCCTGCCATTACTCCCGACTGGAGAGCGTTGGGAATCCAGGAAGGTAATTATAAGCACGCTTCCGCACCCTTTTCCGGACATCAGCTGGGACGTTCCATGCCCGGGGTATTTGCTGAGAAGTTTTTGATTCCGGATGCAGATACCACACTGGCTAAGATTCCGGAGGGAGTCACACTGGAACAGGCGCTCATGTGTGTGGATGTGGTGACGACAGGTTTTACAGGAGCGGAATTTGCGGATATTAAAATTGGTGACACAGTGGTGGTTATGGGCATCGGACCCATTGGCCTTATGGCAGTGGAAGGCGCCCGCCATCTGGGTGCGGCCCGGATCCTTGCAGTAGGCAGCCGCCCTGTTTGCGTGGAGCTTGCAAAAGAATTTGGCGCCACCGAAGTTTTAAGCTATAAAGACGGTGATGTGGTAGCACAGGTAATGGCCCGGACGGAAGGTCTTGGAGCGGACAGCGTGATTCTCTGCGGCGGCGGGGATGAAGTGTTTGAACAGGCGGTGGATATGGTCCGGTACGGCGTCGGCACCATTTCCAATGTAAATTATTACGGCGGAACCGGAAGCCTCTCCTTCCCCAAGTTTTCCGGCGGACGCGGAATGGCTGGAAAGACCATTCATACGGAACTGGCAAAAGGCGGACGGGCAAGAATGGAGCGGCTGCTGAAGATGGTGCAATACGGAAGGATCAATCCCCAAAAGCTGGTGACCCATCGGCTGTCCGGTCTTGATGCGGTTGAGACAGCCCTTCAGATGATGAAGGAAAAGCCAAGGGATTTGATTAAAGTTATGGTACAGATAGATTGGAAGTGAACGTATGAAAACAATTAGCATCGTAGTTCCCTGTTACAATGAGGAAGAAAATGTAGAGGCCCTGTATCAGGCCGTATCCGGTGTATTTCAGAAAGATCTGCCGGAGTACCGCTATGAGATCATTTTTATTGACAATGATTCCAAAGACAGGACCAGAGACATTATTAGGAAGCTTTGTTCTTCCGACCGGGGGGTGAAAGGGATTTTTAATGCAAAAAATTTCGGACAGTTCAATTCCCCCTATTATGCCATGCTCCAGTCCACGGGAGATGCCACCATTTTAATGGCAGCGGATTTCCAGGACCCGGTGGAAATGATTCCAAGATATGTGAAGGAATGGGAGAATGGTTATAAAATCGTGATCGGAATCAAGAAATCCAGCAAGGAAAACAAGATTATGTACTGGCTTAGAAGCTGTTATTACAAATGCATCAAAAAGCTTTCCGATGTGGAACAGATCGAGCATTTTACCGGCTTTGGACTTTATGATGCTAAGTTTATTAAGGTCTTAAAGGAGCTTGATGATCCCACCCCGTTTCTGCGTGGCATCGTGGCGGAGCTAGGCTTCCGGCGGAAGGAGATTCCCTACGAACAGCCAAAGCGGCGGGCAGGAAAGACCAGCAACAATTTTTACCGCCTGTATGATGCCGCCATGTTAAGCATCACTTCCTATACAAAGGTAGGGCTTCGGGTCGCAACCATATTTGGAAGCATCTGTTCCTTTGCCAGTATGCTGGTGGCACTGATTTACCTGATTATGAAGCTGATGTACTGGGACCGTTTCCCGGCAGGTATGGCACCTCTTTTGATCGGCATGTGCTTTCTTGGTTCCGTACAGATCTTTTTTATCGGGATGGTGGGAGAATACATTTTATCCATCAATGCACGTATCATGAAACGGCCTTTGGTGATTGAAGAAGAAAGAATTAATTTTACATCCGGGCAGGATTGCGGCCCGGAGGAGGATATGCTTCTTACAGCAGCCTCCATGGAGGATGGGAACAGAGATGAAATATAAGATAGATGTAGCAAGAATCCGTGAAAATTCCATTGTGTTAAATGGCTGGGTGATCGGTAAAACCCTTGGATCGGAAGTGAAGTTTGAAGTTCTTGACGGTCAGGAGCAGCTGGTGGATTTCAAATATGTTCCGGTGCGGAGAGACGACGTGAGTCAGATCTATTTCAAGAAGACTACCGATAAAGACCTGGGATTTGACATAAGGATTCCTTATATCAGAGAAAATAACGAAGACCGGATTCTGGTGATCCACTGTGACGGAAAGTCCGTAAGGGTGAAGTTAAATGCAAAGATCATTGAAAAACAGAACAGTTCCGCCCATAAAAAGACCGTAAAGCTGAAAGGCATGATGAATATGCAGACTCTTCAGTCCGCAGTGGACTTCTTAAAGGAAAACGGACTCAGGGCCTTTCTCATCAAATCCAGGCACAAGCTTCAGGGCATTGACAGCGATTATGATTATCCGGAATGGTATGAGCTTACAAAACCTACGGAGGAAGAGCTGGAAGCCCAGAAAAAGACAGTGTTTGATTACAACCCCAAGATGTCCGTCGTAATCCCTGCCTATAAGACCCCGGAGCGTTTTCTTGCGGCCATGCTGGATTCTCTGTTAGCCCAGACCTACAAAAACTGGGAGGTGTGCGTCGCAGACGGAAGCCCGAAGGGGGAAAGCGTGGAACGGGTATTAAAGCGCTACGCATTAAAAGATGAAAGAATCCGTTATGTGATCCTTGGAGAAAATAAAGGAATCTCAGGCAACACCAATGCCGCCCTTGAGATGGCAACCGGAGACTTTATCGTTTTGGCGGACCATGACGATACCATGGCCCCGGATGCCTTATATGAATGTGTAAAGGCTATTAATTCCGACCCGGAGATCGACGTTGTTTACACCGATGAAGACAAGCTTGATATAGACGGAGGAGAATTATTTGAGCCGCATTTCAAACCTGATTTTAATCCGGTTCTTTTGACCAGTGTCAATTACATCTGCCATTTATTTGTAGTAAATCATGAACTGCTTATGGAAGTGGGCGGATTCCGGGAAGAATTTGATGGGGCACAGGATTATGATTTCATTCTGCGCTGTACGGAAAAAGCCAGAAAGATTTATCACGTGCCAAAGGCACTCTATCACTGGCGCTGCCACCAGAACTCCACCGCCAGCAACCCGGAAAGCAAATTATATGCGTTTGAGGCAGGAGCGAGAGCAGTTAAGGCCCATTATGAACGGATGGGAGTGAAGGCATTGTCTGTTGAAAAGGGCATTGATTACGGCATTTATCATTCGACGTTTGAAATCACGGGAAACCCTCTGGTATCCGTAATTATCCCCAATAAGGATCATTGGGCAGACTTGGATCTCTGCATGCGTTCCATCATTGAAAAATCCTCCTATAAAAATCTGGAGTTTGTTGTTGTGGAAAACAACAGTACAGAGCCGGAGACCTTTGCATATTATGAAAAAATTCAGAAAGAGTTTGATTTCGTTCATGTGGTGAAATGGGAGAAAGAATTCAATTACTCTGCCATCAATAACTTTGGCGTCACCTTTGCAAAGGGCCAATATCTTCTGTTTTTAAATAATGATACAGAATTGATCAACCCCGAAAGTATCTCCGAGATGTTAGGCTTCTGCCAGCAGGAGGATGTAGGGATTGTGGGCGTAAGGCTCCTTTATTCCGATGATACCATTCAGCATGCAGGCGTAGTGGTTGGCTTTGGCGGCATTGCAGGCCATACCTTTATCGGACTCCATAAATCGGAAAGCAGCTACTTTAACCAGGCCATGTGTGCCAGAAATTACAGCGCGGTAACGGCTGCCTGTATGATGAGCAAGCGTTCCCTGTTTGACCAGGTGGGAGGATTTTCCGAAGACCTGGCAGTCGCCTTCAATGATATTGATTACTGCATGAAGATCCGCACCTTAAATAAGCAGGTGGTATACGCTCCTTATGCCTTGTTCTATCACTATGAGTCCAAATCAAGAGGACTGGAGGACACACCGGAAAAGGTAGCCCGCTTTAACCGGGAGATCAAAAAATTCTCAGATAAATGGCCGGATATCTTAAGAGACGGGGATCCCTATTACAACCCGAATCTGACCCTGCGCAAATCCAACTTTGCCCTTCGTGACCTCCGGAAAGAAAAAATCGGAGAACCCTATAAGCTTGAGGTATGAGATGAAGAAAAAAGTAACCATCATTATTCCCAATTATAATGGATTAAAATTCATGGAACCCTGTATGAAAGCCCTGGAAACTCAAAGTGATAAAAACTTTGAGCTTCTTGTGGTTGATAACGGTTCCACAGACGGAAGTGTGGAGTGGCTGAAGGAACATAAGATTCCTGCGGTTTTTCTGGAGAAAAACACCGGTTTTTCCGGTGCTGTGAATGTGGGAATCCGCCATGCCAAGACCCCTTACGTCATTCTATTGAATAACGATACTGAGCCGCAGCCGGATTATGTAAAGGAGCTGGTCCGTATGATGGACCGGTCTCCAAAGATATTTTCCGCCAGCAGCAAGATGATCCAGCTCCATCATAAGGAACTGATGGATGATGCCGGTGACATGTACAGTGTATTGGGATGGGCATACCAAAGGGGCGTGGGCCAAAGCAGCAGGGGGTATAAAAAGCCCAGAAGCGTATTTGCAGCCTGTGCCGGAGCCGCCATCTACCGCAGAGAGGTGTTTGAGGAAATCGGCGGATTCGATGAAGCTCATTTTGCGTATCTGGAGGATATAGACGTAGGTTACCGGGCAAAGATCCACGGTTACGAAAACGTATACTGTCCTTCCGCCGTGGTTTATCATGTGGGAAGCGGAACCAGCGGTTCCAAGTACAATTCCTTTAAGGTCAAACTGGCTGCCAGAAATAATATCTACTTAAATTATAAAAATATGCCTGCCCTGCAGCTCCTTTTGAATCTGTTTCCCCTTATTTTGGGAATATTCGTGAAATACTTGTTTTTCCGGAAAATCGGATTTGAATCTGATTATGTGGAAGGATTAAAAGAAGGGCTGCGGACCGCAAGGACCACAAAAAAGGTTCGGTTTCAAATGCCCCGGTTTTTCAATTATGTAAAAATTGAAATCGAATTGATTTTGGGAACGGTCCTTTATATTTGGGAATTTTTACGAAGAAAACTAAAAATTGACAGGCCATTTTAAGAAATTTTTTATAGAACTATAACAACATATCATGTATAATAAACTAGAATTATCATGGAGAAATATGGTGCAATGCACGATTGGAAGGTTTTGCTGCTATGATAAAGGATAATCAGAAAAAATTTAATGGATTTCATGTAGTACTGGATGGATTGGTCATTGTCATTTCTTATGTCATTGCCTGGCTGTTCCTTTTGCTTGGCAACCAGTTGTTCAGCCCCTATAAGCGGGTCCTGGCACCTCAGTACTATTTTGCGGCACTTCTTTTAATTTTGCCGACCTATCTGTTGCTATACGGCATCTTCCAGTTGTACGCGCCGAAAAGAGTTCAGGTAAGGCGGTATGAGTTTGCCAATATTTTAAAGGCTAATTTACTGGGAGTACTGCTTTTTACCTTGATTCTGTTTTTGATCAAAAAGAATCCTTATTTCCGTGAATTTTCCACCAGGATGGTATTTTATTTCTTTGCCATCAACGTTATTCTGGAAACCGCAGAGCGGAATCTGATCCGAAGCATTCTGCGGTCCATGCGTGCCAAAGGTTACAACCAGAAGCACATTCTTTTGATCGGCTACAGCCGCGCCGCAGAAGGTTTCATTGACCGGGTGCGTTTGAATCCCGAATGGGGATACCAGATCAAAGGTATTCTGGACAATAAAAAAGAGTGGGGAAGCGGATATAAGGGAGTCAATGTCATAGGAAAGATCAAGGACTTAGATGCGATCCTGGCTTTAAACTCCTTAGATGAGATTGCCATTACACTGAGCATTAATGAATATGCCAATTTAGAGAAGATTGTGGCCTCCTGTGAAAAATCAGGAGTTCATACCAAGTTTATACCAGATTATAATAACATGATCCCCACAAGACCTTATATAGAGGATCTGCAGGGACTTCCGGTGGTCAATATCCGCCGGGTACCGCTCACAGACCCGGTCAATGCGATGGTCAAACGGGCCGTGGATATCATAGGTGCGGCCATAGCTTTGATTCTGTTTTCTCCTGTGATGCTTTTGACGGCAGTGCTCATAAAGCTGACGGCTCCCGGTCCTCTTATTTACAAGCAGGAGCGTGTAGGCCTTCACAACAGGCCGTTTCAAATGTATAAGTTCCGTTCCATGGTGGTTCAGTCCCCAACGGAAGAAAAGAATAAATGGACCACTCCCCATGACTCCAGAGTAACGCCGGTAGGACGGTTTATCAGAAAGACAAGCATTGATGAGATGCCTCAGTTTTTCAATGTTCTCCGGGGGGACATGAGTCTGGTAGGCCCAAGGCCGGAAAGACCCCTGTTTGTAGAAAAATTCAAAGAAGAGATTCCCCGCTATATGATTAAGCATCAGGTGCGCCCCGGAATTACAGGCTGGGCACAGGTCAACGGATTAAGGGGAGACACTTCCATTACAAAAAGGATCGAGCACGATTTGTATTACATTGAAAACTGGACCTTGGGATATGATTTTAAAATCCTGTTTTTGACAATGTTCAAAGGGTTTGTTAATAAAAATGCGTACTGATATTGGATACGACACGATTAGGATGAGGTTAAATAAATGAAAAATGAATTTGATGATGAATTAGACCGTGAGAAAACGAAAAGGGGAAGACGCGGTTATAATTCAAAACCAGATCCGTCCGATGGAGATTACTACCTGGATGATGACTATGAAGACTTTGAAGAGAAAAGAACCGGAGGCGGAACGAATGCCCAGGTCCGCCGGAGGCAGTCCTCCGGAAATCCGCAAAGCAGAAGCCGGCCGGCATCCGGAGGGCAGATCGTAATCGGAGACGGCGGTACCAGACAGCAGCCAAGAAAACCGGTTTCGGAAAAGACGTCAGCTTCCAGCCGGAGTGCGTCCCAAAGCAGCAAAAAAAGAAAAGTTAAACGGATCATTCTTCTGGCCATTGCAGAATTATTTACGCTGACTTTCATTTTTGCCTATGCATACGTTGCAAGAATTATGGGAGCCATCCAGCGCCCGGATAACTTTGATGAAAAACAGGTCCGGAACGAAGTGATGTCTGATGAGCAGAAAAAACATATGACCGGATACCGGACCATTGCTGTGTTTGGCGTGGACAGCCGTGACGGCAATGTAAATAAAGGCACCAACGCCGACGTGATTATGATATGTAACATCAACCGGGACAACGGAGAAATCCGGCTTGTATCCATATTCCGTGATACATATTTGAATATTAATGAAGGCAGTGCTTATAATAAGATAAACTCCGCCTATGCCAACGGGGGCGCCTCTCAGGCATTGGCAGCCCTTAATAAGAATCTTGATCTGGATATTTCAGAATACGTGACATTTAACTGGAAATCCGTTGCAGACGGGATCAATATGCTGGGCGGTGTTGACGTGGACATTACCAAAGCAGAATTCCGATATATCAACTCTTTTATTACAGAGACGGTGCAAAAGACGGGCGTTCCTTCCGTTCATTTAAAGTCATCAGGCATGAATCATTTGGACGGTGTTCAGGCGGTCGCTTATGCAAGACTGAGAAAGATGGATACGGACTATGCAAGAACCGAGCGTCAGAGACTGATCATTCAAAAATCATTTGAAAAAGCAAAAAAAGCGGATTTAGGTCTGTTAAACCGTATTCTTTTAATGGAAGTGGAACAGGTGGGCACCAACCTTACCTTCAGTGACTTTACCGAACTTCTGTTAGACATTGGCAAGTATCACATCGGCGAGACGGGTGGTTTCCCGTTCAGCCGCGGAGATATGAAGATGGGCAAGAAGGGAGACTGTGTAATTCCCCAGACTCTGGTTACCAATGTTTCAGAGCTTCATAAGTTTCTCTTTGGGAAAGAAAATTATGAACCCTCTGATATGGTGAAAAAGATCAGCTCCAAGATCGCCGCTGATTCCGGTATGTACAAAGGCGGTAAGGATGCGGACGATAAATACGGTACAAAAAAAGGAAATTCAAAGAAGGAAACAGAGAAAACCAAGGAAGTAAAAACCTCGGAGGCAGAAGAATCCTCTTCTCAGGAAAGCTCCGCCCAGGAAACGGATGCCAACGGAAAGCCAATCAAAAGGGAACCTGGACTCACCGGCGAAACAAAGGAGACCAGGCCAGGAGAGTCAAAGCAGACGGAACCCGGCGGAATGAAACCAGGAGAGACCAAACCGGCACATTCCGGAGGAAACACAGAAACTACCGCTCATGGACCTGGAAACAAAGGGACAACAGCGGCTCATGAGACAACAGCGGCTCACGAGACAACAGCGGCTCATGAGACAACAGCCCCTCGTGAGACAACAGCCCCTGAGACCACAAAAGGCGATCCGGCCGGTCCGGGAGAAACTGCTCCCCCATATCCGGACAATGGAGTCACCGGAGGAAATACAGAGGCACCGGTAGTGCCTGCACCGCCTGCAAATTAAGATAGTATCTCTCCGTTTTTCTTTTCACATATTCAATATAATTTCATCACAAAATGGTCACAATTCATTGATAGACTGTGGTTATCAAAAAGATAATCAGTGGAGAGGAAAGGAGATAGATATTATGTTTGATGATAATAAAGATACAGGCAGATTAAATCCTGAAGAGCATAAAGAAGATCCGGTAAATACAAATTTTGTAATGAGGGACCCTGATCCCCGTCCGGCCCCGGAACCTCAGAATATTCCTCATTACCAGGAATATCAGTTCCGTAAATCAGCAGAATCCAACGTTCTTGAAGAAGTACCTCCACGCAAGAAAAAAGGCTTTGTAAAGAAAGCCGCTGCACTTGTCAGCGGAGCACTTGTATTCGGGGTCATAGCCGGCAGTACCATGGTCGGCATCAACTGGGCCGCCGGTGCCTACGGCAATAAAAATACCGTTGAGATAAACAAAGCCGAAACCGTTTCCACTTCGGCGGCAGGCCCTGCTTCCAATACCTCAGCCATCAGTGGTGTCAATGACGTGTCAAGCATTGTAGACAAAGCAGTACCATCGGTTGTAGCCATTACCAGTAAGGTGGTTTATGAAAGCCAGACCTGGTTCGGGCCGATGCAGAGGGAAGGAGAGGGAAGCGGCTCCGGCATTATCGTAGGAAAGAATAACGATGAGCTTTTAATTGTGACCAACAACCATGTGGTTGAAGGAGCAGAAGCGTTAAAGGTTACCTTTATTGATCAGGCTGCTGTTGATGCAGCCATCAAAGGGACCGATGCCGATTCCGATCTTGCAGTGATTGCAGTTCCCTTAAAGAACATTTCTTCCGAAACCTTATCAAAGATTTCAATTGCTACACTCGGAAATTCGGATCACTTAAAGGTTGGCCAGGGAGTGGTAGCGATCGGGAATGCTCTTGGCTACGGCCAGTCCGTGACCGTTGGTTATATCAGCGCTCTTGACCGTACGGTTCAGACGGAAGACGGAACGAACCGTGACCTTCTCCAGACCGATGCGGCGATCAATCCTGGTAACAGCGGCGGCGCTCTCTTGAATATGCAGGGAGAGGTGATCGGTATCAATTCTGCAAAATACTCCTCTACCGATGTAGAAGGCATGGGGTATGCGATTCCTATTTCAAAGGCACAGACCATCATTGATAACCTGATGACCAAGACGACCAGAACTCCGGTAGCAGATGGAGAACAGGGCTATTTAGGGATCCAGTGCAAGAATATTGATGCGGCCACCAGCCAGCAGCTTGGTATGCCCCAGGGCGTCTTCATCTATAAGATCGTGGAAGGCGGCGCAGCCAGCCAGTCCGATTTGCGGGAAAAGGATATTATTACCAAGTTTGACGGACAGAGCATTAAGACTTACGACGATTTAACAAACATGCTGAAATATTACAAAGGCGGAACCACAGTACCTGTTACGGTTCAGTCAGTTGAGAATGGTCAGTATGTAGAAAGAACTGTAAATATTACACTTGGCAAGCGGCCTGCAGAGACTCAGCCGCAAAGTTAATTTGGAGAAGGCTCCCTGTGTCAAAGGCGTTTGGCATGGGGAGTCTTTGATTCATTAAAAAAGTCTAAATTCCTTGCCGGCACTTGTAGGAGTGTTTTAAATGCTTTATAATATTCTTATATAGTATATAACTACAGACAGAAGGAGAACCTAGATTGAACGATAAAGATTTACTGGAGGAGAAGATGGAAGATACGACGGTCAATGGCTCTGATGGAGAAGAGAAGAAGAAAGAGCAGGAGGAATACGAAAAAGTCTGCTATGTATGCCGGAGGCCGGAAAGTGTAGCAGGCCCCATGGTTTCCATGCCTGGCTCCATGAATCTGTGTCATGATTGTATGCAGAAGGCTTTTGATTCCGTCACTCAGGGCGGATTTGATATAAGCAAGATACCCAATATGCCCTATATGAATTTGAATTTAAGTGATCTTGGCAAGCTGAACAACCAGGATCTCGATATCCCCAAAAAGCAGAAGATCAAAAAGCGGTCGGAAAAAGAACCAAAGCCGGAGCTGCGCTTAGAGGATATTCCTGCCCCTCATATCATCCGGCAGAAGCTTGATGAATATGTCATCGGCCAGGAACAAGCCAAAAAGGTAATCTCTGTGGCAGTTTATAACCATTATAAAAGAGTTTATCTGGGAAATAAGGAAAACAAGGACGAGGAAGGCAATGTACAGATCGAAAAATCCAATATTTTAATGATCGGTCCTACGGGAAGCGGAAAGACCTATTTGGTAAAAACTCTGGCAAAGCTTCTTGACGTTCCCTTAGCCATTGCAGATGCCACTTCATTAACGGAGGCTGGATATATCGGTGATGACATAGAAAGCGTCGTATCCAAGCTATTATCGGCGGCTGACAATGATGTGGACAAGGCAGAACGGGGAATTATTTTTATTGACGAAATTGATAAGATTGCAAAGAAAAAGAATACAAGCAGCCGGGATGTCAGCGGGGAATCCGTACAGCAGGAGCTGTTAAAGCTGTTGGAAGGAAGTACGGTAGAGGTACCCGTAGGTTCCAACCAGAAGAATGCGCTTACTCCTATGACCACCGTACGGACAGATAACATACTCTTTATCTGCGGAGGAGCATTCCCGGATCTGGAGGATATTATCAAAGAACGCTTGAAAGAAAAAGCCTCCATCGGTTTTTCGGCAGAACTAAAAGATCAGTATGATAAGGATGATAATATACTTTCCCATGTGACCAACGAGGATTTAAGGAAATTCGGCATGATCCCGGAATTTTTAGGCCGTCTGCCCATTTTCGTCACACTGGAATCCCTGAACAAGGAGTTATTGATCCGCGTGCTTAAAGAACCGAAGAATGCCATTTTAAAACAGTATCAAAAGCTTCTGGAGCTTGATGAGGTCCGGCTCGTATTTGAAGATGATGCTTTAGAATGGATAGCAGAAGAAGCGCTTCAGAAAAAGACCGGTGCCAGAGCATTGCGCGCCATAATCGAAAACTTTATGCTGGATATCATGTATGAGATCCCCAAAGACCCCAACATTGGCTCCGTTGTTATTACCCGGGCTTATTTAGACAAAAAGGGCGGTCCATTCATACAGATGAGAGGCTAACGTACCGTTAAGCAGATCAGGAATGACAGGACCAGGCATAAAAAACACAATAGAATGGAGATAATAAGGTCGGAAGGAGTGTGCGTCATGATATTTATCGGTCTCATCGTATTTTTGGCAGCCGTGGACCTTTTGATAAAAAGTTCCATCGAGGAGCAGGAGGAATGTGACTTTCCCAAAGAAATGAAGGGAACCAACGGCAAAGTCCTGCTATACAAGAATCATAATCCCGGTTTTTCCTTCGGTTTTCTGAAAAACCGCCCCGAGCTGGTACAGGCAGTCCCCTTAGCCGTGGCTTCCTTTCTTGGAGGAATGCTGGCCGGACTTCTCCAGAGAAAGGGAAGGCTTGCAGAAAAGCTGGCACTTTCCATTGCACTTGGAGGTGCGTTAAGCAACTTATACGACAGACTTGTCCGCCGGTATGTGGTTGACTATTTTAGTCTTCAGTTCGGAAAGCTTAAAAAAGTTGTATTTAATCTGGGTGATATTTTCATCTTCCTGGGGGCTTTGATCCTTTTGATCGCAGAGTTCATAAGAATGTTTCGTGAGCACTGAGATTAAAACGGTTCCCATGAATCCACCAATTCTACCGGAAAATGAGGGCTGGTTTTCCCGGTACAGCGTTTTTTCAAACGCCGGTGCCCTCATTTTCCTCCCATCCTAGCTCAGCATCCCCCCGGCGGTCCCGCTGGCCGCGCAAATCGCCATGGTAGTAAGGATCTGATTCATAGACCCATTCAGCCCTTTGTTCAGCAAAAAGGAAACCACCAGCAATACTGCGAAATACAGCAGTCCCAGCAATAATCCCCAAAAGAACCGTCTCTGCCGTATGCTTTTCCCCATAAGGATTCCCCCGATGAGACAGGTAATAATGTAAACCGCATTCACACCCAGGCGGATCTGGCCTTCTTTTAACTGGAATTTATAAAGTGCTAAGGCCAGGACAACAAGCAGGATTCCGGTCAGTATGTAGGTGATGAGCAGGTTTCTTAATGTGACCTGAAGCTTTGATTTTTCCATTTGAATACTCCTCACATCTTGTCTTATGGTTCAGTATATTCTCCCGGTATGGAGGATATTCTAAGATGTTTGGCTTAAAATAAGGAATCTCAGCCGGTATCACCCGTCCATTTCATCTTGCACTACGAAAAAACATGTGGTATAATCTCATGGAATTATGTAAAATACAGGAGGTGTAAGTTTATGAAGCACGTTAAAACATTAAGTTCCAGTACATTAAAAGAATCCATGAAAAAAGGCGGCTGCGGCGAATGCCAGACTTCCTGCCAGTCAGCCTGCAAGACATCCTGTACAGTAGGAAATCAGAGCTGTGAGAACAGCAACCGTTAGTTAAAACTGTATAGAACAGCCATAAGGCAGAGAAGCAGATGCCCCCTACGGTCGTTAGACAGTAGGGGTTCCTTCGCTTGTCTGCGAAACATCAATAAAAGGTGTAAACCTTTTTCATTAAGGAGAATACAAGTGATTCATCAATATATGAATAATGGCTTCCATATTATTATGGATGTCAACAGCGGTTCGGTCCATTCTGTTGATCCGGTGATGTACGATGCGGTTGCCATCGCCCAGGACTTCATTCCTGAGATGGATAAGCCGGAAAAGATATCAGAACACGCAAAGAAAGAGATTTTAAGCCGCCTGAAAGAAGCCTATGGAGAGGCAGAAGTGATGGAAGCGCTGGAAGAGATCCAGTACTTGATCGATGCGGGAGAGCTGTTTACAAAAGATGTGTATCATGATTATGTGGTAGATTTTAAAAAGAGAAAGACTGTTGTCAAAGCTCTTTGTTTACATATTGCCCATGACTGTAATCTGGCATGCCAGTACTGTTTTGCAGAAGAAGGAGAGTATCACGGCCGCCGCGCCCTCATGTCTTTTGAGGTGGGGAAAAAGGCACTGGATTTCCTGATCGCCAATTCCGGGAACCGCAGAAACTTAGAAGTGGACTTCTTTGGCGGGGAACCGTTGATGAATTGGGACGTGGTAAAGCAGCTTGTTGCATACGGACGCTCAAAAGAGAAAGAATATAATAAGAACTTCCGTTTTACCATGACCACCAACGGAGTTCTTTTGAATGATGAGATCATGGAATTCTGCAATAAGGAAATGAGCAATGTGGTATTAAGTCTTGACGGACGAAAAGAAGTCAATGACAAGATGCGTCCTTTCCGTAACGGAAAAGGAAGCTATGATTTGATCGTTCCCAAATTCCAGAAGTTTGCCAAGCTTCGAGGAACCAGGGACTATTACATCAGAGGAACCTTTACCAGAGGGAATATGGATTTTGCAAAAGACGTTCTTGAATTTGCAGACCTTGGATTTGAAAGCATGTCCATTGAGCCGGTGGTAGCCCAGCCGGAAGAATATTATGCCATCAAGGAAGAGGACCTTCCTCAGATCTTAGACGAATACGATAAGCTTGCGGTGGAGTATATCAAACGCAGAAAGGAAGGAAAAGGCTTTAACTTTTTCCATTTTAACATTGATCTGCAGCAGGGACCCTGCGTTGCAAAACGTCTTGCCGGGTGTGGTTCGGGAACCGAGTATCTGGCAGTGACTCCCTGGGGAGACTTTTATCCATGCCACCAGTTTGTAGGCCAGGAGAAATTCCTTCTTGGAAACGTGGATATTGGTCTGACCAACACAGAAGTCCGTGATGAATTTAAACTTTGCAACGTATACGCAAAAGACAAATGCCGTGATTGCTTTGCAAGATTTTACTGCAGCGGAGGCTGTGCAGCCAATTCCTTTAACTTCCATGGCAGCATTACCGATGCTTACGATATCGGCTGCGAGATGCAGAAGAAGCGGATTGAATGTGCCATCATGATTAAGGCGGCTCTGGCGGAAGAATGATCAGGCATGAATCGGTCAAGTAACTGAAAAATAAGGAAACCAAAGTAAGGGACAATCAATGAATTATAAGATTATAAAAAAGGACGGCCGTGCCAAGCGGGCAGAGGTAACCACGGTCCATGGAACCATTCAGACTCCTGTATTTATGAATGTGGGTACTGCAGCGGCTATCAAAGGTGGTGTCTCTACCGACGATCTGCGGGAGATTAAAACCCAGGTGCAATTGTCAAACACCTATCATCTTCATGTGCGTACCGGTGATCAGGTGATCAGGCAGCTGGGCGGCCTTCATGAATTTATGAACTGGAATAAGCCTATTCTTACGGACTCAGGCGGATTTCAGGTATTTTCCCTGACCGGACTCAGAAAGATCAAAGAAGAAGGCGTATACTTCCAGTCCCATATTGACGGACGCAAGATATTTATGGGACCAGAGGAAAGTATGCAGATCCAGTCCAACCTGGCTTCTACCATTGCGATGGCATTTGACGAATGTCCTCCCCATCCGGCCACCAGGCAATACATGCAAAATAGTGTAGACCGGACCACCAGATGGCTGGAACGCTGCCGGACTGAGATGGACAGGCTCAATTCCCTGCCCGATACTATTAACAAAGAACAACTGTTATTTGGGATCAATCAGGGCGGAACCTATGAAGACATCCGAATCGCCCATGCAAAGACCATCTCTGCCATGGATTTGGACGGCTATGCATTAGGGGGACTTGCCGTAGGGGAAAGCCATTCAGAGATGTACCGGATTCTGGATGAGACGGTCCCTTATCTTCCGGAAAATAAACCCACGTATTTAATGGGTGTGGGAACTCCGGCCAATATTTTGGAGTCTGTAGAGCGGGGCGTAGATTTCTTCGACTGTGTTTACCCGTCAAGAAACGGACGCCATGGCCATGTGTACACCAATCAGGGCAAACGCAACCTGTTTAACAGCAAATATGAACTGGACCGCAGACCTATCGAGGAAGGGTGCCAGTGTCCGGCCTGCCGCTCCTACAGCAGAGCCTACATCCGGCATTTATTAAAGGCAAAAGAAATGCTTGGCATGAGATTATGTGTCTTGCATAATTTGTATTTTTATAATACAATGATGGAAGAGATTCGTGACGCAATCGAGCATCAGCGTTATGGGGAATATAAGGAAAAGAAGCTAGCCGGTATGATGGAAGCTCAATCCGAAAAATAGGACAAGATACCGCGGCAAGGAAGCGGATCTATATAAGGAGGAAATGGTTATGTTATTAGCAACAGGCGGTACTATGGGCATGGGTTTCTGGATTCTCTACATTGCAGTGATCTTTGGCTTTATGTATTTTATTGCAATCAGACCACAGAAGAAAGAGAAGAAGAGACAGGAGCAGATGCTTTCAAGCATTGCGATCGGTGACAGTGTTCTGACTACCAGCGGATTTTATGGAGTCATCATCGATATGACAGATGATACCGTTATCGTTGAGTTCGGTAATAACAAAAACTGCAGAATTCCTATGCAGAAGTCAGCAGTTGTTGAAGTGGAAAAACCAGAAGTTTAAAATCAGATAAAAAAACAAGGCGTCCGGAAGAGAATTTCTTTTCCGGACGCTTTTTAATATGGAAGCTTGACAAAACTATTTTGATTGTATATAATTAAATTTAGATAAACTAAATTGAAGACCATAAGGTCTGGATTCTCCGATTCAGTGTACAGCATTTGAATTACAACATATGATTTAATATGAGGTTATTTTTTAGACAACCTGTAAATGGCCGGAAGCGGTGGCCGGAAGGAAGAACAGACAGGTTAGATCCAGCCTCCGTCAAGACCGATGACCTGTCCGGTTAAGTAAGAATTTTTATAACCGAGATGGTAAACCAGATCAGCCACCTCTTCCGCTTTGCCCAGTCTGCCGGAAGGGATCTCGTCTATGAGGGCGATCAGTTCGTCTTCTTCCAGGAATTGATTCATCTCAGTATCAATGGCACCGCAGGCGATGGCATTGACCTGGATGTTGCTGGGAGCGAGTTCCTTGGCTAAGGCTTTGGTAAAAGCATTGATTCCTCCTTTGGTCGCAGAATAAGCAACTTCGCAGGAGGCACCCACCACACCCCATACGGAGGAGATGTTGATGATCTTTCCCGATTTTTTTTCCACCATTCCGGGAATAGCCAGCTTACAGCAGTTGAAGACGGAGGTCAGGTTGGTGCGGATGATCCGGTCCCAGGCCTCAGTGCTCATATCCTGCAGCAGGCCGATGTAGGAGATCCCCGCATTGTTGACGACAACGTCAGGAGTACCGAATTGTTTGCGTACCTGTTCAAACAGTTCCTGGCACTGAGTGATGTCACCCATGTCGCCCACATAGGAAAGACAGGAGATCTGATAAGCTTCCAGTTCCCTTTTGGTCTGCAGCAGACGTTCTTCGCTGTGAAGACAGTTGATGACCACATGATACCCCTTTTTTGCAAATTTCACGGCAATGGCTTTTCCGATTCCCCGGGAAGCACCGGTGATAAGTACCGTTTTCCTGGACATAAACATTCCCCTTTCTGTCAGTTTTCGATACCATTATTTTATCAAATTGACAGGTACAATGCAAGAAAGGCAAAAAAACCTTTTTTATACTTTTTAGTTTTCTCGCGGATCAGACATTGCATACTTCATGGTTAGTAAGATATAATGAATACAAAGAAGTAAATAACAGAACGAATTAAGAAAGCAGGTAGATAAATATGAGTGAAATTTATGACGTAGTAATCATAGGCTCCGGGCCGGCAGGACTTACTGCCGCTGTTTATGCAAAAAGAGCAGAGCTTAAAATGATTGTAATCGAAAAAGAGATGGCAAGCGGCGGTCAGATTCTTAATACCTATGAAGTGGATAACTATCCCGGATTTCCTGGCATCAACGGATATGATCTGGGGATGAAATTCAGAGAACATGCCGAAAAGCTGGGAGCAGAATTCGTCAACGATGAGGTTCTGAGGATCGAAGCTTCTGACGGTTTATTTACCGTAGTGGGAGAAGAGAAGACATATGTAACAAAGTCGGTTATCATTGCAACCGGAGCGCAGCACCGGAAATTAAGTGTAATCGGGGAAGAAGAACTTACCGGTATGGGCGTTTCCTATTGTGCGACCTGTGACGGAGCATTTTTCCGCAATAAAGTGGCTGCAGTCGTAGGCGGCGGAGACGTAGCCATTGAAGATGCCATCTTCTTAGCGAGAATGTGTAAAAAGGTATACTTAATTCATAGGAGAAACCAGTTAAGGGGAGCAAAAACCTTACAGACTCAGCTGTTCAATCAGGATAACGTAGAAGTCATTTGGGATACGGTTGTGGAAGAGATTGAAGGCGGAGATCAGGTTGAGTCCCTGACTATAAAGAATATTAATACAGAAGAAACCAGGAAACTGGCTGTAGACGGAGTATTCATTGCAGTCGGAATCAATCCTCAGAGTGAAGCGTTCAACAATCTGGTCGAGATGGATCACGGCTATATCAAAGCAGGAGAAGACTGTGAAACCAATATCCCCGGAGTATTTGCAGTAGGAGATGTCCGTACCAAGCAGCTCAGACAGATATCGACGGCAGTATCTGACGGCGCCAATGCCATTACCAGTGTCGAACGGTACTTAACAAGAATTCAGGCAAATTAAAAAACAGCCAGGTTTTATCCTGGCTGCTTTTTACATTAAAATTCCGGTTCAATCAGTCCGTAGGAACCGCCTTTTCTTTTATAAACCACATTGACTTCGTCTGTGTCTGCGTTTAAAAATACGAAAAAGCTATGTCCCAGAAGTTCCATTTGAACACATGCCTCTTCCGGGTCCATTGGCTTAACTGCGAATTTTTTTGTTTTCACAATTTCCACATGATCGTCGATGTGATTCTCCTCTTCAATAAAAGCTGCGGAGAAGGAAGGCGCATTCTGTTTCTTGTCAATCAGCTTGTTCTTATATTTTTTTAACTGCCGTTCCAGGATCTCCTCCACCAGATCAATAGAAACATACATGTCTGTGCTGGATTCCTCTGCCCGGATAAGATGTCCTTTCACTGGAATTGTCACTTCGATTTTTTGTATTTCTTTCTGTACGCTGAGTCTTACTGTAGCTTCTGTTGCAGGAGCAAAGAAACGATCTAATTTTCCAAGCTTGTCTTCAACCGCTTCCCGTAACCCTGATGTGACCTCAATATTCTTTCCTGTAATTGTAAAACGCATAAGTCATCAGCTCCTTTTTCTTAAGATAGCAATAGTGTAACATATTTTTGAGAATAATTCAATATGATTGTAAAGTTTTAAGATAATTAGTGTGAATTATTTGTGAAATGTATCTACTTATATTTTATCTATTTATTGAAAAACTATAGATGGGGATAAAAAAAGGTCAAGGAAAAAATGTTATTTTCCGTCGAAAAAGTAAATTTTATGACAAGTACACAAAAATTTCAAGGTTTGGAAACAGATCGGGAATTCTGGGAATATGTGGAGAAAAAATGTGGATAATGTGGATAACTCGGTGTATAACTGTTTTTTTCAATATTTATGGGAGGAAATGGTGGGGATAAAAATGGGGTTGAAATACACAATGAAATGTGGATAATGTGGAAAAGCGAAGAATCGAACATGTTTTTTGTGCAATGTGTCAGGTTGACCATAATAATTTTCTGTTTTGCCGCCGTTTGCCGTGGAATAAAAGGGAAGGGCTGGCAGGATATGGTCTTATTATTACCAGAATGTTAATTTTTTATGAATTCATTGAATTAAAGAGGAGTTAGTGCTACAATATACAAGATTGTACCGTGTATATAGTTAAGAAGAGTAGGAGAATGAAACATGAACCTCGTTCAAAAAATATTTGGAACTCATAGTGAAAGAGAATTGAAATTGATCAATCCCATTGTGGATAAGATAGAAGCTCTTCGTCCGGCTATGGTTGCCCTTACGGATGAAGAACTGAGAAATAATACAAAGCTTTTTAAAGAGAGGCTGGCAGCAGGCGAGACTCTTGATGATATATTGCCGGAAGCTTTTGCCACCATGAGAGAGGCCGCACGAAGAGTTCTTAATATGGAACATTTCCGTGTACAGCTGATCGGCGGAATCGTTCTTCATCAGGGACGTATTGCAGAGATGAAGACTGGTGAAGGTAAGACCCTGGTTTCTACCTGTCCGGCATATTTAAACGCACTTGCAGGCAATGGTGTCCAGATCGTTACGGTCAACGATTACCTGGCAAAGCGTGATGCGGAGTGGATGGGACGAGTTCATGAATTTTTAGGACTCACCGTAGGCGTAGTTCTAAACTCCATGAATTCCGACGAAAGACGGGAGGCTTATAACTGTGATATCACTTATGTGACCAATAATGAGCTCGGTTTTGATTATTTAAGAGATAATATGGCCATCTATAAAGAACAGATGGTTTTAAGAGATTTAGATTACTGCATTATTGATGAGGTAGACTCTGTGCTGATTGATGAAGCCAGAACACCTCTTATTATTTCTGGCCAGAGCGGCAAATCCACAAAGTTATATGAAGTTTGTGATATTCTTGCCCGTCAGCTGGAACGCGGAGAGACCTCCGGGGAATTCACCAAGATGTCTGCCATCATG
The DNA here is from genome assembly GCF_043633585.1 of Lacrimispora sinapis. Lineage (NCBI taxonomy): Bacteria > Bacillati > Bacillota > Clostridia > Lachnospirales > Lachnospiraceae > Lacrimispora > Lacrimispora sinapis. Next base: position 3,084,142 of record NZ_CP141832.1, on the reverse strand, counting down.
GGAGAAGAGATCATTGAAACCGGTGATTTCATTGTGGATGAAAAGGATAAAGTTGTAAATTTAACCGAGCAGGGAATACGAAAGGTGGAGGAGTTCTTCCATATTGAGAACTTATCCGATCCGGAGAACCTGGAGATTCAGCATAACATCATCCTGGCTCTTCGTGCCAATAATCTTATGTTCAGAGACAAGGATTATGTGGTAAAAGACGATGAAGTATTGATTGTAGATGAATTTACCGGACGTATTATGCCAGGAAGACGTTATTCCGACGGACTTCATCAGGCGATCGAAGCCAAGGAACATGTAAATGTCCGCAGAGAGAGTAAGACGCTTGCAACAATTACGTTCCAGAACTTCTTTAATAAGTATAAGAAGAAATCAGGTATGACCGGTACCGCTCTTACAGAGGAAAAGGAATTCCGTAATACCTACGGTATGGATGCAATTTCCATTCCGACCAACCGCCCCATTGCCCGTATTGACCGGGAAGATGCGGTATATAAGACCAAGAAAGAGAAGTTTGAGGCAGTCTGCAGGGAAGTCGAAGAGGCTTACAAAAAAGGGCAGCCGGTTTTAGTTGGTACGATTACCATCGAGACTTCTGAGATGCTCAGCGGAATGTTAAAACGCCGCGGGATTCCTCATAAAGTCCTGAATGCAAAATATCATGAACTGGAAGCGGAAATCGTAGCCGATGCCGGTGTCCACAAAGCGGTTACCATCGCAACCAACATGGCAGGCCGTGGTACCGATATCAAGCTTGACGATGAAGCTAAGGCAGCAGGTGGTTTAAAGATCATCGGTACCGAGCGTCATGAATCCCGCCGTATTGACAACCAGCTCCGCGGCCGTGCCGGACGACAGGGCGATCCTGGTGAATCCAGATTCTATATCTCTCTGGAAGACGATTTGATGCGTCTCTTCGGTTCCGAGCGTCTGGTGACCATGTTCAATGCATTAGGTGTACCGGAAGGCGAAGAGATCGAGCACAAGATGCTGTCCAATGCCATCGAAAAGGCACAGATGAAGATCGAGACAAACAACTACGGAATTCGAGAAAACCTCTTAAAATATGATGAGGTTATGAACGACCAGCGTGAAGTCATTTATGCGGAGAGAAGAAAAGTGCTGGATGGAGACAATATGCGTGAAGTCATCTTAAAGATGGTAACTGATATTGTGGAGAATGCAGTCGATCTTTGTGTCAGTGATGATCAGGCACCGGAAGAATGGGATTTGAATGAACTGAATACCCTCCTTCTTCCCATCATTCCGTTAAATCCTATTACAATTCCGGAAGATAAAAAGATTAAAAAGAACGAACTGAAGCACAGACTGAAGGAAGAGGCCATCAAGCTTTACGAATCCAAAGAAGCGGAGTTCCCGGAGGCAGAGCAGATCCGTGAGATCGAGCGTGTGATTCTGTTAAAGATTATTGATAATAAATGGATGTCCCATATTGATGATATGGACCAGCTGCGCCAGGGAATCGGTCTTCAGGCTTACGGCCAGAGAGACCCGCTGGTGGAATATAAGATGAATGGCTATCAGATGTTTGAAGAGATGACTGCGGCGATCCGTGAGGAAACCGTAAGAGTCCTGTTCCATATCAAGGTCGAGCAAAAGGTGGAAAGAGAACCTGCTGCCAAGGTGACAGGAACCAATAAGGACGAAAGCGGGCCCAAAGCGCCTGTGAAAAAGATGGAGGCAAAGGTTTATCCCAATGATCCATGTCCATGCGGTTCCGGTAAAAAGTACAAACAGTGCTGCGGACGTAAATTAGTATAGTATTTTTATAAAATTGGAGTTCGCACCTGCAAAAGGGGCGGGCCCCAATTTTGTATTTATAAATAATATAATCAGAAAGTGGGTGACACAGTGGTAGAGTTAGATCAGTACAAATATGAATTATCGACGTTTCAAAAACCATTAGTGGAAGTGAGGGATTCACTTTGACTTAGATAATAAGTTAAAGAGGATCGCTGAGTTAGACAAGTCCATGGAAGAACCGGGCTTCTGGGAGGACCCGGAGAAATCCACCAAGGTCGTCCAGCTTGCCAAGAATTTAAAAGATACCGTCCAGGGATATAAAGACCTGGAACAGCAATACGAAGACATTGGTGTGATGATCGAGATGGGCAATGAAGAGAATGATCCATCCCTGATTCCGGAAGTGGAAGAAATGCTGACGGAGTTTAAGGAAAAACTGGAAGCCATGCGCATAAGCACTCTTTTGTCTGGAGAATACGACAGCCACAATGCCATTTTAAAATTGAATGCAGGTGCAGGCGGAACCGAATCCTGTGACTGGTGCAGTATGCTTTACCGTATGTTCTGCCGTTGGGCAGAGAAAAAGGGCTTTCAGACCGAGGTGCTGGATTACCTTGACGGAGATGAGGCCGGCATCAAGTCTGTTACCATTCAGGTAAACGGCATCAATGCTTACGGCTATTTAAAATCAGAAAAAGGAGTTCATCGTCTGGTGCGCATCTCTCCTTTTAATGCTGCGGGCAAGCGGCAGACTTCTTTTGTTTCCTGTGATGTGATGCCGGATATTGAAGAGGATCTTGATGTGGAGATCAATGAAGAGGATTTAAGGATTGACACCTATCGTTCCAGCGGAGCCGGCGGACAGCATATCAACAAAACTTCTTCCGCCATCCGTATTACCCATCTTCCTACGGGAATCGTGGTGCAGTGCCAGAATGAACGCTCCCAGTTCCAGAATAAAGATAAGGCCATGCAGATGTTAAAAGCAAAGCTCTATTTATTAAAGCAGCAGGAGAATGCAGAAAAGCTTTCCGGCATCCGAGGCGATGTGACGGAAATCGGCTGGGGCAACCAGATCCGTTCCTATGTTTTACAGCCTTACACCATGGTCAAGGACCACAGAACCAATGCGGAAACCGGCAATGTCAACAGTGTTTTGGACGGGGCTCTGGACCAGTTTATGTATGCCTATCTGCGCTGGTTAAGCACCGGAGCAAAGGTAAGTGAGGACCAGTCCGAATAGAAATAAAGAAAATAAATAGAAAAATAGTTGCATACCCATCGTAAATATGTTAATATCTTCCCTATGAGCACAGATGTTTTTCTGTTGCGGACACAGAAGGGAAGATATTTTTTTATGGAAGAAAAAAGTAAATATTTTGTGGTAAAGCAGAAAGCTGTACCTGAAGTATTGCTAAAGGTTGTTGAGGCAAAAAAACTGTTGGAATCGGAGCGTGTCATCACCGTTCAGGAGGCGACTGACAGAGTCGGGATCAGCCGCAGCTCTTTTTATAAGTACAAGGATGATATCTTTCCGTTTTATGATAATACGAAAGGAAAAACCATTACCCTTGTGATGCAGATGGACGACGAACCAGGTTTGCTGTCTGATCTTCTTCACATTGTGGCGGTATACCGCGCCAATATCCTTACCATACACCAGAGTATTCCAGTCAATGGTGTAGCCACTTTGACACTGAGTGTGGAGGTTCTTGAAACCACCGGGAACGTATCCAAAATGGTTGAGGACATGGAAGTAAAGAATGGGGTCCACTACGTAAAAATTTTAGCCAGGGAGTAGAGAGAGATGAAGAATGTTGCAGTTATGGGCTATGGTACCATCGGTTCTGGTGTAGTAGAGATATTAGAGAGAAATAAAGAAACCATAGCAAGAAAAGTAGGAGATACGGTCTCTGTGAAGTATGTCCTGGATTTAAGAGAATTTCCAGGTACAACGGTGGAGGATAAAATCGTTCATGATTTTTCCATCATTGTAAAAGATCCGGAAGTAACTATGGTGATAGAGACTATGGGAGGACTAAAACCCGCTTACCCATTTGTAAAAGCATGTCTGGAAGCGGGAAAGCACGTAGCTACCTCCAATAAAGCGCTGGTTGCCGCATACGGAACTGAACTTCTAAAGATTGCAAAAGAACATAATGTGAATTTCCTGTTTGAAGCCAGTGTAGGCGGCGGTATTCCTGTCATTCGCCCTCTTTATACGTGTCTGGCAGGGGAGGAAATCGAGGAAATCACCGGCATCCTAAACGGAACGACCAACTACATATTGACCAAAATGGAAAAAGCAGGAGAAACCTTTGAAACAGCTTTACGGGAAGCCCAGGATTTAGGATATGCCGAGAGAAATCCCGAAGCAGATGTGGAGGGACATGATACCTGCAGAAAAATTGCCATCCTGACAGCCATGGCTTCGGGACACGAAGTGAATTTCGAGCATATTTATACAGAAGGGATAACAAAAATAACGGATGTGGATTTTGCCTATGCCGAAAGTCTTGGGACTTCCATTAAGCTGTTAGGCTCCAGCCGTATGGAAAAGGGAGCTGCCCATGCGTTTGTTGCTCCGGTCATGATCGGCAGGGACCATCCGCTGTATTCTGTAAGTGATGTCTATAACGGCATTTTAGTAAAAGGAAACATGCTTGGCACTTCCATGTTTTACGGCAGCGGAGCAGGAAAGCTTCCTACTGCCAGTGCAGTTATTGCAGACATCATTGAAGCCCTTAAAAATGAAGACCAGCATGTGGATTTTGGCTGGGATGATCAAGGTCTTGCCATCTCATCCATGGAGAGCATGTCCTTCCGCTACTTTGTAAGAATCAAGGGAATCGCCGCAAAGCGTATGAAAGAAGTGGAAGAAGTGTTCGGTAAGGTAGAGGGGATTGAACTGGATCATATGGATGAGTTTGCATTCTTAACCGAAGTGATGACAGAAGAAGAATACGACAGAAAAGCGAAAGAGCTGTCAGGAATCAGACAGCGCATCCGCGCAGAATTTTAAACTTTCGCCAGGAGGCAGCGATGTTAGTAGTAAAAAAATTTGGCGGTAGCTCCGTCGCAGACAAAGAAAGAATTTTCAATGTAGCAAAACGCTGTATCGAAGAGTATGAAAAAGGCAATCAGGTGGTAGTCGTTTTATCCGCTATGGGAAAGACCACAGATGGTCTCATAGCCAAAGCCCATGAGGTGAATCCCAATCCGCCGAAGAGAGAACTGGATATGCTTCTTGCAACCGGAGAACAGGTCAGTGTAGCCCTTATGTCCATGGCTTTTGATGCACTTGGGGTTCCGGCTGTTTCCTTGAATGCGGCGCAGGTAGCCATGCATACCACCTCTGCTTACGGCACAGCCAAATTAAAGCGGATTGATACGGAACGTATCCGTCATGAACTGGATGCCAGGAAGATTGTCGTAATCACAGGTTTCCAGGGAATCAATAAATTCGATGATTTAACCACCCTTGGACGGGGCGGCTCTGACACAACTGCGGTCGCTCTTGCGGCAGCCCTCCATGCAGATGCATGTGAGATCTATACGGATGTGGATGGTGTATACACAGCAGATCCCCGGGTGGTGTCAAACGCCAGAAAGCTTCCTGAAGTTTCTTATGACGAAATGCTGGAATTTGCATCCCTGGGAGCAAAGGTCCTCCACAACAGGTCTGTGGAAATGGCAAAGCGTTACGGAGTACAGTTGGTTGTCCGGTCAAGTCTGACAAGGGAAGAAGGTACGATTGTCAAGGAGGAAGCGAAAATGGAGAGAATGCTGGTCAGCGGAGTTGCCGCAGATAAAAATGTAGCCCGAATATCCGTCATCGGGGTCAGGAATATGCCAGGAATTGCTTTTAAGATCTTTAACCTTCTGGCAAAGCACAACATCAATGTGGATATTATCATACAGTCCATCGGAAGGGAAGAAAGAAAAGATATCTCTTTTACGGTGGCAAAAACGGATTTAAAGGAAACTCTGGATCTGCTCGGAGAAAATAAAGAGCTTCTTTCGGCACATGATGTGACCAGTGAAGAAGGGGTAGCCAAGATTTCTATCATTGGAGCCGGAATGTCAAGCAATCCGGGCGTGGCGGCCAAGATGTTTGAAGCGCTTTCAAACGCCAATGTGAACATTAAGATGATTGCAACTTCTGAGATTCGGATAACAGTTTTGATTGATGAAGCAGATGTGGAACGTTCCATGAGATCGGTGCATGATGTCTTTGATCTGGCAGACTAGACAGGGGAATGAAATGGATTGGTTAAAGAAATTATTAGGTTTGGGACTTCCCTGCGTGTTCAATACCCTGACCGGACTTTACTGTCCGGGATGCGGGGGAACAAGGGCAGTCCGCTCCTTATTACGGGGGGACCTGCGGATGAGTTTTCAGTATCATCCGCTGGTCCTTTATACTATTTTTGTGATTCTTCTGGAACTATTCCTAAGGTTTCTATCCAGACGGTTCAAGCGACCCATGGACCACAACAAAAGAGTCCGCTTTTTTATCCTGACAGGAGCTGCAATTGTAGTGATCAACTGGATCTTCAAGAATTATATGCTGGTGATAAAGGGAGTGGACCTGCTTCCTCTTATGAAATAAATCTTATTCTCCTAATCCGCGGGATGGCATAAGTGCCTGAGTGGTGGATTCGATGGCGTCCCTGAAATACTGTCCAAAGGGAGTGTTGTTATCCATGGCATCGTAGACAAAGATAATTAAAAGTGTCATAAGCAGTCCGCAGATAAGAGATATGACAGACAGAATGAGACCAAGCTGAGCCTGTTGTGTCATTGGCTTCCCATGTTTGGAAAGCACTGCGCATGCGATACCGCCCAGACCCAAGAACAATCCGGCGGGAAGATTCCAGATGGTGAATAAAGGAAGGCAGTCGGTCACCAGGCCAAGACCGCCGAGGAAAACAGACCAATAGGCCAGAAAGGAACCTGCCGGAGGAAGCTGGGGCATCATTCCGTTATTGCTTTTGTTATGATTTTCCATTTGTATTTGTACCTCGTTTGCGAATTTTAAAAAGCAAAGAGCGCGTTCTCTCGCATTGTATGATTGTAGCACGAAACGGGCTGTATGTCCAGACGGGTCTTGCAAACCAAAGTCTGATGAATTATAATAATTAAATTAAATGAACTAATAAGAAGCAAGGGGTACAGCATGGATATAATAAAAGCATTGCAGGAAGAACTTTCCATTGGACGGAATCAGGTTGAGGCGGCTGTAAAGCTGATCGATGAAGGAAATACCATTCCGTTTATTGCCAGATACCGGAAGGAAGTTACCGGCTCCTTAAACGATGAGGTGCTCCGGAATCTGGATGAGCGGCTTCGCTATCTTAGAAACTTGGAAGAACGAAAAGAACAGGTCATCTCATCCATACGGGAACAGGAAAAGCTGACCGAAGAGCTGGAGCAAAAGATTCTGGCTGCAAAGACTCTGGTGGCAGTAGAAGATTTATACCGTCCTTATAAACCAAAGAGAAGGACCAGAGCCACCATTGCAAAGGAAAAAGGATTGGAGCCGCTTGCTGATTTGATCCTTCTTCAGATGATTCAGACTTCCCTTTTAGAAGAGGCAGCCCGGTACGTATCCGAGGAAAAAGGAGTTTCATCCCCGGAGGAGGCCATAGACGGAGCAAAGGATATTCTGGCAGAACGGATTTCCGACAATGCGGAATATCGGACCTATATCCGCAATGCCATATTCAGCCAGGGCAGCTTACAGTCAACCGCAAAGGATGAAGAGGCAGAATCTGTCTATGAGATGTATTACAATTACGAAGAACCATTAAAAAAGACGGCAGGCCACAGAATTTTGGCCATTAACCGGGGAGAAAAAGAAAAGCTGCTGACGGTAAAGATTGCGGCTCCGGTGGAGCAGATGATCCGGTATCTGGAAAAACAGGTCATTGTCAGGGACAACCCCCATACCTCAAAAGTGCTGCAGGAAGTGATTGCGGACAGCTATAACCGCCTGATTGCACCTGCCATAGAGCGTGAAGTGAGGAACGAATTGACGGAAAAAGCAGAAGAAGGTGCCATCAAGGTATTTGGTAAAAACCTGGAACAGCTCTTGATGCAGCCTCCCATCGTCGGGCGGGTCGTCCTGGGCTGGGACCCGGCCTTTCGGACCGGCTGCAAACTGGCAGTGGTGGATGAGACCGGAAAAGTACTTGATACCGTTGTGATTTTCCCCACAGCGCCCCAGAATAAAGTAGAGGAAGCAAAAGCTGTCTTAAAGAAGCTGATAAAAAAATATAACATATCTTTGATTTCCGTAGGGAATGGAACCGCTTCCAGAGAATCCGAAGCAATAATCGTAGAACTGTTAAAAGAGATTCCCCAGCAGGTTCAGTATATCATTGTCAATGAAGCAGGTGCCTCTGTGTATTCCGCCAGCAAACTTGCCACAGAAGAATTCCCCAATTTCGATGTGGGACAGAGAAGTGCGGTCTCCATTGCCCGCAGACTTCAGGACCCTCTTGCCGAGCTGGTTAAGATTGATCCAAAATCCATTGGCGTGGGCCAGTACCAGCACGACATGAATCAAAAACATTTGAGCGAAGCCCTGCAGGGAGTCGTGGAAGACTGCGTGAATAAGGTGGGTGTGGATTTGAACACGGCATCTGCTTCTCTTTTGGAATACATATCCGGTATCTCAAAGCCAATTGCAAAAAATATTGTAGCGTACCGGGAAGAGAACGGAGCCTTTTTAAGCAGAAGCCAGCTACTTAAAGTCCAAAAGCTGGGTCCCAAGGCATATGAGCAGTGCGCAGGCTTTATGAGAATCCAGGGCGGGAAAAACCCGTTAGACGGAACCAGCGTTCATCCCGAATCCTACGAAGCCGCAAAAAAACTTCTCAAAAAACTTGGCTATGAGCCGGAACAGTTAAGACACGGAGGTTTGAGTGGGATAAGCAAAAAAATCGTCGACTACAAGTCCCTTGCGGCCGAGCTGGAAATTGGTGAGATCACCCTTCAGGATATCGTAAATGAACTGGAAAAGCCGGCAAGGGACCCACGCGATGAGATGCCAAAGCCCATACTCCGGACGGATGTGATGGATATGAAGGACTTGCAGCCAGGCATGGTATTAAAGGGAACGGTGAGGAATGTCATTGATTTCGGAGCATTTGTAGATATTGGGGTCCATCAGGACGGCCTTGTCCATATTTCCCAGATATCAGATAAATTCATCAAACACCCTCTGGAAGCGGTGAGTGTGGGAGACATTGTTGAAGTAAAGGTCATAAGTGTGGATGTGCCCAAAAAGCGAATTGCACTTACCATGAAATTTTAAACAGCTCACTTCAAACGGCATACAACCGTTATTGTGCGCGGATCATAAATAAATTGCCTTTTAAGAGGCGAAAGAGGAAATAGATTATGGTAATAGAAAGCTGGAAACCAGAAGATACCTTTGAACTGGGAAAGAAACTGGGACAAGAAGCAGTGTCTTCTTCGGTATACTGCTTAAACGGAGATCTTGGAGTGGGAAAAACCGTTTTTACTCAGGGCTTTGCATCTGGTCTTGGTATAAAAGAAGCGGTAAACAGTCCCACCTTTACGATTGTCCAGCAGTATGATGACGGGCGTCTGCCGTTATATCATTTTGATGTGTACCGGATCGGAGATGTGAGCGAGATGGAGGAGATTGGTTACGAAGACTGCTTTTATGGCGACGGAGTCACTCTGATTGAATGGTCGGAACTGGTTAAAGAAATACTTCCCGATTCTGTTATCTCCGTAACCATAGAAAAAGATCTGGAAAAAGGGTTTGATTATAGAAAAATAACCGTGGAGGGAATATAAATGAACATACTTGGAATCGAAAGTTCGTCTCTGGTAGCTTCCGTAGCCATTGTGACGGATCAGGTGGTGACAGCCGAATACACCGTTAATTTTAAGAAGACCCATTCCCAGACTCTCCTTCCCATGCTTGATGAGATCGTTACTATGGTAGATTTTGATTTGGATACCATTGATGCCATTGCTGTTTCGGCAGGCCCTGGTTCATTTACCGGGCTGAGAATCGGCTCTGCCACTGGAAAAGGCCTGGGGCTTGCTCTTCATAAGCCCCTGGTCTCCGTACCCACAGTAGATGCCATGGCCTATAATCTTTACGGCTGTACCAGCATTGTCTGCCCCATTATGGATGCCAGAAGAGATCAGGTCTATACCGGAATCTATGATAACAGAGATGGATTTTCCGTAATAAAAGAATCCTGTGCCATGGACGTGAAAGATTTGATCAGGGAGTTAAATCAAACAGGAGAAACCGTGATATTCCTGGGCGACGGAGTACCTGTATACAAAAAACAGATAGAAGAATTGATGACGGTTCCATTTTCCTTCGCCCCTGCCCATTTAAACCGGCAGAGAGGTGCTGCCGTTGCGGCGCTTGGAAGTCTGTACTATGAAGACGGCAGAATTGTGGAAGCTGCGGAGCATGCCCCCGATTATTTAAGAAAACCGCAGGCAGAGCGGGAACGGGAAGAACAGGAAGCAAAAGGAGAACTCCATGGTTCGTGAGATGAGGGCGGAAGATGTCCTGTTGGTATCAAAGGCAGAAGAACTCTGTTTTACAGACCCATGGTCTTTGGATTCCATAAAAGAAGGGGTAAACAGCAGCCTGGATACCTGGCTTGTTCTCCCAGTGGATGAGAAAATAGTTGGATACTGTGTTTTCCGTATCATAGCCGGAGAAGGAGAACTTCTCCGAATCGCCCTTTTACCTGGTTTCCGGGGGAGGGGACTTGCGAAGAAACTTATGGACCAGGTGGTGGAATATTCCAGAAAAAAGTCTGTAAAAACCATGTTTTTGGAAGTCCGGGAAAGCAATAAAATCGCCAGAAACCTTTATAAATCCTATGGTTTTTCCGAAGAGAGCGTCCGGAAAAATTACTACCAGAATCCATGTGAAAACGCCGTAATTATGTGGTGCAGCAGGATATGAAACATTTACCACTAAAAATAAGGGAAAACACCGTTTATAATGTAGGGGTATCCAGTTAGGATGCCCTTTTTTCTATCTTGCGTTTAAACGGTATAAAATCAGGGCGGATCTGGAAAGTGCGAAAAAGGAAAGGTGAGAGTAAGATGAGAAAGTACAAAAATGGCGGTCAGCTTGAAACAGTTGTTTGTAACTGTTGCGGCAAAAAAATTATTGTGTCAGAAGGCGTTGCCAGAGAAGGAGTGATAAGTATCAATCACGGCTGGGACTTCTTTTCAGAGAAAGATGGGGAGATCCATCATTTTGATTTATGTGAAAACTGTTATGATGCCATGGTTATGGAATTTAAAATACCAGTGGAAGTGGAAGATCAGCTAGAATATTTATAGTTGCTAATTGCCTCTCCTTTGTGTTATGATTTTATGAGGCGGTTTTAAGACCGCCATTCATTGATTGAAGCAAAAGTGAGGAAATTTTATGTTGGATATATGTTTGCTGGGAACCGGAGGAATGATGCCTCTGCCATATCGCTGGCTCACAGCCATGATGGCAAGGTGTGATGGAAGCAGTCTTCTCATTGACTGCGGAGAAGGAACCCAGATTGCGTTAAAGGAAAAAGGCTGGAGCCCCAAGCCTATAGATATTATTTGCTTTACCCATTATCATGCGGATCATATCAGCGGACTGCCGGGACTTCTTTTGACCATGGGCAATGCAGAAAGGACACAACCCCTGACTCTCATCGGTCCCAAGGGTCTGGAACGTGTGGTAGGAGCACTGCGCACCATTGCGCCGGAGCTTCCTTTTGAATTAAAGTTTATAGAACTTACGGAAAACCGGGAACAGAGGAACATCGGCCCCTATGTGATCGATGCTTACCGGGTAAATCATAATGTGGTTTGTTATGGCTACTCCATTTCCATCCCAAGGACAGGCCGTTTTGATGTAGACCGGGCCAAGGAATCCGGGATACCCCAGAAATTCTGGAACCGCCTTCAAAAGGGGGAGACGGTTGAGGACGGAGAGAGGACTTTAACTCCGGATATGGTTTTAGGACCGCCCAGACGTGGACTTAAAGTTACCTACTGTACGGACACAAGACCGGTTCCTGTAATTGCGGAATATGCAAAGGAGGCGGATCTTTTTATCTGCGAAGGCATGTACGGAGAAGACGGAAAAGAAGCGAAGGCCAGAGAATATAAGCATATGACATTTTATGAAGCAGCCAAACTGGCAAAAGAAGCTCAGCCCAAACAGATGTGGCTGACTCATTACAGCCCCTCACTTACCAGACCAGAGGAATATATGGATAAAGTCCGGGAGATATTTCCGAGAGCCAAAGCGGCCAGAGATGCCTGGACAGCAGAGCTGGAATTTGATGAGGAATGAGAGAATGGAAATGAAGAAGAATCATACAGAGGAAGACGTATATATACTTGCAATTGAAAGTTCCTGTGATGAGACGGCAGCAGCCGTGGTGAAGAACGGACGGGAGGTTTTATCAAATGTAATATCCTCTCAGATTGCTCTCCATACGTTATATGGAGGTGTCGTTCCGGAAATCGCTTCAAGAAAACACATAGAAAAAATAAATCAGGTAATAGAAGCCGCCCTTTTGGAAGCAGGAAAGAGTCTTTCTGACATTGACGCCATAGGTGTCACTTACGGTCCTGGACTGGTGGGAGCACTTCTTGTAGGTGTTGCAGAAGCAAAGGCCATTGCTTATGCGGCGAAAAAGCCTTTGGTGGGTGTTCATCATATTGAGGGACATGTATCCGCTAATTTTATTGAACATCCCGATCTGGAACCGCCGTTTCTTTGTCTCATTGTTTCCGGAGGCCACACGCATCTGGTTATAGTCAAAGATTACGGGGAGTTTGAGATACTGGGACGCACCAGAGATGATGCGGCAGGAGAAGCCTTTGACAAGGTGGCAAGAGCCGTTGGTCTCGGTTATCCAGGAGGTCCAAAGATCGACAAGGCCGCGAAAGAAGGGAATCCCCACGCCATAAAGTTCCCCAGGGCAAAGGTGGAGGGGAGCATTTATGATTTCAGCTTCAGCGGATTAAAATCAGCAGTTTTAAACCATATCAATCACGCCCGGATGCTTGGAGAAGAGATTGATGTGCCGGACTTGGCCGCCTCTTTTCAGAATGCGGTTGTGGATGTACTGGTAAGCCACACCATAGAAGCAGCTAAAGAATACGGCTTTAAAAAGATTGCCATTGCAGGAGGTGTTGCTTCCAACTCCGCATTGCGGGAAGGGATGAAGCACGCCTGCAAAAAAGAGGGCATGGCATTTTATTATCCATCTCCCATCTACTGCACCGATAATGCAGCTATGATCGGCACAGCAGCCTACTACGAATACATCAACGGGGCCAGAGCGGGCTGGGAGTTAAATGCTGTTCCCAACCTGAAGCTGGGGGAAAGGTAGATGCTCATGGGACGATCAGCCGCTGTCATCCTGGCAGCAGGAAAAGGCACGCGCATGGGAAGCCAGGTACACAAACAGTATCTTGAACTCCTTGGAAAGCCCATGCTGTATTATGCAATAAAAGCCTTTGAAACCAGCACCATTGATGATATCATACTGGTAACCGGTCCCGGAGAAACCGATTACTGCCAAAAAGAGATCGTCGAACGGTTTGGTTTTTCCAAGGTTAAAGCTGTGACCAAAGGCGGAAAAGAACGGTACCATTCCGTCTATGAAGGACTTAAAGCAGTCTCAGACTGTGACTATGTCCTGATTCATGATGGAGCAAGACCCTGTATCACCGGTGAAATCATCGAAGATGCTATAAAGGGAGCTATGAAACACAAAGCCTGCGTGGTTGGTATGCCTGTAAAGGATACCATTAAGATCTCTGACGAAAATGAATATGCCCACATAACACCTGACAGAACCCGCTTATGGCAAATCCAGACTCCCCAGGCGTTTGAATATGAACTTGTTTTCAATGCTTATAAAAAGCTCCTGTCATCGGAATCATTTCAGGAAGGGATAACGGATGATGCAATGGTAGTAGAAACCATGACCCGGGAAAAAGTAAAGCTGATCCGGGGTGATTATACCAATATAAAGGTAACCACACCAGAAGATATGGAGATAGCCGAAGTATTGTTAAACAGAATTTATGGGAAAAAATAAAAGGAATGCTGTAAGCGCAGCTTCCTTTTTATTTTTTCCCTCCTGATTTTAAAAGATCCTTTACAATCAGATGCAGATGTTCAAGCTGCTCACGGTTCAAATGCTGTGCATCCTCCATCAGTTCTTTTAATTTTGCCGGACTGTTTACGTTGTGGGAGAAAAAATCGGCTGGCTCAATATTCAGATATTCGCATATATAGAAAAAACCCATCATAGAAGGAAGAGCGATTCCATTTTCTATTTTGTGAATATATGTGGGGTTCTGTCCCAGAGACAGGCTCATATCACGTGCGGATACGCCTTTCTGAGTTCTCAGCTCTGAGAGGCGTTTTGAAAAATTAAAATCAATATACATGGGCAACTCCTCCTGATTCCATAGTATTGCATTAAATGAAATATGTGTGGTAAATAATGCAATCCATCACTTGACATGTTGCATTCGTTACAATATTATTAGTTATATAAAGTATTTAATGTATAACCATGCTAAAAATTACTGGATAAGGTTTGCATGGTTATTGAGTATGATCAGCTGCTGCATCAGATGAGAAGAAGGGAAGTAGGTACGGTAGATGAAGACTGGAGAAAACAGGAGAAAGAACGACCAGGATAGGAAAGCTGGGCTTTTGGACCGGATTGCTGCAGAGTCCGGTTGTATGTACCTGTCAGATTTGCGGGGCTGTGTATTTAAAGATCGCTGCCGTTTTGCAGTAGCTCAAATCCCGGCTGCTGAATATCCGGTAAAGGCGTGGGAAGATGCGGTTTATTATATCGTTGGGACCGAAGAAAAGTTTAAGACAGCCGAGGAAGCAAAACAACGTATTTTAGAGCATTTATAAGGAAAAAGAAATAATTTGAAAAAAATGTAAAAAAATGTTGACAGAACAAATAAACAGTGATAAACTATCCAAGTTGCTTCTGATGGCATCAACAAAAACAGGCAACAACGGTCTCCAAGGGATTTGGAAAAAATAGAATAAAGTGCTTGACAAAAGTACAAACTTCTATTAAAATGTAAAAGCGCATTTGGAGAGGTATCGAAGTGGTCATAACGAGGCGGTCTTGAAAACCGTTTGTCCGCAAGGGCGCGTGGGTTCGAATCCCACCCTCTCCGTTGGCAGGTTTTAGCCGCTATATAAACATAGAATCAGCTTACTGCAGAAGTACCCAAGTGGCTGAAGGGGCTCCCCTGGAAAGGGAGTAGGCCGTTAATAGCGGCGCGAGGGTTCAAATCCCTCCTTCTGCGTCAGCATCTTGGTGAAACAAGAGTTTCGCGTTAAGATGCATAGCACTTTGAAAACAGAAGATTGAACAGTATGTAAAACCCTGAAAATTCTAATAAATAAGCTGTGTTTGAACAGCTTTGAATGAGAAATTCAGAACGAATACAAGCAATTGTATACGAACCAAACAACAAGTAAAACGGGAAATAAGTTAGCTAGTTAGTTGATTTTGACCGTGGATTGAACAAACTGGCAGGTCCAAGCGGTACGCTCATGAAGCTTTGCTTCATTCGCTACCATTTGCTTCGCAAATGTTCAGCTATTCACCCGAAAGTCCTTATGGAAGCGAGCTTCCAACAGACTTCCTGGTAAATATCTGACCGCTTTCAAAGACTATTTGCTTAAATTTGAGAGTTCGATCCTGGCTCAGGATGAACGCTGGCGGCGTGCTTAACACATGCAAGTCGAGCGAAGCAATTTTAAGGAAGCCTTCGGGTGGAATTAAGATTGACTGAGCGGCGGACGGGTGAGTAACGCGTGGGTAACCTGCCTCATACAGGGGGATAACAGTTAGAAATGACTGCTAATACCGCATAAGCGCACAGTGCCGCATGGCACGGTGTGAAAAACTCCGGTGGTATGAGATGGACCCGCGTCTGATTAGGTAGTTGGTGAGGTAACGGCTCACCAAGCCGACGATCAGTAGCCGACCTGAGAGGGTGACCGGCCACATTGGGACTGAGACACGGCCCAAACTCCTACGGGAGGCAGCAGTGGGGAATATTGGACAATGGGGGAAACCCTGATCCAGCGACGCCGCGTGACTGAAGAAGTATTTCGGTATGTAAAGGTCTATCAGCAGGGAAGAAAATGACGGTACCTGACTAAGAAGCCCCGGCTAACTACGTGCCAGCAGCCGCGGTAATACGTAGGGGGCAAGCGTTATCCGGATTTACTGGGTGTAAAGGGAGCGTAGACGGCGATGCAAGTCTGGAGTGAAAGCCCGGGGCTCAACCCCGGGACTGCTTTGGAAACTGTGTTGCTAGAGTGCAGGAGAGGTAAGTGGAATTCCTAGTGTAGCGGTGAAATGCGTAGATATTAGGAGGAACACCAGTGGCGAAGGCGGCTTACTGGACTGTAACTGACGTTGAGGCTCGAAAGCGTGGGGAGCAAACAGGATTAGATACCCTGGTAGTCCACGCCGTAAACGATGAATACTAGGTGTTGGGGAGCAAAGCTCTTCGGTGCCGCCGCTAACGCAATAAGTATTCCACCTGGGGAGTACGTTCGCAAGAATGAAACTCAAAGGAATTGACGGGGACCCGCACAAGCGGTGGAGCATGTGGTTTAATTCGAAGCAACGCGAAGAACCTTACCAAGTCTTGACATCGGAATGACCGGTCCGTAACGGGGCCTTCCCTACGGGGCATTCCAGACAGGTGGTGCATGGTTGTCGTCAGCTCGTGTCGTGAGATGTTGGGTTAAGTCCCGCAACGAGCGCAACCCTTATCCTTAGTAGCCAGCAGTACGGCTGGGCACTCTGGGGAGACTGCCAGGGATAACCTGGAGGAAGGTGGGGATGACGTCAAATCATCATGCCCCTTATGATTTGGGCTACACACGTGCTACAATGGCGTAAACAAAGGGAAGCAAAGGAGTGATCTGGAGCAAATCCCAAAAATAACGTCTCAGTTCGGATTGTAGTCTGCAACTCGACTACATGAAGCTGGAATCGCTAGTAATCGCAGATCAGAATGCTGCGGTGAATACGTTCCCGGGTCTTGTACACACCGCCCGTCACACCATGGGAGTTGGTAACGCCCGAAGTCAGTGACCCAACCGTAAGGAGGGAGCTGCCGAAGGCGGGACTGATAACTGGGGTGAAGTCGTAACAAGGTAGCCGTATCGGAAGGTGCGGCTGGATCACCTCCTTTCTAAGGAAGAAAAAGTAGGGGTTTTATATACTGTTGAGTCTTATGTTTTCAAAGAAGTAATTGAATAAGGAAACACCAAGAAACGTAATGTGTAACCTCGTGAGTAAACTCACTCGGTCGCGGCTGTGCCGCTTATACAATTAGAAATAAAAATGTGATTATGTAAGCAAGCTTACAACACCCATTTTGACTTCTAATCGTGCACACATTACTAGTAAGACACGAAATTTCTGGTGCCGATGCGCTTAGGGGAAACACCCGTTCCCATCTCGAACACGATGGTTAAGACTTAAGCGGCCGATGGTACTATGCTGGAAACGGCATGGGAGAGCAGGTGGGTGCCAGATTATTTATGGGGGTGTAGCTCAGTTGGGAGAGCACCTGCCTTGCAAGCAGGGGGTCAAGAGTTCGAATCTCTCCATCTCCATTGGCCGAAAGCCACTTCATAAAGACGAGCCGAAAGGCGAAGGCTGAATTGAGTGTGAGGCCGTTCAGGAAGCTTAACAAACGAAAGTGAGTTTTGCTGAATGAACAATCATTAGTATGTACCTTGAAAACCACATATTGAAATATATCTAGATAAAGTCTTTGCAAAAAGACAATATCAAGACATCCGAGGTGTTACATCGAACGATGTAACCAAACAAAACTCGTTCAATTATCGTGACGTACGATAAACGAACAAACCTAAGACCAGAGATACAACGCTATGTATCTTAGATAAGTAGCCCGCACCCGCAGGTGAACATCGAATTGGTTAAGCTAATAAGAGCGCAGGGTGGATGCCTTGGCACTAAGAGCCGATGAAAGACGTGATAAGCTGCGAAAAGCTTCGGGGAGGAGCAAATATCCTTTGATCCGGAGATGTCTGAATGGGGAAACCCAGCTGAGCAAACCTCAGTTGTCGTATGGTGAATCCATAGCCATACGTCGGGAACCCGGGGAACTGAAACATCTAAGTACCCGGAGGAAAAGAAAGAAAACTCGATTTCCAAAGTAGCGGCGAGCGAAATGGAAGGAGCCTAAACCGTCATGCGTGCATGGCGGGGTTATGGACTGCAGGAAGTGAGACGATTTGTTACCAGAACGGTCCTGGAAAGACCGGCCATAGAAAGTGAAAGCCTTGTATGGGAAAGCAATAGTCAGCGAGCAGGATCCAAAGTACCACGAGACACGAGAAACCTTGTGGGAATTCGGGGGGACCACCCCCCAAGGCTAAATACTCCTTAGTGACCGATAGCGCATAGTACTGTGAAGGAAAGGTGAAAAGGACCCCGGGAGGGGAGTGAAAAAGAACCTGAAACCCTGTGTTTACAAGCTGTGGAACCACGTTAAAGGTGGAACCGCGTACTTTTTGTAGAACGGTCCGGCGAGTTACCGTTACTGGCAAGGTTAAGCACTGAAGGTGTGGAGCCGAAGGGAAACCAAGTCTTAATAGGGCGTTGAGTCAGTAAAGGTAGACCCGAAACCGGGTGATCTACCCATGTCCAGGTTGAAGCTGCCGTAAAAGGCGGTGGAGGACCGAACGCACATCCGTTGAAAAGGGTGGCGATGAGGTGTGGGTAGGGGAGAAATTCCAATCGAACCCGGAGATAGCTGGTTCTCCTCGAAATAGCTTTAGGGCTAGCCTCGTATTAGTCTGCCGGAGGTAGAGCACTGAATTTCCTAGGGGGCGTCAAAGCTTACCAAAGAATATCAAACTCCGAATGCCGGTCAGATGATGTACGGGAGTCAGACTGCACGAGATAAGTTGGGCAGTCAAAAGGGAAAGAGCCCAGACCACCAGCTAAGGTCCCAAAGTGCGTGTTAAGTGGAAAAGGATGTGAGATTTCAGAGACAACTAGGATGTTGGCTTAGAAGCAGCCACCCATTCAAAGAGTGCGTAATAGCTCACTAGTCGAGAGGTCTTGCGCCGAAAATGTCCGGGGCTAAAACACGACACCGAAGCTGTGGAATGTGCATTTATGTACATTGGTAGAGGAGCATTCTTAATGCATCGAAGCATTACCGTAAGGAGATGTGGAGTGTTAAGAAGAGAGAATGCCGGAATGAGTAGCGAGATGGAAGTGAGAATCTTCCAGGCCGAATATCTAAGGTTTCCAGAGTAAAGCTGATCTGCTCTGGGTAAGTCGGGGCCTAAGGCGAGGTCGAAAGACGTAGTCGATGGACAACAGGTTGAAATTCCTGTACCGCATATTATCAGAACTGTGGGGACACAGAACCGAGAGAGAACCCGGGAATGAAAAGACCGGGGCAAGCATTGGACTGGTTAAGCTGGCAAATCCGCTTAACAACAGGAAGGTGTGACGCGTACCGAACAAAAGTAGGGAAGTCTCTGTAGGGGCTGTCAAGAAAAGCCGCTATTGTGTAATATGTGCCCGTACCGTAAACCGACACAGGTGGATGAGGAGAGAATCCTAAGGCCGGCGGGAGAAGCATTGTTAAGGAACTCGGCAAAATGACCCCGTAACTTCGGGATAAGGGGTGCCTGAGAAATCAGGCCGCAGAGAATAGGCTCAAGCAACTGTTTAGCAAAAACACAGGTCTATGCAAAACCGAAAGGTGAGGTATATGGGCTGACGCCTGCCCGGTGCTGGAAGGTTACGAGGAGGGGTTAGCGGAAACGCGAAGCTCTGAATTTAAGCCCCAGTAAACGGCGGCCGTAACTATAACGGTCCTAAGGTAGCGAAATTCCTTGTCGGGTAAGTTCCGACCCGCACGAAAGGCGTAATGATTTGAGCGCTGTCTCAACAATGCACCCGGTGAAATTGAAATACCAGTGAAGATGCTGGTTACCTGCGCCAGGACGGAAAGACCCCATGGAGCTTTACTCTAGTTTGATACTGGGATTCGGTATTGCATGTACAGGATAGGTGGGAGGCAGAGAATCAAGGACGCCAGTCTTTGAGGAGCCGATGTTGGGATACCACCCTTGCGATACTGGGTTTCTAACCTGCAGCCATGACCTGGCTGGGGGACAATGTCAGGCGGGGAGTTTGACTGGGGCGGTCGCCTCCGAAAGAGTATCGGAGGCGCTCAAAGGTTCCCTCAGAATGGACGGAAACCATTCGAAGAGTGCAAAGGCATAAGGGAGCTTGACTGCGACACCGACGGGTGGAGCAGGTAGGAAACTAGGACTTAGTGATCCGGTGGTATAAAGTGGGATTGCCATCGCTCAACGGATAAAAGCTACCCTGGGGATAACAGGCTTATCACTCCCAAGAGTTCACATCGACGGAGTGGTTTGGCACCTCGATGTCGGCTCATCGCATCCTGGGGCTGTAGTAGGTCCCAAGGGTTGGGCTGTTCGCCCATTAAAGCGGTACGCGAGCTGGGTTCAGAACGTCGTGAGACAGTTCGGTCCCTATCCGGCGTGGGCGTAGGATATTTGAGAGGAGCTGTCCTTAGTACGAGAGGACCGGGATGGACTGACCTCTGGTGTATCTGTTGGTGATCAAGACCATGGCAGAGTAGCCAAGTCGGGAAGGGATAAACGCTGAAGGCATCTAAGCGTGAAGCCCCCCTCAAGATGAGATATCCCATCGCAAGAGTAAGACCCCTTGAAGACGACGAGGTAGATAGGGCAGAGGTGGAAGCATGGTAACATGTGTAGCTGACTGTCACTAATAGGTCGAGGGCTTAACCAGGTTGGTTTAGGTAAGAGGAAGAACGGATGAAAGATATAAGACAATGTGTGGTTTTGAGGGTATATGCCTCAGTAATTGCAGCAATGCAATAATCCTCGATAGCTCAGTTGGTAGAGCAAACGGCTGTTAACCGTTGGGTCGTAGGTTCAAGTCCTACTCGGGGAGTTCGTGATACTCAAGCGAAGGCTGTGAGGATAACGAAACAAAAGTACGGCCCCATGGTCAAGCGGTTAAGACATCGCCCTTTCACGGCGGTAACACGAGTTCGAATCTCGTTGGGGTCATTGAATGCCGATGTGGCTCAATTGGCAGAGCAGCTGATTTGTAATCAGCAGGTTATCGGTTCGAGTCCGATCATCGGCTTTCATAGACCAAATATATGTATTAAATTAATATTTTAGGACCTTTAGCTCAGTTGGTTAGAGCAACCGGCTCATAACCGGTCGGTCCCGGGTTCGAGTCCCCGAAGGTCCACTAGCACTGAACTAAATATTTAATGATCTGGCCCGGTGGCTCAGTTGGTTAGAGCGCCGCCCTGTCACGGCGGAGGTCGTGGGTTCGAGTCCCATCCGGGTCGTTCTGTATGAAAGTACAGTTATTTAATACCAGCAGGTAAGCATAATGGCTTACTGTCACATTTATGGGATCTTAGCTCAGCTGGGAGAGCATCTGCCTTACAAGCAGAGGGTCATAGGTTCGAGCCCTATAGGTCCCATTTCCATGAGAAATCATGAGAATGCCGGCGTGGCGGAACTGGCAGACGCACAGGACTTAAAATCCTGCGGGACTTACCTCCCGTACCGGTTCGATTCCGGTCGCCGGCATTTGCCTGATAAGGCAAGTAATCGAATATGTGTGTGTAGCTCAGCTGGATAGAGCACTTGGCTACGGACCAAGGTGTCGGGAGTTCGAATCTTCTCACGCACGTACAGAAAACCTTTATTTTATAAGGGTTTGCAAAAAGAAAGGCTTCCTGTAAAGGAGGCCTTTTTCGTTTGACTAACATTTTTAATTTGATGGTTCACGAAGTAAAAGCATCCTATACAGGGTGCTTTTTTCGTGTTATACTTGATTTTTATTATAGTTAAGCATTTGCCTATATGGAGAAATTAGACAAACTTTTTTATAATGTAAATGTTTGCAGAGGTAAGGGAGTAAGGCAAATGCTTGGATGGAGTTATTGGCTGATTATAAGGTAGAAATAGAATGCTCCTAAAAGCGAACATTAAACGAAACAAACATTAAATGAAACAACACCAGGTGAGAATATAAAATAAACAAAATTTTAAAGGGGAACATATGTTTAATAAATCTGCAGAATTGATAGAACAAAAGTATTTGGAAAGGGCTAGAAATCTTAGCGTTGCACTTTTATGTGATGGGGTAAAAAAAGCAAATATAGATTTACGAAATAACGGATGCATGGAAGCAGCTATTAAACCGGTTGCCCCTGGAATGACTATGGTGGGCACAGCTTTGACTGTACAAACTGGAAATGGTGATAATTTTCCCATACATTTGGCAACTTATAGTGCTCCGTCGGAAGGTTATGTTATGGTGATTGATGGAAAAGGATTTGAGAGCAGAGCATATTGTGGTGATTTAATTATGGGTGCGTGTCAGGCAATCGGTTTTGAGGGAATGGTGGTTGATGGATACACAAGAGACAGAGAGGGAAATATTAAGTTGGGATTTCCAGTCTATAGCAAAGGCTTCATACCGAATTCACCAATTAAAAAGGATGAGGGGAATGTAAACACGGAAATTTTTTGCGGTGGTGTTAAGGTGAATCCGGGTGATCTGGTAGCAGGCGATTCTGATGGCGTATGTGTCATACCCAGAGAGTATATCGGTCAAGTCCTTGATCTGGCGGAAGAGAAACTGGCCTATGAAATAGATCGGAGCCGCACGATTGAGGCTTATAGAGAAGCAAAAAGGAACGGAAAAGAATTGCCTCAGCTCGCACCTCAATGGGTACTTGATATGATCAAATAAAACGTTTTTTTATCAGTACTACTATTATAATAAAAATAAAAGGCATATAGTGTTAAATAATGGCGAAAAAGGAATGATGCATTAATAGTGTTGTATAAGGAAGGTTGAAAAAATAATAGTGTGTAAAGAAGGTTGAAAAAATAATGGTACATTAAAAATGTTGAGTAAATAGTGTTGGATATAGAATGTTAAGTAAATAATGATGCACTAAAAATAGTGAATAAATAAAGATGGATAAAAAATAGTGCAACAGTAACCATACAATTTTTTTTGGTTAAAGGGTTTAAGAGGAAATCATATCTTTACAAATGGATAAATTAGGTGTATAGTTACTGATGTAAAATAATTGCGTTGGTAGCTCAGTTGGATAGAGCGTCTGGCTACGGACCAGAAGGCCGCGAGTTCGAATCTTGTCCAGCGCATGAAAAGAACAGTTTTTGTTTTTTGAAAACTGTTCTTTTTTTGTATATTTTTTTGGTGATTAAGAATATAAGGGGGAGAATTGTAATATAAAATAATATTTATAGAATATCATTGCTTAAATAATCATAAGTTGGATTTATTATAATAAAAAATTTATTTATGTTACATTGACTTATTTATTTGATCCTTTTATTATACCAAAATTAGAGTAAAATAATTCATATTAAGGCACAATGAGGTAGCTGCAGACGATAGGTCCAGTGCCTCTTTTTTTGTAACAAATAGTAACATACTTGTGGGAAAATGTCTCTATTGTTTGCTTTTACGGAAATGAGACAGAGGCCCACAGGCTTAAGCGTAGGATCGCGGACATTTTATTGAGTTGCATCAGAAATTTAATGGAGGGAGAGGAGGCATATTTTTATGGATCAGAAATGAAGACCTGATTTAAAGGGATGATTTAAAATCGGGTTACATTTTAGTCTGATTATAATTAAGAATGGTAGAATATGGAGGAATATAAATGAAAAGAGTCAGATTAGCAGCAGTTTTGTTGTGCATGGGTTTTGGGATTACCATTATATTTAGTGGGTGCAGTACAAGAAAGACTGGAGAAAATGGGGCAAAAATGGAAGGATATGGTGCAAATGGGGCAAACAGGGGAGATGGAGAAAATGGGGCAAACGGGGCTAATGGGAGGGAGAGTGGCAGTCCGGCAGTTTATACAAAATTGTATGGGGCGGAGGTATCGACTCTGAATTATCTTGTTTCATCTTCGGAGGGAGATTATAAAATTGGTGCAAACTGTGTGGATACACTGGTGGAATATGACAGCTTGGGGCGGATCAAGCCGGGATTGGCTACGGAATGGAGTTATGACCCTGAGACCTTGACCTGGACCTTAAAACTGCGGGAGGCGAAATGGGTGGATAATACGGGGGCAGAAGTGGCGGAGGTTACGGCTCAGGATTTTGTGGATGCCATGAAGTACCAGCTGTCTCCGGAAAATGAAAGTGCCAATGTGCAGAAGCTTTTTGGGATGATTGCAAATGCGGAAAGTTACTATAACGGACTTGTTTACAATGGAGGGACAGACCAGGAGGGAACGGTGTGGAATTCCATTGACTTTTCGCAAGTGGGAGTGAAAGCGGTGGATGAACATACGCTTACCTATACTCTGGAAAAGGAGGTTCCTTATTTCCTGTCTTCTTTGGCTTATATTGTTTATATGCCGGCTTATGGGCCGCAGCTTCAGGAGCTTGGGAAGGATTTTGGTACGGGGGCAGATAAGATGTATTATAACGGTGCTTATTATTTGGCGGAATTTTCTCCACAAGAGAAGCATGTGTTAAAGAAGAATCCGTTTAATTACGATGCCAATTCTGTTTACATAGATGAAATCCATGAAATATACAATGCAGAATCTAATACCATCGGTCCGGAGATGGTGAAGCGGGGAGAGGTGGATTATGCAGAAATTTCAGCGGATATTCTTGATGACTGGCTGAATGGGAAGGATACGAAAAATCTTGTGAGCCGTGAGAGACCCAAGACCAGCTATTCCTATTTCTATTGCTTTAACTTTAATCCACAGTTTGAACCTCAGTATGAGCCGGATAAATGGAGAAAGGCCGTGAATAATGAAAATTTCCGTAAGGCATTATTTGCAGCCCTGAACAAAACAAAGGAAGTAGCTGTTATAGAGCCTTCCACTCCGGAGGATTTTGTGATCCAGTCCATTACGCCGCCTGAGTTCACATTTAATGCGGATGGAACGGATTATACAACCATAGGTGATATGAAGGCTTTGGGAAATACGTTTGATGAGGCTAAGGCAAAAACATACCGGGATATGGCAAAGAAGGAACTGGCTGCAGAGGGGGTGACGTTTCCGGTGAAAGTTTTAATGCCATACAATCCTTCTGAGATTAACTGGGATAAGGAGTGCCAGGTGGTGGAGCAGCAGATGGAGAGCCTTCTTGGAAGCGATTTTATTGATATCGTAGTTCAGGCGGGGCCGGCAGACGGATTTTTAACGGAGGTCCGCAGAAGCGGAAAATTTGCCCTGATGAAATGCAACTGGGGGGCGGATTATGCAGATCCGGAAACCTTTACAGATCCATTTTATCAGGCGAAGGGAGATAATGGATATGATCTGGGTTATAAATATGGAAATATTGCTAAAATCATTGAAGAGGGAACGCCTTCTGCAGAAGCGGCAAAGGAGTATTTTGATCTGGTTGATGCGGCAAAAGATATGAAAGTGGATATAAATGCCCGGTATGAAGCATTTGCCAGGGCGGAGGCCAGCCTCATTGAGCACGCATTTGTTCTGCCTTACAGTATTTCGGTTAGCAAATATCTGGCAATCAAGCTTAACGTGTTTGAGGGACAGTATGCACCGTTTGGGGTGTCAAATCTGCGGTATAAAGGGCAGCATCTCCTGGATCATTATGTTTCCATGGAGGAGTTTAAAGCGAATCGGGATGCGAACGGGAAATAGAAAGGGGCCAATTTTGCCGGGCGGGTGTGTTTCTGATTCGGCGGGAAAACACCGTCTGGAAGGGTGGAGGGTCTCTGTTTTTAAAGAGTTCATATTATAAAAGGAGAGGAGACGGGAAGAGGATGGGATGGTATTTGGGGAAAAGAATGGCACGTTCCTTTCTTACGTTGGCAGTTATTTTAACGGTGGTGTTTTGCCTGCTCCGTTTTATGCCAATAGAAGGATATTTCCAGAACTTTGATAAAATGACACCGCAGCAGATACAGGTGGGGTTAAAGGAAATGGGACTTAATGATCCTCTTCCGGTCCAGCTTCTCCGCTTTTTCAATGATCTTTTGCATGGAGATTTGGGGGTATCAAGAATTTACCGTGCCAATGTTCCTGTCTCTGATATTTTAGCCGATAAGCTGCCGGTTTCCATAAAGCTTGGGGTTTGTTCTATGATCGTTTCCTTGTTTGCGGGGATTTTGCTGGGAGCGGTAATGGCAAAGAATCAGAATGGTTTTGCGGACCGGGTGGGAACACTTTTTATTGTCTGCATCCAGGCGGTTCCGGCAGCCGTTTACTTTCTTTATATCCAGCTTTATGGAACCAGACTGTTGAATGTGGGGCTTTTGTTTCAGATTGATGATCCCAAATACTGGATTCTTCCGATTATCTCCATGTCACTTGGTAATATTGCTTTTTACGGCATGTGGCTGAGACGTTACATGGTGGATGAAAATAACCGGGATTATGTAAAACTGGCGAAAGCAAAAGGAATGTCGGAAGGGGGGATCATGTTGAAGCATATCTTCCGGAATGCATTTGTTCCTCTGGTGCAGTACATACCCACTGCATTTTTAAATACAGTCATCGGTTCCATTTATATTGAATCTCTTTACAGCATCCCGGGGATGGGAGGACTTCTTGTTACGGTGATTAAAAAGCATGACAATGCCATGGTTCAGGGAATCGTGCTGCTCTATGCATGTGTGGGAGTGTTAGGTCTGCTGTTTGGAGATTTGTTGATGGTTATGCTGGATCCCAGAATCAGCTTGGCAGGGAAAGAGGGGGACCGATGATGAAGCAGTTTTCTTACCGTCATACGAAAGAGGCACAGATTATGGAGCATATGGAGGAAGCGGAACTGTTTTCTTTTGCGGAATTTAAAAAGGAGGAAGCGGAGAAAACGGGGTACAGCAATTATTCCTATTGGAATAGTACGGTTCAGGCGTTCTTAAAGAACCGGGGAGCTGTGGCGCTTTTGGTTTTGCTGGTTTTATTGCTGGCATTTACATTTGTCCAGCCGTATCTGCCGGGGCAGTATGATCCCAACAAGATTATGAATGACAGCAGGGGAATGCAGTACCGGAATGTTCCTCCGGGGAAAGTTTTTTTGCTGGGGACCAATTCCATTGGGCAGGATTTATGGGCAAGAATTTGGGCGGGAACCAGGACGTCTCTTTTGATCGGGCTTTCCGTGGCTTTGGCAGAAGCGCTGATTGGCATTACGGTGGGTGTGATCTGGGGATATGTGAGAAAAGCAGATTTTATACTTACTGAGATTTATAATATCGTAGATAATATTCCTAATACCATTATTCTTATCTTAATCTCTTATATTCTAAAGCCGGGGGTTAAGACACTGGTTTTTGCTATGTGCCTTACCGGGTGGATCCAGATGGCAAGGTTTATAAGGAATCAGATCTTGATGATCAGGGACAGGGATTATAACGTGGCCAGCCGGTGTCTTGGTACGCCGGTCAGCCGGATTATCGTGAAAAATCTGCTTCCTTATCTGGTTTCGGTAATTATGCTTCGTATGGCACTTACGATTCCCGCAGCTATTGGAAATGAGGTTTTTATTACCTATATCGGATTGGGGCTTCCCGTGGATATTCCCAGTCTTGGGAATCTGATCAATGAAGGAAGGGTTTTGATTACCAGTGCGGCTTTGCGGTATCAGTTGGTTTATCCCACTATCATCCTTTCTTTTGTGACGATTTCATTTTATATCATCGGCAATGCCTTTTCTGATGCGGCTGATCCGAGAAATCACGTATAAGGAGGTAGGGGATGGAACGTAAAAAAATGTTGGAAGTGAAGGACTTGGATATCCGTTTTGAATTGAGAGGAAAAATTCTTCATGCGGTTCGGGGAATTTCTCTGGATTTATATAAGGGAGAAGTTCTGGCGATTGTGGGAGAGTCAGGAAGCGGAAAATCGGTATTTACCAGATCCTTTCTGGGGCTGTTGGAGAAAAACGGATGGGTAGCGGGAGGGAGTGCTGTTTATTATGGAGGTAATGATGAGAGTGGAGTGGAACTGACTGCCATTGAACGGGAAAAGGACTGGATCAAAATCAGGGGACATGAGATTGCCATGATCATGCAGGACCCTATGACCAGTTTAAATCCTCTGCGCACCATTGGAAGCCAGATCATGGAGGCAATCCTGCTTCACCAGAAAGTGGGGCGGATGGATGCCATAAAAAAGACCATGGAATATTTGGAAGATGTAGGAATTGAGGAACCGGAAAAAAGGTTTGAGCAATATCCTCATGAATTTTCCGGAGGCATGAGACAGCGTGTGGTGATTGCCATAGCCATTGCCTGCAATCCCAGGATTTTGATTTGTGACGAGCCTACTACAGCCCTTGATGTAACGATTCAGGCACAGATTCTTGACCTTTTAAAGGAGCTGCGCCGCAAATATAAGCTTTCGGTCATTTTAATCACCCATGATTTGGGCGTGGTGGCCAATATTGCTGACCGGGTGGCGGTTATGTATGCAGGTGATATGGTGGAGATCGGAACATGCGAGGAAATCTTTTACGATCCAAGGCATCCTTATACCTGGGCACTTTTATCCTCTCTTCCCCAGGCGGGACAGAAGGGAACAGAGCTTTTTTCCATTCCGGGAACGCCTCCCAGCCTATTTGCCTCCATACAGGGGGATGCCTTTGCACCCCGTAATCCACGGGCACTGAAGATTGATTTTGTAAAATGCCCCCCTTATTTTGAGGTGTCACCTACTCATAAGGCGAAAACCTGGCTGCTGGACCCCAGAGCGCCCAAGGTACCTTTGCCCCCGGTGGTTGAGAAAATCAGAAAAGGAGGTCTGTTCTGATGGAACGGGAAGTATTATTGGAAGTGAAAGATCTGGAGGTGACCTTTAGAGAACGCCGGAAGAGATTTGATGCAGTTAAAAGGGTGAGTTTTAAAATATACAAGGGGGAGACCTTTGGACTGGTGGGAGAATCCGGGTCGGGAAAAACCACCATTGGCCGGGCGATTATGAGGATCATAAAAAGCTCAGGTGGAGAGATTCTTTATAAAGGAGAGAAGATCAACGGGGTTATTTCCAGGGAACTGGATCACAAAGTAATAAAGGAAATACAGATGATCTTTCAGGATCCCCAGGCATCTTTGAATGAAAGGGCCAAAGTGGATTATATCATCAGCGAGGGTTTAAGGAATCTGGAACCCGGTTTAAGTAAACGAAATAGGGAAAAACGGGTGCAGCAGGCTTTGGGCGAGGTAGGACTTCTGCCGGAATTTGCAGGCCGGTTTCCCCATGAATTTTCAGGCGGACAGAGACAGAGGATCGGCATTGCAAGGGCTTTGATCATGAATCCGGATTTTATCATTGCAGATGAACCGATTTCCGCCCTGGATGTTTCCGTGAGGGCCCAGGTTTTGAATCTGTTTATGGAAATGCAGAAAAAGCGGGGGATGACCTATCTTTTCATCGCTCATGATTTGTCGGTCATGCGTTTTATTACAGACCGGATTGCGGTCATTCAAAAAGGTGAGCTTGTAGAAATGGCTGACACAGAGGAACTGGTTACTCATGCGCTCCATCCGTATACAAGAGCGTTGTTATCGGCCATTCCCATGCCGGACCCCAGGCGGGAAAAGCATAAAAAGCTGCTGGTCTATGATCCTTCGGTACATGACTATTCAAAGGATAAACCATTTTGGCAGGAAATTGGTCCCAACCATTTCGTTCTTGCCAACAGGAAAGAAGCGGTAGAGTATAAGAAGCTGTATGAGAACTAGAATTTTTTAGGAGGGTGGAATGGAGCAGTATGGAATCGTTCACAAACCTGTGGTTACCCTATGGGAGGGGCCGGAAGAAACCAAAAAGAATAAGCGGGGAGAAACGGTATCTGCCATTGCTGATGAAGCACTATATGGAACAGGCCTTAAAATTATGGGGGATCTGATCCGTGGATTTTATCCGGTCAGGACATTTTATGATTATCCGGGATATGTAAAAGAAAGTGATTTGCTGCTTTTGGATTTAAAGGATTTAAAAGCGCTTGAAGAGAGCAGGCTCATGGTCATTGACGGAAGATACGTGGATATCCTATCCCTTCCAAGAGTCCAGGGAATCCGTTTGCTCAGTCTTCCCAAAGGAGCTTTAATAAAGGGTTTGGATCTTAATTCCCAACGGGAGGGATGGGCCAGAGTAGAGCTTCTTTCCGGACAGTGCGGGTATGTGAGAAACCAGCATTTGAGGGAAAAGAAATTCTCCCAGGAAGGGCTGTGGACGGGGATTCTGCCTCAGCGGGAAATTGTGGATGAGACAAAATTTCGTGATGGAGTGACGGAAACGGCAATGGAGTATTTGGGGACCCAGTACCGATGGGGAGGAAAATCCACAGATGGAATTGATTGTTCGGGACTCACGTCGGAGAGTTATCTGTTAAATGGAATTATTATTTTCCGGGATGCAAAAATAGAACCAGGTTTTCCGGTCCATGAAATTCCAAAAGAGGAGATGCTGCCAGGTGATTTGATGTACTTTCCGGGACATATCGCCATGTACCTGGGGAATGGTGCTTATATTCATGCAACCGGGAAAGCAGGAAGCAGCGGTGTGAGGATTAACAGCTTAAATCCGGAAGCCACAGATTACCGGGCGGATTTAAAGGACAGCTGGTATGCGTCGGGAAGTATATTTTAATAAAGAGGATTGAAACGGAGGAGATTATGGATTCCAGGCTTACGTTGGAAAAACGGATCGAAGCGGAGATCAAAAGCTATGACGGGAAAATGGGGATCTATCTGGATGATTTTCATGGAACCGTCATCGCAATTCAGGCAGATGAAACGTTTGAAACGGCCAGTGCAATCAAAACTCTGATACTGGCTTGCTTATTTGATGAAGTGGAGAGGAAAAATGCTTCCCTGGATGATCTGGTGGAATACAAAACAGAGCATTTTGAGGAAGGGAGCGGAGTGCTTGAGGCATTAAAGCCGGGGGCAATGCTTCGGGTCCGGGATGCGGCTGTTTTTATGATCATCGTCAGCGATAACATCGCCACCAATATTCTGATTGATTATCTGGGGCTTGATACCATTAACCGGTGCATCAAAGGGCTTGGCTGCAAGGATACGGTCCTCCATAACCCCATTCATTTTGAGAAGTACCGCAGACTGGGAACCAGTACGCCAAGAGATTATGCAAGCGTCTTTATCCGTCTGGCAAAGGGAGAGCTTATAACTCCTGAGGCGGACCGTCAGATGCTTGATATTTTTAAGAAACAGCGTTATAACAGCATGATTACTAAGGACTTTCCGCCGTATTTTATGGACCGTGACAATACCGATGATGTTTTGATTTCTGTTGCGTCAAAAAGCGGAAGCATGGATGGATGCAGAAATGACGGAGGAATCGTATTTACTCCTTATGGGCCTTATGTGATCGTAATGTTCCATAAAGATTTTTCCGATGCCATGTACTATCCGGGCCATCCGGCCACTGTGTTCGGTGCAAGGGTGAGCCGGATGATTTTAGACCAGTATCTGGCGTTGGAAGGAAAATTTTATAAATAAGACCGTAGTTCAAATGCGGCAGTCTGCTTTATAAGGACAGGAGTTCCTTTAAGTCATTGATGGTATGAGTGGCTTTGGAGGAAGTACTGCTGCCTTTTGGAGTGTACAGACAGGAGTCTATGCCGGAATTGCAGGCACCCTGGATGTCGGATGTCAGGCTGTCGCCCACCATAATGGTTTTTGATTTGTCAAAGTCTTTGATATTTTCAAAACAGTGATCGAAAAAGCTTCTATCCGGTTTTTCATAGCCGATTTTTTCTGAAACAAACATTCCTTCAAAATATTGAAAAAGCCCTGCAGCTTTTAAACGCTTGATCTGGGTGTTATATACTCCGTTAGAAGCGGAGTATATTTTTTTCCCTTCCGACTTTAACTGGAGAAGCGTTTCTTCTGCATGGGGCATCTTATCGTCGGAATCACTTAAATGATTCTGGAACCGTTTTTCCGCTTCAGAGGGATCGGCTTCAAGTCCCAAATATGCAAATAGTTCTTTGAAACGTCCAATCAGGACGGTTTCCTTGTCCACTTTTCCCTGTTCCAGCAAATTCCAGAAATTCTTATTAATTTTCTTATAATGGCGGAACAACTCTTCTTCATAAGATATGTGATAGGATTCCAGGAGCTTGCGAAAACTGCGGATTTCAGCTGCATCAAAGTTAAGCAGGGTATTATCAATATCCAGTAAATAAAACTCATACATGGGTCATTCCTCCGAAGTAAATAAATTTTTGAAGTAATTATAGCATATACCTAACAGCGGAGACAACAGGAGAATGCTGATCAGGGTTCCTTCCCGGATCTCCAAAGGTAATTTGCACACAAAAGAAAAAATAAGGGCAGCGGCTAAAAATAACCCGTCAAAGGTCATTCTGACTCTGCTGAAATTTTTACTATATTTTTCACTGATGGTCAGACACAGGCTTTCCAGAGGAAATTTGACCAGACCAATGGCAAGCACTGCTCCCAGGCTGATGGAAGCAAGAATCAGTCCGGAAAAGTAAAGAAGGAGCCGGTGGGGGTAAGTGCCTGGTGTCCATGCCGACAGGATGGAATATAGGAAAAAATTAATGATATAGCCGTTTAGTACGGTGGCTGCAATCTGAATTCCATCTTTTGTTTCAAGCTTTTTGTGCCTCAGCAGCAGATAAGAAATAAAAAACAGGGAGTTTATGATATTTAATACGAATCCCACTTTCATTTGTACACCTTGTGATATGGTGACTGCAAGTGCATTCAGGATGCTCTGTCCGATGGCTGCTTTCAGTTGGAGCGAAATCCCCAGGCCAAAAAGTATAAAGAAAAAAATGGATAATATTACCTGTGTTCTGTTTTTTTTATACATTGTTTTCACCTCTGGATTATGGTACCATAGGACTGTAAGTTTGAATATGAGAAATATCACATTGGGGATTAAAATATGATTATGGAAAGCGAAGGCAGGTTTCCTGAGAGATTAAGAGCATTAGGTGTAGAAAGACAGTTTTCAAGGGGAGACCACATATTTAAAATAGGAGAAGAAATTGTAAATTGCTATCTGATACAGAAAGGGACGGTGAAAATATACATTGATCACGAAAACGGAAGAAGATCCATCCTGGACTTTGCCAGCGGACAGAGTTGGCTGGGTGAATTATCTCTGTTTTGTGAGGAAGATTATATTAAGGAAAATCAGGTGGTGGAAGATGCGGTCTGCCTGGAATTTCATCTACAGGAACTGAAAACGATCTGCATGGAAGATCCGGCAGTTTCTTTTTATTTTGCATCTTATATTTCAAAAAAGCTGATGGCAAGAAGCTATCGCATGAGTGAATATCTGAATTATTCCTTAGAAAGGAGACTGGCTTCGTTCATACTTGAGCATCAGCAGGGCGGCAAATACAGTTTGTCCCATATTGATGTTTCCGAGTATTTAAATGTCAGCTACCGTCATGTGCTGTATGTGATGAAAAAATTTTGTGATGAGGGGATAATCGCAAAAGAAAAGAAATATGTTATTATGGATAAAGAAAGATTAATGGAAATTTCAAATAGTAACATGTGAAAATACAGCATGAATTGAATAAATTCAGACTTTAGGGGGTAGGCAAAAAGCCAACCGCCTTTTTTAAAAAAATGGAATATTTTGGAACCATAATAGAATAATTCCCCCTAATATGTTCTATTATAATATCGTAAACATGAGTAAATTAATGGGAAAAATGCAACAATATACAGATATTGTTGCGTTTTATAATGAATATTATAGAGAGTACTAACTGTTGTGTCAATAATACAAGCCATTTTTTGTTTATTTCTTCAATTCTAGAGCTGAACCAGTGCATAAAGCTCATCTTTCTCATCCTGATTTATTCCAATATAACGAAGTGTTACCGTAGGAGAGCTGTGGTTAAACGTGTCCATAATGAGCCCAATATTGTACTGGGAAATCCGGTAAGTCCAGTATCCCCATGTTTTTCTAAGGCTGTGAGTACCAAAGTTCTCAACGTCAAGAGTGTATGCCGTCTGTTTTAAAATACGGTATATCTGAATTCTTCCCACATAACCGCCTTTCTGACTGGGAAAAAGATAATCTTCTCCGGTCAGACACTTCTCCAAAACGTAACTGGTCAAAGTACTTCTCAGTGTTTCGTTTAGTTTGATTTTCTTTTGCTTTCCTGTCTTTTTTTCGATCAATGAAAAATAATCCTTGAAACTGCCATCATCAAGAAAGATGCTGCTTACGCGGATTGGTATGATATCACTGATTCTTAGCCCTGTATTGATTCCAAACTTAAAAATTACTGCATATTTGGGGTTCCGGTTATATAGAAGATTATACATTTGTTCTAATTTTTCCTTTTCCCGGATCGGTTCTACTGTCATTTTTCTTTCCTCCATCTAGTTTTGTTGCAGCATTTGTTCCAAAATTACTCCAATGTTCAATCATACACTGGGAGTTGCAGCAAACGCAACAATATCTGTATAGTGTTGCATTTTCCATTACAAAAGAAAGCAGGTGGTAGAATGAGCCATGAAAGCAGATATCTGCTGAAAACAAAAGAAACAAAGGAAATAAACGACCGGCTGAAGGAACAGGTGCTGGAGCGGGCATACAGAATTATGAACCAGATTCTTTATGAATCTGATCTAAAGCCATGGACTGAGTATATTAAAATCCTCAATTTAAGAAATGACAGACTTTATCCTCATTCTGTAGATGTGGCCTTAATTTCTCTGATGATGGGGGCGGAGCTGGGGTATTCGGATGTGATTTTAACGGATATCGGTCTGGGCGCACTTTTTCATGACATTGGGAAACGTCTGATACCAAGGCGCATTTTGAAGATCCCTACGGAACGGAGTCTGGAGGAAGAGGCAATTTTTCGACGGCACTGTATTTTAGGAGTACGTTATGTTTCGGGCAGCTCACTGCCGGAAAACAGTAGAAATATCATTTTGCAGCATCATGAAAGAATGGATGGAAGCGGTTATCCTAAGAGACTGACAGAGGAACGGATCAGTGAATATGCAAAAATTGTAATGGTTGCCGACACGTTTGACTATTTCACTGCGGATATACCCTCCATGGAGGCAGCAGAAGCATTGAAGGTCATAAAGAAGGAGACCCGCTCCTATCCGCAGATATATGTGAATACACTGGAAACTGTCTTAAACCGTTTTAACAGCACTGGCAGAACCTAAGGCCATTTTAGAATATTGGAAGGAAAAGACTTATGAGAAACTCAGACCAACTGTATAGAAACTGTAGTTTTATGGTAACAACGGAACGAATCAGTACCATGCTTGTCTGTGTGCACGGGAAAGCGGACGACCATGTTTTTGGAGAAATACTTAGCTGCTATATGGAACGTCCTGTTGTTTTCAAGAATGTGGGAGAGCTGGTATTAAGAATTGATGAGATATGCAACTGGATCGGGACACCCCATCCATCAACAGAACCCCGGTTTTTAAGCCGCAGCATGGGGAATCAGTACCGGGATAGAATGGAAGGTAAGAACAATGTGCCGGTGAAAGCAAAGATTCGGTTTCAGGATAGCAGTCAATTAATATCGCGGGCGGTAAAGGCAAGGGCAACACTGTTAGTCACCATTGAATACCGTTTATACTCCAGTCTCCAGGGCAGAGTGCAGGGCAAACTGACCCAGGGAAAAGCAGTGCCGTTCCGGAGCGCGATGGAGCTTATGCGCATGATACAAGAAATTACGCTTTCTTAAATGATTTACAGATGGAGCTCTCTTTCTTAAAAGGTCATGTTATCAGATGGACTTACGGAGACAGGAGCAGCAAGGTATTATCAGTATCCATCAAGAATCAATGTGACAAAACGTTTACGGTCCAATCTTATTGTGAACTGGGAAGCCAGGGAAATGAATACAGATTATATTAATACGATCCAGAAACTCATTCAATTTACGAAAATAAAACAGTGAAGCCAAATAAAATGGTTACTCTTTGCTTTATCACTCAAGGACTTTTTTAAATTTCCCATAGATGATTGGAATTACGTGAGATTGTATTATAACTGTGAAAATAAGGGATTTTGGTCCGAGACATGGATCGGAGGGGAAAAAGGCTCAACTTATCGGAACAGGAATTAAAGGATGGTTATTATAAAGATAACGGATTATAACTTCTTTACTGATTGGATATAAAAATAGAAAGCACTGGAAGACCTGGTACCACTTAGGACATCCTGTGCTTTTACTTATTAAAAGATCTCTATTGTTTCTTTCTGGCTTTTTCGCTATAATTGGGAGCAGAGATTAAAAAGGCAGTGATAAAAGCGTATGAAAACAGTTTATAATGACGGAGAAAATAAAACGGGTCAGATTTCCTTTCCTGACGGGAGCGTTTGTACTTATAAAATTGTACCATCAAACCGTCGTACGATGGCGCTGCAGGTGACAAAAGAGGGAGAAGTACTGGTCAAGATTCCCCGCTATGTTTCCCTGGCAGCAGGGCAAGGGTTTATTTTAGAAAATAAAGAATGGGTTTATAAACAGGTCAGTAAGGTACAGAAAAAACTACGGGAAAAGCAAGAATTTTCCTGGAAGAATGGGGCAGTGGTTCTTCTGTTCGGAAAGAATATTCTTCTTTCTGTAATTGCGGACACTTCAGCAAGAAACTGTCTGATCAGGAAAACAGACGGCAAAATTACGATTACAGGCCCTTTTGATGAACATAATCGGGAAGCCTATGAATTAGGAGTCAGGGAGGGAATGAAGCTCTGGTACCGAAAAATTGCAAGGGCCTATCTGGAAGAAAAGACTGCCTGGTGGGCATCGCACATGGGGGTAGCTTATGAAAAAATTGCCATACGAGATCAGGCTACCCGGTGGGGAAGCTGCAGTACAAGGGGCAATCTGAATTTTAACTGGCGGCTTGTGCTGCTTCCGGCGGAGCTTGCGGATTATGTGGTGGTTCATGAACTAGCCCACCGATTGCATATGAATCATTCCAGAGAGTTCTGGAATGTGGTGGGGAGTGTAATCCCGGATTACATGGAAAGAAGAAAAGAGCTGAAGCTCTGGAGTGAGAAGCTGGATTTGATATACTAAAAATGCAACACGGTAATATGACAGATAAAAAAGCCGGTGCAAACCGGCCGGCAGGGAGAGAAAGAAACATGGCAGCAGAGAAATGGATGCTACAGACGAAACGTGCTGATTTTGAAGAAATGGCCAGGTGCCATCACATATCACCGGTTACGGCCAGAATCATTCGCAACCGGGATGTAATAGGAAGGGATTCTGTGGAAAAATATCTTCATGGTGGGTTAAAGGATCTATACAGTCCCCACCTGTTAAAGGATATGGACGTAACTGTTAAGATCCTGATAGAAAAGATCAGACAGTCAAAGCCGATAAGAATCGTAGGTGACTATGATATTGACGGTGTATGCTCCACCTATCTTTTATACCGGGCATTGCAGGAAGTGGGGGCTGTTGCAGATTATGAGATTCCGGACCGCATAAAGGATGGGTACGGGATCAACGAGTCCATTATCCGGGCAGCGGCAGAAGACGGCATTGACACCATTTTGACCTGTGATAACGGGATTGCCGCAACGGCTCAGATCCGTCTGGCAAAGGAATTGGGGCTTACGGTACTGGTAACGGATCATCACGATATCATGAAGGAAAATGAAAAAGAGATTCTGCCTCCGGCAGATGCCATAATCAATCCCAAGCAAATGCTGTGCTCTTATCCTTATCCCGAAATCTGCGGCGGCCTGGTGGCTTACAAGCTGGTCCAGGCCCTTTACGAAGCGTGTTCCATTTCCAAGGATAAATGGCTTGAAATGCTTGAATTTGCAGCCATTGCTACAGTGGGGGATGTGATGAAGCTGCAGGATGAGAACCGGATCATCGTAAAGGAAGGGCTAAAACGGATCGGACAGACCAAAAGTCTGGGACTTAGAAAACTCATTGAAAAAAACAATCTCGATCCGGGTGAAATTACCGCCTACCAGATCGGGTTTGTGATCGGTCCCTGCTTAAATGCGGGAGGACGGCTTCAGACAGCCAAACTGGCCCTCTCTCTCCTTCTCAGTGAGGATGAGGAAGAAGCGGACCGTATGGCACTGGAGCTGAAGGAACTCAATGACCAGAGAAAGTCCATGACAAAACAGGGAACACAAGAAGCCGTGGAACAGGTAGAAGAACGTTATAAGGAAGATAAGGTGCTGGTGGTATATTTGCCGGAATGTCATGAATCCCTGGCTGGAATCATTGCCGGAAGGCTGAGGGAACATTTTCAGAAGCCGTCGTTTGTATTGACCGATGGAGAGGAAAATGTAAAAGGTTCGGGCCGTTCCATTGAAAACTATCATATGTTTGATGCATTGGTGGGGGTAAAAGAGCTGCTTTTGAAATTCGGAGGTCATCCTATGGCAGCAGGCTTGTCCCTGAAAAAGGAAAATGTGGAGGAATTCCGTAAATGTCTGAATGAGCAGGCGTCCCTTCAGGAGGAGGATTTTATCCGCAAAGTGTGGATCGACGTTCCCATGCCGTTGGAGTACATAAGCGAACCGCTGATTGAAGAACTAAATTTACTGGAACCCTTTGGACAGGGGAATGAAAAGCCTCTGTTTGCCCAAAAGGGCTTATCCATACGAAGCGTCAGGGTGCTGGGCAAAAATAGAAATGCAGTAAAATTCTCCCTGGCCACAGAAAAAGGAATGCCAATGGATGCCCTGCTGTTTACAGACGGTGATTCCTTTCTGGAGGAGTTGGGAAACTGCAGAAAACTTGATGTAATCTATTATCCTGCGGTCAACGAATACAACGGGAATAAGTCTTTGCAGATCATTATAAAGAATTATAAGATTCCAAAATGAATGACAGAAAGCCTTGACATAATAAAAAAGTAGCTATATAATCGACCAAAATACAAAAGTCACAGTTTTCAAAAGGAAAAGTGAGGGAATGGACATGGTAAATGAAGTAATGAAGTTTATTACCGGCTATGATAAGGAAGTCGGAGAGGCAATTGAAAAAGAGTGTGGACGCCAGAGAAGAAACTTAGAGCTGATCGCATCGGAGAATATTGTTTCAGAACCGGTCATGATGGCAATGGGCACTGTACTTACAAATAAATATGCAGAAGGTTATCCTGGAAAACGGTATTATGGCGGTTGTGAAGAAGTGGATGTTGTAGAGACCATCGCCATTGAACGTGCAAAAAAGCTGTTCGGCTGTGATTACGCCAACGTTCAGCCTCATTCCGGTGCACAGGCAAATATGGCGGCTTTTCTTGCCATGTTAAAGCCAGGTGAAACGGTTTTGGGGATGAATTTAAACCATGGCGGTCATTTGACTCATGGAAGCCCTGTAAACTTTTCCGGTTTGTATTTTAATATTGTACCTTATGGAGTGAATGACCAGGGAATCCTAGATTACGATGAGATGGAGCGTCTGGCAATCGAGCATAAGCCAAAGCTGATTGTGGCTGGCGCAAGTGCATATGCGAGAGCCATTGATTTTAAACGGTTCCGTGAGGTGGCAGATAAAGTCAATGCCTATTTGATGGTGGATATGGCTCATATTGCAGGTCTGGTTGCAGCAGGACTTCATGAAAGTCCGATTCCATATGCAGATGTAGTGACCACCACGACCCATAAGACTCTCCGCGGACCAAGAGGAGGACTGATCCTTGCGAACCAGGAGGCTGCTGACAAGTTCAACTTTAATAAAGCGGTGTTTCCGGGAATACAGGGCGGTCCTTTGGAGCACATCATCGCAGGCAAAGCAGTTTGCTTGGGTGAAGCGTTAAAGCCTGAATTCAAGACGTATCAGGAGCAGGTAGTAAAGAATGCAAAAGCTCTTGCTGCAGCCCTTGTAAAACAGGGATTTAATATTTTAACAGGTGGAACCGACAACCATCTGATGCTGATTGATTTAAAGGGAATGGAAGTTACGGGTAAGGAGCTTCAGAACCGCTGTGATGAAGTCTATATTACGTTAAATAAGAATGCAGTACCCAATGATCCGAGAAGCCCGTTTGTGACCTCTGGTGTCCGTATAGGAACTCCAGCCATCACTTCCAGAGGGTTAAAGGAAGAAGATATGGATAAGATTGCAGAGTGTATCTGGCTGGCTGCTACGGATTTTGAACATAAAGCCGATTACATCAGAAGCGAAGTCACAAAAATCTGTGATAAATATCCGCTGTATGAATAAATGACTGGTTGAGGGTATCTCTAATGACATTAGGGATACCCTTTTCTCAATAAAAATGCTGCGCAGAGGATTCTGCACAGCATTTTAGGAGGAAATTAGATTTGGCTGCTTATGCCTGGTTTTTGAAAGACTCACAATCGGTGCACTCTTTTTGGGTAGGATTCTGCTCATGGGTACCTACCTTGATTCTGTCAAGGGTACAATAGTCTTCTTTTTTTGCGTGATATTCACAGTTGTCGATAGAACATTGGATACATTCATTAATCCCGTTTGCTAACATAGATAAACCCTCCTTCATTGATTGTTACGTTTATTATTGTAAACGGTTTGGACTGAATTATTATGCCAATTTTTTCTTTTAAAAATCGGCATGTTTCAGCCGTTGGAATGAATCAAAAAAAGAGCCTTGAAGGGTATTATATCTATCTTCAAAGCTCTTTTTGATTTGTATTAGGATGGAAGTGCGTTAATATTTTTCATTGTGCTGTTTGCGTTGATTGATTGTATCTTGTATTGTGATGTTCGTTTATAACGATATGATAACCGAACTGAGCTGCTTGTAACTGCTGTTTATTATACTTGTATTGCTTTATGATAGAGGCTGCTGTTACTGTGTTTTTGTGGCAGCAGCCTTTTCTCATAGATGTATTACTTTAATTTGTCGTATCCGGACTCTTTGATGGTTCCGTCACTGTTTGTCTTGTAGTATTTGTCATCTCCGTCTTTGATGTTTGACTTGTTCTTTGCAAGTTTGCCGGAGGTTGATACCAGATATTCTTTGCCGTCGAATTCAACTACTTTGTATTTCTCATCCTTGTCAGCCTTTAACATACGGCCCTGAATGTAGATGCTGTCATCGTAGATTCCGTTGTAGCCGGCACCCTTGTTGCTTCCGGATTTACGGAAGTTAAAGGTGTAATTTTCGCCGTCAAGATCAATGGTGGTTTTGCCGGTAGCCATAACGCCCTCTTTTGGAGAGTTACCGAAATAGTAAACAGAAGCGGTGTCATCTGCCGTTGGGAATTCATCCTCTGTCTCAATCTCATCGTAAGAATCAATCTTTCTGTTGGAATCGAAGGTCAGTTTGTAAAGACCGTGAAGCATTTCGCCCTTTTCATTGAATCCGTATCTTAAACCATTGATGGATTTGATCTGGCTGGTGATTAAATCTCCGTTGTTATTTGCATAGAACCAGTACTCGTCGCCGTTTTCGTAAGCTTCCTGATCAACGTTTTCGCTTGGAATGGTCTTAAACCAGCCTTTTGCCAGCCAGGACTGCTCTGGAAGGTTGTAATACTGGTTTGGATTGCTTGCTGATGCAACAGATGCTTTTTCATACCATTCGGATTCAGCGGCACCATTTTCATCAAACCGGTATTTCTTTCCGTTAATGGTTTTTGTAGTATCCTTCAGCTTTTTACCATTGGGTCCGAAGTAGAACCAGTAGGTGCCGTCGAAGTTATCTTTGGTATTGTCATCATCGACTACTTCAAGTAACTTCCATGCGCCGCTTGTTTTAGCGCCGTCTGTAGAATCACCTAAGTAGTAGAGTCCCTCCTTCCAGGCATCATCACCGGTAACACGGGTAGAATCCTCGTTTACCCAGCCATAGAGCATTTTGCCTTCTGAATCGAATGCATAGTCATGAACTTCTCCGTTTGCGATCTTAATGGATTTAAAGGAAGTTTTTCCGGAATTACCAGCCTTATAAGCTCTTCCGTTGCTGCCGAAGTAGTACCAGAATGTGTCCTGGCCGTCTTCGTCATCGCTGTCGTCCACGGTGATTTCACGCCATTCGTTGCTGACCATAGCACCTACGGAGTTTACATAGTAATAGTTATCATCAGATTCGATCAGGCTGCTGGTTACCATCTGGCCATCGGAATCTAAGTAGAACCAGTTATCTCCGGATTTTCTCCAGGAATCGGTTATCTGATCCCCATCGTTGTCATAATACACCCAGGAGTTGTTCTCCTCGGTCCAGCCTTGAGCTGCAAACGATGTCATTGAGGCACCTATGGTAAAAAGCGCCGCTGCGCAGGGAACAATCCATTTCATGTTCTGTTTTCTCATTGTAATCTCCTTTCATAACTCCTGTTTTGTTTAACCAGCGTGTTCCGCTGTTGGTGTGACTTTAAACCATGGAGCAGGTCCAAGGTCAAGCCATGTAAAAAAGGCGTAAGAATGTGTAAGAAATGTGATAATATTTAATACTTTTGTAATATTTCCGAATAATGGTAATATGCAAATGGAGAAAAAAATAAGAAAATGCCCATAATATGGGGAGAAAAGCCGATTGATAGACCTGTAATTGATAGAATGGATTGGAAAATAAAAGAAAAAAAGCAGGAAAACCTGCCTTTTTTCTATAGAAAACTTCATATTCATTCTTTAATGACTGCCTTGTACAGAAGTCTGGTCTTTTTGCAGATTTTTCTGTGCTGTTGACAGCATCAGTTTAATACGGTTTAACTGGTTTACCTCGCTGGCACCAGGGTCATAGTCCACAGCGATGATATTGGAATCCGGATAAGATTTCCGCAGTTCCTTGATGACGCCCTTGCCCACGATGTGGTTTGGAAGACAGCCAAAAGGCTGAGTGCAGACAATGTTATTGGTACCGGTATGGATTAACTCCAGCATTTCACCGGTTAAGAACCAGCCTTCCCCCGTCTGATTCCCAATGGAAACGAAATCCTTGGCCATATCTGCCAGGTTTCCGATGTGGGAAGGAGCGGTGAAGTGTCTGCTCTTTGTCAGTTCCCGCTTTGCTGTCTTTCGGAAGAATTCGAGCAGAGAGATTGCCATATTGGAGAGAGTGGCGGTTTTTTTCGCTCCGCCAAGGTTCTCTGCTTTAAAGTTATTGTTATAGAAGCAGTACAAAAGGAAATCCATCAGATCCGGCATCACTGCTTCCGCACCTTCTGCCTCTAAAAGTTCCACGATATGGTTGTTTGCCAATGGAGAGAACTTCACCAGGATCTCGCCGACCACCCCGACCTTCGGCTTTTGGATGTCGTTGCGTTCCAGATTGTCAAAATCCTTGATGATGCCCCTGATATTACGGGAAAATGTAATCATATCCGGTGATTTCTTCGATAAAGATTCGATGCACCGGTTTTTCCATTTCTCATGAAGCGCATTGGCGGAACCGGGAATCTTTTCATAAGGACGGGTGGCGTAGAGCACTCTCATAAATACGTCTCCGTAAACCACACCCTGCATCGCTTTTGTCAGCATAGGAAGTGTGATCTTAAAGCCCGGATTGGTCTCCATGTTATTGGCATTGACCGAGATCACAGGAACTTGGCCCATGCCTGCCTTCTCAAGCGCTCTTCTTATGAATCCGATATAGTTGGAAGCACGGCAGCCCCCTCCGGTCTGGCTCATGAATACGGCAGTATGGTCTAAATCGTATTTGCCAGAAAGGAGCGCATCCATAATCTGTCCCACAACGATGAGAGAGGGATAGCAGGCGTCATTGTTTACATATTTCAGTCCTGTATCAACGGCGGTCCGGTTGTGATTCTGCAGGACCTCGATCTTGTAGCCGAATGTACGGATCGCAGGTTCAATCAAGTCAAAATGAATCGGTGACATCTGCGGACAGAGAATGGTATAATCCTGTTTCATCTCTTTGGTAAACATCACCCGGTGATAAGCACTTGATACGACGTTTTGCTCAAAGTGCTCTTTGTCCCGTACCTTTAGTGCCGCAATCAGGGAACGGATACGGATTCTGGCCGCTCCCAGGTTGTTGACTTCGTCGATCTTTAAAACCGTATAAATCTTGCCGGATCCGGTAAGGATATCACTAACCTGGTCTGTCGTTACGGCATCCAGACCGCAGCCAAAGGAAGTGAGTTGAATCATATCCAGATTCCGCTCCCGTTTCACGAGAGTGGCTGCTTTGTAGAGTCTTGTATGATACATCCACTGGTCTGTGACCACCATAGGCCGTTCGATCTCTGCAAGATGGGAGACCGAGTCCTCCGTGAGAACTGCAAAACCAAAGGAGGCAATGAGTTCCGGAATGCCGTGGTTGATCTCCGGATCAACGTGGTAAGGACGGCCCGCCAGTACGATCCCATGACGGTCGTTCTCCTTGAGCCATAATAAGGTTTCCTCTCCCTTTTTCTCTATGTCGGCGCGGGAAGCCATAAGCTCTTCCCAGGCGGCGTGAGCCGCGGCGGTAATTTCGGAGGCAGGGATTTTAAATTCGTTTTTAAATACTTCAACCAGACGGGAGGTTAATACCTCTTCGTTGGTAAATGCCATAAATGGGTTTAAAAACCGTACGTTCTCTGTCTGGATCCCTTCCACGTTGTTTTTGATATTTTCCGCATAAGAGGTGACGATGGGACAGTTAAAATGGTTTCCTGCATCAGGCGTTTCATTTCTTTCATAAGGGATGCAGGGATAAAAAATAGTTTTGATTCCTTCCCGGATCAGCCATTCCACGTGACCGTGGGCAATCTTGGCCGGATAGCATTCGGATTCGCTTGGAATGGATTCAATGCCCAGTTCATAAATCTTTCTGGTGGAC
This sequence comes from Lacrimispora sinapis, assembly GCF_043633585.1. NCBI lineage: Bacteria > Bacillati > Bacillota > Clostridia > Lachnospirales > Lachnospiraceae > Lacrimispora > Lacrimispora sinapis. The sequence continues at coordinate 3,039,467 of NZ_CP141832.1, read as the reverse complement.
TGGGGGGAGAGAATGGTGCGGAATTTTAACGTTTTAAAGAAAACAGCCCAGAAGGGGTAATTTTCATAAAGGTTCAAAACTCTCGGGATACCGATGGTGCCCCGCTCCGCAGCAGCCTCATCCAAAGGCTCATAGTCAAACGTTCGGTGATATTTGTAATCAAAAAGATTCGGAACATCACTGGAGGCTTTCTCTTTTCCAAGCCCCCGCTCACAGCGGTTGCCGGAAATAAATTTACGTCCGCCGTCAAAACGGTTTACCGTAAGAACACAGTTGTTGGTGCATTTTCTGCATCGGGTCATGGAAGTCTCATAGTGAAGATTCAAAATTTCATCAAGGCTCAGCATGGTGGTCTTTGCAGACGCTTCATAGCGCTCCCGTGCGATCAGTGCGGCACCGAATGCCCCCATAATGCCTGCAATGTCCGGACGGACTGCCTGGCAGCCGGAGATCTTTTCAAAGCTCCGGAGTACTGCGTTGTTATAAAAAGTACCGCCCTGAACCACCACGTGCTTCCCTAAATCAGAAGCACTTGTAATTTTTATTACTTTAAATAAGGCATTCTTAATAACGGAATAGGCAAGACCGGCAGAAATATCAGAAACCGGTGCCCCTTCCTTTTGGGCCTGTTTTACATTGGAGTTCATAAATACCGTACATCTGGTTCCAAGATCCGTTGGGTTTTCTGCAAAAATTGCTTCCTCTGCAAAATCCTCCACCTTATAATTCAGGGAATTGGCAAAGGTTTCGATAAAGGAGCCGCAGCCGGCAGAACAGGCTTCGTTTAACTGAACGCTGTCTACGGTGCCGTTTTTGATGCGTATGCACTTCATATCCTGGCCGCCGATGTCCAGAATGCAGTCTACCTCCGGTTCAAAAAAGGAGGCTGCATAATAGTGGGAAATGGTCTCCACTTCTCCTTCATCAAGAAGAAAGGCTGCCTTTAATAAGGCTTCCCCGTAGCCGGTGGAACAGGACCATACGATCTCACTGTCCTCAGTAAGCTGTTCTTTGATCTCTTTCATCGCCTGGGTGGCTGTTGCCAGAGGACTTCCGTTGTTGCTGCTGTAGAATTTATAAAGCAGAGTTCCGTCTTCGCCTACGAGGGCGACTTTGGTTGTGGTGGAGCCTGCATCGATTCCTAAAAAGCACTTTCCGTGATAGGAAGACAGATCCCCTTTTTTCACGGTGTGTTTGCTGTGGCGGGTGATAAATTCATCAAAATCCGCCTGATCTTTAAACAGAGGCTCCATACGCTTTACTTCAAATTCCATGCGGATTCCGGAAGATAAACGGGAGATCATTTCCTCCAGAGAGAGGGTGGCATCGGTGGCCTCCACTGCATTCATTGCCGCACCGATGGCAGCAAAAAGATGGGAGTGTTCCGGTGCGATGATCTCATCTCCGGATAAATGAAGGGTACGGATAAAGGCTTTTTTCAGTTCCGGAAGAAAATGCAAGGGGCCTCCCAGGAAGGCAACGTGGCCTCTGATGGGCTTTCCGCAAGCCAGTCCGCTGATGGTCTGGTTTACAACTGCCTGAAAGATAGAAGCCGCAAGATCTTCTCTGGTAGCCCCTTCGTTGATGAGTGGCTGAATGTCCGTTTTAGCGAAAACGCCGCAGCGGGCAGCAATTGGATAAATGGCTTTATAGTTGACTGCATATTCGTTAAGGCCAGCAGCGTCGGTCTGTAAAAGAGCCGCCATCTGGTCAATGAAAGAACCGGTTCCTCCGGCACAGATGCCGTTCATACGCTGGTCAATGCCGCCGGTGAAGTAAATAATTTTTGCATCTTCTCCGCCAAGTTCGATTGCCACGTCCGTATGTGGGGCATAATCCTTAAGGGAAGTGGCAACTGCCACGACCTCCTGGACAAAGGGAACTTTTAAATGCTTGGATAAGGTCAGTCCTCCGGAACCTGTAATGCCCGGACGTAAATTCATAGGGCCAAGTTTATCAAAGGCCTTTTTTAAAAGGCCCGCAAGTGTTTCCTGTATGTTAGCAAAATGCCGTTCATAATCAGAAAATAATAATTCATTTTTTTCATTTAGTATTGCAATTTTAACAGTAGTGGAACCGATATCGATTCCTAATGTGTTGTATGTACTCATATGTGCGGGGGTATCCCCTGCCTCCTTTTGTGTAGAAGTAAGTTGCTGGCTCACCGAACATCAGTTTAACATAAAATAAGAAATATTACAATTGTCATAACATGCTAAATTAATGTTAAATCTAGCAAAATTTGTTTAAGTTCACAAAATCAGGTACCATTTTGTTTGACAAATATGGTTGGGGATTTTATAATGTATAGGTCAAAGTCCGCCAAGGGATTTTCTAAAATATTTTCAGTGGAAGGGGGAAACGCTATGATACAGATATATAAAACAGAGGACGGTCTGATCCAACAAAAGGATGCGCTTTCTCCAGGTTCCTGGATAGCGCTTACAAACCCCACCGCTACGGAGATTCTGGAGATTGCCAATACCTATAAGATTGATCCGGATGACCTAAGAGCACCGCTTGATGAGGAAGAGCGCTCCCGAATCCAGACAGAGGATCATTACACGCTGATCCTGGTGGATGTTCCCACTATTGAGGAACGGAATGACAAAGATTGGTATGTAACCATACCCATGGGCATAATAACAACAGATGAGGCCATTATTACGGTATGTCTGGAAGATACTACGGTACTGAATGCATTTATGGATGGCCGGGTCAGGGATTTCCATACGTACATGAAAACCCGTTTTATTCTGCAGATTCTGTATAAGAATGCGTCACTTTATCTGCAATATTTAAGAGTCATTGATAAAAAGAGCGGAGTGATTGAGGAAAAGCTCCACAAGTCGACAAAGAACCGGGAGCTTATTGAGCTTCTGGAACTGGAAAAGAGCCTTGTGTACTTTACCACCTCCCTGCGGTCCAATGAGATGGTGCTTGAAAAACTCATGCGCAATGAAAAAATCAAAAAGTATCCGGAAGATACGGATCTTTTGGAAGACGTCATCATTGAGAACAAGCAGGCCATCGAGATGGCGAATATCTACAGCGGCATATTAAGCGGCACCATGGATGCGTTTGCTTCTGTAATTTCCAATAACTTAAATATTGTAATGAAGTTTCTGGCAACCATTACCATTGTCATGTCCATCCCTACGATGGTGGCAAGCTTTTATGGTATGAATGTAAACACCCAGGGGATGCCGTTTGCCAACAGTCCTTACGGGTTTGTGATTGTATTAGGATTTACACTTGCCCTGACACTGATTGTCGCGTGGATTTTTTCAAAAAAAGATCTGTTTTAATCTTAGGAAAAGGAAGGTAGCATGAAATTTTTCTATAATCTGGAGCGCAAATTTAAGAAATATGCGATTTCAAATCTGATGTATTATATCATCGGAATGTACGGTGTAGGACTTCTTATGGAACTTTTTGCACCGGGATTTTATTGGCAGTACCTATCCCTTGACGCAGGAATGATTCTTAAAGGCCAGGTATGGAGGATCGTAACGTTTATGATCTATCCTCCCGGCAGTACCAATCTGCTGTTCAGCCTGATCAGTATGTATCTGTATTATATGCTGGGCCAGAACCTGGAGAGAATCTGGGGAGCATTCCGCTTTAATGTTTATTTCTTTATGGGAGTCATCGGTCATGTGGCGGCAGCGCTGGTTGTCTATCTGTTAATGGGGAAGACAGTATATTTAACAACGGAATTTCTTAATTATTCCCTGTTCTTTGCTTTTGCTGCAACATTTCCGGATTTGGAATTCCTTTTGTTTTTCGTGATTCCTGTGAAAGCCAAGTGGCTGGCCATCTTCAACGGGCTATATTTCCTTTACGGCTTTATTGCCGGCAACATGGCAACCAGAGTCACAATTTTTATGTCTCTATTTAACTTTATCCTCTTTTTCCTTTTGACTCGGAATTTAAGCCGGTTCAATCCGAAAGAGATCAAAAGAAAGCATCATTTTCAGAAACAGATGAAAATCATGCCCCAGGGGGGAACCCACCATAAGTGCGCTGTATGCGGACGTACCGAAAAAGATTCTCCGGACCTGGATTTCCGTTATTGTTCAAAATGTGAAGGCAGTTTTGAATACTGTTCTGAGCATTTGTATACACATAAACATGTAACGTCGGACCACCCCACAGCCGACAATACGATCAATTAGCTACGGAGGATAATAATGAAGAAAACAAAGATTATTTGCACGATGGGACCAAATACGAATGACCGTAACGTAATGAAGGCACTGGCTGAACACGGAATGGACATTGCCAGATTTAATTTTTCACACGGTGACTATGAAGAACAGAAGGCGCGCCTTGAAATGCTGAAAAGTATCCGTGAAGAACTGGATCTGCCGATCGCAGCACTTCTTGATACGAAAGGGCCGGAGATCCGTACCGGTGTTTTGCAGGATGGCAAAAAGGTGATGTTAAAGGAAGGCGATACTTATACACTGACCAGTGAGGATATTGTCGGTGATGCCGTCAGAGGCCACATTACCTATGAAGGCCTTGCAGAAGATGTGGTTCCCGGAAACCGCATTCTTATTGATGACGGTCTGATTGAGCTGGAGGTTCTGGAAGTAAAAGGCAAAGAGATCGTCTGCAGAATTGTAAACGGCGGAGAGCTGGGAGAAAGAAAAGGCGTTAATGTACCAAACGTTAAGATCAAGCTTCCGGCACTGACCGATAAGGATAAGTTAGATATCCAGTTCGGAATCGAGCAGGGATTTGACTTTATCGCTGCCTCCTTTGTCCGTACTGCAGATGCCATCCGTGAGATCAAAGAGATCCTGGCAGCGAACGGTTCTAATATGGGTGTCATTGCTAAGATTGAAAATGCAGAGGGAATCGAAAACCTTGACGATATCATCGAAGCCAGCGACGGAATCATGGTTGCCCGCGGTGATATGGGAGTTGAGATCCCGGCACAGGAAGTTCCGTTTGTACAAAAGAGCATCATTGAAAAATGCAATGTGGCATGCAAGCCGGTTATCACTGCCACTCAGATGCTTGATTCCATGATCCGTAACCCCCGTCCTACCAGAGCGGAAGTGACGGACGTTGCAAACGCTGTTTATGACGGCACCGATGCAGTAATGCTTTCCGGTGAGACTGCTATGGGTAAATATCCGGTGGAAGCACTCTCCATGATGGCTTCTATTGTAGAAGAGACAGAAAAACATCTGGATTACAATGGTTTCCGTCAGCGCAGAGTTTCAGCAGCCAATGAACATAACGTATCCAATGCAGTATGCTATTCTTCTGTAGCAACCGCCAGAGACTTAGGGGCAAAGGCTATCGTAGCTCCCAGCATCACCGGTTTTACTGCAAGACTGTTATCCAAATGGAGACCGGAAAGCCAGATCATCGGATTGTCTCCAAGCTCTTCTGCACTTCGTCAGATGCAGTTATATTGGGGCGTTAAGCCATATCATGCAAAGCGTGCGGAATCTACGGATGTGCTGATTTACTCCTCTATTGAATTGTTAAAGGAAAAGGGAGTTGTAAAGGAGAACGACACGGTAGTAGTAACTGCCGGTGTGGTCAATCCAGTCAGAAAGCATGAGTCAGCCGCTCATACCAATATCATGCGTGTGGTTAATGTAAATTAGATAAATGAAATAATTCTGAATAATTATACAAAAAAAGAGTGGACAAAAGAGTCTATCCCCGGTACAATGTAGCTTACCAGCAGATGTGCCTGAGACAGGCTCTTTCTGCATAGTAGGACTTACGAGAGGAGAGGAAAGCTATGGAAAAGAAACCATTTGTTACCAAGGAGAAATTAAGTGAAATAGTGAAAGAATATCCAACTCCCTTTCATATTTATGATGAAAAGGGGATCAGGGAGAATGCGGAAAAATTAAAACAGGCATTTTCCTGGAATAAAGGGTACCGGGAGTACTTTGCAGTCAAAGCCACACCAAATCCGTTTATCTTAAACATTTTAAAGGATTATGGCTGCGGGGCCGACTGCTCCTCCTTGACGGAACTTATGATGTCTGATGCCATAGGCTTTTCCGGCTCCGATATTATGTTTTCTTCCAATGACACACCGGCGGAGGAGTTCCGGTATGCAGAAAAGCTGGGGGGAATTATCAACCTTGATGATATCACTCATATTGATTTTCTGGAAAAAGCCATTGGATACATTCCGGAAACTATCAGCTGCCGTTATAATCCGGGTGGAATATTTAAAATCAGCAATGATATCATGGATAACCCGGGAGATTCCAAATATGGAATGACCACGGAGCAGATTTTTGAGGCTTACCGGATCTTAAAGAGCAAGGGGGCCAAAAAGTTTGGCATCCATGCATTTCTCGCCAGCAATACGGTGACCAATGAGTATTATCCTCTGCTTGCAAAGGTACTTTTTGAACTTGCGGTGAAGCTCAAAGAGGAAACGGGAGCGGAGATCAGTTTCATTAACTTATCCGGAGGGATCGGGATTCCTTACCGCCCGGGACAGGAGCCCAACGATATTCTGGCCATCGGGGAAGGTGTAAGAAAGGTTTATGAAGAGATCCTGGTACCGGCAGGAATGGGAGAGGTTGCCATTTATACGGAGCTTGGCCGTTTCATGCTGGGGCCTTACGGCGGACTTGTGACCGAGGTCATTCATGAAAAACATACCTATAAAGAGTATATCGGTGTAGATGCCTGTGCTGTGAATCTGATGCGTCCGGCCATGTACGGGGCATATCATCACATTACGGTCATGGGGAAAGAAGACCAGGTGTGCAGCCACAAGTATGATGTCGTTGGTTCCCTTTGTGAAAACAACGATAAATTCGCCATTGACCGGATGCTTCCTGAGATTGCTATGGGAGATTTGCTATTCATCCATGATACGGGCGCTCATGGATATGCCATGGGTTACAATTACAACGGAAAGTTAAGATCTGCAGAGCTGCTTTTAAAAGAAGATGGAAGTGTCCAGATGATAAGAAGAGCCGAGACACCCAAGGATTATTTTGCAACCTTTGATTTTTGCGACATCTTAAAAGATATAAAATATTAACTTCAGCTCAATCGCTGGAGCGGGAAATGGCTTTCTTAGCCATTTCCTTATTTTTTGTTCTTAAAACAGAAAAATCCCTGTGCCGTAAGACACAGGGGGGATTTTTCTTAGGATTTTCGGATTTCAAAAAGGGTAAAAGGATAATTGCTATACATTGTGCATTTCTTATGACATAAGTATATCACACCCCACTTGGAAAAGTTTGTATATTATTTGAATAGATTCTGAAGATTTTCTTAATATCATTCCGGCAGGAAAAAGAAACCATTGAAAATTTTGCCTCTGAAAAGAAACCATGGGAGTCTACTTGGAATATCTTAATAAAAAAGGAATCAGGTAGTGGACTGTGAATCAAGTAAGAGAGGCAATACATTGTGAAGCGGCTTATCGCATGGGACTTACTGGACGGGGAGTCGGAGTTGCAGTGCTTGATACGGGAATTTTTCTCCATGAGGATTTTGAACATAGAGTAGCAGCTTTTACAGATATCGTACACCGCAGGCGGGATGCCTATGACGATAATGGTCATGGGACCCACATTGCAGGAATCATTGGTGGAAGCGGAAATGCTTCAGACGGAAAGTATATGGGGGTTGCACCGGAGTGCCATATCATAATGCTGAAGGTCCTGGATAAAAAAGGAAACGGTTATGCCTCCGATGTGCTGGCCGGATTGAAATGGGTCCGTGACAACAGAGAAAGATACGGAATCCGTATCGTGAATATTTCTGTGGGTTCCTTTTCAAGAAAAGGGATGACGGAAAATTCAGTTCTTGTGCGCGGGGTAAATGCGGCCTGGGATGACGGCCTGGTTGTCTGTGTGGCAGCCGGTAATATGGGGCCGGGGACCAATACCATCACAACTCCGGGGATCAGCCGGAAGGTGATCACGGTGGGCTGTTCCGACGATTACAAAGAGGTCAATGTTATGGGAAACCGGATGATTGATTACTCGGGCAGAGGTCCTACGGGAGCCTGTATCTGCAAGCCGGAAATCATCGCCCCAGGCGCAGGAATTATGAGCTGCTCCAATGAACCAGGAGAATACCAGAGCAAAAGCGGCACGTCAATGTCAACGCCCCTGGTATCAGGGGCGATTGCGCTTCTTCTTCAGAAATATCCTTATATGAGCAACCGGGATGTTAAGCTTATGCTTCGCGAAAGAGCCGTGGATTTAGGACTTCCCATAAACCAGCAGGGCTGGGGACTTTTGGATGTCGAACGGCTTTTGCTGTGATTTTATACTGAATTATGATCCGGACCCCGCCGTTTGGCTTCGGCAGGTCCGGACACTAAAAACACCGGACTCTAAAAAAACTTGCAGACTTGGGGGGCTTGTGTTATAGTAGCCTTACAGTCTAAAGGCATATCGCCTTTTTCTTCCATTCATTATCAGGCGTTTCGCCGGGATTTCCATAACAGGTATGAATTTTTAGCCGGACAGGCAGGGAGTGTGATGTCCATTGGTCTCAGAAGTCTAAATTTCTGGTTGACATTTGCTGTAAAGTATACTATTATTATAATTAGAAAAAGAACATTTGTTCGTGTTGGAGGATACTATGAATAAAGATGATAAGCTGAAAGCACTTGATGCCGCCCTTACACAGATAGAGAAAGCATATGGAAAAGGTTCCGTCATGAAGCTGGGCGATACCGGAACGAATATGAACGTGGAGACCATTCCTACGGGAGCACTGAGTCTGGATATTGCATTGGGCCTTGGCGGAATTCCAAAGGGAAGAGTGGTAGAGATCTACGGACCGGAGTCCAGTGGTAAGACTACGGTTGCGCTTCATATCATTGCGGAGGTTCAAAAGCGCGGAGGAATCGCAGGCTTTATTGATGCGGAGCATGCGCTCGATCCTGTATATGCAAAGAACATTGGTGTGGATATTGACAACCTTTACATTTCCCAGCCGGATAACGGGGAACAGGCTTTGGAGATCACCGAAACTATGGTCCGTTCGGGAGCCGTGGATATCGTAATCGTAGACTCTGTGGCAGCACTGGTTCCAAAGGCAGAGATTGAGGGGGATATGGGCGACAGCCATGTTGGCCTTCAGGCAAGACTTATGTCCCAGGCATTAAGAAAGCTGACGGCAGTTATCAGCAAATCCAATTGTATCGTCCTCTTTATCAACCAGCTTCGTGAGAAGGTGGGCGTTATGTTCGGAAGCCCCGAGACTACCACCGGCGGACGGGCCCTCAAGTTTTACGCCTCCATCCGTATGGACATCCGCAGGATTGAGACATTAAAGCAGGGCGGAGATATGGTAGGAAACCGGGTACGTGTGAAAGTGGTGAAGAATAAGATCGCTCCCCCATTTAAGGAAGCGGAATTCGATATCATGTTCGGAAGGGGAATTTCCACAGAAGGTGATGTTCTGGATCTGGCGGTAAAGGAGAACATCGTGGAAAAGAGCGGAGCATGGTTTGCTTATAACAATACCAAGATCGGTCAGGGCCGGGAGAATGCCAAGACCTATCTTCATGACAACCCGGCGATCTGCATGGAGATCGAGAATAAAGTCCGGGAGAACTACAATCTGCCCATAGAGGGCGGTGCAGCTGCACAGGGAGCAGATGGAACAGCTGCAAAGGAAAGCAAAAGAATCAAATCGGATGACAGTAAAGCAGCCGACAGTAAAGCAGTTGACGGCAAGGAATAATCCTTTCCCGATGATCTAAAGAATGATAGATAGAATAAGGGGCATGTATGTTAGTAACTGAGATTTTGCCCGTCGATAAACGCAGGAGTAAAGTCATTTTTGATGAGGACTTTACTCTTGTTCTTTATAGAGGGGATCTAAAAAGATTTAAAATAGAAGAAGGACAGCTTTTTTCAGAGGAGTCTTACCAGGAGCTTCTTCATGAAGTTTTATTCAAAAGGGCCAGAGAGAGGGTCCTGTTTCTGTTAAAGGCCTCCGATAAGACGGAGCAGGAGCTTATCCGAAAGTTAAAGGATGGGGCGTACCCCAAAGAAGCCATTGATTATGCCATTGGTTTTTTGAAGGAGCACCGGTTTATCAACGATGAGGATTATGGACGCCGGTACGTGGAATACAATTCCAGAAGAAAAAGTGAGAAGCAGATCCGGTACGAACTGCAGAGAAAAGGGCTGGACAAAGAGGTGATCCGGGATATATTAGAAGAACAGCCGGTAGATGAAGAAGCCCAAATCAAGGCGTATATCCGGAAAAAGTGCCCCAGCCTGGAAGAAATGGACCGAAAAGAGCGGAGTAAAGTGATCGCCGCGCTGGCGAGAAAAGGTTTCTCTTATGAAGCTGTGAGCCGTATTTTAGGCGGTATTTATGACGATGACTGACAATAAGGAAAATGTGTATAAGTATACCGGAAACAGGGGTTAAATACTTGACATAATGTATAAAACAGTTTAAAATTGAAGTGTTGTATTGTTGTACAATGAAAATCTAATAAGGAGGTGCTCCTGTGTCAGTATCAGTATTCACGACTGTATTGTTTGTAATTTTGGCATCAGTAATAGTCGCTTTTATTGCCTGGTCTGCTGCAATATCTTACCGTAAGAATACCTACGAAAGCAAGATCGGTTCTGCAGAAGAAAAATCCCGGGAAATAATAGATGAAGCATTAAAGGCCGCTGAGACAAAGAAGCGTGAAGCTCTCCTTGAGGCAAAAGAAGAGTCTTTAAGGACTAAGAATGAACTGGAAAAGGAAACCAGGGAAAGAAGAGCTGAGCTTCAACGTTATGAAAGACGAGTACTAAACAAGGAAGAAAACTTGGACAAAAAGTCTGAGGCTATGGAAAAACGAGAAGCAGGTCTTGCTGCTCGAGAGGATGCCCTGAACAAGAAAAGTGCCGAAGTGGAATCACTGTATGAAAAAGGCATTCAGGAACTGGAAAAAATTTCCGGACTTACCTCCGAACAGGCAAAAGAATATCTTTTAAAATCTGTTGAAGATGATGTAAAACATGACACTGCGAAATTAATTAAGGAACTTGAAAACAAAGCAAAAGAAGAAGCCGATAAAAAGGCAAAAGAGTATGTGGTCACAGCCATTCAAAGATGTGCGGCAGACCATGTGGCAGAAACCACGGTTTCTGTAGTACAGCTTCCTAACGATGAGATGAAAGGCAGGATCATCGGAAGGGAAGGCCGTAATATTCGTACGTTAGAAACCCTTACGGGTGTGGAACTCATTATTGATGATACCCCGGAAGCAGTTGTATTGTCCGGATTTGATCCGGTTCGTAGAGAAGTGGCCAGAATTGCATTGGAACGACTCATTGTGGATGGGCGAATTCACCCAGCCAGAATTGAGGAAATGGTAGAGAAGGCACAGAAAGAAGTAGAAACCAATATGCGTGAAGAAGGAGAGGCCGCCGCTCTTGAAGTGGGAATTCACGGTCTTCACCCGGAACTCATCAGACTGCTTGGAAAACTGAAATACAGGACAAGCTATGGACAGAATGCATTAAAACATTCCATGGAAGTGGCTCAGTTATCCGGTTTATTGGCTGGGGAGATCGGTCTTGATATCCGTATGTCCAAGCGTGCTGGTTTATTACATGACATTGGGAAAGCCGTTGACCATGAGATGGAAGGTTCTCATATTCAGCTTGGTGTGGAGCTTTGCAGAAAATACAAAGAATCTCCCATCGTACTGAATACCGTGGAATCCCACCATGGGGACGTTGAACCACAGAGCCTTATCGCCTGCATTGTCCAGGCAGCGGATACTATTTCTGCAGCAAGGCCTGGAGCCAGAAGAGAGACTCTGGAGACATATACAAACAGATTAAAACAGTTAGAAGATATTACCAATTCCTTTAAGGGAGTGGACAAGTCCTTTGCCATTCAGGCAGGACGTGAAGTTCGGATTATGGTAGTTCCCGAACAGATCAATGACGACGGTATGATTCTTTTGGCTCGTGATATTTCAAAGAAGATCGAAGAATCCTTAGAATATCCGGGACAGATTAAAGTCAACGTGATCCGGGAGTCCAGAGTAACAGATTACGCAAAGTAAAATATTGCCCTAAAACCGTATACTTGTCTTTGTGCGGTTTTAGGGCATGTTTCATGTCGGAGGATTGATACGTGAAACGTAAGTTAAAACTATTGCTGTGCTGCATATTAATCAGCCAGCTGTTTCTTATGACTGTATATGCAAAACCGGACTGGCCGTCAGATACGGACGTTCAGGCAGAAGCCGGGATTGTTATTGATGCAGATACAGGAGCAGTTATATTTGGGAAGAATATACATAATGCATATCCCCCTGCCAGTATCACAAAGATATTAACTGCTCTTATTGTACTTGAACATGCCGACCCTGAGGATATGGTTACTTTTTCCAAGGATTCCATCTATAACGTGGAAGCAGGAAGCGGCAATAAGTTAAATGTAACCGATGGAGATAAGCTTTCTGTAGAAGACTGCCTGTATTCCCTGATTCTTCATTCCTGTAATCAGGCTGCCAATGCGCTGGCAGAACATGTGGCTGGAAGCAGAGAAGGCTTTGTCAAAATGATGAATCAAAAAATCGAAGAGCTTGGATGTACGGAAAGCCACTTTGATAATCCGTCGGGACTGAACGGAGACACCCAGTATGTTACCGCTTATGATATGGCCATCATTGCAAAAGCAGCATACGGCAACAAAAAACTGGTGGAAATCAGTTCTGCGTTAAGCCATGACATCCCTCCTACTGCCAATAATCCGGAGGGACTGACCATTTATAATGAACATCGACTGGTAAAAACAAAGGATTCATCCAGTGAATTCTATTTCCCGGCAGCGGTTGCAGGAAAAACAGGGTATTTGATAAAAGCGGGGAATACGCTGGTCACTTACGCAGAACAGGATGGAAGAAGACTTATTTCCGTTATTCTGAAAGGAAGTCCCAAGCAGTATTTTATTGACGGAAAAAATCTTCTGCAGTTCGGATACGACCGTTTTCAGAATGTACCGCTGGATGGAAATGAAACCAAATATACGCAGGGAGATGATCCGGTTACGGTGGGGAAGACTGCCTATAAGCCTTCCGATCTGGAGCTGGAACCCAAACGCTTTATCACTCTTCCAAAAGACGCGAAGTTTTCCGATGCGGAAGAGTCTCTGGTAACAGAACTTCCAAAAAACAGTCCCAAAGGAGCGGTTGCTCTGATTCAGTATACTTATAATGACCGGAACGTAGGCCAGGCATACTTGACTGCAAAGAACGGTGCGGCAGAGTCCGGTGAGGAAACTCCGGAAAACACCACGGAACCAAAGACGGAAAACGGAAAAGAAGTGACACCGCCTGCCGATAAGAAGACAACAGACAGTCATTCGTTTGGAGTTGTGGCAGCAGGGATTGCAGGTGCGTTGCTGATCGTCGGAGCCGCTGCGGGATTTGTGGCATATAAAAGAAAAAAAGAATTCAGACAAAGTGAGCTTCGGAGAGAAGAGAGAAGGCGGCGTTTAAAGGCAGAAGGCGATGCGGAAGCCTTTGAACGGATGTTAAAAGAACGCCGGAACACAAAAGGAAAAAAATAAACAACAATGAAAAAGACCAGCTGGGGTAGCTGGTCTTTTTTCGGAGAAGGTATTTCGTTTCTTATGGGGTGTAGCAAAAACTATATAATGTATTGGGGGGGTTACAAATAATAATATACCCCATATTGATGAAAAAGTGTCAACAAACATTTACCAATCAAATAAATAAAATTATGCAAAATGTCTTGTTTATATAGAAAATCATTAAAAAAATATAGAAATTAAGTGATGATTTATCATTTTTTGTGCTTAATACCTGTAGGAAACATCATAATTGGATAAATATGGTAAAAGCTGGCGTTTTATTATTTCAAAGCAAGGTGAAGTTTTTTCAGTAGTTTTAATCATAGCCCTGACCTAAATTTTTCTCTTGTATTTTTTAAATCATAAAAATATGCATGTCTCAACAAATCAAAAATATAATTCTATAGAGTGATAGAATGGAGCCAAGCCTCTGTTTTTGTCCGTTTTTTGTCAAACCCAATTTGTGAAACAAAAAAACAACTTGTGCAATGGTGCGTACAAGTTATACATTGATAGTAAGAGGATGAGGCTCTCATTCTTATGGAGAAAGCAGGAGGTAGAAATGTATGAGGTTTTTTGTAGACACGGCAAACATTGAGGAAATCAGAAAGGCCAATGACATGGGAATTATCTGCGGTGTGACCACCAACCCTTCGTTGATCGCAAAGGAGGGAAGGGATTTTAAGCAGGTGATTGAAGAGATAACTTCCATTGTAGACGGTCCGGTCAGCGGAGAGGTAAAAGCCACAACAGCAGATGCCGAAGGAATGATGGAAGAAGGGCGCCAGATCGCCGGGATTCATCCCAACATGGTGGTTAAGATCCCAATGACCGCAGAGGGGCTGAAAGCAGTAAAGGTTCTGACAAAGGAAGGAATTAAAACCAATGTAACCCTGGTATTTTCAGCAGCCCAGGCGTTGCTGGCAGCCAGGGCCGGCGCTTCTTATGTTTCCCCGTTTTTAGGCAGGCTTGATGATATTTCCATGCCGGGAATTGAATTAATCCAGGATATTATGGAGATATTTTCCCTTCATGATATTGAGACTGAGATCATTGCGGCCAGTATCCGCAATCCCGTCCACGTGATTGACTGTGCAAAGTACGGAGCGGACATTGCAACCGTACCATATAAGGTGCTGGAGCAGATGACAAAGCATCCTTTGACCGATCAGGGAATTGTAAAGTTCCAGGAAGATTACCGCAAAGCATTTGGTGAATAAGTAACTGAAACAAATTCAGAAAGGATGGGATATCAAATGGCATACAGCAAAGTGAAAATGGTAATAGATAAGGAATTTTGCATTGCAGAAATCGATGAGAGGATCTACGGTTCTTTTATCGAGCATCTTGGCCGTGCCGTATACGACGGAATATACGCTCCGGAACACCCGACTGCTGACGAAAATGGTTTTCGTGCCGATGTAAAGGATCTGATCCGGGAATTGAATGTTCCCATTATCCGGTATCCGGGCGGCAACTTTGTTTCAGGCTTTTACTGGGAAGACAGTGTTGGTCCTGTCTCTGAGCGCCCCAGACGTTTGGAACTTGCATGGAAAAGCATTGAGGAAAATAAGGTGGGATTGAATGAATTCACCAAATGGACCAGGGATGTGGGGTCCCATGTGATGATGGCGGTGAATCTGGGAACCAGAGGCATTGCAGATGCATGCAATTTATTGGAGTACTGCAACCATCCGGGAAATACCAAATACAGTGACTTGAGGATTCGTCATGGATATAAGGAACCCCACAACATCAAGACCTGGTGTCTGGGAAATGAAATGGATGGTCCGTGGCAGCTGGGCCATAAGACCATGGAGGAGTATGGACGCTTGGCAGAAGAAACAGCAAGAGCCATGAAGATTATTGATCCCTCCATTGAACTGGTATCCTGCGGAAGCTCTTCTTTGACCATGCCTACATTCCCTGACTGGGAAGCAGTCACCCTGGAACACACCTATGATTATGTGGATTACGTTTCCATGCATCAGTACTATGGCAACCAGAAAAATGATTCCGCAGATTTTCTTGCCTGTTCCGATGATATGGATCAGTTTATCCGTACAGTTACAGCTACCTGTGATTTTGTAAAAGCGAAAAAGAGGGGCAAAAAGGATATCAAAATCAGCTTTGATGAATGGAACGTGTGGTATCATTCCAATGCGGCGGATAATGATATTACAGAAAACCATCCATGGCAGGCAGCACCGCCAATGTTGGAGGATATCTATAACTTTGAAGACGCTCTCTTAGTGGGGCTTATGTTAATCACAATATTAAAACATGCGGACCGTGTGAAAATCGCATGCCTTGCACAGCTTGTGAATGTGATTGCACCGATCATGACGGAAGCCGGGGGAGGAGCTGCCTGGAAGCAGACAATTTTCTATCCGTTTATGCATGCATCGAAATATGGCCGCGGCACCGCTTTATTACCAGTTATCAGCACGCCCAAGTTTGATACCGCCACCCATGAGGATGTAACAGCAGTGGAAGCGGTACCTGTATATCATGAAGAAAAGAACGAATTAACTGTTTTTGCAGTAAACCGGAGCCTTACGGAAGATGTGGAAATGACGGTCGATGTAAGAAGCTTTGAAGGATACCGTGTGTTAGAGCATATTGTACTGGAATCGGATGACTTAAAAGCGGAGAACGGACCTTTCAGCCAGAAGGTGGCTCCAAAACAGACCAGCCAGTCTGCCATCGACGGAGGAATCATGACAAGTACTCTGCACAAAGCCTCCTGGAATGTCATTCGTCTTGGAAAATAAAAATAGAAGGGATAAAAAAATGGTAAAAAAACAGTATCAATTCTGGTTTGCAACAGGCTCTCAGGACCTTTATGGAGAAGAATGTTTAAGAAATGTGGCGGAACATTCGGCAATTATTACGGAACGGCTTAATTCCTGCGGGATACTTCCGTTTCCGGTGGTATTAAAGCCTGTACTTATTGACAACACTTCCATACGTGCCCTATTTCAGCAGGCCAATGCCGAGGAAACCTGTGCAGGGGTCATTACCTGGATGCACACCTTTTCCCCGGCAAAATCATGGATTCTGGGACTTCAGGAGTACAGAAAGCCTCTCCTTCATCTGCACACCCAGTTTAACCGGGAGATTCCTTATGATTCCATAGATATGGATTTCATGAATGAGAACCAGTCGGCCCACGGGGACCGGGAATTCGGCCATATGGTGACCAGAATGGGGATCGTGAGAAAGGTCATTGCAGGCTTCTGGGATGATGAGAATGTCCATAGACGGATCGGGGACTGGATGCGTACTGCAGTTGGAATCATGGAAAGCAGTCATATCCGTGTGCTCCGTGTTGCCGACAATATGAGAAATGTTGCGGTGACCGAAGGCGATAAGGTGGAAGCCCAGATGAAATTCGGCTGGGAGATTGATGCTTATCCGGTGAATGAGATCGCAGAGTATGTAAACGACGTGGCAGCAGGCGATGTATCGGCTTTGGTGGAGGAGTATTACAGCAGATATGAAATTTTGACCGAAGGGAGAGATCCGGAGGAATTTAAGGCCCACGTGGCCGTTCAGGCCCAGATCGAGCTGGGGTTTGAACGTTTTTTGGTGGATAAGGATTATCAGGCAATTGTGACCCATTTCGGAGATCTGGGTTCCTTAAAACAGCTTCCGGGACTAGCCATCCAGCGTCTCATGGAGAAGGGATATGGATTTGGAGGAGAAGGAGACTGGAAGACAGCAGCCATGGTCCGGCTTATGAAGCTCATGACAGAGGGCATAACGGATGCAAAGGGCACGTCTTTTCTGGAGGACTATACCTACAATCTGGTTCCCGGAAAAGAAGGGATTCTTCAGTCTCATATGCTGGAGGTATGCCCCAGCATTGCAGATGGTAAGATCGGCATTAAAGTGAACCCGCTGTCTATGGGGAACAGACAAGATCCGGCCCGGCTGGTGTTTACCGCAAAGGAAGGAAAAGGGATTGCCACCTCTCTCATTGATCTTGGCAACAGGTTCCGCCTGATCATCAATACGGTAAACTGCAAAAAGACGGAAAAACCAATGCCAAAGCTTCCCGTAGCCACCGCATTCTGGACTCCGGAACCCAATTTAACAACCGGAGCGGAAAGCTGGATATTGGCGGGAGGCGCTCACCATACGGCGTTTTCCTATGATTTAACCGCCGAGCAGATGGGCGACTGGGCGGAATCCATGGGAATTGAAGCCGTTTACATTGATGAAAAAACAAATATCCGGGATTTAAAAAATGAATTAAGGTGGAATTCAGTGGTATTCCGGTAAATACTTTGCGGGGCCCGCCCCTTTTAAAAGAGGCGGGCCTATTTTAAGGAGGGGTTTCAAATGAAGGAAAAAGAAATTGCAGCGGCGATTCGGGAAGGCAGGACCGCTCTGGGAATGGAACTTGGTTCCACCAGAATCAAAGCAGTATTAATCAATGAAAATCACGACCCCATCGCCTCCGGCAGCCATGATTGGGAAAACCGGTATGAAAATGGAATATGGACCTATTCCATCGCTGATATCTGGAAAGGAGTCCAGGACAGCTACAAAAAGATGGCACAGGACGTTTACAATCAATATGGGGAAACGCTGACTACCATCGGAGCCATCGGCTTCTCCGCGATGATGCATGGCTATATGGCATTTGATAAGAATGGAGAAATCCTGGTTCCTTTCCGTACGTGGAGAAATACCATGACAGAGGAGGCAGCAGGGAAGCTGACCCAATTGTTTTCTTATCATATTCCTCAAAGATGGAGCATTGCCCACCTGTATCAGGCAATCCTCAATAAGGAGGAGCATGTTCGGGAGATTGATTATCTCATAACTTTGGAAGGCTACGTTCACTGGAAGCTGACTGGGCAACGGGTGCTGGGAATCGGAGACTGTGCGGGAATGTTTCCCATTGACAGCAATACAAAAGAGTTTCACGGGCGCATGATGGAACAGTTTGATGAACTGGTTGCAGGAGAAGCCTTTCCCTGGAAGTTGAGAGACATTATGCCAAAGGTTTTAACCGCAGGGGAGGCAGCAGGAGTTCTGACGGAGGAAGGGGCTAAACTTCTGGATGCCAGCGGAAATTTAAAGGCAGGAATCCCCTTCTGTCCGCCTGAGGGAGACGCAGGGACCGGTATGATGGCGACCAACAGCGTGGCAAAAAGAACCGGCAATGTTTCTGCGGGAACCAGTGTATTTGCGATGGTTGTTCTGGAAAAGGAATTGTCAAACGTCCATCAGGAGATTGATCTGGTTACGACTCCCGCCGGAGACCCGGTGGCCATGGTCCACTGCAACAACTGTACCTCGGATCTAAATGCCTGGGTCTCTCTCTTTGAAGAGTTTGCCCGGACCATGGGAATGGAAACGGATAAAAACACCCTGTTTTCCACGCTGTACCAGAAAGCGCTGGAGGGAGATAAGGATGGAGGAAATCTTTTATCCTATGGGTATTTATCGGGAGAACATCTGACCCATTTTGAAGAAGGCAGGCCCTTGTTCGTAAGGACTCCTAAAAGCCGTTTTAATCTGGCCAACTTTATGAGGGTTCATCTTTATACGGCTTTGGGGGCTTTAAAGATGGGAATGGACATCCTTTATGAAGAAGGCGTAAAGCTGGATGTGCTTTTGGGGCATGGCGGCCTCTTTAAAACAAAGGAGGCGGGCCAGAAGATTATGGCGGCTGCTATGAAGGTTCCGGTTGCTGTCATGGAGACAGCTGGAGAAGGCGGTGCCTGGGGGGCTGCACTTTTAGCTTCCTACATGATAAGGAGAGAAGAAGGGGAAACCCTGGATCACTATCTGGCCAAAAAGGTGTTTGCCGGGGAAACCGGAACCCTTGTTGAACCGGACCCAGAGGACGAAACAGGTTTTGAAATTTTTATGGAACGATATAAAAATGGTCTTTCCATAGAACGTGCAGCAGTAGACAGCTTAAAATAAATACAGGAGCAGAAAGGCGGAAAAAATGCTGAAAGAACTGAAAAAAGCGGTATATGAAGCAAATATGGAACTGCCCCGAAGAGAGCTTATCACCTATACATGGGGAAATGTCAGCGGAATCGACCGGGAAAAGGGTCTTTTTGTGATTAAGCCCAGCGGAGTGGATTATGATAAGCTTAAGCCGGAGGATATGGTGGTGATGGACCTTCAGGGAAATAAGGTGGAAGGAGAGTTAAATCCTTCCTCCGATACAGCCACTCATCTGGAACTCTATAAGGCATTTGAAGGGGTGGGCGGAATCGTTCATACCCATTCCCCTATGGCTACCTCCTGGGCGCAGGCAGGAAGAGCCCTGCCCTGCTATGGCACCACTCATGCCGATTATTTTTATGGGGAGATTCCCTGTGCCAGAAATTTAACGGAGGAGGAAATCAGGGAAGGCTATGAGAAGAACACGGGAAAAGTGATCATTGAGACCCTGAAAGGAAGAAATCCCATGTATGTTCCTGCGGTTCTTTGCAAAAACCATGGTCCGTTTACCTGGGGAACGGATGCGGCCAATGCGGTCCATAATGCGGTTGTGCTGGAAGAAATTGCGAAAATGAATCTGATGACAGAAATTCTCAATCCATCGGTGGTTCCGGCACCTCAAAGCATGCAGGATAAGCATTTCCTGCGTAAGCATGGTCCGAATGCATACTACGGACAGAACCAATCATAAGGAGTTTCATATGGCAGAGGACAGCGGAAAAACAAAATATTATGTGTTAATGGAAGAACTGAAGCAAGAGATTATTTCAGGAAAAAGAAAGCCCGGAGACCGTCTGCCATCGGAAAATGAGTTGTCCGCCTCCTGTCACGTCAGCCGCCATACGGTCAGAAAGGCACTTTCCATTCTGGAACAGGAAGGATTTATTGAGGCAGAGCATGGAAGAGGGACCTTTGTTTCCAGAAAAGCAGGTGGGAAAAAAGGAACGGGCAATGTAGCGGTCATTACCACTTATTTATCTGATTATATATTTCCCAGACTGATTCAGGGAATCGACCGCGTGCTTACGGGAGGCGGATACAGCATTATTCTTAAAAACACCGGGAACAGCAGGCGAAAGGAAAGCAAATGCCTGGAAGAGATGTTGGAAAAGGGGATTGACGGTCTGATCATTGAGCCGAGCAAAAGCGAGATCATGTGTGGTCACAAAGGGCTGTATGATAAGCTGGATTTTTACCAGATTCCCTATGTATTTATCCAGGGTTACTATTCCCAGATGAAGCAGAAGCCTCATATTCTCATGGATGACCGTATGGGCGGATATCTGGTCACCCGGTATTTGATTGACCTTGGGCATAAGCATATTCTGGGCATTTTTAAGGCGGATGATATCCAGGGAAGAGACCGCCACAAGGGCTATGTGAAGGCTTTGCAGGAGTCCGGATTTTCCTATGATCCGGATATGGTCATCTGGTTTCATACGGAAGACCGGACCATCAAGCCGTCGGAAATTTTAAAGTATCTGCTGGAAGAGGGAAGGGAGATCGACGGAATCGTCTGCTACAACGACCAAATTGCCCTTGAGGTCATAAAAACCCTTGAAAAAAGCGGCCTGTCTGTGCCCGGGGATATTTCCGTAACAGGTTATGACAATTCCTTTATTGCGGAAAACGGAATGGTGAAGCTGACCACCATTGCCCACCCTCAGGAACGGCTTGGGGCAATGGCAGCAGAACTTCTTTTAGAAAAGATAAACGGAATTCCTGATGAGGAAAGCCGGGTTAAACGGATTTTAAAGCCGGAGCTGGTGATCCGGGAATCCTGTGTGAACCGGTCAAAATAGATGGAGCAGGGTGGAAAGATCGTCGGTCGGTGAAGCACAGGCTCCGTTTTGACAGAAGTAATAGACCGTTCCGTTTGCGGGAACCGGGTAGCTTGCTGTAAAGGGAGCGGCTTTTTCCAAGTCCTCCTGGTTTTCTTTGGTTTTGACAAGGACAGACAAGTTGACGGTAGGAGTGCGTCTCAAATAAGCAGTCAGTTCCCGAGGAATATTGTTTCCGGCAGTTACACAAATAAGCTCCGAGGAGGAATAAACTGCCTGTGACACGGCAAGCAAAGCCATACTGTGTCCCGCCGGGTAGTCCTCTATGGCGTTGGTAAGGAAATGGAGCTGACGGCGGCTTAATTGCTGCCACTTTTGTTCTCCTGTCAGTTTGGAAAGCTGTTCCAGCACTACGGCTGCCACTGAGTTGCCGGAGGGAATGGCACCGTCATAGGTTTCTTTCGGGCGGTTAATTAACTGTTCGCTGTTCTTGGAATAAAGGAAAAAGCCGCCTTGGTCAGCATCCTCAAAGTTATAAAGCATCTGCTCTGCGGTGCGGATGGCCTGCTGTAAATATTCTGTATCATAGGTGGCTTTGTATAGCTCCAGCATGGCATAGGCATAAAATGCATAATCATCCAGCTGACCGTCATTTGCAGCTTCCCCCTCGCGCCAGCGAAGCATGAGATTTCCCTGTTCATCGGTCAGGGCTGTTTTTATAAAGGAATGTACGTTTCTGGCAGTTTGGATATATTGTGGGCGGTCAAGGAGCCAGCCGGCTTTTGCCAAAGCAGCGATCATAAGGGCATTCCAGGAAGTCAGCACCTTATCGTCCTTATGCAGCCGGGTACGGTTGAAACGATAGGTGTAGAGTTTTTGAACAAGCTCTTTTATCTGGTGGTCAGTCTCGGCATAACGGGGATTGTCCAGTAAATTTAAAATATTCTTTCCTTCAAAATTCCCATGCTCCGTTATTCCGAAATACTGGCAGAAAACGGGGCCATCGGCTTCTCCCAAAACATCGTAAATTTCATTTCTGGTAAATACATAATACTTTCCCTCGATTCCCTCACTGTCGGCATCCTGTCCGCAATAAAAACCGCCGTTTTCATCAAGCAGCTCGTTTATGGCGTAATCCAGGGTACGTGCTGCAATTCTGGAAAAAAATGATTCACCCGTCACATGGTATGCTTCCAGATAGGCAAGGGCCAGCAAGGCGTTGTCATAGAGCATTTTTTCAAAATGAGGCACCAGCCATTTTTCATCGGTGGAATAGCGGGAAAAACCGCCGCCCAGATGGTCGAAGATGCCGCCCCGGAACATTTGGGTAAGTGTATGCTTGACCATTTTCAGGGCAGAATCGTCTTGCTCCAACAGGAAAACCTGTAAAAGAAACAGAAGATTGTGGGGAGTAGGAAATTTAGGAGCGGACCCAAATCCGCCCCACTTGGGGTCATAGCTGCTTTTCAATTGTCTGGCTGCCTGTAACAAGATGGTTTTGTTTAAATCGGCTGTTTTCTTCCCTGCAGGTTGTGGTTTGTTTAATAAGCTGGTAATCTGTTCGCCCTTGGATAGAAGTGCGTTCCGGTCGCTTTCCCACATTTGACGGACGGCTTCCAGCAGCTCCATAAGGCCCATTCTTCCATAGGTTTCTGTTTTTGGCAGATAGGTTCCGGCCCAAAACGGCTTTTGATCCGGCGTCATAAGAATCGTAAGGGGCCAGCCCCCGGAGCCTGTAAACATCTGGCAGACCGCCATGTAAACGGCGTCGATATCCGGCCGTTCCTCCCGGTCCACTTTGATGCAGATATAATCCCGGTTAAGGAGGGCAGCCACCTGAGTATCTTCAAATGATTCATGGGCCATGACATGGCACCAGTGGCAGGTGCTATACCCAATACTTAAAAAAATTGGTTTATCTTCTTCTTTTGCTTTCTCAAAGGCTTTGGGTTTCCAGGGAAACCAATTCACCGGATTTGCAGCGTGCTGCAGAAGATAAGGGGATTTTTCTTTACTTAGCTCGTTCAAATGAATTCCTCCAGAAATCTTTTGCGAAAATAGATTATTTGTCTTCAATAAGAGTTATCGTACGCACTATTTCATTTCTTATACAAAAAGTACCGGCCATCAGCAGGTACTGTGCCCCCAAATTGCAGTTATCCACAATAATGTGGAAATAATTGTGGATTGTTTGTTAGTATCTGAAAACATGACATAAAACCACAAATAATTACAAGGATTTAGTCGCTTTTGCCAGCATATTGAAAGATTGGGTGGTAACGAATAAAAAATCCTACAACATAATGGCGTTTTATCACGGAGTCAGGCATCATGATTTGGCGAAAATTGGGGACGTATTTTTAACTTCCTGAAAAAGGCACGGGTATCATTTTGTACATATTTTGTTTAATCCGAGCTATGGATTTTCTGCGGCTTCCTTTTATAATAAGGGTAGTATAACAAGGAGGATGAACCCATGATCGTACCCAGACATTACGAAAATCTGCATCTGCTTCATGAAAATACCATGCCAAACAGAGCCTACTACATCCCGGCCTCAAAGGTGCTTTTTGATTTGACGGAACGGAGAGAGAATTCGGATCGGTTCCAGTTGTTAAACGGAAACTGGAAATTCCGCTATTATGACAGCATTTATGATGTAAACGATGAATTTTTCCGGGAAGACTATGACATTAGCAGCTTTGAGGAAATCCCGGTTCCGGGCTGTTTTCAAAATTATGGCTATGACAAACACCAGTATACCAATACCCGCTACCCGTTTCCCATGGACCCGCCCTATGTCCCGGCGGAGAATCCCTGTGGGGCATACGTCCATCATTTTGTTTATCAGAGAGACAATAATGCGCCCAAGGCATTTTTAAATTTTGAAGGAGTGGATTCCTGCTTTTATGTATGGTTAAACGGAAGCTACATCGGATACAGCCAGGTATCCCACGGTACCAGTGAATTTGACGTGACAATGCACATCAGGGAAGGGGAAAATACCCTGTCTGTTCTGGTCCTGAAATGGTGTGACGGAAGCTATTTGGAGGATCAGGACAAATTCCGTATGACCGGCATTTTCCGCGACGTGTATTTGTTAAAACGGCCGGAAGAAGGGATTTTTGATTATTTTATCCAGACCGTCCGGGAGGATGGAAAGGCCCATATTCAGGCAAAGGTGGTCTTTTTCGGAAAAGAGGTTCCTCTAAAGGTTACAGTTCTTGACCAAAGCGGCAATGCAGCGGCATTCAGAGAGGGAGGGAGTTCAGATGGAAGGATTGACGTAACCATAGATGATCCTGTTCTTTGGAATGCGGAGCAGCCTTATTTGTATTCCATTATTTTTGAAACCCAGAATGAAGTCATCGTGGACCGTGTGGGGATTCGGGAAATATCCGTTCGGGATGGTGTGATTTATTTCAACGGGCAGAAAATTAAGTTTCATGGAGTGAACCGTCATGACAGCGATCCTGTAACCGGTTTTTCTATCAGCCTGGAACAGATGAAGACGGATATGAAACTGATGAAGGAACATAACATAAATGCCATCCGAACCAGCCACTATCCCAATGCCCCCCAGTTCTATCAGTTGTGTGATGAATACGGTTTTTATGTGATTGACGAAGCGGATAATGAAAGCCATGGCACCGCATCCGTCTATATGGAAAACCGCAGGGAGGAAATCAGGAGAGACCGCTGGAACCGAGCCATTGCAGATAATCCGGAATTTACGGAGGCTACGGTTGACCGGGCCAGGCTTCTTGTGGAACGGGATAAGAACCGTACCTGTGTTGTCATCTGGTCCATGGGAAATGAGTGTGCCTATGGCTGTACCTTTGAAGCAGCGCTTGCCTGGACAAAAAAATTTGACCCTTCCAGACTGACTCATTACGAGGGAGCCCGCTTTCGGGCGGCGGATAAGACCTATGATTATTCCAATCTGGATTTATACAGCCGCATGTATCCGAGTTTGGAGGAAATCCATGAGTATATGGCAAGAAACACAGGAAAGCCAATGATCCTGTGTGAATACAGCCATGCCATGGGAAATGGACCCGGTGATCTGGAAGATTATTTTAAAGTATTTGAACAGTACGAGAAAGTATGCGGAGGATTTGTATGGGAATGGTGTGACCACGCCATATACCAGGGGAGAAATCTGGACGGAAAGCCTATGTATCTTTACGGCGGAGATCATGGGGAATATCCTCATGATAATAATTTCTGCATGGATGGACTGGTGTACCCGGACAGAAAGCCCCACACAGGGCTGAAGGAGTTTAAAAATGTTTACCGCCCCATAAGAGTGGTTTCCTATGATCAGAGCTCCGGTCAAATGGTGCTTCGCAATTACATGGATTTTGTAAACTTAAAAGATTACGTTTTTCTGGCTTATGAGGTGACCTGTGACGGGGAAGTGATCCATCAGGGAATCATTGAGGAAGAGTTATTGTTAGATATCTGTCCTCATAAAGAGGGAACCGTGACGCTTCATTTTAAAGTCCCCGAAGCTGGAACCTGCTATTTAAAGATAAGCTATTTGTTAAAGAATGGATCCAATTTCCTTGAGTCAGGACATTGTCTGGGGTTTGATGAGATCCGTCTGGAAAATCAAGATGGAAGAAACCAGACCGCCGTCAAGCTGTTAAAGAATCCTGGAACAGGAGAAAGCTTAGAAAAGGCGTTAAAAACGGAAGAGGATGACCGTTATCTGACCATAAATGGAGAGACATTCACCTATACCTATAACAAGCTTACCGGCTGTTTCCAGGAGATGTATTATGAAAATGCCTCTCTTCTGGACCGTCCCATGGAATATAACATCTGGAGAGCGCCTACGGATAATGACAGCAAGATCAAAAACGAATGGCTGGAAGCACATTACCACAGGGCAATCTCCAGAGCGTATGAAACTACGTTTGAAGTCTTGGAAGACCGGGTGGAGGTTAAGACCACTTTGTCCATTACCGCAGCAACGATCCAGAGAATATTAAATATTGATGCACAGTGGATCATTCATCCGAATGGTATGATTGATGGGAAGCTGGAAGTGAAAAAAGACGGGGAATTCCCGGAACTTCCAAGATTTGGACTCCGTCTCTTTCTTCCCAGGCAGATGGATCAGGTGACCTATTATGGACTTGGGCCGTTTGAAAATTATATGGATAAGAGAAGGGCCAGTTATCACGGACTGTTTACTGCCTGTGTAAAGGATATGCACGAGGATTATTTGAAACCACAGGAAAACGGAAGCAGAAGCGACTGCGATTTTGTTACGGTAAAGGGAAGAAACGTTTCTCTCCATGCGGCATCGGAACGGGCATTTTCATTTAATGCATCCATTTACACACAGGAGGAATTGACGGAGAAAAAGCATAACTTTGAACTTGTTCCGGCAGATAGTACGGTTCTTTGCCTGGATTACCGCCAAAACGGCATCGGCTCTGAAAGCTGCGGACCGGATTTGAAGAAGGAGTATATGTTTGACGAGGAAGCGTTTACCTATGAAGTAAGACTGGTGCCGGAACGCAACCAATGGTAAGACGGTTTTTTTATAAAGTCCCACAAATTGGCAAAAAAAGACCACCCTTGTAAACTTAGGGGGTGATAGGGTGGTCTTTCTGCTTGAGCAAAACCGGAGGGAAGGCAGTAGTTTCTCCCATAGTTGCTTGCCATCCATGCCATATCGGACCGCTGCCTTTCCCTAAATCAAGCCCCGCCATCAGTGCACCATTTAAGTATTCCTTGGCGGCTGCAATGCTTTCCGTCATTGTTTTACCTTTTGCCAGCCCACAGGCGATGGCAGAGGATAACGTGCAGCCGGTCCCGTGAGTGTTTGGGGTAGGGATTCGTTTTCCGGGAAACCAGGTAAGCGTACCGTCATGGCATAATACATCGTCGGCATACGTTTCACAGTGTCCCCCTTTCAGTAAAAAGGCAGTTTGGTACTTCCCGGACAGTTCTGATGCGGCTTCTTCCATATCTCTTTTGGATAGAAGCCGTTTCTTTGGGGATAAAAGTACCTCTGTTTCCAGAATATTGGGGGTAACCAGGGCCGCCAGGGGGAACAACCGTTCAATCAGGGTTTTTAATGCCTCTGCCTGTAAAAGGGTTCCTCCGCTGGTGGAGACCATGACCGGGTCTAAGACAACCGGAATCTTAGGGTAGCAGGACAGTTTATCCGCTATGACTTCTATGGAAGAAACATTTCCTGCCATGCCGATTTTCACCGCCTGGGGAGGAATGTCAGAAAAGACCGCCTCCAGCTGCCGGGCAAGCATTTTGGGATTCACGGCTTCTGTCAAATAGACTCCAGTGGTGTTTTGGGCGGTCAGGGCAGTGATCGCACTGGAACCGTAAAGTCCCAGAGCAGTAATGGTTTTTAAGTCTGCCTGGATTCCGGCACCGCCGCTGGAATCGGAGCCTGCGATGGTCAGAACGGATGGGAGAAACAGGCTCATGATACCACCACCTTTCTGACCTCTTCTTTTAAAGCCCGGACGGCAGCAGGAATGTCACTCTGACCGAAGATGCCGGAAATGACGGAGACTCCCCCAATTCCGGTTCCCTGCAAAAGAGAAACATTTTCATATGTGATTCCGCCAATGGCTGTTACCGGAATGGGAACCGAGCGGCAGATGGCGGATAGCTGATCCATGGTGATTGCAATGGCATTCTTTTTCGTTGGGCTTGGAAAAACAGCCCCGCAGCCTAGGTAATCCGCTCCGTCCTTCCATGCTTTTACTGCCTGTTCGGCAGTCTTTACAGTCACTCCCAGAATCCGGTCGGGGCCGATGCGCCTGCGGACTTCCCCGGCGGTCAAGTCCTCCTGGCCCACATGCACGCCGTCCGCATTACACGCAATGGCAATCTCCACATCATCGTTAATGATGAGAGGAACCCCATATTGCCGGGTTCGCTTCCGGACAGCCATGGCTTCGTTCAGAAAATCCTGTTTGTCCATATTTTTTTCCCGGAGCTGTAAACAGGTAACTCCGGATGCAAGTGCTTCTTCGATCTGCTGCAATAAATTCTTCTCTCCTGTGTATGCCTGGTCCGTGATGGCATAGAGAAGAAGCATGTCTTTATGAAATTTCAATGTTCAATCCTCCCTTCAAATCCGATTCCCCACAACGGCTGATTTCGTCCATAAAAAATTGGTGAAAGCTGCCGGTTCCTCCCTGGGACTCCTTTGTTTTTTGTGCTGCCCGTTCTCCGCAGAGGCCGTAAACGGCGGTGGCAAGAGAGACCGCTTTTAAAAGGCCGGACTGGCCGGTATCCGAAGAAGAAAAATCCTGAACGGCTGCCACATAGGAAGCGATGACACCGTCTAACATGCAGCCGCTCCCTGTGATTTGTGCCATCTCAGAACAGCCATTTTTTATGAGCCTGGTTTCGCTCCCGGTGGAAACAATGTCGGTGATTCCTGTTATGACAGTGACCGCTCCGGTCATGGCACTTAATGCTTTTGCCGTTTCCACAAGCCCGGTTATGTTATCTCCGGTGATTTGATCCTCCGGGGAGGCATCTACGCCGTGGGAGGGAGGCTGGTTGGATTTTGATGTTACATCCGTCAGAATGTTTAGGAGGATGCGAATTTCCGAAGCATTTCCCCGGATGACGGTAATTTTTACGTTCTTTAATACTTCCAGGATCAAATCCATCCGATAAGCAGAGACGCCAATCCCTACGGGATCAAGAATAACCGGATGATGAAGCCGGTTTGCTTCTCTTCCTGCCTTTTTCATGGCGGTTTTTGAGTGTTTGTTTGGAGTCCCCGTATTTAATAAAAGGCAGTCGGAAATGCCGGTCACCTCTTTAACCTCCTCCGGTTGGTCTGCCATCACAGGAGAACCGCCGCAGGCCAGAATGGCATTGGCGGTGTCTCTTGCGGTCACATAATTGGTGATACAGTGAATGAGCGGGCGTTTTTCCCTGACCAGACCGATCAGAGAGCCCCAGTGTTCCAGTTTCATAATGCCTTCCTTTCTATTCGTTCATCTGCCGGGTCAGATAGGATACCAGTCCCAGACGTCGGAGGATTACCAGTAAAAATGCAGCCAGTATAGTACCGCAGACCGTACTCATGAGAAATGGAACCACAAAAAAGAATAGGCCCACATCCTTACCCATGAAAAGTGCGGAAACGGGATAGCAGAGCGTGGCGCCGATGAATCCGGTGCCGATGATTTCTCCCAGACAGGTGAGAGAAACCCGGCCGGTTTTTTTATAAAGGTATGCCCCAAGAAAGGCACCTACCATGCTTCCGGGAAATGCAAGAAGGCTTCCGGTTCCCATCAGGTTTCGGATCAGGGAGGTGCAAAATGCCATGGAAACTCCATAAACAGGTCCTAAAAATATACCGGCCAACACATTGACCAGGTGCTGAATGGGGAAACATCTGGATGCACCGATGGGGATGGAAAAGCCGGAGAGTGCTACGGTAAAGGCTGCCAGCATACCGCTGACGGCCAGTTTTTTGATTTTAATTCTCTGATCCCCCTGGGGGGTTCTATGTATTGTTGCATATACCTTGTTATTCACGAAAATTCCTCCTGTTCAAACAAATCAAACAATAGATCATTCATCAAAGATGGTGATCATTTCTCCATCCAGAATCCGGTTCATATTTTTCATGGCGCAGAAATTACCGCACATGGAGCAGGTGTCTTCTTTTTCCGGTTTAGAGGTCTCCCGGTAACGTCTGGCTTTTTCCGGATCAATGGCAAGATGGAACATGGCTTCCCAATCCAGGCGTTTTCTTGCATCACTCATCTGGTGATCCCAGTCCTTGGCTCCTTTGATGCCTTTGGCAATATCTGCGGCGTGAGCAGCAATTCGGGCGGAGATGATTCCTTCTTTCACGTCATTGGCATCCGGCAGTCTTAAGTGCTCTGCAGGAGTCACATAGCAGAGAAAAGAAGCGCCTGCGGCAGCGGCAATGGCTCCTCCGATGGCAGAAGTGATATGATCGTATCCAGGAGCAATATCCGTAACCAACGGACCTAGAACGTAGAAGGGAGCTCCTTTGCAGATGGTCTGCTGAATCTTCATGTTGGCAGCGATCTGATCAAGAGGCATATGGCCAGGACCTTCGATAATGACCTGGACATGTTTCTCCCAGGCACGGCGGGTCAGCTCTCCCAGAGTCACCAGCTCCTCGATCTGGGAAATATCGGAGGCATCTTCAATGCAGCCGGGGCGGCAGGCATCCCCCAGACTTAAAGTCACATCATGTTCTGCACATATTTCCAGAATCCGGTCGTAATGCTCGTAGAAGGGATTTTCCTGTCCGGTCATCTCCATCCAGGCAAAGATAATGGAGCCGCCTCTGGAAACTATGTTGGTCAGACGTTTGGCTTCTTTGAATCTCCGTGCGGTCTCTTTGTTGATTCCCACATGTATGGTCATAAAATCCACACCGTCTTTGGCATGCATTTCCACAATCTGAATCCATTCTTCGGCAGTAATTTCCCCAAGAGCCTTGTGGTAATAGACCACGGCGTCGTAGATGGGAACGGTTCCGATGATGGCAGGGCATTCGCCGGTCAGCTTTTTGCGGAATTTTCTGGTGTCACCGTAAGAACTTAAATCCATAATGGATTCCGCACCCATGGCAACGGCATCATTTACTTTTTCAAGTTCCATGTTCAAGTCATTTAAATCCCTGGAAGTACCGAGGTTTACGTTGATCTTGGTTTTCAGCATGGAACCGATTCCATTTGGATTTAAGCAGGTATGGTGTTTGTTTGCAGGAATCGCAACCTTTCCTTCCGCGACCAGCTGCTGAAGCTTTTCCGGTTCCCATTGTTCCTTTTCGGCAACCGCCAGTAATTCTTTGGTCAGAATGCCTTTTCTTGCCGCATCCATTTGTGTGGTGTAATTCATTTTAAATCCTCCTTTTGTTATCCGGAGGGATTGACGAGGGCTTTTTAGAAAATTACAAAAAAAGAGCCCATACCAACAGGTACAGGCTCGGAAAATACATCCGTCTCGTATAAATCCCTACGTTGGCATTACCCAAATCAGGTTATAAAGGTCGAAGTTTGATTACTTCCTCTCAGCCCGCTTACGAGCTCCCTCTTGTGGCATTAGTGTAGCACCGGGTCAGACGGTTGTCAAGAATAAAATCAGGAAATGTCTGTAATGGCGGCTTTCATTTCTCGCACATAGTTACAGATGGGGGCGATGCAGTCCGCTCCGTATTCTGCCGCCAGTTTGACGATCGCGCTTCCCACGATCACACCGTCTGCCGCCTGGCTCATTTCTTTTGCCTGCTCCGGCGTGGAGATGCCGAATCCAATGGCGCAGGGAATCTTTTTTGTCTCTTTCACCAGAGAAACCATTTCTCCTAAATTGGTGCTGATTTCCGACCGGACACCGGTAACCCCCATGGAGGAGACACAGTAAACAAACCCTTCTGCCTCCGAGGCGATGGTCCTGATCCGTTCCTTTGAGGTGGGAGCGATCAGGGAAATCAAATCAATTCCATATTTGCGGCATATGGGGTGAAGCTCCTCTTTTTCCTCAAAAGGCATATCCGGAACGATCAGCGCATCAATTTTGCATTCCGCCATATTTTTAATGAACCGCTCGCTGCCATATACAAAAACCGGGTTTAAATACGTCATAAAGGCCAGGGGAACATCGGTTGCCTTGCGGACCCTTTTTACCGCTTCAAAGATTTTGTCGGTGGTTGTACCGGCTGCCAGGGCCCGCATATCCGCTTCCTGGATCACGATGCCTTCCGCGACGGGATCGGAGAATGGGATTCCGATTTCAATAAGATCAGCCCCGGCCTTTGCCATAGCAGGAATCAGCTGTTCCGTAATTGCAAGTTCCGGATCTCCTGCGGTGATAAATGGGATAAATGCTTTCCCCTTTGAAAATGCTTGTGAAATTCTACTCATAGATTTGGACCCCCTTGTAACGGGCAATGGCTGCCACATCCTTGTCGCCCCGCCCGGATAGATTGATGACGATGACCTGATCCTTTCCCATGGAAGGAGCAATTTTTCTGGCATAAGCGATGGCATGAGCACTTTCAATGGCCGGAATAATCCCTTCCTTACGGGATAAGTATTCAAATGCTTCCACTGCCTCCTGATCCGTTACCGGAACGTATTGTGCCCGGCCGGAGTCAAACAGGGCTGCGTGCTCCGGTCCCACGCCCGGATAATCAAGACCTGCGGAAATAGAATATACGGGAGCGATCTGTCCGTATTCATCCTGGCAGAAATAGGATTTCATTCCGTGGAAGATGCCAGGTGTGCCGGTGGAGAGCGTGGCCGCGTTTTTATCCGTATGAATGCCGTGTCCTGCTGCCTCACATCCCACCAGCTTTACGGAAGGTTCCTCCAGAAATTCATAAAAGAGTCCCATGGCATTGCTGCCGCCGCCCACACAGGCAATCAATAAGTCCGGAAGTTTGCCTTCTTCTTTTAAAATCTGGGTGCGCACCTCTTTCCCAATGATGCTCTGAAAGTCTCTTACAATGGTGGGAAACGGGTGAGGACCCATGACAGAACCCAGCACATAGTGGGTATCCTCCACCCGGTTGGTCCATTCCCGAAGGGTTTCATTGACGGCATCCTTTAAGGTTTTGGTTCCGCTTTTGACCGGATGGACGGTGGCACCTAAAAGCTCCATACGGAATACATTTAAAGCCTGCCGTTCCGTATCCTCTTCTCCCATGAAGATCTCACATTCCATTCCCATCAAAGCGGCAGCAGTGGCGGTGGCTACCCCATGCTGTCCGGCCCCTGTTTCGGCGATAACCCGGGTTTTTCCCATTTTTTTTGCAAGAAGGACCTGCCCCAGAGCGTTGTTGATTTTATGGGAACCGGTATGGTTTAAGTCCTCCCGTTTTAAATAGATTTTTGCACCGTTTAAATCCTCTGTCATCTGCCCGGCATAATAAAGCAGAGACGGTCTTCCGGTGTAGGTTTCGTGCAGAGCATTTAGCTCTGAAAGAAAGGCCGGGTCGTGGCTGTATGTTTCATATGCCGCCTCAAGCTCCCCGACTGCGTTCATCAGCGTTTCGGGGATAAATTGTCCGCCGTGCTGTCCAAATCTTCCTTTTGACATTGATTTTCACTCCTTATAATTTGTATGATTTCTTTGATTTTTTCAGGGTCTTTCAAACCATCGGTCTCCACGCTGCTGCTTAGGTCCAGGCAGTAGGCATCGGTTTTCATGGCCTCCTTTATGTTGGAGGCTTGAAGTCCTCCTGCCAGAAACCATGGTTTTTTTATATCCGGGATTAAGGTCCAGTCAAAGACTCTGCCGCTGCCGCCGTAGGAGTCCTTGGAATAAGTATCGAAAAGCAGAAAGTCGGCAGGCAGATCAACAGCCTGGTCAATATCCTTTTTTGACCGGACCCTTATGGCCTTTATAATGGGAACCGGGTGGTCAAGCTGCTTTTTTAAACATTTTATATACTCCTCATTTTCATCTCCGTGAAGCTGGATCAGTCCGATGGTATGCTCCCCGGCCAGGGAAATGATTTCTTTTACCGGGCTGTTTACAAAGACTCCCACAGAAGGAATTTCAGGCAGTAGAGAGTCCCTTAGGACACGGGCTGCAGCAGGAGAGATCTGCCTTTTTCCAGGAGCAAATACGAAGCCTGCATAGTCCGGCTTCCATGTATTTACTGCCGTTATATCTTCCGGACGGGTCAGTCCGCATAGTTTGATCCGTTTTTTTCGATTCCTCATAGGGCAGCCCTCCGAAACCGGCCGATCACCTCTTTTTTATCCGGAGAGCGCATCAGGCTTTCTCCAATCAGGACACCATGGACTCCGGCCCCTGCCAGGGTGCGGATGTCCGTGTCCGTTTTTATTCCGCTTTCTGCAACAAAGAGCACACCTTCGGGAACCATAGCTCTTAACCGGAGGGAGGTTTCAAAATCTACTTCAAAGTTTTTCAAATTCCGGTTATTGACTCCAATGATCCTGGCTCCTGCTGAAAGCGCAGAATGAACTTCCCCTTCGTCATGGGCCTCAACCAGGGCGCTTAACGAAAGGCTTTCACAAATTTTTAAATATTCCCTTAATTGATTCGTATCCAAAAGTGCACAGATGAGCAGTACGGCAGATGCCCCAATGGCTTTTGCCTCATAAATCTGATAGGGGTCTATGGTAAAGTCCTTTCTCAGAAGAGGAAGAGAGACCAGCTCATGAATCTGGGACAGATACTCATTGCTTCCAAGGAAATATTCCGGTTCCGTAAGAACGGAAATGGCATTGGCTCCCGCCTGTTCATAATCCTTAGCGATCTCCAGATAAGGAAATTCAGGGGAGATAAGCCCTTTTGAGGGGGAGGCCCGCTTGATTTCACAGATAAAGGAGATTCCCGGTGCGGAAAGTGCCTGTTCAAAAGGAACGTCATTCCCGTTTTTCCCCGAATCTTCAAGTGCCAGATATGCCAGACGTTTCATTTCTTCCAAAGGAATTTTTTCTTTTGCTGCCTCTGCCCGTTTTTTAGAAGCAGCAGCTAATTTTTGAAGGATCATAAGACTACCTCACTGGTGGCGGTTACGAATTGTTCCAGCTTTTTTATCGCCTTTCCGGAATCAATCAAATCGGCTGCGGTTTTCATACACTGGAGGATGGAACAGTCATCA
Source organism: Lacrimispora sinapis (assembly GCF_043633585.1). NCBI lineage: Bacteria > Bacillati > Bacillota > Clostridia > Lachnospirales > Lachnospiraceae > Lacrimispora > Lacrimispora sinapis. The sequence goes on along the minus strand of NZ_CP141832.1, from coordinate 3,004,496 downwards.
ATTCCAAGATACAGGCTCAATGCGGAATTGAATATAACGATATCCCGTTTCGGTCCGTGAAGTTTTCCGGTGAGGATTTCCCTGGTGATCTTCGCGTTATCCGACGGGGAACCGCCGGTCAGTTCCTGCAGAGTGGCACGGTTTAGTCCAAACTGCTCCGGTGTAATGTCATAAGGAATCAGTTCCCCAAAGCGGATCTCGCACACATGGGTGGGCCCCGTGACCGTGGCTTCGTCCAGTCCGTCATGGCCGCATACCACCAATCCCCGTTTGACGCCAAGGTTGCTAAGCACCTGGGCCAATGGTTCCACCAGCTTTCTGTCATACACGCCCAGCAGCTGCATGGTCGCGCCTGCCGGATTGGACAAGGGCCCAAGAATGTTAAAGATGGTCCTTATGCCCAGCTCCTTTCGGACCGGACCGGCATATTTCATGGAAGCGTGGTAAGCCTGTGCGAAAAGAAAACACATGCCCGTTTCCTTTAAAATTTTTTCGGACTGTTTCGCCGTAAGATTTAAATTGACGCCCAGGCACTCTAAAACGTCGGCAGCCCCGCTTTTGCTGGATACGCTCCGGTTTCCGTGCTTTGCCACCGGAACGCCCCCTGCGGCCACCACAAATGCGCTGGTGGTGGAAATATTAAAGGTCCCGGCCTCATCCCCTCCGGTGCCTACGATATCAATCACAGGGAAATCCGGTTCCAGCCGAAGTGCCTTTTCCCTCATGACCGTGGCGCAGGCTGTGATCTCATCAATGGTTTCCCCCTTCATCCGCAGTCCGGTTAAAAATGCCGCCATTTGGGCAGGAGTCGTTTCTCCGCTCATAATTTCGTTCATGACTTCTCTTGCAGCTTCAAAGCTTAAATCCTGACCTTCGATTACTTCATGGATTGCCTGTTGAATCATGGTGATTTCCTCCTTTAACTTTGATTTTTATGGAAAGAAAATTTTTTAAAATGGTTTCTCCGTCGGGAGTTAAGATGGATTCTGGGTGAAACTGCAGGCCATAGACCGGAGAATCCTTATGCTTTACCGCCATGATTTCCCCGGAGTCATCTGTGGCGATGACCTGTAAGCAGGAAGGAAAAGATTCTTTTGCGGCAATGAGAGAGTGGTATCTGGCAGCAGGAATGGTTTTTTTAAGCCCTTGAAACAGGGGATCATGAGAAGCAATGGTGATCATGCTCTGCTTTCCGTGCATCAGCTTCTGGGCCCGTTTTATCTTGGCTCCGAAAACTTCGCAGATTCCCTGATGCCCCAGACATACCCCCAGAATAGGCATTGATCCGGCAAGCCTTTTAACCACTTCCTCGCATACCCCGGCATCCCTTGGGTAGCCGGGACCGGGAGAGAGTATAATGTGGCTGGGAGATAATGTTCTAATTTCTTCCACGGAAAGCTCATCGTTGCGGATCACCCGGATATTGGGGTCCAATCCTCCGATCATCTGTACCAGGTTATACGTAAAGCTGTCATAATTATCAATAAAAAGAATCATTCGTTGTTCACCTCCACCGCCTGTTCCAGCGCATGTATCACTGCCTTTGCCTTGTTTTCCGATTCCTCGTATTCCCGTTCCGCATCGCTGTCAGCCACAATGCCGCCTCCTGCCTGCACCGTTACCGTTCCGTTTTTTCTGACCGCCATCCGTATGGCGATGCAGGTATCCATATTTCCGGTAAAGTCCACATATCCGAGAGCACCGCCGTAAATACCTCTTGGCTCTGATTCCAGTTCGTCAATGATCTGACATGCCCGGATCTTCGGAGCGCCTGACAGAGTGCCGGCAGGAAGGACCGATTCTATGGCAGAGAAAGCATCACAGTCCTTTCTGATTTGGGATTCCACCTGTGAGCAGATATGCATGATGCGGGAATACCGGTGGATCATCTGGTATCCGGTTACCTCCACGGTGGAAAACTCTGAGATTTTCCCAAGATCATTTCTTCCCAGATCCACCAGCATGTTGTGTTCCGCCAGTTCTTTTTCATCCGCCAAAAGCTCCTGTTCCAGCTTTTTGTCCTCCTCCTCATTGCTGCCTCTCGGCCGGGAGCCTGCCACCGGAAAGGTGGTAAGACGCCCCTCATTTAAGCGGACCAGGGTTTCCGGAGAAGTGCTCATGATCTCCATGTCTCCCGTATTTAAATACACCATGTAAGGAGAGGGATTGGTGGTTCTGAGCACCCGGTACGCATTGAAAAGATGATCCGGGTAATCGCTGGTAAAACGTCTGGAAAGAACCGCCTGGAAAATATCTCCGTTTGCGATATATTCCTTTGCCCGTTCCACCATCTGGCAGTACTCCTCTTTGGTCACATTGCAGTGAAAGTCAGGTTTTACCCCGGCGGCAGGCGTTTGGAGAGGAGGTGGCTGAAGGATCATGCGGGCTATCTGTTCCAGTTTGCCGCAGGCCTTTTTGTAATTTTCCAGGACCTGACCGGTTTTCATATTTACCACAATGGTAATCTTCTGTGTCAGATGATCGTAGGCGATCACAGTATCGAAAAGCATTAAGTCAAAATCGTTGCAGTCCCCCTGCTTGATGGATAAAACCGGCTCGGCATAACCAATCATCCGGTAAGAAAAATATCCAACGAACCCCCCGGTAAAGGGCGGAAGTCCGGGGAGCTTGGGGGCATGGTACTCCTTTTGGATATTCCGGAGAATGTCATAGGGAGCATCCGTTTTTATGATCTGGTCAGGAACCCCATCAGGACCGGTCCCGTAATGACGGAGTAAAACCTCCCGATCCTTGCAGGTAACGCTCATGACCGGGTCGTATCCCAAAAAGGAGTAGCGTCCCCAGGTCTCTCCGCCCTCAATGCTTTCAAGCAGGTAATAACGGCTGCTTAACGCTGCGATCTTCTGCAGCAGGGTAATGGGGGTTACAGTGTCTGCATAGATTTCCCTGCAGACTGGGATTACGGGATAGGAAGCGGCAAGTGCTTCGATTTCCCGGTAGTCCGGTGTGATGTTCATGGTTTCCATACTCCTTTCTGAAATTTAATATAAAAAAAAAGCTCCCGTCCCTCCTCCATATTCCTATGGAAAGAGGGACGGAAGCTTTATAATCTGCGTTCCGCGGTACCACCCTGATTGGAGAAGATAGACTTCTCCCGCTTTATCACACACCAACATGTGCATCCCCTTGATAACGGATAGGAAACCCGTCAGCATCTACTCCCGGACATATCCGGTTTCAAGCCGCCCTCGCAGGTCCATTCGGATCAGACATCAACGTTTCCTCTCACCGGCCGGAAACTCTCTGTGCATGATGAAAAAATCTTACTTACTCCTGCTCAACAGTTTTACGATTTGCTTTGCTACAGTATATGAGATGCAAAGCAAAATGTCAATAGTTATTTTTTTCAAACCGTTTCTCCTCATTGACAATTTAAAAAATGGTGTTAAAATGGTGCTAATTGAATGCAAAACTGAAATAAAGGACAGGAGGGTTATCCTATGGCAAAGATCGGAATAATTGGAATCGGCAATATGGGACTGGCAATCGTAAAGGGGCTGTTGGGAACATACAGCAGAAAAGACATTCTTTTTACCGATGTGAACAAAGAGCGGTGCGAAGAAATCACAAAAGAGCTGGGGATAGAACACGTGGATAACAACGGACATCTGGCAGCCAGCGCACAATACATTGTCCTTGCTGTAAAACCCCAGTATTTTCCTGCCGTACTCTCGGATATCAGAAATACAGTGACGGAGAAGAATGTTATTATTTCCATAGCTCCCGGAATCACCACCACCCAGCTGAAAGAAAAGCTTGGAGATGAGAAAAGAGTGGTTCGTGCCATGCCCAACACCCCCGCGCTCCTTGGAGAAGGAATGACCGGAGTCTGCTATGAGGAAAAGGCATTTTCAGCAGAAGAAAAACAGGCCATTGCGGATATTTTCGGCTCCTTGGGAAAGATGCGTCTGGTGGAAGAACGTCTGATGAATGCGGTGGTCTGCGTCAGCGGAAGCTCTCCTGCCTACGTATATATGTTCATAGAAGCCCTTGCCGACAGTGCCGTAAAATACGGCTTGCCAAGGGAGGCGGCTTATGAGATGGCTGCCCAGTCCGTTCTCGGCAGTGCCAAAATGGTACTGGAGACCGGCGAGCATCCGGGAGCATTAAAGGACAAGGTCTGTTCCCCTGGGGGAACCACCATTGCGGCCGTTTCCGCCCTGGAAGAGGCAGGATTCAGGAACGCCGTCATAAAAGCAGCCGATGCCTGCTATAAAAAATGTACGGAACTATAACACCGACCGGAGGAATGAAAATGGGACAGCCGCCTGTAAAACGCTTAAACAGAAACTTAAAATATAAAGGCAACATATTAACGATTTATGAAGATACCGTATTAGCCAATGGTCATGAAGCCCACTGGGATTTTATCCATCACATCGGAGCCGCCGCAGTAGTGCCTGTAACAAAAGATGGAAAGATCCTGATGGTCCGCCAGTACCGTAACGCCATAGACCGGTTTACGTTGGAGGTACCGGCCGGAGCACTGGATGATCCGATGGAGCCAAAGATCGACTGTGCACAACGGGAGCTGGAGGAAGAGACCGGATATAAGACCCGGAAAGAAAATCTGGAATACCTGGCCAGCGTCAATACGACTGTGGCATTTTGTGATGAAGCCATTGATATTTTTGTAGCCAGAGATTTGGAAGAATCCCAACAGAACCTTGATGAAGATGAATGCATTGAGGTGGAAGCGTGGTCCGTGAAGGATTTGGAAGAAAAGATATTCCGGGGAGAGATCACCGACGCAAAGACCATAGCCGCCATTCTTGCCTATGCCCGGAAATATGATGTGAAATAACAAACTGAATAAATGTCCCCCTGCAGGCATAAAGTGTGACAAGACCTGTAGGGGGATTTTTTATGCCCAGTTTATTTCGTACATTAAGAGTGAGACTTTTAAAGGCTCCGGGAGGAAACTATGTGACCGTGACCCGGAGCACAAGGACCTGGGACGTGTTCCTTCTCTGCTTTTTTGCGGGACTTTTTGCAGGGACGGTCATGGCAAATTTCTGGTATTCATCCTTTGCTGATGAAGCGGGCTACTATCTGGGGCTTTTAAACAGAAATATGAATCTGACAAAGGATGAGCGCATGGAGCTTTTCGGACAGGTACTGAGCCAGAGAATGATGGAGGTTTGGATCATCTGGCTGGTGGGTATGACCGCATATGCCCTGCCTTTATTTGGCATATTTACCGCCGGAGCAGGTTTCTCCATGGGATTTGTAGTGTCCGTCATAACCGTACAAAAAGGTCTGATGGGGCTTCCCGTTTTCCTCATGACGGTCATGCCCCAGTGCCTTTGCTACCTTCCGGTTTTTTCCATCCTGCTGTTTTGGGGAGTGCAAAAAGAACGGCGTTTCCGGATTCCTGGCTTCCTGCTGCTTTTGCTCCTTACGTCCGCCGGCAGCGCACTGGAAGCGTGGATCAACCCGATTTTCCTGAAATATGTCCTGTGATCAGAGAAAAAAAATAAAAAAATTACAACCGCAATATTACCATATCTAGCGAACAAATTCATCCAATAGCCAATATCTTGTATATATTATGTAAAGTGGTCGGAAACTACCAGAAAAGTGGGAAAAATGTGTTTGATTTTATCGAAAATAGTCTATATAATGGTAGAATGAAGCCTTATTTTAAGGCGTTTTTTAAACCGAACGGTTAGGGGAAATGGAAATGGTAGTTGAGATTAATCATTTTATAATTTATTTGAGAGAGATAAAAAAAACATCAAAAAACACTGAGGTATCATACCAGAGGGATTTGATGCAGATGGCCTCCTTTTTGGGACGGCAGGGGATTGTAGAAGTAGGCAAAGTCACTAAGACAAGCCTTAATTCCTATATCCTTTACCTGGAAAAGGAAGGAAAAGCAACGACTACTATTTCAAGAACACTGGCGTCCATGAAGGCATTTTTTCATTACGAATGTGCAGAAGGCAGAATCAGCAAGGACCCGGCAGAACTGCTCAAAGCACCCAAGGTGGAAAAAAAAGCGCCTACCATACTGACCGTGGATGAAGTGAACTGCTTATTAAGTCAGCCAGACGGAGATTCTCCCAAGGAACTGAGAGACCGGGCCATGCTGGAGCTTCTCTATGCCACAGGCATCCGGGTATCCGAGTTGATCAATTTAAAAAAAACGGATTTAAACCTTATGGTAGGCTATATCACTTGCAGGGACCAGCATAAAGAGCGCATGATCCCCTTTGGAAAAGTGGCAAAGCTTGCCCTTTCTGCCTATATGGAGCGGGGACGGAGCTATTTATTAAAGGAACAGGATGGGGAATGGCTGTTTACCAACTGCAACGGGAAGCCCATGAGCCGTCAGGGATTCTGGAAGATCATCAAGTTTTACGGCGATAAGGCGGGAATTAAGGCGGATATCACCCCTCACTCTCTCCGCCATTCTTTTGCAGCTCATCTGCTCCGCAACGGAGCGGACATCCATGTGGTACAAGCCATGCTGGGGCATTCGGATATGGCGACCACCCAGATGTATATGAATTATACCCAGAAAGATGCGGTCCGCCACGCTTATACAGGAGTCCATCCAAGAGGTTAAGAATGAATAAGAACTTTGACATGCCTTCCGTCATACATTGCGGAAGGCATTTGTTGTTGCCTAAAATGCCCGAACAGTAAAAACAACATTTGCCTGTAAAGCAGGTTTGCGATATAATAGGAAAGGTCGTGCTTTTACCGTATGAATAATATAATGATGAGGTATAAAAAATGAAAAAGTTAGAAGAATATGTCACAAGCATTCCTGATTTTCCGGAGGAAGGGATCATTTTCCGGGATGTGACGACCATACTGGAAGATCCCAATGGACTTTCCCTGGCAGTGGATGGCGTTCGCCAGATGCTTGAAGGTGTGGAATACGATTCTGTCATCGGTCCTGAATCCAGAGGGTTTATCTTCGGTGTTCCAGTGGCTTACGCAGAGCATAAAGGCTTTATCCCGATCCGTAAAAAGGGAAAGCTTCCAAGAGAGGTTCTTTCTGCAGATTATGCACTGGAGTATGGGACCGCAACCATTGAGATCCATAAAGATTCCATCAAGCCGGGTCAGAAAGTGGTTATCATTGATGATCTGATCGCCACCGGAGGAACCATCGAAGCCATTATTAAATTAGTGGAGGAGCTTGGCGGTGAGGTGGTAAAGATCTGCTTTATCATGGAACTTGCAGGATTAAAAGGAAGAGAAAAACTTGCCGGATATGACGTGGAATCTCTGATCATTTACGAAGGAAAATAAGAGGAAAAATCAGGCGGTTTTTCTTCAATTATCGATATATTTTTATCAAAATTTATTTTTTTCGATACATCTTTGGGTCCTATTGATTTTATGATTTTCCCTATGATATGATATGAATTAAAAAATAATGCTGTGTTGACTGCAGCAATTTCATAAACAGCAGATAGAGAAAGGATGAATCATATGGCCGTACATGTAATTGACGAAGCGAACCGTTGTTTAAATTGTAAAAAGCCTATGTGCCGGCAGGGCTGCCCGATTAACACCCCGATTCCACAGATGATCCAGGCATTTAAGGGCGGAGATATCAACCAGGCCGGAGAGATGTTATTTGAGAATAATCCAATGTCCCTGGTGTGTTCTTTGGTATGCAATCACGAAAAGCAGTGCGAGGGGCACTGCATACTCGGGAAAAAGGGCCAATCCGTCCATATCAGCAGTATTGAAAACTATATTTCAGATACGGTTTTTGATAAATTGAAGATCGAATGCAAGCCCAAGAATGGAAAAAAGGTGGCGGTGATCGGTGCAGGACCGGCGGGCATCACGATTGCCGTTCTTTTAACAAAGGAAGGCTACAGTGTGACCATTTTTGATGCAAAGGATAAGCTGGGCGGTGTCCTTCAGTACGGCATACCGGATTTCCGCCTGCCCAAATCCATTTTGGAACGGTACCGCAAAAAACTTTTGGACCTCGGCGTGAAGATTCGCCCCAATACAGCCATCGGTACCGCTTTGCAGATTAAAGATCTGGTGCGGGATGGATATCAGAGTATTTTTATCGGAACCGGAGTATGGAGACCAAAGACTCTGGGGGTAAAAGGGGAATCTCTGGGCAATGTCCACTATGCCATAGACTATCTGGCAAATCCCGATGCATATGATCTGGGAGACCGGGTGGCTGTCATTGGAATGGGAAATTCTGCCATGGACGTAGCAAGAACGGTCATCCGCCATGGAGCGAGAAAGGTGACTCTCTATGCAAGAGGGCTCCGCAGCAATGCCAGCGAGCATGAAACCACGTATGCCAAGCTTGACGGTGCAGATTTCCAGTTTGGAAAGCAGATCGTAGAGATTACGGATGACGGTCCTGTGTTTTTAACGGTGAGCTATGATGAAGAAGGAAAACAGATTGGGATATCCGAGGAAAAGGAACAGGTTTATGCGGATTCCACCATCATTTCCATCAGTCAGGGACCAAAGAGCAAGCTTGTGAACACCACAGAAGGATTAAAAGCCAGTCAAAACGGTCTTCTTATGACCGATGACGAAGGGCGTACCACCATTCCGGGTGTCTTTGCCTCCGGAGATGTGGTGTTAGGAGCCAGGACCGTGGTAGAGGCGGTCGCCTATTCTAAAATTGTGGCCCATGCCATGGATGAATACATGAAATCAAAAGAAGAGTGATAAATATGGATTACAGCAGTCTCATAAATCTGCAGGGGATGCTTTTTCTTCTGGTAGCGGCAGGCATTGTGCTTCGGAAAAAAGGTATTTTACCGGAACATGCAAAAGCTGTATTGACGGATCTGGTCATTTACCTGATTCTTCCCTGCAATATCATCAGCTCCTTTTTTATTGAGTTTAATATGGAGATTTTAAAAGGATTTGCCGTAATTTTGGTGATCGCCACATTAATTCAATTTGGCTGTCTGCTGTTTGCCAGGACCCTTTATAACAGGGAACCGGACAGACGGAAAAAGGTGCTTCAGTATGGTACGGTATGTTCCAACGCAGGATTTATGGGAAATCCGATTGCAGAAGGAGTTTACGGGGGCCAGGGTCTGATGTATGCTTCTATCTTTCTGATCCCTCAAAGGATCGTAATGTGGTCGGCCGGAGTATCCTATTTTACAAAAAGCCCGGACCGGAAGACTGTAGTGAAAAAAGTCGTGACCCACCCTTGCATTGTTGCGGTATACATCGGCATGTTTTTAATGGTCACGCAGCTTAACCTTCCGGTATTTCTGGAGAATACAGTAAGAAACATCGGCGGGTGTACCACTACGGTATCCATGGTTTTGATCGGAACCATATTGGCTGAGGTGAAGCCTGGTACGATCCTTGACCGGGGAATCATAAAATATACGGTGATCCGCCTGTTTTTGATCCCCCTGCTGGTATTTGCAGGCTGCCGTCTGTTTTCGGTAGATCCCCTGCTTTCCGGAATATCCGTACTTCTTACCGGAATGCCGGCCGGCAGCACCACCGCCATACTTGCTGCAAAGTATGACGGAGATTATATTTTTGCAACAAAGTGCGTGGTAGTGACCACTCTGTTGTCTTTGATCACCATACCCTTATGGTGTGTGGTTCTTTAAAATGGCAGACGGATTTTCCCGTCTGCCATTTTAGATAATCCTGGAAACGGATTGTTGCTTTACCGGGAATATGATAGAATGTTTCCAATGAAGGAAGGAGGGATCGTTATGAAACGACCGGAAACGGATCTCCATTTGCATTTGGACGGCTCTTTGTCCATTGAGGTGATCAGGCAGCTGGCAGATGAGACAGGATATGATTTTGAGGGGCGCAGTATGAAAGAATGTGTCTCCGTGGGAGAAAATTGCGAAAGTCTGGTGGAGTATTTAAAGTGCTTTGATTTACCGGGGCAGCTGCTTCAGACCGAAAAGGCCCTGGAGCTGGCATCAAAGGATTTGGTGGAGCGGTTGGCGAAACAGGGGGTTATCTATGCTGAAATCCGGTTTGCACCCCAGCTTCATATAAAAAAAGGGCTTTCTAAGGAAAAAACGGTGGAAGCAGTGATCCGTGGAGTGGAAAAAGGAATGGAACACTCATCCATAAAGGCCGGAGTCCTGCTTTGTTCCATGGTCAACGGCTCTGACCGTGAAAATGAAGAAACCTTTGAGATTGCCGGATCTTATTTAAAGAAAGGTGTGGCAGGTGTAGATATTGCCGGACCGGAGGGAATGGTGCCGATGGAACATTTTGAGCCTCTCTTTAAAAAGGCTTACCGGAAAGACATTCCCTTTACCATTCATGCAGGCGAGTGCGGGGATAGCGATCATATTTTAAAAGCGGTGTCTTACGGCGCAAAGAGAATTGGACATGGCTGTGCGGCCATCCATTCGGAAACGTGTATGGACCTTTTGAAAAAGGAAAAGATTACATTAGAGATGTGTGTGATCAGCAACTTACAGACAAAGGCAGTTGCGTCTATCAAAGAGCATCCTTTGAAGGCTTTTTATGACAGAGGAATCCGGGTGACTTACAATACGGACAACATTACCGTATCGGATACGACCCTTAACAAGGAAGCGGAGCTTATCAAGAAATATCTGGGATTTACAGAAGCAGATTTGAGGCAGATGAACCGTTATGCGCTGGAAGGGGCTTTTTTAGATCAGGCAGAGAAAGAAAAAATAATTGCATTTTTCGACAATAATAATTATAATGAATGATAACTACGTTTAAAAAACGGTGAATACTGGGAATGCTACAAAAAAAGGTGACGGTATATGGCAGATTATCCAATCATGGAAAATAGTAATGAGACAGCTTTGGGAATGGGAAGACAGGAGAAGCGGAGGCTGGATACGGAATTGGAAGCTCCGGCAGATTTTACAAGCCCCGAGGTTCTTTATGAAGAACTGGTGAAATGCATCAGAAGATACCATCCATCCGATGATCTTACCATGATCCAAAAGGCTTATCAAATCGCATACGATGCGCATAAGGACCAAAAACGAAAATCGGGTGAACCCTATATCATTCACCCTCTTTGCGTTGCCATTATACTGGCGGACTTGGAGATGGATAAGGAAACCATTGCAGCAGGCATCCTCCATGATGTGGTGGAGGACACCGTGATGTCCTTAGATGAGCTGAGAGAGGAATTCGGCGGGGAAGTGGCTCTTTTAGTGGACGGTGTAACAAAGCTGACCCAGATATCCTGGTCCATGGATAAGATGGAGCTTCAGGCGGAAAACCTGAGGAAGATGTTTTTAGCCATGGCAAAAGATATCCGTGTCATCATTATTAAGCTGTCTGACCGCCTGCACAACATGCGGACTCTGCAGTATATGAAGCCGGAGAAGCAGAAGGATAAGGCAAGGGAGACCATGGAGATCTATGCTCCCATCGCACACCGTCTCGGTATATCAAAGATCAAGATTGAGCTGGATGATTTATCCTTAAAGTACCTCCATCCCGACACGTATTACGAACTGGCAGAGAAAATATCACTAAAAAAGGATGCCAGGGAATACTTTGTAAAGAGCATTGTTGACGAGGTACAGGAGCATCTGCGTGCTTCCGGAATTGAAGGAAGGGTAGATGGCCGTGTAAAGCATTTTTTCAGTATCTATAAAAAGATGGTGAATCAGAATAAGACCCTGGACCAGATCTATGACCTGTTTGCAGTCAGGATCATCGTGGAAAGCGTCAAGGACTGCTATGCGGCCCTTGGAGTGATCCATGAGATGTATAAGCCGATTCCGGGCCGTTTCAAGGATTACATTGCCATGCCAAAGCCTAACATGTACCAGTCCCTTCACACTACGTTGATCGGCAACAATGGTCAGCCCTTTGAGATACAGATCCGTACCTATGAGATGCACCGGACGGCAGAATACGGAATCGCGGCCCATTGGAAGTACAAGGAAAGCGGCAGCGGGCAGGTGGCGGCCGCAAAAGAAGAAGAGAAGCTGAGCTGGCTGCGCCAGATACTGGAATGGCAGAAGGATATGTCCGATAACCTGGAGTTCTTAAACATGGTAAAGGGCGATCTGGATTTGTTTTCCGACAGTGTTTACTGCTTTACGCCTTCCGGTGATGTAAAAAATCTTCCCAGCGGTTCAACGCCCATTGACTTTGCATACTCCATTCACAGTGCCGTAGGCAATAAGATGGTGGGAGCCAGGGTCAACGGCAAACTTGTCAATATTGAATATGTGATCCAGAACGGGGACCAGGTAGAGATTATAACCTCACAAAACAGCAAGGGTCCCAGCAGAGACTGGCTGAATCTGGTAAAGAGCACGCAGGCCAAGAATAAGATCAACCAGTGGTTCAAGACCGAGCTGAAGGAAGACAACATTATCCGCGGCAAGGAGATGGTGGACCGTTACTGCAAGGCAAAAGGAATTACCTATTCGGATATTAACAAGCCGGAGTACCAGGAAAAAGTCATGAAGCGCTATGCGTTCCGCGACTGGGAGTCCGTTCTTGCCTCCATCGGCCACGGCGGATTAAAAGAGGGCCAGGTCATCAATAAGATGATTGATGAGAGGGATAAAAAACTAAAGAAGGAAGTTACGGACAATACCATTTTAAATGGCATTGAAGACATGAGTAACAAGCTTCCCATTAAGCGGCGTTCCGGAAGCGGCATTGTCGTCAAGGGTATTCATGACCTTGCGGTTCGTTTTTCCAAATGCTGCAGCCCGGTGCCGGGAGACGAGATCGTCGGCTTTGTGACCAGAGGAAGAGGAATTTCCATTCACAGAACCGACTGCATCAATGTCTTTAATCTGCCGGAGGAGGAGAGAAACCGGCTCATTGACGCAGAATGGCAGGAGCAGGAGGGTGACGATACCAAAGAGAGGTATTCCACAGAAATCAAAATATTTGCCAATAACCGAATCGGTATGTTTGTTGATATATCCAAGGTATTTACGGAACGGCAGATCGACATTACTTCCATGAATTCCAGAACCAACAAACAGGGCAAGGCGACCATAACCATGACCTTTGATATCCACGGAGTGGAGGAACTGGGAAAACTGGTTGATAAGCTGAGACAAATCGAGGGTGTTATAGACATTGAGAGGACTGCGGGATAGCGCAGTTTTCTTAATTTTAGCCGAAGATCCGTGATGGAAAGGAGAATTTGGATGATACAGGGTGTGCGCTACAACCCTTATACCATCAGACAGGCAACGGTTTGTCCGCTGCCGGTACCAGGATCGGAAATGCAGTTTCCCTTGTTACAAATCGACGTTGACAGTTATATTGTGGGAGCTGAGATCCAGTCCGGAATCAATTTTAACTACGCGGAAGGTGTTCATTGTATACAAATAGGCAAATATTCTGCCCTGGCAGAAAAAATAACATTCCTGGTGAATCTAAATCACGATTATAAATCCGTTTTTCAGGGAAGTCCCTCCTTTATAAGCGGAAGTACGAAAAGCAGATTAAAGCGAAAGGGCTCCGTTCTGATCCAGAACGACGTCTGGATTGGGCATGGGGTGACGATCATAAGCGGGGTCACCATTCACAACGGAGCCATCATAGGTGCGGAAAGCGTGGTCACAAAGGATGTTCCTGCCTATGCAATTGCAGCAGGAAATCCCGCAAAGATCATTGGGTACCGTTTCCCGGAGGAGCAGAGAACTGCACTCAACGCCATCGCATGGTGGAACTGGAGTCCGGATAAGCTGCTGGAACGAAAAGAAGCTCTCCTTTTGCCGGTGGAGGAGTTCATTAAAGCCTATCAAACGGAAGCAGAGGAATTCTGGAGTCCGGCAGCACCGGTAATTGAAAAAGATGACCGGAAGAACATCCTTTTTATTCCGGATGTGGAAGAACCGTTTCCGGTATGGCAGAAGGTCATAAAAGAGTATAGTTCCTCCCCGGAACTCTGGCCGGAGACACGGCTTATTTTGTATCTTCCTCCCTCTGGCGGGGGAAAGGGGCATGATGCTTTGCTCAGGGAGTTTTTGAAGGAGCACAAGAATCAAAATGCCCGGATATTGTTGCAGGAAGGAACCGCAGAAGAAGAGATACAAAGCCTGTTTGCAGCATCGGATTATTTTATCACCACAAGACAGGAAAAGAATCTGCTGTGGACCGAATATGCGGACCACTATGGAGTGAAGCTGCAATATGGTACGGATATTCCCGTTTTTACCCTGTGAGACAGAAATACATACAGATAATATCAGTAAGGAGACAAAATCATGAGTGATTTCAGAATCAAAACTTATCCGGTGGGACAAATCGGCACCAATTGCTACATCCTTTACCGGGAAGCCTATAAGAAAGCAGTCATTGTAGATCCAGGCGCACAGGGAAACGATATCCTTGCCCGCTGCAGGGAGCTAAAAGTAACACCGGAGGCGATTTTCTTAACCCACGGACATTTTGACCACATTCTTGGGGTGGAAGACATCAGACGTGAATTTCCCGAGATACGGATTTATGCCGGAGAACAGGAAAAAGAGCTTTTACAGAACCCCTCCGTTAATTTATCTGCTTCGTTTGGGAGAGCCTATTCTCTGGAGGCGGATCGGGACTTAAAGGATCAGGAGCGGTTAGAGGTGGGAGGAATCTCGTTTCAGGTGATCCATACTCCGGGGCATACCGAAGGCTCCATCTGCTTTTATGCGGCAGAGGAGGAGGTCTTAGTCAGCGGTGATACTCTCTTTTTGGAATCCCTGGGAAGAACGGATTTTCCAACCGGAGATCAGTCCAAGATCATAAACTCCATCCGGGAAAAGCTGTTTATACTGCCGGGAGATACCCTTGTTTACCCCGGACACGGCGAAATGACCACGATCGGCCACGAGAAAGCCTTCAATCCGGTTGCATTATACAGAGGATAGGAAAAAGAACATGATAGGATTAATATTAGACGACCAGTCTTTTGAACAGGATATCCGGGAATTGCTGATGGCATTTTATCCGGGAGAAACGTTTGCTCATGAAGAGGATGCAAATGAAACCTACCGCCTTCTGGTCCATAGCCAGACAGGGGCGGACCGTTTCGGACTCCGGATAAAGGATATGGACAACGCAAGGGAATGCTCCGAAAGCACTCCTGTCCAGTTTGGGGACCGGTTTGATACGAAAAACCGCATTAAGAGGATGCTTTACGGCATGGCAAGGGAACTTACCGGGAAGACACTTCCATGGGGGACCTTAACCGGGATCAGGCCCACCAAGATCGCCATGACAAAGCTTATGGAAGGACAGCCGGAGGAAGCTGTCCGGGCTTATATGAAGGAGACCTACTTAACCAGTGATGCAAAAATTGATTTGAGCATTGAGATCGCAAAAAGGGAATGGAATCTTCTTTCTGATATAGACTATGCTCATGGTTACAGCTTATATGTGGGAATCCCCTTTTGCCCCACCACCTGCTTATACTGTTCCTTTACCTCTTTCCCCATCGCACAGTGGGAAAAACGGATGGAAGAGTATTTAGAGGCGTTGTTTCGGGAAATGGATTATACAGCGGCAAAGATGGAAGGAAGGACGCTGGATACCGTCTATATTGGAGGCGGTACCCCCACCTCCCTTTCCGCCGCTCATTTGGACCGGCTGATCAAAAGACTGAAGGAAACGTTTGATTTTCAGACGGTCAAGGAATTTACGGTGGAGGCCGGACGGCCCGACAGCATTACAGAGGACAAGCTAAGGGTATTAAAAGGACATGGAGTGACCCGGATTTCCATCAATCCCCAGACCATGAAGCAGGAGACATTATCCATCATTGGGCGGAGACATTCGGTGGATATGGTTAAGGAGCAGTATCACCTGGCCAGATCCTTAGGCTTTGACAACATCAATATGGATCTCATCATCGGCCTGCCGGAAGAGGATATGGATGATGTGAAGCATACCATGGAAGAGATAAAAGCCTTAGGCCCGGACAGCATCACCGTTCATTCCCTTGCCATCAAGCGTGCGGCGCGTCTGAATATGTTCAAGGAAAAGTATGGCGATTTAAAGATCACCAACACCCAGGAGATGATTGATTTAACGGCTGCTTATGCCAGAGAAATGGGGCAGGAACCCTACTACCTGTACCGCCAGAAGAACATGGCGGGGAATTTTGAGAATGTAGGTTATTCCCTTCCCGGCAAAGCCTGTATTTACAACATTTTGATCATGGAGGAAAAACAGACCATCATCGCATTGGGTGCAGGAACCACCACGAAAGTGGTATTCCCATCAGAAAACCGTCTGGAGCGGGTGGAAAATGTAAAAGATGTGGAGCAATACATCACAAGGATTGATGAAATGCTGGAGAGAAAAGAAAAAATGCTTGCAAAATTGGAAATGTAATTTACAATAGAGGCAGGATAAATTTATAAATTCAGAAAAACGGAGTGAATAAAATGGCATTAAAAAAGAAACCGGTTACCGGAATGAAGGATATTCTCCCCGCTGAGATGCAGGTGCGTGAATACGTAATGAAACAGATACGTGAAACTTACGGTGGCTTTGGCTTTCATTCCATTGAGACTCCCTGTGTGGAACATATCGAGAATCTTTCCAGCAAACAGGGCGGTGACAATGAGAAGCTGATTTTTAAGATCATGAAACGCGGGGAAAAATTAAATTTAGAAGAGGCCAGGGAGGAAAATGATCTGGTAGACAGCGGACTCCGTTATGATTTAACGGTTCCCTTATCCAGATATTATTCCAACAATGCAGCCGTTTTGCCCTCTCCCTTTAAATCCCTTCAGATGGGAAGTGTATGGAGAGCAGACCGTCCGCAAAAAGGCCGTTTCAGACAGTTTGTACAGTGTGACATCGACATCCTTGGAGATCCTACCAGAATGGCAGAGATTGAACTCATCCTTGCGACCACCACACTCCTTGGAAAGATCGGTTTTAAAGGATATACGGTCCGGATCAATGACCGGAACATCTTAAAGGGAATGGCAGCATACTGCGGTTTCCCGGAAGAAGCCTATGACCAGGTATTTATCATTTTGGACAAGATGGACAAGATTGGCATGGACGGTGTGGCAAGAGAGCTTTCCGAGGCAGGCTATGAAGAGGAAAAGATCAGGAAATATCTGTCTCTTTTTGATTCCGTCACCTTTGATTCTGCAGGAGTGCGCAGCCTGGGAGCCGTTTTGAACGGTGTTTTAAAACCGGGGGAAGCAGAGAATCTGGCGGCAATCATGGACAGCGTGAGCGGCATATCCACCAGCAAGTTTGAGATCCGGTTTGATCCGACTCTGGTACGGGGGATGTCTTATTACACCGGAACTATTTTTGAGATCCAGGTAGACGGATTCCCGGGTTCCGTAGGCGGAGGCGGCCGTTATGATAAGATGATCGGCAAATTTACAGGCATGGATACTCCGGCCTGCGGATTTTCCATCGGTTTTGAGCGGATCATCACGATTTTAATGGACGAAGGATTTACCGTACCTGGAAGTGATGAGAAAAAAGTATTTCTCATTGAAAAAGGCGTAAGTGATGAAGTCACCAACCAGGTTATGAAAGAGGCGATGGAAGAACGGGCCAAGGGAGTGACCGTTTTGGTTTCCCAGATGAATAAGAATAAAAAATTCCAGAAGGAAAGTCTTATAAAGGAAGGGTATACCCAGTTCAAGGAATTCTACAAAGAAGAGCTGAAGTAAGGATATCAGGAGGATAATATGGCAGAGTCAATGCTGGGATTAAAAAGATCCCATAGATGTACAGAGGTTACCACAGCAGATATAGGCAGTGAAGTTACTGTTATGGGCTGGGTTCAGAAAAGCAGAAATAAGGGAGGGCTTATCTTTGTCGATTTGAGAGACCGTTCCGGAATTCTGCAGATTATTTTTGAAGAGAGCAGCTGCGAAGCGGAAAGCTTTGCAAAAGCGGAAAAGTTAAGGAGTGAATTTGTGATCGCAGTCACCGGTGTGGTTGAGAGCCGGGCCGGCGGTGTCAATGAACATCTTGCAACCGGTGCGATTGAAGTACGTGCAAAGGGCTTAAGAATTCTGTCCGAATCCGAGACTCCCCCATTTCCGATTGAAGAAAACAGCAAGACAAAGGAAGAACTGAGATTAAAATACCGCTATCTGGATTTAAGAAGACCAGACATTCAAAAGAATATTAAGGTAAGAAGCCAGGTCGCTACACTGACCAGAGCATTTCTTGCGGAAGAGGGATTTTTGGAGATTGAGACCCCGACGCTGATTAAAAGCACACCGGAAGGCGCCCGCGATTATCTGGTGCCGAGCCGGGTTCATAAAGGGGCCTTTTATGCCCTTCCCCAGTCTCCCCAGCTTTATAAGCAGCTGCTGATGTGCTCCGGTTATGACCGTTACTTCCAGCTTGCAAGGTGCTACCGGGATGAAGACCTTCGTGCCGACCGGCAGCCGGAATTCACTCAGATTGATATGGAGCTGTCATTTGTTGATGTAGAGGATGTTTTGGAAGTCAATGAAAGACTGTTGAAGAAATTATTCAAGGAGATCTGTAATGTGGATATTGATGTTCCTCTCCTGAGACTGACCTGGCGGGAAGCAATGGACCGTTTTGGTTCAGATAAGCCGGACATGCGTTTTGGCATGGAACTGAAAAATGTTTCCGACGTAGTCAGAAATACAGAATTTGCAGTCTTCAAAGGTGCACTGGAACAGGGCGGCTCTGTCCGCGGGATCAATGCCGAAGGCCAGGGAGCCATGCCGCGTAAAAAAATCGACGCTCTTGTGGAATATGCAAAAGGGTTTGGCGCAAAAGGCCTTGCCTACCTTGCCATTAACGAAGACGGAACTTACAAATGCTCCTTTGCCAAATTCATGACCGAAGAAGAACTTCATGCGCTGGCAGATGCAATGGACGGAAAGCCAGGAGATCTTCTGCTGTTTGCAGCAGACCGTGACAAGGTAGTATTTGATGTACTGGGTAACTTGAGATTAGAGCTTGCAAGACAGCTGGATCTTCTGAAAAAGGATGATTTTAAGTTTTTATGGGTAACAGAATTCCCGCTTTTAGAGTATAACGAAGAACAGGGACGGTATACAGCGATGCACCATCCGTTCACCATGCCTATGGATGAAGACTGGGCTCTGATTGACAGCGACCCTGGTGCGGTCCGTGCCAAAGCATACGATATCGTATTAAACGGTACGGAACTTGGCGGCGGTTCTGTCCGTATCCACCAGAGCGACATCCAGTCCAAGATGCTGGAGCTGCTGGGCTTTACCAAAGAGCAGGCACAGGAACAGTTCGGCTTTTTGTTGGATGCGTTTAAGTATGGGGTTCCGCCTCATGCAGGCCTTGCCTATGGTCTTGACCGTGTGGTTATGCTGATGGTAGGTGCAGACAGCATCCGTGATGTAATCGCCTTCCCTAAGGTAAAAGATGCCTCCTGTCTGATGTCAGAAGCTCCTGCTCCGGTAGATTCAAAGCAGCTGGATGAATTGGGAATTGGAATCAGCGATGAAAATGAATAATTAAACGAGAGTGTACCTCTGCCAAAGATTTTTACAAGCGGAGGGCACTCTTTTTTATATGAAAAATACCGTTTCCTGCCCCCACTTTCGATTCTTTTGAAATTATCTCTGAAAAGATATCAGATAATTGGTAAATTTTAAGAAAATAATATATTATTTTTACATAAATCTGCTATAATGAAAAAAATGCACGTTTCAAAAGGAGGATTTAAGCAATGAAAGAAGGTATAAAAAGAAGGGTTCTGTCATTGGGGCTTATTCTATTCCTGGTTGTGTCTTTGACAACAGGCATCTCCGTCACTTCTTTGGCTGCGGACAAGGATATTGTGGTTCTATACACCAATGATGTCCACTGTGGAATTGATGACAATATTGGATATGCCGGACTGGCACTCTATAAGAAGGAAATGCAGGCCCAGACCCCCTATGTGACGCTGGTCGATGGTGGAGATGCCATTCAGGGAGCACCCATCGGAACACTGTCAGACGGAGGATACTTGATTGATATCATGAATCAGGTGGGGTATGATTTTGCAGTACCAGGCAATCATGAGTTTGATTACGGGATGCCCCGTTTCCTGGAACTGGCAGGAAAATTAAACAGCGGGTATTATTCCAGCAACTTTATGGATCTGCGGACAGGCTTACCTGTGTTAGCCCCATATAAGATGTTTACCTATGGGGATACTAAAGTTGCATTTGTCGGTGCCACCACACCGGAGAGCTTTACAAAATCCACACCCAAGTATTTCCAGGATGAAACCGGAAACTATATCTATGGTTTCTGTGAAGATGAAAGCGGCCAAAAGCTCTATACCCAGATTCAGTCTTCGGTGGATCAGGCAAAAGCAGAAGGAGCGGATTATGTGGTTTTAGTTGGACACCTGGGAGAAAACGGGACCACAGAACCGTGGACATCAGATAACGTGATCAAGCATACAAAAGGAATTGATGTACTGATCGACGGCCATTCCCATGAAGAATACAATAAATATGTGAAGAATAAAGAGGGCAGGGCTGTGCTTCTTACCCAGACAGGAACAAAACTTAAAAATATTGGAAAGCTTACCATTAAAACCGACGGAACCATTGCAAGCGAACTGGTTTCCAAGGTTCCCGAAGCTGTAGTAACAAGTACATATACCGTAAAAAAGGGCGATTCCTTGAGCCGGATCGCAAAAAGAGAATTAGGTTCTTATAACCGTTACCGGGAAATTTATGAAGCCAACAGAGAAACCATCAAAAACCCGGATGTTCTGACGATAGGGACCCGGCTTGTAATACCGGCAAAAAGTTCCGTAACAGCAGATGGAAAAGCCGTCGATCATGATACGGACCAGTTCATCAAAAACATTCAGGCTCAGTATAACGAGACACTGAAAGCGGTGATCGGACATTCGGATGTGGAGCTGACTGTGAATGATCCGGCCACCGGAAACCGTAAAGTCAGAAGCGGAGAAACCAATCTGGGTGATTTAAGTGCAGACGCGTACCGTCAGGTATTGGGAGCTGATATCGGACTGACAAACGGCGGCGGCATCAGAGCCAGCATTCAAGCAGGTGCCATTACCTACAACGATACGCTTTCCGTATTCCCGTTCGGCAATATGGGATGTGTGGCTGAGGTAACCGGACAGCAGATCAAGGATGCCCTTGAAATGGGGGCCAGGAATTATCCAAAAGAAAGCGGCGGTTTTCTTCAGGTTTCCGGCCTTACCTACACCATCAATTCTAAGGCGGCCTCCAATGTCCAGTTGGACGAAAAAGGAAACTTTGTTCAAGTAAACGGTGCGTACCGTGTCTCTGATATTATGGTTGGTGATGAGGCCCTTGATGTTCATAAGACTTATACGGTGGCGTCCCACAACTACATGTTAAAATCAGGCGGAGACGGGATGGCCATGTTTAAAGACAGCAAAATACTTCGTGATGAGGTGATCACAGACGTAGACATCCTTTTCTCCTATAT
Source organism: Lacrimispora sinapis (assembly GCF_043633585.1). Lineage (NCBI taxonomy): Bacteria > Bacillati > Bacillota > Clostridia > Lachnospirales > Lachnospiraceae > Lacrimispora > Lacrimispora sinapis. The sequence continues at coordinate 2,983,088 of NZ_CP141832.1, read as the reverse complement.
CCGCAATCAGTTGGGCGGCAACGTAGGTGAGGCGTATCAGGATCCTGCCGGTCAGGGCAGAATTACCATTCAGTAAAGTGCGGCATACAAAAGCCTGTTCCGTTTTTCGGGACAGGCTTTTTCCAGGGTTGTATCTTTTTCCGGAGAATGATACACTGGTAAGAAAATGATGACCAAATACGCTAGGAGATGAAATTATGCTTTTAAACACCCCCCAATCCCGCTTTGAGGAAATATACAGAGTTTATGAAGAAGCTTTTCCAGAAGTGGAGCGCCGGACCAGAGAAGGCCAGAAAAAAGTCTTTCAAAATCCGGATTACAGAATCCGCATTGCAGAGGAGGAAGGAGAGGTTGCCGCATTCCTGGGATACTGGAATCTGCCGGGCTGTGTTTTTTTAGAACATCTTGCCACTGCGGAAAAAAGCCGGGGAAAAGGTTATGGAAAATTACTGGTTGAAGAGGTATTAGCGGAAGCGGAAAAACCGGTTTTCCTTGAGATAGAGCCTGTAACAGAGGACGATCCGATGACAGCCCGCAGGGCCAGATTTTATGAACGTCTTGGGTTTTATCTTAACTCCTTTGATTACCTGCAGATGCCGTTAAAACCGGAAGATGAACCGATAAAGCTGATGATCATGAGCTATGGAGGTCCGGTGGCGGAAAAAGAATTTGATGTCTATAAAAAGGAAATATACCGGTTGGTCTACGGGGTAAATTAGTCCCATCTGCTTCTCCGGGTTCACAGAACAAGTCCTAAACGCATATATTTAACTTAGCAGAATAATTTGGGGTTCAAAGCCGGTTACCTGTAGGGAACAAAAGATCCCCGAAAGGAGTTGTTCATAGTGAATCATTACAAAATATGTGTGTATGCCATTTGTAAAAATGAAGAGCAGTTTGTAGACCGCTGGATGGATGCGGTATCCGAAGCTGATGAAGTAATCGTAACAGACACCGGTTCCACGGACGATACGGTGAAAAAGCTTCGGGAAAGAGGGGCTGTGGTTTACGAGGAAAACATTTCTCCCTGGCGTTTTGATACAGCCCGGAATGTGGCTCTGGATCATGTGCCTGAAGATGCTGATATATGTGTATCCAATGACCTTGATGAGGTCTTTGAACCAGGCTGGAGAAAGAAGCTGGAATCCTCCTGGAAACCGGACCAGACACGGGCTAGTTATTTATTTACATTTTCCACCAATCCTGACGGTACTCCTAAAAAGCAGTTTACCATGGAGAAAATCCATGCAAGACATGGATACCGCTGGGTCCATCCGGTTCATGAGGTGTTGAAATACAGCGGCGAAAAACCGGAAAAAAATGGCTGGATCAATGGACTTGTTCTGAATCATTACCCGGATTTGTCAAAGCCAAGGACCCAGTACCTTCCTCTTTTGGAGTTATCCGTCAAAGAGAACCCGGAAGATGACCGGGCTGCCTTCTGGCTTGGAAGAGAGTATGTATTTTATAAAGAGTATGACAAAGCAATCAAAATGTTAAAGCATCATCTTACGATGCCGTCAGCAACCTGGGCGGAAGAACGCAGCGCCTCCATGCGTTTTATTGCCCATTCTTATGATGCAAAAGGTGAAAAAGCAGAGGCCAGATCCTGGCTGTATCGTGCACTTGCAGAATGTCCCATTGTCCGGGAGCCCTATGTTGCACTTGCAAAGGCTGGTTATCTGGAAAAAAACTGGCCCCTTTGCTATGCCATGGCGGAAAAAGGACTGACAATCACACAAAGCACCGGAAGCTATCTGGTGGACCCTGCAAGCTGGGGATATACATTATATGATTATTGCGCAATCAGTGCCTATTGCCTGGGGATGTATGAACAATCCCTGGAATATGCCAAAAAGGCACTCAAGGAAGACCCTTCCAACGAGAGATTAAAAAATAATCTGAAACTCATAGAATACAGACTAAAAAAAGAACATGGTGAGGGGGTGGCATCATGAGCAAATTAAAAATCTGTGTGTATGCTATTTGTAAAAATGAAGTTAAATTTGTCGACAAATGGATGGATTCCATGAAGGAAGCGGATCTGATTGTGGTCACCGATACCGGTTCAGACGATGGCACCGTAGAAAAGTTAAGAGAGCGGGGAGCCATTGTCTATGTAGATATTGTAAAACCATGGAGATTTGATGTAGCCAGAAATATTTCTCTCGATCATGTCCCAGAGGATGTGGATATTTGCGTTTGCACAGATTTGGATGAAGTGTTTAACCCTGGCTGGCGGAAGAAGCTGGAGGAGGCATGGCTGAACCACAAGCCCATACATCAAGGTCCCATTGCGAAGACAGGACGTTATCTATACAACTGGAGTGTGAAGAAAGACGGAACTCCGGATGTCCAGTTTTATTACTTTAAGGTCCATGAGCGGAAAGGCTTCCGGTGGAAATGCCCCATTCATGAATTTGTTCAATACTATGGGGAAGTGCCCCTGGAAACCATATATATAGAAGGAATGATCCTCAGTCATTATCCCGATCCCTCAAAATCCCGCGGCTCCTATCTGCCGCTTTTGGAGCTTGCAGTGAAGGAAGCGCCGGAAGATGAAAGAATGCGTTACTATCTTGGTAGAGAGTATATGTATAAAGGTGAGTGGCAGAAATGCATTGATACCTTAAAAGACTATTTAAACCTTCCTTCTGCAGGCTGGAATGATGAGCGCTGTGCAGCGATGCGGTGGATCGCAAGATCTTATTATCGGCTGGGAAATACGAAGGAAGCATACAACTGGTATTTTAAAGCGATCGCAGAGGTTCCTTCTATGAGGGACCCCTATGTGGAATTTGCTAAAATGTGTTATGAGCTGAAAGACTGGCCCATGTGCTATTTCCTGGCAGAAGAGGCATTAAAGATCAAAGAGAAATCCAGGACCTTTGTCAATATGGGGTATTCCTGGGATTACACTCCCGATGATCTGTGTGCCATCGCAGCTTATCGGCTGGGGATGCTTGATGTATCAGAAGAGCATGCCGTAAAAGCGCTGGAACATGCTCCCGAAGATCCCCGTTTACAGAGTAATTTAAGATTGATCAAAGCTGCAAAAAAGAAATAGAAGAAAACGGTCCCTGACTGCTGGTTCTATTTCATAATGATACAAATACGTCTTGATTGGGCTTAAACCAGAATCAAGACGTATTTTAATTGCGGTTATTTTTTGATATTAAATCACAATTAACTACATTTTCTGTATCTAAGCCTTATTTGTCTGATATATGCATTGACAATTTATTCATATAAAAAAACAGCTTATAAAGAATATATAGAATAAATATTACAATAAAAATCGACAAATTTTTACAATTGATATTACAAAAACCAATAAAAGTTTGAAAAGTCAAACATGCTTCCCTTAAACTTGCGTTGCGTTACAATCATAATGGTTGTATTATATTGGATATGAAAAAGTATGTGCAATCACGGAGGACATTCAAATGATAAAATCGAAAATGCATCGATTGCAGGTAAGAGGAAAGCTGATTTTATTTGTCAGTGTTATGGTATTTTTTACAATTCTTGCGCTGACATCAATTTTTTACGTAAGTTTAAATCGTGCATATCAAAACTGGATTAATGAAAGTTATCAAAGCTATGACCAGAAGATAAAGATAGCAGTCGAAAATATGGTAAGTGTGCTGGAAGTCAATTACAAGCGGTATGAAAATGGAGAGATCACAGAAGCAGAAGCCCGAAAAAATGCGGAGAGCCTGGTTCGTGACTCCAGGTATGACAACGGAAACGGCTATTTCTGGGCGGATACTTCCAAAGGCATTTGTGCGGTACATAGGAATCCGGAATATGAAGGCAAGGAACGCTACGACGATAAGGATATGGCAGGAAACTTTTATATCCGGGATTTGATTAAAAGCGGCTCCAAATCAGGAGGCGGATATACGGACTTTTATTTTACAAAACCCGGACAGGATGGCGTATTTGCAAAACGGGCTTATACCCTTAAATTTGAACCCTATGACTGGTACATCAGCACTGGAAATTATATTGATGACATCGACCGGGCGGTTGCAGAGCACCAGAAGGAGAAAATGACAGAGGTGGTACTGCTCCTGGCGGTTGCGGTCGCTGTATGTGTGGTGGGACTTTTGATACTCGCTTCCGTGCTGCACCGGATCACCGCCCCTCTGACCTCTATCGCCGGTCGTTTAAAGCTTCTGGCGGAAGGAGATGTGCAGACACCCCCCGTTACCATCAGCCAGACCGGGGATGAGATGGAAGTGTTATCCCGTGCCACCGATGAGCTTATAACAGAAATGCGAGAAGTGGTCAATGATATCACCAGACATATGAAAAGCATGTCGCTGGGGGATATGACACTTCCGGTGGATAAGGTTTATGCCGGTGACTTTGCCCCCATCCATGATTCCCTGGTTTTGATTTATCAGCAGTTAAATAGGACGCTGCTGACCATCAGTCAGTCTGCGGAACAGGTCAATGCCGGTTCCACCCAGGTGGCAGATGCAGCACAGGCTCTGGCAGCAGGAGCGACGGAGCAGGCAGGCACCATTGAAGAACTATCTTCCTCCATTGCGGAAGTTTCTGATAAGGTGGAACAGAGTGCCGCTCATATTGAAGAAGCAACCGGTTATGTGGAACAAACCGTAATGCGGGTGGAAGAAAGCAATGCCAGGATGCAGCAGATGCTAAGTGCGATGGATGAAATCAAAAGCGCTTCTGACGAGATCGGAAAGATCACAAAAGAGGTGGATGCCATTGCCTCCCAGACCAATTTACTGGCCTTGAATGCTGCAGTGGAAGCTGCACGTGCCGGTGAGGCAGGAAAAGGCTTTGCTGTTGTGGCAGATGAAGTGCGCACGCTTGCAGCAAATGTGGCCGAAGCCGCAAAGAAAACCGCAGAATTGGTTGAAAATGCAACCCATGCAGTGGAGGGAGGCTTAGTCATTGCCAAAGAAAATGCAGAGATTCTTGGGGAAGTGACCGGTCAGGCCAATCAGGTAAAGGTGCTTATGGAAAATGTAGAGCGTGCGTCCAGAGAACAGGCAGAGGCCATGAATGAAGTTACTTATGGAATCGGTCAGATTTCCGCTGTGGTACAAAGCAATGCAGCTACAGCAGAAGAAAGCTCTGCTTCCAGTGAGGAGCTTTCCGCACAGGCCAATGTTTTACGAAATGAAGTTGAAAAATTTAAGATTGTATAAAATTTTTGAAAAACTGAATTAATTCAAACAATACATACGATTATAGGGAGCCAGCGTCGAAAAAACGCTGGCTTTTCTGCATCATTTTGTACTTTTTTCACAATAAATCTAAGAAGCTGTTGAATAAAAAACTTGCATGTGATACCATGGGAGTGGTCAGTTATTTCTATATAAAAAGAAGGAGGGTTTTAATAAATGGATATCCGTTATTCAGCAAATCAGAAAGATTTTAAACGTTATACAACAGAAGAAACCAGAAAAGAGTTTTTAATTGAAAATTTATACGTTGCCAATGAAGTGGTTGCTGTTTACTCCCATGTAGACCGTATGGTTACCCTGGGCTGCATGCCGACAACAGAGACTGTTTCCATCGACAAGGGTATTGATATTTGGAAAAATTTTGGTACAGGCTATTTCCTTGAGAGACGCGAGATCGGTATTTTCAATATCGGTGGAGCAGGAACCATTGTAGCAGATGGGGAAGAGTTTAAGATGGGATATAAAGACTGCTTATACATCACCAAAGGGACCAGGGAAGTTACCTTTTCAAGTGCAGATGCGGCAAATCCTGCAAAGTTCTATATGGTAAGTGCTCCTGCACACAAGGCTTGCAAGACGACCTTTATTCCGATTGAAAAGGCAGCAAAGAAACCTCTTGGCGCCATGGAGACCTCCAACAAACGTGTCATCAACCAGTTCATTCATCCGGATGTACTGGAGACCTGCCAGCTTTCCATGGGTATGACTGTTTTAGACCCAGGCAGCGTATGGAACACCATGCCGTCTCATACCCATGAGAGACGTATGGAAATCTATATGTACTTCGAGATTCCAGAAAACAATGTGGTATTCCATATGATGGGCGAAGGCAATGAGACAAGACACATCGTTATGCAGAATGAGCAGGCTGTGATCAGTCCCTCCTGGAGCATTCACTCCGGTGCCGGCACCAGCAATTACACCTTCATCTGGGCCATGGGCGGTGAGAACCAGGCATTCGATGATATGGATACCATTCCTACAACTGAATTAAGATAGTTTTTTCTTTGCGGCAGATACATTCTACGGGATGTATCTGCTTTTTGCTGCCAGAAAACGGAATAGTGTCGGATCATTAAGGGTATTCTCTTATGGACAGTTATTTCTATTCAAATCATGTGAAATCTCTGTGAAAATGTAGAAATTCCCGGGATCATTTGTTACAATATGTCTCAGAAATACACGGAGAGAAAGAGATCTGATTTCAGGAGGTTGCAATGGAACAGTTAAAGATATTAGTGGTCGATGACGAAGCAAGGATGAGAAAACTGGTTAAGGATTTTTTGAGCGTAAAGGGCTTTACTGTGGCTGAGGCGTCCAATGGAGAAGAAGCGGTGGATGTGTTCTTTGAGCAGAAAGACATTGTACTCATTATTCTTGATGTAATGATGCCCAAGATGGATGGCTGGGAGACACTGAAAACCATCCGCAAATATTCCCAGGTTCCCATCATCATGCTGACGGCAAGAGGAGAAGAACGGGATGAATTACAGGGTTTTGATCTGGGCGTGGATGAATATATTTCAAAGCCCTTCAGTCCCAAAATTCTGGTAGCCAGGGTGGAAGCCATTTTAAGAAGAAGCAATGCAGTGCCTGCAGATGAAGTGGAGATTGGAGGAATCTGCATTGACAAGGCCGCCCATCAGGTAACCATTGACGGGAAAAACATTGAATTGAGCTATAAGGAATTTGAACTGCTCGCTTATTTTCTGGAAAATCAGGGAATTGCCCTGTCCAGGGAAAAGATTTTAAATAATGTATGGAATTACGATTATTTCGGAGATGCCAGAACCATAGATACCCATGTGAAAAAGCTGAGAAGCAAGATGGGAGACAAAGGAGATTATATCAAAACCATATGGGGAATGGGATATAAATTTGAGGTGAATCAATGAAACATTCCATTAAAGTGCGTTACGCCATCATCTTTGTGGGCCTGATGGCATTTATGCTTCTTTCTACCTGGTGTGCCAACAGCTGGTTCCTGGAACGTTTTTATACCAGTGATAAGGTGCATATTCTGGAAAAAGCCTACACGGAGATCGACAACATGGTGGCACAGGCCAATAAAAGCGGCAAAGGGATCATTGATTATTATAAAGCTACCTATGATCAGGACTATAAAAATGAAGGTCCTGCCCAGAAGCTGTTCCGCACCATGGGGGAGAAATATAACTTAATGCTGGTCCTCATCGACAGCACCACGGATGAGGCACTTATGTCAACCAGCGGTGACCGGCAGTTTTTAAAAAACAAGGTGGAGGACTACATCTTTGGAAAGGATATGCCCGATGCCAGTGTCTTAAAGAAGCATGATAATTATGTGATCCAAAAGACGTATGACCACCGCTCCGATTCTTATTATCTGGAAAGCTGGGGGTATTTTTCGGACAATAAAACCATTTTTCTCCTGTCCATTCCGCTTGCCAGCATCCGGGAAAGTGTTTCCCTTTCCAACCGGTTCCTGGCTTATGTGGGGATTGTGGCACTTCTAATAGGAAGTATTATTATTTACCTGACAACCAAAAGGATCACTTCCCCCATTCTCACCCTTGCTAACTTATCGGAAAAGATGTCTGATCTTGACTTTGATGTGAAATACAATGGAACAGAGGAAGACGAGATCGGTGTGCTGGGAAACAGCATGAATAAGCTGGCCGACCGGTTAAAAGATACCATTGGAAAACTGCGGGCAGCTAATGAGGAGCTGCAAAAGGACATAGAAGAAAAAGTGAAAATTGACGAGATGCGGAAGGATTTCATTGCCAATGTATCCCATGAACTGAAAACTCCCATCGCCCTGATCCAGGGATATGCAGAGGGGCTGACGGAAGGAATGGCCGAAGACCCGGAAAGCAGGGATTATTACTGCGAAGTCATTATGGATGAAGCCAATAAGATGAATAAAATGGTTCGCCAGCTCCTGAATCTTACAGCCCTTGAATTTGGCAATGACAGCCTGCAGCTGGAACGGTTTGATTTAACAGAGCTGATCCGTGGTGTGATTAGTTCGGCGGGAATTTTGATTCAGCATAAGGAGGCCACTGTAAAACTGGAGGATTCCGGTCCCATTTTTGTTTACGCCGATGAATTTAAAATTGAAGAAGTCATCACCAACTATTTAAATAATGCCCTCAATCATTTGTCCGGAGAACGTAACATCGTCATCACTGCGGAGGAAAATGGGGAAAAAGCCCTGGTAACGGTGTTCAATACGGGACAAAGCATACCAGAGGAGGATTTATCAAAATTATGGACCAAATTCTTTAAAGTGGATAAAGCCCATACCAGGGAATACGGAGGCAGCGGCATCGGACTCTCTATCGTAAAGGCAATCATGGATTCCCACAGGCAATCCTGCGGCGTCCGCAACGTGGTAGGCGGAGTGGAATTCTGGTTTACTCTGGAGTGTTACAGGGAAACTTAATTTTACGAATCTACTCTTATCATGGGATTCCCATAAGCCGATAGTTACCATGTAGCCAATGTTTGGAATTACCGAAAGTGCAGATTCGTGAAGGGAGAACCTATGGATATTGCAGCAGTCAGTATGGAGATGAGTACCGCCAGATTACAGCAAAGCGCAAGTCTTAGTGTCGCAAAGAAAGCCATGGATTATCAGGAACAGCAGGCTGCAGGACTGCTTGACATGATGAGCCAGACAGCATCTGCTCAGCTTCCCGGAAGCGGTGTGGGACACATAATTGATGTAAAAGCATAAGATCTGTCAACCACATGAAAATGCGTCTTAAATAGCTTTTAAGCTGTTTCAAGACGCATTTTTTGTATATCTTTATTCTGGTTTTTCTGCAATGATCAAATACCGGTTTAAATGTTCGGTCCGGTTTTTGTTCAGTTCAGCCGGAGGATTGGGTTCCAGAATGGCATTTAAGCGGGTCTTTATCCCAAACCCCTCTAAAATGGAAATGGGTTCTGTGACAGGAATCAGAGTGACCGAATGTTTTCCGTTTAAGAGCCTTTCTTCCTCCAGTTCTTTTTTGACAACCAGAGAATAGGGATTGTTCACATAAAATGCCAGCACTCCTCCGGTTCTCAGCCGTGAGGCACATTCCTTTAAAAGCTCTGCAAAATTTGGATAAACAGATAATTCTCTTCCTATTATAATATACTGGTAGCTTCCTTCCGGAATATGGCTGTGCAGATCTAAGACCGATTCGGAAACAGAGGTCACGCCCTTTAATGGTTTTATATCATCTTTTAATCTCGGGTCACTGATTGCAAAGGAAAAGGAGATGTTTTTCCCCAGTCTCTTTAAAAGCGTCTTTAACTGTATCACATCAGCCCCGTAACCGGGATCAATTCCAAGAATGGGAACATCCACAGGCTGGTCTTTAAAGGTAGTCTCCAGATGGTTCAGCAGGTAAGGATCATAGCAGAAGTTATTGCCCCATGGATCGACGCCGTGTTTCTGCATGAATAGAATTCTGCCGTTTTGCAGAGTCCGGTTTTTTAACTGGTATTCCCGCCCCGAAACGCTGCCAAAGTGATAGCACCAGGTGTCCTTGCATAGAATCTGTTTGTAACCGGCTCTTCTGGCACGGAGACTGAAATCATCATCCCAGAATTCCATAGTATAAAAATACCGGTCAGCGAACCCGATGGTATTTACCTTATCCACATCGTAAAGCGCAATAACAGGCATAAGCCGGCAGCGTTCTTCCCATAAGTAGGGGCATGGAGTATTATGCTTTTTTGCTGTTTCCTCCGCATTTTCCGGAGTGAAATCCGCCACCATGCCCTGGCGGTTGCTGGTGTTTGGAGTGCTGGGAGCAACGGATATAATGTCCGGATCGGACTGAATACAGGTCAGCAAATTATCCAGCCAGAGACTTGTTAGAATGGTGTCATTATTAACAAAAACAGCATATTTTCCTTCGCTCACCCGAAACATCAGGGAAAAGATCATAGCTTTTACATTCTCTTTCAATGTCAGCACCTTGCGTACGCCCAGTTCCCTGAAATAATCCTCTGTCCCGTCGGTAGAACCGTCGTTAAGAAGGATCAGCTCGCAGGAGTTTTTTGACAGGTCCGTGTTTCTGTAAAGACTTTCTAAGCACTTCTTTGTATACTCCAGTTTATTATAGACCGGAATTAATATAGAAACCAGATATTTTTCTCCCCGGTTTTCGTATGTGTTTCTATGGTTTGGAATAAATTCATATTTATAGTAGTGTTCCATTTTCTTCTTATCAGGATAGAGCAAAAGCCAGAAGTAAGTATCCTCCTTCCATTCGATTAAAAATGGCACCAGCTGAAACTCTGTCAGGTCTTCTGCTTCGCTGATCAGACCCGATTCAATGAGCTCGGATATTTTTTTTATGGTCCACTTGATATTTGTGTGCATGGCGCGGTAAGAAATGGGCAGTTCAAGCACCTTCTGGTCCAGACAAAGGGGTTCCAATTCAGTCAGAACGATGGAAATGATCTTTAAATGACTCTTGCTGTAATCTGTTTGCTGATGAAATAAGGATATATTCAGTTCCTGGGCAATGGGAATGAGAAATTTCTGGAGTTTAACTGCCTTTCTATAGAACCCTTCTGCTTCTGCTGCAGCAATGGTTCCTGTGGTTGAAGTATCTGTATTCATTTTAAGTCCTCTTATTCTATAACAATAATATCATCAGAATGATGGTGTTTCCTGTTTGATAAGCCCTTTGGGGACAAGTATCTCTCATTATGCCTGAATGATATAAATTAACAGGTTACTAAAGGGGTATGTCTTTATTGCTATATTATATGAAGCATAATTTGATTAAAACACACCAATTGGAAATGAAACCAGGAAATGGTTTCTGTAATGTTGCAGAAATATGCAATACCGGTTTTCAGAACAGATTAAAAAATTGAAAAAATATAATTTTTTTTTAATATAAAAAAGTTCATTTTACGGTTTTTACTTTATACCAAAAAACGGTTGTGTAAAGATCCTGATAAAAAGACATTAATCGACTAAAATCACTTAATATTTTACAATCAGGTTTCGATATATGTATAGAAATGGTAATAATTGGAAATATATAACCAGATTTTTGAAAAATGAATCACTTTTGTTTGCTTTAGCAAACCAAGCTTGTAAATGGAAAAATGATATTTATATTTTTACCTCCAGAAAAAGATTCATTAATTATGGAAGAAGAAATAGGAAAACTACAGGAAAGATTTTCCGTTTGTACTTTGAAAATTAAGAGATTATACAAATTGCCAAATAGAAGGTCCTAATATAACCAGTATTTGGATATTGGCATACTAGAACTTTCTTGACAATATTTGTAATAAAATGTAAAATAAAGTAAGTTTAAAATTACAAAAATAATATGATTTTGCAATAGGTTGTCGAAATTTAACTACATTTTACATATTTGACAGTCTGATACGAAGGAAAAGTTTTTTAAAGAAGTGAAAGTGAGGAACAATCCGATGAATTCAATATTTGGAAACAATATTTCCATGGCAGAGAAAACTCTGGATTATCTGTGGTCGAAACAAAAGATAACCCTTAACAACATTGCCAATGGGGATACCCCTGGGTATAAAGCCCAATATGTAACGTTTGAAGATGAATTCCGCAAGCGTCTGATGGCAGGGAGAAGAGGTACATCCAAGGAAATAAGCAATATCATAGGAAGTTCCAGGCACTTTATACGGAATACGAATGATGAATCTGCAAGGATGGATGGGAATAACGTCAATATGGACGTAGAGAATGTAGAATTGGCCCGGACTACATTACAGTACCAATATGAACTGAGTGCTTTAAACAGCGATATAAGCAGACTTAGAACGATCATTAAAGGTTAAAACAGGAGGTACATAATATGGAACAGATGTTCATTACACCCATCAAGCCGCTCAATTCGATAGGAAATGTAGGGAATGACAAAAAGGTAACATCCGGACAGACCGGAAGCACCATGTTTCAGGATATTTTTAAAGAGGCAATTCAGAATGTAAAAGATACAGATAAAGATTTGGCAACTCAGGAATATTTATTGTCTACTGGACAGATTGATGATGCACATACGGTGCCTGCAGCGGCAGCAAAAGCCCAGTTATCGGTAGATCTTTTGACAGTGCTTAGGAATAAAGCATTGGAGTCTTATAATGAGATCATTAGAATTAATATTTAAGATGGATAACGGGGCGGACTAATGCGATGGAAAAAATCAAGGAATTATTAGGCAATCTTAACAGCAGAACAAAGAAGATCGTTTTAGCTGGTGTTGTAGGTGTTTTAGTTGTAGCCGGAGCGGTAATCATAGCATTGTCAATGAGGCAGAAGCCTTATGAAGTAATGTTTACGAGTGTAGGCAGCGAGGAAGCAAAGCAGATCATAGGAAAACTTCAGGAAGACGGAGTCTCCTATCAATATGAGGGTGGAGACATTCTGGTTCCCGCAGAACAAATGGATATCACCAGAGCAAAACTTGTCTCAGAAGGATATCCAAAAAGCGGTTTTACATACGATGTATTTAAAAACAATGTTAATTTAATGACCACAGATTCTGACCGCCAGACCTTCAAACTTTACGATCTGGAGACAAGAATTGGATCAACGATTCAACTTTTTGATGGAGTAAAAGAAGCATATGTTACGATAGCCCTGGGAGAATCTTCTAAGTATGCGCTGTCTGAGGACAGTGCAAAGGAAGCGAGTGCCCAGGCTGTTGTAGTTATGAAGGATGGGGGCTCTCCCACGGAGGAACAGGCCAAGTCCATTCAGCTTTTGATTTCCCGAAGCATTCCGGGAATGGTAATTGATAATGTTTCTGTATTTGACGGAAATGGCCGTGAGGTTTCTGTTGATTCAGAGGATGAAGGTATTGATAATGGGAAAGCCAGTGAAGAGATCGCCAAGGTAATTGAGGACCAGATTGCTGCAAAGGTCATGAATGTTTTAGGGCCTGTATATGGAAACGGAAATGTAAAGGTTTCTGCCAAGTGTACGGTCAATATGGATAAACTGATCCGTGAAAGTATTACTTACAACACTCCGGATAAGATTGACCAAAACGATAAAACAGGCATAATCTCAGAAGAATCCATTGGCAGAGAGTTTTCCGGTGATAAACAGACTGCGTCCGGCGTAGCAGGGTCAGAGGCAAATGCCGACATTCCCGAATATAATGCAGCAGGGACCGGTACAGGTGCGGATAATTCCTATGGGTCCAGCACTCTGGACAGAAAGTTCCTTGTGAATCAGATTAAAGAACAGGGACAGGTGAATCCAGGCAGTCTTGAGAATCTCACGGTCTCTGTTGTGGTGAATGGAGCTGATTTTGGCACGTTGACAGTGGATGATATTCGTAATTTGGCGGGGAATGCCGCTGGTATTGCGCAGGCGGACAGAGCGGAAAAGATTACAGCAGTAGCGGCTCCGTTCTATACCGTAGAAGTACCGAAAAAACCGGATACGCCGGTTGAGACAGGAGTAAACGGCCTTCTTATTAATCAGTGGATTCTTATTGCGGCGGCAGCCGGCCTGTTATTGCTTGTATTGATCATTGTTCTGGCAATAAGACACAGGAATAAGAAGAAAGCGATGGCTGCTGATGCTGAAGACAGCCAGGAGGATGTTCCTGTTCTGCCTGAAATTACGGAAGAAGAGGATGAGGATGAAATAAAGGAAGAGGAAGAGATGGCAGAGGAGGTAAAGGAAGAAGAACCCGAGATTGTGGTTCCGGAAGTGGACCGGGGTGCAGAGCTGCGTGAAAGCATCCGCGACTTTGCGGAACAGAATCCGGAGATATCAGCCCAACTGCTGAAAACATGGTTGAACGGAGGGGACAATAATGGCAACTAGTATGACAGCTGGCCTTAGACCAGAACAAAAAGCCGCAACTGTCATTGTTTCGCTCGGAGTAGAGAAAGCGTCCAAGATTTACAAGTATCTGTCTGAAGAAGAGATTGAAAAGTTGACCGTTGAAGTGGCGAAGCTTGGTCATGTAGAGGCAAAAGCCACAGAAGAAATACTCGATGAATTTTATAAAACCTGTTTGACTCAGAAGGTTGTTACAGACGGTGGTCTGGAGTATGCAAGAACAGTGCTGGAGAAGGCATTTGGGGAAAGTACGGCCAGCAATCTCCTTCAGAAAGTGACGCAATCCTTAAAATCCAGATCGTTTGGATTTATCCGAAAAAGCGATTCAAAGAACTTGTTATCGATTCTGCAGCATGAAAGAGCCCAGACCATTGCACTGGTTCTTTCTTACACAACAGAAGATATGACGGCAGAATTGATTTCAGAGCTTCCTCCCGACAAGCGCTTTAAAGTGGTGGAAGCCATCGCAAGAATGGAGAGCGCGTCTCCGGAGGGTATTAAGATTGTAGAAGATGAAATTAAGAGAAAATTCTCCGGAATCATTACAACGGATTACACAACCATTGGCGGCATCGATTACATTGCAAACGTTATGAACCGTATGGACCGTGGAAACGAAAAGCTCATCTTCGAGGAACTGGGGAAAAAGGACGCAAGTCTTGCAGATACCATCCGAAAGAAGATGTTTGTATTCGAAGATATTGTTACCATGGACAATCGCTCGATCCAGCGTTTTATCCGCGAATGCGATATGAAGGATATGGTTTATGCGCTTAAAGGAACAACAGAGCAGATTGCTGAAGTTATTTTCGCCAACATGTCAAGCCGTATGAAAGAAAGCATCAAATCTGATATGGAAGTAACGGTCAATGTTCGTGTGAAGGATGTTCAGGAAGCTCAGCAGAGAATTGTTGCTACGATCAGACGTTTGGAAGAAGAAGGCGAGCTGATTATCAGCAAGGGCGGAAAGGATGATATCATTGCCTAATATTATTAAGGGGATGGAAAGCGCAGATCGTGTTTTGGACTATGGCTTTAACAAAACATTTGATGATATTATTATGATTCCGAAAAAACAGCAGCCGGTAGAAGGTTCCTTGGAAGAACCGGTCATGGAGCCGGAAATTGACCATAAAGCGGAACAGCTGAGAGAAGAAGCAAAGAACCTCCATAAACAGGCTTCGGAAATATATGAGGAAGCGTCAAAAAGGGCAGAGGAGATTCTTTCAAAGGCCAGAGAAGAAGCAGATAAAATCTGTGTAGAGGCCAGGGAAAAAGGATATCAGGAAGGGTATGAGGAAGGGCTCCTGGAAGGAAGCGCCAAGGCATACCATGATCATAAGTCAGAGTATGATTTACAGCTGGAAGAATTCCGTTCTGCGATGAAGACTTCGATTGAAAGTGTGACACAGGAAAAAGAAAGGCTTCTGGAAAAATATATTGATGATTTAAAGAAGATCACCCTGACCATTGCTGAAAAGGTGATTCAGACCAGCTTGAAATCAAGCGGTGAGATCGTAAAGCGAATGATTGTCGGGGCAGCTGGGAAGCTGAAAAAGACCCAATGGGTAAAAATCTATGTGTCCCAAAAGGATGCTGGAATGATGATACAGGGAGATGTGGGATTGTTGAATGAATTGTCCCACATCTCAGGAAATATTAAAATTATTTCCATGGATCATGCGGAAGACGGTACCTGTATCATAGAGCTTCCGGAAGAGATTATTGATGTCAGTGTAAACACCCAGATCGAGAATATTAAGGGAATACTGAACAACGCCAGACTGTAGCAGGAGGAGTCCGTATGTTTAAGGAGCTTTCCGATCTTATTATGAAGACAGAGACCATTGACCATATTGGTAAGATTGAAAATATTGTAGGGATGTCCATGGAGGCATCTGGCGGCAAAGCCAGCATCGGTGACATCGCTTATATCTATAGTGAGGATAAGCAGGAACAGATCCCTGTGGAAGTGGTCGGATTTAAAGATGATAAAATACAGCTGATGGCATATGAAAATATGAGCGGTATTGCAGCCGGCAGTTTTGTAAGAAATACCAAGCGCCGTTTAAAGATACCGGTAGGTGAGTTTTTAAGAGGACGGATCATTGATGCAAAAGGGGAACCCATGGATGGAAAAGGCCCCTTTGAATCACCCCGTTTTTATTATGTCGAAAATCCGTACATAAATCCTATGACCAGACCTCCGATTACAGAAAAACTGGAATTTGGAGTTAAGGCGATTGATGGTATGAATACCATAGGAAAAGGACAGCGTATCGGGATCTTTGCAGGCAGCGGTGTGGGAAAAAGTACGCTGCTTGGTATGATTGCAAGGAATGTAAAAGCGGATATCAATGTAGTGGCTCTGGTTGGAGAGCGTGGCCGCGAGGTCCGGGAATTCATTGAGAAGGATCTTGGGCCGGAGGGAATGAAACGCTCTGTTTTGGTGGTCGCCACCTCAGACCAGCCGGCGATGCTTCGGATGAAGTGCCCGCTGGTTGCAACCACGATAGCCGAGTATTTTAAAAACCAGGGAAAAGATGTTTTGCTGATGATGGATTCTCTTACCAGGTTTGCCATGGCCCAGAGGGAGATTGGACTTGCCATTGGAGAGCCGCCGGTAGCGCGTGGGTACACGCCTTCCATTTATGCGGAATTCCCTAAATTATTGGAGCGAAGCGGTAATTTTGAGCAAGGCTCCATCACAGGAATCTATACGGTTCTGGTGGAGGGAGATGATACCAATGAACCCATTGCGGATACGGTACGAGGGATCGTGGATGGCCATGTGGTTCTCAGCAGAAAGCTGGCCAACGCAAACCATTTCCCGGCCATAGATGTAAGTGCCAGTATCTCTCGTCTGATGAACAATATCGTATCAGAAGAACACCGGAAGATGGCATCCCAGATTCGTGATATTTTAAGCATTTATGAAAAGAATGAAGATCTGATCTCCATCGGTGCCTATAAAAGCGGAACCAATCCTAAGCTGGATATAGCAATTGCAAAGATTGATAAGATCAATGAATTTCTTTGTCAGGGCATACAGGAGAATAACAGCTATGAAGAAATACTTGACAAAATGAAAGAAATTTTAAGATAAAGTTGAGAAAGCAGGCTGCAAATGAAGAAATTTAGTTTCCCACTGGATACTGTTTTGAATTATAAGGACCAGGCATTGGATAATTTGAAAAGTGAACATGCTCAGATCATTGCTCTGGTGGAGCAGCAGGAACAAAAGATCAGGAGTTTGACGGAACAGAGAAAAGCTGCCTGTGTGCGGTTTCAGGAGGAGACCCATTGCGGCATGACGGTCAATGTTATGCGTGAGTATGAGTGCTACATCACTTATATGCAGCAAAAGATCCTTTTAGAGGAAGCAACGCTGAAAAAACTCAGAAAGAAAGAAGAACTGAAACGCAATGAGGTGGTGGAAGCCAGAAAAGAGAAGGCTTCTATTGAAAAGCTGAAAGAAAAGAAGCTTGTGCAGTATAACAAACAGGTACTGCGCAGCGAAGAACTGTTCATTGAGGAATTTGTCTCCAACAAAATGTCGGTTCAGGCAAGCAGGTAATCTGTCTGGGAAATCCAGACAGTTGCCATAGATAAAAATGCTTAACGGCAGAAAAGAAAGGAGGGAAATGAGATGGAAATAAAGAACAGTTATGTGGACCTTGTTGACAGACAGATGTCAGGAACTCAGAAAAAAGAGGGAAAGACGGAGGATGGTATTTCCGGTTTTAAGAACTTGTTAAAGGAGAAACACCAGAAAAAGAACATGGAATCCGAAAATCATGGATCAGATGCTCAAACGCCTGGCGCAGAGGCCATAATACCGCATTTGAATGGCAAGGTGGATGAATTACAACGTGAGGAGGCGGCACTTTTCATTCCGGCACAGAAATTGCTTGAGACTCAGACAGGAATGGAAGCCTCTGCCGGGGCAGTACCGGTCAATCATGAAACGGCAAACCGCTCAGGTACAATCAGCCAGATTCAGATGTTAAATCCATTCAATATGAAAAATCAGCCAGTCGGAGAGAAGCAAATAATATCTAACGACGGCATTTTTTCGGAGGTTCTCACAGGAAAGTCAAAAAAAGATTCGGGTGTATTTCTTCTCCATGGTCTTAACTCACAGCAGACAGGAGATCAGACAGATGGGGCAGATGCATTGAAGCTGCTAAAAGACGCAGATCAAGCCATGAAACTGACTGCTTTATCGAATGATGCATTGACAGACACAGCTTTGACGGAAGACGGTACAAATGCAGAAGTGCTGGCAGCGGCAAAGAATGGCAGGCTTTTTGAAAAAAAAGGAACCGTTAAAGAAGAAAAAGTATCTGAAAACGTTTTGGGCAATGTCCAGGAAAAACGCTTTGAACCGGCTCACGTGATTCGGATGGAAGACAAAGCTGTCGCGGTAACTGTAAATGAAAACAATCCGGAAGAGCTGGAGGCTAAGCTGTCTGAACAGATCTTAAGCCAGATCAGAACTGGAAAGAATAATCTGGAACTTCAGCTGGAACCGCACAATTTAGGAAAGATTCTTCTGAAGATTTCCTATGAAGAAAATCAGGTTAATGTTTCAATTGTTTGTTCCGAGAGCAAGACTTTAAAACTTCTCTCCCATTCAGCAAATGAAATTGGTTCCATATTGGAAGCAAATGTGGAACGTCCGTTCCAGGTCATGGTTGATAAACAGGAAGCTGATTATCTGCAGAACCAGCAGCAAAACCAACAGGATGGAAGACAGGAACAGCAGCAGCATCACCAGCAGCAGAACCACACAGATGACAATGCTGAGGATTTCATTCAAAAGCTGAGGCTTGGATTTTTTGGAGAAGACAGCGGTATATACAGCCAAGTAAGTGATTGATAAGGAGATAAAGTATGGTGAATGAGGTAAATGGTTTAACAACGAATGCGCTGACCGGAGCAACCACAGCCAAAAAGAATAGTGAACTGAGTACGGAGAGCTTTTTTAAACTTTTGGCAGCCCAGCTGCAGAATCAGGATATGTCAAGTCCGATGAACAACTCAGAGATGATGACTCAGATGACTCAGATTGCCATGATGCAGGCGATGGATAATTTCTCCACAGCGATGGACGATTTTGCTAAAGTCAATACCATTAACTATGGCACCTCTATGATCGGCAAAAAGGTTTTAATCGCCACTACCGACAAGGCTGGGAATATGGTTAATAAAGAAGGTGTCGTATCCAGAGTGGATATTTATAATGGAAGTCCTACTATTTTTCTTGAAGGTAATTCAAAGGATGGTTATCCTGTTTCCGGTATCATGAGCGTATACGATAAGACTGCTGCTAATACAGATACAGGAAACAATACCAATACAGACACCAATGCTAATACAGACACCAATACAGATACAGATACCAATACAAACACAGATACCAATACAAACACCGGTACAGATGGTTCTGACAAAAAGACTGGTGAGGGCGAATAAAGCATAAAAGATAGTGACATAGCAGATGCCAACAACAATAATTAAGACAGGTGATGCTACATGATTGAAAAGTTAAATCAATATGAAGACGTCCGGCAGTTGAAACTGCGGAGCTCTGCAGCGATTACAGAATGTGGCAGCAGCTTTAGTGATTTGCTTCATAGCCGCATAAACAGTAATGGAAATCTTCAATTTTCCCGTCATGCGGCAGAGCGGGTGAGTGAAAGAGGGATTGAGATGTCCGATTCATTTTTGAATGACTTACAGTCTGCTGTTGAAAAAGCCCGTTCAAAAGGTGCAAAAGATGTGGTGATAATAAGTGAAAGAGGTGCATTTATTGTAAATGTCCCCAACAATACGGTTGTTACTACCATGTCGGGAAATGAAATGAAAGATAATATTTTTACTAAAATTGACAGTGCCGTTTTATTATAGCCGGACCATTAAGGGGGCTTATCCTGTGGGTCCGATTGATCCCAGGAGAACGGCCAATCAAGTACAGAGAGGAAAAAGCGTATGGTCAAATCAATGTTTGCTGGTGTAGCAGGACTTAGAGCACATCAGTCGAAAATGGATGTTATCGGTAACAATATAGCTAATGTGAATACATGGGGGTTTAAAGCTGCAAATATGTCCTTTAAGGACGCCATGTATCAGACTACTTCCGCAGGATCTGGTGGCAGCACGGAAGATGGAGGATATGGTGCGGTAAATGGTAATCAGGTTGGATATGGCGTTACGACTGGTTCTATTTCATATGATTTTAGTACAGGAGGAGTATCTCCGTCTAACAGCGGTCTGGATTGTATGATAGAAGGAACCGGATTTTTTCTTGTAGGGCCAATGATCAATGGAGGAACCATTTCCCTGGACTCAGAGGAAGCTGTAAAATCCAGCGGTTTATACCTGTCCAGAGTCGGCAAATTTAAGGTAGACCCTAACGGATATCTGGTCGATGACAGTGGTAACTATGTATATGGTTTTAAAAACAGTGATTTAAGCGGGAATAAAAGTTTTGATACCAGTGCATTGAGTCCTTTAAAGATTCCTACCAATGGAGATATGGCAAATGTGTCTGGAAAAACATCAAACAATGCGTTAGAGGCAGCTAGAAAGGCATTAGAGGATGCGAGAGTGGCTTATCAAAACGCTTCTTTAGGGTTGGCAGATGCCAGAAAGATAAGCATTGCTGCTAAAGATAAATATCAGTTAGAATATGATAATAATAAAATTGCAGATAAATTAAAAATCCGCAATGATGCAAAAGAAGCATCAGAAAAAGCTTATGCCGCATGGAACAGTGAAACAGATCCGGTGAAGGCAAAAACATTAAAAGAGGAATATGAAACCGCTTTAAAAGCCTATGAGGATGCAGATGCAGATCTCCTGGTTGCTCAGTCCGCGCTTCGGAAATCACCTACAGGTACGGGGTATACGGCTGAACAATTAAAAACTGCAATTAAAGCTTATCGGGATGCGAATGATGCCATTCAGGGAATTCCGGAAACAGACGCCAATTATGAAAATTTGAAAAAAACTCTGGATGATGCAAAGGATAATTTAAAGGAAATACAGACAGCGCTTGCAAAAGTTGATCCTGATTCAATTGAAGGAAAACGTGATGCAGCTGTATTAGCAGAAAATGCGGCTGTAGCAAAAGAAAAATCCGCCAAAAAGGATCAAATTGATGCAGAAGCTAGTTATGCCAATGCTCAAAAATCCAACTCGAAAACACAGGAAAAAGGAGCGGTAGATCCAGATAGCCTGGCCAAGTTTGACAGCTATAAGATTCTGGAAGATGGTTCCGTCCAGGGAACTACATTGGATAGTGTAAGTGTGATCATTGGTAAGATTGCATTAGGCGGCGTAACGAATACCGGAGGTCTTGAAAAGGACAGCGGGTATTATTATACAGTTGGAGCCAGTGCAGGAAATGTCAGTGTGTACGAGGGCGGCGGTACACAGGGAAGAATCCGTGGTAACGCTCTTGAGATGGCAAAGGTAGACCTTGCCACCGAGATGACAGATATGATCACCACCCAGAGAGGATTCCAGGCCAATTCAAAGATCATCACTGTAACCGATCAGATGTTAGAAGAATTAGTTAATATGAAGCGGTAGTCATTATAATGATTTGGAGAGGCAGGTATTGCCTCTCCAGATTTAGGGGGATCATGCAATGATACATTTGACAAGGTTAAATGACGAGGAATTTGTGATCAACTGTGCACAAATTGAACGTATTGAATCCATTCCGGAATCCAATGTCATATTGATGAATGGCAAGCACTATGTGGTGCAGGAAAGTGTCGATGAGATCATTGACCGGGTAGTGGAATACAATGCACGGATTTTAAAAGAGGTTCAGAGAGTGAAGCTATGATCCGTGTTTGAAGGAAAACGGGAGGTTATTCATGGATGTATCTTTGATAGTGGGGTGGATACTGGGGATTATTCTGATCGTTGTTGGGATCGGGGTGGAAAAGGTTGTTAATTTTATTGACGTACCCAGTGTTATCATCGTTATCGGAGGAATGGCAGCAGCGCTTATTGCCAGTTATCCATTTAGAATGCTGGTCCAGATCCCCAAACATGTGGCAATCATGCTGGGAACTCAGAAATACAATGCAGGTGAGGTCATTTATAAGTTTGCTGATATGGCACAGACAGCCAGAAAAAGGGGGCTACTGGTGCTGGAAGAAGAAGCCGCTATGATACAGGATCCTTTTTTGAAACAGAGTGTGATGCTGATTGTTGATGCGGTCGACGCGGAACGGATCCGTGAGATTCTGGAGGGAGAAGTCAATGCGTTGATTGACCGGCACGAACAGCAGATCAGTATTTATGAAAAATGTACTTCACTGGCACCTGCCTTTGGTCTTGTAGGAACTCTTGTGGGATTAATCAATATGCTGAAGGGAGTGAATATGGACCAAGGTGCAGGCAGCATTGGTGCAGACATGTCACTGGCACTGATCGCAACCTTTTATGGCTGTATACTGGCCCATCTGGTCTTTGCGCCGATGGCAAAAAAACTTCGGATCCGCAATGAAGAAGAAGTAATATATAAGCAGATCATTATAGAAGGTGTGCTGTCGATTCAGGCTGGGGATAATCCCAAATTTCTGGTGGAAAAGCTTTTCTCTTATTTATCTCAAAGCCAGCAGAAAAAATTTATGAGAGATGAAAGTACCGGGGGATACGGCGGGGATGCTGCATCGTAAAATGATTTCCGACTAAGAGAACTTAAAACAGGTGGTTATATGATTAAGAAGTATAAGAAACAGGAAGAATCCGGAGGCTGGCTGGATACATATGGTGGAATCGTTACGCTTCTTTTGTGCTTTTTTATCCTTTTGTATTCCGTTTCTTATGTTGACCAGAACAAATGGAAGATGTTAGTTGGAAGTTTTAAACCCATTTCGTCGGAAGGGAGCGGTAACGATGTACCGCCGGTAAGTGGTAATGAGAGAGAGTCCGTCCAAAATGTTCCTTCTGAGAATGATGATATTACAGAGTTTGATCAACTTTACCAGGTTTTAAAGCAGGTAATTGAATCGCGGAATTTACAGGATTCTGTCGAGATAACTCCTGGAGATGACTTCACATTTATAACATTTCGTGATAAAGTATTTTTTGATGGAGACAGCTCTGTACTCCGGCAGGAAGGCAAAGAAGTACTGGACCAATTTGCGGCTGCTTTTTTGCGGGCAAACGGCATGATAAAAGATGTGCAGGTTTTGGCACACACGTCTCAGGAGAATCCGGAAAGACCGAACAATATCCGCAATGACCGGATGCTGTCAGCACAGCGTTCTGCAGAAGTTATCATATATCTTCAAAGTAAAAATGCGATTTCTCCGGAAAAGCTGGTGAGTATGAGTTTTGGCCAGTATCGCCCGATTGCACCACTTGATACCGAAGATGGGAGGGCACGAAACCGGCGTGTGGAGATTTTGATCACCAAAAGCAACACGGTGGAAAAATCCTTAGAAGAGTACTACAACCAGGTATACCATCAGGATCAGTTAGAAACGGACAATCAAATAAAAAGCGGGAGTGAAACAGATGGCTGAAGTATTATCCCAAAGTCAAATTGATGCACTGCTCAATTCCCTTGCGGGAACGGATGAGCCGATCGATGAGATTGAAAAAAAAGGAAACGAAACGAAATACAGAAAATATGATTTTTATAGTCCTAAGAAATTTACAAAAGATAAACTAAAAATATTAAAGAGCATATTTGATAATTATTCCAGGATTGCTGGTTCCCAGATTAACGGCCTATACCGGACCTCCAGTGAATTATCGGTTATTACGGTAGAGGAACAGCGTTATTATGAGTTTGGAAATGCACTGAATGATAATGATGTGCTGACCATTGTTAATGTAACAGTCCCGAATGCTCCTCAGAGCCCTCCTCTTTTAATAAATGCCAGTATGAGTCTGATGTTAAGCCTCATCGACCGTATGCTTGGAGGGGTAGGGGAAGAAGCAGACGTTGATGAATATTATACCTATACAGAGATCGAGATGGCTCTGTACAAAAAAGTAGTTCAGTACTTAATCGGGGCGCTGAAAGATTCATGGTCCAGTTATGTTGATTTAAACTTTGAATTAGACAGGCTGGAAGAAAACCCGGGAATGTTTCAGGAAATTGGTGTCGATGAAACCATTGTGATTGTTGTAATAGATGTGGAATTAAAGGAATGTACCGGCAGGCTGAATGTATGTATACCGGGATCATTGCTTATGAACATATTTGCCATCATGGATAAGAAGAAACACAGTGCGATGGGCGATGAGCTCAAGAGCCAGGACAACAGGCAGGAAATCTTTAACAGTATTAAAGGTTCTGATTTACTGGTTCGTGCAAAAGTCGGCGATGCTGTGATTACTCTTGATGATATCTATAACCTTCATGTGGGGGATGTTGTCAATCTGAATACTCCAAAGGATTCAGACGTAGAGCTGTATGTAGAGGAACAGCCGTGGTTTAAAGGCCAGCTGGGTGTTCACAAGAGGAATGTTGCAGTACAGATTGATGATTTAGTTGATAAGGGAAATTACCAGACCAGTGAAAACTGAGTCAGGGATTAAATAAAGTAATTTAGGATAATAAAAGGAGATGTAAAGAAATGGCAAAAATATTATTAGTAGATGATGCAGCATTTATGAGAATGATGATTAAGGACACGTTATCTAAAAATGGTTATACGGATTTGTACGAAGCTTCTGATGGTGCACAGGCAGTGCAGATGTTCTCTGAAATTAATCCGGATCTGGTTATTATGGATATCACCATGCCGAACATGGACGGATTGGAAGCATTGAAGGCAATCAAGGCAAAGGCACCGGATGCAGCGGTTGTTATGTGTTCTGCAATGGGTCAGGAGAGCATGGTTATTGAAGCGATTAAGTCAGGGGCAAAGGATTTTATTGTAAAGCCATTTAAGCCAGACCGTATTCTTAAGACAGTCACTGGCATTATCGGCTAAAGCTGATATTTGAGGAGGGTACCTATGTCATTTTTGAGTTCTATGAACATCAGTGCGTCAGCAATGACCGCACAGCGCCTTCGTTTGGATGTCGCATCTGAGAATATTGCAAATATTGATACCACAAGGACAGAAGCCGGCGGTCCCTATCGAAGAAAAATGGTAGTACTTGAAGCCAGAAACGAGAATAGTTTTAAAAGAACACTGATGAATGCGGCAGGCAGAAGTCTGCAGCAAAGTACAGGGGGTGTCAGGGTTTCACAGATTATGGATGACACCAGTCCTTTAAAGTCTGTTTATAACCCGGAACATCCGGATGCGGATGAAGATGGCTATGTGCAGATGCCTAATGTGGATTTGATCAAAGAGACCGTAGACAGTATGTCTGCAACCAGGTCCTATGAAGCCAACATAACTGCATTTAATGCCATAAAGATGATGGCTTCCAAGGCATTGGAAATCGGGAAATAAGGCAAAGTATGGCATAGAGGGCTAAATGAGTATAAAGGGAGAAAAGTTGTATGGATTCGAAGAATTTTAGCGCATTTGAGATTGATGCCATAGGTGAAATACTGAATATAAGCCTTGGTGCCTCAGCCACTGCAGTATCTACCATGCTCAATGCCAGAGTTGATATTACTACGCCAGTGGTTAGAGTATTAACAAGGGAAGAGTTTGAAATTTCAAACCTGGAGCCGGCAGTAGGGGTGGAAATTACATATACTGCAGGATTAAGCGGAAGCAATATTATGCTTCTTAAAAAACATGATGTAAAGATAATCGTGGATATGATGATGGGGATGGAGACCCCGGAGGAAGAGTTCGAGTTAAATGAGCTTAATATCAGTGCCATCTGTGAAGTTATGAATCAGATGATGGGTGCCTCTGCAACAGCGCTTTCTGAATTTTTGACGAAGGCAGTGAATATTTCCACTCCCAGTTCTTTTGAAATTGGGGATATAGATGATTTTAAGAAAAAATATTACGACGAAAACGAAATAATGGTCGTAGTAGGATTTACATTAAAGATTGCGGACCGTTTGGAGAGTGAATTTATTAACGTAATGCCTCCGAGCCTTGCAAAAGAACTGGTTGGCGGATTCTTTACCCAGGAAACACAGGATTCAGAACCGGAACCATTGAAGGAATCTGAAAAACCGGCCCCATCTTCAGGCAGCGGCATTTTGTCTCAGGATGAGATTGAAAAGCTTTTATCCGGCGGTGCAGCCCAGGAATCAAAGCCAGAACCGGAACCACAGCCAAAAGCTGAACCACAGCCGGCTGGGGGATCGTCAGGCGGTACACTGTCTCAGGCAGAGATCGAAAGTCTTCTGGCTGGCAGCAAAATCGCAGAGGAGCCAAAACCGGTACAGCCAACAGCATCAGCTGCTGCACCTATTGCAGGAGGACAGATGCCAGGTGTAGACCAATCATCCATACAGCAGTTAATGAGCCAGATACAGATGCAGCAGCAAATGATGAACCAGATGCAGCAGATGATATTGCAGCTGCAGAATGATCAGCAGAACATAAGCAAGGAAGTAGCTGCTCCGAAAACAATCAATGTAAAACCGGTTCCTCAAAAGAATTTACAGGATAAAGCCGGTAATTATGAGGAACAGGAAGAAAACCGTGAATTGATCATGGGAGTGCCGCTGGAGGTTTCCGTAGAAATAGGAAGAACCAGAAAGCTGGTGAAAGATATCCTGGAATTTACAAAAGGATCTCTGGTTGTTCTTGATAAATTGGCAGGTGATCAGGTCGATTTATACGTAAATGGACGCTGCATCGCCAAAGGGGACGTTGTTGTTGTCGATGACAATTTTGGAATTCGGATTACGGAAATCGTAAAAGGGAATATGATGTAGAGAGGAAGTGGCAGTCGTTGAACAGTGTGATAAGTCTGGCATCGGTATTGATTCTTACCATTCTGATTCTTTACTTAAGCTATGTATTTACAAAGAGTCTGGGGAAGGGCATCGGATTAAGACGTGGGGGAACAGGTATGCAGATGCTGGACAGGCTTCCGCTGGGACAGGATAAAGCGGTTGCAGTTGTTCGGCTGGGCAGTCACTATTACCTCATTGGTATCGCATCTTCACAGATTACGCTTCTTGCGGAAGTAGCAGAAGAAGACATCAATTTGGAAACCGTTGGAGCCTCACTGCCTGAAGGCGGAGAAGGATATCCTGATTTTAAAAAATTATTAAAGAAATATACAGACAGACACAGGAAAGATGAGTAAGGAGGAACAGAATGAATACAGATGCCTTGATTAATATTAATGGCGGCCGGGTACCGACCCTCGAGCTTTTTCTCATTCTGACCATCATATCATTGATGCCTTCTATCTTAGTGATGATGACATCCTTTACGAGGATTGTCATTATCTTGTCTTTTACCAGAAATGCACTTGGAATTCAGCAAACACCTCCGAACATGGTATTGGTGGGAATCGCATTGTTCTTAACGCTGTTCATTATGGACCCTGTAATTAAAGATATCAACACCAATGCATACCAGCCCTATGTACGGGAAGAGATAAAACAGGAAGAGGCGCTGAAGCGGGCAGAGGTTCCCTTAAAAAGGTTTATGCTGAAACAGACAGAAACAGAAACCTTAAATGTTTTTGTGGATCTCTCAAAAATAGAAAAGCCTGAGAATTTGGAAGACCTTCCGATGACAGTTGTAATTCCCTCATTTATGACTTCTGAGCTGAAAAGAGCATTTACAGCAGGATTTATGATTTTTCTGCCGTTTATGCTGGTGGATATTATTGTATCCAGTACGCTGATGTCCATGGGTATGGTAATGCTTCCGCCGGCGATGATCTCCCTTCCCTTTAAGCTTCTTTTATTTGTGACGGTCAATGGCTGGGAACTGTTGTTTACAAATCTGGTTAAAAGTTTTCATTACTGACAGGAGGAATTTAAATGACAGAAGTTGCGCTTAGCAGCCTGATGTATGAGATGTTTGGGGCAGCAGTTAAACTTGCAGGTCCCATTTTGGTAGTAAGTATGGTAATTGGTATTTTGATATCAATTTTGCAGGCAGCCACACAGATTCACGAGCAGACCATCACGTTTGTACCCAAGCTGCTGGTAATCGGACTGATGCTTCTGATTATGGGAGGCAATATGATGGAAATGCTTAGTGATTATACGATACATATTTTTAACACTATGCTGGGCTAGATGAAAGCAGGAGAGGAAGATTTAAATGCCGGATATCGAACAGATGATGCTGTTTTCCCTGGTATTCATGAGGATGTCAGGATTCATCCTGCTGAATCCTATACTGGGAAGAAAAAATATTCCGCTGCAGGTGAAGGGTGGAATGGTTATTGTATTCACGCTTCTCATTTATTCCTTTTCCTCTGCTCAGGTACCGGAGCCTGTCAATTCTATAGAATATGCAGTACTGCTGATTAAAGAATTTGCCATGGGATATGTGATCGGATTTGTAATGGAACTGTTTTTTCTTATCATTACATTTGCCGGGTCTATCATTGATTTTCAGATGGGATTGTCTATGTCTACTATTTATGATCCTCAAAGCAACGCACAGATTGCGCTGAGCGGTAGTATTTATTATACCTACTTTATCCTGCTGTTCTTTGCGGTCGATGGCCATTTGGCACTTTTTAAGCTTTTGATAACATCAGCCGATATCGTGCCCTATGGACAGGTGGTATTTGGTACAAAGGTAGCATGGGCGATGTTGGAAATCTTTATACAATGTATTGTCATGGCGGTTAAGTTTGCCTTTCCAATTCTGGCGATACAATTTTTAACAGAAATAGCAGTAGGGGTACTGATGAAGATTATTCCCCAGATCAACGTATTTGTTATTAATATACAGATCAAGATCATCATTGGTTTGTTGATGCTTATTTTCTTGTTTTCCCCTATGTCTGACTATTTGGGTGATATTATAAGTCAGATGCTTTTAACAATTCAGAGTACAATTCAACTTCTATGATTGAAAAGGATGTGAAGAAGGAAAATGGCAGAGGGCTCAAAGACCGAGAAGGCCACCCCGAAAAAAAGACGGGATGAACGAAAAAAAGGGCATGTTGCAGTAAGCAAAGATGTGGTCATGATTTGTTCTCTTCTTGGAACATTTGTGATGCTGAAGATGCTGTTTCCGCTGATTTACCGTACGATGCGGGATTATATGATAAAATATTTAAGTCTGGCACCCATGACTGAGACGTTGACTGATTATACAACCAGTGCTTATACCGACACTGTAACGGCAATTATAAAAGGTGCGCTGCCCATTCTGCTGGTGTCCTTGCTGTTGGCAGTTATAGGAACAGGGCTGCAGACTAGATTTATTTTCACAAAGAAAAATCTTCTTCCTCAATTTAACAGACTGAATCCGCTGAAAGGAATCAAGAATATTATTTCTTTAAAAAGCCTGGTGGAATTGATCAAAAACATCATAAAAATCATCATATTAACCATTATCCTTTATCAAATCATCATGGGGGAATTAAAAGGCGTAGCAAGGACCATTGATATGGATTTTAAGGAATCTACAGTATTTGTTCTTAATTCCGTAATGAATATGATCTTTAAGGTGTCCATTGTATTTCTGGCGATTGCAGGGTTTGACTATTTCTATCAGTGGTGGGATTATGAGCGACAGATTAAGATGTCAAAGCAGGAGCTGAAAGAGGAATATAAGCAGACAGAAGGAAACCCTGAAATCAAGGGGCGGATTCGTAATTTACAGAGAGAAAGAGCCAAATCCCGTATGATGCAGGCGGTTCCTGCCGCAGATGTGATTATCCGTAACCCCACCCACTATGCGGTGGCCTTGCGCTATAATCTTGAGAAAGACAATGCACCGATGCTGGTAGCCAAGGGACAGGATGAGCTTGCACTCAGGATCGTCGCAGTAGGTGAGGAACATGGAGTGTACGTGCTGGAAAATAAACCCTTAGCCAGAGGGATTTATGCCAGTACTCAGGTTGGGGCGGAGATTCCTCCGGAGTATTATGGTATGGTTGCGGAGATCTTGGTTTACGTATACCGTATGAATAACAAAATCATAGAATAGAAAAAAGCAGAAGAGATACTTGAAAGAAATGGTGTAAAAGAATGAAGAATTTACTGAAAAATTCCGTTGTAATATTTGTCATTATGATTGTACTTCTGTTGATCATCCCATTGCCTCCTTTTTTCATGGACGTAATGATTATCATAAATATTGCCCTATCCATGATTATCTTACTGATAAGCATGAATATTAGAGAGCCATTGGAATTTTCCATATTTCCTTCCCTGCTCTTAATTACCACATTGTTGCGGTTGGGGTTGAACGTATCCTCCACACGTAATATTTTGTCCAAACAGGGATCTTCCGGCCAGGTAATTAAGGCATTTGGAGATTTCGTTTTACAGGGGAACATCGTTGTCGGTTTTATCGTATTTTTAATCATAGTTTTAGTAAACTTCCTTGTTATCACAAAAGGTACGGAACGTGTATCAGAAGTAGCGGCCAGATTTACGCTGGATGCCATGCCAGGTAAGCAGATGGCCATTGATGCCGATTTGAGTTCCGGTCTGATCAATGAACAGGAAGCAAAGCTAAGACGTTATAAGATTCAGAAGGAAGCCGATTTTTACGGTGCGATGGATGGTGCTACCAAGTTTGTAAAAGGTGATGCGGTCATGGCCATCGTTATTACTTTCATCAACTTTATCGGTGGTGCCGTGATCGGTATGGTACAGTCCAATCTGCCATTTTCTGAAGTGATGACTATTTACAGCATTGCTACGGTAGGTGACGGTCTGGTTTCTCAGATCCCTTCTCTTTTGGTTGCAACTGCCACTGGTATGATTGTAACCAGAGCCGTATCAGAAGGAAG
This sequence comes from Lacrimispora sinapis, assembly GCF_043633585.1. Taxonomy (NCBI): domain Bacteria; kingdom Bacillati; phylum Bacillota; class Clostridia; order Lachnospirales; family Lachnospiraceae; genus Lacrimispora; species Lacrimispora sinapis. The sequence goes on along the minus strand of NZ_CP141832.1, from coordinate 2,952,170 downwards.
TCTGAATGAAGATGTGTCCGCACAGTTTCTGGCTCAGCCCAAGGCGATCATGCTTACCGGCTTCGTCATGGTAATATTGATGTTAGTACCTGGAATGCCCAAAATACAGCTTGCATTTATGGCTGTAATTCTTGTTGCAGCTGGCTTTCAGCTAGAGCGGAAAGTGAAAGAGGCAGCTATTAAGACCCAGGTCGCTGAGGCGGCACAGGCTGCGGAAGAGCTGGCTCAGCCACCTTCTGATGAAGAATCTTATTACCGTGATGTGAATAATGTTTATACGTTGATCAATGTGGAACCCATTGAGATGGAGTTTGGATATAGCCTCATTCCTCTGATTGATGAGAGCAGCGGCGGGAAGATGATTAACCGAATCGTCATTTTCAGGAGACAGTATGCCCAGGATATGGGATTTGTGATTCCGTCTGTCAGACTCAGAGACAGTTCCAGTTTAAATACCAACCAGTATGTAATAAAAATCAGAGGCGAAGAAGTAGCCAAAGGAGAAATCCTGGTGGATTATTATCTCGCTCTTGAACCACCGGTACTTGCTGGAGAGGTAGACGGCATTGAAACGATTGAACCTGCCTATGGAATCCCCAGCAAATGGATCCGTCCTGAGAATAAAGAAATGGCAGAAATCTATGGATATACGGTAATTGACCCACTTTCCGTAATGCTTACACATCTGTCTGAAACCATTAAGCAGCATGCGTATGAGCTGTTGGGACGTCAGGAAGTAATGCAGCTGTTGGATAATGTAAAAAAACATTCCGCAGAGTTGGTGGATGAATTGTTTCCAAATCAATTTACCTATGGAAATCTTCAGAAAATTCTGATTAACCTGATAAAAGAAGGAGTTCCGATTAAGGATATGGAGACGATTCTGGAGACGATTGTAGACTCGCTCTCTACAACCAGGGATTTGGATGTCATAACTGAAAATATCAGAATTTCCTTAAAGAGAACAATTACCAGAATGTTCTGCGAAGGAGGGCAAATGAAAGTTTTGACTCTGGACGCAGAACTGGAAAAAAATATTATCAGCAGTATGGCTAAGGGAGAACAGGGCGTATATCTGGCCCTAAGCCCTGATGTAATGCAATCGGTAATCGGACAGATGGGTGAGCAGATTAAGAAATTCAGTGATCTGAATCAGAAACCGGTAGTTTTAACGAGCCAGGTTGTCAGACTGTATTTTTATCGCTTGATGGAACAGTTTTATCCTAATGTATATGTCCTTTCATTTAATGAGATTGCAAATAATATTCAGATTCAGGCAGTCGGAAATATTACCGTTTGACGGGTGTTTATGTCAGAAAGGCAGTGTTAGTCGGAATGGAACAGGATTTTAGCCAAAATACCAATGAAGATTTACTAATTAAATATAAGCAGACAAAGGATATAAAGATCAAGCATGAGCTGGTGATGCGTTATATGTATATGGTTAAAAGTATATCCATTCAAATGAGAGATGTATATTTAAGCTTTGCACAGGTGGAAGATATTGTAAATGAAGGCGTTTTAACGATTATGAGCGGGATCGAAAAATTTGATCCGGAATTAAATGTCAAGTTTGAAACATACATCTCCAAGCGGATACGCGGTATGATCATTGATATGGCAAGAAAGCAGGACTGGATTCCGAGAAGCGTCAGAAAGAATGCGAAAGATCTTGATAACGCTGCTATGGAGCTTTGTAACCGGCTGGGCCGTTTCCCAACGCCCCAGGAGACTGCGGATCATATGAATATCAGTCTGGAAAAATATCAGGAGGCTTTGGGGAAAACCAATATTTACAGTGTTCTTTCTCTGGATATGGTTCTGGAAGCAGGTAACGAAAGCAAAAAAGTGCTTCAGCTCCCTTCCATTAATGAAAATGACCAGCCGGAGGACCATTATCTGCAGGAGGAATTTAAGCAGGTTCTGGTTTCTGCCATAAATAATTTAAAAGAAAACGAGCAAAAGGTTATTTCTTTGTATTATATGGACGAATTAAATATGAAGGAGATTGCACAGGTCATGAGCGTCAGTGAGCCGAGGATCTCGCAGATTCACTCCAATGCGATACAAAAACTTCGGCTGTATTTGACTAATTTTATAAATGGGAAATAAGAAAGGGGAAAAAATATGTTTCATGGATTTTATAATCTGGCATCTGGAATGCTGTATCAGAACCGGAACTTGAATACGATCAGTAATAACATGGTTAACACAAGTACCCCAGGATATAAATCTGACCGTATGGTCAGTACCACCTTTAAAGATGAGATTCTATATCGCAATGGCAATTTAAACAAAAACAATGCAACACAGATCGGTTCTTTGTCCTCAATCCGGGCCGTAGGATTAACTAAGACCAGTTACAATCAGGGAAATGTAGAGGAAACAGGGGAGAATTTAGATTTTGCCCTTACAAAACCAGGATTTTTTGCAGTACAGGATACAAAAGGAAACAGACTCTATACAAGAAATGGTTCTTTTCAGATTGATCAGGAAGGCTATCTTTGTTTATCTTCCCTTGGAAGAGTGCTTGGAGAAGACGGAAATCCCATTGAAATGACCACGGATCATATCTCGGTTGATAAATCGGGGAATATCTATGAAGTACCGTTAAAAGGTCTTGGAAAAGAGGAAGACGGAGCCGATTCAGAAGAGGAGGAGCCTCAATTACTTGGAAAAATAGGGGTTTTTGATTTTAATGATTATAACCAGCTTGTAAAAGGCAATAACGGAACCTTTACTACAACTGCAGATGGGAATGCGGTCGATGGGGGAATCCAGTGGAAATCCCTGGAACGATCCAATAGTGATCCCATTGATCAGATGACTGCCATGATGACCAGCCAGAGGGCTTCACAAAGTGCAGCCCAGGTTCTAAAGATGTATGACCAGCTTATGGGCAAGATCGTAAGCGATATAGGCAGAGTATAAGGAGGTATAGCGGATGAATCAGTCCTTTTACATAGGAGCTTTGGGAGCAATGAACCAGCAGACAAAGCTTAATATTGTTTCCAATAATATTGCAAATGTCAACACCGTAGGCTTTAAACCAGAATACGGTGTGTTTTCTGATTTAATTTATAATGAAGTAAGAAATGCGCAGGGAGAGAATGGCGCTAAAACAGGAAGCGGCACCACAATTGATACGGTGAAGACCAATATGAGTGTCATGCCTTCCCGCACCACTGGGTTGGAGAACGATTACGCGATTGAAGGGGAAGGGTTTTTTATGTTAAAAGACCCTGTTACAGGAGACATCACTTATTCAAGAGACGGACGTTTTCAGCTGGCAAAAACAGAAGATAAATTCTATCTGGTGAATGTAGATGGAAAAAGAGTTCTGAATATGGATAAAGAAGAAATATCTTATGATGTAAAGCCCACTTCCTATCCTGATGGGGAAGAGGAAGAAGAAGAGGAAGAAGAGGAGCTGGAAGAGGGGGAACATGACCCAAGGGCGATTGGTGTGTACACCTTCTCTAAAATGGACGGCATTCATAGTGTGGGAGACAATGGTTTTGTTGCTTCAGCAAAGAATGGCGAACCCATTCTTCTGGAAAATGCAAAAGTGGTAAAAGGTTCTCTGGAGGAGTCAGGAACCGATTTTGCCCTTGAGATGACCAGAATGATGGAAGCTCAGAGAGCGTATTCCTATGCGCTTAAAATGGTACAGACTTCTGATGAAGTGGAGTCAACAATTAATTCACTGCGATAAATAATAAACGTATGCGTTGAGGAAAGAGGGCGATTATATGAAAATAAGGCGTTATGATGAAATGAATGGATTAGGCCTTGATCTGATTCGGGAAATCGGCAGTATCGGAACCGGTAATTCCGCAACTGCACTGTCTTCCATGCTTGGAAAATCCGTGCGCATGACTCTTCCTGATGTTCAGATCCTTGGCTATAACGAAGCCATAAAATTTCTTGGTGATCCAGAGGAAATTGTTGCTGCAATTCTGGTAAAGATGACTGGAGAAATCAACGGATTAATGCTGTTTATACTGAAACTTGATTTTATCAATGAAGTTTTAAGCAGCGTGATGCAGAAGGAAATAAAAGACTATTATCAGTTAAATGTTATGGAAACCTCTGCACTTGAAGAAATTGGAAACATTATCATTTCTTCTTATGTGAATGCCATGTCGACACTTAGTGATGTGACCATTAATTTATCGGTTCCTGATATTGCTGTAAATATGCTTGGAGGCATTTTAAGCGTACCGATGGTAGAGTTTGGATACCAGACGGATAAGATGATGATGATCAGCGGACAGTTTGTTATAGGGGGGAAAGCTCTCCAGAGCGATCTTTTGATGATGCCGGATATAGAATCATTAAACTTTCTAATGGAGAAGCTGGGGATTACGAATGGATAAACAAATTACAGTAGGGATCGCGGATATGAAATTTGCCAGGCAGGAAGGTACACTTATCACTTATGCACTTGGTTCCTGTATCGGCATTAGTCTATATGATCCCATGATTAAGCTGGGAGCACTTGTACACATCATGCTCCCGGAAGTATACGGTTCAGGAGACGGAAATGTTTTTAAGTATGCAGATACAGGTCTTGCAGAAACTTTTCGTAAAATTGAAATAATGGGAGCCAGAAAGCCCAGGCTGATCGCTAAGATTGCCGGAGGGGCAAAGATGTTCCAATTGCAGGGGAATAGCACTCTTGGCAATATCGGAGCGAGAAATATAACCAGCGTAAAGCAGATATTAAAAGCATCAGGGATACGGCTTGCAGCAGAGGATGTTGGGGAAAATTATGCACGTACCATGTCGGTTGATATCAGTACCGGATTGGTCAAAATTCGTACATATGGAAGAGCAGAAATTGTTATGTAAGCATTATGAACCAGCGGATGAGTGTCGATAAATCAGTAGGCAGTTGTTTTTGCTGATCATATAGGGATAAAGGAGAAAAAGTATGGCAGAAACAGAAATTTTGTTAGAATCAGGAACCAATGAGATAGAAATAATGGAATTCACCATTTATGGCGAGTTATATGGGATCAATGTTGCAAAAGTTCGTGAAATTATGATGTCAGATAAAGTAAAGCCTATCCCCCATGCCCATCCTTCTGTAGAAGGTATTTTCAAACCAAGGGATCTTTTGCTTACGGTGATTGATCTTCCTCACTACCTGACAGGAAGAGTTTCTGAGAAGCAGCCGAAAGATTTGTTTATTATTACAAATTTCAATAAACTGCATATCGCATTCCGTGTTCATAGTGTAGTTGGAATCAGCCGTATTTCTTGGAAGGATATCCAAAAACCGGATGATACCATCAGCCGGGGCGATGAAGGGGTAGCGACTGGGATAGCTCAGTGCGGAGATGACCTGGTTACGATTTTGGATTTTGAAAAAATCGTTGCAGAAATTGCTCCTGAGACAGGAATTCAGCTGGACGAGCTTAATAAGCTTGGACAGAGAACCGCAATTGACTGTCCGATTCTGATTGCAGAAGATTCGATTCTTTTGACAAAGATGATAGAAGCAGCGCTTAGAAAAGCCGGATATCAAAATCTGACATTTAAAAATAACGGACAGGAGGCCTGGGACTATCTGGAAAAGATACGCGATGATTCCGATCTGGAGAAAAAAGTAAGCCTTATCATAACTGACATTGAGATGCCGGAGATGGATGGCCACAGGCTGACAAAGCTTGTAAAAACGGACCCTAAGCTACAACAGATACCTCTTATTATTTTCTCATCCATGATCAATCAGGAATTGATGATAAAGGGAAAACAGTTAGGGGCTGATGAGCAGTTGAGTAAACCGGAGATCGGCCATCTGGTTGAAGTAATAGACCATCTGACTCAGAGGAGGAAGAATAATAATGGATAGATATGTCACCCGACAGCCGATTAAGGCTTTGAAGGAGGACAGGATTGTTGGATATGAAGTATTGTTTCAGAAGGACTATAATTCCATCTACAGCAGTTCTGATGTAGCAGTTGCTGACACCATTTCGGATTTTCTTATGCAGAATTCCGATAGTTTTGCAGATGATAAACTTACCTTTGTTACTTTTACTCCGGCTTTGCTGTTTCGAAATACACCCAGGATTTTTGACAAAGAGAAAATGGTAATCCAGATTGAAGATCATGTTATGATTCACCCTCTGGCACCTACGATTATTAGAAAGTACAGATCGGAAGGGTATGAGTTCGCTATTAATGATTTTCAGTTTTCGCCCAGTTTTTTCTCCATGCTGGACTTTGCCACATACATAAAAATTGATATCGGGAATAAGAGAGATCCAAAAGACCGGGAATCATTAATTAATATCATAAACACCATGAAAGGTCTTGATAAAAAGTGTATTGCAACTGGTGTGAAAGAAAAAGAAGACTACGACCTTGCCTTGGAGATCAATGCTGATTTTGTTGAAGGAAGTTATGTTGCAGAAGCATTGGCCAAAAAAGTAAACCGTATGGAATTCCTGCAGGGAAACTTCTTTCAGTTGGTTGTAGAAGTATCAAAGGATGAACCGGACATCGAGCAGATCGAAGAGATCATCAGCCGGGATACCGCTTTGAGTTATACACTTCTTAAGATTGTAAACTCTGCTTATTTTGCAATGCGCTGCAGAGTATCCTCCATTCGCCAGGCCCTGATTACCATGGGGATCAGTCAGTTAAAGCAGTGGGTTTATCTCCTGAGCTTTAACAATGATTCTCATCATGATCAGGCTCTGGAAGCAATCATGAAAATATCATTCCTGAGAGCAAATTTTGCTATGGTTCTTTCTGACCATGTCCGTGATTTCCCGATTCTCCGCTCAGAAGCATACATCATGGGAATGTTTTCAACCCTTCAGTACATGATCAATGCTCCGTTGGAGGAGATTTTAAAGGAAATACCGGTAGCACAGGAGATCAAAGATGCTTTAATAAAAAAAGAAGGAATCTGCGGCACGCTATATAAACTCATCTTAAGCTATGAAAATGCGGAATGGAAGAGTGTAAAAGCCATGTCTGACGAACTTGGATTGCCTTCCGGATTACTTGCACAAACATATATGGATTGTGTAGATGCGGTAAATGAGATATGGAATAGTCTCATTATCAGCGCAGAACAGGAAACAGATCTTTCAGAAGAAAAAACCCACGCCTAATGGTGTGGGTTTTGTTTTACGACAAAACAGGATTTTGTAATTTCAACAATTACCTGCTGCGAATATCGGTTGGTATAAAAATTTAACAGTGGAGATGCAGAATTTGATTCCACAACAATATACTTTGGAGCTAGTTTTGTTAGCGTCAGCGCTGTGATGTCTGCAACGCATCGTCCGCAGGAACAGGTGTCAAATTTACTCACATAGGTATCCACCAAACTTTTCACGATATATTCCATAACATTTACATATTGGTAGGTTGGAATCGGTGGTCTTTGGGTTGCCACGTCTTCTTTTGGAACCGGGTCCATTGTACTGGAAGATTCCTCAGAAACAGAACGATCAGCTTCTGGAACGCTGTTCTCTATAGATGTAATTTCCAAAGGGACAGATTCTGTATCATCTTCTGGAGCAATCCCTTCCTCCTCTTCCAGCTGTTGCCGGATCAATTCAGAAACCGGGTCAGGAGCAGAAGAAGACATATCAATAATGGAAATGGGGGAAGGGGACAACGGTCCCTCCTGTGTCTGAATGGAAGCTTTATGAGCCAATACAGTAAGCTCTTTTATCGTTTCGGAGGAATCTGTATTCAGACTTGCAGCAAGATTCTCTTTCGCTGCTTCTGATTTGGAGGATTCTGATTCCTCACCCGCCAACAGATTCATGACATGGGCAGTCTTACTGCTTTTTCTAGCCATTGTTTCAAACTCCTCTCATTATATATTAATTTTTACGCTGATTAATCAATTTTAGAATCTCATCCACCAATGACATGTAATCCATTGCAGGTTTTGACCGTGGGGCATAATCCAGAAGGCTTTCGCCCTGTGCCGGTGCCTCCGCCACACTGACACTGGAGCGGATATGTGTATCAAATACGATAGTGCCTATCTGAGACGCAATATCCTGAGCCATTTCTTTTACTTCCTTTGATAGAAGTGTTCTGAAATTGTACTTATTAAGCAGAATGCCAAGAACATCAAGATTGGGGTTTACAGAGGCCCGAACCGTATTGATCGTTTCTTTAATCTGGGAAACACCCAACAGGCTTAAGATTTCCGGAATCATGGGAATTACCAGATAGTCAGCAGCTGCATAAGCATTCACAGTGAGAATGTTTAATGCAGGAGGAGTATCAATGATAATATAGTCATAGTAACCAGCTACAGTAGAAAGAATATTCTTCAACATGCTTTCCCGCTGTTTTCCGGTAAATTCCAGTTCAGCACCGCTTAAAAGGATGTTGGATGAAATAACATCACAATATTTTGCAGAACGAATCGCCTCCTGCAAAGTTGCTGTACCCTTAAAAACTTCATATATGGTAGCACAGGATTCAATTTCAAGACCAAGGCTAAAGCCCAGATTACCCTGTGGATCTAAATCGACTGCCAAAACTCTTTTTTGCTTCATGGCCAGACCGCATGCAAGAGAGCAGGAAGTGGTTGTTTTGCCTACGCCGCCCTTTTGGTTAGTAATGGTAATTACCGTTGACAACTTCTATACCTCCATTCGTAAATTAAGATAATACTATTATCTTTAGTATACAATATGTCGATAAATAAGTATAGCAAAAACAAGAAAAAAACCGAATTTTGACGAAAAAACGGTTATAAGATAATAGAAAGGAGTTTATATATGGCATCAATATCGAGCAGTAGCAGCAGTACCAATGGTGCATCTTCTATCAGAGGTTATGGCGGCCTTGCCAGTGGTTTGGACAGAGACAGTTTGATTGAAGGAATGACGGCCTCCACCAGAGCCAAGATTGCAAAACAGCAAAAGAGCAGACAGTCTTTATTATGGAAACAGGAGGCATATCAGTCGATCAGCTCAAAGCTGGTTGAATTTAACAAGAAATATGCTTCTTATACCAATTCGTCAACAAACCTATCCAGTCCAAGTTTCTGGTCCAGAAGTAATATTACCGTATCCGGAACGAATAGCAAATATGTAACTGCTTCAGGAAGTTCCTCGATTACAGATTCTATTTCAATTCTTGGTGTAAAGCAGTTGGCTAAGAATGCTTCTATGACTTCTAAAGCAGGTGTATCCGATCCTTCCCTGAATACTGGAAATATAAATTTAGGAGAAGAACCAGTCAGCACCTTAGAGGGAGGCTATATAACTTTTAAATACGGCAGTAAGTCTTTTAGTGTAACGCTTGGTACGGGAACAACGAATGACGGATTTACCTATGACTACTCCAATGGCAAGAATGCTGCTGATTCTATCAACAGATCATTAAAGGAAGTATCGATTGGCAATGGAAAGACATTGGCCGATGTGATTGATGTTACGGCCAGTTCTGTTGATGGAAATCCTTCAAAAGCCAGCGAGCTGTCAGGAACACCGTTTCAACTGGATTTTAAATCTAAGGATACGGCTGGCAACACCTTATTAGTGGAAGGTGGAAGTAAGGCTGCTTTAGACGCTTTGGGATTTAAGGATATTGACAAGATGGAGGAAAGCGACAGAAAGGTTACGTCAGAAGGCTTATCAGAAGTAGTGAAGAAAAACCAGAAAGAAGCCAATAAGCCCAACGATGCAGGAAACTCTTCGTTTTTTGAAATGAAGTCTTTTGCAGAACGGTTAGGTGGAAAGAGCGTTACCTTTACCTATAATGGTACATCAAAATCCATTTCCTTTGGCACGCAGGCAGAACTTGAGGCCCGGATGGTTGCAGGTAATGACAAAGCGTCCTTAGACAATATTGCCAATGATCTGCAGGAAAAGCTTAATAAAGCATTTGGAGATAACAGAATTAAAGTAAAGGTACAGCCGAATGAAACAACTGGTCCTTATAATCTTTCGTTTGAAACTGTGAGAGAAGGAGGAGTGAATGATGATTCCTCCATACTTTCCATATCTTCATCAGATCGGGGTGTTATGGGTAAGAATGGAGCATTGAAGATTTCTAATGATGCCTCCAATCGTTTAAACATGAATACTTCCATCCAGGAATCCGGGTTAAAAGGAATTGAAGATAGAATGGAAGAAAGCTTACCTGGTTATAAGACAATTCAGGCAGCCATTGATTCACTCAAAGATGAGGCCACGATTGGCGATTTGAGAAATAAGATAAAAGAGAACAATCCTGCCATGTCTGATACGGATATAGACAAAATTCTAACTGATTTTAAGATAGATGATTCTGTTGAGAATATAAAAGAAGCCAGGACTAAGGTATCCCAGGCTGCACTTGGAACGAAGTTAGAGCTGAAGATTAATGGGGTAGAAATTGAAGGATTGACCTTTGCAAGTTCCATGAATGATATCATGAATAAAGTCAATTCCTCTGATGCTGGCGTTAAAATCAGCTATCTGAAAAATGCGGATAAATTTACGATCGAGTCCACGGTAGATGGTGCCGGCGGAAAAATCGTCTTTGGCGACTTGGATCAAAATGGAAAAGTGATTGATAGTGATTATGTCAAAAATGCAAGTACTTTATTTGGCGTTAAAACAGACGAGGCCGTAGTTGGTAAGGATGCGATTGTGGAAGTTCAATATGCAGGTTCTGACGAACCAACGGAACTGGTACGAGGAAGCAATTCTTTTAATCTGGACGGTTTAAACATCACGGTTAATGGTACTTTTGGCTATGATGATAAAGGGACTCCTATCGCAGATGATGTACCAGTGACCTTTTCTTCCAAAACAGATGCAGATAAGATTGTAACGGCAGTCGCTGATATGGTTAAGGATTTTAATGAAATCATTAAATTAGTAGATGATCAAATAAGCACAAAACCAAATCGGGATTATGAGCCTCTTACAGAGGAACAAAAAAAGGATATGTCAGAGGATCAGATTAAGAAGTGGGAAGAAAAGGCAAAAGCTGGAATGCTTTTCAATGACAGTGAACTAAGATCCTTGACGGATGATCTTAGATTTATATTTGATGCTGGATCAGAAGACAGGAATAAGCTGAGTTCATTTGGTATTACAACAAGCAGTACTTATGGTGATAATGGTAAGCTTGTATTTGATGAAACGAAGTTTCGGGCAGCACTAGAGTCAAGTCCGGAAGAGGTGCAAAAGCTGTTCACCCGGTCAGAGGATTCCAATAAGGATGACAAGGGAGGAGTTATGGCCAGGTTGACTGCAATTACAAATAAATATGCAGCTACGACCGGAGCCGTAAAAGGTACCTTGATTGAAAAAGCGGGTTCTGTATATGCCCCGACAAGTGTCTTGTCCAATTATATGCAAAAATCAATTGACTCTGTTGACTCCTATATTAAACGTCTTCAGACTCAGTTGAAAACGGAAACAGACCGGTATGTGAGTCAGTTCACGAATCTGGAGAGAGTAATTTCTCAAATGAACTCTCAAAGCAGTTGGTTGAATTCTTCCTTAGGCGGTTAAGAATGGCGGTATAGATGATGAATGGATATCAGAATTATAAAGAGCAGTCTGTAAATACAATGACACCAGGAGAGATGCTGAATCTTCTGTATGATGAATTGTTAAAACGGATTACGAGGGCAGAGCTTGCTTTGGAAAAAAAAGATTTCGAATTGTTTGATCAATCAATGCAGCGTTCCATTGATATAGTTACTTATCTAAAAAATACATTAGATTTTAATTTTGATATCAGTACAGAATTAAGGAGGCTGTATGACTTCTTTCTTTATGAATTAAGCCGTACGATGGCCGGAAGGAATTCAGCGATATTAGCTGAAGTCAGACCCTTAATTATAGACCTGCGGGATGCATTCAAAGAAGCCCAGAAATTAAGCAGATAAATTCAAATGGCTGGAGCGGGACAATCCTCTCCAGCCATTTGCGAATGGTGATAGGAGCAATATTAGGAGGAAAAGATGGAAGAGGCTATGTTGATAGAGATTCTAAAAGAAGTTCAAAAGAAGAATCAATATATCCTGGAAATTGAAAGAATAACAAGAGAGATCGGGGAAGCGTTGTCCAGAAACGATAGAACATCAGTACAAATACTTTTGGGGATGCGACAGGAAGAGATGGACAATGCAGATGTAAGCGAAAGAAATATCCAGAGGCTCACATCAGTTCTCCAGCAGGAGGATGCGGTTAAGCTCTTAGGCTGGATCAAAGGAGAGGAAAAGATAAAACCGAAAACTCCACTGGAAGAAAAATTGGTTGAAATATGCAAAAATATGCAAACCGCGATAAAGCGGACCATTGATTTGGACCGCCATATTAGCTTGCGGTTGGCAGGGAAAGATTCCTATTATCAGTAAGACTGCGGAAGGCTGATGGCCCACAATGGCCCCCCGCTTGAAGAATGATGGTTCAGTTCGTGAAGAATGATTGCCGGGTCCCAGTCAATCGTTGTATTATTGTAATTGTTTGGGTCTGCGATACGCATTTTCCCCTCATCTGTCATGCGGGTAATAATAAGAAAATGTCCGCTTTGGGTAAAATGTCCTTTTTTCATCAAAGCCACCACAAGATGGCCAGAATTCAATTCTTGCTTAATCCGTTCGGCTGTATATTCTCGGATGGGGGTTGCCTGAATACCAAATGCAGAAGCAGAATCACGAATAATACTATGATAAGAGCCATCTCCGGGGGCCCAGCATCGGTTTGCAGCTGCCCAATTAGCGATATCAGCAGGAAACACTTGATTCCCAGTCAGGCTTGTGATAAGCATGGCCATGATTGTCGGTCCACAGCCATAGATAGACAGAGGGTCTTTTCCTCCCCAAAGATAATCCCCCCACCTGGAGTCGTTTTGATTATAGTAGGTAAGCGGCCCTGCCGCACTATCAAGCATTAAATCATATTTTCCTTCTTGAGGAATTTCAATATTTGTATCAGCTGCTCCAGCAGCAGCGGAGTCCATTGGTACTTCTATGTTGTTTGAAGGATTGAATGAAAAAGTAGTGGTAAAGGGAACTGTTATTAGAAATAGAGTTTGAATCATAAAATTATAAATTCCACTCAAAAAAATCACCTTTTCTATTATAAAATATTTGATGCCTATAATATGTATCGTACAAACACCAGACAAAGTTAAGAAATTTACATAAAAACCGATATATAATATGTAATGTAATTTTTCCATAAGATACGAAAGGTGCGGTCGTTGAACGTGCGATTGTATCATTGGCACAACAGGAGCAAGGCTTGATCTTATATTGATATATGAATTGTTGCTGTTTTTTGTACCTCGACAGCTAAGGATGGAAGTATACTATGAAAAAAGGATACGAAGAAAGGTATTTAATAAATATAATTGCGGCAGTAATGAATCAGAAGGAGACTCCGGAACCATTTCGGCAATTAAATTGGGAAAAGATGTTTCGTCTGGCAGATTTTCATCATGTTGCTCATATTGTTTACTATGGAATTATGGGACTCACTGAAACGATTCCACAACCGATTCAAAAAAAGTTCTTTCAGAAGTATCTGGAAGCAGTTCATCGAACAGAACGATTGAGAAAAGGAGAAAAACAGTTAAAGGCTGTAATGGAATACAAAGAAATCCATTGTTTTTTTTTAAACTATTCAGAAATGGTAAAGCATTATCCCATTGAAGAAATGTGCTGCAGTGAGTTTATTGAAATTGGTACAGACAAAAAGAACACAGATCCAATTGCAAATTTATTGAGAATTAGAGATTTTACAGAACGTCCAATACAGGAAAACGGATATTTATATTATCGTATTCCAAGTGTAAAGGTGTTCTTTTATGATTATAACATCTTTTTCAGCAGACCGATGAGAAGATTTTTTAAAAGTCTGTTAAAAAGTCCTGTTCGTGAGAAGAACAGTAAATTTGTAAAAGAGATTTCGTTGGATGATCAGTATTTATTCCGGATGTGCAGATTGACGGATTGCTATGCAAAAGGCGAAATAAGTCTGAATCAAATAATTGATTTTTGGGTTTTTTATAAGACATATGCAGAGGAATTTTCCTGGAAATATATTTATGAAAGGTTAAAGAAGCTTAAGATATCAGAATTTGCAGAGCGGTTGGAGTATTTGGTGCTTCGTTGGTTTGGTACGGGAGCAGCTGTGGAAAATGCGGAAATCTATGAGGCAATAGAAGCTTATATTCTATCAAAAGGGATTGAGGGAAGAGAGGTCAGTGAACAATACCTCCCGCTTATAAAGACAGTTGCGGACTGCTACGAAAGGAATAAAAAGGCAGAGAAGCTTGCCAAGCTGTTAGAGTGGACATTTCCAGACAGAAGATATATGGAGACTATTTATCCTGTTATTGAGAAGGCTGGTGTATTGCTTCCGCTGTTCTGGATCATTCGATTGGCAAGATATGGAATACGGGTTTGTTTTAGTAAGATTAAAGAAAGTCCGGTCTTTCGGGGAGTGGTAAAACTAAAGATATTTCTTTTTCACCTTCCAATCAGGAAGAAGAATGCGTTCCCTCCAGAAACGGAAGAACAAGTTTCCATAAGCATTACGCTTCCAGAAGGAGAGGAATTAAAAGAAGAGACAAAAGTAAATCCAAATGAAACAATTTCAGAAGAAGAGGAAAAAACAGTGGAAATACCTAAATAATCAGGTATCTCCACTGTTCTTTTTTGTATGGAATAAATCATTAAGTTTTGAGATTGAGCCTGGCTTTAATGCGACTGAGACAGCTTCCTTATTCACTGATGCAGCTTCTATTAATTCTGAACGCATGATTGAAACATCTCTGGGTGCATCAATAGCCAATTTCACCCAATCATTTCCAATATCCAGTACGGTAATGCAGATATTATCGCCAATAATCAATTCCTGATCTTTTTTTCTTTGAAGAATAAGCATTCTATTTCTCCTTTTTTACAAAGTCTTTCATGGGGTGGCGAAATTTATAAAGTGCATTATCCAGTATTATCTGGCGTGCTCTTCTAGTATCAGTATTTACGGCGATTGGCGATTTTAAATTGACAGTACTATCTTCCATGGATTCATGTATTACACAAATGACATAATAGGATATATTATCTTCATTATAAGAAGCATCTAACAGTCTTTTGTCTTCATCAGACAATACTGGTGAATAATCATTGTACAATTGAAACGGATTCATGAGTATAAAAGAAATATTGGGATCCTCCAATGACTGCAGTGAGATGAGTGCATCACTGTTATCTTGAAAGGCTAAGGGAACATATTTTTTTAACTCAGTAAATCCAAATAATCCATCGGGAAAATATATTATTTCTTGTTCTGAGCAAGTAATTGTACCAAAATATTGTGTCTGAACCTCCATATCAACCTCCTTATTTAAATTAAGCAAGCACATCTACTGGAGAGTGATTAAATAATTCTGCAGCACTGGGTGGAACATAAATGGGTTTGCCTATATATTCGATTTTAACATCCGGCATTTGAGTGATAGATACCTCTACATCACCAGGTATAAACTCAAAATCTCCATTAGCTACTTTTATATCAAAACTTATCTTGTCCATCTGATATTGAATCGACAGATCAGGATCCGACCATTCAATATCAGGTCCGGTGGTTGGAAGAAACTGTAAACCAAACTCACCTGTGGGCATCTGTGAACGCTGAACCGCTATTTGGTCAAGTGGATTTGAAATATTTGGGTCTAACAAAAGCGCACCCTCCTCTGCATAAGCTGCGGTTGCTTCCTGCGCAGCTGCTAATCCTTTTTGAGCTGATTGACGTACGCTTTCCATAGTGGTAGGACATACAGAATTTCGAGCGTCATATGTATCTAAGCGTACTTTGATTGGGCTGTTTTGAATGTCAAAACGGCCTTTTTCTCTATTTGTTACCAATTGTGCTTTTGAATGTGAGTATTCCAATGAAGCTTTTTTTGTTTTAATTTCATACTTAATAGGTATTGTCGTTATTCTTAGCAATGGTTCCATATTGTACACCCCCAATTAGGTCTGTTTTATTTCATAAAATCAATAAAAGAAGGAGATAAAATACTAGTTCCAACTTTCAAGGCAGCATTATAAGCGTATTGATTCCACATATAGTTGGTAATGGCTTCTGCCATATCAACTCCTTCCACGCTCTCCATCTGTTCCTGGAGTGAGATTTCAGTGTTTTCTAACCGGTCTTTTGTTGTGGTAAGGAATGAGGATTTAACTCCTAATTCTGTGATTTGATTAAGCAGCCCATCACTTAAAGTTTCAAATTTTCCCATTAACTTTCGATAAGCCTCGGGGTCAAATTCTTCTGCTTCCAAAGTATCTGCCAATTGTCCAGCAAGAACAATTGCGTTATTGCTGACCCCATCTTCATCTTTTCCAAATCCAATTGCTTTAATTCCTGGCAAAGATAAGTTAAATGCACTGGAAGGAACGACCTGATTGGAATCATCGAGAGAAAGACCCATACCCAAGTCAACATATAGATTTTCTTTGGAATAACTATAAAGCGTAGAATAATCAGCAGTTCCTTTAGCGGCATCAACATCGACTCCGCGATAGGTCAAAGTCCCATTGTCTGTAAGCTTGAAAGGAGGATTACTTCCATCCGTTCCTGCAAATAAAAAGGTATCTTCATAAGTGGAATTCAAACTCAGCACCATGGATTTTTGAAACTGCCGGATCGCAGAAGCATAGCTCTGTCGAGTTTCTTTCGTCTGGTTCGTTCCATTCATAGCCTGTACATTATATTCCTTGCTGATTGTTTTGACGATATCAGAAACTTGTCTTAATGCATCCTCCTGCCCATCCTGCCTGGATTGAACATCCTTTAACATGCTTAAATTATCCTGGTTAGAGTAATACTTACGGTGGAGCTGAGAAGCTCTGGCAGCGGAAAATGGATCTTCGGCTACGCTGTTAAAACTACGCTGAGTCATTACATGTGTTCTGGAATTATTTAAAGAATTAATTGTTGTAGCAAGATTATTCTTATAATTGCGCAAAAGTGCATTTGTTGTAATTCTCATAATTTATCCTCCTATCGACCAACAACGCCTGTATTATTAATTAATACATCAAGTGCCTGGTCCAGAGTAGTCATAAGACGGGCAGCAGCAGTATAGGATCGCTGGTACTGCATAAGATTGATGCCTTCTTCGTCAAGAGAAACTCCTGAAACAGAATCTTTGTTGTTTGATGTTTGATTAAGTACAGTAATTTGATTATTAAGGATACTCGAATTTTCTTTACTGTCAACACCCTGCATATTTTCCATATTAGAATAGCATTGGGAAAAGCTTCCCGTGTAATAGGAAATTGAACCCACTTGAGATTTTCCGGATTGATCAAGATAGGTATATTCATATGTAAACTGCCGGCTGTCGGTCAAAGCTTTTTTCATAAGGAGAATATTGCTATTATCCTTAGAGCCGGCCTTTGGATCATGGGAAGCAATAATATGGATATTATTATTCATCCAATCATCAGATATTTTTATATTGCCGGCAGTAAATGTTCTGCTGCCATCTGAGGTCTTGAATAAATCATAGTCTTTGATATTGCTGGGATTGGCCTCGTATAGCAGCTTTAAATCTTTGTTATCGCTGCCTTTGATGCTGTCGGATTCAATAACAGTTCCGGATGGCAGTGAAGCACTGGTCCAGGTCAGCTTCTTAGTGGTTGCATTAAATGCCCAGACTCCTTCCATGCTTTGGCCATTGACAGTTAAACTTTTTTTGGTCTCATTCAGTTCTTTTGCCAGATTGTTCAGACTTTCTTCCAGATCCTTTCCTACGGCTACGGTTCCGTCGCCGTTTCCAGAGCCAAACATATATTTTTGTCCGTCAATGCTTATATGCTCAAATTTGATTATATTGCCGGTGGATTTTTCAAAGCTGATGCTGTACTCGGCTTTTTCTTCTCCGTTGATAGTGACACTTTTTGCAGAACCAGTGGAAGGCATCTCCCTGACTCCGGTATCCGGAACCGTATTTTCGTTTAATTTATTAAAGGTGTTAGCAAAGGTCTGAACAAAGGAATCAAACGCTTTCTCGTAATATCCGATACCTCTGAAATCAGTGGCAGGGTTATCTAACTCACCAGATTTATTTAACATATCAACAGTACCTTTTATAGTACCTTCCTTTAAATAACTGGTAATATCTGTTTTTATCAATGAAATATCGTCGGAGGTTGGAAAGTCACTGGCAGGGATAAGGGAAATGGAAACAGTTCCATCCTCATTGCCTTTTGCATCCTTGTTGCGGTCAATCGAAAGAGAAGCAAAGTTCTCTCCATGCTCTCCACCGGTGAGGTCATAGCTTACTCCATCAGAACCAGTAAATTTCACAACCGGGTAATTGTATTTTTCACCAGTTGAAATAGCCACTTCTTTATAAGAGACGCTGATTGGAAGATAACTGGCAAGTTCATCAAGTTTACTATTCCTTTGATCCAGCATCTCAAGTGCCGGGTTACCAAGCAGCTGATTTTTCCAAATCGAATCATTTAATTTGCCAATGTCAGATAAAAGACCATTGACTGTAGGGATGCTTGTTTTTTCAAGGCTGCTGATCGTATCTTCACGTACGCTTTTTAAATCGGTAGCCTTTTGGTGAATATAACTTAAAAGAACCTGGGTACTGGAGCGTACAATGCTGTCAAATTCACTATTGTTGGCATTAGAGGATAGTTTGTCTAAGTTACTATTTAAATCGCTTAGCGCCTTTTTCAGCGCTTCTCTGTTAGTCTCATCGAAAATATCGGCCAGCTGGTTTAAAGCTGACTGGCGTGCATCGGCGGTTCCTACTTTAGCAACCTGGTTCCTGTATTGAATATCAAGAAACGGGTCTCTGATCTGAGAAATACCTTTTGTTTCAACTCCGTAACCAATTTTTGAACTGGGATCATTGCCGTATAAATCTCCGCCTTGTAGATTAAGGCTTACAAGATCCACTTGTTGTTTGGTGTAACCTACAGTATTAATATTGGCAATATTCTGTCCGGTTACATCAAGAGACCGTTGACTTGCAGCCATGGCAAGACGGGCAGTTGTAAATCCGGCGAATGTTGATCGTGTCATAATTGTTCCTCCTGTTACCTTTTATCGGATGCTGTTTTATTCGTTGCATTGCTGATAACATTATTTATCTTGTGTAAGTTTATTTCAATCATGGTTCGTGCGCTGTCATTGATATTTTGAAAAAGACGAACATAATGGGAAAGCGTGTTAAACTGGTTTTTTAGCTGCTCATGTTCCTCGCCGGAAGTTTTTGAAAGAATTTCCTGGAATGTAAGCCCCTTGAATCCCAGGGCTTCCTGGCAAAGCTCTCGTTTGCGGTCAAGGCCTCTCAGCTTTAATATAGCGGCCTGCTCCTTATTCATGGATTCTTCCACATGAGTGATACGGTTTTTTTTTGCAGCTTCCAGTTTCAACTGTTCTATCTGTATAAGCTCCTGGAATAATTCGGTCAAATCCTCAATCACAGTAATAAAATCATTCATTATAAATCTGCTCCTTTGTATAAAAGAATCTTTTCAGCAATCTTGTTGGCATCCACCTGATAAGTCCCATTCTGGATTCTCTGTTTTAAAAGATTCAGTTTTTCTTCGGAAGACGGCTGATGGATCTCTTTCACTAAAAGATTTTTCAGAGTAGATGCAAATTTTGAATCTAAGTCTTCCTGTGGTGCAGATCGGATCGTGATTTCATCATATTGGTTTTTAGAAGAATCCGAAGCAGAAATTCCGGAAGGATCCTGATTTTGTCGTATCATGGGTGTATTATATAGCGTACTGAAATAGTTCGATGAAATACGCATTTAACGACTCCTTTCTAAGAGCTTTATATACCAATGTTTCTACTTATATTATCGTCATTAAAAAAAAAATATTAACTTTAGATCCATTAATTTCTTAATTAAAGTGAATATAAATACTTCAGTAAAACATTGGAAATGTTAGCACATGAGGCTTGGGTTACAACTGCTCCGATGTTATAAGCGACCATAGGCATTCCATATACGACACAGCTTTCTGCATCCTGGCCAATGGTGTAAGCACCTCTTTTTTTCATACTCAATAACCCATCCGCACCGTCACGTCCCATGCCAGTCATAATAATACCGACAGAATTTGCTCCGGCCGTATCTGCAACAGACTGGAAGAGAACATCTACTGAGGGACGGTGTCCGCTTACTTTTTCACCGGAAAAGCAGTTGACCGAATAGCGGTTTCCCACGCGTACGACTTTCATCTGAAGGTCGCCGGGAGCAATCAATACCTGGCCTCTTTCAATAACATCACCGCTTTGTGCTTCTTTTACACGCATCTGGCATAGTCGGTCTAAACGGTCTGCATACATTTTTGTAAATCCTTCCGGCATATGCTGGGTGACCACAATACCAGGTGTATCGGCTGGTAAGTTTTTGAGAACCTGCAGTGTAGCTTCCGTACCGCCTGTGGAAGCACCGATGGCAATCACCGTATTGTACGCGTTTAAGGGAAACGGCTTTCCGCTGACCGGCGTGTTTCTTAAAACCGGAGAAACGGGGGACGCGGCAGCCGGTACTTTGATTTTTGCTCGGGAGGCAATAAAGATCTTACTCACCAAGGTGTTTAAAAAGACGCTTGAAGAGTTGCTGACAGTCATGTCAGGTTTTCTTACGAAATCCACTGCCCCAGCAGAAAGAGCTTCAAATACGTTTAAGTTCAAAGAAGATACCAAAATAACCGGTACGGCATATTTTGGCAAAAGCTTTTTTACAAAATCGATTCCGCTTATGCGCGGCATCTCCACATCGAGTGTAACAACATCGGGCTTTAATAAAGGGATTTTTCGTTCCGCATCAAACGCATCAATGGCATACCCTATCACTTCAATATTGGGATTTTTGGAAAGGTTATCCATTAACACTTTGCGGAAGAGCAAAGAGTCATCTACGATGAAAACTCGTATTTTATTATTCATTATTTACTCCATTCTTGGCAATTAAAAAATCAGCCAGGCAGATGAAAGTTTTACTTCTCTGATATTTGATTTTAAATCTGTGTAATATAAAATCCATTTACTTGGCTGAATCAGCAGTAAATAGATTTTATATTAAACAGATTATTCTTTTCGATATGTTGCCGGCATTATATACTTAAAAGGCGTTTTTTCTTTGTTGATCGTTTCCGAATGCCCAATCAGCAGATAACCTCCAGGTGCAGTAGCGTCGTAAAAACGCTGGATCAAACCATCTTTGGTTTCCTGATCAAAATAAATCATTACATTTCTGCAGAAGATAACGTCAAATTTTAGGCGGAACCGAATGGGATCCATTAAGTTAAAAGTTTGAAAAATGACGTTGGACTTAATGACTGGTGATACAGAATAGATTCCCTGTTGTTCTGTTTTAACAAAGTATTTGGATTTCCAAGCAGGTGATAGATTCTTTAAGGATTCTTCGTCATAAACCGCCTGTTTGGCTGCCTTTAAAGCATTTTGGGAGATATCGGTAGCCAGAACCCTGGTATCCCAGAGGGCGGCCTGCGCCCCCAGGGTTTCCTTTATTAACATTGAAATGGTATAAGGCTCTTCACCGGAAGAGCAGCCGGCACTCCATATGCTTAAAACTTTATTTTTTTTCGTCCTCACCAGATATGGGAGAATGGTATCTCTGAAGAAGTTAAAATGAGCTTCTTCCCTCATAAAGTAAGTATAATTTGTCGTAAGCTTATTCAGCATTACTTCCAGGTCGGCGGGATTTTTCGATGAGGTAACATGGTCTATGTATTCGGTAAAGGAACTATAACCCAGTGTAATGATTGTATTTGACAACCGACCCATGATTAACTGCATCTTTTTTGACAAGTCAATCCCATAATTTTTTTTCACGAACTGAACCAGCCGTGTGAAGTCTTGCTGTGAGAGTGTTAACATAGAGAAGCCGTCCTTTATGAGTTATTAACTAAAGTTTCACAATCCATTAGCAGAACAACTTTATTGTCCGGCATGGATATCATACCGCTTACCAATTCCTCCCTGTTATTGGCAGGAACGGAAGATATTCTGGAATAGTCAATATCCAGAACCTGTTCTACGGCATCAACAATGATCCCGATAAATACGGAATCAACATTTAAAACAATGACACAAGTTGTATTGGTATATTCAATCGCCGGTTTGCCAAGTCTTAAGCGAATATCAATGATCGGCACGATCTGGCCTCTTAAGTTGATGATTCCCTTTACGTAATTGGGCATCATGGGCATAACTGTGATCACATGATTGGTAATAATTTCTATAATATAGTTGGTACTCACACCAAAGACCAGATTATCCGTGCGGAAGGTCAGGTAGCGTTCGGTCGCTTCAGCACTGGCAGAAGCAAGATCTTTTTCTGCTTCATAATCTGGACCGGTCATAGTAGTTTGTGTATTCTCTGCTGACATTTGTATTCCTCCAATTCCCAATTAGTATTGATTGTGTGCGGCAGCATACAGATTTAAGACATCTAATATGATGCTGATGTTTCCGTCGCCAAGAATGGTACAGCCGCTGATGCCTGAATCTTTAATATTAAAACTATTCAGATATACGGGAAGCGGTTTTACTACAACCTGCTGCTCGCCTAAAAGATCATCTACGAACAGACAGTAGGATTTATCACCGGACTCTACCCAGACAAGAATTCCGTCTTCTATATTGGTAACTTCCGTTTCAATATTGTAAAGATTATGAATACGGATAATCGGATAGAACTGGTTCATGCATTTAATGATTTCATTGCCGTCGGTATCGTAAATCACATCTTCGTTCTTCACTTTGAAGGACTGACGGATGTTGGCAATCGGAATGGTAAATACAGATTTTCCGACTGCAATTTCCATACCGTCAACAATCGCCATGGTAAGCGGGATCTTTAAGGTGGTGCACATGCCTTTCCCTAATTCGCTGGTGATCGTTACGGTTCCGCCGATGGTTTCTACATTTTTCTTAACTACATCCATACCAACTCCACGGCCAGAGTACTCTGTAACCACTTCGTTGGTAGAAAAACCAGGAGCCAGCAGAAGAGCGAGAATTTCTTTTTGTGTGTATTCGCTTTCCGGTTTTGTAAGGAGTCCGTTCTTTTTGGCTTTTGCAAGAACACCGGCTGGGTTTACGCCGCGGCCGTCATCCTTAATGGAAATAATTACTTCATTGGTGGTATGGCTTGCAGACAAGGTAATTTCACCCTGAGGATTCTTGCCGGCTGCGATACGCTCCTCGGCAGTATCTTCAATTCCGTGATCCATGGAATTACGGACAATATGCATAATCGGGTCACCGATGCTGTCTACAATGGATTTATCAACTTCCGTGTTCTCTCCGATGATGGTAAGGCGGACATCTTTTTTCAGCTTCTGCTTCATATCTCTGACGATACGGTTCATTTTCTGGAATACACCGGATACGGGAACCATGCGCAGGGACATAACGATATCCTGAAGGTCATCCGTCAGCTTGCGAAGCTGTCTGGTAGCTTTTAAAAAGCTGTCCAGGTTTTTTAAATTCTGAATTTCCGGAGAAGATGTTACCATGGACTCCGTAATAACGATTTCTCCTACAATGGCAACCAGATTGTCAAGCTTTGTAAGATTTACGCTGATCAAATTCTGTTTGTTCGGGGTCTGATGACCGGAACTCGCTACCGGTGCACTTGGAGCAGCGGAGGTTTCACGAACAGCAGGAGCAGCAGAGGAGGGGTTCTGTACCTCTGCGGTTGCCGTATCTTTTGCACGGACATTTTCAATCAGTTCATAGGATCGGATATTGTTTAAATTATTGATCTGGGAAATGGCTGATTCTGCATCCTTGCGGGATTCAAACATCAGAAAAAATCCTTTTTCAATGATCGTGGAACAGGTTTGGCTGTTTGTCTCAATATCATGAGGATAAAAGCCAAATTCCAGACCGGATTCTTTTAATGTACTGATGAGCATGAATGCACGTAAGTTTTCCATTCCGCATCCTTCATCAAAAAAGAGACGCAGGAAGAAAGCGGCATTATCTTCCGGGCATTCTGCCAGGTCCATACGTATCTCATCCAAATTAACAGCCTGTATAGCATTCACCGAAGGATTTTCAGGCTCTGTTGGCTTTTGTGGCTCGGGAGATTTTGCACTCGGTTCTTTCGCACCCTTCTGTGTCTCATCCTTACTGATTTTTTTCAGGAAACTATTAATTTCCTGCGTCAGATTGTCGACATTATCACTAAGTGCTTCATTATTTTCTACCTTTGATACTTCGGCACGAAGCATATCGGTAGAACGGAACATCAAATCAAAAAGGATGCTTTTGTGAGAACTGTCAAGAGATTCCAAGCCATTCTCACGGATAAAAAAGAACAAATCTTCAATGTGATGCGCAATTTGCATGAGTGAAGAAAACTCCATCATAGCGGAAGAACCCTTGACGGTGTGCATGATACGAAAGATTTCGTTCACATCGTCCACTGTAAAATCTCCTGCTTTTTCGGCTTCTATCAGGAGTTCATCCAATTGCTCCAGTAGAGAATTGGTTTCAAAGAGATACATATCAAGCATATTATCCATGCCGTTATCCATAATATTTACACCGCCTTGTCTAGTTTAGTATATATCTATTTATCGGTATGGTTGGTTAAAAAATAATAGTAATTAGAAGAACCTTTCGAAAAAAATAAATGATTTACCACATAAATGGAGGCTTAATATGGCAGATGTTTTAAAAGTAACAACCCCGCTTTCTGGTTATGATAATTCTACAATTAAAAATAATCCCCAGGCTGGCCAGGACGTTCAGATCCAGAATCCAGTTGATCCCTCTAAAGTAACTAGGGGAGATAACCGGACGAATTCCGGTGGGGATGGGGAACAGCAGCTGGCATTTCAGTATAGGTCTAATTTTGGGACTTTCCTCAGTATGGTAAAGAATGTTCCGGATCTGTCAAAGGTTCTGGCAGACATCTTCTTCCAGGGGGAGGAGATGCTTACAGGGGGTGTTATGGGAGAGGAAGCCGCAAAACGGATTGCTTCTTTCTTCAAGGCAGCACAAATGAACGAAGAGGACCTCCTTCCTTTTTTAAAGGAACAGGCAGAAGCTTCCGTGCGCTTTAGCGGAGGCATATTTGACCGGCTGCGAAGTGCGATGGCAGATACGAATTCTGTGGATCTGAAAGCGGACATTCTTAATTTTATAAAGAAGTTCAACGATATGTCTTCCGGAAAGCATATTTTAAATGATATTTTCCGTACAATTAAAGATATGGAGAATTATGTATTCAAACAGACGAAAGAGCAGATGGAAGAATTGCTGAAGGAACTGGATTTATCTGCCGGTGAAGGGGATACGGCGCATAACAGCACCTTACTGAAAGAAAAAATTCTTCCGTTCCTTGGCCGTTATATTGCGATGAATCATGATATGGGAACAATCAGAGATAAGATTTCTCTCTTGACTGTTTTGATGTCCCGGTATGAAAATGGGGACAAGGAAGAAGTAATGCAGGCTTTTTCCAAACTGACCGGCTACCAGGGTTTCCGTAAATTCTTCGGCGGTATGACCGTAGATGAGTTTGGTCACTTACTGAGTCAGGTTGATATGGATCAGGCAGCAGGAAAGAATGAATGGGCGGATAAATTCCTGGATTTCCTGCGGACCGGAGTCAGCGGGGGAACCGGCCTCGAGAATAAACAGATGTTTCATCAGATGCTGCAATCACTGCTTTTAAGCGAGAGCGTCTATATGCCTCTTCTGCATTTGGCATTTCCGGTTGATATAAATGGAAAGAAGTTATTTTCTGAGATGTGGATTGATCCGGATGAAGAAGGAAGCAGCACTCAGGCTGGGGTTAAACGGGTTGCCAGAATTTTTGTGAAGTTTGATATCAGAGATCTGGGGCAGTTCAAGCTTTTGCTTCTGTATGGAGAGAATACGGCGGCCCTTCAGCTCTATTATCCGGAAAATATGAAAAAATCAGAAGGCAATATCCAGAAGGGATTAAAAGCCATTCTGGAAAAATATCATTTTAGAATTGAGAATTTGTATTTACAGGCAGGGGGCGGGCCAAATTCCCCGGTAGAGGTATTTCCCAAAATTCAGGAAAGGAAAAATTCAGTCGATGTCAGAATTTAAGAATACACTAAACAAAAAAGCGGTCGCATTAAAATATGATGACACCAAGAATGTTGCACCTGTCATAGTTGCATCAGGAATGGGTTACATGGCTGAGAAGATCGTTGAGACGGCCAATGAAAACGGTGTACCGGTCTATGAAGATAATTCTTTGGCTACCATCCTGACTCAGCTTGAGCTTGGAAGCCAGGTCCCGGAAGAACTGTACCATGCAATTGTTGACATTTATCTTTATTTCCTGGATTATGTACCAGGCATAAAGGAAAATTTAATGACAGAAAACTCCGATGATTCAGAGCCGGAAAAGCCGGAATCACCAGAAGCGGGGGAATAAGAATATGTTTGCAGAATGTAAAAAAGCTACCATTTATTCATTTGCAGGAAGTCTGCTTGCGGAAGTGGAAGTGGTCGACTGCGAGAAAGATATTATGGGACTCATAGTTCAAAAAGATGATATTGGTAAGATCGGCTCAGAAACAATGGTTGTGTTTTATGATGGAGTTAAGGGGCTGGTCACCTGTAAATGCCGTTTGTCCGGTTGGGTAAAGCAGGAAGACGGCCTGACTTACCGGGTTTCATGCAGGGTCGATAAACAGATCAGTGAAGAGGAAAGGCGCCGGGCGATGAAAGTCAGGGTCCAACATTCTGTTACATTAGAAATCCTTACCGAGGAAGGAAAGGTAATACATATCCAGGCGGTAGTAAAGGATTTAAGTGCAGGAGGAGCAGGTTTTGAGTGCAAAGAGGAGTTAAAGGAGGAGCAGTCCTTTTCGTTTCTCTTTGAAACAAAATTTGGCTGCGTTCGTTTAAAAGGCTGTATTCTGTGGAAAAAAGAGTTTTCAGATAAGGCTGGAAATCCGTATTACCGGTATGGCAGCAGGTTCTTGGATATGACAGCGCATCAGGAGTCTATGTTAAGAAAAATAATATCATTTGAGTACCTGAAAAATACAAATATCCAGTAATGGCTTATGTTTATAGGAGGATTTGACGATAAAAATTATGTATTGTGATGTGCGTTAGCTAAGCAAAGGAGTGATTGAATGAAACAACAAAGGCGGGCAATGGCAATAAGCATACTGGCAGCCTTCTGTCTGTGCATCATCTCGGATAAAACCATGGCTTCGGAAGCCATCAATTCGATTAACATTAAAGTCAAGCTTGAGATCGAGGCAGGAGACCGGCTGCCGGATATAAGCATTGATAAAAAAGAAGCAGACTGCTATGTAAGTTCCGGAAACAAACAGTATCGTGTAACAGATGCGGAATGGGTGACTTCGACTTCCAAGGATATGACCATTGGAGAAGAACCCAAGATGAACGTTACCATTACCCCTTCCAGCGAATCTGACGCCTATTTCAAATCATCTTATGAGGCCTCCAAGATAAAGGTGAATGGAGGCACTTATGTCAGCGCCAAGCGTGAAGGAAGTGATTTGGTTGTAACCCTGCGGACGAAACCGATCAAAGGTCTTTATGCAGAGCCGGAAGACGTAGGCTGGAAGGATACAAGGCTTGGTCAGGCCGTATGGGAAAAGGGAGATAACACATCCGGAGCCTATGAATTATGGCTTTATCTTGGAAAGAAAATTATCTTAAAAAAAGAATTGGTAACCACTACTACCTATAATTTCTATCCCTATATGACCGAGGAGGGAACTTACTCTTACAAGATCCGCTCCGTTCCGTTCAAACAGGATGAATTAAAAAATGGCAAAAAAAGCGACTGGGTTGAGTCGGATGAACTTGTGATCCGAGACAGAGATGTATCAGACGGAACAGGCAAAGAACCTGATCGGACCAAGGATAATACCAGCAGTAAGGAAGCAAATAATGGCTGGGAGGAGCGATCCGGAGTCTGGTATTACCGGTATGCGGATGGAACGATTCAGTCAAATTCCTGGCTGGCACTGGATAATGTATGGTACCGGTTTGATGAGACGGGAAAGATGGTAACCGGCTGGTATATATCAGGCTCTGATATATATTACATGAATTCCAGCGGAGCGATGCTTACCGGCTGGCAGAAAATCAATGATACCTGGTATTATTTTTACCCGGATAACGGACACGAAGCACCTCAGGGAGCAGCGGCAACCAACTGGCAGGTTATTGATGGTTACCATTATTTCTTTAACAGCCAGGGAGCCATGCAGAAGGGCTGGATCAATCAGGCCGGCAGATGGTATTATTTAAATACCATTCAGTCAAACCTTGAGGGAGCCATGCTCAAAGGTCTATTTACCCGCAATGGTAAAACTTATTATACTGGAGAAGATGGTGTGATGAAGACCGGCTGGCAGCAGGTTGACGGTTATTGGCGCTTCTTTCATCAGGATGGAACCATGGCAGTCAACTCGGTGATCGATGGATATCAGATCAATGAAGATGGAGTGTGGGTGCAATGATAAGAAAAGATGACAGAAAACAGTATCTGGTATTATTTGCTGCTTTGGTTTTTATAATGACATTATTAATGCCTTTGAAAGCATATGCAGCTGATTCAATTGTAATTCGGAAATTGAACTTAACGTTTAAAAGCCAGTATGGAGATGAAGAGATTTTAATGCCTGAGATATCCACGACAACTTCCGGAGTTACCATTCAGGATATTCTCTGGAAAAGAGATATCAGTAAGTGGAAAGCGGCTTCCAATGAAAGAGTCAGTGTGATTCTTACTTCAGACAGCATGGTGTTTGCCGAATCCTATAACCGCTCCGAATGTAAGATTACAGGTGCGAAGTTTGTTTCAGCCAAACCTCTTGATAATCATACGCTGGAAGTAAAGGTTGACTATGTTCCGGTGGTGAAATTAGGCAGAACCTCTCAAGCTGGCTGGAGCGACAGCAAAAAGACGAAAGCTGTATGGAAAAAAGTTGAATTTGCCACAGGGTATCAGGTGGCTTTATATGCAGATGATAAGATGAAAAAAAGAATATCTGTTTCAACCAATGTAGCCGATCTTTCTGAATATATGGATAAGGATGCAAATTATTATTATGAAGTACGGGCCATTGGTTATACTGCAGAAGACCGCAAATACATGAAAGAGGGGGATTATGTCACTTCGGAAGATGTATTTATGGAATATGACGGAGATACGACCGGAACCTGGAAAGGCAATACCTACAAACAGGAAGATGGCGGAGTGCCGAAAAACAGCTGGAAGCAGATTTTAAATGACTGGTACTATTTTGATGGCAATGGAATTCGTCAGACTGGCTGGCTTCAGTCTGGGCAAAGATGGTATTATTTAAGCCCTTCTGACGGGAAACTGCTCACCGGCTGGCAGTTCGTAAATGGAAAGTGGTATTACTTAAATCCACAGGGCGGTGAGATGATGACCGGCTGGGTACAGACACAGCCAGGAGTCTGGTATTATTTGTATTCTGACGGCAGTATGGCAAGCAACACAAACGTAGGGGATTACTGGGTGGATGCTTCAGGGAAATGGGTATCATAAAAGCCCCAAAAAGGCGGGAGGACTGAATTTTGGCGACAATAGAACAGTTAAGATTGTCCGCAATTGCAAGAGCAAATACAAGGCGGACGGAAAATACAGGATCAGTATCTGGGGGAGATTTTAAACAAGTATTAAAGTCAATAACCAACATACCGGCAAATCTTGACGCGATGTTTACCGAAGCGGCTAATAAATATGGAATACCGGAAAAACTTTTAAAGGCGGTTGCCAAGGTTGAATCAAATTTCAATCCTTCAGCGACTTCTCAAAAAGGTGCAGCAGGTGTGATGCAGCTTATGCCCGCTACAGCAAAATCTCTCGGAGTGGCAAACCCTTATGATGCCAGAAGCAATATTATGGGCGGTGCCAAATATCTAAAAGAAAATTTAGAACGATATAATGGAAATGTGGAACTTACATTAGCGGCATATAATGCAGGAAGCAACAATGTAAAAAAGTACGGCGGTATTCCACCTTTTAAAGAGACCCAGCAATATGTAAAAAAAGTCATGAACTATATGGGCGGCTCTGACGAAACCAAGGAATCCTCGTTTTATTTTTCAAAAAGTTCTAAAAATACAAACAATTACATTCAAACGCATGCGTCAAATTATAACGGTTATGATCCGCAGAGTACAAATGAAATTACCGATTTTATGCAAGCCCTTAGTTCCATGACCAAACAGTCAGATGGAACCGGGGAGAACTCCCTTCTAACCAATAAAACGAATTATCTTTATTTGATAGAATTGATGAAGCTGAGAATGCAGATGTCTTCTTATTCTATTGCAAATCAACATAATGAATCAGATTCCATGACTGGATCACTGTATAATATATAATAATAGGTAAAGCCGCATGAAAAGTTGAAATAAAACTTATCATGCGGCCTTTCTTTTGCGGCCCTATAAAATGTTGGGGATGCTTAAAACCAACTTACAACATTTAGTTTAGAATCTTTTGATAATGATTACATTGCTATTTGCTTTTTCAATAAAATAATTTCAGGAGAAATACTGGAATTTGCATGTAATGTATACCACCATTTTTTATTGTTCATTAGAATTTATATGGTTGATGTATAAAACATTTTAAATGCAATAATAAAGCCAATGTTTAACTTAGACGAAGAACAGTTATTGTAAATTTATTTTAAATTATGAAATATACTTGACCATTCAGAAGGCAGTTCTGTAATAATCTTTGTTCAGTAGATCTTGTATTCAGGTTTTTAACGCGAACATAGGTGTTTATGGCATGTAAAGTAGAGTCAATATTATCAAAGAAGGCCCCCAAAAAGAATATCACAGAGTTCCCAGTCGGATCAAAGAAGGCCCAAGAGGATGTAAGAAGTCAAGTAGGTAAAAGAAGACCTAAATAGATCAAAGATGCCTCAATGGGGTGAGGATAACCAAACCAGACTAATGGAGAACAAATTACATAAATAAGATCAAAGTAAATTAAAGCAGACAAAATCAATTAAAGCAGATAAAAGTATACTAAGCAAATTAAGGGGGACTAACGTAGACTGAAACAGACCAAAGTAGACTAAAGAAAATTCAGGTATATTCCCAAAGGCAAAGCTGATTAAAACAGGTTAAAGCATAAGAGAGCTGACATAAGAAAATTAAGATAGTCAATAGCAGTCTAAAGAATTACAAACATAAGCTATACCCCACCAAAGCGTATTAAACGTAGAATGAAACAGATTAGAGTAAAAAAACAGGTATAAAAGTTTACGTTACCTTTCCTTAAATGGATTTCCATGCATAGTCATTTGTTATCTGAACTACAGGACATAAAAGCTCTAAGTTAGTTAATAAAATAAGTATTAAAAAATTTGAAATAATTGTTGACAAATGTCGCCTGCTTTGGTATGATATAATTCGCCGCTGGAAACGGCGGCAAAACTTCTTCCAAAACACATCGGGAAACGATGGAAAATGTTTTGAAGAAAATGAAAAAAATGGTTGACAAAAACAACCATAAATGATAAGATATACGAGTTGCTGTTGAAGCAGACAACACAAAAAGTACTTTGAAAACAGAAGATTGAACAGTATGTAAAACCCTGAAAATTCTAATAAATAAGCTGTGTTTGAACAGCTTTGAATGAGAAATTCAGAACGAATACAAGCAATTGTATACGAACCAAACAACAAGTAAAACGGGAAATAAATTAGCTAGTTAGTTGATTTTGACCGTGGATTGAACAAACTGGCAGGTCCAAGCGGTACGCTCATGAAGCTTTGCTTCATTCGCTACCATTTGCTTCGCAAATGTTCAGCTATTCACCCGAAAGTCCTTATGGAAGCGAGCTTCCAACAGACTTCCTGGTAAATATCTGACCGCTTTCAAAGACTATTTGCTTAAATTTGAGAGTTCGATCCTGGCTCAGGATGAACGCTGGCGGCGTGCTTAACACATGCAAGTCGAGCGAAGCGATTTTAAGGAAGCCTTCGGGTGGAATTAGGATTGACTGAGCGGCGGACGGGTGAGTAACGCGTGGGTAACCTGCCTCATACAGGGGGATAACAGTTAGAAATGACTGCTAATACCGCATAAGCGCACAGTGCCGCATGGCACGGTGTGAAAAACTCCGGTGGTATGAGATGGACCCGCGTCTGATTAGGTAGTTGGTGAGGTAACGGCTCACCAAGCCGACGATCAGTAGCCGACCTGAGAGGGTGACCGGCCACATTGGGACTGAGACACGGCCCAAACTCCTACGGGAGGCAGCAGTGGGGAATATTGGACAATGGGGGAAACCCTGATCCAGCGACGCCGCGTGACTGAAGAAGTATTTCGGTATGTAAAGGTCTATCAGCAGGGAAGAAAATGACGGTACCTGACTAAGAAGCCCCGGCTAACTACGTGCCAGCAGCCGCGGTAATACGTAGGGGGCAAGCGTTATCCGGATTTACTGGGTGTAAAGGGAGCGTAGACGGCGATGCAAGTCTGGAGTGAAAGCCCGGGGCTCAACCCCGGGACTGCTTTGGAAACTGTGTTGCTAGAGTGCAGGAGAGGTAAGTGGAATTCCTAGTGTAGCGGTGAAATGCGTAGATATTAGGAGGAACACCAGTGGCGAAGGCGGCTTACTGGACTGTAACTGACGTTGAGGCTCGAAAGCGTGGGGAGCAAACAGGATTAGATACCCTGGTAGTCCACGCCGTAAACGATGAATACTAGGTGTTGGGGAGCAAAGCTCTTCGGTGCCGCCGCTAACGCAATAAGTATTCCACCTGGGGAGTACGTTCGCAAGAATGAAACTCAAAGGAATTGACGGGGACCCGCACAAGCGGTGGAGCATGTGGTTTAATTCGAAGCAACGCGAAGAACCTTACCAAGTCTTGACATCGGAATGACCGGTCCGTAACGGGGCCTTCCCTACGGGGCATTCCAGACAGGTGGTGCATGGTTGTCGTCAGCTCGTGTCGTGAGATGTTGGGTTAAGTCCCGCAACGAGCGCAACCCTTATCCTTAGTAGCCAGCAGTACGGCTGGGCACTCTGGGGAGACTGCCAGGGATAACCTGGAGGAAGGTGGGGATGACGTCAAATCATCATGCCCCTTATGATTTGGGCTACACACGTGCTACAATGGCGTAAACAAAGGGAAGCAAAGGAGTGATCTGGAGCAAATCCCAAAAATAACGTCTCAGTTCGGATTGTAGTCTGCAACTCGACTACATGAAGCTGGAATCGCTAGTAATCGCAGATCAGAATGCTGCGGTGAATACGTTCCCGGGTCTTGTACACACCGCCCGTCACACCATGGGAGTTGGTAACGCCCGAAGTCAGTGACCCAACCGTAAGGAGGGAGCTGCCGAAGGCGGGACTGATAACTGGGGTGAAGTCGTAACAAGGTAGCCGTATCGGAAGGTGCGGCTGGATCACCTCCTTTCTAAGGAAGAAAAAGTAGGGGTTTTATATACTGTTGAGTCTTATGTTTTCAAAGAAGTAATTGAATAAGGAAACACCAAGAAACGTAATGTGTAACCTCGTGAGTAAACTCACTCGGTCGCGGCTGTGCCGCTTATACAATTAGAAATAAAAATGTGATTATGTAAGCAAGCTTACAACACCCATTTTGACTTCTAATCGTGCACACATTACTAGTAAGACACGAAATTTCTGGTGCCGATGCGCTTAGGGGAAACACCCGTTCCCATCTCGAACACGATGGTTAAGACTTAAGCGGCCGATGGTACTATGCTGGAAACGGCATGGGAGAGCAGGTGGGTGCCAGATTATTTATGGGGGTGTAGCTCAGTTGGGAGAGCACCTGCCTTGCAAGCAGGGGGTCAAGAGTTCGAATCTCTCCATCTCCATTGGCCGAAAGCCACTTCATAAAGACGAGCCGAAAGGCGAAGGCTGAATTGAGTGTGAGGCCGTTCAGGAAGCTTAACAAACGAAAGTGAGTTTTGCTGAATGAACAATCATTAGTATGTACCTTGAAAACCACATATTGAAATATATCTAGATAAAGTCTTTGCAAAAAGACAATATCAAGACATCCGAGGTGTTACATCGAACGATGTAACCAAACAAAACTCGTTCAATTATCGTGACGTACGATAAACGAACAAACCTAAGACCAGAGATACAACGCTATGTATCTTAGATAAGTAGCCCGCACCCGCAGGTGAACATCGAATTGGTTAAGCTAATAAGAGCGCAGGGTGGATGCCTTGGCACTAAGAGCCGATGAAAGACGTGATAAGCTGCGAAAAGCTTCGGGGAGGAGCAAATATCCTTTGATCCGGAGATGTCTGAATGGGGAAACCCAGCTGAGCAAACCTCAGTTGTCGTATGGTGAATCCATAGCCATACGTCGGGAACCCGGGGAACTGAAACATCTAAGTACCCGGAGGAAAAGAAAGAAAACTCGATTTCCAAAGTAGCGGCGAGCGAAATGGAAGGAGCCTAAACCGTCATGCGTGCATGGCGGGGTTATGGACTGCAGGAAGTGAGACGATTTGTTACCAGAACGGTCCTGGAAAGACCGGCCATAGAAAGTGAAAGCCTTGTATGGGAAAGCAATAGTCAGCGAGCAGGATCCAAAGTACCACGAGACACGAGAAACCTTGTGGGAATTCGGGGGGACCACCCCCCAAGGCTAAATACTCCTTAGTGACCGATAGCGCATAGTACTGTGAA
Source organism: Lacrimispora sinapis (assembly GCF_043633585.1). Classification (NCBI taxonomy): domain Bacteria; kingdom Bacillati; phylum Bacillota; class Clostridia; order Lachnospirales; family Lachnospiraceae; genus Lacrimispora; species Lacrimispora sinapis. Next base: position 2,917,432 of record NZ_CP141832.1, on the reverse strand, counting down.
GGAAAGGTGAAAAGGACCCCGGGAGGGGAGTGAAAAAGAACCTGAAACCCTGTGTTTACAAGCTGTGGAACCACGTTAAAGGTGGAACCGCGTACTTTTTGTAGAACGGTCCGGCGAGTTACCGTTACTGGCAAGGTTAAGCACTGAAGGTGTGGAGCCGAAGGGAAACCAAGTCTTAATAGGGCGTTGAGTCAGTAAAGGTAGACCCGAAACCGGGTGATCTACCCATGTCCAGGTTGAAGCTGCCGTAAAAGGCGGTGGAGGACCGAACGCACATCCGTTGAAAAGGGTGGCGATGAGGTGTGGGTAGGGGAGAAATTCCAATCGAACCCGGAGATAGCTGGTTCTCCTCGAAATAGCTTTAGGGCTAGCCTCGTATTAGTCTGCCGGAGGTAGAGCACTGAATTTCCTAGGGGGCGTCAAAGCTTACCAAAGAATATCAAACTCCGAATGCCGGTCAGATGATGTACGGGAGTCAGACTGCACGAGATAAGTTGGGCAGTCAAAAGGGAAAGAGCCCAGACCACCAGCTAAGGTCCCAAAGTGCGTGTTAAGTGGAAAAGGATGTGAGATTTCAGAGACAACTAGGATGTTGGCTTAGAAGCAGCCACCCATTCAAAGAGTGCGTAATAGCTCACTAGTCGAGAGGTCTTGCGCCGAAAATGTCCGGGGCTAAAACACGACACCGAAGCTGTGGAATGTGCATTTATGTACATTGGTAGAGGAGCATTCTTAATGCATCGAAGCATTACCGTAAGGAGATGTGGAGTGTTAAGAAGAGAGAATGCCGGAATGAGTAGCGAGATGGAAGTGAGAATCTTCCAGGCCGAATATCTAAGGTTTCCAGAGTAAAGCTGATCTGCTCTGGGTAAGTCGGGGCCTAAGGCGAGGTCGAAAGACGTAGTCGATGGACAACAGGTTGAAATTCCTGTACCGCATATTATCAGAACTGTGGGGACACAGAACCGAGAGAGAACCCGGGAATGAAAAGACCGGGGCAAGCATTGGACTGGTTAAGCTGGCAAATCCGCTTAACAACAGGAAGGTGTGACGCGTACCGAACAAAAGTAGGGAAGTCTCTGTAGGGGCTGTCAAGAAAAGCCGCTATTGTGTAATATGTGCCCGTACCGTAAACCGACACAGGTGGATGAGGAGAGAATCCTAAGGCCGGCGGGAGAAGCATTGTTAAGGAACTCGGCAAAATGACCCCGTAACTTCGGGATAAGGGGTGCCTGAGAAATCAGGCCGCAGAGAATAGGCTCAAGCAACTGTTTAGCAAAAACACAGGTCTATGCAAAACCGAAAGGTGAGGTATATGGGCTGACGCCTGCCCGGTGCTGGAAGGTTACGAGGAGGGGTTAGCGGAAACGCGAAGCTCTGAATTTAAGCCCCAGTAAACGGCGGCCGTAACTATAACGGTCCTAAGGTAGCGAAATTCCTTGTCGGGTAAGTTCCGACCCGCACGAAAGGCGTAATGATTTGAGCGCTGTCTCAACAATGCACCCGGTGAAATTGAAATACCAGTGAAGATGCTGGTTACCTGCGCCAGGACGGAAAGACCCCATGGAGCTTTACTCTAGTTTGATACTGGGATTCGGTATTGCATGTACAGGATAGGTGGGAGGCAGAGAATCAAGGACGCCAGTCTTTGAGGAGCCGATGTTGGGATACCACCCTTGCGATACTGGGTTTCTAACCTGCAGCCATGACCTGGCTGGGGGACAATGTCAGGCGGGGAGTTTGACTGGGGCGGTCGCCTCCGAAAGAGTATCGGAGGCGCTCAAAGGTTCCCTCAGAATGGACGGAAACCATTCGAAGAGTGCAAAGGCATAAGGGAGCTTGACTGCGACACCGACGGGTGGAGCAGGTAGGAAACTAGGACTTAGTGATCCGGTGGTATAAAGTGGGATTGCCATCGCTCAACGGATAAAAGCTACCCTGGGGATAACAGGCTTATCACTCCCAAGAGTTCACATCGACGGAGTGGTTTGGCACCTCGATGTCGGCTCATCGCATCCTGGGGCTGTAGTAGGTCCCAAGGGTTGGGCTGTTCGCCCATTAAAGCGGTACGCGAGCTGGGTTCAGAACGTCGTGAGACAGTTCGGTCCCTATCCGGCGTGGGCGTAGGATATTTGAGAGGAGCTGTCCTTAGTACGAGAGGACCGGGATGGACTGACCTCTGGTGTATCTGTTGGTGATCAAGACCATGGCAGAGTAGCCAAGTCGGGAAGGGATAAACGCTGAAGGCATCTAAGCGTGAAGCCCCCCTCAAGATGAGATATCCCATCGCAAGAGTAAGACCCCTTGAAGACGACGAGGTAGATAGGGCAGAGGTGGAAGCATGGTAACATGTGTAGCTGACTGTCACTAATAGGTCGAGGGCTTAACCAGGTTGGTTTAGGTAAGAGAAAGAACGGATGAAAGATATAAGACAATGTGTGGTTTTGAGGGTATATGCCCAAGGAAGAAACAAAGATAAGCGCGAGTGGCTCAGTTGGTGGAGTACGACCTTGCCAAGGTCGGGGTCGCGGGTTCGAGTCCCGTCTCGCGCTCTTCATTCAGAAGGTAAAAAGCAGATTTCCAGGTGGAGATCTGCTTTTTTGTGTTCATGTTCACGAATTTATTATTAAACCATTATCAAAAAAACGGTAAAATATAACTTTTTTAATTTACTTATCATTTTTTGTGAAAATTGGGAAAAATCATGTATAATAGAAGTAAGCTATACAGTTATTTTTCTATGTGAATAAATTCGGTTATAGTGATGTTGATTTATCAAACGAAGCGAACATACTTTAAGCAGGAATTAAACTCGAATATTAATTTGTTTTTTCCGTCAATGATCTGAGAATTTACAATTTTTAGTTATGAAAGGCGGAAGAAAAGTCTGCTGGGAGTAAGATAAGGAGGAGCGTATGTTGGATAAAGTGATAACGATAAGCAGGGAATTTGGCAGTGGGGGTCGGGAATTGGGTATCAAACTGGCGGAAGAACTGAAGGTTCCTTTTTATGATAAGGAATTGATTGGTCTGTCAGCGGAGGAATGTGGGCTGTCAGAGGAAAAGTTTTTGCGTTATTTTGAAAATATACCTGAACTGCAGAACTCCTTAGATCCGCAAAGTTATCATCCTTTTTCATTTTCTTATGAAATACCGATGTCTGATCAGGTTTTTCTTGCTCAGGCCCGTGTAATCAAAAAGCTGGCGGAACAGGGGCCGTGTATTATTGTTGGCCGTTGTGCGGACAGGGTGCTTGAGGACAGTATTGATCTATTTGTGTATGCTAAAATGGAAGAGCGGTTGAAACGTATGAATTCTTTAAATACCGGCACAGATCCTGATACAATGGAAAACAGAATTCGGGAAGTGGATAAGAAACGGAAGGAATATTATCAATATTATACCGGGTGTGAATGGGGGAAAGCACAGAATTACCATTTATGCCTTAACAGCGGTTTGATAGGTGTGGAGGGGTGTTTTCATACGGCATTGGCCTATTTAAAATGTTTTCTTAAAACCAGTCAGTAAAGAGTGCAAAATGTAAGAATATTGTAATCCGGATTATACCAACTGGATGATATAATTAAAAAAAGAGAGGAATGTAAGAAATGAATTGGGCAAGTAATGGCTGTAAATTCTTTAAACGTCTGATATCGGGCGTGCTAATTTTTGTTATGGCGGTATCTTTGGACATTACCGGCTATGCTGAACCGATTGTTGGACCAGGAGCCGATATTGCGGCTGGTAATACCGGGTCTACAAATGGAGTAAGCATTTATGTGAGTAAAAGGCTGAAGACGCTTTCTTTAAAACAAAATGGTGTATTAATATCACAATATCCGGTTTCTTTGGGGGCATCATCCGCAGAGGGCAATAAAAAGGTAGAAGGGGATTTAAGAACACCCAGCGGAGAGTTTTATGTCTGTACAAGAAATGATAAAAGTGTTGCTTATCTTTCGTTAGGTCTTTCCTATCCGGGAATAAAGGATGCAGAAAGAGGGTATGCGGACGGTATCATTACGAAGGAGCAGCGTGATGAAATAGTGAACGCCAATCTGGAAGGAAAACAGCCTCCATGGGATACACCTCTTGGAGGAGCCATTATGATTCATGGGTGCAGAGTTCCTGGTGGAAATACCCATGGCTGTGTGGCAGTTGATAATGATGTTATGGATGTGTTATGGAGTTATTGCAATTTGGGGGTTCCAGTTACCATAGGACCGTAGATACATAGTTCCCAATATGCGGCAAAATGCTGCTTTTGGGGACTTTTTTTGCAGCTATCCTTGTATTATAAGAGCCTTTGTACTATAATAACTTACATTATGAAAATTACGAAAAGACAGAGGTGGATCGGCCATTGCATTTTTCAGAGAGAATGAACCGTTTTGAGGAAGGAATCTTCTCCAAGCTTTTGGAAATGAAACAGAAGAAGGTAGAAAAGGGAGAAGAGGTAATCGACTTAAGTGTGGGAACACCCAATATTCCTCCGGCAAAGCATATTAGGGAAGCTTTATGTGAGGCTGCGGCAAAGCCGGAAAATTATATTTACGCCATCCGGGACCAGAAGGAGCTTTTGGAAGCGGTTGCTTTTTGGTATAAAAAAAGATATCAGGTAATTCTTGATCCGGATTTTGAGATATGTTCTCTTCTGGGGTCTCAGGAAGGACTGGCTCATATTGCGTTATCTGTTGTCGACGAGGGAGATGTAGTACTTGTTCCGGATCCGTGTTATCCTGTCTTTGCTGATGGGCCGGTGTTAGCTGGAGCAAGTCTTTTTTACATGCCTCAAAAAAAGGAGAATGATTACGTCATTGATTTTGGTGATATTCCGGAAGAAATTGCAAGGAAAGCAAAATTCATGTTAGTTTCCTACCCAAACAATCCTACGTCTGCCATTGCACCGGATTCTTTTTATCAGGAGCTGATTGCATTTGCCAGGAATTATGATATTATTGTCCTTCATGATAATGCGTATAGTGAACTGGTTTTTGATGGAAGGACATGCGGAAGTTTTTTGAGATTTCCGGGAGCCAGGGATGTTGGAGTAGAATTTAATTCATTATCTAAAACATATGGTTTGGCCGGGGCTAGAATCGGCTTTTGTGTAGGTAACAGAGAAGTGGTTGGGAAAATGAAAGCTTTGAAATCCAATATGGATTATGGGATGTTTCTTCCCATCCAACAGGCGGCCATTGCAGCAATCACCGGCGATCAGTCATGTGTGTCTGAAACAAGGAACGCTTATGAAAAACGGAGAGATGTTCTTTGTGACAGTTTGAAAGAAATAGGATGGGATTTAGAAAAACCAAAGGCAACCATGTTTGTATGGGCAAAGGTACCAGATGGTTTTGAGGATTCGATGACGTTTGCCATGGATTTACTGGATCGGTCAGGGGTCTTGGTAACACCCGGCAGTGCGTTTGGGCCGTCTGGAGAAGGTTTTGTCCGGATGGCACTGGTTCAGAATGAAGATATGCTGAAAAAAGCGGCAGATCAGATCAACAAAAGTGGGATATTGAGGAAATAAATATGAAGAAAAAATATGTATGGATTCTGACTGTCATCCTATATATTCTGTTTATTTATTCTAATTCGATGAAGGTTGCAGAAGTTTCATCAGAGGACAGCGGGAAAATGCTGAAACTGATTCATGGATTTTTCAGTACTTTTGGAGTTGAGGCGTTTTGGCTTACTGAGCATGTCCTTCGTAAAATGGGGCACTTTATGGAATATGCGTTGCTAGGTGTCTTGCTTTATGAATGTTTAAAATCCATTGGAATAGAATCAGAAAAACGTTGGTTTGTTCATATTATTATAGGATATCTGGTGCCGTTTATGGATGAGACTATTCAATTGTTCGTGAAAGGACGTTCTGGACAGATTTCCGATGTATGGCTGGATTGTGCCGGTATAGCTTTTGGTACCTTGTTTGCAGGAGGTGTATTTTTAATCTGCAAAAGAATGGAGAAATTACATGTTGAAAAATTATCGAATGATACTGGAGTATGACGGCACCCGTTATGATGGATGGCAGAAGCAGGGAAACACGGATCGTACGATCCAGGAGAAATTAGAACGTATTTTGGAGCGGATGGCAGGAGAACCTTTGGAAATCCATGGATCAGGGAGAACGGATGCAGGTGTTCACGCATTGGCTCAAGTAGCAAATTTCCATGCAGATGTAAATCTGTCAGAAGGTGAAATAAAAGATTATTTTAATCAGTATCTGCCGGAGGACATTTCCGTAAAACGTGTGGAGCGTGTTCATGACAGGTTTCACAGCCGGTTGAATGCCCAGGAAAAGACATATTTATACCGGATCGAAACCGCTGATAAGAAACCGGTATTTGAGCGAAAATATATTTATGGTTTAGGAAAATCCCTTAATGTAGAGGCAATGAAGCTTGGAGCCTCTCTGCTTATTGGGGAACATGATTTTAGAAGTTTTTGTGCAAACAAAAAAATGAAAAAATCTGCAGTCCGAACAATAAAGAATATAGAATTTGAACAAGATGGGAGCCGTCTATTGATCCGTTTTACGGGAAACGGGTTTTTGTATAATATGGTTCGGATCCTTACGGGGACATTAATTGAAGTGGGAGAGGGAAAAAGAAAGCCGGATGAGATAAAGCATATTTTAGCTGCCCTGGACCGGAGTCAAGCTGGATTTACGGCACCGCCGGAGGGACTCTTTTTGGAAAAGGTGTATTATAAGGAATAAAGGAAAAGTCAGAAAGGGAGAACTATGACTGAATTTTTGGTAAGGGCTTTTGTTAAGGATTACAAAAATACGGAAGATGTTCAGGTACGCACAAGGTATGGTCTAATGGCCAGTACGGTTGGAATTTGCTGCAATATTTTGCTTTTTTGTGCCAAGTTTTTCGCAGGTCTTTTGGTCAACAGTATTTCAGTCATGGCAGATGCATTTAACAATTTATCGGATGCAGCTTCTTCTATCATAGGTTTTATCGGAGTTAAAATGGCGGGGAAGCCTGCTGATGAGGATCATCCCTTTGGTCATGGAAGGGTGGAATACATTGCTGCTTTTATCGTGGCATTTTTGGTTATACAAGTGGGATTTTCCCTGTTTAAAACTTCTGTGGGGAAAATTCTTCATCCCGAAGAAATGTCGTTTAAGATGATAACCATAGTTATTTTGCTATTGTCTGTTTGTGTGAAGCTTTGGCTTGGATTTTTTAACCGCACGCTGGGACATAGGATTCAGTCTTCGGTCATGAAGGCTACGGCAGCAGATTCTCTGGGGGATGTTATCACTACTTCTGCAACGATTCTATCGGTTGGTATATACGGCATATGGGGGCTTAACATTGACGGAATCGTGGGCCTGGTGGTATCTGTGGTTGTTATGTGGGCAGGGGTCAACATTGCAAAAGAAACGCTAACCCCACTCATTGGCGAACCCATTGATCCAAAGCTTTATCGTGCGATAACAGAATTTGTGGAAAGCTACGATGGAATTATTGGCAGTCATGATTTAATTGTCCACAATTATGGCCCTTCCAGGAGTATGGCATCAATTCATGCGGAAGTTCCCAATGATGTGAATGTGGAAATTTCTCATGAGATTATTGACCGGATTGAAAGAGAGGCTTTGAAAAAATTTGGGATATTCCTGGTAATTCATATGGACCCGGTGGAGACAAAAAATTCCAGAGTTATGGAATTTGGCACCATGCTGGAAAATGTGATTCATGGAATCGATACCAGAATTTCATTTCATGATTTCCGGCTGACTGATGGTGAAAATCAGATCAATCTGATTTTTGATCTGGTATTTCCACGTGAGTATGACAAAAAGAAAAGAGAACAATTGAAGGAAGAAATTATAAATAAAGTAACTGAGACGGATAAACGGTGCTGTCTGGTCATAACAGCTGAAAGCGGTTTTGGTGTGGAAAAATAAGGGAATAAAAATTTTCCATATTATGCAATAAGATGACAGTAATCCGCATTAACTAAATAGAAAGGAAATCGGAACCATGCTTTTTATGGGATTGATGAGCCTTGACGGGCCTGAAGATTACGGCCGTTTAAGCGACGAAAAACTTCTTAATAAAGTCGCAGATGGGGACCAGGAGGCCTTCCGGCAGCTATATCAGAATACGGATCGTAACATGTACAGTTTTATTCTGTCCATTATAAAGAACCCTCAGGATGCAGAGGAAATCATGCAGGAAGCTTACTTAAAAATCTGGACTTCGGCCAAAAGCTATAAGTCCCATGGAAAGCCCTTGGCATGGATGTTTACGATTGCGCGGAATCTTTGTTACATGAAGTTTCGGGAACAAAAGCATGATTCTGATGTTGCTTTAGATGATTTGACGGGGATGGAGACAGGTGAAGTCTGCCAGGAGATAGAGATGGCGGCGGATAAGATGGTGCTTCTTGCTGCACTCAATATTCTGAAGGAAGAAGAGCGGGAGATTGTTCTGCTCCATACCTCGGCAGGTATGAAGCACAGAGAAATCGCTTCAAACTTAAAGATCCCTTTGGCAACAGCTCTTTCCAGATATAACCGTGCTATGAAAAAACTGGAAAATTACTTGAGAGAGGAGTAGGCTTTGATATGAATCAATCAGACCGCAGACAATTGAATAGACAACAGATCGAAGCCTGCTTAAAGTCTGCCACCCGGGATTTGGTTCCTGATGTTCTGGAACGCATTGATTTAAGTACACCGCAGGAACAGGAAGAGCGTGCAGCCACACCGTCATTTTTTATCAGGCAGAAGGTTATTGCAACTTTGATAGCTGCCTGTTTTTGCATGATTGTCCTGGCTGGAGGAACCTATTCGTATCAGAACGGCAGAGTGGATTCCGTGATTGGAATTGATGTCAATCCCAGCGTGGAACTTTCCGTTAACAGACATAATAAGGTATTGTCTGCTAAGGCTTTGAATAAAGATGCTGAAAGTATTATGCAGCCAATGGATTTAAAGGGCGTGGATTTAAATGTTGCGGTGAATGCCGTAATCGGCGCCATGGTCACCAATGGTTACCTCTCTGATATGGACAATGCCATATTGGTTACCGTAGCCAATGACAGTGTAAAAAAAGCCAAAAGCCTGCGTTCTGCCGTGGTCAGTGATATCCAGAGTACTCTGGAAGAACGGCAGTTAAAAGCGGTTGTATACGATCAGCAGGTGATTGAAGAGGATCATGTGAAGGAATTGGCCGGTCAGTATGGAATTTCTTATGGAAAAGCCTACTTTTTAAAAGAACTGATCGCCCAGAATCCATCCTTAACCATGAACGACATGAAGAAATTATCGTCTATGACCATGGAGGAGATTGCTAAAGTCATAACGGAGCGTGCGTATGCGGTCGGCGGGAAGACCGGAGTCACAGAGGAAACTACTTCAGACCATAAGATTGCTTCAACTGCTGCAAATGAAAAAAGCCAGGAGGAAACTTATGTCTCAGAAGAACCAGTAACAGAGCAGCAGCCTTTGGAGACTGAGAGCCAGACAACCGCACAGAGCAATTCCACTCAGACACAGCCCCCGGCAATTACAATTCCACCTTCGGCAGAAGCATCTTCTTCGGAACAGGAGGTCGTATCCAAGGATAAAATCAAGATTGATTATGTTGATTTTGAGGATGGGTCGGTGATGGTGTATTTTAAAACAAAGGTGAAATGGAAAAATCCTACGGTGTCGGTCAAAGATGATGATGGAAATACTTACTCTGCGAAGGTTACGGATACGGATTCGGATTATTGCGAAATAAGTGTGACGGGATTGGCACAAGGACAGGAATATACCTTTGTTCTGGGTGGAATCTCACCTAAAATCGGAAAACAGACTACGGTAAAAGGAGTCTTTGAGACCCCTGTAATCGGGAATCCGGTTATAGAAGAGCCGGAGGAGAGTGACGAAACTGAGAAGCCTCAAGAAACCAGCGAACTTAATCAGACGACCAGACCCGGGGAAGAAACTTCTCAAACAGAAGAAACGGAGAGCAGCAGTCAAAAACCTGCCTCACAGGAACAGACGATTAAAAATGAAACCGCCTCTTAAAGGGCGGTTTTTTATAAAAAATTTAAAATAATGCTTGACCAATTGAATATTCAGTAGTATAATACACTCGTTGTGTTAATGGGCTATCGCCAAATGGTAAGGCAACGGACTCTGACTCCGTCATTTCAAGGTTCGAATCCTTGTAGCCCAGTTATTGGACGCTTTGGTTTTTCGTATGATTCGGAAAATCAGAGCTATTTTTTTGCCAATTTAGCGGATTAGAATTATTTGGGAAAAATACTTGACACATTTTGTAACTTCATGTATAATGAATCTCGTTGTAGTGATGGGCTATCGCCAAATGGTAAGGCAACGGACTCTGACTCCGTCATTTTCAAGGTTCGAATCCTTGTAGCCCAGTTTGTAAACGGAACCTGGTTAGGTTCCGTTTTTTGCTTGTAAAAAACGGTATAGTGTTGTTTAAAATTTAATTTTAATAGAATTCAGCATAAGGCGGAGGAAGGATGTTTTTGGTTTATCTGGACAAGAGCATAAAAATGCTTTATAATGTTATATAATTTTGATAAGAGGTGTGGAATGTATAATTTCGGCAGCAGGGTCCGTTACAGTGAGACTGATGAATATGGAAAACTGACATTGACAGGTATTTTGAATTATCTGCAGGATTGCTCAACCTTTCAGTCAGAAGACAACGGGTTGGGGATTTCTTACTTGATGAAATGTCACAAGGCATGGTGGCTGTCCTCCTGGCAGATTGTGGTGGACCGTTACCCAGTGCTTGGGGAAGAGATTCTTATCAGTACCTGGCCTTATGATTTTAAAGGATTTTACGGCTACCGAAATTTCACCATATGTGATAAGAATGGAGAGTATCTGGTAAGGGCCAATTCGGTATGGTTTCTGTTTGATACAAAAAAAGGCCGTCCGGTTAAAATTCAGCCGGAGGACATCAGGGGGTATGGGAATGGCTGGGAAAAAAAGCTGTCCATGGAGTATGCGCCCCGAAAGATTGAAGTGCCGGATGATTATATGGCTTTGGAACCGGTTACGGTTAGCAAACATCATATTGACACAAACCATCATGTAAACAATGCTAAGTATGTAGAGATTGCCAGGGAAGCTCTTCCAGATGAAATGGAAGTTCATGAACTGAGAGTGGAATATAAAAAAGCGGCAGTCTTTGGAGATGTAGTTTATCCCCGCATCAGCCGGACAAAGGAAGGCTATACGGTTTCTTTGTGTGACGGGGAAGGTTCAGCTTATGCAGTCATCTGGCTGCGGGGGACAATAGAGAGGATATGAAATGATAGAATTAGGAAAGATGCAGACCCTGGTCGTACAGAGGGTCAAAGAGTTCGGCGTTTACTTGGGAGAAGAGGCTGACGGAGAATCATCCGTGCTTCTTCCCAAAAAACAGGTACCGGAGGGTACAGGACCGGGAGACAGAATTGATGTTTTTATTTATAAGGATTCTGAGGACCGTCTGATTGCAACAACAGCAGAACCCAAACTCAAGGTGGGAGAAACTGCAGTACTTAATGTAAAAGAAGTGGGTAAAATCGGCGCATTTCTTGACATGGGACTTGAAAAGGATCTGCTTCTGCCATTTAAGGAACAGACTCACAAGGTCCGCCAGGGCGAGCAGGTACTGGTTGCCTTGTACATTGATAAAAGTAAACGTCTGGCTGCCACCATGCGGGTGTATTCTCACTTGAGCAATGAGTCTCCTTATAAAAAGGACGATCAGGTAACTGGAATTATCTATGAGATCAACGAAACCCTTGGTGCATTTGTTGCGGTGGATAATAAGTATTATGGTTTGATTCCCCGAAAAGAATTTTTTGAAAATTACCGGGAAGGCGATGAAGTGACTGCACGGGTGACCAAGGTGCGAGAAGATGGGAAGCTGGATTTAAGTCCAAGACAGAAGGCTCATATTCAGATGAATGCAGATTCTGAGCGGGTGCTTGAAATTATTGAAAGCCAGTTTGAAGGCTGTCTGCCATTTACGGATAAGGCAGATCCGGAAATCATCAAGCGGGAGTTTTCTATGAGCAAGAATGCTTTTAAGCGTGCCATAGGCCATCTTTTAAAAGAAGGAAAAGTTAAAATAGCAGAAAATAAGATTGAAAAGATTAAATAGCGGGTAAGTAGATAACAGGAGGATTATTTTGGACTCGATAGACTATTATAATAAGTATGCGGCAAAGGAATTTGAAGAAACTGTAAATCAGGACATGTCAGAGATCATGAAGGAATTTACAAGTCTGCTGAATGAGGGGGACACCATCCTGGATTTAGGCTGCGGATCAGGCAGAGACAGTCTGACGTTCTATGACCTGGGGTATGACGTGACGCCTCTTGATGCATCTGAGGAGATGTGCAAGCTGGCAGAGATCCATACTGGTCTGGAAGTGCTGCAGATGACATATGAGGAAATGGATTTTGACAACGTTTTCGATGGAATCTGGGCATGCGCATCATTACTTCATACTCCCAAAAAGGAACTGTCGGACATTCTTACAAAAATAGCAAGGGCCTTAAATGACAACGGGATCCTTTATATGTCATATAAGCTTGGGGATTTTGAAGGGTTTCGGGGCAAACGGTATTTCAGTGATTTTACGGAGGAGTCCATGACAGAGCTTTTAAGGGATAATGGCCGTTTTGAGATCTTAAAGCTTTGGCAAACCGATGACGTTCGTTCTGGTCATTCTGACGTACGTTGGTTAAACGTTCTTTTGAAAAAACAATAAAATGACATAAAAATACACAAGGCGGTGCCGAATATTTCGACACCGCCTTGTAGTTTTTTACTAAATATGGGTGAGAATTATCATACACTATCGAATATAGACAGAAATGGCCAAGGCCAACTTTTGTTATTTTGACGTTTCAGTCAGTTTTTTTACTGGTTATACAATTTAGCCAAAAGGCCCAAATGGATTTTGGTAAATAACAATATGGTAAATAAAAATTAATTCATGTATGATTATTTTAAGAAATGGGGGCCGTAGCTGTGGGGGCTGCAGGTTCCGACTAGAGAATATACATTATATTTTTAGGAGGATCAGTAAATGGCTAGTTTATCATTAAAGAACATTGTCAAAAGATATCCAAATGGGTTTGAGGCAGTAAAAGATTTTAATTTGGATATCGCGGATAAAGAATTTGTTATTTTTGTAGGACCATCCGGATGCGGAAAGTCTACCACTCTTCGTATGATTGCAGGTCTGGAAGATATTACCTCTGGGGAACTTTACATTGATGGGAAATTAATGAATGATGTGGAGCCTAAGGACAGAGATATTGCAATGGTATTCCAGAACTATGCTCTTTATCCACACATGTCCGTGTACGATAATATGGCATTTGGTCTGAAACTCAGAAAGACTCCAAAGGAAGAGATCGAAAAGCTGGTTCATGAAGCAGCAAGAATTCTTGACCTGGAGCATCTGTTAGACCGTAAGCCGAAGGCATTATCCGGCGGACAGAGACAGCGTGTGGCCATGGGACGTGCCATTGTACGTAATCCTAAAGTATTCCTTATGGATGAGCCGTTATCAAACCTTGATGCCAAGCTGAGAGGCCAGATGCGTATTGAGATCTCTAAATTACATCAGAGACTTCAGGCTACTATTATCTACGTAACACATGATCAGACAGAGGCTATGACACTTGGTACCAGAATCGTAGTTATGAAGGACGGCATTATCCAGCAGGTTGACTCTCCTCAGAACTTATACGATAAGCCAGGCAACAAGTTTGTTGCCGGATTTATCGGTGCTCCTCAGATGAACTTAATTGAAGCAAAGGTTGCTAAAAGCGGAAGTGATGTAACACTTACATTCGGCGGCAATACAATTGCGCTCCCAGAGTCAAAAGCGAAAAAATTAGAGGGTGCCGGATATGTTGGTAAGAGTGTAATTCTGGGAATCCGTCCGGAAGATTTACACGATGAAGAAGCATTCCTTGCAGCTTCTCCTACCAGTATCATTGACGCAACTATCAGAGTTTATGAGTTATTAGGTGCAGAAGTTTATTTATACTTTGATGTTGATGATTCAAACTTTACAGCAAGAGTCAATCCTCGTACAACTGCAAGACCTGGTGATACCATTAAGCTTGCGCTTGACTTATCCAAGGTACATGTATTTGACAAAGATACAGAACTTGTTATTTTAAATTAAATTATATGAAATTTTAAGCAGGCGGGTATGATACTCGCTTGCTTTTTTTTTCTTTTTGCTTTAATATAGAATAAGGTAAATTTACGAAAAAGGAGAATATGCCATGATTTCGAATCAAATACTTCAAACAACCATTGAAGGATTAAAAGGGATAACAAGAATTGATCTGTGTATTTGTGATACAGAAGGAAAGGTTTTGGCTACCACATTTCCTGATGCGGAAGATTATGAAAGTTCCATCCTGGCGTTCGTGGATTCTCCGGCTGACAGCCAGGTAATCCAGGGATATCAGTTCTTCAAGGTTTTTGACGAACACCAGTTAGAATACATTCTCCTGGCTAAGGGAGGAAGCGATGATGTATATATGGTCGGCAAACTGGCAACTTTTCAGATCCAGAGCCTTCTTGTTGCATATAAAGAACGTTTCGATAAAGATAATTTCATAAAGAACCTGCTGCTTGACAATCTGCTTTTAGTAGATATTTACAACAGAGCTAAGAAACTCCACATTGAAACAAATATTAAAAGAGTGGTGTTTATTATTGAAACCCAGCACGAAAAAGATGTGAATGCACTGGAAACAGTGCGCAACTTATTTGCAGCGAAGACAAAGGATTTTGTTACTGCTGTGGATGAGAAGAATATTATCCTTGTAAAGGAAGTAAAAGAAGGCGAGACTTACGACGATTTAGAAAAAACCGCCAATACCATTTTGGACATGCTCAACACAGAGGCAATGACTCAGGTGCATGTTGCATTTGGCACCATTGTAAGCGAAATTAAAGAAGTTTCCAGATCCTATAAGGAAGCAAAGATGGCGATGGATGTAGGAAAGATCTTCTACAGCAATAAAAATGTGGTCGCATACAGCAAGCTTGGAATCGGACGTCTGATTTATCAGCTCCCCCTGCCATTATGCCGGATGTTTATTAAGGAAATTTTCGATGGAAAATCCCCTGATGAATTTGATGATGAAACTCTTACCACCATCAACAAGTTCTTTGAGAATAGCTTAAACGTGTCCGAAACTTCCAGACAGCTCTATATCCATAGAAACACTCTGGTATACCGTTTGGACAAACTTCAAAAGAGCACAGGGCTTGACCTTCGCGTATTTGAGGATGCCATTACCTTTAAGATTGCATTGATGGTAGTAAAATACATGAAGTACATGGAAAACCAAGACTATTAACGCAAGCCATGAGCAGTGCGAAAAGAGGCAGTAACACAGCTGCGTTATGCTTGCATAAAAGCAGCTGTGTTTCTGACTCTTTTCATAGGGTGAAGCCCGTAAACTGAGATGGAGTGAAGCGCAATCGAAGTTTCACTGCGGCGAGAGGGATACATAAATCTCTTTCTCCCTCACCAGAAGTACAAAAGCACAAAGAGTTAGAGGACAGAAATGATAGAACTATGGAATGTAAGTAAAACATATGAAGCCGGCAATAAAGCGCTTCGGAATGTCAGCATAACGGTGGAGGATGGGGAATTTGTATTCATCATCGGCCGCAGCGGTTCGGGGAAATCCACGCTCTTAAAGATGCTGCTCAAGGAAGTAGAACCAACAGCCGGGAAAATTATAGTAAATGATATGAATTTAGGCAAGATGCCCAGAAAATTTATTCCGAAATACAGAAGAAAGCTTGGCATGATATTTCAGGATTTCCGCCTGTTAAAGGACCGGAATGTATATGAGAATGTAGCGTTTGCTCAACGAGTCATCGGTGCATCAACAAGAAATATCAAAGAGTCGGTTCCTGCCATGTTAAAGATGGTGGGGCTATCTTCAAAGTATAAATTTTTTCCTCAGCAGCTTTCCGGCGGTGAGCAGCAGCGTGTTGCCATTGCCAGGGCTTTGATCAACCGTCCGGAGATTCTCCTGGCGGATGAGCCTACCGGTAATTTAGACGGTCACAACTCCATGGAGATTATGAAGCTGTTAAACGAGATTAATAAACAGGGAACTACAGTGATCGTAGTCACTCACAGTCAGGAGATTGTGGACCGAATGAAAAAACGAGTGATTGTGATGGATCGGGGAACCATCATGAGCGATGAGAAAAAAGGCGGTTATACATATGAGAATTAGTACATTTTGGTATTGCCTGAAGCAGGGGGTTAATAATATTTGCAGAAATATTTTGTTTTCTCTGGCGTCTATTGCTACAGTTTCTGCCTGTATTTTTCTGTTTTGCCTGTTTTTTTCAATCGTTATTAACGTACAGCATGTGATTAAAAATACAGAAGGTACCGTTGGGATTACAGTATTTTTTGAAGAAGGGCTGGATAAAAATAAAATCACTGAAATCGGTAATAAGATAAAAGCCAGAAAAGAAGTAAAAGAAATAAAGTATATTTCTGCAGAAGAAGCCTGGGAAGAAGCCAAGAAAGAATATTTTGGGGATATGCAGGATTTGGCAGAAGGCTTTGAAGAGGATAATCCTCTTGCCAATTCTTCTTCCTACACCGTATTTTTAAATGATCTGGTGGATCAGAATAAGGTGGTTGACTGGTTAAAGAGTCTTGATGGAGTAAGAAAAGTCAACTATTCTCAGACAGCAGCAGAAGGAATGAACAGCTTAAATAAGGTCATTGGTGTACTCTCTATGCTGATAATCGGTATTTTACTGGCAGTGGCCATATTCCTGATCAGTAATACGATTTCAGTGGCTGCGGCCTTCCGTAAGACGGAGAATCATATTATGAAGCTCATCGGTGCCACTGATTATATGATCCGGGCTCCGTTTGTCGTGGAGGGAGTCATTATCGGCCTGGTCGGAGCCTCCATTCCTCTGATTGCCATCTATTTCCTCTACCGGTCTACGGTTGAATATGTTGTTACAAAGTTCAGTATTTTATCGGGGCTTTTTCAGTTCCTGCCAGTGGAGGCCATATTCCCTTATATGGCGGCAACTGCATTGGGCCTCGGTTTGGGGATTGGATTTTTTGTAAGTTTCTTTACCATTCGGAAGCATTTAAAAGTATAAGAGGAAATGCTCATGAAATTGAAAAAAAGGCTGTTTGCAGCAGGACTTGGCTGTATGATGACCATATCATGTATATTTCCCTCCTATGGTACCAAAACTGAAGTGGAGGAAGCAAAGGAAAAAGCCTCGACTCTCGAAGAGGAAAAAAAGGGAATAGAGTCAACCATAAAAGAACTGGAGGGATTAAGAAATGATGCAGCAGGTTATATAAAAAATCTGGATGCCACCCTTGATTCCCTGAATAAACAGCTATATGCGCTTCAGTCCCGGATTGTTACCAAGGAAGCAGAACTTGAATCGGCAAAAGCAGACTTGGAGGCGGCGAAGCAGACCATGGACCGCCAGTACCGGGATATGAAATTGAGAATTCAATATATGTATGAGAAGGGTGAGACGAACTACATTGACTTGTTATTTAAGTCGGGCGATCTCACCCAGCTTTTTAACCGTGTGGAATATATCCGGAGCATTGCTGCATATGATAGAAAAATGCTGGAGAACTTTAAACGATCCAAAGAAGAGGTGGAACAGCGGGAGCAGAAGCTTTTAGCGGAGTATGAAGAGCTGAAAACCTTTGAGACAGCGGCCAATGACAAGCAGCAGGATGTGGAACGGCTCATTAAGAAGAAGAATGCGGAGCTTGTAAACTTTCAAAACCAGATCAGTGCCGGTGAAGGAAGCTTGGCAGAGCTTGAGAAGGATATTGCGGAACAGGAACAGCACATTAAAAATATGGAGGCTGAGATCCGGAAAAAAGAAGAAGAAGCACGGAAAGCGGCCGAGAAAGCAGGGAAAACGTATAATACCGTTGCGATAGGGAATATTAAATTCATATGGCCCTGTCCTTCTTCAAGCAGGATTACTTCAAATTTCGGCGACCGGGAATCCCCTACGGAAGGAGCATCTTCCAACCACAAGGGAATTGATATTGGTGCTGCTGCCGGAAACAGCATTTTAGCAGCCGCATCAGGCACGGTTACAATATCTACATACAGTTATTCTGCCGGCAACTATATCATGATCCATCATGGCGGAGGTGTTTACACCGTGTATATGCACTGTTCCCAGCTTTTGGTTTCCGCTGGACAGGAAGTTACACAGGGGCAGGTAATTGGAAAAGTGGGTTCTACCGGATATTCTACCGGGCCGCACCTCCATTTTGGAATCAGAGTAAATGGCAGTTATGTAAATCCGGCGAAATACGTTAGCCCATAATGGCTAGATAGGAGAATAGCAGTGGAAAGTAAAAATAAATTTTGGAAGGGTGCCCTGGTCGGGGCGCTTTTAACTGCATTAGCAGGTCTTGTTATTGTAGGAATGTCTTTGGGGATCTTTCTGATCGGAAAAACCGCAATTGATGGAAAAGGGCAGGCTGCGGAATCCGCTCAGGCAGAAAATCAACAGGGGAACTTAGACATGAACCGGATCGCTTCCAAAATACAGACGATCCAGGCGGTAATTGAAAAGTATTATCTTTTTGATGAAAATCTCAATGATGTGGAAGACTGGATTTATAAGGGGATGCTAAATGGATTAGGAGATCCTTATACAGTTTATTATACAGCAGACGAGTATAACAAACTGATGGAAGATACCTCCGGTGAGTATTGCGGGATCGGAGTCATGGTCAGCCAGAGTGCAGATACAGGTATCATTACAGTAACCAAGGTTTTTGAAGGAACGCCTGGCGCGGAAGCGGGAATTCTGCCCGGTGATTTAATTTATAAAGTAGGGAATGAAGAAGTGACGGGAATAGACCTGGAGCTTGTAGTAAAGGATCATATCAAGGGAGAGGAAGGAACCCCGGTTACCATTACTGTTCTTCGTAAAGATACAGGAAAATACATCGACATGACCATGGAGCGCCGTCAGATCACTGTTCCAACGGTTGAGCATGAAATGCTGGCAGATCATATAGGGTATATTTCCGTCAGCCAGTTTGATTCTGTGACAGCGGATCAGTTTAAGAGTGCAGTCGATGATCTGGAAAAGCAGGGAATGGAAAAACTGGTGGTGGATTTAAGAAATAACCCGGGCGGTGTTGTGGACGCGGTAGTGTCTATGCTTGATTATATTCTTCCGGATGATCTGGTGATCAAGGGAGATCCAAACCTTGTGAGAAAAAAGAAGGATAAGACTCTTCTTGTTTATATGGCAGATAAGAATGGAAAGGGAGAGCAGTATTATGCTTCTGACGGTCATCAGGTAGATGTGCCCATGGCTGTTTTAGTCAACGGCCAGTCCGCCAGTGCTTCTGAAGTATTCTCCGGAGCTTTAAAAGCCTACGACAAAGCAAAGCTGGTGGGAACGAAGACCTTTGGGAAGGGAATCGTTCAGACCTTGTTTCCTCTTGATAAAGGAACTGCCATTAAAATGACAGTGGCTCATTACTATACACCCAGCGGTTTTGATCTTCATGGAAAAGGACTGGAGCCTGATGTTCCGGTTGAATTGGAGGAAAGTCTGAAAACAAAGATTAAGATTGAACATGGGGAAGATAATCAGCTCCAGGAAGCGATCAAAGCATTGAAATAATGTAAATTAAGAAGTTAGATATGAAATTTATAAGCCTCTGATGCCGGAATGAAATTGCTGGCATACAGAGGCTTTTTGTTATTTACAGGATTCCAGGGATTTGATAAATTCTTTACAGGCATCTTCTCTGGTGGCCCAGGAGGTTACCAGACGAATCACGGTGTGGCTGTCATCGAACCGTTCCTGTATGGAAAAGAGAAAATCTTTTTTAAGCTTTGCTATCACGGCATCAGGAAGAATGGGGAACAGCTGGTTGGTGGAGGAATCTGAAAAAAAGGAGTAACCGCAAGATTGGATGCCCTTTTTTAACAGGGCAGACATTTCATTTGCGTGAGCGGCCAGATCATAATAAAGATTGTTCTGGAACAGCTCCTCAAACTGGATGCCAAGAGTCCAGCCTTTTGCCAGCATGGCGCCCCGCTGTTTGATCATAAAACGAAAATCTGGTTTTAAATCGGGATGATTGATGATGAGTGCTTCTCCATAGAGGGCACCGTTTTTTGTACCTCCAATATAGAAGACATCAGTGAGCTGTGCAATATCTTTCAGGGTTAAGTCATTGACCGGGCTTGTCAGTGCGGAACCCATACGTGCACCGTCAAGAAATAAATACAGGTCTTTCTGCCGGCAGATATGGTGTAAGGCCTCCAGTTCGGCTTTTGTGTACTGGGTGCCGATTTCAGTGGAATTGGAGATATAGACCATCTTTGGCTGGACCATGTGTTCATCTGTATGATGGTCCAGGGCCTTTAATATATCAGCAGGAGTCAGTTTTCCGTCTTTTACAGGCATAGCAAGAACTTTGTGGCCGGTGGCTTCAATCGCACCGGTTTCGTGAACATTGATATGGCCTTTATCCGTAGAGATCACTGCCTGCCAGGGGCGGAGAGCCGTTGCAATGGCAATCAGGTTGGTTTGGGTGCCGCCAACGATGAAATGGATATCAGCATCATCACGGCCGATTTCCTGCCGGATCAGCTCTGCGGCATGAAGGCTGTGAGGGTCAAGTCCGTAACCGTCGTTCTGGATTAAATTCTCCTGAATCAAAGCTTCCAGTATCTTTGGATGTGCGCCTTCGCTGTAATCGTTCTTAAAGCTATACATAATAAGTCCTCCTGCTGTTTGATTGTTTGAGAGTTATCATATAACAAATAAGTTTAAAATTCAATCTATTTTTAAACGCATTGCATCTGCGGTCCTTGCCTGTGACTTACTTTGGAAAAATTACCAGGAGAGGGTATAGCCTTATTTTAACTGTATACAATGATTGCTGTAAGTTATGGAAGATGAAATAGTCCACATATCAGAACTGATGTTCTTTATCCGCTATACTTTTTGTTCCTGCTATGATATAATTTGCATTAAGAGATTTTGGAGGTGAAAAAATCATGGAGTTCAAATTACACTCAGAGTATGCGCCTACCGGTGACCAGCCTCAAGCCATTGAAAAGCTGGTGGAAGGTTTTAAGGAAGGCAATCAGTTCCAGACATTATTAGGTGTTACCGGTTCTGGGAAAACATTTACCATGGCCAATGTCATTCAGAGAATTCAGAAGCCGACGCTTATTATTGCCCATAATAAAACGCTGGCTGCTCAGCTTTATGGCGAGTTTAAGGAATTTTTCCCTGAAAATGCAGTGGAGTATTTTGTTTCTTATTATGATTATTACCAGCCGGAGGCTTATGTCCCCTCATCAGATACTTATATTGAGAAGGATTCTGCAATCAATGATGAGATCGATAAACTCCGTCATTCTGCCACGGCGGCTCTTTCGGAACGGCAGGATGTTATTATTATTGCATCGGTTTCCTGTATTTACGGATTGGGCAGCCCCATAGATTATAAGGAGATGGTTATTTCTTTAAGGCCGGGTATGATGAAGGATCGGGATGAGATGATCCATAAGCTGATTGAGATCCAGTATGACAGAAACGATATGGATTTCAGGCGTGGAACCTTCCGGGTCAGAGGCGATGTGGTGGAAATATTTCCGTCCTATTCCGGCAGTGAGGCTTACCGGGTGGAATTTTTTGGTGATGAGGTGGACCGGATTACGGAGATTGATACCCTGACCGGAGAGATCCGGGCGGAGCTTGGCCATGTGGCTATTTTTCCGGCTTCCCATTATGTGGTTTCCAAGGATAAGCTGGAGCTTGCGACTCAGACGATTTTGGAGGAGCTTAAAGGGCAGGTGGAGTTTTTTAAAAGTGAAGACAAGCTTTTAGAGGCACAGAGAATTGCGGAACGAACCAATTTTGATGTGGAAATGATGAGGGAGACTGGATTTTGTTCGGGAATCGAAAACTATTCCAGACATTTGACCGGTGGGAAAGAGGGGGAGCCGCCTTTTACCCTTATTGATTATTTCCCAGATGATTTTATGATCATCGTGGATGAGTCTCATATTACGCTGCCTCAGATCCGGGGAATGTATGCAGGAGACCGTTCCAGAAAGACCACTCTGGTCAATTATGGGTTCCGTCTTCCTTCTGCTTTGGACAACCGCCCGTTGAATTTTCAGGAATTTGAATCCAAGATCAATCAGATGCTGTTTGTTTCCGCGACTCCTTCGGTTTATGAGGCGGAGCACGAGCTGATGAGAGTGGAACAGATCATACGGCCTACCGGTCTTCTTGACCCGGAAATTGATGTAAGACCGGTGGAGGGGCAGATTGATGATCTGGTTTCTGAAGTAAATAAAGAGATTGGGAAGAAGAATAAGGTTCTCATTACCACGCTGACCAAGCGTATGGCGGAGGATTTGACCGACTACATGAGAGAGGTGGGAATCCGGGTCAAATACCTTCATTCCGATATTGATACGCTGGAGCGCTCCGAGATAATCCGTGACATGCGTCTTGATGTTTTTGATGTTTTGGTGGGCATCAATTTGCTGCGGGAGGGTCTTGATATTCCAGAGATCACGCTGGTGGCAATCCTTGATGCGGATAAAGAAGGTTTCTTACGTTCAGAAACCTCTCTGATACAGACGATCGGCCGGGCCGCCAGAAATTCAGAAGGCCATGTGATCATGTATGCGGATCATATTACGGATTCCATGCGGGTGGCAATTGAAGAGACGAACCGTAGAAGGGCAATTCAGCAAAAGTATAATGAAGAACATGGGATCACGCCGACTACCATTAAAAAGTCAGTCAGGGATCTGATTGCAATTTCAAAAGCCGCCATTGAGAAAGAGGAAGACTTTAAAAAGGATCCGGAATCCATGGATGCCAAAGAACTGGAGAAGCTTGCCAAAGAGCTTACAAAGAAAATGCATCAGGCAGCCGCAGAACTGAATTTTGAAGAGGCCGCCAAGCTGCGTGACCGTATGGTACAGGTAAAAAAGATGCTGCAGGAAATGGATGACGAATGAGTTCATTCCTTTTTGTAATTATTTTAAAAATCGTACAAGTAAGCGGCATTGACAATGAATTGGGGGAATAGTAAAATTTCTATGGATGCAATGACAGGAAATGTCTGCATGCAGAGGAGATTATCATGAAGCTTCATGAAGGGGAGATCGGGAAAACATACATTGTATACCGTGTTATGGTAAATGATGCGATCACCAGGCGGCTGGAGTCCTTGGGAATCACAGAACTGACTCCGGTAATTCTGATGAATAAAAAGGGAAGAGGTACTGTAATTATTAAAGTAAGAGGTACCAGACTTGCTCTTGGAAGAAAAATCTCAGAGGGAATTGAAATAAGGGAGGCCGCCAGTCATGAATGAGGAAAATAAAGGGATCCGTGTTGGATTTGTTGGAAACCCTAACTGCGGAAAAACAACTTTATTTAATGCATTCACCGGTGCCAAATTAAAAGTAGCTAACTGGCCGGGAGTTACGGTCGAGAGAATGGAAGGCATGACCAGTTATAATGACTGTCCCATAAAATTGATAGATACGCCTGGTATTTACAGCCTGTCCTGTTATACGATGGAAGAAAAAGTTACGAGAAGGTGTCTGGAAGACGGAGAAGTGGACGTGATTGTAAACGTAGCGGATGCTTCCTCTCTGGAGCGTAATCTGTATTTAACTCTTCAGCTTCTGGAAATGAAAAAACCAATGATTCTGGCACTTAACATGATGGATCTTGTGGAGGAGAGGGGAATAGAGATAAATCTTCACCGCCTTTCTGATATGCTTGGTACCATTCCAGTGGTGCCTGTCTCTGCTAGAAACCGAACCGGATTGGAGCTGTTGTTGGATACGGTCGTTCATCATTACAAGGAGCCGCCTCAGGGGGTGACAGTGAAATACACTCCTAGAATTGAAAATAAGATCTGCAAGATAAAAACGATTTTAAAATCTCATGATAACAATCTGGATAACATAAGATGGTATGCGATCAAGTGCCTGGAATATGATAAAACGGTTATGAATGATTGCCTCGTCGATTTAAGCGGCATTGTTGACCGGAATTATGAAAAGGAAATTATCAATCAGAAATATGATTATATTGAAGAAATTATGGAACAATGTCTGGTAAAAAAAGAAGGAAGCTGCACACTCACGGATAAGATCGATCATTATTTGACCCATCCGGTTCTGGGTGTGCCTTTCTTTCTGGGAATAATGGCGTTGGTGTTCTTTTTTACGTTTACCATCGGTGATATTCTGAAGAAATATTTTGAGATTGCATTGGATCTGTTTTCTTCGTATATGCAGCAGTTGATGGTGGGAATCGGAGCCTCTGGCTGGATCACATCGTTAGTGGTTGATGGTATCGCAGCGGGAGTAGGAGGGATTCTCACGTTTTTGCCGAATATCATTATTTTGTTTCTTGCGCTGGCATTTCTGGAAGACAGCGGGTATATGGCAAGGGTAGCTTATGTGATGAATGAAGTGATGGGGCGGGTAGGTTTATCTGGAAAAGCATTTCTGCCCATGCTTCTTGGTTTTGGCTGTACAGTTCCGGCTGTTATGGCAACAAGGGCTCTGTCAAGCGATAGGGACAGGAAGAGAACCATACTCATTACGCCGTTTATGTCCTGTTCGGCAAGACTTCCAATTTATATTTTATTCTCTGGAATGTTTTTTCCAAATCATGCATTGGCAGTGGCATATTCTTTATATCTTGTAGGTCTTATAATGGCGGTTGCGATTGCCTTTATCACTCATCGCCTGGCAGGTGCAAAGGGAGAGGATACACTCCTTATTGAGCTTCCGGAATACAAAATGCCTGATGGAAGAACGGTAACCATCTATGTATGGGATAAGGTAAAGGATTATTTAAGTAAGGCAGGAACCACTATTTTTCTGGCAACCATTGTATTGTGGTTTGTATTAAACGGAGGACCTAACGGTTTTGTTACTGATGTATCAAAAAGCTTTGCAGCAATCATCGGACGTGTTCTTATTCCGATTCTTCGTCCCGCAGGATTGGGGGATTGGAGAATTGCTGTAGCACTGATTTCCGGGCTTTCTGCAAAAGAAGTGGTGGTTTCCAGTTTTTCTGTTCTTTTTGGAATCAGCAATATCAATTCGGCAGCAGGAATGAAACAGCTTTTTGGGAGTCTTGGAAACTTTGGATTCGGGAGTGTAAATGCTTATGCACTCATGATTTTCTGTCTTCTTTATTCTCCCTGCATTGCCGCTGTTGCGGCAATAAAAAAAGAAACGGGCTCCATAAAATGGACCATTGGGATGGTGCTTTTTCAGCTTGCAGTGGCTTGGCTTGCAGCTGTTCTGGTGTTTCAGATGGGAAGCCTCCTATTTTATACTAAATTTTGAGGGATACGTGAATGAATGATAAACTGCTTGTGGAAACCGCAGTACTGGCAGGCGAAATTATGCTGGTAAGCGGTGCGGAAATTTTTCGAGTGGAAAATACCATAGACCATATCTTACGTAAGGCAGGGCGGGAGACTGCGGAGGCCATTGTCTTTTCTACCGGGATATTTGCTTCGCTCAATGATCCTTCCATCGAAGCTATCACAGTGGCCAGGAGAGTACCGGGAAGATCTACAAATCTAAACAGGGTTTTTTTGGTCAATGATGTATCACGCAGACTTTGTGAGGATCTTTTGACGGTAGAAGAGGCTTATGGTAAGCTGAAGGAAATACGCAATACCATGCAGTATAGCGGCTTGCTGAAGGATGTGGGTATTGTAGGCGTTGCAGTTTTTTTTACGCTGCTGCTGGGGGGAAGTGGAAGGGACTGTCTGGGAGCGGCAGTGACGGGTGCTGTTCTTGCAGGAACCATGGAACTATCGGTTCGGTTCCGGCTCAATGACTTTTGCATCAATGGAGTATGTGCTTTTTTAATTGCAGTAACCGCATTGTTTGTGGAACGCTGGCTGCTGCCGGGAGTCAAGAGTGATATTATCATTATCGGAGCAATCATGCCTCTGGTACCAGGGGTAATATTCACTACGGCAATCCGAGATACGTTAAATGGTGATTATGCTTCCGGTACAGCAAGAATGGTGGAAGCGATAGTGGTCGCTTTGGCTGTGGCAGCAGGAGTAGGAGCCGGTATGGGGTTGTTCCAGTGGCTGACAGGAGGGGTTCTATGGTAGTGCA
The DNA here is from genome assembly GCF_043633585.1 of Lacrimispora sinapis. NCBI lineage: Bacteria > Bacillati > Bacillota > Clostridia > Lachnospirales > Lachnospiraceae > Lacrimispora > Lacrimispora sinapis. The sequence goes on along the minus strand of NZ_CP141832.1, from coordinate 2,891,188 downwards.
GACGGTTGGTGCATTTTTGGCAGTGATCAGTTTTTCCCTGATTTTGGAATTACCAAAAAAGTATGTGGTTTTGGCAGGCAGTATTGGGGCGGCAGGCTGGCTGGCCTATCTTTTGGTGGATGCCGCAGCAGGGTCAGTTACGGCTGCGGCATTTTTATCCACGCTTTTAGTGGCTTTGGCAAGCCATGTCTCTGCAAGGATATTCAAAGCTCCGGTAACTGTTTTTTTGGTAGCAGGGATTCTTCCGTCCGTGCCAGGAGCTTCTATTTACCGCAGTGTGTCCTATGTAATCAGCAACAATACAGAGCTATCCAGTTATTATCTGGTACAGACGCTGCAGATTTCAGGCGCCATTGCCATGGCAATCTTTATTATGGATTCTTTGTTCCGATTGGGAAAGAAGAGGTGAAAGCGATGGTGAGTTCGTCGCTGCTTCTGGAATAGAAATAGATGTGATTGGACAAGCGGTCTTCTTCCGGGACTTCCTCCTGATTGATGGAGAAGACGGTTTCAGACAGTTCTTTTATGGATATATTTTTGCTGTTGGGGATTATAAGGACTTCGTGAATGCTGGAAGGCAGAATGATTAGATCACTGTCTGTACAGGTGGCGAAGTCTTTTAATATGTCGTCGTAAAACATACATGCAGCACCATTGATACCTGCTGGATTGGTAAGTACATACATGGGTGGTGACAGAGGTGTGGTATCAAAAAAATCAATTAAATCTTCTTCCTCTATCTCTTCTTTTGCGGAATTCCTGGCGATATCTTTTATTACTTCTGAGAGGGAACGGATGCGTGCGGGGAATAGATAGGGCGTATTGATTTTTGCAGCCTGAAATAATTCTTCTGTGGTTAAGTTCCAGGTCTTTAGGTGGCTGTTGTGGATCAATGCGGTCAAAAGGTCATCTTGTGACCGATGCAGAGACAGGCAAAAGATGAGACATAAATCCAGAGATGGATAAGAGATGTGAGGAATATCTGATAACTGATCCTGATTGGCTGGTTCATTAATCAGCCGGTAAATGATTTTTGTTTTGATGTATTCAGGAGAAGATAGTTTTTCAATTTTAATATGATCGGGAAGCCGGTTGGTCTGATAGAGCAGTAGAATATCTTCGACGATTTCGTTGATAGGAATTCCATTTTCATATGGTTCGTAAAATTGGTTTAAGTAAATGGTGGGAGCAGCTTTTTCTCCAGCTTTTTCAATGCACAGCCCATCCAGAACCAGACCATTGTTTTTCGTAATGGACTGGAGAATCAGCGTAAAATCCGGACCAAGACGTTCTCCAACGGATTGTTTGATAGTTTCAAGAAATGCTTCGTATACCATGGGTATACCTCCTTAGATGTGATTTATGTAAATTGCAGAGTGCAGATTTACAACTGGATTTGGATGATTCTTTAGGGAATTGAAATTGAATTTCAGAACCGTAACAGATATAGAAATGATTTTAGATTTGATTGGTGGTTCTATTATAGCGGAGTTATGGGGAAAAAACAATATGATTTAAAAAATTTGAGAATGAAAAAAGATTTAAGGAAAAAAAATGTGGGAGACTGGTGCACTATTTGATAATTAATTTCAATAAAAGCGGTTTTTGTGAGAATATAAAAGATGATGGTTAAAATTAACAATTTTTAACACGAGAATGTGCTATAATATTTATAAAAAAACAGGAGGATAAAAATTATGAGTAAAAAAGTATCTTATTATGTAATCGGTATTTTTATTTGCTTATTTTCAATGATCGGGAATGTGTGGAATGCGGGGAATGGAAATGAAACTTCTTTGCTCATAATTTTTATGGGGCTCTTTCTCTTGGGGCTGCTGTTTGTGGCGAAGGGGTATCGGATTATTGTGGTGAAAAAAGAGGAATTTGTGGCGGGGATTATTAATTTGAATGGGAATAGGAAGCTGCATGAGGTTGAGGAGTAGGGATTAAATAAATTATAGTGATGGTGTAATTAGCCTGGGCTTGTGTCTGAGTTATGGACATAAGTCCAGATTTTTTTGACTTTTATAATCACCTCTGGTTTTATCATAAATATCATAGGGTCATTATACGGCCCTATAAAAAATGGAATAAAGAATAAGATGAAAGCATTCTATTGACACTATTCTGTGTAAAACATTACAAAAGAGTAATGTGGAGTGCGATAAATATAAGAAAAATATAATAAAAAATAACTATATATGAAATAAATCATAATATAATATTTACTAATAAGATTAAACCAGTAATATAAAATATAGTCTCCCAATAAGTACCCTCTAAATACCTTTGCACGACCGGTCCACTTGACAAAGCAACTGGAGTTTGATAACCTTAACGATAGTTAGTTTAAACTAACAAATTTAAGAAAACTATTTGAGGTGTTAAACATGAAATTAAGACAACTGGGTTTCCTTTTGAGTGTAACCTTAGCAGTGACATTAACTGCATGTGCTGGTAAAGCAGAGAATCCGAAGTCATCTGCTGCTGAAACGGAATCAACTGAAACGGAAACTACAACAGCTAAAAGCGAAGCGAAATCATCGGATTCCATTACTATAAAACATGCGTTTGGAGAAACTGTTCTTGATAAGAAACCAGAGCGAGTGGCATCTATTTCCTGGGGGAATCAGGATGTGATTCTGGCATTAGGAGTTACTCCTGTGGGAGTATCAGAAGCCAACTATGGCGTGACGGATGGCAGCGGTCTGCTGCCGTGGACAAGGGACGGTTTCAAAAAGCTTGGAGTGGAGAATCCAGTTCTTTTTCATGATACGGATGGACTTGATTATGAAGCAATCAGTGCAGCCCAGCCAGATGTAATACTTGCGGCTTATTCGGGAATTACAAAAGAAGAGTATGATTTGTTAAGTGAGATTGCTCCTGTAGTCGCTTATCCGACCCTTGCCTGGCAGACCTACTGGAGAGATCAGATCATTCTTGATGCGACTGGTATGGGAATGAAAGAGGAGGGTGAAAAACTGGTTTCTGATTTAGAAAAACAGATTGCAGATAAAACGGCAGAGTATTCCCAGATAACGGGCAAAACAGCAGCATTTTTCTATTTCAATCCTTCTGATTTAGGTAAATTTAGTGTATATCTCCCTACGGACCCACGTGCTGCCTATCTTACTGATTTGGGATTAAAAGTTCCGGAAAGTGTGATAAGCCTTGGGAAGAATTCCAAAAGTTTTTCTGCTGAGATTAGTGCAGAGAATGCTGATTTACTGAAAGACGTTGATATTATTATAGCTTATGGAGACCAGAACGTTTTAACTGCATTACAGGCAGATTCTCTGCTTGGAACCATTCCTGCTGTAAAAAGAGGTTCTGTGGTAATGATTCCTGACGGCACACCGTTAGCGGCTTCCTGTACTCCAAGCGCACTTTCTATCCCGGCAACCATTGATGAGTATTTAGGTTTGATCGGAGAGGCAGCTGATAAAGTGAAATGAAAGCAAATAAAATAATCGTTTTAGTTATTGTATCCGGTTTCGGCCTTATTCTGGCCGCCTTTGCTTCGTTTATCTTTGGTTCAAGAAATGTGGGACTCAGTGAAGTGATTGCTGCTTTATTTGGAAATGGAGCCAATTCTTTTGATTCTCTGGTTGTCAGGGAACGGATTCCGAGAACCGTTTTCAGTATGATAGCCGGTGCTTCCCTGGGAGTTTCAGGAGCTTTGATGCAGGCAATTACCCGCAACCCCATTGCCGATCCAAGCATATTAGGGGTAAATACGGGTGCTTCTTTGTTTGTAGTTAGCGGAATAGCGTTTTTTCATATCAGTACGGCGAGCGAGTACATTTGGTTTGCTATGGCAGGAGCTGCGGTAACGGCTGTAGTTGTATACCGAATCGGTTCTCTTGGATACGGAGGAGCCACTCCCATTAAGCTTGCGCTAGCCGGAGCTGCCATCAGTGCGGCGCTGTCTTCTCTGGTCAGTGCCGTAATTCTTCCAAGATCGGATGTAATGGACGCATATCGGTTCTGGCAAGTGGGAAGTGTCAGCGGAGCAACATGGACAGGCATTTTATCAATTTTACCTTTTATAGTTGCAGGACTTGGAATAGGTATCTTATCCTCCTCTTCTCTTGATGCTCTGGCGCTGGGAGATGATGTGGCAACGGGACAAGGTGTAAATACTTCTTTGGTCAGAATTGTAAGTGCTGCTGCAGGCGTGCTTCTATGTGGTGCTACGACTGCTCTTGCAGGACCCATTGGATTTGTGGGACTGATGATTCCTCATACCATGAGACTGCTATGCGGCTCCAGCATGAGATGCATGATACCAATGTCTGCGGTTGGCGGTGCGATTTTATTAACGATTTCTGATATTATCGGAAGAATGATTGGACATCCGGGAGAACTGGAAGCAGGAATTGTTACCGCATTTTTCGGAGCACCTGTGTTGATATGGATAGCGATGAGAGTGAAGGTGCGTTCCTTATGACAAAAAATATTCTTACTACAGTTCAAGCGGGATTTCAAAAGCGAAAAATTCGTTATAGAACCATAACAGCCGTGTTAATCGCAATCACTGCAATATTGTGCATGGCAATGCTGTATTTTGGAACTACCACATATTCTCCTGTGGTCATATTTAAGGTGCTTCTGGGAGAGCAGATAAAGGGAGCCGCTTTTGCGGTGGGAACCATAAGACTTCCCAGGCTGCTTGCCGGCTTGTTCGCAGGTCTGGCATTTGGAATGGCTGGAAATACCTTTCAGACCATGCTTCGTAATCCTCTGGCAAGTCCTGATATCATCGGTGTTACCTCCGGATCCAGTGTTGCTGCCGTATTTTGTATTCTTATATTAAAAATCAGCGGAAGCATTGTTTCTGTCTCGGCGGTTTTATCAGGAATTGCTGTGGCAACACTGATATACGGTTTATCCAGAGGAGGCAGTTTTTCCGGTGGAAGGCTGATCCTGATTGGAATTGGAATCCAGGCAATGTTAAATGCAGTGATCTCATTTCTGATTCTCAAAGCCAATGAACATGATGTTTCAACTGCTTTAAGATGGCTCAACGGCAGTTTAAATGGAATGCAAATGAAAAGTATTCCCGGACTTTTTGCAGTAGTTGTTATTTTTGGAGGAGTCCAGATTTTATTTGGAAGACAGCTAAAGATTCTTGAATTGGGTGATCAATCCGCGGTAACACTGGGATTGAAGACCGATCAGGCAAGGCTTATTCTGGTAATCAGTTCCGTATTTTTAATTGCATATGCAACTGCTGTCACTGGGCCGATTGCCTTTGTTGCTTTTCTTGCAGGACCAATCGCAGGAAGGCTTGCAGGAGCCGGGGCACCCAACACCATACCTGCCGGACTGACGGGAGCGATTTTGGTGCTTGCTGCGGATCTCATTGGGCAGCATGTATTTGGGACCCGTTTTCCAGTGGGAGTGATAACCGGAATCCTGGGTGCCCCCTATCTAATCTTTCTGTTAATACGAATCAACCGAACCGGAGGAGGAGCATGAAGCAAACACCAGTATTTACGGCAAAAGACCTTGTTGCCGGATATGAGAAAAAAATTATTATCAATGGGATTGATGTAGTAATACCGGAAAATAAAATCAGTGTGATTATCGGTTCCAATGCATGCGGAAAGTCGACGCTGTTAAAAACCCTGGCCAGGCTGATTCGTCCTGAATCAGGTCAGGTATGTCTTGACGGAAAAGAGATCAGTTCCATTCCGCCCAAACAACTGGCAAAAATTCTTGGTCTGCTTCCTCAATCACCGGTAGTCCCGGAAGGAATTACGGTTTCTGATCTGGTATCCCGTGGACGCTTTCCTTACCAGAGCTTTTTAAAAGGGCTTAGCAGTCAGGATTATGAAGCGGTGGAAGAGGCTTTGGAAATTATGGGAATCACAGAACTTGCGGACCGGAGTGTAGATGAATTATCCGGTGGTCAGCGTCAAAGAGTCTGGATTGCTATGGCACTGGCCCAGCAGACCGATATTCTGCTTTTAGACGAACCGACCACATTCCTGGATATTACTTACCAGATCGAGATCCTTGATTTGTTGACGGATTTAAACCGGAAGAAGGGAACCACCATTGTTATGGTCCTTCACGACATTAATCTTTCTGCCCGTTATGCAGATTATATCTTTGCCTTACAAAAAGGAAATTTAATTGCCAAAGGAGAGCCTTCGGAGATTATTTCAGAAAAACTGATCAAGCAGGTGTTTGGATTGGACTGTGAGGTTATTAAAGATCCGGTGTCAGGATCTCCGTTTATTGTACCTAAGGGCAGGCATCATGTTTTAGCTTAGGAAAAAGAACATAAAATTTAAAAGAAAAAGAATGAGTGAATCATTAGTGTTTGGAGCTTTATTGCAATAATCGCTGGCTTGCTGCTGAAAAAAGCAGCCGCTAAAGCTATTTGCTGGAACATGATAAAATCAGAATTGCGGGATAAAACTCTTGTAATTCTGATAGGTATGATTGTAGTTGCAATTATTATTTATGATAAAAGTAACAAATGATTATGAGGAAAAAACGCTGTCGTAAAGATGGCGTTTTTTTGTGTATGCGACTGTATGTAACAGTACATAGTGCGTTGGTTATTGGAGAGCAGATCATAAAGCTGTCAGTATTATATATTGACAAGGTACTTGAAGGTAATCAAAGGGATGATGCTTGTTTCCTCATAGGACCTTAATAATTAAATAGGCTTTATATAATTTTTCGTATCAGTACCTTTCCATGTTAAAATGTTTATAATGTGATAATATTTTTTCGATACCAAAACCGATAGGAAATTATAACGTAAAATTGAGGAATATAACAAGGACAAGACTAAATATACTGTTAAAGTAGAAGCCGAATTATTCCAGGATTGTGCATAAGTTTTACCAAATATCTGACCAGGAAATGGAACTGTCCATTTAATGACCACTTATCATTCATTAAAAATCAAAAGCATCAGTAGAAACCAGTAAAACATGAGGAATTGGAAAAATTTATGAAAAGCTGATAAATACAAGAAATTCCATATAAGATAAGACTTTTAAAGAATTAAAATAAAGCAAAAAAATAGTGCATCTGATAGGAATCGAACCTACGCACACGGCTCCGGAGGCCATTGCTCTATCCACTGAGCTACAGATGCATCTTTTATATTCTACTATAAGTTCTTATAATGCGCAAGAGTATTTGTTGATTTTTATCATTTTTTTTGTTAAAATAAAGAGGAGATTGATTCTCCAGGAGGTCAAGCCTATATGAAGCACTTATTGGAAAAATGGAAGAATGGAATGAAAGAAGAGTCGAAAAAATATCTTAAATTTTTGGCCATTCCGTTGATAGTCATAATACTTATGTCTGTCGTAATTGTACTTGATAAATCCGGAAAAGACCATAGGTCCGGGACTGTGGGCGGATCTGCTGCTGGAACAGAAGAGAACGCTTCAGCGGAAGCGGCTGCGGCAAAGATTACCTTGATGAAAGAGTCTGTGCCTGAGATCCATGATTTAATGGAAGCTTATTTTAAAGCCAGAAAAACCTGCGACTCAGAAGCGCTTTCTGAGGTATACGGAGGTACCTGTTCTGCAGAAGAACTGAGTCAGCAGAGTGCCAGACTGGAAGAAGAGGTGAAGTTTTATCAGGATTATGAGAATCTGGTATGCTACACCGCACCAGGGCTTTTGGAAGGGGATTTTCTCGTTTATGCAAAGTTTGACATCAAATTCCGCCAGGCGGAGACTTTGGCTCCAAGCTTGATCGTGTGCTATGCAAAAAAGGGAACAGATCATACCTATTATCTGGTAGCGAATCCGGATAAAAATCAATCCGCATTAATGGATAAAGCCAATCGGTCTGATGAGGTTCAGAAATTGGCCAAGGAAGTAAATGAGGGCCTGGATCAGGCATTAAAGTCTGATGAGAATCTTCTGGCTGTTTATCACACCCTGATGGACCAGAAGGAGGATTCACAGGAAAGTGCTGCTTCCTCGGGTGCAGATGAGAGTTCCGCAGAAGAGACGGAAGCTGCAACAGAGTCCGGCAGCCAGACCAACAATATGTAAACAGATGCTTCTCTGCGTGGCACCGTGCAGAGGAGCATTTTTGGCAAAGGAGATAATTATTTATGAACGTGAGAGATTTTAATTTTGATTTACCTCAGGAGTTGATTGCACAGGACCCTCTTTTGGACCGTTCTGCTTCCAGACTTCTGGTACTTGACAAGCACACCGGAGAGATAGAACACAGACATTTTAAAGATATCCTTTCCTATTTAAAGAAAGGAGACTGTCTGGTCATCAATGATACAAAAGTGATTCCGGCCAGACTTTTTGGCGTAAAAGAGGGAACCGAAGCAAAGATTGAAATTCTTCTTTTAAAAAGAAGAGAGAATGATATTTGGGAGACACTGGTAAAGCCGGGGAAAAAGGCAAAAGCCGGTACTGTAATTTCCTTTGGGGAAGGCTTGCTGAAGGGAACCGTCATTGACGTGGTGGAGGAGGGAAACCGCCTGATTCAGTTTTCCTATGATGGAATTTTTGAAGAGATCTTAGACCGTCTGGGGCAGATGCCATTGCCTCCCTATATTACGCACCAGTTAAAGGATAAAAACCGGTATCAGACCGTATATGCAAAGCATGAGGGTTCAGCAGCAGCACCTACCGCCGGGCTTCATTTCACAAAGGAACTGCTAAAAGAGATTGAAGACAAGGGAATTTCCATTGCCCATGTGACTCTGCATGTGGGTCTTGGTACGTTTCGGCCTGTGAAAGTGGAGGAAATAGAGTCCCATCATATGCATTCCGAATTCTATATTGTAGAGGAGGAGGAAGCCAAAAAGGTCAATGATGCCAAAAAAAATGGCGGCAGAGTGGTTTGTGTGGGAACGACCAGCTGCAGAACGGTTGAATCCGCGTCAACAGAGGACGGAATTTTAAAAGCAGGAACCGGCTGGACGGAGATATTTATATATCCGGGATACCGTTTTAAAATTTTGGACTGTCTGATTACAAACTTTCATTTGCCGGAATCCACCCTTGTAATGTTGGTTTCCGCACTGGCAGGACGGGAGCACGTGCTTCATGCTTATGAAGAAGCTATAAAAGAACGCTACCGGTTCTTCAGTTTCGGTGATGCCATGTTTTTAACGGATCTTCATGAAAAACAGGAACATGGAGGGAACGTGTAATGAAAACCTCCGGGGATTTAAAACAATTTCTCCGCTCCGTAGATGGGAAGGGGTACCCGGCATACAAAGGAGCCAAAGGGGAATACCGTTTTCCCGATTACGTGTTATCCGTTGACCATGTCCAGGGAGATCCATTTGCATCTCCTTCCAGGATCAGCATACATGTCGATGGAAAAAGAGCAGGATTTCCGCCTGCTTCCTATGATACGGATTATAAAAGAACGGCTCTTTCTGATCATCTGTTACGGCAGTTTGGAGAAAGCTTAAAGCCCTATGAGTTTCAGGCAAAAGGATCAGGCAAAAGCGGGCTGCTGGCCGTCAGCCGTCCTGGGCAGGAGATATTGGAACGCACTGGATGCAAGATTAATAAAACAGACGGCAGCCTGATCCTTCGTCTTGAAGTGGGATTTCCAGCCAATGGAAGATCCATTCGTTCGGAGGAGCTGATCAAAATATTGTTTGATTTTCTGCCCTCCTGTGCGGCAGAAATTTGTTTTTACCATTCATATTCGGATGGAAAGAAAAGACAAATTGAAGAAGTGAGAAAACTGGCAGAGGATCAGCAGTTTCTTCGGAGCCAGCTTACAGAGCTTGGGCTGGCGGCATTTGTGGCAAATGGAGCAATTTTACCCAGAAAATCGGGAATATCGGAAGAACCCATGAAAAAGGCAGTTCCTTTTCTCTCGCCCTCTGCTATGGAAGTGGAGATTTCTCTGCCCAATAAGGGCCGTATCAAAGGAATGGGGATTCCCAAAGGCATTACGCTCATTGTGGGCGGAGGGTATCATGGGAAGTCCACATTATTGAAGGCATTGGAAAAGGGCGTGTATAACCATATTTCCGGAGACGGAAGAGAGTTTGTTGTTACGGAGAGTTCGGCGGTAAAGCTACGGGCAGAAGACGGAAGAAGTGTGAAGAAGGTGGACATCTCTGCATTCATTAATAATCTTCCGGATCATCGGGATACGGTCCGGTTTTCCACAGAAGATGCCAGCGGAAGCACTTCACAGGCAGCTGGCTTGGTGGAAGCTATAGAAAGCGGAGCAAAGGTATTTCTGATTGATGAGGATACCAGTGCCACCAACTTCATGATCAGAGACCGGTTGATGCAGCAGGTGGTCAGCCGGGACCGGGAACCGATCACTCCGTTTGTGGAACGGATCAGGGCATTATACGAGCAGAAAGGCATTTCCACCATACTCGTTGCTGGAAGCTCCGGAGCTTATTTCCATCCTGCAGATCGGGTGATTCAGATGGATGCTTATGTGCCAGTCGAAATCACAAGTTTTGCAAAGGAAGCGGCAGAGGCGTATGGAGAAGGGATTTTCCCCCTTCCATTACCGGAAATAAATCTTAGCCGTGTGCCGCTTGCCCTGGAGACCGGAGGAAAAGAGGAACGCTCTAAGACAAAGGTTTTGGGGCGGGACAGTTTTAAGATCGGCCATGAGGTGGTGGACTTGCGTTATGTGGAACAGATCGCAGATGTGGAACAGGTTGCGGCACTGGGATTTTTGCTCCAGTATGCAGGCGCCCGGTTGATAAACCGGAAGAAGACTCTGGTACAGGTCGTTGATGAATTGGAACATATGGTGCGGACAGAAGGTCTGGATGTTCTGGGAGAGAAGGGATATCTTCCTGTAAATCTTGCACTCCCCAGAAGGCAGGAGATTTTTGCGGCATTTAACCGGTGCCGGAGCCTGACGTTTTAAAAGGTAGGTATTGCGTATGGAAGAAAAAAAGCATATGGTCGGGGGCATATCCAGAAAAACTTTGGAGCGCCTCCCCATTTACCATCATTATCTGGAACATAAGCTGCTTAAAGAAGGAACGGAAACCATATCAGCCCCCTCCATCGCCGCGGAGCTGCAGCTTAACGAGGTTCAGGTACGAAAGGATCTGGCTATGGTGTCCAGGAACGGCGGAAAACCAAAGATGGGATATCAGGTTACAGAGTTAATTAAGGACATGGAGGAGTTTTTGGGATACCATAACAACAACCAGGCGGTACTGGTAGGAGCCGGTTCCTTAGGGAAAGCGCTGCTTTCTTACAAAGGCTTTGAGCAGTATGGGGTGAAGATTGTTATGGCATTTGATACGGACGGAAGAAAAGTGAATACTAAAATTGGAGGGAAAATGGTCCTGCCTTTTGAAATGCTTGAAAATCATTGCCAGAGAATGAACATACATATCGGCATCATTACGGTTCCCGCCCAGTCAGCCCAAGACGTCTGTGATCATCTGGTGGCAGCAGGTGTGAGGGCGATTTGGAATTTTGCCCCCATCCATTTGTCCGTGCCGGAACATGTTCTGGTGCAGAATGAGAATATGGCAGTATCTCTGGCTGCACTGTCCAAATATCTTTATGAAGCCGAAAAGGAAGGAAGGCAGCACACAAAGGAGGAAGATGATTGAACACTGTATTGTTGCAATATGCGGTAGAAGTGGAAAAAACAGGCTCCATCACTCAGGCGGCAGCCAACCTTTACATGGACCAGCCCAATTTAAGCAAAGCAATCAAAAGTCTGGAGGAAAGTCTTGGCGCACCTATTTTTAGAAGGACTCCCAAAGGAGTGGTGCCTACGGAAAGAGGAAGGGTTTTTTTAGAATATGCCAGGAATGTTTTGGTGCAGATTGAAGAAATGGAACATTTATATAAACCCAATCAGGTGACTGGAATTGATTTTTCCCTTTCCATGCCCAGAGCAAGCTACATAAGCCTGGCATGCACAAGGTTTATCCAGACCCTTACTCCGGAAGAATCCATGTCAGTGTGGCTGCGGGAGACCAATACTGCCGATACTCTAAGAGATGTGGCCACAGGGGAGTACCGTATAGGAATCATCAGGCTTCAGGCATCTTCAGAAACCTATTACAGACAGGTCTCTGCGGATAAGGGGTTGGTTATGGAACCTTTGTTTGACTATACTTTAAGGCTTCTATTCTCTTTTTATAACCCTCTGGCGGAAAAAAAGGAAATAGAGCCTGCGGACTTAAATCCATATATCGAGATCTCTCACGGCGATGGAGTGTCCAGTCAGCGAGGAGGCAGCGAAAGAGAGAAAAACCTTCCGGATTCTGCAAAGCGCATATTTGTGTTTGAACGGGGAAGCCAGTTTGATCTTTTGTGTGAAAATCCGGATACTTATATGTGGGTATCTCCCATGCCGCCTCAGATTTTAAAAAGATATGATCTGGTGGAGCGGCAGTGCAGCAGAAAAACTCCGGTATATCAGGATGCACTGATTTACCGTAAAGGTTATTCTCTGACGTTATGGGAGAAGAAATTCATAAAAGAACTGGGGAAATTCAAGTCACTGTTCTGCTCGGAATGTTAAATATATATCAATATTTATATACTGATATATACCTTTTTACCTTTGTTTTTCCGGCACGGTTGGACTACAATATTGTATAGTAGTATCTGGAAATTCATAAGGAGGGTTATAATATGGCTAGATTTACATTACCGAGAGACATATATCACGGAAAAGGTGCCTTAGAAGAGCTTAAGAATTTAAAGGGCAAAAAGGCTATCGTGGTAGTCGGCGGCGGTTCGATGAAACGATTTGGATTTCTTGACAGAGTGGAGGCTAACTTAAAAGAGGCCGGATTAGAAGTAAAGTTATTTGAAGGAGTAGAACCAGATCCGAGTGTGGATACGGTGTTAAAAGGCGCTGAGGTTATGCGTGATTTTGAACCGGACTGGATTGTTGCCATCGGCGGCGGTTCCCCTATTGATGCGGCAAAGGCAATGTGGACATTCTATGAGTACCCGGACGTTACCTTTGAAGATTTATGTATCCCATTTAATTTTCCATCTTTAAGAACAAAGGCAAAGTTCTGTGCGATTCCGTCTACTTCCGGTACAGCCACCGAAGTAACGGCATTCAGCGTTATTACCGATTATAAAAAAGGAATCAAGTATCCGCTGGCAGATTTTAACATCACACCAGACGTGGCTATTGTTGATCCGGACCTGGCTGAGACCATGCCCCAGAAGCTGACGGCATTTACCGGTATGGATGCTTTGACTCATGCAATAGAAGCATATGTATCTACGCTTCACTGCGATTATACCGATCCTCTTGCGCTTCACGCAATCAAGATGATACATAATGATTTGATTGATTCTTATAATGGTGACATGGAGGCGCGTGCAAGGATGCATAATGCACAGTGTCTTGCAGGTATGGCATTTTCCAACGCACTGTTAGGAATTGTTCACTCCATGGCTCATAAGACAGGGGCTGCTTATTCCGGCGGACATATTGTTCACGGCTGTGCAAATGCCATGTATCTGCCAAAGGTAATCAAATTCAATTCCAAGAACTCCGATGGCTTGAAACGTTATGGTGAGATTGCCCGTTTCATTGGTCTAAAGGGCAATACAGACGAAGAACTGGTAGACGCACTCATTGCTGAAATCCGTTCCATGAATGAAAAGCTTCACATTCCTACCTGTATCAAGGAATATGAAGGCGGAATCATTGACGAAGCAGAGTTCAAAGAAAAATTAACGTCAGTTGCCGAGTTAGCAGTTGGGGATGCATGCACCGGCTCCAACCCAAGACCCATTACTCCGGCAGAGATGGAAAAGCTGTTAGTTTGCTGTTACTATGATAAAGAGGTTGATTTTTAATAATCACCGGAAAATAAATGCAATGTGATTCGTAGGCGCAAGACCCTTTGGTTTTGCGCCTATCATGCGTAAAAAAGGCGTTTGACAGTAAAATTCATCTGTGATATGGTAATCTGGAAAATGAAAAGCATGGGCATAAAAGAACGTGGTCACATGCTTTATACAGCAGTTATAAGGGAAATAAACACCGGCTGCTGCGTATGAGATGGAGGAGACGCAATGAAACTAGGAAAGACCATGATTCTGATTGCCGGACTGGCAGCGGTATTGCTCACAGGTTGTCAAAGAAAAACAGAGCCGATCAGCAAATCAGGTTTCATGCTGAATACGTTTGTCACAGTGACAATTTATGATAAAGATGATCCAAAGATTTTGGAAAACTGTTTGGAATTATGCCGTTCTTATGAAAATGTTTTTAGCAAAACCCTGGAGGGAAGCGAAGTTTACAGACTGAATCACCGTCCTTCTGACCAGCAGAAAGTGACGGTGTCAGATGATATAAAGGACCTTATCTCCAAGTCGCAGATTTATTCGGAACGATCCAAAGGAGGTTTTGATGTTACCATAGAGCCGTTGTCCTCCTTATGGAATTTCACATCGGAAAACCCTGTGATTCCATCGGAAAAAGACATTCAGGAAGCCGTTAAAAAAGTGGACTATAAGAATATAAAACTGGAGGGTAATACTCTTACCTTTCTATCTCCGGATACCACTCTTGATTTCGGGGCCATTGCCAAGGGGTATATTGCGGATCGTTTAAAAGATTATCTTTTGGAACAAGGCGTAAAAAGTGCCATTATTAATTTAGGCGGTAATGTTCTCTGCGTGGGAGAAAAAACAGACGGGACTCCTTTTAAAATCGGCCTTCAAAAGCCTTTTGCAGACAGAAATGAAACCATAGAGACACTGAACATTAAGGATATGTCTGTCGTATCCTCCGGTGTTTATGAACGCCACTTTATAAAAGACGGAACCAATTATCATCACCTTTTAAATCCCAAAGACGGATATCCCTTTCAAAATGGACTGGTGTCTGTTACGATTTTATCAAAGGTTTCTGCGGATGGGGATGGTATGACAACTGCCTGTTTCTCCCTGGGACTGGAGGAGGGGTTAAAACTGGTCAATTCCTTAGATGGAATTTATGGAATTTTTATCACAGATGATTATAACGTTTATTATTCCGATGGAGCGAAACAGTTTCTGGAAGTCAGACCTTAGAATCCCTTTACAATTTTCCAACCCTATAATACAATAGAGGAAATGTGATTTTACAGGAGAAAAAGAAATGTTAAAAAAAATATGGGACAAGTTCATGAATCGCGAAGTCATTTCCTATTTGATATTTGGGGTGTTGACTACGCTTGTGAACTGGGTCGTCTATGGCATGATGGTGAGAAACGGCATAGATTACCGCATCGCAACAGCCGGTGCGTGGGTCGTATCGGTCCTGTTTGCCTTTATTGTGAATAAGATTTTTGTGTTTCAAAGCTATGACCTGCATTTTGCCTTTGTAATAAAGGAAGTTGTTTCCTTTACCGCATGCAGAGCAGCGTCAGGCGTCATGGAAATGGTTCTAATGGTGTGTATGGTTTCCTGGCTCAATATGGATGAATATGTAAGTAAAGTACTGGTATCCATAGTTGTTGTTGTTGTGAACTATGTATTCAGCAAACTTTTCATATTCCGAAAAAGTGAGGAAAAACCCCTGTAAAGAGAGGTAAATGGAATGGAACACGATGACGAGATTGAAAAGATATCAAAAGAACTAGAGGATATGCTAAAAATGACATCAGATGAAAAAGAAGATACAACAGGGGAATTAGACTTGAAGGAAAAATCTTCCAAGATCCAAATGGATAACGAGGAACTGTTAGAATCCGTAGAGACGGACGACATACGGATAGAGATGGAAACGTTTGAAGTGCCGGAGAACTCTCCTGCTTTAGATGGCAGATCAGAAGAAATGCAGCAAGAGGATGTGAGCCGAAAGAAAAAAAGAGGTGGACGTTTTTTGCACAAACCCGACGGATTCCAGAAAAAGGGCTCAGGAACTGCCAGTCTGGTCAAACCTGCGGACGGACTGATCGCAGCATTTTTCGTGCCCGTAGTCATCATGATTATCATATTTGCCCAGAGAGGGATTTTTCCATTTGGAGAAGAAAGTTTTCTTAGGACGGATATGTATCATCAGTATGCTCCGTTTTTTTCCGAATTCCGTCATAAGCTGACCCATGGCGGCAGCCTGTTATACAGCTGGGATATTGGAATGGGGGTTAATTTTGCAGCGCTGTATGCGTATTATCTGGCCAGCCCTTTAAACTGGCTGCTCATTTTCTGTCCGAAAGGCAATGTCATAGAATTTATGACTTATATGATCGTGTTTAAAATCGGACTCAGCGGACTCAGCTTTGCATGGTATTTAAGAAAGCATTTTAAGACCAATGATTTCGGCATTGCATTCTTTGGGATTTTTTATGCCTTATCCGGGTATATGGCAGCCTACAGCTGGAACATTATGTGGCTCGACTGTATTCTGTTATTTCCGATCATTATGCTGGGGCTGGAAAGACTGGTTAAGGAAAAGAAATGTTTTCTCTATTGCATAACCCTTGGATTATCAATTTTATCAAACTATTACATATCTATCATGATATGTATTTTTATGGTGTTATATTTCATTTCTCTTCTAATATTGGAGGGAAAAAGACCATGGAGAGAGCTCTTAATCAATATCGGCCATTTTGCGTTGTTTTCCCTGATTGCCGGAGGACTTTCCGCTGTTGTCCTGCTGCCGGAAATCTACGCATTGCAGATGACTGCGTCCGGAGATTTTAATTTTCCCCAGACGTTTAGTTCCTACTTCTCCATTTTTGATATGTTAGCCAGACACCTTCCGGCAGTGGAGACGGAGATCGGATTGGACCACTGGCCCAATATTTACTGCGGAGTTGGGATACTTATGTTCTTTCTTTTGTATCTGGGAAGCCGCAGAATCCGCAAAAAGGATAAAATTGTTATGTGTTCACTGCTTCTCTTTTTCTTTGCAAGCTTTTCCGTGAACGTACTGAACTTTATCTGGCATGGATTCCATTATCCCAACAGCCTTCCCTGCAGACAATCCTTTCTCTATATTTTCCTTATGCTGATGGTTTGTTACAACGCATATATCCATTTGCAGGAAACTCCGTGGAAACATATTGTGCTTGCGTTTTTTGCCTCCATCATTTTTGTTATCATGGCCCAAAAGCTGATTACGGATGATGCCTTTCATTTTTCCGTATTCTACGTAGCCATTATTTTCCTGGCTGCCTACGCAGGATTGGTCAGACTTTATCAAAATGGAATCAGCAGGAATGTATTGGTGCTGGTGGCGCTTGGTATCGTGTCATTGGAAGCCGCAGTCAATACTACGGTAACCAGCGTGACCACTACCAGCAGAACCAGCTATATAAAGGATAACAAAGCGGCAATGGAGCTGGCCTCCAGTTTAATGCCCAACGATTCCTTTTACCGGGTGGAAAAGGTCACACGGAAAACAAAGAATGACGGGGCCTGGCTCAATTTCCCGTCGGTTTCCTTATTCTCATCCACAGCCAATGCAGATCTGACCAGGTTTTTTAAGAAGCTGGGATGCGAAAGTTCTACCAATGCCTACAGCATTACAGGAAGTACGCCTTTGGTGGATTCCCTTTTTGCAGTCAAATACGCGCTGCATTCCGACGAAACAGAAGGCCGGGATGATATTTCGACGTTGGTTTCGGCAGGGGAGGAAATGTATCTTCGTGAAAATACCTATGCCTTATCCCTGGGATTCATGGTGCCTTATGACCTTGAAAATAACTGGCAGCTGGACCTTACCAACCCTGCAGAAGTTCAGAATGATCTATCTGTGGTATTGGGAGCCAATCCTGTTCTTACGGAAGTTCCCAGTGAGATCAAAGGAACCAGCTTTACCTTTACTCCGGAAAAAGACGGGGACTATTATGTCTATGTAAGCAACAAAAAAGTGGAAAAGGTAAATGCTTTTATCGGAGAACGGTCTGAAAGCTTTGATAATGTAAGCCGCGGCTATCTGCTGGAGCTTGGAACCGTAAAGGCAGGAGAAAAAGTCACCATCAACAATGAGGACAATGAACAGGATTTAGTGGCCGTTGCCTATCGCTTCAGCCCGGAGGGACTTAAGTCTGTTTATGATATCCTGAATAAGAATTCCTTAAAGCTGACCAAGTGGACGGATACGCAAATAGAGGGAAGTGTGAGTGCAGACCGGGCGGGCTTAATGTTTTTAAGCATTCCTTATGACAAAGGCTGGACCATATGGGTAGACGGCAAAAAAGTGGAGGCTTATAAAATATTTGATACCTTTTTAAGTGTGCATATGACTGCAGGAACCCACGAAATCTCTCTGAAATATGTGCCTGAGGGACTAAAACTGGGCGGCAGTATTACCGCAGGAAGTATTCTGCTTCTTCTTGTAATCGGAGGCATTTCTCTGAAAAACAGAAGAAAACGCAGCCCCATGCGGGTTCATACAAATAACTAACATCGAAAAGAGGAGAGCTAATTATGAAATTATGGGGCGGACGCTTCACAAAGGAAACCAATCAGCTGGTACACAATTTTAATGCATCCATATCCTTTGATCAAAAATTTTATCATCAGGATATTGAAGGCAGCATTGCCCACGTAAAGATGCTGGCAAAACAGGGGATTTTAACGGAACAGGACCGGGATGCCATTGTAAAAGGTCTCTTGGGAATCCGGGAAGATTTGGAAAACGGTGTTCTGGAAATAACCGCAGAGCATGAAGACATTCATTCCTTTGTGGAAGCCGTTTTAACAGAGCGTATCGGGGAAGCCGGCAAACGTCTTCACACCGGGCGAAGCAGAAATGATCAGGTTGCGCTTGATATGAAGCTTTATATCAGAGATGAGATCGACGAGCTTTCCGGTTTGGTCAAAGGGCTTTTAACAGAGCTTGTAACCTTGATGGAAGAGCATATTGATACCTATATGCCTGGATTTACCCATTTGCAGAAGGCGCAGCCCATCACTCTGGCCCACCATGTAGGAGCCTATTTTGAAATGTTCGACCGGGATTTATCCCGTCTTTCTGATATCAGAAAACGTATGAATTACTGCCCGCTTGGTTCCGGGGCACTGGCAGGAACCACCTATCCCCTGGACCGGGAATATACGGCAGAGCTTCTGGGATTTGACGGCCCTACCTTAAACAGTATGGATTCTGTTGCAGACCGTGATTATCTGATTGAGCTGTTAAGTGCCCTCTCCACCATTGCCATGCATTTAAGCAGATTCTGTGAGGAGATCATCATCTGGAATACCAACGAATACCGTTTCGTTGAGATCGACGATTCATACAGTACGGGCAGCAGCATTATGCCACAGAAAAAGAACCCGGACATTGCAGAGCTTATCCGCGGGAAAGCCGGGCGGGTCTATGGAGCACTGGTTTCCATACTCACCACAATGAAGGGAATTCCTCTGGCTTATAATAAAGACATGCAGGAAGATAAGGAACTGACTTTTGATGCCATTGATACGGTGAAAGGCTGTCTGGCCCTTTTTACAGGAATGATTTCTACCATGTCTTTCCGTAAAGATGTGATGGAGAGCAGCGCAAAGAACGGTTTTACCAATGCCACCGATGCGGCAGACTATCTGGTAAATCACGGTGTACCCTTCCGTGATGCCCATGGGATCGTGGGACAGCTTGTGCTTTTCTGCATTGAGAAGGGAATCGCATTAGATGATATGACGTTGGAAGAATACAAGGCAATCAGTCCGGTATTTGAAGAAGATATTTACGAAGCGATCAGCTTGAAAACCTGTGTGGAAAAGCGGATGACCATCGGCGCACCTGGACAGGAAGCGATGAAGAAGGTAATCGGCATCTATAGAAAGAAGCTGGAACAGTAAGATAGGGACAGAGCAAGATGACCTGTTGGAAAATGGAAGAGAAGACCAGACATAAAACGGAGACAGTAGGTCAATGTTTGTACTGGTATCTGCAGTCCATTTTGCAGCAGGTCTTTTCAATTAAAGTAATTTATTAAAGCAAAAATGTATTATCCAAAAATCTTTTTGCACAACCGGCAACCGGTGGGGGTGGCAGCCAGTCCGCCTTCTGCGGTTTCCCGGAGTGAGGAGGACATCTGCTGGCCCACCTGCTTCATGGCAAGGATCACCTCGTCTGCCGGGATAACACTTGTGATTCCGGCCAAAGCCAGTTCAGAAGCGGTAAAGGCATTGGCAACCCCCATGGCATTGCGTTTGATGCAGGGAACCTCCACCAGACCGGCAACCGGGTCACAAACCAGGCCCAGGGTATTTTTTAAGGCGATGGCACAGCTGTCTGAGACCATCTGGGGAGTTCCCCCAAAGAGTTCGCTGAGGGCAGCCGCAGCCATGGCAGAGGCAGAGCCGACTTCTGCCTGGCAGCCGCCTTCGGCTCCGGCAATGCTGGCACATTTGGCAATGACCATACCAATGGCGGAAGCGGTGAACAGGGACATGATTATGTCGTGTTTTGGAAGGTCATACTCGTCCATAACGGAGATGAGAGCCGCCGGGATCACACCGCATGCACCGGCGGTTGGTGCGGCAACGATCTGTCCCATACAGGAATTGTACTCGGTTACGGCAAGAGCCATGCTGATGGCATTTCCAAGAAGGTGTCCATAATGATTCCGCCCCTCGTCTACTGCTTTTTTCAGTTTTGCGGCGGCACCTCCGGATAGGCCGCTGGGGGAGCGAAGTGTCTCATCCATGCCGTTTAAAACGGATTGTTTCATAACATCAAAGCTTTTTTCCATGGTGGCATAGACCGCTTCTGGGGCAAGTTCCATATCCTCCGCCTGTTCTTCCAGAACGATTTCCGATATTTTTTTGTTGGATGAAAGAGAGGCCTTCACCAGTTCCTCCACAGAATTATATTTAAGTTTCATGAGTTTCTCCTATTATGATAGCATTGCGGTCAGTTTAATTTTAATAAGATGGTATTATAAACGAATGGAATGGCTTTGATCTTTGAAACAAGAGCGTCATCAAAATCAGAATCCATTTCAAGCGTCATAATGGCCAATCCGCCTTTTTCCTGCCGGTTTAAGCGGAAATTACAGATGTTGGCATTTCCTGCTGCCACCAGATTGGTCACATGGGCAATGATACCGGGCACATCCTGGTGCATGACAATAAGGGTGGTCTTTTGACCGGTGAAATAAACTTCCATATCATTTACCTTGGTGATGACAATGTTTCCTCCTCCAATGGAGGAACCCTGAATGGCGATGGTATTGCCTATTTTCGATGTCAGGGTAACCAGGGCGGTGTTGGGATGGGCATTTTCAATGGTTCCTGTACGGAAATTGATGGAGATGCCCAGCTCTTTGGCTTTCTCAAGGCTTGTCCGGATGCCCGGGTCCCAGGGGTCCATTTTTAAGATACCCCCAACAATGGCTTTATCGGTCCCATGGCCTTTGCAGGTTTTTGCAAAGGAACCGTGAAAAAGGATATCGGCTTTTACCACGGGAGCACCTAATAACATGGCGGCAGTCTTGCCGATTCGTGCGGCACCGGCTGTATGAGAGCTGGAAGGTCCGATCATAACGGGTCCCACGATGTCAAATACATTCATTTTGTTTCTCCAATTCTAGTACATTTTCTGTGTATGCATTTCCGTATATTCTTATAAAGGTCTGAATTCCGGTTTCCGTTGTTTAAATTCCGTATAATAGGAAAATCCGCAGGAGATTAAGATCTCCCTGGCAGTTTGAAAATCAGCCCCCAGATCCTCCGGAATATGGGCATCGGAACCAATGGTTATGATCTCCCCGCCCAGCTCCCGGTAACGTTTTATGATTTCCCTTCCCGGATTTGGCTGATGAATCCCTTTTCGGAAACCGGCCGTATTGCATTCGATTCCTTTGCCGTGTGCAATGACAGCTTTCAGGATTTCATCAAAAATATCACGGTAGGAATCGTAGCGGTAGTGTTCTGCTTTATTTGGACCGTAACGGATGATGTAATCCAGGTGGCCGGCAGTGTCATAGGTGTCTAGCTGCTTTACGTTATCCAGTGTGACCTGGAAATACTGAAGATATGCTTCCTCCTCCTTCTTTCCTTCAAAAAAAACCGGATATGCCGGGTCCTTCCTGCCAATGAAATGGGTGGAGCCGATGACATAATCAAAGGGATAAGAGGAAAGCAGTTCTTTAAAATACTTTTTCAGGTGAGTCTGAAGGCCCAGTTCGATCCCTATGCGAAGGTCGAGCTGGTTTTTATATTCTTCCTTGAGCCGGATCATGGTTTCAAAATATCTGTTTATATCAAGGGTAAAATCAATTGCAGAATCCACATCATAGTCATGGTGGTCTGTGACGCAAAGGGATTTCATTCCAAGTGCGGCAGCGCGGTCCAACTGTGCCCGCACCGGTGTTTCGGAGTCTCCGGAAAAGATTGTGTGAAAATGATAATCTGGCAGCATGTGGGCCTCCTTTCAATTTAAATCAATTATAATCAAATTAAGGAAGAAAAGCAACGGAGAGAATCGGGAGAATTCTTTGAAATTTTCCAAAACGATGTATAAATAGAAAGGGAAGCTCTATACTAGGATAAGATAAAATAAAAAAAGGACTTGCTATTTATTGGGTTATTAGGTAAAATACAAAGTAGTTGATTATTATTTAACAATCACATTAATTTTATTCTTAGGAGGAATTGAATTATGGCAGTAAAAGTTGCAATTAATGGTTTCGGACGTATTGGCCGTCTTGCTTTCAGACAGATGTTTGGTGCAGAAGGCTATGAAGTAGTAGCGATTAACGATTTAACAGATCCAAAGATGTTAGCACATTTATTAAAATATGATACAGCACAGGGCGGATACGCTGGATACTACGGCGAGAAAGCTCATACAGTGGAAGCTTCTGAAGATTCTATTACTGTTGATGGAAAAAATATTAAAATTTATGCCGAGAAAGATGCTGCAAATCTTCCTTGGGGTAAAGTTGGTGTTGATGTAGTTTTAGAGTGTACCGGTTTCTACTGCTCCAAGGAGAAATCTCAGGCTCATATCAATGCAGGCGCTAAGAAAGTTGTTATCTCTGCTCCGGCAGGCAACGATCTGCCAACCATCGTTTACAGCGTAAACGAGAATGTATTGACAGCAGATGACAAGATCATTTCTGCAGCTTCCTGTACAACAAACTGTTTAGCACCTATGGCTAAAGCTCTTAACGATTACGCACCAATCCAGTCCGGTATCATGAGCACAATTCATGCTTACACCGGAGATCAGATGATCCTTGACGGACCTCACAGAAAAGGCGATTTAAGAAGAGCAAGAGCAGGCGCTGCTAATATCGTTCCTAACTCTACTGGTGCTGCAAAAGCAATCGGTTTGGTTATTCCGGAATTAAACGGCAAGCTGATCGGCTCCGCACAGCGTGTTCCGGTTCCTACAGGTTCTACTACCATCTTAACAGCAGTTGTTAAGGGTACTGATGTAACAAAAGAAGGCATCAACGCAGCAATGAAGGCAGCATCAAGTGAATCCTTCGGCTACAATACTGATGAGATCGTATCTTCTGATATTGTCGGCATGAAGTTTGGTTCCCTGTTTGATGCTACTCAGACTTTGGTTTCCAAGATTGGTGATGATTTATATCAGGTACAGGTTGTTTCCTGGTATGATAATGAGAATTCTTATACAAGCCAGATGGTTCGTACAATTAAGTACTTTGCTGAATTAGGCTAATGATCCACGAAGGGTCCGGTCGTAAAGGACCGGGCCCTTTTATTATTTCATAATTATATTGTATACACCATATTGGAAAGGAGCATACGAAAACATGCTTAACAAGAAAACGATTGATGATTTGACAGGACTGCAGGGAAAAAAAGTATTAGTAAGATGTGATTTCAACGTACCGTTAAAGGATGGAGTGATCCAGAACTATAACCGTATCGACGGAGCCATTCCTACTATTAAAAAATTATTAGATCAGGGTGCAAAGGTGATTCTTTGTTCCCATTTAGGAAAGCCAAAGGGGGAACCTCTTCCTGAGATGTCCTTAGCACCAGTTGCACCGGCATTGAGCGAGAGACTTGGCGTCTCCGTAAAGTTTGTCAATGATCCTAAGGTGACAGGGCCTGAGACCCAGAAAGTGGCTTCTGAATTAAAGGACGGGGAAGTCCTGCTTCTTCAGAACACCCGTTACAGAGTGGAAGAGACAAAGTACGGCAAAGATGAGAACGCAGAGGAATATGCAAAAGAGCTGGCTGCATTGAGCGACGGCATTTTTGTAAACGATGCATTCGGTACTGCTCACAGAGCACACTGCTCCAACGTAGGCGTTACCAAATATACCTCCACCAATGTAGTTGGTTATCTGATGGAAAAAGAAATCAAATTCTTAGGCCAGGCTGTTGAGAATCCGGTTCGTCCTTTTGTGGCTATCCTGGGCGGAGCAAAGGTTTCTGATAAGATCAACGTGATCAACAACCTTCTTGATAAGGTAGATACCTTAATCATCGGCGGTGGTATGGCATATACCTTCTTAAAGGCACAGGGCCAGGAAATCGGTAAATCTTTATGTGAGGAAGATAAACTGGACTATTCCTTAGAGATGATCGAGAAAGCAAAAGAAAAAGGCGTAAAGCTTCTTCTTCCTGTTGATCATGTGGAAGGAAAAGAGTTCTCAAACGACACCGAGAGAAACGTGGTTGAATCCATTGATGCAGGCTGGTCAGGCTTTGATATCGGACCCAAGACCATTGCCCTTTACAAAGAGGCTTTAAAGGGAGCGAAGACCGTTGTATGGAACGGACCGATGGGAGTTTTTGAATTCTCCAACTTTGCAGAAGGAACTTTGGAGGTATGTCGTGCGGTTGCAGACCTTACCGATGCGACTACCGTAATCGGCGGCGGAGATTCCGTAAATGCGGTTAAGAGACTTGGATTTGCAGACAAGATGACTCATATCTCGACCGGGGGCGGCGCATCCTTAGAGTTCCTGGAAGGAAAAGAACTGCCAGGCGTAGCTGCAGCGGACAATCGATCATAGCAGATACCGGCCCGGGCGGTGAACGTCCGGGCTTTTAAAGTGAGAGGCTTTGTCCTGTCAAACGTTGAAAAAAGGAAGGGTAATTGTATGTCTAGAAGAAAAATCGTAGCAGGAAACTGGAAAATGAATATGACGCCAACCGAGGCGGTTGCGCTTGTAAATACATTGAAACCTTTGGTAGCAAATGATGAGGTGGATGTTGTTTTCTGTGTACCGGCGATTGATATTATACCGGCAATGGAGGCGGCAAAAGGCTCTAATATCAACATCGGAGCAGAAAATATGTACTTTGAAGACAAGGGTGCTTACACCGGTGAAATTTCTCCGGCTATGTTAAAAGATGCCGGTGTAAAATATGTAATTATAGGGCATTCTGAAAGAAGAGAATATTTCGCAGAATCCGACGAGACGGTGAACAAAAAGGTATTAAAGGCATTTGAATACGGCATTACCCCCATCGTCTGCTGCGGAGAATCCTTAACTCAGAGAGAGCAGGGAATCACAATTGACTGGATCCGTCAGCAGATCAAAATTGCTTTCTTAAATGTGAGCGCAGAACAGGCAAAAGAAGCGGTGATCGCTTATGAGCCGATCTGGGCCATAGGTACCGGTAAGGTAGCAACAACCGAACAGGCTCAGGAAGTCTGCAGTGCGATCCGTGTATGCATCGGTGAAATCTATGATGAGGCTACTGCTGCAGCGATCCGCATCCAGTATGGCGGCTCTGTATCTGCAAGCAGCGCACCGGAGCTGTTTTCACAGCCTGACATTGACGGCGGCCTGGTTGGCGGCGCATCCTTAAAGCCGGATTTTGGAGCAATTGTTAATTACAAAAAATAAATAGAATCTGCCGACTCCATATATCATAGACCAGGGTCGGCAGTTTTTCACGAAAAGGAGAACGATTTATGAGCAAAAAGCCAGTTGTATTGATGATACTAGATGGTTATGGATTAAATGATAACTGTGAGCACAATGCGGTCTGTGAGGCAAAAACTCCAATCATGGATCAGCTGATGAGCCAGTGTCCGTTTGTAAAAGGAAATGCCAGCGGTTTGGCAGTAGGTCTTCCTGACGGACAGATGGGCAACTCAGAAGTAGGACATTTAAATATGGGCGCAGGCCGCATCGTATATCAGGAACTTACCAGAATCACCAAATCCATAGCCGATGGTGATTTCTTTGAAATACCGGAATTTTTACAGGCAGTGGAAAACTGCAAAAAGAACAATTCAGCCCTTCATATGATGGGGCTGGTTTCAGACGGAGGCGTACACAGCCATATCGACCATATTTACGGTCTGCTTGAGCTGGCAAAGAGAAATGGTCTTGAAAAGGTGTATGTGCACTGTTTCTTAGATGGACGTGATACTCCTCCTGCTTCGGGAAAGGGCTTTGTTGAAGCACTGGAAGCAAAGATGAAAGAACTTGGAGTGGGGAAAGTGGCTTCCGTAGCAGGACGTTACTATGCCATGGACCGTGACAACCGTTGGGATCGTGTGGAACGTGCATACCTGGCCCTTTCCAAAGGGGAAGGAAATCAGGCCCAATCAGCAACGGAAGGAATTCAGGCTTCCTACGATGCAAAGGTTTTCGATGAATTTGTAGAGCCGCTTGTAGTGATGGATGGCCAGAAGCCTCTTGCCACTGTAAATAATCATGACTCCGTAGTTTTCTTCAACTTCCGTCCTGACCGGGCAAGAGAGATGACAAGGGCGTTTTGTGATGATGATTTTAAGGGATTTGAGAGAGGAAAACGCCTGGAGTTGACCTTTGTCTGCTTTACCAATTACGATGAAACCATTCAGAACAAAATCGTTGCATTTAAAAAAGAATCCATTTCCAATACCTTTGGTGAATTTCTTGCCCAGCATAATATGACTCAGGCAAGAATTGCTGAAACTGAGAAATATGCCCATGTGACCTTCTTCTTTAACGGCGGTGTGGAAGAACCGAACAAAGGAGAGGACCGGATTTTAGTTCCTTCACCCAAGGTTGCCACCTATGATTTACAGCCTGAGATGAATGCACCTGTGGTTTGTGAGAAGCTGACAGATGCCATTCGCTCCAATAAGTACGATGTGATAATCGTCAATTTTGCCAATCCGGATATGGTTGGTCATACTGGAATCGAACCTGCTGCCATTAAGGCCATTGAGACAATTGATGATTGCGTGGGCAAGGTTGTGGACGCCATTAAGGAAACGGACGGTGTACTGTTTATCTGTGCGGATCATGGAAATGCAGAACAGCTTGTGGATTATGAGACAGGACAGCCATTTACCGCTCATACAACAAATCCGGTACCGTTTATCCTGGTAAATGCCGATCCTTCTTATAAGCTGAGAGAAGGCGGCTGCCTTGCAGATATTGCTCCAACCCTGATCGAACTGATGGGAATGCAGCAGCCAAAAGAGATGACAGGAAAATCATTGCTTGTAAAATAAAATGTTGAAAATGAGGGCTTTCCGGTGTTTTTTTGCTGGGAAGCCCTTATTTTAAACTCATCTGAAAATAATATTTGTCCAAATTCGTTTTAGGCTTCCATTTCTAACAGAAATACGATAGAATAGATAAAGATAGGTTAGGAAGGGTTTCAGATGAGTATTCGAATCAGATTTTCTTTGGAGCCAAAGAAAAAAATATTTTCTGGAATAGTCTGGAATTGTCAAAATGCAGAGCACATGACAAAAAATCTGGTGAAGGAAATGGGATACCAATGTTACCGAATGGACGGTTTTTTGCTGGTCCAGCTTTGCCCGGAAGGCTATATCTGGTTTAAATGGAATAAAAAAAAGCTGCAGGGAGAGAGCCAGACAAATATTGCCGGGCCTGGTTTTCATGCGGCTGTCATTGATTTTCTGGAACTGCTTGCACAAAAAGAACGATTAAAGCTAAAGGTGGAGGACCGGACGGGGTATTTTATCCGTCGGGATTTTCTTGCTATGAGGCAGAAATATTTCTACCAGTGGTTTTCCGATCTTATGGATCTGGTATCCGGCTGGAACGAAAGCCAGGAATACATGTTCTGCTGGCCTGCTGTTTACTACATACCCCAGCGGCAAGAGGGAAAACTGATCACCCATATCCGGTCATTTTCATTGCAAGAGCTGAAAGGTATGGCAAATTCTGGAATGAGTGTGGCATTTGCCAGAGACTTTTTCGTGTGGAATGAAGAGGAAAAGGACGCCTGGTTTTACAGAAACAGCGCTATGGTGCTGATGAACCAGTACTGCTATTTTATGCCCTCAGACCGGAGTGCACAGGACAGGGAGATCAATGAGACCATCATTGACCTGCTTGAAAAAGCCCTTGCTATGGACCGGAAGATTCCATTTCCCAAAAGTGAATATCTGGAAGTCTGCAGGCTTCATCACCATACTCCCGTGGACTTAGACGATACGGTTCTATTCCATGAAGAGGATTCTATCGGTTGCAGGAAGCATCTGGTTTATAGGAAAATCGGTATTATGAGCTTTGGGATACCGGGGAATTTTTTATACGATGAAGAAGACCAGGGAATTATGGACCACTATTTTGACGGAGCTTTGTATGGAGGGCACGATTATTATATTTATGCAGCGGTTTTTGAAGGGCGGCAGGCGGAGTTTAAAAAGCAGTGGTTTGAACAGGGAAAAGTGGATGAAATTATGGATTTTAACATGGGGGATACCAGGGTCCGGGCCGCTTTTTATGAACCGGAGGAGATAGAGGGAGAAACGATTTATGGAATGTCTGCCCAGGTGCTTTATAAAGAGCAGCGTATGAATATAAATATTATGAGCAGAAAGGCCGGAGAAAGGGAATGGGCTTTGGACCTTATTAAAAACATTAAAATTACAGAGTAGAGGATTGTATGAAAGAAAATGAGATGAAGACAGGCACTTTGATCAAACGCTTTGTGCCTTATTATAAAAAATACACCAAAATCATGGTCATGGATCTGTTCTGTGCATCTTTGACCACAATTTGTGAGATGGTGCTGCCCCTTATTTTGCGCTATATCACAAATCAGGGATTAAGAGATCTGGCTTCTTTGTCGGTAAAGACAATTGTAAGCATCGGACTTTTTTATTTTGTATTGAGAATCATTGACGGTCTGGCAAGCTTTTATATGGCTTATACCGGGCATGTCATGGGAGCAGCCATTGAGACGGATATGAGACACGATGCATTTTCCCATTTGCAGAAGCTGTCGGATAATTACTTTAATAACACCAAGGTCGGTCAGATCATGTCAAGGATCACCAGCGATTTATTTGACGTGACGGAATTTTCCCACCATTGTCCAGAGGAATTTTTCATTGCATTCATAAAGACTGTGGTATCTTTTATCATTCTGTCGAGAATCAGCCTTTCGCTGACTCTGATCATTTTCCTTTTGATTCCTGTTATGGCAGTGTCCTGTATCTATTTTAACCTCCAGGTAAAGAGAGCTTTTAAGCATCAGAGAAACCACATCGGAGAACTGAATGCAAGAATTGAAGACAGTCTTTTAGGAAACAAGGTGGTACGGGCCTTTGCAAACGAGAAGATCGAGATTGAAAAATTCAGCCAGGACAATTTGGAATTCCTGAATATCAAACGGAAAACTTACAAATATATGGCGGCATTCCAGAATACCATCCGTATGTTTGACGGTCTGATGTATGTGGTGGTGATTGTTGCCGGCGGTATTTTCATGATCAAGGGGCTGATAAAACCCGGTGATCTGGTTGCCTATATTCTCTATGTCACGACTCTTCTTACGACGATACGAAGGATTATTGAATTTGCGGAGCAGTTCCAGAGAGGTATGACAGGGATTGAACGGTTTATAGAGCTTATGGACGCGGATATTGATATTTTTGATGAAGAAGGTGCGGCACCTTTGAAAGATGTAAAAGGCAGCATTTCGTTTAACAATGTCTCCTTTGAATATCCAGATGACCATAATCCGGTTTTAAGCCACATCAATCTTTTCATAAAACCGGGGGAAAAGGTGGCGCTTGTTGGCCCTTCCGGTGGCGGAAAGACCACCTTATGCAATTTGATTCCACGGTTTTATGATCCAACGGAAGGAAAGATCCTTCTTGACGGACAGGACATCAGGCAGGTAACCTTGGAAAGCCTGCGAAGCGCAGTCGGCGTTGTCCAGCAGGAGGTTTATCTGTTTTCCGGTACCGTCTTTGAAAATATTGAATATGGACGTCCGGGAGCTTCCAAAGAGGAGGTAATTGAGGCAGCCAAGCTGGCAGGTGCCCATGAATTTATTTTGGGACTGAAGGATGGTTACGATACTTATGTGGGAGAACGCGGCGTGAAGCTGTCAGGCGGACAAAAACAGCGCATCAGCATTGCCAGGGTATTTCTAAAAAACCCTCCTGTGCTGATCCTTGACGAGGCGACTTCTGCTTTGGATAATGAGAGTGAATATCTGGTATCCCAGTCTCTGGAACGGCTTTCAAAGGGACGCACCACGCTTACCATTGCCCACCGCCTTACTACCATTCAGAATGCGGACCGAATCCTGGTTCTTTCTGACAGCCGGATTCTGGAAGAAGGAAATCATGAAGAACTTCTTTCAAAGCGGGGAATGTATTATCAGCTTTATAACTCTGTAAGAGAAGCAGAGCAGGGCGCTGAGATTGAGGAATAGAGGAGAACGGAAATGAAAGTAGCGATATTAACAGACAGCAACAGCGGAATTACCCAAAAACAGGGAGAGGAAGCTGGAATTTATGTAATACCTATGCCATTTATGATGGACGATGAAACATATTATGAAGATATCAGCCTGACGCAGGAGGAGTTTTTTCAAAAGCTGGAAGGCGGAGTTGATATCTCCACCTCCCAGCCGTCTCCGGCCGATATTATGGATTTATGGAATAAACTTCTGGAAGAATATGATGAAGTGGTTCACATTCCCATGTCCAGCGGTTTAAGCAGTTCCTGTCAGACCGCACTTATGCTTGCGGAGGATTATGAGGGAAAGGTATTTGTTGTAAACAATCAGCGTATTTCTGTCACATTAAGGCAATCGGTTCTGGAAGCGAAGAAAATGGCTGATGCCGGTATGACAGGCAGCGATATCAGGAAAAAACTGGAGGACACAAAGCTGGATTCCAGCATCTATATCACGCTGGATACCCTGGAATACTTAAAAAAAGGTGGAAGAATTACGCCGGCAGCCGCTCTTTTAGGGTCTTTTCTGCGGATCAAGCCGGTACTGACCATACAGGGAGAGAAGCTGGACGCGTTTGCAAAAGCAAGAACCATGAAGCAGGCAAAGTCTCTAATGGTCAATGCGGTCAAAAAGGATATGGAAGAACGCTTCGGGGATCCGGAAGGGATTCATACCAGCATTGCGGTGGCTCATTCCCAAAATGAAGAGGCGGCCCTGGAATTCAAACGGGAGCTAGAGGAATTGTTTCCTAAGACCGGTGAAATCTATGTGGATCATTTGTCATTGAGCGTATCCTGCCACATTGGTCCGGGAGCGCTTGCCATTGCGTGTACTAAAAATCTGGATCTATGATGAGGGATAATGTTGGAGGTGTGCGGATATGTTTCCGTTTCAGCGATTAAAGATAAAACACACCATAAGCCTGCGTGTTACCCTGATCATTGTCCTGTTTTTGGTGGGAAGCATACCGGTGTTTATACAAAATCCGGTGATGCTTGGGTCTTATAAGCAGAATCTGATTGAATCCAGAATGCAGGACATCCAGAACCAGTGCTGGATTTTAAGCAATAAGATGACCAGAATCGGGTATTTAACAATGGAACCCAAGGACCCTCTGCTGGATAACGAGATGTCGGTAAAAGCGGATATGTTCAACGGCAGGATTGTGGTGGTCAACCGCAGTTTCCGGATCATTGGAGATACCTTTTCTCTGTCATTGGGGAAAATCAATGTTTCGGAGGATGTGATCCGGTGTTTCAGCGGAGAGAACAGCAATAAATATAATTCAGAGAAGCGTTATTCCGCTTTGACCATTCCCATTTATTCCAACAGCCAGGATAAGGAGATCGACGGGGTGATGATCGTTACGGCATCGACCGAAGATATTCTTAACCGGGTTTCTGAGGTGTCGGAAAAGGGTTCCCTTTTGAATATTATGATCCTGTCCATTCTGTCCATTGTGGTATTTTTGGTGGCAAAGCTGATTATGAAGCCATTCAAGGAACTGCAGCGGCTGTTAAACCGTGCGGCAGAAGGGAATTTGGAGGAAACTATAAGCTCTCATGCATACAAGGAAACCATGGAAATAACGGAATCCATCAACCTGACTTTAAAGAAATTAAAAGCAGTGGACCAGTCCAGGGAAGAGTTTGTATCCAATGTATCCCACGAGCTGAAGACGCCCATTACCTCCATACGTGTGCTGGCCGATTCCCTTATGGGAATGGAGGATGCGCCGGTGGAACTGTACCGGGAGTTTATGAGCGATATTTCCGTGGAGATCGAGCGGGAGAGTAAGATCATTGACGACCTTCTGGCTCTGGTGCGAATGGACAAGACGTCCGGAGGGAATTTAAACATTGCCCAGGTAAACATCAACGGACTGCTGGAGCTGATTTTAAAAAGACTTCGGCCCATTGCAGGAAAGCGCAATGTGGAGTTGATTTTTGAAAGCATCCGGGAGGTGACTGCGGACGTAGATGAGATGAAGCTTTCCCTGGCCCTCAGCAATCTGGTGGAGAATGCGATCAAATATAATGTGGAAGGCGGCTGGGTCCGGGTCACACTCGATGCTGACCACAAGTTTTTCTATGTAAAAGTGGCGGATTCCGGCATCGGTATTCCGGAGGAATTCCAGGAGCATGTTTTTGAGCGGTTTTACCGGGTCGATAAAGCCAGATCCAGAGAAACAGGCGGTACAGGGCTTGGCCTTTCTATTACAAAAAAGATCATTCTCATGCATCAGGGAGCCTTGAAACTTCAAAGCAAAGAGGGAGAGGGAACGACATTTACCGTAAGGATTCCTCTCACTTATATCTCATAGGAACAGGAGGAGTTGTATAATGAAACGGAGAAGCGTTTTTTTGATCCTCCTGGCTTGCCTTTTCTGTTTTACCGGCTGCCACAGGAAAGGGGATTCGGAGGCAGAGTCCGCGGGCAGAGTATATCAGATCTACTATTTGAATTCTGCCATGACAAGGATGGAACCACAAAAATACACCATGCCACAAAAGCCGGAAGGCAATAAAGCTGGAGTGACCGATTGGGAAATCATCCATCTGATCGAACAGCT
Source organism: Lacrimispora sinapis (assembly GCF_043633585.1). NCBI lineage: Bacteria > Bacillati > Bacillota > Clostridia > Lachnospirales > Lachnospiraceae > Lacrimispora > Lacrimispora sinapis. The sequence goes on along the minus strand of NZ_CP141832.1, from coordinate 2,858,062 downwards.
GCGGACGGTGCCAAAGGATTTGGACCGCCAGGCGGCGGTGCCGGATAAAGTAGGATTTGAACGCTATAAGCTGGAGGATAAGGTCCTCTATCTGTATTTTGATAACAACTATTCGTTGATGAACAGCACCAGGGAAATTCTGTGCAGGGCTTCGCTGGTAAGGACGCTGACCCAGATCAATGGGGTGGATTATGTGACCGTATATACTGCGGAGCAGCCGCTGATGGACAGCACCGGAAGTCCCGTAGGTCCCATGGCAAATTCGGATTTTATTGATAATATCAGCAATGTCAACTCCTATGAAAAGACGGAGCTGGTGCTGTACTTTGCTGATGAGACCGGGGAAAAGCTGGAAAGAGAGACAAGAGAAGTGGTCCATAATGTGAATACTTCCCTGGAAAAGCTGGTCATTGAACAGCTGATTGCAGGTCCGGGGCGGGAAGGAATGAATCCCACCCTTCCAAAGGATACCAAGCTTTTGAATGTATCGGTCAACGAGAGTGTCTGTTATATTAATTTTGATTCTTCCTTTTTAAATAATACGTTGGAAGTAAAAGAGTATATTCCCATTTATTCCATCGTCAATTCCCTGGCTGCGGTGACCTCCATCAACAAGGTGCAGATTACCGTTAATGGTTCTCAGGAATATATGTTCCGGGATTCCATTTCCTTAAACCAGGTATTTGAACGAAATCTGGATTACAATGCGGAAAATGAGGAAGCATTGAGTGAAACAGGAGGAATAGAACAATAAAACGCCCATTATGTCTGATCGCAGGGGGATTTGTACTTGGAGAGACTGCCGCTTTGCTGGCTCTGACATCATGGCTTTTAATTCCGGCATTATTTGGTGCCGGGATGATTCTTTATGGTTATTGGAGAGGCAGAGACTTTCGTTGGATCTTATTGCCTCTCCTTTTTCTGTACCTGGGAGCTGCCTGGGCACATGGGGACCAAAAAAAATGGGAAAAACGGGAGAAATCCATTGAAGCACTTACAGAGACTTATGTGGAAGCCAGAGGAACAATTACTTCCATTGAAGAGGAGGACGGGACTTTTGAAATCCTTTTAAAAGACAATCGGGTATATCCGCGCAGCGGCAAAGACCGGGATAAAACAGATTGTTTTTTAATCCCCGGACTGATGGTGACCTTTAAGGATTTTAAGAAAGAAGAAAAGAACAGTTCCATCGTAAGCTTAAAAGGGCTTGGAATCGGAGAGACCGTTCTCATAAGAGGAGAGGGAAAAGCCTTTTCAAGAGCCAGGAATCCGGGGGAATTTGATTCCTGGGAATTTTATAAGGCCATGGGCCTGGATTTAAAGATTTACGGCAAAGAGCTGGTGGTTCTAGACCCCGGAAAGGACCCTCTCCTGGAAGGCATCCGTCAGGTAAAGCTGTGGATTATAGAAACTTTTTACCGTCTTACCGGAGAAAAGGATGGGGGAATTTTTGTGGCGGCGGTGATTGGAGATAAGGACGGCATTCCAAAAGAGATCAATGACCTTTACCAAAAGAATGGAATTGCCCATCTTCTTGCGATCAGCGGTATGCATATGTCTGTGATCGGGCTGTTTTTCTACCGGATTCTGCGAAAGATGGGCCTTGGTTATGGAAGGGCAGGGTTGGCAGGTTCTCTGTTGGTGATCCTCTATGGGATATTAACCGGTAATTCCCCGTCTGTGGCCAGAGCCGTGATTATGATGGTCATAACATTTCTGGCTTCTTATCTTGGAAGGACGTATGATCTGTTATCCTCAGCTTCTCTGGCCCTGATCCTGCTGTCACTGAAATCTCCGCTGCTTCTGATGCAGGGCGGAGTTCAACTGTCCTTTGGAGCCGTTTTCGCAATTGGAGGAATGATGCCAGCCATGGCAGAATGGGCAGGGAAAGAAAAGCCCCTTGTTAAGGCCGTATCAACCGCGGTGGCCATTCAGGTGGTCACCTTGCCTGTGGTGTTATATCATTTTTATCAGCTTCCCCTTTATGGAATCTTTCTTAACTTTCTGGCAATCCCCATTATGGACGCGGTTGTTTATTCCGGACTTGCCGTGATTTTTCTCGGAAGTCTCTGTCCTTTCTTGGGGATCGGGGCGGCGGGGATCGGTCATTATATTCTGGTTTTCTATGAATTTGCCTGTAAAAATATCGCAAAGCTTCCCTATAACAATTTAACCTTTGGACGGCCTGATACCAGGCGCCTTGCTGCCTATGGATTTTTTTTAGCGGCTCTGTTTTTCATTTTAAAAATAGCAGCATCCTTTGGGAAGAATAAGGAAGAGGAGGAAAAGTCTTCTCCATATATCTGCCGTGTTTTGCTTTTATTTGTGCTGTATGGATTCAGCATCCTGTTTTTTCGGCCTTCGCCTGTCAAGGGCCTGGAAGCCATGTTCCTTGATGTGGGGCAGGGAGATGGAATTCTTTTGCGGACTGGGAAATCAACCATACTCGTAGATGGTGGAAGCACTTCTAAAAAATCCCTGGGCGAATATACGCTGGAACCATGTCTGAAAAACCTGGGGATCTCAGCAGTGGACTATGCATTTATTAGTCATGGAGATTTGGATCATTTAAGCGGTGTCCGCTTTCTGCTGGAAACCAGTGATGATATCAGGATCAAAAATATCATGCTTCCCTGTCAGGGAAAAGGCGATGAGAAGATTAAGGAACTGGAGGAGCTTGCCAGAAAGAGGGGGACCAAGGTGATATATCTGGCGGGCGGTGATGAGCTTACGGTGGAAGAACTAAAAATTACCTGTCTTTATCCTGGGAGATCGGATATTCCTGAAACTGTAAATGCGCAGTCGGAGGTTCTGAAAATGGATTATGGAAGCTGCCACATGCTGTTTACCGGGGATATGGGAGAGAAAGAGGAAACCAGGCTTTTGGAGCGGTTGGGAAAGAAAGGACTTTCTGAAATTAATGTTTTAAAGACCGCTCACCATGGATCAAAGTATTCTTCCAGTGAAGCATTTCTTGAAGCCGTTTCTCCCCGCTGGGCGGTTATTTCCTATGGGGAGAATAATACATACGGACATCCTCACAAGGAAGTACTGGAACGTTTTAAGGGGCTGGGGGTGGAGGTGTTTAAAACCGCAGAAGAGGGAGCCATCCGTTTATGGACCGATGGGATGAAAATCCATTTTTCCAGTTACGTTGACGCAGACGGATTCTATGGGTATAATTAAAGAAGGAAAAAAGAGAGGAATGGCACCATGCAGACGTTAGCTCAGGATATGAAAGAACACAGCTTTAAGCCGGTGTATTTAATATACGGAGAAGAAGTATTTCTTAAAAACAGTTATAAAAATAGAATGAAGGCTGCCATAACCGGTGGCGATACCGTGAACTTAAACCAGTTTGAAGGAAAGGGAATTGATATAAAGGAACTAATCAGTCTGTCCGATACCATGCCATTCTTTGCGGAAAAGCGGTTGATTCTTATAGAAGACAGCGGATTTTTCAAGAGTCCGGCTGAGGAACTGGCCGCTTATTTATCCCAGATCCCGGACACTACCTGTATGATATTCGTGGAATCCGAAGTGGATAAACGAAGCAAGATGTTTAAAAAGGTGAAAGAGGTAGGTTATGTCTGTGAGATGGGGCGTCAGGATTTGGGACAGCTTGCAAAATGGGCGGGTACCATTCTGTCCAGAGAAGGGAAAAAGATCACAGGAAATACCATGGAGCTTTTTTTGAGCAAGACAGGGGACGACATGGAAAATATCAAAATGGAGCTGGAAAAGCTGATCAGTTATACCCTTGGCAGGGACATTATCACTGCAGAGGATGTGGAGACAATCTGCACAGAAAGGGTCACCAATAAGATTTTTGATATGGTAACTGCCATTGTCAACCGGCAGACCAGGAAAGCCATGGACTTATATGAGGATCTGTTGACGTTAAAAGAACCGCCCATGAGAATCCTGTTTTTGATTGCAAGACAGTTTAATCAGCTGCTGCAGGTGAAGGAGCTGATGGGAAAAGGGCTGGACAAGGGCAGCATTGCTTCAAAGCTTAAGATTCCCCCGTTTGCCGCCGGGAAAATCATGCCTCAGGCAAGGTCCTTTTCTAAGGAAGCCATTCTTTCTTATGTGAATTTATGCGTTGATGCAGAAGAAGCGGTAAAGACGGGAAGGCTTTTAGACCGCCTGGCAGTGGAGCTTTTGCTGACACACAAGTATTAAGGAACCGGATAAAGCAATAAAACCCCAAAAGTATCATGCTGATCTGTCATATGCATGGTACTTTTGGGGTTTTTCGGTTGTATCTTAACGGAAGCTGCTTTTTAAGTTTCATCTTTGCAGCAGCACGGATCTTCATCGGAACGACTGGAGCAGAAAGCCTCTTGGGCAGAAATGGTTCCCAGGGTGTCACCCAGCTGGGAAAAGATACAGCTGAGCAGCGCGATTTCCTCATCGGTCCTGTCTTTTGCAATGCAGCAGGCCAGAGAGGAAACGAACATGACAAGTTCACAGGATTGCATAAAGACATCACCTCTGAATAGTATATGTAGGAGCAGCCAAACAGGACAGAGAAAATTCAGTCCAACAGTCTATAAATATTAAAAGGTTCAAAAAGGATGATATAATCGTCTTTTTGAAAGCCTTTTCCATACTTTGCCTGATAGCAGGAGATTGCTTCCTGCAAAAATTCTTCGGTTACATCTAAATATTCTGCGATTTCATAACCATTTCTGCAACCGGCTTCCTTGGCGGCAACCAGTTTTTCCACAGTAATCATCTTATTATAGGCCCAGAGCCTTGCTGTCCGTTCCTGCTTTTGGTTGCCCACGTCGGATTGGTCTAAAATATCACCGATGGTGGTGTGGTAGTGGCCCAGCTCTTCTGCCAGAACGCAGGCTTTCTGGCGGTTCGGCATATTCTGGCGAATCAGGATATTGGTACCCCGGATCCGCCCGTCATTGGCAAGAAGCGGTTTTTCTTTTATTGTAATCCCATTGGATTCTGCTTCTTCTAATAATGCTTCATAATTCAAACAAATCACCTCAACGAGTTAATTTTATTCATCAAAAAATGCATCATCGTGCCGCTTCATATCCTCAGTCACTTCTATATCCGTTCTCTCGTGAGCCGCCACCGGAGTAAGATAGGACTTATTCTGGGTATTCAAAACCTTTCCATTGCCCTGATCTTTCATATACTCAGGAATATGGACCATTTCTTTAACACGTTTTAATGCCTCTTTCTGACCTTTTTCATTCATTTGCTGGAAGTTTTCAAGCATCTCCCCTGCATCGGTACCGAAACAGCTGCTGACATAATCATATGCAGAAGCCGTGTCATTCTCCCAGCCCATCAAAAAAGCGGGAGTGGTTTTCAATGCATTTGCAATCGCTGTTATCTTTGACTGAGGAAGTCCTCTGCCATCCACTTCGATTTTATTAATGGAAGAACGGGATTTGTAGCCTGCCTTTAATGCCAGCTCTTCCTGGGACATGCCAAGTTCTTCCCGCCTTTTTTTTATGATCTGTCCTATCTCCATAGGATCACCTCCATAGAATTATTATACCACAGTGTAGAAAGATTTTCAACAAATTTCCAAAAGTGTGTTGACAAAAGCGGGACAAAGGAGTATGATAATGAATGTAGACGAAATGACTACAAAAGGGAGGGCAGGTATGACAGATACGGTTCGTCTGAATGAGGAGATCAAGCGATCCGGATTGAAAAAAGGATGGATAGCAGCAAAATTGGGCTTATCCAGCTATGGATTTCTCAGAAAGATTAACAATGAGAGCCAATTCAAGGCCGGAGAGATCAAAGACTTGTGTCAGCTGTTGAAGATTACGTCTTTAAAGGAAAGGGACGAAATTTTTTTTGCTGACGATGTAGACAAAAAGACTACATAATGAATGATGGGGGAGGAGAGAGGAGGTGCTGGAATGGCAGATAAGAAGAGGACGAAGGAGGGAATGCATGTATAACGAAATTCTGGATGGGATTGTAAAAAAACTGCAGGATCTTTTTCCCGAAATGGAAATCATGATAGATCCCTTGAGAGAGGGAGAGGGTAAGCCCTGCTTCCATGTCGGAATAACAAAGTCTGAAGAACAGCCGGTAAATGGGAACCGATATTTTCGCAGCATTGGAGTTTCAATTAAATATTATCCGAAAGAACCGGGAAATGCTTCCAGAGAAATGAATCAGGTACTTGCTGTTTTGATGGATGAATTTGAGTATGTCCTGGCAGAGAGCGGTTCTACTTTCAAAGGCAGCAGCAGAAACGGAACCATTGAAGGGGGAGTTTTATACTTCCAGGTGGATTACCAGATTTATATTTTAAAATCCCATGAAACAGAGCAGTCCATGGAAAACATGAAACTAATGTAAGAGAGGTACAGTTTTGGCAAAGAATGATGTAAAAGCAAAAAATGATGTAGAAGCAAAAAATCAGGCAGAAAGTGACCGTTTTACAAGGAAACAGCTTGTCTGTTCAGAAAAGTATTGCAATCATAGTGATTTATTATGTGCGTTGCTTGAAGATGGAAAGCAATACACGCTGTCAGAAGCAGATGAAATTATGAACAGATTTATGAAAGGAAAGGTGAAAGTATGTTAGGTGGAGGAAATTTTACAGTACAAAACAAGGTATTCCCAGGTGCGTATATTAACTTTGTAAACCGCGTTTCTGCAAATGCATCCGTAGGAAACAGGGGCGTTGCAGCAATTCCCATGGTTCTCTCCTGGGGACCGGAAAAAGAGCTATTTGAGGTAACTTCAGAAGAATTCCAGAAAAATGCGAAAGAAATCTTTGGTTATTCTGCAGAGGAAGCCCCAATGCTTCCAATGAGAGAATTATTTAAAAATATGACAAAGGGAATTTTTTACCGGTTAAATGAAGGGGTGAGAAGCTCCAATGATTATGCTTCGGCAAAATATTCCGGGGAACGCGGAAACAGTCTGATGACAGTCATTACAAAGAATGTTGATGATGCGAGTAAATTTGACGTTAAAACGCTGTTTGCAGGCAGAGAGGTGGACACTCAGACCGTAGCAGCAGCTTTGGAATTAAAGGACAACCATTATGTGATCTTTAAAAAGGAGGCGTCACTTGCTGAGACAGCCGGTATTCCGTTTACAGGCGGTACCAACGGAGATAGTGTAACAGGTGAGGATTATACCTTGTTTTTAAACAAGATTGAGAGTACTTCTTTCCAGACTCTTTGCTGCCCATCCGCAGATGATCATGTAAAGGCTTTGTTTGTTGCTTTTACAAAACGGATGAGAGATGAGGCAGGCATCAAATTCCAGACGGTCATGCATCAGTATTCAAAAGCCGATCATGAGGGAATCATTTCCGTTGAGAATGAAACAGAAGAGTCTCCTACAGGTCTTGTTTACTGGGTAACTGGTGCAGAGGCTGCCTGCGAAATCAATAAGACCAACGAAAACAGAATCTATGACGGAGCTTACACGGTTAAGACCTCTTATACACAGAGTCAGCTTTTAAATGGCATGAAAGCAGGAAAGTTTCTTTTTCACAAGGTGGGAAATGAGGTCTGTGTGCTTACAGACATCAATACCTTGGTTACTTATACCAGTGAAAAAGGAGAGGATTTTTCCAATAATCAGACCATTCGGATTTTGGATCAAATTGGGAATGATATCGCTTCTCTGTTTAATACACGTTATCTTGGAAAGATTTCCAATGATGCTGCAGGCAGGGTAAGTCTTTGGAATGATATTGTTACATACGGAAAACAGTTAGCAGTATTAAGGGCGATTGAGGCTCTGGATGCGGAAGCGATTACCGTAGATAAAGGGGAAGGAAAGAGATCGGTTGTGGTCAATTTCCCAGTGCAGCCAGTAAACTGTATGAGCATTTTATACATGACAGTTGTTGTATCATAAGAAGGAGGTAATGAATAATGAGTAATATTACGATGAACGCGTGGGATGCAATCAGCGCAACAAAGGCAGAGTGTTATATCACAATTGAAAATGAACGTTACAATTTTATGCAGGCATTGAAACTGGAGGCAAAGATTGAAAAGGTGAAGTCCGAAATCCCGATCTTAGGACGGACCATGAAAGGCAATAAAACGGTTGGTATGAAAGGAACTGGTTCTGCTACCTTCCATTACAACACCAGCATTTTCCGGGATATTTTGTATAAATACCAGCAGTCTGGAAAAGACCTCTATTTTGATATCCAGGTTACCAATGAAGATCCTACTTCAAGTGTGGGCCGCCAGACCATTATTTTAAAGGATTGTAACTTAAATGGTGGAATCATAACCAAATTTGATGCAACCGGTGAATACCTGGAAGATGAATTTGAGTTTACATTTGAAAGCTGGGAAATGCCGGAACGGTTCGGAAAAGTTGCAGGAATGCAGTAAAGAATAAAGGAGAATAAGATTATGGGAGATTTAAGTTGTTTTTTAAGCCAGAATACGGTTAAAGCAGAGCGTGAGAAATTTGTAGCATCCAGACGGTTTGTAGGTGCGGATAAAAAACCGGTGGAATGGGAGATCAAAGCCATTACCTCCAAAGAAGATGAGGATTTAAGAAAAGAATGTACCAAAAGGGTTCCTGTGACAGGCAAGAAGGGTCAGTACACGCAAGAGACAGATTTTAACTTATATCTTGGAAAACTGGCAGCCGAGTGTACCGTTTATCCCAATTTAAATGATAAAGGTCTGCAGGATTCCTACCATGTTATGGGGGCGGATGCTCTGTTAAAAGCCATGCTGACAGCTGGAGAATACGCTGGATATCTGGAACGCATTCAGCAGGTGAATGGCTTTGACACCACTCTGGAAGAGCAGGTGGAAGAGGCAAAAAACTAATTGAGGGGGGCGATATGGAGGCAAACATTGCCTACTATTGCCTCCATAAGCTCCACAAATGGCCTCATGAGTTTTTAAGCCTAGACCGGTACGAACGGGCATTTGTTATGGCAGCAGTGCAGTTGAAGCTGGAAAATGATAAAAAGGAAGCCGCTAAGGCAAAGGCCGGGAGACATCGGTAAAGGGGAAGGGCGTCTGTGGGCATTCTTCCTAATATGGAAGGAAAGGAGGAAATTTGATTGGCTTCAGTGGAATATTCGCTTCAAATTTATGATGGAGCAAGCAAGGCTTTAAGTGTCATTAACAACTCAATTCAAAGTGCCGCTAAGTCGTTGGAGAACTTTCAGAGAAAAGCCTCAAGATCTTTGTCCCTCTCATCGTTTGCTGGAATAGAAAAAAGCCTTTCTATTATTGACGGAGAGTATAGAGAAGTGGCAGACAACATATCTGATGCAGATAAAAAGCAGAAAAAGCTGAATAAGTCTACAGAGGAACAAGAGCAAAAAATTGGCAAGGTTAAAAAGGCTTGGCAAAAAGTTATGAGCAGCATGGATAAAATTGGACTTGCGAAAAGCCCGATGGATATGATAGCTCAAGCAAACAATGTAAAAATAGCCGGCAACTCGATTCAGGCTAAAACCGGGTTAAAGGGTGAAAATCTTGATATGGCGAAGCAAAGTGCTCAAAATCTGTATCAAGATAATATGAGCAAAAGCCCTCAGGAAGCCGCTCAGAGTTTATCATCTGTTTATCAGATGACAGGAAAAACAGGGGAAGGCTTAGAGCAGGTAACCCGTGCGGGACTGCTTTTGCAGGATACTTTTGGTTACGGTCTGACAGACAGTATTAAGTCTGCCGGCATGCTTCAGCAGCAGTTTGGCTTAGAAGGAGCAGAAGCATTTGATTTAATTATTCAGGCGACACAGTCAGGGCTTAATAAAAACGGAGACCTTTTGCAGACCATTAACGACAGCAGTGAAGGGTTTCAAAATTTGGGCCTTGGTGGTCAGGAAATGTTTAACATGTTAATCAATGGAGCACAAAATGGCAATGTTTCAGTCGGCACGCTGGGAGATGCAGTAAGTGAATTTTCCGCAAAAGCTGTCAGCGGAGGACAGGATGCTTCAGAAGGATTTTCTGCTCTGGGGCTTGATGCGGGAAAAATGACAGAAGCTTTTGGAAGTGGCGGAGAGACGGCAAAGCAAGCATTTTTGGAAACGGTAAATGCGCTTAACAATATGGATGATTCAGTGAGCAGGAATATTGCCGGAACCAAATTATTTGGAAGTTCCTGGGGAGAGCTGGGCCAACAGGGCATATCTGCTCTATCCAATTTAAATGGATCCGTAGAGATTTCTTCTCAAAATTTAAATGAGCTAAATCAGCTAAAGTTTAGTGATGCCACTAGTGCGCTCACGACCCTTGCAAATACCATTAATATGGGCCTGGCAGGTCCTATGACCGGAGTGGTACAGGTCATAACCAGTACGCTTAATGACTTTACAACAGGCCTGCAAGGAAATGTAGAAAATATCAACGGTATTTTTGGCATGCTGGGCTATGGGATTGGACTTGTAGAAGGATTTGTTTCAGACAATTGGTCCATAATAGGACCGGTAATATATGGAATTATTGCGGCTTTAAATGCAAAAAAGGCTTGTGAATTAGCAGGAGCAGCTGCAACTTCAATTTTAGAAATTGCACAAAAAGCATTGAATAAAGCATTCTGGACATCCCCGATCGGTCTTATAATTATAACCATAATTGCTCTGATTGCAGTGTTTTATGCAGCTGTGGCAATTGTTAATAAATTTGCGGGAACTTCATACAGTGCAACTGGATTAATATGCGGTGCATTTTCCATAGTAGTAGCATTTATACAAAACAGTATTATGGCAATGTGCGAATTAGTATTTGCGGTGATTGAATTCATTGTAAACAAAGGCGTTGCTTTTGCAAATTTCTTTGCAAATCTATTCAATGACCCGGTCGGATCTATCATACATTTATTTGTTGACATGGCAGATTCTGTTCTTGGTGTAATTCAAAAAATAGCAAAAGGATTAGATATTATTTTTGGTAAAAATATGGAAGCTTCCGTGAAGGTTTGGAAAGAAGATCTGGCTTCATTTGGAGATAAATTTGCAAAGGATCATGGAAACGGGAAGTATGAAAAAAAGTTTAACCCTTTGGATATGGACGAATTTGCCAGTCAATTTGGATTTTCAGTTGAACGTAAAAACTTAACGGAAGCTGGTAAAAGCGGCTATGAGAAAGGCTCAGATAAGAATCTGTTTGGTGGTGGTTTTGATAATATGAAAGGGATACTGGGAGGCAAGAATAACCCTTTTGACCCTTCTAATTTTGGCGGTGATTCAAACAACGAAAATCAGCCGGACCTGTCATCAATAGAGAAAAATTTAAATTTAAACAGCCAAAATAATTCCTTAGGTGCATCAGGCATTCCCAACAGCATATCCCAAAACACCGGTGCTACCGCCATGAACACAGCGGCGATGACAAATACCATGGATGTGATGGATGAAGATTTAAAATATATGAGGGATGCAGCGGAGCAGGAAATTATCAACCGGTTTACGCTTGCAGAATTGAAATTGGATGTAAATAACAACAATACCATTAAAAATGTAGCAGATGCGGATAACGTTTTACGCATGCTCAGTGATACAACGGCGGAAGTACTTTGCTCCTTTGCGGAAGGGGTGAATGCATAATGGCTTATGAAGTATACATTGATGATATGCTGCTTCCTTTGCCGCCTGAAAAAATCCCGGTTAAGTACAGCAGCCAGAATAAGACGGTAAACTTAATAAACGGAGAGGAAATCAACCTGCTAAAGCCTGCTGGTCTTGCAGAAATCAGCCTTGATGTGACCATTCCCCAGATGGATTACCCCTGTGCGGTGTGGGATGGGAGCTTTGATGATGCAGAAGAATTTATAGAAAGGCTTAAGGAATTAAAAAAAGGGAAAACACCTTTTGAATTCATTGTTATCCGTGAGGGAGCGGGCGGAAACAGTTTCTTTGACACCAGTTTGGATGTTACTTTGGAAGAATACAAAGTATCTGATGATGTGTCGGAAGGAGTTGATGTTCTTATATCCCTTACGTTAAAAGAATACAGGCATTATGGAACCCACATTCTGAATTTTATTCTTTTAGATAAGGAACATGCAGAAGCGGAGAATCCGGAGGAAGAGCGGCAGGGACAGCCCTCTCCGGCAAAAACCTACACAGTAGCAAAAGGAGACTGCCTTTGGTCGATTTCCAAAAAGGTGCTTGGAAATGGTGGCCGCTGGCGGGAAATCTACAATTTAAACCAGGATAAAGTGAAAAACCCTAATCTTATATATCCGGGCCAGATTCTTACGATGCCATAGAAAGGAAGGGAACAATGGAAGCACATTTATATATCCAAAATGGAAAGACCGTTTATGAGCCAGTGGTCCAGGGAAGCATAACCTGGGAAATACAGCGAACCGGACAGCCTGGAAAATGTACGTTTACTTTGATCCCAGACAGCATCCTAACCATTGAGGAGGGCAATGCCCTCCGACTGGATGTCAATGGGACAACGGTTTTCTTCGGTTTTATATTTGAAAGAAACTGGAGCAGCAGCGGTGAGGTGAAAATCACGGCTTACGACCAGCTCCGGTATTTGAAAAATAAAGACAGCTATAATTATAGGGATTTAACGACGGGTGATTTGATTAAGATGATTGCGGGGGATTACAACTTAAAGGTCGGAGAATTGGTGGATACCGGACAAAAACTAAGCAGAAATGAAAAAGATAAAACACTGTTGGATATCATCATGAACAATTTAAATCTAGCCATGATTTACAAGGGAAAGTTATTTGTTTTCTATGATGATGCTGGAAAACTGACTTTGAATGACATGGAAAACATGAAGCTTGACGTTGTCATTGATGACAGAACTGCTCAAGATTACGACTACAAGGTCAGCATTGATAGTGATACATACAATCAGATTAAACTCTATCATGATAACAATTCGACGAAGAAGAGAGAGGTCTACACGACAAAAAATTCGGAAAATATCAATAAATGGGGAATTTTACAAAAATATGAATCCATTGAGGAAGGGGTTGACGGCCAGGCACAAGCGGAAAAATATTTAACCAAGTATAATCTTCCTTCCAGAACCCTGACTATAAAAGATGCGTTTGGAGATATCAGAGTGAGGGCAGGATGCCTGATCCCAGTGGTAATGGATATCAAAGATATGATCCTTAAAAAATACCTTGTGGTCGAATCCGTAACCCATAAAATTGACACTGGAATCCATACCATGGATTTAACATTGAAAGGGGCAAATATTAATGGCTGATGTAGAGTGGGTGGAAAATATTAAAAAAATTGTCATTCAGGCAATGGAAGCCGGAGATCCGTGCGATGTCATACCTGGAACGGTAATAAGTGAAACTCCTATGGAGATTCAGATAAGCCAGAAAACCATTTTATTTCATTCGCAGATCATCATCCCCGAACAATTAAAAGACCATGAACGGATCATGAATATACCAGGAACAGGAGAGGTGACGGTCACTGTAAAAGGCGTATTAAAATCAGGGAAAAAAGTTCTTCTTCTTCAAAAACGGGGGGGACAGCAATACGTGGTCATAGGCACATGGTAAGAAAGGAGGATTTTCATGCTACCGGCAGCAGGTGACATTTTACAAAAAAAATTAAAAATAGTTCAAAAGCCCTCAAAAACCTTTCGGTTAGATACGGAAAAGAAAAGAATCTTTGATATGGTAGATGGTCTGGAAGCAGTCAGGCAGTCTGTTTATTGTATTCTTAATACAGAACGGTTTGAATGGCTGATTTATAGCTGGAATTATGGGGCAGAGCTTAAAAATCTGTTTGGGAAACCGGCAGGACTGGTCAAAGCAAAAATAAAGAAACGGATCAGAGAGGCTTTGCAGCAGGATGACCGTATATCTAAGGTGGATTCGTTTTCCTTTGGTTTATCCGAACGAAAGCTCCACGTAACTTTTACCGTACATACAATGTGGGGAGAGGTTGAGGCTGAGAAAGAGGTGAGTATTTGATGTATGAGGATATGACATATGAGACAATAATAGGCCGTATGCTGGACCGGGTTCCCAACGGACTTGATAAGAGGGAAGGGTCTCTGATTTATACCGCCCTATCAGCGGCAGCAGCGGAAATGCAGGTCATGTACATAGAGTTTGATACCATATTAAAGGAGACTTTTGCAGAAACGGCTTCCAGAGAAAATTTGATCCGCAGGGCCGCAGAGAGAGGTATGGAGCCAAGTCCTGCAACAAACGCCGTTTTTAAAGCAGTTGCAGACCCTGAATCAGTAACCGTAGAATTAGGTCAACGGTTTCGTCTCGGAATTTATTATTATACCGTTACAAAAATCATTGGGAACGGTATCTATCAGTTGACCTGTGAAACAGCGGGAACGGTTGGAAATCGCCAGGTTGGACGTTTAGTTCCCGTGGAAACTATCTCAGGGCTTACTTCCATAGAACTGACCGATCTTCTCATCCCCGGAGAAGACGAAGAGGACACAGAGGCCTTTCGTAAAACCTATATCAATTCATTTATGGAGAAATCATTTAGCGGAAACCGCAAGGATTATTTGGATAAGACCAATGGAATTCCAGGAGTAGGTGCCACGAAAATCACAAGGGCATGGAATGGTCCCTCTACGGTAAAGCTGACCATTTTAGATTCCAACTATAATAAAGCGTCGGATCTGCTGATACAAACTGTGCAGGACGCAATGGATCCGGCAATGTCAGGAAATGGAGATGGTCTGGCTCCCATTGATCACGTAGTAACCGTTGATACGGCAGAAGAGATTAAAATTCAGATGAAGTGTACCCTGGAATATGAGAGCAGCTATGAGGAAGAAGACCTGAAGGCTCAAATCAAAGAGGCGGCAGAATCTTACTTAAAAGAGCTAAGAGCCTCCTGGGAGGGGCTGGGGGATCATGGCTGCGTCGTAAGAATATCCCAAATTGAAGCCAGAATTTTGGCGTTAGAAGGAATTTATGACATTAAAAATACGCAGATCAATGGAGCTGCAGAAAATCTGGAATTGAATAAAAATCAGATTCCGGTATATGGAGGGATTGAAATTGATTCGAGAAGTTGATTTATTGTCCTATATACCCGATTTCCTGAAGGAGTATGAAGAAATGCGTGTCATTCAGGAAGTTATGGAGCCTGAAATACAGCAAATGGAAGATGAGACAGAGGTGCTGTTTCATAATCAGTTTATATCAAGTTCAGATGTAAAAAGCCTGCGCCGTTATGAGAAGATGTTGCAAATGCAGGTGACGTCTCAGAATACACTGGAAGACAGACGGTTTAAAGTGTTATCCAAGTGGAACCGGATTATTCCATATACGAAAATCACATTAAAACAGAAGCTTTCGGTGCTTTGCGGGGAAGATGGATACACACTGGAAATCACTCCGGAAAAAAGAGTCATAATCCGTGTGGCTTTGAAAAGCAAGAGAAATTTAAACGAAGTAAAAAAAATGCTGGAAGAATTCGTACCATGCAATATGGTGATTGATTTAGATCTTCTCTATAACCAGCATCGTTTGCTCAGCAAATTTACACAGAAACAATTGGGAGCCTGGAGTCACAGGCATATAAGAAATGAGGTGCTTATCAGTGGCGAATGAAACAAACAACTATAAGCTTCCAAAGCCGGAAGCGGATGATTTCTATGATATTTCAGAATACAATAAGACCATGGATCTTTTGGATGAATCTCTAAATGATTTGGATAAAAAGAAACTGGATAAGAACGGCGACGCTTCGGCAGCCGTTACACAATTTGAGCAAGAGGTTTTAAGAGAGGATATTGAATCGGGGGAAACGCTATCCGTCACTCATGGAAAAATAAAAAAGTGGTTTTCAGAAATGAAAGACGTAGCCTTTTCAGGAAAGGCAAAGGATATCGTTCCTGATGCCGCTCATCGCTTTGTGACAGATACGGAAAAAAATGACTGGAATGGAAAGGTTTCTGCTTCTGGCGGGGATGTTTCGGAGACGGTTATTGGGACATTGGAAACGATTGATACGAAGTATCCGGTTCCCTCTGCGGGAGAGACAACAAAGGTGTTCATGGGTAAGGTAGGGAAGTTTATGGAGGATATAAGGCCCCTAAATACCCATATTACGGTGTATGTTTCAACAACTGGGTCAGATTTGACCGGTGATGGTACCGAAACGAATCCCTACCAAACGATTCAACATGCTATAGATATATTACCAAAAGACTTAGGTGGACATGTAGCTACTATAAATATTGCAGCTGGGACCTATACAGAAAGTCCGCAGATAATAGGATACTATAATGGAGAGCTTAGAATTTACGGTCCTGCAGTAAAGTCAACGGGAAGTATAAGTTGTAAGATTGTAGGAAACTTTTTGGCAACACGTTGTTTCTATATAGAAATTAAGTATGTTGAGGTTATTAATACTAAAGTGACAAGTTTTAACATTCTACAGTGTACTGAATTAAATATTCAATACATTAAATCTATAACAGCGTCACAAGATCCTGGGATCACTGTAGTTGGTGTTAAACGATTTTACATTGACCAAACAGAGGTATCAAATAGAAATGTAGGAATATTATTTGATAACTCCGTTGGTTGGATAGCAGCCATATCAGGCTCAAATAATGGGATAGGTATAGCAAGTGAATGGGCATCAAGCGTAACCATATTGGGTAACATTAGCATTGGTTATAACGAAAATCAGTTTGTTAGTAATTTGGGTGGACAATTTATACAGTCTAACGGTTCACAAATCGCTTATTTAACCTCTTCCGGGTTGAGTTGCACTTGGGGAACGTTGTTAGGAGGATACTCTAGACATGGAAATCTAAATGTTGCAATGGTTTCCATAACCTTAAATGTTACCGTAACCTCAGATTTGACTGCGGGACAGATTTATAGAATATCTGGTTTTCCGTCGCTTTCATTCTCTAATAGCGGAATAGCTGTAGCATCAAGTCTCCCTAGAGAGATGGGGTATTGTGTTATGATTAATAACGTAATAGAACTTTCGCCATCGAATAATATTGTTGCAGGTAGAGGATTTGGATTAAGCGTAACATATTTTACTAACCAATAAGGGGGGAGATAATTAATGAGCAAGAAATATGAAACTATATAGTGAGAAACACAATTCACAATATAGCAAGTGAAGCTGCAGCCTAAATGATTTGAGTGGTGAGCTTGACAAGATTGTTTAATATCATACAAGAAAATATGATTTTACTGGAAAAATGAAATTTATTTTTGTTTTTTAATTGGAACTTAAATAATGCAGGGAACGGATATGAGAGGCAATACTGTAATAATTCTTTTGGGCAACAATACCCATTTTTTCAGCATCTGATATTCAGCTACTGATTGAAAAAGCTATGTTTCATTTATCATATTATTTCCCTACGGTTATAATTACGTATTTTGGATTTATAAACGGTTGTATCGTTAATATATGGTTGGGTTGGGGGATCTGGGATTTTAGTAAATACATGAAAATATCCTGGGTTAGATTTGCCCTTTTTTTCTTTTCTGGTTTTGGATCAGTGGGGCAGAAATTTATTAGATAACTGGCTGAGTTACTTTCTATTTTTTTAATGAAGAAAAACCCCATTACAACCTATTTAACTAATCAAAATAAAAGAAGTGAGGAAAAACAAAATGAAAAATATTTTATGCACAACAATAGGCGTAACAGGCAGTCTTACTGCCTCCCTATTCGGCGGCTGGGACACCAGCATCGCCACCCTGATCCTTTTCATGGCCATTGATTTTTTCTCTGGCCTTGCAGTAGCAGGAGTATTTCACAGCAGTACCAAGACAGAAACAGGCGCCCTGGAATCCAAAGCCGGATGGAAAGGATTATGCAGAAAAAGTATGACCCTGTTCTTTGTCCTAATCGCCCACCGGCTGGATCTATCCATTGGGACAACCTACATACGAGACACCGTTGTCATCGGTTTTATGGCAAACGAACTGATATCCATAGTAGAAAACGCAGGCCTTATGGGGATCCCGCTACCTGCGGTACTAACAAAGGCCATAGACATTTTAAATCAAAAGTCTGTGCCAATGAAATAAAATCCCCCCATCCCCCCACAGGGACACCATCCTTAAACTTATCATATTATAAAATTGTAATATAATAGAAAGGACAAGGTAAGGATTATGGTAAAAAGTGAGGCCACAAAGGAAATGCCGCGTCTGGAACTGGAGGGGGTCCAGGAAAACTTAAAGGATTCGGATTACTGGGAAATCAAACGTTTCCGGGAATCCTTTGACCAGGATGAAATGGGATTTTACGGAAGAAAGGAAGGCATATAACATGGAAATTCATCAATTATTAACGCCATACAACTATTCAAACGGCAATATCGGCCGTATCAAATATATTGTCATTCATTATGTAGGGGCCTTAGGCGGTGCAGAGGCAAACTGCAAATACTATGCCTCCCAGTATATTGGTGCCAGTGCCCATTATTTTGTGGGATTTAACGGAGAAATATGGCAGTCTGTGGAAGACAAAAACATCGCATGGCATTGCGGCGCCAAAACCTACAAACACCCGGAATGCAGAAACAGCAACAGCCTTGGGATTGAATTATGTGTCAGAAATAAAGGCATTCAGTCTGACACCAGCAGAGATTGGTATTTTGAAGATGCCACAGTTAAGTCAGCCGCAGAGCTGACAAAGGAATTGATGAAAAAATACGGAGTCTCCGAAGACCATGTAATCCGCCATTACGATGTAACCGGAAAGATCTGTCCCAATCCCTATGTTTACAATCACACCAAACATACCTGGCAGGGATTTAAGGATCGTCTGGTGACAACCCAAGAATTAAAATCCGGATGGATAGAAGAAGATGGCAGCTGGAGATTTTATTTAGGAAATACCGGTAATTATGTAAAAAATGACTGGTACAAAGACGAAGAGAAATGGTACTGGTTCGATGATGCCGGCCATATGGTACGGAACACCTGGAAAACCGGAGCTGACGAAAAATGGTATTATTTAACAGCCGACGGTTCCATGGCAAAGGACCAGTGGATCATCTGGAAGGGAAAACTTTACAGAGCCACAGAATACGGCAGCATGTTTCAAGGAACCATGACCCTAAGCACCGATGAGGCTGGGGCATTGAAACGTGTATAAGAAAAGGCGGGTGACCGGTAAAACGGCCCCGCCTTTTCTCCTTGCAGCTTCATGCAGTTCCAAACATTTCCAACAAAAAATCCCATTCAGCGGGTTTGTCTGAACGGGATAAATGGTTTTTCTATGAATTAAGCCATCGCGTTAACAGCTTTAGTGATTCTGGATACTTTCCTGGAAGCGTTATTTTTATGATATACGCCCTTGGTAGCAGCCTTGTCAATCTCTGTGATAGTGCTGATTAAATTAGCCTGTGCAGCAGCCTTGTCACCGGCATTAATAGCAGCCTCTACCTTTTTGATAGATGTTTTCACTTTGGATCTGATCGCTTTGTTTCTAGCAGCCTTAGTCTCGTTTACTAAAATTCTTTTCTTTGCAGATTTAATGTTAGCCAATCTGTACACCTCCAATAAAATGATATATGATTATTCTTTGTTTTGCATCAAAGCCTGGACACGGACAGTTCAATGTAAACATACCTTTGTATTCTAACGAATTTCAGACCATATGTCAATACATAATTCCCGCTTTTTTGCAGAAAATACCTTAGAAATGGAGGAAAGGAGGAAGAAATGGAAAACACATTTGAAGTGCGTACCGATCTGGCGGTCGAGGAGAAAGAAAGTTTCCCTGGCGACGGCGGAGAAATCTCCGGTGTGTCGCTGCGGGAGTGGCATCGTTTTGACAGCCACATAAAAATGACCGAGGTGAAAATTTTAGACAAAAAAGGCGAAAAGGCCATGGGAAAACCCATTGGTACCTACATTACTCTGGAGGCAGATGAGCTTTCACTCAAAGATGAAAATTATCACAGAGAAGTTTCCGAAGAACTGGCCAACCAGATCAGCCGTCTGTTGGAGGGGAAAAATTATCGGAAGCCGGATTTCCATGTGCTGGTGGCCGGCCTTGGAAATTCCTCCGTAACACCGGATTCCCTTGGGCCAAGGGTTCTTAATAATCTTCAGGTAACAAGGCATCTGAAGGTCCAGTATGGAGAGGATTTCTGGAAGGGGAAAAGTATGCCGGTGATCAGCGGTATTGTTCCCGGGGTTATGGCACAGACCGGTATGGAAAGTGCTGAGATTTTAAAAGGAATTATCAAAGAAACAAAGCCCGATTTAATTATTGTCATTGATGCGCTGGCAGCCAGAAGTGTAAAACGTTTGGGCACCACCATTCAGCTTACGGATACGGGCATTCATCCCGGGTCCGGAGTGGGCAACCACAGGCACAGCCTGACGGAGGAAAGCCTTGGAATCCCGGTGATGGCCATTGGTGTTCCCACGGTCGTCGGTGCTGCCGCCATTGTCCATGATACGGTTTCTGCAATGATCGGAGCGTTGTCGGAAAATATGGAAACAAAAGGGATGGGAGATTTCATAGGAAAACTCAGCTCAGACGAACAGTATGATCTGATTAAGGAACTGCTGGAACCGGAGTTTGGTCCTCTTTATGTGACTCCCCCTGACATTGATGAGACCGTCAAGGAACTGAGCTTTACCATCTCGGAAGGAATTCACCTGGCATTTTTGGGACAGGAAGATTCGTAGTAAAAGGCAGGCTTTCCGCATAGGATATTAAGAACGATGGTGCAGGAAGGCGGCTATGAATAAGAGAAACAGTTTCATAAATTGGTTCATTAAAAACATGATGATTGCAGTAAGCCTGATTCTGGCCGTTTTCTTGAGTATAAGAGAAGGTTCTGAGGTCGGAAAAAAGGCGGATTTAAGCAAGGCAGAAGCGTTGGTAAAAGAGGGGGCTGGTTTCGGTGTTTCCTATATCTGGCGGCACCAGTATCCTGCGGCTGTGTGGGATGAAGAAAATACCGGAAACAAAACAGAGAAAAAAGAAGACTCCATCGGAGGTGCATTCTTTCATTTCCTGATCAACCAGTCCCCTCTTTACCGCTATGCCGGTGATGGCAGCAAAGGAGCGGGTGCTTATGAAGAGGCGGACCCCTCCTATAAAGGATATTTGGAAAGCGGGAAATTTTATGAGGAACATAGCTTTCTGCTCTATGACGGCGGAGAAGAAAGCAAAGAAGACGGTTCCGTCAATGCAGGAACACAAAAAGCCCAGACAGAGCAGAAGACGGAGACTCCCTCCGGTCAGCAGCCAGCAGTCGCGTCCGATCAAAAGAATGCTTCCCTCACCTGTGCCTCCAGTAACGTCTGGCCCATTGTGGGAACCACATATTTAAAAGAGCAGCTGGCGGATTATGATTTTCTTATCAAGCATTTTTACAGCATCCATACCTCTACCACCGCGGGCAGAGATCTAATGAAAGCGGAGAATTTTCTGGCAGAGGATTTTACGCTGGAGGGCGGAAATGACAAACCTCAGATCCTCATTTACCATACCCACTCCCAGGAGGAATTTGCGGATCACGGACCGGATAAACCCGATGCCACGGTTGTGGGGATCGGCACTTATCTTACCAAACTTTTGACCGATAAGGGATATAATGTCATACACGATACATCCGTTTACGATCTGCAAAACGGAAAACTGGACCGAAATAAGGCATATACTTATGCACTGGAAGGAATTACCGGGATTTTGCAGAAAAATCCTTCCATTGAAGTAATTCTGGACATTCACCGGGATGGGGTGAATGAAAGTCTCCATATGGTAAATCAGGTAAATGGAAAACCCACGGCTCCTATTATGTTTTTTAACGGTGTGAGCCAGACTCCGGAGGGGCCGATTGAATACCTTCCCAATCCGTACCGGGAAAAGAATCTTGCTTTCAGCTTTCAGATGCAGCTTGATTCCGCAGCGTATTTTCCCAGTCTGACCCGCAAAATTTACATAAAAGGACTCCGTTACAACCAGCATTTAAGAGCAAGGTCCTCCCTCATAGAAGTAGGTGCTCAGACAAATACATATCAGGAGGCATTAAATGCCATGGAACCGCTTGCGGAGGTTCTGGATATGGTGTTGAAAGGAAATCAATAAGAGGGAATATACCACCCTTTTAAACTTTGGCGGCGGAAAAGGGTGGAGTTTCTATGTTTCGTCAACGCTTTGACAGTGGACAATCTTCGATTTTAATGGTATATTTTTAGAGATATCATAGGTTTCCGGCTGATTATCTTTTCCTGTGGAAAGCACCGGAACAAATCAGAAACATCAGAAAAGAGGAGTTTACTTTATGGCAGCTGCCCAGCAGAATAAGATACGTAATTTTTGTATTATCGCTCATATTGATCACGGGAAATCTACCCTTGCAGACAGAATTATAGAAAAGACCGGACTGCTCACCAATCGGGAGATGCAGGCTCAGGTGTTAGATAATATGGATTTGGAACGGGAACGGGGAATCACTATCAAAGCCCAGGCGGTACGTACCGTATACAAAGCAAAGGATGGGGAAGAGTACATCTTTAACATGATTGATACACCGGGTCATGTGGATTTTAATTATGAAGTTTCCAGAAGCCTTGCGGCCTGTGACGGTGCGATCCTGGTGGTGGATGCTTCCCAGGGAATCGAGGCACAGACCCTGGCCAACGTGTATTTGGCACTGGATCATAACCTTGACGTATTTCCGGTTTTGAATAAGATTGATCTTCCAAGCGCAGAGCCGGACCGGGTGGTGCAGGAGATCGAGGATGTCATCGGGATTGAAGCCCAGGATGCGCCCCGGGTCTCAGCAAAGACCGGACTGAATGTGGAAGAAGTCTTAGAGGCGATTGTTAAAAAGATTCCTGCTCCGGCCGGTGATCCCGAGGCACCTTTAAAAGCCCTGATTTTTGACTCCCTGTATGATTCCTATAAAGGGGTTATCGTATTTTTCCGTGTAAAGGAAGGAACCATTAAAAAGGGCGATAAAGTGCGTATGATGGCCACTGGTGCGGTGGAAGACGTGGTGGAAGTAGGTTATTTCGGAGCCGGACAGTTTATTCCCTGTGAGGAGCTGAGTGCAGGCATGGTAGGCTATCTGGCCGCCAGCATCAAGAACGTAAAGGATACTGCAGTAGGTGATACCATTACCCATGCGGACAGACCCTGCAGTGAGCCTCTTTCCGGTTATAAAAAAGTAACCCCCATGGTTTACTGCGGACTTTATCCTGCGGACGGTGCACGTTATAATGATCTGCGGGAGGCACTGGAGAAGCTTCAGTTAAATGATGCCTCCCTGTTCTTTGAACCGGAGACCTCCCTTGCCCTTGGGTTTGGTTTCCGATGCGGATTTTTAGGACTCCTGCATTTGGAAGTGATCCAGGAACGGTTGGAAAGAGAATACAATCTTGATCTTGTGACCACTGCTCCCGGCGTTGTTTACCGGGTTTATAAAAAGAACGGCGAGATGCTGGAGCTTACAAACCCCTCCAATCTTCCTGACCCGACGGAAATCGAATATATGGAAGAACCCATCGTAAGTGCAGAGATCATGGTGACCACGGAATTTGTAGGTGCAATCATGAAGCTGTGTCAGGAACGCCGCGGCGTTTACCTTGGCATGGAATATATGGAAGCCACAAGAGCGCTGTTAAAATATGAACTTCCTCTGAACGAAATCATTTATGATTTCTTTGATGCTTTAAAATCCCGTTCCAGAGGCTATGCGTCCTTTGACTATGAACTAAAAGGCTATGAGCGTTCCGAGCTTGTGAAGCTGGATATTCTGGTCAATAAGGAAGAAGTGGATGCCTTATCCTTTATCGTCCATGCCGAGTCCGCCTATGACAGAGGCAGGAGAATGTGTGAGAAGTTAAAGGAGGAAATCCCAAGACAGCTTTTTGAAATTCCCATACAGGCTGCCATCGGCGGTAAGATCATTGCCCGTGAAACCGTTAAGGCCATGAGAAAAGACGTCCTTGCCAAATGCTACGGCGGCGATATTTCCCGTAAGAAAAAACTTCTTGAAAAGCAGAAGGAAGGTAAAAAACGTATGCGCCAGGTCGGTAATGTAGAGATACCGCAGAAGGCATTTATGAGCGTACTGAAATTAGATGATGAATAAAAAGAATTTGGAGATCTACGTGCATATCCCGTTCTGTGCACGCAAATGTGCTTACTGTGATTTCCTCTCTTTTCCGGGAAATGTGCGGATGCAGCGGGAGTACACGGATAAATTATTGGAAGAGATCGAATATCAGAGTGCTTGTGCAGCAGACTATCAGGTGGTCAGTGTATTCATAGGAGGAGGCACTCCTTCCATATTAAAGACAGAAGATATGGAGGCAGTACTTAAAGCCCTCAAAAACCGCTTTGATATTCACCCCGAAGCAGAAATCACCATGGAAGCAAATCCCGGCACCGTTACGGCAGAAGGACTTTCCTGCTACCGGAGTGCGGGAGTCAACCGGATCAGCATCGGGCTTCAATCGGCGGATGATAAAGAACTGCGCTATCTTGGAAGAATCCATACATTTGATGAATTCTTAAAAAGTTATCAGCGGGTCCGTATGGCTGGTTTTGATAATGTGAATGTGGACCTTATTTCCGCAATTCCAGGCCAGACTGTGGAATCCTGGAAGAATACCCTGAAAAAAGTCACCATGCTGAAGCCGGAGCATATATCCGCCTACAGCCTTATCGTGGAAGAAGGCACTCCGTTTTACGACCGCTACGGGGAGCATGTGGAAATGGAAAGCTATGCCATGACCGTGGAGGAACGGCGTGGTTTGATGGCATTGCCGGATCTGCCCGATGAAGATTCCGAACGGGAAATGTATTACCTGACCCAGGAATTTTTAAAAGAGCAGGGATACGACCGGTATGAAATCTCCAATTACTCCAAAAAGGGATACGAGTGCAGACATAATATTGGCTATTGGACCGGCATGGAGTACCTGGGACTGGGACTGGGGGCATCTTCCTACATGAACGGATGCCGCTTTCACAACACTGCCGATTTAAACGACTACTGCAATGCCCGCTTTTATCAGGAAGAAGATTTTAACAGGGTGCTCAGACAGGAATTAGAACGGCTTAGTATTGATGAAAAAATGGAAGAGTATATGTTTCTTGGCCTGCGCCTTACAAGAGGAGTTTCCGCCCACGGTTTTATAAGTAATTTTGGGCAGAATATCCGGAACGTGTATGGACAGATTCTTGAAGGTCTGGAGCGGGACGGCTTAATGGAATTCAAAGACGGGTATTATCGTCTCACTTTACGGGGGGTTGACTTGAGCAATTATGTGATGAGCCAGTTCCTGTTATAAAACGCATTAAAATTAAAACACAGGCGTGGAAGCAAATGGGAAAATCTATTTGGCCGCTTCCATCGCCTGTTTTTTCATGGCTGATATGTCTCCAATTACGGCACCAGATAAACCTCTGCACTCCGGGAACCATAATTCCGGGACTCCCCATGGGTATTAAAAAAGATATCAATATGTCTTCCCTTTACGCCCCCTCCGCAGTCTTCCGCAGTGTAGATCACTCCGCCGATCATAAGACGGGTTCCGTAAGGAATCACGCGGGGGTCCACGGAGATCGTATGGTTTGCGGTGGCAACGGTTCCGGTGCTGGTACGTCCGCCCCATTTCCCGGAGCACTGCCTGCAGGGGCAGTAGGCAGTGGTACGGAAGGTGCCTAGGGAACGGAGAGTAGTCACAGGAACTGTAACACCCACGCCATGCACCTTGGTACCGGAAAGCTTTTGGCCTGCGGCATAGGCTTCTACCAGGTAGGCGCCGTTTCCGTAAGTCTCCCAGGGAACGGTTATTTCAAATCCGTAATCCCCGGTACCGGTTCCCTGGGCTGCTAAATCTTCCCGGTGCTGGGAGGCGGTAGTGTAAAGCTCTGCAGCGACCTGTCCGCTTGTCTGGTTTAATATGACCACCTTCACTTCAACGGCTGCAAGAGGGTCGGAAGGGTTCAGCGCCCAGCCCCTGATGCTTTTTTCATCTGCTTCATCAACGATGCCGGTTACCGGAAGCGCATAAGCCTCGGTTGCACCTAAAAATACAGATACCATCATTAGTAAAGTTCCGAGGAACCATGAAATGTTCTTTCTTTTCTGCATCATACAATTGCTTCCTTTCTTTTTTACAATCCGTAATACGATTTAATACTATTATAATTATATGTAACAGATTTGTAATAAATGAGGTACAAGTAAATAATTTTACACATTTTCCCGTATTTTTCAGGAAAAGCCAGGTAAAAAGGGGCTGATGCAGAAAAACGGACGTAAAAAAAAAGCACCTCAGAAAGCGAAAACAATCGCTTTTCTGGGCGCCGTATGGACTTGTATTATTTAACAACCACTGCAAATAATTCTTTTGTCTGTCTACCAAAGTTCAGTGCTTCTTGCCGGCTGCCAAAGAAAATATCAATCTTCTTCCCTTTGATGCTGCTTCCGGTATCCTCTACAGTGTAGATCACATCGTCGATCATGACCTTCGTGCCGATGGGCAGGAGGGTGATATCTGCGGACAGCGTATGATTTGCTGTTGGTACTGTTCCGGAGTAGGTCCTTCCGATCTTTCCGCTTCTGCTGGGGCAATAAGCAGTGGCAGAGAAAAATCCCAGAGATGCTCCTTTTTCATAAACAGGTCCTGCCGGCTCTGTTTTTGGCGGTTCTGTTTCTTTTTTTATCCCAGGTCCGATTTCTTTCTCTGATGCTTCGTTATGTTCAGAGCTTTCTTCGTTTCCCGTTTCGTTTTTTATGGTTTGCTTATCCGTTTGGACACGTTCAGATTGTACATCCTCTGCAGTCTGTTCTTTTCCGGACACTTCGTCTGCCATTGCAGTCGTAGATAACAGCAGAATACAAAGGAATGTCAGGAGTCCAGTGATTCGTAATTTACCTGAAAAACACTTCATGATTTACCTCGCAATCGTGTTGTTATGGTGTATCAGTTACTATTATATTACAAAAGTGTTAAATGTCAAGCATAAAATGTCAACAGCTTTGTAATATATCCTTGAAGAATGAGAAAAAATGTAGAATGTAGTCACAAAAACTTAACGGAATTTTTTTATACGAATGTATTGACAAATGTAGAAAAAAAGCATATATTATGAAAAGAAGATGTTAGCACTCCCAAAGGTTGAGTGCTAATAATGACTCAGGAAAGGAGCGTGGCAGTTTGAAGGATAAAGATCAGCTTGATGAACGGAAAGTGACGATTTTGAAAGCAATCATTAAAACTTATCTGGAAACCGGGGAACCGGTGGGATCGCGTACTATTTCAAAGTACACCGATCTGCATTTAAGCTCCGCCACTATCCGTAATGAGATGTCTGACTTAGAGGAGCTTGGCTATATTTTACAGCCTCACACCTCGGCAGGCAGAATTCCTTCTGATAAAGGATATCGCTTTTACGTCGATCAGATCATGCAGGAGAAGGAAGAAGAAGTGACTGAGATCAAGGATCTGATGCTAAAGAGAGTGGACCGGGTGGAACTTCTGTTAAAGCAGATGGCAAAGCTTCTTGCTCAGAACACCAATTATGCGGCCATGATAAGCGCTCCCCAGTACCATCGGAACAAATTGAAGTTTATACAGCTTTCCAAAGTGGATGAAGGGAAGCTTCTGGTGGTGATCGTCATTGAGGGGAATATCATAAAGAACACTATGATTCCGATTCAAAAGGATTTGGAAGACGAAGGACTTTTAAATCTTAACATTCTTTTAAACAGTGCACTAAACGGACTGAGTATAGAAGAAATCAACCTTGAGGTCATCAGCAGGCTGAAGATCCAGGCCGGCCCTCATTCGGAGGTAGTTGACTGCGTGCTCACGGAAGTGGCAGCAGCCATTCATGCAGACGATGAAGACCTCCAGATTTATACCAGCGGCGCTACCAATATTTTTAAGTATCCCGAATTAAGCGATGGGGATAAGGCAAGCAAGCTGATCGGAACCCTGGAACAGAAAGAACTTTTGCAGGAGCTTGTGGACGATGTCAACGGCTCAGAGGAAAATTCCGGAATTCAGGTATACATCGGCGATGAAGCACCGGTCAAGGATATGAAGGACTGCAGCATTGTAACAGCTAATTATGAGCTTGGCGAAGGACTTCGCGGAACCATCGGCATTATTGGGCCAAAGCGTATGGATTATGAGAAAGTTTTAAGCACTCTGCGTAATTTAATGACGCAGCTGGATACAATATTGAAAAAAGATGAAAGGTAAAGGGTAGAACATTGAGCATGGAAGAAGTGAAGACAGATGAGAATCTGACAGAAGAGAATCTGGCAGACGAGGTAGTTGATACGGAAGATGCTGTTTCCTCTGAGAAAGAGAACGAAGATACAGAATCCTGTCCGGAAGAGAATTCTTCTGAGACGGATCAAAAGGAAGAGGACAGTGCCAAAAGTGAATCTGCAAAAAAAGGCTTTTTCGGAAAAAAGAAAGAAAAGAACGATCCCAGAGATGAAAAGATCGAAGAACTGACAGACCGTCTGCAAAGAAGTATGGCTGAATTTGACAATTTCAGAAAGAGAACAGAAAAAGAAAAGGCAGCCATGTTTGAAGTTGGAGCAAGAGATATCATTGAACGGATCTTACCGGTCGTTGACAATTTTGAAAGAGGTCTGGCTGCAATTCCGGAAGAGGAAAAGGCATCGCCTTTTGCAGATGGAATGGAAAAGATTTACAAACAGCTTATAAAAGCGTTGGAAGAGGCAGGGGTAAAACCGATTGAAGCGGTTGGAAAGCCGTTTGATCCAAATTTCCACAATGCAGTGATGCATATTGAAGATGAGTCTCTGGGAGAGAATATCGTATCCCAGGAACTTCAAAAGGGTTATATCTACCGGGATACTGTGGTAAGACATTCCATGGTGCAGGTAGCAAATTAACAATAGATCATGAAATCAGAAAACATTTTACATTTGTTTCATAAATAGGAGGAAAAAACTATGGGCAAGATCATTGGTATTGACTTAGGTACAACAAATAGCTGTGTAGCCGTTATGGAAGGCGGTAAACCAGTTGTAATCCCCAACAGCGAAGGTGTAAGAACCACCCCGTCTGTTGTAGCATTTACAAAGAATGGAGAGAGACTGGTAGGAGAACCTGCAAAACGTCAGGCCGTTACGAATGCGGACCGTACCATCTCTTCCATCAAGAGACATATGGGTACAGATTATAAAGTAACCATTGACGGTAAGAGCTACACTCCTCAGGAAATTTCTGCAATGATTCTTCAGAAATTAAAAGCAGATGCAGAGGCTTATTTAGGCGAGAAGGTAACAGAAGCGGTTATTACAGTTCCTGCTTATTTTAACGATGCACAGCGTCAGGCAACCAAGGATGCCGGAAAGATTGCCGGTCTTGATGTAAAACGTATCATCAACGAGCCGACGGCAGCCGCTCTGGCATATGGCCTTGACAATGAAAAAGAACAGAAGATCATGGTATACGATTTAGGTGGTGGTACGTTTGATGTTTCCAACATTGAAATCGGTGAAGGTGTCATCGAAGTACTTTCCACCAACGGTGATACCCATCTGGGCGGTGATGATTTCGATAACCGCATTACCCAGTGGCTGGTAGATGAATTCAAGAAGGCAGAAGGCGTTGACTTATCCGGCGACAAGATGGCAATGCAGAGATTAAAAGAAGCAGCAGAGAAAGCTAAGAAGGAACTTTCTTCCTCTACGACGACAAACATCAACCTGCCGTTTATCACTGCGACATCAGAAGGTCCGAAACATCTGGATATGAACCTGACCAGAGCAAAGTTTGATGAGCTTACCGCAGATTTAATTGAGCGTACCACCATTCCGGTACAGAACGCATTAAAAGATGCAGGTATGACAGCAAACGATTTAGGAAAGGTACTCTTAGTCGGTGGTTCTACCCGTATGTTAGCTGCACAGGAAAAAGTAAAACAGTTGACAGGCAAAGAGCCTTCCAAGTCCTTGAATCCGGATGAATGTGTTGCTATCGGTGCCAGCATCCAGGGTGGTAAGCTTGCCGGAGATGCAGGCGCAGGCGATATCCTTCTGTTAGATGTAACTCCGCTTTCCTTATCCATCGAGACAATGGGCGGCGTAGCAACCAGGCTGATTGAGAGAAATACTACGATTCCTACTAAGAAGAGCCAGATATTCTCCACAGCAGCAGATAACCAGACTGCCGTAGATATCCACGTAGTACAGGGAGAAAGACAGTTTGCAAGAGACAATAAAACCTTAGGCCAGTTCCGTCTTGATGGAATCCCGCCTGCAAAGAGAGGAGTTCCTCAGATCGAAGTTACATTCGATATTGATGCCAACGGTATTGTGAATGTTTCCGCGAAAGATTTAGGAACAGGCAAAGAACAGCATATTACCATTACTTCCGGTTCTAACATGTCTGAATCCGATATCGAAAAGGCAGTAAGAGAAGCTGCTGAATACGAAGCACAGGATAAGAAACGGAAAGAGGGCATTGATGCCAGAAATGATGCGGATTCTATGGTATTCCAGACAGAAAAAGCACTTCAGGAAGTTGGAGATAAGATCGATGCCAACGATAAAGCAACGGTTGAAGCCGATTTAAATGCATTAAAAGAAGCAATTAACAGAGCACCTATGGATGAAATGACCGATGCTCAGATTGAAGACATCAAGGCTGGCAAGGAAAAACTGATGACCAGCGCTCAGGCCCTGTTTGCAAAGGTATATGAGCAGGCACAGGCTCAGGGCGGAGCAGCAGGTGCAGGCCCTGACATGGGAGCAGCAGATGCTTCTTATCAGGACAGTGATGTAGTTGACGGCGATTACAAAGAGGTGTAAACTGGTTTGGTCGCAAGCAAAGCTTAAGGGAACTTATCCGTTCGGCAGGCTGTGTCCTGCCGGACTTCCTTAGTTTATGAAAGGTAGACCTAAGATGGCAGAGAGTAAAAAAGATTATTATGAGATCCTGGGCGTATCCAAGGATGCAGACGATGCAGCAATTAAGAAGGCTTACAGGGCATTGGCTAAGAAATACCATCCAGACACGAATTCCGGAGACGCTGCAGCTGCAGAGAAGTTTAAACAGGCTTCCGAAGCTTACAGCGTATTAAGTGACCCTGAGAAGAGACGCCAGTATGACCAGTTTGGATCAGCAGCTTTTGACGGAAGTGCAGGAGCCGGCGGATTCGGCGGGTTTGACTTCGGCGGAGCTGATATGGGAGATATATTCGGAGACATATTCGGAGATATTTTTGGCGGTGGTCGCGGAAGAAGCAGCGCCCATTACAATGGGCCATCAAGAGGTGCCAATGTCAGAACCAGCATGCGGATCACCTTTGAAGAGGCGATTTTCGGGTGTGAAAAAGAGATTGAGATCAATTATAAAGAAGAGTGTGTCTCCTGTCATGGAAGCGGTGCAAGGGCAGGAACTTCTCCGGTTACATGTCCAAAGTGTAACGGAAAAGGAAAGATTATGTACACACAGCAATCCTTCTTCGGTCAGGTACAGAACGTACAGACCTGTCCTGATTGCGGAGGAACCGGTAAAATCATTAAAGATAAATGTCCGGACTGCTATGGAACCGGTTATATTACAAAGAGAAAGAAATTCAAGGTCGTTATTCCGGCAGGTGTTGACAATGGTCAGGCCGTGCGTCTGGCAGGAGCCGGAGAGCCAGGTACCAACGGCGGAGAAAGAGGAGATCTTCTGGTGGAGGTTGTGGTATCAAACCACCCGATTTTCAAGCGTCAGGATACCAGCATTTTTTCAACGGTTCCGATCTCCTTTGCCACTGCAGCATTAGGCGGAACCATCCGTATTAAGACTGTGGATGGAGAAGTGGAATATGAAGTGAAACCAGGGACACAGACCGATACCAAGGTCCGTTTGAAAGGAAAGGGAGTTCCAACCCTGAGAAACCGTGCGGTCCGCGGGGATCATTATGTGACTTTGGTGGTACAGGTACCCGAGCGTATGACCGAAGCCCAGAAGGAAGCTCTTCGCAAATTTGACGATGCGATGAAGGGCATCGTCGAAGGAGAGAAACATAAAAAGAAAGGAATCTTTAAATAGATTTCCGGACTGAGGCATGATTGGAGAAGGAAGGAAAAGAATGAAAAAGGTTCAGAGAAAACTGGCATTTGCGGCAGTCCTTGTGATTCTTGCGGTTTTACTGCCGCAGAATGCAATGGCTGACGAGACACAAAAGGTCCGGGATTTTCCTGGCTTTCAAGGTTCTGGTACTACGTTTCAGGGGCCGGTTGAGGGGAGTTTTTCATCTGACTGCTGGGAGGATGAGGAAGAAGATGACGATGACGACGGTCCGGGAAGTTACAGTTACGAGCGGGGCTGGCGTTATAGTCCGGGCGGCTGGTGGTTTCAGTACAGCAACGGAACCTGGCCTTCCAACGGTTGGAAATACATTGATGGCAGATGGTACCGGTTTGACCAGGGCGGTCATATGCAGACCGGCTGGTATACGGATCAGAACGGGTACCGCTATTATTTAAACCCCGTTGATGACGGGACTTTGGGCTCCATGCGGATTGGCTGGCAGATCATCAAAGGCAAAGCGTATTATTTTAATACCAAGTCGGATGGATATTTAGGAAAGCTGCTTGTCGATACGGTCACGCCTGATGGCTATCAAGTGGGGCCGGATGGTGCCTTAAAGTGAGAAATGTGGAAAAGGTATGGCAGAAATGATTCTGCTGTGCCTTTCTTTTTTAAACAAAAATAAAAAAGCAGGAGACATATCTAATGCTGTAATAGCTACAGCGATCAGATATATCCCCTGCTTTTTATCATTACAATTTCTTATTGCTTGTGATTGTAATTTTGTGAAAATAGATTCTGTTCCAGTTCCGAGGACGCAGGCGGGTGTGATGGGGTGTAATGCATCAAGGAATTTCGTTTGCTTGATATGTTTTTTGCCCTTGTACCCGGAATGAAACAGAAGTCTTTTTCATCCGTTCAATTAGTTAATGCATTAGATACATTTTTTATTGCATGTTTTTTTAAAATTTTTAAAATATTTTTTTAAACCTCAAAAATACAGGAAAAGTCCCGTGATTTAATACGCTTGCAACCAATTTCATTGTATGTTATGATATCATGTGGTTTAGTTTGAACAGTAGAAAGGAAACCTCATATGTACCAGTATCTGATCGTGTGTCCCCTTGTTTTTCTTGCAGGTTTTATTGACTCCATTGCAGGAGGAGGAGGGTTAATCTCTCTGCCGGCGTTTATGGCAGCAGGAATACCGCCTCATTTGGCCCTGGGAACCAATAAGATGAGTTCCACTATGGGAACGGTTATTTCTACGGCCCGGTTTGGGAAAAACGGATTTATCAATGGAAAGCAGTCATTGCTTGCCGCTTTATTTGCGGTGATCGGATCGGTAATCGGGGCTCATTTGTCGCTTCTTGCCAGTGAAGAGATATTAAAAGGCATGATGATCGTGGTACTTCCGGTTGTAGCTTTTTATGTTCTTAAAAATAAAAATATGGGAGACACCATAGAAGTCAGGATGCCCCATAAGAAACAGTTGCTTATCAGCATTGGGGCAGCGCTTGTGGTAGGATGCTATGATGGATTTTACGGTCCGGGAACCGGCACCTTTTTACTTCTTTTGTTGACCGGACTTGCGAAAATGGATGTGAGAAGTGCTTCCGGTACGACCAAAGTGATCAATTTGTCCTCCAATATCGCAGCGCTGGTGACATTTTTGATAAATGGAAAAGTTCTGCTTCCTTTGGGCCTTGCAGCCGGACTTTTCTGCATTGCAGGCCATTACATCGGGTCAGGTCTTGTTGTAAAAAATGGGTTGAAGATTGTGAGACCGGTAGTTTTAGTGGTGCTCATCTGCCTGTTTGTGAAAATTATAAAAGGATAGGAAGATTGCTATGAAATGGAAAAAGTTTACACTGACAACAACTACGGAAGCGGTTGATTTAATCAGCAGCATGTTTGATGAGATCGGAATAGAAGGAATTGAAATTGAGGATAATACGCCTCTTACGGAAGCGGAGACAAAAGGCATGTTCATAGATATCCTTCCGGAACTTCCGCCGGATGAAGGCATTGCAAAGGTGAGCTTTTATCTGGACCCTGATTCAGATATCAATATAGATGAAATGTTAAAACGGGTGAACGAAGGACTTTCAGAACTTTCCATGTTTACGGATCTGGGTGCCTGTACCATAGAATCAAGTGAGACAGAGGATAAGGACTGGATCAATAACTGGAAACAGTACTTTAAACCATTCACCGTAGATGATATTCTGATCAAGCCAACCTGGGAAGAAGTCCCAAAAGAGCACGAGGACAAGCTTTTGATCGAAATTGATCCCGGCACTGCTTTTGGAACCGGGCAGCATGAGACGACACAGCTTTGCATCCGGCAGCTGAAAAAATATGTGACTCCTGAGACAAAGCTTCTTGATGTAGGAACCGGAAGCGGTATTCTGGGGATCACTGGCTTAAAGCTGGGAGCAAAAGAAGTCTTTGGAACGGACCTTGACGAGAACGCCATCGTTGCAGTGAAGGAAAATATGGAAGCCAATGGGATTGCCCCCGAAAAGTTTCAGGTTTTAAAGGGAAATATCATTGATGACGAAGAGGTTCAGAAAAAAGCCGGTTTTGAAGCCTATGACGTGGTTGTGGCGAATATTCTGGCTGATATCATTATTCTGCTTCAGAAGGAAATTCCAATTCATATGAAAAAAGGCGCAATTTTTATCACTTCCGGTATCATTAATATGAAGGAAGAAGCGGTAAAAAAAGCATTTGCTGAAAATCAGGCTTTTGAACTGGTGGAGATCACCTATCAGGGCGAATGGGTTTCCGTAACGGTCAGAAAAAAGTAGAAAGAGGGATAAGATGTATCACTTTTTTATTCATCAGGACCAGATCGGGGAAGAAAGCATTACAATTACCGGCCCCGATGTCAACCATATAAAGAATGTTCTGCGCATGGGAGCCGGAGAAAAGGTCCTTATCAGCAATGGTGTGGATAAGGATTATTTATGCGAAATCGTATCAGTGACATCCTTGGAAGTGGTTGCCCGGATTCTTTCCGTGGATGAGACAGGAAAGGAACTGCCTGCAAAAATTTACCTGTTTCAGGGACTTCCAAAGAGTGATAAGATGGAATTCATCATTCAGAAAGCCGTGGAGCTTGGAGCTTACCAGATCGTTCCGGTAGAAACCAGACGGACGGTGGTGAAATTAGATAAAAAGAAAGAAGAATCAAAGCTCCGCCGCTGGCGGTCTGTTTCTGAAAGTGCCGCCAAACAGTCCGGAAGGCTGATCGTGCCGGAGGTAACCGGAGTCATGACCTTTGAAAAGGCGCTTGCTTTTTCAAAGGAATTTGATATTACGGTGATCCCGTTTGAACATGCAAAGGGCATGGAGGAAACAAGACAGGTCCTTTCTGCCATAGAGCCTGGAATGAAGGCCGGCATATTTATTGGACCGGAAGGCGGATTTGAAGATTCTGAAATAGAACTTGCGAGAAGCTTTGGTGCCAGACCGATTACTTTGGGAAAGCGGATTTTAAGGACGGAAACAGCCGGACTTTCCGTATTATCAGTGCTGTCATTTTTACTGGAACCTTAGGGATGGCTTTCTGGCAGCAGGAGGAATCCTGCTGGTTTGGAAAAGGAGTGGGATATAACATAGATGGAAGTTTATTTTGACAATTCGGCCACCACACAAGTGCTGGAGCCGGTGAAAGATATGGTTTTAAAGATTATGACGGAGGATTACGGCAATCCTTCTTCCAAGCATAAAAAAGGGATGGAAGCAGAGCGGTATGTCAAAGAGGCGGCAGAAACCATTGCCTGGACTTTAAAAGTTGAACCAAAGGAGATTGTATTTACCTCCGGGGGTTCCGAATCCAATAATATGGCTTTGATTGAAACTGCCATGGCAAACAGACGGGCAGGGAATCACATCATCAGCACTGCCATTGAGCATGCGTCCGTGTATAACCCTCTGGCAATGTTAGAGGAACAGGGGTTTTCGGTTACTTATCTTTCGGTGGATTCCCAGGGACATATTTCTTTGGAAGAGCTGGAAGCGGCCATCCGCCCGGAGACGATCTTAGTTTCAATTATGTATGTAAACAATGAAATCGGTGCAGTGGAACCCATAGAAGCCATTTCAAAGATTATAAAAAAGAAGAATCCTGCCATAATTTTTCATGTGGATGGGATACAGGCCTATGGAAAATTCCTTATCCGCCCAAAGCGCCAGGGAATCGACTTATTGTCGGTCAGCTCTCATAAGATTCATGGACCAAAGGGGGTAGGTTTTTTGTATATCGACCAGAAAGTGAAGATCCGGCCCCTGATCTATGGGGGAGGACAGCAAAGAGGCATGCGTTCCGGTACGGAAAATGTTCCGGGGATCGCAGGTCTTGCCGTTGCCGCTAAAATCATGTACACAGATCACGCAAAAAAGGTTCAGGCTCTTATGGACTTAAAGGATTACATGATCGAGAGCTTGAAAGAGATCGAAGGGGTGACTGTGAACAGTTTTCCCGGTGAATTATCGGCCCCTCAGATTGTAAGCGCCAGCTTTGCCGGTACCCGAAGTGAAGTGCTGCTGCACGCATTGGAAGAAAAGGGGATCTATGTGTCCTCCGGATCGGCCTGTTCCTCCAATCACCCGGCAGTCAGCGGTACATTAAAAGGAATCGGCGTAAAATCAGAACTTCTGGACTCTACACTTCGGTTTAGTTTCGGGATTTTTAATACGAAAGCAGAAGTGGATTACTGTATGGATAAATTAAAAGAAATCCTTCCTGTACTCAGACGGTACCAAAGGGGGTAGGAAGTGTTTGATAGAAAGGACAGCAGATGCAATATAAATCATTTTTAATCAAGTACGCAGAGATCGGCGTAAAAGGAAAGAACCGTTACTTATTTGAAGATGCCCTGGTAACCAATATCCGACATTCCTTAAAGAGGATCGACGGAGATTTTCAGGTATCCAAGGAATCGGGAAGAATCTATGCCACAGCAGAATCCGAATACGATTTTGATGAAGTGGTCGATGCACTAAAACGCATTTTCGGCATTGCGGCAATCTGTCCTATGGTACAGGTGGAAGACAATGGCTATGAAGATTTAAAGAAACAGGTGTTATCCTATGTGGAAGAGTTTTACGAGGAGAAGAATTTCACCTTTAAGGTCAATACACGCAGAGGCAATAAGAGATATCCGGTAAACTCTGAGCAGATCAACCGGGATTTGGGAGAAATCATTCTTCAGGCATTTCCGGATACAAAGGTAGACGTCCATCAGCCGGAAGTGATGCTTCATGTGGAAGTGCGCAGCAAAATCAATATTTATTCCCACGTGATTCCAGGTCCGGGAGGTATGCCGGTTGGGACCAACGGAAAGGCCATGCTTCTTTTATCCGGCGGCATTGACAGCCCGGTTGCAGGTTACATGGTCGCAAAACGCGGAGTTAAGATTGACGCAGTTTACTTTCATGCGCCGCCATACACCAGTGACCGTGCAAAACAGAAGGTGGTGGATTTAGCAAAGCTTGTCTCCAGATATTCCGGTGCCATCCGGCTTCATATCGTGAATTTTACAGACATTCAGCTATACATCTATGACAAATGCCCTCATGAAGAGCTGACCATCATCATGAGACGGTATATGATGAAGATCGCAGAGCGTCTGGCAGAAGATAGCGGTGCCTCCGCACTCATTACAGGGGAAAGCATCGGACAGGTGGCATCTCAGACCATGCAGTCACTGGCAGCCACAGATGATGCAGCCACCATGCCTGTGTTCCGTCCAGTGATTGGGTTTGACAAGCAGGAAATCGTGGACGTAGCAGAAAAAATCGGCACGTATGAGACTTCGGTGCTTCCGTTTGAAGACTGCTGCACCATATTTGTGGCAAAGCACCCGGTAACAAAACCCAGTTTAAAGATGATCAGGCGTTCAGAGGAAAATCTGGCGGAGAAAATTGATGAATTGGTTGAGACGGCCATAAGCACTGTGGAAAAGGTCTGGTGTTAAAGAAAAGAAATAAAAAAGGGGACCGGCATCAAAGGCCGGGCCCCATTTTAAAACCTGATTCCTGATTAATCTACGATATATGGAGATAAAACGCTGATGATTTCATCAACCTCATTCTCGGAATGAATGTTTAAGTCGATGGGCTTGGAAAGATCCAGACTGAAAATACCCATAATCGATTTTGCATCGATCACATATCTGCCGGAAACAAGATCAAAGTCGGTATCAAATTTTGTTAAATCATTTACAAAAGATTTTACTTTATCAATAGAATTTAAAGATATACGAACTGTTTTCATGGGAAAACCTCCTTTATATTAGCTCTTTCATTTATTGAGGGATAGTCCTCTTTTCCCTTCAATACTACTGACATATGATATAAAAGTCAATGGTAATTTTACATGAAAAAAATGCGAATAAACTGATAATTTAGATAGGAGAAAATAAAATGAG
This sequence comes from Lacrimispora sinapis, assembly GCF_043633585.1. NCBI lineage: Bacteria > Bacillati > Bacillota > Clostridia > Lachnospirales > Lachnospiraceae > Lacrimispora > Lacrimispora sinapis. The sequence goes on along the minus strand of NZ_CP141832.1, from coordinate 2,819,663 downwards.
AAAGGCAGCCCTGCACAACCTTGGCTGTAAGGTTAATTCATACGAAACAGAGGCCATGCAGCAGCTTCTGGAACGCGCTGGATATGAAATTGTCCCCTTTACAGAAAAGGCGGATGTTTATATTATAAATACATGCTCCGTAACCAATATTGCAGACAGAAAGTCCAGACAGATGCTTCACCGCGCAAAAAACATGAATCCGGAAGCCGTTGTTGTGGCCGCCGGCTGTTATGTACAGGCAGCAGGAGAAGAACTGAAAAAGGATGAAGCTGTGGACCTGGTGATCGGAAACAACAAAAAGACAGAACTGGTACCCATTCTGGAGGATTACTTTGCAGACCGGGAGGAAGAACTGGAAGAAACCATCATTGACATCCGCAGAACCAGGGAATATGAAAGTCTATCCATAGATAAAATAGCGGATCATACGAGAGCCTTTATCAAGGTCCAGGATGGCTGCAACCAGTTTTGCAGCTACTGCATTATTCCGTATACCAGAGGCCAGGTGCGCAGCCGCAGACCGGAAGAGGTGGCAGAAGAGATTAAGCGTCTGATCGGCTCCGGCTTTCAGGAGGTGGTGCTGACCGGCATCCATTTAAGCTCATATGGAAAGGATTTTGCGGAGGAAGAACGTCTGACCCTTCTGGATCTGATCGTTAAAATCCATGACATTGAAGGGTTGAAACGAATCCGTCTGGGTTCTCTGGAGCCGAGGATTGTGACGGAAGAGTTTGCGGCAGCCCTGTCTTCCCTTGATAAGATTTGTCCGCATTTCCACTTGTCCTTACAAAGTGGATGTGACAGCACCTTAAAGCGGATGAATCGCTGTTACACCGCAGAAGAGTATTTCAACTGCTGCAAAATCCTTAGAAAAGCATTTCCTAATCCGGCCATTACCACAGACGTTATTGTTGGATTTCCAGGGGAGACGGAAGAAGAATTTTTGGTCACCAGGGAATATCTGGAAAAGGTGCGTTTTTATGAAATGCATGTGTTTAAATATTCCAGAAGAAACGGGACCAGGGCGGCACAGATGACGGATCAGATACCGGAATCTGTAAAATCGGTTCGAAGCAATGAACTTTTAAAACTGGAAAAAGAGATGTCGCTGGCATACCGGAAGTCCTGCACAGGCAGCAGGGCCCAGGTTCTGATGGAGGAAGCCTATGAGTGGGATGGAACCACCTATATGATCGGTCATACCAGAGAATATGTAAAAGCAGTGGTCCCTTATGAAGAAGGTCTGAAAGGGAAAATCGTGGAAGGAATCCTTGGGGAAATGCTCAACGATGAGATCATGTTTTTAAACCTTAACGGACAAAAATAATTTTTATCTTGCCGAATCCATGATTATGGTTTAAAATATAGGAGAACAGTTAAAGGACGTGAGAAACATGGGCGATATTCATAACACACAATTTTTCAAAGCGGTGCAGGAAAATAAAATGGACGTAAGCCAGGTACTGGAACAGGTTTATATTGCCCTCACAGAGAAGGGCTATAATCCCATCAACCAGATCGTGGGTTATATTATGTCAGGAGATCCAACCTATATTACCAGCCATAAGAACGCCAGAAGTCTTATCATGAAAGTAGAACGGGACGAGATTCTGGAGGAACTGATGCGGGTATACATTGATACGATGTTAAAGTAACGACGTGGATAATCTTAAGTCTAGCTGTCAGATGAAGTGGAACAGGCGGATTCTGGCAGTTTGTTTTTATACAGTTGGCTGCGCACCAGCTTCATTTTGTTGCATAAATTTGACGTGGAGAGTAAAATATGAGAATCATGGGACTGGATTTTGGTTCTAGAACTGTAGGCGTTGCAGTTTCTGATCTGTTGGGTATAACTGCCCAGGGTGTGGAGACAATTACGAGAGAAGAAGAGAATAAACTGAGAAAAACCTGTGCCCGGATCGAAGAGCTGATTCGGGAATTTGAGATTGAAACCATAGTTTTGGGATATCCTAAGAATATGAATAACACGGTAGGTGACCGGGCAGAAAAGACGGAGCAGTTTAAAGAGATGCTTACAAGGCGGACCGGGCTTCCTGTTATCCTTTGGGATGAGAGGCTGACTACCGTAGCATCGGAACGGATTTTAATGGAAAGCGGAGTAAGGCGGGAAAACAGAAAAGCGGTCATTGATAAGGTGGCAGCAGGACTGATTCTGCAAGGCTATTTAGACAGCTTAAAAACAGGAGATAAGGAATGAACAGCGAAGAAAAGAAAATCACCCTGGAAACCGATTCAGGGGAATCTGTAGATTTTTTTGTTCTGGAAGAGACCAGAATTAATGGCGTGAATTATCTGCTTGTAACCGATGCGGCAGATGATGACGAAGAAGGAGAATGTTACATCTTAAAGGATTTGTCAAAGCGGGAAGAATCCGATGCTTTGTATGAGTTTGTAGAGGATGATAACGAGATAGATTATTTATTTAAAATATTTTCCGAGCTGCTTGACGGAGCGGATGTAGATATTGAAAAATGATGGTGCGTACTTAAAAAGCCTTATATAGAACAGCGAGGTCTGACTGCGGAGCAGATGTATGAGCTGGACTGCAGCAGAATCCGGAGACCGGACTTGCCGTAAGTGACAGGAGTGTGCAGGTGCTGGCGGATAAATCAGCCATTCATAAGGTTTTTTTGACGATGGGGTTGCCCGCTGTAAACTGGGGGCTTGGATCGTGAGTCCGGACATCATCATCATGCAATTTGCAGCCGATGCGGAAACGTATTTTTTCCAAGGCGACTTGCCAGATACTCTGGAGCAGGCACTTCTTGATTTGCCGTGATTTTTAGAAGCGGCTCGTGAAGCAAAGCTCTACGGGTATTCCATGAATGCCGGGAGACAATGGAGATAGAACAGAGCGGAAAATGATAAAATGGAGGTAAAAGATTGAAAAAACAAGACATGAATGCGAAAGTTAAAATCATTCCCTTAGGCGGAATGGAGCAGATTGGTATGAATATCACTGCTTTTGAATGCGAAGACAGCATCATTGTTGTAGACTGCGGACTTGCATTTCCTACCGATGACATGCTGGGAATCGACCTGGTGATACCGGATGTTTCCTATTTGAAACAGAATATTGAAAAGGTGAAGGGCTTTGTGATCACCCACGGACATGAGGATCACATCGGTGCCCTCCCTTATATTTTAAAGGAAATCAATGTTCCGGTATACGGTACAAAGCTGACCATTGGTCTCATTGAGAATAAGTTAAAAGAACATAACCTTTTAAAGAACACGAAGAGAAAGGTGATCAAGCACGGACAGTCAATCAACTTAGGCTGCTTCCGTATTGAATTCATCAAGACCAATCACAGCATTGCAGATGCTTCTGCACTGGCGATCTTCTCTCCGGCTGGCGTGATTCTCCATACCGGTGACTTTAAGATTGATTATACCCCCGTATTTGGGGAAATCGCAGATCTTGAGCGTTTTGCAGAGCTTGGCAAGAAAGGGGTTTTGGCCCTTTTGTGCGACAGCACCAATGCGGTAAGGCCCGGGTTTACGCCTTCGGAGAAGACCGTAGGAAAAGCATTTGACAATATATTTGCAGATCATAAGAGCAACCGTATTATCGTTGCCACCTTTGCGTCTAACGTGGACCGGGTGCAGCAGGTCATCAACTCTGCGGCAAAATACGGACGTAAGGTCGTGGTAGAGGGGCGTAGTATGGTCAATGTCATTGGTACAGCCAGTGAGCTTGGCTATATTAACATTCCGGAAGGAACGCTGATTGATATCGACCAGCTTAAGAATTATCCTGATGAGCAGACCGTTCTTATTACAACAGGAAGCCAGGGAGAATCCATGGCAGCGCTTTCCCGTATGGCAAGCAGCACCCATAAAAAGATATCCATCAAGCCAAACGATGTGATTATATTGAGCTCCAACCCGATTCCAGGCAATGAAAAGGCCGTTTCCAAGGTGGTGAATGAGCTTTCTATGAAGGGAGCTGAGGTAATCTGTGAGGATACCCATGTATCTGGACATGCGTGCCAGGAGGAGATCAAGCTGATGTATGCCCTGGTCCGCCCCAAGTATTCCATCCCTGTTCACGGAGAATACAGGCATTTGATGGCTCAGAAAAATCTGGTCCAGGCCATGGGAACACCGAAGGAAAATATTATCATTATGTCTTCCGGTGACGTGGTGGAATTAAGCCAGGAATCCTGTAAGATCGTTGACCATGTGCAGGCGGGAGCGATCCTTGTGGATGGTCTGGGTGTTGGAGACGTTGGAAATATTGTATTGAGAGACAGACAGAATCTTGCACAGAACGGAATCATTGTAGTGGTTCTGACACTGGAGAAATACTCCAACCAGCTTTTGGCCGGACCGGATATTGTATCCAGAGGTTTTGTTTATGTAAGGGAATCCGAAGATTTAATGGAGGAAGCAAGAGGAATCGTCAATGATGCTGTCCAGGACTGTCTGGACCGTCATATTAATGACTGGGGCAAAATAAAGAACATCATCAGAGACAGTTTAAGTGACTTCCTGTGGAAGAGAATGAAGCGCAATCCGATGATTCTTCCCATTATTATGGAAGTGTAGGAATAAGCGAAGAATAACCGTGCCTTTACCATGAAAGGAATGGAAATTTATGAGCCGGACAACAAAAGAGATCAATAAAATAACAGGAGCGATTATTGCCCTGTCCATAAGGCTGATCGTTTTTGCCCTAATGATCCTCTTCCTTTATGAAGGAATTACAAGGGGCTATGAGTTCGGCCACGAAATTTTCTATGCATCAGCCGTGGAAGAGGAGCCTGGACAGGATAAGAATATTACCATAGACAAGGGCACTTCCGTTGCTGGTGTGGCAAAACTTTTAAAGGACAAGGGCCTGATTGCAAACGAATATTCCTTTATCATACAGGCGAAGTTTTTTAATTATAAGATCAATCCGGGAAGCTATACGTTAAACACTTCCATGACCTCCAGGGATATTCTTCAGATGATGAATGAGAATACAGAGGAAGAGGAAGAAAAGAATGATCGTCAATGACCGAATTACCGATTATATCAGATCTTTGGAACCGGAGGAATCCCCTCTGATCCATGAGATCGGTAAAAAAGCGAGGCAGAATGGAGTCCCTGTCATAAGAGAGGAGACGGCTGCCTTCTTAAAGACCATGACAGCAGCCATGAATCCAAAAGCCATCTTAGAGGTAGGAACCGCAGTCGGATATTCTACCCTTTTGATGGCGGAGGTCATGGCTTTCGACTGCCATATCACAACCATAGAAAAATATGAAAAAAGAATACCGGAAGCCAGAAGCAATTTTGAAAAGGCGGGGGAAACGAAACGCATTACCTTATTGGAAGGAGATGCAGAGGAACTGTTAAAGGGGCTTACCGGCCCCTTTGACCTTGTCTTTATGGATGCGGCCAAGGGGCAGTATCTGGCCTGGCTTCCGAGAATTTTAGAATTGATGAGAACCGGTGGTATGCTCATTTCGGACAATGTTCTTCAGGAAGGGGACATCGTGGAATCCCGTTATGCGGTGGAACGCCGAAACCGTACCATTCACGGGCGGATGCGGGAATATTTATACGAATTGAAGCATTCTCCGCTTCTAACCACCACCATCGTTCCCATCGGTGACGGAATTACTGTTAGCATAAAAAAGTAAAACACGAGAGAGGAGTTTCATGAGAAAGACGGAACTTTTGGTCCCGGCAGGCAGCTTAGACGTATTAAAGACCGCAGTGGTTTACGGCGCCGACGCTGTTTACCTGGGAGGAGAAGCCTTTGGACTCCGTGCCAAGGCCAAGAATTTTACACAGGATGAAATCCGCGAGGGCATTGCGTTTGCCCACGAACGCGGAGTAAAGGTATATATTACAGCCAACATTCTGGCACATAATGATGACCTTCCGGGAGTGGAGGAATATTTTAAAGAATTAAAGGATATCAATCCGGATGCCCTGATCATATCCGATCCGGGTGTTTTTGCCATTGCAAAGCGCATCATTCCGGATATGGAGATCCATATCAGCACCCAGGCCAATAATACCAACTACGGAACTTATCTGTTCTGGTATCAGCTTGGGGCCAAGCGTGTGGTTACTGCCAGAGAGCTTTCTCTTGCGGAGATCAAGGAAATCCGCAGCCGGATTCCGGAGGATATGGAGATTGAAAGCTTTATGCATGGAGCTATGTGCATTTCCTATTCCGGCCGGTGTCTGCTCAGTAATTTTATGGCAGGAAGAGATGCAAACCAGGGCGCCTGCACCCACCCATGCCGCTGGAAATATTCCATTGTGGAGGAACAGCGTCCCGGAGAATATATGCCGGTTTATGAAAATGAACGGGGTACTTATATCTTTAATTCCAAGGATCTCTGCATGATCGAACACATTCCGGAGATGATTGATGCCGGGATCGACAGCTTTAAGATCGAAGGCCGTATGAAGACTGCCTTGTATGTGGCGACTGTGGCAAGGACTTACCGGAAAGCCATTGAAGATTATAAAAAAGATCCCAGGCTCTATGAAGAGAATATGGACTGGTATCGTTCTGAGATCGGCAAATGTACCTATCGGGAGTTTACCACCGGATTTTATTTTGGCAAGGCAGATTCCAGCACACAGATCTATGACAGCAATACCTATGTGAAAAATTACACTTATATCGGAACCATTGAATCCATTGATGAAAGAGGCTATGCCCGGATCGAGCAGAAGAACAAATTCAGCGTAGGAGAGACCATCGAGGTCATGAAGCCGGACGGCAGGAATATCGAAGCCGTAGTAAAGGCGATCTATAATGAAGAGGGTGTTCCTCAGGAAAGTGCTCCTCATGCCAGACAGATCATCTACGTGGATTTGGGGGTGGATATGAAGCAGTATGACATTCTGCGCCGAAGTGAGATGGACGAAGAGAAAGAATAATCCCAAAAGCCAGGTAGACAACAACGTTTGATCATTGTCTTATCTGGCTTTTTCGTTTGCCAATGCCTGACAGCAGTATTTTTTGTGGCGGTTGTAGAAATGGCGTCTTTGTGGTATGCTATAAAGGTATTTTACCCAGAAATTACCTGGATTTAGAACGTGCAGAACGGAGGGCTTCCTATTATGTGGATTTTATGGCTGATCGCTGCGTTATGTGTGATCTATTATGTCATAATTGCTGTTTATTCCGGATTAACGACTTCCTTTTCGGTTATCTGGCTGGTGTTTGCGGCTGTTTGTGTATTATTTGGTATTGGCTGGGATGCCTATATGCGGCATAAGGACAAAGTTCCTTTATGGCTGCCGGTGTCGGTGGTGACCGTTTGCTGTACCGCGGTTCTTGTATTTACCGTAGTGGAAATTTTGGTATTTACGGGAGTGACTGTCCGTGATACATCAAGACTCGACTATGTGATCGTATTGGGAGCCAGAGTCAAAGAGACCGGAATCAGCAAATCATTAAAAAAACGTCTGGATAAAGCCATGGAATACCTGGATGAAAATCCCGGAACCATTCTGGTTCTTTCCGGAGCACAAGGAGACGATGAGCCGGTCAGTGAGGCAGAGGCGATGAGAGACTACCTGGTATTTAACGGCGTGAGAGAAGAACAGCTGATTTTGGAGATGCGTTCTCACAGTACGGTAGAAAACATAGCATACAGCCGTGTGGCCATCGAAGAGGATCAGGAGAAAAAGAAGGCAAGGAATCAGAAAAATCCCGTTTTCATGGATCCCGGCACTTTTGAACTGGTTCCGGATAAACCGATTAAGATCGGAGTATTGACCAGTGATTTTCATGTATTCCGCGCCCAGCAGATTGCAAAAAAATGGGGGATTCCCGATATTTACGGGATTTCCTGCGAATCGGACCCCATTCTTTTTGTGCACTTTTGCGTAAGAGAGTGTGCTGCAATATTAAAAGACAAATTAGTGGGCAATATGTAAATAATACTGTTTTGCAGGAGGAATAAACAAAGAATGAATAAATTAAATAACCTGGCAGCCTATGAGGTTGTCGAAGAGAAAGAAATTAAGGAAATTCAAGCTACGGGCCGCGTGCTCCGTCACAAAAAAAGCGGAGCAAGAATCTTTGCCGTATCCTGTGACGACGATAACAAGGTGTTTTCCATCGGATTCCGTACTCCGCCCGCGGACAGTACCGGAGTGGCACACATACTGGAACACAGTGTGCTTTGCGGGTCGGATAAGTTTCCTTTAAAGGATCCGTTTGTGGAATTGGTAAAAGGTTCTTTGAATACCTTTCTAAACGCCATGACTTACCCGGATAAGACCGTGTATCCGGTGGCCAGCTGCAATGAAAAGGATTTTCAGAATTTAATGAACGTTTATATGGATGCGGTGCTGCATCCGAACATTTACAGGGAACCAAAGATATTTATGCAGGAAGGCTGGCATTATGAGCTGGAAAACCCGGAAGCAGATCTGATTTACAACGGTGTTGTATACAATGAGATGAAAGGGGCTTTTTCTTCTCCGGAGGAAGTGCTTGACCGCTTTACCAGAAAGGTCCTGTTTCCGGACAGCTGTTATGGACAGGAGTCCGGAGGTGATCCTGCATTTATTCCGGATCTTACCTATGAAGATTTTTTGGATTTCCATAGAAAATATTATCACCCCTCCAACAGCTATATTTATCTTTACGGCGATATGGATATGGCAGAGAAGCTTACCTGGCTGGATGAGGAATATTTAAGCCATTATGACGAAATTTCCATTGATTCCAGGATCAAAAGCCAGAAACCGTTTGAAAAACCGGTGGAAGCGGAGACTTATTATTCCATCACGGAAGGCGAGTCGGAAGAGAATGCCACATATCTATCCATCAATACGGTTACGGGCAACAACTTAGATCCAAAGCATTACGTGGCATTCCAGATCTTAGAGTACACGCTGCTTGATGCGCCGGGTGCACCGTTAAAGCAGGCGCTGATTGATGCAGGAATCGGACAGGATATCCTGGGGGGCTATGACAGCGGGATTTTACAGCCTTATTTCTCTGTTATTGCAAAGAATGCCAATCCGGATCAAAAGGGAGAATTCCTTGCTGTGGTAAAAGGTACGTTAAGAAAGCTTGCAGATGAAGGGATTAACCGGAAAAGCTTAAAAGCAGGAATGAATTATTATGAATTCCGTTACCGGGAAGCAGATTACGGCTCAGCCCCCAAAGGACTGATGTACGGCCTTCAGTGTTTGGACAGCTGGCTCTATGACGGAGACCCGATGACACATCTGGAATATCAGGAAACCTTTGATTATTTGAAAAAAGTGGTGGATGACGGATATTTTGAACAGCTCATCCGGGAATATCTTCTGGATAATCCGTTTGAGGCAGTGATCACCGTAAGCCCCAAAAAGAACTTGACCGCAGAGGAAGACGAAAAGACAGCCGGAAAACTGGCGGCCTACAAAGCTTCGCTTTCCGAATCTGAGATCAGGCATTTGGTGGAACAGACCCATGCTCTCAGGGAATATCAGGAATCACCGTCTCCCCAGAAGGATTTGGAAAAGATCCCCATGCTTCGCAGAGAGGATATCAGCAGGGAACCCGAAGAAATCATCTGGGCAGAAAAAGAGGCTCACGGGATCAAGGTCATTCACCATGACATGTTTACCTCCGGCATAGGTTATTTAAAGGTCCTGTTTGATACTTCCGCGGTGCCCGTGGAGGATCTGCCTTATGTTGGATTTTTAAAATCCCTGCTTGGCTATGTGAATACGGAAAATTTCTCATATGGAGACTTGACCAGTGAGATTCATTTAAACAGCGGAGGCGTGAGCTTCAGTGTGACCTCTTACCCGGATCTAGTCAACAAGGGAGCGTTTAAGGGATTCTTTGTGGCCAGCGCAAGAGTGCTTTATGATAAGCTGGAATTCGGTTTTTCCATTCTTGCGGAAATTCTGACCCGTTCCATTCTGGATGATGAAAAGCGGGTGGGAGAAGTGATCAGTGAAACAAGGTCCAGGGCAAGGATGAAGCTGGAAGGAGCCTGCCATTCCGCAGCGGTTGCAAGAGCCACCTCCTATTTTTCCGCCACCGCCGCTTACAATGATTTGACCGGAGGAATCGGATATTATGAATTTCTTGAGAAGCTGGAAAAAGAATATGCGTCCGACAAACAGGCTATTATTGCACGTTTTAAATCCGTCATGGAGAAGCTTTTCACCACCGGCAATATGCTTGTCAGCTATACGGCAGATGAAGAAGGGTACAAGCTTCTTCCTGATGCCATGAAAAAGCTGACCGAGGTACTGCCAGGGGGAACAGAAAAACGCTATCCGTTTATCTTTCCGGCCGGCAACAGAAACGAAGGCTTTGCCACGGCGTCTCAGGTCAATTATGTAGCCAGATGCGGCTCATTTTTGGGAAGCGGGGAGGAATATACCGGCGCCCTTAAAATCTTAAAGGTGATTCTAAGCTATGATTATCTTTGGATCAATTTAAGAGTCAAAGGCGGGGCATACGGCTGTATGAGCGGTTTCGGCCGATCCGGGGAAGGTTATTTTGCTTCCTACCGGGACCCGAATTTAAAGGAGACCAATCAGGTCTATGAAGGGGTCGTGGATTATCTGGAGAACTTCCAGGTAGAGGACCGCGACATGACCAAATATGTCATTGGTACCATCAGTGAAATGGACGTTCCATATCCCCCTTCTACCAGAGGCAACAGGGGCCTTTCTGCCTATTTGTCCGGAGTGGACCAGGAGATGATGGCAAAGGAGCGGGAAGAAGTATTAAATGCCACACAGGAAGACATCCGCAAACTGGCACCTCTTGTAAAAGCAGTTCTTGCCACAGGAAGTCTCTGTGTGATCGGTAATGAAGACAGAATCGCAGCGGATAAGGATCTCTTTGGAGAGACGAAGAACTTATTCCACTCATAACACGAAGGAGAACCTATATGGAAACAAACTATAAATCAGGCTTTGTTACCCTGATTGGACGGCCCAATGTTGGAAAGTCCACCCTGATGAACCGCTTAATCGGCCAGAAGATCGCCATTACTTCCGATAAGCCCCAGACCACGAGAAACCGGATTCAGACGGTATATACCGATGACAGGGGACAGATTATATTTCTGGACACCCCTGGGATTCACAAGGCCAAGAATAAGCTTGGGGAATATATGGTAAGTGTGGCGGAACACACGTTAAAGGAAGTGGATGTGGTCTTGTGGCTGGTGGAACCCACCACCTACATCGGGGCAGGAGAGCAGCATATTGCAGAGCAGCTTCGTTCCGTAAAGACACCTGTGATTCTTGTCATCAACAAAATTGATACGGTGAAAAACCAGGAGGACATCCTGACCTTTATCAATACCTATAAGGATATCTGCCCGTTTGCAGAGATCGTGCCGGTATCCGCATTAAAGGATAAAAATACAGACTTAATGCTGGAACTGATTTATAAATATCTTCCATACGGACCCCAGTACTACGACGAAGATACCGTGACGGACCAGCCCATGCGTCAGATTTCCGCCGAACTGATCAGGGAGAAAGCCCTCCGTCTGTTAAAGGATGAGATCCCTCATGGAATAGCTGTGACCGTGGAAAAGATGAAGGAACGGGAAAATGGTATCATTGATCTGGAAGCAAATATTATCTGTGAACGGGAATCCCACAAGGGAATCATCATCGGAAAAGGCGGAGCCATGCTGAAACGGATCGGCAGCTCTGCCCGCAGAGAGATCGAGGATCTGCTGGATACTAAGGTTAATTTACAGCTTTGGGTAAAAGTCCGTAAGGAATGGCGGGACAGCGATCTGTATATGAAAAATTATGGATATAATCAAAAAGATATCTAAAAGCGGTGAGAGCAATTGAGGGAAGTTGAAAAGCTGACAGGGATGGTGATCAAAGCATCCCCTGTGGGAGAAATGGATAAGCGCCTTGTGTTACTTACCAGGGAAAGAGGAAAGATTACAGCATTTGCCAGAGGAGCAAGAAGGCCGGGCAGCCAGCTGATGGGAGCCAGCCGCCCCTTTGCCTTTGGACTGTTTTATCTGTACGAAGGCAGGAATTCCTATACCTTGCAGTCGGCGGAAATTACCAATTATTTTGAGGACCTGGCTCTGGATATGGAGGCGGCCTGTTACGGCTCCTACTTTCTGGAGCTGGCCGATTATTATTCCCGGGAGAATGAGAACGGAACCGGGCTTTTAAAGCTTTTATACCAATCGGTTCGGGCCTTATTAAAACCGTCACTGAAAAATGAGCTGGTTCAAAGAGTTTTTGAATTAAAGTCCATGGTAATCAACGGCGAATATACGGAGTCTCCACCCCGTCCGGTCAGTGATTCTGCCAATTATGCATGGGAGTATGTGATCGCTTCTCCGGTAGAGCATCTTTATACCTTTACCTTAACAGATCCGGTATTGGAGGAGTTCGGGCGTTGTGTGGAAATCAATAAAAAACGTTATGTAGACCGGGAATTTCATTCTCTGGAGATTTTACAGACCATGAGACAGTAAAGTATTGAAATGACAGAAGGCATTTGGTATAATCCACGTATGCGAGGAGCAGTGCGGAGGAATTCTTTGGATTCCCCCTCCACACCGCGGATTCAATGCAGGAGGAAAATGAATGAAGAAAAGGAAAGCGGTTCTGGCGGCAGTGATTGCTGCAGGAATGCTGACGGGTTGTCTGGGAAGATCCGGCAGCAACGCCCTGAATGCGGAGAGCAGCAGAATTTTTGTAACGGGAGACGGTGTCCTACAAACGGCGACCGTCGAGACATATGCAGAAAAGGATTACTACAATGCAGAAGAGCTGAAAGCATATCTGGAGGAAGCAGCTCTGGCCTATAACAAAGCGCATGGAGAAGGAGCCGTTACACTTGATTCCTGCAGCATGGAAAAAGGGACTGCCCGGATGATATTTAACTATAAGTCCGGCGATGACTTATCCGGCTTTGCTTATGAGTATGAGGATAAGGACAATCAGGTGGATTCTATTTCAGTCCATGCTTTTTCTGAAATATTAGGACAGAGCGAGGCAGAGGGTATTTCATTTTTAAAAGCTTCGGACGGAAAGCCGGCGGAAAAAAAGGAACTGTCCCATAGGGAGCAGAGCCATGCCGTTGTGGTAGAATCGAAACATCCCGTAACCATACAGACAGAAGGTAAGCTATTATTTGTTTCGGATAACGTTGTCATAAAAGATCAGAATACGGTGCAGACAGCAGAGGGAAAAAGTTACATTATTTTTAAATAAGAGAGGTTAAGATCATGGAAAAGACAATGGAAAAGATTGTAGGACTTGCAAAATCAAGAGGATTCGTTTATCCGGGTTCTGAGATTTACGGCGGTCTTGCCAATACATGGGATTACGGAAACTTGGGCGTTGAGCTTAAGAACAACGTAAAAAAAGCATGGTGGCAGAAATTTATTCAGGAGAGTCCTTATAATGTGGGAGTGGACTGCGCAATTTTAATGAATTCCCAGACCTGGATCGCATCCGGTCATTTAGGGGGATTTTCAGACCCTCTGATGGACTGCAAGGCCTGCAAGGAGCGTTTCCGTGCGGATAAGATCATTGAAGATTATATGGCAGAGAATGGCATCACCATCGAAGGCTCTGTGGATGCATGGTCACAGGAAGAGATGAAGAACTATATTGATGAGAAGAATATCTGCTGTCCAAGCTGCGGCAAGCATGATTTCACCGACATCCGCCAGTTCAACTTAATGTTCAAAACCTTTCAGGGCGTAACCGAAGACGCCAAGAATACTGTATACTTAAGACCTGAGACTGCTCAGGGTATTTTTGTTAATTTTAAAAATGTTCAGAGGACCTCCAGGAAGAAGATTCCGTTTGGGATCGGCCAGGTCGGAAAATCCTTCCGTAACGAGATCACACCTGGAAACTTCACCTTCCGTACCAGAGAATTTGAGCAGATGGAACTGGAGTTCTTCTGTGAGCCGGATACGGATCTGGAGTGGTTTGCATATTGGAAGGACTACTGCATTACCTGGTTAAAGAACCTTGGCATCAAGGAGGAGGAGATGCGTGTCAGGGATCATGAGAAGGAGGAACTTTCCTTTTACAGCAAGGCCACCTCAGACATTGAGTTCCTGTTCCCCTTCGGCTGGGGAGAATTATGGGGAATTGCGGACAGAACTGATTACGATTTAAAACAGCACCAGACCACCTCCGGTCAGGACCTGACTTATTTCGATGATGAAAAGAAAGAACGCTATATTCCATATGTCATTGAGCCATCCCTTGGGGCTGACCGAGTGACCCTTGCGTTCCTTTGTGCCGCTTATGATGAAGAGGAGATCGCAGAGGGGGATGTGCGTACCGTACTTCATTTCCACCCGGCTATCGCACCGGTTAAGATCGGTGTGCTTCCCCTTTCCAAGAAGCTGAACGAGGGAGCAGAAAAGGTATTTGCGGAATTGTGCAAGCACTACAACTGTGAGTTTGATGACAGAGGAAACATCGGTAAGCGATACAGAAGACAGGATGAGATTGGTACTCCCTTCTGTATTACCTATGATTTTGATTCAGAGGAAGATCATGCAGTAACCGTCCGTGACCGTGATACCATGGAGCAGGTAAGGGTTCCGATTGCAGAACTGAAAACTTATTTTGAAGATAAATTTAATTTTTAAGAACAAAAAAGGTGTAGCTTGGGCATGGATGGCCTTATTTCTACACCTTTTTTTTCTTCCTTAGAGCATGATAGTTTTGCAGCAGATAGTGGGAAAATATGATAATAGAAGGGCTGCATAATTGGGAGATTCTCCCGGTTGGCAGCTCTCTTTCTACGGTTCTTAATTGGAAAAATTGTCCGATGTGTTACACAAAAATTAGAAAATAAATGATTTTGTTGCAGTTTTTTTGAAATGTGTTACAATGATTGTATGACGTCGTTTGGATTTACGAAGGATATAAAGGAAGAGGGAGCGAATAACATGACAGAGGTATCCAGAATACCGATCGTGCAGCAGGTAGTAAATAGTATGAAAGACTTCATTGCAGCCGATGGAATAGAAGTCGGTGAAAAATTACCTACAGAAAAAGAATGGTGCGAGAAACTCTCGGTAGGACGCGGCACTGTCAGGGAGGCATTCCGTATTCTTGAGGCCAGGGGACTGGTTGAAATCAAGCCTGGACGCGGAGCGTTTCTGGTTAGCAAAAAGGAGCTTGGCCAGGAAGAGCTGGCAGAATGGTTTTTAAAAAATGAAGTGGAATTAATGGATTATATAGAAGTACGAAGTGCAATAGAGCCTTTATGTGCCAGATTGATCGCGAAACGTGCCACGGATGCAGAGCTGGAGCAGATTGAGCGGACTCATATGCGGTTTAAACGTGCGGTAGAGGAAGAGGATTTTGCCGGCATGGCAAAGTACGATGAAAGACTTCACCGCCAGATCGTAGAAGCGAGCAGGAATAAAATGATGATTTTTATCAGTAAGAAAATAGATGAGTGCATACGTGATTTCCGTTTAAAAACATTTCAGGTTCCGCAGAATGCCCGCAATGCCATCAAAGCCCATCAGGACATCATTGATGCTTTAAAGGCGCGGGATGAGGAGGTGGCAGAGCTGTATGCCAAAAGACATATTTCTCTCATTAATACGGATTTGAATGTAATTATCAGGCGGTAGAAAGTATGGATTAAATAAAAAATAAATAGCAAACAGAAGCAGTTTTAAGAACCAAAAGCCGGATTATCAAGGCTTTTTGGTTCTTTTTTTTGTTCTTTAAAAAAGTTGTGTTGTATAATGTGCATAAATTTAAAAATCCTATTGACAAATTTTAAGTAAAGATGTATCATGAGGATGCTAATATTGTATGACAACATACAAAAATACAAACCCGGGAACGTATTAAAGAATGATATCATACAATATTGCTGGCATTTGTTACAAAAATAGGGGATAAAAGCAGAATATATGATAAGAATTCAAATGTTGAGAGGTGGATTACTATTATGAGAAAAGTTACAGCGATCGTCTTATCCGTTATGATGGCATTATCTTTATCTGCTTGTGGTTCTGCAGAGAAGGAAACTACAAGCACAGGCAGCGCAGAAACAACTGCAGCAGCGAAAGAAACAACGAAAGCCGCAGGCACAGAAGCACCTGCAAAACCAATTAAGATTGGTGTATCTGCACCGGATTTAACCAATGTATTTTTCATTCAGATCAAAGAAGCGATGCAGGCTGCTTTAACAGGACCAGATGATGAACTGATTATACAGGACGCTGCCGGTGATCAGAACAAACAGATGAACGACGTTGCCGATATGATCAACCAGGGAGTAGATGTAATCTGTATCTCTGCAATCAACTCTGAAGGTGTACGTGCGACACTGGAAGCTTGTAAAGAAGCCGGTATTCCGGTAATTGCTTTCAATACCGCGGTAAAGAATCCAGAGCTGGTTCAGTGTACGGTTGTTTCCGATAACAAGGAAGCTGGAAAGCTTTGTGCAGCTGCTCTTGCAGAAGCCCTTGGCGGAAAAGGAAAGGTTGTCGAGATTACTTATAGTATCACAGAAGTTTGCTATGACCGTCAGATCGGTTTTGAAGAAGAATTAAAGAAATACCCTGACATTGAGATCATTCAGACAAAGGACGTGGAAAAGCCTAAATCCGATTATTCTCAGCCGATCATGGTTGATTTTCTTAATGCAAACCCAGTAATCGACGGTGTTTTCACCATTAACGATCCAACTGCCCGAGGCGCAATTGCAGCACTGAAGGAAGCTGGAAGATTAGAAGATACAAAAGTCGTTTCAATTGATGGTTCCGACGAGGGAAAAGGCTTCATCCGTTCCGGTGAAATGGTAGCTTCTGCCGCACAGGATCCTGCAGGAATCGGAACCACTTGTATTGAAACTGCATACAGACTGCTGTCAGGCCAGACCATTGAGGAGAAGGTAGTAGTACCAATGTCTATCATTACCAAAGAGAATGTAGATCAGTAATCCGTAAAATGTTGACTTGAGGCAGGAATGCAGATTAGGAGTGGAAAACATGTCAAGGGATTATGTTTTTGAAATGAAAGATATAACCAAGGCTTTTGGTACCAATGTTGTCCTTGACGGAGTCAGTATTTCCATAAAGCCCGGAGAAGTTCGGGCTCTTATGGGAGAAAATGGTGCAGGTAAGTCCACGCTGATGAAAATACTTGGAGGCATTTTCAGTGCTGATTCAGGTACGATTTATATGGAAGGAAAAGAAGCTTCCATAAAAAGTGTGGACGATGCCAGAAAATATGGGGTCAGTTTTATTCATCAGGAGATCACCAATGTTCCTGAGATGACGATTGCTGAAAATATTTTTCTCGGCCGGGAACCAAAGAATCATTTGAAAATGGTGGACTACCGGAAGATGAAGCAGGATGCGCAGGCAGCACTAGATAAGTTAGGACTCATGTTGGATGCCGGAATGCTGATCCGTGGATTATCCGTAGCACAGCAGCAGATGATTGAAATCGCCAGGGCAGTCAATGAGGGAGCAAAGATCCTGATTCTTGATGAGCCGACCGCCTCCTTGTCCCATAGTGAGACGGAAAACTTATTCTCACAGATAGACCGTCTGAAAGAAGCTGGTGTTGCGATGATTTATATTTCCCATCGTATGGAGGAGACTTTTAAGGTATGTGATTCCGTAACCGTACTTCGGGATGGAAAATTCATCGGTACGAGAAACACAGACGAAACCACGGAGAATGAGTTGATCAGCATGATGGTAGGCCGTGAATTCAACAACATTTATGGAAACAAACGTGTGGTTGGCGGCGAAGTCATCATGGAAGTAAAGAACTTAACCACAAGTAAAGTTTCAAATATCAGTTTTACATTAAAAAGAGGAGAAATCCTTGGATTCTCCGGACTGGTGGGAGCGGGACGGACCGAGCTGGCACTTGCTTTGTTTGGCATTGATGCCATTGAGTCAGGGGAGGTCTGGCTGGAAGGAAAGAGGCTTTCTATCACAAAGCCCAGAGATGCCATCCGTGCCGGTATTGCACTGGTACCGGAGGAGCGGAAGGAACAGGGGCTTTTTCTTGGTCACACCATTGGAACCAATTTAACCTTCCAGGTGCTTTCTGAATTTATCCATCATCTGAAAGTGGATAGAAAGAAAGAGGCAGAAATTGTTGATGAGTTTAAACAAAAGCTCTCTATAAAGATGGCTTCCACCGAACAGTCAGCAGGAGAACTTTCAGGAGGAAACCAGCAGAAAATCGTTATATCAAAATGGCTGGCTGCAAAGCCTAAGGTGTTGATTCTTGATGAGCCTACAAGGGGGATCGACGTAGGTGCGAAAGCAGAAATCTATAAGCTGATGCACTCCTTGGCGGAAGAAGGAGTTTCTATTATTATGATATCTTCAGAACTTCCTGAGATCATCAATAACTCCAGCCGGATAGCGATCATGCGGGAAGGCTGTCTGGCAGGGATTCTGGATCAGCAGGAAACAGAGATTTCTCAGGAAACCATCATGTCATATGCAGTAGGAGGAGAACATTCAGTATGTTAAACAGGAAAAATCAAGCAGAGACACCCCAGTTAAAGGCACCAGGCCTTTGGACTACCAATCCTTTTTATATCTGGCTGAGACGCAATATGGCAGCTATGATCGCATTGGTATTCCTGTGTATTGTACTATCTGTTACGACCGATACATTTCTCGTTAAAAACAACCTCTTCAGCGTACTTCGTCAGGTATGTGTCAACTGCTTCATTGCATTTGGTATCACCTGTGTACTGATCTGCGGCGGCATTGACTTATCTGTAGGTTCCGTAGTAGCGGCTGCCGGTGTAATAGCCGTGCGTTGCGGCAATGCAGGATTGCCCTTAATCATCTGCATTCTGGTTCCTTTGCTTTTTGGAGCAGTCATTGGATTATTTAATGGATATATTATCTCACATACCTCGCTGCCTCCCTTTATCGTAACGCTGTCCACCCAGATCATTGTGCGTGGTATCAGTTACATATTAACAGGAGGTCAGCCGGCCCAGTCCAACAACGAGATATTCAACAACATGGGTGTAGGCAGTATCTTTGGAATCCCCATTCCCGTAGTATTTGTAATCGTATCATTTATTATCCTTTATTTCATTATGAATCGTACGTCCTTTGGCCGTCACGTTTATGCGACCGGAGGGAATAAGGAAGCGGCAAAATATGCAGGTGTTGATACCAAATGGATTCAGGTCAGAGTATTTATCATCAGCGGAGTAATGGCAGCCCTTGCCGGAGTTGTTCTGGCAGCAAGACTGTATTCCGGCCAGCCATCCGTAGGGGAAGGATTTGAGCGTGATGCCATTGCAGCTTCTGTTCTTGGCGGTACCAGCTTTAACGGCGGTATCGGTACTCTTGGGGGTACGGTTATCGGTGTACTGATCATTGGAGTATTAAACAATGGAATGAACCTGCTTAAGATAAACAGCTACTGGCAGTTTGTAGTAAAAGGGCTTGTTATCCTTGGAGCGGTATATGTGGATTACTTAAAAAAGAGAGGCTCACTGAAAAAGTGATTGTTCATAAATTAGACGGAGGTACAATAACATGATGGACATAATGGATTTAAAAAAGAAATGCAAAGATATTCGTAAAGATATTATCAATATGACAGCTGATGCAGGCAGCGGCCATCCAGGCGGTTCTTTGTCAGCGGTAGAACTGATGGCAGCATTGTTTTATACTCAGATGCGGGTGGACCCGAAGAATCCTGACATGGAAGACCGGGACCGCTTCGTACTGAGCAAAGGGCATGCAGCTCCCTGTTACTATGCAGTATTAGGGGAGATGGGCTTTTTTGATAAAGCAGAATTTAAAAATTTCAGACAGCTTCACAGCATTCTTCAGGGACATCCGGATGCAAAGAAGGTTCCCGGCATTGACGCTTCCACCGGTTCTTTGGGACAGGGGATATCCATTGCAGTGGGTATGGCACTTGGGGCAAAGGCTCAGAAAAAGGATACAAAAGTTTTTGCTCTTCTTGGAGACGGGGAATTGCAGGAAGGTCAGGTCTGGGAGGCATGTATGGCGGCTGCCAATTATCACCTGGACAACCTGACCATCATCATTGACAACAACGGTCTTCAGATCGACGGAAGCAATGATCAGGTAATGTCTTTAGGAGATCTTCATTCCAAGTTCAAAGCATTTGACTTTAACGTGCTGGAACTGCCGGATGGCAATAACTTAGAAGAGGTACTGGCCGCTTATTCCATCAGCACCATGGAAGGGAAACCAAAATGCATCCTGGCACATACCGTAAAGGGCAGCGGCATTTCCTTTATGGAGAACCAGGTTGGCTGGCATGGCAAGGCACCGGGCGAAGACGAGAGACAGCAGGCATTAAAGGAACTGGAGGTTTAATGACATGAGTGAATTAAAGGCAATTAGAGTAGCATACGGGGAAGCTTTGGCAGAGCTGGGCGAGGCAAATGAGAAAGTCGTTGTTATGGATGCGGATCTTGCACATGCTACCATGACAGCAACCTTTGCAGCAAAGTTTCCGGAACGTTTTTTCAATGCAGGTATTGCAGAAGCCAACATGGTTGACATGAGTGCAGGACTTTCCACCATGGGTTACATTCCATTTTGCAGCACCTTTGCCATATTTGGGGCAGGCCGTGCGTATGAGCAGGTTCGTAACGGCGTGGCATATCCCAATTTTAACGTAAAGCTGGGCATGACACATTCCGGAATTACTCTTGGAGAAGATGGCGGAAGCCACCAGGCCATTGAAGATCTGGCGCTGATGCGCGTAATCCCTGGCATGACGGTTGTGGTTCCATGCGATGCAAGTGAGACACACCGTGCGGTAAAGGCAGTGGCAGAGATGAAAGGACCGGCTTATCTGCGTCTGGCAAGACTGCCAAGCCCGGTATTTGAAGAGGAAATGCCATTTACCATCGGGAAAGCCAACGTATTAAAAGAAGGTACGGATACGGTCGTATTTGCCTGTGGAATCATGGTGTCTACAGTTTTGGAATGTGCAAAGAAGCTTGAAGCAGAAGGAAAATCCATTACTGTAGTCAATATGCACACCATTAAACCAATTGACAAAGAATGCATTTTAAAGTATGCTTCAAAATGTAGCAATGTAATTACGGTAGAAGAACACAGCACCATCGGCGGGCTTGGCGATGCGGTAGGTGATGTTCTTTTAGAGGGTAAATGCAATGTTACATTTAAAAAGATAGGAGTTCGGGACCGTTTCGGACAGTCTGGCAAGCCAGAGGAACTTTTAGAAGAATACGGACTGAGCGAGAAGCAGGTATACAATCAAATAAAAGGAGTTTTGGAAGCATGAGAATCGCATTAATTAATGAGAACAGCCAGGCGGCTAAAAACGGATTGATTTATAACAGCTTAAAGAAAGTTGCAGATGCAAAGGGGTATGAAGTAGATAACTATGGAATGTATTCTGCAGAGGATGCTTGTTCCCTCACTTATGTACAGAACGGAATCCTGGCAGCAATCCTCTTAAATTCCGGAGCGGCAGATTATGTAATTACCGGATGCGGAACAGGAGAAGGTGCAATGCTTGCATTAAACAGTTTCCCAGGTGTTATCTGCGGTCACGTCTGTGACCCAAGTGACGGATACATGTTTGCACAGATCAACGACGGCAATGCCATTTCAATGCCGTTCGCAAAAGGCTTTGGCTGGGGAGCAGAGCTGAATCTGGAATATACATTTGAGAAATTATTCTCCGAAGAAAGCGGACAGGGCTATCCAAGAGAAAGAGCAGTTCCGGAGCAGAGAAATAAGAAGATATTAGACGTTGTAAGAGAAAACAACTTAAAAGATATCTTAACATGCTTAAAGGGAATTGATCAGGATCTGGTGAAGGGCTCCATCGGTGGAGAGAAGTTTCAAGAATTGTTTTTCGCTAACTGCAAGGACGAAGCTATTGCAGAGTATGTAAAGAGTCTGTTGGCTTAGGAGGCTTGTAATCACCAACCGTTAGTTGTAAACGAATATAAAACCTAAGGAGAGTCCCAATGAGATTTTTTATAGATACAGCAAATACGGAAGACGTAAAGAAAGCAAGTGATATGGGGATCATCTGCGGCGTTACGACCAATCCTTCTCTGATTGCCAAGGAAGGCCGTGACTTCGGCCTGGTTATTAAAGAAATCACTTCTATCGTTGACGGACCGGTCAGCGGAGAAGTAAAGGCTTCCACGGAAGATGCGGAGGGCATGATCGAAGAAGGGCGTGTGATTGCAGCAATTCATAAAAACATGATCGTTAAGATCCCGATGACCGCAGAAGGGCTGAAAGCGGTTAAGGTACTTACTGCAGAAGGAATCAAAACCAATGTGACACTGGTATTTTCCGCCGCTCAGGCCCTATTGGCTGCCCGCGCAGGTGCAGCCTATGTCTCTCCGTTTTTAGGCCGTCTTGACGACATTTCCATGCCAGGTATTGATTTGATCCGTGACATCACAGAAATTTTCCAGATACACGGGATTGAGACAGAGATTATCGCTGCAAGCATCCGTAACCCCATTCACATCATTGACTGTGCAAAAGCAGGGGCTGACATTGCTACCGTTCCTTACGGTGTGCTGATGCAGATGATAAAACACCCATTGACTGACCAGGGAATTGAAAAATTCCGTGCGGATGAAGCGGAAGTGTTTGGGAAGTAAGTAGTTCTACAAAAGGTTTGTGAAATACGGAAAAGTGAAAAGCCGTTAAAAACGGCATCAGGAATCAATCCTGGTGCCGTTTTGTCATCCACGGCCTGAACCAATATAGAATCCAAATAGACAGATGCAGCAGGGTGTAGTAAAATGACAGAAGATAGATATAGAAAGGAATTCA
Organism: Lacrimispora sinapis; assembly: GCF_043633585.1. Taxonomy (NCBI): domain Bacteria; kingdom Bacillati; phylum Bacillota; class Clostridia; order Lachnospirales; family Lachnospiraceae; genus Lacrimispora; species Lacrimispora sinapis. The sequence continues at coordinate 2,796,861 of NZ_CP141832.1, read as the reverse complement.
TCATGGGAAAGACCGCACTGCTCGTTTCCAGGGAGGAGATGCTTTATCAGGCTCATAATATCCTGCAGGAAAAAAAATATGAGATCAACGAAATGAAAGTCATACAAACTGAAGATGCCGTTATCCAGGCAAGGCAGTCCATAGCTAATGGTGCCTCCATCATCATTGCCAGAGGACTTCAGGCTTCCCTGATCAAGCAGTATACGGATATTCCGGTGGTGGAAATCGTCATAACCGCTCAGGAGATGGCATTGCTTATCATTAAGGCAAAGCAGATCCTAAAAAAGGAAACTCCCGTCATCGGTGTGGTAGGATTTCAGAATATGTTCTGTGATATGTCATACTTTGACACCATTTATGACATTGATATGCGGACCTATTTTGCGGAAAAAGGGGATTTACTGGAGGACATGGCAAAACAGGCGGTAGATGACCAGGTGGATTTGATCATTGGAGGAGATACGGCAGTAAGAATCGCTGGGGATGAGGGAATTCCATCCTTGTTTTTATCCAATACGGAGGATTCCTTAAGAAACGCATTTTCTATGGCGGAACGTGTGAACTATGCCATGGAAATCGAAAAGCGCAATGCGGCCCAGATCGAAACACTTTTGGATTATTCCTTTCAAGGAGTGGCCAGGCTGGATGCTTCGGGAACTATTATGGATATCAATGGGGTTATGGAGGATATTCTGGGGAAAGAAAAGGATAAGGTTATCAATCTCCCGGCCGTTGCAGTTTTTGGGGAGCTGGAAGAGGCGCCCTTTCGCCAGGTATTGGAGTATGGAAAGGAATCCTGTTCTTTGTTTCTGCAGATTAACCGAAAGTCCTTATTTGCTGTGGTGGCACCAGTCATGATTGACGGACGGGTGGAGGGGGCGATCTTGACCTGTCAGCCTATGAAAAAGGAACGTTTCCATAGGAGCACTGGCGGAGAAAAGCAGGAATTCAAAGGGTTCGTGGCACTGGGAGAGTTTGAGGATATTTTAAAGGAATCCAGTAAAATGCAGGAATGTGTCCGGCTTTCCAAGCTGTACGCCTTGTCCGGGAAGGCTGTGGCGATCACAGGAGAGACCGGTACGGAAAAAAGGCTTCTGGCCCAGAGCATTCACAATGCCGGCATTTATAAAGAAGGCCCTTTTGTGGTACTGTCCTGTGAGGGCTTGGAAGAAACGGTTCAGTTTGAAACTATTTTCGGAGATAAGGGAGCGGTTGTCCATGCAAAGGGAGGTTCTCTGCTGCTGGAGGAAATCGAGTGTCTGACCAGGGCCAACCAATACCGTCTGTGCCAGCTCATTCGCTATAAGAACCGGATGGGCAGCGGTGCTGTTTCCTATCCGGGAACCCGTGTGCGGGTCATGACTGCTTCCAGATATTCTCTTCCCCAGCTGCTTCAGCGGGGAGTGTTGAGTGAGGAACTGTTTTATCTGTTAAATGGTCTGACCGTTAAAATTCCGCCTTTAAGAGAGCGGAAGGAGGATTTAAAGCAAAGGCTGAAGGCGTGTATGGAATCGTGCAGTGAACGCTATTCCGCATTTCATGTCCTTACAAAGAGGGCGGAGACGCTGCTGTTGGAGTATCCATGGGAAGGGAATCTCTATCAGGTGGAAAATTTCTGCGAGCGCTTAATCCTTACGGCCAACAAACGGATTTTAGACGAGGACTTTGTAAAGCAGGTTCTTAATGAGCTGGACCCGGAGCAGGAGATACCAGACCAGGAAAAAGAGAAGGCAGACCGGAAAATGAAGCTGCCGGAAGAAGCCGGAATTATTGAAGAGGCTCTGATGCGGTTTGCAGGAAACCAGGAGGCAGCGGCAAAAGCATTGGGCATGAGCAAAACCACCCTGTGGCGGAAACGGAAAAAGTACCATCTGGATTGAGAAAGAGGATGAAATCATAATTATAAGTGAAATAAAAATGCAATAAAAATGAAATAAATATGGAACGATGGAAGGTTTGTATAAAAAATTAAGTATCATTTAGTAATACCGCCCGTAGTAAAGTTCGTTTCTTTTTTCTATAATCAGAGCATCGATGGCCGGGTCCATTGGTTACTGACAAACAGATTAGAAAAGAGAGGATGAACAAGATGAAAATTGGATTTATCGGATTAGGGATCATGGGGAGGCCTATGGCGAAAAACTTGTTAAAAGCAGGTCATGAATTGGTTGTTTATGATCATAACAAAGCAGCCATTGCAGATTTGGTTTCTGCCGGAGCAACAGGGGCAGAGAGCGGAAAGGAAGTAGCTTCTCTCAGCCAGGTGGTCATCACAATGGTACCAAACTCTCCTCATGTACGGGCAGCGGTTCTGGGTGAAAACGGCGTTGCCGAAGGCGCAAAGCCAGGAACGGTTTTAATTGATATGAGTTCCATTGATCCAACAGAAAGCAAAGCCATCGGTGCAGAGCTTGAGAAATTTGGAATTGAGATGTTAGATGCGCCTGTATCAGGCGGTGAGCCTAAGGCAATTGACGGAACCTTGTCAGTCATGGTAGGCGGAAAAAAAGAGTTGTTTGATAAATACTATGATATGCTGATGGTAATGGCAGGTTCTGTGGTATATGTGGGTGGGCTTGGCTCCGGTAATGTTGCCAAGCTGGCAAACCAGATCGTAGTTGCCGTGAACATTGCTGCTGTTTCCGAAGCCCTGACATTTGCAAGAAAAGCAGGAACAGATCCGGAACTGGTATACCAGGCCATCCGCGGAGGTCTGGCAGGTTCTACGGTGATGGACGCCAAAGCCCCTATGATCTTAAACCGCAGCTTCAAACCCGGTTTCCGTGTAGAGCTTCACATCAAGGATTTAAACAATGCCCTGAATGCAGCCCATGCCATCAGTTCCCCGGTACCTTTGACCGGACAGTTAATGGAGATTTTGCAGGGGTTGAAAGCCGACGGTCTGGAGATGGAGGACCACGCAAGCATTGTAAAATACTATGAAAAGATGGCCAATACCACGGTAAAACCGGGGAAATAAACGGAGAGGGATGGAAAAAAGATGAATACCGATTTTATAAAAGGTGTGATTGTTCCAATCCTCACTCCTGTCGATGAGAATGAATTGATTGATGAGACAAAATTAAGGGATCATGTAGATTATGTCATTGAGGGCGGAGTGCTGGGAATCCTGGCATTTGGAAGCAATGGAGAATTCTATGCCATTGAAGCAGAGGAGATGGAACGTGGTCTGAAAATCATGGTGGACCAGTCTGCCGGCAGAGTGCCTGTCTATTTCGGGATCGGTGCCATCAGCACAAAAAAATGCTGCCGGCTGGCTAAAATGGCAGTCGAAAACGGGGCAGCAGGGGTCTCCGTTTTGCAGCCCATGTTTTTAAGGCCAACGGAGGATGAACTGTATTATCATTTTAAAACCATAGCTGAGTCTGTTTGGGAAACTCCCGTGCTTTTATATAATAATCCCGGACGGGTAGGATATACCTTATCAGTAAATTTAGTGGAGCGTCTGGCAACAGAAGTACCAAACATCGTGGGAATGAAGGATACCAGCGGAGACATTACCCTAACCTCGGAATTTATCCGGAGGACCCGTCACAAAGGCTTTAAAGTATTTGGCGGAAAAGATACCCTGCTTTATGCTTCCATGTGCCATGGAGCGGTAGGAGGAGTATGTACTTCAGCCAATTTCATGCCGGAACTGATCACGGATGTGTATAATAAGTACATTGCCGGCGACCTGCCCGGCTCTTTGGAAGCACAGTTCAAGTTAAACCCGGTTCGTCTCTCCATGGATCCGGCAAGCTTTCCGGTGGCTGCAAAGGTTATGGCTAATTTAAGGGGAAGGAATGTTGGGGCACCGTACAGGCCCAATCTGGCAACAAGAGAAGGCCCGGTTCTGGAGCGAATCAAAAATGAAATGCAGAGCGCAGGGCTGATCTGATTAAAAGGATTGTTTCAGAAAATTACATAAAACTGGCGGGCAGGCGGGCGGCTACAGATTGGCTGCCCGCCTGTTTTATGCTTTAAATTTTATAGAAATGAGGTATTATATTATGAAATTGTTATTTGCATCAGATTCTTTCAAAGGCTCCCTGTCATCAGAGCAAATTGTGGAAATCCTGACAGAAACTGCAAAAAGCATATTTCCCTCCTGCAGTTGTCAGGGGTTTCCGGTTGCGGATGGAGGAGAAGGAACCGTGGAGGCAGTGATAAAAGCGAAAAACGGTCGAATGCGGACTATTTTTGCCCATGGCCCGTTGATGGAGGATATCTCTTGTTCCTACGGGGTTTTTGGGGGAGATCATGCAGTCATTGAGATGGCAGCAGCCTCCGGTATTCCCCTGGTCCCAAAAGAGAAACGGAACCCCCTTATTACCACTACATACGGCACTGGGGAGATGATCTTTGATGCGCTGGAACAGGGATATCGGAAGATTGCGATTGCCATTGGAGGAAGTGCCACAAATGATGGCGGTATGGGTGCTATGACAGCCCTTGGCATCCGGTTCCTTGATAAGAATGGAAACGTTTTAGCGGGATTCGGTGCTGATTTGGAACAGGTTGACGCCATTGATGTAAGCGGTCTTCATCCAGCCGTTTCTGAGACTGAATTCACGGTGATGTGTGATGTGAAAAACCCTCTTACCGGACCGGACGGAGCCACTTATACCTTTGGAATACAAAAGGGAGGGACTCCGGAGATCCTTGATAAGATGGAAAAGGATATGAAACATTATTCCAGGAAGTTAAAGGAGCTGACGGGGATTGATGTGGAGGAAATTCCCGGTACGGGAGCTGCCGGCGGACTGGGAGCCGCTTTAAAGGTTTTCCTTCATGCAAATATGAAGTCCGGGATTGATACCGTCCTGGACCTTATAGGCTTTGACTCCCTGTTAGAGGGGGTGGACCTGGTGATTACGGGAGAGGGACGTATGGACTGGCAGTCCGCGTTTGGAAAGGTTCCAAGCGGCATCGGTATGCGCTGCAAAACAAAAGGAATACCGGCGATTGCTATTGTGGGAGGCATGGGAGATGGCGCTGAAAAGCTGTATGAATACGGCATTGAAAGTATTGTAACCACCATTTCGGGTATCATGTCCATAGAGGAAGCCATGGAACGGGCAGAAGAATTATACCGGAATGCGGCAGTGCGTTCCTTTCGTATGCTTCGTGCAGGAAAGGGACTGACATACACTGAAAAGAATCGGCCGGACGATCCCTTGGTCTAAGAATAAATTTTATAACAGAAAGGAAAAATATTTACAGTTTTCTTAAAAATATATCCTTTAGCTGTCAAATATTTACATTTCATTTACGCATCTTTACAAATCTATAAACTTCGTTGACTGGATTTATCCCAGGGGGTATACTCTAGCCAAGTCAATAATTCCAATGCATGTAAGGAGGTCAAAAATATGAAAAAAAAATATTTAGCGGCTGCAGTACTCACGATTGCTTTTACAGTAGGAAGTGCCATGTCCTCATTTGCGGAGGGATTTGTAAACACACCTGAGGGAGTGAAGTACCAATGGGGATCTGGTGATTACTGTACCAATAACTGGGTCAACTACAAAAGCCATTGGTTCTTTTTCGGCAATGACCAGATAATGCGTACGGGTTGGATTCAAAGGGATAACACTTGGTATTACGCAGCTGACACCGGTGAGCTTCAGGGCGGAATTATGAAAATCAACGGCAATGTATACTACTTCAATACCAGTACCCTTAAAATGGTAACCGGCCCTTATAACTACAATGGCGTCACCTATCACTTTACTGAAAATGGAACAACTGACGGCGGCCCATACGTTTACACAGAATGGAACAGTGACGGCACCATCAGACGGGGCAAGAAATTTGGTGTTCGTTAAACAAAAAAAAGAACCTTGGTTGTCAGTGCAAAGACAACTTCAAGGTCCTTTTTTCTATTACGGTTTTTTATCGCTGTCCTTTATCATAAGGAATTCCCTCTGCTTTGGGAGCCTGAGAATTTCTGGAGGTAAAGATCAGTACGACCAAGGTGATGATATAGGGAACCATCTTATAAAAGTAGCTTGGAATTCCCAGTACACTTAAAAACGGGATACCGGAGTATGCAGAAGCAACTGCCTTCATGAGTCCGAAGAAAAGGGAAGCAAACATGATATTGACCGGTTTCCACTGTCCAAAGATCAACACGGCTAATGCGAGGAATCCATAACCCGCCACATCAGCATTAAAATTGGTGGAGGTAGGAACCACGAATACCAGCCCTCCAAGTCCGCCCAGAGCACCGGAGATAAGAACACCGGCATACTGCATACGGTAAACGTTAATTCCGGCTGCATCGGCTGCCTGGGGGTGTTCTCCGCAGGAACGCAGTCTCAGTCCAAACCGTGTTTTATAAAGGACCACATAGGAAAGAAGAAAAATTCCGATTCCAATGTAAGTGGTGATGTATGCGTTCTGGAATAGAAGAGGCCCGATAAAAGGAATCTTTCCAAGGAACGGAACCGAAGCAATACGGAAGGTATTATTAAATGGAACCTGCTGGACGCCCTGGATCACGCGCGCCACGAAGATGGCAAATGCAGGAGCAAACATATTCAGTGCAGTACCGCTGATGACCTGATTGGATTTCATATTGATGGAAGCATAAGCATGGAACAGGGAAAATACCATACCGGTTGCCATGGAGATAACAACGGCAATAAGAAGCTGGGTCTGTCCGCTCATGGAGGCTCCTGTAAGGCTTAAAAACAGAATTCCTGTAAAAGCTCCCATGGTCATAATTCCTTCCAAAGCAATGTTGATGATTCCGCTCCGCTCGGAGAACATGGCACCCAAAGCGACAATCATAAGAGGGATCATGAAATACATGGTCTGCTGAAAAATAAAATATATGATATTCATGATTTGGTTCCTCCTTCCTTAGCCGCTTCTGTTTTCGTATTTTTGTTTTTCTGGATTTTTGCCATTAAAAGCTTTACCATCAGGGCAAATGCACTGAAATAAATAATGACAGCTACAATGATATCAATGATTTCTGTGGAAAATTCAAACAGCTGCAGATAGAAGCCTCCGGCTGTTAAATAAGCGATAAAGACTCCGGAGAACAGAATCCCGATGGGATTGCTTAGTGCCAGCAGTGCAACGGAAATTCCCGTAAAGCCTTCTGACGGCAGCACATCCTTAATCTCAATATGTTTTCCGGTTCCGGCCAGATATAAAAGGCCGCCCGCCAGTCCTGCGATGGCTCCAGCGATTACCATGGAAAGAATAATGCTTTTTTTCTCATTGATCCCTGCATATTTGCTGGCATCCCGGTTAAAACCAACGGCTTTTAATTCATAGCCGAAGGTTGTTTTATGAAGGAGCAGCCAGATAAGAAGCACCACTATAATGGCGATGAGGATTCCCCCGTTGACACTGGAGCCGGGGAACAGCTTGTCCATTCCCATTTTTGGAATGTTGGCGGTGGCTGCTACGTTCCGGGATTCATTCCGTAAGTTATTAAACAGAGGCTTGTAGCTTTTTACGGTCCAGTTGACCAGATACATGCCGATGTAGTTCATCATAATTGAAGCGATTACTTCATTTACGTTAAAATACGCTTTTAACAGACCAGGTACCAGGCCCCATAAGGCTCCAAGGATCACACTGGCCAGAAGTGCCGCGATCCAGTGAACGGGTCCTAAAGAGGGAAAAAGGATTCCTACGAACACCGCCCCGAAACCGCCCATGATAAACTGGCCGGGAGTCCCGATGTTGAAAAGACCTGTCTTAAATGCAAACCCAACGGAAAGACCGGTTAAGATGATAGGAGTGGCATAGTAAAAGACCTGCCCCACACCTTTGGCCCCATGGGTAAAAGCACCCGTTAAAATGGTTGCAAATCCAGGAAGTGCCTGACCGGGGTTACAGAAAAACAGAATCATAAGACCGACAATCAGCCCCAGGACAATGGCAAAAATGGAAGAGAGGATTCCCGTATAATCGTTTGGATGTTTTTGTTTCATGACCGCTCACCTTCTTTCTTCGCGCCGGCCATGTAAAGGCCCAGTTCCTGAACCGTAATGTTCTTTGGATCTAAATCAGCCACGATCTCTCCTTCAAACATGACTAAAATCCGGTCGCTTAAATTCATTACTTCATCTAATTCCAGGGAAACCAGTAAAATAGCGGCTCCCGCATCTCTTTGCTTGATTAGCTGTGTGTGAATGTATTCAATGGCTCCTACGTCAAGCCCTCTGGTAGGCTGGACCGCTAACAGGATATCGGGAGCTTTGGAGATCTCTCTTGCAATAATCGCCTTTTGCTGATTGCCTCCGGACATGCTTCTGGTGATGGTAAAAGCACCTTCGCTGCTTCGGATATCGTAATCGGAGATCAGCTTTTGGGCATAGTCATAAATCTGATCATTCTTTAAAAAGGTGCCGCTTTGAAAATCCTTTTCAAAATACTGCTGAAGCACCAGGTTATAAGCCAGATTGTATTCCAGTACAAGGCCGTGTTTATGACGGTCCTCCGGAATATGAGATAAGCCATGGGTGTTTTTGTAACGGATGCTCTTTTTGGTCATGTCCTCTCCGTTGACTAAAACCGTTCCGGAACTCAAATCGGAAATGCCGGTAATGGCGTGGATAAGCTCAGTCTGGCCATTGCCGTCAATTCCGGCGATACAGACGATTTCCCCTCTCCGCACCTGAAAGGAAACATCATGAACCAGTTTTTTTGTCTGCCCCTCTCGTTTGGCTTTAACGGAAAGATGGTTCACTTCCAATACCACTTCACCGGGAGACGCCGGTTTCTTATCAACGGTTAAATTGATTTTGCGTCCAACCATCATCTCTGACAGTTCTTCGGCTGTTGTATCGGCTACGTCTACAGTACCAATGTATTTCCCGCGGCGCAGGACGCTGCAACGGTCTGCTACCGCCTTGATTTCGTTGAGCTTGTGGGTGATGAACAGAATGGATTTTCCTTCTTTTACCAGGTCTCTCATGATCTGCATCAATTCTTCGATTTCCTGTGGAGTGAGAACCGCAGTAGGTTCATCAAAAATCATAATTTCGTTATCACGGTAAAGCATTTTTAAAATCTCGACCCTTTGCTGCATTCCCACCGTAATATCGGAGATAAGTGCATCCGGGTTTACAAACAGTTTATACTTTTCACTTAATTCCATCACTTTTTTGCGGGCATCATCCATTTTTAAAAAGCCCCGCTTCGTCGTTTCCATACCCAGAACGATGTTCTGCAGTACGGTAAAATTCTCAACCAGCTTGAAATGCTGATGAACCATGCCGATTCCCAGGGAATTGGCATCTTGCGGTCCGGTAATTTTTTCTTCCTTATTACGAACTTTGATAATCCCCTTTTCCGGCTGGTACAGACCAAATAGCACACTCATGAGAGTGGATTTCCCTGCGCCGTTTTCACCAAGCAGGGCGAGAATCTCGCCTTTTTTTAACTGCAGAGTAATGTCATCATTGGCGATGATACCGGGAAATTCTTTTGTGATATGAAGCATCTCAATAATATAATCCATAAAATCCCCCTAACTACGGTACCTGACTATGGGACCCGGTACCAATTCTTTAAAATTTGCAGGCTTTATTATATTTCTTCACAGCGAAAGGAGATGCCGTAAGAAACCATGTCTGTTCTGACTGGTAAATCAAACGGCATCTCCCTCCCTTTTATCTGCCCGTATTCCGGGTATCGTGGTATGCCACCAGGGCTTTTTTGCAGATTATTCTACAAAGGTGATTTTCGCTTTTTCAAGCTTTAAGTCAACATTTGGATTGTTGTTATCCTCCGATGGCTGGACAAGTGTAATTTTACCTTCTTTTAATTCGGCATAGATCTTGTCATAGTCTTCCTTTGTAAACTTTGTGAACTTGGAAGTATCCATGGGAAGACCGATTCCGTCGTTCTTGGCGGAGAAGATGCTTGTCTTGCCGCCTGGGAACTGGTTATCATAAAAAGCCTTTACGCCATCGTAAACGGATACAGAAAGTTCCTTCATGGCAGAGGTGATAACAGATGGGGATTCATAGCTCTGGTCAACGTCTACACCGATCATCTTCCCGTTCTTTTCTTCCGCAGCAGCCATTACAGAGTTACCTACTGCACCGCCGCATCCGAAGATAACCTGAGTGCCGTTCTGAAACCAGGAAGCAGCCATGGACTGTGCTTCCGGAGTAGCAGCGAATGCACCTGTGTAGTTATACATGATTTCTACGTTATCAAGGCCCATTTCTTTCGCAGCGTAGTCAGCGCCTTCTGCAAATCCGTATCCGAACCTTACAACCGCCGGAACCGCCATACCGCCTAAGAAGCCAAGCTTTGTGTTACCGTCTTTTACCGCAGCATAACCGGCTAAGAAGCCAGGCTCGTCCTCCTGGAAAAGAATTGGCATTACGTTTGCTTCTGTTCTTCTTTCTGTGTTGTCGGCGTTGTGAGGTTCACCGTCAAGAAGGATGAAGTGAACGTCCTTATACTGATCCTGTGCAAGGAATACCGGCTCTTCAAATAAGTATCCGGGGCAGACAACCAACTTTGCTCCGCCTTCGATTGCAAGTCCGATGGTCTCAAGGTAAGAGTCCGTGGTTCCTTCCTGTGGCTGATAATACTTATAAGAGATCCCGTTTTCCTCGGCGTACTTTTTCATACCTTCCCAGGCACCCTGGTTAAAAGATTTGTCGTCGATGGTACCAAGGTCTGTTACAAGGGCGATTTCGTATCCGCTGGAAGAATCGGACTTTTTGGAAGTGTCCCCTTTTGTTTCGGCAGTCTTGTCCGCAGCGGCGGTAGTTTCTCCTGGTGCAGCCGTTGTAGCGGTGCCGGAACCGGAAGAGCCACACGCACTTAATGCAGCAGTCATCAATACTGCCATAGCCAATGCTAATGCTCTTTTTTTCATAATTCTGTTTTCCCTCCTGTTATTCAATGATTTTCACAGATATCAATAATGTACCATATTTTTCTTTCTTAGACAATGTTATTTAACGTTATTTTAAGGAAAAAACATAGAGGATTTCTGCTGTTCTTTGAATCTTATCTATTCTATTGAAATTGTTCTTTTTGTAACGATTATTTCCTGTTTATCTTAAACGGCCGGCTAAGATTATAAGGAAATGAGAAAAGACAATATTGGGAAATATAGAATGTTTATCCCATGTCCCGCATAAGATTTAGACGACTTTTCCAATGCTTTTTCGTATATTCGAGAAAAAATCGCATATAAGAAATAGACAGAATACAAGGGCGATTATGCGATAATTGTATCGAAAAATGCGAAAACTATCCAAAAAAATCAGGTAAAATTCCTTTACTAGTCCTTAAACTATGTTATAATATTTTCAGGACTTTTCCTTATAGGAATCCATTGGAAGAGTAAACGAACCAACACATTTTTGAGGAGGATATTTACTTATGGCAAAAAAATGGGTTTATCTGTTTACCGAAGGCAATGCAGCAATGAGGAATCTTTTAGGGGGCAAAGGTGCAAACCTGGCTGAGATGACGAATTTAGGTCTTCCGGTTCCTCAGGGATTCACAATTACAACGGAAGCCTGCACCCAGTATTATGAAGACGGTGAAAAAATCAACGATGAGATTCAGGGGCAGATCTTGGAGTACATTGTAAAAATGGAAGAAATTACAGGGAAAAAGTTTGGAGACAAGGAAAATCCTCTGCTGGTATCTGTACGGTCCGGAGCCAGAGCATCCATGCCGGGTATGATGGACACCATCTTAAATCTTGGCTTAAATGAAGAGGTGGTGGAAGTTCTGGCAGAAAAATCCTCCAATCCCAGGTGGGCCTGGGACTGTTATCGGAGATTTATCCAGATGTTTTCCGATGTAGTTATGGAGGTTGGAAAAAAATACTTTGAGGTTCTGATTGACCGGGTAAAAGCAGAAAAAGGGATTACGGAAGACGTGGACTTGACTGAAGAGGATTTAAAAAAACTTGCCGATTTATTTAAGGCAGAATACAAAGCAAAAGTGGGCGAGGATTTCCCGGATGACCCGAAAACACAGCTGATGGAGGCTGTAAAGGCGGTGTTCCGTTCCTGGGATAACCCAAGAGCCAATATATACAGACGGGATAATGACATCCCATATTCCTGGGGAACAGCCGTGAATGTTCAGATGATGGTTTTCGGTAACATGGGGGAGACTTCCGGAACCGGTGTGGCATTTACCCGCAACCCTGCAACCGGGGAAAAGAAACTGATGGGAGAGTTCTTAATCAATGCGCAGGGGGAAGATGTGGTAGCAGGAGTCAGAACCCCCAAAAAGATCGACCAGTTAAAGGATATCATGCCGGAGGTTTACGAAAAATTTGTGGAAATCTGCAATAAGCTGGAAGACCATTACCGGGATATGCAGGATATGGAATTTACCATTGAAGACAAGAAGTTATACATGCTCCAGACACGAAACGGAAAGCGGACGGCAAAGGCGGCTCTTACCATTGCCTGTGATCTGGTTGATGAGGGAATGATCTCGGAGAAAAAGGCAGTTACCATGATCGACCCCAGGAACTTAGATACTCTGCTCCATCCTCAGTTTGATCTAGAGGTCGTAAATAAAACGGAGCCCGTGGGAAAAGCTCTTGCCGCATCTCCCGGAGCCGCCTGCGGACGGATTGTATTTACTGCTGAAGATGCAAAGAAATGGAAGGAGAGAGGAGAAAAGGTAGTTTTGGTCCGCCTGGAGACTTCCCCCGAGGACATCGGAGGAATGAAAGCGGCCCAGGGGATTTTGACTGTCCGCGGAGGCATGACCTCCCATGCGGCCGTTGTTGCCCGCGGAATGGGAACCTGCTGTGTTTCCGGATGTTCGGAAATTGCCATGGACGAAGAAAACCGGAAATTCACCCTGGCAGGAAAAGAATTCCATGAAGGAGACTGGTTATCCATAGACGGCTCCACCGGAAAAATCTATGACGGGATCATTCCGACCACAGATGCAGCCATTGTTGGAGAATTTGGAAGAATCATGGCCTGGGCTGATAAATACAGAAAATTAAAGGTAAGAACCAATGCGGACACTCCGGCAGATGCAAAAAAAGCAAGAGAGCTGGGAGCAGAAGGAATTGGCCTTTGCAGAACGGAGCACATGTTCTTTGAAGGCGACAGAATCGCAGCCTTCCGAGAGATGATCTGTTCCGATACCGTAGAAGAGCGGGAAGCAGCTTTAGAGAAGCTCCTTCCTGTGCAGCAGGGGGATTTTGAAAAACTTTATGAGGCCCTGGAAGGCAATCCGGTCACCATCCGTTTCCTGGACCCTCCTCTTCATGAGTTTGTTCCCACAGAGGAGGAAGACATTAAAAAACTTGCTGAAGCTCAGGGAAAAACGGTGACTCAGATCAAAAACATCATCAATTCCCTTCATGAATTCAACCCCATGATGGGCCACCGCGGTTGCCGTTTGGCTGTTACATATCCGGAGATTGCAAGAATGCAGACGAAAGCTGTGATTCGTGCGGCAATCAACGTGCAGAATGCACACAAGGACTGGAATGTGTGTCCGGAGATCATGATTCCTCTTATCTGTGATGAAAAGGAATTAAAGTTTGTAAAGAAGATTGTTGTTGAAACCGCTGACCAAGAGATTGCTTTGGCAGGCAGCCATTTAAAATATGAAGTAGGAACCATGATTGAAATTCCAAGGGCGGCACTGATTGCGGATGAAATTGCCAAAGAAGCAGAATTCTTCTGCTTTGGCACCAACGATCTGACCCAGATGACTTACGGCTTCTCCCGCGATGACGCCGGAAAGTTCTTAAATGCTTACTATGACACCAAAATTTTTGAAAATGATCCTTTCGCAAAACTGGATCAGGCCGGAGTGGGCAAGCTGATGGAAACTGCGGTTGCATTAGGAAAGGGCGTTCGGCCGGATATGCACATCGGCATCTGCGGGGAACATGGAGGAGATCCGTCTTCCGTAGAATTCTGCCACAAGATTGGTCTTGACTATGTTTCCTGCTCTCCGTTCCGCGTACCGATCGCAAGGCTGGCAGCAGCACAGGCGGCACTCAAGGAATAAGGAAAACCACTTTTTTAGATTCAGAGCAAATCCATATCATTCAAAAAAGGAAGCGAAGAGCTTCCTTTTTTGATGGGAGGAAAGCCGCAGAATCTGGAATTATTACATTTAGATCCGATATAATTACGTGGCAGGATTTACAAGAGCAGGAAATGCCATAATTAATATGAGACAGCTATAGCCATAAGTATGTAAGAATAAGATTCCTACCTGGAGGCTGCTTGCCAGGATGCCATAGATTGATCAGTGGAAAGGGTATTCATAGATACCTGGTATGTGGGAGGGGAAACATGAATAAGAATTGGAGTTTATTTCTTTTCCTGTTATTGATTTCGTGTTTTATAATAAGTTGTCAATATTCGGATGACAGAATTCAGGATGAGACAGATCATAAAAGAACCGGAAAGCAAGAGAGCAGCCTGGTTACAGCACAGAATACACAGGAAGAGAACCGGAAGAATGGATCAGAACAAGACGGCAGCTGGCAGTCTGCATACAAAAACATTGTGATTAATTCAAAATATTATCTAACAGACCCTTACCATTTAAGAGGAGAAAATGGATTAAATTTGTGGTTCTACATAGGAATTCATGATTTTAATGATGATACTGTTCCTGAACTGATACTGGGTGATCGCATTTCATTAAGCATTTTTACTTATCGTAATAATACGGTGGAAAAAGTAATTGATTTATACGAGCCTAAAGGCTGGTATTCCATAAATGAGCTCCATTACACGGATAATTGTCTGACTCTTGTGAGCAATGGTTCAGATGGTTCGGGATATGTATGTCTGACCTATCGCGATGGAAACTACATTACAGGGTTTCATGATGTCTATATGCCTGCCATGTCAGTCCTGAATGGAGAAAATACCACGTATGAAGAATTTAAAAAAATTTTTCATATAGAGAACTTGGCTGAGAGCAGTAAAATTTCCTTAATTAAGATGGTTATAGATAAGGATGAATTAGCATTGGAATTAAGAGATGGAGAATCGGCTGTGCCGTTGAGCAAACTGAATTTAGAGGAATTGACCTGGTAGATTAATATATTAAAAAATGTTGCAAATTTCTTGACGGTTTTTTGAACCGATTTACACGTAAAACATATGCCATAGCTATCCATCACACCAGTAATTTGGTACAATATAATTAGTAGTAATATCAAACGTCATATACACTAGCGTATTTCTTGAAGAATGCTTACAATTAACAAACAGGTATTTTGTCAGAAAGGTAATTTTTATGAAAAATAAAGCTTTAATAATAATTGTTTGCAGTTGTCTCCTCTTATGTGGTTGTGCGAAAACCATTACCCGTAAATCAACGGACATTGAGACAGTACAAACGGAAGCGGAAAACTATGAGGGATATTCCGGTCTTTGGTCTGAGAATGGTCTCAGTCATAACGCTGTCATATCCAATGGGGGTGTAGAATTTTCCATTGAAATCACCGACAAAAATAATCTGAACGGGTATTTATTCACACAGCAAGGCACCAGTGATCGCATAGCAGAAATTGATAATATTACTGGTAAAATAGACAACGATGAATTTAACTATGAATATAACGATGATGGTTGGGGCGGTTCCGGAATTCTTCATATCACGTTTCGCGATGATACCATTCAAATAGAGGTACAGAATTATAAAATGAGGGATACCAATTTGTCTGGCTATGGAATTTCAGGCGTATACCAGTTAAAACAATCCAAGGAAAATGAAACAGAAAAAAGCGAAAGTGACATGCTGAAGGAAATTGAAGAACGAAAGCAATACCGTGAGAAGTGTTCTTTCTATTCTGAAGTAGAGGAATATTTGGAAAATGTGAGAGAAGTAACAGATATCTCTTCCCTTGTAGAACCTTTGTATTATACTGATATGAAGATTTACCAAAAGCAGGATTTTGACCAAGTTCCTCCATTAATCATTCATCTGGCTAAAAATGAGATTTATGCAAGACATGGATATATATTTAAGAGTGAGGATCTAAATAATTATTTTAAAGGGCAAATATGGTACGAACCATCAGTTTCACCAGAAAACTTTAAGGATAGTTTATTTAATAAAAATGAACAGGAGAATTTAAAGCTGTTATCCGGTTTGGATACTTACAAGTAAATACCAGACAGCATTTATATGAACAAAAAAGGGAGCTGTGCACAGATTTAATTATCTAGTGCAGCAGCTCCTTACTTGCTTTTATGGAGCGTTGATTCCAAAACCTGTTAAGCCGGAAGCTGTAATTGATCTTGAAAGTTCTTTGACCGTATCATCAGAGGTATTTCCTTTAATTGTAGAAAACATTTTTGTAGAAGGGTCATAGCCAGTTACAATGCCTACATGGGCTGCTCCATTTGATTTATTTATGAAGATATCCCCCCGCTTAGGAGTATAGTTCGATTTACCTCCAAAGCGGTTTTCTGCCTGATAAAATGAGAGATAATGCATTTCCCTGTCTTTTAGGTATATATAAAAAAGCTAGCTACATTTTTATGATTTTAGTAGCAGCCAGCACTGATTATATTATTTATAAATTTTCCGCAGAAATAGGAATGGAATTTCCAAATAAAACAATATTTGCGTTACTAGTTTCCATGTGGCTGATTATAAATGGACTGATTTCCATTTGGAGATCACCAAAGTACAAAAAACCAGAAAGAATATGAGAGTTTCTAACAGAAGATATTTTTCCAGATGAAATAGGAAAAAGCATAAAGCAAATATAAGGCTAAACAAAAGCGTTTTATTTGTTTTTCTCATAAACTTTGCATTTTCTTCTTCGGTGACAGGCCGGTTGGGATGATTGACTGCGCCAGTAAACTTGATGAATAGAAGTAAAATCACATACAGGCAAAAAGATATCGGAGCGGGAACATAAAAATATTTCACGATCAATAAAATAAAGGTCATGGTCATACAAGAAAAAATCAAACAGGAGTAGTAGGATTTTAAATGCAATCCTCCATTATAGGAGCGGAGCGGTATGAAAAATAAAAAGAACAACAGGCATTCCAATTCCATATGTAAGAAAACTGCAATACAGATGCTGCAGATTAAATTAAGTACCAGCTCCAGAAACGTCTGAAACCCATACTGGTAAGCCTCATAATTTTCCTTTGAGATGACCTTTTTCTGCATGATGTAATTTGTAAATACAATTGATAATCGTTCCATAGATTCACCCTCCTAAACGGGTAGTATACCGCATTAATGTTCTAACAAAAATGGGATGTTGAAAATACTGCTTTGCTTGTTATTTTTCCTTTCCTTCATATAAAATAACGACTGCTTTAAAGATTTCTCCGTGTGTTTCCGTAAGCAGCTCTCCGTTATAGGTTGCAACCGCCTGTTCGATGGAAAGAATGCCCAATCCATGTTTGGAGGGATTTGCTTTGGTGGTTTTAAAATGCTTCTGTCCATCGGAATAGCGTTCGCCTTCAAAGGTATTCCAAACTACAATGGACAATATGTCTTTTTGATAGGACATCTGTAATTCAATGAAGCGTTTTCCATTCCTTTTCTGGCGGCAGGCCTCCAGCGCATTTTCCAAAAGGTTGCCGAGAATGATGGTCAGAGTTCCATTTTGAAACGGTAAGATTGGTGGAATAAAAATATTGGCAGTGAATTCAATGCTTTCTTTCTGTGCAAGGGAACATTTATAATTTACGAGAGAATCCACCACGATGTTGCCGCTGCGGGAGATTTCGTAAATTTTTCTGGCCGTCGTCTTTTCCAGGAGAGCGGTGATATAGGCTGTGGCATTTACCTGCTGGCTGGCATTTATCATTCCTAAGATGGTTATCAAATGCTGTTTCATATCATGGCGCAGCATTCTTATTTCGGTATTCTGGATTTCCCGCTCTTTTTCCTGTTGGCTGCAAAGATTTAACTGTTGTTCATAGAGCAGCGTCTTTTTTTGGTATTCCGAATTTTCTGCCAATGATTCAAAGGCCTCAAAAATTACATAATTAATAAAAAGCAGCAAAATTCCTGCAATAAATGAAAACAGCAACTCGTCCGAAGACTGATTGCTGATGACAAAAATGTTATGCATGATATAAATACTTCCGGCAGGTACGGTCAGCAGGATCAACATATAGCGGAGGGAAATATCGGTAAAACTTTTTGGCTGGAGATAAGTACCAGTAAAGATCGCAAACACCAGCATAAGGATCTTTGTAATAATGGCCCCGGAAAAACCCGTTGGGTCCTCCATATGGAGCATACTGAAAATCATATGTACAATTATTTCTACCAACATCCAGATGGCACAGATTAAGAACGAAAAAATGGCGCATTTATTAAGGCTTTCTGCGTGGGAGATGCTGGTGATCAGGAACACAAAAAACATATTCAAAAACAAGGTGATTACTGGTGAAATAAAATGTCCAACGTTTAAGTAAACTTGAAAGAGATAATAGAACCCCCATATGGCATATAAGGAAACTTTCCTGGGCGAAGGGTTAAAAAATGCATTGATACACTTTCGCATGACCAGAATATAAAAAAGTGAAATAAATAGACTGCTGACTTTGGTTGAAATAATATCCATGCTATTAGATCCCTGCCTTTCTGCTGGCCAATTCACATAACTGCATTCTGATTTTTTTCTGCCGGTCCTCGCTTATCTGTAATGTTGTTAATTTCCCGTTGCACTCGATCTCAAGATTTGAAAAATTCATTTTCCGAACGTAATCATAATTCACCAGATAGGACTGGTGGATACGCAGAAAACGCTGATTTTTTTCATTCAGTTCTTTTTCCACATCATTGAGTTTTCCATAAAAGGATTCTATTTCATCGTTGCTGAGATAGATATGTATGATCCGGTTCCGGCTTTCAAAATAAATCACATCCTTTAAAGCCACTTTTCGGATCTCTTTGTTAAAATTAAATTGATAGTAAGCATTGTTTTCACCAATTCGCTTGCAGGCGTCCTGAAAATAACGGGATAATTTATCATTTTCCAAAGGTTTAGAAAGAAAACGGAAAGGTTCTACCTCAAATAATTCTTTTAAATACTGTTCGTATCCGGAAATATAGATCAGTAGTACGGACTTATCTATTTCTCTGATGTGACGGGCTGCCTCAATGCCATTTTCCTGTTCCATCTCGATGTCTAAATAGATTAAGTCGTATAAATTTCCCTGGCATACATATTTTTCTAACATGGATCCGTCAAAAAACACATCAATTTCAATGTCGATCCCATTGGCCAGGGCTTCCTTTCTTAAAAGTTTTTCTAACATTCCTGTAAAAAGAACGTCATCATCACAAATTGCTATTCTTAACATGGATGCACTTCCTTTATGTATATTCAATTGGTTTATCAACGCGTGTAAATGGTATTATTTATGTAAAATACGATTTCATTTTCTGTTACAAATATAAGAATATACTACATATTATATCGTACTTTTGCAACTTTTTTAAAGAATAAGAGAAGATATTCTGCTTAAATAAATTTTTATCGACCGGTCAGTCTTAAAAATTACCAGGAGTACCGGATTTTCTACAAGATGAATTTTAAGGAATAAAAATATAATACTTTCTTATTGTTTTGAAAACGTTTGAATCAATATGGAGGTAAAAAAGGTGAATCATTATTTCGTTTTAATTATTGGGATTTGTTTGCTGTTTCTGATTGTAAATTTGTTTGTCTTAATTCTGCGCAAAAGTTTTCACCCAAAAACCAATAAAAAAATATATTACATAAACCTGGTCACAACAATGGCTATTTCAAATTATATCGAGTGGAATGAGGTGCAGATCGAAAGTTCCAATGTGCTATTAAAAGAAAGTATGATTTCGTTGATCTATTTGGTTAATTTATTGCTTTGCCTGATCTTGCTGCTGATTTTGATTTTTGTGAAAGACAAGGAGGTAAGCCGAAGAAAATAATAAAAAAAACTCCGGCTGCTACGTTTTTTATGGATACAGGTAAAAGTTACGAACAGTATCGTTTTTTTTACATGGTATAATAGCTTGACTGTTTTGCGACTATAATATGCTCATCTTTAAAAAATAAAATATTGGAGGTAATAAGAATGAAGAGTGGAAAGATTAATTTTGCGAAACTCATGGAAACAGTAGCAAGAAAATCGGTTGAACTGTCATCAGAAAGCAGGTGTATGTATATTTATCATCAGCCCAAAATGCCGCCAGAGTTAAAGATGATTAAAAAGTAGGATTTAGACTGCGGTACATAAGTCTTGCAGACTTTTATGTTTATAGCCTTACCCTTCAGGCCTTGTATGAATCACGTAAAATATCATTGGATAATGATGTGTGGTTTATACAAGGCTATTCATTTGGAGGAAAACGCTGGTGTGGTCCGGCATTTTACAAAGTGGAATTATGGAATGCTCTAAAATGGCTATACTTTCTATAGATATCCAGATAAGGATAAAAGGAGGAAAGAATATGAGAATTCCAAAACACATTGGTATTATACCGGATGGGAACCGCCGGTGGGCCTTGGCAAAGGGGCTGGGAAAAGAGGGTGGTTACAACAACGGAATTTTACCGGGGCTGGATCTATACCATATCTGCCGGGAATTGGGCATCGAGGAAATGACCTTTTACGGATTTACCGTAGATAATACCAAACGTCCCACCATACAGCGGGAGGCTTTTTCACAGGCATGTGTAAAAGCGGTCGAAAAGCTGTCCAAAGAAGATGCGGAACTGCTGATATTGGGAAAAACATCCTCGGCCATGTTTCCCGATGTATTAAAGCCTTACACCAGCCGGTACCGGTTTGGGGCAGGAGGAATGAAAATTAACTTTTTGGTTAATTACAGCTGGGAGTGGGACCTGGGACTTCACGAGGGAGTGATTGGCCCAACACTGAAAACTTCCGATGTTTCAAGAATTGATCTGGTCATCCGGTGGGGAGGGCGCAGGCGATTATCTGGTTTTCTGCCGGTCCAGTCTGTTTATTCCGATCTGTATGTAATTGATGATTACTGGCCGGATTTTAAACCTCAGCATATATACGATGCCATTGAATGGTATTCCAAGCAGGATGTGACCCTTGGGGGGTGAGAGACACCTGGGAATGGGGTCAATCTATTTAAATCCCCGTAATTCATCAATGCGCAGGAGCACCGGCATGAGAGAACAGGCGACAATAAGACTGGATAAATTCTGTATCACATTCAGAGGAACATTTACAACGGAGGCAGATGGTCCGTATACGGTCGACTCAAAGAGAAAATATCCTCCTGTAACTACGATGCTGCACACGGTTCCGGCACTTAGAACAGGTAGAAGCTTGAATCCAGCACCTTGATTTTTTGAGGAAGCTCTCCGGTAAAGAATGCCGGCCAAAAAGGCACCCAGTGATTTAATGAGCAGGGTAGCCGGTGCATAGAAGGCATAGCCGGACAGCAGGTCGGCCAGCATAGAACCGATGCCTCCTGCGGCAGCCCCCGCAAAAGGACCAAGGATGAAACTGCTTAACAGCACCATTCCGTCTCCCAGGTGTATGTAACCGTGTAAGGGGGAAGGGATATGGATTACCATAGTTGCTGCAGCAGTCAGTGAAGCCATCAAAGCGGTGAATACGATTTTTTTCGTTTGATTCCGGTTCATTGTTTTTCCTCCTGTTCAATGGGTTTATACGTGAAAGAATAAAACTATTATACCGAAAAATGGCATTATTCAAATATCCAATTTAAATGAATTCATACATACCAGTTTTGGAACTGTTTTGTTTTTCCATTGGAACGGTTTCACACTTTCCTGTTCTCCTATGGCTGCAGGCTATGTAATAGTTGTATTTCCAGATTATTTGTAGTACAATGCTCTTTGGTATATAGATACAAAAAAGAATGTTATGGTTGTTGCAGGAAGGGGTACCAATGAGATACCGGGCCAAAGGCAGCAATGTGATCCGCAGGATATTTGCGTACATATTCTGCTTCGCACTGCTGGCATCAGAATTTAATATTTTCACCCTTGACCCAGGCCGGAAGCTGCCTCATCCTACGAAAAAGGCGGTGTCGGAACGGGGGGCCGGTCATAAAGGCATCAAGGGCATCGCAGAGTTTCCCGGCAGTTTTGACGAGGAAGCCAATGGAGAGATGATTAATAACTCCAACGGAAGATTTTCTTTTGGAGTTTTACCTATAAAATACCTGATTATAAGAACGGAGCTACTTTTTATTCCGCTGATTCTGTGGACAGTCATTGCTGTTCTGCTGCAGAAGGGCTATATCAACAGAATGTTTCTCATTCGGTTTATTCATGATTCAGACGGGGAAAAAGGAAGCAGGATTTGTCTTTCTAATCTTTGTTAAAAATTAAAACCAGAAAAGAGGAAATAAAATGAAACCAGGAAAGAAAATGCTTGCGGCGATTTTCGTTGCACTTGCAGCCCTTTGTGCGGTTGCAGTATTTGGTCTTGGAGACGATATTAAGGGCATCCTTGACATGCGTTACGGCATCGATATCCGCGGTGGGGTGGAAGCGATTTTTGAACCTCAGGATTTAAACCGAAAGCCAACGGAACAGGAGCTTCAGACAGCGAGAGAAATTATTGAGACCCGAATGGACAACCAGAATATTTCGGACCGTGAAGTGACCGTGGATAAAAATGCGGGCTACATCATTGTTCAGTTCCCCTGGAAATCCGGTGAAACAAATTTTAACCCGGAAGATGCCATTGCAGAGCTTGGTGAGATGGCGGAGCTTACTTTTAGGGACCCGGACGGCAAAGTGCTGCTCCAGGGAAAGAATGTAAAGAATGCTGCACCGGAGACAACCAACAACAACGGAATCAAGGCTTATGAAGTAGCACTGAGCTTCGATCAGGAGGGAGCTAAGCTTTTTGAAGAGGCGACCGGAAAGCTGATCGGAAAACGAATGAGTATTTACATGGATGAGGACCTGATCTCAAGCCCCACCGTACAGACGAAGATTTCCGGCGGACAGGCTGTTATTACAGGAATGAAAGATTATAATGAAGCAAAAAATCTTGCTGAGAAGATCAATGCAGGTGCGCTTCCTTTCTCTCTGGCAACCTCTAACTTCTCAACCATCAGTCCGGCACTTGGAAATAATGCGCTGACAATCATGATTTATGCAGGAATCTTTTCCTTCTTCTTAATCTGTGTAATGATGATCGGTTTTTATAAGATACCTGGTGTTTCCGCTTGTATCACCTTGTTCATGCAGATGATCATACAGATGCTTGCGATCTCGATTCCTCAGTATACCCTTACACTTCCGGGTATTGCAGGTATTATTCTGACTCTTGGTATGACGGTGGATACTAATATCATCACTTCGGAACGTATCTCCGATGAGTTGAAAAAGGGTGCTTCCATCAAAGGTGCGGTCACTCATGGATATAAAAACGCATTTTCTTCCGTATTTGACGGCAATGTGACGGCAGCCATTATTGCAGTTATCCTGATGGCTCTGGGTTCCGGAACCATGTTGAGCTTTGGCTATACCCTTATGGTCGGTATGATCGTAAACCTGTTTATCGGTATTCCGGTATCCAAGCACCTTCTGTTATCCTTTATTGAGAATGACAAGCTGAATGATGTAAAATATTTCCGCGTCAGAAAAGATACAAAGACACTTCCGTTTTACCGGAAAAAGTATATATTTCTCATTATTTCCGGTGTGATCACCATCGCAGGGATCATAGGCTGCTTCACCAAGGGCGTAGCCTTGGATACCCAGTTCACCGGTGGTGCGGTATTGAGCTATTCCGTATCCAATGAAGCTAACACGGAAAAAATAGAGGCAGCTGTAGAGAAGCAGACCAACAGACCGGTTACGGTTCAAATCAAAGAAGATAATATGACCGGACTTAAGAGACTTTCCCTTACCTTTGCAGGAAATGAAGGAATGTCCCCGGCTGAACAGAAGTCCATCACCGATGCGGTCAACAGCACCTCGGATAAGGTAGATGCAAAGCTTTCTCAAACCTATGTGGTAGAACCTTATATCGGTGCAAAGGCATTGAGAAATGCCGTACTTGCGATTGGTCTTGCACTGCTGTTTATTATTGTTTACGTATGGATCCGGTTCTCAGCCATATCCGGTCTTCCGGCAGGAATTACAGCAATGATCGCGTTGTTCCATGATACCATGGTGGTGTTCTTTGCATTTGTTTTATTTGGAATTCCGTTAAATGATGCATTTGTGGCGGTGGTTCTTACGATCATAGGATATTCCATTAACGATACCATCGTTATCTACGACAGGATTCGTGAGAACAAAAAACTGAACGGAAAGCTTTCCGCTGCGGACCTGGTAGACATCAGTACCAGCCAGACGTTGGGAAGATCCTTAAATACATCATTGGCAACAGGTATTTGTGTGACAGTCATCATGGTTGCCTCCATCTATTTCCAGATTGAATCCATTATTGAATTCTCTCTGCCCATGCTCTTTGGTGTTATCACTGGATGTTATTCATCCATTTGCGTTGCCGGTACTTTATGGGCAATGTGGGAAAAAAGAAAAGAGAAATAAAAACACCAAAACCGGAGGGCCCTATCATAAATGGCCTTCCGGTTTTTTTGTACGATTTGCAATATAAATTCATCTGATTTAAGGAATAAAATAATTACAAAGGAAATTCTTTATTATCTGACGTCAAATTTGAAAAATTATTTATGATATATGATTGAATAATTTTCATGAAAATGTTAGAATATAGTAACACATGAGGTGGTTTTGCTTCATAATGTATGCCAGGAACCGCCTGTTTGTGCAACCGGACAAGTTTTTTCGGCAACTGAAAAAACACATTGGAGTTAAAGGAGGAAGGAATCATGTTAGATAAGATCATTGTAGAAAAAATAAATAAACAGATTAATTTTGAATTCTATTCTGCTTATGTATATCTTGACATATCAAATTATTATGCGGAAAACAATTTAAATGGATTTGCAAACTGGTTTAAGATTCAGACACAGGAAGAGCGGGATCACGCAATGCTGTTTATGAGTTATTTACAGAATAACAGTGCCAAGGTGGAATTAGGGGATATTAAAGCACCTAAATTCGTTTATGAAGATTTCCGCCAGCCAGCGATAGAAGCCTTTGAACATGAGGTCAAGGTAACTGCAGCCATTCATGATATCTATGGGGCGGCTTATGAATTAAAGGATTTCCGAACCATGCAGTTTCTTGACTGGTTTGTAAAAGAACAGAGCGAGGAAGAAAAGAATACGGATGATATCATAAAGAGATATGATTTATTCGGCCATGATGCCAAGGGCTTGTACTTAATTGATTCGGAACTGGCTTCCAGAGTATATACCCCGCCTACGCTTGTAATCTAATCGAACGATCCTACTTTTAAAATAGAGCGGTCTCTGTCATGATGCCATATCATTGCTTTCATGTCAGGGGCCGCCTTTTTGATACAAAAAATTTTTTACTTTCAAAGAATAGGAAAAAACTTATTACTGGGGGAAAATGTATGACAAAGCAGAGAGAAAAGGTAGAATTTCGTTATTATGAGATTCCGCATGGGGAGGTGGTTCTTGCTCTTTTGGGAGAGGTCTGTATCAGAGAGTATGGAAAGCATATTAAGTGTCTTCATTTCCATAATCTATTAGAGATCGGGTACTGTCATTGGGGAACGGGGGAAGTGGTGCTGGGGCAGGAGCACATACCGTTTTGTGCTCATTCTTTTATGATCGTTCCGCCGAGACTTCCTCACACCACCAACAGTGCTCCGGGGACCAAAGGATACTGGGAGTGGCTTTACGTGGATTTGGATAAATTTATTTCTGAATTAAATAACTACGATTCCATGGTCCGCAAGAATATGTTAAAACGGATTAAGCGGACGGGTTATTTGTTATCCAAAGAGGAGAATCCGGTTCTGGCCAAACTGATTCTGGGAATTATGGAAGAATGCCGGAATAAAAAGCCTTACTACAAGGACAGTATTCATGGGATGTTAGGTAGCTGTGTGGTGGAGTTTCTGCGTCTTTCTGATCACGAGGAGCGAATCATGAGACGAAGGGCCAATACGACTCTGATCGCAGGTGCCCTGGATTACGTTTCCAATCACTATACGGAGGAAATACGGATAAGAAGTCTTGCGAAAGCCTGCAATATCAGTGAAAGTCATTTCCGCCGGGTTTTTGAAGAGGGAATGAATATGAAACCGGTGGATTACATCAATTTTATCCGCATTCAAAACGCCTGTGAATTGCTGAAAAAGACGGAAAAAAACATGGAAGAGGTGGCAGCTGATTCCGGATTTGCATCTCTTTCCACATTTAACCGGAATTTTAAAAAAGTTTTGAATACTTCTCCCTATCAGTGGAAAAAGTCGGCCGAGAATTATGAGAGCAAACTGTTGCATTACAGGATCAGTGCGCAAAAAGGCTGGGATGGATATCAATGAGTGGATTTGCGTGTTTTATCATTGAATTTAAAAGCTTTGTATCAGAAAAAATTGGTATAATACGGTTATCAAAAGCCTGGATTTTGATAGCTGTATATGCCATTTTTTTATGGAGAAAAATAGGCATGATCAGGACAATCCGCCAGTAAGATGAAAAAGATGATTGGATTTAATGGAATCCAGTCTTTTTAAAATTATATGAGTTGAGGAGGAGTTTTGCTATGAAGAAAAGAATCACATCCTTACTATTGGCAGGAGCCATGGCGGCTGCCCTGACAGCCTGCGGTACTTCCGGTACTTCTGGGCAATCCGGAGATCAGAAGGGGGAACAGGCTTCCAATGAGCTGACGGTCTGGTGCTGGGACCCGGCATTTAACGTTTATGCTATGGAAGAAGCCGCAAAAATCTATGAAAAGGATCACCCGGATTTCAAATTGAATGTGGTGGAGACACCCTGGGCCGATCTTCAGACCAAGATCACGACGGCAGCTACTTCTGGAAATATGGATTCCCTTCCGGATATTCTGCTGCTTCAGGACAACGCATTCCAGAAAAATGTCATCAGCTATCCGGATGCATTTGTTGATCTGACGGAAAGCGGAATTGATTTTACAAATTTTGCAAAGTCAAAGACTGCTTATTCTGTGGTGGAGGGAAAAAATTACGGAGTTCCCTTTGATAATGGAACGGTGGTAGGCTGCTATCGTACGGACCTGTTAAAGGAAGCTGGATATACGGTGGAGGATTTTACGGATATTACCTGGAGCGAATATCAGAAAATGGGAGAGGATATTCTGGCGAAGACAGGAAAACCATTATTATCCTGTCAGGCAGGAGAATCCGATTTGATTGTGATGATGCTCCAGTCCGCAGGCGGAAGCCTTTTTGACAAGGAAGGAAATCCCAGTATGGTGGGAAATGATACGTTAAAAAAAGTGATGGAAACCTATGCATCCCTGGTTAAGAGCGGAGTGCTTGTGGAAGTCAATGACTGGGACCAGTATGTGGGAACCATAACCAATGGTACGGTAGCCGGAACCATTAACGGCTGTTGGATCATGGCTAGCATCCAGACCGCAGAAGACCAGTCGGGCAATTGGGCCATTACCAACATGCCGAAGCTTGAGGGCATTGAAGGTGCGACCAATTATTCCAGCAACGGGGGGTCCAGCTGGGCGGTAACGTCTGCCAGCAAAAATCCGGAACTGGCAGTTGATTTTTTAAGTAAGACCTTTGCAGGAAGTACAGCTCTTTATGAAACCATACTACCAAAATCCGGTGCCATGGCTGCCTACCTTCCGGCAGCAGACAGCAAGGTTTATGGAGAGCCGCAGGAGTTTTTCGGCGGAGAAGCCGTCTATTCCATGATCACGGATTTTGCCTCCAAAGCTCCCTCGAACAATACGGGAGTATACTATTATGAAGCCCGTGATGCCATTGCTACGGCTATCACCAAGGTTGTGGCAGGAGGAGACATTGATGCTGAAATCAAAAATGCTGAGGATACCGTAAATTTTGCAATGGGTAAATAAAGGACCGTAGGAGGTGGCGTATTTCGTGGGAAAAATAAATAATAAGCGGTCATTGGGCCAGAAACAGAGCCTGGCCGGCTGGACATTTTTAACTCCGGCAGTTCTTCTGATCGGAATCATGAGTTTTCTGCCTATGATTCAGGCCCTGTTCCTTTCTTTCCAGACGGGGATTGGTGCCAGGATGAAATGGACGGGTGTGACCAATTACATCCGCATGTTTCAGGACCCCATCTTTCTGCAGGCTCTGAAAAATAACTTTATTTACTTAATCATACAGGTACCGATCATGCTGACGGTGGCTCTGGTTCTGGCTTCCCTGTTAAATCATAAGGATTTAAAATTCAAGGGGCTGTTCCGTACCGCCATATTTCTGCCATGTGCCACCTCTTTGGTGTCATATGCCGTCATTTTCCGTTCCCTGTTTGCCGTGGACGGTCTGGTCAATATCATTTTGATGAAGGCGGGGATTCTGACCACCGGGTATAACTTTCTGGGACATCCAAACAGTGCGAGGATCGTGATTATTCTGGCACTGATCTGGAGATGGACCGGTTATAACATGGTATTTTACTTATCCGGCCTGCAAAATATAGAGTATTCCGTCTATGAGGCTGCAAAAATTGACGGGGCATCTCCGGTCCAGTCCTTTTTCCGTATTACGGTTCCGCTTTTAAAACCGACCATTCTTCTCACAGCCATTATGTCAACCAACGGAACGCTGCAGCTGTTTGATGAATCCGTAAACTTAACGAACGGCGGTCCGGCCAATGCCACCATCACCATGTCACACTACATATACAATGTGTCCTTTAAATATGTACCGAATTTTGGGTATGCGGCGGCCATGTCTTATTTGATCCTCCTGTTGGTGGCAGTCCTTGCATTTATCCAGTTGAAGGTAGGTGATAAACGTGACTAAGGGAAAAAAAGTAATTGCATATGCATTTTTAATGATTGTTTCATTAATTTCTGTATTTCCTCTTTACTGGATGATGGCTGCGGCCACCAACCGGAGCGTGGATGTGAGCAGAGGGACCTTGCTGTTTGGAACGGCTCTGTTTGATAACGCAAAAAAGCTGCTGGCGTCCCAGGATGTCAGTACAGCCCTGATTAATTCCTTCAAATATTCCATTACCATGACCCTCATCTCCTTATTTGTCTGTTCCATCGCCGGATACGGGTTTGAAGTGTTCCATGATAAGGCGAAGGACCGGATCATGAGTATCATTCTGCTGGCAATGATGGTTCCTTTTGCCGCTACCATGATTCCGCTTTATCAGATGTTTTCAAAAGCAAGACTTTTAAACAGCACGCTGGGATTTATCCTTCCCACCATATCCACCCCGTTTTTGATTATGATGTTCCGCCAGAGTGCCAGATCCTTTCCATCGGATATTATGGAAGCAGCACGGCTTGACGGCCTGACGGAATTCCAGATCTTTTACCGGATGTTTCTGCCCACCATGCGCTCCACCTATGCGGCAGCCATGACCATCACCTTCATGAATGCATGGAACAGTTATTTATGGCCAAAGGTCATTATGTCCGATGCCAAAAGTATCACCATGCCCATGCTGGTGGCAAACTTAACGGAAGGCTATGTGACGGATTACGGAACCCTGATGCTGGCGGTGTTGATCTGTACCATTCCTACGGTAATCATTTTCTTCCTGCTTCAAAAGAGCTTTGCGGAAGGGATTACAGGTGCGGTTAAATAAGTAAGCCTTATCTTATTGCCTGGAGTGCAGGTTTCATTATCTGGCATTTCGTACTATAAAAACATCGCTTAGTGTCGAATTAAGCGGTTAAACATTTAGGGTGGCTATTGACTACTTGTACAAAAAGTGAGACGATATATTTAGTGATTATATCTCTATAATAATTACTAAAAGATATTTTCAGATGAGAATCTTCAAAATAACTAACAGTATTAAAATATAAAGAAAGGAAAAGTATGATTATAAATTAATAAATATATTATACAAGTAACAACTATGAGAAAATTGATCCCTTCAATTTTGACATGTGCAATTTGCCTGGCATCCATTAATTCAACGATTGTTATGGCAGAAACCAATGAAACAACTTAAGGAGTATTTGTTAAATATGCAACCCAAACTCTTACAATTAATAACTTCACTTCAACGCTTAAAACAAATGAAAAGGGACACGTTACAACAGAAACACAGGATTTATTATCAGTAAAAAAGTCAGGGGTATTGAATAATAAAACTACATCTTCATGCCTTGCTTCTGGTTCTTATCAAGACTAGGAAGAATAAAATTATGATGTTTATAAAATTAGTTAAATTGTTTATTATATATTTTATAATAAGTACAATAACATTAGTCATATATGATTTAATAATACATAATACATTGATTACTAATTATAATGTGATAAATGATTTACGCATAACTATACCTATAAGTTTGGTATGCAGTATTGCTCAGTTAAAAAAATAATTATTATAAGTAAAAACATATGATATATGGCAATTAGTTCAAAGTGACGAACAGATTTTATCAACTTTTAATGGTAAAAAAATCTACAATGGCTGCTGCAAACAGGAAACTTCATTCCCGTCTGCAGCAGCCATTCGATGTTTACGTGGAGCTTAAAATCTTTGTTCCGCCTTTTTGTAAGAGATTCTGATCTTTTTC
Organism: Lacrimispora sinapis; assembly: GCF_043633585.1. Taxonomy (NCBI): domain Bacteria; kingdom Bacillati; phylum Bacillota; class Clostridia; order Lachnospirales; family Lachnospiraceae; genus Lacrimispora; species Lacrimispora sinapis. The sequence goes on along the minus strand of NZ_CP141832.1, from coordinate 2,766,267 downwards.
GCTGAACGGATAAATCCTTTCATATGGTCATGGCATTCACCTTTCATTCTCAGGCAAATTCATCCGCCTGTACACTTCCTCTCATCCGAAAAAACGTTTAATATTAGCTGAGAAACCAGTGATGTGACGCAGCACAGGGTGGAGGGACGGTTCATAGTAGTGGAAATAAACAAAATAATAATACAAAATAAGTAATATAGTTATAATATACATAATATTAAATAATAAAAGAAGAAATTTGGGGGTATGGTGTGTGAGTAATTTAAGTTTGTTTTTAATTATTTCCATTATTGTTTCCGCCTGTGCGTTTGGGTTTGCAGTCTGGCTGTACCGTTGGGTTGCAGCTCAGCCGTCTTCAAATAAGAGAGTGGAAGAAATCGGCAGTTACATAAGAAAGGGGGCAAACACCTTTCTGCGAAAAGAATACCTTGTCTTAACAAAATTCTGCGCAGTGGCAGCCATCCTGATCTTTTTGTTTTTACCGGCACCGATCTGGAAGGGCGGTTCTGTGCTGCAAAATCTCATCATTGTTATCGCTTACCTTTGCGGTACTGTTTTTTCCGCATTTGCCGGGAAGATCGGTATACAGGTTGCTACCATTGCAAATATAAAAACGGCGGAATCAGCCAGAAACGGCGGTTTAAAGCCTTCCTTTTTATCGGCCTTTCGAGGCGGCGCGGTTATGGGAATGGCAGTGGTGGGAAGTTCCCTTTTGGGGGTGGCTCTTGTCATGTTTTTCACTCACGATTCGACTGCCTTGCTGGGGTTCAGCTTTGGGGCAAGTTCTCTGGCGCTGTTTGCAAAAGCCGGAGGGGGAATTTTCACCAAAACAGCAGATATCAGTGCAGACCTTGTGGGGAAGGTGGAGCTTGGGATTCCCGAGGACGATCCTAGAAATCCAGCGGTGATTGCGGACAACGTAGGCGATAATGTAGGGGATGTGGCAGGCATGGGAGCAGATTTATTTGACTCCAATGTGGCCTCCATGGCATCAGCCCTCGTTATGGCCATCGCCCTTGGCAATAAAATGGGAACGGATTATGCAGCCATGGTATTCTGTTATGCCTCCCTGGGCCTTTTGTCCTCCATCTTTGGAGTGATGGCGGCCCGTATGGGGAAAAGGAACGATCCTACCATGGCCCTTAACATGAGCACTTACCTTACTACCGGTATTTTCGCAGTTCTGACGGCCGGTGCCACGATGTTCTTCGGATTTGACTGGCGTATCTGGGGAGCAACTGCGATCGGCCTGTTTGTAGGAGTTATTATCGGTATTACCAGTGACTATTTTACCAATGATACCAAAAAGCCTGTCCGCAATGTGGCGAAAGCATCGGAATCAGGACCGGCGTTTACCATTCTCTCCGGAATGTCTTATGGATTTTTAAGTGTACTGCCTTCCATGGTTGGAATCGGAATTTCCGCCATGGTTTCCTATCATCTTTGTGCCTCCATTTCACCGGAGGACCCCATTGCCGGAATGTTTGGAATCTCCATGGCAGCAGTTGGAATGCTGTCCATCGTCGGAATGATCATTTCCAATGATGCATACGGGCCGATTGCAGACAATGCCAGAGGACTTGTGGAAATGGGGAATTTGGGAGACGATGCCCTACAGATCACAGATTCTCTTGACAGTGCAGGAAATACGGTAAAAGCTGTGACGAAGGGGTTTGCAATCGCAGCTGCAGGACTTACCATCATATCGCTGCTAGGCGCTTTTATGAGTGAAGTAAATGAGGCGGCAGGTGCGATTGTATTGACCGGCTTTGATATCATCAATCCTTCCGTATTCTTTGGTATGCTGGTGGGGGCGGCCATTCCCGCCATCTTCTCTGCCATGCTGATGCTTGGGGTTGACCGAAACGCACAGCGTATGGTTTCAGAGATCCACCGCCAGTTCAAGGAGATCAAAGGCTTAAAAGAAGGGACTCCTGGAGTGGTGCCGGAATATGACAAATGCATTGACATTGCAACCCGCGGTGCTTTAAAAGAGCTGATTCCGGCAGGATTTGTCAGTATTATCGTCACCATTTTAGTCGGCTTTATAGGCGGCGTGGAGGCGGTGGGGGGATATTTGACCGGAAATATTGTCAGCGGTCTTCTCTTAGCCCTGTTCATGAGCAATTCAGGCGGACTGTGGGATAATGCAAAGAAATACATTGAAGCAGGCGGCAACGGAGGAAAGGGCAGCGACGCCCATAAAGCAGCGGTGGTGGGCGATACTGTAGGCGATCCGTTTAAAGATACGGCAGGTCCGTCCATCAATACCCAGATTACCGTTGTATCTCTTGTGGCTTCTTTAATGGCTTCTCTGTTTCTGGCTTTCTCCCTGTTTTGATGGCTTTCGTATCAAGATAAATGATGTTCATTTCAAAGGGACGCAGCGGATGCTGCGTCCCTTTTTGCCGTGAGGAATAGGGCGATCCGGTCCGCTGTTACCTGTTTGGTAAATATTATGAAAAAATGACGTACAGTATCGGAAATTTTACATTTCTATTGATAAGTCTTACTGTCATGTTAGACTAATAATAACTTAAATTTTATGTACGGACTGGTAACGTTTGACAAAAAGAGCAGAAGCTATTTTATTATTTCGGGATTTCCATAGAAAGATTTTTTGAAAGAAAAACCATAAATAACAGGAGCAGGGGAAGGAGGGATCATTGGGAACAATGGCGAACCTGTATTTATTGGGCAAATGGGTTCAAAGGGTCTTTTTGGTTAATCAAATAATAGATAAGGGGGTATTATAATGAAACAGTTATTGAAAAAAATGGTAACAGTAGTTTCAGTAATGACACTTACTATTTCTTCCCTGGGCGTTACACAGACAGCAGCGGCTGATCAAACGTTATTAAATACATACGGGAGCAAGTTTGAAAGAGCAGGCACCTGTGTATCCCTAAACCAGTTACAAAATTCCTCCACTTTAAACATCATTAAGCAAAGGTACAATAGTATAACACTTGAAAATGAGATGAAACCGGATGCAATGCTTGGCAGTTCCCCGAAACTGATACCGGTAGCAGAAGCAAGGTCTTTGGGATATTACATTCCGGACAATTATACAGAGGCCACTGTACCGAGAATCAATTTTAATACGGTGGACAAGGTATTAAAGATATGTTATGAAAATGGCTTGGGGGTTCGTGCCCATACTTTGGTTTGGCATAGCCAGACTCCTTCCTGGCTGTTTCGGACAGGCTACAGCGCAGGCGGAGCCTATGTCAGCCAAGCCGTAATGAACGCACGAATGGAATTCTATATCAAGACAGTGATGAATCACGTTTATTTAAGCGATTACGGCAGTGTGGTTTATGCCTGGGATGTTGTGAATGAATATCTGCATTCTCCAGCCAATTCCGATTGGGTAAGGATCTACGGCAGTGTTACAACAAGTCCGCAGTTTGTAAAGGATGCCTTCCGTTATGCCAATGAAACATTAAACTATTTTAAGCTTACGGATAAAGTCAGCTTATTCTATAACGATTATAATGAATATATGGAAGCGTCCAATATCATTAAAATGATTCAATTTATTAATTCAGATAAAAAGATTTGCAATGGGGTAGGCGGACAGTCCCATCTTGCATCGAACTTCCCCAGTGCTTCTTATTATAAGCAGGCATACACCGCATTTATGAATGCCGGATTGGAAATCCAGATCACAGAATTTGATGCGGGAGCCAATTCCGAACAGGAACAGGCCGCCTATGTATATGATATCATGAAAACAATCTGCGAAGTCAAAAAGGCTGGCGGTAAAATTACAGGCATAACCTGGTGGGGATTGTCAGATGACGTTTCCTGGAGACGGGAAAAGAGCCCGTTGCTCTTCTCCAATCTTTGGACGCCCAAGGCTTCCTATTACAAAACCCTGGATGCTTATACCGATGTATTTAGATAATAAGAAAAAGGAGCGCAGCCTGTCTGCGTTCCTTTTTTGTGTATCGGTACAAACCGGTATATCATAATTGATATGCTTTCAAACGAAATGCTTTCAAACGAAATAGTTGAAATAAATCGAAAAAAATGATATGCTACGAAGGTTGATTAAGAAAAATAGTCTATATTATAGAGTGTCTATTATAAAATTACGATTAATAGGATCATGGTAGAAAGAGCTTATTACAATAGGCTCTTTATTTTGACTAAAGTGTGCGGAGCACACGGATAGGAGTAGATATGATAAAGGCAGACAACCTTTCTTTTTCCTTTCCGGAGAAGGAACTGTATAAAAATATTTCATTTACCCTGGAAGAGGGGCAGCATTGTGCGTTTATAGGCACAAGCGGCAGCGGAAAGACCACCTTGACGGATATGATTATGGAGCCGGACCGCTATATGTTCGATGGGACCCTGAAGATTGACCCGGATTACAGGATCGGATATGTGAGCCAGTTTTCCCAGCTGGACAAAACCAGGGAAATTACGGTCTTTGATTATATGGCAGAAGAGTTCATCAGGCTTCAAAATGAGATAACTGCCATCTGTACGGAAATGGAAACCTCTGAGGATATAGAAACGCTGCTTGTAAAATACCAGGCAGCATTGGATGCATTCGACGCTATGGGCGGTGATGATTATGAAAATAACATCAACAAAAAACTGAATCTGGCGGATTTGAGCAAACATGAAACAGCCATGGTCTCCAGCTTAAGCGGAGGAGAATTCAAGCTGATTCAGGTCATTAAGGTAATGCTTTCCAATCCTCATCTCATCATCATGGATGAACCGGATGCATTTTTAGATTTTGAAAATATCAATTCCTTAAAAAATCTGATCAATTCCCACAAAGGGACCCTGTTAATTATCACTCATAACCGCTATTTGCTGGATCATTGCTTTGATAAGATCCTTCATCTGGAAAATAAAGAACTGCAGGAGTTTGACGGAAGATTTATGGATTACAAGCTGTCATTGCTCCAGACAAAGATTGAATTGCAGGAACTTGCTGCGGCGGATACGGCAGAAATCGAAAGAAATAAAGCCATTATCAATAAATTAAGACTTGCAGCCACCTTTCATACGGAAGCGTCCAGAGGGAAATCCCTGCACGCCAGAGAAAAAGTTTTAGAAAGACTGGAAGCCCGCAGAATAAAGGCCCCATTTGTGGTGATCCGGCAGCCGGAAATCGTCCTGCCTGATCTGCCGGAATCCGAAGAGACCACGGTATTAAAGGTCCATGATTACTCTGCGGCGTTTGATGAGGTCCTTTTGGAACATGTGAGCTTTGAGATGAAATCAACGGATAAAGTTGCCTTAATTGGTCCCAATGGTACAGGGAAAACCACGCTGCTCCGGGACATTTATAAAAACAAAACCCAGTCCATCCAGGTGGGAGACCAGGTTAAAATGGCTTTTTTGTCACAGATCCAGGGGGAAATGCTGGGCGAAGATCATACGGTTCAGGACGAATTCTTTGAAATTGGGTTTAACACCTATGATGAAATCAAGGCGCATATTGCAAAATATGGTTTCGGTGAAGAAGTCCTCACCCAGAAAATTGGCAATCTTTCCGGAGGAGAGAAAAACCTGCTTCAATTAGCCAAGGTATCTGTCACCAAAGCCAACCTTCTGCTTCTTGATGAGCCGACCAGCCACTTGGACACCTATTCTCAGCTCGCTTTGGAAGAGGCCATAGACAACTATAAGGGTGCTGTTTTAATGGTGTCCCATGATTTTAATACCATAGCAAACTGTGCGGATTATGTGTTGATGGTTGAAGATAAGAACATCCGGAAAATAAGCATAAGAAAATTCAGGAAGATGATCTATGCCAGTCATTTTAATAAAGATTACATTGAGATTCAGGACAAGAAAAAATCAGTGGAAACAAAGATAGAATCCGCGTTAAAGAAGAATGATTTTGAATTGGCAAAAGGGTTATCCGAAGAACTGGAACGGCTGATAAAGTTACTATAATCTTTAGCTTATGAAATGAATTTTATCCATCACTATAAAGTAATCAACAAAAAGCATATCAGGCATCCGGAAGCAGACCGTAAGATTTGCTTTTGGATGCCTTTTGTTTGAAAGAAGGATTCATTTTTCAGTCTCTTCGCTTTTGGAGCGGATAAATGGAAAAATTGCAGTTGCATACATAGGACAGCGAACACACCACTGCAAAGAAAGGAAAATACTGAAACCCAAAAATCTCCGCACCCATAAGCATGGGAGCAATCAATGTATTTGTGGCACTGCCAAAGACTGCAGCATAACCAAGTGCAGCCGCAAATACCGTAGGAAGTCCCAGCAGTGAGCCGAGAACCACACCTAAGGATGCACCGATGGAGAACAGGGGAGTGACTTCTCCTCCCTGGAATCCTGCGGACAAGGTAAGTACGGTAAACACCAGTTTAAAGGCAAAATCCCAGGGAAATATACCTTGTTCAAAACTCATGGAGATCAAATTGGTTCCAAGCCCGGAATAACGTCCCTTCCAACATAGGAGGGAAAATATACTTATGGCGATTCCAAGGATAAAAATCCGCAACATAGGATCGGTGATCCATTTGGCAAGAAGCTGTTTGGTTTTATGAAGAGACAGAGAAAACAGTCCTCCGGTGATTCCAAACAAAACGCCCATCAGCAATAGCCTGGGCACCAATTCCCAGGAAAAAAAACGTTGCTCCGTCAGCAAAAAAGAAAATTTTTCAAGTCCCAGTAAGCCGGAAACATAGCTGGCGGTAAAGGAAGCCGTCAGTGCCGGCAAAAGTGCCTTTTGTTCCAAAATGCCCACCGTAAGCACTTCCAGGGCAAAGAATGCAGCAGCAATGGGAGTTCTGAATAAGCCGGAAAATCCGGCTGCCATTCCTGCAATCAGCAGGATCTTTCCGCTGTCCTTTATGGGAAGCCGCCTGCCGAACCAGTGGCCAATGGTTCCGCCTATTTGAATGGCAACGCCTTCTCGTCCGGCACTTCCGCCGAACAAATGGGTGAGCCAGGTGCTTCCGATAGAAAATGGGATGAGGCGCAGGGGAATATCAGGATTGATTCCATGACCGGTTTCAAAAATCAAAGCCATGCCCTTACTGCTTCTGCCCCCGAATTTCTGAAAACACCAGATTAGAAAGACACCGATGAGTGGGAGAAAAGGAAGGAACCAGAACGGATGGCTTGCCCGGATATCCGTAAGGAGGAGGAGCGTCCGGCCAAACAACGTATCAATGAGTCCCGCAGCAATACCGATTGGGACCGTGATCAGACTGAGAAGAATGATATCACGGTAGGATAAAATTATTTTTTTCATTAAAATACCTCCAAAGTAAAAAAGCTGATAATTCCTGCACAAAGCAGAAGTCATCAGCGTAAAAGCAGTTTAGGCAACAGCCGTGGGAGAACTTCATTCCCTGTTGGTCAGTATAGCATGGGAAGATATATTTTTCAAGCAGACACGAAAAAACTTTCTAAAAAAAGGAGAACCGTATCCGGTGGTTCTGAAACAAAGCCTTTTCGCATACCTTATAATTATAGGAAAATAGGTGAAAGAATCATCGGTATGAATAAGAGAACAAAGGAGTCTCAACTGCAGGAGGTGCAGCTGCGGCTTTTTTGCTTATCAGAGCCGGATTTTGAGCAGAGACCGGGTTTAAATGGAGAACGAGGAGGTTTTCCCCAGTATTATGATGGGAAAGTCTCCTTTTTTATGTTCCAAACACATTTTATGGCAAAAAACCATGAGGAGGAATTGACTATGACAAAAAGATTATTTTTTCTTGTCCTGACAGCGGCAATGTCCGCCGGTCTTCTTGCCGGCTGTGGCTCATCGGCCCAGCAAAGTGCTGCAGGGGGCGGCGCTGCGGATACAACAGCCGCAGCCGGTAACACCGCACAGGGAGATCGAAAGACCATTAAAATCGGAGTGATCTGCTCGCTGACGGGCGGTTCTGCTATTTACGGGGAAGGGGCACAAAATGCCATTTCCATGGCGGCAGAAGAAATCAATGCCAGTGATTCGCAGTACAAGGTGGAGATCGTCAACGGCGGAAAAGTTGTGGATGATGCCAGCGATGCCAAACAGGCAATCAATGCCTACAACAGCCTGCAAAAAGAAAGCCCGGATGCCGTCGTTGGCTGTTTTTTTTCCTCAGTCACTCTTCCCATTGCAGAACAGGCATCAAAGGACAACATGCTTTTGCTTACCACAGGGGCGACCAATAAAGATATAACATTGAAAGGTCCCACTATTTTCCGTGACTGCTTCATCGACCCTTATCAGGGGAAGATGGCGGCCCAGTTTGCAAAGGAAAAGGGATGGAAAAAGGCAGCCATCATTTATGCCAAGGATGATGATTATTCCAATGGCTTAAAAGATGCCTTCCTGGAACATGCACAAGCCAATGGAATCGAGATTGTCTATACCGGAGAATGTACCACAAAAGATACGGACTTTTCTTCCCAGACTTCCCAGGTGGTGGCAAAGGGAGCAGATTTTCTGTTTTATCCTGCATTTCTCGATACCGTTCCCCTTTTGGTGAGTGCGGCAAGGGATTCCGGCTTTGACGGTGCCATCATGGGAGGTGACGGATGGGATGGAGCGGAGACAAAAGGCTTTGAGGATCAATTCGAGAACTGCTATTTTACCAATCACTATTCCTCTGAGGATACGGCTCCCGCCGTTTCCAACTTTGTTTCCAAATATACCGGAAAATACGGAACGGAAAGCTTAAATGCCTGCGCGGCCCTTTACTATGATGCCATCTACATGCTTGTGGAGGCAGCGAAAAACGGGGGAGCTGCTGATACGGCCTCTTTGGTGAAAGGAATGACCGGAATGACCTTTACCGGAGTGGGCGGAACCTTTACGCTTGATGCAAACGGTGACCCGGAGAAATCCGTAGCCATCAATACCTATGAAGGAGGCAAGGTGAAATGGCTGATGACCCTGTCACCGGAAGGGACTAAGAAATGACAGAGTAAAAAACAGGATAGAAGGGAAACTGCCTATGACATTTTCATTATTCCTACAAAGTGTGATTAACGGGCTGAACCAGGGGGCGATCTATGCGCTCATCGCTCTGGGTTATACCATGGTTTATGGAATTATCCGCATGATCAATTTTGCACATGGAGATTTCATCATGATCGGGTCCTACACTTTATTTTATACCATCCCCTTAATGGCGCATGCAGGAATGCCGGCCTGGTTATCCGTCATTCTGGCAATTATGGTATGTGCCGCAGTTGGTGTGGTGGTGGAAGTGGTGGCATACAAACCTGTGCGGAAAGCCGGCTCTATGTCCGCCCTTATCACAGCGCTTGCCATGAGTCTGTTTTTAGAAAATCTGGCTATGGTGCTTTTTGGGGCGAAACCTCAGAATATCCAGAAGATTTTCGACCTTCCCACCATCCATGCATTCGGGGCAGCCCTTCCCCTCAATGTCCTACTAACTATTTTGATCGGTGTGGCCATGATGGCGGGTCTTCAGCTCTTTATTAAAAATACCAGAATGGGAAAGGCTATGCGTGCGGTTCCCCAGGACCGGGATGCTTCCCTGCTGGCAGGAATTAATGTCAACAAGGTCATCACCGTAACCTTTGCCATTGGTTCTGCTCTGGCGGCAGTGGCGGCCCTTATGTACTGCACCAAATATCCACGGGTCACCAATGATATGGGTTCCATGATGGGACTAAAGGCATTTATTGCTGCAGTACTGGGCGGGATCGGAATCATTCCGGGAGCCATGCTTGGGGGGATTATAGTAGGGCTTATTGAAATTTTTGTCAAGCTGTTTGCTCCCGGATGGTATGAAGCCATCACTTATGCGATTTTGATTATCATCCTGTTGGTAAAACCGTCCGGCATTCTGGGGAAGAATGTGGGCGAGAAGGTTTAGAGGGAGGCGGATCATGGAAAAACAGTATAAAAGCTCTTATATCCTTAATTTTGCCGGTGTGCTCTTTGTTTTTCTCCTGTTTGTCTTTCTTTTTGAGTCCGGGGTATTTGGAGCATCCACCGAGTATATCAAGGGAATCTGCACGACTGCCTGTTATACCATTATAATGGTAGCTTCCTTAAATCTGGTGGTAGGCTGTATGGGGGAATTTTCCCTGGGCCATGCAGGTTTTGTATCGGTTGGCGCCTATACGTCCGCCATCGTATCAAATGCCCTTACGGGAAAGGGGCTGCCGGATCTGGCATTGTTTCTGACGGCACTTCTGGCAGGAGGGGCTGCCGCCGGAGCTGCGGGAATTCTGGTGGGTATCCCGGCTCTCCGGTTGAGAGGGGATTATCTTGCCATCGTTACGGTGGCATTTGCGGAAATCATCCGGGTCTGCTTCTGCAATTTTACCATTACCGGAGGGGGAAAGACCATGAGCGGCATTTTAAAACTGTCTGATTTTTACTGGTGCTACTGGATTATGGCTGCCTGTGTTGGCATGATGTACCTGTATGTACGAAGCCGGTTCGGGAGGACCGTCAAAGCCATTCGGGAGGATTATATAGCAGCCTCCGCTTCTGGGATCAATGTGACCTACTATAAGGTGCTGACCTTTACGGCAGCTGCCTTTTTTGCAGGGGTAGGAGGAGGGATCTATGCTCATTACATGACCGCCATGATTCCTACCAATTTCAACTTTATGTATTCCGCAGAGCTGCTCTCAGAGGTCATCATTGGCGGAACCGGTTCTTTTACCGGATCTATGATCGGAGCAGCCTTTTTATCCTCTCTGCCGGAAATGACCCGCCAGTTTTCCCTGTATCGGATGCTCGCTTATTCCGTGATTTTATTGCTGGTCATGATTTTTAAGCCTGGCGGCATCTTTGGAACCTGGGAATTTTCCCTGACGCGTCTGTTAAAGCGACTGCTTAAAATCAAGGACAAAGATAAGAAGCCGGAAAAAGTAAAAGCGAATGGAGGTGCGTGACAATGACAGATCAGGGAAAAGAAACTCCCGTCTTAATGGCTCAGAATTTGGGAATCCAGTTTGGGGGGTTAAAGGCCGTGGACGGATTTGACTTAGAAATCGGCCAATCGGAGCTGGTAGGCTTGATCGGGCCTAACGGGGCAGGGAAAACCACGGTATTTAACTTGATCACCGGAGTTTATAAGCCCACCGAAGGCTCCTTTTATTTAAACGGGCAGCGCATGAACGGAAAAAACACGTATCAGATCGTAGAGGCGGGAATTGCAAGAACATTCCAGAATATTCGGTTATTCAAGAAAATGTCAGTGATCGACAATGTAAAAGCCGCCATGAATTCCAGGTTCTCTTATGGCCTTGTCCATGCAGTATTTCGTACTCCCAGGTACTGGAAGCAGGAAGCCATGTTATCCAGGCAGGCAAAGGAACTGTTAAAAGTAGTCCATTTAAGCGGAAAAGAAGACTGGGAAGCCGGGAATCTTCCTTATGGGGAACAGCGCCGCTTAGAGATTGCCAGAGCCCTTGCAACCGATATGAAGCTTCTTCTTTTGGATGAGCCGGCAGCAGGAATGAATCCCACGGAAACAGAGGAGCTACTGGAAATCATCAATTATATCCGAAAGGAATTCAAGATATCGGTCCTTCTCATTGAACACGATATGAGCCTGGTCATGAAGATCTGCCAACGGATCAAGGTTCTTGATTTTGGCACCTCCATTGCCTTTGGAACACCGGAGGAGATTGCCAACAACCAGAAGGTGATCGAGGCGTATCTGGGAAAAGAAGAGGAGGTTACGGAACATGCTTGAGGTTAAAAATCTGGCGGTTTCCTATGGAGCCGTCAAAGCCATTCATGGAGTTTCCTTAAAGGTTAATGACGGAGAAATCGTTTCTCTTATCGGGGCCAACGGCGCAGGTAAGACTACCATATTAAGAACCATATCGGGACTGAAAAAGGCCGACGAGGGCGAGCTTCGTTTTGACGGTACAGATTTAAGAAAAACCGAACCCAGCCGGATCATCGGTTTAAAACTTGCCCATGTGCCGGAGGGAAGACATATTTTTCCACAAATGACAGTCGAGGAAAATCTGGAAATGGGAGCATTTACGGATCAGAAAGATATGTCAGCCACAATGGCTAAGGTGTATGACCGTTTTTCCCGGTTAAAAGAACGCCGCAGACAGCTTGCAGGAACCTTATCCGGCGGAGAACAGCAGATGCTTGCCGTTGGCCGGGCACTGATGGCAAAGCCTAAGATGATCTTAATGGATGAGCCCTCCATGGGACTGTCGCCGCTGTTAGTCAAAGAAATTTTTTCCATTATTAAGGAAGTGAACAAAAACGGCATTACCATTCTTCTGGTAGAACAGAACGCAAAAATGGCATTATCCATTTCCAACCGTGCCTATGTGATGGAAACGGGAAAAATTTCCATGGAAGGAAATGCAGGAGATCTGTTACGGGATGTGCGGGTAAAAAAAGCCTATCTGGGACAATAAGGCGGGAAAGAAAAGAGGGTGAACCTATGAAAGAACTTGCTTATTATGATGGTACGATCGGAACACCGGAGGAAGTAACGGTCCCCTTCAATGACCGGGTGCATTTCTTTGGAGACGGCGTTTATGACGCTTCTGTAGGAGGAAACCACCAGGTTTATCTGCTGGAGGAGCATTTGGACCGTTTTTATTCCAGTGCAAATGCGCTGGGTATTATAATTCCTATGGAAAAAGATAAATTCGGCCGGTTGTTGACAGAACTTCTTTCCAAAGTGGAGGGTAACACTCATTTTGTATACTGGCAGGTCACAAGGGGAGCAGGAGCCAGAAACCATGTGTACGGAGAAGAAATGAGAGGGAAGCTCTGGGTCATGATCCGGCCCAATCTGCTGAAAGATCCCAATGCTCCCATTAAGCTGATTACCATGGAGGATACCAGATTTTTTCACTGCAACATCAAAACCTTAAATCTGATCCCTTCAGTCATGGCAGCCCAGAAAGCCCGTAAGGAGGGGGCGGATGAAACCGTTTTCCACCGCGGGGATATGGTGACGGAATGTGCGCACAGCAATGTTTCCATCCTAAAGGACGGAATCTTTTATTCCCATCCCAATGACAATTACATTCTGAGGGGTATTTCAAAGACCCACATGATTAAGGCTTGTTACCGTCTGGGCATTCCAGTGATAGAACGGCCGTTTTCCGTATCGGAGCTGATGGAGGCAGATGAGATCCTTGTAACCTCTTCCTCCAATTTCTGCCTTCATGCAAATGCAGTAAATGGAAGAACCGTAGGCGGAAAAGATCCGGTAACCTTAAAAAAGCTCCAGGATGAGGTCATCAGGGAGTATCTGAATTACACCGGAAAAGAAAGCCTGTTTGACTGATTGGTATGACGCAGTAAGAAGCGTTTTGGGAGGAGATTATGGAAAGAGCGGAGCTGGAAAAAAGAAATGTAGGAGAAAATCTGGATGCGTTGATGAATCTTGATCCCAGAGGGTATGGGGTGTGCCGGATTCTCTATGCCGGGAGCCGTGCCGGAATGGGAGAGCCGTTGGCCATGAGAGCAGCCCAAAAGCTATGTGAGACCGTAAAGGAGAAGGATCTGGTCTATCTTCTTACGGGATTTATACTTCTGCCTCATAAAGAGCCGGAGACGGACGGGATGGTCGGCTCCCTTTTGCTGGCCCGGTCCCTGGTTCTGGCATTTGGTGCGAAACCGGTTATCGTATGTCCGGAGGAATGTGTGGAACCGGTAAAAAACTGTGCCGGAGTGGTGGGGCTTCATGTTTATGAGGAACTCAACAAGGTCAAAGAAATGCCTTACAGCATCGGCGTGTTCTCCTTTACCAAAAATCCTGCAAGAGCAAAGATTGAGGCAGAATGGCTTATAAAGGAAGCGATGCCAGCGGCAGTGATTTCGGTAGAAGCCCCTGGGTCCAATATTTTGGGGGTTTACCACAATGCGGCCGGGCAGGATGTATCGGAGCTGGAAGCAAAAAGCGATGTTTTGTGGGAGCTGCTGCGGGAAAAGGGGGTCTTGAATATTGCCATCGGGGATCTGGGAAATGAGATTGGTATGGGAGCCATTGCGGAGCATATTGTGAGATATGTACCATTTACCGGACCGGAAGAATGTATCTGCGGCTGTAAAGGAGGCATCTTGTCTGCAAGCGGCGCCGATCATATCATCACAGCAACCTGCTCCGATTGGGGCTGCTATGCAATGATGGCAGCCATCGCCTATTTAAAGAGGGATATGGAGATCCTTCACCGGGAGGAGCTGGAAGGAGAGGTAATGCGGGCGGCCTCCAGGAGCGGGCTTGTGGATATGACCGGCTCCCTTCTCCCTGGCATCGACGGCTTCAATACCCGGATGAATACAGGGATCGTAAGCCTGATGCGTCAGTGTACGGATTATGCCGTCCGTTATTCAAAGAATTCCGAGCACTGGTTCGGGCCTGTGCTGGAAAAAGGATTTTTCCGTGAAAGAGAGGAACACGTATGAGAATTAAGGCGGTAGGAGACCGGGCCGTACTGGCAGAGCTGGGAGATTCCATCAATGAATCGGTAAACCGCAGGGTCATGGAGTTAAACAAAATTGTCCGGTCTTCAGAGCAGGAAGGAATTATGGAAACCGTACCGGCCTTTTGCTCCCTTTTGGTTTACTACGATCCCTTAGTAACGGATTTTAGTAAGGTTTCCCGCTTCTTATGGAATCTGTCTGTAAGTGCCCCAGAACTCAGAGAGCATTCTGGGGCACTGGTGGAAATACCCGTGTGTTATGGGGGAAGTTTCGGACCGGATCTGGCCTTTGTGGCAAAACACGGGAACTTAAAGGAAGAGGAGGTCATAAGAATCCATTCCGGCAGAGATTACCGCATCTATATGCTTGGTTTTCTCCCTGGGTTTCCCTATCTGGGAGGCATGGATGAACGGATCGCAACCCCCCGCCTGAACGTTCCAAGGACCCTGATTCCGGCAGGCTCTGTAGGCATCGGAGGAGAGCAGACCGGAATCTATCCCATGGACTCGCCCGGAGGCTGGCAGCTGATCGGACGAACCCCTCTTCGTCTATTTGATCCCCAAAACGGACAAAAAAGGCTTTATGAGGCCGGAGACACCATTCGTTTTGTACCCATCAGCCTCCGGGAGTTTGAAAAAATCAGCCGAACACAGGAAAAGAGGTGATGGAATGGCATTAGAAATCGTATTGTCTGGGCCGCTTTCCACCATACAGGATATAGGAAGAAGGGGATATCAAAGCCAGGGATTCCAGGAAAACGGAGCATGCGATAAATATTCCATGAAACTTGCCAACCTGCTTGCAGGAAATCTGACAGAATATGACCAGGCAGCTGTGATAGAATTCACATACAGCGGAGGAGAGATCCGCTTTACTTCCCAGGAGATATTTGCTTTGACCGGTGCGGATATGAACCCCTCTTTAAACGGCAGGCCGGTTCCCATGTACGGCCCGGTGATTGCAAACCCAGGAGATATTCTAAGCTTTGGATTTGCTACATCCGGTCTCCGAACGTATCTGGCCGTGTATGGGGGAATTTGCGTTCCGCCCATTATGGGAAGCCGTTCCACCAATTTAAAATGCAGAATCGGTGGATTTGAGGGCAGCCCCCTCCGTACCGGAGCCATTTTATCTGCCGGAAAAACAAAGGAGCAGGTTCGTTTGCTCATGGAGAGCATAAAAGGAAGAGAAGAGGAATGTTCCATCAAGCAGGAAAAGCCGTGGCTGAAAAGGACCTTCAGCCCCTGGCGTTTTTACGGAAATGAACGCTTTGTTCTTTTAAGGGCCGTGGAAGGCCCCCAGGCGGAGGCATTTACTGAAGAAGGAAAAAAGACCTTTGTAAGAAATCCATACCGCCTTCTAAAGGATTGTGACCGGATGGCCTGCAGGCTGGAAGGTCCCCCTATTGAAATGGTGAATGGGGCAGATATTATTTCAGACGGGATTGCAGAAGGTTCCGTCCAGGTATCAGCCTCCGGACTCCCCATGGTCATGATGGCAGATCACCAGACCACCGGCGGGTATGCAAAAATCGCTACGGTTATCAGTGCAGACATTCCTGCGCTGGCCCAGCTGCGCCCCGGAGATTCTGCCGCATTTAAGTTTGTGACGCCAGAGGAAGGGGTGGCCGCCTGCCGTTTGGAGGAAAGAAAACTTTTGAGCTTAAAGAAACGTCTTTGGGATACCATTTATGAATTGACAAAAACTTAACAGGAGGGGAGAAAGAGATGGATTATTATAATTACAAGCCGGCAGAGGTAAGAAAACTTGTCCGGGAAGGGATCATCAAAGGGCCTACCACTGGAATGTGCGGCGGTTACGCTCAGGGAAATCTGGTTATTCTTCCGGAGGAACTGGCATGGGATTTTTTGCTGTTCTGCCAGAGAAATCCACGGGCCTGCCCCCTCTTAGAGGTCTCTGATGCAGGAAGCAAAAGCTTTCCTCTGACTGCTTTGGGCAGCGACTTGACAAAGGATCTTCCCGGTTACCGTATCTACGAGGATGGGATTCTTACAGAGGAAACCGCAGATGTATCCCAACGTTTTGAAAAGTACCAGAAAACCAGGGGAAAGCTGGTCAGCTTTCTGATTGGCTGCAGCTTTTCGTTTGAAGCCGAGCTGATGGAAGCAGGAATACCCGTCAGGCAGATCGAGGAAGGGGTGAATGTTCCCATGTATAATACCAGTATTTCCTGCGCACCGGCCGGAGTATTTTCCGGAAATATGGTGGTCAGTATGAGACCCATTCCCCATAAGCAGGTGCCCACGGCTGTTGCTATTACCGCTGCAATGCCGAACGTACACGGTGCTCCGGTGCAGATCGGATACCCAAAAGCCATTGGAATCAATCATCTGGAGCGGCCGGATTACGGAGATCCTGTGACCATCAGAGAGGGAGAAGTACCGGTGTTCTGGCCCTGCGGAGTGACCCCTCAGGCAGTTGTCATGAACAGCCGTCCTCCCTTTGTGATCACCCATGCTCCGGGACATATGTTTATCACGGATGTCAAAAATGTAACGTTAAAATACCGTTGATGCATTGATAAGGAAAGGAGATGAATTATGCTGTCCATTGATTTAAACTGTGATTTGGGAGAAAGCTTTGGGGCGTATAAGATGGGAATGGATGAAGAGATCCTGCCGCTAATAACCTCAGCCAACATTGCCTGCGGCTTCCATGCCGGAGATCCTCTGGTAATGGAGCGGTCTGTGGCCCTTTGCAAAGTGCATGGAGTGAGGGCGGGAGCCCATCCGGGCTTTCCTGATCTTTCCGGGTTTGGAAGAAGGAATATGAGCCTTTCCCCCAAAGAGGTGAAAGCCTGTGTGATCTATCAGGTCGGAGCATTGAAAGCCTTTTGCGACCGTGCCTCCATAAAGCTGTATCATGTAAAACCCCATGGTGCCCTGTATAATATGGCCGCTAAGGATTATAAGCTGGCAGAGGCCATCTGTCAGGCCGTCAAAGAGGTCGATGAAACTCTGATTCTCCTTGCTTTAAGCGGCAGTGAAATGCTCCGGGCAGCAAAGGATTATGAGATTACATATGCCAGTGAAATATTTGCAGACCGGGCTTATCAGAGTGACGGCACACTGGTTCCAAGAAGCCGGAAAGGTGCCGTCATCGAGGATGAGGAAAAAGCCGTCAGCCGGGTCCTCCGTATGGTCAAGGAAGGAAAGGTGAAAGCCGAGGATGGAAAAGAAATCTCCCTTAATGCTGATTCCGTCTGCGTCCATGGCGATGGGATAAAAGCCCTTGCCTTTGTAAGGAAGATACGGGAAGGCCTGGCAGTAAACGGAATTGATGTGACTGGTTTTTCCTTTTAGAATTGAAAAAAACTGGCTATGCAGTCTTTCAGACTGTCAGCCAGTTTTTTGCGTTCTGGTTATAACTTTATAGTTAAAATTCCGTTTTTTATGCAAAAGTATCCATGTTTTGGCTTTAAAAAGCAGTTGAGGTTAAAATTTAGAGATAAAAACTTACAAGGAAACGGTTGATTTTTACATCGTTAAAAAAATGACTCTTTTCGTGATAGTATAAAGGTATCGTTAATAAGATTCTGTAAAGCTGGTACTGCTGCGGTGATTTGAACCAAAACATAAAAAGAGACAACAGGAGGATATGAATGCTTACCATAGCTATTTGCGATGATGACACAAATGATACTTTAAGAATAGCAGCTCTGGTGAAAAATTATATGGATGCCAGAAAGATCTCCTATCAAGTGAATACGTTTCCTTCGGGAGAGGAACTGCTGAGAATCCATAAAAATTTTGATTTAATATTTCTTGATATTGGTTTAAATGGGATCAATGGGATATTGGTCGGAAAAAAGATACGGGAAAGGGATCACAATGTAAAAGTCATTTATACCACCAGCTTTCATCAATTCTGCAAGCAGGCGGTCAATCATGTGCATGCGTTCGCATATTTGGTAAAACCTGTCACAAAAGTGAATACAGAAAAACAGCTGGATGATATTTTACAATATATTCAGGAAGAACATGAACCATCAGAAACGGTACGGTTTGAGATTCTGGAAATCACGCAGCAAGGAGAAGTGGAAACCAGAATCAAGGATTTTGAAGTAAAGGATATTTTCTATTTTGAATATTTTAACCGGAAAATCAAAATAAAGCTGGAAAATAAAGAATATTTTTTTAGAGATAAAATGAAAGATTTGGCGGAAAAAATGCTGGAACACCACTTTGAGGTCTGCCATCAGTGTTTTCTGGTCAATTTAAGGCATGTGAAAAAAATAAAAGGGTATGAAGCCTATCTCAATAACAATGATATAATCCCTGTTTCCCAGAAAAAATCAGCGGCTTTCAGAAAAAAGCTGAATCAATTTATACTGAGCAATATTTAGGTGAAAAAATGGAAAAATATATTTTTTTTATGAGTGGAATTGTGGTTTCCTGCCTGATCAATTGTGTGTTGGTGTTCCAGTTTCTGGAAGAACGCAATGAAAGACGATATGAGAGTCACTGGCTGTATTTTTTTACAAAATCAGGCGTATTTTTATTCAGTGTATTCATGAACCTTTTCAAACAGCCGGTCATTAATATTATCAGCTGGATTGCAGTAATTTGTATTATGAATCTTGCCGTATACTGGGGCAGAAGCAAAACGGTCCTATTCCGGATTGCAGAAGTGATGATCTTGATTTTACTCCTATCCATAGCCGAAGCTGCCGGTGTGGAACTGCTGGATTTTATTTTATTTAAATTCCAGATATCAAATATTCACACCGTCATGGCAGAAAGTATGGAAATAACATTTTCTAAATTGATTGTACTGGTGTTTTATTATCTGGTGATCACAAAGTTTTGGAGAGAAGATTTGAATGTGAAGCTCACCATGACCCAATGCCTGATCGAACTGATCATCATTCTCTTCAGCAGTGCCAATCTGGCGGTGATCCTAATGGTTATTTCCAAGGCGACCAGTAAAGCGGAGCACGTCTTGATCCTGGTGAATATGGGTTGTATGCTGGTGGCAGATCTGTACTTTTTATATTTTGCCAGATTTGCGGAAGAGAACAACCAGCTGAAAGTGAAACTGAAACTTTTGGAACAGCAGTCCCTGCTCCAATATGAATTTTACGAAGAGCAGGAAGTAAAGTACAATGAATCCATTAAAATCCTTCATGATGTGAATAAGCACTTGCAGATGATAGAAACCATCTATCAGACCAATCAAAAGGAACTGGCCGTAACCTATGCACAGGAAATCAGTCAGATGCTGCTTCCCCTGACCATGCAGGAATATACAAACAATCCGATTTTAAATGTTTTACTGAATGATAAAAAGAAAATTGCAAACCTCCATGCCATTTCATTTCAAATGGATATCGGCCCGGTTGATTTAAGTTTCATGGAACCCATAGAGGTCACTACCGTATTTGGTAACCTGCTGGATAACGCCATGGAAGCCTGTAAGGCTGTGGAAACGAACAAATATATTCATATGAAGCTGGATAACTATCATGATTTTATTGTCATTATAATCAGCAACAGCACAATGCCCATTGAGAAGTGGCATCTTGGAAAACCAGTGTCAAAAAAAGGCAAAAATCATGGAATCGGCCTATTGAATGTAGAAAATGTCATCAAAAAGTATCATGGGAGCATGATTCTGGAGGAAAACAACCAGGAATTCAGCTGCAAAATCATTTTTAATAAAGAGGACGGTTTCCAATAAATTGGAAATTATGATCTGGGAGCTAATCCAAGGATTAGCTCCTTTTTCTGTAAATCAGACACTAAAAACTGTAAGTTATTCCCTTAATATTGAATTTGAATATTCAGAGTAGGAAAATATCCTTATCAATCAAACACAGACAGAAAGGAGAGGATGTTGTGACACAGAAAAACTTGAAAAGAAGAGGATTTAAGACAACTGACCACAAAACGAAAGGATGAATGACTATGAAAAAAGTAGCATTAGTAAGCCCGGTAAGAACCGCTGTCGGTTCGTTTAACGGAACTCTCTCCTCCCTGGATGCTCCGTCTATGGGTGCAGCTGTAATCAAAGCATGTCTTGATCGAAGCAAGTTGGAGAGTTCTCTCATTGATGGAGTTTATTTTGGAAATGTCCTCCAGGCCGGCAACGGCCAGAATCCCGCCAGGCAGGCTGCAATACAGGCAGGCGTGCCGGTTGAAACTCCTGCCTCCACCATTAATACTGTCTGTGGCTCCGGACTGCATGCCGTCGCATTGGCTTATGATTCCATTTTGGCGGAAGAAAGCAATCTCATGATGGCTGGCGGTATGGAAAATATGTCAAGTGCCCCTTATCTTTTAAAGAATGCCAGAAAGGGCTACCGCCTTGGAAACGGCGAGTTGGTGGATAGTTTGATCAATGACGGTCTTACCTGTCCTATCAACCAATACCATATGGGGATTACTGCAGAAAATGTTGCAGAAAAATATAAAATTTCCAGGCTGGAACAGGATGAATTTTCTTATGAAAGCCATAGAAAGGCAGCTGATGCCCAGAACAGAAAGGCTTTTGATCAGGAGATCGTACCCATAAGCATCAAAAAGAAGAAGGAAGAAATCTGCTTTTCCCAGGACGAACATGTAAAACCGGATACCACAAAGGAAAAGCTTTCCGGGTTAAGGACCGTATTCAAACAAGATGGGACCGTTACCGCGGGAAATGCCTCCCCCATCAGCGATGGGGCTGCAGCAATGCTGGTGGCATCAGAAGAGACATGCAGGGAGCATGATTTAAAGCCTTCCGTTTATATTAAAGGATATTCTCTGGTCGGTGTGGACCCTGCCTACATGGGAATGGGTCCGTTAAAAGCAGTTTCCACTCTTCTTAAAAAACAAGGATTATCCATAGATGAAATCGACCTTTTTGAATTAAATGAAGCCTTTGCGGCTCAGGCCCTTGCCGTATCAAAGGAGCTTGGGGTGGATAAAGAAAAAGTCAATGTAAATGGAGGGGCCATTGCAATCGGTCATCCTTTAGGGGCAAGCGGAGCACGGATATTGGTGACTCTGGTCCATGAGATGATGGAACGGTCCGCACATTACGGCATCGCCTCCTTATGCATTGGAGGAGGTATGGGAATCGCCATGCTGGTTGAGAATGCCCTTGTTTAATAAGTTTTCAGGGAAAGGAAGATGATTATGAAACAAGATGAAATACGTTCTTTACAATCCATGCCCGCAGCCAGTCCCAGTTATGGCCGTCCCCCATGCCGTTTTATCAACCGGGAATATTTCACAATTCGTTATGAATCAGATCCCGATGCCATCCGCCAGGCCGTTCCCGAACCCCTGGAACCCGATGGAAGCAACACGGTTGTCTATGAATTTATCAAAATGCCTGATTCATCAGGTTTGGGTGACTACGAAGAAAGCGGGATCGTAATCCCCTGTACCTTCCACGGAGAACCCTGTAATTTTACCGCTCAGATGTACTTAAATAACGGCCCTGCCATTCTTGGCGGACGTGAAATCTGGGGTTTTCCAAAAAAATGGGGCTGTCCCACGCTCAAGGTGGAAGAAACCGAGACTTTGACCGGAACCTTAGTTTACAACAATATTCTGGTAGCCATGGGAACCATGCCTTTTAAATACAATACAGTGGATGAGCATGAGGTGGAAAAAACCATAGGCAAAACCCAGGTGAATTTAAAATTGATCCCTGATGTTGACGGAAGTCTTAAAATTGCCCAGCTGGCAGCTTATAATCTGGATCACATTACCGTAAAAGGTGCCTGGTCGGGACCAGCCAGATTAAGTCTGATTCCTCATGTCAATGCACCCGTGGCAGATCTGCCTGTGAAAACCTGTATCGAAGGAATGCATTTTATTGCAGACTTAACCTTGCCCTATGCAAGGGTGATACATGATTATCTCAAGGAGAACGGAGGATACATAAGAAATGAAAAATAAAACAATCTCAGCTCAGGAAGCAGTGGAACATGTAAAAGATGGGGATACGCTCATGATCGGCGGTTTTTTAGCAGGAGGCCATCCCGAACATTTGGTAAATGCTCTTTTAAAAACCAACAATTCTTCCAACTTAACCATTATTTCCAATGACACCGGAACTCCGGAGCTATCCATCTGTGAATTGGTAAAAAGCGGCAGGGTAAAACGTATTTTTGCTTCTTATATCGGGGCCAATCCGGAAACCGGAAGACTTTTAATGACAGGAGAAGCCCAGGTCCAGTTATTCCCCCAGGGGACTCTGGCTGAAAAAATACGTGCGGGAGGTGCAGGACTCGGCGGTGTGCTGACCCCTGTGGGCTTAGGTACCGTTGTAGAAGATGGAAAGAAGAAAATAAAGATTGGCGAGAAAGAGTATTTACTTGAACTGCCTCTGAAAGCCGATGTGGCATTGATCAAAGCCAATCAGGCAGATGAAACAGGCAATCTGGTAATCAACGGTTCATCCCGTAATTTTAATATGGTTATGGCAACTGCTGCGGACTATGTCATTGCAGAGGTTGATGAAATTGTGAAAACAGGGGAAATAGATCCAAATCATGTCAATGTACCTGGAATCTTTGTAGACGCAGTTGTAAAGGTGGGATGATGGATATGAATAAAAGAGAATTTATAGCGAAAAGGATAGCAAGGGAACTCAAAGACGGCGATGTTGTAAATCTTGGTATTGGTATGCCGACCATGGTTGCAAATTATGTACCAAAGGACATTGATATCGTGCTGCAGGCTGAAAATGGAATCCTTGGCGTGGGACCTAACGCAAAGGAGGAAGAGAAAACCATTGATTGCATCGACGCAGGAGGAAACTTCATTACTACTGTGAAGGGAGCCAGTTTTTTTGACAGCACCATGTCCTTTTGCATCATACGGGGAGGCCACGTAGATGTGACCGTTTTAGGAGCGTTGGAGGTTGATGAGGAAGGCAATGTGGCAAACTGGATGGTACCAGGGAAAAAGGTACCGGGAATGGGGGGAGCCATGGATCTGGTGGTCGGAGCCAAAAAGGTGATTCTGGCCATGGAGCACGTGAACAAGAACGGATCACCAAAGATTGTAAAAAGATGTAAGCTGCCCCTGACCGCAGTAAAAGTAGTAAAGACCATTGTCACGGATATGGCAGTTATTGATGTGGTTCCCGAAAAAGGCCTGGTGTTAAAAGAAATCGCGCCAGATCTTTCGGTAGATGACGTTCAAAGGGCAACCGATGTAAAGCTTACCGTTGCACCGGATTTAAAGCTGATTGAAGTATAAATGATATATTTGAACTCATGTATGATTCATTGTTACATATAATGAAATATAGAATAATAAAAAAAAGGAGAATTAATATTATGAAACGTCAATTAAAAAAATTAACACTGGAAATGGCATCAAAAGTAATTTTTAATTCAGCTAAAACTGAAGTAAACAGTTCCTGCTTTTTTATCGGATACCAGCCAAAACTGCCGGAAACTGCAAAAAAATTACGGAAATTCTAAGGTGATATAACAAATGTCAAATTGGGAAAAATCCTTCATGGAAAAACTAATATCCAATCACATCATCAGAAAAGAGGAGGAAGAAATATATAGATTCGGGATGGAGTGTCTGCTCTTAAAAACACTGCATTGCATTTCCTATCTATGGATTGGGGCCTGTTTTCATATGATGCCCGAATTGATTGTTATTGGATGCGTGTTGATTCCATTAAGAAGAAGTGCAGGCGGGTATCATGCGAAGACTAAAACCGGATGTTATATATTTTCCTGCAGTTACATTTTTATAATCCTATGGCTGTTCCAGGCCGGCATAAGCCAGTCTTTATGGTGGGCAGCACTTGGGATCGCTGACTTGGCTGTTTTTGTTTTAAGTCCTGCAGATAATGAAAATAAAAGGCTGGATGAGAAAGAAAACCAGCATTACAGAAAAAAAGCAAGGCAGATTTTAATTCTGGCAAATATTAGCTGTATGGTACTGACTGCATTTCATTTCCCTTACATAAACAGTCTGGTACGAAGCGGGATTATCGGGGCCGCATTTTTGCTCATTCTACAGAAGCTGTTAAACGCAGTTACGCAAAAATTCCCAGGAAAAACCGTACTTTATAACAAAATTTAAAACAAAATCAGAAACAAAACGAAAAAGCCCTCTTGTGATCCTCACTTTGAAAGTGAAGTCACAAGAGGGTTTTTATTGCAGTTAAATATTATAAAGTTTGAGCAATGGCATCTGCCATAGCTGTAATATCCGCAAGCTGGTCTTCTTTCACAGAAGATTTGATGGTAATCATGTTATCAAGTATGGTCATATTCTTCATCTCAGAAATGATTTCGGTCATCTTCTTACCGGCTAAAACACCCCAGGAACCATTCTCCATCAGGGCAACCGTACGGTTTTGCACATTGTGTGACTTCATATCGAGAAGCAGATGCTCCATACTGCTGAACACGCCCCCATTATAGGTGGCAGAAGCAAATACCAGATGACTGCATCGGAATGCTTCTGAAATGATTACGGACGGGTGAGTGACGGATACATCATACATGGCAATGTTTCGTACCCCATGTTCCGCCAGACGGCTGGCAAGGATGTTTGCCGCGTTTTCTGTGTTTCCGTAAATAGAACCGTAAGCGATCATGACCGCCTGTTCCTCCGGTGCGTAGCTGCTCCAGGTCTGGTATTTCTCCACGTACCAGCAAATATCAGAACGCCACACCGGACCATGCAGAGGACAAAGGATCTGGATATCCAGAGGAGTCACCTTTTTCAGAAGTGTCTGTACCGACGGACCGTATTTTCCAACGATATTGGAATAGTATCTTCTGGCATCGTCAAGCCAGTCACGCTCAAAGTTTACTTCGTCTGCGAATAAGTTCCCGTTCATTGCCCCAAAGGTACCAAAGGCATCAGCGGAAAACAGGATCTTATCGGTCATATCATAAGTAACCATGACTTCCGGCCAGTGGACCATGGGTGCCAGATAAAAGGTAAAGGTGTGCTTCCCGGTATTGAGTGTGTCCCCCTCTTTTATGACAATGGCTCTGGAATCAACGCTGAATTCATAAAACTGATTGATAATAGGGACAGTCTTGGCATTGCAGACAACCTTTACATCCGGATATCTTCTTACGATCTCTCCCAACGTGGCACAATGATCGGGTTCCATATGATTGACAACGATATAATCCAAGTTCCGTCCGTCAAGAACCGCCTCCACATTCTCGATAAACTGTCCGGTGATCGCCCGGTCAACGGTATCGAAAAGGACTGTTTTCTCATCAAGCAGGACATAAGAATTATAAGAAATCCCTCTCGGAATCGGGTAAGCGTTTTCAAACAAAGCCAGACGGCGGTCACTTCCCCCGACCCAGAATAAGTCATCTTTGATTTTTTTTACACAATACATGTTGCAGCCTTCCTTTCTTTCTTTCGTTCTATCCTATCGATAAGAAGTATACTATATTTTTAAGAAAATGTCATTGTTTTTTCTACAGAAATAGTAGGATTTCCGGGGATTACAGGCCTTTTTGAATAATTTTATCTACATCAGATTTTAAATCATCAGACCTTGTTCCAATATCATATGGATAATGGCGAAAAATAACCGCTTTTTTTATTAAGACAATCGGAATAGGAGTTGCTATAATAGATACAAAGCATGGAGGACCCAACATGGATGAGAAGAAAAAGGTAGTAAAAGATATTATTGAGTATGTGGAAAAGCAGTTGTCTTTGGAGGAAGGACTGAGTCTGGACACCATTGCCAATTATGCCGGTTATTCCCGCTTCCATTTAAACCGGATGTTTTCCGAGGTGACCGGCTGTACGCTTCACCGGTATATCAAAGAACGGAGGCTTACAAAAGCGGCAGAAAAGCTTGTAAGGAAAGAAGACTTTCCCATTGCAGATATTGCACAGGAAGCGTCGTACCAGTCACAGCAGGCGTTTACCTATGCCTTTAAAAAAGCCTATGGCTGTACGCCCAAGACGTACAGGGAACAAGGAATCCACAAAGAATTAAGAACCATGGAAGAAATCTTAAAACGGACAGAACAAAGGAGGTGTGCCGCATGAATTTTATTCCTCATGTCATTGAACAGACGGCAGCAGGGGAGCGAAGCTATGATCTTTTTTCCCGACTCATGAAAGAACGGATTATATTTCTTGGAGATGAGGTGAATGACGATTCCGCAAGGCTGATCATCGCCCAGCTTTTGTTCTTGGAATCCGAAGACCCGTCAAAGGATATTTCCTTTTACATCAACAGTCCGGGCGGTTCCATAACTGCGGGGCTGGCCATATATGACACCATGCAGTTTATCAAATGCGATGTTTCCACGATCTGCCTTGGCCTGGCAGCCAGCTTTGGGGCTTTTTTACTGGCAGGAGGAGCCAGGGGAAAGCGGTTTGCCCTTCCCAACGCGGAAATTATGATTCACCAGGTGGCGGTTCAGAGCATTGGAGGCAAGGCTGCAGATATCTCTATTTTTTCCAAAAAGCTTCAGGCGGATAAGCTGCGGTTAAACCGGCTCATGGCTGAAAATACCGGGCATACCATCGAAGAAATTGACCGGGATACAGACCGTGACAATTACATGTCAGCAGTCCAAGCAAAGGCTTACGGCATAATAGATGACATTTTGGAACGGAGAAATTAACGCTGTTTCAGGGTTCAATCCGAAAAAGGGATTGAACCCTTTTGTGTTTTTTGGTACAGTAGATTTTATGGAAGGAGGCGGGATGAATGGACCAGACAAGGGAGAACATTCTGGTAAGCGCCTGTCTGCTGGGAATCAACTGCCGTTACGACGGCGGAAACGGCAGAAGGGAATGGGTGGTTTCGCTGATGGAGCGGTACAATCTGATCCCGGTCTGCCCGGAGCAGCTTGGCGGTCTAAAGACCCCCAGGGAGCCTGCGGAGAGACAAGGGACGGACTCTGTGATGGACCGGACCGGCAAAGATGTGACGGAGTATTTTATTAGAGGTGCAGAAGAAACCTTAAAAATTGCAGAGCTTTACGGCTGCAAACGGGCCATATTGAAGGAACGAAGTCCATCCTGCGGCCATGGAATGATTTATGACGGTACATTTTCAGGGAAAAGGGTTCCGGGAAGCGGGGTCACTGCCAGCCTTTTGGAAGAAAACGGAATTACCGTAATGGGAGAGAGCAGCATCAGGGAACCATTGGAAACAGACATTTGATGAAAGGATAAGGAGACAGATCACCATGAAAACAGCAATTGAAAGACAACAGGCACTTCAGTTACTCATGAAATACAACAAAGAACCTTTTCATCTGCTTCATGGGCTTACGGTGGAAGGGGTTATGCGGTGGTATGCAAAGGAACTGGGATACGGGGAGGAAGAAGATTTCTGGGGCATTGCCGGCCTTCTTCATGACGTGGATTTTGAAAAATTTCCGGAAGAACACTGCAAAAAAGCACCGGAGCTTCTCGCTGAAATCGGGGCGGAGGAGGAACTGGTACATGCCATCTGCAGCCATGGATACGGAATTTGTGCAGACATCAGACCGGAACATGAGATGGAAAAGCTTCTGTTTGCAGCCGATGAACTGACCGGACTGATCGGGGCTGCGGCAAAGATGCGTCCCTCCAAAAGCGTTATGGATATGGAAGTAAGCAGTCTGAAGAAAAAATACAAAGACAAAAAATTTGCAGCAGGCTGTTCCAGAGACGTGATATCTTCCGGAGCAGAAAATCTGGGCTGGACTCTGGAAGCATTGATGGAAAAAACGATTCTAGCCATGCGCTCCTGCGAAGAACGGGTGAATCAGGAAATGGAAACGTACGGCTCAAAAGATTAATTATGCATAAAAATGGAAATTTATGCATTCTTTTTCAAAAATACTTGACAGCAGGTAGTAATTGGGATATCATTTCCGATAAATATCCAGACAAAAACCTGTATCAGAGGAGAATGACGCTATGAAAAAAGTTGTGAAATTCGGGGGAAGCTCTTTGGCCAGCGCAAAGCAGTTTAAGAAGGCAGGCGATATCATCCGCGGCGATCAGTCGAGACGGTATGTGGTTCCTTCCGCACCGGGAAAAAGAAACGACAAGGATGAGAAAGTAACGGATTTGCTGTATCAGTGCTATGAAGCGGCAGCAGGCGGAAAAAGCTACAAAAAGATTTTGGAAAAGATCCGGGAACGGTATGAGGAAATCATCGACGGCCTTAACCTAAACTTAAATCTGGACTTTGAATTTTCCATGATTGAAGAAAATTTCCTAAAAAAAGCCGGCCGGGATTATGCCGCCTCCAGAGGCGAATACTTAAACGGTTTGGTAATGGCGGAGTATTTGGGCTTTGAATTCATTGACGCAGCAGAAGTGATCTTTTTTGATGCAGACGGGAACTTTGAGACAGAATTAACAAACAAAGAACTGGGAGAACGTCTGGAACATGTGGAAAAAGCGGTCATTCCAGGCTTTTACGGCGCAAAGCATGACGGAACCATCAAGACATTTTCCAGGGGCGGTTCCGATATAACAGGGTCCATCGTTGCAAAGGCCATTCATGCCGACATGTATGAGAACTGGACCGATGTATCCGGATTTCTGGTGGCCGACCCAAGGATCATTAAGGACCCGGAAGTGATTGAGACCATTACATACAGGGAACTGAGGGAACTGGCTTATATGGGGGCCAGCGTTCTTCACGAGGATGCCATCTTTCCCGTAAGAAAAGAAGGCATCCCCATTAATATCAGAAATACCAACAAGCCGGAAGACAAGGGAACTCTGATCGTGGAAAGCACCTGCAGAAAGCCCAACTATACCATTACGGGGATCGCAGGAAAGAAGGGATTCTGTTCCATCAATATCGAAAAGGCCATGATGAATGCGGAGGTTGGTTTTGGGAGAAAAGTGCTGGAGGTGTTTGAAAAGTTCGGCGTTTCCTTTGAGCATATGCCGTCTGGCATTGATACCATGACCGTGTTTGTCCATCAGTCGGAATTTGAAGAGTTTGAGCAGTCTGTGATCGCCGGAATCCACCGGGCGGTGGAACCGGATTATCTGGAGATGGAATCCGATCTTGCCCTGATTGCAGTGGTAGGACGGGGGATGAAGGCGACCAGAGGGACTGCCGGAAGAATTTTCTCCGCGCTGGCCCATTCCAGGGTCAACGTAAAGATGATCGACCAGGGCTCCAGTGAACTCAACATCATCATTGGTGTAAAAAATGCAGATTTTGAAGAGGCCATTAAGGCCATCTATGATATGTTTATCATGACAGAAGCATAAAGGAGAAGACAGGAAAAAAGCGGAGGCTTTCTATCCTGTCTTTTGCTTTTTTTAATAAAAAAGTATATGGAATCAAAGGAAATTATGGTACAATCTCATTATAAAAAAACATCATGCGGAGGTAACTATGCAGTATCGTAAATTTGGAAAAACAGGATTGAACGTATCAGCATTAGGGTTTGGAGCCATGAGACTTCCCGTTTTAGAAGACGGCCGGGTCGATGAATCACGGGCAGTCGCCATGATCCGTCATGCCATTGACGAAGGCGTCAACTACGTGGATACGGCGTATCCTTATCATCAGGGAGAGAGTGAACGGATCGTAGGAAAAGCGCTGTCAGACGGTTACCGGGAGAAAACCTATCTGGCCACCAAGTGTCCGGTGTGGAAGCTTGAAAAAGCAGAAGATTTTGAGCTTATTCTCAATGAACAGCTGGAAAAGCTTCAGACAGACCATGTGGATTTTTATCTGCTTCATGCGCTGAGCAGAGAACGTTTTGAAGAGAAGGTCAAAAAATTCGATCTTGTGAAACAGATGGAAAAAGCAAGAAAAGATGGAAAAATTAAATATCTTGGATTTTCCTTCCATGATTCATATGACGTATTTCAGGATATCCTAGATTATTATGATGGATGGGATTTTTGCCAGATCCAGTATAACTATGTGGATCTGACTCATCAGGCAGGAGCAAAAGGGTTGAAGGAGGCCGCCTCCCGAGGACTGGCTGTAGTGATTATGGAACCTCTTCTTGGGGGAAAGCTGGCTAATCCGGCGGAACACGTCAAGAAACTATTCCCGGAGGATAAGTCCTGTGTGGAATATGCCCTGGATTTTTTATGGGACCAGCCGGAGGTTAGCCTGCTTTTAAGCGGTATGAGCGACGAAGCGCAGTTAGAGGACAATCTTCTCTATGCGGACAGAAGCCATGTCCATATGGTGACGGAAGAGGAAAGGGAGATATACAAAAAAGCAAAGGAAGTATATGATTCCATGGCTTTGGTGGGCTGTACCGGCTGCCGCTACTGTATTCCTTGTCCCTTCGGACTTCCGATCCCGGATATTTTCACCCTTTATAACATGACTGCCGCGCACAAAGAAAAGGAAGCAAAAGAGGGATATCGTTCCATTTCCGTCAATGCGGAAGGCTGCAGAGCCTGTCACCGCTGTGAAAAGGAATGTCCCCAGATGATAAAGATCAGTCAGGTCATGCCGGAGGTGGCAAAGGTGTTTGCAAAACTGGAGGCCTGATCACTTTAAGAAGGAGGGACGGTTTTATGTTGGAAAAAATAGACCTGTCAAAAGAGATTGGTCAGGATACCTATAAAAAAAGAATCGGAGAGCAAAAGGAGAAACTGGGAGTCTTGCAGCGGAAATGCAAGGAGGCAGGGATTCCCGTGATGATCGTGTTTGAGGGAATGGGAGCATCCGGAAAAGGCACTCAGATCAATCACCTGATACAGGCTCTGGACCCGAGAGGGTTTGATGGGTATGCCAATGATAAATCCACCCGAGAGGAGCGTCTGCACCCGTTTTTATGGCGCTTCTGGACCAAAATCCCTGCCCAGGGAAGAATCGCCATCTTTGACAGAAGCTGGTACCGGCAGGTGACCATGGAACGGTTTGACGGGAAAATCCCTGAGACCGCCATGCCGGGAGCATTGAGGGATATCCAGTCCTTTGAACGCCAGCTGACGGATGACGGTATGGTCATAATAAAGCTGTTCCTCTACATCTCGGAGAAAGAACAGAAAAAACGGTTTCAAAAGCTGGAAAGCTCCAAAGATACCAGCTGGCGTGTGTCCAAGGATGACTGGCGCAGGAACAAAGACTACAGCCGGTTTTTAAGCATTTGTGAGGAGATGCTTGAAAAGACGGATATGGACTATGCTCCCTGGACCATCATTGAAGCCACTGACAAGAAATATGCCGCTGTAAAGATCATGACCCATGTGACGGACATTCTAGAAGAAGCTCTAAGACAACGCCAGCTTCGTGGAGAGCGTAAGGAAAAAGAAGTTTTGACCCGCTCCGTCAAGTATCAGAATGACGTTCTCTCCGGTGTGGATTTAAACAAGTCCCTCTCAAAGGAAGATTACAAAAAGAAAATCGACTTCCTGCAGGAACGTCTTGAGCACCTGCACAGCCAGGTCTATCGTTTAAAGATACCGGTGGTTCTTGGATTTGAGGGCTGGGATGCCGCCGGAAAGGGAGGAGCCATCAGACGCCTTACCAGCCATCTGGACCCGAGAGGCTATAAGGTTTACCCCACGTCCGCTCCCAATGACATAGAACGGGTCCATCATTATCTGTGGCGTTTCTGGAACCATGTGCCAAAGGCAGGCCACATCGCCATCTTTGACCGGACCTGGTATGGCCGTGTGCTGGTGGAGCGGATCGAAGGCTTTTGCAGCGAAGAGGAGTGGAAACAGGCTTACCAGGAGATCAATGAGATGGAGGAGCATATGGCCAATGCGGGAGCAGTGGTCTTGAAGTTCTGGCTTCACATTGATAAAGACGAGCAGGAACGCCGTTTCCTGGCGCGCCAGCAAAATCCTCTCAAACAGTGGAAAATAACGGAAGAAGACTGGAGAAACCGGGAAAAGTGGGACCAGTATGAAGACGCGGTCAATGAGATGCTGGTGCGCACCTCAACCACGGATGCTCCCTGGATTGTGGTGGAAGGAAACTGCAAATATTATGCCAGAGTAAAGATTTTAAAAACGGTAGTGGATGCCCTGGAAACAAAGATCAGGGAGGCAAAGAAAAATTCGTGACCGCTTGTATTTTCCTCTCTTTTCGTGTAAAGTAGAAAAGGAGTGAATGAACCAGGAGGAAACGGTATGAATACGGTTTTAGTCGTGGGCGGGGGCGCTGCAGGGATGCTGGCTGGTATAGCAGCAGCCATGAAGGGCAGTACCGTCCATATTTTTGAGAAAAATGAAAAACTTGGCAAAAAAGTTTACATTACAGGAAAGGGACGCTGCAACGTGACCAATGCCTGTGACACCGAAGAATTATTCGGTAATGTGGTGACCAATGCCAAATTTTTATATAGCAGCTTTTATGGATTTACCAATTTTGATATGATGAACCTTTTGGAAAGCCTTGGCTGTCCGTTGAAGACCGAGAGGGGCAACCGGGTATTTCCGGTGACAGACAAGTCCTCCGACGTGATCCGGGCCTTAAACCAGAGACTTCTGGAGCTGGGAGTTACCATTCACTACCGGTCTCAGGCAGAACATCTCCTCATGGAAAACGGCGCAGTAACGGGCCTTGTCATAAAGAACGGGGGAAAGAAGGAAACGGTTTTCGCAGATGCGGTGATCGTTGCCTGCGGCGGTTTTTCCTACCAGGCCACCGGCTCCACCGGAGATGGCTATGAACTGGCAAAGGAAGCAGGACATACGGTTACGCCGCTGTCTCCGGCCCTGGTTCCCTTTGTGGCAGAGGAACCGGTGGTAAAAGAACTTCAGGGATTGTCTCTGCGCAATGTGGAAGCCACGGTTTCCAGGGGAAAGAAGGTCATTTATAAAGAATTCGGAGAGATGCTTTTTACCCATTACGGTGTCAGCGGCCCTGTACTTTTGAGCGCCAGCAGCTATGCGGCAAAAGAGTTAAAAAAAGGCCCTCTGACTCTTTCCATTGATTTAAAGCCTGCTCTTTCGGCAGAGCAGCTTGATGCCAGACTTTTGCGTGAATTTGAAGAGTCCATCAACCGGCAGTTTAAAAATGCATTGAATCATTTATATCCGGCCAAGCTGGTTCCGGTCATGGTAGACCGAAGCGGTATACCGCCGGAAAAAAAGGTCAATGAGATCACAAAGGAAGAACGGCAGAAGATCATTCAGTCAACCAAAGCATTTACCCTCACGCTTACCGGGCTCCGGGCCTATAACGAGGCCATCATCACTCAGGGAGGTATTTCAGTGAAAGAGGTCAACCCCTCCACCATGGAATCAAAACTCATCTCAGGACTTTATTTCGCAGGGGAAGTGCTTGATTTGGATGCGGTGACCGGAGGGTTTAATCTGCAGATTGCCTGGTCCACCGGCTGGGCCGCAGGGAGTGCTGCCGGAGAGGAGAAAGACGAACGATGAAAAAGGTTTATAACATAGCGATCGACGGACCTGCCGGAGCAGGAAAAAGCACCATTGCCAGATCCGTTGCAGAAAGGCTTCATTTCGTATATGTTGATACAGGAGCCATGTACCGTGCCATGGCACTTTATTTTTTGAGGAATGGGATTCCTTCTTCCGATGAGGCCGCCATATCACGGGCTGCCGAAGAGGTGAATGTGACCATTGCCTACAAAAACGGAGAGCAGCAGGTGCTTTTAAACGGAGAGAATGTTTCCGGCTTGATCCGGACAGGAGAAGTCAGCGCCATGGCCTCCGCCACCTCAGTCTATCTTCCGGTGCGCAAAAAGCTGGTGGAGCTCCAGAAGAAACTGGCAGAAAAAGAAAATGTCATTATGGATGGCAGAGATATCGGAACCTGCGTCCTTCCGGATGCAGATCTTAAAATCTATCTGACCGCAAGCAGCAAGGTGCGTGCCAGAAGACGGTTTGGCCAGCTTCGTAACAGCGGAACAGAGTATACGTTAGAGGACATAGAAAAAGATATCATTGAGAGGGACAACCGGGATATGAACCGGGAAGTCTCCCCGTTAAAGCAGGCAGAAGATGCTGTTTTCGTGGATTCTTCATCCATGACAGCCAGACAAGTGGAAGAGCAGATCGTGGAATTATTCAAGCAGAAGAAAGAGAGAGGGGAGAAGTAGACATGGAAGTTGTGATTGCGAAATCAGCAGGATTCTGTTTTGGCGTGAAACGGGCCGTGGAGCAGGTCTATGAACAACTGAATCGAAACGATAAGCCCATCTATACCTATGGTCCCATTATCCACAACGAAGAAGTGGTAAAGGATTTAGAGGAAAAGGGAGTAAAGGTCATAAATACCGAAGAGGAATTAAAGCAGATCCGGGACGCTGTGGTTGTCATAAGATCCCATGGAGTAGGCAGACAGATTTATAAAATCATGGAAGAAAACGGAATCGAAATCATTGATGCCACATGTCCTTATGTGAGAAAGATCCACCGTATCGCAGAAGAACAGAATCAGGCCGGAAGACGCCTGATCATCATTGGAAATGAATCGCATCCGGAAGTACAGGGTATTAAAGGCTGGGGAAATGTCAATACTCTAGTATTGGAAACACCCGAACAAGTGGAAACCTTACCTTTGTCAGAAGGAGAAAGGCTGTGTATTGTATCACAGACGACATTTAATTACAATAAATTTCAAGATTTAGTTGAAAAAATTTCTAAAACGAGGTATGATATACTTGTTTTAAATACGATTTGCAATGCAACACAGGAAAGACAGGTGGAAGCAAAGCGGATAGCTTCAGAAGTGGATGCCATGATTGTCATTGGCGGAAAGAGCAGTTCTAATACCCAGAAGCTGTACGACATATGCCGAAGGGAATGTAAGAATACTTACTATATCCAGACACTAGGTGATTTAGATCCTGATTGTGTAAATTCTGTGCGCAGCGTAGGTATTACAGCCGGGGCTTCAACCCCGAATCATATTATCGAGGAGGTTCATACTAATGTCAGAATTAAGTTTTGAACAAATGTTAGAAGAATCATTAAAAACCATACGTACAGGAGAGATCGTCACTGGTAAAGTCATCGACGTAAAAGAAGATGAAATAGTCTTGAATATAGGTTACAAGTCTGACGGCATTATTCCGCGTAGCGAGTACACGGATGACCAGAATTTCGATCTCACAACTGTTGTTCAGGTTGGAGAAGAGATGGAAGCCAAAGTCATCAAGGTAAACGACGGCGAAGGCCAGGTTGCACTGTCTTACAAGAGACTGGCTGCAGACAGAGGCAATAAAAAACTGGAAGAAGCATTTGAAAACCACGAAGTACTTACTGCAAAAGTTGCACAGGTGCTTGACGGTGGGTTGAGTGTTGTTGTAGAGGGCGCAAGAGTCTTTATTCCTGCAAGTCTGGTATCCGATACTTACGAAAAAGATTTATCCAAATATGCAGACAAGGAAATCGATTTCATCATTACAGAATTCAATCCCAGAAGAAGAAGAATCATTGGCGACAGAAAACAGCTCATGGTTGCTAAGAGAGCAGAGCTGCAGAAGGAATTATTCAGCAGAATCAAGCCAGGAGATGTGGTAGAAGGTACGATCAAGAACGTAACGGATTTCGGTGCATTCATTGATCTTGGCGGAGCAGACGGTCTGCTTCATATCTCTGAGATGAGCTGGGGCAGAGTAGAAAGCCCGAAAAAGGCATTCAAGGCCGGAGAAAAGATTAAAGTTTTAATCAAGGACATCAATGGCGATAAGATCGCATTAAGCTTAAAGTTCCCTGAGACAAATCCCTGGAAAGATGCATCTGATAAGTATGCAGTAGGAAATGTAGTAAGCGGAAGAGTTGCACGTATGACGGATTTCGGTGCTTTCGTAGAACTGGAACCAGGTGTTGACGCACTGCTTCATGTATCCCAGATTTCCAGAGAACATGTAGAAAAGCCTTCCGATGTACTTTCTATCGGCCAGGAGATCGAAGCAAGAGTCGTTGATTTCAACGAAGATGATAAAAAAATCAGTTTAAGCATCAAAGCACTTCAGGTGCAGGAAGATATGGAAGATTCTTCTGTATATTCTGACGAAGCTTAAACATAATAAGAGATAGATCAGATAAGGAAGTGGAGCGATCCACTTCCTTTTTTGAATACCAAAATCCAGTAAGAACAGGAAAGGGAAATTATGAAAAGAAAAACCAGTTTGTGTCTGGCACTTCTGCTGATGCTGTCTTTTCTGATGTCGGGCTGCAGGAGCCAGAAGGAAGTTTTGCCGGAAGAGACCAATGCTC
Source organism: Lacrimispora sinapis (assembly GCF_043633585.1). Lineage (NCBI taxonomy): Bacteria > Bacillati > Bacillota > Clostridia > Lachnospirales > Lachnospiraceae > Lacrimispora > Lacrimispora sinapis. The sequence continues at coordinate 2,729,754 of NZ_CP141832.1, read as the reverse complement.
AGCCGGTCAATGTGCAGGGGGAGGCGAAACGGGAAGAAAAACAGACCGGAGATAAGGTGAAATTAGCAGATGATTTTTATGAATATGTAAATCAAAAGGTATTAAAAGAAAAAGAGATCCCAAAGGATTCCAATCACTGGAGCTATTTTTATGAACTGGACAAAAAGGCTTATGAGGACCTTCATGAGACCCTGACCGGGACGGTCAAAAACCGGAGTAACGCAGCACCTGGATCACTCCAGCAGAAGATTGCAGACCTGTATCTGACCGCCCTGGATACGAATGGGAGAGAAGCGGCTGGATTTGGTCAGTTAAAGCCTTATATGGACAGCATAAAAAATGCGTCCAGCCTGGATGAGTACTTACGCGCTGCAGGAACCATCTATTCGGATATCGGCTTTGGCAGCATCATTCTGCCACAGTGGTATGAAGATTTAAAGGATTCTACCCGGTACGCCCTGTACTTAGACGGAGCAGACTTGGGACCGGGAAAGGAAACCCTGGAGGATGAGTCACAGGCGGAATTGATAAAAAGTTACGAGGCATATATGGAAAGGACCCTCAAATATTCCGGCATGGGCCAGGAGGAGGCAAAAAAGGCAGCGGCAGATATTCTTGCATTTCAGAAAGATCTGGCAAAAAGCGCCCTCCCTTTAAGCAAGCAGAATGATCCTGGAGTCATTTATAATCCTTATAGCCTGGAAGAACTGAAAAAACTTTTCCCGGAGGGAACCATAGACCGTTTTATCCAGTCAGCCGGACTCTCCGGCCTTGACACATATGTGGTCAGCCAGGAAGAACAGATGAAAAAGCTGGGCAGCTATCTGACGGAGGACTCTCTGCCGCTTCTTAAAAATTACACCATATTCTGCCTGATCAATGATTTTGGGATCTATCTTACACCGGAGATCCGTGACAATTACAGAGACTGGCACAATCTTCAAAACGGGATCAAGGAAAACAAATCCGATGAGAAAATGGCCAGTGAAATGACTCAGGACATGCTGGGCTTTGAATTCGGCCAGCTCTATGTGGAGAAACAGTTTTCCCAAGAAGAGAAAAAGGCCATTGAAGAAATGGTCCGGCAGATTCTAAATGCCTATAAAAGCCAAATTCTGGCGCTGGACTGGATGGGAGAGGAAACCAAAGAAGCCGCAGTCCGGAAGCTGGACCACATGACACTGAAAATCGGATATCCCGATCAATGGCCCGATGATTATAAAAATGCTTCTGTCCGGCCGGCAGAGCAGGGAGGGAATTTTATTGATAACATCCTGTCCCTTGTGAAGGCCAGGCATGGGGTGCAAAAGGAAAAGGTACGCAGGCCCGTGGATAAAGGAGAATGGGCCATGACCCCTCAGACCGTCAATGCCTATTATAATCCTACAGGCAATGAGATCGTATTTCCGGCGGCAATACTTCAGGCTCCTTTTTATGATCCCAATGCAGCGTATGCGTCAAATCTTGGAGGAATAGGAATGGTCATCGCCCATGAAGTCAGCCATGCCTTTGATTCCTCCGGTTCCCAATATGATGAAAATGGAAACTATCACGTATGGTGGTCCGGAGAAGACCGTGCAGCATTTAAGGAGAGGGCGGACCGGGTGGCGGCTTACTACAATGCACAGGAAGGATTTGAGGGACGGAAGGTAAACGGTCTGCAGACCCTTGATGAAAATATAGCAGATCTTGGTTCCCTGGCCTGCATCACTCAGATCGCAGGAGAGGACACGGAGGCATTAAAGCTTTTGTTTCGTCAGTATGCCACCATTTGGGCCTCCAAATATACCCCGGAAGCCATGATTAAGAGACTGAACACCGATGTTCACTCTCCGGCAAAGGTGAGAGTCAATGCCGTTCTTCGTGCCACAGATGCCTTTTATAAGGCATATCCGGAGATAAAGGAAGGCGATGGCATGTATGCGGCGCCGGATAAACGGGTAAAGATCTGGTAAAAAAATAAAAAGGCCGTATCCGGAAGGCAATGTCCGGATACGGTCCTTTTGTCATTTGATATGGTTTTTCAGCGCATCAAAGCTTTCCTGACTGATGACATGTTCGATCCGGCAGGCATCTTCATCTGCGGTCTCCCTGGATACGCCCAGTTTCACCAGCCATCCAGAAAGAAGTTCATGCCGTTCATAGATCATCTCAGCGATTGCCCTTCCGGCATCGGTCAGATAGATATAGCCCTCCTTTGTAACCGTAATATGATTTCTTTCCCGAAGATTTTTCATGGCAACGCTAACGCTGGATTTTTTAAAACCAAGCTCCTCGGCCACGTCCACGGAGCGTACTACCGGGCGGGTCTTGCTCAAAATCAGTATGACTTCCAAATAGTTTTCCGATGATTCATTCGTATGCATAGATCGCGTCACCTCAATTTAAATTGATAGTTTCAGTATAGCATAAGGAAGGAACAACATCAAATGATAATTTATTGATAAAATAAATCAATAAAAATCTTGACAACTCCCTCAAGTTAGCATATACTAACCTTCAGGAAATGGAAATGATTATCAATAATATAAAAAGAAAGAAGATGACGAATGATGCCTTTGACAATGGTAAAGGCCGGTGAGCCAAATATAATCCGTAAGGTTGGAGGAAAAGAAGAAACAAGACGTTTTTTGGAAAACCTGGGGTTTGTTACCGGCGGGGTCGTGACTGTTGTGTCTGAAATCGGAGGAAACATGATTGTTAATGTGAAAGATTCCAGAGTTGCAATTGGAAAAGATATGGCCAACAAAATCATGGTAGGATAAAAAGGAGAAAAGAAGATGACGATGACATTGAAGGAAGTTCCATGCGGAAGAACCGTAAAGGTAATCAAGCTGACCGGTGAAGGCCCGGTAAAAAGAAGGATTATGGACATGGGGATCACGAAAGGAGTCGATGTTTTCGTAAGAAAAGTTGCCCCTCTTGGTGATCCTGTTGAAGTTACCGTGAGAGGTTATGAATTATCCCTCCGAAGAGCGGATGCGGAAATGATTGTTGTGGAGTAGTTTTTTTTACATAAGAGTTAGGTAAAACTAATGCCAAACAAATTAATGCTTACAGGCAGAAAGAGGTAGAGTATGTCAATTAAGATTGCATTAGCAGGTAATCCAAACTGCGGAAAGACAACGCTGTTTAATGCGCTTACGGGATCCAACCAGTTTGTGGGGAACTGGCCCGGAGTTACAGTGGAGAAAAAGGAAGGAAAGTTAAAAGGGCATAAGGATGTTATCATCATGGACCTTCCTGGTATTTATTCCCTTTCTCCGTACACACTGGAAGAAGTAGTAGCCAGAAATTATTTGATCGGAGAACGTCCGGATGCGATTTTAAATATCGTGGACGGTACCAACATTGAACGTAACTTATACTTATCCACCCAGCTTATGGAACTGGGAATCCCTGTAGTCATGGCTATCAATATGATGGACATCGTTGAGAAGAACGGAGACAAGATACATATCAGCAAGCTGAGTCAGAAGCTGGGCTGTGAGGTCGTAGAAATCTCCGCACTAAAGGGAACCGGGATTCAGCAGGCCGCTGAAAGGGCTGTTGCCGTTGCCAAGCAGAAAAAGAGCAGCATTCCCGTTCACAAATTCCAGGCGGAATTGGAAAGCGTATTAGATTCTATAGAAGAAAAGTTAGGAAATGATGTTCCTGAGGAACAGAAACGTTTCTTTGCAATCAAACTTTTGGAAAAGGACAGCAAGATCGGAAGCCAGTTAAAGCGGGTTCCTGATGTATCCGAAGAGATCCGTATGATTGAGCGGGAGTTGGATGATGATACGGAGAGTATTATTACCAATGAGCGCTATGTGTTCATCTCCTCTATCATAAATGAATGCTTTACAAGAAACAAAACCGAAAGGCTTACGGTATCGGATAAAATCGACCGTATTGTTACAAACCGTTTTCTGGCATTGCCGATCTTTGCGGCGGTTATGTTCCTTGTTTATTATGTGTCCGTTACAACGGTAGGTACCTGGGCAACAGACTGGGCCAATGAAGGTGTATTTGGCGATGGCTTCAGCTTCTTTGGCATTGATGTTCCAGGTGTTCCGGTTGTTGTTGAAGGCATTTTGACAGCTGTAGGCTGTGCAGACTGGCTCCAGGGCCTGATTCTTGACGGAATCGTGGCTGGTGTTGGTGCTGTTTTAGGTTTCGTACCTCAGATGCTGGTTCTCTTTATTTTCCTTGCTTTCCTTGAGAGCTGCGGATATATGGCAAGAGTTGCCTTTATTATGGACCGTATTTTCCGTAAGTTCGGTCTTTCCGGTAAATCCTTTATTCCGATGTTAATCGGTACCGGATGCGGCGTTCCCGGTGTTATGGCTTCCCGTACCATTGAAAATGACCGTGACCGTAAGATGACCATCATGACTACCACATTTATTCCGTGTGGAGCCAAACTTCCGATCATTGCCCTGATCTCAGGTGCATTATTCGGAGGTGCAGCATGGGTAGCTCCAAGTGCCTACTTTGTAGGTATTGCAGCAATTATCTGCTCTGGTATTATTCTGAAAAAGACCAAAAGATTTTCTGGCGATCCGGCTCCTTTCGTTATGGAGCTTCCGGCATATCATATGCCTACCGTTGGTAACATTTTAAGAAGCATGTGGGAACGTGGCTGGTCCTTTATTAAGAAAGCTGGAACGATCATTCTTTTAGCTACCATTTTTGTGTGGTTTACCTCTTACTTCGGCTGGGTAGACGGAAAATTCAGAATGTTGGATACCATGGAACTTGATCACAGTATTCTGGCAGCGATCGGCGGAACCATCAGCTGGATATTTACTCCTCTGGGCTGGGGGGACTGGAAATCTGCAGTTGCCGCAATTACGGGTCTGATTGCAAAAGAGAACGTTGTCGGAACCTTTGGAGTTCTTTACGGATTTGCAGAGGTTGCAGAAGATGGCAGCGAGATCTGGGGAACTCTTGCAGGAAGCATGACAACCATTGCTGCTTATTCCTTCCTGGTATTTAATCTTCTTTGCGCTCCATGTTTTGCAGCTATGGGTGCAATCAAAAGAGAAATGAATAATATGAGCTGGTTCTGGTTTGCAATTGGTTATCAGACACTTCTTGCCTATGTGGTAGCACTTTGTGTTTACCAGATTGGTATGCTGATCACAACTGGAACATTCGGAATCTTTACAGCAGTAGCCTTTGTTCTGATTGCAGGATTCATTTACCTGTTGGTAAGACCAGCGAAGGATACTAAGAGATCAAAAGCAAATTTCAAAAGTGTAGCAGGCGCAAAATAAGCGGCAGTACACGTTAATATGAGCCTGCATGATATGTGCAGGCTCGAAATATAAGGAGGTTCTCTATGGGAACAATGGTTGTGTTATTGGTTGTCGTCGGCGCGGTGGCGTTGATTGTTAAGAGTATGATTCGTGACAAGAAAAACGGAAAATCCATTCAATGCGGTGTGTCATGCAAAGATTGCGGAGGACATTGCAGTCACTAAAGACTGCATCCGGAAGGTGAATGGTTAAAATCCCTTATTACAGTAAATGGAGGTGCCCAAATGGAAGACCGCAATATTATCAGTGAAAAAAGAAAAGTGACTGATTCCAGAAGCTATCACAGATCAAAAATGCAGAAAGAGCTTATCATTGAAAAGCTGAAGGAAAAAGGATGCAGAATAACAAAACAGCGCCTCACGCTGCTGGATATTATTCTGGAACATGAATGCTCCAGTTGTAAGGAGATATATTATAAAGCATCGAAGGTTGACGAGAGCATCGGTGCCGCAACCGTTTACCGGATGGTAAATGTCCTGGAAGAAATCGGAGCAATCAGCCGCAAGAACATGTACAAGATCGCTTACTCAGAAACCTGTTCCATGGAGGATGCATGTACCGTGGTACTGGATGATGAGACCACATATCACTTGTCTGCAAAAAACTGGAATTCGGTGGTGAGGGCAGGACTTTCTGCGTGCGGCTATTTGAATGACCAGAAGATCACATCCATATCGGTAAAACCATGTGAGTGTGAGCAGGCCGGCTGCTATTAATCTTGTTGATCTGAAGTTAGCTAATACTAACCAAAGAAATGAGCATGTAAAATATGAATACAGGAACAGGATTTGAGTTATGCAGGGATGGGATTGATTACCATGAAATCATCGAGTGCATTGTAAGTGCACTCGATGCAAAAGACCCTTATACGGCAGGGCATTCTCAAAGGGTCAGCGATATGGCGCTGACCCTTTCTGCGCGGTTGGGACTTCCCCAGGACGAGGTGGAGAAGATCCACATTGCGGCTCATCTTCATGACATCGGTAAGATCGGTGTTCCCGACGCGGTCCTTAATAAGCCGGACAGACTTTCCAGAGAAGAATGGAATGCCATGAAAAAACACCCCAGGATAGGTGCCGATATTTTAAGCAAATCCAGGCATTTGAATGAACTAAAAGATATTGTTTTATATCACCATGAGCGATACGACGGCAAAGGGTATCCGGAGGGCCTAAAGGGAAAGGAAATCCCTATGGGAGCCAGAATCATTGCCATCTGCGATTCCATTGATGCCATGACCTCTGACCGGGGGTACCGGACTGCCTATTCCTTGGAATACTGCTATAAAGAGATCAAAGACAATCTGGGACTGATGTATGACCCGGAGATCGGAGCTTTGGCACTGCTGCATTGGTCTGAGGTAACGGCTGCTGCACGAAAATGAGAAAAATTATCACATGAAACAATTATCTTTGACTAACCGAAAACACACCTGCTATGATGATGTAATAATAGGAAATAATTGGTAATTCAAAGGAGGATACAAAAGATGTTGGATATTTCTAAAATTAAAAATATGGGGATTTTTATTGGAGGAATCCTGTTTGGAACTGCCGGTATTAAGCTTCTTGCCAGCAAGGATGCAAAAAAAGTTTATACCAACTGTACCGCAGCCGCTCTTCGGGCAAAGGATTGTGTGATGAAGACTGCAACAACCATTCAGGAGAATGCGGAAGATATTCTTGCAGAAGCAAAGCAGATCAATGAAGAACGTGAATTAAAGGAAGCTGCCGCCGTGGAAGAAGCTGAAGGTGCACAAGCATAAAGGTTAAAACCGCCAGACTACAAAAGAATATGACAGAGCGGGGCCGGTGGTTTTTGGCCCCGTTTTCTGTACGGAGGTGCAGACGTGAAGTTTATCATAAAACATGAAATACCAGGACGGCTAAGAATCCATTTGGTGCAGAGACGGATGACTTACCGGGAAGCGGATACACTGCTTTATTATCTGCATGGAATAAAAACAATAACATCCGTGAAGGTCCGGGAGCGGACAGCGGATGCAGTTATTACTTATACCGGCAGACGGGAAGAGGTCATAAAGGCGCTGAAGCAGTTTGATTATCAAAGGGTGGAAGTGCCGCCGGCGGTTCTGGAACATTCCGGACGGGAGCTGAATGCATTTTATCAGGAAAAGCTGGTCTTAAAGGTACTTTTCAGAGCAGCGGGAAAGCTGTTAGTTCCCGCTTCCATACGGCCTTTTGCCATTGGCATAAAATCCATAAAATACATCATAAGAGGACTGAAATGCCTTTTGCTCCGAAAGATGGAAGTGGCGGTTTTAGATGCCATAGCCATTGGCGTTTCTCTCATAAGAGGGGAAGCGGAGACCGCCGGTTCTGTCATGTTCCTGCTTGGGATCGGGGAACTGTTAGAAGAATGGACCCATAAAAAATCGGTAGGGGATCTGGCCAGAAGCATGTCCCTGCATGTGGACAGGGTATGGCTTGTAAGCGGCGCCCAGGAGGTGCTTGTAGATGCTTCCTCCGTCAGACAGAACGATAAAGTCGTGGTCCATATGGGGAATGTCATTCCATTTGACGGCACTGTGGCTTCGGGTGAGGCAATGGTCAACCAGGCTTCCCTTACGGGAGAATCCCTTCCGGTGAAAAAAGAAGCCGGAGGCTATGTATATGCCGGAACGGTGGTGGAAGAAGGCGAGCTTGTCATCACAGTCCGGGAGGTGTCCGGTTCCACCCGGTTTGAAAAGATCGTTACCATGATAGAAGAGTCAGAAAAACTGAAGTCTTCCCTGGAAAGCAAGGCAGGACATCTGGCAGACCGGCTGGTGCCCTATACTCTTTTAGGGACCGGCCTGACCTGGCTGCTCACCAGAAATGTATCCAGAGCCATCTCTGTTCTTATGGTGGACTTTTCCTGTGCCTTAAAGCTTGCCATGCCTATCTCTGTGCTTTCTGCCATTCGCGAGGCCAGCATGTATCACATGACCGTAAAAGGAGGAAAATACCTGGAGGCAGTGGCCGATGCCGCTGTGGTGGTTTTTGATAAGACCGGTACTCTGACAAAGGCAAGACCTACGGTAAAGGAAGTGGTGACGTTTGGCAGGGAAAGCAAGGAAGAGATGCTTCGGATCGCAGCCTGTCTGGAGGAACATTTTCCCCATTCCATGGCAAAGGCTGTGGTGAAAGCAGCCAGGGATATGGGCTTGGAGCATGAAGAAATGCATTCTAAAGTGGATTATATTGTAGCCCATGGCATTGCCTCCTATATTGAGGGCAGGAAGGTGGTCATTGGCAGCTATCATTTTGTATTTGAAGATGAGGCCTGTACGGTGGATGAAGCTTACCGGGAGACCTTTGACCGGCTTCCCTCAGACTGCAGCCATCTATACCTTGCCATGGACCAGAAGCTGGCAGCCGTGATTTGTGTGGAGGACCCTCTCCGGGAAGAGGCAGGAGCGGTAATCAATTCCTTAAAGAAAGCAGGAATCCGCAAGGTGGTCATGATGACCGGAGACAGTGAGCGGACGGCCAGGGCGGTAGCAGCCAGAGTCGGCGTGGATGAGTATTACTCAGAAGTCCTGCCGGAGCAGAAGGCCCGTTTTATCGAGCAGGAAAAAGCGGCAGGCAATGTGGTCATCATGGTGGGAGACGGGATCAATGATTCTCCGGCCCTTTCTGCCGCAGATGTGGGCATCGCCATCAGCGACGGAGCGGAGATCGCAAGAGAGATAGCGGATATCACCCTTGCAGCAGACAATCTCTTTGAAATCGTCACCTTAAAGCTGTTGAGTGACAGCCTGATGAAACGAATTCACAGCAATTACCGGAATATCGTTGGCATCAACACCAGCCTCATCCTTTTGGGCGCGGCAGGGATCATAGCACCCACGACTTCTGCCCTTCTCCACAATCTGTCCACGATTGGGATCAGCCTGGGAGGAATGCAGAATCTGTTAGAGGAGTGATTGGTGCAGGAATGATTGGTGCCGCTTGACTTTCCCGGCGGTTGGATGTATACTTGCAATGAAAATAAAAAGGGGTGCTGGAGAAAGTCCGGCTGAGATGGAACAGAATTGTTCCGAACCCTGTAACCTGATCTGGATAATGCCAGCGTAGGAGACTTTAAGGCACAGCCTGTAGACCCGCCCGGATATCCGGACGGGTTTTCTGTATTTATAAAAAAGGAGAGAAAATATATGAATGCAAGCGTAGCGATCCAGTCACTTCCGGAAGCAAAAAATGATGAGGAATTAATCCGTATTGTAGATCAGGTGATTGATTATATCAAAAGCACCGGACTTAATTATTATGTAGGACCTTTTGAAACAGCCATAGAAGGCGATTACGACGAACTGATGGATGTGGTAAAGGAATGTCAGCATATTGCCATCCGTGCCGGTGCTCCGTCTGTGGCCGCTTATATCAAAGTTACTTACCGGCCGGAAGGAGAGGTTTTAACGATTGAAAAGAAAGTCACGAAGCATCACCAATAACCTGTGGTCCTGTTCTGCGGTTTTGGGGCTTCTTTTTCTGTGGCAGGGGATCTCTTACTTCGGGCTGGTGGATTCTTACCTGCTGCCATCGCCCCTAAGTGTGGGAAATGCGTTTCTAACCGAATTTCCGGCACTTATGGAGCATGCAAAGATAACACTGACAGAGGCATTTGCCGGACTTTTTCTGGGTGTGGCCACCGGTTTTGTCATTGCCGTGGTGATGGACCATTTTGCTGGACTTTACCGGGCGTTTTACCCCCTGATCGTGTTGACACAGACCGTACCCACGGTAGCTCTGGCTCCGCTTTTGGTGTTATGGTTCGGCTATGAGATGACTCCAAAGGTCATCCTGATTGTATTGACCACATTTTTCCCGGTCACCATAGGGCTTTTAAACGGCTTTCAATCCGCAGATCCGGATGCGGTAAATCTTTTAAGGTCTATGGGAGCCGGAACCTTCAGCATTTTCCGTTACATCAAGCTTCCCGGAGCCATGGGGCAGTTTTTTTCCAGTCTCCGGATCTCCGCCTCCTATGCGGTGGTGGGGGCAGTCATTTCGGAATGGCTGGGAGGCTTTGGCGGGCTGGGCGTATATATGACCCGGGTGAAGAAGGCATTTGCCTTTGATAAGATGTTTGCAGTTATTTTTCTTATATCTGTCATCAGTCTCCTGCTTATGAAAGGCGTGGACATGCTGGCGAAAAAATGCATGCCTTGGGAGGACCGTTGACAGACAGTTTCAGACTATGGAGGAAAGCATGAAAAAAACAGGCTTGGCAATTCTTATTGCAGCGGCTTTTGCCGCATCACTGACCGGCTGCCAGAAGCAGGAAAAGCAGGCAGCCAATGGAGAAACAGGGTCTTTGAAAAAGGTTACTTTTGTCCTTGACTGGACGCCCAACACCAATCATACCGGCCTTTATGTGGCACAGGAAAAGGGATATTTTAAAGATGCAGGACTGTCCGTTGAGATCGTTCAGCCGCCGGAGGATGGCGCAGAGGTGCTGGTCGCTTCAGGAAAAGCGGACTTTGGCATGTCCTTCCAGGATACCATGGCACCTGCACTGGTGGGAGATGACGCTCTTCCCATCACAGCAGTGGCTGCGGTGATTCAGCACAACACCTCGGGAATCATATCCCGGAAAGGGGAAGGCATGGCATCCCCCAAGGGGCTGGAAGGAAAGAAATATGCCACCTGGGACAATCCGGTGGAAAAAGCTATGATCAAAGATGTAATGGAGTCCGACGGAGGCGATTTTTCCAAGGTCGAGATGATTCCAAGTACAGTGACCGATGAAGTTTCTGCCTTAAAAACAAAATCTGTGGACGCGATCTGGATCTTTTATGCCTGGGCTGGCATAAAGATGGATCTGGAAGGCTTGGATACCGACTATTTTGCCTTTAAGGATATAAACCCTGTATTTGATTACTATACCCCTGTCATTATTGCGGGCAATGATTTTTTGGAAAGGGATCCTGAGACTGCAAGGGCCTTTCTGGGTGCTTTGAGCAAGGGCTATGAAGATGCGGTAAAGAATCCGGAAGAAGCGGCAGAAATTTTACTTAAAGCTGCCCCGGAGCTTGATGAAAAACTTGTAATGAAAAGCCAGAAATATCTGGCCGATCAATATCAGGCAGACGTGGATGTCTGGGGATATATTGACCCGGAACGTTGGAACCGGTTCTATAACTGGCTCAATGAAAAGGGGCTGTCAAAAGCTGAGATTCCGGAAAATACCGGTTTTTCAAACGATTATCTGCCCCAGTAAAAGATGAGGAGGAGCCAATGGTACAATTAAAGGCGGAAGGCATAAAAAAATCCTTTGACGGAAGAACTGTTCTGGAAGGAGTTTCTCTGGAACTTCGGAAAGGGGAACTGGTTTCGCTTCTCGGTGCCAGCGGCGGAGGAAAGACCACGCTGTTCCAGATCCTTGCAGGTCTTAGCCTGCCCGATGAGGGGCATGTGTATATGGAGGGGCAAGAAGTAACCGGAAAGCCGGGAAAGGTCAGCTATATGCTTCAGAAGGATTTACTCCTTCCTTACCGTACCGTGATAGATAATGTTGCCCTTCCTCTGCTGCTTTCAGGAGTGAAAAAGGCAGAAGCCAGAAAAAAGGCTGCCGGATATTTTCCGATGTTTGGCTTAGAGGGGACGGAGAAGAAATATCCTTCCCAGCTGTCCGGCGGTATGCGGCAGAGAGCGGCCCTTTTGAGGACTTATTTATCTTCAAAGCCAATTGCTCTTCTTGATGAACCATTTTCCGCTCTCGATATGCTGACCAAGCATACCCTGCATGAGTGGTATTTAAGGGTGATGGAAGAAATCAAGCTTTCCACTCTGTTTATCACCCATGACATCGACGAGGCTATTTTACTTTCTGACCGGATATGCATTCTCACCGGGTCTCCGGGGAAAATTACCAGGGAGATCCTTATAGAAGAACCAAAACCAAGAAGCAAAGACTTTCCCGTTTCAGAAGAATTTCTGGAATATAAGAAGGAGATTTTAAAACATTTGGAACAGCGGTAATTACAGGCGGGCTTTTTTACAGGCTCGCTTTTTTGCGGTTTTTCTTAAAATAAAATATGGGAAACTGGTATCTGTCAGGAAATTTAGGCGATTTTTATGCTTGTTATTCCGCAGAAATCATGTTACCCTAGGAGGTATGGAAGTGATTTCCATAAAAAAGAGAAAAGGATTTGAACGGAATGAACACGAAACGAAATCATGCAGGTACGATAGGAAGAATCATGTTACTGGCAGCGTTATTTATGCTGGCAGGAGTGACGATTGCACTGGCAGATGATGCTTCAAAATTTGTGCCCGGAACCAAGATCAACGGTGTCCTTGTGGGCGGCATGACCATCGAAGAAGCAAAAGTACAGATAGAGGGTTTTTATGGCAGGGAATACAACCTTACCGTCAAAGGAAAAGGGAACAAAACGGAAGTAATCAAAGGGACGGATATCGGATATCAGGTGCTGGTCACAGACGGATTAAAGAAGGTTCTGGAAGATCAGAACGCCTCCGGACGTGTGGCAGGGCCTGCAGAGGATAACAGTCATGCTTTAAAAAGCACCGTATCCTTTGATGAGCAGAAGTTAAAAGAAAAACTCAATGGATTATCCTTTGTAAGCGGACAAAGTGTTGTAGCCACAGTCAATGCCAGAGTTTCAGACTGGAAGCAGGGAGAGCCGTTTACCATCATTCCGGAAGTGCAGGGAAACAGTGTCAATGCAGGAAAGCTGGAAGCGGTTGTAAAAAGTGCTTTGAATCAGGAACTGAAAGAAGTGGACTTAGAAGAGTCCGGCTGCTATGACAGCATCACAGTCACAAAAGAGGATGAAGGCTTAAAGGCCCAATGTGATGCACTTAACCGGGTGAGAGAGATGGAGATCACCTATGCCTTTGGCAGCAAGTCAGAAGTGCTGAAGGGGGAGGAGATATCTTCCTGGATCACCGGCCTGACCGACGGGGTCATTCAGGTGAGCACAGAGAAAGCGGCAGCCTATGTGAAATCTCTTGCGGATAAGTACGATACAGTAGGAAGAGGAAGGAATTTCCATACCACAAGCGGCAGGGACCTGACTCTTTCCGGTGCTTACGGCTGGCAGATCAATCAGCCTGCGGAGATCGGGGAATTGATTGCGGTCATACGTACCGGCCAGAGCCAGACCAGGGAACCCAATTATGTAAAGAGAGCGGCTGACCGCAACGTTGACTGGGGCGGAACCTATGTGGAAGCAGATATGGCAGCCCAGCATGTCTATATGTATAAGGATGGCGTTTTAGTATGGGAGGCACCCTGTGTGACCGGCAACGTATCAAAGAACCATACCACACCGGAGGGAATCTACACCCTGGCTTACAAACAGACAGACCGTATCCTTCGTGGAGCCAAGCAGGCCGACGGGACCTATGAGTATGAAAGCCATGTGGATTACTGGATGCCTTTTAACGGCGGAATCGGTTTCCACGATGCCAACTGGAGAAGCAGGTTCGGCGGTACGATCTACAAGAACAACGGAAGCCATGGCTGTGTCAACCTTCCCCCTAAGAAGGCAAGGGATTTATACAGCCTTGTGTATGCAGGAATCCCTGTCATCTGCCATTACTAGAGTAAGAAACCATGGGAATTCCTTTGAACCGCAAAACAATTCGAGGAAAAGGCAGGGATCAACAGAAATTGGATGGAACCGAACGCAGAAAAAAAATCCTGGAGATCTTAAATCAGGAGAAAGGGCCTGTTTCAGGGACAGAGCTGGCAAAAAGAGTTGGAGTGAGCAGACAGGTTGTGGTTCAGGATGTGGCACTTATGAGGGCGGAACAGGAAGAGATCCTCTCAACCAACAAAGGCTATATCCTTCGCCGTGAGACCTCTAAGGAGGGGGCTGACTGCGTCAGGGTTTTCTGTGCCAACCATACGACGGAGGATACATTAAGCGAGCTGCAGACCATCGTGGATTATGGCGGCAGGCTTCTGGACGTATTCATTGAGCATGAGGTTTATGGACAGATCCATGTGGATTTAATTATCAATAACCGGTTGGATGCAGAGGAATTCATGGAAGCTCTGAAGCATTCCGGGGATCAGCCGCTTAAAATTCTGACCAATGGCTGTCACTATCATACGGTTGCGGCAGATTCCCTGAAACATTTAGACAGAATTGAGCTGGAATTAAAAAAGAAGGGATACCTTGCGGACTCATAGCATATACAGACTTCTGCAAAAGAGAGCTGTAATGACAAAGGAAATCCGTCTGGATCCTGACAGGATACCCCCATATAGGGCGATGAAACAATAAGCCCTGTATGGAGGTGTTTTTTTGTCCGCTGCATCCTTATTCTTCTTGGGAACAAAAGACAATCACTTTATCCGGTGTGGTGATTGCCGGAATGCTGCGGGTGGTAAACATATATAAAACGAACAGGTAATGATTTCCCGGCATGTAAAAAAACGTCTGACCGTTAGGAAGCAGGAGTTCTGAAAAATCCGAATCCGGAATATTAAGCTTCAGGGTTTCCTCTGTATTTAAAAGGTTTTCGTCAAAATAATCAAACATAGCCAAGTATCCGTCGTCATTTTCTGCAAGTATGATGGGGGAGTACTGAGGAGGATAGATGAGAGGAACGGGGACTTGCGTATCATAAATGGCAATAATGGGCTCTCCTTTTTCAAACGTATGCTGGTCTAAAACATAAGTATCGGGATGGACCACAAATTTTACCTCTCCAAGGTTTTGGCTCATAACAGAAATAAGCAGGGAGCAGCTGTGGGAGAGGGCAGAAGTTTCTAACGGATTAACGGAAGTGACCGTTCCGTAGACAGAAGAAAAACGTGTCATGAAGGTGTCCTTTGGAACATTCTTATTTTCAGTTTATGAGAGAAAAAGGTCTGTTGTGATCCCCCATAAAATCTATTTATGAAAAATCGTAATAAAAAAGTTAAGAAATGTACCGGAAAACTTTAGACATATTTCGCGGTTTTCAGTTATAATTAATTCTGAAAGTAAAGGCTAGTAAAGAGGTAGGAAATAAATGGAAAAACAAAATCAGCGCAGCAGAAAGAAAAGGTCCTTTGGATTAAAGGAATGGGCAGCCATCGGTGGCGCAGCTGTTGCAGCGGCAGGGTTAATTTCTGCTTTGGCATATATCCAGATGAGCAGAGCATACGAGAAGGTGTTTTTCCCTAATACCACCATTAATGAGATGGATGTGTCCAAAAAGTCCGTTGAGGAAGTGAAGAATATGATCGCTTCAAGCATTGGCGGTTATAAGCTTACCATTCAGGAACGGGGAGGAGACACGGAAGAATTAAAGGGCAGTGACATCGGTCTGGAATCGGAATTTGACGGAACTCTTGAGAAATTGCTGGCAGAGCAGAAGCCTCTTTCTTGGGGAAAGCACTTGAAGAAGCATCAGTCTTTTGAACTTGGTACTATGATCCGGTACCACGAGGATAAATTTAATAAAGCCGTCTCTGCCTTATCCTGCATGACGGAGGAACCGGAAGAAAAGGTGCGGGATGCAGCCGTATCGGAATATGTTTCCGGGCAGGGATATCACATTATACCGGCAGCAGAAGGAAAACAAGTAGATCCGGAAAAGATAAAGGCTGTGATTTCTGATGCGGTCATGAATCTAAAACCCGAGATTTCCCTTGATGAAGCAGGTGTCTATATATCCCCTAAGGTTCGGACCGATGACCCGAAGCTGGTGGAAAAGGTCCAGACCATGAACAGATATGTCAATACGACCATTACATATAAATTTGGAAATGAAAAAAAGGTTTTAAATGGAGATACCATATCCAAGTGGATCAAAACCGATGAAAGTGGCAAGGTCTATCTGGACAGCAAATCCGTCCTTGCATTTGTAAAAAAACTGGCAGATCAGTACGATACGGCGTATAAAGCGAAGAACTTAAAGACCTCCTATGGGCAGAACGTCAGGATAACAGGAGGAAACTATGGGTGGAGGATAAACCAGAGCTCTGAGGCGAATGAGCTGGCAGAACTGATAAGGACCGGGAACAGTCAGTCAAGAGAGCCGGTTTATAAACAAAAGGCTGCCAGCCACGGCAGCCAAGACTACGGAAACACTTATGTGGAGATCAATTTAACGGCCCAGCATCTGTATTTCTATAAAGATGGGAAACTGGTTGTGGAATCAGATTTTGTATCAGGCAATGAATCCAAAGGCTGGTCAACCCCGGCAGGAGCCTATTCCCTTACCTATAAGGAAAGGAACGCCACACTTAAGGGAGAAAATTACAGAACTCCGGTTTCATACTGGATGCCATTTAACGGGAACATCGGCCTTCATGATGCCAAATGGAGAAGCAGCTTCGGAGGTTCCATCTTTAAGACCAGCGGTTCTCATGGCTGCATCAATCTACCTCCCGCAGTTGCTAAGACAATTTTTGAAAATATAAGTGCAGGAATCCCGGTTCTCTGTTACCACCTGCCGGGAACCGAATCAAAGACCACTTCGGGCGCGGCAGGAAAGCCTGAGGAGACAACGGCTCCCACCACTGCGGCACCAACGACAGCTGCACCCACAACGACTGCCGCACCACCGGCCTCTGAGCCAACGACAGCGGCACCAACCACAGCACCTGTCCCGACCACAGCGGTTTCAACCAGGGAGAATGAAAAGGAGCCTTCTACGACTGCTGCATCCTGGGAACAGGAAGCCGGACCTGGTGTACAAAATGGTGCCGGAAAGAAGAAAAACGGCCCTGGGATGTAACGATGCCTTGGCAGAATAGAGAATAAAAATAGGAAAGCCATAGGGCTGCTGCATCAGAAGATCTGAAAACGCTGATGCAGCAGCCTTAAATTTATAGAGAGTTGGACCGATGAAAGTAATAGAGAAACAGGTTTTCCATAAAAAGGAGGTCAGACGATGTTAAAGAAAGAAACTTTTGTACCTATGCAGTTTTTTAAAAAAGAAGCCTATACCGGAAGCATGAATGGAATGCGTTACCGGGTCAGTAAGGTGGAAGAAGAATTGGAGGCTGCCGTATATCCGGAACCTTACTGCTATGAAGCCACACCGGAAGAGCAGAAGACCAAAATGAAGTTTCCTTTTTCGGAGGAAGGAAGAGAACAGGCGGTAAACTGGATCAATCAGCAGTATGAAGAAAAATCGGCAATTTGGAAATCTGCTTCAAGAAAATAATCCCCCTTTTCTAAATGGATGAAGTATGGTATGATAATGTATTATTGGAATTACTGACATGGAGGAAGAAAAATGGAAGAGAACAAGGAAGAAGTGGTTTCTAAGAACTTTATCGAACAGGAGATAGACAAGGATCTTGCAGAAGGTGTTTATAATCATGTACAGACCAGATTTCCACCGGAGCCAAATGGCTATCTGCACATTGGACATGCAAAGTCCATCTTACTTAACTATGGCCTGGCGCAAAAGTATGGTGGAAAGTTCAACCTCCGTTTTGATGATACAAACCCGACCAAGGAGAAGACAGAATTCGTAGAATCCATTATAGAAGATGTGAAGTGGCTGGGCGCAGATTTTGAAGACCGCCTGTTCTTTGCCTCCAATTACTTTGAGGAGATGTACGATCGTGCCGTTCTTTTAATAAAGAAGGGAAAGGCATATGTCTGTGATCTGACTGCAGAAGAGATCCGGGAATACCGGGGCGATTTTAAGACTCCGGGTAAAGAAAGTCCTTACCGGAATCGCAGCGTGGAAGAAAACCTGACACTTTTTAAAGAGATGAAAGAGGGCAAATATAAGGATGGAGAGAAAGTTCTCCGTGCGAAGATTGATATGGCATCCCCCAACATCAATATGCGTGATCCGGTCATCTACCGAGTGGCCCATATGACCCATCATAACACCGGGGATGCATGGTGTATTTATCCCATGTATGACTTTGCTCATCCAATCGAAGATGCCATTGAAAACGTCACTCATTCCATCTGCACCCTGGAATTTGAAGATCACAGACCGCTGTATGACTGGGTGGTGAAGGAATGTGAATTTGTAAGTCCTCCCCGTCAGATCGAATTTGCAAAGCTGTATTTGACCAATGTGATAACCGGAAAGCGTTATATCAAAAAGCTGGTAGAGGACAACGTGGTAGACGGCTGGGACGACCCTCGTCTTGTGTCCATTGCAGCATTAAGAAGAAGAGGCTATACCCCGGAAGCACTACGGATGTTCGTGGACTTGGTAGGCGTTTCCAAGGCAAACAGTTCTGTGGATTATGCCATGCTTGAATACTGTATCCGGGAAGATTTAAAGTTAAAGAGACCGAGAATGATGGCGGTTTTAGACCCGGTCAAACTGGTAATTGACAATTATCCGGAGGATACCATTGAATATCTGGATGCCGCCAACAATCTGGAAAATCCCGAACTGGGAGAGAGAAAACTGCCGTTTGGCAGGGAGCTTTATATCGAACGGGAAGATTTTATGGAAGAACCCATTAAAAAGTATTTCCGTCTGTTCCCAGGCAATGAAGTCCGCTTGATGAATGCCTATTTTGTAACCTGTACCGGATGTGAGAAGGATGCCGAGGGCAATGTGACCGTAGTTCACTGTACCTACGACCCGGAGACAAAGAGCGGTTCCGGTTTTGAAGGAAGAAAAGTAAAGGGCACCATTCACTGGGTGGCAGCAGCTACCGCAGTTCAGGCAGAGTGCCGTCTGTATGAGAATATTGTGGATGAAGAGAAGGGCAAGTTAAACGAGGACGGAAGCCTGAATTTAAATCCCAATTCTTTGACCATATTAAAGAACTGTTATGTGGAGCCAAGCTTTGAGGGCGCAAAGGCTTATGACAGTTTCCAGTTTGTCAGAAACGGATTTTTCTGCATTGACTGCAAAGACAGTACTCCCGAACATCTGGTATTCAACCGGATCGTTTCCTTAAAGAGTTCATTTAAAATTAAAAAATAATGGTGACAGGCTGGAATGCCGGTCAAAGGAAGAATGCTGCATGACCGAGTAAAGAGAGGGCGTGCGGCATTTTTCCATTTCCGAGAAGAAAGGAGGCATTTCTTTCTATGGAACTGATGATACCTTTAAAAAATCAGGCAGGACTGCCTTTATACAGTCAGATATACAGCTATATCAAAGAAGAAATAAAAAAGGGGAATTTAAAGCCTGCTACCCGGCTCCCCTCTACCCGCCTTCTTGCGGAGAACCTAAAGATCAGCCGCAGCACCACCCAGATGGCTTATGAACAGCTGCTTTCGGAAGGATACATTGAAGCCGTTCCCTGCAAGGGATATTTTGTATTGAAAATTGAAGGTCTGGTCCATACCGGACAGGAAAAAGGGGATAACAAAACATCTTTTTTTCACACCGATTCTTCGGAGACAGATGGTGAACCGGATTGGAGTGTGGATTTTTCCCCAAGAGGAATTGATCTTTGTGCCTTCCCCTTTAACACCTGGAGAAAATTATCAAAAAATACTCTGGTGGATGACAACCGGGAGATGTTTCTGGCCGGAGATCCCCAGGGAGAGGCTGTTTTTAGGGAAGCCCTCCGGGAATATCTTCACTCTGCCCGTGGTGTAAACTGTTGTGCGGAGCAGATCATTGTGGGAGCAGGAAGCGAATATCTGCTTATGCTTTTATCTCAGATATTATCGAATGACAGGGTGATTGCCATGGAAAATCCAACCTACAAGCAGGCATACCGTGTTTTTCACAGCCTGAACTACAAGGTGGTTCCCGTTCTCATGGACCAGCAGGGGCTAAATGCAGAGCTGTTGGAGAAAAGCGGAGCGGATACCGCTTACGTCATGCCCTCCCATCAGTATCCGACCGGCATCGTTATGCCTGTCAAACGCAGGCAGGAGCTTTTAAGCTGGGCTTATGAAAAGGAAGGCAGGTATCTGATCGAAGACGATTACGACAGTGAATTCCGCTATAAGGGGCAGCCCATACCTGCCCTTCAGGGAATGGACCAGAAGGACCGGGTCATCTATCTCGGCACCTTTTCCAAGTCCATAGCACCCGCCATTCGTATCAGTTATATGGTGCTGCCCAAATCCCTGCTTTCCGTATATCGGGACCGGGTGAATTTCTACGCTTCCACCGTTTCCCGTATTGATCAGAACATTCTTTACCAGTTTATGGCACAAGGCCACTACGAGCGGCATTTGAACCGGATGAGGGCCGTCTATAAGGCGAAACATGAGGTACTTATCGCTGGACTCAAGCCCTTTGAATCCCAGTTTTTGATCCGGGGAGAATATGCAGGACTTCACCTTCTGCTTACCGACAAACAGAACCGGTCCGAGAAGGAGTTAATAAAAAAAGCGGCAGAAGCCGGTGTAAAAGTTTATGGAATGTCAGGATACTTTATCCATGAGGAGCATAATACCTATCCGCCTACCGTTGTTCTGGGGTACGCCAGCCTGACCGAGGAGGAGATTATTAAAGGACTTGCTCTTCTTAAAAAAGCCTGGAAGGTGCATGAGTATAAGGAGAAGTGTTGTGAATAAGGATAAAACAGGGATTAAAAAACAGAATATTCATCGGGTAGGGATAGCCGCCGGACTGATCGCAGTTTTATTATGTTTAATTGGCTATGGAAAAACCGTTGGGAATTGGAGAACGGAAAAAGAAGCAAAGTCCCCGTCCACGGAAGCGATGGTGGCTGAACCCTCCCAAAAAGAACCGGATACGGAAATGACCCTTACCTCAGAGGATAAGGAATTCTTAAACAGCCTGATCAAACGGTTTGACAGCGGAGACTTGGAGGGAGCAGCCAGACTCTTAGATGAATATGACATTCCGTGGAAGGAATTTCCCTGTATGTACGACGGGACCGTGATGAGAACGGAACTGACCGCTGACCGGGGGCTGGTATTTCTAAAGACTTCCACTGTTTTTTACGGTGAGTTCAAAGACGGAGTTCCCAACGGAACGTGTACGGCTTTGCAGGTGATTTCCCTGGAAGAGGGGAAACGGTATGATTATTCCTACGGGACCTGGGCCAATGGAAAGATGAACGGAAACGGAGCCACCGGTTATAATTACTACGATGGCGTTGGAGAAGAGATCAACAAACTCAGCGCAAAAGAAGGCGTTTTTAAAGATAACCGTATGGAGGGAGAGGTCACATATACCAGTACCAATGCAGCAGGAGAAAAGGCGGTGTGGAAGTTTTTGGCGGAGGATGGACGAATCGTTTTGGATGACCGGTGGATCAAGGGGGCGGACAGTTTTGGAACAACAACCTATAAACTGATGGCAAACGATGAAAAAAACCATGCCTATACTTTAAGCGAAGCAGATTTGCAGGAAGACCGATGGAAGAATTTTATCGAGTTTGATTAGAAGGAAAAGGAGGCTTTGAGGGGTGGATCAGGAAATCATAAATCGTTTGGGCGTCATTACGGATGAAGAGCGGGAAATCATAAACGGACGGACAGAGATTGACCGGAAGCGTTATACCGAGGGCCGGGAGCTGGTGATCGACAGCAAAAAGATGCTGGAACACGGAAAGATGATCCGCATCAGGCCCCATACCAGATTTGTTCATTTTCCAAGGCACAAACATAACTATATAGAAGTGATCTATATGTGCAAAGGTGAGACTACCCATAGGATTGACGGGGAAAAGGTGGTTTTAAAAACCGGGGAACTGCTGTTTTTGAATCAGCATGCCACCCAGGAGATATTACCGGCAGGAGAAGGTGATATTGCCGTTAATTTCATCATTCTACCGGAGTTTTTTGACACTGCGTTTGAAATGATGGGAGAGGAAGAAAATCTTTTGCGGGATTTTCTTGTAGGCTGTCTTTGCTTTAATCCCCGATACGCCAGTTACCTTCATTTTAAAGTAGCTGATGTGCTTCCGGTGCAGAATCTGGTGGAAAATATGGTCTGGACCCTATTGTATGACCAGCCCAATAAAAGAAGCATCAATCAGGTCACCATGGGACTTTTATTTCTTCAGCTCATGCATTATACCGATAAGATCAGCCATACCAGAGAAGGCTTTGAGCAAAAGCTTATATTCCAGGTCTTAAAGTTTATTGATGAGAATTATAAAGAAGGAGAATTGACCGAGCTGGCAGAGCGGTTGAATTATAATATTTATTGGCTGAGCCGGACGATAAAGAGACTGACGGGAAGAACTTATAAGGAGCTTTTACAAATCAAACGTTTGAATCAAGCCTCCTTTCTTCTATTAAATACCAGACTTTCCGTAACCGATATATCCCTTGCAGTGGGGTATGACAATACCAGTTATTTTCACCGGATATTCCGAAGCTATTACAACATGTCCCCAAAAGAATACAGGGAAAAAAATAAAACTTCCGGTTTGGCGGAACATAAAAATAAGTAAATAAATCCGGTGTCCGAAAAGAAATGAAATGGATTTACGCAGCAATCAAAAGCATAGAAAAAAAGATTTTTAATGCGGTTATCCTATTTCCAAACAGTGCAAAAGTTTGAGAAGAAACAGGATTAAAACAGAGTCCAAAAGTAATAAAAGAAATTTTAAGTGCATATACTTGGTAATATATGGTTGCATAATAATTTCTGAAAAGGAGAGAACCGATATGCCAAGAGGAGTAAGAAAAACACCGCTTCAAAAACTGGAAGAAGAGTTAAAAGAGGTGCGGGAATCCATCAAACAATACAAGGATTGCCTCGTTACATTAGAAGAAAAAGAAAAAGCCATTCAGGATAAAATAAAATTGGAACAATTTAAAGAGGTATCAACGATTTTGGACGAGCATGAGATGTCGATCATGGATTTAAAAGAACTGCTGATTTCTTCAAAACCGGAGTTAGAACAATAGGACAAAAGTATAAAGAAAGTGCAAATAAGGACGCTGTTTTAAATAAACAGCGTCCTTATTTTTTTTATAAAAATGAATTATGATAGAATCAGAAAAACATGGGAGGGGAACGCATGGAGAAATACTATCTTGCTGTTGATATCGGTGCTTCCAGCGGACGTCATATTCTTGGTACAGTCAAGGACGGAAAGATTCATTTAGAAGAGATTTACCGTTTTGAAAATGGGATGAAACGGATCGGGAATCAGCTATGCTGGGATGTGGAATCCTTATTTGGAGAAATCAAAGAAGGCATGAAGGTTTGCAAAAAGATGGGAAAGATCCCAGTCAGTATGGGCATTGATACCTGGGCCGTGGATTACGTTCTTTTGGACAGGGAAGACCGGATGTTAGGAAATGCGGCGGGCTACCGGGACGACCGGACAAAGGGAATGGATGAGCTTGTCTATCATACCATTTCACTCAAGGATCTATATCAAAGAACCGGGATTCAAAAGCAGATATTTAACACCATCTACCAGCTTATGGCGGTAAAAGAAAAGAATCCGGACCATCTTATCCACGCAGAATCCTTTTTGATGATTCCGGATTATTTCCACTTTCTGCTGACCGGAGTGAAAAAACAGGAGTATACCAATGCCACCACCACTCAGCTGGTAAACCCTGAAACGGGAAGCTGGGATTATGAGCTGATTGAATCACTTGGCTTTCCTAAAAAGCTGTTTGGCCCGCTTTCCATGCCAGGAACTGTGGTGGGGGAGCTGTCCGAACAAATCCGTGAAGAAACAGGCTTTTCCTGTCAGGTGATTCTTCCCGCCACCCACGATACCGGCTCCGCGGTCATGGCAGTTCCGGTGGTTCCCGGTGATCCGGATTCCATGAAGGATATTTTATATATCAGTTCAGGAACCTGGTCCTTAATGGGGACAGAGCTTTTAAAGGCAGACTGTTCGTTAAAGAGTATGGAAGCGAATTTTACAAACGAAGGCGGATACGAACACCGTTACCGTTATTTAAAGAACATTATGGGGCTGTGGATGATCCAGTCCGTAAGAAAAGAACTGGCTGAGAAAGGAGAGAAGTATTCCTTTGCAGAGCTATGCCAAATGGCTTCCAAAGAAAATATCAAATCCCTTGTGGATTGCAATGACAGCGTATTTTTAGCGCCGGACAGCATGATTAGGGCCGTAAAGGACTTCTGCAAAAACGGGCAGATGCAGGTACCCCAAACACCGGGAGAAATCGCTGCTGTGATTTATAACAGTCTGGCTGCCTGCTACGGCGATACCATAAAGGAGCTGGAATCCATAACCGGAAAGACCTATCCAGCCATTCATGTGGTGGGCGGAGGTTCCAATGCAGAATATTTAAACCAGCTGACTGCTGACCGTACCGGCAGGACCGTATATGCAGGACCGGGAGAGGCGACTGCCATCGGAAATCTGCTGGCACAGATGCTGGCGTTCCATGAATTTGACGGTTTAAAACAGGCAAGAGAAGCTGTTTACCGGTCTTTTGCCGTAAAAGAATATAAGCCGAAGGAAATCTTATAAGAAGCGGA
The DNA here is from genome assembly GCF_043633585.1 of Lacrimispora sinapis. Taxonomy (NCBI): domain Bacteria; kingdom Bacillati; phylum Bacillota; class Clostridia; order Lachnospirales; family Lachnospiraceae; genus Lacrimispora; species Lacrimispora sinapis. The sequence goes on along the minus strand of NZ_CP141832.1, from coordinate 2,705,135 downwards.
GGGAATCCTGTGATTAGAAAATCATTTAAAATGTACTTAAACGAAGGAATGGCAGAAGAATATGAAAAGAGACATAACATGCTCTGGCCGGAGATGAAGGAGATGATCCATCAGTACGGCGGTCATAACTATTCCATTTTTTTAGACGAAGAGACCAATGTGCTTTACGGATACATAGAGATTGAGGATGAAGAACGGTGGGCGGAGTCAGCGGACACCCCGGTCAACCGTAAATGGTGGGATTTTATGGCGGATATTATGAGAACCAACCCGGATAACAGCCCTGTTTCTGACGGACTGAAACCGGTATTTCATTTAGATTAATCAAAAAAAAGGAGAAGAGAAAATCATGACAGTAAAAGAAAGATATGAATCCGCAAAGGAAGTATATAAGGCCATTGGCGTAGATACTGATGCTGCACTGGAAGCATTGAAAAAGATCCCCATTTCCATGCATTGCTGGCAGGGAGACGATGTCATCGGATTTGACGGGGCAGGTGCTTTATCCGGGGGAATCCAGGCTACCGGCAATTATCCGGGCCGCGCAAGAAATCCGGAGGAGCTGATGGCGGATATTGATAAGGCATTAAGTCTCATCCCTGGAAAACACCGGATCAACCTTCATGCAAGCTATGCTGTCTTTGAAGAAGGGGAGTGGGTGGACAGAGACAAACTGGAACCGAAGCATTTTGCAAAATGGGTGGAATTTGCGAAAGAGAGAGGCATCGGCATTGATTTTAACCCTACCTTATTCTCTCACGAAAAGGCAGAAAATGCCACCCTATCAAGTGAGATCCCGGAGATCCGCAGCTTCTGGATCGACCATGTAAAAGCATGCATCCGTATTTCGGAATATTTTGCAAAGGAGCAGGGAACACCATGCACCATGAATATCTGGATTCCGGATGGCTTTAAAGATATTCCGGCTGACCGCACTTCCCCAAGAGCACGTTTGAAAGATTCTCTTGATCAGATTCTTTCCATGGATTATGATAAAACAAAAGTACTGGTTGCGGTAGAATCAAAAGTATTTGGTATCGGAGTGGAAAGCTGTACCGTTGGTTCCCATGAGTTCTATATGAACTATGCGTCCAAGAATGATATTCTCTGCCTTTTAGACAGCGGTCATTACCATCCAACGGAAGTGGTATCGGATAAGATCTCTTCCATGCTTTTATTCTTTGATCAAGTAGCGCTTCACGTAACAAGACCGGTCCGCTGGGACAGTGACCATGTGGTATTATTTGATGATGAAACAAAGGAGATCGCGAAAGAAATCATCCGCGGGGGTGCGGACCGTGTTCTTTTGGCCCTTGACTTCTTTGATGCAAGCATCAACCGTTTGAGCGCATGGGTGGTAGGGATGCGCAACATGCAGAAGGCACTTTTGAATGCCCTCCTCCTTCCAAATGAAACGCTGGCACAGCTGCAGGCCTCCCGCAGGTTTACGGAGCAGATGATGCTCCAGGAAGAATTAAAACTTTACCCCATCGGCGATGTATGGAATTACTTCTGTGAGCTGAATGGAGTACCTGCAAAAGAAGACTGGTTTAAAGAGATTCTCAGCTATGAAAAAGAAGTACTGTTAAACCGGAAATAAGGAGAAAATAGACATGAAAATTTTAGATGCAGAATTTGTAAAAGGCTTTATCCGCTTATGTGATGATGGATTCAAACAGAACTGGCATGAAAGAAACGGCGGCAATTTAAGCTACCGTATCAAACCCGAAGAGGTGGAAGCCGTAAGAGAGGAGCTGAAGTTTGACAATTCCTGGCAGCCCATTGGTACGACCGTGAAGGGTCTTTCCGGAGAGTTTTTCATGGTCACAGGAAGCGGAAAGTATTTCCGCAATGTGCCCCTTGATCCGGAAGCCAACACCTGCATCATTGAAGTGGATGAAAGCGGCGAACATTATAGAATCCTATGGGGTCTTTGCAAGGGAGGACGTCCCACCAGCGAGCTTCCCTCCCATTTAATGAACCACGAGGTCAAGAAGGAAGCTACCGGCGGAGCATACAGAGTCATTTATCATGGCCATCCGGCAAATATCATTGCGCTTACCTTTGTTCTTCCTCTGGAGGATAAGGTATTTACCAGAGAATTATGGGAAATGGCCACAGAGTGTCCGGTCGTATTCCCAAGCGGAATCGGTGTGGTGGGCTGGATGGTACCCGGCGGACGTGAGATCGCCGTTGCCACCAGTGAGCTTATGAAAAAATACGATGCCGCAATCTGGGCGCACCACGGTTTATTTGCCTCCGGGGAGGACTTTGATTTGACCTTCGGACTGATACATACCATTGAAAAGTCTGCTGAAATTCTTGTAAAGGTTCTTTCCATCAGACCGGATAAGCTGCAGACCATCACACCAGGAAATTTCCGCGATCTGGCACATGATTTCAACGTGACGTTACCGGAAGAATTTCTTTATGAAAAATAAATGAGAAGGAATTGCAGCCAGGCAGTAAAGCTGGGCTGCAATTCCTTTTTTTGTTTGCCGGAAAAACTTGTCTCGATTTAATTGTAAACCAATATTGTAAAACTGGTTGACAATCTATCTCTATCTTTGTATAATCGTGTAGAATCAAATATATTACAGGGGGATCTTATATGAAAATAACAGCAAAAGAACTTACGTTATGTGCATCCTTTGCCGCATTGAGTGCCATTCTATCGCAAATAGCCATTCCGATCGGCCCGGTTCCCATTAATCTGGCGCATATATCTGTATTTACCGCCGCCGGATTATTAGGAGCCAGGTATGGAGCTTTGAGCCAGTTTGTTTTCGTTCTTATGGGGGCTGTGGGGCTGCCGGTCTTTTCCGGGTTTAACGGAGGACTTTTCAGTGTCATAGGCCCGACCGGAGGTTACATTATTGCTTACATAGCATCAGCCTTTCTCGCCGGACTTATCATCGAACGGTCAGGAAAAAGCACTGTGCCGGTTCTGGCAGCAGCCATATATACCGGCTGGATCGTCACCTATCTGTTCGGTACCTTATGGTATTGTTATATCACCCATACAGGGTTTGCCGCCGCCCTTATGGTCTGTGTGATCCCTTTTCTGCCAGGGGATTTTTTCAAGACTTGTTTCAGCATTTATCTTATTAAAAAGCTGAATCCGGTTCTGTCAATGAGCGTTCGCTGACGGCCGCCAACAAACGTAAAATACAGGGAGAATTAGAAAATGACCTATGATTTCCAGCACCTTTCAAAAGAGGACGCGTTATCCCTCCTAAACCTGCCGGATGAAGAATTGCCGGAGCTGTTAGAAGCTGTTTATTCCATCAGAAAAAAATACAAAGGAAACACCGTATCCATCCAGCTGCTCACAAATGCTAGGAGCGGCAACTGTTCCCAAAACTGTGCCTATTGTGCCCAGTCCCAGGAATCCAAAGCCCATATTGATAAATACAGGCTGGTTGCTTATGAAAAGCTGTTAAAAGACGGTTATACGGTAACGGATAAGAATCTTGCACGCCATTGTATCGGTTTAAGCGGAATCCGTTTTCAAAATTCGGAAATAAATGAATTTGCAGATGAGATAAGAAAGCTTAAGAAGGAAACCCAATCTCCCATATGCTGCTCCATCGGGTTTTTGACTCCAGAGCAGGCGAAAATCCTGAAAGAAGCAGGAGTGGAGAGGATCAATCATAATTTAAATACAAGCAGAAGGTTTTATCCCAATATCTGTACCACTCATACCTATGAGGAGCGCATATCCAATATTAAAATGCTGCAAAGCATGGGATTTGAAATATGCTGCGGCGGCATTGCCGGCCTTGGGGAAGAAAAACAGGATATTGTTGACATGCTTTTTGACATCCAGGCAATCCATCCTCAGGCGGTGCCGATTAATTTTTTTATTCCAATAGAAGGAACCGCTTTAGAGAAAATGGATACTTCTTATCTATCTGCGGAATATTGTTTAAAAGTATTATGTCTTGCCCGTTTGTTGAATCCCAGTTCCGATATAAGATGTGCAGCCGGAAGAGAGGTATATTTAAAAGGAAAAGAGAAATGGATGTTCTATGCAGTGGATTCTATTTTTGCCTCCGGCTATCTGACTGCAGATGGACAGGCAATTGAGGATACCATTCAGCTGATCACAGATGCCGGCTTTGAATACTTCGTAGAACCCTGATCCGTTATGTTACAAAAAGGAGCTGCTTTTCCTGGTTCCATTCAGGAAAAACAGCTCCTTAATCCTGCGTGCTGCAGGAACGTTATGGAATATCATCTTCCACGATGGTAGTGGTATCATGGGTCGATGAATCCTTCATAGAGTCTTCCACATCCTCCGGTTCTTCCAATGTGTCCCCGGCCGGCTGGCCGTCTTCGGAAGCGGTATAATCAAGACCACCGTATTCTGTGAGATTCTCTGTTTCTTCTTTCGTGTCTTCTTTTTCTAATGAGGAGTCAAACATATCTTTTGCAGTAAATGCCACGGCATTGGCCGCTTCCTTTGCTGTATCGCCTACGATATTGGCTGCATCCTTTACCAGATTCTTAGCGGCAACGGCTGCATCCTTGGCAGCATCGGCCATGTCGGAAGCCGCAATCTTAAGCTCGTCCTTATTGGCATTTAAGGAAACATAGTTGCGGTTCATCGTGCTGTCAATCTTGGAAATATCGTCATTGCCGTCATCTTCAAAGTCGTGAAAATTTTCTTCCAGTTCTTTGTGGAAAGATCTGTATTTCGTAAAATAAGAGATGCCTGCAACAACAGCGCCGGCGATGGTGGCAAGTGCCACAAATTTCCCAAAACCATTACCCTTTTTTGCCATAAAAAAACACTCCTTTCATTCTCTTTGTTATTGTAATACTTCTGTTGAAAAAAAGAAAGGTATATAATAAGAAAATTTCTATAAACTAAATAAATAAGGTAAAAAACGTATAGATATGGTAAATTTGTAAAAAAATTATAAAGTTAGCACTCAACTATTGACAGTGCTAATAATGAGTGATATAACTTATTATGTGAATAAAAAAATACTTCTTTCGGAAGGCCAGAAGAAAGAAATAAGCAGAAAGCTATGAGGAGGAATTGCAATGAAATTAGTACCATTATTTGACAAAGTTGTGTTAAAACCATTGGTTGCAGAGGAGACAACAAAGTCCGGTATTGTTCTGCCGGGGCAGGCAAAAGAAAAGCCACAGCAGGCGGAAGTCATCGCAGTAGGACCTGGCGGTTTGGTAGACGGCAAGGAAGTTACCATGCAGGTTAAAATCGGCGATAAGGTAATCTTCTCCAAATATTCAGGAACAGAAGTAGAGACCGGAAAAGACGATGAAAAATTCGTTATTGTAAAGCAGAATGATATTTTAGCAGTGATCGAATAAATAAGGCGGCCGCAGGCTGTCACAAAGAACTGAAGGTCCCATAGGACTTTCCATTATTTTAGAAGAAAACTGGAGGTATGAATTATGGCAAAACAGATTAAATATGGCGTAGATGCAAGAAAAGCACTTGAGTCAGGTGTCAATCAGTTAGCAGATACTGTTCGTGTGACCTTAGGACCAAAAGGAAGAAACGTGGTACTTGATAAATCATTTGGTGCACCTTTGATCACAAACGATGGGGTAACCATTGCAAAAGAAATCGAGCTGGAAGATGCCTTTGAAAATATGGGTGCACAGTTAGTAAAAGAAGTTGCAACAAAGACCAACGATGTGGCTGGTGATGGTACGACTACCGCAACCGTTCTGGCACAGGCCATGATCAATGAAGGTATGAAGAACTTAGCAGCCGGTGCCAACCCAATCGTTCTTAGAAAGGGTATGAAGAAGGCAACAGAGGCTGCTGTTGAAGCCATTGCCAAGATGAGCGCACCGATCAAAGGCAAAGCCTCCATCGCAAGAGTTGCAGCGATCTCCGCAGCAGATGATGAAGTCGGTGAGATGGTAGCTGACGCTATGGAAAAGGTGTCCAACAACGGCGTTATTACCATTGAAGAATCCAAGACCATGAAGACAGAACTGGATCTGGTGGAAGGTATGCAGTTTGACAGAGGTTACATCTCTGCTTATATGTGCACAGATATGGAGAAGATGGAAGCGAATTTAGACGATCCATATATCCTGATCACCGATAAGAAGATCACAAGCATTCAGGAGATCCTTCCTTTATTAGAGCAGGTGGTTCAGTCCGGTGCAAGACTTTTGATTATTGCTGAGGATATCGAAGGAGAAGCTTTAACAACTCTGATCGTTAATAAATTAAGAGGAACCTTCAATGTTGTTGGTGTTAAGGCACCAGGCTACGGCGACAGAAGAAAAGAGATGTTACAGGATATCGCTGTTTTAACAGGCGGAACCGTAATCTCCGAAGAATTAGGATATGACCTCAAGACCGCAACTCTTGATTTATTAGGACGTGCAAAATCCGTTAAGGTACAGAAGGAAAACACCGTAATTGTTGACGGATTAGGCGATAAGGATTCCATTTCTGCAAGAATTGGACAGATCAAGAGCCAGATCGAAGAGACTACTTCTGATTTTGACCGTGAAAAATTACAGGAAAGACTTGCTAAATTATCCGGCGGCGTAGCAGTGATCCGTGTAGGTGCTGCAACAGAGACTGAGATGAAGGAAGCAAAACTTCGTATGGAAGATGCTTTATCTGCAGCGAGAGCAGCCGTAGAAGAGGGTATTATCGCAGGCGGCGGATCTGCTTATATTCATACCATCACTCAGATCGAAGACGTAGTGAAGAAACTGGAAGGCGACGAGAAGACCGGCGGTATGATCATCTTAAAGGCTCTGGAAGCTCCGTTATACCACATTGCAGCCAATGCAGGACTGGAAGGAAGCGTCATCATCAATAAAGTAAAAGAATCCAAAGTCGGAATTGGCTTTGACGCTTATAAAGAAGAATATGTAGATATGGTGGAAGCAGGCATCTTAGACCCGACAAAGGTTACCAGAAGCGCTCTTCAGAATGCTACCAGCGTGGCGTCCACCTTATTGACAACAGAGTCTGTTGTTGCTAATATTAAAGAAAAGACACCTGCAATGCCGGCTCCAGGCGGAATGGATATGATGTAAGACATATCTGTACGAAAGAATCACCTATGAGGTATCCTTTTATACCCTGAATCATACGGGAAGAGAAAGCAGCGCCTGAAAGGAATACCTTTATACCCCGGTAAGACGCAGGGAAGAAAGGAATCCAGTATCATTATGAATGAAATGTATGCAGAATGGCTTGTGAAGCGAAAAGCACCGGCCTATACCTTGGTGCTAAAGATCGTGATGGGAATTTTGTGTGTCATCGCATTTTTCCTTTCCATCTCTCCGGTTTTTGGGATTTTCGGAGTAATCATACTTTTTGCTGTCGGAGGAGCCGCATATCTGGTATTCAGGAACAGTGAAGTGGAATACGAATATTTGTATGTGACCAATTCGTTGTCCATTGACCGGATATACGGCAAAAGCAAGAGGAAAAAAGCCTGGGAGGCCTCCATGGAGGAGATACAGATCGTGGCTCCCACAGGTTCCACAGAAGCCCGTGATCATGAAACAAAAGATATGAAGGTACTTGATTTTTCTTCACAGTTGCCGGGGGCAAAGACTTATACGCTCATCAGTCAGTCTGGTTCGGAACGGGTGAAAGTTATTTTTGAACCCAATGATAAGCTGCTGCACTGTATGAAGATGACAGCACCCCGTAAGGTGATTTCACAGATATAACAGGAAAGAGGGTAGGAATGGTGAATGACTGTTCCCGCCCTTTTTTTGTATAAAAAAAGCATTCTTTACTGTCCATGTATGACGGAAAAATACTACAAAATGTCCGTTGACAAGCTATGTAAAATTTGTTAAACTAGGTAACTAACAAGCAAAATTCAGATTAGCGATGTTAATAAAAATCGAAAGAAGGAGAGGAAATATCAATGGGTACAATTATTGGCGAAGGCATTACTTTTGATGATGTGCTATTAGTTCCTGCATATTCACAAGTAATTCCCAATCAGGTTGATTTAACGACCAACCTTACAAAAACCATCAAGCTGAATATTCCGCTTATGAGTGCAGGTATGGATACCGTTACCGAGCACCGCATGGCAATTGCCATGGCAAGACAGGGGGGAATCGGCATCATCCATAAGAACATGACCATAGAACAGCAGGCGGATGAGGTTGATAAGGTTAAGAGGTCAGAAAACGGCGTCATAACGGACCCATTCTTCCTTTCCCCGGAACATACATTAAAGGATGCAGACGAGCTTATGGCAAAGTTCCGCATCTCAGGCGTACCGATCACAGAAGGAAAAAAACTGGTGGGTATTATTACAAACCGTGACTTGAAGTTTGAAGAGGATTTCAGCAGAAAGATCAAAGAATGCATGACCTCTAAGAATCTGGTGACGGCGAAAGAGGGAATCACTCTCATGGAAGCAAAGCAGATTCTTGCAAAGGCAAGAGTGGAAAAGCTTCCAATCGTTGATGATGATTTCAATTTAAAAGGACTTATTACCATTAAAGATATCGAAAAACAGATCAAGTATCCTTTGTCTGCAAAAGACAGTCAGGGCAGACTTTTATGCGGAGCCGGAGTTGGTATTACTGCCAACGTACTGGACCGTGTAGCAGCCCTTGTGAATGCGAAGGTGGATGTTGTGGTTCTTGATTCCGCTCACGGACATTCTGAGAACGTTCTGCGCTGCGTAAGAATGATCAAGGAGGCTTATCCGGAACTTCAGGTCATCGCAGGCAACGTTGCAACCGGAGAAGCCACCAAGGCGTTAATCGAAGCAGGTGCTGATGCGGTCAAGGTTGGTATCGGTCCTGGTTCCATCTGTACCACCCGTGTGGTGGCAGGGATCGGTGTTCCACAGATCACAGCCGTTATGGATTGCTATGCCGTTGCCAAGGAATACGGCGTTCCTGTCATCGCAGACGGCGGAATCAAGTATTCCGGAGACTTGACAAAAGCCATCGCAGCAGGCGGAAGCGTATGTATGATGGGAAGCATGTTTGCCGGATGTGATGAAAGCCCCGGAACCTTTGAACTATATCAGGGAAGAAAGTACAAAGTTTACCGCGGAATGGGTTCCATTGCAGCCATGGAGAATGGAAGCAAGGACCGCTACTTCCAGTCGGATGCCAAGAAGCTGGTACCGGAAGGCGTGGAAGGCCGTGTGGCATATAAGGGAATGGTAGAAGATACCGTATTCCAGATCCTGGGCGGTTTGCGTTCCGGTATGGGATATTGCGGAGCACAGAATATCAAGGCGTTACAGGACAACGGAAGATTCGTAAAGATTACCGCAGCTTCCTTAAAGGAAAGCCATCCTCATGATATCCATATTACAAAAGAAGCACCGAATTACAGCATTGACGAATAAATAAGAAACAGGCGGAGATTGAACGATCTCCGCCTGTTTCTTATTTTTCCCTGTGAGGCAGACGTCCCCGGAAAAACCGTTTTTTGAGCTCTGAAAAGCGGAACGGGATGAGGGGATAAATGTAGCTCTTTCCAGCTATGGTCTTATTAAATACAAGGGCGCAAATGGAGAGCAGGATACCGCCCACAAAGCCCCAGAAGTTAAAGAGAGCCGTAGTTACGAGTATGATCATTCGTATGAATTTGAAGGCATAACCCAGCTCAAAGCTTGACTGGGAATAGTTTGCGATGGTGACAAATGACATATAAAGCATGGTCTCACTGTTGAACCAGCCGGATTTTACGGAATATTCTCCCAGTACAATACCGGCGATCACACTGAGAGGCGTGGTCAGCATACTGGGAGTATTGACCGCTGCAAGCCTTAGTCCGTCAATGGCGAATTCCAGAATCAGAAGCTGGAACAGAAGAGGAACCTGAGGGGGTTCTGATAACTGTATAAATTGGAGCCAGGAGGGAATCAGTTCTGGATTCTGCATAAAAAACAGCCAGGTAGGGGTCAAATACAGCGTTAATATAGAAATGATAAACCGGGAGAGCCTTAAATAGGTTCCCGTCACCGGGGGGAAGTAATAATCATCGGCTTCTTCAATGATGTCAAAAATCGAGGAGGGCAGGATCATGGCAGAAGGAGAGTTGTCTACCAGGATAATGATGTTGCCTTCCAGCAAAGAGGCAGAAGCGGTGTCCGGCCGTTCCGAATATTTGAATTTGGGAAATGGATTGAACCATTTATGGGGATAGATGCATTCCGCCAGACTTTCCTGGTTCATGGTCAGGGCGTCTACCTTCAGCTTTTTGATCCGTTCCTTGATGGTGGCAAGAAGCTTTTCATCCACACGTCCCTTAAAATAGCAGATGGCAATGTCAGTATAAGAGCTTTCTCCGGAATGCATGATCTCCATCGTCAGCCTGGGATCACGGATTCTTCGTCGGATCAAAGCGGTATTCGAGGTCAGTGTTTCCACAAAGCCGTCTTTGGAGCCACGAAGCACCTTATCTTTTTCCGGTTCAGACACGCCTCTTGAGGGATAGCCACGGCTGTCCACCACGAGACATTTGTCGTAACCATCAATCAAGAGGCAGGCAAGGCCTGTAAGCAAAGATTTTATCATTTTGTCATCATCTTTGACCAGACTTACCTGCGAGTAAGGAAAGAATTTTTTGGAAAACTCAAGGACATCAAGGGGCATGTCTTCCTTTTTTATGGAAGAAAAGTCCTCCATGATCTTCTGCCACACATCCCCTTTTGTAAACCCGTCGATGCAATATAAGGCTGCTTCCCGTTCTCCGATATAAAATGTGCGGTAAACCAGATCAAAGTTTTGGTCTACATCCAGTTTGTTGTTTAAATAATTCATATTATCAGTGAGGCTACTTGAAAAATCCATAACAGTTTTCTCCTTGTAAATAAATTAGCAGCATTTTGGCAATAAGGAAAGTATATGCAATTTTCAGAAAAATATGTTTTTTGCATTTGTGTGCAAAACAGAAACCCAGGAAAGGAACTTGTAAGAAAAAATGTGGCAATGTTTTTTGAATTAAAGGCAATTTTTTGGTAAAATAGACTAAAAATATTGACTTTTTTGGGATTCTATGGTACGATTGTCTATGTGAAAAGCACATAGAGGTGTCTTATGTGCTTGATATCGGCATGGGGATGCCAGTAGCAAAAACAATATAATGTGACGGTTTGGACCGTGACGGAGGATTGCCTTCTGTGGGGGAAGGGCGATCCTCTTTTTTTATGAAAAAGATTGATATAGAGGAAGAACTTACATATAATATCCTTTAATGATAGGAGGAGAAATATTATGTTGAAAAAACTGAGGAGAGATAAGCGTGTGAGAAATGTAATGACAACGTTGGCAGTTGTCCTATCAGCGCTTTTGCAGACTTATGTAATACAGGCATTCATTCAGCCGGCCGGGCTTTTATCAGGAGGGTTTACAGGAATTGCCATTTTGATTGACCGGGTGACATCCCTTTTTGGGATGAATATATCCACTTCCCTCGGCATGATCATACTGAATCTTCCTGTGGCCTGGGCATGCAGCAAAAGCATCAGTAAACGGTTTACTCTATTTTCGCTGCTCCAGGTTTTGTTATCCAGTGTTTTTTTAAGGATTTTTCAATTTACTCCTCTTTTTGATGATGAGGTATTGAATGTAATATATGGAGGGGTGCTTTACGGGTTTGCCATAGTGATCGCCCTTCGAGGAAATGCGTCCACCGGAGGAACGGACTTTATTGCTCTTTATGTTTCCAATAAGACGGGAAATTCTATCTGGACCTATGTGTTTATAGGGAACGTAATCCTGCTGTGTACCTTTGGTGCGATCTTTGGATGGAAATATGCGGGATATTCTATTTTATTCCAGTTTGTGGGGACAAAGATCATTTCCACCTTCCATCACAGGTATGAGCGGGTGACTCTTCAGGTCACTACCACCAAAGGGCCGGAGCTTACTCAGGCATATGTGAAAGCCTTTCAACACGGCATCTCCTGTGTGGATGCCGTAGGCGGTTACAGCAAGAAAAAAATGTATCTGCTTCATACGGTGGTATCTTCCTATGAGGTGGCCGACATTATATCTCTGTTTCACGAAGTGGATGGACACGTGATCGTAAATATGTTTCGGACGGAGCAGTTTTACGGAGCCTTTTACCGGGCACCGATGGAGTAAAGGCTTCGTAAAAATCAGTGTTTCTTCAGACGTAAGGGGAATCTGCGCCATTTCAGCCGGCTATAAAAGCTGAAATAAACCAGAAATAAAACGGAGGTGGTTGTCCAGGTCATTGGATAGCTGAAGACCACCATTTTAATGGTGGGATGCAGAGGAACAGCCACCCAGACCCATACGACCCTGAGTACGCATACACCTAAGCAGGTGAGCAGCATGGGAATCCAGCAGTCCCCTGTTCCTCTGAGGGAACCGGAACAGATCTCGATGCAGATATAGGTAACATAGACCGGCGCCAGAAAGCGGAGAATTTCCGTTCCGATGGCAATGACCGATGGGTCCGTGGTAAAGAGCAGAAAAATATGGTTTCCAAAGGTATAGAGTAAAAAGCTCAAAGCAATAGAGGAAGCAAAGCACATGGCCATACAGACCCGGATTCCTTTGTAGACCCGGTCCCTTTTGTTCGCTCCGTAGTTTTGCCCCACAAAGGTAGTGATGGCAATACCGAATGCGCTGATGATGGTGAAAAATATGCTGTCTATTTTTCCGTAGGCGGTCCAGGCTGCAATGGTATCGGTACCAAGTGTGTTGATGCTTGACTGGATGATGATATTTGACAAGGAGTACATGACGGACTGGAGTCCGGCAGGAAAACCGATGCGGATGATTCTTCTAAGCATGTCCGGGTCAATTTTTAAGGCTTTTGGAACAAGACGGTAGGATTTCCTGGTACGGATCAGCAGACGGACTACCAGCACGGCGCTGAGAAGCTGGGAGAGGATGGTGGCAAGAGCCGCTCCCCGAACCCCCAGGGGCAAATATACCACAAACAGGATGTCCAGAACGATATTGGTAAAACAGCTTGTGATAAGAAAGTAAAGAGGCCGTTTGGAGTCCCCGATGGCCCGCAGGATTCCGGCTCCCATGTTGTAGACCAGGTTGGCGGTAATCCCGATAAAATAGACCCGCATAAAGGCCACCGCATGGTGGAGGATCTCGTCAGGCGTTCCCATGGCTTTCAAGGCAAATGGTGCTCCCAGGATGCCGGTGATGGTAAAGATTATTCCGGTAGTAATGGAGAAGGCGATGGCCGTATGGACAGCCTTACTTACCTCCTCCTCTTTTTTTGCACCGTAAAATTGTGAGATGATGACTGTTGCACCGGAAGAAAGCCCTATGAAGAAACCGATCAGCAAATTGATCAGGGTTCCGGTAGGGCCTCCTACTGCTGCAAGTGCTTCTTTGCCCACAAATCTTCCGACAATGACGGCGTCTATGGTATTGTAGAGCTGTTGAAAAAAGGTGCCGAATAAAATGGGAAAGAAAAACAGAAGAAGCTGTTTCCAAATCACTCCCTCTGTAATCCCGTTATGCCCCGCTGCATCCTGTGCTTTTGTAGTTTGATTCATGGTCGTTTTCCTCATTTATGTAAGTATGTATCACGTTTCCTCATTATACAATCATAAAGGAAAAAACACAATGCCTGCTAATCGGATTTCTGGGCTTTTGACAGTGCCTGATCCACTGCCTTTAAAAGGACGCCAGAGGTATAGCGGGAATCCGACGAATAGGAAATGTTTTTGGTGGACTGGTTTTTCACGATCTGCTCGGATAAGTGATCCATGGCAGGTTGCATGAGCGGATACATGGTGGCGACGGCTTCGCTTAAAGGAACCAGGCTCACGGAAGTGATTTTACCGGAATCTACGGTGACTGTAACATTGATGTCCTGGTTATTCAGCGTTATGGCGGAGGTATAGACCCCCGGAACATAGTGCACGGCGTCACCAGATGTAGGAACCGAATCCTTTTTCGGGCGGAACATGACTAAAAACAAAGTGATAAGAAGAATTCCAAGGCCAACGAAGATTGCAGTGTAGATGATTTCTTTCATTCGTAATACGACGATTTTTGTTTTTGAGCTCATATAAAAAGCCCTCCGTACAGTTTTGTTATAGTGTATTATTGGGATTTGGGTTTCATGCCTAAGATTTCATTGTTGCCAGGGGAATTCTATGTTAAGATGTTAAGAAAATAGGTGTTTTATTTTACATAAAAATGATCACAAAAAGGAGACAAAGAGACCATGTCCCTTCAGTTTATTTTAGGCGGTTCCGGGTCCGGAAAGACCTACCGCCTTTATACAGAACTTATCCGGATGTCCATGGAGGAGCCGGATACCAGATATATTGCTGTTGTACCCGAACAGTTTACCATGCAGACCCAGAAAGAGATCGTTTCCCTTCATCCCAATCATGGGGTCATGAATATTGATATTGTCAGCTTCAACCGTCTGGCCTACCGGATTTTTGAGGAGCTTGCCATAGAAAATCCCCAGGTTCTTGATGACATGGGAAAATCCATGGTGCTTCGCAAGGTGGCCTCCGGGAAGAAAAAAGAGCTGGTGCTTTATAAAGATCATTTAAGTAAAACCGGTTTTATTTCCCAGTTAAAGTCCATGCTGTCGGAGCTTTACCAGTACGGGGTGACTCCGGACATGCTCACGGAAGCTCTGCCGGACACCATGAGTCCGATGCTGAAGCAGAAGCTTTTGGATATCTCGGTCATGTATCAGGGCTTTAAGGATTATATTAAGGACAAGTACATCACCACGGAGGAGATTCTTGACGTGTTCTGCCGGGTCCTGCCCCAGTCGGAGCTGATCAAAAACAGCGTCATCACTTTGGATGGCTATACCGGATTTACCCCTGTCCAGTACCGGATCTTAAGCCTGTTTCTCCGTTTCTGCAAACGGGTGATTGTAACGGTCACCATTGATCCGTCGGAGAACATGAGCCGTAATATGGGTGTTCAGGAACTGTTTTATATGAGCCGGCAAATGATATGGAAGTTAAAGGATCTGGCGGAGAAGGCCCGTACCTCCAGGGAAGAGGACATTCTTCTTCTAACGCATCCCGCGGTCCGGTTTAAAAAGACGGGGGCAAAGACGGGAAATGCGCTGGATTTCCTGGAACAGAATTTATACCGCTATAAAGGGAAAACCTGCAAAGAGACCGGCTCCATCCGCCTGGTGAAGGCCTTAAACCCGACGGAGGAGATTACCTGTCTGGTCCATTCAATGGAGGAAGCCATACGGAAACAGGGGCTTCGGTACAAGGATATGGCGGTGGTTACGGGAGATCTTGGCAGCTATGCCAATGAAATCATCCATCAGTTCCAGCTAAACGGCATTCCGTATTTTTTGGATGATAAGAAAAGCATTTTAAAAAATCCCATGGTGGAGCTGATCCGGGCGGCCATTGAGATCGTACAGAAGGATTTTTCCTATGAATCCGTATTCCGGTACTTGAGAACAGCCCTTGTCACAAAGAAAGAGGACAAAGAAAAGACGGACCGTCTGGAGAATTATGTCATTGCCATGGGCATCCGGGGATTTAAGCGATGGGATTGTGCATGGGAGGGCTGGTACCGGGGAGCCAGGGAACTGAATCTGGAAGAACTCAATGAATTCAGAGAGCAGATCCTAGCCCCTTTAAGGCGCCTTCGGGAAGCGTTTAGGGAGGAAGCCTCCACGGTAAAATCCATGACAGCGGCGGTGACGGCTCTGCTTATGGAGACTGGGATTGAAGAAAAGCTGCTTGCCTTTGAAGCAGAGTTTCAGGATAGGGGAGAGCTGATTCTGGCAAAGGAATACAGTCAGGTGTATGGGCTTGTTATGGATTTGTTTGACCGCCTTGCCGGACTTTTAGGGGAAGAGCATGTGAGCGGGAAAGAGTATGCGGAGATACTGGATGCCGGTTTTTCTGAAATAAAGGTGGGACTTATCCCTGCTTCTGTGGACCGTGTAGTGGTGGGAGATATTACAAGAACCAGACTTGACCATGTAAAATTATTGTTTTTTGTGGGTGTCAATGACGGGATCGTGCCTGTAAAGAAGGAGAAAAGCAGCTTATTTACGGACAGGGAGCGGGAGTTTTTAGGGAGTCAGGCCATTGAACTGGCCCCCACGGCAAGAGAAGAAGGGTTCCGGCAGAGGTTTTATTTATATCTTGCCCTGACAAAACCGGAACAGGAGCTGATCCTTTCCTATTCTGCCATGGATGGTTCCGGGAAAAGCATGCGTCCCTCCACGCTGATTGGAGAATTAAAAAAGCTGTTTCCAGGTCTCTCCGAGACCATACCTTCAAAGGAACGGGTTCCCCTTTCCATGAGGGAAGCCAGAGAGCTTCTGTCTGACGGGCTGCGGGAATATAAGCAGACGGGGGGAGACGGAAGGTTTTTCGAGCTTTTTAAAGCCTTTCTTCTGTCGGAGCGTCACAGCGAGGAGGGGAGGAGGCTGTTGGAAGCGGCCTTTTATACCTATGAGCAGAAGGGAATCGGTAAAATTGCGGCAAGGGCTTTGTATGGCTCTGTCATAAGCGGCAGTGTGACCCGGATGGAGCAATACGCGTCCTGTGCCTACGCCCATTTCTTAAATTATGGGCTGGAGCTGATGGAACGGCAGGAATATGAGCTTGCAGCCATGGATATTGGTAACTTGTTCCATGACTCCATTGATTTGTGTTTCCAGCGGATAAAAGAGGAAGGGAAGGACTTTAAGTCTCTGACAGAAGAAGAACGGAAGGCTCTGGTTCATGACTGTGTGATCCATGTGACCGAGGATTATGGCAATACCATCTTAAAAAGCTCGGCCAGAAATGCTTATCTGGCCGGTAAGGTGGAACGGATCACGGACCGGACCATGTGGGCGCTGACCGAGCAGCTGAAAAAGGGAGATTTTACTCCGGTAGGATTTGAAGTCTCCTTTTCCGCCTCCGACCATTTAAGGGCCATGCGGATTCCTCTTTCCGGGGACGAGGCCATTCATTTAAGAGGAAGGATCGACCGCATGGATTTATGCGAGGATGAGGAAGCGGTTTATGTAAAGATCATTGATTATAAATCGGGGAAAACGGCCTTTGACCTGACGGCTTTGTACTACGGACTTCAGCTCCAGCTGGTGGTTTACATGGATGCGGCCCTTGAGATGGAAGAGCGGCGGTCGCCGGAAAAGCCGGTGGTACCGGCAGGGATCTTCTATTATAATATCGGTGATCCCCTTGTGGACAAAGAAGGGGAGATGACAGAGGAGGAAATTAACCGGAGGATGTTAAAGCAGCTTCGCATGAACGGATTGGTCAATACGGATCTAAATGCCATAACCCATCTGGACCGTGAGATCGTGACGGAGTCAGATGTGATTCCGGTGGCCATGAAAAACGGAATCATTCAGGAGGCCAGATCCTCTGTGGCCGGCGGGAAGCGGTTTGCTGCCCTGCGGGAGTTTGTCCAGCAAAAATTAAAGAAAGAGGGTAGGGAGATTTTAGACGGAGTAATTGATGTAAGCCCCTATAAACAGGGCAGCCGGAGCGCCTGTGATTATTGTCCCTACCATGCGGTCTGCGGCTTTGACCTAAAGACGGAAGGGTATGGCTACCGCAGATTCAAGGCGTTAAAATCTGAGGAAATCTGGCCGGTGATCGAAGGAGAAGAGGAGGCAAAAGACGATGGCAATTAGCTGGACGGATGAACAAAAGGCAGTCATTGAAAGCAGGAACCGGAACCTGCTGGTTTCAGCGGCAGCAGGAAGCGGAAAAACGGCAGTGCTGGTGGAGCGGATTATCCGCATGATCACCGAGGGCGAAGAGCCTGTAAGGATCGACCAGCTCCTTGTTATGACTTTTACAAAAGCTGCGGCTGATGAGATGCGGGAACGTATCTTAAAAGCGGTGGATGAAAAACTGCTTGAACATCCGGAGAATTCTCATTTACAGATGCAGGCGGCAATGATCCCCTATGCCCAGATCACTACCATTGACAGCTTTTGCCTGGGCCTGATCAGAGAACATTACAACAAGCTGGACATTGACCCGGCTTTCCGGGTGGGAGATGAAGGGGAGCTTATTCTTTTAAGGGCGGATGTGATGAAGGAGATGCTAGAGGAGTTCTATGAATCGGGAGACCCTCTTTTTGAACAGTTCGTGGAAACCTATGCAAGCGGGAAGACGGATCATGGAATCGAAGATTACATCATGCAGGTATACACCTTTTCCCAAAGCAATCCATGGCCGGAGGAATGGCTGGCCCGGTGCAGAGACGAGCTTTCTGCCGGTGATATGGGGCAGATGATGGAGATGGAATGGATGAAATTCCTCATGCGCGATGTAGCCCTTCAGGTTTCAGAATTTATCAGCCAGATTCAGGCGGCGGCAGAGGTCTGTGAAGAGGAAAACGGCCCTCTGGCCTATCTCCCCATGCTGACAAGCGACTTGAACCTTTTAAACCGGATTCTTTCTGCTGAAAATTATGAAGCTCTTAATGAGCAGCTAAAATCAGTATCCTTTGACCGCCTTGCTTCCATAAGAAGCAAGGATATTGATCCGGAGAAAAAGGCATACGTCACGGGAGTCAGAGACCGGGTAAAAAAAGCGGTGGGAAAGCTGTCGGAGCTTTATTGCTTTGAATCCCCTGACGAGGTGTTTTCTGATATTTTGGGCACTAAAGAAGCAGTTACCATGCTCCTTGATCTGGCCGGAGAATATGCAAGGAGATATCAGGAGAAAAAAAAGGAAAGAAATCTGGTGGATTTTAATGATTTAGAGCACTATGCCCTGGAGATCCTTCTGAAAAAGGAAGGGGATAAGAGGATTCCGTCAGATGCAGCCGATGAACTGAGTGCACAGTTTATAGAAATTCTTGTGGATGAATACCAGGACAGCAATGATGTGCAGGAGGCCCTGATCAACAGCATTTCCAGAGAGCGGTTCGGCACTCCCAACGTCTTCATGGTAGGAGATGTGAAGCAGAGTATCTACCAGTTCCGTCTGGCAAGGCCCCAGCTGTTTTTGGATAAATATGAGTCTTATCAGAAAGAAGAAGGAAAGTATCAGAAGATTGAGCTTCATCAGAATTTTAGGAGCAGAGAAGAGGTTTTAAAAAGCATCAATGAGGTATTTTATCAGATCATGACAAAGAACCTTGGAAATATCCGGTATACAAAGGAGGCAGCGCTTCACCCCGGCGCCGTTTTTGCTCCTTTTGAAGGCCGTGCAGGAGAAAAGCCGGAGCTTCTTATGATTCATGCGGAGGGAAATCTGTTAAAGCAGTTAGATGACGATGGAGGGGATTTTACCAGCAGGGAACTGGAGGCAAAGGCCATTGCGGCCAGAATCCGGGAGTTTGTCCATCCGGAAACAGGTCTTTATGTGTGGGACAAAAACTTAAACGGCAAAGGCGGCTACCGAATTGCCGGTTACGGGGATATGGTGATTCTTTTACGAAGCCTAAGCGGCTGGGCAGAGGATTTTGTAAATGTGCTGATGAATGAAGGGATTCCTGCCTATGCGGAGAGAAAAACCGGATACTTTACTGCCGTTGAGGTGGAAATCATTCTTTCCCTTTTAAATATCATCGACAATCCCATGCAGGACATCCCTCTGGCAGCAGTGCTTAAATCTCCCATCGGCCAGGTAACGGATGAGGAGATGGCCCATATGACGGCACGGTTTAAAAAGACATCAAAAAAAGGCCAGGACCGGGGGATTTATGGAGCATGGCAGCAGTATTTAAAGGATTATGAGGGCACACAGGACCCGGATTATCCGGGACTTTATGAAAAACTGGTACGTTTTGCAGATAGGATTGATTCTTACAGGGCCAAAGCCGCCTATCTTTCCATACACGAACTGCTTTATGATCTATATGAAGACACCGGGTATTATGATTATGTCTCCGCCATGCCAGCGGGAGAGGTCCGCAGGGCCAATCTAGCTATGCTGGTGGAAAAAGCCTCCGCTTATGAAAAGACCAGCTATACCGGGCTGTTCCACTTTATCCGATACATTGAGAACCTGAAAAAGTATGATATGGATTTTGGAGAGGCATCTCTGGCCGGAGAAGAGAATACGGTTCGGGTTATGAGTATTCATAAGAGCAAGGGACTGGAGTTTCCTGTGGTATTCCTTGCAGGAATGGGAAAGAAGTTCAACAAGCAGGATGCCTACGGAAAGATTTTAATCGACCCGGATCTGGGAATCGGGACCGATCATCTGGATCTGGAACGGCGCTTAAAGGCACCCACGTTAAAGAAACATGTCTTAAAACGGAAAATGGAGCTGGGCGCCATGGGCGAAGAACTGCGTGTGCTTTATGTGGCAATGACCAGAGCCAAGGAAAAGCTGGTAATGACAGGACTGGACCGGTATCTGGAAAAGAAAATGGACCGGTATGCAGAGGTGTTTCGGGCAAATGGAGAGATTCCATTTACCATTCTCTCGACGGCGGATTCATATCTGGACTGGATGATCATGAGCCTTTCGGGGAAATTCTCACAAATTAAGATCCAGTCCGAGGGGGGGCAGGATACAGGAAGTATGGTGGTCCGCCAGCTTTCCGTTACGGAGCTTGTGGGAAGGGAGGTGGAGCGCCAGGCCGGGAAAAAGCTTACCAAGGAACGTCTGTTATCTCTGGATACAAAACAGGTTTATGATGAAGCATTTGAACGGGAGCTGAAGGCAGCTTTTGAATACCGGTATCCTTATCAGGCCGACATTGGACTTCATACCAAGCTCTCCGTATCGGAATTAAAAAAACAGGGACAGTTTCTGGATGAGGAGGAAAGTGAGTTCCTTCCTACCATTCCTATATTCTTAAAAGAAGAGGGAACAGATGAAAAAGGCCGAGGGGCTTTCCGTGGAACCGCTTATCACCGTATTCTGGAGCTTTTGGACTTTGGCTCTGTCCAAACGGAAGAAGAGCTTCAAGAGGCGGTAGAACGTTTCCGGAAAGAAAAACGTATGGATGAAGAGAGCATTTCATTAATCTCTAAAAAGCTGCTGCTTAATTTCTTAAAATCCCCACTTGGAAAGCGTCTTTCTGAGGCCCAGCGGGAGGGACGGTTGAAAAAGGAACAGCAGTTTGTCATTGGAATACCGGCACGAGAGATGGATATTGGAGATTCCGATGAACTGATATTGATTCAGGGTATCATTGATGCTTATATGGAAGAAGAGGATGGGCTTGTTCTGGTGGATTATAAGACCGACCACATCAAAAAGGGAGAAGAACAGGTGTTGATCGACCGTTACCGGGTACAGATGGAGTACTATACCCGCGCCCTGGAGCAGATGACCGGGAAAAAGGTAAAAGAGGCGGTCATTTATTCCCTGGCTCTCCAAAAGGAAGTGCGGATCAGGGGGTAAAAAATCAACCAGAAAACAAAAGGTTTATATTCTGTGAGAGCAGCATTGACAAAAAGTTATACAATATGGTATAGTCGACCTGTCAGAGGTCACAAAATTTATATAGTATCAGGAATAAAGGAACTTATATAAGCTCATAATTGGTTGAGTGTTTCTACCAGCTACCGGAATAGTTGTCTATAAGTTTTTGCATGGATTATGACGCAGCCCTATGGGCTGTGTTTTGTAGTGCGTGCATAAAAGGAGATAGAGAGAACGGTGGTTTGCAATCTGAACTGCCGTGTTTTATTTTACGGTATGTTGGACAGGAGGTACTATGACTGGTAATAAAAATTTTGTCTTAAAAGGGAACATCTGCTACAGTGAGGATAGGAATCTGTTACGGACCGTGGAACAGGGATATCTGGTTTGTCTGGAAGGAAAGTCGGAAGGGGTATGGAAAGAACTGCCGGAGCAGTTTTTTAATCTTCCGCTGACAGACTGGGGAGATAAAATGATCATTCCAGGTCTTACCGACCTTCATATCCATGCACCCCAGTTTGCGTTCCGGGGGCTTAACATGAATCTGGAGCTTTTGGACTGGCTGAACACCAATACATTTCCGGAGGAAGCCAAGTATAAGGAGCTGGATTACGCAAAAAAAGCCTATCAGATTTTTGCTGATACGATGAAGAAGAGCGGGACTACAAGAGCCTGCATCTTTGCCACCATACACCGTCCGGCTACAGAGCTTTTGATGGATCTGATGGAGGAAACCGGGTTAAAGACCATGGTGGGAAAGGTGAACATGGACCGCAATTCTCCCGATTATTACTGTGAAAACAGTGCGGAAGAGTCAGTACGGGACACGGAGGAATGGTTGGAACATGTGACGAAGGGATATGCAAATGTCAGTCCCATCCTGACTCCCAGATTTATTCCCTCCTGTACGGATGAACTGATGGACCGGCTTTCCAGGCTGCAGAAAAAATACCAGCTTCCTGTCCAGTCCCACTTATCAGAGAACCAGAGTGAGATTGGGTGGGTCAAAGAATTATGTCCGGCGTCCCGGTTTTACGCAGATGCATACGATCAGTTCGGATTGTTTGGCGGAAAGGTGAAAACGGTAATGGCTCACTGCGTTTATTCATCGGAGGAGGAGATTGCTTTGATGAAGAAACGTGGAGTTTTTATTGCCCATTGTCCCCAGTCCAATACAAATCTATCTTCCGGAGTTGCTCCGGTTAGGACGTATCTCGATCAGAAGATGAATCTGGGACTTGGAACCGATGTGGCAGGCGGCAGCGGGGAATCCATTTTCCGGGCCATGGTGGATGCTATTTCTGTATCAAAATTAAGGTGGCGCCTTTTGGATGAAAGCTTGAAGCCGGTGACTTTGGAAGAAGCATTTTATATGGGAACCTTAGGCGGGGGAGCTTTCTTTGGAAAGGTTGGAAGCTTTTTAAAGGGCTATGAGTTTGATGCTCTGATTCTGGATGACAGCAGTCTGCCTCATCCCCAGCCCCTTTCCTTAAAAGAAAGGCTGGAGCGTTTTATTTATCTGTCCGATGACAGACATATCATAGGAAAATTTACAGAAGGAAGCCGGATCTTTTAGAATTAGGTTCCGGCTGTCAGGAGGTACGAAGTATGGCAACAAAAGAAAGGGGAAGTTTTCTGGACAAAACATTCCACTTATCACAGAACCGCACAACCGTAAAGACTGAGGTTATAGCCGGTATCACAACGTTTATGACAACCGCTTATATTCTGGCGGTAAACCCCAGCGTTTTAGGTGCAACAGGCATGGATGCCGGAGCTGTATTTACAGCCACAGCACTGGCTTCTTTATTCGGGACTCTGCTGATTGCATGTCTTGCAAATTACCCGTTTGTACTGGCTCCGGGCATGGGGCTGAATGCGTTTTTTGCATACACGGTAGTATTGAACATGGGTTATACCTGGCAGATGGCTTTGGCCGCTGTATTTTTAGAAGGTATCATCTTTATCGTTCTTTCCCTTACCAGTATCCGGGAGGGGATTTTTAATGCCATTCCCATTACCTTAAAACATGCTGTTTCTGTTGGAATTGGTTTGTTTATTGCCTTTATCGGTATGCAGAATGCAAAAATTGTTGTGGACAGCTCCACTCTTGTTTCCTTTTATTCATTTAAAGGTTCTTTGACAGATGGTACTTTCCATACGGTGGGCATTACGGTTTTGCTGTCAATTATTGGGATTCTTGTTACAGCCGTACTTGTAGTTAAGAATGTAAAGGGCAATATGCTATGGGGGATATTAATCACCTGGATTCTTGGAATGATCTGTGAGGCGACTGGTCTGTATCAGCCCAATCCGGCGCTTGGCATGTACAGCGTATTTCCAGATTTAAGCTCTGGATTTGGAATTAAAAGCATGGCGCCTACTTTTATGAAGATGGATTTCTCCAGAGTGTT
This sequence comes from Lacrimispora sinapis, assembly GCF_043633585.1. NCBI lineage: Bacteria > Bacillati > Bacillota > Clostridia > Lachnospirales > Lachnospiraceae > Lacrimispora > Lacrimispora sinapis. Next base: position 2,681,407 of record NZ_CP141832.1, on the reverse strand, counting down.
TTCCCTGGACTTTCTGGTGGTCATGTTTGCATTCTTATTCGTTGATTTATTTGATACCCTGGGGACCCTCATTGGAGTTGCATCAAAAGCGGACATGCTTGATAAAGACGGAAAACTTCCCAACGTCAAAGGTTCCCTGCTTTCAGATGCCATTGCAACAACTGCAGGTGCCGTATTTGGAACTTCCACAATTGTTGCTTTCGTGGAAAGTGCGGCAGGTGTAGCGGAGGGCGGAAGAACCGGCCTTACGGCAGTCGTTGCTGCTATTTTATTTGGTCTGTCCCTGTTTTTATCTCCAATCTTTTTGGCGATTCCGTCCTTTGCGACGGCACCGGCCTTAGTAGTGGTAGGTTTCCTCATGCTGACCTCCATTGTAAAGATCAATTTCAATGATTTTACGGAGGCGATTCCGGCTTACATCACCATCATCGCCATGCCGTTTATGTACAGCATTTCCGAAGGAATTTCCATGGGAGTGATTTCCTATGTGTTCATCAATGTGGTAACAGGAAAGAGCAAAGAGAAAAAAATCAGTATTCTCATGTACATCCTGGCAATTTTATTCGTACTGAAATATATACTAATTTAACCGATTTCATCCGGTCAGCCGGGTGACTGATGCTATGGACAACCAGTCCGCATGATAAAAAGGACCGGCGGTGACATCACTTTAAAGGGCGTTATTCTTTCAAAGTGTTGTCTCCGCCGGTCCCTTTTGTTTCCCATTAATTTATAAAGACGATTGCCAGGTTTAAGTATCCGGCAAAGGCGACCCATAGGAGATAGGGAATTTGGAGCAGTGCGGCTGTGGAATCGACCTGAAAAAAAGAACGGATCATTTTAAAGATCGCATACCACAAAAGCAAAAGAACGATAAATGCCAGTAAATAATTCTTCAGTCCAAAGAATATGGGACTCCATATAAAATTAAGAAACAGCTGAACTGCGTACAGCAACAGGGCTTCCCGCTTTTTGGGAGAAGGAGAGGAGGCGATCAGATAGGAACTTATGCCCATAAGTATGTATAAAATAGTCCACACCAATGGAAATACCCAGCCAGGAGGGGATAAGGGCGGCCGGTTTAAGGAGCTGTACATATTCATGCCGTTTCTGGAAAGAAACCCTGAAATCGCGCCGACAATCAAAGGAAATAGGATATAGGCCAATAGCTTTTTTCTGTTTGCAGACATAGGCGGTCTCCTGTATCAGTAATTAATACTATATATTCGGCAAATAAAAAAATATCCCTTTGATAAGGGAATCCGGTAAGCTTGCCATAAATAATATTTGATCTTGAAGTGAGGAATTTTGTTTCAGTCCCCATCTTATAATAGGATAGAGACGGATTGAATTTTCATGATATGGAGGTAATGAAATGTTAAGAGAAGTAAATCTTTTAGATGTGCCGGTAAATCCTGTTACACAAATAGGAAAGGACTGGATGCTTATTTCTGCCGGAAATGAAAACAGTTTTAATATGATGACCGCCAGCTGGGGAGGAATCGGAGTGATGTGGGGCAAAAATGTATCCACCATTGTACTTCGCCCTCAAAGGTATACCCTGGAATTTGTGGACCGGGAAGATTATTATGCACTCAATTTTTTTGATGAGAAGTACCGTTCGGCCCTTTCCTACTGCGGTGCCAATTCCGGCCGGGAAGTGGATAAGGCGAAAGAATCCGGGCTTACTCCGTTCTTTGATGGAGATGCTCCCTATTTTTCAGAGGCAAAGCTTGTGCTCATATGCAAAAAGCTTTATAAGCAGAGCGTTGATCCTGCCGGGTTTATAGATAAATCCCTGGATTTTAAACTTTATCCGGAAAAAGACTATCATCAGTGCTTTGTAGGGGAAATCGTAAAAGTATTAAAAGCTGATTAAGGGCTGTACGGGATAAAAAACATGCCTGTTTTTACTTACAAACGGTTATTTTTTACATAATGCTCCTTTTTCTCAAAATATCGTATATATTGAAATTAAAATCCGGTGCGGACTTCTTCTGGATAACAGATGCTCCTGGAATGCCTGCTTTTTCCAATAAAAGAAGCAGGCTTCTAAGGAGCCTGCACAATTTTAAGGGATTATTCAATGATATAATTTATTTTGAGAGAGGTATTACATATGAGTGATAAGTTTGAGGTGGTTGAAGGGGTTACATTAAAATGCTCCATGGGAAGCTGCGGGTGCTGCTTAAAGGTTCCGGTCAGTCATGGTGCGGTTATTGGGGACAAAAATCAGGCTTCCGTCATGGATTACAAGCCTGGAATCAATTTCACCTGTTTTGGTACATGCAGTCGGATGACTCCCCCTCAGCCATGTGTTCCTGTGGTTTTGATTCCATGGCTGATCAAAGATATGGATCATAAAATCAATGGGGAACCGGTGCTTTATAGTAACAGTGTCTTATCCTGTTTATGCGGAGGGGTCATACGGATCGAACCGTTCTAGGCCCCCCTGGATTTCCTTCTAATTGATCCAAAGATCTACGGTTCTTAGTGAAAACGCAGGACACAGTATTCCGGAGCATCAGAAACGTTTAAATGATGCTCCGCAACGGAATACTACAGATCCTGTCAATGAGAGCCAAAATGCAAAATTCTATAATTTCTCTGCCCAGTCAACGAACGTCGAATTGAAAATTTTAACCTTTGATAAATTTTAATATCTTCTTTGGTTCTGCGTGGGGGTTTAAGAAAAGGATACGCTCTGATATTTTTTCAATGGCCTCCTTTGTTTCTACCATGTCAGCTTTTTCTAACACATCCTCCCCCCAAAAACTTTCGATGGTACAAAAAACGGTGGATGACCAGCCGTATTCTTCCCCCTTTTGGTTTATTTTCTGCTGCCTGCCGCACATGGTCAAAAACATTTTTGTCTGCAATTCCACCAATCCCCGTTCAAATTGAGACTTGTCTTCTTTGCTGAAACCAGCAAGTTCCTTAATGGAATGCAAAGGCAGCGTTCCGTGTTCTAAAACGGTTTTGTAAATCCGTTTTGCCTGATGGCTGATGGCCCCGTTTGCGTATTCCTCTTCCAGCGTCCGGTTTCCTCTTCGGACAGCCATAAAATATGGAATCCAGTCTTTGGTCATATAACCGCTCTTTTTAAAGAACAGTTTGGCATAAGCAATGTCCTTACGCTCCTCCAAAACCCTGATCCGCCATTCCCACGGGTCGGTATCCGGGTCCCCGGTATGCCAGCGGACCGGTGTATCATAAGGAGGTTCCTGGTTCCAGTTCCAGGGGATGACCGAATAAATTCCTTCGCTGTTTCCTCCTCCCATAGAAAAGCCGGTCTCCAACAGGGTTTCTACAAAATCATCATAACTTTTTATTTGTTTCTGTATCATTGATGTGTCCTCCTTTTATAAAAATCCTGTCACAGAAAACAAGACAACAGCATGTCCTGTTTCCGATTACTTCTAACTATTTCTCCAATCTGCCAGTCTCCGTCAAATTCCACCACCTTCATACGTTCAGCGCTTCATTTCATGAATTGCTTCCATTATATCATAGAAATAAAGCGTGTATATGCCGGAATCTAAGGGGATTTTTCAACCGCCCATTCTGATGTCGAAGATAAAACGGTGATTCGGTATGCAAGTGTGCAAATTTTGGCACTCAAAGTGTATAATTTTAGCACTTGGGTTGAAATATGTCGAATTTCATTATATGCTGAAAAAGTTAAAAATATTGGAAATTGTAACAAAATTTATGCTATTATCCATATAGTAGGGGGTGAGGCCATGTTGGAAATTGGTGTGTGCGATGATGACCGTCTGCTGCTGTTGGAAATGAAAAAATATCTGCAGGAATTGGGAGATGAAACCGGATTGAATTTAGAGGTTGAGGCCTATGCAGATGGGGATGAGATCGTTAAAGCAGTAATGAAAGGAAAGCGTTTTGATATCATTTACATGGATATTGAGATGCCCAATTTAAGCGGTATAGCAGCAGCAAAGAAGATTCGTGAAATGGATCGTACCGTACAGATGGTTTTTGTAACATCTTATGAAAGTTATATGAAGGAAGCGTTTTTAGCTGCGCCCATTGGGTTTCTTGTAAAACCCATCAGGAAGAATGAATTTACCGATACATTCAATCACATATTAAAAATGATCGGAACGCAAGACCAGTATTACCGGTTTCGTTATGACCGGTCGGATTATAAGGTGCAGCTGAAAGAAGTAATTTATTTTGAAAGCAAGGGACGGATGACAGAGATCATCTGCGACAGCGGACGTTACAGACTTTATAAGAATCTGGAAGCCATTGAAGAGGAATTAAGGGGACAAAAGCTGCGGTTTGTGCGGATACATAAGTCTTATCTGGTCAGTTACTTGCGGATTTCCAGGTTTTCTGCGGAAATTGTGGAATTAATGGATGGAGTTTGTCTGCCGGTCAGCCGAAGCCGCAAAAAGGAAGTGGAAGTCAATTTATATGAGGCAATGGAGTGGTGTCACATATGAAGGAAGGATTATGGATTGCGGGTAACGTCTGTTTTTCCCTTTTTGGGGTACTGGTTGCCAAGGTATATCTGGATATATTTTTAACCGCAAAAAGCGGTAAAGGGAAGGCAGCAAAATGGCTGCTTTTCTTTTTATGGCAGTTGTACGGCACGATGAGTGATATAAAGTATAATCCTGCATTTTTTATGTTTGGAACGCTGGTAACCATAGGATTTACCGGAATGACAGGATATGCTTCTCCGCTGTGGAAGCGGTGGACCTTTCCTGGCCTTTTAGCCGCTCTCTGGCTGCTTCTTGATATGTTTTTTTCGATTGGAACAAAGCTGTGGGCAGGAGAAGGACAAAACTGGGTGATGGTTTCTTTGTGGCTGTCAAAGTTTGCCCTGCTTGTTCTGATTTTTGGAATTCGGAGCTATATGAAGCGGAAAGGAGCAGGGGATGAGGCTTCTGTGCAGGGGGTCTTTTTTATCATGCCGTTTGTAGCAGCCATGACGGTATATTTTGCCTTTTATATGGCAGCCGAACAGTCTGCTTCCCAAAACGTAGATAATTTACGCTGGCTTTTACTGGGAACAGCAGGAATGATTGTTCTTCACTTGCTGGTTTATCCTGCCTATCTGATGCGGGTCGAGGAAGCCAGAATCAAGCGGAATGAGAGCATGTATGTGAAACAATTGGAATTGTTTCAACAACAAAAGCAACTGGAAGACAAGGAAACCATGGAGCTTCATACAAAGCGTCACGATTTAAAACAAAAGCTGATCTATATCCAGGAACTCGCAAAGCAGAAGGAAAAAGATAAACTGATGGAGGTATTGGATCAGATGATCGGAGAGACGGTGAAAAAAGAGTACCTGGAGGAATGGACCGGGAATCTGGTGGTGGATTCTTTGGTCAACCACCTGTACCGGGAAGCCCATAAAAAGAACATCCGTCTGGATACCAGGATCAGTATTCCTAAAGAATTGGGGATCAAGGATACGGATTTATGCATTCTTATGGGAAATGCCTTTGACAATGCGGTGGAAGCCCTGGAATATGTGGAAGAGGAAAAACGGGCCATGTGGGTCGAGATCAAGTACGAGAGGGGCTGTCTGATTTTCTGTATCCAAAACCGGTATGCGGGAGATATAAAAACAGCAAAGGATGGCAAATTAATCACCAGAAAAAAAGAAGGGGTCCATGGACTTGGAATCGGTTCTATGAGGAAAATAACAGACAAATATAACGGGGTTCTTGCCACGGAAGGAAAAGATGGAGTGTTCACCTTGAAGGCGATTTTATATGAAGCTGAGGGGATATAAATTTAATTGAGATGTGTGATGATAATCATCATGCATCTTAATTTTTGTCTTAATTCAACAAAACGGTTTTAAATTTATGGGTAAAACGTTTAAAAACAACATAAAATTACCAAAACATACATCTAACCCGTTATTTCTTACATGAATGGTTTTTTTGTCATTTTTTGGTGTATATTGGAGTAAGTAAAAAACAGAAACAAAGGTGAGTAAGATCTATGAAGAGATTAAAAAGGATTGTATTTGTACTATTTTGTTTTGTTTTTATTTCCTCCCACCGTGCGCTGGCAGAGGAAATAGCCAGTGAGCAGAACGGTCTTGATGTGACGTTTGTCATGGATTACAGCGGTTCCATGACCGCCAATGACAGAGACCATACGGCTACCGGGATGGTAAAGGCATTTGTGGACACGGTCCACAGTGCGGATATCAAAATCGGATTTGTCGCATACAACGACCGCATCGTATCATCCGCCGCACCGGTTTCTGTGAAAACCCAGGAGGAACGGGATTCCTTAAAAGGACAGATTGATTCTGCCGGTTATTCCGGTAATACGGACATAGGGCTGGGATTGAGCTATGCTTATGGATTGTCCGGGCAGGACAGCGGACGAAAACGCATGATTGTCCTGATCTCCGACGGAGAGACGGATTTAAACGGCTCTACAACCGGAAGAACCAAGGATAATTCCAATTCCGATTTAAAGAACACTGTGGCTGCCTGTCAGTCCCAGGGGATTCCCATTTATACGGTTGCCTTTGGAAAATACGATGGAAACAAAGAAATTTTAAAAGAGATTGCAAAACAGACCAATGCGGAAAGCTATACGGTTGAGAAGCCGGAAACGTTGATTGAAGTCCTTTATGGAATCTTTAATTCCAACATGGCTTACCGGATTCAGGAAATCACCAATGGCATTTACGGGGCAGGAAGCCAGAGCATTCGGGTGAAACTGGATGATGCTTATCTGGATGAGATGGACGTATTAATGATTTCTCCCCAGCAGATCGGAGATACCACCGTTGTCTATGGAGATCAGCAGATAAAGCCGGTGAATCTGGTCCATTATTCGGTAGCAAAGTTATCTGATGTCAAGGAAGACATCGGGGAATTGACGATACAGACCAATACCGTAAAGGACCAGGGCTTAAAGATTTATTTGATCAGCTATCGGGATTTAACCCCGGTTCTTGAGATAGAGACGGCAACAGGAAGGAATAAACCCCTGCCTTACCGGATCTACTTTAAGGATAAGAATGGTACGGTCATAACCGATGAAGCATTTTATAAGAATTTCACTCCTAAAGTAGAACTTTATGCGGACGGACAGTCTGCCAATGGACGTACCGTTTTGGATACAGCTATTGAAGGCGGTGTGATAACCGGAAAAGTGAATTTGACTCAGTCAGGTACATACTACATCGACAGCCGTCTGGATGATGTAATGGAATCCTGTGTATTTCATACCGTGCGGCTGCAGGTAGTAAATACACCTCCTGCAGGAGAACTGCCGGAGCAGTTAGGATTGAATCCATTGAGCAAGGAAAAGAAGCTTACGCTTAATGAATTCTTTAAAGACACCGATGGGGATGGGCTCACCTACTCCTTAGAAAAGAATGAAACAGAAGCAGCAAAAGTCAGTCTGGACAACGGTGTGCTTTCGGTCAAAGCGTTGAAAGCAGGCAGACAGCCCCTGGTTATCAAAGTTTCTGATGGGGAATCAGCCATATCCTACAGCTATAATATTTCTATCATTCCTTTATGGAAAGCATATTGGTGGGCTTTCGCTCTGGCAGCTCTTGCTGCAGGAGCCGTTATCTGGCGGATCTTCCACAAACCAAAACCTGAGCTTGAGGTCATAACAGAAAAAAAAGCACAAAACCGTTTTCAGGGAAAGATGGATGCTTACTTTATTGATCAGCCGGAAGACGAAGAAGAGATTCCGCCGCTTACGTTTCCTATGTATAAAATCAAGGATAACCGGGTCAGTTTTGGCGATTTAATGAAAGATTATCCGGAAGCCTCCAAGGCTTTGGGACTTGACCAGATTTTCCTCATTGCAGATGAAGACAGGCGAATGATATTGTACCATTCTTCCGATGCTTCCATCATGCTGGGAAGTTCTATAGTATGCAAAAAGATCCAGTACAGCGTCAGCTTTGGAGATATCATCTCCATTACCTCACCAGATGGCATTTATGAGCTGGAGATCCACTATATCTCCATGCTTTTGTAGGATATGATAGCTGTTTCAAGCATGTTGTTGTTTACACATCTTATCCATTTAAGGTGATAAGGGTGAATAAATAAAAAGTAAGAAGTAAGAAAGAGGGAGAGCGCCGATGGAAACGATTACACAAACAAACCGGACAATTCTGTTTTCCGAAATTAATCCTGAAAAGCTGAATCTTTTAACGCTGATCGGGGATGTGAGAGGAAAAACCAGCCTGGATGACGACAAAATCAAGGAGATTAATGAAGTACTTCTGGTGGAAAGCTTTGAAGAATTTTTAGAGAAATTTGCACCGGTCGTATATTCCTGGTGTGATGCGAAAACTGGAAGTATTCAGTACAGCCTTATAAAACCGGAGAATATACCGGATAACTGCATTACGGAAATACCTCTCAATGAAATGAATGATTTATTAAACATGCTGATCACCTTACAGGGGGCGAAGGGTTCCCTTGGAGTCGCTAATGTGGACTTTAAATTCAGCAATGTTCTGGACATGATTTCACCAAAAAAAATCATGGAAGATATCCGTCAGGTGCGCCGGGAAATCCAGTATACCTATGGAAAATATATGGAACTTGATGAAGAGGACCCAAAGCGTCTTGATTTCGGGGATAAGCTGAACTATCAGTTTGAACAGGCCAGCCATAATTACAACAATGTATTGGCAATGCTTCCCCTTGCCATTGAAGATATTAAGACCCGTCTGCTGTTAGGAAGCGGAGAATCCGCACAAGGGGGTCAGGAATTCAAAGCGGGCCTTTTAAGCATGGGGGATGACGGAGAATTAAAGATCCTGGAGATGAAGCAGGAAGAAGGAACTCAGCTTGCAGTTGTGGATGACCATATCAACACCAGTCTGGTCCAGACATTCCGGGATGACTATGATGCGCTCAACGAAAATACTTCTGATTATGTGAGGGAGTTGGTAGTAAGAACGTTCTGTCCCCTTACCTCCACGGTAGAAAGCAGTGTGGACCGGGAAGTGGAAGTGAATAATTACAATACATATCTGGAGTTTTATAAGAAAAGCAAGGATGATTTTGTAAAAGCGGTTAAGCCTCTGATTGAAAAAATCCTGGGTGTAAAATCATTCTTTGACCAGTATCAGGTAAAAGAAAAAGGGATGCAGCCAAAGCTTCTTATTACCAATACTCCGTTAGAGATGATGGTAAAATCAAGCAATCTGCCCAGACTTCTTACCTACTTAAATACAACCAACGATAAAAATGAGTTTGAAAATACCCTGTGGTTTGGCATTGTGCCGGATGTGGAATTCAATCAGTCCGGAGGTGGGAAGCTTCAGAGAATGCGTTTTGCAGGAAATCAGAAAGAGAAGAAACCGGGAACCAATACCATGGAAAGCCTGGCAACGTTAATGAATGCCATCTATCCTTACAAGATCACCACCTTCTTCAGTTTTTCCACCGGTGAAGAAAGTACCTTCAGCTATGTGGCGACAGAAGGAATCGGTGTTTTCAAGGATAAATGTGCACCTCTGATGAAAAAGGAATACAGTGAGTTTGTAGTTCCATGCATTCCTAATGTGACCATCATTCCAAAAGATAAATCGGGATTGATTCTGGATAAGCGCATGGTCATTGATGATGATGGAAACGTAGCGCTGTCTGAGGAAAAAGAAGACGTGATGAAGATGTGGATCGAAGGCGTTTATGTTGGTGCTTCTTACGGTGCCGCAGGAATTGCGGCTGCATGGCAGTGTCCGGAATATTTAAAACAGAGATTTAGCAATACCACCATGGAATATCCAGGTGTGCGCTATGACATAGAAGCAGATGATAATGCGCTTTTGGTGACGACCAGCATGACAAAGGAAATTTCCGGGTTTACCAATGCCATTAAAAATTCCATTAACAACACTGGCTTTGGTTTTGTTTTCACCTCTGATAATGCACAGTATAAAGGACGTGAGATCAAGAACATCATGGTTTACAAGGCCAGAAACTTACTGAGCAACGGGACCGAGTTTGAGCCGATTTATAAGACCCTTGTGGTAACTTATATCGAGCGTATGCTGCGTTTTTACAGCGGAGATTTCAAACAGGACAAGATCCTTAAATTCTTCAGCAACAACCCCAACAGCCAGAAGAGCAAATGGGATGCAAACCGCCAGTACGTCAATTCCCTGTTGCAGGACGGCGATGAATTAGACTTTAACATTGATGAGAAGAACGGGATCTGCAATGTTCTTCTGACCTTTAGCAATACAACAAGAAACTTAAAAGTTGAGCTGACCAGAAAAGGACAGACAGCATAAAATGGGTGATGCCCCCAGGATATAATGTGCATCAGGGTGGTGGAGCGTTTGCTCCTGGTAAGAATGAGTTTTGAGATTTTATTCGATAAATGAAAAGCAGATAAACGAAGACATATCTGCTTTTCCCGTTTCTTCTTTATCAATCCACATGCTGGAATTAACCGGATGAGGAAGGGATTTTATGATTAGGGTATCTGCGAGCTGCACTGTCAGCTTATAGATTACAAGAAAACATATATTAAGAATGGAGGATGAAATATGGGACTTAGAATGAAAATCACAGGTAGCGAATCCGTTGATTTGCGTGAGACAAGCATCATCAAAGTGGTATTTGGGGCAGATATTCCTCATGATTCCAACGCCAGATCAACCGATCTTGGTTCAACCGTTCTGGTTGAAGGAAAAATACTGGCATCGGTAGGCGGGGAAGCCGCAGATGACACAAGCAAGCTGGCCAGATGGTCTTTGGTTCCTGCTGAAAATTCTGACTGCTACCGCAATGTCCAGATTGATGTTGTAAACGCTTCACAGGTGGTAAGACAAATTACAATACCAAATGCTTTTGTGGTTGACTACACCGAAGATTTTACAGATGAAACAGGAACAGGCGTATTTAAGCTTCTCATCAAGCAGAAGAAAGACAAGATGAGTACCTTAAAATTTGAAGGCGGATTCAGCGGCGAATAATCGAAAACATATAGAGAAAGGAAGGGATAAATTATGGGATTCACATTAAAAGTAGAAGGGCCGTCTACCATCGACCTGGGAACCATCAGCATTATAGGAGTTAAGTTTCAAACTGATATTCCTCACGATTCCAACGCTCGTTCCACTGATTTAGGAAGCACAGTGGAAATCACAGGAAAGATTTTAACCGCAGTGGATGGAGATCCTTTTGACTCCACCAGACAGCTGGGCCTCTGGTCTCTGGTTCCTGCTGAGAAATCCGATTGCTACCGGAAAGTGACCATCGAAGTCATTGCAGCTTCTCAGGTGGTACGTAAATATACATATCCCAATGCATTCGTTGTGGATTATAAAGAAAATTATGGTGATACAGAAGGAGTTGGAACATTCCGGCTGATCATCAAGCAGAAGAAAGACAAGATGGCGCAGATCGCTGTGGAAGGCGGATACAGCGTGTAAACATGCAGGGGCTGCCAAAATGGCAGCCCTTTTCTGTAAAGGAAATGAAAAATGCTCGATTATTACCAGATTCTTCAAGTGTCTTCCGATGCAACGGAAAAGGATATTAAGGCAGCCTATCGCAGGCTGGCCAAACAGTATCACCCTGACGTGATAAAGGATGATTCAAAAGGAAATAAGAAGATGTATGAGATCCAGGAAGCCTATGGGGTTCTTGGGGATGAAGAAAAGAGAAAACAATATGATGCTGCCCGTACCGGGGATCGGGAGAGAAGCAGAGAGGCGGGGAAAAAAGGTGATCCTGCATCTTATGGAAGAGAACCGTCAAAGCCTGCTCCTGATATGAGCCAGTTTGAACACTTTTTTGGGTTTCAGCCGGGAAAAGGAATGGAGACCTACCGGGGATCAGGAAACGGAGATAAAAAGCAGTCTGGTCCTGTAAACCCGGAGGATCTGTTTGCCGCTTTTTTCGGAACGAAAAAATAAGGAAGGAGCTGAATTGGTTATGGAACGCAATAGAAAATTAAAAATAGGTTTTGACAGTGCAATTTTAATCAGTGCGGTGGGTATCAGTTTTATCCTTCTTTTTCTGGACACCCATATATGGATACGGGTTCTTGCTTATTTATTCGTCTTTTTTTCTGCGTTGGACTTACTGATCCAGCTGAGAAAAAAGGATCACAAAAAATATCAAACTTCCGAAAACTATGGTGAGGCAAAAGCCGGTCAGCTGGTGCTGTTAGATGAACATGATAAACCATTAAAGTCCTGGGATCTGGCCGGAAAAACAGCACTGATTCTTGGAAAAAAGAATGATGAGGAAGAGGTTGATGTGGATTTGACGGAATGTGAATACAGTACATTTATCAATGACCAGCATGCGGTTCTTAACTTCTGCCTGGATTCCTGGTATCTGGAGGATTTAGGCTCCCAAAATGGTGTAAAGGTCAAAAAGGTGGAGGATGGCGGCTGTTATCAGGTGACCAACCGGCCATGCAGAGTTTCGGCGGGAGATGTGATATACCTTGCAAGCACCCGCCTCTTACTTACATAAGAACAAAGATTGGAGATTGAAACATGAGCTTAGTGAGATGCCCCAATGGACATGTTTTTAACGCAAGGCGTTACGGGAATACCTGTCCTTACTGCCAGATGAAGCTGAAAGAAGAAACAGAGGATAAAAAGCCTGCAGGATTTGAGCCTGCCATGGAACTTTTACAGGAAGAGGTTCTTCCGGTCTGCGGCTGGCTGGTATGCATATCCGGTGCAAGAGTGGGGATGGACTATAAAATCCACAGCGGTAAGAACTTTGTGGGCAGGGGAGACGATATGGATATACAGATATTAGGAGACAATGAGATCAACCGGAAAAACCACACCATCATTGTCTATGATCAGAAAAAGCGCAATACCGTTATCTTACCGGGAGATGCGGCTGGTCTTGCTTATTTGAACGAAGAAGCTGTATACGTGCCAACGGAATTAAAGCCCTATGATGTGATTGAACTGGGGAAAAGCCGATTTTTATTTGTGCCCTTGTGCGGAGAAAATTTTGAATGGAATGATCAGAAATGACAATGACGATAATGAGTGGTCTGGGCGTGATTTTATCCGTTTCCGTCCTGGGAAGAATTCTGCTTTTTGCAGGTGATAAAAAAGCAAAAGAAAAAATGATGAGACAATCCGCCGGAGGAGAAGCCATCTGCCAGACGACCGGAGATCAGGAAATACAGGCAGATGTTGCCGGAACCATGAAAAGTTCTGCCGGTACACTGGCCGTATTATCAGATGGGATTGGAAAGGCAAATACCGGTAAAATCTGTGCACAGATTGCGGTGGATACTCTTCTTGACGCCTATCTTCCATACCAGGTGCTTCATAATCCGGAGTATTTTTTTAAAACCTCTTTTTATGAGGCAAATTCCAGAATCCAAAAGACCATAGGGGAAAGAAAAGGCGGTGCCTGCCTGGCTGCTGTCTTTTTAAACGGCCGAACCTTCCATTATGGTCTGGCGGGAGATATTAGGGTGGCCCTGGTGAGAAACCAGGAACTGATTCCCATAAGCAAAGGCCAGACTCTTGATGTACTTGCACAAAATGCGTTTCATGAAGGAATTCTTACCAGATCGGAAGCTGTTTGGACGATGGAAGAAAAACGGGTATGGAACTATCTGGGATTAGATGGCTTTCATGAGATCGAAATAGCCAAACAGCCCATTGTCTTAAAGCCAGGGGATTTGATCCTGCTTCTTACAAAGGGAATTTATGAGGTTCTATCCTGGGCGGACATTGAGGACATTCTTCTAAAGGATTTTACGTTAAAGGAAAAAGCTGACACCATTGTGATGGAGGCGGAAAGAAAAAAAGGCCTGGAGAAAGAAAATGGGAGCGTTCTGCTTCTGAGGGCGGAGGTACTTAATGAGAAGAATTAATTCTGAGTTTCGGACACAATATATTTCCGAAGAAGGGCAGAAACTGACCAACCGGGATTATTTCGGCTTTGTGGAAATGGATGATTATGCCTGTTATATATTGGCAGACAGTCTTGACGGGGAACTGGAGACGAACAGTGCCAGATTTGTGGTGGAAAGCCTGATCCGCAGTTTTGTGGAAGGACCCACCATGAACGCAAAAAAACTGAAGCATTTTATGAATCAGGCCCATAAGGAGCTGTTAAAACAGCGGGGCGGAATGCATTTGAAGGCTTCCGTCACCATGGTGGTCACAGATTATAAAAAGCTTTGTTACTGCTACGTTGGAAACAGCCGGTTTTATTTGATCAGAAATGCAAGGGTTCTGATTAAAACAAAGGACCAGTCCCTGACCCAGAATCTGCTTCAGGAAGAAAAAATTACTTTGGATCAGGCAGCGGCCCACGAAGAACGCAACAATCTTTATTCTTTTCTTGGAGACCGGGGGCAGCCGGAAATACTTGTGTCAAAAAAGGTTCCGTTAGAAAACGGAGACAGCTTTGCACTATTTACCAGAGGCGCCTGGGAAAATTTAAGCGAAGAAGAATTTTTGGAGATTTCCAAAGATGCCAAAGAACCCCAGGAGATTCTGGAAAAAGCGGAAGATATTATTCTTGGGAAACAGGAGACGGAGGAGGTAGATAATTATAGCCTTGCAGTCACCTTTGTGGATAAGGTTTACCAGTCTCCCAAAAAGAAAATTACATTAAAAAAGGTTCTGCTCATTGCTCTCCCCATTCTTCTTTTGGCGGGCGGCATCAGCCTTGGACTGTATTTAAAGCACAAAAGCGTAAAGAACAAAGAAGACAGTCTGGAACGGCATTTGGCCAGCGGGGAAGAATACCTAAAGTATGACAATTATTTAAAAGCGTCGGAGGATTACGGAGAAGCAAAGAAACTTGCAGACAGTTTAAAAAAGAAAAAAATATCCAAAGAGGCGGATCAATATAAAAAGCTGGCGGAACAGATCCTTCTTTCCGATGAGGCTATGACAGCCGGTGATTATAAAAAAGCCCAGAGCCTTTACCTAAAAGCCAGAGACTTATCAAAAGAGGCCGGAAATGTTGGGAAAAAGTACATAGATGCACAGCTGAAACAGACCCTGGATTATATTGATGTGTTTGACTTGATGGAAATTGGCCAGAAAAAGGAAGAGTATGGAGATTTAAGAGGGGCCATAGATTCCTACCGTAAGGCCAGAGATAAAGCGGCTGCTCTTTATTTTTCCGAAGGAAAGGACGAAGCCTTGAAAAAGCAGGCAGCGCTGGAAGAAAAGATGGAAAAGGATGACCAGAAAACAGCCGCGGCCGCTGCGGCAGCAAAACAAGAATCCGAGGCAGCAAAACAAGTAGAAGAGGAATCCCAACAGGCAGAGGAAGAGAAAGCCAAAAAAGAGGAAGAAGAACAGCTGGAGCTGGAAAATAAACAGAAATTAAACGATCAGAAAAATGCCATTGAGCTGGAAAATAAGGCCAACGAGCTTTTGGCAGAAGGAAAATACGAAAGTGCGGTTACCTATTACCAGACAGCCCAGGCCATTTATGTCCGTCTGGAAATGACAGAGCTGGCAGATGGAATCAATGGAAAGATCAAAGCGGCAAAAACCGCAATCAAGGAAGCGAAGAAGGAGACTGCCGAGTCAGAAAATACTGGGGAAGATGGCCCTGGAATGAGCAGGAAAAAGTCCGATAAATAGCAAAGTGAGGAATGCACATGAGCCGATATACCTATACCTTACACCCGGGAAAAACAGAGCCGGAAAAGGGCACCTATAAAAGGAGCAAACTGGAAAAAATGACGACATTTCAGCTTCGGGAAATATGCCGGAAAGAAAAGCTGGTAATACCCTCAGGGAATACCATGGACCGGGAGGGTCTTACACGTCTGATCATGCGGTTTCGGGGGCAGAAGGATTATCGGCATATTGCTGAGGCCAGCGAAGGTGGGATAGAGCGTCTTCAGGAATATTTTGACCGGAATGAGATAGACATCAGCTCCGGCCAGGATGTGATCTTTCCCGGCACCATTGTCCTTTATGAGGGAACCGGGCTCAATGAGCTGGATCAGTATCAGGTGGAATCAAAGATTGCTCTATATGAGGGGAATCTTCTTCTCATTGATGAGAATTTTCAGATCTATACCTGCTTTTATATAAAAGAAATACAAAATACATGGAATTTATTCCAGGGACCAGGTATGCCTGTAAAACCTCTTTTAAAGCACCAGTATTCCATTCTTTATTTTCCAAATGAACGGGATTCGGAGTTTTTATATGACTGCTATTATGGAAATGCAAAAAATATTCCGGGTCACATGGAAGCCCTCCGCATTCCCCTTTTAAATATTGAAGTCCGACAGGTGACAGAAACAGATCTTCCATTAGTCATTGACTTTGGAAGCTCCAATACCACCATGGGCATCTGCCTTTCCGACGGAACCACTAAAATTGCCAGAGCGGGAAACGGGCCAATCATTCCCAGTGTGATCGGCGTGGAGGAAAGAGGCGAGGGCAGGCACGGATTTTTATTTGGATATGAAGCACTGGCACTGGAAGAACAGAACTATCAGGACGAGGATGTTCCCGTGTTTTTTGATATTAAGAGGTGGATCAGTGATCCGGACCGGTTGGAAGGAGTCATTTTAAAGAGTGGGTTTAAGTATCAGATTTCCAGGCGGGATATGCTGCGGGGATTTTTGGAGTACTTAATAGAACTTGCAAAACAGCAGTTTAAATGTCAGTTTAAAAACATTCAGTTTTTGGCACCCATCCGTCAGAAAGAGAAATTTCAAGAGCTGTTTAAAAGTCTTCTTCCCGAATATAACGTAAGCTGTGAGCTTGATGAGGGAATGGCAGTGCTTTTCAACAGCATTTACGGGATGATCCGGCAGAATCTGTATGAAAAAGGGCGATGGTATCAGGCTCTGATCATCGACTGCGGCGGTGGCACCACGGACCTTACATCGGGACGGTTTCTTATTGATAACAGCAGAGTATCCTACACCATTGATTTGGAGACCCGGTACGAAAACGGTGATACGAATTTCGGAGGCAATAACTTGACCTTCCGCATTCTGCAGATGCTGAAAGTCAAGATTGCCAAAGCACTTGGCTATCTGGAGAAAGAGGATGTTATAGAACTGTCAGAAAGAGATACCGCGGATTGTCTTTCTGAACAGTACCGCAAAGCAGAAAATTTTCTTCCCACCCGTTTTAGGGAGTATGAGGAACGAAGCAGGGATCAGTATTTTAAGGTAAAAAATAATTATTATTATCTGTTTCAGCTTGCAGAAAAAGTGAAAAAATCCTTTTTCCAAACAAGATACCAGTATGAACTTTTCATCAATACGGAAAAGGATGGAAAGCCGGATGAAATGTTTTTGGATAAATGGAAGCTTTCGGTACGCTGCAAAGACGGTCTGACCCACATCCAACAGGAGATCCGGTTTCCATTTTATTTAAATGAAATCGAGTCTGCTTTAAGACCGGATATTTACCATGTGATGGAGCGTTTTTTAGACCAGAAATTTGAACAGGGGGAGCTTCAGGAATATGAAATGCTTAAGCTGACCGGCCAGTCCTGCAAATCCGGTCTGTTTACGGAAGCCTTAAAGCAATACGTTCCAGGTAAGCTGATTCAGAGCGCAAAACGGGAAGCCGATGAAGCGGAGCTTAAAATGTGCTGCCTGGAAGGGGCGCTGGCGTACTTTATGAACTGTAAGCGCGGCTACATGAAGGTGAATCAGGATTACCAGGTACGGACCCTTCCCTATGAGATCATGGCTTATACCCATGAAAACCAGGAAAAGGTCCTGATCCGAAGTTTGGATGAGGAAGACCATATCGGCTGTATTTCCCGGTTCATGGTGGGAAAACAGCTGGATCTTTATTTGAGCGACGAAAAAGGAAAACGGCTGAAAACCTATTACTTTGAATACGATACGGAATCCTTTACCCGAACCACCCAGGAAGAAATCGACCGGGATTATGCAGGAAGCGTGATTCAGGAGGAAACGGATACGATTTTAGAAGGAGAAATGAAATTTTTTGTCTGGGTATCCAGAAAACGCTGGGGCTTTCTCGTGCTTCCAATCCTTCGGGAAAACGAGGTGCTTTATAAGGGGAATGAGACATTTTTTGATTTCGAGGATGATACCTGGGAAGAGAACTTTTTTGATGGGAGGAAGTAAGAAATATGGATCAGATCGAAGAGATGAAAGCAATGATCCGGGAAGAGATCCAGTCCATCAGCGATTTGGAGGAGCGGATCGTATTTAAAAATCTGATGGAGGGGGTATTTCTGGAGTTATATGAAACTAACGTCAAAATGTACCAGATGTTAGAGGAACGGGTCATGAATGATCTGGTATATGACATCAACCGGTACCTCATCCGTACAGGATTAGTGGAACGGTCCTATATGGATAAGTCCCATCACCTCATGTCTCCCATGTGCGAGGAAGATATGGAAAGTCCGGTCTATGAGGTTTCCGATGTACGCAGAAAGCTAAAGGAAGAAGGCAAGTTCCGTGTGGCAACTGTTTTTCTTCAGTGCGATGCCCTGGAAGTGAGAGAAATCTTGAAAAACCAGGAGGGCTTTACCGGAATTATAAAGGCCGGAAAAGAATATTCCGTTGAGATCCGTTTGGAACCAAGCAAACGTTACCTGGAACAAATGGAGCACCTTTACCACCTTTTTATGAAAAACGGAATTCCCTGGAAGACCATTAATGCTCCTTATTTATTTAAAATGGTGGATATCTGTATCACCAGTTTACCGGAAGAAGCAGAGGATAAGGAAGCGGTAACAAATTTTGGAGGAGATTTTGGCGAGTACAATCAGTTTATCCACTATGATCTGATCCCCATATGGAACGTCTGGCACCTAAAGCTGGAAAGCGTAGGATTTCCGGTGGCCTGCAGTGACCATGAAAACTATGAACATGTGATTTCCATAAGGGATTACGGAACCGGACATGCCTATTTGGTGGAAGAGAAGGCAGGTATCCGAAGCGTGCGTCAAAGCGGTGAAAAGCTTTTGGTGACCGGCAAGATAGCCAATGCAAAAAAATGGGATGTTTACATGATCCGAAGCGGTTCAGACCATAAGATCGACCGGTACACCTATCCGGTTATGGAGAATTTGAGAAAAGACGGATTTGCAGAACGCTTTCAGGGAAAAACCGGACAGATGGTGAAAACAAAAGGGGAACTGGAGCGGTTTATCCGGGGATTTGGACTGGAAAATTATATAGAGTATCAGGACTGCGTTTTGGAAGAAGAAAGCCAGGAATTACTGGAGACCTACCCCATGAACTTTTTCATGGAAGATGAAATCCGGGACCGGAAAGGGAAAAAGCGGCTTTTGATCTATTTTAAACCAAAGGGGAAGGACCGGTGGCTTTTAAGGGATTTGGCAAGCTTTGTAACTTCTGAAGTACAGGAATTATATCCGGAATATGAGTGCGGAGGGAAGCTGGTATGAATTATTTATGGGAAGTCATGCTGCAGGTGAGAAAACAGGGAATGCCGGAAAACAGCATCCGATATCAGATGCCTCGTGAATTCAGCGCTTACATGGAACTGTCCGCCCCATGTTTAAACCAGGAAATTATGGAAGAAGAGGCTGTGGTTGAAATAAATCCATATTACCGTTTTTACAATATCTTTAAAGACTTTTTCCGGCCGGATTTAAAGGAATTCCCAAAGCTCAGGGAAAATCTTTTTCATCTGATTTTCCATATGCTGGCTCAAAATGATGCCCTTTCCGGAATGTCAAGAGAGGAATATCATAAAAAACTTCTGTATCAGGATCTAATGGATTATGCCTTTGGAGCGGATGCCAAAGAGGCTGTGGCCTTATTTGACCGGGATGAAAGGGAATTTATTTTAAGCGGTTTGTTAAAGCAATATGAAACAGGAAGTTCTCTGGATATGTTTAAGGACATGATGGAGGCTTTGATTCCCAATAACATTGTATATCATAGCTGTCAGAACTCCTACGAAATCCTGGTCTATATCGGACGGAAAAAGGACAAGAGCCTGGTGGATAAAATGAATTTTCTGATCAAGATGTTTGTGGAGCTGCCTTACCATGTGGAAATATATTATGAGTATCATTTTGGAATTATGGGTATTGAAGAAACCATGTCCATGGATGAAATAATCTTATGCTGATGGAAGGAGAGAATATGTTTCAATACGATTATCCCCAATTTGAAAAGAAGCGTTTGTTGAGAGTGGAGATGCTCGATAAGCTGAGGGACTATCCCAAAAATTTCCTGGAACTGTGGTTTCAGGATTATGGAGACGGGGTGGTGAAGGGCTGTGAGATTACCTGGGATGATGGAAGGCTGACTATTTCTTCGGGCATGGTCATCTGGAAGAAGAATCTTTATTTTATGGACAAGCCCTTTGTAATGGAATGCAGGGCCGAGGATAAGATCCGCTATCTAAAGGTGCAGTTTCTGGCTGAAGTAAGGGAGGCCGGGAAGATTACAGGTAACACCAGAATCTTTCTGGAAGATAAAAAGCCGGACCCTGCCTGTGAAATGGAACTTTGCAGATTCCGCCTTCAGGAGGGAGCAAGATTAAGAGAAAGCCATGAAAACCTACAGGATTACTCCACGGAATTTGATACCGTCAATCTCATCCATCAGCCCTATGCAGCCGTCGGAGAGAGCACGTTAAACCCATGCATTATCAGGCAGTTTTCCAAAGAAATGTTGAAAAGCCGGTCTTCGGACCCGTATGATATCAGCTTTTCTACAGCAGCTCTTGGAAATGATGGACACGTTACCGCAGAACTCATTCGGGAATATCTATCCTGCAGACTGGGGGAGGAATACGGAGAAAAAGGAAATGCCGCCATCTACCGGGGCCTTTTAGAGGTTTTGAGAACCCAAAAAAGCGGAGAGACCAAGCGAGGGCAGGGCAGTCAGGGAAAACGAGGCATGATGCTTTTATAAGAAGGAGGATTACCATGTATCTGGATGAAAAGATTGCGCAAATGGAACGGGAACGGAGAAAAAAAGAGAAAGAGAAAGAAAAAGAAGCAACAGCTCCTGTCAAAAAACTGACCTTGCAGGAGGCTCTGGAAGGGATCTGTGCAGGGGAAATGAGACTTTATGAGGGGGAACATCTGGAGTTTGAGACCCATGTCTATTCTTACCAGAAAGTTCCCATGATCCTATTTAAAAATTTTCATCAGGCGTTCAAAGAGGACAAAGAAGGCGTAATTTATATCAATCACAGCAAAGAGGTCAGTCAGATCCTTTCCTGGCCCAAAGCAAAAATCAAGCCTGTAACCTTTGACCAGTGGAGCAATCAGCTGGTGAACGGAATGGCATCAAACGGTCTTCATGCAAAAGTGGGAGAAAAAAAACAGTTGGATTACTTAGAATATATCTGTTTTGATGTACCTACTGGAAAAGGGTGGCTTTATAATATCGTATTTCGCAGAAAGGGAAAAGAACAGTCACTTACCGGAAATTATAATTGTCTCAAAGAGGATAAGGATACATACGGGATTATTTTGGAAGCAATGATAGTGGCAATGGATCAGTGGTTTGCACAAGGAGAAGGGGGCGGTCTTTTTGGAAATCAAAGCAGGGAAGAACAAGGAGAATGACAATGGAGCGGTTACCTACAAAGACCTCTATTTAGGGGCTATGGGAATCGCTTATTTTCGTAGAATCAAAATTACGGAAAAGCCGGGAGAGCATGCATTTCTTTTCGTGGAAGCAGTTCTTGACAGCGAAATGGATGAAAATGATTTTCATCAGATCCAAAATACCATTTCCCTGGTGTACCGGCAAAAGGAAAAGGAGCACGTGCTGTTCTATGGGGTTCTCCACAATATTTCCATGGACCGGGATGGAGATGAGTATGTCGTATGCATCGAAGCCTGGGATGGAACCCGTCAGATGGATGTGGAGAGAAAAAAACGGATTTTTCAAAACCCCGAGATGGGAGTACATAAATTAATCAGCCAGGTGATGGAAAGCTATCCGGGGTCTGACCACATGGTCCATATTCCGGACACTCCCATCGGCCAGCTGGTGGTCCAGTATGAAGAAACAGACTGGGAATTTTTAAAACGTTTTTTATCCAAATATAAGGAAAGCTTATATCCGGACCCGGCATTTCCCAACATTCGTTTTGAGGCCGGGCTTTCTCCAAAGCCGGAGGAACAAAACTGGGATGACCTTCCATTTACCTTGTCTCAGGATTTTATTTCTCTTGAAGCCATGAAGGAAAATGGCTGTCAGGAGCTTACCCGTGCCCAGAATGCCGTTTATGAGGTTGTATCCTATGACATTGTATCCATCGGTAGCCAGATCACCTATAAAGGCAGTCCATGGTTTGTTGAATCCGCCATACGGATGCTGGAAGATGGACTTTTAAAAAACCGGTACCGGTTAAGACAGAGAGATGGACTGAAAATATTGCCTTATTACAACGAAAAGATCACGGGAGTTTCTATTGACGGAACCATAGCAGCCGTCCAGAGAAATCAGGTACAGGTAAATATGGATATTGAGGCTGGAACCGGTGAAAAATACTGGTTTCCATTTTCCACAGTGGCAGCTTCTTCCGATGGCAGCGGGTGGTATTGCATGCCGGAAAATGGAGAAAGCATCCGGGTTTACTTCCCTGTGGCTGACGAAAAGGAAGCCTATGTGGTGACCAATGTCAAAGGCCATAAACCAGAAGAAGGAAATCCTTCAGATTCCATGGGCAATCCAAACACACGGAATATCCAGACTGCCCAGGGGAATCAGGTCCAGATGACAGCGGACGGAGTTTTGATCGCTGCAGGAGATAGTCAGGGAAGTATTTTGTTAAAGAAAAACGGGGAAGTGATTTTAAATGCCATAAAGGATATCAAGGTTTTGGCGGCGGAAAATTTAAATATAGCAGCAAAGAAGGATTTAACGATTAAGTCTCAGACCTGTGTAAAAGTGGCCTGCCAGTCGGGGGCAGATATTGAAATAAAAAAAGGAACGGTAAACTTTCACGGAGATGAAATTCACGAAAATTAGGAGGCGGTTATATGGCATATGCAGCAGAACAGATCGTGATAAAAGGAATTCCCGTTGAACAATTAAACGAACTCACCCTGGACTGCACGCCTGGGGAGCATGGGAGTTTAAGACTAAATGGCTTTCTAACATCGGAGGATGGCGAAGAAGCCTTGTTTGGGTTTTCCGAAAATGATTCCATAGCAGTTTATGTAGACGGGGGGAAACCGATATTTTCGGGTATATTGACCAAGGTTCTTGTAGCCGGAGAGGGAGGGACCGTAACAATTCAGGCAGAGGCTAAAAGCCGGAGCATTCTTATGGATCAGAAAAAAAAGTCCCGGTCCTTTCAGGACACCTCCATGTCTTACAGCCAGTTATTTCAGTTGATTTTAGCAGATTATCCGGGCAGCGAGATAAAGCTTTCGATTCCGGATAAGCCCTTAGGGGAAATTGCTGTTCAGTATCAGGAGACAGACTGGCAGTTTCTAAAACGGATGCTGTCCATACTTAACGCCGTTTTAGTCTGTCGTCCAAACGCAGATTCCATTTGTTTATATGGCGGAGTACCGGATATTTCATGGGGAAATTGGAAGTTTGAAAAAACCGGTTACCGCAAGGAAATGGGAGAATACAGCTATTGGGTGATGGAAGGAACTTCTGTCAGTGATAACGATTTTCTTGTTCTTCAAGGGGAGACCAGTCATGTTCCTGAAATTTTTGAGCAGGTACAGACCGAGGGGAAAACTTTTGTGATCCGCCGTCTTACCTATGAACTGGAACGGGGGCTGCTCCACTGCCGCATGGAACTGCAGAAGAAGGAAGGGATTCTTTCAAGACCCAGGTATCCCATGCATTTGATCGGTGTGGCTCTGGGAGGAAAGGTTTTGGATATATCGGGCACCAAAATAAAGATTCATCTGGATATTGATAAAGGAGGAGCAACCGATGTGTACTGGTTTCCATTTTCCACCTTATCTGCATCACCAGATGGCAGCGGCTGGTACTATATGCCGGAAAAACAGGATAATGTACGGATTTACTTTCCGTCCAAACACACTAAAGATGTAATTGCGGTCAGTGCGGTAAGCTCCTATGACGGGAAGAGCGGGGGAGTACCGGATCGCATGGGAAGTCCTTCTACCAAATATTTAAGCAATCCACACGGTCAGGAGATGAAGCTTGCTGCCGATGGAATCTATCTTTCTGCCAGCGGAGGCGCAGCCAGTGTCAAGATCGGAAACGGAGGGGATGTAACGTTAAGTGCCAAGGGAACCATACAAATCGAAGCGGAAAATAGCATAGATATCTCTGCCGAAGAGGATGTATCTTTTGAAGCTCTCGAATCCACTGTTTTGACCTGTGTAAAGGGAGGGGCAATCAAGATGCCGGCGGACGGAAAGCTGTATATCCAGGGAACCGAAGTAAAGGTGAATTAGGAGGAGTTTATGACAAGAAAGGAAGCACTCCGGAAATTTCATGAGGAAGAGATGGAATATCTGGAAGAAAAAAAACTTCAATTTTACAATGGTCTGCAGCAGCAGGCAGAGGAACTTTCCGGTGAAATCCGGGAGGCTTTTAAGAATCTAAAAGAGGAAGTGCAGCGGTTAGAAAAAGAGAAAATCATGTTTTTCTATTTTTCCCTTCTGCGAGTGGATATGCTTGGCGGGGAATACCGCTTTTTTCTCCAGGCATTTGATGCCAGATGGTATATGGATTCGGAACCGGCAGAGACCACATTTTCTCTGGATTTTCTTTTTTCCACACTGGAGGAAGTAAAGAAAAAGCTTACCCTTGACGCCGGTAAATATATGGGGAAGATCAATCGGTATGATATCTCTGAAATATTACAGAATAACGCCATGGAATGGAACCACATACTGGCAGGAGAACTTCGCTTTTTATTCCGGGATATTGAAGAAAATAAGGATTTTGCAGAGATACCAAAGCTTGACACCTGGGGGATTTACTGGGGAGAATACCGGGATGCCAGTGAACTGATCGCCTTTGTGGACAGAGAAAAAAAGTACCAGAAAGACTGGGAGAGGGCACTGCGTCTTTCCAAGGAACAGGAGGATGCTCTTATTTCCAAGTACTGGTATTTCATGGACGTTAAGGAATCGGATGGAAGAGGAAAATACCTTTTGTTCAATGAGTTTGAAAATTGTATATTAACGCAAATATCCTTTGACGATTCCAATCTTTCCGGCTCCCGGTTTAAAGATTGTACCATCAAAGGCTGCAGTTTCCGCAATGCAGTGATTAGACAGGCAGATTTTGTAAATTGCAAATGGGAAGATAATGATTTTACCGGAGCCGACTTAACAAACTCAATCTTTTTAGAAAAGGATATCCCTTTCCTTCACATGGAGCCGGAGCAGCTTCAGACCATACTGATCGACAGGAGGGCAAATGGATGAGATTTTTTACAATGGAACAAGATAAAACCTTACCGGATATAATCCGCTTCCGGGATTTTGATATCTGCGGACCGAGACATATTTTCTATAAGGAAGATGCACCGGATCTGGAAGCATCAAGCATGATGTATCTGACAAAAGACAGTGGAGAGGCGGCTCCTGATTTCATTCAGAGTCCGGTTTATTTAGTCTCGGACAAGGTAAAAAAGGTCCTTGATCTCTATGAAGATGACATGGTGTTTAAAACCGTTACAATCGCAGATAAGGAACGTGAGACCATCCGTGTTTATCACCATCTACTTTTGGAACGGCTCAACGTATTTTCAACTGAAACTGAATTTTACTCCAATGGAAGCGTAAAGAAGCTTGTTCTTGACCCGAAAAAGATTGGAGAACATAAAGTGTTTTTATTAAATGATAAACGTTTTCTCAATCCCCTTATCAGTCTGGAAGCAGTAGAAAGTCTTTTGCGCAGAAATGTGATGGGAATTGTATTTAAAGAAGTGGAGGTGGGAGCATGGCAGAATTGACGGATACCTATGTGGTACACGGAGCATGTACAACCTGTTCCAAAGGAATGAGGGCCAGTAAGGTGGTACTTCATGAATCCCATGGAATTTTTTTACGGAATCAGGCTCAGATGACCATTAAAGACTGCAAAGGAGACTATAACGTTATTTGCTTTGGGGGCTGCTATAGCATGGAAAACCCCAGTACCAAAGAAGAAGCAGAAAAAGTGCAGAAAGAAGTGGAGGAAGCATGTCCGGATACATTTACAGACAAGGTCATGAACTTGTTTTCCGGCGGAAAAAAGAAAAAGAAGAAAGAGGAGCCTGCGGACAGTGAAACCCCTCAGGTAGTCGGCGTTTGTACCCCCCATATCATTGCTCAGGAATGGGATCATGGAAAAGATGGGGTGAACACGGAGGAAGAACGTCCTTTGATGGGAGGAGCCAAACTGTACTGCATGTATGGCGGGGTGATTGAGATCACTGAGTCAGGGCAGCCGGAGGCAGGGAGTTAAATTTCAAAAAAGGAAAGTTTGATGTAATTGTTAGAGGAGGACACTACTCGGATTCTGATACAATCGAAGAAATTTTATCAATGAGAGAAAAAATCAAAGATTATATATTATGAAGTGGAAAAATGAAGAAAAATAGAACGATTATTTTCTGTTTCGTTTTTCTGGCAATGTTTCTTATGATGACATTGATACTAATTAAATACAATTCTTTTATCAGAACAGATTCTGTGCATCAAAATACCTGGGTAGAAGATGTTTTAAAAAATCTTGATTATTATACAGATTATTTTAAAGATAATCATACAACAGCCCAAATAGTAACCGATGATGGAAAAGATTATTTAAAACTTAAATTTGATTCCGGTATTGAGGCTGTATACGGAACGGATTTGATAAGAATCAGCACCCAAATAAAATGGAAGTATTACTCAAATGAATATTTGGTGAATGTGGAAATTTACGATATAGATAGGATTGAAAATACCGCACAAGTATCAACGAGTTATGATGGGGGATTCGGCACAACTGTTTGTTATTATCTTCCGGATTTTTATGAAATCAAACCTGATTGGGGAGATTATTTGCAGGCAGATCTGGATGTGAAAAAAATTGTATCAAAAGAAAAATTGCAGGAATTTTATATGAAAGCAGAGCAGATGAAAGAAATGGTTAATAATGAATATCTGAATCGAAGTAAGAGTTCTGAATTCAAAGAGAGTATCAATTAATTGATGTCAACGATGTTATAGGAGAAATTTGCGGAAATGATACAGGGAAGAGCTTATGCTCATCGTGCAAAAAAAGTAAATCATATTGTGTATGTTTTAATATTTTCACTTACCATACCTTTTTTATCTGGTTGTGCCGCAAATATTTCGCCTGAGGAGCGTTTTTCTCATTCAGAAGAAAAGGGAGATGGATATGATACTTATGGCAGTTTTGATGTTCGAGAATTGGAAGAGCAAGTAGAAGGTTACTGGAAGTATTATATGGAGAACGAAAAACAAAAGGGGATGAGAATTCATGATGTTGATAGGTGGAGCAGTCAGTGGATTGAAAATGACCAATGGACCAGGGAAGGAGAATATATAGTAGGAAAAAATATTAACCAGGGACTTTATGTATTCAGAAATAAAGAGGACGTTTCTCTAAATGTAAGCGTTGATATATATAAAGAAAATGTAAAAGGTGAACGCAAGATACAAACGTATTGGACGAAACCTATGTCATTTTTTTATTTAGAAGACGGAGATATAGTTAATATTAATAGAAAAACAGAAATAGCACCCGTTCCTATACAAAATTATCCGAAAATGAAGGGGAATAAGATTTATTATGAAGGTTCGTATATAGTTGGAAAAGAAATACCAAAGGGTGAATATTTTGTTCTTTCAATGGAAATATCGGTTGGAACAGCTTTGGTAACAGACCAAAAGGATAAAACGTTAGCCTTAATTAGCCGATTTGGATATGCAGATATTGAAGATGAATTGGCTGTAAATTTGCAAAATTGCATATTAATTCCAATGGGTCAAAAACCAACTGTTCGTCCTATAAAGTATCAAAATCCAGAAGCAGCATATGGGGAAACTGTATTTGCGGAGGGAATGTATAAAGTTGGCAAAGATTTGGCTGATGGAACTTATAGAATTAAAAATGAGGTCTATAACAATTTATCTGACTTGACGTATAAAGGTTACCACGGAAATGAGAGCTATTATCCCGGTTATTATAATTGGTGTGGGCTTATTGCTGGAAATAAAACTCAGGCAAATCAGTTTGGCTGGTCAGAAATGCAATTGGATTCATATCAGGAAAGCAAAATTAGATATCTTAAAATTACGGATTCAAAAGGTGAAATTAATTACAAACAATTTGAAGGACTTCCTACCGTTACGTTTACAGAAAAAGATATCGGAAATAATGTTGGTTTAATGCGTTGTGTATTGATTCCTGAATAAAATGATGTAAATGTAATACGTTGTGTTTTTCCCAGAATTATCAGGTGATTCATGTAATGCCAGAAAAAATATTATAACGGCAAAATAGAGAAAACTTGAGACAAAAGATCATTAAAAATTAGATACATATGAACGGTTACCTCATGAGTAAGGGGGAATGAGATATGATATTGGCATATAAGGAACTGGAAATAGAGCTTTCATTGGAAGGTATCATTCAGGTGGAAACTTTTCAGCTCAAACAAAAATTAAACAGTCATGGATTTCTTGCTTTGAAACTGTTGGTAGACGGTGATATGGCAGAAGAGTTTGTAAATATGGCTTCCGTTCTTCCCGTGATCGTAAGGGAAGCAGAATACTCCGGGGGACAGGTGGTTTTTCAAGGAAAAATTGAAACCGTTTATACAAAAGTGGAACAGGGACTTCCGTTTTTGTATGTGGAGGCGTATTCCTATACAAAGGACTGGGAACGAAAGGAAAAAAGCAGAAGCTTCTTAAACGGAGCCATGACTTACATGGAGGTAGCGAGAAAGGTCCTTTCTGACTATGGGAGATTTGATATAAAGTCTGAGGCAGGCTGTGACGGGGTTATACCTGAAATGCTTTTGCAGTATGAGGAAAGTGACTGGGTTTTTCTTCGCAGGCTTGCCAGCCATTTTGGAACCTATTTGATGGTGGATACAAAAGACAACTGCGGAAAAGTATTTTTTGGTATCCCGGATTTGGATTATGGGACAAAGCTTGATCGGGAGGATTATGTTCTTCAGAAGGATATGACTCACTATGCAAGAGTTCTAAAGCCTCAGGGGGTTCTTTCCCAGGAAGCATCCAGGTGGAGTATCAGGACGAGACGATATTTACAGATGGGAGAGACCGTATCGTTTAACAAAATTCCTGCCATCGTGATCGGGATGGAGTTTAACACATTAAAGGGAGAGCTGGTTTACCGCTATACTCTTGCCAGGCGGGAAGGAATCCGTAGAGAAAAGGAAAAGAATCCAAGAATCTATGGTATGAGCATTCCTGCCACGGTAAAAGAGCGGAGCGGAAACCGGATCCGGGTCCATTTTGACATTGATCCGGCTTTCGAACCGTCTGCGAAGATGAAGTACTTTACATATGCCATTGAAAGCAGCAGTTTTTACTGTATGCCGGAAGTGGGCAGCCAGGTACATATTTATTTTCCGGAGCATGACGAACAGAGCGCGGTTGCTGTCCATGCTATAGGGAGCGGAGAAGGAAGCGGCGGCGGGGGAGGTAAAAACCCGGATAATAAAAATTTCTCTGACCCCAGCGGCAGCGCCATGGATATGACAAAGGACTCATTAAGCTATGCGCCTGATTCCAGCGGTTCTATCTTGCTGAGTCTTAATAAAGCAGGCTTTATGTCTCTCACCGGAAAAAACATCAATATAAAGACCCAGAAGGGGCTGATGGCCGGAGGAGAAACCCCGGTGCGCAACTTAATGATTTCGGGAGAAAACAAGGTGACTCTTCAGGTAGGAGACGGCGGTGATGACATTGTTACCATGGAGGAAAAGACCGATGTGAAATCCGCTCTTGTGACACACAAAGCGGATTCTCATCCGGAAGCAGTCCCTTCTGCCGGTGACATGGAGGCGGAGCTGACAAAAAATGATGCAGAGAACCGGGAGGCACAAAACAATGCGCTTAGAGATTCCCTGATTGAAACAAAGCAGAACAGCAAAAGCAAATTCATAAGCGGTGTTTTAAGTGTTGCCACGGTGGTGGGGCTTACGGCCTTAACGGTGTGTACTGGCGGAGCAGCGGCTCCTTTACTGGTTGCGGCAGGAGTGAAAGCGACGTTTGCGGTTGCTGACATAGCAGAAGGGTTGGATGGGCACAGTAAGGTCAATAACCTGGATGCTTCAAGGCCAGCCAATTTCCTGAGGGATACTGTATTTGGCGGAAATGAAGACGCTTATAATATGGCATCAGCCATAACCGATGTGGTTTTTGATGTAGTCAGCGGAAAGGCACTTACAAAAGCAGCCCAAATAGGCAAATTAAGCAAATTCATGTGTCCCAAATCCCAGGTTGCCAATTTAGTAAGCCAAGTGGGAGGCTCTGCTATTTTTGGTGCAATTAATGAATATCAGGTCACTGGCAGAGTGGATATAAAAAACATGGCATTCAACGGTGCCCTCGGTTTGTTTAAGGGGGGAACCGGTAATATCTTAATGGGAAAAGCCCAGAGCTTGTTCAAATCCTGCGGTGCAAAAAAGATTGTAGGCGCCGGAGTGCAAACTTTGTACGGAACGGTTGTAGACGTGGCAACCGATGCCGCCTTGCCGGGAAGAGAAGTAGATGTGGCCCGCTCTCTGAAGGAAAACTTTATATCAAGCGGTCTTGGACAGCTTTTTGGAGAGCCGGTCGATGCAGCTTCCGGTGCATTTTTAATCACTGCCTCGGATTTTATTCTTCCTGATATCCGGGAGTCCATACGATTGGAGCGGAAATACAATTCCACGGTTACGCAGGAGGGCATACTGGGAGCAGGCTGGAGCTTTTCTTATGAGGGAAGGCTTTATCAGGATAAAAACAAACGCCATGCAGTTCTGGATTGCGGTTATCATTTGATTTTCGAGTGGGACGGTGAAAAGGCAGTCAATGTAACCTATGGATGCAGCTGGTTTGAGCTTTTCAAGGATCATGAAGAATGGATCATACGTGACAAAAAGGAGCATCGGGTCTACCGTTACAGCTCAAATGGTCTTCTTACATCCATTACGGACAGAAACGGCCAGGCCATGACATTTTCCTATCACGGAGAATTTTTGGAAGAAATAACCACTGCTCTCGGTTATAAGATCCACGTAACCATGAAGGATGGGCGGCTCATTCAGCTGTCCGACTCTATGGGAAGAACCATGCAGTACCGCTATGAAAACGGTCTTCTGACCGATGTGGTACATATGGATCAGGGAATTACTCATTATGAGTATGATGAAAATGGGTATCTGACGAAAGCGGTAGATCAGGCAAACGTGGCATACCTGGAAAACCGGTACGATGCAAAGGGAAGAATGGTGCATCAGACTCTTGCAAACGGAGATATTTATCAAGCGGAATACGTGGACGAGGAACGGAAAGTCCATGTGTTTAGCAGTGTGGGAAATAAAAACGTTACTTACGAGTATGGGAAGGAAATGCAGATTCTTTCGGTTCTTTATGAAGACGGCACTTCTGAAGCCTTTCATTACAGTGAGGAGGGGTACCGCATCTGGTACAAGGATCGTCTTGGACAGGAAACAGACTGGTCCTATGACTGTATGGGACGTATCACAGAGGAGAAGAAGAAAGGCTGGCTGACCACGGTCTATCAATATAATGAAGCCGGGGATTTAGCAGAAAAGAAAGACAATGCAGGACGGAAGTATGCTTATGAATATGATCATAATCATAACCTGATGAAAGCAAAGGAAAAAGTTTCTTCTGCAGATGAATGGTCCACTACTTCCTATCTTTATGACAGAAAAGGAAGGCTTTTGGAAGAAACAGATTCCTTGAAAAAGACAACCAAATATCAGTATAATGAGTACGAGGGGAAACCGTCAGTAATTATTTATCCGGACGGAGAGGAAGTCCATTTTGAATACGATGCCATGGGGCGGCTGATGGCAGAGGAGGATGTATGCGGCCGTCAGGAGTATGGGTATAATGCCAGAAATTACAGAACCATGGTGCGGGATGGAGAAGGAAACGAATCCCGTTACTTATATGATGGTATGGGAAGACTTCTGGCTATGTATCCGCCAAAAGCGTGGAAACAGCAAAAGGGCGAATATACTTATCAATACGATTTCCTTGACCGCCGGATTGATACGGTGTGGCCGGATGGCAGTCACGAGAGGCAGATACTGGACGGAGAAGGCAATGTCTTAAAGAAGATCCATCCGAATTCTTATGCAGAAGATATGGAAAGCGGAGAAGGAATTTCCTATGATTATGACAGTGACGGAAACCAGATTCGGATTCACTATCCAGACGGAGGCTGCGAGCGAATCTTTTATGATGCCAATGGAAACCGGATCAAACATGTTTTGCCGGAATCCTATGATGCCAAAAAGGATGATGGAGAAGGCTGGCTGTATACATATGATAGCTTAGGCCATCTGGAACGGGTCACCGGTCCGGACGGAAGTCTGCAGGCAGAATATGCCTATGACTTGTTGGGCAATCCCACCAGAAAAACCGATGCCTTAGGACGTACCACCTGGTATACCTATGACTTGAAAGGCCAGCTTTGTGAAATTTACCGCCCTGTTAAGGAAGATGATCAGGAAGTACTGTACCAAAGAACCACCTATACCTATGATGCCAAAGGAAATAAAACAAGCGAACAGCGTTTGGGCGGCTATTGGAGTCTGGACGGGCAGTTGAAGGAAGAAGAAGGAAACGGGCTTCATCTGAAGTTTTCCTATGACAAACGGGACCGTCTGATTCGGGTAGAAGATGGCCAGGGAGCAGCGATCCGGTTCCGCTATGATGTTCAGGGAAAGCGCACTTACGAAGAAAAAACAATTTCCGATGGAATCCGCCAGGTAATCCATTACCATTATGACAGAGCCGGAAGACTGATAGAGACAAAAGAGGAGCTTGACAGCGGTTTGCCTGCTGTGCCAGGAGAAGCCAAAGCGGCCATTACCAGATATGATTATGATGAAAATGGAAACCGCATCCGGATACAGACACCGGAGGGATATGAGATTTTCCGGGAGTATGATTGCTGTGACCGTTTGAGTTCAGAACGGACTTTGGACAAGCAAAACGGCATTGACAGAACCGTGAAGGTTTCTTATGACCATGCAGGGAATATTACAAGGATTGCCCGCCAGGGAAAGGGAAGCGAAGTCTGGGAACTGGATTACCAGTACGATTTAAAGAACCGGATCATCCATGTAAAAGACTGTCTGGGTCCTGTTTTCCGTTATGAGTATGATTTAAATGACCGTTTGGAAAAAGAGATTCTTCCGCAGGGAGAGCAAAGGGCAGAAACAGAAAACAGCTTCCGGTATTCCTATGATTTATACGGAAACCTTCTTTCAAAAACCAATGGAGCGGGAACGGTACTGGAGGAGAACCAGTATTTTGCAGACGGAAATATTTCCCTCAAACGAACAGCCGACGGAAATGAACTTACTTACCGTTATGGGATTCATGGACTGGAAACAGAGGTTTACACCACCAGAAGCAGGAAAGAAGGAAAAGCTGCGCAGTCGTACCGTTATGATGCCAACGGCCGGATGACAGGAATTGTGGACGGAAACCAGAACCATACAGGCATGGACACAGACAGTTGGGGAAGGATTCGCAGCGTACACAATGCAGATGGAGGACTGGAAACCTATACCTATAACAGCATGGGCCTTGTGACCAGCACCACAGATGCCAATGGAGGCGTGATCACCTACCGGTATAACAGCCAGGGAAAGGTTTGTGAAATCGTTGATCAGGAAGGAAACAGTGAGACCTTCCGGTATGATAGGGAAGGCAGGAGAGTACTGTCCATTGACCGGAATGGAAATCAGGTAAAAACCATTTACAATGTGGATGGCAATCCGGTGTATGAATCCGGCTGTGATGAAAAAGGGGAGAATCAGGTAACCAGAAGCTGGGAGTATGATTCATTAGGCAGAAAGAAAAAGGCGGTGTCTGGAGGTTTCTGCTATACCTATGAGTATCGGCCGGATGGAAAGCTGATAAAGAAATCATCTTCGGGCCAGACGCTTGTTTCTTGTACTTATAATAAGGACGGATCATTAAAAACCCTGACGGATGTCACAGGGAAAACGCTATTTTATGGATATGACTGGAGAGGCAATTTAAAGAACATCAAAGACCAGGCTAGAAATGAGATCGTACAATACAGCCATTACCCGGATGGAAGGCTTGAGACCATACGTCATTTCAATGGAGTGAAGACTATTTATGAATACGACACGGACGGAAACATCAGCCGCCTGGCTACGTTTGTCTCGGAAAAACAGCCGTTGTTTGACTTCCGGTATGACTATGATTTGAATGGAAACCGGACAGTCAAAACAGGTATCCGGGTAGTCTTAGGGGAGTTTGATAAGGGCAAAGCAATAAATGGTGAGGATATAAATAAAAATCCAATCGTAACCGGGATTCAATATCAGTACGATTCCATGAACCGTTTATTGAAAGAAACCTACGATGGAGATGCCGTTTCCTATCAATATGACCTTTGCGGAAACCGCAAGGAAAAGGAGTCTGTTGCAGGAAAAGAGACGTACGGTTATAATAGAAGAAATCAATTAATTGAAAAAAGTTTGCAGGGAGAAAGCTGTGCATATGAGTATGATATGCAGGGGAATCTCCTGGAAGAAAATGCAAATGGAAAGAAAAGGAGGTATGGATACAATCCGTTTGGCCAGCAAACGGAAGTAAAAGAAGACAATTTCAAGTTAGAAAATTTCTATGACGGAGAATTTTTAAGAGCCAAAACCTCCGTCAATGGGAAAATCTCCCGTTACCTCTATTATAATGGTGATCTTCAGGCAGAAACCTATGACAATGATACTGTTAAAACGAGATATATTCTTGGATATGGTATAGCTGGAAGTGAGACAGAGGGAAGAGATGGATCCCATGCTTATCATCTGGACGAGCAGAACAGTACTGCGTACATAACGGGGAATCAGAGGACGATTGAAAACTTCTATGAGTACGATGCTTTTGGAAGTTTACGGCAGCACTCGGAAGAAGTTAAGAACCGAATCTTGTATACCGGTCAGCAATACGATCAGGAAACCGGCCAGTATTATTTAAGAGCAAGGTTTTATAATCCAGTGGTTGGAAGGTTCATGCAGGAAGATGTGTATCGAGGGGATGGACTGAACCTGTATGCATACTGTGGGAATAATCCGGTGGTTTATTATGATCCTAGTGGGTATGAGGGAGAAAAATGTAAAATAAAGGGGGAGAATTCTGAAGCTGGGGGTTCGGGGGATGGTCTTACAGGTAGCAATTGGGAATTCAATTCTCAAAAAGATGTCGATCTTAGAAGTACCGGAAAAACATATCAAGATGGACTTGATGAAGCATTCAGGCGAACGGGAGTTTCCAAAGAAGAGTTCGAAGTGACTAAGTGGGGCACTAATGAGTACGGGAAAAGTATACCTGTAGAATGGCAAGGGCCTAATGGGGCGAATGTAAATATGGACATTCCGCAGTGGAATAATGTTAAACCTAATGGACAACTTGGAGAAGGACCACATGTGCCTCATATCGGATATCAAACTGCAGGTAAGGGAAGCAATAGAATTAGGGGACATATATTTGTAGATAGGGTTCCAGCAACGAGAAAGTAGGTGTGAATATGTTGGATTATGTAAAAGAATTAATTGAAACAAGTAATAAGCTAAATATTGAGATTTGTCTGCTGAATGAGAATGAGGCTCAAGGGTATATTAGGGCTGTTTTAGCATTTTATAATCCCTTTAAGACAGATGGACATTTGGGTATCGGTAAAAATACAGTTTCAATACCTACAGAAAAGTATGAATTTACTTATTCTCATTACCTTAAAGAAGAACCAGCATATGTTTTTTGGGGCCAGGATAGTAATATTGCAAGAAAAACTGTAGTAAAAGTCAATAATGCTAAAAGATTAGGAGAATTGTTCGAAAATTCATATGGTATGGAGTACTTTGTATCTAATGAAACAATGGATTACTTAATTGCTGTTAATTGGTATACAATTGAGATTGCAGGTCTTGCTAGCCAATATCTATTACCCTTAATATATAGAGAAAAAGAAATAAATTAAGTTTAAAATCAAATAAATTTTTATAAGGTTATAAATTTTAAACAAATATTAACTTATTTAATTTCAATCAAAAACGCAGCCTTAATTTACTGGCTGTGTTTTTGATTGCTATAATGTTCTTAAAGAATTCGATACCCTGACCCCAGCCATAAAACCTTGTTGGTAGAGAAATGTTTCCTCAAATGCTAATTGCCCAGTCTGTTTAGTGTAAAATGATAGTGTCAAGATTTTTTCGCAAATTGTATTTAAGCCGTTAGGTAGCCGGTAGTCAGCCGGCTATGATATCAGACTGATTCTGGAGATCCAATTCTTTCAGATGCTCCATATTCATGTAGCGCTTTGTACCCCACTGGGTTCCAGCTACGTGTCGCAGTCTGGCACATTCAGGTAACCAGAAGCTGGGAGTATGATTCCTTTGGCAGAAAGAAAAAGGCGGTGTCCGGAGGTTTCTGCTATACCTATGAATATCGGCCGGATGGAAAGCTGATAAAGAAATCATCTTCGGGCCAGACGCTTGTTTCCTGTACTTATAATAAAGACGGAACATTAAAAACCCTGACGGATGTCACTGGGAAAACGCTATTTTATGGATATGACTGGAGAGGGAATTTAAAGACCATCAAAGACCAGACTGGAAATGAGATCGTACAATACAGCCATTACCCGGATGGAAGGCTTGAGACCATACGTCATTTCAATGGAGTGAGGACTATTTATGAATACGACACGGACGGAAACATCAGCCGCCTGGCCACGTTTGTCTCCGAAAAACAGCCGTTGTTTGACTTCCGGTATGACTATGATTTAAATGGAAACCGGACAGCCAAAACAGGCAGCCGGGTAGTCTTAGGGGAGTTTAACAAGGGCAAAGCAATAGATGGTGAAGATATAAATAAAAATCCTATCGTAACCGGGATTCAATATCAGTATGATTCCATGAACCGTTTATTGAAAGAAACCTACGATGGAGATGCCGTTTCCTATCAATATGACCTTTGCGGAAACCGGAAGGAAAAGGTGTCTGTTGCAGGAAAAGAGACGTACGGTTATAATAGAAGAAATCAATTAATTGAAAAAAGTTTGCAGGGAGAAAGCTGTGCATATGAGTATGATATGCAGGGGAATCTCCTGGAAGAAAATGCAAATGGAAAGAAAAGGAGGTATGGATACAATCCGTTTGGCCAGCAAACGGAAGTAAAAGAAGACAATTTCAAGTTAGAAAATTTCTATGACGGAGAATTTTTAAGAGCCAAAACCTCCGTCAATGGGAAAATCTCCCGTTACCTCTATTATAATGGTGATCTTCAGGCAGAAACCTATGACAATGATACTGTTAAAACGAGATATATTCTTGGATATGGTATAGCTGGAAGTGAGACAGAGGGAAGAGATGGATCCCATGCTTATCATCTGGACGAGCAGAACAGTACTGCGTACATAACGGGGAATCAGAGGACGATTGAAAACTTCTATGAGTACGATGCTTTTGGTGGTTTACGGCAGTACTCGGAAGAAGTTAAGAACCGAATCCTGTATACTGGTCAGCAGTACGATCAGGAAACCGGCCAGTATTATTTAAGAGCAAGGTTTTATAATCCAGTGGTTGGCAGGTTCATGCAGGAAGATGTGTATCGAGGGGATGGACTGAACCTGTATGCGTACTGTGGGAATAATCCGGTGGTTTATTATGATCCTAGTGGGTATGGGAAAAAAGTTGTTTGTTCAAAAGAGGGGGAAAAGCCTGAAGATAATGGCGCTGAGGGTTCGGGTGATAATGTTCAATGGACAAATCACGGTCATAAACATACTCCTGAAAAAAACAAATCTTGGAAGGACATAGTAAAATCAACAAAAAGCGGACCTGCAAAATATTCACCAGATATTATAGATATTGAAAGTTTTGAAAGGGATGCATGGAAAACAGGAACACCAACTACAAACGGAAAGAATTGGAAGACGAAAGTGTATGAGAGAGTTATTGGTGCTAGCGAAGGAAAGGAAACCACATACATTAGAATAGAAAATAGTGCCAATACAATACATGGTCATCCTATAAGTAAGAGTGAATATAATAAATTAAACAAAAATTAGGAGAAATTATGCTAAATAATATTGATTTTGGTGTAGGAAGTATTGTTTATAATGAGTTTCATATTGATTTTGATAAAAAATTAGATGAGCAAGAGGATTCTCTTACAGAAGATCTATTGCAAGTAAAATATCCAAATAATTATTTAATTGATCTAGGTTGGTATCCTGAATGTAATTCTAAAGGAAATTTTGTTTTAAATGTAATCTATAATTATAATTGGGAAAAACCAGTTTTAAAAAAAGTAGTGGTTTGTAACAAAGAATTAATTTGTGCTGCCTTGTTTGAAGCTATTCAATTAGTAGAAAGGTTAATAAAATAAATTTAAACTAAGATCTATTAATGAAAGTGCCAGAAATACTCTAATGAATGAGGTTGACAAATCACGTGCTTTTACTAATGGTTCACAACCATATACAGGCAGGTTGGAGTCAAGTTATGGATATGAACAAAAGATAGGTAGACAATCATTGGACGGAAAAACGAGGTGGAGGCTTGATTATGACCCAGATAAGGGAGTACATTACAATTTTGAAGACTTTTCAAAAGGTAAGGGTAGCAAGGCTGTAAAAATAGCTATACCTATTGATATTAATTATGAGCAATATAAATCCATAATAGATTTGTATAATCGTTAAAAGAGGAGAATTTGCAAAATGAATGATGAGCTTAAAAAAAAGCTTGAAAAGTTAAAAAATATTAATAAAGCGAAAAATAAGAATGAGGAAAGGGAAAATAATATACTATTGAAAGAGTGCATAGAAGCACTACATAATGATGGCATTATATTGGATAATGAAGAAGAGGTATTAGTGTATAATGACTTTAAAAAAATATTGATTTTTACTCCTTGGGGTATTGATTGGGAGGAAGGAAAGAAAATAAAAAATATAAAACATATCCAATTTGAGTCAGAATTAAAAGAAATTTGTTCAAAAGACATCTATTATATTATTTGGGGAAAAGGTTTGCCGATAATAAGGTGCGGATTAAATTCTATAATCAATCATTTAGATGATATTAAAGCGGTTGAAGCTGATACTTGGTTATTTTCAACAGATTATAACGAAATAATAGAATTTCATCACGAAGGTAGAATTACATGTGGACAAATAGTTTTTTGACGGTCCACACTGCGGTCTGATGTGAGCTGAGCCGGGGGAGTTTTTGCCCCCCGGCTCTTTAACCAGCATCATTTTCGACCCCATGGTTCACCTCTGTTTTAGAGCAAGAAATGAGAGTGGATTTTCCGTTACCAGAATTCAGGTAAAAACCATTTACAATGTGATTGGTAAAATTTTATACGCTGTACCTACGCAGATACCTTAAAAAGCTTGGATTGTCAACAGTTTTCTAGACAACTTTTTTAAGGGTAATCATTCTATACTTTACCGGTGATAGATATCCCAGTGAAGAATGAATTCTGTGGTTATTGAACCAGTTTACATAATCAGCCAATTCAATCTGAAGATGATATAAGCTGCTAAAGGTCTGGTTTCTGACGAACTCTGTTTTTATTATTTTAAATGTTGCTTCTGCAACCGCATTATCATAAGGACACCCTTTATGGCTGAGAGAGCGTTGAATTTCAAATGCTTTCAGAGTTTCATCAATCGTCTGATTCTTGAATTCGTTTCCACGATCCGTATGAAATATCTGGATATCTTTCAGATTTCCCTTTACGGACTGAAATGCCTGTTTTACAAGGTTTGCTGTTTTGTTGCGTCCGGCACTGTAACCGATTATTTCTCTATTAAATAGGTCAACAAGGACACATATGTAGTTCCAGCTCGTACCGACCCGGACATATGTTAGGTCACTTACAACAATATTTCTATATGGTTGTTGATTGAATTGGCGGTCAACCACGTTTTCAATTTTTGACTCGTTACAGGTGTCTTTCTGCGGACGGAATTGGGCAGTCGTATAATTTGAAACAAGTCCTTCCTGCGTCATAATCCTTCCGATGCGGCGACGGGAGGCAATCAGATTTCTATCCTTTAAATCGGATTTTATTTTCCGTGTCCCGTAATTGTTACGACTCGCCTTAAAGATATCAATTATATTTGCTGTCAATTCAGATTCATCTTTCTTTGCTTTTGCTTCGTAGTAATAGGTGCTTCTTGGAATTTGTAGGACTCTACACATTGCTGACACAGAGTATTTGTGGGTATTTGCCTTGATCACATTTACTTTCGTCCTAAGATCAGCGCTGCTTGCTTGGCGCTGCCCACCCTTGGTGTAAAATATCGTTCTCCATCTTAAGCTGCTGAATTTCCTTGCGAAGTCTAAGCAGTTCGGCATCTTCTGTAGAACGGTTATCTTTTTCTTTAAAGGAACCACTGTTATTAGCCTGTGCAATCCACTTATCAAGGAGAGAACTTGCAATATCGTATTCTCTGATAATATCGCATTTTCTTTTTCCACCTCGATAGAGATCAACGATTTGTTGTTTTAATTCAGGAGTAAATGTACGGCGTGGTCTTGGTTTTTTGTTTTGAGACATAGGGCATCATCCTTTCCTTATTAATACTATCATATATGCCCTTAAAATTTCTGTCTAGTTAATTGTAGCCGATCCAGCTTTGAATTTGGCTAGCTCCAGTGCTGTTACGACCATCTGACAGGTGACTATTGATTTATTGACGGTCACCTAATAAAAAAGGAGGGCATTGATTAAAATCTTTATGCAGTCGGCATTGCCGGCTGCTGTAAACTGGCAGGAGCGCGGTAAGGAGCACCTGCCTTTAACCTGCATCATTTTGGACCCCATGATTCACCTTTGTTTTATGGCAAGTAATGAGAGTAGATTTCCTGTTATGAGATTTTAAAATGGTTGCAGATGTGCGACATTTTTCTGATAAAGCAACAGGAAGAATTTCCAAAAAACGAACGGCCGAAGGGAATGAACTTACTTACCAGTACGGAATTCATGGACTGGAAACGGAGGTTTACACCTCCAGAAGCAGGAAAAAAGGAAAAGCTGCGCAGTCGTACCGTTATGATGCCAACGGCCGAATGACAGGAA
Organism: Lacrimispora sinapis; assembly: GCF_043633585.1. Classification (NCBI taxonomy): domain Bacteria; kingdom Bacillati; phylum Bacillota; class Clostridia; order Lachnospirales; family Lachnospiraceae; genus Lacrimispora; species Lacrimispora sinapis. The sequence goes on along the minus strand of NZ_CP141832.1, from coordinate 2,640,152 downwards.
TTGTGGACGGAAAGCAGAATCATACAGGCATGGACACAGACAGTTGGGGAAGGATTCGCAGCGTACACAATGCAGATGGAGGAATGGAAACCTATACCTATAACAGCATGGGCCTTGTGACCAGCACCACAGATGCCAATGGAGGCGTGATCACCTACCAGTATAACAGCCAGGGAAAGGTTTGTGAAATCGTTGATCAGGAAGGAAATAGTGAGACGTTCCGGTATGATAGGGAAGGCAGGAAAGTACTGTCCATTGACCGGAATGGGAATCAGGTAACCAGAAGCTGGGAGTATGATTCCTTTGGCAGAAAGAAAAAGGCGGTGTCCGGAGGTTTCTGCTATACCTATGAGTATCGTCCGGATGGAAAGCTGATAAAGAAATCATCTTCGGGCCAGACGCTTGTTTCCTGTACTTATAATAAAGACGGATCATTAAAAACCCTGACGGATGTCACAGGGAAAATGCTATTTTATGGATATGACTGGAGAGGGAGTTTAAAGAACATCAAAGACCAGACTGGAAATGAGATCGTACAATACAGCCATTACCCAGATGGAAGGCTTGAGACCATACGTCATTTCAATGGAGTGAAGACTATTTATGAATACGACACGGACGGAAACATCAACCGCCTGGCTACGTTTGTCTCCGAAAAACAGCCGTTGTTTGACTTCCGGTATGATTATGATTTAAATGGAAACCGGACAGCCAAAACAGGCAGCCGGGTAGTCTTAGGGGAGTTTAACAAGGGCAAAGCAATAGATGGTGAAGATATAAATAAAAATCCTATCGTAACTGGAATTCAATATCAGTATGATTCCATGAACCGTTTATTGAAAGAAACCTACGATGGAGATGCCGTTTCCTATCAATATGACCTTTGCGGAAACCGGAAGGAAAAGGAGTCTGTTGCAGGAAAAGAGACGTACGGTTATAATAGAAGAAATCAATTAATTGAAAAAAGTTTGCAGGGAGAAAGCTGTGCATATGAGTATGATATGCAGGGAAATATCCTGGAAGAAAGCGCAAATGGAAAGAAAAGGAGGTATGGATACAATCCGTTTGGCCAGCAAACGGAGGTGAAGGAAGACAATTTCAAGTTAGAAAATTTCTATGATGGAGAATTTTTAAGAGCCAAAACATCCGTCAATGGGGAAATCTCCCGTTACCTCTATTATAATGGTGAGCTTCAGGCAGAAATCTATGACAATGATACTGTCAAAACCAGATATATTCTTGGATATGGTATAGCCGGAAGTGAGACAGAGGGAAGAGATGGATCCCATGCTTATCATCTGGACGAGCAGAACAGTACTGCGTACATAACGGGGAATCAGAGAACGATTGAAAACTTCTATGAGTACGATGCTTTTAAAAGTTTACGGCAGCACTCAGAAGAAGTCAAGAACCGAATCCTGTATACCGGTCAGCAATATGATCAGGAAACCGGCCAGTATTATTTAAGAGCAAGGTTTTATAATCCAGTGGTTGGCAGGTTCATGCAGGAAGATGTGTATCGAGGGGATGGACTGAACCTGTATGCGTACTGTGGGAATAATCCGGTGGTTTATTATGATCCTAGTGGGTATGAGGGAGAAAAATGTAAAATAAAAGGGGGAAAAACCTAAAGATAATGTCGCTAAGGGGTCGGGGCAGACGCCTATAGAAGCTTACGAGGTTACAACATATGAAGACTTTGCAAAACGCTCAGTTGTAGGAGATGGACTAGAAGGACATGAAATTTGGCAACATGCAAATCTTAATGAACAAGGATTAGCAACTACTAGATTGTCAACTGATGCTTCAAAGCAGAATATTGTTATGGCATTGCCTCACGAAGTACATGCAGATGTAAATAGGGCTCAAAGACAACATAATGCAAGAACACAAACTCCAATTGAGAATGTTAATGCTAATGTAACAATATTAGCTAGCAATAGTAAGATACCAGAAAGTTCTGTTTTAGAAGCACAGACCAAAGCATTGCAGCATATCACCAATACTATGAAGAGAGGTAAATAAGGTTATGAATAATAATGAACAGGAATTTATAGAAACTTTAAGAAAAGCAGTTAGCGAAGATGATTTTATTAATATTGCGTATGATGTAGTGGATAGTATAAAGGAATCCGAGACTCCATATAATTTTGTTGAACCAATACTTCAGTTAATGGAAGATTTCCCGGAGGCTGATTTTGGACAACCAGGTCCATTAACTCATTTTGTTGAGACGTTTTATAACAATGGTTACGAGGAACTATTGTATCAATCCGTTAAGAGAAAGCCTACTTTGCATACAATTTGGATGATGAATAGGATAATTAATGATCCCAAGTTAGTTAATAAAGAATCATATCTTGATTTGTTAAATGAGATAAGAAATAGAAATAACGTTGATAAAGATATAAAAGATAGGATAAACTTTTTCATGGGTGATCAATAAAGTTAAATTAAGTAAGTTGATCTATGTAAATTGGCAAAAAAAATCGGTGAAATTTTAAGAGGTGTATCTGCATAGATATCTTATTAAGTCCAGAATTCAGCTGATGTCAGAGTGGTTACAGCCACCTAACGGGTGACTTTATCTTTATTGATAGTCACCTAATAAACAAAAAAAGCTTTGACCAAAATCCTTGTACAGCTGGTATTGCCGGCTGCTGAAAGCTGGCAAGTGCGCCGTAAGTAGCACCTGCCTCTAACCTGCATCATTTTCGACCCCGTGGTTTACCTTTGTTTTATGGCAAGTAATGAGAGTAGATCTCCTGTTATGAGATTTTAAAATGGTGCAGATGTGCGACATTTTCCTGATAAAGCAACAGGAAGGTGAACAGTAGGTAGCAGTAATCCGAACAATTATCAGATAAAAAAGGAAAACGCAATTCTTTTCAAATATGCCCAACAAGGCTTGGTAAGGCTTGTTGGGCACATGTTCCACCATCGGTTTTAAAGGTCCTACAGGGGCGAAATTTTGCGACGCAGGGCTAACTGGGAATGGTACATCAAATCTGCGCTGCCATTGGTTTATGATATTTCTGTGAACCCCATGGTTTATGGTGAACTATAGGAAGGAAAAGGAGTCTGTTGCAGGAAAAGAGACGTACGGTTATAATAGAAGAAATCAATTAATTGAAAAAAGTTTGCAGGGAGAAAGCTGTGCATATGAGTATGATATGCAGGGGAATCTCCTGGAAGAAAATGCAAATGGAAAGAAAAGGAGGTATGGATACAATCCGTTTGGCCAGCAAACGGAGGTGAAGGAAGACAATTTCAAGTTAGAAAATTTCTATGACGGAGAATTTTTAAGAGCCAAAACATCCGTCAATGGGAAAATCTCCCGTTTCCTCTATTATAATGGTGAGCTTCAGGCAGAAACCTATGACAATGATACTGTCAAAACCAGATATATTCTTGGATATGGAATAGCTGGAAGTGAGACAGAGGGAAGAGATGGATCCCATGCTTATCATCTGGACGAGCAGAACAGTACTGCGTACATAACGGGGAATCAGAGAACGATTGAAAACTTCTATGAGTACGATGCTTTTGGAAGTTTACGGCAGCACTCGGAAGAAGTTAAGAACCGAATCCTGTATACCGGTCAGCAATACGATCAGGAAACCGGCCAGTATTATTTAAGAGCAAGGTTTTATAATCCAGTGGTTGGCAGGTTCATGCAGGAAGATGTGTATCGAGGGGATGGACTGAACCTGTATGCGTACTGTGGGAATAATCCGGTGGTTTATTATGATCCTAGTGGGTATGAGGGAGAAAAATGTAAAATAAAGGGGGAAAATTCTGAAGCTGGGGGTTCGGGGCAGAGTATTACTAATAATCCTATAACTGATAGTACTAGAGTTGGAAGTGCAACAAAACCTTCTGATGGACAGCATGGCTTTCCTGATATCATTGATAATTATGCAAAAGATGCAGTACATACTCAGATTGTTGGAGGAGATAGAATAACTAGAGATCTATATCAAATTGAGGGTGGTTATAAATATTATGATGATAAGATACTTGCAAATCAAAGGATTGAAGTTAATGGTACAGCTTACAAAATGGATGTAATGAATACAAAAGTAACTGATTCTACAGGCATTTTTGAGTGGATAAAAGAGCCTAATGGAAATATATCGCACAGACGATTTATTCCGGGAGGTAAAATCACAGGTTATCCAAACCAAATTGCAGGTAGTGTCAAGTGATTTATGAAAACCTTCAACGAGCCGAGACGGCTCAATTAGAACTTTGAAAATTGCAGATATGTAAGTTGTTGGCAGTATCCGCCACCCTTGACGGCACACAAAAGCAATGCTCTGAACGTGTCACCGACGGCGAAGAACTCAAGAACAGATTTGTTTTCCCCGTCTGATTCACAGCATTGTAGCATTGCCTTTGCGCGCCATCAAGGGCACGCCCCTTTCGGGGTGGCTGGTGATATACCTCTGACTCAGAATCTAAGAACAGATTGTGCCGTTAGTCTGTTGGTTTTGCAGATTTAAGATGGTCTGCTGGCCGAGAAGAATCAGAAGCTGCCATTTTCCCGGCATGTTGTCAGCATGCTCCAGCATTTCCACCCTGTTGAGCACCTGGCCGCGGTTGTGTTTATGGGGGCGAAGGAAGTTGTAGTAGGCAACCCAAAGGGCTACGTTGTAATTGGCCCCGTCATAGTTGTCATACCCACAGCTTACCCGGTAAGAAGCCTTAAAGGTTCGATTGAGCCGCTCCACCATCTGTTTGAAAGGCCGGAATTCTTTTGAGACTGCATCCTCGTTGGTAAGTCCGATGACCTGTGTGATATCAAATTTAAAATCCTCCCCCAGTTCCTGTGCGAACTGGAGAGCTGCAAGCGGATAGGCACTATAGCCATCTGCAATGAAACGGAACTTTTCGGGGAGTTTCAAAAGTCCACGAAAAGCCATGCGCATAGCCAGAATACAGAGGCCAACGGAGCGGTTATCAGATACCTGATAGCCAAGGATGGAGCGTGAGGCAGCATCCATAATAAACCAGATGTATCCTTTGATGCCACGGACTTTTATATAGGTTTCATCGGCAGTAAAGGTATTGGATTTTTTATAGTTGTAATGATCCACAAAAGGCTTGATAACAGCCGAAGCGGTTCTTGCATAATTAGCAACCTGCTGGTGTGAGATTTTAATGCCGTAAAGATCAGCAAGAGCCTGAGCAGTCTTACGCAGGGAAAGTCCTAAGTTGACATGCATGGTGAGGCACAGAGACATGATGTGTGCATTGTGTTTGGAGAACTTTAAGGAAGAGGCGTTTTTAGGGAGGGAATCTAAATCCATGCGAAAGAAATCCACCGTAAATTCGCGGTAGAGATAGTGAAGCTTGTATTTGTTTTTCCCGAAGTCCTCATGGAGAGGCTCCGGATCAACCTTGGAGAGATTGCGCAAATAAAAGGAACATTTCGGGTTGATGCATTTGTGAATGCGGAAAAATTTACGGTCTTTTTTAGGAACCAGAGAGTGTCCGCAGTAAGGGCAGATAAAACGAACCAGAGAGGTAACGACTTCGCCGGTAACAAAGGTTTGCCCGCAGACTTTACACTGGTATTGTCCATTACCGCCGTTGTTGTCATAAAGAAAATGATGGGGAGCCCCACAACGAGGGCAGACAGTATCCGTGGGAATGTTGGAAGTGGAGTGGCGCTGTACGGGGTTTGTGGGTTTGCCATATTTCCAGAGATAGTACTCAAGAAGGAATTGCCAGTCCTGTTTAATGAAAGGTTTGATGACAGGCAGGCGGTCAGTCGTGAATTTCTGATACTTTGGCGAGTGGGAGTCATCAAAAGCCCACTGTTTGAGAGGAACATATCTGCATAGAAGATTCAGGAGCCAGCAAATAGTTTTATATTGATCTTGAATGATAGTGAGTAAATAGGCAATAATGTCCATAAGCAATGAGATCCTTTCGTGTGTTTATTGGAGCCAGTTACTCACAGTATTCACCAAAAAAGGGAGGTCATTGCTTTTTTATTGGAAAAAGTAGTGTAAACCTTGAAAATATAAGTTTTTTAATAAAACATGGTGTGTCAAATTTGACACTACCAAATTGCAAATGGAGGAAATTAAATGAAAGTAACACTAAATATGATGAGTTTATCTGGTGTTCAATATTCATGGGCAACAATTTACACAGCTTTAATAAATAATTTGATGGAGAACACTGAAGTTGAAATTTATGCTATCGAATTAATGGAATCCGATGATTATAAAGAGAATGATTTTATTAATAATTTAGCATGGGGAGGCTTGAAAAAAGAAGAAATAATTTCATCAATAATAACTGAGAAATTAATTCCTGATTTAGAGTTATTTGAGGAAATTGAATTAAAAAAGATTAGATATGCTATATTATTCTATTTAAAAGAAGAATATAAAAACTCAAAGGAATATTTATTAAAAAAAATAGCAGAAGTATATGCGGATTTCAATTATCCGATAGAAATGAATGATTTTATATACTATATGCCAAATGATAAAGCAGCAACTTTTAACAATCAGGAGGATGCTGAAAATAATTTGCTTTCAAATTTCTATCAGTATTTAGAAGATTTACAGAAATCATTTAAATAAGGGAGTATTCCAAATAGATGTATATAAAAACCTGGAACAAATTATTTTAATTGTTATGTTCCAGGTTTTTTGAGTAAGAATTTACAATTTGCTAATATATCTAAGAACCTTTATTCCATCAATAAACCCACGCTGATACAAAAAAGCTTCTTCTAAAGCAAGTTGGCTTATAAGAGTGCTAATGTAATTTTTAACCAGTTTATTCTCTTTGTCTGGCAAATTTTCAATAATAAACTCAGCTTGCAGAATTCGTTCTTCCTCCTGTTCAGATTTGACAGACTGGTTTTGATGAAAGGTATCAATTAACATGTTGATACGCTCATTAATAAACATATCCAGTAATTCTTGTTCGGTCATTATATTTTCCTCCTTTGAAAACATACAATACCGAAATAGTTTCAGAAAGTCGATACCAGAAGCCACTAAAAATAGATGCTTTGAATTGGGTAAATAGATCAAACAAATTTAAGGAATGTTTATTGTCTTGATTCACTTGTTATGGGTTTAAAGGAGTCGTTCATGACCACGTAACTTTTTGGTGTAAATGGTATTTCAATAATATATTAAATCCTAAAACTGGAGAGTTAATAAGTGGCTCACATACTGGTTCTTCAGCTGGTTCATATGCACATAAAGAGATAGATGAATTATTTCGTACAAGTACTAGCTATGGAGAATATGTTGAAAAAGTTAGAGAGTGGGCTGATGTACATATTGAAGGAGGGGGAGATGCATTGCCGGGATATTTTAAACGCGGTGAGGAATTACCAGAACATATAAAAAATGATAATAACGAAAACAAAGAAAAATGTTAATCAAGTTTTATTAAAAATATAATTATTTGAAGATTAGTTCATGTAAATTTAAGGAGATTAAAAATGAGAGAAGTTGAACAAAAGGATTATACTTTTAGCAATGATGAATATGTTTCTGTTTTTATAGGAACATGTAGTTCTCAAGAATTACTTTATAAATATTAAAAAAAGGATTATGAACTATTAGAGGCTGATTGTATTGGCTCAGAATTTGGAATTGACTTTGGTATAAATACTTATGATGAAGATTATTTAGTTACAATAGTAAATAATAGAATGTCAAATAATATAAATGATATTTTTTCGGATGCAATGGTTTTTGATATTGAATTACTTAAACAAGATTATATAAATGGTTTAGAAGGGGAGTATAATGTTGCTATTGTTATTGGCAAGTTAAAATACGAAGGAGAAGTAAAAGAAATAAAAAATGATCAATTTGGTTATTTTAAGTTTTTAGGTGCATATCCAGAAGATTAATAAGATAGTGTATTTATACTTGAATATGGACTTGTGTCTACGTTATTGACACAAGTCCACTGTTGATAGTGCGCCTTGGGGCGCACGTTTCTAATGGGTGAAAGTCGTGTGTTCTGAAAGCTTTCATCAGCTTGCCGGTGAAAGTCCGGTCAAGGTAATCGCCAGTGAGCCTTGTAGTGGCTAAAATTGTCTGTAAGATTACCTATGAAAATCTAAAAGAAAAGAACAAAGAGAGGAAAAGAAATGTTAAATTTTATAATGGCTATAGTAATGATATTATTTGGTACAAAGCTGGTAATAACACCAGCGAATCAATTAGCAGAGCAGTTTCCTAAAATGCCATCAGTGACGGCAGCAAAAGTCATTGGAGGATTTGCCGCAATACTTGGCATAGGTATTATCGTATTACAAATTTTAATGTGGCTGGGAAAAATATAAGAGAAGAGATACATATTAATAGGAAAGCAAATACGGAGACTGGTTTAAACCATCTCCGTTTTTTTGCAGTAAGTAATGGAATAAATTTCTGGTATGCAAGAAAGAAGTGACTATGATGTTCTTCTTGGAACGGCGTAAGTTATATTTAGCCTTAGCAGTCCTCTAAAAGGAAACGGGCTTCATCTAAAGTTTTCCTATGACAAACGCGACCGCCTGATTCGGGTAGAAGATGGCCAGGGAGCAGCGATCCGGTTCCGCTATGATGTTCAGGGAAAGCGCACTTACGAAGAGAAAACAATTTCCGATGGAATCCGCCAGATAATCCATTACCATTATGACAGAGCCGGAAGACTGATAGAGACAAAAGAGGAGCTTGACAGCGGTTTGCCTGCTGTGCCAGGAGAAGCCAAAGCGGCCATTACCAGATATGATTATGATGAAAATGGCAACCGTATCCGGATACAGACACCGGAGGGATATGAGATTTTCCGGGAGTATGATTGCTGTGACCGTTTGAGTTCAGAACGGACTTTGGACAGGCAAAACGGCATTGACAGGACCGTGAAGGTTTCTTATGACCATGCAGGAAATATTACAAGGATTGCCCGCCAGGGAAAGGGAAGCGAAGTCTGGGAACTGGGTTACCAGTACGATTTAAAGAACCGGATCACCCATGTAAAAGACTGCCTGGGTCCTGTTTTCCGTTATGAGTATGATTTAAATGACCGTTTGGAAAAAGAGATCCTGCCGCAGGGAGAGCAAAGGGCAGAAACAGAAAACAGCTTCCGGTATTCCTATGATTTATACGGAAACCTACTGTCAAAAACCAATGGAGCGGGAACGGTACTGGAGGAGAACCAGTATTTTGCAGACGGAAATATTTCCCAAAAACGAACGGCCGACGGAAATGAACTTACTTACCGTTATGGGATTCATGGACTGGAAACGGAGGTTTACACCACCAGAAGCAGGAAAGAAGGAAAAGCCGCACAGTCTTACCGTTATGATGCCAATGGCCGAATGACAGGAATTGTGGACGGAAACCAGAACCATACAGGCATGGACACAGACAGTTGGGGAAGGATTCGCAGCGTTCACAATGCAGATGGAGGAATGGAAACCTATACCTATAACAGCATGGGCCTTGTGACCAGCACCACAGATGCCAATGGAGGCGTGATCACCTACCGGTATAACAGCCAGGGAAAGGTTTGTGAAATCGTTGATCAGGAAGGAAATAGTGAGACGTTCCGGTATGATAGGGAAGGCAGGAGAGTACTGTCCATTGACCGGAATGGAAATCAGGTAAAAACCATTTACAATGTGGATGGCAATCCGGTGTATGAATCAGGCTGTGATGCCAAAGGGGAGAATCAGGTAACCAGAAGCTGGGAGTATGATTCCTTTGGCAGAAAGAAAAAGGCGGTTTCCGGAGGTTTCTGCTATACCTATGAGTATCGTCCGGATGGAAAGCTGATAAAGAAATCATCTTCGGGTCAGACGCTTGTTTCCTGTACTTATAATAAAGACGGATCATTAAAAACCCTGACGGATGTCACAGGGAAAACGCTATTTTATGGATATGACTGGAGAGGGAATTTAAAGAACATCAAAGACCAGACTGGAAATGAGATCGTACAATACAGCCATTACCCGGATGGAAGGCTTGAGACCATACGTCATTTCAATGGAGTGAGGACTATTTATGAATACGACACGGACGGAAACATCAGCCGCCTGGCCACGTTTGTCTCCGAAAAACAGCCGTTGTTTGACTTCCGGTATGACTATGATTTGAATGGAAACCGGACAGCCAAAACAGGCAGCCGGGTAGTTTTAGGGGAGTTTGATAAGGGCAAAGCAATAAATGGTGAGGATATAAATAAAAATGCAATCGTAACCGGGATTCAATATCAGTATGATTCCATGAACCGTTTAGTAAAAGAAACCTACGATGGAGATGCCGTTTCCTATCAATATGACCTTTGCGGAAACCGCAAGGAAAAGGTGTCTGTTGCAGGAAAAGAGACGTACGGTTATAATAGAAGAAATCAATTAATTGAAAAAAGTTTGCAGGGAGAAAGCTGTGCATATGAGTATGATATGCAGGGAAATATCCTGGAAGAAAATGCAAATGGAAAGAAAAGGAGGTATGGATACAATCCGTTTGGCCAGCAGACGGAAGTAAAAGAAGACAATTTCAAGTTAGAAAATTTCTATGACGGAGAATTTTTAAGAGCCAAAACCTCCGTCAATGGAGAAATCTCCCGTTACCTCTATTATAATGGTGAGCTTCAGGCAGAAACCTATGACAATGATACTGTTAAAACCAGATATATTCTTGGATATGGTATAGCCGGAAGTGAGACAGAGGGAAGAGATGGATCCCATGCTTATCATCTGGACGAGCAGAACAGTACTGCGTACATAACGGGAAATCAGAGAACGATTGAAAACTTCTATGAGTACGATGCTTTTGGAAGTTTACGGCAGCACTCAGAAGAAGTTAAAAACCGAATCCTGTATACCGGTCAGCAATACGATCAGGAAACCGGCCAGTATTATTTAAGAGCAAGGTTTTATAATCCAGTGGTAGGCAGGTTCATGCAGGAAGATGTGTATCGAGGGGATGGACTGAACCTGTATGCGTACTGTGGGAATAATCCGGTGGTTTATTATGATCCTAGTGGGTATGAGGGAGAAAAATGTAAAATAAAGGGGGAGAATTCTGAAGCTGGGGGTTCGGGTGTTAGAAGTGGAACCGATGGTTCTTTTAGGAATGGAATGTCTTCTAAAGATTTGGAGGGCTACGAAAAATACTGGAGAGGAGTGGCTGAAAAAAACTCAAATGAAGCGCTTAATATGGAGATAGGCAAAATGAATAGTGGAAATATAAAAAAACCAAATGGTGACGCATATAGTTCTACTAAAATTAGTGCTGCTGTTGATATGAATACGGGTGATATATATCTTGGATATTCTGGAAAGAAAGGATATAATCCATCAAAACCAGATTATATGAATGGGGAAATTATTGAACCAAGTCTACAGGCTCGGATTAATAATACTAAAAATGTTGCTGCAAGTGATTTAAACAATCCATATAGAGAGAAATCTAGCTACGAGCCATGGGCAGTTGATAATTGTGCGGAAGTATATGCTACAAATAAAGCATTACAAAATAGTGCGGATATAGACAATATTTTCTTAAATACTAAAACGGTCAAAACGGGAGAATATGCTCCTCCTTGTGATAACTGTAAAATAACATTTAATGGTTTTCTTATGCCAAATGGAGAATAATATATGAATGATATAACATTAAAGAGGTTAGAAGAGTCTGGGTGGTTTTTAGATAGAAAAATTAATATTAAAGAAATTAAAGAAATATATGAACAAAGGGGATTTGTAATGATTGATGTAGTGCAGAGGTTTCTGGAAAATTATGGGATGTTGGAGTTCAAATTTCCTAAAAAAGGTTCTCCTTTTAATACAATAGAAACGGTAAGTTTTAATCCTATTTCTGCACTAGGTAATAATATTAGAAAAGAGTTTTTTAATAAAATATTAGAAGAATTTCCTGAAGTAGAAGAAATAAAAGAAAATGAGTTTAATCCAATCGGTGAGATTGCTAGAAGTAATATGATTTTATTGATGACTAATGAAGAAAAGTTTTTTAGTTATACTGATGGATGTCTAGTAAAGAATGGAGAAAATATTAGTGAAATGCTAGACTGTGTGGTAGGAGAAATATACCTCCCTTATATTTATGATTAATATTGGTCAGGATAAGTTGATGATTTTTTATGCGGTGTCCCCATACAGACACCTTAGAATGCCTTGAATTTAGCTGTTTTCATCGGGACCACGACCACCTAACAGGTGACTATTAATTTATTGACAGCTATCTATTAAAAGAGAAAGGCTTTGTCTGAATTCCTTATGCAGCTGGCATTGCCGGCTGCTGTAAACTGGCAAGAGCAACGTAAGGTGCACCTGCCTTTAACCTGCATCATTTTCGATCCCATGGTTACCCCCTGTTTTAGTACAGGAAATGAGCGCAAATATTCTTCAATCAGATTTTTTAATGACTTCATGTATGCGACTTGAAGCGATATAAAAAAACAGCTATAGATTCGACTTTTTCTTAAAGTAGCAGAAAGAAGAACAGGTGGCAACAGCAATTCAAACATTTATCATGAAAAAGGAAAAACTCTTTCTTTTTCATATTTGCCCAACAAGGCTTTTATATTACCTAAATGGCATACATGTTCCAGTAGCGGCTTCAAAGGTCATACAGGGGTGATATTTTGAGATACAGGGCTAACAGGGAATGGGACCTTCAGTGTGCCTTTTCATTGTTTTAAAGATAACTGCCTCCCCCATGGTTCATGGTGAACCATAGAATATACAGGAATCAGGTTCTATGGTAAAATGGGGCTGCCGGGGTTACAGGGGGTAAAAATACCATTTCTGTAGCTCCCTTTTCTTTTCTTTTTTCTGCCGTTTTTTCTCCTGAAAATAAATCCAGAAATAACGTAAGCGCTATATAAAATAGCGTATTGCTTTTTCAGATTTTTCATTTCAATGAAAAAATCAGACATTACCATTTTCCAAGCTACAGGATCCCTTCATTGCTTCCGACCAAGGCATCAGTTCTTCTAAGATACTATCGGGCTCATTTTTGTAGTCCAGCATCTTGGCCATTACTGTTTCCAGGTAGAGACGGATGTTCAACCCATTTGCTTTTGCTGTTTCTGTAAGTGTATAGACTACCGCACTTGCTCTGGCACCTTTTACCGTGTCATGAAATAGGAAGTTCTTTCTTCCCATGACATATGATTTTACAGCTCGTTCCGCTGCGTTATTACTTATGGAGCATCTTCCATCCTGAAGATAGTTCTCCATGTAAGGGCTTTGGTTTTTTGCATAGGTAATAGCCTTGGCAAGCTTTGACCCACCAAGGGCATTCATCCCATTGATCCATTTCCAAAATGCATCCAGTACTGGTCGTTCCCGCTCAAGACGCTGTTTCTGGCGTTCTTCTGGTTGTAACTCTTTCAGAGTCTTTTCAATCTGAAAGAGTTGTTCGCAGTAAGTATACCCAATATATGCTGGTGAGGCTTTTGCACTTGCTCCCTTTGTCTTAGGGATTGCTTCGAACATATATCTTCGAAGATGTGCCCAGCATCCGCACCTTATGATATCAGTCAACCGATTGTATCCGCTGAATCCATCCGTATGAACGAAGCCATGGAAGTCCGCGAGGAACTTTGCTGCATGATAACCGCCTCTTGATGGCTGATATTCATAGATCACAATCCGGTGTTCCTCAAAAGCGCCGCTGGTATACAGCCATATATAAGACTTTGATTCCGGAGTCTTATCACCTTCATGAAGTACCTGACAGGTAGTTTCATCTGCATGAATGACGGACTGCTTAAGAAGATACTCATGAAGCTTGTTATAAACAGGCTCAAGATATTCCGCCGCACAGGTATTGAACCAGCTGGCCATAGTACCCCGGTTCAGCTTGACACCAAGCTGTTCCCAGTCTTTTTCCTGACGATAGAATGGCTGACAGTTGATGCATTTCTGGTACATGATAAAAGCAACCGCAGAAGCGGAGGCCCTGCTATGACTGATTAGTGACGCTGGAACCGGAGCTTTCTCGATCGTTGCTTCCCCATCATCACGACATACCGGACAGGCATAGCTGTGTTGTACATACTGGACACGCTCGACCTTGGCTGGCGTAATTCGGATTTCTTCACGAACCACCTTGGAACCGATATCCTCCATTTTTGTATTACAGTAAGGACAGTTAAGTGCATCACCTTCCAGTTCAAGATCGATCGTTGTGATTGGAACATACCTGGCTAGCTCTTCATGGGTGGCACGGGATTTCTTCTTGTGAGAAGTTACGCGGATTGTTTCAGGCACCTGGACTGGTTCGTCTATTCCAAGCGGATCAAACAGACTAAGCTGTCCATCAATACCTGGAACATTCGCTGATTTCTCACTGGAAATACCGAAAATCTTTCGCTTTAATTCATGGATCGTTTCCGTGAGGTTTGCAATGGTCTGATTCAGTTGTTCCATCTGACGATCTTTCGACTCAAGCTGCTTGAGCAGATGATTGATGAGTTCATTGGTATTAAGATCTTCCGCTTTCCCAGACGTTTCCATGACCATGCACCTCCTTAAATGATGGAATAATTATACTACAAAACGAATGATAACGCCAGTAAATAAGCCAGCTTGCATTCATTTCATCAGATACCTGGAAGGGCTTTTTTGCAGTTGATTTGATTGCCTTTGGCTGGCTGATGGACAGACCTTCCATAAGCCATCGGAACTCCTGCCTTGTAAGGTTCTGGACCTCACAAGAATTACGTGGCCACTGGAAACGGCCAGCATCTAATCGTTTGTAAAGAAGCACAAAACCATCTTTATCAAAGTGCAATGCCTTCAGCCTGTCACATCTTTTTTCGCAGAAGAGAAAAAGTGAATTACTGTAAGGATCCAACTCGAAGGAATCCCGGACAATCGCCATGAGACCATCAATGCTGCGCCTCATGTCCGTGTAGCCACAGACCAGATAAATCCTGGCCACACCGGAGAGATCACCTAACACAGCTGCTGCAACGCAGAAAGCGTTGCTCTGATAATGGCGGCATCTGCATCATTGCTAATCGCTACAACGATACCATGAAATTCAAGACGGATTGGGATAGAATCCGGTAGATTATTAGGATTAAGTACTTTTGTTTCAGACAATTCATTGTAGTGGACTGGTACAACTTCCTGTTTTTTTAAAACCTTTGGAACGGATGCTGGTACAGCAGATGCCTTCCTACGCAGTCTTTTGATGTTGTAATAAAAAGAGCTGGTAGAAATGCCATTCTGATGACACCATGCATAATCAGATAAGCCGCTAACGCGGCACTTCTGGATGCAGTTCATCCAGTATTGATCTTTTTGAGCTTTTGTCATTGATTAAATCCTCCAAAAAATAGTTGGAGTAAAATGATTCAAAAGTTTGAAATTAATAGCAGTGAAATGCTACAACTTTTGCCGTTCAAGATTAGAACTCAGAGTGATTTACTCCAACTATCCTAATCTTACGGGAAGGAAGATCAAAAAGCACTACGGTGGTTTATGTAGCGCTTACGTTGAGCCTAGAATGTTTTTCAAGCACACCCCAACATTCAGTATAAAAACGCTTTTTTGTAATTTCATTCATTCACATAAAAAGTAAATATTACCCCATAGAAAAGAAATGTAATTCCTAAGAGCATTAATAAAATACCAAAATCTCTTATTAAAGAGTCAATAAATTTTTGAATTTTTAAATCAAAATATGATTTAAATCCTTCTATGCCGGCAGTATTTGTGCGATCAAAGTGTCGTTTCTTTTCTAATTCCTTTAGGAAATATCCTATTCCAGTTAATAGAATGCCTAAACAACCTAATATTATATTCAACATTTTCTCCTTTGTTATTAATAACGTCTTATTTTCTGAAGCTTTATGCACACATTTGCCCCTATCAAACCGATAATCCACTAATCCCAGAATATAAAATAACGGCGCAGTTCTATTTTTAGGCTTTCTCTTTGAAATCTATAGTACTGTTGCTGGATTTAAATTTCTGAAGCATTTTTAACATTTCCAAATAATCAGTAGCTTTTTCTTTTAATTCTGGTGATAGACTTTCAAGTTTTTTGAGTATTTCTATGTCATCCGCTGAAAGAGGATATATTTGGCACATTTCGTCAGAAAAGCCTAAAATAAAATCAGTGGACACATCATAGAGTTTAACTAATGTTTTAATAACTTCTGATGAGGGGGGGGCTATATCGTTTTCATATCGTGATAACGATTTATTACTTATATTTGTAAGCTTGTATACCTCCAGTTGCGAAAGGCCCTTGCGTTCACGAGCCATACGCAGGCGTTCTCCAGTAGTGAGCATCTTGGTACCTTCATCTTTCCATAATATTCCTTAATTCTAAACTAATATTATATATAATTCTCTTATCATGATAAATAGATTCTTATAAATAAAGAAAAAAAAAATAATTACTAAAAAACGAGAATAATCAAAAACCAATGAAGCGGGAGCGGTACTGGAGGAGAACCAGTATTTTGCAGACGGAAATATTTACATCAAACGAACTGCAGGAGGAAATGAATTTACTTACCGTTATGGCATCCATGGACTGGAAACGGAGGTTTACACTTCCAGAAGCAGGAAAGAAGGATAAGCAGCAAAGTCGTACTGTTATAATGCCAACGGCCGGTTGACAGGAATTGTGAACGGAAACCAGAACCATACAGTCATGGACTCTGACAGTTGGGAAAGGATTCGCAGCGTACACAATGCAGATGGAGAAATCCCATGAACCGTTTATTAAAAGAAACCTAAGATGGAGATACCGTTTCCTATCAATATGACCTTTGCGGAAACCGGAAGGATAAGGAGTCTGTTGCAGGAAAAGAGGCGTACGGTTATAATAGAAGAAATCAATTAATTGAAAAAAGTTTGCAGGAAGAAAGCTGTGCATATGAGTATGATATGCAGGGGAATCTCCTGGAAGAAAACGCAAATGGAAAGAAAAGGAGGTATGGATACAATCCGTTTGGCCAGCAAACGGAAGTAAAAGAAGACAATTTCAAGTTAGAAAATTTCTATGACGGAGAATTTTTAAGAGCCAAAACCTCCGTCAATGGAGAAATCTCCCGTTTCCTCTATTATAATGGTGAGCTTCAGGCAGAAACCTATGACAATGATACTGTCAAAACCAGATATCTTCTTGGATATGGAATAGCCGGAAGTGAGACAGAGGGAAGAGATGGATTCCATGCTTATCATCTGGACGAGCAGAACAGTACTGCGTACATAACGGGGAATCAGAGGACGATTGAAAACTTCTATGAGTACGATGCTTTTGGCGGTATACGTCAGCACTCGGAAGAAGTCAAGAACCGAATCCTGTATACCGGTCAGCAATACGATCAGGAAACCGGCCAGTATTATTTAAGAGCAAGGTTTTATAATCCAGTGGTTGGCAGGTTCATGCAGGAAGATGTGTATCGAGGGGATGGACTGAACCTGTATGCGTACTGTGGGAATAATCCGGTGGTTTATTATGATCCTAGTGGGTATGAGGGAGAAAAATGTAAAATAAAGGGGGGGGGAATTCTGAAGTTGATGGTTCTGGGGCTAGCCGTATTGAGATTATTGATCCAGATGTAGGCACTTTCAAAATAAAGGATTGGAGTGAATATCCAGATGATTATGTTCCCTTGCCAGATAAAAATAAAGAGTGGGTACTATTGGAGGGTGATGAATATGATGTTGCGAGAAAACAAGCAAATGAGGTTAATAGAAATATAAGAAAGGGAGATAGTTATTATAGTGATAATAAATTAGAAATTTATGAGGTCGAGCCTGTTAAATTTGGAGGTAGTCCAATAGATTTAACCAATAAATCAGCAATACAAGGACAGGTTCATAGGAAATATGTTACACCATGGTGGAATAAAATACGAGATGAAGCTAAGAAAGGATTGAATAAATAGTTATGGACTTTTTTGATAGAGATATTTTTAAAGATTTTAACTTCCAAAAAGAAGAGCAAAATACAGAAAGTCAAATATGCAAGGCTGAGTTAGATCTGGGAATCAAATTCCCAGAAGAATTAAGAAGGATTTTGTTGTTATATAATGGCGGAAGTGGAGAAATTGGAGAAAGTTATTTAGATTTATGGAGTTTGGAAGATATTGTGGATTTTTATCAAGAAAATATGGAAGCTGAAGCGAATAATTTGGTTCCATTTGCTTCAGATGGTTGTGGTATGGCGTTTGCTTTGAAGAAAGATTCTTCAGAAATTAGAGTTGTTCCTATGGATTCTCTAGAAGATAAATATTCTAAAGAATGCAGTAATAACTTTGATAAGTTTATTCATGATATGTATTCTGGTAATATATTTAAATACTAGGGTATAATAGAGTTATAAAAAAATATGAAAAACTGGAACATAGCCATTTTTGCTGTTGTGTTCCAGTTTTTTGAGTAAGAGTTAACAAAATATTTTAGAAGAGGTTTACTGACATACTCTTTAGATTTCAGTAAAGAACTGGATTGTCAACAGTTTTCTAGACAACTTTTTTAAGGGTAATCATTCTATACTTCACCGGTGATAGATATCCCAGTGAAGAATGAATTCTGTGGTTGTTAAACCAGTTTACATAATCAGCCAATTCAATCTGAAGATGATATAAGCTGTTGAAGGTCTGGTTCCTGACGAACTCTGTTTTTATTATTTTAAATGTTGCTTCTGCAACTGCATTATCATAAGGACAGCCTTTATGGCTGAGAGAGCGTTGAATTTCAAATGCTTTCAGAGTTTCATCAATGGTCTGATTCTTGAATTCGTTTCCACAATCCGTATGAAATATCTGGATATCTTTCAGATTTTCCTTTACGGACTGAAATGCCTGTTTTACAAGGTCTGCGGTTTTGTTGCGCCCGGCACTGTATCCGGTTATTTCTCTATTAAAGAGGTCAATAAGGACACATATGTAGTTCCAGCTCGTTTCGGCCCGGACATATGTTAGGTCGCTTACAACAATATTTCTATATGGTTGTTGATTGAACTGGCGGTCAACCACGTTTTCAATTTTTGACTCGTTGCAGGTATCTTTCTGCGGACGGAACTGGGCAGTCGTATAATTTGAAACAAGTCCTTCCTGCTTCATAATCCTCCCGATTCGGCGACGGGAGGCAATCAGATTTCTATCCTTTAAATCGGATTTTATTTTCCGCGTTCCGTAATTGTTACGGCTCGTCTTAAAGATATCAATTATATTTGCTGTCAATTCAGATTCATCTTGCTTTGCTTTTGCTTCGTAGTAATAGGTGCTTCTTGGAATTTGTAGGACTCTACACATTGCTGACACAGAGTATTTGTGGGTATTTGTATTGATCACATATACTATCGTCCTAAGATCAGCGCTGCTTGCTTGGCGCTGCCCACCCTTGGTGTAAAATGTCGTTCTCCATCTCCAATTGTTTATTTCGTTTACGCAGTTCAATTAATTCTTGTTGTTCTGTGGAACGGTTATCTTTCTCGTGGAAAGAACCAGAGATGGCAGACTGCTTGAGCCACTTATCCAATAGTGAGGTGGCGATATCATATTCACGGCAGATATCACATTTTCTTTTTCCATTTTGATACAGCTGAACTAACTGTTGCTTAAATTCATCTGTATAGGAACGAGGCTTTCTTCTTTCGGTCATAATCGTAACTCCTTTTCTACTTTCTATTTTACATGACCTTAAAATATCTGTCCAATTTATTGTAGCCTATCCACAACAAGGTATCGAACAAGGTTGTCGCCATAGTGTGCCGTCGATTCAAGACCGATGATGATGTCGTCAGCCTCGAGAGATTCGAGCTTGGAAACAAACAGTTGAAATCCATCACCGTCATTTGTAAATTTGAACGGCTCAATGAGTATGTCGCCATCAGAAGATATGGCTGAGGCAAAATGGTTGAGTTTAGCAATGTCAATGCCAACATAAATCATGAGGTTGTACCTCCCTTTCATAAAGTCTGATACCGTGATATCCACCAACGATTATCATCGTAGACTTGAATGAAATAAGTACTCAGGAGAAAAACTCCGGGCAACATCCAGCTGATAAACAATTCAGATAAAGGTAGCGGCAATACACTCCAGTCAAGTAGTCAAGCTACAGGAAAAAATCAAAAGTCCACAGTATCTGAATGTATTATAACCACGATATTAAAAAGAAAGGAAGTTATGGTGTTTTGCTTCTATAAACATCATACAAGTTTTAATATGAAGCAAAGAATAGAAGATTATATAAAAAGTTTAAAAAATAAATATGATAGTGTTAAAATAGTTGAGTGTAATTCAAAAAGAAAAATTTAAAAGGAATACCCGATATATTGCATGGATTATACGAAACTGTATTAGAGGTAGAACTGCCTTTTGGCCGTATTTTTGCAGTAGATATAGCTTTAGAACAATCTAAAAACAAACCATTTAGTCCTGATTGGTTTGTTTTTGGACGAGATAATTATTTTTCATTTTGGTTATGTTCTTACTTTCCTGATAAAGAGGGATTAAGTTTTACGTATTGGGATCATGAATCTGGTAATGAAATCGATGGAGCTGTTTGGCCAGATTTAGAGTCATTTTTGCAAGATTTAGAAGATGAGTATATAAATAATTAAAAAAATGTAGATGTTTACTTAACCTAAAGCGTGTCTGAAACCTAAAAATGTCAATAACTTATGAAAATGTCAATTTTTATTTTAAAGATTAATTTTTAAAAATGTCACTTTCGTAAAAGGGCCAATGCCCTTTTACGAAGACGACTGTTTTTTTTCAAAAAAGATTTCATATAAAAATTTCAGTGATAGATTATAATCTTCCATCCACCAGATCTTTTTCCATTCTTCGTTGCTGTGTCGAAGCTGTAAATGAGGCTCCACCGTTTTTATAACCTTCTTAGATATTTTTGTGCTTCCATTCTTATTCTGCGGTTTTAGATAGCGTATTGTATCATAAACTCGCCCCTGGTATTCTACACGTATCCCAAAGCGTGGATTTAAAAGAACTGTAATTTCACGGCGTGCACTTACGATTGGAAATCCACGGTCTAAAATCTGGAAACATCGGTTCTTAAAGGAAAACGTACCGGCTGCATCTGTCTTTCTGGTATGTTTTACACAGAGGATTGAGTCTTTTTCCATCCATTTATAAAATCTCAGGAACACTATCATTGACAATTAAAGTTGTCAATGATATAATACCCTGTGATGACAAGAATAGTTGTCAATTCCAAGAAGTAAAAATAAAGGAGGAGACCAAGTGCCACTATACAACCGCTTAAAAGAATATCGTTCAGATATCAAGATAAACCAGTATGAAATGGGAAAGCTAGTGGGAGTATCAAGACAGACAATCAGCCAGATTGAGCGGGGAGATTATTCGCCTTCTGTCACTTTAGCATTAAAAATAGCAAAAGTGTTCCATGTAGCAGTAGAAGATATATTCATTTATGAGGAGGAAGATTCAAATGAATAAAGAAAAGATCTATGAAATTAAAAAAGAGGATAAGAAAGCGTTGCATAAATTTACTGTAATTATACTGCTTTCACTGTTGGTAGGTTTGTTAATTGGCATATTATCCAACATGATAACAGAAAGCACTGCCGCTGATATTGCCGATCGTCTATTGAATTTACTAAAGGAGTTTTTCCCAATTGCTAATATTGTATTAACAGTCTTATTGATGCTTCCTATTATTTATCTCTATAAAAAATGCCGCAAACTTTATCAGTTGTGGGATGGCGAAAGTGAAGAGGACATGAACAAAGTTGAAACCAGTTTAAGCTATGCTTTATGGTTTACGTCTATTTTATTAATCTTGTGCTTTTTCTTCTTTGCAGCAGGGTCTTATTTGCTTATTCATTCGTTTGAACATAAAGATACAACAGACATGATTTATTGGTTCGGAGGATTTATTTTTGCAGTGGTCTGCAACATAATTGCCCAGCAGAAAATCGTTAATTTTGAAAAGGAGATAAACCCTGAAAAACAAGGAAGTGTCTTTGATCGGAAGTTTGCAAAGGAATGGGAAAATAGCTGTGATGAAGCAGAGCAGTTACGTATTTATAAATCTGCATATACCTCTTTTAAGTCAGTGAAGTCAACCTGTTTATTCTTGTGGCTGTTTTGTGTTATTGGAGCAAATATCTGGGATTTTGGCCTGATGCCGGTCACTGTTATTTCCATTATCTGGCTTGTCCAGGTGTCAAGTTATTGTATAAAATCCATTTCCCAGTCAAAACAATTAATAAAGTAATCAATATCAATAAATACAGAAGAATACAGAAAAATAAAGAAGAATAAAGAATAATACGGAAAAACACAGAAGAACAAAGAATAATACAGATATAAATACAAACATCAATCCAATTCTCTAACCCCAAAGTGCCGCAAACGACCAGGTGGTGGCACTTTGGGAAATCTATAACACCTCCATCCCCCCCCATCCCCCCGCAATTTTATAAAATCCAATATAGCATACTTAACCATACCGTGGTATAATATGGGAAAAGCAAATGATAAGGAGCATTAATAAAAGTTCTATGGATAAATTTCAGGCACTAAAGCATTATTTCGGTTACGATCGTTTCCGGGAAGGTCAGGAGACGCTCATTGACGGGATTCTGAAAGGAAAAGACGCCCTTGGAATTATGCCCACCGGCTCAGGAAAATCTCTGTGTTTTCAAATTCCAGCTCTTATGATGGAAGGAATCACACTGGTCATATCCCCTTTGATATCCCTTATGAAAGATCAGGTAACAACTCTCAATCAGGCAGGCATTCACGCCGCTTATCTTAACAGTTCTCTGACTGCAAATCAGTATTATAAGGCCCTGGCCTACGCACGGGAAGGGCGATACCCCATTATTTATGTAGCACCGGAACGTCTAATGACGGAACAATTTTTAGATTTTGCACTTCACACGAAGATTTCCATGGTCGCGGTCGATGAGGCCCATTGTGTTTCTCAGTGGGGACAGGATTTCAGACCCAGTTATTTAAAAATTCTGGATTTTATTGAAAAACTTCCGGAACGGCCGGTAATCAGCGCATTTACAGCCACTGCAACAAAAGAGGTCCGGGAGGATGTGATTGATATTCTGATGCTTCGTGAACCGGTTATTGTATCAACCGGCTATGACAGGCCCAATCTGTATCTGGGCGTGCAGACTCCAAAGGATAAGTATGCCACATTGAAAAATTATGTGGAATGTCATCCAAACCAGTGTGGGATCATATACTGTCTGACCAGAAAACTGGTGGAAGAAGTCTGCGATAAGCTGAATGCAGATGGATTTTCCGCAACCAGGTATCATGCTGGACTAAGTGATGCGGAACGAAGAAAAAATCAGGATGATTTTATATTTGACAGGAATACCATTATGGTAGCCACCAATGCATTTGGTATGGGAATTGATAAATCCAATGTGCGATTTGTCATCCATTATAATATGCCGAAAAATCTGGAATCCTATTATCAGGAAGTCGGCCGGTGCTCCCGGGACGGAGAGCCGGGAGAATGCATTTTGCTATACAGCGGTCAGGATGTAGTCACCAATCAGATGTTTGTTGATAATAATCAGGACAACCAGGAACTTGATCCTCTCACCCGGCGGATCGTCATAGAACGTGACCGGGAAAGGCTTAAAAAGATGACATTTTATTCCTTTACCAACGAATGTTTAAGAGATTATATTTTAAGGTACTTTGGGGAATATGGAGAGAATTACTGCGGCAATTGTTCCAATTGTATCAGCCAGTTTGAATCTGTGGATGTAACGGCAATTTCCAAAGCACTGATTGGCTGTGTGGAGTCCAGCAGACAGCGGTACGGCACCACAGTCATCATTGATACGGTGCATGGAGCCAATACGGCAAAGATCAGAAATTATCGGATGAATGAAAATCCTTATTACAGTTCTCTGGCAAAGGTTCCTTCCTATAAACTCCGTCAGGTTATGAATCATTTGTTTTTAAATGATTTTCTCGAAGTAACAAACGATGAATATGCCATTGTAAAACTAACCGAAAAATCCAAAGCCATACTGGAAGATCAAGAAACCGTAGTCATGAAGATGGCAAAGGAACAGGAACCTGTACCAAAAGAAAAAAACAGCAAAAAGATGAAAAAACCAAACGGTGCAGCAGCAGAATTAACAAAAGAAGATGAAATTATATTTGAAAAGCTGAGAAACCTGCGTCTTAAAATTGCCAAAGAAGAAAAAGTTCCGCCTTATATCGTATTTTCAGACAAAACCTTGCTGCATATGGCAGTTATAAAACCAAAGACAAAGGAAGAAATGCTCACGGTTTCAGGAGTTGGAGAGTTTAAGGTGGAGAAGTATGGGAATACATTCCTGGAGATTTTTAAACTATAAAATAAGTCAAAAAGCAAATAAATGAGACCGTTCATGGACAGACTACCTGTATGAAGATACAGGAGGAAGGAACATGAAGAAATATTTGAGTTTGCTGCTTGCGGCAGCCCTGGCGGTGAGCCTTACAGGCTGCAGGAATTATTCCGGCACAGACAATAGAAAGGCAGCCCAGTCATCGGCTGAGACCGAGGCAGCTAAAGCGGCCCAGGCCACGGCAGAAGCCGCCGCGGCCACAAGATACCAGACTCCGGAACTGACGTTTCGCTATGGGGAAGTAAATGGGGAAGATAATATTATTACCCAGACCGGATATAAATTTGCAGAATATGTGGATGAATTGTCCAATGGCCGCATCAAAATTGAAATATATCCCAATCATGCGCTTGGGGATGAAAGAACATCACTGAGAGATCTTCGCAGAGGCGGCAGAAACATTGATATGTACCGTGGAAATACCAATGCTCTGACCGGATATGGTTTTAAAAAACTCAATCTGTTTGGTCTTCCATACATTTTTAACAGCCGGGAAGGAATGTGGAAGGTTTTGGAGGATGAAGAACTGGGACAGGCATTCCTGTCAGAAGGCACAGAGGTTGGGGCGAATATGGTAGGCTTGTTCTATACAGATGAGGGAGCACGAAACTTATTTACCACAAGAAAGATCAATGGATTAGAGGACTTAAAAGGTATGACGATCCGTGTTCCGGAATCGGTGCTTGTTATGGATACTCTTTCCGCATTGGGAGCACGCCCCGTTCCCATGCCATACAGTGAGTTAAAAGATGCTTTGAGCCATGGGAATGTAGAGGGAGGGGAAAATCCCTTAACTGCCTATATATCCAACAAATTATATGAGGCTGCTCCTTATTACTTATTAAGCGGTCATATTTACAGCCCCGGAATCGTTTTGATGGCAGAAGAAAAATGGAACGCGTTAAGCGAAGAAGATCAAAATATTCTTTTAGAGGCAGGGCGAAGAGCTTCTGAATGGAATAAGACAGCCATTGTAGAAGAGGAAGAAAGGCTAATAAATGAGATGGATGAAAAAGGTGTTACCGTAACAGAATTAACGCCGGAAGAGATCCAGCAGGCCAGGGATCTTGAAGAAATTGTCCGGGTGAGTTTTACACCGGGTTTGGAGGAGCTTTTAAATAGAATCATTGAAATTCAAAACGAATAAAATTAAGGGGCGTAATAGCAGAATTTATTGTTGCGCCCCTTAAAACACATTTCTCTTTCTACCCAATATCCGGTAACTATGGTATTATGAAAAAAACTAAGTGAGAAGGAGGAAGCATGAAATTTTTTCATTTATCCGATTTACATATAGGAAAACAATTGATTGGACGGAGCTTGAAGGAAAATCAGGATGCGGTTTTAAAGCAGATTGTGGATTATGCAAAAGAATATCATCCGGACGCAGTTTTAATCTGCGGAGATATTTATGATAAAACGGTACCTTCGGGAGAAGCATATACCATGTTCGGCAATTTTCTGGATGCTCTTTCTGAGATAAGACCTGAGATCACGGTTCTTATTATAGCAGGAAATCATGATTCTCCGGAACGGCTTTCCTATGCCGGTTCATTTTTGGAAAAGCACCGGATTCACCTATCCGTGTTCCCTCCGAAAAGCCCGGAAGAATATTTAAAAAAAGTGGTTTTGCAGGACGAATACGGCCCTGTTAATTTTTATCTTCTCCCGTTTTTAAAGCCCGGATATGTACGGCAATTATTTGCAGAAAATCCTCCCGATGGATATGAAAATGCAGTAAGGGCTGTGCTGGACAGGGAGACTATCGACGAAAAACAAAGAAATGTGATTTTGTCCCATCAGTTTTATACGGGCAGAGGAAAAGATCCGGAGACCTGTGAATCCGAACAGGCGGTGATTATGTCAGGCGGTCTGGACCGGGTGGATGCTTCTGTTTTATCTGGGTTTGATTATGCGGCCCTGGGCCATATCCACGGTTCCCAAAAGGTGCTGAAGGATACCATCCGCTATTGCGGAACTCCTTATAAATATTCTGTCAGCGAGGAGCACCATAAAAAATCGGTCACCGTGGTAACCTTAAACAGAAAAGAAGATGCTCCTCAATTAGAGTTTCTTCCTCTTTCCGGTATCCAGGATGTAAGGCGGGAACGGGGAAGTCTTGCAGAGATTCTGGAACGGGGCACAGAGGAACGGAGACACGATTTTGTAAGCATCACCTTAACAGATGACGATGAGCCATACCGCGTCAGAGAACGTCTGGAGGAAGTATACGACCATTTGCTGGAACTTCGGGTGGACAATGAACGGACCAGAAGAATCCTTACGGAACAAGAAGATATGGTCCCTGTTTTAAATCCTTTGGAAGCATTCCGGCAGTTTTACAAAGCTGTGAGGAATGAAGAGTTGACGCAAGAAGCAGAAAAGATTATGGAACAAATTGTCCAGGAAGCAAAGGAGGAGGAGGGATTATGAAGCCGCTGAAATTGATCATGTCCGCGTTTGGTTCCTATGGAGGAACAGAGATCGTGGATTTTGAAAAGATCAGTCATGGAATCTTTCTCATTACGGGAGATACTGGGGCTGGAAAGACCACCATATTTGATGCCGTTTCCTTTGCTCTTTTTGGAGAAACCAGCGGACAGAAGCGGGAGCCATCCATGATGCGCAGCCAGTATGCTCCGGAGGATCAGGAGACTTATGTTTCTCTTACATTTTCTGAGCGGGGAGAAGTTTATGAGATCAACAGAAGTCCCTCCTATACCCGGGTCAGCAAAAGGAAAAATAAAAACGGAGAGTATACCAGCGTGCTGGTACCGGCAAAAGCATCTCTGTTTCTTCCCGATGGATCGGAATATCCAGGTAATTTACGGGACATCAACGTAAAGCTGCAGGAGATCATTGGTGTGGATCAGAATCAGTTTTCCCAGATCGCCATGATCGCTCAGGGAGATTATTTGAAGCTGCTTCACGCATCATCAAAGGAACGCAAAGAGATTTTTTCCAGAATTTTCAATACCGGTATCTTCAGCCGGATTCAGATGAAATTAAAGGATAAAAATCATTTGTATTACGGAAAACTGGAAGACAACAGAAAGCTTTGTATCCATGAGCTGAGGCATATGGAGTTTTTAGAGGACAGTAAGTATCATTCGGACTGGCAGGAACTTTTGGAGTTTAAAGAAACAAAGACTGAGGAAATCAGAGATTTCTTAAATAAAGTCCTGGAAGAGATTCGGGAAAAAGAACAGATACTTCATGAGGAGCAGGAACAGACGGGAAAACAGCTATTGGAAACCAAAAGTCATCTCAGTCTTGCAGAAGAGATTAATCAATTATTTGATGCGCTGAAAAATGCCCAAAACAGTGTCATGCTTTTGGAGGACCAGAAGGAAGCCTGGCAGCAAAAGAGGGAGCGCCTAATAAGAGCCCAGATGGCTGAGAAGATAAGCGGAGCCGCCGGACAGCTGTCGGAAAAAAACAGAGATTATGAAAACTCCGCGCAAAGGACAGAGCGGTTAAAAACAGAACTGGAATCCCTGGTTCAAACACTTGAGACGGTGAAAATAGAAGCAGAGGAACGTAAAAAAGCAGCCGACAGGGAAATTCCAGGTCTACAGGCCAATTTAAACCGTCTCCAGGAAGCCATGCCCCTTTATGCCAGATGGAAAGAGGCACGGAAGGAATACGAGCAGCTGAAAAAGGAAGAAAGAGAAGCAGACACCTTATTAAAGGGATTTGAAACGGAGCTTACAGAATGTAAAAACCGGATCCACCTTCATGAGTCCTCAAAGGAAGCGGTGGAGAAAACGGCAAATGAACTGGCAGCCGTCATTCAGAGAAACCATGAACTTACAGAACGGCAGCAGGCTCTAAAAAATCTTCTGGCCGCATGGAAGGATTTTTTGACGGCCCGGGTAAAAACGGAACAGTGTCAGGCAGCGGCAGAGACAGCCCAAAAGGATTATATGCAGGCTGAAGATACTTACAATCACAGATATAACGTATTTTTAGCCCATCAGGCAGGAATTATGGCAGAGACTTTGATCGAAGGAAAACCTTGTCCGGTCTGCGGTTCCACCCATCATCCGGAAAAAGCCGGTTTGTCTCATGAACCAGTCACCCAGGAAATGGTGGAACAGGCAAAAAAAGCGCGAAACAGGGCAGAGGAACTTCGCTCCATTGCGGTGGAAGCCAGCATAAAAGCATTAGAAAGCTGCCGCCACCAGGAAGAATACATAAAGAAAGAATCGAAAAAATGGCTGAAAGACGACGTGTCCTTCTCTCAGTTGGAGAACTGTTTGAAAGAGGAAATAAAACAGGGGGAGCTTTTGCTGGCTGAGGTAAAAGAAAAGGAGACAGCTTCAAAAGAAGCTGGCCGGTGTCTCAAAGAACTTGTGGAATATATAAAGGCCGACCGGAAAAAAATGGCTGAACTGGAGCCCCAAATAGAAGGAGCCAGGAATACCTGGCAGGAAAAGAATTTAAAAGCAGCGGCGTCTCTGGTACAAATAAACCAATGGAAAGAACGGCTGCCCTATCCGGAAGAAAAGGAGGCAAGCAGCCAGATAAAATGGCTGGAAAACACAATTAATGAGCTTCAAAAATCAGTGGATTCTGCGGTGGAACAATACCGCCATATGGCAGAAGCGGTGAAAGAAAAAAATGGCCGCCTTTCTTCTGAAATGGAGAACCTGGAATCAAGAAAACTGCTCGCAAAGCAGGCGGCAGAGGAATACAAAGAAGCATTAAAAGCCATGGGCTTTGAAACCGAAGAAGCGTATCTAAAAGCAAAGCAGCCGGCGCAAACCATGGACCAATGGAAAACAGAAATTGAGAAGTACGAAAAGGATCTGTTAAGAAGCCGGGCCATTCTGGAAGAATACTTAAAACAGACCAAAGGGCGGGAGCGGATCGACCTTCTTCCCTGGAAGGAAAAAGCGGACCGTCTTCAGGAGAAGCAGAAGCAGCTGCAAAAAGAGGAAACCAAGATAGCCGGAATCCACAGCAAAATGAAACAGGCTTACGAAACCCTGAATCGTTTGTGGAAGGAAAGAGAGCAGCTGGAAGAAGAATATGTGCTGTATCATAACCTTTACCGGACGGCCAATGGAAAATTAACGGTCAGCCTGGATTTTCAGACCTATGTCCAGCGGCAGTATTTCAATCAGATGATACAGGCAGCTAACAGGCGGTTAAAAGAGATGACGGATGGACAATTTCTGCTTAAATGCAGAGAGTTTGAATCACTTGGAAAGCAGGGGGAGGTCGGTCTGGATCTTGACGTGTACAGCATGGCAACGGATAAGGTTCGGGATGTAAAGACCCTTTCCGGCGGCGAATCCTTTATGGCAGCTTTAGCCATGGCCCTTGGCATGTCGGATATCATACAGAGGACTGCCGGTCATGTGTCCATGGATGCCCTTTTTATTGATGAGGGGTTTGGTTCCTTGGATGAAGAATCCAGAATGAAAGCAGTGCGAATACTTAGAGCGCTTGCCGGAGAACGCCGGCTCATCGGTATTATTTCTCATGTGACAGAATTGAAAGAACAGATTGGGAAAAAGCTCATTGTAAAGAAAAATGAAAAAGGAAGCAGGATTCTGTGGGATTTGGACAGAATTCCATAATTTCCGCGGTTACAAAGGAATGGACGAAACTACGAATTTGTTCTATAATATAGAGCGGCACAAACAAGAGTTCACCGATAGAAAGGAACGAAACGATGTTAAAATGTGAGAGAACAAGCGTGATGAATATAGAGAATGCGATCCGGGGAGCCAGAAATCCAATGAACAGCTGGAATCGTATGGACAGCAGCTACGATGAAGAGGGGGAATACATATTAGGACCCAATGATCTGGGACTTGCCAAAAGGCTTAGAAAAGCGGGGACCGACCACCGGAAATACATCCGCCAGATTTTTGTATCCGTGGATATAACGGCCCCACTTTACTGGTGGAAGGAATATGATACCTATAAAGTGGGTACGGTGGCAAACTCCACCAGCACCATGCATAAGATTCATAGCAAGCCTTTTGAACGGAATGATTTCAGTCATGATCATATGACGGAGCAGACCCTTTTATTTATGGATACGGTAGTGGCTGAGCTTGAGAAGATCCGTCTCCGCTATCTGGAGACAAAGAGCAAAGAGGACTGGTATGATATGATCCAGCTTCTTCCCTCCAGCTACAACCAGATGCGTACATGTACGATGAATTATGAAACGCTGATCAATATATATTTTGCAAGGAAGAATCACAAGCTTGTGGAATGGCATACATTCTGCAGCTGGATCGAGAGTCTTCCATATGCAAAGGAATTGATTCTTGCAGACGAATAAAAAGGGAAAGGATAATGGACGGATGAATCTCATTGTTGCAGTGGATAAAAACTGGTCCATCGGCAATCAGGGCCAGCTTCTCGTTTCCATTCCGGAAGATAAAAAACTTTTCCGGGAGGAAACTATTGGAAAAGTAATTGTAATGGGAAGAAAAACGTTGGAAAGCCTTCCGGGGAAACAGCCTTTATATGGAAGAACCAATATTGTGCTTACCAGAAATCCGGACTATAAAGTAAAAGGTGCCGTGATCTGCCATAGCTTGTCCCAGGTAATGGAGGAACTGAAAAAGTACCGGAAAGAGGACTGCTTTATCATTGGCGGTCAGAGCATCTACGAACAGTTTCTGCCCTATTGCAATACAGCTCACGTAACGTATATTGATTATCTATATAGCGCGGACACCCATTTTCCTGATCTGGATAAGGATGCCAACTGGGAAATGACTGCTGAGAGTGATGAACAGACGTATTTCGATCTATGCTATACGTTTCGTATGTATCAAAGAAAAAATCTTGTATAAATTCCAGAAAAAAGTTTGTTAAAAATTTAATGTTATTTTTTAAACATATTGTCATAGCTCTTTAAAAATGGTAAGATGGTAGGAGTAGCACTTATAGGAACGTTCAAAAGCCGCTCTGGTAAGTGCACGGGTATATTCACGAAGACTTTAGGAGGATAAAGATGTATAGGATTTTAAAAGCAGAGATGTTAGCTGACAAGATCTATCTGATGGATGTGGAAGCACCTCGGATTGCCAAAGCCTGCCAGCCTGGAGAATTTGTCATCGTTCGAATGGATGACAGAGGGGAGAGAATCCCTTTGACCATTTGTGACTTTGATCGTGAAAAAGGGTCGATTTCAATCGTATTTCAGACAGTGGGTGCCAGTACGGAAAAGATGGCCGCTTTAAAAGCCGGTGACAGCTTTGAAGATGTGGTAGGGCCTTTGGGCAACGCTTCTGAATTCGTTCACGAAGATATAGAAGAATTAAAGAATAAAAAATACTTATTTGTAGCCGGCGGCGTTGGAACGGCTCCCGTTTATCCCCAGGTGAAATGGATGAGAGAACACGGCATTGATGTTGATGTCATCATTGGTTCCAAAACCAAGAATCTGCTTATCCTGGAAAATGAAATGAGAAAACAGGCAGGAAATTTATACGTTACCACGGACGATGGTTCCTACGAAAGAAAAGGAATGGTGACGGAAGTGATCAAGGACCTGGTGCAAAACCAGGGGAAAAAGTACGATGTATGCGTAGCCATCGGACCCATGATCATGATGAAGTTTGTCTGCCTTTTAACAAAAGAATTAGAGATTCCAACGATTGTAAGCTTAAACCCCATAATGGTAGATGGTACTGGCATGTGCGGTGCCTGCCGTGTAACTGTTGGGGGCGAAGTGAAATTTGCCTGTGTAGATGGACCTGAATTTGACGGACATTTGGTGAACTTTGATGAAGCCATGAAGCGTCAGATGATGTATAAGTCGGAAGAAGGCCGTTCTGTTTTAAAAGCTGTTGAAGGGGATACCCATCATGGCGGCTGCGGTCAATGTGGAGGTGAAGAGTAATGGATGTTTTAAAGAAAGTACCGGTAAGAGAACAGGATCCAAAAGTAAGAGCAACGAATTTTGAAGAAGTTTGTCTGGGTTATAATGAAGAAGAAGCCAGGAAAGAAGCTGCCCGCTGCATCAAGTGTAAGAATCCGAGATGCGTAGGGGGCTGTCCGGTATCTATCAATATCCCAGGATTTATCAAAGAAGTGGAAGATGGTAATATAGAAGAAGCTGCCAAAGTTATCGCCAAGTCTTCCGCACTTCCGGCAGTATGCGGACGTGTATGTCCCCAGGAGAGCCAGTGTGAGGGCGTCTGCATCCGTGGAATCAAAGGAGAACCGATTTCCATCGGAAAGCTGGAGCGTTTCGTCGCAGACTGGTCCAGAGAGCATGGGATTGTACCGGAAGCTCCGAAGGAGAAAAACGGCAAGAAGGTTGCTGTCATTGGCTCCGGCCCTTCCGGGCTTACCTGTGCAGGCGATCTTGCAAAGCTGGGGTATGAAGTTACCATCTTTGAAGCACTCCATGAGCCGGGCGGTGTTTTGACTTATGGTATTCCGGAATTCCGTCTTCCAAAAGAGAGAGTCGTACAGCCGGAAATAGATAACGTGAGAAAACTTGGCGTGACCATTGAAACCAATGTGATCGTAGGAAAGTCTGTCACCATTGACGAACTCTTTGAAAAAGAAGGCTATCAGGCGGTATTCATTGGTTCTGGAGCAGGTCTTCCCATGTTCATGGGGATTCCGGGAGAAAATGCAAACGGTGTTTTCTCAGCCAATGAATACTTAACCAGAAGCAATTTGATGAAGGCGTTCCGTGACGATTATGATACACCGCTTGCAGCAGGCAAAAAGGTAGCAGTCGTAGGCGGCGGTAACGTAGCCATGGATGCGGCCAGAACCGCACTTCGTCTTGGCGCAGAGGTTCATGTTGTATATAGAAGAAGTGAGGCAGAGCTTCCTGCCAGAGCGGAAGAAGTACACCATGCCAAAGAGGAAGGTGTGATTTTTGATCTTCTGACCAACCCGGTTGAGATCCTTACCGATGATAAGGGCTGGGTGAATGGTATGAAATGTGTAAAAATGGAACTTGGAGAACCTGACGCCTCCGGTAGAAGAAAACCGGTAGCAGTCAAAGGATCTGAGTTTGTGATTGATGTAGATACTGTGATCATGTCTTTAGGAACCTCACCGAATCCGCTGATTTCCAATACCACCAAGGGGTTGGAAATCAACAAGCGCAGATGTATCATTGCAGAAGAATCCAATGGAAAGACCAGCAAGGAAGGTGTCTACGCAGGCGGAGATGCAGTAACCGGTGCTGCAACCGTTATTTTGGCAATGGAAGCCGGACGTGCAGGCGCAAGAGGAATCCACGAATATCTTTCTGCAAAAGAATAATCCATATATTTAAAAAAGAGGGCCGCCGTTAGCAATCCTCCAATAAGGATGTTTACGAAAATCATAATTGTTTAGCATACAGCCAGACGATTACCGATGAATTGTAAATAATCTTTATTGGAGGATTTGCTTTATGGCAAAGTTTGAGTTTGAGTATACTGAGATAGATGGGTTACTGTACCCCAACATCGAAATTGACGGAAAAGACAAACTTGATAATCTGGGAAAGTATGGACGATTACGTCTAAATTATCTGCACGAACAAAAGCTGGGGATGTATCGTGAGCTGCTTCTGACAGGTAAACTGGCAGAGCATTGTATGGTGATTGAGAGGACTGCTTTTGATATGGCAGAAAGTATTCGAGCTGATTACCTGAAATTGCACCCTATACCTCAGGAAGATACGATGGAACGTGTTCGCTTATGCGAACTGGCTCAAGAAATTGAGTATGAAATTGTTTGTTATCAATTGATTTATAGATAAAGAGATGACAGCGCATAAGGATTTTGTAAAGCTGCTGGCTGACATTGAGATTTATGTGGACGGGATTGCCAGTATGCAGGTACAGAACCTGAACGCCTATGTCAATCTGGCGAGGGACACCATAGAAAAGAAGTACCGCCCCGGTGAACATGACCGCCATATCCGTGTACTGAGCGTTGCCCATATCAACGAGGACGAGTATTTCCGTCATGTGGTACATAACGATATAGACGGTATCATCAAGAGCATTAAGGACTCCCACAGACAGGACAGCACCAGCGCCCGAAAACCGATTTTGTACAGGAGCTAAAGCAGGATTTAGAGTTTGTTTCCAGCATTGAGGGGAGCGCACAAAAGAAACAGGTTGCCCTGTACTGTCGGCGGCTAGGGATTGATTATACCAAGCTAACCGAGGTTGAGTTTGAAGTGATGATTAGGGTACTTCAAAAGTCCAAGCATTTAAAGGGGCACGGCAAAAGACGCGGGAAAAAGTAAAAATAGATAATTATTTTTAAGGGTATATACAAAAAGAGTTGCATATACCCTTCTTCTGGAGCTTGTTTCGTGTTTACACTTGACAGTTCTTTATCCTCATGGTAACATGAAGTAAGCTTCTGGTGAAGCGAACTTCACTGATAGGAGGGAATCATGAAAACAAAAGTGAAAGAATTGAGAAACAAAGCTAATCTGACACAACAGCAACTAGCAGACTTAGTTTATGTTTCATCAAGAACCATCATTTCTATTGAAAAGGAACAGTATAGTCCTTCCCTTATGCTGGCTTATCGAATAGCGGAGGTGTTTGGAATAACAGTGGAGGATTTATGTTGCTTGAAAGAAAATAAAGAATTGGAGGATAAACAACGTGAAGATTTATGACAAAAAGAAACTTGTATACGGAATTATGTCCCTACTCTTAGGTTTAACTCTACTGGCGTTAGGATTTTTAAAAGGATTTGATGTGAAAAGAATTATTCTATGCGTTTTAATGTTGCTGATTGGTGTCGGTGAGTTATATATCAGTATCAATAAAGAAGCCGCAAAAAAGGAACACATTGAGGAATCAGATGAACGGAATCGGCTTATTTCACTTACATCTGCCAGCAGAGCTTTTCACATAGCAAAAAATATCAACTTTGTTTTAATGCTTTTCTTTCTGATCGTAGGAGCAAAACAGGAGGCCCAGCTCATTGTGGGTGTCGGAATGGGTTTTGCGTTTTCGTTTTCTGTGATGATGTTTACAGATATTTTTTCTAGCTTTTATTATGAAAAACACATGTGAGAGAGAAATAAGAATGACTCAGATACACACTTTTTCATTTCAAAAACCAGAATTTCATATGCACGATTGTTATGTAACCAATGTGTCACTATCTGAACAATCGCTGACCTTTGAATTAGAGCACGGAATGTATATTTTAAAGAATGAAGATTATATCCATACAGGTCCTGCAAAATTGGTTTTTACCAAGTTTTCCAATCAGAAATGTGAAATCCGGTATCTTCGTAACAATCACAGAGAATGTGTTGATACTGATGTATTGAAAAAAGATTTGGAAAGCGGATATATTGATATAATTTATGAAATGTATAATGAATCCGTTGCCCATTTTGAAGGAATTTTAATTCAAGGAACAGGGTGGAAAACAGTTGAAATGAACATTTTCTTCCCTAAGCTTACTATTTTTTATGAAGAAGGAGAATTAGGAGCAGATGAATAACAAAACATCAATAAAACGTCCATTTAAAGATGAACGTGACGAGCAAATAAACACACGCTCCAAAAGTCATGCACTGGAGTTTGTGATAGCCGCAACACAGATACTGACTGTAATGTGCTTGATTAAAGGAAATCCCGCATGGAAGGGCAGTCTGGCGTTATTGTTTATCGGCGGTGCGGCAAGCTTATTCTATAAATATGAAAAATATAGCGAAAAGCCGTATATTCAGGTCGGCACTGTTCTTGGCTTATTAGGTGTTGCACTGTTGGTATGGTTTGGAATAAGTGAATGACATCTTATCGAATCTTCTTATAGATAAAGAAAATAGTAAAAGAGAGAAATCAAAATGTCTGAAAAAGAAGAAGCGTTTGAAGCAAGCAAAATAAAATTAAATAATCTCAAAGGAACGCTTGACCTTAGTGAGTTGCAATTTGAAAGGATAAAATCCACTATATTTAAATCTTCAATTTGGGATAAAGAAATTGATAAGGCAATTGCTGATTTTATGAATGAATTTGATGAAGAAGAAAAAGAAGAAATGAAACAGCCAAGTCAGCCAGTACTTCTACCAGAGAGTTGTGGAATCAATGCAATAAGTGTGTAGATTTTGTTTTATCAAAAGAAAGTATGCTTTTAATTTTATGTAATTTTATTGAATATTTTGAAGAGTTTGCAAATCGGTTTAATAATAATGAAGATACGGAAGTGCTTATACATCTTAGAAAAACTTTAGAAGAACTAAAACAGATGTAAAATTGAGACTACTGACAGTGGATTCAGCATGTTTTTTGATTTATATACCTAATCTGCTTGGATTGCATCAAATAATTTTTCATTTTTTCTTTACAGCATAGTATAACTATGCTACTATAAATCCATAATTGTGAACCTTGACAAATGAACATAGTATCCCGCAATGCAACGTGAGCATTGGGCGATCGACGAACCGAAGGGCGCTGACGGATTTTAATATCCGGCGATAAACCTTGCGGTTGTTACTGCTGTGTGGTACAGCAGGATTGCAACGACCTCAATGCACTATTATGATACTTCTGCCGTGGTGGCAGGCCTGAAAGACGGCAACACGCATCACCCTGATTTGAGAAAGAATCGGGGGCGGCTGTTATGGGATTTGCGTAACCTGCAAATCGGCATTGTGGACTGGAAACCTTTTTATTACGCCTTTATTATTTTTATGAATGTCTGATTTAAAAAAAGAAACAGCCGGTTCCAAGGGGCTGTTATGTTCATTTGCAAAATAGAAATTTTGACAAAATAGCTCTGTGCGGTTTTCGCACAGAGCTATTTTTGCGTCCATTTGAGGAAGAGTGCAAAAATGCCTATATAGGGTATTTTGCGCTCTTATCCTCTTTTCTTCTTGCGGAGAGCGCCAGACAACGGGGGCGGATTCACACCCGAAGGGTGTGGCAAGCGTCCTATCTGTCGGACATCCGTCCTCGCCCCTTGCGATGCGCAGATAGTTTTCCTGCTCCTCAGAGGTGAAAAGCGCACATGCTTTTACACCCTTGGAACTCCATTCAGAAAGGAGTACTCCCATGAACAGAATCCACAAAATCACCTTCCGGGTATCAGACTATGAACATAAGCTCATTCAGTCTAAGGTTAAAAAGTCAGGTACCCGAATGTCCGATTTCTGCCGTCATGCCGTGCTGGGAAAGGAAGTCCGCACCGTCAAAGGACTGGACAAATGTAGCTATGAGCTAAATAAAATCGGCAATAACCTCAACCAGCTCACAGTGCT
This sequence comes from Lacrimispora sinapis, assembly GCF_043633585.1. NCBI lineage: Bacteria > Bacillati > Bacillota > Clostridia > Lachnospirales > Lachnospiraceae > Lacrimispora > Lacrimispora sinapis. The sequence goes on along the minus strand of NZ_CP141832.1, from coordinate 2,602,523 downwards.
TTGCCACCAGAGAGCGGTGCAGAATCCAAACCTTGAAGCAATACAGATACAGCTTTCCGATGTTCTGGAACGTATTTATATAGCTTTGGGAGGGGATAACGATGGCAATAGTCAAGCCGATTAAGGTGCGTATAGGAAACCTTGCAGGACTTCGGGGGGTGCTGGACTATATCAAGGACGACCGCAAGACCCAAAACGGGGCGTTGGTCTACTGTAAGGACTTGCTAAAAGGCAAGGAGTACCAGCAAATGGTCATTATCAAACGTGCCTTTCACAAGGACACAGGACGGCAGTATTCCCACTTTGTCCAGAGCTTTGACCCGAGAGACAATGTAAGCCCTGAACTGGTATACAAAATCGGTCAGAAGTTTATCAAGCGGTATGAGCGTTTTCAAGGCTTTCAGGTAGTGATGGCGGTACATACCAATGAACAGCATATGCACATACACGATATCGTCAATTCCGTCAGTCATGAAAACGGCTGTAAATGGCAGTCCAGTCCAGAGGATTTGAAACGGATGCGCTCCCTTTCTGATGAACTCTGTTTGGAGCATGGCTTGTCCGTCATTGAGCATGTAAGAAAGGGACACCGTTCCTATGGAGAATATACCCAAACAGCAAGCTGGAAATGGCAGCTGGCACAGGACATTGCAAGTAGCATTGTTTTTAGTAATAGCCGTGCGGACTTCATGCACCGTATGGCAAGCCTTGCTGGGCTTGCAAGAATTGGGCGCAGTGATATGCAGCTGTTGCAGGAGGTTCTATTGGAACTGGGTCAGCTCAATTGCCCGGATACCCCAAACCGCTATCAGGATATGTATTTTCGGAATATCTTTTAGCCACCATAGCGGATACACTTGCGGAGGTGCTGCACTGGCAGGAGGAGCAATGGCAAAATGCACCCTATCGCGATTATTACACCGAATATGAGGAGAAAAATGAATATGAACTGTAACCGAATTAAACTGTTTTTTCAAAGACTGCGCCGTTTGTTTGAAAGTAAAAAAGGTACATGGGAACAGGAAGAGCCGGGCAAGCGTCCGACTCTTTGTTATGTCATCGGCGGTGTTAAATATCTTGTAAACGCTTATTTCAAAGAGAATGCCACGCTGTCCGCAGAGGATAAAATTACCCGTCTGATTGAGCGTGATATCGAGCATAGTGAAAATAAAGAATAAAATGTCTGGACGCGCAAAGTGATTCTGAGTAAAATAGATTCATACAATTTTATTCGGAATCGTTTTGGCTGTACAGAGGAAAGGAGCAAAAAGCATTGTTACAGCAAAACGAGAAAATCACGGCACTCTACTGCCGTTTAAGTCAAGAGGACGAGCTTGCGGGCGAATCGGGCAGTATCCAGCATCCGCTACATCGCAATCAATGACGGTGTGGATACCGACAAGGGCGTAGACGAAAGCCTTGCAATCCGTGACTTATTCAACGAGTGGCACGCCCGTGACACCAGCAAGAAAATCAAGGCGGTGAAGATGGCGGCTGCAAAACGTGGGGAGCGTATCGGCTCCAAACCGCCCTACGGCTACCAAAAAGACCCCAATGACCCGAAACGGATTGTTCCTAATGAGGACCCCCTATTGTTCGACGCATCTTCGCTCTATGTGCCAGTGGCTTAGGCCCCTGCAAGATTGCCCGCATTTTGCAGGAGGAAAAGATTATTACACCCGCCATGTATGTATATCAGCAATCCGGAATAATTCATACCTATTTGAACATGGATAAACCCTGTGCATGGTCAAACAGAACGATCAGCGGTATTTTGGAGCACGAGGAATACATCGGCACTACGGTGAATTGCAGAGGGTACATTCCATCCTTCAAGAGCAAGAAGCAACGAAAAAATTCACCTGAAAACTGGCTTCGATTTGAAAATACACATGAACCATTGATTGACCGGGAAACATGGGATATTGTCCAAAAGGTACGGCAAGGCAAACGCAGACCCAATAAGACGGGTGAACAGGATATGCTTTCAGGTTTGGTGGAATGTGAGACTTGTGGAACAAAGCACTAGTTATGCCGTTGTGGAAGCTGGAATGAGGAACAGTATACTTATACCTGCGGAAAATACCACACGCACAAGGACGAGTGTACTCCCCATACCATCAAAGTTATGACACTGCACCAGATTGTGCTGGCAGAAATCCAGCGGGTAACAGCCGAAGCCAAGAAACATACCGAACAATTTCTTAGGCGGGCAATGGATAAGCACCAAAGCCAGCTAAAGCAGGAGCTTTCCGCTAAAACAAGGGAGCTGGAAAAGGTGCAGAAACGTCTTAGTGACTTGGATAAGCTCTTGCAAAAGGCATTTGAACAACTGACACTGGAAAACCTATCTGAAACACAGTTTAAGGCATTGACTGGGAACTATGAAACGGATCAGCAGGAACTTACACGGCGGTTCGGCAAGCTGGAGCAGGAAATCCGCTCTGGAAAGGACACCATGCTGAGTGCTGACCGCTTTCTAGCAGTTGTGGACAGGTACACTGATATTCAGAAGCTGACACCTGAAATTGTGCGGGAGTTTGTCGAGAAGATTGTGATACATGAGCGTTCCGAACCGCACAAGAAGAAAAACTATACTCAAGAGGTTGATGTTTATTTCAACTTTGTAGGCAAGGTTTAGGGCAAGAGAGTTGCCGTAGGACTTGATATCCTACGGCAACTCTCAACAACTGAAAACATCCTTATTGACATGGGGCTTTTGGCGGCCTTTTTTAAGTAAAATCCGGGAATCAGGTTTTTGAGCCTGTTTAAACAGATTTCCCAAATAAATGATAAAATGTTACAACAAAATAAAAAAAGTCTAAAATTTGTAAAATAGGACTTGAATTATACCCCTGTTTTACGTTAACATATAGAATAGAAAATACGGTGAAAAACGGTGAAAAGGAACTTACGATGAAACGAAAAATACTCATTCATAGCGGTAAAAGGAATGTCAAAGTACTTCGGAAGCTTATTTTTAGTATGATGATAGGTATAATGGTTTGCAGCCAGACGGTTCCGGTTTATGCGGTTTCCAAAGCAGAAAAAGAAAAGCTGGAAGCACAAAAAAAGATGGAAGAGGCCAACCAAAAAGCCAAGGACGCGGAAAGTAAGAAAAACGCAGCTCAGAGCCAGGTAACCAAACTGACTTCTGATCTGACGGCTCTTTTGTCGGATATTAAAGTACTGGAAAATGATATGGAAACTAAAGAAGCTGAGATCAAACAGGCGGAATCTGACTATGAAAAAGCAAAAAAGGAAGAAGAAAAACAGTACGCTGCCATGAAAAAGAGAATTCAGTACATGTATGAAAAGGGAGATACGGAATATCTGGATATTTTCCTTCATGTTAAGAACATGTCTGATCTTCTGAATAAAGCGGAGTATGTGGAAGGCATTTATAATTATGACCGTAAGATGTTGGTGAACTTTCAGGAAACCAAGCAGAAAGTTGCGGATTACAAGTCGGATCTTGAAGATGACAAGGCCGAGATGGAGGGCATGAAGCTGGAATACAAAGAACAGCAGGATCAGCTTGAGACTTTGATTAGCAAGAAGAAAAAGGAAGTGTCCAATTTTGACAGCCAGCTAGCCCAGGCAAAACAGGACGCGGCTGTATATGCCCAGACCATAGCCAAGAAGAACGAAGAAATCAAAAAGTCGAAGGCAGAAGAAGCCAGAAAGAAGGCTGCTGAGGAAGCCAGGAAAAAAGCTGAAGCGGCTGCGAGAAAGCAATCCACTTCAACTACAAGAAGATCCACCGGTGCCAGCAACAAATATTCTGGTCCCTCCGCTTCCAAGAGCAGCGGCGGAACCGCCCAGGGACGGGCGATTGCAGATTATGGACTTCAATTTTTGGGAAATCCATACGTCTTTGGCGGCACCAGCCTGACCAATGGAACAGACTGTTCCGGTTTCACACAAAGTGTTTACCGTCATTTTGGATACAGTCTGCCAAGAAGCTCCACCGCACAGCGGTCAGCAGGCCGGGAGGTGCCTTATTCGGAAGCACAGCCGGGAGATTTGATTTGTTACGCAGGACATATCGCCATTTATATCGGCAATGGACAGATCGTCCATGCCAGCACTCCGAAGACAGGAATTAAGGTAGGAACAGCAACTTACCGTACCATTTTATCCGTCAGAAGGATTGTTTAAATTACATAAATAGTAAGAGCCGGAAAGCGGATTGAAAGAGAATCTGTTTTCCGGCTTTTTGTTTAAAATAAAAAACACTTGCGGAATTCGACATTATATGAGAAAATGTAATCAAGTATGATGTGATATATTTAACAAAGTACTTTTCACAATTATTACTTATTTGAAAGGAGTTTTAACATGATTTATTCACAGGAAGTAGAAGAGATGTGCATAGTAGCACAGGGCGTTCATCACGGCGCAGCTCCAATCCCAGAAGAAGCGAAATGGGTAAAATCTAAAGAAGTTAAAGATATCTCCGGTTTGACACATGGCGTTGGCTGGTGTGCTCCTCAGCAGGGTGCATGCAAGCTGACTCTTAATGTAAAAGAGGGTATTATCCAGGAAGCATTAATAGAGACAATCGGTTGCTCCGGTATGACACATTCTGCAGCCATGGCAGCAGAAATCATGCCAGGTTTAACTGTTTTAGAAGCATTAAATACAGACCTTGTTTGTGATGCAATCAATACTGCCATGAGAGAGTTGTTTTTACAGATCGCTTACGGCAGAACGCAGAGCGCATTTTCAGAAGATGGTCTTCCGGTAGGTGCGGGCCTGGAAGACTTGGGAAAAGGCCTCCGTTCACAGGTCGGTACCATGTATGGTACATTAAAGAAAGGTCCTCGTTACTTAGAGATGGCAGAAGGTTATGTTACCGGTATCGCGCTTGATGCGGAAGATCAGATCATAGGATACCAGTTTGTAAGCCTTGGAAAGATGACTGACTTTATCAAGAAGGGTGATGACCCGAATACTGCTTGGGAAAAGGCAAAAGGACAGTACGGCCGCGTTGCGGATGCTGTAAAGATCATTGACCCAAGACACGAATAATCAGTCGGGCGGGAAACCGCTGGTTTCCGGTTATCTAAGGGAAGATTTTGGCCAATAATAAGGAGGACAAGGGAATGGCATTATTTGAATCATATGAGAGAAGAATTGACAAAATCAATTCTGTATTAAACAGCTATGGGATTGCTTCTATTGAAGAAGCTGAAAAGATTACAAAAGATGCAGGTCTTGATGTATACGAACAGGTAAAGAAAATCCAGCCAATCTGTTTTGAGAACGCTTGTTGGGCGTACACCGTCGGTGCAGCGATCGCAATCAAAAAAGGCTGCAGAAAAGCATCTGAGGCAGCAGCAGCAATCGGCGAAGGACTTCAGGCATTCTGTATCCCAGGTTCTGTAGCAGATCAGCGTAAGGTAGGTCTTGGTCACGGAAACTTAGGAAAGATGCTTTTAGAAGAGGATACCGAGTGTTTTTGTTTCCTTGCAGGTCATGAATCCTTTGCAGCAGCAGAAGGTGCCATCGGAATCGCTGAGAAGGCAAACAAAGTGCGCCAGAAACCTTTAAGAGTTATTTTAAATGGTTTAGGAAAAGATGCGGCTCAGATTATCTCCAGAATCAATGGATTTACATATGTTGAAACAGAGATGGATTATTATACAGGAGAGGTAAAAGAACTCTTTAGAAAATCCTATTCAGAAGGATTAAGAGCAAAAGTAAACTGCTACGGTGCAAATGATGTAACAGAAGGTGTTGCCATCATGTGGAAAGAAGGCGTTGACGTTTCCATTACCGGTAACTCCACCAACCCGACCAGATTCCAGCATCCGGTTGCAGGTACTTATAAAAAGGAATGCACTGAAAAAGGTAAAAAGTATTTCTCCGTAGCTTCCGGCGGCGGTACAGGACGTACTCTTCACCCAGATAACATGGGTGCAGGTCCAGCTTCCTATGGTATGACAGACACCATGGGACGTATGCACTCCGATGCCCAGTTCGCAGGTTCTTCTTCCGTTCCAGCTCACGTTGAGATGATGGGTCTGATCGGTATGGGTAACAACCCAATGGTCGGCGCTACCGTTGCTGTAGCAGTAGGGATTGAAGAAGCAGCAACCGCCGGGAAATTTTAAGAAAATTGATTTTATTATAGATTCTAATAAATAGACATTTTAGACAGAATAGACAAAAAACAGAAAAAATAAAAATAGACAAAAGCATGTATAAGTAACCATAAGAAAAGGAGTCGCATTGGCGGCTCCTTTTTGAATATCCGAAAGGGTTGTAATGCGGCAAGCGTTGAATTCCGTATATCAAAAAAATATAAATATTATAATAAATGGTTGTTTTCATGGAATTAAATTAGGTTATTGAAAGGGATTGGGAAGGCATCACAGCTCAAAGTTTGTTAATCAATATGAAAACCAGTGCAATTTTTATAGAATACGAATTGAGCATCTGTGGGAAACTAAATAAAATAGTGGCTGAAGTAACGATGAGTGGAAGTGATCTTGACATGTGTGTAAGGAAATAAAATAAAAAGCATATAATATAAATCTAATCAATTGGAAAAATGTAAAACAGATTAAAAACTTTGCTCATAGAGAAACGGTATCACCTCTTCGCGCTTGATGTTCAAGACGTAAGCGAACTCCTCACAGAGGGTTTTTTCCGCATTTTTTAGAAAGTATTCATCTATGATCTGAAGTTTCTTATCTTTATTTGTGATTTTTAGCTCGTGCTTGTGCCAACGTAACGTTTTTATCATTTTAACAAGTTCATAACGGTTACCGTCAGCAAGAATCTGGCTGTACAATTCTTTGCGCTTTCGATTATCCTTAATCCAAACAAAATCTTTACCCGATATTTTCTTAACCAGAGAGAAAATGTCGTCGGCAGAGAGTATGCGCCGAACTTCGGTCTTTCTTCTGCTGCTTATCGCAGAGACGTATACTGTCGAAGCAGAGTGGTAAACAGGCTTGAGTACAAAATATGGGCGGATTATTTCATCCATGCACATATCCTGTAATCCGGTAACCTTACAAATACCATGATTTCCGTACATGATGACATCACCTATGTTCATAATATCTCACCTCTTTCTATTAAATGAAAAAAGTGCGGTTCACTAAAACCGGACTTGCATCCTTGTAAAGCAAACTACACGTTTAATATTTCTATTATAACATATTTATAGATAAAAAAATATAGTAAAATTTTCCAGAAACATCAACGATATCATAGGGAAAATTATAAAAATATCTGCTTCTTTAGGTTGAGCCAGCAAGGAATATAGGATAAACCTTGCTGACTTAGCTGTAAAGATTAAACATTGCTCTGACTTTTTAATATACAGAATGTGGGCTTATGTTTACTTTATCAAATTGGTATTTAAACATGATTAAATTAGATGTGTTAATTAAAACAGCGTAAGATTATGCGATTTGAACATTAACAGCCTGAAGGCCACGATTACCATTGGTTGTTTCAAAAATAACTGACTGACCGTCATCTAAAGATTTAAAACCTTCCATAGCAAGACCAGAGAAATGAACGAAAATATCGTTACCCTCTTCATCACAGATGAATCCAAACCCCTTTTGTGCATTAAACCATTTTACTGTACCTTTTTTCATGAAAGATACCTCCTTAAATTTATAGTGTATTTTGCCTAAAATAAAAAATCGCATATATGTGTAAATCATCAATAGAATAATGACTTACAAATACATGCGAAATCAAGACTTTATTTAAAATACTATTCTACTATAACATGCTGTATTAATAATGTCAACCTAAATTATTAATAAAAAACCGGTTACTTCATTACAAACTGGCTTTTTTTATCTTAGTGCAGAATTATGAGTGCCTGGAGATAAAAAACTCTGTGATTATTCCCTGGTTATGTCCGTATTGCCGTTATGATTTCCGCAATAAATCCCTCTTTTAATGGGAGCAAACATAAAGCCAATGATGATTCCTGACATAAAACAGGTTGCCATAATAAGATTCTTTTCAAGTAGGTTCCATTCATGATTAAAAAAATATTTCATAATATATATCCTCTCAAATTCTTTATAATTTATTCTATGATAGGATGTAGTATGTGAAAAGAGTAATAAAGTATGCAAGAATGTTTGAAAAGTAATGTAATATATAGTTGCCCCTTTTTTATAAATAAAGCACAGACTGGATATACCAGCGACATACACCTGTTGACATCAACTTATTCCGTCTGTTTCCAATATTTTGATAGGAAGATCAATGTGACGAGAGAATTAAATCACCCGGACATAAGCTGCGCAGCGGGCTGCACCTAAAACGAGAACAGGAGCCGTTAATCCGGCTCCATTTTTAGTCGTATATTTATAATAGAAAAGAAATATTAATGGGTTCCATCTTGTTGTTTTCTTATAGTAATAGGTACAATTCTACTTAAGCATTTGAATTCGTGTCTGGTTTTGCTGCCGTTGTTGACCTGTTATTGGCCCCGTTTGAGAAGTGACGGGTCCGGCAGGTCCGGTTGCAGGAGGGGTAACTCCATCAGGCCCAGTTGCAGGCTCAATACCCGGTCCAGGACCAGTAAGCGGCATGGTTGGTCCTGTCACAAGCGGAAGGGAAGCAGGCGGTTGTGTTACAGGAGCAGGAACGGTTGATTCTGTTTCCGGGGCAGGGACCGCACCTGGTCCTGCGACCGGAGCTTGTTCCGGAGGTGTTACAGGAACCGGTGTCTCTCTGTTTTTAATGGTATTAATGCACTGAGTGTAAAGCTCGTCTGCTCTTTCCCAATTAACAACGTGAAACCAATCCTCTATGTATGCAGCACGGTCATTGAATCTCTTTAAATAATAAGCATGCTCCCACACATCAATCCCTGCGACAATGCAGTAACCCTCTGTCAAGGGAGTATTCTGATTCGGGGTTGTGATTATTTCAAGATTTCCATTCGGAGCGACTACCAGCCAGGCGAAGCCTGATCCAAACACGGACAAAGCTCTTCTTTTAAATTCATTAAAAAACTCCTCCAGTGTTCCGAATCTCTCTATGAGGGCAGGATACAGGGACTCGGCTATGGAACGGTTCATAGAATTGGTCATGCCGTTAAAATATAAAATATGATTGTAAACTCCCCCGCCATAATTGATAATGGACTGCCGGACTTCTTCAGGAAGGTTTTCCGGATGAGATATCAGTTCTGGCAAAGATAAGTTCTGCAGTTCAGGATAATCCCTTAAAATCGCATTGAGTTCAGCCACATACCTCTGTAAGTGTCTGTCATGATGAAGGTACATGGTTTGTGTATCAATATAAGGCTCCAGAGCGTCATAGGCGTACGGAAGCGGAGGATTCACAAATGGGTAATGTTCGTTCATGGATCGTTATCCTTTTGCATTTTTGTATATGTATATTCAATAGCATTTGATATATGATGGATAAGCAAGGGAAGAAAAAAATAGTGTAATCAACCGATCTGTGTTGTATAATAAATACGAAATGGTACTTACCGGTAAAGTTACTGGTATATCTGGTTATATTATTTTCCTATAACCAGATCATACTTATATGTATTAACACTTATTCTGAAATCAAGGTATAATCTGAATCAGAAAGCAATTAGAGAGAGTTGATCCAATACAATCAGGAGGAGTTTCTTATGGCAAAGAAGAAAAGAGCAGAACGGGAATTTAGATTTGAAACATTGCAGTTACACGTAGGTCAGGAAGAACCAGATTCGGTTACCGACGCAAGAGCAGTACCGATTTACCAGACGTCTTCTTATGTATTTCATAACAGTGAACATGCAGCCGCAAGATTTGGCTTGACGGATGCCGGTAATATATACGGAAGACTGACCAATCCGACGCAGGACGTTTTTGAACGCAGAATTGCAGCACTGGAAGGAGGGATTGCAGCACTTGCAGTTGCCTCAGGAGCGGCAGCCGTTACCTATTCCATTGAAAATATTGCAAAAAACGGTGATCATATTGTGGCAGCCAAAAATATCTATGGCGGCACTTATAACTTATTGGAGCATACGCTTCCGGAATATGGAATTGAGACAACCTTTGTGGATCCTTTTGATTACGATGCTTTTGATAAAGCCATAAAGGAAAACACGAAACTGGTTTTCATTGAGACACTGGGCAATCCCAATTCTGATGTGGTCGATGTTGAGAAGATTGCATCAATCGCCCATTCACATAAAATTCCGTTAATTGTGGATAATACGTTTGCAACCCCTTATCTGGTAAGACCTATTGAATACGGTGCAGATGTGGTGGTTCACTCCGCAACGAAATTTATCGGAGGTCACGGAACTACCATCGGCGGTGTGATTATTGACAGCGGAACCTTTGACTGGGAAGCTTCCGGAAAATTTGCCGCTTTAACAGAACCCAACCCAAGCTATCATGGAATCTGCTTTACAAAAGCGGCAGGAGCAGCCGCATATATTACAAAAATCCGTGCTATTTTACTCCGGGATACAGGCGCTGCCATTTCCCCGATTCATTCCTTTATCTTCTTACAGGGGTTGGAAACCTTATCTCTGCGTGTAGAGCGCCATGTGGAGAATGCAATAAAGGTAGTGAATTATTTAAAGAATCATCCCCAGGTAGAAAGAGTGCATCATCCGTCTGTTTCAGAGGACCCGGAACAGCAGGCACTTTACAAGAAATACTTCCCCAACGGAGGCGGTTCCATCTTTACCTTTGAGATCCGGGGAGATGCAAAGAAAGCAAAGGATTTTATTGACCAGCTGGAATTATTCTCACTTTTAGCAAATGTGGCGGATGTAAAGTCCCTGGTGATTCACCCGGCTTCCACCACTCATTCACAGATGACAGAAGAGGAACTGTTGGGTTCAGGAATCTTACCGAATACCATTCGCCTTTCCATAGGAACGGAGCATGCAGAAGATATTATTGAAGATTTAGAGGAAGCATTCAAAGCAGTACAATAGTATTACATAACCAAGTGCAGGCTGCCATAGATCATGGCAGCCTGTTGAATGCGCTTATGGAGAGGAGGAACTATGACATTACAGCAGCTGCGTTATGCCATATGCATTGCAAACCAGAAGTCCATGAACAAGGCTGCGGCGGAACTGTTTATCACACAGCCAAGTTTATCGAGCACCATCCGTGATCTGGAAGAGGAGATTGGTCTGCAGATTTTTATCCGTTCCAACCGGGGAATTGTGATCACTCCGGAAGGAGAAGAGTTTTTAGGATATGCCAGGCAGATGATGGAACAATACCGGCAGATGGAAGAACGGTTTGTAAAAAAAGAAAAATTTAAAAAGAAATTCAGCGTTTCCATGCAGCATTATACCTTTGCGGTTCAGGCATTTATTCATATGGCAAAAGAATTTGGAATGGATGATTATGAATTTGCTGTTCATGAGACAAAAACCTATGAGGTTATATTAAATGTGAAGAATCAGAAAAGTGAGCTTGGGATTTTATATTTGAATGATTTTAATGAGAAAGCCATTCAAAAACTTCTCTCGGACAATGATCTGGAATTCATAGACTTATTCCAATGCGGGATCTATGTCTACTTATGGAAAGGCAATCCCCTTGCCCATATGGAACGGATCGGGTTTGATGACTTAAAGAATTATCCCTGTCTGTCCTTTGAACAGGGAAATAACAATGCATTTTATCTGGCGGAAGAAGTATTCAGCACGTATGAATACAAACAGATCATCAAAGCAGATGACCGTGCCACTCTCTTGAATCTCATGGTAGGCTTAAACGGTTATACGCTGTGCTCCGGGATCATCTGTGAAGATTTAAACGGAGGGGAATACAAGGCCATTCCTCTAGATACCGATGACAAGATGAGAATCGGTTATATTAAAAAGAAGAAGATGCCTTTAAGCATTCTTGGAAAAAAATATATTGATGAATTAAAGAAATATGAGGCACAGCTGCTTTAGCAGTCCCAAGGGTGCCATAGAAATAAATGATAGCCGGCTATTGTTTTTAAGTATTTGCGGTCCATAAGACCATATTGGTATACTGAAACAAGAGATTAAATAAAAGAAAGCGGTGAATGAGTATGGAATATGGAATTTCAACAAAATGTTTATACGGGAATGGATTAGAAGAGTCTGTGGATCGCTCAGGGGCAATCAGTTTCCCTATTTACCAGACAGCAACCTTTGCTCATAAAGGAGTAGGAGAAAGTACCGGCTACGATTACAGCCGTCTTCAGAATCCCACCAGAGAGCATTTGGAAAAAATAGTGGCTGCACTGGAATATGGAGCAGATGCTCTGGCATTCTCCAGCGGAATGGCGGCAATCACAGCTTTAATGGAGTTATTCTGTCCGGGAGATCATATCATCACAGACTGCGATTTATATGGCGGAAGCATCCGCCTTTTTGACAATATCAGCAAAAAGAACGGAATATTCATCAGTTCTGTAGACTGTACCCGCTGTTCTCCTGAGGAATTTGAAAAGCTGGTAGGAGAGAATACCAAAGCGATTTTTATTGAGACTCCCACCAACCCCATGATGAATGTCATTGATATTAAAAAACTGGCTCAGATCGCTAAAAAGCATGGGCTTCTCCTGATTGTGGACAATACCTTTATGTCTCCTTATTTTCAGAATCCCCTGAAATTGGGAGCCGATATCGTGGTTCACAGCGGAACCAAGTATCTGGGAGGACACAATGACACCATTGCAGGATTTTTAGTTACTTCCACGCAAGAACTATCGGAGAAGCTGCGTTTTATCATTAAGACGGTCGGCTCCGGTCTGGCTCCTTTTGACAGCTGGCTGATACTGAGAGGAATCAAAACTCTGGCCCTCCGCATGGAACGTTCTGAGAAAAATGCAGAAAAGCTGGTTTCCTGGCTTTGTCAGGAGGAGAAAGTAACAAGAGTCTGTTACCCTGGTCTTTCCGGGCATCCGGGCCATGAAGTCTGTAAAGAACAGGCAAGAGGATTTGGCTGTATGGTCACTTTTGAGGTAGAGTCAAAGGAACTGGCACATAAGGTACTAAAGAATGTCCGTCTGATCCGGTTTGCTGAAAGTCTGGGCGGTGTGGAGACATTGATTACGTATCCCATTACCCAGACCCATGCGGATGTGCCAAAGGATGTGCTGGCAGCCAATGGTATTACGGACCGTATTTTAAGATTATCCGTTGGAATCGAAGAGGTGGAAGATTTAATAGAAGAATTGGAGAAGGTATTTCATGAGTAAAGGAACATTTGATTTCGATGAACAGATTGATAGGAAAAATACAAACAGCTTAAAGTATGACTTTGCAGTCCATAGAGGAAAGCCGGCAGATATTCTTCCTTTGTGGGTGGCAGATATGGATTTTAAAGTGGCCGGTCCCATCCTGGATGCCATTATAAAACGGACACAGCATGGGATCTTCGGTTACAGCGAAGTGCAGGAAGATTATTTTGAAGCCGTAAAGAACTGGATGGAAAAAAAACATGACTGGACCGTGGAAAGAAAATGGCTGGTAAAGACTCCCGGTGTGGTGTTCGCGTTAGCCATGGCAGTAAAGGCTTTTACAGAACCAGGTGACGGAGTGATGATTCAGCAGCCGGTTTATTATCCATTCAGCGAAGTCATTAAAGACAATGACCGTAAAATTGTGGACAACACTCTGGTGCTTGGTGCCGATGGCGTGTACCGCATGGACTTGGAGGACTTTGAAAAAAAAGCGGCGGGCGGCCAGGTGAAATTATTCTTATTATGCAATCCTCATAATCCGGTAGGAAGAGTATTTCATAGAGAGGAACTGGAAAAGGTGGGTGAAATCTGCAACCGCCATAACATCATTGTGGTCAGCGATGAAATTCATCAGGATTTTGTATACAATGGAAAACACCAGGTCTTTGCCAATCTCACGGAAGAACTGAAGAACAGGACCATAACCTGCACGGCTCCAAGCAAAACCTTTAATGTGGCCGGTCTTCAGGTTTCCAATATTTTTATTCCCAATACGGAATTGCGGAGAAAATTCAAAAAGCAGATGGCGGCAGCCGGCTACAGCCAGCTTAACACCCTGGGGCTTACTGCCTGTGAAGCGGCTTACCGGTATGGAGAAGCGTGGCATCAGGAGCTGATCGAGTATTTAAAAGAAAATCTTACCTTTGTGCGGAAATACCTGGAGGAGAACCTGCCGGAAATAAGGCTGATCGAACCGGAAGGAACGTATCTTGTGTGGCTGGATTTCAGAAAGCTGTCTCTTACAGAAGAAGAACGGGAGGACTTAATCGTAAATAAGGCTGGTCTTTGGCTGGACAGCGGAGCCATTTTCGGTGAGGCAGGGGAGGGCTTTGAACGGGTCAATATTGCTTGTCCAAGGTCCACGCTGCAGCTGGCTTTTGATAAGCTGAGAGTAGCCATAGCAGATTTGAAAAAAATTTAAAATAGATATTGACACCCACCTTTTCTTGTATTAATATAAGGATAACATATAAACATATTAAATATGTATGTAAATAGAAAAAGGCGGTGTCATATGAAGAGCAGATCCTATAATTCAAATAAACAAATCATTTTAAGTAATAAATGTTGCTGTCAGACGATATGTATGGTGCGAGCTATCGTTTTATTGTAATACCGTTTTCGATACCTGACAGCTTTAGGAATGAAATGAAGTGTATTTCATGAACATAAAAGAACAGGTACCATGCCGGTATCTGTTCTTTTTTATAATCAAATATGAATGGAGGATTTTATGATGGGAGCAATTAAAGAAAGCGCATTAGAATTAATTGGAGGAACACCGTTACTTAAATTAAACCGCTACACTAAAAAAGAAGGAATCAAGGATGTTACCATACTTGCAAAGCTGGAATATTTAAACCCGGCTGGTTCTGTGAAGGACCGTATCGCTCTTGCGATGATTGAAGATGCAGAAGCGAGCGGAGCGTTAAAAGAGGGTGCTACCATCATTGAGCCAACCTCTGGGAATACCGGTATCGGCCTTGCAGCCGTTGCGGCGGCAAAAGGCTATAAAACCATACTTACACTTCCTGATACCATGAGCGTGGAAAGAAGAAACTTATTAAAGGCTTATGGTGCGGAGTTAGTACTTACCGAGGGAGCCAAAGGCATGAAGGGTGCCATAGCAAAAGCGGAGGAATTAAAGGAATCCATTCCTGGTTCCGTGATTCTTGGACAGTTCGTGAATCCTGCAAATCCAAAGGTGCATAGAGAGACCACGGGACCTGAGATCTGGGAGCAGACCGGCGGAGCAGTTGATATCTTTGTTGCCGGTGTAGGCACTGGCGGCACCATTACAGGCGCCGGTTCTTATTTAAAGGAAAAGAATCCTGAGATCAAGATCGTAGCCGTGGAGCCGGCAAACAGTCCGGTCCTTTCCGGAGGCAATCCAGGTCCTCATAAGATCCAGGGAATCGGTGCAGGTTTTGTTCCGGAAGTATTGGACACCAAAATCTATGATGAGGTGATTGCCGTTGAGAATGAGGATTCATTTGCAGAAGGAAAGACATTTGCAGTTACCGAAGGAATCCTTGTGGGTATTTCCTCAGGAGCCGCATTGAAAGCAGCAAAATTATTAGCAGAAAAGCCAGAGAATAAAGGGAAGACCATTGTTGTCATATTACCTGATTCTGGTGACCGCTATCTGTCCACCCCGTTATTTAGCTAAAGAGACCGATATACAAGGTGACTGCTGGGATTTACAGCTGGTTATAAGAAAATCTTATTGCCGGCTGTATTTTTTATATATTATACAAAAACCTATAGGAATGATATGATTTAGAAAAGTAAGAAAAAGCAGGAAAAAAGGAGCTTAAAAATCACCTGTATGCTTTGAGAAGCAGGCGTCGGGCGGCATCTGCTTTTTTTGTACCCAAAAAACGGAAAGAAGGAAAAAATATGGCAATAGAAGAAAAATTCGGAAAGGTATCCACCTCAGAAGATACTCATGAAGTATCACAGACAGGTGCTTTTGTAAGGCAGGATAATTACTTTGTCACCCCATTTGGTGACGGGGAAGGAGAGCTGCCGGTGGAAGCCGGACGTTACCGCTTGATCTGGACCCCTCTTTGCCCATGGGCAACCAGACAGATCATCGCATTAAAGCTGCTGGGCTTAGAGGATGCAGTCAGCGTTGGAACCGTAGGCCCCGTAAGAACTGAAAATGGCTGGGAATTCTCTCTTGATGAGGGCGGTGTGGATCCGGTGTTAAAGATTCGCTTTCTTCCGGAGATTTATGCAGAGACAGCACCGGAATATGAGGGAAGGGCGACGGTACCGGTTGTTGTAGATGTAAAGACAAGGAAAGTGGTAAATAACGATTATCATCACCTGACCAACTATTGGGAGACAGCCTGGAAGCCGCTTCATAAAGAAGGAGCACCTGATTTATACCCGGAGGAATTACGAGAGGATATTGATGAATTAAACGCCGTCATCTTCCATGAAGTGAACAACGGAGTCTATAAATCCGGATTTGCCCAGTCCCAGGAGGAATACGAAAAAGCCTATGACGTGCTCTTTCAGAGACTTGACTGGCTGGAAGAACGCTTATCCAAAAGCAGATACTTATTTGGAGACCAAATCACGGATTCGGATATCCGCCTGTATGTGACCCTGGCAAGATTTGATGTGGGCTATTATTTCTGCTTTAAAACAAACAGAAACCGGCTGACAGATTTTGAAAATCTCTGGAACTATGCAAAGGACCTCTATACCATTCCTGCATTTAGGGAAGCCACCGATTTTGATTCCATTAAAAAGGGCTATCACCTGGGCAACCATGCACACAACCCATATAATATCCTCCCGCTGGGACCGGATCTTTCCATATGGGATGAACCCCATAACAGAGATGAGAAATTTGGAAAGAGAAAATTTGAGTATTAGGATTTAGAAGAAGAGGAAAAAATTATGAAGAGAAATTTTGCAAAAAAGACAGTATTAGGATTGCTGGCAGCAGTGACGGTATTAGGTGCACTGGCTGGATGCAGCAAGCAGGAAACAAAACAGGAAGAAACCACTGTGGCAGCAGGAAGCAATACGGAACCAGTCACCATTTATGCGGCAACCGGAGGATCTCCAAAGCCATTTACTTTTGTAGACACAGACAATCAGCTGACAGGACACAACATTGACCTTATCAAAGCTGTTTTTGATAAGCTTCCTCAGTATAAGCTTGAACTCGAAGTAACTGATTTCCCATCTATTTTTGCAGGGCTTGATTCCGACCGTTATCAGATCGGCGTAAACAACTTTGCAAAGAATGAGAAACGTCAGGAAAAGTACTTATTCACAGATCCCATTTTTGCAAATGAGTATGTTGCGGTTTTTGCAAAAGACAATAATAAGGCAGAAACCATTGGTTCCTGGGATGACCTTGCAGGCTTAAAGACTATCTCCCAGGCAGGCATCAATATTACCACAGCTTTGGAAAATTATAATGCAGCAAACCCACAGAACCCTATTAACATTGAATACAGCGAAGAAGATCTTGTTCTTCAAATTCAGGATGTAGAGGCAGGAAAATATGATTTTGTTTTAATGGATAAACCAATGTTTGAGTACTATCAGAAGGAATTTAACTTTAACGTTACCGGAGTTCCGATCAACAATGATGTTTCCAAGGATTTAATGGGCGAACCATTCAGCTACCTGATTGTAAGCAAAGGAAATGAGAAGCTGGTAGAAGATTTGAACAAAGCGTTAAAAGAAGTAATTGAGGACGGAACATCAAAGGAAATCAACTTAAAATGGTTTGGTTCCGATTATTCCCCTTCCTATAAATAAGGAAAATCTGGAGGAGCAAGATGAGCAAAATATTTGATTGGCAGCTGGTATTTACGGAAATTCCCGCATTATTAAAATACTTGCCGGTAACCCTGCAACTGACGTTAATCGCCCTTGTGATCGGGTGGGTGGTAGGACTTTTGATCGCATTTGTAAAAATCCACAACATTCCGGTTTTACGGCAGTTATGTTCCCTGTTTGTTTCCGTGGTAAGAGGAACTCCGATTATCGTTCAGCTGTACCTTACGTACTTTGGAATCCCCATTGCCTTAAAATACTACAATTTCTACAACGGAACCAATTATAACGTAAATGGGATACCGCCAATTATTTTTGCTATCGTGGCATTGGGACTCAATCAATCTGCTTTTGACTCAGAGACCATACGGGCTGCCATACAGTCCGTGGAAAAAGGTCAGGTGGAGGCTGCTAAATCCTTAGGGATGAACGGCTTTCAGATATTTCGGAGAGTTCTGTTTCCACAGGCTGTCACCGTTGCAATTCCCTCCCTTGGAAACTCCCTCATCGGCCTGGTAAAAGGAACGTCTCTTGCATTTACCTGTTCCGTCGTTGAAATAACAGCTCAGGGTAAGATTTTAGCAGGAAGCAGTTACCGTTATTTTGAAATTTACTGCTCTCTGGCCATTATCTATTGGGTACTTACCATTTTCATTGAAAGACTGTTTACATACATCGAGAAAAGAATGAGTATCCCGGAGCAGGTAGCAGCCGTAAAAGGAGGATTGAAAAATGAGCGCAATTGAAATTCGCGGATTAAGCAAAAAATACGGTGAAAATGTGGTTCTGGATAAAGTGGACTTAACCATTAATAAGGGAGATGTAGTAGCCATTATCGGACCTTCCGGTACCGGAAAGTCAACACTTTTGCGCTCCCTCAATCTCCTTGAAAAACCGGAAGAAGGAACTGTCATCATCAATGGACGGGAGATCAGTCTTACAACGAAATCGTCCAAAGAAAAGCTGGAACTGCGTCAATATACAGAAATGGTATTTCAGCAGTTTAACCTCTTTAAAAACCGCACCGCACTGGAAAATGTAATGGAAGGGCTGATGATCGTAAAGAAGTTAAAGAAAAGCGAGGCCAGAGAGATTGCATTAAAACATTTGCAAAAGGTAGGAATGGGAGACCGCCTTTCCCATTATCCGAGACATTTATCCGGCGGCCAGCAGCAGAGGGTAGCCATTGCAAGAGCGCTGGCCATGGACCCAAGTCTGCTTCTTATGGATGAACCAACCTCCGCTCTTGATCCGGAGTTAGTCAGTGAAGTACTGACCACCATCAGAAATGCGGCAAAGGAAGGCAACACCATCTTACTGGTCACCCATGAAATGAACTTTGTGAAAAACGTAGCAAATCGGATTCTTTTCCTGGAAAATGGAAAGATTGTCGCTGACGGAACACCAAAAGAGATTTTTGAGAACCCGACAAATGAGCGTTTAAAAGAGTTCCTGGTAAAGATTCATATGCTGGATAGCCCGGATTATACGATTTAGGGAGGAAAATGGCCGGTCCAGGCAGACACCGGTACCGGCTTTTATGGATGCCGGCCTGCCCTCACGCACACAAAGTGGTGATTGCCTGGAAGCTGTTAGGTCTTCGTAAAGTCATCAGCCTTGGGACTACGGGCATTTACAGGGATCCTAAGGGATGGGTTTTTACCGAAGTTGAAGGGGAAAAAGATCCGGTGTTAGGGATACACTTTTTAAAGGAACTCTACGATAAGGATGCCCCGGATGGGGATTATAAAGAACGGCCCACTGTCCCTGTAATTGCAGATACAGCAACAAAAAGGCATATGAGGCATTTTTTGAAGCCATGGATCTCCTTGACCAAAGACTTGCTTCAAGGAGATTTTTATTGGGCGATTATATAACGGATTCGATAGCCGGCTTTATCCGACACTGGCCAGGTTTGATGTGGATTACCATCAGGTATTCCGCGTAAATAAAAAGCGGCTGGGAAGTTCCGGCAGGACGGGAGTATTTAAGCCTGGATCCAAAAGAAAAATTTAAGTACCAGGGGGAATCCTATGAGTGAAATAACCTATAAGACAACAAAAGATAACATCAACTGGCAGGAGGTTTCCGATGTTTTACGCCGGTCCGGCCTGTCAGATCATACTCCGGAGGAACAGGAAACCATTTTCACCAACAGCTATGCGGTGGTATTTGTCTATGACAAGGACCAGATCGTAGGGGTTGGGAGAGCTTTATCTGACGGAGTCTGTCAGGCGGCAGTCTATAACATAGCCCTTGAGGAAGAGTACCAGGGATCCGGGATTGGAAGAAAACTGATCTCACTGCTTCTTGACCAGGTAAAGGGACAGAACGTAATTCTTTATACCCATCCCAGGACTGTGGCACTTTATGAAAAAATGGGATTTCGCAGAAGCAAGACTGCCATGTGCATCTTTTGCGGACCGGAAGACACCAGAGCGTGGATGGAGCAGGAGGGGTTTTTGCTTCCCGAAAAATACCGGTTCGTGGATGAATACGGAAGAGAAGATATGAAGCATTAACCAGCCGTCAAAAAGAAAAGAGGGAATTGCCATGTCAGAAAAATTTATAACCAATGAAGTAGAAAAAGACGGGAAGTTTAATCGCCAGAGCAATCGGTTTACAACTCCCTTTGGAATAGAGGAAGGGCAGCTTCCAGTCGAAGCAGGAAGATACCGCTTAATCTGGTCTCCGGCCTGTCCATGGGCACACCGGTCAGTAATCGTCATAAGTCTTTTGGGACTTTCCGATGCCATAAGTCTGGGAACACTGGATCCCATAAGACCGGATGTGGGTCGTACGGACTGGGCGTTTACATTGGATGAGAATGAGGAAGATCCCGTATTAAAAATCCGGTATTTAAGCGAGGCATACCTAAAAGCGGATCCGGAGTATAGCGGAAGATTTACGGTTCCTTCAGTTGTGGATTTAACCACTGGAAAAGTGGTGAATAACGATTATTTCAACTTGACCAGATACTGGGAAGTGGAGTGGCGCAAATATCATAAGCCCGGCGCCCCTGATCTGTATCCGGTGGAGTTAAGAAATGAGATTGACGAGTTAAACGACATCCTTTTTCATGAGATCAATAACGGCGTATACAAAGCAGGATTTGCCAGAAGCCAGGAAGCGTATGAAGAGGCTTATGCGCTGGTATTTAACCGTCTGGACTGGCTGGAAGAGCGTTTGAGCCACAGCCGTTACCTTTTTGGAGATAAAATCACGGAATCCGATGTCCGCCTCTATGTGACACTGGTACGTTTTGATATTGCTTATTATAACGGATTTCTTTTAAACCGCAGCCGTATTTCTGAATTCCCAAATCTCTGGGGCTATGTAAGAGATTTATATTCCCAGCCAGGATTTGGTGATACCACAGATTTTGATGCCATTAAAAAACATTATCACTTGTGTGCTGTGTCCAATAATCCCTTTGGCCTGCTGCCAAAAGGACCGGATCTTTCCGGCTGGAACACACCTCATGGAAGAGATAAGATTCTGTTTCAATAAGGGAGGCGGCAGCAGCGAAAGCAGTAAGAGTGACGGAAAAAAGGGTAGGGAGACTGCTGATTGGCGAGGCAGAGCGGTGGATCAGAGAATCAGGAGTTAAAAAAAACGTAATTACCAGCCGGGCTGAAGCCGTAGGTTTTTATGAAGCTCTGAGAAATTTTTAAGCAAATAGGAGGATAACATATGTCTAGCAGCAGCATCGGGCAAAAGATTCGCCCAAAAGAAATCGAAAAAGAAATTGATGAGAGAGGTGCATTCATCAGACAGCCCAATCACTTTACTACTCCGTTTGGAGACGGGGAGAATGAATTAAAAGCGGACAGCGGAAAATACCGCTTATTCTGGGCAAAAGGCTGTCACTGGTCCAACCGCGCCTCCATTGTACGGGAACTTTTAGGCTTAACGGATGCCATTGGCATTAATTTAGAGGGACACAGCAAAGAAAACCGTGCATTTGGCTGGGAATTCGTATATAATGAAGATAACAAGGACCCGGTTCTCGGTGCACAGTATTTAAGTGAATTTTATTATAACGCCGATCCGGATTACGAAGGACGCTGCACGGTACCGGCTCTTGTGGATGTTACGACCAAAAAGGTGGTAAATAATGATTATCACAGATTGACCAATTACTTTGAAGTGGCCTTTCGTCCATTTCAGGCTCCGGATGCTCCGGACCTTTATCCGGTGGAGCTTAGAAAGGAAATCGATGATTACAATGACTGGCTCTTTCCCAATATAAACAACGCCACCTATCGTATGATGTTTGCCCAGTCCATAACCGCTTATGAGGAAGCTTTTGAAGACTTCTACCGGGCCATGGACCAGATCGAGGAGAGACTGTCTGAGAACCGTTTTCTGTTCGGAGATTATGTAACGGACAGCGATGTAAGGCTTTTTGTAACACTGGCCAGGTTCGATACCCATTATTACCGCAATCTCGGTCCGATTAAGCACCGGGTGGTCGATTATAAGAACATCTGGGCATACTTGAGAGACTTGTATGTGATACCGGCATTCCGCAACAATACATATTTTCGTGATATTGCGGCGCCGCAGTCAGAAAATAAATCCTTTTTCCAGGACTTTAATTCCCGTTTTGTGAGCCAGATTGACTATGAAGGCATCTGGTCAGCTCCCCAAGAACGGAAAGAGTTGAGCAAAACCCCGGAAGAGAAGTTTAAACGGCACGAAAAGGGAAATGAATAACCCAGGCAGGTGATAGCATGATTAATAAAAACAGGCTGGTAAGCCAATTTAAGAAAATGGTGGAGTTTGATTCAGAAACCTATCATGAGAGAGAAATCGCAGACTATCTGACGAAAGAATTAAAAGAGCTGGGATTTGAGGTGTGGGAAGACGATGCCGGGATAAAGCTCAAAGAGCGTATTACCGGGTATGGCAGCCAGTCCCCTACCGGGAACCTCTACGGCTTTTTAAAGGGGACTTTAAATGCCGGCCCCATCCTTTTATCGGCCCATATGGACACCGTCAGACCAGGAATCGGAAAACGTGCGGTGGAAGATGAAAACGGAGTGATTAC
This sequence comes from Lacrimispora sinapis, assembly GCF_043633585.1. Taxonomy (NCBI): domain Bacteria; kingdom Bacillati; phylum Bacillota; class Clostridia; order Lachnospirales; family Lachnospiraceae; genus Lacrimispora; species Lacrimispora sinapis. The sequence continues at coordinate 2,579,692 of NZ_CP141832.1, read as the reverse complement.
CTCGGAAGGAGATACGGTTTTAGGAGCCGATGACCTTTCCGGGATTGCAGCCATATTAGAGGCGGTCAGGGTGGCAAAAGAACAGGATCTTCCGTATTGCGACATTGAAGTATTGTTTCCTGTGGCAGAAGAAAATTACGGAAAGGGAAGCCAGCTGTTTGACTACTCTAAAATTCGTTCCAAACACGCATACGTATTTGATTTAAGCGGAGAGATCGGCCTTGCAGCGATTGCAGCTCCTACCCTCATATCTTTTGGAGTAAAGGTAAATGGCAGAAATGCCCATGCCGGCTTTTGCCCACAGCTTGGAATTAACGCCATTGAAATCGGCGCCCATGCCATTGCCCGGTTAAAGCAGGGGTGGGTGGATGAGGAGACCACGGTCAACATCGGAAAGATAAGCGGAGGAAAACAGACCAATATCGTCTCCGACGAGTGCATTGCTTTGGGCGAGATCCGAAGCTTAAAGGATCACCGTGCAATGGAGGAACTGGAAAAAGTAAGAGACGTTTTTGAACAGACCGCCTCCCGTTTTAAGGGCAGTGTAGAATTCTGGTATGAAAAGCAGATCGAAGCCTATGAGATCGGAGGGGAGGAGGAAGTCCTGACACGGTTCAAAAGCGTCTGTGAGGAACTGGGTCTGAAACCAGAGACCCAATATACTCTGGGAGGCAGTGATAACAATCATTTTGTGAAAAACGGGATCCGGGGAATTGTGGTTGCCTGCGGAATGAATGAAGTCCATACTCCAGAGGAATTCACTACGGTAGATCAGTTGGAGAAAAGTGCAGCCCTTGCATTGGGACTCATAACAGCAGACAGTAAGGCAATCCGGTAGAATATTGATAAATATATTCAGAAATAAATCCAGAAATAAAATACCGGGCAATGTTCAGCCTTATAAGCTTCCGCCAAGAGAAAAGCGGTTGTTATAAGGCTGAACATTGCCCGGTTTTTGCTTGCAATATCATTTTTAACAAGACAACATTGGAGCCTGGCTCCTTCTTTTTTTATATAAAATCCAGGCGATTACTGAGTTTTGATAAAAGCTCCCCGGACTTGTCGTTAGGTTGAGCCGGTAAAGAAGCCATTCAGGGCAACTCCACCGACTTAGTAAAAACATATGTATGTAAGCACTCTGGCTGCTTTGTTGTTTTTTTCTATGTTTGTATTTATATCATACCGCAAAATTGTGAAGAAATTTTGTCCGTCTCCTAAAGAAAGAATAAAATTAATGAAGAATTTCTGTAAGAAATTGGAAAAGTATACGTGCCTGTTCTGCAGATAATATGATATAGTAGAAAATTTCCCATTAAGCCAAATCGGTATTGATTACAGAGATAAAATATGGTATTTATATAGTAGTTAGCTAAAACTAACCTAAGAAACCTGTTTTTGAGGAATGATGGGAAGCAAATTAAGACTGTGGAGGTATGGAAATGTTACTTGAAAGACATCTAATTCAATATTGTGCCCCAACACTGGCTTCCATTAAGACGGCAAGCCTGTTTAATCATTCCTTTACATCGGATGAAGAGCTGAACAAGCAGCTGACCCATTTAAACAGTCAGCTGGGTGAAAAAGGGATTTCTCTGATTGAATTATACCGGCGCAATAACAAAGCGCTGATTTATGTCTACAGAAAGTCTCATTTAAAAGCAGATTTAGACCGTCCGGGTGTGAACAGATTTCTTAAAAAGTACGGTTATGAGCATATGGAAGTGGAATATGCCCTTGACAGACTGAAAGAGCGGCTGAAGGCTGATGGGTCTTTTCCTCATGAAATAGGTCTTTTTCTTGGATATCCTCTTGGGGATGTCATAGGCTTTATCCAAAATGCTGGAAAAAACTGCAAATGCATCGGCTGCTGGAAAGTATACTGCAATGAGTGTGAGGCGGTGAAAAAATTTGCACGCTATCAGAAGTGCAGAACCATCTACGCACGCCTGTGGCAGAACGGACGAACGGTCTGGCAGTTAACAGTGGCTGCCTGAACAAATAAATAGGAAAGAAGAGGTAGGATAAGATGAGTAAAGTAGCAGTTGTTTTTTGGAGCGGTACGGGAAACACAGAAGCGATGGCGAATAAAGTAGCGGAAGGCGCAAAGGAAGCAGGTGCAGAAGTTTCCTTGTTTAACGCTTCTGAATTCCAGGCAGACCAGATGGATGAGTTCGATGCAGTCGCATTCGGCTGTCCTTCCATGGGAAGTGAAGAATTAGAAGACAGTGAGTTTGAACCTATGTTCCAGAGCTGCGAATCCAAGCTGTCAGGAAAGAAGATCGCTTTATTTGGCTCCTACGGCTGGGGTGACGGAGAATGGATGCGCAATTGGGAAGAAACCTGCAAGGGAGATGGTGCAGTGTTTGCTCACGATTTTGTAATCTGCAACAATGAGCCTGATGCAGAGGGAGAAGCACAGTGCATTGAGCTTGGAAAATCACTCGCTTAAATTTTAAAATAGAAAACCATGGAGGATTGCCGTCAGACGGCAGGTCCCCCATGGTTTTTTTGTATCAGCGATTATTTTTATATTAATATAAGTTCAATTGCTTTGCCTGGTTTTATGAAACCATCGTTGGCAAAGCGTCTTATGATTCATTCTTAGAAGAAACTAGAAAGGAAAATTCTGATACGGTTTCTCTTCGTAAATCCTCCGTATTATCACCAAATAAATTTTTCGTACCTATTGATTTCTATGATTCTTTAAATATTTGATCGAACAGATTATTATGCAAATCAAAGCTGCAACTTCTAATATTTTTGAAAGTATTGTTAAAATAGCTAGTAAAAGTGCCATATCGGTTCCCTCCTTTGTTAATATAATTGTATAGTACGAAAGGAATAAAATCAACAAGAGGTTTAACACATACACGAAATAAGGGAATTCATCGAATCCATGATATTCTTGAGAAAAAAGGCTATAGGCTGACAAGTATAAACTAATTCACATATAATAAGATCATGAAATAAGAGCAGATCACGTTATTTGAAAAAATGGTTTGCTCTTTGCTCGTTGACACAGCGATAACAGCCGGTATTCTGACCATTGTTCCAAAGTTCATGAATGCAGAATAAAATTCATGAACCATGCAGCAGCAGAAACTAAATAACGGAATCAATAGTCCTATGTAATTGCAAAAATAAAAAACACTGCACAATTCCAGTAAATACAAGAATTATACAGTGTATTAAAAGTGACCTATCCGGGAATCGAACCCGGGTTTCCGCCGTGAGAGGGCGGCGTCTTGACCGCTTGACCAATAGGCCGTTTTCTCTGCCGTTGCTGACAGCTTCATTATAATACCATAGGAATATTCATTTGTCTACAGTTTTTTTAAAAGAAATAAAAAAATTGTCAAAATCAGATATTATATGCTATACTTTTCCATAGAAAAAGCAGGAGGATCAGCCCATGGGACTTAAAAAACGTGAAGTGAAATACGACTACTTGAGAACCCTGGCGGTTTTCGCCATTATTATGGTACATGCAATCCCGGCAGAGACTGTAAATTCAAAACAATGGCTGTTTTCAGCAGCGCTGACTCCTGTGCTCCTGGCTTTTGTTGGGATTTATTTTATGCTCAGCGGTCTTTTCCTTTTACAATCTGGTACGGAAAATATTAAGGAATTTTACTGGAAGCGGTTTTGTACTATTTTTATTCCATTTGCATGCTATAGCGGTATTTATTACTGGTATTATAACAGTTATCTTTCTTTGGAACCAGTCCCATGGTATGAGCAAGTGGCAAATTTTTTTCATGCGCTTTTTACGGAGACTATACCCATGGCACCCCATCTTTGGTTTATGTACGTGATCATGGCCCTTTATTTATGTGCGCCGTTTCTGGCTCGGATGTTTCATGCCATGACGGACCGGGAGCTTAAGGTTTTTCTGGGATTAATTCTTTTGATCCAGGGAGTACGCACCTATTTACCGGCCTTTGGCTTTGAAGTGGGACCTGGTCTGGATGATATGATCTTCAAAGGCTGGCTGATCTATTTCGTGCTGGGATATATCTGCAAGCGTTTGTACCGCAGTATTTCCTACCTTCCATTTGCAATATTGGGAGCGGCAGGATTTGGGGTGACCATGTTTCAAAAATGTGTGACTCCCTCTTTTACCCCTGGTATACACGATATGGCTCTCACAATGATTGCCATGTCTGTTTCCATCTTTCTGTTTTTTGAATTACTAGGAGATGTGAAAATCCCTGTTTTTATGAACATAGCCGGCTTGATCAGCCGATACAGCTACTCTGTCTACTTGATCCATTATCTGGTGCTGGGACAGATTGTAAACGAAGTGACAGAGAAGACGGTTTTCCGGCACTATTACGTACCGGGGATTCTTTTTAAAACAGGACTCACTTTTATTATTTCCCTGGCAGCGGCCGTTCTTTTTGATGAGACCGTAATAAAGGTGCTAAAAAAGTTAGCAGAAGCTGTGTGGAATAGGAGAACAAAAAGAAAAAGGAGGTATGAGAATGGCTCAGAAAACCAACTGTGAGAGCTGTCTCTATTACGGATATAACGAAGAATATGAATGTTATGAATGCACAATCAATTTAGATGAAGATGAGATGATGCAGTTTTTAAGCAATTCCTCTCAAAGATGCACTCATTTTAAATTTGGAGACGAATATTCCATTGTAAGAAAGCAGATATAACAAAAGAAATAAAAAAACTCCCATAAAAAGGGAGGAGCCGGTATTCTTCCGAAGAATACCGGCAATTATGAAAAAAATCTTCTCTTAAAGCATGTTGGCAACATCTTTATCTGATGTTATAAGTATACCGGCTAAATATGAAGAGAATTTGGCCAGGTTGTAAAAAGATTGTGACCAGATTGTGAACACTGGAAACTCTGTTAAAATCTGTATTTTTATTTTTGGAGTCCAATCGTTTGCTGTAAATTTAATTTATATCCTCCAGTGTGATTGCAGATTGCATTTTGCCGCCTGCCTTTATATAGAAATAAGAAATGAAATAGGAGAATACGATGCAAAAAACAAAGAAAAAAGCCATTTTAGTGGTCAGTTTTGGTACCAGTTACAGAGATGCTTTAGAAAAGAATATTGGTGCGGTGGAACGGGCCATAGCAGCCTCATATCCGGATTATGAAGTTCGGAGAGCGTTCACCAGTCAGATGATCATGGATAAAATAAAGAGCAGAGATGGAGATCAGATTGATAATATGGATCAGGCGATGAAACGCCTCGTAAATGACGGGATTGATGCTCTCGTCATTCAGCCGACCCATGTTATGAGCGGCAGTGAGTATAATAAGATGATGGCAGCGGCAGCGCCTTTTGAAAAAAACTTCACTTACATAAAATATGGAGAGCCACTCCTTAACCAGGAACAGGATTATGACCAATTGATCCAGGTATTAGCAGAAGAGACAGCCGAATTTAATAAAGAAAATACTGCACTGGTTTTCATGGGCCACGGAACAGAGCATGATGCCAATGTGGTCTATGAAAAGCTGAACGGTCAACTGAAAAAATCCGGATATGCCAATTATTATATCGGAACCGTAGAGGCAACTCCCACACTGGAAGATGTGGTGGCTGAGGTGAAAAAAGGAGAATATCAGAAAGTTGTTTTACTGCCCCTTATGATTGTTGCAGGAGACCACGCCAACAATGATATGGCGGGAGACGATGAGGATTCCTGGAAAACCGCGTTTTTATCTGAAGGCTACGATGTGGACTGTGTGCTCAAGGGCATGGGAGAATATAAAGGCGTCCAGGAAATGTTTCTGGAGCATGTAAATGCTGCAATGAAAAATCAGGCATAAGAATTAATCGCCGGTCTGACAGAAGGGGATTGTGTAAAACCAGCAGAACAGGAGGATAAGGATGAAGTATCTGGTAATCGACAATGGGGGAACGTTTATTAAATATGCTGTGATGAATGAAAATGGAGATATTCTGGAAAAAGGCAAAGAAATGACACCGGACGACACAAAGACAGCAGAAGATTATTTTAAAGTGCTGGACGGGATCGTTTTGCCGAGAAAGCAGGAAGTGGAAGGAATTGCATTCAGCACACCAGGGCAGGTAGATGTAACGACCGGTTTTTTGCATACGGCAGGAGGACTGGTTTATTTAATGGGACTCAATCTATGCGGCGAGGTAAAGAAGCGTTATGGATTACCATCTTCCGTTGACAATGATGGAAAATGTGCGGCCATGGCAGAGCAATGGGGCGGAAGTTTGAAAGGCGTTAAAAACGGGGCAGCGATCGTGCTGGGTACCGGCGTTGGGATGGGACTTATTTTAGATGGAAAGCTGTACCGTGGGTCTAACTTTACTGCAGGAGAGGTCAGTTTTATCATGCTGGATATCGAAAAGCCGGAGCAGCCGGCTAATTATATGGCGGTATCCTGTTCTTCCCTGGTGCTGGGACGTGATTATGCAAAAGTGACCGGAAAAGATCCCAAAGAGATAGACGGGATCAAAATGTTTGAACTGATCCGTCAAAAGGATGAGACTGCATGCCGTATTTTTGATCAGTATATCAAAAAACTGACGGGCTGCATTTATAATTTTCAGACGCTTCTGGACTTGGAAGTGATCGCCATAGGCGGAGGAATTAGCCAACAGCCTTTATTAATAGAAGCGATCCGGAAAGAGATGGATCTGATTTTCGAGGTTCATCCAAGCAAAAAGTTTGGAATGGCGGTGAAAAAGCCCCAAATTACAGCCTGCCGGTACTACAATGATTCCAATTTAAGAGGGGCACTTTACCATTATCTCAACAATCAAGTATAAGCGTTTTTATTCTCACCTGAAGGTAAAAATAAGAAAGGAAGCTTCCGCTTCCTTTCTATGATCTGTATTTACGGATTGTTATAATGATAGCTGTCCAGTAATTGATTCTTCATTTCCCAAAGCGCCTTGGATAGATCCACATGGACCTGGTGGGGATTCACAAGACGTCTGGATTCTTCCCAAAGAGTACTCAGCTCTTTTTTGCAATATTCCCGAATGTCCATAACAGCCGGAGAATCGTAAACGCATTCCCCGCCTTTGAATACCTGGACCAAAAGGTCTCGAATGGTATAAGTGTTAGGTGCCAGATAGGTTTTCTTCCATGTCTCGATCGGATCGAAAAGGAGCAGGGAATCGCTTTCCTTCAATGTTTCTCCTGTCAGACAGATCAGGTCTGCAATGATTTTTCCGGTTTCCCGGTTGTAGATTCGTTTAATTTCCTTGTTGCCCGGATTGGTGATCTTCTCCGCATTCTCCGAAAGTTTGATTTTCGGCGTGAACTGACCGGTCTTTTTATCCAGTACAGCTGCCAGCTTATAGACTCCTCCAAAGGAAGGGCAGTCTTTGGAAGTAATCAAATTGGTACCGACTCCCCAGGAATTAATGGTTGCTCCCTGTATTTTCAAGCTGTTAATGAGGGTTTCATCAAGGTCATTGGAAGCGGAAATGACAGCATCTGTAAATCCAGCCTCGTCAAGCATCCGTTTCGCCTTTTTGGATAGGTAAGCTAAATCCCCGCTGTCTAAACGGATTCCGTAATTGGTTAAGGCAATCCCTTTCTCCCGCATCTCCTGAAAGACCTTTATGGCATTGGGAACGCCTGATTTTAAAGTATCATAAGTATCTACCAGTAGAATACAGGAAGTAGGATACAGCTTTGCATAATGACGGAAAGCAGTCAGCTCATCAGGAAAGCTCATGATCCAGCTGTGGGCGTGAGTTCCTTTGATGGGAACTCCAAACATCTTACCTGCCAGCACATTGGAAGTTCCCACACAGCCTGCGATCATGGCCGCTCTGGCCCCATAGATTCCGGCATCCGGTCCCTGGGCGCGGCGCAGACCAAATTCCATAACTCCATCCCCGGCAGCGGCATAAACCACCCGCGCTGTTTTCGTGGCAATCAGGCTTTGATGATTGATGATGGTAAGAAGAGCCGTCTCCACCAGCTGTGCTTCCATAATCGGTGCAATGACTTTGATGATCGGTTCCCGGGGGAATATGACAGTGCCTTCCGGAATGGCGTAAATATCTCCGGAAAATTTAAATTTGCGAAGATATTCAAGAAAGTCTTCTTCAAATAAACCAGTAGTTCTGAGATAATCCACGTCGTCCTCACTAAAGCTGAGATCCTTAATGTATTCAATGACCTGCTCTAAGCCGGCGCTGATGGCATATCCGTTTCCGCTGGGATTGCTGCGGTAGAAGGCGTCAAATATGACTGTTTCGTTGGCGTCTTTTTCTTTGAAATACCCCTGCATCATAGTCAATTCGTAGAGGTCTGTTAATAAAGTCAAATTGCGCTGGCTCATAATTATTCTCCTTTTGCAGATTCATTTCCCATATAAGATGAAATCGCTGAAGCAGCGGTCAGACAAGGGGGTTGTCGTTTGCAGAATTTCTCATAAAGATCATCACCGTTTTTTCATTCGGCAAAACCTTATTCTGTAGCTGCATTTTCAGCTGCCTCACTGCAAATTAGTAGTATGGGAAAGAATGATATTTAGGACAGTATCAGGTATCCTGACTGCTTTCTTACTTCATGTCTAAAAATGTCTTTTAAGGATTATACCATAAGATTATAAAAACACAATGGCATTGATAAAAAAATATCAATATTCATACGAAAAAAAGAAAAAATCTTTGCAAACCTCCTGGCTTAAAAAAGAAAATTATGGATATTGTATCCAGAATTATCTATAAAATTCGTTCTGCAAGTAATTTTTGAAAAGATGATAAAGGGTTTAACGAAACAAGTAACTGTCTCCAGTAAAAACCGTGTAAAGATATTTGTTAAGTTTTTCTCAAAGTTTGTTATTGCTTTTTACATTGCCGAAGATGGCTAGCAAATAAACATTTTAAATAAATTAAAATATCTGAATAATTATATACAAAATGAAAATTAATAATTTATTTAAGATATAATTAAAAAAAGTCTTGCAAAATCCACATGCATAGTATATAATAAAACCATCACAAAAGATAAACACAACCACCCATTTTTCCATTCCGGATAGGAAAAATGGTACGATAAAAGGAGGGTGATTCCACCAATTATGTAAGCGATGCCTGTTTTCAATATAGAACTACAGGCAATAGGATCGACCGTTACGCTTTTGCAAGAAGATTTTCCGGTGATGGATCAATGCGAAAGCAGATGAAGCCGGGACGTTATTATCCAATCTCATAAAAGCCTGTCGCTGGTTACACTGCAAAGGATTATTTCAAGGATTAAAAAAAGTTTGATTCATGGAATAAGTGATCCGGAGCAGGTGATAACAGGATAGAAGAATGAAAAGAAAGAAGCAAAGAAATGGATTGGATGGCATACTTTAAGCGAAAGGGAACGGGTACAAATTCATATAGAGCATCCAAGGCATGCCGTATTATAATAACAAGAGAAAGGTATATAAGAACCAATGGATGAAAGCATGTAGGGCGGGTATCGAATTTCATGAAAATGAGTCGGTACCCGTTCTTCGTTTTTTTGGGAATCATGCAACTAAAATTAGCCTTGACATTTTATTTTTTACTCCCTATAATTGAAGCTATATAAGCTTTTGTTTTCCTTATATAGTAAGAAGAAAAACTTTGATGGAGACAGTAGGTCTTGAGCGAAATCCACAGAGAGCCGGGGAGGGTGGAAACCTGGTGACAGTAGCGGGATACGAATATCACTCCGGAGTTTCCGGCTGAACGCTTTGCAGTAAGTCAGGACGTAGTTTCTGCGTTAAAGAAAAGCATATGTTGGTATGCGGTAATAGGTGGTATAACGAAGAGTAAGTGCAGCCTTCGTCCTGATTACGGGATGAGGCTTTTTTTTTGAAAAAAAGAAATGGAGGTCGCAGAAGATGTACAGAAAAGTCCCTACAGACTTGAATTTTGTTGCGAGAGAAAAAGAGGTTGAAAAATTCTGGGAAGACCGTGAAATTTTTAAAAAGAGCATGGAGAACCGGAAGGAAGCAGAAAGCTACACATTCTATGATGGTCCGCCAACCGCCAATGGCAAACCCCATATCGGACACGTATTGACTCGTGTCATTAAAGATATGATCCCCAGATACCGTACCATGAAGGGTTATGATGTTCCCCGTAAAGCCGGCTGGGATACCCACGGACTTCCGGTGGAGCTGGAAGTGGAAAAGATGCTGGGACTTGACGGCAAGGAGCAGATTGAGGAATATGGTCTGGAGCCGTTTATCAAATATTGCAAGGACAGTGTGTGGAAATACAAAGGCATGTGGGAGGATTTTTCAAAGACCGTCGGTTTCTGGGCGGATATGGATGATCCTTATGTCACCTATGAAAATAATTTTATTGAATCCGAATGGTGGGCATTAAAGCAGATATGGGAAAAAGGACTTCTTTATAAAGGGTTTAAAATCGTTCCTTACTGCCCGCGCTGCGGAACTCCCTTGTCCAGCCATGAGGTTGCCCAGGGGTATAAAGACGTAAAAGAACGTTCTGCCATTGTAAGGTTTAAGGTAAAGGGAGAAGATGCTTATATCCTGGCATGGACCACGACCCCGTGGACCCTTCCTTCCAATGTGGCTCTTTGCGTCAATCCGGTTGAGACCTATGTAAAGGTAAAAAGCGGAGATTATACCTATTATATGGCGGAAGCACTCTGCGAAAAGGTTTTGGAAGAGGGTTATACCATTTTAGAAAGCTATACTGGCAAGGATCTGGAATATAAGGAATACGAGCCGCTGTTTGATTTTGTAAAACCGGATAAAAAAGCGTATTTTGTGACCTGTGATTCCTATGTTACATTGACGGATGGTACCGGTGTGGTTCATATTGCTCCGGCTTTCGGTGAAGATGACTCCAAAGTAGGGAAAAAATATGATCTTCCCTTTGTACAGTTAGTGGATGCAGCGGGTGAGATGACCAAAGAGACCAAATGGGCTGGTGTCTTCTGCAAGAAAGCAGACCCAATGATCTTAAAGGATCTGGAAGAACGAGGACTTTTGTTTTCCGCACCGGTATTTGAGCACAGCTATCCGCACTGCTGGAGATGCGACACTCCTTTGATCTACTATGCAAGAGAATCCTGGTTCATTAAGATGACCGCGGTAAAAGAAGATTTGATCCGCAACAACAATACCATTCATTGGATCCCGGAAAGCATCGGAAAAGGACGTTTCGGCGACTGGCTTGAGAATGTACAGGACTGGGGCATCAGCAGAAACCGTTACTGGGGCACTCCTTTGAATGTATGGGAGTGCGAATGCGGCCATCAGCATTCCATCGGCAGCATTGAAGAGTTAAAGAGCATGTCCTCCAACTGTCCTGATGATATCGAGCTTCACCGTCCATACATTGATGCGGTGACCATTTCCTGTCCCAAGTGTCACAAGGAGATGAAGAGAGTTCCGGAAGTGATCGACTGCTGGTTTGATTCCGGTTCCATGCCGTTTGCCCAGCATCACTATCCGTTTGAAAATAAAGAATTATTTGAGCAGCAGTTCCCGGCAAACTTTATTTCAGAAGCCGTGGACCAGACGAGAGGCTGGTTTTATTCCCTCCTTGCCATCTCTACGCTGATCTTCAATCAGGCACCTTATAAGAATGTTATTGTTTTGGGACATGTTCAGGATGAGAACGGCCAGAAGATGAGTAAATCCAAAGGAAATGCGGTAGATCCGTTTGAAGCACTGGAAACCTACGGAGCAGATGCCATCCGGTGGTATTTCTATATAAACAGTGCGCCATGGCTGCCAAACCGGTTCCACGGAAAAGCCGTAATGGAAGGACAGCGGAAATTCATGGGTACCTTGTGGAATACTTATGCATTCTTTGTACTATACGCGAATATTGATGGATTTGACCCGACAAACTATACTCTGGATTATGAGAAGCTCCCGGTCATGGACAAATGGCTGTTATCCAAGCTGAATACTCTGGTAAAAACCGTGGATTCCTGTCTGGAGAACTATCAGATTCCTGAGTCTGCAAGAGCCCTTCAGGAGTTTGTAGATGATATGAGCAACTGGTATGTCCGCAGAAGCAGAGAGCGTTTCTGGGCCAAGGGGATGGAGCAGGATAAGATCAATGCTTATATGACGCTTTACACTGCTCTTGTAACGGTAAGCAAAGCGGCAGCTCCGATGATTCCGTTTATGACGGAACAAATCTACCAGAATCTGGTCTGCAGCGTGGATAAGTCCGCTCCGGAAAGCATTCATTTATGTGATTATCCGGCAGCAGAGGAAGATAAAATTGATAAGCAGCTGGAAGAAGATATGGATGAGGTTTTAAAAATCGTGGTCATGGGCCGTGCAGCCAGAAATACAGCCAATATCAAGAACCGTCAGCCGATCGGCCGGATGTTTGTAAAGGCACCTCACAGCCTGCCTGTCTTTTATCAGGAGATCATTGAGGAAGAATTGAACGTGAAAAAGGTAGTATTTACCGACGATGTACGTGATTTCACCTCTTACAGCTTCAAACCTCAGTTAAAGACCGTAGGACCGAAGTATGGCAAGCAGCTTGGAAACATTAAGAACGCTCTTTCCGCAATCAACGGCAATGAAGCCATGGATACCTTAAATGATACAGGCGCTCTTACCTTTACGTTTGACGGAATCGAAGTGGTTCTTACCAAAGAAGACTTGCTGATTGATACCGCACAGACGGAAGGATATGTTTCTGAGGGAGACAACACCATAACCGTAGTGCTGGATACCAATTTAACACCGGAGCTTTTGGAAGAAGGGTTTGTGCGGGAGCTGATCAGCAAGCTTCAGACCATGCGTAAGGAAGCCGGCTTTGAAGTTATGGATCACATACTGGTTTCTAGTAAGGATAATGAAAAAATTGCAGAAATATTAAAGGCTCACAAAGAAGAAGTAAAGAGTGAAGTCCTTGCAGAAGACGTAATACTTGATAAAACCTCCGGATATGTGAAGGAATGGAACATTAACGGGGAAAGCGTAACCTTAGGTGTGGAGAAGATCCAGTAAACAGTCAGGAGGTTTTGTGGAATGAGTATGGGATTTGATAAGGAAACCTTTAAAAAAAGCGTTCTGTTTAATATGAAGAATGTGTTTCGCAAGACAGTGGAAGAGGCGACACCGGAGCAGATGTACCAGGCAGTTGCCTATGCAGTAAAGGATGTGATCATTGATGAGTGGATCGCAACCCATAAAGAGTATGAAAAACAGGATGTAAAAACCCTGTATTATCTGTCCATGGAATTTTTAATGGGCCGTGCTCTTGGCAACAACATCATAAATATTATGTCCCAGAAGGAAGTGAAGGAAGTTTTAGAGGAGCTGGGCTTTGACTTGAATGCCATCGAAGACCAGGAGCCGGACCCGGCTCTTGGAAACGGTGGCCTGGGCCGCCTTGCTGCCTGCTTTCTGGATTCCCTGGCGACTTTGGGATATCCGGCTTACGGCTGCGGCATCCGCTACCGGTATGGCATGTTTAAACAGAAAATAGAAAATGGTTATCAGGTGGAAGTACCCGATAACTGGCTGATGAATGGCTGCCCCTTTGAGATCCGCCGGGCTGAATATGCCACCGAGGTAAAGTTCGGAGGGCATGTGAATACGGTGTGGGAGGATGGAAAAGAACGTTTTGTTCAGGAAGGTTACCAGTCTGTCCGCGCCGTTCCTTATGATATGCCCATTGTGGGTTATGGAAACAATGTGGTAAACACCCTTCGGATCTGGGACGCGGAAGCCATCAATACCTTCAGCCTGGATTCCTTTGACAGAGGCGACTATCAAAAGGCGGTCGAGCAGGAAAACCTTGCAAAGACCATCGTAGAAGTCCTGTATCCCAACGACAACCACTACGCAGGAAAAGAACTCCGTTTAAAACAACAGTATTTCTTTATTTCTGCCAGCGTGCAGAGAGCGGTAATGAAATACATGGAAAACCACGAAGACATTCACCGGTTCCATGAAAAAAACGTATTCCAGCTCAATGATACCCATCCAACCGTGGCAGTTCCTGAACTCATGAGAATTTTGCTGGATGATTATAGGTTAGGCTGGGATGAGGCATGGGAAATCACCACCAAAACGTGTGCATATACCAACCACACCATTATGTCGGAAGCACTGGAAAAATGGCCTATTGATCTTTTTTCCAGGCTGCTTCCGAGAATCTACCAGATCGTGGAGGAGATAAACCGCCGGTTCCAGGAGAAGATTGAGGAAAGGTATCCCGGAAACCAGGATAAGGTCCGCAGTATGGCCATCCTCTATGACGGTCAGGTCCGTATGGCTCATTTAGCCATTGCAGGAAGTTTTTCCGTGAATGGAGTTGCCAGGCTTCACACGGAGATTTTAAAGAACCAGGAGTTAAAAGATTTTTATGAGATGATGCCGGGGAAATTTAACAACAAAACCAACGGCATCACCCAGAGACGTTTTCTGCTCCACGGCAATCCGCTGCTGGCGGAGTGGATCACAAAAAAGATCGGCGGCGACTGGATCGTTGATCTGCCGCACATCCGGCGGTTGGCCCCTTATGCGGAGGATCCCAAAAGCCGGCAGGAATTTATGGATATCAAATACCGGAATAAAGTCCGGCTGGCCGCCTATATCAAAGAACATAACGGCATTGACGTGGACCCAAGGTCCATCTTTGATGTGCAGGTCAAGCGTCTTCATGAATACAAGCGTCAGCTGATGAACATTCTTCATGTCATGTATTTATACAATCAGCTGAAGGATAATCCTTATATGGATATGCTCCCCAGGACATTTATCTTCGGCGCCAAGGCTGCAGCAGGCTATAAGAGAGCCAAACTGACGATCAAGCTGATCAACGCAGTGGCAGAAGTGGTCAATCGTGACCGCAGCATCGGCGGAAAGATCAAGGTAGTCTTTATTGAAGATTACAAGGTTTCAAATGCGGAGATTATTTTTGCTGCAGCCGATGTCAGCGAGCAGATATCTACAGCCAGCAAAGAGGCTTCCGGTACGGGAAATATGAAGTTTATGCTCAATGGTGCCCTGACACTTGGGACCATGGATGGGGCAAATGTGGAGATCGTAGAAGAAGCAGGGGCCGAAAATGCATTTATCTTTGGCATGTCCTCCGATGAAGTCATCCGCTATGAGAAAGAAGGCGGATACGATCCTATGGAGATCTTCAACAGCGATTCTGAGATCCGGCGGGTATTGATGCAGCTGATCAACGGATATTATTCTCCGGAGGACCCGGAACTGTTCCGGGATATTTATAATTCTTTATTAAATACCCAAAGCAGTGACCGGGCGGATACCTACTTTATCTTAAAAGATTTCCGGTCGTATGCAGATGCCAGAAGCCGGACCGATCAAGCGTACCGGGATGAAGCCTGGTGGGCAAAGGCCGCCATGTTAAATGTGGCATGCAGCGGTAAATTTACATCAGACCGTACCATAGAAGAATATGTGAGAGACATCTGGCACCTGGAAAAGGTCAAGGTGGAACTGGAAGAACCATAACATTTTTAAAAAACGCTTCGGAAGTGATTCCGGGGTGTTTTTTTGCATATATTGAACAAGGTTTGGTTTGCCGTATTCCATTACTGACAGAAGTGTGATTCCTTCCTAGCAAAGGTGGTGAAAGTTGATGATGAAAAAAATGATCATGGCATGTATTCTTGCGCTGTTGTTTCCATATATTATTACTCTGGCCTGGACCGGGAAAATCGAGGAAAAAAAAGATCTCCCAATCCAATCCAGCGGAAAAACCATTATTCTTGACCGGAAAGGCACACAGTCTTCCATGGATGTGGAAGAATATTTACCGGGTGTGGTGGCAAAACAGATTCCTGCCGATTATGGAAAGGAAGCGTTAAGGGCCCAGGCGATCATAGCCCGGACATATATTTATGGTAAAATGAACGGCCAGAACGAAATTAAGGAATCAGAGCTTCATATGGAATATCTGGAACAAAAGCAGATGGAAAAGCTATGGGGAAGTGAATCCTTTGTGGCAAGCTACCAGGCAATCGAGGAAGCGGTGCGTTCGACGGCTAAAATGGTCATAACCTATGATGACGCACTGATTGACCCTCTCTTTCACCGGGCCAGTACCGGAAAGACCAGAGCCGGAGATGAAAACCATCCCTACCTGCAGCCGGCGGAGTGCAAACGGGATATGGAAGCAGAAGGGTTCCTTTCGGCAGTGGAATTGAGCAAAGAGGATTTTGCGGGTAAAATCAATCAGATAGCAGGAGATACACCGGTAAAGGCAGATCAGATACCAGGAAGCATACAGATCATCAGCCGTGACGAG
Organism: Lacrimispora sinapis; assembly: GCF_043633585.1. NCBI lineage: Bacteria > Bacillati > Bacillota > Clostridia > Lachnospirales > Lachnospiraceae > Lacrimispora > Lacrimispora sinapis. The sequence continues at coordinate 2,563,451 of NZ_CP141832.1, read as the reverse complement.
GGAGGATATGTGAACCAGATTCAAATCGGCACCAAAACCTACTCAGGAGAAGAGATTCAGTATGCACTGGGCCTTCCTTCCTGTGCCTATTCTTTTGAAGATTATGATGGGGGCGTACGCATTGTCTGTCAGGGAATCGGACACGGGTATGGGTTCAGTCAGTTCGGGGCCAAATGCAAAGCAGAGGATGGATGGACGGCAGAAAAAATTCTCCCTTATTTTTATAAAAATATTGTTATAAGTTCTGTATAACTCTTTCACTCTTGGTAAGAATATTACCGAGGTGATAAACGTGAAAGAGAGAATCGGTCAAATGTTCAAGGATAAAGTATTCCTTGTCCTGTTAGTTCTAGGCCTGCTGACTATAGTAGCTGCAGCAGGAGTTATTACTGTTCAAAGAGGAAATGGTGGAGGAGAAAGTCCTTATCTTAAAGTGCCGGACCAGAGCAACATGATTGTTCAGGAGTCGATTCCCCAGGAGACACAAGTAGCAGTTGCAGGAGACTCAAACGCAACAAAAAGCAAAGAAGAGGATATGCAGGCAGTTGATTCAGGAAATGCCACTGCCAAACAGGAAACACAGGCTCCGGCAGTAAAAGCCGGAACAGACAAAGATGCTGCCAGTTCTCTGGTACTTAATTTTAATGATGCGACCAGAATGACATGGCCGGTAAAGGGAAATGTCCTTTTGGACTACAGCATGGATTCAACCATCTATTTCCCAACTCTGGATCAGTATAAGTGCAATCCAGGAGTAGTGATTCAAGGGGATGTAAGCACACCCGTTGTAGCACCTGCCAATGCAAGAGTGAAGGAAATCGGAACTAATGAAGAAATTGGCAACTACGTTGTCTTGGATATGGGCAACGAATATACCGCAGTCTGCGGCCAGTTAAAAGAGCTGCAGATCACGAAAAATGAATATGTGAAAGAGGGACAGGTTTTAGGCTATGTAGCCGAACCTACCAAGTATTATTCCGTAGAAGGAGCCAACGTATTCTTTGAACTCACCCATAAGGACAAAGCGGTTGATCCTTTAAATCAGATGAAATAAGTACAAAAAGATCAATGGAAAAAAGTTATAAAAAAATAATAAATTGTTCATACGCGATTAAGAGTCGTCTGCTATACTGAAACGGACAAATAAACGGGGAGTGTGGCTATGAACATATTATTTTTTTTAACACCAAAGAACGAAGTGGCTTATATTTACGAGGATGATTCTCTGCGTCAGGCGTTGGAGAAGATGGAGTATCATAAGTACTCAGCCATACCCGTGATTAACAAGACGGGGAAATACGTTGGAACCATAACCGAAGGGGACATGCTTTGGGGGATCAAGAATAAATTTAATTTAAGCCTTAAAGAATCGGAATCTGTGACGGTGGCAGAGATTGACAGGAGATCAGATAACCGTCCGGTGTATGCGGATTCCGATATGGAAGGATTGATCGATAAAGCCCTGAATCAAAATTTTGTTCCTGTAGTGGATGACCAGAAGAACTTTATTGGGATTATTACCCGCAAGGATATCATTCGGTATTTCTACGAGAAGTCTCAGGAAGTACAAAAACCGGCTGTCAAAAGCCAGATGGTTTTAAGAACTGAATAATGATTAAAAAAGCGTTTTCCTTTGAATGACAGCAGGAAGCGCTTTTTTTATGTCTGGAAACAGCAAGAAATAATTGGCAGAAAAATCACAGGCATTATTCTAAAATTTGGGAGAATAATAAGGGTATGGAAAGAAAGCACGAGGTGAGAACAATGAGATCAATTTGGACGGAAACGGCACAGATACCCAGAAGAAATCCACTTACCGGGAACAAGCGGACGGAAGTGGTCGTGATAGGCGGCGGAATGGCAGGCATCCTGACCGCATTTTATTTGCAAAGGCATGGAATCCATGTGGTAGTTTTGGAAGCAAACCGGATCGGAAGCGGTCAGACCGGATATACAACTGCAAAAATTACATCCCAGCACAATCTGATTTACAGCAAATTGGAAAAAACGGTCGGAAAAGAAACAGCCAGGCTTTATGGAAAGGCCAATCAGCTGGCAGTAGAGGAGTACGGAAAGCTGATCAAAAGATATTCCATTCAGTGCCATTATGAACAAAAGGATGCATACCTTTATTCTGTTCAGGAATCGGAAAAGCTGTTAAAAGAGGCGGAGTCTGCAAAAAGGCTTGGGCTTCCGGCTTCCTTTGTCCGGGAAACAAAGCTTCCGTTTCAGGTGCATGGTGCGGTACGGTTTACCGGACAGGCCCAGTTTAATCCTCTGGAATTTCTGCGGGACATATCTGCCGGACTCACTGTTTACGAACGGACCAGAGTCGTAAAGGTTCAGGGGCATGAAGTGGTAACCGACAAAGGCGTGATTAAGGCGGATAAAGTGGTCTTTGCTTCTCACTATCCGTTTGTCAATGTACCTGGCTTCTATTTCGCAAAAATGTATCAGGAAAAAAGCTATGTACTGGAGCTGGAACCGGTGGAGGCTCTGGATGGAATGTATCTGGGAGTGGATAAAAAGGCATATTCCTTCCGCAATTACGGCGACAGGCTTCTATTGGGCTATGGCAGCCACAGAACGGGAAAAGCACCTGCTGAAAATCCTTTTTCTACAATGAAACAGGTGGCAGAGCATTTATTTCCCCAGGCGGAAGAACGGGGAAGATGGACGGCCCAGGACTGCATAACTCTGGATGGGATTCCCTATATCGGGACCTACTCCTTTTTTCGCCCTGACTGGTATGTTGCTACCGGATTTGGCAAGTGGGGAATGAGTTCTTCCATGGCAGCAGCAAAGATTTTAAGCATGCAGATCACAGGGAAGAGGACGCCTTATGATGCTGTATTTTCTCCACAGAGGCATCATCTGAAAGCATCGGCATTGAAATTTGCAGTTCATGGACTGGAATCAGTCAAAGGATTGTCTGCGGGAACCATGCCTGGGGCAATCAATTGCCCTCATTTGGGCTGCCGTATGGTTTGGAACCGGTATGACAAGCGGTGGGAGTGCCCCTGTCATGGTTCCGGCTTTGAAATTAATGGAAAAATATGTGCTGGCCCTGCACAACAGAGTATTCCCTTCATAGATTGATATTAGAAACTTTTCAGTAGTGAAAGGAGTCATACATCCTATGGATCGTTATGCGAAACAAGGGTATCCCGGTGGGTATCACCGCACCGGTACATCCCCATGGGAGCCTGTCATGGGGCTTGATATGTCAATGAGCCCGGGAACGGTCATTCGTCCTGACATGCCGCTTGGTTCGGGTCCGGCTAAATCTGCCGAGCCAGTACCTTCTTCTATCCCAATGAGCCGCCAGGAAATGCCAGCAGGCCCATGTCCCTGGTATCCGGTCAAAAGACCTGTGTGTCCGGAGACCGACAGTGCCTCGGATGTTCCACCAATGCCGATGAAATGTCCGGAAAAACCGTCCTGTGTAAAGCCGGTGAAATGCCCGGAAAAACCGTCCTGTGTAAAGCCGGTGAAATGCCCGGAAAAACCGTCCTGTGTAAAGCCGGTGAAATGTCCGGAAAAACCGTCCTGTGAAAGACCAATGAAAAGCCCGAAGATGCCGTCTTATGTAATGCCGATGAAATGTCCGGAAAAACCAGCGTATGAAAAACCATCGTGTGAGAAACCGGCGTGGGAAAAACCAGCTTGCGAGAAACCGGCATGGGAAAAACCAGCTTGCGAGAAACCAGCATGGGAAAAACCAGCTTGCGAGAAACCGGCATGGGAAAAACCAGCTTGCGAGAAACCGGCATGGGAAAAACCAGCGTGTGAGAAACCAGCGTGGGAAAAGCGGTCATGTAAAAAACCAGAATGGGAAAAACCGGCGTGTGAGAAACCGGCATGGGAAAAACCGGCATGTGAGAAGCCGGCATATGAAAAGCCGTCCTGTACAAAGCCTGTGAAATGTCCGGAAATGCCTTGCACTAAAGCTCCCGGCGTATCTCCGGTTCCGGCAAAAACAGCAGGTGAATGCATCGACAAGTATCCCATTGCAATGGCTTATGTGCCATGGCAGTGCTGGCAGGAGGTTTACTCCGTTGATGTGGCATTAAGCATGGGAACCATTTTCCCGGATTTATTTAAGCCATTTACGATGGGAGGGTGCCGGTCATGAGTTGTAATTGTAATGTTGATTGTAATATGTTGCTAACGCAGGTTTATAATGCCAGCTTTGCAATGGATGATGTGGTTTTATATCTTGATACCCATCCGGATGACAAAGATGCTTTAAATTATTATCATTATGTAACAGATTTAAGAGAGCAGGCACTGCAGGCGTATGAGGAACAATGCGGTCCTCTGTTAGCGGAAGGCGTCAAGGATGACAACTATTGGACCTGGATTCAGGATCCTTGGCCCTGGGAAGGAGTGTGCGGCTGATGTGGAGATATGAAAAAAGATTACAGTACCCCGTAAATATTACCACTCCGAACCCTAAGATTGCTACATTTATTATGAGTCAGTACGGTGGACCGTTTTGCAATAACAGATAAACATACGAAGGGGGGATATGCTCTTTCGTTTCTATGTATCCCCCTGATTATAATCAAATTGTTATGAATTCATTTTAAGAAGCGATATAGTAGAAGAATTTAAGTTTATTTTCTTCTTTGTCGTAAACAATTTTTTTAATTACACTTCGCAATGCCTTTCCTTTTGTTGCATTATCTGCAGCTGGATCGGAAAGAAGATCATAGGCATTCTGCAGCCTGGAGGCAAGCTGTAATTCTTTGGCTGTTTTTTCCATGGCCTGTATGCTTTTTAACTCTTCAAGCCTTATTTTCAAATCATATTTTTCCTTTTCCAGGCGTTCTTTGTGATTTTTATATTCGTCCAGAGAATCAACCCCTTTTTCATATGCATCTCTGATTCGGAGCATTTTTAATGGAATTTTTGATAGTGCTGCTTTTATCAGTTCCATTTCACTGGTTTTATAGGAGCCGGAAGACCGTACATATTCGTACCGGTTTCCAGTAGTTATCAGAGCTTTTCTCAGTGATTCCAGAATCAGGGCCTCCGCTTTTTGTGCGGTGATGCTGCAGGATTCCTTATGAAGGCCTTTGGAATACCGCCAGCACTGGAAACAGCCGCCGCCAGAGCCGTTTTTGGAGGCTTTATTAAATCCCAGACTTGCACCGCAATAGCCGCACCTTAAAAGGCCGGATGCCCAGTGCTTGCAGTCTGATGCTTCCCGCCTGCTTTTGGGACGGTATTCCTGTTTCAGACGTATTTGGTTTTCCTTAAAAACTGAGGTTATGGAGCTTCTTACTTCGTGGGAACCCTGAAAAGAGATGTCTTTCCATGTAACGATGCCATTGTAAAAATTATTTTTTAAGATTCGCTCAACGGAACGCCGGTCAAACGGATTGCCTCTCTTGGTCAGATAGCCCCTTTGGTTTGCAGCTCTCGCAATGGCTGATAAATCCATTCCGTCATGATAGGCCTGATGGATGAATTCCACGATTTGATACTCCTCTTCATTAATGAGAAATGGTTTTCCGCCTCCGGCCGCCTGATAACCAAGGCAGGGCGAGGTCTGATATCCTTCTCGCAATGCTTTTTCCGTCATTCCTCTGGTAACCTCGCCGGAGAGATTAAAGGAATAGTATTCGTCAAACCATTCAATGATGCTTTCGATTAACCGGCCAAACATACCATCCATAATGGGTTCCGAAACGCTTTTTATTGTTACTCCGCATTTTTTCCTAAGTACACTTTTATAAAAGGTGCTTTCCTCCTGGTTTCTTGCAAAACGGGAGAACTTCCAGAGGTAAAGATACTGAAAGGGGGAGGGCTGGGACTTGGCGATGGAAATCATTTTCTGGAATTGTTTCCGGTTGTCGGCGCGCCGGCCGCTGACTCCTTTTTCTTCTATAAATATATATTTTTCCGGTATGAGGATTCCGTCGGCTTTTGCTGCTTTTTTTATCTCCCTCAGCTGGGCTGCGGGAGATAGTTCCGTCTGATCGTTTGTACTTACCCGAACATAGGCGGCACCGATTCCAGGCATTTCTTTTTCTTTCAAACATTATCACTTCTTTCCGGTTATGGCTTATGAAAACAAGGAAACAAGTACAATCCGTGTCACATACATTTTACCAGGAAGGGGAGAAAAATATGTTAAAAAACCCGGAAATTGAAAATTACATAGAATTAAACGGTGAAGAAATTCCCATAGATTCTCTGCCAGAAGAGAGACGAAAAGAGCTTGCAGGGATGCTTGAAGAAAAAATCATGGAATCCGCAGGATTAAAACGGATTTATGCATACAGAAAGCCTATAAAAGGGAGGAAGCCGGCGGGATGAGGAACATCCTGCCGGCTGAGTATGAAAAAGTTTTTATGAAAAAGGTTATCACCTTTTATGAGTTTTAATATACCAGAGGGATGTGTCTATATTTTGTTGAAAGTGTGAAAAAATTGTGAAAGGAAAACCTGCAAGTCAAGACACTGTGATTTTGAGAATAGGAGAAGGAGGAATGGGTCAAAATGTAATGGAGAGAAACAAAAACATTACGGAACAAAAGGAGAAAGCATTGAAAAGAACAGTAGTTTTTGATTTTGACGGAGTGATTCATAGTTATGTGAGCCGTTTTACAAGTGCTGAAATCATTCCGGACGAACCGGTTGACGGAATCAAAGAGGCAATTGATGAAATCCGAAAGGCAGGATATGAAGTGGCAGTAGTATCCTCCAGAGCGGCAAGTGAAGAAGGAAAAGCTGCAATCCGGAAGTATTTGGACAGATACGGAATTCGTGTGGACGACATCACCTGGAAAAAGCTTCCCGCAATCTGTTATATTGATGACCGCGCCATCTGCTTTCGCGGAGACACGTCTTCTTTATTGAGCCAGATCCGATCCTTTCGACCCTGGAATAAGAGGTAAAGCAATGCCCCGGTCGAGAAAAGCCAGGGCATTTGGTGTTTATTCTATGGGAGAACAGTTTTTAAATGGAAAGAAAAACTCTGGAATTCCGGTCGAAAACGGAGCAATGTCATACTGCTGGTAATAAATAACAATGCCGTCAGGGGTAACGTAAAAACTTTCTATGCTAAAATTGCCCCGAACAAGGGAAGGAAAGTCTTCAAAATAAGTAGAGGGATTTGCATTTTCCCTTCCCGTTATCTGCTTATTGATTTCCGAAATAATAAATTCTGTAAATGTTTTTGAGTTGGGAAAATAATCTGAAAGTTTTAATTGATTGCCGGTCTCAAAATCCCATGTCTGAGAATCCCTCACCGTATCTCCATGAGCTCCGCCCAGATAAGTGTATTGGTCTGTAAAGAGACTGGTTACACAATTCTCGTTGTATGTAATTGTATAAACGGATAGGAATTCATAGCTGTTAAAGGGGAACTGGTGATCCGATGCATACATTGCCTGTTCTACGGCTTGCTGATACAATACGTTCCGGCAATAGTCTTCTTTTTGTTTGGCCTGATAGTTGTAGTAGTTATTTACATACGTTGCGGATGCCTGGCTGCAGGTGGTGGTAAAGTTGGGATAATGAATGGTATAGGTCAGAACGGGCACACCCTGATGAAGCATGGTATCCGTAAGTATTCTATCAATGATATTCTGCATAAGAGCCTCATAAAAGGATCGTTTTTATAATATATGGATCAGCTTTTGCATTTATGTAAGTTTATAAAGAGCAAACGGAACCCATGGCTTTTACATATTTCCCCCGCATTGGGACAGACTAAATTTGAGGTGATAACAATGGAAAAAGACAAGAAGAATGAGCAAACTCCAAAAAAACAACAGGAGTCAGATAAGAAACCGGAAACCTTTCAGGATCACTGGCAAACCGGAACGTTTTTGGGACCTAATACTTTGAGATATGAAGAGAACAGAAGAGTGTACGAAGAAGAGGATTCCAAGAAAAACGATTTCTAAAAGGCAGGAGGAAGCTGGTCAAGGGCTTCCTCCTGTGAATATCTGTTTTTACAATCAGGTGGGCCGGATGGAGAAATGGGTGCCTCCATGCGTTATCTTTCCCAAAGGTATGCGATGCCTTATAAGGAGTGCAAAGGACTTTTGACAGATATCGGAACAGAAGAATCGGTCCTTCATGGATATCGGTCAAGGGCGTCAAATGTCCTGAAATGGTAATTTCAAGTACACGTCAAGAGTGAAGCAATCCACTCCATACCCAAGGCGTGTGCCTTTTTTTGTTTTGGCATAAAATACATGATCCACAACCTGTTTTAATAACGCATTCTTTTGGAGCGGATCTTCTGTTTGTGTATAGGATTTTAAAATGTTCTCAAAGTGGGGGATACACTGTTCTTTGCGGACAATGCGCTGCTGTATATCTGAAATTTCTCTATCTATTTGTTCTAGGGATTTTTTGTTTTCCTCAATCTTTTTTGTCAGATCTCCAGACCGTTTCCGGAATAGCTCCAAAGAGTATAACTTCTGTTCAAAGTAATCATAAACAGTATCCAATTGGTGTTGGAGTTTGTTCTCCTCATTGGTGAGGTTGGATCGCATTGTCATTTTTCGCTCCAGAACTTCGTTCCAATTGTTGAAATTCTCCCCTTGAATTTTTATTTTGTATTGTTTTAAGGTATCTTTTAAAAATTGAATCAGACGTTCTTCCACCAGGTAGTAAAAAGAGCCTACGGTAGGGCAGCCGTGGGTTTTGCAAAGAAACGTATCCGTGGCGTTTTTTTTCCCTGCAGGACGGCGGTATAGGATCCTTTGACATTCGCTGCAATAGATCAGCCCTGCCAAAGGGGATTTGATGGTGGAACAATTGGTGGGACGGAAGCTGGCTTCCATTTTTCGTTTGGCAGCATAAAATAGGTTTTCTTTAATAATAGGCGGATGTATCGCGTCAAAGATTTCCGGATTTGCATTGACGGGACGGGAGAGCTTCACTACGCCGTTTTCTATGGTTTTTATCTGCTTGCGCTTGCCCACTTCCAATTTGCCTATGTATGCATAATTTTTTAAAATCCCCTTTATTACACCTGTTTCCCAATGATCCGATTTACGGGGGAGGACATTCATATCATCAAGCAGGTGGGCGATCTGGGCTGCTCCCATAGGCAGGTTGTCTGATTCGGGAGTTCCTTCTGTGAAAAGCTGGAAAATAAACTGGACAATCGTTGCTTCATCTGGAAGCGGTTTTAAGGTATAGCCTTTTTCCCTTGGAAGTTTTATCCGCTCATATCCATAGGGAGCTACATTGCCGATCCATTTTCCTTCTTTGGAGGAGGCACGGCGGCCGTTTTGCAACCGGCGGTTGATGATCTTGTATTCCCTGCGGCTCATGAAGAGACCGAATTCCGCATATTCTTCGTCAAACTCATCGTTGGGGTCGTAGGTTTTTATTGGGGTGATGATTTTTGTGTTTCCGTATTTAAAGGTTTCCATGATTAGCCCCTGGTCCCTGGTATCCCCACGGGCTAGACGTTCCAGTTCTACCACAAGAACACCCTCCGGCTGTTCCCTTTCGATATCTGAGAGCATACGCATCATCTCTGGCCGGGCGGCAATGGTTTCACCGGATACCACTTCCCGGTATACTTTAGAAATCGTTATTTTTAGTTGTTCTGCCAGTTCTTTCAGCCGGTTTTCATGCCTTGCCAGGGTTTCTCCCTCACCATGGGATTCTGCCTCCCGGTCTTCTCTGGATTTACGAAGGTACATGTAATAAATTCCTGTTGGGTCAAGCATGATATCATCTCCTTGTATAGTTTACTTGATTTAGGGTACAAAAATGAGGGTAAAAACCCTTTTGTGCGGATTCCTACCCTGATTTTTAGCATACCTTAATGAGTTTTATTTCTAAAAAGATTGGCTTGGTTTGCTATAATTATTAGTGGTGTATTTTTTCCTTTTTTACACGAAAAAGGAGCCATTGCTCCATAAGTGATAGCTCACTTATTTTGCAACGGCCCCCACGGGTATCTTACATTGCTTTGCATTCGGAGGCACATTTTTTGCATTCATCCGCACATTGCTGACAATGTTCATCTTTAAATTGTGTGCACCCGGCAGCACATTCTTCACAGATGGAAGCACATAGCTTACAAAATTCCCTGGCGTGCTTTCCATTCATGGTCATCAGGCAAGCCGCTTCTTTACAAACACTTGCACACTCCATCATCATAGAAATATGAGTGGTTCTCTGGGCAACATCTGGCTCTTGTAAACATAATACAGCACATTCATGGCATGCCTGAAAACAGCGCAGACACGCATCAATGCACGACTGGTAGTTGTTTAATGGTTTTCCTACAATACTCATTGATTCAAAACTCCTTTTCACTATTTTTAGTATTGTCTGCTTAACCAGCCGAAAATATTCATTTTAAAAATACATGAGGAAATTCATGCAGTAAGATATTGAAAGACGGGCAGGCGACGCAATTGGCACCTGTTTTGGCAAATACGCAAAGCTGGGGCTGAACATGGCAAGAGCTGCCGCCTCTCAATTCTGAAACATCTGAAAAACCTTGCCGACAGGGAACTTACGAAAACGGAAGGTGCCACGCGAGAAAATCTTATATAAGTGACGGCGTGAGTACGAATAAAACATGGGTCGATTGGTCAGTTTTATTCATAAAACGATGCCTCACATTTGGAGGAATGCGAACGACATCTCCTTCCTCTAAAAAATACTCAACCTTCTCTAATTCCACAAATACCTGCCCTTTCATAACAACAGCAATCTCTTCTTTATTGGAATGTGAGTAATAGCTTTCTGTGGTACTGGAGTGTGCATTTAAATCCATTATCAGAAGTTCAATGTGTGCTTTCATAAAATCAGGTGTTAGTACGTCATATACAGTGTGGTCGCTATTTTCCCTATAGATCTGTTTACGATCCTTTTTTCTTGAAATAAGCGATTTAGTATCTATATCGTTTATAAATAGAGTATAAAGAGGAACGTTTAATGCAGCCGCCAGCAACTCTAACACATTTAGCGATGGATTGGCCTCTCCCCGTTCAATTTGGCTGATTAACGATGTACTAATTCCAGAATACCTGGAAAACTCTCTTATCGTCATTTCCTTTTTCTTTCTGTAGCTTAATACCGTTTGACCTAAACGGTAATGGTTCATGAACACTTCCCCTTTCCGGTATAATACGGTTTTTTAACGATTTGTGCTAACATAACGGAAACACATATTAAAGCTGTTCTTTCATTAGAATCCGTATTATAATTATCTTGTAAATTATATTGTATCACATGTTTTATATAGTACAAAGAAGAATAAGGAGATAAATAATTTGATAGCTAAAGCTGGTATTTTCTTTTCATTATTCATTGGCGTATTTTCATTGTCTACTTCTGCTATTTTTGTGAGAGCAGCAAACGCTTCTTCTGCTATTACAGCTTTTTATCGTTTACTTTTTACTGTGTTAATACTTTTACCTTTTTTGCTGCTTAGCAAAAAAAATAGAACTGCATTTCTTGGCTTATCAAAAAAGCAATTGGGGTTGGGCTTTTCTTCAGGCCTGCTTTTAGCCGTTCATTATATGTTATGGTTTGAATCATTGAACTACACATCTGTTGCCAGTTCGACTGCCATAGTAACATTACAGCCGCTTTTTTCCATAGTGTTGGGTTATTTATTTCTTAAAGAGCGTTTAGGGAAACTAACCTTGCTTGGTTGTCTTATTTCTATAGCGGGTTGTTTCATCATAGGTTGGGGAGATTTTCAAACGAGTTATCGGGCGTTATTAGGGGACTTGTTAGCTTTTTTGGCTGCGGCAATTATTAGTCTTTATTTTTTTATCGGGCAGATTAGCCGAAGAAATACTCCTTTAATTCCTTATTCCATTACTGGCTATATGAGTAGTGTTGTATATTTGGGACTATATGCTTTCATTGAGCATAATTCTTTTACTCATTACCCGGTATCAACGTGGAAAGCTTTCTTGGGATTAGCTCTAATTTCAACAATTTGTGGCCAATTCATCTTTAATCTTTTATTAAAGTGGGTATCAGCTTCCACTATATCAATGAGCATCCTGGGGGAGCCTATTGGAACCTGCATTTTAGCGTACTTTATTTTAAATGAAGGAATTAATTTCCAACAAGGTGTAGGAATTTTTATCATTCTGGTTGGTCTATTAATATTTTTTTTACCTACAAAATCAATGGGAAAGAACAAGCAGGCACTTAATACTGTAAAATTTCAAACGCAGAAGTACCCGTAAGCAGCAACAATATCTAAATTTATTATATACCAGGAGGAAAAGAAAATGGATAAGATTAACTTTGAGGAAAAATTTCAGCTTTTCAATGATTACTGGAGTCCTAAAATTATTGGAGAACTGAATAACGCTTATGTGAAAATTGCTAAGTTTAAGGATGAATTCACTTGGCATGTTCATGAAAATGAAGATGAAATGTTTCTTGTCGTAAAAGGGGTACTAACAGTGAAATTCAGAGATAAAGACGTATGTTTGCAGGAGGGGGAAATGCTCATTGTTCCGAAAGGAACGGAGCATATGCCTGTCGCTCCCGAAGAGGTTCATGTGCTTTTAATTGAACCCAAAAGCACACTGAATACCGGAAATGTCGTAAACGATAAGACCGTTGAAAAACTTGAAAGAATATGATCAAACAATAAAGCTGTTCACAGCGAAAAAATTATGTATTATAATCAGGGATTGTATCGGCCGATACAATTCAATTTAACCGCCAGATTATAACTATTGGCAGGTTAATAAATGCACTTTTAGGGGCCTTCCAATGGCAGTATGCGGTTGGAGGGCCTTTTTTTTGCTAAAAGCAATGTATTCGCTGATGGAGGCCGCCGCAAACTTTTACATCAGCCTTACAACAGATTGCTTGTATTCGTTATTTAGTATTGATAAACTATTTCTGATAAAATAAATTGATAGAGGTGAAATCATGTGCGCCCCAACTGAGACGAAAGATAATTCAGATCAAACCAAAACATATATTCTTAATCAGATCTTAAAGGGAGAATATATTAAACCTGTCTATCAGCCTATCGTTTCCTTAACAGACGGTACGGTTTACGGATATGAGGCCCTCAGCCGCATATCCAACGAAGAGCTTCAAATGAATATAGAGCAAATGTTCCGGCTTGCGGACCGGGAGAACAAGTCGTGGGAATTAGAAGCTCTTTGCAGGACAAAAGCTCTGGAAAGTGCATCTGCCCAAGGATTAGATAAAAATCTGTTTCTCAATGTGAACTCCAATATTATCCATGATGAAGCATTCAAAAAAGGGTTTACCAAAAAACGTCTGGAAAAATACAGGCTTGATGCCGGCAAAATCATATTTGAAATCACTGAGCGGGTTGCCATATCGGACAGCAATGCGTTTTCAGGCTCTATCAGCCATTACAAAAATCAAAATTACGGCATAGCCATCGACGACTTTGGAGCCGGATATTCCGGGCTCAATATCGTTGCCAGCGTCAGACCCAATCTTATCAAACTGGATATGAACCTTGTAAGGGACATCGACAAAGATGAAATCAAACAGCTGCTGTGTAAAACAATGGTAAATTTCGGAAGAAGCGCAGGCATCCAATTGATTGCTGAGGGAATCGAAACCGACGAGGAATTAAAAACACTGATAAAGCTGAAGGTCGATTATGGACAGGGCTATTTTTTAGGGATTCCTCAGGAGATGTTGAAAAATATCACGCCTGATAACGTGGAGCTCATTAAAAAATATCATAACAAGCAATACGCTGAAAATGCCAAAAGCTCATTTTACCCCATCATTGGACACCTGGCAAAGCCTGGTTATACCTTCTCTCCCGAAGAAAAAGCGGGAAACATTTATGAGACACTGAGACAAAATCCGTCCATAACAGAATTTGCTGTTATACACAATGATATCACCGAAGGCTTTATGGTGCGGGCGGATATTTACGAAATGTTCGGCGGCAGGTACGGGCATAGTCTCTATTCCAAAAAAGCCATTAAAGAATTGATTAAAACGGACTTTATGAAAGTAAATTATAAAATGACGACGGATCAGGTTTCAAGACTTGCCATGCAGAGGACTCTGGATCAACTCTATAATCCCATCGTAGTGGAAAAAGACAACAAATATTTAGGTGTCGTAACCATCAAAGATCTGTTGAATGCATGTACACAGGTAGAAATTGACCGTGCCATGCATTCCAATCCCCTGACAGGCTTGCCGGGTAATTTGCTGATTGAAAAAGAAATTTTAAGCCGCATTGTGGGAGATGACCCCTATTGCATCACCTACTATGATATTGATAATTTTAAAGCTTACAATGACGCCTATGGGTTTAATAACGGTGATAAAATGTTGGTGCTGTTAGCTGATATCCTGCGGGACTGTGCCAGCCATAATGAATTTATCGGGCATATCGGCGGTGACGATTTCATTGTGATCTGTGATTACCACGAAGGGGAAAAATACTGCAATAAGGTGGTGGACAAGTTCGCTGCGGCCGTTCTCTCCCTCTATCGGGAACAGGATGCTAAAAGAGGCTATATTGTTTCCAAAAACAGACACGGCGTTACGGAAAATTTCCCCATTGCAAGTCTTTCCATCGCAGGAATCTCCAACCGGACCAATGCCTACCGCAGGCTCAGTGATTTTTCAGACGACATCTCCCAATTAAAAAAGAGGTGCAAAATGATGCTGGGAAATTATATTGAGATTATTTAGCCATGAGTATATAAACGCTTAAAAGGGTGCCGCAAAACGAAATTTACAAACAAGAGGGATATCTGGATATAAAACCAGAACCGGAATTCTGTCTGAAGCCGTCGGGTGTTATCTGCACCGGGCTTTTTTTCTTATTAACACGTATCTTAATGAAACATGAGCCTTTTCATTTCCGCTGGATATCTCCAATACAGTTTTTCAAGAGTGTATCCTTTGTTACGTCTTGCTTCTCTAAGCCGACTTCCAAACATATTATCCCCTCTCTTGATGAATATGTTGTCATATTTAATAACTTAAATCAATGTAAAACTTAAAAAGTTATTTATAACAACAAAATAATAAAGGAAAAGTCACAAGAGGATGATTCTAAGTGAGCAACAAGTACAACCGGTACCGCATAAGGTTAAGAGAAAGGAAGGTGCTGCATATGGTTGTTCTTGAGAAAAAGATCGGCAATACAATTATACGTGCTCATGATGATTGCTTTGTAAAAACAGAAGAAGAGCGTCAGCAGATTCTTGATAATATCAGCCGTATCGCCAGTGGGATTTATCAGGAGAAAGAACGAAAAGAGAAATCCGGTTGATACCGGAGCTGTTGGACAAGCGGAGGGTTATTAGCGGTATGAAATTCTAAGTGTACCACGTTCTTTCACAAACTCTTCACAGATCCATCAAACTCCCGTCACAATTTGCAGGTATATTAATAATCACAAAGAGGCCAATAACCTTTTTAATATACTTTTTTTCATATAGCCGGCAGGATTCCCCCATCTTGCCGGCTCCTCCCATTTATGGAGTTAATCCTTCTTTTGAAATCCATCAAGTACTTCATAAGAGCAGATCTGTTTGTATTGCATACAAAATCTTTTATGCAACGCTGTTTGTAATTCTTTCCCCGGGTATCAATGTTATCAATTATTGTTTAGCAAAATATTGTGTGAAGAAGTCATAAAAATTTATAACCACATCAATTTTAATGAACTTGAGAAACTATAAGAATAAAAAAATGGAATAACAGGAATATAAAGATGATAGGAAAAGGAAAAATGCCCTCAAGATTAATTTGAGGACATTTTTCTGACTGAGGTTTTAGCAGTCAACAAATACTTCATTAACAACCTATTGTTATTTCCGCATTGTCATCCATGCTTTTCCCCTCTGGTTTTGTTGTGTTTCTTGAACACAGTATTATTATGAGCATAAGCTATGAAAATATTATGCCAATAAAAGTAAAATAATTGGTAGATAATTAGGATTTCCCGTATCAATGTACAATAAACTTAATATTGATCGTTCGTAATTAGTGTTGTGTATTAATAAAGAATATTTACATAATGCAGCATTCCAGATAAAATAAAAATATGGGGAGGTTATTTGAATGAAATATAGAAAAGGTAATTTAGATGACTGTAAAGCAATTTATTCTTTGGTTTGTGATATGGAAAACAAGGAACTTTCCTACGACAGATTTTTCGCAATCTATCGGGATCAGGTAAGTGATTGCCATTATTATTGCTTGGTCTGTGAAGAGGACGGTACAGTGTTTGGCGTTTTAAACATGCGTTTTGAAGCACAATTACATCATGCGGAGCAAATCGCAGAAATTCTTGAATTTGCAGTTGCCAATACATGCAGAAACAAAGGCATTGGAAAAGAAATGTTTTTTCAAAGCTGTCAGATCGCAAAAAACAACGGCTGTTCACAAATAGAGGTAGCTTGCAACCAATTACGTAAAAATACGCATCGCTTTTATATGAGAGAAGGTATGCAGAATTTTCATTATAAATTTTCAAAACAACTGTTTGATGAAAGTATACAGCAAAATGCAATTGGAAAATAAACCTTAATTTTCTGTGTATAAGTATAATACCAAGTTAATAAAACTAATATTTTAATAGGCGTTAATAGCCCAAAGTTCCTGGTCCAAAAAGTGCACGAGTTTTATCGTGTGCCGTATATCATACACAGTAACCTCACAGATATAAATAGTTTTACGGGATCCCCTTTTCGTTTCAATAATACGGTCAATAGAGAAGTCCGTGTAAGAATCATCGGGGAAAATATATCGAAAATAAAGAGGTATACAATCCCCTTTCGTATTAAAACTTGCAATCACCGGAACGTTTATTCTAGCAGATAGATTAATGTATGCCATAAATATCACCTCAATAATCAGGATAACAAACATATGTTCTGCGCTGCAATAGGAAATAAAAGGGAGAAAATAGCCTGGAGGGCTAAGAAAATCACCGGGAAAGAAACCGAAGCCATGAAATTATAAGCTGGTTTCGATCACGGTTAGCTTCTTTACTGCGAATGAAAAGTGCATAGCAACACAGCATTTGATTGTGACGCATTGAATGGATAATATGGCGGATATCCGGTACTTAGGCTCTTTTCACAGATTACCGATACCGGCGAAGTCCCAACGAATTAGCCCATCTGGAAATTGTGGCCGCTATCGTTCACCAATTAACCAGAAACCTGACCCCGGAACAGGTAGTAGAATCAGGCTTTGGTCCATATTACATTGACCATACGACTGGAATCTGGCCCCAGTCAGCCGGAGGGGTACCGTTCAATGCCTGTGAGTTCCAGTCAAAAGGAGATCCAATTACTGATTTAGTCGAAGATATGGCAGCCGAACAGAAAGCGCGGAGTACTTATGACAACATTTTGCGTGTGATAACCGACCCGGAGATTTGTGATCCGATCCGTTATTTGAGAGAACGCGAAATTGTTCATTTCCAGAGATTCGGAGAAGCATTACGGATCACCCAGGATAATCTGGACAGCAAGAATTTCTATGCCTTCAATCCCAGTTTTGATATCAGAAAACCATGTTAATAAAAACAGGCTGCAGTGCAATTTTATGCTGCAGCCTGTTTTTATTAGCTAAATTCCCCGCTTTTTCAGCAAAAGTTTCCTTTATTCGATTGACGGAGGCTGTTTATACTAGTAAAATAAAAGGCAAATAGATAAGAGAATGGGGCATTATTTATGGATAACAGAAATAGCATTTTGACAGACACACTTCCGGATCAGGCTATTTTCGCACTGGATATCGGAACCCGCAGCATTATCGGTATGGTGGGAATGCCGGATGGGGAGAGAATTCATATCGTTGCCATAGAGAAGGCCGAGCATACAAAACGAGCGATGATTGACGGCCAGATCGAGGATATTGACCAGGTGGCCAAGATTGCCGGTCAGGTTAAGGAAAGGCTTGAAAAGAAACTGGGATGCAGGCTTCATAAGGTGTGCGTGGCAGCAGCAGGAAGAGCACTGCGGACGGAAAGCGTTACCTTTGAGATGGAACTTTCCAGGGCACAGAAGATTGATGCAGAAGCTGTCAGCAGACTGGAAGCCGGTGCAATCAGTGAAGCCGAAAAGATATTTATGAGCAGGGAAGGCAAGGATTCTGACCGGCAGTTTTATCTGGTAGGCTATACGGTCAGCCGGTATTACCTGGATAATTATATGATATCCAATCTGGTGGATCATCATGGACGAGTATTAAAAGCGGACATTATAGCGACCTTCCTTCCCACAGAAGTAGTAGAAAGTCTTTATTCCGCCATGCACAAGATCAATCTTGAGGTGGCAAGCCTGACTCTGGAGCCTATTGCTGCGATCAATGCTGCAATCCCTCAAAACATCCGGTTACTGAACCTGGCTATGGTGGATATCGGTGCCGGAACCTCAGATATTGCTGTATGCCGGGATGGAAGTGTAACTGGATACACCATGGCTATCCTGGCAGGAGATGAGATTACCGAGTCGATTATGAAAGAGTACCTGGTGGACTTTGATACGGCGGAGAAGATTAAGTCAGAGATAGATGAAATGGAAGAACTGCATTTTACTGATATTCTGGGATTTGAACAGACCATAACCAGAGAATCTATCTTTGAAAGCATTAAGGAAGCCTCTTTTCGGCTTTGTGAAGAAATATCTGCAAAGATCATAGAGATCAACGGAGGAATGCCGTCTGCGGTATTTTTAGCAGGAGGCGGAAGCAGACTGGCCGGTTTAAAAGAGGGGATCGTGGAGCATTTAAAGATTGATCCCAAACGAGTGGCCATTGCAGGCAATAATTTTAAGATCAATGCCTATTCAGAGGAATACGACCTTGAGAATCCGGAATACGCAACTCCCTTGGGAATCGTCATTTCCGCAGGCTTTAACATCGTCAATGACAGCTACCGGATTACCTTAAATGACCGGCCGGCTAAGATCTTCCGCAATGGAAGCTTTACGGTAATGGATGTGCTGATGATGAACGGCTATAATTATCAGGATATGATCGGACGTTCCGGACAGAATCTGGTGGTAAGCGTCAATGGCAAGAGAACCATTTTCTACGGGGAAAAAGCAGAGCCTTCGGTTTTAAAACTCAATGGAGAAGAAGCCCAGCTGTCGGACCCGGTAAATGCCGAAGACTGGATCGTATTCATTCCTGCCAAACACGGGAAGAGTGCCGCAGCTAAACTGTCCGATGTGACACCGCTTGGCCCGGACAAGAGGGTGGTGGTAAACGGGCAGCTTGTAAAAGAAGATGTTGTCTTAAAATCCGGTGATAAAATAGAAATAGAAGAGCTTGTTAAAGAATCAGATCCTGTTGAGGAGCAGGAGGTACTTTTTGCAGCAGAACGGGAAGAAGAGAGCGGTGTGGCTGTCCGTCAGGAGCATGGGCATCCTCCTGTTTCAGGAATCCGTTTGGCACCCGCAGAAATGAGCTCCATGAATATAATCTCCGGAGCACTTAAAGAGGAAATAAAAAAGGAGCAGAAAGTCAGAGGAGAGATTACGGTTATTCTCAATGACACCCCCCTGGTTCTTCCGCCAAAGCCAAACAACCAGCCATATTATCTAATGGATATGCTGGAATATTCCGGTCTGGATTTCAAAAATCTCACAAGACAGGTCATGCTTGAGGTCAACGGGGAAAACGGATATTTTCAGCAGGAATTACATAACAGAGACAATATAAGGATTTATCAGGTTTAGATGAAAAGCATTGAAACAATCGAAGATTGATGGATAAAAGAGATAAAAAGTAGTTCTAAAGCTCACATATCAGGTATAGAAGCATAAGATATACTACAAGCTTGATAATTGAGGAGCATATATAAATGAGTTGTAATAGTTGGAATAATTGCGGATGCTGCAATAATAATAATGACAATAATAACTGTAACGTCAGCTGTACAAGAAGCAGCAATATGAATAAATGCAAGAGTGAAGTCAGCGATGCAACCACAGGAAACGGAAACATGAGTATGTGTTATCGTCAGGGTTATGCCGCTGGTTTCAAGGATGGCTATGAGACGGGGTTCCGTGATGGATTCTGGTCTGCTACCGGATGCGGAAGAAGCTATAACGGTTCAGTCATGGGGGATTCTGAATCTGACTGTGGCTGCAGGTAATGTTCCATACAAATATGAAATTCTGGTTTCTTTTATGGAGACCAGAATTTTTTTGTCCTGAATGGGGACAAAGTAGAGGGAGAACCATCATTCGTTTAAGAAAAAAATTATAGCTAAATAAAAACACCATTGTTTGGTAAAAATGTATATTGAAAAAGTATATATGGTGTGTTAGCATATATACAAGTCATTAAGTTTGTATACAAATATTTACGTTTGAATACAATTCAAAAAACATAGTGATGACGAGATAACTGACCAAAAAAACACGAGTAAAGGAGAATTGAATCATGAATAAGGATTACCTAACAAGCCAGTTTTCCCTTGAAGGAAAGGTTGCCTTAGTGACAGGCGCTTCCTATGGTATTGGATTTGCCATTGCGAAATCTCTTGCAGCAGTTGGTGCTACCATCGTTTTTAATGATATCAAACAGGAATTAGTAGATAAGGGGATCGCTTCTTATAAAGAAGAAGGAATTACCGCTTATGGATATGTATGTGACGTTACCAATGAAGACGGCGTAAATGCTATGGTAGCTCAGATTGAAAAAGAAGTTGGTGTGATTGACATTCTGGTAAATAACGCCGGTATCATCAAACGTGTTCCCATGTGCGAGATGTCAGCTGCAGATTTCAGGCAAGTAATTGATGTTGATTTAAATGCACCATTTATCGTAGCAAAGGCAGTTATTCCGTCAATGATTAAAAAGGGTCACGGAAAGATCATCAACATCTGTTCCATGATGTCTGAACTTGGCCGTGAGACAGTAGCTGCTTATGCAGCAGCAAAGGGCGGACTTAAGATGCTGACCAAGAATATTGCTTCTGAGTACGGCGAGTATAACATTCAGTGTAACGGCATCGGACCTGGCTACATTGCGACTCCTCAGACCGCACCGCTTCGTGAGATTCAGGCAGACGGTTCCAAACATCCATTTGATCAGTTCATCATCGCTAAAACTCCTGCAGGACGCTGGGGAGAGGCGGAAGATCTGGGAGGCCCGGCAGTATTCCTTTCTTCCGATGCATCAAATTTTGTAAACGGACACATTCTGTATGTTGATGGCGGCATCTTAGCTTACATTGGCAAACAGCCCCAGTAATTAGTCAGATTTTAACGTGAGATCAGACGTTCATCGTGTGGTTTCATGAGATAAATATGGCCATGATGTCTGCCGCCTTGCAGACTTCATGGCATATTTTTTAATGTTTATAATATAGAAGACGGAGAGTGTTCCATGGAAGGAAAAACCAAAACCTACAAGAATCGTGGCGAGCTGGTGTTTGAGACTCTGAAACAGGAGATTTTGGACCTGGAATTAAAGCCTGGACAGATGATAAGCGAAAATGAGATATGTGAACGTTTCGGTGTATCCCGAACTCCGGTCAGGGATGCACTAAGAAGTCTGCAGGAACAGGGGTTTGTCATATCTGTGCCATATTCCGGTACCCAGGTGACTCTTCTCAATCTGGATAATATCAAGCAGATGATCTATATGCGGGTTGCTGTTGAGACCATGGTTATGAGAGACTTCATGGATATCGCAACCCCAATGTGGATCGAGGAAGTGCGTTATATGATACGCAAGCAGCAGGCTCTGATTCAGGAAAAAGGATTTGAACCGGAACAGTTTTACCATATTGATGCGGATCTCCATGCCATTTGGTTTCGAGCTACCGGCAAAAAGAAGCTTTGGGATATGTTACAGGCCCAACAGCTGCATTACACGAGGTTCCGGATGCTTGACTTTGTAACTGAAACGGATTTCACGAGAATCATAAGAGAACACACAGAGCTGTTTGAGCTTCTGGAGAAAAAGGACATCGCAGGATTGGAACGTTCTCTCAGAGAGCATCTGTATTATAGCATGAAGAGGATGAAATATCAGATTGAAGTGGAATACAAAGACTATTTTGAACAGGAAGAGCAGGAGGATATCGAATGGCTGAGGTATCAATAGCTGTAAAAGGAAAAGATGGAAGGGAGAAAGCCATTGCATTGGGAGAGGATCAGGCGATCCTTGTATTTGAAGGCGAGTATGAAGAGGGAGATGTGATCGTTGTCGGAACTGACCGGACGCACACCCATTATGTGGTACGGATTGATGACTGCATGGACGAATCCCTGGTGTATTTGACCAGACAGGAGGTGACGTATCGCATTCCATTTGGAGAGAAGAAGGTATCTTATAATCCAAAAGCATTTACCGGCGAGAAGCATTACCTGACGATTCGCATTGCTTCTCAACACGAACCGGCTGTATATCGGAATCTTGCGAAAAATGTCATGGACCAGCATGGAGATACCGGCTGCTTCCCCCATGCGTATGCCAACGTTGAAACAAGAGGAGAAGCTGTGTTTGCGGCACGCAATGCCATTGACGGTATTCTGGCAAGCCGGTCACATGGGAGCTGGCCTTATGAATCCTGGGGAATCAACCGTCAGGATGATGCAGAACTGACGCTGGAATTTGGTCGTCCTGTGGATTTTGACCAGGTGGTTCTTTATACCCGTTCTGATTTTCCCCATGACAACTGGTGGGTAAAGGCAACCTTTACATTTTCAGATCACACCTCTGAGGAGGTTGAGATGACAAAAAGCGTAAAACCTCATGTATTTGCTATAAAACGCAGGAATATTACCTGGATTAAATTAAGTAATTTGATAAAAGCAGACGATCCCTCTCCGTTTCCTGCCTTGACTCAGATTGAGGTATATGGAAAAGATTCTGAATAATGTACGGGGGAAACCGTTAAAAATAGCCAGGTGGTAAAATATTCCAAATATATTACCACATAAGGAGGAGCAGATGGAATTGTTGTTTTTAGAGCCTGTGTTTAAAGAGGCCATCTGGGGCGGCACCAGACTTCGGGAGGTATTTGGTTATGAAATCCCAGGGGATACAACGGGAGAGTGCTGGGCAATCAGCGCGCATAAGAACGGAGAATGCCGCATTTTAGGGGGAAAATATGACGGAAAACTGCTTGGCAGTCTGTGGAAGGAGAAGCCGGAGCTGTTTGGTCATTATCCGGGGGATCAGTTTCCCCTTCTGATAAAGATCATTGATGCAAAAAAGGATTTAAGCATCCAGGTGCATCCGGATGACACCTATGCCGGAATCCATGAAAATGGTTCCCTTGGAAAGACGGAATGCTGGTATATCCTGGATTGTGAACCGGATACAGAAATCGTGATTGGTCATCACGCAAAGGATAAGGAAGAGATGGAATCCATGATACGGGAATGCAGATGGGATGAATTTATCCGCACCGTCCCCATTAAAAAGGGTGATTTTTTTCAGATTGATCCGGGTTGTGTCCACGCCATTAAGGGAGGAACCATGATTCTGGAGACCCAGCAGAGCAGTGATATTACTTACCGTGTATATGATTATGACCGATTATCCGATGGAAAGCCGAGGCAGCTTCATGTAGAACAGAGCATTGACACCATTAAGGCACCTTTTGAACCCAATGAGAGCCGGCCGGTTACGGTGAGCATTCCGGGTGCGGTGCATACTCATTTTATAACCTGTAAGTTTTACACAGTGGACAAATATGATATTGAAGGTGTTTTTTCTATCGGGTTTAAGAAGTATTTTACCAATGTAAGCGTCATAAACGGAACGGGTTCCGTCAATGGAATCCCCCTGAAGGCAGGGCAGCATTTCATCGTTCCGGCAGAGAGCGGAGAGTGCAGATTTGAAGGAACCATGACGATCATCTGTTCCAATCCGGAATAAGGCAGGAGGAAAGATATGAGACTTGGGGCATTAGAAGCGGGCGGAACCAAAATGGTTTGTGCCGTCGGCAATGAGCATGGAGAGATCGTTGACCGAATCTCCATACCAACAGAGACACCGGAAATCACCGTACCAAAGCTGATTTCTTATTTTGCAGAGAAAGAGATCGAAGCGCTTGGAATCGGTTGTTTTGGGCCCATTGATTTAAACAGGAATTCAAAAACTTACGGCTGCATTACCACTACTCCAAAGCTTGCATGGAAAAATTATAACATGGCAGGCACATTTAAAGAGGCATTACATATTCCGGTGGGATTTGATACAGATGTCAATGGCTCCGCACTTGGAGAGGCCACCTGGGGGATTACCAAAGGGCTTGAAAACAGTATGTATATTACCGTTGGAACGGGTGTGGGAGCGGGAATTATAGCAAACGGAAAGGTTCTTCACGGAATGCTTCATCCGGAAGGGGGCCATCTGCTGCTGGCAAAACATCCGAAAGATACGTTTGAGGGGACGTGCCCATATCATAAGAACTGTCTGGAAGGGCTTGCAGCAGGACCTGCCATAGAAGCCCGCTGGGGAAAGAAGGGGTTTGAACTAGCAGACCGGAGCGAGGTGTGGGAATTAGAAGCTTACTACATTGCTCAGGCCCTGGTGGATTATATTATGGTCTTGTCCCCCCAGAGGATCGTTCTGGGCGGCGGTGTCATGCATCAGGAGCATTTGCTGCCTCTTGTAAGAGAGGAAGTAAAACGTCAGCTGGCCGGATACATTGAGACCACAGAGCTTGATCACATAGAACAATACATCGTTCTTCCAAGCCTGAATGACAATCAGGGAATCATGGGAGCTTTAAAGCTTGGACTTGACGAATACCAACTGGAAAAGATAGGGTAATTTCCATTTTTCTCCTAAGGAGCGGCAGCAACTGCACTCACCGTTGCAGGGCATTAATTTCAGCCAGTGCAATTCTTTTTCCAGACTCTGGAGATAAATCGTATCACGAAATTTAACAGGCCGAACGGTGATCGTTCGGCCTGTTTTCTGGAAAAATCATTTTCCTTCGTTTACGATCTGTTCAAGGACCTGGATCAAATCGTAAATGGAATTGATCTGAACATTTCTCTCCAGGATCTGATTTTTTAAATCAATGGAGAGAGTTTCAAATTTTGCCTGAACGGCAGGAGCTATATAGGACATGGTTATCACCTCATTTTTATAGTGCACATCCGGAAATGGATTATACGTTATAAAACCATTTTCACATAAAAACTTTCTATGACAGGTATACTATGGCTGAGGTGATAAAAATGGAAAAAAACCGATTGGAAAATCAATATGAGAAAAACGAACATGAAACGCACAGAAGCATAAAAGAAAAAGGTGACACAGAGAATCAGAATCAAACCCACAATTCCCGCAGGGAAGGTATGGGACCCAACACCAAGAGAAGGTCCGACTAATCAACATGGGTGGAAGCCAGGATGCGTTGGCCTCCACCCACTAATCATTCATAATTATGATCGGGCAGTATACAAAACTTCTTATCAGAAGGAGTGGTACATGGAAACGCGCATAGAATGAGTTGTTTATCTCTGGTATGGCAGTGATGCAGCGGTATTGCGCGGTTATCATATCATTCTTCTTTGTTTGATAAGTTGTTTTGTAATAATAGTATATGTAAAATACTGTTATGTGTGAACAAGCTGGTTCTTGTCTGTTATGACAGAGAAAATGCTTTGAAAAGCCGGCAAGCCACCTATTCTGTTTCGTCAACCTCCAAAAGACCCAGTTCGGAAAGGAGAGAGATGGTTGCCTTGGCAGCCAGTTCAACGGAAACACTGACGGAGGCGGCTGTAACACAACCGATCAATGCCGCAGTATCCGGGTTGATTTCCATATGTTTATAAGAACTTTTGGATACCACAGAACTCACTTTTTCTA
Organism: Lacrimispora sinapis; assembly: GCF_043633585.1. Taxonomy (NCBI): domain Bacteria; kingdom Bacillati; phylum Bacillota; class Clostridia; order Lachnospirales; family Lachnospiraceae; genus Lacrimispora; species Lacrimispora sinapis. Next base: position 2,537,655 of record NZ_CP141832.1, on the reverse strand, counting down.
TCACATAATCCATGTTCTGATTGATAACCTTTGTGGTTATATCCTTGGTTAAGTCGTTAAGTTTCGGCATACAGATCCACTCCTTTTCTAAAAACCAGCCCTAAAAGGCAGGTGAAATGCATAATTAATAGTTTTATAATGATAACAGGAAAAGGGCTGGATAATCCGTCTCTTCCTCTGATAACATGCAAAAAGGGATAGAGATGACCGTTCTTGTGGTAAAAACCATTCCTCTTTTAAAATACATATCTTTCTTCCCATAATATACCAAAAACAATGCTGGAAGTCTACTGTTTTTCAAAATTGTAACAGCGGTTCACCGGATTATTTTTTTGAAAATCTGCCTTGCTTAGGGAAAGTGCAATACAAACAAAAAAACGCAAATTCCTGTAATTTGCGTTTTTTATAGTGCTGGGTATGAAGAAGCTTAAAAATCCTCCCCTATGATTGGTTCAGACGTTTTTGTTTCCTGAGTCGTGCCCCATGGATAATTGGGAGGAGCATAGATGGAGGAAAGCTTTAGTGGCTGGCTGCCGATATTTACAATGTTATGCCATGTGCCGGCCGGTACAAACATGGTGTAATTGGGGAAAGCAAGAAATTGATCATAAAACGAAAATTTGTCCTCACCCAGCTGGATCAATCCAACTCCCTCCTCGATACGTATGAGTTGGTCCAGATCAGAATGCACCTCCATACCTACAAGTTCATGAACGGGAATGCTCATTAGTGTGACCTGCAGCTGGGTTCCAGTCCATAGGGTAGAACGGAAATTATCATTTTGCTGTGCTGCTTTTTGGAGATCAATCATAAAAGGATTTGGTCCATAATCGGATGGAAAGGACATCGTATTTTCTGGAATATCAAAGTCGTCGGTACTGGGCATGGGATTAACCGCCTTTTATATTATTTTATAATAATATATGTGCTGTGACAAAGGCTGTTGTTAGAGTTAAGCGATATTGTAGAGTTTAGACCATAAAATTTAGGCGGGCACCGATCCACAATGGAGAGTTTTGAAGGACTGGATTGTCAACAGTTTTCTAGACAACTTTTTTAAGGGTAATCATTCTATACTTCACCGGTGATAGATATCCCAGTGAAGAATGAATTCTGTGGTTGTTGAACCAGTTTACATAATCAGCCAATTCAATTTGAAGATGGTATAAGCTGCTAAAGATCTGGTTTCTGACGAACTCTGTTTTGATTATTTTAAATGTTGCTTCTGCAACTGCATTATCATAAGGACAGCCTTTATGGCTGAGAGAGCGTTGAATTTCAAATGCTTTCAGAGTTTCATCAATCGTCTGATTCTTGAATTCGTTTCCACGATCCGTATGAAGTATGAAATATCTGGATATCTTTCAGATTTCCCTTTACGGACTGAAATGCCTGTTTTACAAGGTCTGCTGTTTTGTTGCGTCCGGCACTGTAACCGATTATTTCTCTATTAAAGAGGTCAACAAGGACACATATGTAGTTCCAGCTCATGCCGACCCGGACATATGTTAGGTCACTTACAACAATATTTCTATATGGTTGTTGATTGAATTGGCGGTCAACCACGTTTTCAATTTTTGACTCGTTGCAGGTATCTTTCTGCGGACGGAACTGGGCAGTCGTATAATTTGAAACAAGCCCTTCCTGCTTCATAATCCTTCCGATGCGGCGACGGGAGGCAATCAGATTTCTATCCTTTAAATCGGATTTTATTTTCCACGTTCCGTAATTGTTACGGCTCGCCTTAAAGATATCAATTATATTTGCTGTCAATTCAGATTCATCTTTCTTTGCTTTTGCTTCGTAGTAATAGGTGCTTCTTGGAATTTGTAGGACTCTACACATTGCTGACACAGAGTATTTGTGGGCATTTGCCTTGATCACATTTACTTTCGTCCTAAGATCAGCGCTGCTTGCTTGGCGCTGCCCACCCTTGGTGTAAAATATCGTTCTCCATCTTAAGCTGCTGATTTTCCTTGCGAAGTCTAAGCAACTCGGCATCTTCTGTAGAACGGTTATCTTTTTCTTTAAAGGAACCACTGTTATTAGCCTGGGCGATCCATTTATCAAGGAGTGAGTTCGCAATATCGTATTCTCTGATAATATCGCATTTTCTTTTTCCACCTCGATAGAGATCAACGATTTGTTGTTTTAATTCAGGAGTAAATGTACGGCGTGGTCTTGGTTTTTTGTTTTGAGACATAGGGCATCATCCTTTCCTTATTAATACTATCATATATGCCCTTAAAATTTCTGTCTAGTTAATTGTAGCCGATCCAAGGTAAGATTCCTGCCGATAAGGAAAACATACTCAATCGTAATTTTAATGCGTCAACCATAAATCAAAAGTGGGTCACTGACATAACGTATATATATGTTCTCGAAGAAGGCTGGACTTATCTGGCATCCGTTATGGATCTATATGATAGAAAAATCATTGGCTATTCCTATGGTAAAAATATGACCACCGAATTAGCGAAGAAGGCAGTAGAAAATGCATGTATCAATGTAAAAGACACCACGGATATTATTCTTCACAGCGATTTAGGCAGTCAGTATACAAGTGCTAAATTTGAAGAAATGCTCACCGAAAAAAATATGAAGCATTCCTTCAGCAGAAAGGGAAATCCGTATGATAACGCTTGTATAGAGTCTTTCCATTCTGTATTAAAGAAGGAAGAAGTATATCGAAATACCTATCGAACATTTGAAGAAGCTCAATTAGCTCTCTTTGAATATATTGAGTCTTGGTATAACCGCAGAAGGAGACACAGTGCACTAGATTATAAAACTCCACAGCAGGTTGAAGATGAGGCTCTTGTAGCATAATAATCTATCTTCCCGTATTATTCTAAGCGTAGAGGGGGAAATTCAACTTTTTGTGTCCAAAGTGTTGACATAGGTCCAATATCCTTTGCGATCATCGGAACGTTCGTATTTTTCAGCATTAACGAGTTCTTCTGCTTCATGATCCAGCAAGGCATTAAGGGTTTCCTCAACGCTGCTACGTACTAAATCTTTCAATTCGTTATGGATGAGTTCCTGATTTAACTGTATAATGTTATCAGACATGTTCTATAGCCTCCTTTGTGAGATTTGGTTGTGGTGACTTTATTTTACCAAACGGCTATAAAGCATGTCTATTTTTATGTAACTAAATTTGCGAAATTAATTATACGTCATCAACAAACCATAAAAATGGCTCTAAGCAACGAATGGAGCGGGATTCATACGAATCCCACCCCAACTATTGACATAGAGCCAAAAAATAAAAACCAGCCGATAACAATGGGACTGTTACCGGCTAGTTAGGTTTATTTTTTCATTACGCCTATGGCAATTTGCCAAAGAATACAACTATAAAAGCTGAAATAATGAGTAATATAGAAAATACATATTTATAATTCTTTTTTATACTAAGCATCCATAAGAAACAAATCAGACTCGATATGATAACAATGTATACAGCCAGCATTTGCAAAAGACTGTTATACAATTTATAATGATTTGCACTCCACATAATAATTGTAAAAACCGTAAATACAATCATGGAGATTGTTTTAATAATTTTATTCATACTAATATGTTTTAACAGATGTTACCTGATGTGTAATTTTATACACTTGTCGTCTGCCAGTTCTGGTTCTGTAGTATTTTACGGTTTTTATGGATAATTTTAATCCATGACTAGAATCATTAGGGATTAGTAAAGTACCGCCTCCTACAATTGTGCTGATTGTGCCAGTTACGCCACCAGCAATTTGTGCTCCAGGAACTTTTGTCAGTATTAACCCAACAACTCCCGCTACAGTGGCCGTTGTACCTATGGTATCTCTAATATCTGCATAAGAGATATATTCAGTACTATAAGATGTTTCTGATTTTAAAGTAATGCCGCCTTTGTTGCCTTGATTGCTTATATCAACTGTTTTACCCGTAATAGATGAGTAGATTGTATTAGATAATTTATCATATTTTAAATAATTTTCCTTACCTGTCTCCAGGTTTTTAATAGTAACTGTTCTTGTATTATCATCTTCTGCAACGGTTACAAGTTCTGAAGATCCCTGGGACTCTACCAACACCGAAGTATCACCAAGTATTTCAATATTATCTTCCAGGTTTTCCGATAAAATTCCGGCTGTAGATTCAAAGTCACTTTCTGCCGCCGAGACAGGTGTAATAGTTAATGCTGTCACGGTGGTAACAGACAATATGATAGCTAAAGCTTTTTTCAATCTCATATTTTTTCTCCTTATATATAAATTAGTCATTACTAACTCTCGTATGAAAATACGGCTGTGTTTTCATTTCTATTATAGTTCTTTTTTAATTTTATAACAACAGTTTATCCCTTACATTATTCTTAAATAAAACCTGTATCATAGTCCATAATTTATGTTATATTTTCTCTTTTTCGACATTACTCAACGTGTTTTGATACAATTATTTGGTTAATATTTAAATTTTCATTAACATGCCGATTATTGCAGTTAGAGATTTTATTAGAGAATTTTACTAATGAAATTCAAGAACCATAATAAATGAAACAATCAGGATCAGAATGGATAAAATGGAGATAATAAAAAAGCCGGAAGATTCCGGCTTTTTTGTCGCATAATTATTTGTGTAGAATATTATTAAACATATGATTTGCAGTCAATATTAGTCATTTGGCTTAGTGAAAGGATTTTTGTCCATCGGCACAAATCCCTCTATCTTTTCAGCAAGAAGTTTGTTTATTAGGGAGTTAGTTGATTCTCCAATGCTTTTTGCATAATCCTGGACAATTTCCCTATTACCCTTAATAACATTAAGTGGAATCCTATCATATAATTTCTTATTTGTATTATTGTTGGCGGTTCCAAGACGACGGGCGTAGTGTCCCAACTGATATTACGTCAGCCAATCAAACTCATCATAACAAAAAAATAAGAATAGAGGTGTTAATCTCTACTCTTATATAGTACGAACTGATATTTAATTGAATGGATTGTCAACAGTTTTCTAGACAACTTTTTTAAGGGTAATCATTCTATACTTCACCGGTGATAGATATCCCAGTGAAGAATGAATTCTGTGGTTGTTGAACCAGTTTACATAATCAGCCAATTCAATTTGAAGATGGTATAAGCTACTAAAGATCTGGTTTCTGACGAACTCTGTTTTGATTATTTTAAATGTTGCTTCTGCAACTGCATTATCATAAGGACAGCCTTTATGGCTGAGAGAGCGTTGAATTTCAAATGCTTTCAGAGTTTTATCAATCGTCTGATTCTTGAATTCGTTTCCACGATCCGTATGAAATATCTGGATATCTTTCAGATTTCCCTTTACGGACTGAAATGCCTGTTTTACAAGGTCTGCTGTTTTGTTGCGTCCGGCACTGTAACCGATTATTTCTCTATTAAATAGGTCAACAAGGACACATATGTAGTTCCAGCTCATGCCGACCCGGACATATGTTAGGTCACTTACAACAATATTTCTATATGGTTGTTGATTGAACTGGGGGTCAACCACGTTTTCAATTTTTGACTCGTTGCAGGTATCTTTCTGCGGACGGAACTGGGCAGTCGTATCATTTGAAACAAGTCCTTCCTGCTTCATAATCCTTCCGATGCGGCGACGGGATGCAATCAGATTTCTATCCTTTAAATCGGATTTTATTTTCCGCGTTCCGTAATTGTTACGGCTCGTCTTAAAGATATCAATTATATTTGCTGTCAATTCAGATTCATCTTTCTTTGCTTTTGCTTCGTAGTAATAGGTGCTTCTTGGAATTTGTAGGACTCTACACATTGCTGCCACAGAGTATTTGTGGGTATTTGCCTTGATCACATTTACTTTCGTCCTAAGATCAGCGCTGCTTGCTTGGCGCTGCCCACCCTTGGTGTAAAATGTTGTTCTCCATCTCCAATTGTTTATTTCGTTTACGCAGTTCAATTAATTCTTGTTGTTCTGTGGAACGGTTATCTTTCTCGTGGAAAGAACCAGAGATGGCAGACTGCTTGAGCCACTTATCCAATAGTGAGGTGGCGATATCATATTCACGGCAGATATCACATTTTCTTTTTCCATTTTGATACAGCTGAACTAACTGTTGCTTAAATTCATCTGTATAGGAACGAGGCTTTCTTCTTTCGGTCATAATCGTAACTCCTTTTCTACTTTCTATTTTACATGACCTTAAAATATCTGTCCAATTTATTCTAGCCTATCCATTTTATAAATGGCAGGAATTGATATTTTTAATTTAACACCAAGTACAATTAGCAGAGATTTAAGCGGTAAATCGTTTTTAATTTATGGAGACAAGAAATCAGGAAAGACCAGTAATGCGGTTAAGTTCCCTAAACCTATCTTGGTGGTTTTTGAAAAAGGTTACAACATGTTATCTGGTGTAATGGCACAGCCAATCAATAAGTGGAAAGAAACTCTTGATGTTAAGAAGCAGTTGTTAAAGGACGCTAAGGCAGTTGAAGATGGTGATAAGTCAGAGACAATATTCAAAACTGTAATTGTAGATACGGCAGATTTAGCTTATGACATGTGTGAAGCATACATTCTTGCAAAAGAAGGTGTTGATTATCTTGATGAGACAGAATCAAAGCGTGGTTATAAGGCGGTTGAAAGAGAATACGATGCATATTTTCAGGACATCGTAAAAGCTGGATACACATTAGTTGTTATTTCTCACAGCGACACAAAACAGATTAAGGAGAATGGAGAGAAGTATGATAGAACTCAGCCAACCGTAGACAAAAGAGGTCTTAAAGTCCTTGCAAGACTTGTAGATGTTATTGGATATTCTACATTCGAGCCTACCGAAAGTGGCGAGAATAGAATGGTTCTCTATCTTCGTGGTAGCAAAGAACTTGAAGCGGGTTCAAGAAACAAGTACATGTCAGCAAAGATCCCATTTACATACAACGCCTTATTAGAAGATATGCAACAGGCTATTGATAAGTTGGCAAAAGAAGACGGAGCAACCGTAACTGACAAGCCAATTGAGGTGTACAAGGAACAGTCTGAAGTAGCAGATTTCAAAGAAACTGTTGCAAAGATTAGAAAGATTGCAAAGGCATTAAATGACCAGGGAATGATGGACAAATACACAGCAATTACAAATAAGGAATTGGGAAAGGGCAAGTTAGTAAGAGACTGTGATGCAACTCAAATTGATTTACTTATGCTGATCCTTGATGATTTACAGGACTTGATTAGAGAGGAAGGTATCTTAATCGAAGAGTAGAAAGGGGGGGGGGAGTTTTGGATGGCTAGGAAAGTAAAATGTCCTGAATGCGGAACATTCAATGATAAAGAGAATGCTGTCTATCACAATTCCAAATACTACTGTAAACATTGAAGCAAAATCATTCTATCAGTATTGTACAAGAAAAATCAAAACAGCAGAAGAAAGAACGATATCGAGGGAAGAGTTTAAACTTTTATATGAGAAATTTGAAGAAGATCATAGAGAGCAACCCAACTATATTCCGACTTATGCTGTTGAATTTGCCAGTCTTACCGGATTCAGAGTAAGTGAAATCGCTGCATTAAAATGGTCTGATATTCAAAATGGTATGATTGTGGTAAATAAATCAGAAAAATATGTCCGCAACACAAAAGAGTTCTTTATAGGTGCTACTAAAAATGGGAAATCAAGATATATGCCATTAATTGACGAGATTGTGAATTTATTAAGACAACTAAGAAAAATACAGGAAGAATATGGGTATCTAAATGAGTTTATTTTTGCCAATGAATATGGAAGGATACATGCCCCTGTAATATCAGATTGCGCAAGAAACAAATGTAAACAAGTGGGGATTCCTAATAAGAGTATTCATGCTTATCGAAGAACATTTTCATCCAAGCTAAAGTGTAATGGATTGTCGTCTACCGTGGTCAGTGCTTTGATGGGGCATACTGAAGAGGTAAACGAACAATATTACACCTACGATGTTAGCAACATGCAAGACAAACAACTGTTTGTTCAAATGGTTACTAAAGAAATCGCTATGTCTAAAGAAGAAAACACCTTAAATCAAAAAGTAATCGAAAGTAATCAAGATGATTCTCTCTTTGTATCTCTTGAAACTTCGTAAATTCAAGGAAAAATCGGAGTAACAGGATTTGAACCTGCGACCTCTCGGCCCCCAGCCGAGCGCGCTACCAAGCTACGCCATACTCCGTTTTGCTGACACTATGACATTATAGCAGAAAGTTTCGGATTGGTAAAGTATATTTCTTGAAAAATTTTCAAATTTAGGCTATGATGGTATGGACATGATAATTTTAATATAGAAAATAGGTGAAAATAGATGAAGCCAATCGTAAGCTTTGATGTAGATATGACGTTGCTTGACCATAAAGACTGGACGATTCCAGCCAGTGCCATGGAAACCATCGAACAGCTGCGGGAAAATTATACCATAGTAATAGCTACGGGCAGAGATATGGATTCCCTTTTCAGTGCAGCTATTCGTGACCAGGTAAAACCTGATGCGATCATTCATCTCAATGGGACAAAGGTGACCGTTGGAGATAAGATCATTTACGAACACACCTTTGATAAGAATCTATTAAAGCAGATTTTAAAATATGCTGAAACTATGCCATATAGTGTGGGAACTACGGTGGGAGATTGTGATTACTACATTCACCCTGAGCATGTAAAAGCTCATGATATCGAGCTTTGGGGCGAATGCGGCAGGCGGTTTGAAGACCCTTACAAGCTATTGGACTTAGAGGTGCGGACCATGGCTTATATGGGAGATGAAGCCGGTGCCAAAGCCATGGAAGAGGCATTTCCGGAAATCCATGTCCATATGTTTGCAGATAAAAAGGGAGCAGACGTGGTGGAGCGGAAAGCATCGAAGGCGGTTGGTCTGATAAGACTGTGTGAATATTTTAAAATACCGTTATCCGAAACCTTTGCATTTGGAGACAGTATGAATGACTACGATATCATAAAAGCCGCAGGAAAAGGGATTGCCATGGGAAATGCCATGGAAGAACTGAAAAAAGCTGCGGACTATGTTACGGACCCCATAGATCAGGACGGCATCAGGAATGCCTGCCTGCATTTTGGATTGATCCGGTAAATCAGGGTGAAAACCCTGTTATGCAATCAATAAAGACCAAAGGAGACAGCACAATGATCAAAGAAAGATTGGAACAACTCAGACAGCTAATGGCTGTGCATCATATGGATGCTTACATGATTCCGACTTCAGATTTTCATGAGTCTGAGTATGTAGGTGATTATTTTAAATGCCGTGAATTCATAACCGGTTTTACAGGCTCTGCAGGTACGGCCGTAATCACAATGAATGAAGCAGGACTGTGGACGGATGGCCGTTATTTCGTTCAGGCGGCACAGCAGCTTGCAGAAACCGGGATAACCCTCCGCAAGATGGGGCAGCCCGGAGTCCCGACCATGGAAGAGTACTTAGATGAGGTTCTTCCCGAAGGTGGCTGTCTCGGATTTGACGGACGTGTGGTGAACGGTAAGACTGGAAAAGAATTGGAAGAATTGCTGGAATACAAACATGTGAAACTGGCTCATGAGAAAGACCTTGTGGCAGAGATCTGGAAGGAACGCCCGGAGCTTTCCTCTGAGCCGGTTTGGATTTTAAAAGAAAATTTTGCGGGTAAGTCTGCTCTTGAAAAAATCAAGGAGCTTCGCAGCAAAATGAAAAAAGAAAAGGCCACAGCTCATGTTTTGACTACACTTGATGATATTGCCTGGCTTTTAAATATCAGAGGAAATGACGTGAACTGTAATCCGGTCGTCCTTTCGTATGCGCTGATAACCTTGGACAGCTTCCAATTATATATCAATGAACAGGTATTAAATGAGGAAGTAAGGGGCTATCTCAAAGACCTTGGAATTACGATCTGTCCATATAATGACATTTATAAGGCGGTTGCCCTTTTAAAGAATGAAAAAGTCCTTGTAGAGACGGGCAAAGCCAATTATGCTGTCATAAAAGGAATCGACAGTTCCAACCGGATCATTGATAAGATGAATCCCACCGCACTTGCCAAAGCCATAAAGAATCCCGTAGAAGTGGAAAATATGAAAAAAGCCCACATAAAGGACGGGGTTGCCATGGTAAAATATATTTACTGGCTGAAGCAGCATGTGGGAAAAGAAACCATTACAGAAGTCAGCGCCCAGGAGCATCTGGATCATCTGCGTTCCCAGCAGGAGGGCAACCTTGGATTAAGCTTTGATACCATTTCCGCTTATGGAGCCAATGCTGCCATGTGTCATTATAAAGCAACCGCTGAAAATGATACTCCATTGGAGCCAAGGGGACTGTATCTGGTAGATTCCGGCGGCCAGTATTATGAAGGAACCACAGACGTGACCAGAACCATCGCATTAGGCCCGCTGACCGATGCAGAGCGGGAGCATTTTACGCTGACTGTCATGAGTATGCTTCGTCTGGGAGCAGTGAAGTTCTTGTATGGCTGTCGTGGCCTGACCTTGGATTACGTAGCAAGAGAACCATTCTGGAGCCGCGGCATTAACTTTGATCACGGGACCGGTCATGGAGTGGGATATTTGTTAAATGTCCATGAGCGTCCCAACGGAATCCGCTGGCGCATGGTTCCGGAGCGTCAGGACAACTGTATTTTAGAAGAAGGAATGATCACTTCGGATGAACCAGGTGTCTACATCGAAGGCAGTCATGGTGTCAGAACTGAAAATCTGGTTGTTTGTAAAAAAGCGGAAGAGAATGAATATGGCCAGTTTATGGAATTTGAATTTTTGACAATGGTTCCTATTGACTTGGAGGCCCTTGACAAATCCATTATGACGGAAAAAGATGTAGAGCTTTTAAATAATTATCACCGAGTGGTTTATGAAAAATTGTCTCCGTATGTTTCAGGAGAAGAGGCGCTGTGGCTGAAGGAAAATACAAGATCAATATAAAAAAGAAGGGGTGCAGGACCATAGCATTTATGGTTCTGCACTCTTTTGATCGTCCGCCCTTTTTTTCAGCCGCAGCAGTAAGGGAAATAATGCCTCCAAGTCTTCTTTGGTCAAATTTTTCATTAAAGCATTGGCCTCCCTTAGAAGAGGCTGTTCTTTATTTTCCGTACTAAAAAATTCTATGGGAGTAATTTCAAGATAATCGCAGATTTCAAAAAACTGTTTCATAGAAGGCATTGACCGACCTGAAGAGATCCCCTGAATATAGCTTTTATTTTTCCCTAAATCCAGGCTCATCTGATATTCGGAGATATCTTTTTTCAGGCGAAGCTCCGTAATTCGATTCCTGACAAACTGTTCATCCAACATTCTCACCTCTTGGTTAATAATAAAGGATATTTTATACAAACATTACGTATTATATGCGTAATAATGAGAGAAAAACAAGTTGCATATACGTGTAAAAAGCGTTATCATGTATCATATATGAGTGAAAAAGATGCATAATGAGGTATTCTACCAGGTACAGGGGGACGAATCATGATTGAAAGTTCAGGAAAGGGATTCAATGGGCGGAGCGCCGCAAATGGGTTTCGGGCCGTCCATTACAGTGAAGCGGATCATTTGTATAGAAATATAGGTCTTTTTGCGGATACAGTGCTATTTGAATATTCCTATCCGGACGGACAAATGCAGCTGTCTTCCAATGCAAGGGGACAGCTGGACTTAGAGGCATTGGAGCATTTTTTTGTAAAACACAGGGACAATGCTCCCAAGGCCGGGGAAATTCAGTCTTTTGAAATATGTCTCGGAAAAATGGGAGAGCCATACCACTGGTGCTGCTGTAAGCTTTGTGCAAAATGGGGGGAGGATGGGAAACAGCCAGTGAGCCTTATGGGAAAGCTGCAGGACATCAGTAAATTAAAGAAAAGAGAAGAGCAGCTTATGCTTCAGTCCACCAAGGACGGACTGACGGGTGTTTACAATAAAACCGCTTTTGAATACCGGGTAGAGAAAAAAATGAAGGGCGGAAAAAAAGGCTGGCTGTGTATGATTGATATCGACAATTTTAAGGAAATCAATGATAGTTTTGGGCACCCGGCAGGAGACCGTATCCTGGAGCAGATAGGAGCGGTACTCTGTCAGCTGTTTCCAGAACCGGATCTGATCGGAAGGGTAGGAGGCGACGAATTTGTGGTGTTTACGTCAACCTCCGATGTCCATCAGCGTGCAAAAGATTTTCTGGAACAGGTAGAGCGGATTGTGCCCGAGGAGGAAGGGCGTTTATCGGCCAGCATTGGTATTGTAACCTGTACCGGAATGCACAGAGACGATTATCAGGAACTATTTTCCCAAGCGGACAGAGCCATGTATCGCGCAAAGACTTCCGGTAAAAACCGGATTGCATTCCTTCATAATGACCCCTGGATTATGACTTGAGGGATAAGGGGACCAATAAGAATAAGCAAAATGAGACAGAGAGAACAGACCTGACTTGTTTTGCTTATTTTGCATTTTTCAGTTTATAATGAAATTGAAATACGTATTATGTGGGAGCATAAGGCAAATCCACCAATGTAAAATCATGATCAATGGCTGGTAAAAATTTGTTTAAAAGATCCGAAGTCTTAAACTTCAGACTTGAAGTGTTGATGCAGGGATGACAGGCAAAATATTCCTGAGACAGCACCTCCCGGTCGATCAGTAATCGGACGCGGTGGTCTTTGTCATTCATAAGTCCCATGACAGATACGGAGCCAGGGGTAATGTCCAGAAACTTTTCCATGAATTCCGGTTCCGCAAAGGTAAGTCTTGCAGAACCAATCTGCTTGGAAAGAACAGCCGTCCGGAATTTTTTAGCGCCAGGCAGCAGGAGCAGGTAGAAATCGGTTCTTTGCGCATTGCAGAGAAATAGATTTTTACAAACCTCGGTTTGTAAGAGGATATCCACCTCCCGGCAGGACTCGATCGTAGGGAGCGCAGAATGATCCAGCCGCTGATAATGGATTCCCAGCCGGTCCAACCGGTCATAAGCTCTTATTTCTTTGTCCAGCCGTCCGGTCAAATCGGAAGGCCGCCCATTGTAAATGGTCTTGTCGGGGAAAAATGGTTCACAAAGATCAGCCATAATGTCACACTTCCTTTTGTCTTTTAGCATTTATTATATCTGCGGGAAGGAAAAATGCAAGCTTTTTTCCGCAGACAAGCGGATTTTGATGGTTTTATGGGAAAGATTGTATTATAATAGTCATAGATACAGGAACAGATCAATGCCCGGCGTAAGATCAGGAACAAACCTGATTTTGCTGAAAAGCCGGGATTTTATTTTGTTCAGAATGATAAGAGAAAAGGTGGAAGTTATTTATGATAGATAACAGGTTAAAGAGGGAACAGTTTCGTAAGCAGGGAATGGGGAAGGACAAGGAATTGGAGCTGGAGAAGCGTAAGGATAAGAGTAAAGGTGGGGAGAAGAAATGGGATAAGGGAGTAGAAAAGAAGCGGGGGAAGGGGGAGGAAAAAAATAGGGGGAAGGCCGGAGAAAAGAAGTGGGAAAAGAGTGGAGACTGGAATCGGGATAAGGGCAGGGAGAGCTCTAAAGAGAGGGATACGGAACGCTATAAGGATCATTCCAAAGATTACAGTAAGAATAGAAATAAGGAACAGAACAGGGATTACAAAGATAAAGACAGATCCTATGGGAAAGGACGTAACTCAGGGAGAGGCTCATCCATGTGTCCGGTTTTCCAAAAGTGTGGAGGGTGTCAGCTTTTGGATATGCCATATGAAAAACAGCTTGAGCAGAAACAAAAACAGTTGGAAATTTTGCTGAAGCCTTATTGCCATATCGAACCAATCATTGGAATGAAGAATCCTTATTATTACCGCAATAAGGTGCATGCTGTGTTTGACTATGAGAAGGGAACTCCCATTTCCGGCGTTTATGAAGCCAACTCCCATCGGGTTGTTCCGGTAGAAAAATGTATGATCGAGGATCAAAAGTCAGATGAGATTATCGGTACCATAAGAGGTATGCTGAAATCGTTTAAAATTCGTACCTATAAGGAAGACACAGGTTATGGATTGCTTCGTCATGTTTTGATCCGCCGTGGGTTTGCTACCGGAGAAATTATGGTAGTTCTGGTTACTGCATCACCAGTATTTCCATCAAAAAATAATTTTGTTAAAGCATTAAGAGAAAAGCATCCCGAAATAACTACAGTGATTCAGAATGTCAATAACCGGGATACCAGCATGGTTCTGGGAGACAAAGAGCATGTACTGTTTGGAAAAGGATTTATTGAAGATGTTTTATGCGGCTGCCGTTTCCGGATATCTTCCAATTCTTTTTATCAGGTAAATCCGGTTCAAACGGAAGTTCTTTATCAATTGGCCATTAAAGCAGCAGGGCTTACAGGAAAAGAGCGGGTGATCGATGCTTATTGCGGGATCGGTACCATTGGAATTGTTGCCAGCAGCCATGCAAAAGAAGTTATCGGAGTAGAACTGAACCGGGATGCTGTACGGGATGCCGTGGAAAATGCAAAAATAAATGGGGTTAAGAATGCAAGGTTCTTCTGCAATGATGCAGGGAAATTTATGGTAAATATGGCGGAAAACGGAGAACATGCTGACGTGGTATTCATGGATCCGCCGAGAAGCGGAAGTACAGAGGAATTTATTGAATCGGTTGCAAAACTTAAACCGGAGAAGGTTGTGTATGTTTCCTGCGGGCCAGAAACACTTGCCAGGGATTTGGAGTATTTTAGGAAGATGGGGTATGAGGCGAAGAAAGGGTGGGGAGTGGATTTGTTTCCGGCGACTGGGCATGTTGAGACCATTTGTTTGATGTCTAAAAAATAAAGTCCGGAAAGCCTTGAGAATACTGGGTTTCATAAAATAAAAGTAAATCTGTCCACTCGACTTATACCCTTGATGTGTGTCTGCGGGAACATATCAAGGGTTTATTTTTATGCAAAATTTGAGCCTAAAATTAGGTAGGGTTGAGTGGACAGAATAGATAAATTAGTAGGGTTGAGGAGATAGGATGGATGGAATAATGTATGTGTATTTTGATTTAAAGAAGAGATGTTGGTAAATTGAAAAATTCACGTTTGCGTGATATACTTAATAGAGTTACTAATTGAAACTGCAAGGAGGCTAAACAGATGGCAGTATGCTATAAGAAGCTGTTTCATTTGTTAATAGAAAAAGAAATGACAAATGCGGATTTACAGAAACAAGCTGGCTTTTCCGCTAATATTATTACTCGACTTAAAAGAAACGGATATGTTTCACTGGAAACTATAGAAAGTATATGTAGAACATTAAATTGTGGTGTGGACGATATATTGGAGTTTGTTTCTGATGAAGATAAAAAGTAATTTCTATTTGGCTGATTATAAATTGCACCAAAGGAGGGATAGAATGCATATATATGCAATTATGGATATCAATGAGGAAGATATTCAGGATTATGATCAATCATTGCTCAATATTCTCCTGAAAGATAGAACTACAAATCAAAATATAATATGGGCTACAAATGATTATTCAAAATTTGGCGATATGTATAAGGCCGAATGTGAAATTAAGGCACATCTAATTACAAACCCTAAGAAAAAACTGATACAACCTAGAACAACTAAGAGTTACAAGAAAAAGAGTGTTAGAACAAGAGAAAAGGCTGAAGTCTTTACGCCTTCATGGATATGCAATGAACAAAACAACCTCTTTGATGAACAATGGTTTGGCAGAAAAGATGTTTTTAATATTCAAAAAAATAAATCATGGGAACCAATAAATGAAAAGATTATCTTTCCAAATGAAAAGGGACGCACGTGGCGAGATTATATTGATGCCAGAAGAATGGAAATCTCCTGTGGAGAGGCACCATATCTGGTCAGTCGATATGATACCGTTACTGGAGAAAAGATTGAATTGCAATCCCGTATAGGCCTCCTAGACCGCAAAATGCGTGTAGTAAACGAAAATGTTGACAATGAAGATGAATGGAAAAAATGGGCTGAACGAGCCTTTCAAAGTATATATGGGTATGAATATCAAGGCGATAACTTGCTTTTAGCTCGTGAAAATCTTTTATATACATACATTGAAAATAAGAAATTCAAATTCGGTCGAGAACCAGAAATAAAAGAATTGAAGCGAATTGCCACCATTATATCTTGGAATTTGTGGCAGATGGATGGCATTACATTTACAGTTCCGTTATGTGATATGCGAGGCTGGTATAGACAATTATCATTATTTGATAGCTTTGAAAATCTTCACAGTGGCAAAGAACCTAAATATTGTAGAATTAAAGACTGGCGATCAAAGGTTATCGTTGAATATAGATCTTTAGTAGGGGGTGCGAACTGATGGATAGTTTATTTACACCATCTTTTGAATATAAGCTAATATATATCTTTGAAATAAGGGATGAAACCCATAAGGGATTACTAAAAATAGGCGACACTACTATTCAAACAGAGGAATCTATTGATAACCTTCCTCCAAATTGTAAAGCATTAAACCAAGCTGCAAAAACTCGTATTAAGGAATACACCAATACAGCAGGTATTTCATTTGAGCTTTTACATACAGAACTTGCTGTTCGTACTATAAAGGATGAAAAAGGAATGCCTGTTCTAAGGGCATTCAGAGACCACCATGTACATAGAGTGTTGGAAAACTCCGGCATCAAGAAAAAGCAGCTAAAAAACTCTACAAGTCGTGAATGGTTTAAAGTGGATATTAAAACCGCAATTAAAGCGATAGAGGCTGTGAAAAAAGGACAGTACAATCTTTCTAATGCCACATCGGATACTTTCACACCCATTGTGTTCAGACCAGAGCAGGAAGCAGCTATTGAGAAGACATTAAAGCAATTTAAAAATGGCAACAGGATGTTATGGAATGCAAAAATGCGTTTTGGTAAGACATTATGCGCCCTTGAAGTAGTTCGAAAATCAAAGTTTAATAAAACTATTATTATTACACACAGACCTGTTGTCGATATCGGTTGGTTTGAAGATTTTGGTAAAATATTTCACGGAATGAATGATTATATTTATGGTTCAAAAAGCAGCGGATATACCGTTGACCAATTGCTGAAATCCAATAAGAATTTTGTATACTTTGCCTCTATTCAGGATTTAAGGGAATCCAAGAGAGTAGGTGGTAAATACGAAAAAAATGATGATGTATTTGATACTATTTGGGATTTTGTCATAGTTGATGAAGCCCACGAAGGTACAACTACGGCATTAGGAGATACTGTGATAAAGAATATTGTCAAAGAAGATAGTGGATATGAAACAAAATTCCTTGCTCTTTCTGGTACCCCGTTTAATATTCTGCGTGATTATGATGATAACATATATACTTGGGATTATGTTATGGAGCAAAGCCGCAAGCGTGAATGGGATAGTTTGCATTTTGGAGATTCAAACCCTTATGATGAATTGCCAGAATTAAGAATTTTTACATATGACCTAGGAAAAATCATAGCAGATAATCGTTATGTTGAGTTGGAAGATAAAGCATTTAATTTCCGTGAATTTTTTTGTGTTTGGACAGGGGACATGAAGATTGACCGTAAACCTCTCCCAGTAGGAGTAAAAGTGGGGGATTTCTTTCACGCAGAAGATGTGTGGAGTTTTCTTAATCTGATTACCAAAGATGATAAGGATAGTCAGTACCCTTACTCTACGGAAGAATATCGCTCTTTATTTAAGCACTCACTGTGGATGGTTCCAGGTGTAAAGGAAGCAAGAGCTTTGAGTAAGATGATGAGAAAACATCCCGTTTTCGGTAATGGGGTTTTTGAAATTGTTAATGTTGCAGGAGATGGTGACGAAGAAGAAAAATCTGAAGATGCTTTAAAAAAGGTCCGAGATGCCATTAATAGTGCAGGAGAAGATGGT
Organism: Lacrimispora sinapis; assembly: GCF_043633585.1. Taxonomy (NCBI): domain Bacteria; kingdom Bacillati; phylum Bacillota; class Clostridia; order Lachnospirales; family Lachnospiraceae; genus Lacrimispora; species Lacrimispora sinapis. Next base: position 2,519,778 of record NZ_CP141832.1, on the reverse strand, counting down.
TATACTATAACACTTTCCTGCGGTAAATTAACCACAGGAGTTACTGTGCCGGAATGGACAGCTGTATTTATGCTTTCAGGTTCATTCTCTACTTCTGCTGCCAATTACCTGCAAACAATATTTCGTGTTCAATCACCTTGTAATAAAAATGGGAAAATCAAACGTTATTGTTATGTATTCGATTTTGCACCAGATAGAACACTAAAGATGGTTGCTGAATCGGTTGCAATATCTACTAAGGCAGGAAAAGCAGATGAATCTGACAGACGCATAATGGGGGAATTCTTAAATTATTGCCCTGTTATTGCTGTTGATGGAACTGCTATGAAAAAATACAACACAAATAGGTTGTTGCAGCAACTAAAACGTGCCTATGCTGAACGTGCAGTTAAGAATGGATTTGATGATAATAATCTATATAATGATGAATTACTAAAACTTGATAATATCGATTTAGAAAAATTCAAGAAACTAAAAGGTATTGTAGGTGCATCAAAAGCAGCCCCTAAATCTAAAGATATCGAAATTAATCGTCAAGGCTTTACAGATGAAGAATACGAAGAAATTAAACGAATTGAGAAAAAACCAAAAAGAGAGCGTACTCCAGAAGAGGAAGAAAAATTTAAAGAAATAGCTGAGAAAAACAAACAAGCTGCAAATGCACGTTCTATTCTCCGTGGTATTTCTATCCGTATGCCTTTGCTGATTTATGGTGCAGACATAAATTTTTATGAAGATATTACTATAGAAAAGCTGGTTGACATAGTAGATGATTCTTCCTGGGAAGAGTTTATGCCAAAAGGTGTAACAAAAGAAATGTTTAAAGATTTTATCAAATATTATGATCCTGAAATCTTTGTAGCTGCAGGAAGAAATATTCGTAATGCTGTAAAAAGTGCCGATGAACTATCTCCAACAGAACGTGTACAAAAGATAGCACAGCTTTTCTCTTGCTTTAAAAATCCGGATAAAGAGACTGTCTTAACACCATGGAGGGTTGTAAATATGCATATGGGAGATTGTCTTGGTGGCTATAATTTCTACGATAAGGAATACAATGAGCCCATAGAGGAGCCAAGATATATTGACCATGGTAAAGTTACAGAAGATACTTTCGGCAATAAAGATGCCAAGATACTTGAAATCAATTCCAAGACAGGTCTTTATCCACTCTATGTAACATATAGCATTTTCCGTAGCAAATGTGCTAATTACTCAGAAGATGAACTGACTGCTGAAATTGAAGAAAAACTTTGGAATGAGACGGTTCAGCAGAATGTGTTTATTATCTGCAAAACACCAATGGCAAAATCCATAACAAGGCGTACTTTAGTGGGATTTAAAGATGTTCCTATAAATTCACACTATTTTGATGATCTTATTAATATGTTGAAAAATAAACCCAAGCAGTTTGCTAACAGAGTAAAAAAACCAAGCTATTGGAAAATAAAAGGAGAGAAAGAAATGAAGTTTGATGCAATTGTAGGTAATCCTCCATATCAAATTAGTGATGGTGGTTATGGTGATAGTGCTAAACCAATATATAATCTTTTTATCGAACAGGCTAAGGCACTTAACCCTAAGCATTTATCTATGATTATTCCTGCAAGATGGTATTCAGGCGGAAAAGGGTTGGACTCTTTTAGAAAAAATATGTTGAATGATGACCAATTAAATGTTATCCATGATTTTCTGGAAACATCTGATTGTTTCTCAAATGTAAATATCCGTGGTGGTGTTTGCTACTTTCTATGGTCTAAAGATAAACATGATGACTGTACCGTTTATAATCATCAAAATAACACAGTGGTAAGCGTATTAAAGCGACCTTTGTTAGAAAAAGACGCAGAAACATTTATTAGGTTTAATAAAGCTATAACTATACTAAGAAAAGTACAAGCATTTCAAGAGCCAACTATGGATAAATTAGTAAGTTCAAGAAAACCTTTTGGTTTGGCTACAAATTTTACAAAGTATATTGCGGAGCCTGATTCAACTTACAATATATTAATATACCGTAATGGTGGGATTGGTTATACATCAATAAAGGAAATTACTAAAGGAATCGATGAATACTTTGATTATGTAAAAGTAATTGTATCCAAAGCAAGCCCTGGTGGAGACGATTATCCACATTTGGTAATTAGCGAACCTATTATTGCCGATAAGAAAACAGCGTGTACTGAAACATATTTAGTTGTTAGCACTTTAAACTCTATTCAAGAGGCAGAACATCTGAAAAAATATATGGCAACTAAATTTTTCCGTTTTCTTGTTTTATTAATTAAAAATACTCAAGATGTTCCAAAACGTGTATATGCTTATGTTCCACAGCAAGATTTTACAAAAGAATGGAATGATGAAGTTCTGTATGCTAAATATGGTATCACAGATGATGAAGTCGCTTTTATAAATACGTTGGTAAAGGATGTTGATTGGAATCTGGACTAATTGAAGTAAAATATTTAAATCTATAAATTAGACTAATAAAGTATGATAAAAATCCTTTATAGAATGAATCAGTAGAATGTGAATTTCTGTATATGTTGAAGGAGTTACTAAAATGTGGGGAAAAGCAAGTATTTAATTCAACCTTTACCTTATTGTTCTACATTGATATGTTTATGACTGAAGGTAAACCTTGAATGCATTAATAAGATATTAATGTAGAACACAAGGTGTGGTTTTAATAAGTGAGGGGGATAATGTGATGTATATTTCTAAATTGCAAATTAATAATTATAGAAATTTTAGCGATATAGTTATCAATTTTAATGATGGAATTAATGCAATTATTGGGCATAACAATGCTGGAAAATCAAATTTGATAAAAGCACTGTCCATAATATTTGACCCAGCTACAAAAAAGCAATTAGAAATTGATGATTTTAATAAATATATACCACTAGAGAAATTAAAAGCGGAGCCACCTAAAATTACAATAGCTGTTACTATTATGCAAAGTAAAGATGAAGATTTGATGTCAGATGACTTGGTTACGGTTAGTAATTGGTTAATAAAGTTGGAAGAACCATATGAAGCACAACTGACTTATGAGTTCTTTTTGCCAACCAAAGAACATTCAAAATATATTTCATTGGTGCAGACTTCAACAAGTACACAAGAAGTATGGAAAATAATACAAGAGGAATTTATTAGACTGTATACATATAAAATTTGGGGTGGTAATCCCATCAATCAAGTAACTGCGGATGGAGAATCGTTGCAAAAGTTTGATTTTCAATTTTTAGATGCTATCCGTGATGTAGAAAGAGACATGTTTACAGGGAAAAACACCTTATTAAAAAATGTTCTAGATTTTTTTATGGATTATAATATTAAATCCAATGATAATGTTTCAAAAGAAGAAAAACTGTTGGCTATAAAAGTGAAAAAGCAAGAGTTCTCGACTGCAGCAGATACTTTATTGAGCAAACTTCATGAAAGAATGACCGAGGGTAAGCAGCAAATCCTTTCTTATGCAAAAGAGGTAGGGGCATCCTTTGATAAATCTATTCCTAATTTTGATGGAAGTATTTCTGATATAGAATTGTACTCTGCTTTAAAACTTATTGTCGAATATGAAACTGGAATAAAGATACCAGTTTCTAACAATGGTTTGGGATACAATAATTTAATATATATATCTTTGCTGCTATCAAAAATGCAAGTTGATTCAGATGGTAAGTATTTAGGAAGTAATGCAAAAGTGTTTCCTATTTTATCGATTGAGGAACCTGAAGCACATTTACATCCATCTATGCAACATCAGTTTTTGAAATTCTTAAGGAAAAATAGATTTCAAAATAAGGTAAGGCAAATATTTATTACTACCCATTCGACACATATAACTTCATCGATTTCGCTTGATGAAATGATTTGTCTTTATAAAGATAAAGATAAAACTTGCGTGGGTTATCCAGGGAAAGTATTTGGTTCAAATGAAAAAAGTAAAAAATACGTACAGCGATTTTTAGATGCAACAAAATCTGATATGTTATTTTCGGAAAAGGTTATTTTAGTAGAAGGAATAGCTGAGCAATTACTACTATCTATCTTTGCACAATATAATGGATTATCTTTGGAAGAAAAACATGTGTCAGTAGTCAATGTTGGGGGAAGATATTTTAACCATTTCTTATATTTATTTGATAGTAGAAACCCTTTTGCAATAAAAAGGAAGGTAGTTTGTTTGACTGACATAGATCCGGAAAGAAAACAAAAAAGTGGTACAAATTTTACTAAATGCTATCCATTTGAATTAAATGTAGAAATCGGTGTATATGACTTTCAACAAAATACATATTTAGATATATATGAGGAAAATAAACATCCTAATATTGCGTCTTTTACTCAAGACAAAAAGTATGGAAAAACATTTGAGTATGAGTTAATATTGGCCAACCCATCACTGGAATTGTTAATAACTGACTCGATTGATAATGCAGATGAGATTAAAAGACTAATGGAAGCCTATAAAAATGGCCAATCATTATCAAAGCTTGAAAGTCTGCTTCGTAATAGTAAAGAAAATACTCGTATAATTGAAGCTATTAACAAAATAGAGAATGGTTGGGAAGATGATGATAAGAAAAAAGCAATTATTGCTGCGAGATATTTGAATTCAGTAGGGAAGGGAGAAAATGCTTTAGAATTAGCATATGTACTCCAAGAAAATCTCGCTAAGAAAGGTACTAATGAGTTTAAAGAGTTTAAAGTTCCCGGATATATAAGTAAGGCTATAGAATGGGTGTGTAAGGAATGATTATTAATTCTGATACGAAAATACCAATTGAAAATCATTTTAGAGTGGCTGCGGGCCCTGGGGCAGGAAAAACACATTGGCTGGTAAACCATATTAATAATATTTTGCAGACTTCTAATAGATTGGCACAGACAAGAAAAATTGCATGCATAACGTATACTAATATTGCGGTAGATACAATCTTATGCCGACTTGGGACTGCAGCGAATCAAGTTGAGGTATCAACTATACATAGCTTTTTATATAGGCATATTGTAAAACCATATTGTTTTTTTCTATCTACAGATTTTGAATTAAATGCAGAAAAGTTAGATGGACATGATGATACAATAGTTAGTTATCGGAGAACAAAGGAATGGATAGAGAATCATCCTAGAGTAAGCGAATTAAAACATCCTTTTTCACTTAACCAATTAATTAATTTACCTAACAACAAGAAGGCTCTGATGAATTGGTTAGGTTCACTGAATTATGAATTTGATGATTCAAACGAGTTAAAAATTATAGGTAATAGAAATAAAGCTATTTTTATAGATAGTGAAGGAATTACTCGTTTAAATAACAAGTGTCTGGAAATACTTGAGTCAAACTTATTGGGGTATAAAAAATTGTATTGGAAAGATGGGTTAGTTGATCATAATGACATTCTATACTTTAGTTATGAACTTATAAAAAAGTATCCTTTTATCCTAACGATACTGAGGGCAAAGTTCCCTTATTTTTTAGTAGATGAATTTCAAGATACTAATCCAATACAGGCTAAATTATTGAATATGATTGCTGAATCAGAAACGATGGTGGGAGTTATTGGAGATCAAGCACAATCAATTTATTCATTCCAAGGGGCAAAGCCTGAACAGTTCTCTAGTTTTTACCTTACAAATTTAACTGATTATACAATGATAGATAATCGCAGAAGTACCAATCAGATTATTGATGTACTAAATAATGTACGTAAAGATATACAACAAAATAAATATAGAAATGTTAACAATGATATTCCGACTATTATTGTTGGAGAGAGAAATAAGGCATTTCATAAAGCTAAAGAGTTAAGTAAAAATGAAGATATATATTCACTATCTAGAGAAAATATTACTTCAAATGCTATGAAAATTGAGATAGAGGATACAAAATTGGAACAAGGTTTACTTGACCATTTAATAGATGCAGATAGTAACTCTCATAGATGCAAAGCAGTAGCATCATTTATAAGCGCAGTGGAACTTTCAAAATACGGAAAATACAAGGAAGCTGTAAAAAAGATAGAGTATTTATTCAAAGTTAAGGACGATCCAATAAATGCAAAGAAAGCAGCTCTTAATTGCTTATGTTTTTTACTAGAAAATCATTTTACCTATAAAGATATGTGCTTGATGGAGTTTTATAATGTTTTGAAAACAAATATTGATAATAATCTAGCTGGTTTTAGAAATGGTCGTGCTAAGACTTTTTATGAAACTTATACATATCAACAATTAAGCCTATGCGTAAATATTGTTGAAGATACAAGTAAACACAAAACTATTCATAAAGCCAAGGGTGATGAGTTTAATAATGTTTTGCTTGTTTTAGAAGAAAAGGATTTAGATTTTTTATTAAAACCAAATCTTATGGGTGACGAAGAACATAGGGTTTATTATGTTGCAATTAGTAGAGCTAGAGAAAGATTGTTCATTAATGTTCCAACTTTATCCGACAAAAAAGTTAATAAACTGAGAAAGATATTCAAAATTATAGCATTAAATGATTGAGTTTAATCAGTGTAAGTGTTCATGTGTTCAAAACATGTAGAGACTGCAGTAATCTGATAAAGTTATATTACTTAATTTCTAAAATTTGTTTTAGGAGAAATAGATAAAAGCTCTTGAAGCTGGTATTTGACTTCGAGGGCTTTAATTTATGCACTCTTACTCATAAAGTTCAGGAAGTGGTCAACATCATATATTATAATTTAAAGGAAGCTATTAAAGCTCATAAGGAGGTGATGCCTATGCTTGCGTTGATATAGGTAGTCTAGCTTTAATAACAAACATAAAGGAGGAATCAAACATGATCGGTATTGAGCAATACCAAAAAATCCAAGAGTACAAAGAACTTGGACTTGCCCAGACCAAGACTGCTAAAGCGCTGGAGATCACCTATACTACTGTCAGTAAATACTGGAACATGAGCAAAGAGGATTATGCCATGGAAGCTGAGCAGGAAAAGCACCATATGGATAATTATCGACAGTACATATTAGAGCAATTGAAAATATGCCCACAAATCCGGGATACCAATATCTATCTCAAATTAATGGAAACTTTTCCTGATTTACAAGTTAAACGAGCTACTTTTTATCGCTATATGAAGGCCCTAAGGGAACAGCACGGGTATCAGCATACCAGTAAGCGGAAAATCTCACCACGTGAAGTCTCGCCACCAGGATATGAAGCGCAAGCTGATTTTGGTCAGTACAAACTTAAAGATATGTATGGACGAATTGTGAGGGTATATTTCTATTGTATGGTTCTGAGTTATAGCAGAATGAAATTTGTTTACTTCTCACCAGATCCCTTCACGACCGAAACAGCTATAAAAGCTCACAATTATGCTTTCCAGTATTTTGGAGGAAGACCACAGACAATTCTATATGATCTTGATCGGGTCTATGTGGTTAGCGAAAATCTAGGTAATATTATGTTTGTACCGGTCTTTGAAAAATATGTAAAGCGTATCGGCTACAGTGTTTCATTATGCAGGCCAAGAGATCCTCAGAGTAAAGGTAAGGTAGAAGAGGTAATTGGATATGTTAAGCAAAGTTTTCTGGAGGGGAGGGTATATACCGGAATTGACAGTCTTAACAGTGCAGCTCTTGCATGGTTGGATAGAGAAGGCAACGGGAGAGTTCATACTGTGACTAAAAAAGTGCCGCGAGAAATGTTCATAGAAGAACAAAAACAGCTTTTTCATGTTAAAACATATTCAGAGGTATCAAGTACTGTAGCATCCTTTGATTCCAATGGAGTGGTCAGCTATAAAGGGAATCGTTATCAGATTGATGTCGGTGTGATGGATGCACATCAACGCATACGTATAGAGGATGATGGTGAAATACTTCTATTTTATGATACTGATACTAATGAATTATTAGCTAAGTATCCAGTAACAGAAGATACTGGGCAGATATTCAAACCTGAAGGAAATAATAACAGAAACAGGGTTTCTCATGATCTTATAAAACAATATTTTGCAGAGTATGAAATAGCTCAGGAATTTATACGGCGGATGGAACAGGAACAACCAAAATATTTTAATAGCCATTGCATTCGCTTAAATCGCATGACGAAGTTTTATTCGATGGGGCAAATGCTTGATGGGATAAGATACTGCATTGAGACTGAACGCTGTAATGCCTATGAACTTTTGGCCTACATGATGTATAAGCATGGTGAGCAGATAGCGAAGAAGTTCTTACCAAATCAACAGTATTTCAACCATCTGACACGTAGCAAGGAGATAAGGAGGGAAATCGATGGCTGATATAACTGAAATCCGCGAGTTGGCTAAGAAGCTAAATCTATGGAATATTGCCAGGGGATATATTGATTTGAATGATGAGAAACTGTCCAACCTAGATTATCTTCAGATGATATTACAAAAAGAACTAGAGATACGAGCCAGACAAAAACAGATCAAGCTAAGAAGGGCAAGCAAACTTCTAAACAAAGTATTTGAACTATCAAATTTAAACAAAGGTTTGGAATGGCAGATAAAACAATTATCCCATCTGACGTGGCTCAATGAAGAACAAAACCTTATTTTACTTGGTAAATGTGGGACAGGCAAAACTAGTCTTGCAGTTCATCTTGGAGAAACAGCGATCGACAATGGACATAAAACTTACTATGCATCCATTGATGTTTTTATATCTATTGTAGAGAACAAAGATATAAACCCAAAAGCAGGAGTAACCTTCTCCTATATGCGAGAATGTGACTTGATTATTATTGATGATGTATTTTATCTAGAACCAACTAGGTCAGAGCTACAGGCTTTTTATCGAGCAGTTACTTTTCTTAATGAAACAAGGAGTATCATTTTTATTACCAATCGTGAAATATCTGCATGGTTAGATGCAGTGGAAGACAAACATCTTTGCCAGACTCTGTTAGATAGAATAACAGCCAATTGTCAGATTATTCGTTTGACTGACAGATAAAATAAAATACTCACCTCTTTTCTAGAAAAGGGTTAATACTCAAATTTGAAAACAATGCCGATTAACGGCTTTGAATAGATGCTAAAAATCTCACGAAATCCTAAGATTAGCTTAACTTTTGAGATTTTATGTAATATCCGGGGTAGGGGGGTCTAAATCTCTACTACTTTTTGCCTCGGAAACGGGCGTGGGGTAACGCGTGAAAATTCGCGGTTTCAAACGTGCGGTGATATTTACCGCCGGGTACACTGGAATAACCGAGGTTACAAGTCTATTGTTTGGAGATGCGTCAGCCGTTTGGAGGAAAAAGGATCTGAATGTACTGCCCCTACCATAAACGAGGAAACATTGCAGACAGCAGTGGTCAAGGCTATTAACGAACTTTTGGCTAACAAAGAACCCTTCCTCCAGGCGTTGCAGAAAAACATAGCTACTATACTTAATGAAGAAAATGATAATGCCACCAATGATATTGATAGCAAATTGGAAGAATTACAACAACAGCTTCTTATCCAAGCAAAATCCAAGAATGACTATGAAGATGTGGCTGATGAAATCTACCACCTTCGAGAATTGAAGCAAAATGCACTTGTTGAAAATGCAGAGCGTGAAGGAAAAAGGCAACGAATCGCTGAAATGACTGATTTCTTTAATGAACAATCCTGTGAGTTAGAGGAATATGATGAGCAGTTAGTAAGGAGGCTTATAGAAAAAGTTACGGTATTTCATGATAAGTTCGCCGTTGAATTCAAATCAGGAGTCGAGATTGATGTAGAAGGGTAATCTTTAGAAAGAGAACAGAAGAATTATATTGGATTTTTAAAGATAATATGATATAATAAAACGACTTGGAGGTGGAAGAATGTATAACTTTTCTTGCTAATTATATGATGCATAATAAGATATTTAAAGAAACGGCTATAGAACCGTTTGTTTTGTTATGCAAATTGCAAGAAAGTTAAGTATTCTACACTCAATAATACATTACAGTAACCTTATGTTATGTATAACAAAAGGTAATAATAGTATTTGTTTTTGAGCCGTAAGAATTTACTTTCTTGCGGCTTTTAATATTTGTAAAAGAAAGGAAGATAAACGTGATAGACAATGATACTATGTCATTCATGACAAAATCCTTGCAGAGTTGGATAACATTATAGAGTAATTAATGCCGAAAACCGACTTTGCTTATAAAATTTTTATAATGTAAAGGAGGAAGAAATATATGTCCTTAATAAATGTTTCAAATCTAACTTTTTCATATGAAGGAAGTTATGACAATATTTTTGAAAATGTAAGTTTTCAGATAGATACAGATTGGAAACTCGGTTTTATTGGAAGAAACGGACGCGGTAAAACTACTTTCTTAAATTTACTGCTTGGCAAATATGCGTATTCCGGCAATATAAGTTCTACAGTTAAGTTTGAGTATTTTCCTTATGATGTGGAAGATAAGAGTCTATATACAATTGAAGTAATGAAGAGTATTTGTACGGAATGTATGGATTGGGAGATTTTTCGTGAAATATCATTGCTTGATGTTCAAGAAGATGCTTTATATCGTCCGTTTAATACATTGTCAAATGGTGAGCAAACAAAGGTCCTTCTTGCAGCTTTATTCCTTACAGCGAGTTGTTTCCTGCTTATTGATGAACCTACAAACCATCTTGACATCGATGCACGTAATGTAGTGCAAAACTATTTGAAACGCAAGAAGGGGTTTATTTTGGTATCTCATGATAGAAGCTTACTTGATCAATGTGTTGACCATATACTATCTATCAATAAAACGAATATCGAAATCCAAAAGGGAAATTTTACTTCTTGGTGGGAGAACAAAACGTTACAAGATAATTTTGAACTGGCAGAAAACAAGAAACTCCTTAAAGAAATAGGAAGGTTGTCTTATGCAGCAAAACGTAGTTCAAACTGGTCAAATAAAGTAGAAAAAAGTAAATATGGAACAACAAATTCTGGTTCAAAACTGGATAAGGGTTATGTTGGACATAAGGCTGCAAAAGCGATGAAACGTGCCAAAAATATTGAGTCAAGACATCAGGAAGCCGTTTTACAAAAATCAGAACTGCTCCACAACATTGAACAATATGATGACTTAAAAATTTCACCACTTGAATTTCACAAAGAGTGCTTAATAGAAGCGAATGATTTATCATTGTCTTATGGAGATAAAGAAGTATGCAGTAATCTTAATTTCAGAGTCAATATTGGTGATAGAGTTGCCATTATCGGAAAAAATGGGAGTGGTAAGTCTAGTATCCTAAAATTGATTAATGGAGATGATATTAAATTTACCGGAAATTTTATGCTAGCAAGTGGACTAAAAATTTCTTATATTTCGCAAGATACTTCATATTTAAAAGGTAATCTATCTGAATTTGCCTATAATAATAAGATCGATGAAACTCTATTTAAAACGATTCTTCGTAAACTGGATTTTAATAGAGAGCAGTTTGATAAGAACATGGTGGATTTTAGTGCTGGTCAGAAAAAGAAAGTACTAATTGCTAAAAGCCTTTGTGAAAGTGCACATTTGTATATATGGGATGAGCCATTGAACTATATTGATATTTTTTCACGTATCCAAATTGAAAAAATGATTTTGGAATATTGTCCTACACTATTGTTTGTGGAGCATGATGATGCTTTTTGCAATAATATTTGTACGAAAAATATTAATTTAGGTTTGTAGAGATTTTGAGTTGCCACAATAACTAAAAGATATTTACATGAAAGGGTGAAGAAATGTTAAAACAAAAAGAATTAATTGCAAACGTTAAGAATCTTACTGAGTCAGATGAACGAATTACAGCTTGTATGATGTATGGATCGTTTACCAAAGGAGAAGGTGACCAATACTCTGATATAGAGTTCTATATATTTTTGAAAGATAGTATAACCTCGAACTTTGATTCATCCAACTGGTTGTTTGACGTAGCTCCGTACTTGATGCTTTATAAAAATGAGTACGGAACAGAGGTAGTTATTTTTGATAATCTTATACGTGGGGAATTTCATTTCCTTTCTGAAAAAGATATGAACATAATCCCCTCGTTTAAAGATTCAGGTTATATTCCTGATACGAAGGCTATGCTTATTTACGATGAAACAGGGCAATTAGAAAATTATTTATCAGAGATAAGTGGTGCAAGACCAAATAGACTTACTGAAGAAAATGCTAATTTTTTGTTGTGTAATTTCTCTAATCTATGGTTGATGGGAATCAACGTTCTAAAAAGAGGAGAATATGCTCGTTCATTAGAACTCTTATCACAACTTCAAAAAAATACACTACAACTTATACGTATGGCAGAAAAAAATGCTGATAATTGGCTAAACATGAGTAAAAACCTTGAAAAAGAAATTAGCCTTGAAAATTATAAAAAATTTGCAAAGACCACTGCTCGATTAGATAAGGTAGAATTATTTGAAGCCTATAAAAATTCTTTGCTATTAGTTATGGATTTGCAAAGTCACCTTATTGAACAATACAACTTAAAAGTTACACATGACATTTTAGAAAGATTGTTGAATTACATTAGTGAATAGGAGAGTAACGTTATTTACAGTATTGGGTACTGAAAATTAACAGCATACCTCAGTTTTTCAAAAAACAGCGAAGCCTATGGATATGTTTCCGTCTACCGATAGTGTAAAAAACGCAGTAGATATGTTTCCGAGAACGGACATAATCAAATGACATTCATTCTATCCTCTCAAGCCATGTGGAGTGCGTAGTATTGATGTCAAGAGTTGAGAAATAGGAGTATTCAAAATACTGATAAATAAAGGGTTTTGAAGGTTGGAAGATTTTATGCCTAATGTCTGGCAGTGCCTTTTAACCTTGGAAATCCTTATTTTTATTTATTGAGGAAACTGGTCGACTGTAAAAAAATGCGTGGGGTCGAGTTGACAGGTTAGATTTTTTATTAGGGTTGAGAAGATAGAATAGATGTAATTTAATGCTTGACGTGACAAGTGTTGATAAGTGTTGACAAGTGATGATAAACATGTTATACTAAAATAGATATTAAACTACATTTAAGCAAGCGAAAGGTTATTACATATATGAATGGCAAAGACAAAGAACTTGTTAGCACAAAGAAAGCTGCTGAATTTTTAGGAGTTAGTATATCTACGATATATAGAATGGTAGAGCAGGGCACTCTTGAACCGTCGAAAACTCCTGGTGGACAAAGAAGATTTGATTTAAAAGAATTGGAAGTGTTTAAGGAAAGTAGTAAGACAATTGAGGCACCACAAAATCCTTCAAAATCTAAAAAACAAACTTCAAGCGTTAATGATGAAGTTGAAAATGATAAAAAAGATGCTAAAGAACCTGTTGAAGAAAAACCAGTTGACAAAAGAAATACACTGAATGATTTAAATGGTACACAGTGGCTTCCGGTAACAAAGAGTTTTTTCTATCAAAAAGGTTTGGGGGCCAAACACCCACATGCACAAATAGAAAGGCAGCATCCAGCGCCGTTTTCGTATCAAGATGTATCACTTCTGATTACTTTTTTTACAAAGAAAGGAATGAAAGTGTTAGACCCATTTGGTGGGGTTGGTTCAACCGCAAAAGCTTGTGAACTTGAAGGTAGGCATTGCACAAGTATAGAGCTACAAGAAAAATGGCATAACTTAGCGATAGAGCGGCTTGATACAGAAGTGTCTGAAGGAGCTTCTGCAAAACATACTTTTATACAAGGGGATTCTCGAATAATATTAAAACAGTTTGATGATTCATCTTTTGATTTTATGGTGACCAGTCCACCATATTGGTCAATTCTTAATAAAAAAGCTGATCATAAAGTGAAAAAGGAACGACTGGCAAATAATTTAGCTACAAATTATTCAGAAGATGATAAAAATGATTTAGCAAATATTGAAAGCTATGAAGAATTTCTTAGGACCCTCGTAGATGATGTTTTTGTTGAATGTGGCAGAGTCCTAAGACCTAAGAAGTATATGTGCTTAATAGTATCAGATTTCAGAAATAAATCTGAATTTATCAGTTTTCATAGTGATTTGATCCAAGCATTAAATCATAGAGAGACTAAAGATGGGTATAAAATATACTTACAAGGAGTAAAAGTTTTATTACAAAATCATAAAAGTTTATTACCATACGGGTATCCATTTGCTTATGTTGAAAATATTCATCATCAATATGTTCTGATATTTAGAAAGGATAAGAAGTGATAATTATGGAATACAATGGTGTAATTAATGGTGATTCGGATATCTTACTTAAGCAAATGCTAGACGACGGTATTAAAGTTGACTTGGTACTTACTGATCCACCTTATAATCTAAATAAGGATTTTGGTAATGATAGCGATAAATTGCCTTTAAAAGAGTTTCTCGATATTTCAAGAAAACGTATAGCACTATGCAGGGATTTATTAAAGCCACAAGGTAGTATTATATGGTTCGGTATACATCATTATATTGGTTTCATTCAAACTATAATGTATGAAGAGAATCTATATTATAGAAGAATGAATATATGGTATTATGAAAATGGATTTAGCAGACTAAGAACCGCACCTTTAACACAATATGAACCGTTTTTATGGTTTTCAAAATCACCTAAGAAATGGACATATAATGTTGATGATGTTAGAATACCTTACAAAAGTACCGAACGTCTGAAAAATCCTGTATATTATAAGAATTCAAAAGGCGAACGTGTAAAATGGGAGCCAAATCCACTTGGTGCAATGAGGGGCGACATTTGGGCTTTTCCAACGTTAGCTGGTAAAGTCTATCAGGATGAAAAGACAGAACATCCTACTCAAAAGCCGGAATCATTAATAACTGAAATTATTAAAGCATTTTGCCCCAAAAATAAAGATGGATTTTATGAGGGTGTTATACTTGATCCGTTTCATGGTTCAGGTACACTTGGTGTTTGTTGTGAAAAATTAAATAAGCAGGGTCACAAAATTCGATGGATTGGCATTGAACTTGAAGAAAAATGGTGTAATGTAGCAAAAGAAAGACTTTCTAAGATTAAATAAAATAAAATGAGGATGGGGAGAATCCCAAAGATTGTGTAAACCTCCAAACTGATGTAAGATAATTACAACAGTTTGGAGGTACTTTTATGCCAAAGAGAACAAGAAACGAATCACCACAGAAACAAGCAATGCGGGAAATGATGAAAGACTATCTGAAAAATAATGATGCCAAAGTAAAGGATGGGGCGGATGTCAACTCTGTTATGAGAGATATGATGTCCGTATTGCTGGAAGGAGTTCTAGACGAAGAGCTCAATGAGGAATTAGGCTATTCTAAGTATGATTACCGCAATAAGAACACCGATAATAGCAGAAATGGTCATTCTTCTAAAACCATGCATACCACTTATGGTGACATGGATGTGGCAATTCCCAGAGATCGTAATGGTGAATTTGAGCCACAGGTAGTTAAGAAGTATCAAAATACAGTCACTCAGGATATGGAAGAAAAAATCATCTCCATGTATGCGAAAGGTATGACCACCGCTGATATCGAAAGTCATATGCGTGAACTCTATGATATTGACATCTCCGATAGTACGGTCAGCCGTATCACGGATAAGATTTTACCAATCGTGCGGGAATGGCAGGAACGCCCTTTAGAGGATATCTATGCAGTGGTATTTATGGATGCCATACATTATCATGTCCGCAGTGAAGGGAGAATTGTAAAACGCGCGGTTTATATTGCCCTAGGTATTGATATGAACGGGCGCAAAGACATCCTCGGGATGTACGTTGGCGAAAATGAAAGTGCAAAGTTTTGGCTTTCTATCATGAATGGTCTAAAAAATCGCGGAGTAAGAGATATCCTGATTTCTTGCGTGGATGGTTTAGCTGGATTCCCAGAAGCAATTGGGGCAGTTTTTCCTGAAACCGAGATCCAGCACTGCGTTATCCATCAGATCCGAAATTCAATACGTTTTGTATCCTATAAAGATTTAAAGGCACTTATGGCAGATTTAAAACGAGTTTACGCAGCGCCAACAGAAGAAACTGCCCATTCAGAACTAGAGCGTTTTGGAGAAATTTGGGACGGTAAATATCCTAAAATCTATAAATCGTGGAGTGAACACTGGGCTACCTTGTCCACCTACTTCAAATATCCGGAGCCAGTTCGCCGTCTAATCTATACAACGAATGCAATTGAGGGATTTAACCGTCAGCTGCGAAAGGTTACGAAAAGCAAAACGATTTTCCCATCAGATGATAGTCTGCTGAAAATGCTGTATCTGGCCATGATGGATATCACCAAGAAATGGACCGGCCACCGGCAAGACTGGGGAATTATACATTCCCAACTAGAAATATACTTTGAAGAACGGCTAAACGGTCATTAAAAATGAGGCTGATTCTATCGGCTTTATTGACATGCTCTGAAATAGGGCTATAATACATACAAAAGGCAAGGCCTGAAAAAAGGCCTTGCCCAAGATGCAACTATCAACATATCTTATATCAGTTTTTGACTTTACACAAAACTTGAAACTCTCTCTGAGGATGAATGGTTTTATTCCATTATCCTCATTTTTTATTTATTTAATAGGTTCCAAGATACCTAAGAATTTATCTGATAGATTTATTTTTCGTCCGATATGTCTTTCTAAAATTTTTCTTATATCCATATTATCGTAGTCAACATAATATGAAAAATCAGTAGGTTCAAAGTGTTTATGATTCCATAGTAAAATTAATAGAGCGCCAATGGTAATGGTATTAATCTGTATATTTTCTACAGCAAAAATGTCTTTAACAACCTGCCAATACCCTTGACGGGCATTTGGTAGCTGTAAACATACTACAACAGCCATATTATCATTTTTGGGGACTCCATATCTAGTATTTAGTACGGCTATATCATCTAAAATCCCACGCGATGCGTCTAGAGTATCTTTACCAAATTCAACTTCTATAGCCCCAAAGGAGTTTCTTTTTGATAAGTAAACAGCATCCATTCTAGTGTAGACATCGCCAATTCGTCTCATTGCGCAATTACAATTCAAACCGATAAATAGATTACGAACAACAGTATTGTGATAATTGCTTCTTAATGAAGTTAACTTATCATAAATAGATGTTAATAGAGTGTCAGTTTCACGAATAAAGCAACCTTTTCTCTCTAATGTAGATATAATATCTAATTGCTGTTCTTGTTTTGCGAAATTATCTTGTGAAGCTGCTACAACATCTTGATATTTTGATTTTTCAGAAACCACTTTGATCGTACCATCATAGTAGAGAGCGCCAACAGGACATCTTTTTATGCATAATCCACAATTTAGACATTTGCTAGCATCTATTTTTGGATTCTCAGTTGTGAAATCCCATTCAATGGCATCAACAGGGCACACGTCAATAGATTTATCATTAGGGAAGTCCGGCAAATTACTACATTCAATTTCGTTATCATCATAATACATACAGGCCGGATTCTTACACCCGACACAAGCAGTTTTACACTTATCTCCATTTGAAAAAAGCATTTGTGCTGGAGCATTTTCATGATAAATTATAGAATCCGGCATTACATTGAAAGTTAATAGTCTTTTTCGACTTACATTTTCTTTAAATATTTGCATTCACTAACCCCTCCAATACATATAAATTTTCTTTATCAAACCCTTTTCCATCGACTAGTATACTAACTGCAATAGAAAGTAATGATTTTAAATCAATAACACCTATTTTATATCCATAGGTTTCCTTAAAATCAGAAATCAGCCTACTAACTTCAGCACGGTCATTAGGTAAATAATATCCAACAGCTAGTGTAGTAACTTCAGGAGAGGTTATGTGTGTTTTTCGTGATAATAAAATGATTTTATTTTCTAACGCTTGTCGTATAGCTTTTATTGATATGTGTTGTTCCTCAGTAGGAGATTTAATTTCTATAGGGATGCTTCTTGAAACATCGTCAATAATTGCATCCCATCTTGCGCCATTATCGCCCGGTCTAGAAAATGAACAGTTAAATCCCATTATTTTAAATAGAGTAGATATCAAGGGGTAAAACGTTGTCTGTGTAGCTGTAGCATTATTTTTAAATATCATATCTACAATTTCCTTACTCGAATTACCCGCAAGTTTTAGTCGATTGACTTCGTTGATAAATTCAATATCTTCAGCTTCAGTAAGAAGCTCCATGGCAGCTTCTTCAGAAACATTTAATGTCCATGTTTGTGCAATAGAAAGAGATTCTCTTTCATTTACTGTGCTTTCAAAAGTAGTAATGTTGTTTTGTGACGTTTCGCCTTTACCCATTTCGATTCCAAGGGCTTCTTCAATAAGATCTCTCTTAATTGTTTGATATGGAGAAAATAGTAATTCCTTTCCCTCCAAAATAGTAGAACACTTTTCTTTATCAGCTTGAATAATTGTTTCTACTTCAGTCATATCATAGCCGGAACGTTCTAACATAGAATAAATACCTAACCTTATAAGCGCCATTTGAATATCTTTTCCGTAAGACTTGAATTCATTTAAGCGTAAATCTTTCATTTCTCGTATTGCGTTGTAAGTATCAATACCATGTTGAGTGATTTTTAAACATGACAGTGATTTGTTATATAACTCACGTGTGGTATATGACTCCACAAAATTACAGCTCTTCATAAAAGCAATCGGTAGCCGGGTGCAATTATCTACTGGTGTGGTTTTCATTCCCAGACTATCTGCGAGATCAGAAAATGCAGTTTTAAGGTTTTGGTAGTTTCCACGTAACTCGGAAATTTTTTTTATCATTGCCTGGTATTCTATTTCATTTTCGTCATTTACACTCATTGGTCCTAAGCATAACTCGTGTTTGTACATAACACCACCAAGATCTATAAATGATCTCAACGCGCATTTGAAGAATCTTACTTTTTCATCATAACTCATACGGTCTGTAAGCTCAGTAGGGTTATTTATTCCTAATACACATTGTTCATATAACCTTGAGCAATCGCCCTTTGATAAAGCCACATGTATACCTATATATGTAAATACAAGTGGGTATGATTTTTCGCCATATGGTGTTACCCAACCAAGCATTCTAAATACTTCTGCATACATTTTGGCATTCATTAAAGCAGAGTTCATGCTTTCTTGGTCTGTATTACTGAGTCGTAAAGCATCGTCTCCGGCATATCCATAGGCAGTCAATAACTTTCCTTGTGCAATTACTATAGCCATATCTTCCAAAGTAAAATACGCCTGTGAGCCAAGACTATTATATAATTGCTTTATAACTTGTACTTGCGTAGAGTATTGTGTTCCTGGGTTTCTAAATCTTAACATTGTTGTACACCCCCGAATATTTTATTTTATAAGAGTTTTAGCCAGCTGAAAAACAACCAGTCATAAATTATAATCAATCATTGTCATCTACGATTTCCATAATATTTGAAATATCACAATTAAGAGCCTTACATACTTTTATTAAAATTTCAGTATTAACATTTTCATTTTTTCCGAGTTTAGCCATCGAGGCAGTACTAATACCAGCGGCTTCTCTTAAGTCCTTTTTCTTCATGTCTCTATCAATAAGAAGTTTCCATAGTTTTTTATAACTTATGGACATAATTGCCACCTCGCTTTGGTTACACATATTAGTTACAAATAAAAGTGTATCACAAAATCAGTGTTGCTACAATTAAAATTTGCGAACGCAAAATAAATATTGAGATGATCATAATATATGCTATAATTTACCTATGGGCTAATATTTTATCTGTTAAGATATATTTTCATATGGGGTGAGGAGGGAGTGCTTTGGCAGGTAATCGTTCATTTAAAGACTATGTGGCAGATAGATTCTATAATGAAATATTTGCTGCTATACAAAGTTACACCACAGATAACTACGATGATTTAGATTTAAGGCTATACAGGGTTCAAAATATTGGTGGCATAGAATTATCAGATATAGAAGTAAAGTTTGTATCTGTTAATGACTTACCAGGTATGAAAATAGAATTTGATGTTGTTGTAGAAACTGAATTAGAAGTCCGTGAGTCAGACTATCATTATGATGAATCGGAAAATTGTAGGCAGTGGTTTATGCTGACATGTTCAGGAGATTTGGCTTGCAATTTAGATGACTTTACAATCTCTAGTGTAACTGAGTATACCAGTAAAAATAAGCAGCCCAAACCTATGTCGGACTCCCTTGTCCCTATTATTTATAAGGAACAACTTGAATCTGTCGCTACAGACTTTCTTCGCAGACATTACCCAGAAGCACTAAAAACCCCAATGGCAATTGAACCACAAGTACTAGCAGAAAAAATGGGTCTTACAGTGGAAATGAGAGAAATTACAAAGGATTTCTCTGTTTTTGGACAGCTATACTTTCATGATTGTGATGCAGTATTCTATGATGAAGATAGTGATGAAATGGTACAGACCCATGTAGATGCCAGAACTATCGTAAATGGTAAATAACTCGTCTACTTTTGGATTCCTCATAAAATTGAGATAATGGTGTAAAGTTGAAAAAGTTTCTAACAAACTTTCACACAGAACTCAAGGAGGAACTCCACATGGACACAAGACTTGCAACCAACCAGATCCGACTCAGTGAGTGGACCAGAATTATTAAAGACCGTTGTCAAAGTGGTCTGAACGTCAATGAATACTGTGAACAGCACCAGCTATCACGTCATGCCTATTACTACTGGCTAAGAAAAGTAAAAGAAGCTGCTCTGATACATAACAGCTTTGTTGAACTGCCGACTCTCCAGGAAAAAACTGTTCCTGTTTCAATAAGTGAAAATCTTTCTACTTATCAAATGACCATTGCTATTGGAAATACTATATTGGGAGTTAGTGAATCAACTCCAATGGAACTTCTCTCCAGAGTGCTGAAGGTGGTTCGTAATGCTTAATGATGCTGCTGGTTTTAAGCACATTTATATCTGTACTGGATATGTGGATCTGCGCCGAGGGGTGGATGGACTGGCAGCTATCATCAGTGGCTCTTTTGGGCTTGATCCAACGGAACCCGGAAGTATTTACCTGTTTTGCGGAAGAAAAACAGACCGGATGAAAGCACTTTTGTATGAGGGTGACGGCTGGCTGCTTTTATATAAGAAACTAACAAACGGTCATCTAAACTGGCCACGCAGTACCCAGGAAGCACAATCAATTACCCACCAGCAATTCCGATGGCTGATGGAGGGGCTTTCCATTGAGCAGAAAAGGAGGATATCCAAGATAAAACCGGAGATCTATTAACTCCCGACTATACAAAGTATCTTGACAGCTAAATCCTTTATCCTAAAGCTAAAAAACACCAGAAATATACTGAATTTCAGAGCTTTTCATGGTATAATAATCCTATGGAAAAGATTACTATTACTAAGGATGAACTGAATAATCTCTCTAAAGATATGATTGTTATGCTATACTTGCAGCTGCATGAAAGTTTCCAGCTTATTTCGGAGCAGAATACTACCATTCAAAAGCAGAATGAGCAGATGCTCCATCAAGTTGAAAGTATGAAGGAACAAATCTCCATTCTTACACAGAATCGGTTTGGCAGGAAATCTGAGAAGACTCTGCCGACAGAAGGGCAATTATCTTTTGACTTTGAAAATCTGTGTATCTTCAATGAGGCTGAGTCACTGACTGAGAATGGAATTTCCGAAGAACTGGATATGGAAACAGTCCTTGTTCGTAAGCGCAAGCCTCGTTCCAAGGGAAAGCGTGATATTAATCTGAAGGATATCGATACTATCGTCGTTTCACATGAACGTACGGAAAAAGAGCTCTCAGAACATTTCCCCAAGGGATGGCATAATCTGCCAGATGAAATATACAAAGAGCTAAAGTATGTACCGGCTCACTTCGAAGTACTGGAGCATCACATCAAAGTATATGCCGGAAATCATGATACCGGCGGGATTCTTCGCGCAGAGGTTCCTCTGCGTTTATTAAGTCACAGCATACTTACCCCGGAACTGGCAGGCGCCATCATTAACGCCAAATATGTCAATGCAGTACCATTAAACCGGCTTTCTGAAGAGTTTTTAAGAAATGATGTTAACATTCCAAGACAAGACATGGCCGGCTGGCTGATCCGTATTTATCAATACTATCTTGGCCCGGTACGTGACATGATGAAGGCAGAGATTATGAAAAGCCATCATATACACTGTGACGAGACCCCCTTTGTAATGCCGGAGAAAAGCAAGCAGTACATGTGGATCTACCATTCACCTGGCAGTTCAGAAAAACCACCGGTTTTCCTTTACGAGTATCCAGGAACGAGAGGAACTGCCGCTCCAAGAGAATTCCTAAAAGGATACAAAGGGACTCTTGTGACAGATGGTTATCAGGTATATCACACCCTGGCGAAAGAACGGTCTGATGATCTGAAGGTTGCCGGATGCTGGTCTCATGCCAGAAGACGATTCGCTGAGATTGTAAAAGCCAGTGGAAAAAACGGCCCTTCCACATCTGGACAGAAAATAGCAGCTGAAGCAGTAAAAAGAATTGCTGCAATCTATCATGTAGATCATATGTATGAAAAATCATTCGATGAGGAAAGGCTGGATCATAGAAAAAACTCAGTCAAGCCTCTTGTGGATGCTTATTTTGAGTGGGTAAAAGAGTATGCCGGTAAAACGGGACTGGATAAAAGTTCAAAACTGGCAGGTGCTCTTAATTATTCCATCCATCAGGAACAGTTTTTAAGAGTATTTCTGGAGGATCCGGAAATACCTCTTGATAACAATGATGCAGAAAGAAGTGTCCGTTCATTCTGTGTTGGTAAACACAGCTGGCACATCATCGATTCGAAGAACGGCGCAGAGGCTAGCGCTACCTTATATAGTATTGCTGAAACAGCAAAAGCGAATAATCTTAAACCGTATGAGTACTTTTCATATCTGCTAGAACAGTTAATGCACTATCCAAGGAATAATGTTCCAGAAAACAAACTGGCAGAATTAATGCCTTGGTCAGATGAATTGCCAGATCGATGTAGAAAACTAAAAACACGGTAAATATACCGCCGCCCCAATCGGGCGGCGAACTTATTGACCTGGACGGGTTATTTACCATTTACAGAATTTTAATAAAAAGCTGAAGCGAGGCACTGTTTCCTTTGATGAAATGGTGAAGATTGCAGAGGCTGTTGGTGTTGTATATGAGCAGGCGTTTGTGTTGCCGGATGGAGAGAAAATCAGTATAGAACATAAATGAATGTAAGAGACAGAAAAAGCAAGATTGTGATGCTTTTATAAAAGAATGTGATTATAAATAGAGTGTTTTGTTGCATTCGTGGCTTACAGTGAACAGATGATTAGAGGTTGAAAATGAAAATTGGTCGTAATGACCCTTGTCCTTGTGGCAGTGGGAAAAAATACAAAAGATGTTGTTTAAATAAAGCAAAAGAGCAGTACTTAGCAGAAGCGGTTATGTATTCTCTTCAAAATATAAAAAGAGAATCACAAATAAAAAGGTGTTTACATCCTAATTCGAGCGAGTGCAGTGATAGGATAGTAAAAGCTCATGCCATCCAAAACAATCGAATTTTAAATAAAATTGGAGAATCTGGAATGGTAGTAACAATGGATGGTACAATGCATCATCTGTTTCAAACATCAGATATGAAAGGGCGTAGTATAGCTACAACTTTTACTGGTTTTTGTTCCTATCATGATAAGACAGTGTTCCAAGAAATTGAAGATAAAGAGTTTGTTGCTAGTGAAAAACAAATATTTCTAATAACATATCGGACAATGGCGTGGCATTACCATAAAAAACAGGTACAGACTAATGCTACCTGTATCCAATATGAAAAAATGTTTGAGAAGGGGTATAATCTTGGAGAATCAGATGATTTTAAAGAATATTTAGGAGCATTAAAATTAGGATTAGAGGACAATGAAATTGAAAAACAAAGATTTGATGATGCTTTGCTAGAAGAAAAATATTGTGTTACAAATTCCTTAGTGTGGGAAATTCCATATGAAATAAATTTTGCAGTATCAATGATGACGGAACTTGAGCACGATATATTGGGAAATCGGATTAATGACATGGAGAAAGATGAGAGAATAAAAAAAATGTACCTTAACATTTTTCCTGCAAAGGATAAGTCTTTTTGTGTTTGGTCATGGCTTAATTATAATGATAGTTTCTATGCTCCATTTTCAAATCAGTTTTTAAGTTTGAGTGTTGTAGATAGGGAAAATTATTTCAATAATAATCTTCCTCGCTGGACAGATTCTATTGTCATTTCCCCACGTTTATGGAAAAAGTGGGGAGCAGCAATTCAGGAGGCTTTTATAACTCATGCGAATTTTGATATTTTGTATCGGCAGATGGAAGCAGAAAAGAATGAGTATGCGTATCAATATATGGATACTCCTTGGAATTTGTTTGAAAATGTCAGTGCTGCTGAATAACTGTTAAGAGAGATTTTACGATATCAGATGGTGAGAAAGTGGGTGAAAAACAATGAAAAAGTGGTACGATATAATTCCTTATTTAATATTTGGACTAGGCATTATTATGGATATAGGTGTAAATCTCACAGGAATATATAAAATCCCTGTTACAGAATCATATATGGATTACATATTTGCAGGAATAATAACTGTTTCCGTAATGTGTTTTACCCTAGTAACATTAATTTCAAGTTTTTTAGATAATAGTTACTTGGGGTATAAGTTGAAGGACATAATTCAATTTCCCAATTCACCAGTAAATACGAAAAAATATGTAAGAGTTTCTTTATTGGTTATTACCATTGGAGTGTGTCTGCTGGGTATGAATTTTGTGATCGATTGTGCTAACAGTATGACAGCATTGATATTGGCATTAATATTATTAGAGGGAAATGTTGCGTTTGAAATCTGGACGATGATTACAAACGAAAGTTATGTTTTTGATTTAGTAATTAGTCATTTCTCTGCTAGTGTGAATAATAACGAGATGGATTTAAAGGAATTCCAGTCACATACGGACACAATTGTAAGCGCGCTGTCAACAGCTATATACGAAAGAAATTATGTTGAGAAAGAGAAGACGTGTGAGATGCTTACAGAGTTGAGTGTCCAGGTTCAAGCAAAGGGAGAGAAAGACGGATATTATGATTACTATAGATATTTTGATATGAAATTGAGAACACAAGTAGACGATTTTACAAAAGCATTTGGATATAATGATATGGTGGAATCTATTGTTAAGATTTATACACGAATGAGTAATTTTGAATATGGAAGAATAGAATTATATGTTATTCCTTTAAAAAACATGCAATTTTGGAATGATCAGTTACTACTTGAAAACAATTATTTTAATCAAATGATAGAAATTGATTTGTTGGATGTATATAAAAAGAAAAAAATCTCAAATTCTGAAATAGAAAGAATTTTCTATGTTTACTTTGACAGTATCATGCATAATAGCTTATGCACAAGAAATGTTCGAGAACAGCTTGTTGAGAACTATATTGCTGCATTGATGAAGCTACAGTGGAAAACTAATGAAGACGGAATAGAACCGGATGTAAATAGCTTGCTAAATGTACTCAAATACTTTGTTTTAAAAAACAATAATGTAGAGGAAAGAAACTATGTGTTTCAAATAATGATTAAACAAACAATTTATAATAATATGCCATATAATAAGGAAAAGTATTTTGATTTTTTAGCATTACTTTTTCAAGCTTTTTATGCGTTTATTTTTTGTGAAGGAGAAACATTAAATCAGAATTATAGGAACAGTTTGCAGGATACTTTTACAATAGAATTTTCATCGGAGACAATTGTAAA
Organism: Lacrimispora sinapis; assembly: GCF_043633585.1. NCBI lineage: Bacteria > Bacillati > Bacillota > Clostridia > Lachnospirales > Lachnospiraceae > Lacrimispora > Lacrimispora sinapis. The sequence goes on along the minus strand of NZ_CP141832.1, from coordinate 2,493,999 downwards.
AATGAGTGCTTCATGGTTACTAAGAATAAATGTTCAGGAAATTCTTCGTGCAATTGGACGGAGAATTCAAAGAGAATCCGATTTTCTTGAAAGAAGATTTGAAAACTTTCCTTCATTTATGATGGCTAAATCGGTTGTATGGACTTCAGAATTTAATATTGATTTTATGTTGATACTTTATTTGGTATTCAATGATGAGGTTGGATTTTACAGTATCTATGAGGCTTTTTTTAATTGGGATGACATAAATGATGAATGCAAAATAAAGATATTGGGAGAACTCCAAAATCAGTTTGATATGAAAACGGGTCTGCTGAAGGATGGCTTTGTTAAGCAGTACAAACAATATGAAAATCTCTTGAAGCATTCAAGCAACATCACGGAACAAATACAAATAAAGCTGTTTAAGTATATTTGTGAAGCACATACGAATTTAAGACAGAAAAAAATTAATGAATCAGAGCTTAAACCTATAGATATAGATTACAAAGATATTATGGCAAGAATAAATGAATTAATGGAAAAAGACAGTATATTTGGATGGGATTCACAATATTTTACGGAAGGTTATATAAAATTTGTAATGCCAGATTGTATAAGTAGAAGAGAATATCGAACATCGCAAAGTACAGCAAGAACAATTCAAAGGGGAATTATTGAAGCGGTTAAGGGTTATATTCGGCAGCGTGCTAATAAATTAACTCTCACATTTGACATTGAAGGGGTGAGGAATGTGCTCACGTTTATTGGCGAAAATGAATATGATGCCAGAAATTATACTTTTACCGATGATTGGGCATTGACAAAATTAAGAGATGAGGCAGAGTTTATAAAATTAGAAGAAGAACAGAAAAAGATTGAATTTGTGGGTACTCCTCAAATTTATGATAATCTGTACTTTAACAAAGAAAAATTTCGCTTTAATGTTAAAATATCCAATATAGACTTTGTTGACTTAAACGAAAGGGAATGTGAGGCTTTCTTGGAAAGTTCAAAAGGTTATAACGGATTGTATAATGTGGATGGAGCATTGATGCCTAAAGAAGAAGCAATGAAATGTGTTAAAAAAATATATTGCAAAGAACAGTACAGTTTTAAGCTGATGATTGACTTAGGGAAAAACGATGTGACGTACATAGAATTCGAACATTAGATTTCTTCCATAGGATGGACGAAATCTATAAATTAGAATAAAAAGGAATAGATATGTTTCTGCCCACAGATGAAACATTAAAAATAGCGGTGGATTAAGTTGGACAAACCGAGGGGCAAAAGACGTACTTCTTGTCCACTCGTGCCATGTGGAGACGGTGGTGTTACTGACGAGGAAAGCCCAGTAAATCAAAGGGTTACGGGGATTTGAGGTGGATATGTAGGTGTGCTTTTGTGGTTGATGGGGTAGCAATATGTCTCCGGCTATCGTGGTGGGGTAAGGGAAATGTACGTTTTGGCAAAAGCACAGAATATTATCCAATTTTGCAGATTAGTAATATCGGGTCAACAAAACAGTTTGACAAATTGGAGGTGTGCAGATGAAAATAGATTTAAGTGTTGTAGTAGATGCCATTGAAATGGCAGATGATAATTATACATACTTTCTGGATATAGAAACAGGAGAAATTGTTTTTCTTGCGGATGAATTAATAACAGGGCTGGATAATAAGGGGCTGGAAGACGAAATTGAGGAAAATCCAGACCGCTATTTGAGACTTCCTACAAAGTTTGAAATCCATGAATATCGCATCATGGAGGATTTTGTCTGGAGTCTGTCAGAAGGCAGGCAGCAGGAACTATTAGAACGGGCTATTCGAGGAAGAGGAGCGTTTCGGAGATTTAAAGATACTGTGTATGACCTTGGGCTGGAAAAGAAATGGTTTCAGTATGAGGCTGCCGCCTATCGTAAGATTGCGATGGATTGGTGTAGGGATAATGGAATTGAAAATTTTGAGTAGAGGGGGGGGGGGAAAGTATGGATTGGAAGCAGTTGTTTAGACCGCATATATTAGAGAGAGGGCTTGATTATTACGAAAGCGGTTTTGTAGAAGATTATGATGAGGGCAGTGATTTTGTACAGGCCACGGTCCAGGGAAGCAGTGCTTATGATGTATATGTTGAAATTATAGATGGAAAAATTCTTGATATGCAATGTGACTGTCCTTATGCGCAGGAAGGGAATCATTGTAAGCATATGGCGGCGCTGATGTTTTGCATGGAACACGAGATAGAAGCGTGTGCTGACAGCCAGAAGGGAACCATAAAGAAAGATGATGTAAAAATAGCAACGGATTCAGAGAGCAATATAGAAGAATTGGTGAGGAATGCGGATGAAGCGGCGGTTCGTTATTTCCTTACAGAAATTTTGGGGAATGATGATAAGCTGCTCAGCCGATTTAAGAGTATTCTTTGCTGTGAGATTTCAAAAGAGGATATGAAGCGATACAAAAATCAGATAAACAGGATATTTAACAAATATGCCGGACGGCAGGGCTTTATTGATTATTACAGCGCAGATTCCTTTATATCAGACCTAATAGATTTTCTGGACAACGATATAGAAGGTATGCTGAAAAACCGGCAATACAAGGAAGCTTTTGAACTAACAGCCTATATGTTTGTTAAGGTCGGAAATCAGGATATGGATGATTCCGACGGTGGAACAGGGATGCTGGCGAATCAATGTATGGAAATTTGGCTGGAAATAATTGAGCACTGTGATATGGATATAAAGAAAAGTATGTTCCGATGGTTTAAAGAGCACCTGGACGGCCGGGTTATTGATTACATGGAAGAATATATCGAACAAATATTGTTTGATAATTTTAAAGAGGATGAGTTCCTTGAGGATAAACTGAAGTTTACGGAAGAAAAGGTTTGTAAATATAGAAAAGAAAACGATTCCTGGACACGGGGGTATCACGCAGGGAAATGGATCCTTCGGCATATTACAATCATGAATGAGCTGAGAATTTCTCAAGACAGGATTGAGAAGTATGCAAAAGAAAATCTGGAATTCAGTGCGGTTAGAAAATATTATATCCAAGAGTGCATGAAAAAGGGACGGTATGATGCTGCAATCCAGACGCTTAAAGAGGGTAAGGAAACTGACAAGACCGCAGCAGGCCTCGTGGCTGATTATAGCCTGCAATTAAAAGAATTGTATAAACGGACAGGACGGGCAGAAGATTATGAGAATGAGTTATGGCTTTTAATGCTGCAATATAAAGCTGGGGATGTTGCTATATATAAAGAGTTGAAAACACTTTACACGGAGGAGGAGTGGCCTGGTAAGCGCGAGGAAATATTTGCCAAATTGCCGCTCTATGCTGCTGTTGACAGATTATATAAGGAAGAACAGCTCTATGACCGGCTGCTGAAGCTTGTGCTGGATTCTAATGGGCTGTATAAATTGATGGAATATGAACAATGCTTAAAAAATCTGTATCCAGAGGAATTATTAACAAAATATGAGACAGTTGTAAATAACATGGCAGCCCGTACATCTGACCGAAAACACTACCGTGAACTGGTAGCTATATTAAAAAGAATGCAGAAATACACCGGAGGCAAAAAGAGAGTAGATGAAATCGTATCCAGTTGGAAATCTCAATATAGAAATCGTCCGGCTATGATGGATGAGTTAAAAAGAATATAGTTTGTACCATATTGTGGGACTATCCCAAAGTTTGTGTAAACCTTCAAACTGATGTAAAATAAAATCATTCAGTTTGGAGGTTTTGGAGAAAATGCAGTCCAGGAGGAATCGTGCTGAAACGAGACGGCATAATTCTCTGGAATTCATACATGAAAACCGTGATGGGTATTGTCCAATGCAGTTTGCTGACAATAGGGCGGATGTAGAACAAATCATCATTCATTCGGATGAGAAAGAAAGGCTGCACCGAGCTATTCAGAAACTGGATCGTAAGGATTCCATAATCATTAAGAAATATTATTTTTGAGGATAAGACCATGGTAGAAATCGGAAAAGAATTAGGCATTACAGCAATGGCTGTATCAAAGAGACTGAAAAAAATCCCGTATAAGATAAAAAAAGTTTTTGATTAGTTTAAAAATAAATTTTCCCGTGGCTATAAGATAGAGGCTTTGAAAAAGGCATTACGTTAGTATGCAATGATACTGTAAAACAACTTCAGGAAGTGAGCGTAATAAAATATATGTTGATACAAAAATAAGTGCGTAATTTACTTTTTAATAAAAGTACTATATTATATTTATGGCACCTTTAAATAAACTTAATATTCTGGGAGGTAATATACATTGCACTTCTTCTAGCTATTACCGCAATAATTTTTAAAATATTAGAATTTGCAGCTTTAATATGCATAATAGTCTGTTCCATTAAATATATTAAATATCACGGGAAGTAATGGATATAAATGTTCCGCTAAACCCAGCCGATCATCCTGGACTGTACGGTGCCAGTAAAAGTAAGCATGTTTCGTAACTCCATTTCTTTTATACCAGTCGTCAACCTTTAAGCCACTTGCCGCTCTGTCAGCAAAGCGATCCTTCCACAGGATGACACCGTTCGTTTTCATTATGATTTTCCTCCAGGAATCTCTTATTGATGGAAGAATACCATTTTTTTAGCTCAGATGGAATGACTCCTTGTTTTGAAGCACATACAGCAAATAAGGGCAGCACGGTATCGTTTTTTGATAAGTATTAGCTAATCGATTGTCTACACCAAGGCACAAATGCGTTTTTCAGGAATCATTATTACTGCCTCAAAACATACAGAGGTAGTGTGGTTGTTGGAAAGAAAATAATGAGGAGAAAATTTATGTCACGCAGAAAAATAGGAATATTGCTTTTCAACGAAGTTGAGGTAATGGATTTTGCAGGTCCGTTTGAGGTGTTTTCTATTACAGAAAATACTGAGAGAAAGGGAAAAGCATTCGAGGTGCATACCATTGCCAGAAAAAAAGAGTTAATCAGCGCCCGTAACGGATTAAAAATTCAACCTGACTATGACTTTTATGATGCACCTCAATTTGATATTTTAATTATTCCCGGAGGGGCTGGTGCGAAAGAAATAGAAATTCATAACCAAGAGACGATCGATTGGATTAGAAGGAGTTTTACTCATGTGGAAATAATGGCATCAGTGTGTACTGGTGCATTTTTATTAGCTGAGGCTGGATTGCTAGATGAAAGACAAGTAACAACACACTGGAATGATATTGATAGATTAGAAGAACAATACCCCAAAGTCAAAGTTATACGTGATGTCAAATTTGTTGACTCACATCCTATCATTACATCGGGAGGAATATCTGCGGGAATAAATATGTCTTTTTATATCGTAAAAAAATTATTAGGTTTAAAAACTGCAGAAATCACAGCAAAGACAATGGAATATGATATTGATTTAGGAAATTAACATGACCCATTTTATTATAGGTGTCAAAGAACTAATTTATGAAAAATTTTATAGTCAAACAGCCTAAAGCATTAAAGCCAAAAATTCTGAATGTGACGTTACTTTACTAGAAGTTCGTGCATGATGGGGCTTACGTTCAGGAGCAGTTAAGGCACTCTCCGTACTCAGTTGACTGAGGAGCCATTGCTCCATAAGTGACAGCTCACTTATTTTGCAACGGCCCTTTTTTTATTATTTGAATGTTATTCGTTTACTGAGTAAAAGTACTAATAATATTCCAATCTTTCTTTTTTTGTGATCGGGACTTCACGAATATGAAAAACGTATGAAAGATGGGAAATCAGTTTCAAAGTTTCATTTGAACATTTATTAGAAGAACATCAAATACTTTCGGAAAAATTATTTCAAAAGTATTTATATACGCATTATCATAAAACAGGAAAGACCCGGTATTCAATTAGTAATTTTAAAGCAAAATTTGCAGAATTTATAAAGACCTACCCTGTTATACTAAGTACAACCCATTCACTAAGAAGGTCTCTCCCGGAAAACTATTTACTGGATTATGTAATTATCGACGAGGCTTCCCAGGTAGATCTAATTACCGGTGTATTAGCGCTTTCTTGCTGTCGTAATGTTGTTATAGTAGGAGATGTAAAGCAACTTCCTCAAATAACAGAAAGTAAAATAGAAAAGCAACTAAAAACTAGCGTAACAAACCAAGTTTATAATTATTTTCAACATAGTATTTTGTCCTCTGTTATTGAATTATATGGCAAAAAGTTAGAACGGACGATTCTAAGGGAACACTATCGATGCCACCCTACCATAATTGGTTATTGTAACCAAAAATATTATAATAATGAGTTAATCCCTTTTACGAACAAGGAGTTTTCGTCTGCTCCCATGCTTATTTATGAAACTGCCGAAGGAAATCATATGAGGAAAGTAACAAGGGGAGAGACCAAAGGTAATTATAACCAGCGGGAATTGGATGTTACGGTAGAAGAGGTGCTTCAAAATGAATGTAAAGCGAATCAATATGAGCAAATCGGTTTTGTCACTCCATTTCGCCTTCAGGCAGATAAAGCTGGGGAACTGTTGAATAAAAAAATTTTAAGTGACACAGTCCATAAATATCAGGGGAAAGAAAAAGAAGTGATGATTATGTCAACTGTACTGGATGACAAGATCGGAAATATGGGGAAACGGTTTGTTGATGATCCAAGGTTAGTCAATGTGGCCGTTTCCCGTGCTGTCAAACAATTTGTCTTAGTGACAAACCGAGAGTTTTTTTTGAAAAAACGCAGCGAAATTGGGGACTTAATACGGTATATGGAATACAGCAGCCTTGAGAATCATGTGATAAAGAGTAATATTGTTTCTGTTTTTGATCTTCTCTATAAAAATTATTCAAAAAGATTAATTCCCCTTAAAAGAAGAATGAATAGCAATGCTCATTTCAAATCTCAGGAAATTATTCGCGTTTTACTGGATGATATACTCTATGAAGAGCAGTATAATCTGTTTTTTTATGCAGAGGAAATTCTGCTAAGAAATTTAATCAGGGACGTAAGCCAACTAAATAAAGAGGAGTTGCAATATGTGAATAATCGGGCTTCCCTGGATTTTGTTGTTTACAGAAAAATAGGAAAGTCATGTGTTTTAGCAATTGAAGTTGATGGGTTTGAATTTCATGAAAATAAACCGAAACAGCGGGATCGTGATAGATTAAAAAACTCAATTTTAGAAAAGTATCATATTCCTCTCTTGAGACTGCCTACCAATCATAGCGGAGAGGAAGAAAAAATTAAGAAAAAACTGGATGAACTAATATCCAATCCCTGAACTGGAGATTCATTTAAAAGCAGCAAAATTACATAAAGAACCTGAAAGTGCAGAAAACAGCCAATATAATTTCATAAGGAGACCACATAATATGACCCAGTTTACAGAAGAAATCCTTATAATAATCAATGGAATCCCATATGGCAGAGTGATGAGTTACGGGCAGGTTGCAAGACTAGCAGGAAATAGCAGAGGTGCGAGACAGGTAGCCAGGGTACTTCATTCCATGTCTGAGAAATACAGCCTTCCGTGGCATCGTATCATTAACTCAAAAGGTCAAATAGCGATTGCGGATAAAAAACATGCGGCAATCCAAAGAGAACTTCTTATTTCGGAAGGAGTGGAAGTATCGGAGGAGGGATACATAGATATTACTAAATATGGAATATGAGAGCAATTTCATATGCCGGTAAAAGAATGATGAGCTCCAACCTTTTCAAATCACCCATACCTGTGTTATACTCTTCTAGGTGAATGTTAAAGCATGGAACGATGCAGGATGGTGCATAGGGCTTTCGCCAGGTCCCGACTGTGTTTGACAGGAAGCCGAATGACAGTATTCACACATATAAAATGTGCAGCCGAAATTTATCAATGGAAACAGACTGGCCGCTTCATAGGTCAGATAATCGATAAATTTAATCAATGGTGATTAAAAGGAGAATTTATGCAATTTAAAGATTTAAATATTATGCCTGATATTATAAAGGCGCTGGAGAAAGAAAATTATGATATTCCGACTCCGATACAGGAAGAGGCAATCCCTGTTGTACTAAGCGGAAGGGATTTACTTGGATGCGCCCAGACAGGTACCGGAAAAACGGCTGCATTTGCAATACCAACGATTCAGCTGCTCAGGGAAGCAAAAGTGTCTCATCAGTCAAGGCAGAATATCAGAGCGTTGGTCGTAACACCAACCAGGGAGCTGGCCCTGCAAATTTATGAAAGTTTTAATACCTATGGAAAATTCACTGATTTAAAATGCTGCGTTGTCTTTGGCGGCGTGTCTCAAAAGCCCCAGGAAGAGAAATTAAAACTAGGAGTGGATATCCTTGTGGCAACACCGGGCAGATTGCTGGCCTTAATGGATCAGAAGATCATAAATATAGAGCATATTAAAATATTTGTATTAGACGAAGCGGACCGTATGCTGGATATGGGATTTATTCACGATGTAAAGCGGATCATCGCCAAAACACCTGCCAAAAAGCAGACATTGCTTTTTTCCGCTACCATGCCGCCAGATATCGCCAGGCTTGCCGGTACGATTTTAAAGAATCCTGCAAAAATAGAGATCACTCCGGTATCATCGACCGTGGACACCATCAAACAGTATCTTTATTTTGTTGATAAAAGCAATAAGAAGGATTTGCTTTTGCACATTTTAGAAGATAAAAATATAGTTTCCGCACTGGTTTTTACACGCACCAAACATGGAGCGGACCGGCTGATGAGGCAATTATCTAAAAATAATGTAAGGGCTCAGGCAATCCATGGGGATAAGTCGCAGGGAGCGCGTCAGAATGCTTTAAACAATTTTAAAAATAAAACGCTGCGAATATTGATTGCAACAGATATTGCGGCAAGAGGAATTGACATTGATGAGCTGACTCATGTAATTAATTTTGATTTGCCGGATACACCGGAGACCTATGTACACCGCATTGGAAGAACAGGCAGGGCGGGACTTGAGGGGACTGCAATCTCTTTCTGTGATTTCGACGAAAAAGGACAGCTTGACGATATTGAAAGGTTAATTGGAAAAAGATTAACAGAGATCAAAGATCATCCATACCCTCTAAAGAATAATTTCCCCGCCATAAAGGTAGTACAGCCAAGAAGAGGAGCAGTGCATACCGCTTCCGCAAATAGCGCTGTGTCACCTAAGAAGAAATTTCGGATGACAGCAGACGGAACTTTAAAAGAGAAACGGAGTTTTAATAAATTTTCTTCCAGGGACAAAAAACGGTAAATTTATAACAAAGAGCTTCTTCTGGAGGCGGTCGTAATCCTTTGATTGCAGCCGCCTTTTTTCTATTTGATCCATAGTTTCATGCAGCCGATATCATAGAGATATTTCAGACTTTACAAGCAATAATTATTTGCGGCGGGGATTTACTAACGCCATTTTTAGCAAAATATTTGACAGCAGAACAATAAATGCTGGCGGCGGAGTCTTCCTATGTCCATGGATTCCTATATATAAAGTCTCTTTTGACGACCAGATATTGTGGATATATCATAAAATCAGCTGGACCTTCCTTGTAAATAAAGGATACCCCCAAAAGGAAGAAATGGCAGCATTTCAAAAAAATAAATTTTATAATGATAGGAAAAAAACACATTTGCCATGGTACATAGATACTAATAGGAGGTATAATGGGATGAGAGTCGGAATGATCGGTGGGGCTACCATGGGTGCAGGAATCGCAATGCAAAATGGCCTCATCGGAAACTATCAAAAGAAAGGATTACACAGGCGGGCGCAGATGGGATTTTATAGAAGGAGGAGAGAACGATGGCAATTGTAGAGCTGCCCTTTGGAAGGGAAAAAATCAGTGTGGATATTCCTGACAGCCGTTTCAATGGAATTCTTATGTCAGGAGCTCATAGTTATCAGGCAGAAGGAAAGGAGGAGGAACTGGTCAAAAAGGCTATGGAGCACCCCATTCATTCCCCAAGGCTTAAAGAGCTGGTGAAGGGAAAAAATAATATTGTAATGATTGCAAGCGACCATACCAGGCCGGTTCCCAGCCGGGTGATCGCACCGGCTATTCTTGCGGAAATCAAAGAAGGAAATCCACAGGCAAAGCTGACCATCCTCATTGCCACAGGATTTCACAGGTCCACCACCAGGGAAGAATTGATTGATAAGTTCGGACAGGAAATCGTTGACCGGACGGATATCCGCTTTGTGATCCATGAAAGCCAGAAGGATGAGGATATGGTTTTCATCGGAACGTTGCCCTCTGGAGGAAAGCTTTTGATCAACCGGATCGCCGCAGAAGCAGATCTGCTTCTTTCAGAAGGCTTTATAGAGCCTCACTTCTTTGCCGGGTTTTCCGGCGGAAGAAAAAGCGTGCTGCCGGGAGTATCCAGCGGAGTGACGGTCATGGCAAACCACTGTTCCGAGTTTATTGACAGTCCCTATGCAAGAACCGGAATCCTGGAGGGAAATCCCATACATAGAGATATGATTTATGCCGCTGAGAAAGCAAAACTGGCGTTTATCGTCAATGTGGTGTTAGATGAGAACAAGAAAGTGATAAAGGCTTATGCCGGTCATTTTAATGATGCCCATAAGGAGGGCTGCCGGTTTGTGGATCAGCTTTCCGGAGTGGATGCCCTTCCCGCAGATATCGTCATTACCACAAATGGTGGGTATCCCCTGGATCAGAATATCTACCAGTCAGTAAAAGGTATGACAGCCGCAGAGGCCACCTGCAAACCGGGAGGTGTGATTATTATGGTATCAAGCTGCAGTGACGGCCATGGGGGTCAATCCCTGTATGATACTTTTGCCGGGGGAGAGGATAAGAATCAAATCATGAAACGGTTTCTTGACACCCCCCGGGATAAGACCGTACCGGATCAGTGGGAGGCACAGATTCTATGCAGGATTCTCTTAAAATATAAGGTGATCATGGTGACCAGGGCGCCCAAAGAAATGATTCTTAACATGCAGATGGATTATGCAGACACCGTTGAAGAGGCGATTTCCATGGCAGATCATTTTCTTGGCAGGGCGGACGGGAAAATTACGGTCATACCGGATGGAGTTTCCGTAATTGTCAGAAACCGGTGCGTTTCATAGATTGCAGTAAAGAATAAATCCACAAATCCGATACAAATTATAAATTACAAATTATAAAAGTTATCATAAAATATAGTCCATTTGCATAGAAACCTGCACAGAACCATTTTCGTCAGAATAAAATGAATTGAGAATGAAATTACGTTGTAATTCAAGCGGTTTACAGGAGTTTGTATGGATAATATCAGTAATAGTAATGGAGCAGTAGTAAGAGCTGGATTACCTTATGATAATATAAACTGGTATAATATAGATGGTCAGCCTTTTGGTTCTGCCTCAGGATTTAATCTGATTGTATTTAACGATGCCAATAACATTATTGATGTTGAAGGTCCGGTTGCCATTGGCGGAAACTTTTACAGTCCAAGGGGGATGAGTGTTGGCTTTGCCAGAGACAGCGGCTACAGAGACATCGGTTACTCCCCTGATCTGGTACGGTTTTTTGCAGGAGGAAACGTTTCGACCAGCGGTCCGCTGGTGGTGGTTGGACACGTGGTTGGCGGCAGCGGTTTCCGGGTGGCCAAAGGAAGCACCTATTTAATAGGAAAAGACGGTACAGCGGATGGCCTTCAGGAATTGAAATATCTATACCAGGCAAATGGAGGAAGCCAATACTGGACACCAACGGATAAAGGAGATCACTATGTGGTTCCCAGTTATGATGTACCCAGATTTATACCTGCAAGCAGGATCGAAGCGAACATACCTGGATTTTTTAATGATGCAAGGGAAGGCATCGAATATTACAAAAACTGTATAGAAGCGCTTACGCCCAATGGAAGCGTGGTGGATAATAATTACGAATGGATTTTAAGAGGAGATGATCCGGTACAGAATGTTTTTCTGATTGATGTAAGGCCAAATGGATTGATCAACAAAGGCATACGCGCGGAAGTTCCGCAGGGCAGTACCGTGATTGTAAGGCTGAAAACAGGACCCAATGCCCACCTGCAATATGGTTTATATGGGGAACGGGATAAAGCCCCCCAGACCTTGTATGTATTTGAGGATGCGACAAATATTTATATGGAGAAATCTTCGGATTTCTGGGGAAGTATACTGGCCCCGCAAGCCATGTTTCATGCCCATCCCACCGGCGGTCATGTGAGCGGCACCGCTGCCTTAGGTTCTTTTGCAGTGAATGCGGCCAGCGGCTTTGAATTTCACTATTTCCCATTTGCAGGAAGCGTCATGTGCCAGGACGCAGCACCAGCTCCTGTAGCACCAACCCCGGTGGTTCCTGCTCCGGAGGAACAGCCGGCTCTTGTGTGTCCGGAACCAGCGCCGTGTCCGGAGCAAAAACCTTGTCCGGCACCGGAACCCTGCCCCACGTGTCCGACCTGTCCGGTACCGGAACCCTGCCCGACTTGTCCGACCTGCCCGGCACCGGAACCTTGCCCGGTCTGCCCGGAACCGGAGCCATGTCCCACGTGCCCGGCCTGTCCGGAGCAAAAACCCTGTCCGGAACCGGAGCCGTGCCCTGTATGCCCGACGTGCCCGACCTGCCCGGCACCGGAACCTTGCCCCGCTTGTCCGACCCCGGTTCCATGCCCGGAATGCCCCGTCTGTCCCACGTGTCCGACCTGTCCGGTATGTCCGGAACAGGAAGTCTGCCCGGTCTGCGATTGCTGCCTGGTGGAGCCTTGTTTTATCAGAGGCTGTATCTGTGGCTGCCGCTGTTATAATTATCATGAATGGGATGTAGAATTATACAATAGATTTAACGGTGTGGATATCCTGCTGTATTGTGTTCGGATTGACAGTTATGGCTGCTTTGAATTTGAAGTCCCTTATGAAGGCTGTTACGTTCTAAAGGTGAGACAGTCTGAAAACAGCTTTAAGACGTTCCGCTGCAAGCCAATCCTGATTTTAAAAAATGTCGGTGTAGAAAATCTTATGGTCGAATAATCCTGATTTTGTTTGATTCACAACCTATTTTTGATCTCAAGCCTGCAGGTCCGTGATTAAGCCTGCGGGCTTGCTTTTTATCCATTTGCAGCCCTAACCGGTATTCCTAAAAAATGGTCTGCCTCTTGGGGGAAGGCCACCTGTGGCTTGCAATTGAAAGAATTTCGACAGAAAAATTTAAAAACTGACAACATTTAACAACTATTTAACACAACAGTCCGAACAAATATATTATACTATAACTGTTAAGCACATTGGTATTGCTGAGTTCAGGGTCGTATATTAATAATTTTGCAAATTCAATTCAAAAAGGGATAGACATGGTTGATAGCTGTTTGGTAGAATAAACTTACCACTCGAAACCTGATAAGGGAGGCTATCGTATCATGTCTGAAAACGTTATCTAATGATAGGATGAATGAAAAGATTACGTGCACACCCATGTGACGGAATTCTCAAGTCATTGGGTGCTGTACCAAAGCTTAGGGAATTCCCATAGAAACCTCTGCAATCAAGCGCTGCCGCAGGTGAGAAAAAGACATAACAGAATTTTCACAGAGGACTACAGGGAATAAAACGTCTGGGTTTCATAGGAAAAGACGTTTATGCAGCAGAAATCTTTCCGATGGCCTGTCAGCTCTTATATTGGCATATGATCCAGTCTATGCCGGTATAACAGCATAACATCCGCATCACACGATAACGTTTAAATAACCCAAGGGTTGTCATGGATTTGCGAATAATCCCTGAAAGCACCGAGTTCAGCCTCATGCATAACTACTAACCTGAAAACACAAAGGAGAAACTATGGAACTAACTACCATCCTAGGCGTGATTGTCGGCTTTGTTGCTGTTATTGGCGCCATGATTTTTAAGCACATTGATTTTTCTGTTCTTATAAATCCGGCAGCCTTTTTTGTTATTATCGTGGGAACCATTGCCACCATATTGAATTCATTCCCTGGTAAGAACATGAAGGTCATCGGATCTTTGTTCAAGATTCTTTTTACAAAGCCAAAAGAACCTACAGAAGCTGAGATGATTGATTTGATCTACAATTTGGCAAAGCAGGCACGTTCCGAAGGGCTTTTGTCTCTGGAAGCCAAAGTAGAAGAGCTTAAAGATCCTTTTTTAAAAAAGGGTGTTCGTTTGCTTGTTGACGGTACCGGAGCAGATTTGATTGAAGAGATTCTGGAAACGGAAATTGCTGCGATGGAAAAGCGGCATGAAATCAATGCAAGTATCTTTTCCTCTGCCGGTGCGTATGCGCCAACCCTGGGCGTTTTGGGTGCGGTATTTGGTCTGATTGCTGCCATGTCCCATATCAATGATACGGACCAGATGGCTGAAGCGATTTCCGCAGCATTTATTGCTACGATCCTCGGTATCTTTACTGGTTATGTATTATGGAATCCATTTGCAAAAAAGCTAAGAGTAAAGAGCCAGCAGGAAGTAATGGCAAAAGAGATGATTATAATCGGTGTGTTATCCATGCAGAATGGTGATTCACCCTTTATACTGAAAGAAAAGCTGATTGCCTCACTTCCAAAATCCGTGCAGAAGAAAATCGTTGAACAAGATAAAAAGGATTAAGGTGAACATGTATGTCTAAAAAGAGAAAGCACGCACATCAGGAAGAAGAGGCCGGTGAAGCATGGCTTCTGCCTTATTCGGATTTGATGACCCTGCTGTTGGCGGTTTTCATTGTACTTTTTGCTGTCAGCAAGATTGATGCTCAAAAAGCACAGCAGATATCCGAAGAGTTCTCCAAAACCATGATGGATAAAAACTACAATGCCCAAGCTTCCGGTGGAGGCGGTGGGGGCGGTGGTTCCGGCTCCCAGTCAGGCGGTGCGGTAAATAGTAAACTGGAGGGCTTTTTTGGGGAATATGAACTTAAAAAGCTGGAAGAATTAAAAACAGAAATAGATACAAAACTCCACGATGGTGAAATGGATCAGTCTGTATCCACCATGATTGACATGCGTGGTCTTGTAATCCGGTTGAACAATGCCGTACTTTTTGATTCCGGAAGTGCGAAAATAAATAAACATGAGAATACCTTGGCTGAGGTAGCAGGCATTCTTAATACCACAGATAATTACATACGTATTGAGGGACATACGGATAATGTGCCGATCAGCCGCAGTTCCTATTCTTCCAATTGGGAGTTGTCAACTGCGAGAGCGGTCAATGTGGTTACCTATTTTGTTGATAAATGCAACTTTCCTCCGGATCGGCTGATTGCAGTAGGGTATGGAGAGTATAAGCCGGTGGGTGATAATAACACCGAGGAAGGAAGATCCCAGAACAGGCGTATTGATATCATTGTTTTAAGTTCTAAGTATAACAATCTGGAAGAGCGTCTTGTGAAGTAGATGTGAGAGCTGTTAAAATCAAACCGAACAATACCAGATGTCAGCATTTTATAATCAAAAGCCGCAAACACATCCGTTTGCGGCTTTTGAGAGTTACAGGATTACTTTCCCCCGATTGATACAAGCTCTGTTTTATAGCTTCTAATTTTAGACATCAGTCCGGTGTTCATATCATAGGAAGAATCGTCAGAAGCGTTGTTGAATTTCCAGGTAAAGTCTCCCTTGTTCATACGCCCGGAAAGAGAAGTTACCACTTGGGCCACATCGTTGGGGTCATCTATGTCAGATTGGCTGACGCCCAGATCTTTCCGTGTATCAAAGTTGTTATAAGCCTTATTTCCAACTAAGGTCTTATAAGAACCAGGTACGGTTTCATTTCTTGAGGAAGCAAGATAGGCATCAAAAGAAGTTTTATTTTCCTTTGCTGTTCCATCGTCTGAGTTTGCATAGATCAGACTATTGGCATTTTCGATTTTATTATTAAATGCCTTGATGATTCCGCCATCTTCTCCGGAGAAGGTACCCTCGCCCAAAGCGTCAGTGCCCTGTAAGGAACTCATCATTGGATATTTACAATTTCTGAAATAGTTAGCTTCTACAAATGCAGAACCTCCGGTTGTGATACCCACACCGTATTTTGAATTTCCGTCGTAGTAGTTGTTGTAAATATGTATGGAACCCAATCGAATCCGCGGATGACGGGAGTCAGAATGATCAAACCAGTTGTGGTGGTAAGAGACAAAAAAATCCTCGGTTTCTTTCAAACCGCAAAGGGAACTTTTACCGGAATCCCAGAAATGGTTATAAGAGAATGTGATATAAGTGGAACTTTTTTTTACGTCAGCGGAACCATCCCCTTTTGCCTGGTCGGCATCGGACCCGGCTGTTCCGTAAAAAATATCATTGTTATGTACCCAGACGTTGCAGTTATCTGTGTCAAGAGAAATACCATCATCCGGATACAGCATAATGCCTAAGTTCCGGACTTCCAGATTTCCGCAGTTTCTGACCAGGATGCCCCAGCCATAGGCCGTTGCGTCTTCTCCAATGCCTTCTAGGGTCATATTCATTTCCGTGTAGGCAGATTTACCTTTTACCTGCAGGTATCCGCTGCTGTTTAGCTGTCCGGACATGTCACTGCGGGAGAGCTGTCCAATAAAACGGATTGCAAGAGGAGTTTTGTCATATCCTTTTTGACGTAACGCTAAGATCTCCCCGATTCCGGTTGCTGTCTGCCGTTTACCGGATTTGTTTACGATAACGTCTAAAGTCACTTTTTTTGCTGTGTCAGAGGTTATGTAGATCACTTGTGCACCGTCTTTTAAGGTTCCGTCATCCTTATAAGCACCGGAACCAGTGCCAAAGGTGGACTCACTGGAAAAAGCAAATCCGGATCTGTCATTTGCAATTACGGAAAGTGGGTCTGAAACAGCGCGTTCCTTTGAACCGTTGGAGAGAACTGCTTCCACTTTCATGACATATTGGCCTGGTGTAAGACCTACCGCATCCGCTCTCCAATATGAGGGATATTTTCTTATCAGCATATCATCGATTAGTGTATAGGCAGAATCTCCAGCACTGGCAGGCTTGACATAAACATTATAAGAAGCGGCATTGCTGACGGGCTTCCATTTGATATAAGCACTTTCATACCATCCTCCGCTTTCTGTCAATGATAGACTGTCTGCAAATGCTGGCAGTGAACATGTACCTGAAACCAGAAGAAACAACAGTGAAAATACAAAAAGTTTTTTTAAAATTGTTTTCCATGTTCCAATCATATTTTTTACACCTCCGAATTTTTAACATGCTACTACTGAAAAAGCCCCCAACAATCCAATGGAACCACCCCCCCTTCGGTAATATAGCCGCTTCTATATGCGGCATATGCCCGGTGTATAGGGAGCAGGCTGCTCCCTGTTTTCAGTATAACACACTTTATTCAAGTGATGTACAAATATTTGATTTATTGGTATCATAAATACAGAACCAAATGTGAAAGAACGGCAAAAGGAATGAAACAACATGAAATCATTGACCATTGGAATTTTAGCTCATGTGGATGCGGGCAAGACCACCCTGTCAGAAAGCATTCTTTACCAAAGCGGTAAAATTGGAAAACCTGGACGGGTGGATAAAAAAAATACGTATCTGGATACTTATGAACTGGAAAGGGAACGTGGTATCACGATCTTTTCCAAGCAGGCAGTATTTCCTCTGGGAGATATGACCGTCACTCTTTTAGACACTCCTGGGCATGTGGATTTCGGTGCGGAGATGGAACGGACCCTCAGGGTCCTTGATTATGCCATTCTGGTCATAAACGGAGCGGATGGTGTCCAGGGACATACCCATACCCTATGGCGGCTCCTGAGCTTGTACCGCATACCGGCGTTTTTGTTTATTAATAAGATGGATCAGGAAGGGACTGACAAACCCAGTCTGCTTTATGAACTGAAAAAGCAGCTCAGTGATGGCTGCGTGGATTTTTCGGGGGAGAATACCGCTTGTTTTTATGAAGAACTGGCCATGTGCGGAGAAGATCTGATGGAAACCTATTTGGAACAGGGGGAAATAAAAGAGGGTCTCATCCGGACTGCTGTGAAAGAGCGTAAGGTATTTCCCTGTTATTTTGGTTCCGCGTTGAAGAACCAGGGAATTGATTCCTTTCTGGCCGGAATAAAGGATTATGTATGTTTGCCTCAGTATCCCAAAGAGTGGGGGGCGAGAGTCTTTAAAGTCACCAGAGATGAGCAGGGCAACCGCCTGACCCATTTGAAGGTGACGGGAGGAACACTGTCAGTACGGACAACCCTGTCCGGAGGCACCTGGGAGGAAAAGGTCCATCAAATCCGCATATATTCCGGTACTAAATATGAATCTGTGAAAACAGCGGAGGCAGGGACGGTCTGTGCGGTAACCGGCCTGTCTGAGTCCAGGCCGGGAGAGGGGATGGGCTTTGAGACGGCCCGCCAGGAGCCGGTACTGGAGCCGGTGCTGTTTTACCGGATACAGCTTCCCGAAGGCTATGATTCCAAGCAGATGCTCCCTAAATTCCGTCTTCTGGAAGAGGAGAATCCGGAACTTCACGTGGTCTGGAATGAGGAACTGCAGGAGATCCAGGTGCAGATCATGGGAGAGGTCCAGATGGAGATTCTGACCAGCATCATCAAAAGCCGGTTCGGAGTGGATATTTCCTTTGACGAGGGGAGAATCGTATACAAGGAAACCATTAAAAATACGGTGGAGGGCGTGGGCCATTTTGAACCACTCCGCCACTATGCGGAGGTTCACCTCCTGCTGGAACCTGGGGAGCCGGGAAGCGGACTGGTATTTTCAAACAACTGCAGTGAGGATGTTTTGGCAAAAAACTGGCAGAGGCTGGTTTTGACCCATCTGGAAGAAAAAGTCCACCGGGGAGTATTAACGGGCTCTGCAATTACGGATATGAAGATCACGCTGGTATCAGGTCGGGCAAACCAGAAGCATACCGAGGGAGGGGATTTCCGTGAGGCAACCTACCGGGCAGTCCGACAGGGATTAAAACAGGCAGAATCCGTACTTTTGGAACCATGGTACTCCTTTACGCTGAGACTTCCGGAGTCCATGGTAGGACGGGCCATGATGGATATGGAACGGATGGGCGGGACCTGTGAACTGTCCCACTTTGACGGAGAGATGGCAGAACTGACCGGCAGTGCTCCGGTGGCCGCCGTAAGAAATTACCAGAAAGAAGTGGCGGCCTATTCAAAGGGGTTAGGAAGGCTTGTTTTGACCTTGAAAGGCTATGAGCCGTGCCATAATGCAGACGAAATCATTGCAGCCATCGGTTATGATTCGGAACGGGATACAGACAATCCGACAGGCTCGGTTTTCTGTGCCCATGGAACAGGATATCTGGTCCCTTGGGATCAGGTCAGGGATCATATGCATGTGGAAAGCTTTTTAAAGGGACAGGATGCGGGGGATGAAGGGACTGCGCCCAATAAGTCTGTTCGGAAGGAGGAGCCTCTTATGAGCTTGGAAGAGATCCAGAGGATCATTGAAGGCACCTATTCCGCCAATCGGGGCAGGAAATCCGCTGCAGCAAAATCCCGGAGTGCTGCGGAGGTGGATCCGGTCTATTACAGGAGATCCGCGGTGCCCAGAGAGAGCCGGGAAGAATATCTCCTGGTGGATGGTTATAATATCATCTTTGCCTGGCCGGAATTAAAGGAACTGGCAGAGCACAATTTAGACAGCGCCCGGCTTGCGCTGATGGACCAGCTGAGCAATTATCAGGGAATAAGGGGAGGAAAGATCATTGCCGTTTTTGATGCCTACCGTTTGAAAGAGCATCCCGAGGAGGTGATCGTTTATCACAACATCCAGGTGGTCTATACAAAGGAAGCTCAAACAGCAGACCAGTATATCGAAAAATTCGCCCAGGCCAACAGCAGCAATTACCATATTACGGTAGCTACCTCGGATGGACTGCAGCAGATCATTGTAAGAGGAGCCGGATGCGGCCTTCTGTCTGCCCGGGATTTAAAAGAGGAGATGGAAGCGGCAGGAAAGAAACAGCTGGAGGATTTTGAAGGGAAACAGCCCGGAAGCCGTAATTATCTCATGGATTCACTTTCCGAAGAGGCAAAAGAAGCGTTCAAGAGCATCAGACCAAAGAAGGAACCGGAAAAGTGAGTGCAGGAAACTGCTCCCTTTTTATGAAAGATCCATATTGCATTGCATTTTAAAGTAGGATAGAATGATACTTAAACAAAAGATATTCCACCTGTTCCGATCGTGGATAAGGAACGGAATGACCTTATAAATCTTATTTGGAAAGTGAGGATATGCAGAATGAATATGTTTGATTCGATTGTGATAAAAGATTTAACCGTTAGAAACAGGGTTGTCATGCCTCCCATGTGCCAATATTCCGTGGAAAAAAAGGATGGCATTGTAAATGATTGGCATTTCCAGCACTATGTCAGCCGCGCGGTAGGCGGTGCCGGTATGATAATTATAGAAATGACCGGTATTGATCCTGATGGCCGTATCACGGATTATGATTTAGGGCTTTGGTCGGATTCCCAGATAGAGCCGTTGAAACGACTGGTCGAAGAATGCAGAAAGTACGGCGCAGTAGTTGGGATACAGATCGGTCATGCGGGAAGAAAAGCAGAAAATGCCAATGTTCCGGCAGCACCTTCCGCCATCCGGTTTTCCGGGGATTATAAAACCCCTCGTGAACTGACGACAGCAGAAGCCGAAGAGATTGTCATAAAGTTTCAGGAGGCAGCCAAACGTGCGGTAAAGGCAGGCGTGGACTTTATTGAGATTCATGGGGCTCACGGATATTTAATCCATCAGTTCCATTCACCGCTTACCAACAAACGGGATGATAAATATGGACAGGATTTGTCAAGATTTGGAGCGGAAGTGGTTTCTGCCGTCAAGGAAGCGGTTCCGGAACGGATGCCCCTTCTGTTTAGGATTTCTGCAGTGGAATATGCAGATGGTGGATATTCCATTGACTATGCCGCAGAATTGGCTGAAAAGTATAAAGCAGCAGGTGTGGATGTGTTTCATGTAAGCAGCGGAGGAGAAGGCACCAAAGGACCGGACAATGCATTTCCAGGTTATCAGGTATCTATGGCGGAAAGAATCAAAAACGCAGTCGGTCTTCCTGTCATAGCCGTAGGCAATTTGCAGGACCCAGAGCTGGCACAAAAGGTCATTGAGGAAAATAAGGCTGATTTTGTGGCTATTGGAAGAGGGATGCTCAATGATCCTTATTGGACCCTCCATGCAGCCGGACGCTTAAAAGAGTCCATTGAAATCCCCAAACAGTATCAACGGGCGTTTCATCGGCCAAAAGCTTAAACTCATCCCAGAGCAGAGACAGAAGAAAGGAACAGATTAAGGGTGAAAACAAAAAAACAGATGATAAAAAAGGCTTTTCAAGCCGCTTTTCCAAATACCATTCCCATTTTAGCCGGTTTTTTATTTTTGGGGATCGCCTATGGAATCTATATGAACGCTTCCGGATTCAACTTCCTGTATCCGATGCTCATGGGACTGACCATCTTTGCCGGATCCATAGAATTTGTGGCCGTGGGGCTGCTGCTTGGCCCCTTTGATCCTTTGAAAGCACTGGTGCTCACCCTGATGATCAATGCGCGTCATTTATTTTATGGCATTTCCATGCTGGAAAAGTACAGAGTTCCTGGCTTCAAGAAGTTTTATCTTATTTTCGGTATGTGCGATGAGTCTTTTTCAATAAACTGCACAGCCCATATTCCGGAAGATGTGGATAAAGGCTGGTTCATGTTTTTTGTCACATTCCTCAACCACTGCTATTGGGTGGCAGGAGCTGCCCTGGGAGGAATATTTGGAGGACTGATCCAGTTTGATACAAAGGGATTGGAATTTGTTATGACGGCACTTTTTGTTGTCATTTTTCTGGAACAGTGGATGAAAGAGACCACACATTACAGTTCTTTGGCCGGATTGGGAATTTCCGCATTAAGCCTGATTTTATTTGGAGAAAGTAATTTTATTCTTCCTGCCATGGCATTAATCCTGGTTTTTCTCTCTTTGCTCCAAGGACTATTAACGGGAAAGGCGGAAATTAATTGATGACAATGAGCATTGGACAACAGATTTTAACGATTGCAGTGGTGGTATTGGGAACAATGATCACCCGGTTTCTGCCCTTTCTCCTGTTTCCTGAGAATAAACCTACACCAGATTATGTGCAGTACTTAGGAAGGGTTCTTCCTGCGGCTGTGCTTGGACTGCTTGTCATCTATGGCCTGAAGGATGTAAGTGTTTTTACAGGAAACCGGGGAATTCCGGAACTGATTGGAGTCATTACCGTAGGGCTGCTTCATCTCTGGAAAAAGCAGATGCTTCTATCCATTGCAGCAGGAACCATCGTATATATGGTTTTGGTGCAGTTTGTATTTTCATAAGGCTCTTTGTGTCTATTTGCCGGAGGGCAGATCATCTCCGATGTGTTTCTTTCCCCAGCAGCAAAGAGCCTCTAACACCGGCATAAGGGACCGGCCCCTTTCAGACAGCCGGTATTCCACTTTTGGGGGAACCTGAGGATATTCTTTCCGGATGATCAACCCATCTGCCTCCAGTTCCTTTAACTGGTTGCTCAGCATCTTGTGGGTAACCGTTTCTAACGCTTTTTTCAGTTCACTGTAACGCAGGACTTCTGTTTTCCATAGCCAAAACAGAATGTGCATTTTCCATTTGCCGTCGATCAATGAAATCGCATAGGCATATGGTTTGATATCAACGATATTTCTATTCAACATAATGCATGTGCTCCTTTTGTACCATATCATATGAAACGTATCATCTTTCTTTTTCGTGTATTTCATTATATACGATAAAAAAATAAAGTACAATAGGGACAAAAGGGACCTTCTTTTATTTTTTTTCAATATTCATCCGGTAACTCCAGTTGCCAAGTTCTTTCCCGTTTCTGCGGATGGTCATGCTGTGGAACTCCTCAAACCCATTTTTTTTGTAAAATTCCCTGTTTTTCTCTGTATTGGTTATCAGGGTAAGAAGTCCGCCCCCTCTTTTTTCAATATATGGTATGATGCAGTCATGGAGCATCTTGCTTCCCAAGCCCTGGCCCTGATGAGCGGTGGAAACGGCGAGGGTACTCAAATACCAAACCCTTCCCGTCTGGTCGTGACAGACAGCGGTCGCTTCTTCGTTCATTTTCAGCAGTTCCATGGCATTTTTCAAGCCTCCGGTAAGAATTATTTTTATGCCGCCGCCCAGAAGATAGTCAAAAAAGCCGGCTTCTGATTTATGAGGTGGTTTCAGCTGTGCAAGGGAGACCATTTGGTTATCCTTGGCACCGGCTATGACCGTGTACTTTTTGTATGCCGTTTTAAGGTTTGCTTCTTGAATTGCATGGACAAAATCACGTTTTTTGATGTTATTTCCTGCATACATGTTAAAAAAAGAATAATCCTCAAAGGATTTTGTCAATAATTCCGCAGCCTGATCCAGTTCGTCTTGCCGCACTTTTCTGTAGACAATCATATTGATACCTCCATATACGCTAGTTGACTATTGAACACATGTATATTATACTGGATTCTGTCAGCAGTCTCAATCGGCAATGATCAGTTAAGTGTTCATTACTGAACACTTATTGAAAAATTGTACAGAAAGGATTAGGTTTATGGAAGACAGACGGTCATTGAAAACAAAGCGAGCCATCCGAAATGCATTTTTGGAGCTGTTAAAACACAAGAATCTTAACCGGATCAGTGTGGTGGAACTATCAAAGCTTGCCGATTTAGGGCGGGGGACCTTTTATCTGCATTATAAAGACGTGTATGAGCTGATGGAACAGCTGGAACGTGAATTGATCGAGGACCTTTTCCGTTTATACGATGAATCCCAGCTCTGCGATAATTCTATGAATGTGATGAAATTAGCAGAAACCATCACTCAATATATGGATTCAAACCGGGAAACGTTTCTGGTTCTCGCCCGTAAGGAAAACGGCGGCAGGACCTTAGAGAAAATAAAAGATTTTTTTATTCTCAAAATCCTTTCCGATTCCGATAAGATGGTTACGGAATTGGACCGGGGAGAAGCGGTCTTTCTTGTTGCAGGAGTCTTTGGTATCTTGGAATCCTGGATGAGAGATGGAATGAAAACACCCCCAAAATCAATATCAAAGCTGCTTCATTATGTACTGGTGAAGTTTGAAGCATAAAGAACCAACCGGAAGAATACTGCCGGTTGGTTCTGACTTTATCTTATGGGTTTCAACGGTTTCTATTCCACGGATAGAGCTGCATACATCCCTTCGCGGATGGCACCGCCCACTTTTCCCACCTTTAAACTGTCACCGATTATACGGGTTTTCAAATGATACCTGGCGTCTACGGCTTTTGCAAAGGCATTGTTGGAAACCATGCCGAAAGCCGACACAATGGTATTTCCGGGGATGAATTCTTCCGTACCATCTTTTTTCTGTGTTTTAACTCCATCAGGCTTTATTTCCAGAACCTTATGTCCGGTGTAGAGTTCCACGCCGTTATTCAAAAGCATTGGGATCAGGGCTGCTTTGTTGATAAAATGGTCATTGATGGCCACTTCGTCAAGCATTTCGATAATTGCCACTTTCTTTCCGTTCATGGCTGTCTCAAGGGCACTGTCACAGGCGGAAAGCCCGCCGCCGCAGAAGATGATTTTCTCACCCACCAGTTTTTGCGGCTCGGTGTGGGCGGTCAGGATATCAACGGCGTTTTCGATTCCGGGAATCTTTGGAGTCACCGGAACGGCTCCGGTTGCGACAATGATCCGGTCCGCGTGTTCTAATTCCGGGGAATCAACGGTCAGCTCGGTATTTAAGTGGACCGTTACATTTAAAAGCTCCATCTGGTGTTTATACCATACAACAAGCTGGCGAAGCTGACTCTTAAAAGGAGGTGTGGCCGCACTTTTTAACTGCCCGCCCAGTTCGCTTTCTTTTTCAAACAGAGTCACTTTATGTCCCATCAAAGAGGCGGTTCTTGCTGCTTCCATGCCGCCTGGACCTCCGCCGATAACAACGATATTCTGGGGATTTGCGGTTTTTTTAATGGTAAAACGGTCTTCAAAGCCGACCGCCGGATTGACGGAACAGCTGATCTTAGTCAGTCTTGTCAGAATCCTGCCGATGCAGTCCTCGTTGCAGCGGATGCATGGACGAATTTCCTTTCGTTTGCCCGCCATAAGCTTGTTTGCCAAATGGGGTTCGGCAATGAGAGGGCGGCCCATCATGATGAAATCCGCATTCCCGGATTCCAACAGCTCCACAGCCGTTTCCGGTGTATGGTTGCCGGAATTTAAAAGTGGAATGGAGACCGCTTTTCGGGCATCCTCACATACGTCCTGCATACAGGCATCGCCAAGGTAGGCAGGAGGGAAGATGTAATCAATATTTTCATAGCTTCCGCTGTCGATATCCAGGGCATCTACGCCTGCTTCTTCCAGTATTTTTAACATGGGCATGGTTTCTTCTATGGTACGTCCGCCTTCAAAATGATGTTTGCAGGCGATGCGGAAGAGAATCGGCATATCCGGGCCGACTGCACCGCGGATGGCTTCAACGATCTCCACAGGAAAACGCATGCGTTTTTCTAAAGTTCCGCCGTATTCATCGTCCCGCTTGTTCCATACGGCTGACATAAACTGGTCTATAAGGTATCCTGCATGAGCATGTACTTCAATCGCATCAAAACCCGCATCCTTTAATAATTTTGCGGAAAATGAAAATTCTTTAATGATCTGCTTGATCTCATCTGCGGTCAGTGCGTGGCAGATAAGATCCTCATCAAACATGGAAGGGATGGCAGAAGCGGATACGGGAGGCTTTCCAAGCATGTTGGCAAATGCATTTTTACCGGTGCCGCAGCTGATCTGGGCACAGATCTTTGTGCCGTACCGCTGTACGGATTCGCACAAAGTGGTAAGGGGAGGAATGACGGAAGTCTTATCCAGATATCCCTCTAAGGAGCCTTGGGCCAATTCCTTGGTGAGGAATAAACAGCCTGTAATGATCATGCCAGTACCGCCTTTTGCACGTTCCTCCCAGTAGTCGATTTCTGCTTTATCAATGGTTCCGTCTATGTGACCTGCGTTAAGACCCATAGGTGACATGACGATTCGGTTTTTTACTTCCATTTTTCCGATTTTAAAAGGGGTGAAAAGTTTTTCGTAGTTCATATTCCTGTCTCCTTTGTTTTGCTTACTTATTATCAATTTGCACAATGACCGGTTGAATATACCTGTGCAATGTGATACGATATTAAAAATATTTTGAAAAAGAGAGCGATTGAAATGGATTTGAATCAACTGTACCGGGAAATCTTCAAAGCAGTTTCCGTTGGGGGAATGCATAATATTGCAAAAACAGCAAGTGTGACATGCGGGCAGCCGGTCATTATTACGGATGCCGCCTTTCATGTGCTGGGAATTTTTCCCGATACAAAGCAAAATGATAACATCTGGGATACCATGCTGATGGAGAACTGTGCTCCCCAGGATATGGTCATGAGTTTTTACCATGAAAAATATATGGAATTTGCCAATTCAAATCCGGAATCAACTCTGGTCAACTGGGGGTCTGTGGCGGAAAAGCCAAGAGTCATGACTCCAATTCTGATTAAGGACATTGTGGAGGGCTATGCAGCCATGATGTGTCCGGCGGAGGAATATAGTGCCAGCCATGATGAAGCCATAAAAATCATTGCCAAGGCAGCCGCCATCGAGATGGAACGCAGTACAAAAGTCAACCTGATCAACAAGCCCCTTGCCAAAGTCTTCATCAGTAATTTGTTCAACAATCTTGTGCGCACAGAGACTCAGTTAAATACCTGGATGAGCAATCTGGGGCTGACTGAAAAATTTCATTACCGTTTGATCGGGATCAAGCCCGTCCAGCCGTCGGGTCAGGGGGTCTTAAAATATCTGATCAGCGAAATAACCGCAAAATATCCCGGTCAGATATCCATCATCAGGGAAAACATCTTATATGTCCTGCTGTTTTCCTCCAATAAAAATTTTGATCAGAAGGAACTGGAATCCTTACTGAGATCCTTTGATGCCTATTGCGGGATCAGCAGGGAATTTACGGATCTCATGAAATTCAACAGCTATAGGCAGCAGGTGGAGACCTTGTTACATACCATAACCAAGCTTCACCCGGACCGGACCGTTTTTGAATATGACGGTTATCTGCTGGAAGCCATGCTGTCCATTGCGATGGAGCACATGGACCGTGAGAACTTCCTGGCTCCTGAAATAAAACAGCTCAGGGAATATGACGGGGAAAATCATGCAGGGTACCTGGAAACTCTGAAGGTCTATCTGCAATCCATGGGTAACATTGCAAAATCCGCCAAGATCCTTCACATCCACAGGAATACCATGCTTTACCGGATCAACAGAATCGAAGAACTTCTTTCTATGGAGTTAAACCAGCCGTCCCAGTTCATGCGCCTGTTATTGAGCCTGTATTTGATTGATTTGGACCAGCAGATCAATCCTTAAAGATTTTTTTATTTTATGGAAATCATGTTCCTGTCCTTATGGTTAATATTTTAACAATATTGTGTGGGGAAGTAAATGTGTAATTGCTAAATTTTTATCAATATTATTGTGCATTCGCACAAAACTCAGCATCAATTCCGGGGAGCTGCGGGATAGATTTTTTCCATCAGATTATGGGTGCAGGCGAATGTTCCATCCACAGTGATTACGGCAGCCCCCATCCCATTTATGGTATTAACTCTTTGGATAATAGAAGCAGCCTCCATTCCAAACAGCTTTGTCGTATAGAGATCACAGTCCAGAGACCGGTCCGCAATGATCGTTAAAGAAGCCACATTGCTTTTGATGGGGCGGCCTGTTTTGCTGTCAAATATGTGGTGGTATTTCCTGCCTTCCGTTTCAAACATTCTCTCGTAAATTCCTGAGGTTACAACCGATTGATCTCTGATTTTGACAATGGCGGCCACATTTCCTCGCGGCAGAAACGGATTTTGTATTCCTACGTTCCAGTCACCGCCTTCGGAGGGGGAGTCTCCATAAACCAGAACATTTCCGCCCAGATCAACCATCGCTGAGACCGCGCTATGGGCTTTCCAAAATTCCATGACTTTATCCGCGAAATAACCCTTTGCGATGGCTCCAAGGTCGATCTCCATTCCTTTTCTTGATAAGAAAACGGTTTTTCTTTCATCGTCCAGCAGTATATTTTCCGGCTTTAAAAGTTCCAGCACGTTCTCTATGGCTTCTTTTTCCGGCACACGTGCTTCGGCAAAACCGATTCTCCATAGCTTTATAAGGGGGCCAATTGCTATATTTAAGAAGGAATCCTCACAAAGACTATGTGTTTTCCCGGTTTTAATCAGTTCATACAGCTCCCCGTCCACCTCTATGGGACTTACCCCGGCTGCTTTTTTCAGCATGGCAAGCTGTGAGCGGTCACTGTTGGCACTGAATCCCTCTTCATAATGGATCAGCATTTCTTCCGCCTTTTTTGCAAGGTTTTCTGCATTTTCTGCCTTTATAAAGAGGGTTATTTTTGTTCCCATAAGATATATGATCTTCGTACATTCATTCATTTCAGTCTCCTGTATCAGAATGGTTCTGGCCGTAAACCAGAAAGGCTTCGATCAGGTCATTGTCCATACTGCTTAATATTTTTTCCTTTTGATATGCAATAAAATAATCCAGACTCAGCTCATCAAAGGGAATCTGGTATATGTTATATTCCGAGGGGCATTCCTTTACATCAATGCTTTCCGGGATAAAGGTCACTCCCATATTACAGGTGGAAAGCTGGAGCACCGTATTTATTTCCGTGCTTTCCATTACGATTCGGGGTTCTACCTTATAAACGCTCAATAGCTGGTCGATCTGTTTTCTGATAGCGGAACCTTTGGAAGTCAGTATCAGCTTCTGGCCTAAGATTTTACGGATGTCCAGGGTGCCTTCCGGAATAACCGCTGCACCGCTCTGATAGAGATCGCAGCTGCGGGGGATGATGGCCCGGTATCTGTGCCGGCCCCAGCTGACGGAGTTTAAGTTTGGGGAAATGTTTCTGGAATTCTGCCCGATCCAAAAATCCAGTTCATTGTTTTGGATGAGTTTTTCATTTTTTTCCGGCAAAGCCTCTGACAGCTCGATTCTGCAGTTTGGATGGGTGTCCATGAATTTCGGCAAAAAAAGGGGTAATAGGTAAGTCCCAAGGCTGGGGAGCACTCCGATCTTTATAATCTTGCTGTCGATATCCGATACATCTGCCAGTTCTTTGAGCAGCTTTGCATAATTATTTTCCAGGGAAGTCAGATACTGATAAAAGATCTTTCCCTGCTCGGTCAACCGGTAGGGCAGCTTATTGCGGGTTATCAGCTCGCAATTTAACTGGCTTTCCACCCGTTTGATCACCTGGGTCAAATAAGGCTGGGAGATATAAAGAGATTTGGCGGCTTTCCCATAATTGCTGTATTTTAAAATAGCATCAATATAATACAGGATATCCTGAGAGTATAATTTTGGCATTGCATTCCTTTCTTTGTTAAACAATTAACTTTTTCAGAACTGTGTTTCATTATAACAAATTTGTTATCAAACTTCAATAAATAACTATTAGATATCATGGGGACGATATGTTAAAATTATATCAAACACATGTCCATAATTGTGAATGCTTAAAGTACAGGAAGGAGATCACTATGAAATATTTAGCAATTCCAGGTACGAATTCAGATGAATCAACGAATCGTATGCTGCTTCAATTCATGCAAAAGCATTTTTCCGGTGAGGCGGAGATTGAACTGTTTGAAATTAAGAAATTACCTGCCTTTATGGAACCGGAGGATTCAGATGTCCCGGAAACCGTAGCAGAGCTGTCTGATAAAATTTTGAAAGCCGACGGAGTCATCATAGCAACCCCGGAGTATGATCATGCCATACCAGCCGTTTTAAAGAGTGCGCTTGAATGGATTAGCTACACCAGCCAGGCACTGACGGATAAGCCGGTGCTGATTGTGGGGGCTTCTCATGGTACACTCGGTTCTTCCAGGGCACAGGCACAGCTTAGACAGATTCTTGATTCCCCGGAGCTTGCTGCCAGAATTATGCCCGGCACGGAGTTCCTATTGGGAAAATCTCAGGGTGCATTTGACCTTTCAGGAAACCTGATCTACCCGGATAAGGTGTCAGAGCTTGAGGAAATTTTCCGGGAGTTTGTTCTTTTTACGGATATCTCTTCCAAACTTCTGGAACAGAGAACGTTTCATAAAAAAGGGAAAAAATTCACGTGGCAGGAGGATTAATCGAATGAAATTTACCGCAATTGTTGGAACCAATGCAAAAGAATCTTATAACCGTAAACTCCTTCAGTTTATGAAAAAATACTTTGAGTCCAAGGCAGAAATAGAGATCCTTGAGATCAAAGATGTCCCCATGTTTAATCAATCGGACAATCAGTCCTATAGTGAAGTGATACAGAGGTTCAATGATAAGATCATCGCAAGTGACGGTGTGATTATGGCGACTCCTGAATACAATCACTCCATTCCCTCCTCTTTAAAAAGCCTGATTGAATGGCTGAGCTTTGACCTTCATCCCCTTGCCGGCAAACCGGTAATGATCGTGGGTGCTTCTCTCAGCAGTCAGGGTTCTTCCCGTGCACAGCTCCATCTTCGTCAGATACTGGATGCACCGGGAGTAGAGGCCAACGTAATGCCGGGATATGAGTTCCTGCTGGGCAGTGCCAATCAGGCATTTGATGATGCCGGCAACCTCAAAAACGAAGGGACTGCAGATTTCCTGGAGATCTGTTTTCTTCGATTTATGCGGTTTGCCAAGATTGCAAACCAGCTCAACGAGGAGGAAGAGTTTTCCTTCACACCAGGTGTCTATGAGGTAAATGCAATCGGTCACAGCGGCAAGCTTCCAATGAAAGTATCCTTTAGTGAAAAACGGATCGAGAGTATCAGCGTAGATACTAAGGGAGAGACAGAAGGAATTGCCGATGTGGTATTTGTAAGAATCCCAGATAAGATTATTGAAGGACAGACATTGAATGTGGATGCTCTCTCCGGCGCATCGGAGACCAGCAATGCTGTCATTGATGGGGTGGCCAAAGCTGTCAAGCTTGCCGGAGTCAATCCGGATATTTTAAAGAGGCGTCCAAAGCCTGCCAGCAGCCTGGTCAGAGAAGACGAGGAATATACGTGTGATGTGGTGATCGTAGGCGGAGGCGGTGCAGGACTCAGTGCTGCCGCTACGGCTTTACAGAATGGTTCCAGTGCCATTGTCCTTGAGAAGTATCCGGCAGTGGGCGGAAATACCATCCGCTCCGGCGGTCCTGTCAATGCAGCGGACCAGGATTGGCAGCGCCAGTTTGATGAGAATCCGGGAGAAAGACATACCATTGAGACATTGCTGAGTACAGATGAGAGCGAGATCCATTCAGAATATCTGGAGGATTTTCGTGCCCTGAAGGAAGAATTTGCTGCTTACCAGAAAAAGTACGGCACAGAAAAGGGCCATTTATTTGACTCTCCCCTTCTTCACAGAATGCAGACATATTTTGGCGGGAAACGTACCGACCTTAACGGCAATACCATATACGGACAGTATGACCTGGTAAAGATCCTGACAGACAGAGCCCTGGAAAGTGTGAAATGGCTGGAGGAGATTGGCGTTGAATTTGATAAAAGCATCGTATTTGCTCCGGTTGGAGCCCTTTGGCGCCGTGGGCATAAGCCAGTAAAAAGCTATGGCTCTGCGTTTATTCTTTCCCTCAAAAAATATGTGGAGGAGCACGCAGGAACAATTATTACTGACAGCCCTGTAAAGGAATTTATCATTGAAAACGGGGAGATCAAGGGAGTCATAGCCACCGGTGTCAATGGCCAGAAGATAACGGTTCACGCAAAAGCAGTCGTGCTTGCAAGCGGCGGTTACGGTGCAAATACCAAGATGTTAAAGGAGTATAACACCTACTGGAGCCGTATTGATGACGATATCAGAACCACCAATTCTTACGCCATGACAGGGGACGGAATCCAGCTTGGTAAAACAGTAGGAGCAGCGCTTACCGGAATGGGCTTTACTCAGATGATGCCTGTAGCCGATCCTGAGACCGGCGAACTGTTCAGCGGAATTCAGGTGCCGCCGGAAAACTTCGTCATCGTAAATAAAGAAGGAAAGCGATTTGTAAATGAATTTTCCGGGCGGGATGTATTGACGAAAGCCGCCATGGAACAGGGTGGGTTGTTCTATCTGATCGCCGATGAGGAGATAAAGAAAACCGCAGCGAATACAAGCCAGGAGAAAATCGACCGTCAGGTAGAAGCCGGTACCTTGTTTAAAGCCGATACCATAGAAGAACTGGCGGAAAAAGTGGGTATGGACCCGAGGACCTTAAAGGATACCATTGATAAATATAATTCTTATGTGGATGAGGGCTTTGATCCTGAGTTCCACAAGGATACTTTTAGCTTAAAGGTGGAGAAAGCGCCGTTTTATGCAACGCCCAGAAAGCCAGCAGTCCATCATACCATGGGCGGACTTAAGATAGACACGAAAGCCCGTGTATTAGATGAAAATGGCCAGCCCATTAAACATTTATATGCCGCAGGAGAAGTTGCCGGAGGCATTCACGCAGGGAACCGTCTTGGCGGAAATGCGTTGACTGATATATTTACGTTCGGACGAATCGCAGGTAAGACGGCTGTTGAAGAAATGAAATAGTGATAAAAACAGCTCCAATTTAAAATAGCCTCGCAAGAGGCTATTTTATTATGTCCTGATATTCGGGATGTTTTTCAAACCAGCTGACCGCGTAGGGGCAGGTAAGTATGGCCTTTTTCCCCTGGGACCGCAGATGGAGGGCTAAGGCTTCCATAAGTTTTCCCGCCACTCCCTGACCTCTTAACGCGTCATCCACAAAGGTGTGGTTAATGTCAACGGTAGTCTCATCCACGTCCGGGAAAGTCACTTCGGCCAGAAGATTGTTGTCAGAATGATAATATGCGATCTGGTTTGGATTATAGGTAAAGTTCATCGGATATCCTCCTTATGTTGTTGATGGCAGGTGATTTCCTGCCAATGGAAGCTGCTTGATTAATGGAACATTATAATGTATGAATTTAGATTCGTCAATATTATTTTAGCCAATGTCTCTGATTTTATGATATTTGCAGGTGCTAGATTGGGGCTGGCTGTCATAGGATAATATGAAAAATAGAATCAAATAAGAGCAGGTGGTTGATTGGATAGGACAAATCACGTTTCAGACATCAGTGTACTGGAGAACGATGAAAACGGATATGTAATGGATACGTTCAAAGCTTTTGTGGATACCTTAATCCCCAGGTCCGAAGTCCTGGCAGAAATGTACGGAGCCATTCAGTATTACGGAGCATTGGATTTTAGTACTGAGGATTTTCTGGTCATGTCCCTGGACAGTTTATACACTCCCATGACCCTGACCGGAGCGGAATTATTAAATGCCGCAGCAAAGCAGTATCTGTATGACAAAGAGGATGAGAGGAGTGAAGATGCTTCTGCCGATGGAAAATATTTTTTAAGGCTGACTCCGGATGAGCGCTTTGAGGCAATGGCCATGTTGCTGGGCCCGGATGCAGTCAACTATTTTCCGGTGCAGGAGGATATAGGGCTTGATGAAATCGTTCCTGTTTTTCCGACCATGAACCGGATCGTTATGATGGGGTACTATTCCGAATGGTGGGGCTATGGTTCAACCAGGGACCTGCCTCCCAATGAACGGGTGCTTCAATATTTTCCGGGCAGCTGGGAGCAAGTGGGCTATCCCGGACCTTCGTTGGGCTATCGGGTGGCACGGTCTTATAACTACACTTCATAGGCGAAGAGAAATGATGAATTGGAGGAAAACATGGATAACGGATATGATGCAGATGTAATCGTAATCGGTGCAGGAGGCGGTGGCGCTGTTGTCGCCAAGGAACTGGGAGAAAAAGGCATCAAGGTACTTGTCCTTGATGCCGGAGCCTGGTACGGCAACTCTAAATGGCCGAGACCAAATGAGGAAGCCGGGGCAGAGAGCAGCAATAGCGTAACAGATCTTGATATTAATCTGTTGAAGGCTACTTTTACGGATCTGGAAGATGATATGAACGATACGATCACCGGAAAATTCCGGTGGGGGAAAGCAGACAGAGATACCAGTCCATGGGTCAGGGTCATACCAAAAGGCGGATTTACCTGGCAAAGTGCCGGAGTGGGAGGGTCTACGCTTCTTTATTTTGCCAATTCCCCCCGGGCATACCCGGAAACATTTGAAAGAGACTGGCCCATTTCCTATGAAGAAATGATCCCATATTATGAAAAAGTGGAGAATACCCTTCCGGTACATGAGGCAACCGGTACGGCCAAGGAAGATCTATTCTATTACGGAGCCAGGAAGATGGGGTGGAAACGCATTGAAACCAAGGAGGTTACAGAACCTGGTTACAGGCCCCAGCCCAATGCGATTTTGCAGGTCAATCCCATGCTTAACAGTCCGGATTTTGACATACAGAACAATCAGTCTGTGGGCTGTACGTTAAGAGGACACTGTGTCAACGGGTGCTGCATCGGACCAAGCGTGGATACCGTAGCCAAGCGGTCCACCCTGGTCAGCTACATACCACTTGCCCTCAGGACCGGCAATGTGGAAGTTATGCCGAATTCCTTTGTGATTAAAATCAATACCGCTGAGGACAGCGGGCAGGGCGTGTACGCCCAAAGCGTGACCGTAAGAAATACATGGACGGAAGAAATCCGTGAATTTAAGGCAAAGGTAATTGTTTTGTCCGCCGGTTCCATTGAGTCCCCGAGGTTGTGGCTGAATTCCGGCCTGCCTGAAAATGAGTGGGTGGGGAAGGGACTTACGACCCATATGATCGACTGTGTTTCCGGTATTTTTGAAGAAGACCAGTTGATGAATGTGCTTGGGATGTCGGATATAAAGCCCTTTGTTGGACAGAATTCAGCAGCCAGGTTTGATTATCCGGGGCTTGGTGCCTTTGAACCATTTGGAACCAGTCCCGGAATCAATTCTACCATGATCTATGGAACCAGTCAGAAGGGCTATTATTTTCAGAACCAGACCGGTCCGGATGACCCGTGGGACAGAGAAGGCATCGTTGCAGGAGAACTGTTAAAGGAATTTATGAAGGACTATCCAAGGACACTGAGTATCGTGGTCTTTGGGGATGACGAAGTAAGGCAGACCAACAGCGTGAGCCTGGATCCGGTCCGGAAAGATGAGAATGGCTTTATTCCGGTGATTTCTTATCAGTTAAGTGAAAATGACATAGCAAAACGGGATCAGCTGGTTGGTATTGCCTGTGAAATATTAAAAAGTGCAGGAGCCAAAACGGTTTCCCGTGCCAATTGGCCGCCGGATGTGTGTGCCCATATCATGAGCACCATGCGCATTGGATATGTGACGGATACGGACTGTGAGGCAAAGCAGGTCAAACGGCTGTATATTGCGGACAACAGCGTATTGTGCAATGCACTGGGAGGTCCTAATCCCACCCTCACCAATCAGGCTCTGGCGACAAGAACGGCTGAAAAGATCGCCGCAAAATATTTTGCTGGTACTACAGAAACTTCATAAGGAAGGAACTGCAAAAAGACGTGAATCTGAGTTCACGTCTTTTACTATGTATGGAAATCCTTGTATTTAATTACTGCAGGAGGAAGAGAAAGTGATTTGCCTCCCGCAAAAGGTGATCCGTATAAAGAGACAGCATGATGGCCTGGACCTTACAGCTGATGAGGGCCTCGGTGGTATCCGCCTTAAAATCACGGATGTCGCTGGTATCTTTTAGAAGGGTCGTATCGGAGGGAAATGTGGCGGGATTCATTTCTTCCTGGGAAAGAGTGTCAAATAAATTGGCGAACATGTTTGCCCTGTTAAAATATGCGTTTTCCGTAGGATCAAACTGTCCCCGCATGACTTTTGCATGATCTGCCATGTTTTGCGTCCAGAATGTCTTATAATTTTCAATGGCATTCTCGTCTCTTTGTTCCAGGGCGGAGAGAATCATCTGATATCTCTTTGCTTCCAGGAGAATGTGAAGAAGATCTCCGGTGTACATCATAGTAAAGATGCCGCAGGAGGAACGGTTATTTAAAAGCTGTGACTGAAACTGGACAAAAGAGTCTGTCATGGACAGAATATTCTGATTCAACAGGGAAATCTCCTGTTCCATAGTTCCTGTTACCCGAAAAGGAACGGAAAGGGGTTCAATGTCATATTCCGACAGGGTGATATCGGTATTGATCCTGATTCCGGTGTAGCGTTCTGCCAGCCGTTCCGCCTCTTCCGTATATTGGGTATAATATTGTCCTGAATTAATGACATCAAAGGGGATGACGCCGTTTGAGAGGCTGACAGCGGTCTTTAAAAACTGGTCATAGTTCTGTTTGTAAGCATCTGCGGCAAGAGCAAGGGATTTGCCGGGAGGAGGCATGGTAGCCTCAATAAAAATTGCGTGCTCTTTCAAGATGCGGAGCCAGAACAGGTGGTACTGCAAAGACCACTGGACATACGTTTCTGTTGATATCATGCACATTACTCCTGATATTACTGAATTACTGAATCTTATGCCTGTATCATCAGAAGTATTCAAAGAATCAAACAAGCAGATTCTGCTTGTTTTCAACGCGTCCATCTGATATGATCGAAACAGGGAGCATATGATAACGGATCATAAAGTCTCCTGTGGAAACAGAATAAGGAAACAAGGATAATAGAGAGGTGGTTCCGATGAAAAAAGAAATTTATCTGGCAGGAGGATGCTTTTGGGGAACGGAAAAGTATCTGCAGAATATACCTGGAATCGTGGCAACCGAGGTGGGGTATGCCAACGGAAATACTGAACATCCAACCTATGAGGAGGTTTGCAGTCATAATACCGGCCATGCGGAGACCGTGAAAGTGGAATATGATGACACGGTCATAAGCCTGCCCTATCTACTGGATTTATATTACGACGTGATCAATCCGGTAAGCGTAAACCGTCAGGGCGGCGATGTAGGTTCCCAGTACCGGACAGGCATTTACTATACGGATGAGCAGGATGCGCCGGTGATCCAGCGATCCATTGAAGAACTTCAAAAACGGTATA
Organism: Lacrimispora sinapis; assembly: GCF_043633585.1. Taxonomy (NCBI): domain Bacteria; kingdom Bacillati; phylum Bacillota; class Clostridia; order Lachnospirales; family Lachnospiraceae; genus Lacrimispora; species Lacrimispora sinapis. The sequence goes on along the minus strand of NZ_CP141832.1, from coordinate 2,456,952 downwards.
AGGAAACCATTGCAATCGAAAGGCTCCCATTAAGAAATTATTATAAGGCAGAGGAATATCATCAGAAATATCTGGACAAGAACCCGGGCGGCTATTGCCATATTGGGGCGGATAAATTTGAAAAGGCCAAAGAAGCGGTGGATATCAGCCGAAAATTTGCAAAGAAAACGGTGGAAGAACTGAAGCAGAGCCTAACGGAGGAACAGTTTGAAGTCACACAGAACAGCGCAACGGAGCAGCCATTTAAAAATGAATATTTTGATGAATTCCGCGAAGGAATTTATGTGGATATCACCACCGGAGAACCGCTGTTTATGTCTTATGATAAATTTGATTCAGGATGTGGCTGGCCCAGCTTTTCAAGACCCATCAGCAAGGAGCTTATAAAAGAAGCTGCCGATCATAGTCTGGGCAGACATAGAACAGAAGTCAGAAGCAGACATGGAGATTCCCATCTGGGCCACGTGTTTGAAGATGGACCGGAAGAAAGCGGCGGACTCCGCTACTGCATCAACAGTGCCTCTTTACGGTTTATTCCAAAGGATGAGATGGAAAAAGAAGGGTACGGGGAGTATCTGATATTATTTTAAGTATTGTATAATTTATAGGGCTCCGAATATAATGTAATAAAATATTTCCAGGTGAAGTGGATGTTTCAAAGAAGAAATGGAATTCATACCTGTAACGATGATGAGATTATTTTGGAACGTTTTTTGGACCCAGCCGATATCTATATCGTCAGAGGGTATGGGATTGAAGTCTTTATGAGTAATTTGAATGCACCCTCCAGCATGATTTTTGATGAAGATGGAAATATTTTTATTGCTGATTCCGGTCTGGCAACCGGTGATCCCCAAATAATTAAAATCGTGGATGGGCAGTTTGAAACCATTGCGGATGATTTTGTTACTCCCATATCGGGAATCAATTATTTAAATGGTGTCCTCTATGTATCGCACCGGGGATTTGTTACCAAGATATACAAAGATGGTACAAGACAGAATATTATCATGGGTCTGCCAAGCAATGGGGACCATGTGAATAGTCCGGTCGCATTTTCTCCGGATAATAAACTGTATTTTGGACAGGGGACGGTCACCAACAGCGGGGTTGTGGGAAATGATAATAAATGGGTAACGGTTTCTCCATTGTTATGCGATTATACCGGAGATTATGTCATGCTTTACGGGCAGAATTTTCAGACGGATAACATTCTGACAGAAGCAGTGACCGATGACCCTGCGTTTACCGGTGCCTTTTCTCCCTATGGAATTCCGAATATAGAATATGAAATCAGGAAAAAATATATCAAGGCCTCCGGCAGCATTTTAAGGGCCAATTTGGACGGCTCCAATCTGGAGCAGGTGGCATGGGGGTTCCGTGATCCCGCCTTTTTGAAATTTAACAACAGCGGCCAGCTCTATACGGTAAACAACGGATATAATCCGGTGGGAAGCAGGCCCATAGAAAATGCAGGCGAAGATTTCTATTATGTGACACCGGACCTGTGGTATGGCTGGCCGGATTATTCGGGGGGAGAGACTGTGGATTCCCCCCGCTTTACGCCGGTGGGAGGGATGCAGCCTACCCTCTTACTGAAAAACCAGCCCAATATACCGCCAAGGCCTTATGTAAGGTTTCCGCCCCATTCTACGCTGTCCGCATTTGAATTTAATTACAATACGGATTTTGGTCCTTACGGAGACGTTTATGTGACAGAATTTGGCAGCACCATTGATGGAGGAACGGGGGGAGGCTTTTCCTATACAGGAGCAGGTCACAGAGTGTCGAAAATTGATATGAAATCGCGGACGGTCAGCACCTTTGCTATCAATAAAAATGGGTTCCCTTCGTCCATCTCCAGAGGAGGCGGGTTTGAAAGACCGATCCATCTGCTCTTTGGGCCGGACGGATCCATGTATATTGTGGATATGGGCTATAACATTGATGGAGATCCGAGTGTATTTATACCCAACACCGGAGTCATATGGAGGATATACCGGACGTCTGAGTCCATATAAGCAAAGAAGCGGCTGAATTTATGAGCAGGAGAGAAAACGATCATGATGGAAGAAATACTACAGTTTAATAAGGAATTTGTAAAAAATAAAGGGTATGAAAATTATATCACAAACAAATATCCCAATAAGAAAACGGCTATTGTATCCTGCATGGATACCAGACTGACCGAATTGCTTCCTGCCGCCTTGGGACTGAAGAACGGGGATGCAAAGCTCATCAAAAATGCAGGAGGAGTGATTTCCCATCCCTTTGGCAGCGCCATGAGAAGCCTTTTAATCGGAATTTATGAATTGGGTGTGGAGGAGATCCTGGTCATTGGACATACTGACTGCGGAGCCAGATGTACGGACAGTCACAGCATGGTAAAGAAGATGAAAGCCCGGGGAGTCACCCAGAAGAATATTGATTTGATTAAGTATTACGGTATTGACTTTGAGTCCTGGCTGGGAGGCTTTTTTGATCTGGATTTATCCATTCGCAAATCGGTGGAGCTGATACGAAACCACCCGCTGGTACCGGAAGAGATCAAGGTCTTCGGACTGGTAATAGATTCTGTTACGGGAGCATTGACCCGGATCGTTTGAGGGAGAAGCAGAAAGAGGCTGTAAAAGATCAGAGAATTATGGTTGACATTTTCTGGGGTATGTGCTATGATTGCGGAAATAGTGAAAAGGCAATGAAGAGAAATAGTACATATTCGCGGAATTTCAGAGAAAAGATGGTTGGTGAAAATCTTTATTCCAAGATATCGAAGCAGTCTCGGAGCTTTGGACCGAACGAAGATTCTTCCGGCTGGGAAGAGGATTTAGTAGGCTTCAACGTATTCCCACGTTACAGGGACACGGTATGTCAGTACCGTAGAGAGTGCAGAGATTTCTCTGAATTTAGGTGGTAACACGGATTGTATATTCGCCCTAAGCGTTTCGACGCTTAGGGCTTTTTTGTATTTTCACACATTTAATTTTTAGGAAAAAAGGAGAAAATTTATGAGAAAATTTGAAAAATCAGCAAAGCTGGATCATGTGTGCTACGACATCAGGGGACCGGTCATGGATGAAGCAAACCGTATGATCGACCAGGGCATTGAAATCTTAAAATTAAATATCGGAAACCCGGCACCCTTTGGATTTTGCGCGCCGGAAGAACTGTTACGGATTATGAATGATAACCTGTCAGCAACAGAAGGTTATTCCGATTCCAAAGGGCTTTTATCCGCCAGAAAGGCCATCGTGGAATACAATAAAAAGAAAGGGATTGAGCAGGTGACTGCAGACGATGTGTATACGGGAAACGGAGTCAGTGAGCTGATTACGTTATCCATGCAGGGACTTTTAAACCAGGGAGATGAGATCTTAGTTCCCACTCCCGATTATCCTTTATGGACCGCTTCAGTCACTCTGGCAGGAGGAACCGCCGTCCATTATATCTGTGACGAACAGGCGCAGTGGTACCCGGATATCCAGGATATGAAAGGCAAGATTACAGAGCGTACCAAAGGCATTGTGGTGATCAACCCCAATAATCCCACAGGAGCCTTATATCCCAGAGAAATTTTAGAAGAAATCGTTGAGATGGCCAGGCAGTACGGTCTTATTATTTTTGCGGATGAGATCTATGACAGACTGGTGCTTGACGGCCTTGAACATGTATCCATCGCATCCTTGGCACCGGATCTTTTAACCGTTACCTTTAACGGGTTATCCAAATCCCATTTGATTGCAGGATACCGGTGCGGTTGGATGAGCCTTTGTGGGGATAAATCCTTTGCAAAGGGATATGTGGAAGGAATCAATCTGTTGTCCTCCATGAGACTTTGCTCCAACGTTCCGGCTCAGTCTGTGATCCCTATGGCACTGGAGATGGGAGAGGAGACGAAACAGCTGCTGGTGCCGGGCGGCAGAATCTATGAACAGCGGGAATACATATACCGGGCACTGAATGAGATCCCCGGAATCTCCGTAGTAAAACCCAAAGCAGCATTTTATATGTTTCCGAAAATTGATACGGAAAAATTCAATATTCTGGATGATGAAAAGTTTGTTCTGGACTTTTTAAAGGATAAAAAGATCCTGCTGACCCACGGGGGCGGCTTCCATTGGGAAAGACCGGATCATTTCCGTGTGGTGTATCTTCCGGAATTGAATCAGTTAAAGACCGCCTGTGAGAAGCTTACTGATTTCCTCACTTATTATAAACAGAAGGTCTGATGCAGAGGTTTCATGTCCTTCTCCCTTGCATGGGAGAGAACATAGATGTATAATATTTCCATATATGTCTTTTGAATAAAAATCATTTACGGCTTCTTATGGAAGTAGAAAGAGGTGGTCCATGCAGAATAAACAGATCGCAGCTCCGGTTATTTTGGTTTCTTTCCCCAGTATTATTTTTGGAGGTCTGCTGCCTTTGTATACGGAACGATTGCATTTTACCACATTGGAATTAACCATGCTTTATTCTGTATTTGCGCTGTCCGGTTTGATCATGAAACTGATTATTGGCTTCATGTCTGACCGGTTCAGCCGCCGCTTTCTTCTGCTTTTGTCGCTGTCCGTCTATGGTGTTGCCTATCTGGCTTTATCCGGGGCGGAAACCATACCGCAGCTGGTGGCTGCCCGTTTCATTCAGGGAGCCGCAGGCATATTATTGAATATATCTGTGATGGGGCTTATTTTAGACGGCAATGCAAGTTTTGCCCAAAGCATAGGAGCGTTTCACAGCAACTGTAATTTTGGCGGTATGATCGGCGTTGGCGTGGCCTTTCTCATCTTTAGCAAGTATGATCTGATGAGCGGCTGGAAGCTGTTTTTTCTGTGTTCGGCAGGAGCCGCGGTCCTTGGATTTTTATGCTGCCTCCCCAACGTAAAACGGACGGAAAAAACTCCCGTCCGTCATTTAAAGCCCGTGGCTTTTACAAAAGAGAAACAAAAGCTCTGGTTTTTCAATCTGTTTCTCTGCCTTTTCCTCAGTATACCCCAGGTGTTATTGATCCCGTTTTTAAAAGCGTCCTTTGATCTGGATATGATAGAGCTTGCAACTGTATTCTTTCTGCCAATGGTGGTCTCTTCCATACTGGGACCCTATTTAGGGCGTCTGGGGGATACCCTTGGATACCGGAAAGTAATTGTGCTTAGTTCCATCCTTGCGGCTGCTATGGCAATTGCAGTTGTGGTTTTCCACGATCTGTCAGCCTTTCAGGTTTTGTGGACGGCTTATGTGATGTCCACCTCAGCTTTGGATTATTCTCTGGATGCCATGTTTGTTAAGGGAATCAATGAACACGTGATTGGTGATTATTATGGAAGATACACCTTTGGGTCCAGCATCGGCCATATCATAGGGCCTGTCATAGGAGGAAGCCTTTTTGATTTGTGGGGGAAAGATGTGCCTTATCTCGTATTTTCCGTGCTGATGCTTCTTTACGCATTATGTGCGGCAGTATTGCTTCCTGAAATCAGGAGTTCAAAAAGAGAGGAGTGCGGATCGAACCTTTAATGATCAGTGGTCCTTTGTTATTGCGAGATAAGCCTTCAGTTCTTCCTTCCAGGCGGAATAAGCTGCTTCCTCCCTGTGGTCTTGCAGATGGGTGTGCCTTTTTAGATAAGCACCCATATAATCGGATACCTTTTTCCCTCCATAGTAGTTGATATGATCCCCTTCATCTCTGGTATCCTTTGCCCAATCAATGTGAAGTTCATCGGTCATTAAATTAAAATCAATATATGGAAGCTGTTTTTCTTTTGCAAATGCCAATGCCGCATTGTGCTTTTGGTAGGTCCAGCATTTGGGAGAAGGAGAAGAATACAGGATCAGTTCAATTCCCCGTTCCCTGCATAATTCTGCGATTTTGTTCATGTACTGCAAGGGCTGGTCTCCGATTTGGTATATCTGATCGGTTTCTTTTCCGTAAGGGCCGCCCTGATAGGGCTTTACGGCCGTGTTATACTGAAATCCCTTGAATACGGTGACACGTCCCTGATTCGGAGATTTCCGGAGATTTTTCAGCATATAGAGATGAAAATATCTCCAGTTGTTATGGTATTTGTAGACAGGAAACAGCTTCTTTGCCGTATCTTCCACGGTATTTTCCAGAGCATTGATGTATTTAAAATCCCGGTAAAAGGCATTGGTTTCCAGCAGGACCACTTTTGGAGACTGTTTTTCCAGTACTCGTTCCAGCAAGTAGTAAGTATCCTGAAGCTGCTGGGCGGGAACTCCGCAGTTATATCCGGTGTAGCCGTAAGTATTCCAAATCTCCATGGGAGAAATGCTTGTGCTGGCTTCACTGTCGCCGATGACGATGTAATCTATGGTATGCTCCGGTTCCTTTAGAATCCCGTTTGCCTTTTTGTATAAGCCATCCCCCACGCTGTTAGAAGGAAGGATGAGATAGGATATCAAAAACAGCAAGATAAAAAGACCGGTTAAAAAAAGCAAAGCTCTGGTTCTATGGTAGATTGTCATTTCATCACCTCTTAAAATCCGGCGTAAATCAGCTTTGCCGGTAAATATCCGTCCCCGTATGCCCCAAGGATCAGCACTATAAAAATGGCGGCATAGAGAAAAGCAAATCTGGCTGGCATCTTCCAGCCGGAAATTTTCTGCCGGATGGAGATCCCCCGTTCATGGATCACACCAACCGTAAGAACGGCCAGAAAACCAAGGAAAACAGCAAAGAAATCCGGAATGGACAGTCCTAATTTAAGAAGAGAGCCGTCTGTGAGTATGGACCAGTCGAATCCCGTGAAAATGGAAAAAAACATATGAAAGCCCGTCGTAAGATCCTTAGCTCTAAAAAACAGTTCTCCGGTAAAAACAAGGACCAGCAGCTTTGTGCTTTGCAGTATCCGGTATGGAAGGCAGTTGCGGTCGATCCTTAAAGCATCGGTTGTCTTTACGATGACAGGCTCCAGTAAATTACCAAGGAGGATGAGGACAAAGTAATACATGCCAAAAAAGATATAATTCCACCCGGTTCCATGCCAAAAACCGTTTGCCATCCATACGCCGAATAAAGCGATGGAGGAGGTCAATATCTGGCCCAAATGCTTTCCGAACCGTTCCCGGTATTTCTTTCCCAGATTCTTTACAAATTTTATCAAAGAAATAGGATAAAAGATATAATCCTTTAACCAGGCACCCAGTGTGATGTGCCAGCGTCTCCAGAATTCAGAAGCTGTTTTGGAAAAAAAAGGCTGACGAAAGTTTTCCGGTATGGTAATTCCAAACAGTTCCCCGGTACCGATGGTCATGTCGATGCAGCCTGAAAAATCGGCATAGAGCTGGAAGGTATATAAAACAGCTCCGAGGATGACCGTAATCCCGCTGTAACTGCCGGGATTGTTAAAGATGGTTTCCACAAATAGATTCAGCCGGTCTGCAATCACCAGCTTTTTAAACAGCCCCCAAAGGATCCTCTGCATGCCAAAGGTAAGATTTTTATAGTCCAGAGGGGTTCCCCGATATAAGGAGTCCGCAGTCTGGGTGTAGCGGCAGATCGGGCCTTCCATGAGAGTCGGAAAAAAGGCAAGATAAAGAGCCAGCCGCAATAGATTATGGTCAGGCTTTATTTTCTCATAATAAACATCAATCAGGTAGGAAACTGCCTGCAGGGTATAAAAGGAGATTCCGATGGGAAGGGCAAATTTTACGGAAGGCAGAAGGGGATGAAAGGAAAACAGGTTCAATACTCCGTTGATATTTGAGATAAAGAAACCGGAGTATTTCAGCACCAGTAAAATGCCAAGCTGCAGTCCGATCCCAAACCACAGGATTTTGCGTCGTTTACCTGCATAAGCGGCCTTTACCGCCTTTCTTTCCCCGGCGGTAAGCAGTTTTAAATCGCCCTCTGCCTTGCAGGAGCCAAGCCACAGCCCCATATGATGGAGAGAAAGAGTGGAAAAAAGCAGATATATCAGCAGCTTTCCGCTTAAAGAGAGGAAAAACAGGTAGCTTGCCGCCAGCAGGACCTTTGGCCTGTGGCGCTGGGGCGCAAAGTGATAGGCCGCCAGCACCCCGGGTAAAAAGATAAAAAGGTATAGGAGTGAATTGTAAGTCATGGTTTATCCCTCTTGGAGCCGCTTGATCATCTCCCAAAGTGAATTTGCAGAATTAAAATTAACAGGAACCATATCAGCCGGGGTGATCTCGATATCAAAAGCATCCTCTAATTCCGGAATAAGAGAGAGAATGGAAAAGGAATCTAACAGTCCTTCGTCGATGAGTTTTGTTTCTGTTTCGTAGTCAATGCCAGGGTTGATCGCGTTTAATATCTCTAATAGTTGTTCCATTGTTATAAACTCCTTTATGATTGTGTATAATTGAATTGATCTGCGGCCAGAGAGGGTCTTGCCGTTTGAAACTGATGTTTCTCCGAATAGAGGAGAATCAGGGGAAAATCCCGGCTTAAGAACAGGGACATTCCCTCGGTGACCGAATAGGCTCCCGTTTTTTGAAAAACAAGGGTATCTCCCTTTTTTAAATCCTGAAACGGATACTGCTTTACAAGCACGTCATTGACCGTACAGAGGGAACCGCAGACGGTCCATTCCTTTACTTCTTTGCCCTTTTTCCCAAGGTGAACGATGGAAGGCTTTTTCATGGCCAGCATTTGTCCGTAATAGTTCAACTGGTGGATGCCTCCGTCTACGATGCAGTAGTTTTGGCCTTTGTTGGTTTTCTGATCCACCACCCGTGTCACATATGACCCGCAGGAGGCAGCGATAAAGCGCCCCATTTCCAGAGTGACCTTTCCGCCAAAGGTCAATGTTTTTATGGAGGCAGAAAGGCTTGCCAACATGAGATCCTCCTGATTTGCTTCTTCTTCAAAATAGCAGACAGGAAGGCCGGGGCCGTATTCAATTTTTGAAACGTTGAAATCGTATTGGTCTTTCAGTTCCCTGCAAAGACCGTCCAGCATGGCAAGTTCCTTGGAAAGCCTGGTAGGGGATTTTTTCTGGGTGCCGGAAAAGTACTGGATTCCTTCTATGGTGATAAACTCATAAGGGCCGTTTCCAATGATTTTCCGTATCAGGCATTCCTCCATTCCAAACTGGTTCCCGCTTGTAAGGCGCAGGAGAGCACGGACCGGAAGCCGGTATGTTTCCGTAAACGCTTTTAGGGTCTGCCAGTGGGAGAGGGATTCTATGGTATAAAGGATATCACCTCCGTATTCTTTTAAGGCATATTCCACGTCGGAAGGATTTTTATGTACCCCGGACATGACGATTTTATTCATAGGAAGCTCCGCCCGTTCGCAGATGGCAAATTCGCCTGGAGAGCAGACTTCAAAGGAATCCACCAGTCCTTCCAGGCTTTTTACCAGAAAAGGATTGGCTTTCATGGCATAGCAAAGCTCCGGGCCATCTCCTAAAACGGTTCGGATCTTTTTGATCTGTCCGGCAAGAAGGTCCGTATCAAATACATAAAATGGGGTTTGGTAATTGCGTGCAGCAAATTCTATGGCTGCAGCATGGAAGGCTTCTTTCATTGACACATCTCCAGTAATTTTTTTCTGTCTATTTTTCCGTTGCCGGTAACAGGCAGTTCAGCGAGGGAATGAAAAACAGTAGGAATCATATAGACAGGTAAGGTTTTCCTCATGGAAACAGAGAGCTCTTTTCCTTCCATATTGCCTACATAAAATGCGGTGATCCTGCTTTTTTTTGCATCAAAAACACAGCATGCGCGCTCAATAAGAGGAAAGCTGTTCAAGGCTATTTCAATTTCCTCCAGCTCGATGCGGTGTCCCATGTGTTTGATCTGAAAGTCTTTCCGGCCTGCAAAACAAAGTTCATGGGTTTCATTATAGTGTGCAAGATCCCCGGTCCGGTAAATCAGTTCCGGATAATGAGGGTTCAAAGGGTTTTGTACAAAGGCCCGGTCTGTCTGCTCCCGGTTCCGGTAATAACCAAGGGCCAGAGCGGTTCCTGCCACACAGATCTCTCCCGTGATGCCTGTTTTTGTAATCGGTCTGTTATTCTCATCAAGAAGAAAGACCTTTTCATTGGGAAATGGTTTTCCAATGGGTATTTTTTCGTGGTCTTCAAATTCCCGGTGAATTTCATAATATGTACAGTTGCAGGTGATCTCCGTAGGTCCGTATAGATTCACGTACCGGGCATGAGGTAAATATTTCCGCCAGATATTCAACTGCTTTACAGGCATGGCTTCTCCGCTGAACAGCACTTTATCCACCAGGGAAGGGACCTTATAGGTGAAGCCTTTTAACTGGGAGACCAGGCAAAGGGCGGAAACGGCCCAGATCAGGGTGGTCACCTGGTGCTCGCAAAGGGCATCCAGAAGTCTTGCTGGCATGGAGAAGAGCTTCTTCGGCAGGATGACCATGGTGGCTCCCGTACAAAGTGTGGAATAAATATCCTTTACGGACACATCAAAATCAAAGGGTGCCTGGTTTCCGATCACATCGTCTTTCGTTATGTGGAACAAGGCAGGAAAGTATTCCATAAAGTCAAGGACCGAGCGGTGGCTGACCAGGACCCCTTTTGGAATTCCGGTGGAACCGGACGTAAAATTGCAGTAAAGAGGGTCTGTGTCCAGGGAATTTTCCCGAATGTGCATAAGCACATCTTCTGAAATCTCCTGTTTTTTCAGGTCAGAATAATCAAAACACCTTCCCTTATATCCGGCCTCCAAAAGTGCCGGACCCTCCTTCCCGGAACAGATGACGCTGGAAACACCGGAGGTTTCTAAAATCTGGCGAATCCGGGCAGGAGGCAGCTCGGTATTGATGGAAATATAAAAGCAGCCTGCATATACGATCCCCAGAAAGGAAGCCAGTGCTTCCACGCTTTTATCCATGAAAACGGCGACCGGACTGCCGGGAGTCTCTTGTTTGGAGAGAAAGCTGCCGATGGCTTTTGCATGGTGAAGGAATTCCTTGTACGTTATAGAGGTTTCGGGGTCCACGACTGCTGTTTTATGGGGAAAGGCCGTGGCAGACCGTTCTAAGTATTCTAAAACATTCTTCATTGGTTCTTATTCCTTTCTAAGCGGAATGATGGGAAACCCGGCGGTTGCTTCAAACCGGGTACGGTTTTTCCTGATCTCAAAGGTTCCGTTCATCTGTTCTGTTATTTTCCGGCAGGTTTTAAGGCCGATGCCGGTGCTTTCCGTGAAGGCGCAGTCCTTTCGGATCTCGTTGCTGATGCTGATGATCAGGCGGCTGCCGTCACAATCCCCGTGAACCAGGACCGGACCGGCTGGGTCGGCGTATTTGCAGACATTGGAAAACAGATTGTCAAACAGGCGCTTGAGGTATTGGATATCAGCGGTGATCTGACAGGGCTGCTCCATAAATCCGGTCCTCACATCAAACCCCTGGCTGCTCAAGCCGAATACATGCTCGCTGATCAGCTGTTCCAAAAGAATCCTGGCATCAAAGGTTTCCTCCTTCATCAAGATGGTCTCCTTGCCAAATACAAGAAAATACTGGAACAGTTTGTCGGACAGATCCTTTAGCTGAATGGATTTTTCCTTACAGTTTTTGATATAGCGGACAAGCTGCTCCTCGGAATGGTAGCCTTTGGATTCCAGAATCTCCAGATATCCGATGAGGGAGGTCAAAGGCGTCCGGATGTCGTGAGACATGGAGGTGATCAGTTCGCTGTTTGCTTCCCATGCTTCCTTTTCACTTTTATATCTTGCAATAATGGAATTGCGCATGTTGTCCGCATTGACGGCTAACAGGGCGATCTCATCATTCCCTTTATGATAGATGGGCTGCTCTAAATCCCCCTGCTCAATCAGGGAGACCTCTTTGGATAAGAGCATGATCCTGGCAATGATCCGGTGGTTGTAGGCAATGAGGATGCCAAATAAAAACAGGAAAAAGATCCCCATGGAACTATAAAATACCAGGTCATACCATTTGATCTCAGACGAATCGATGATGGATACGGAATAGATGCCGTCGGTAAACGCGATATTGCGTGTGGCCTGCTGGCTGATCTCCAAAAAAGCACCTGCTGATTCATAGCCGGAATAAGCATCATTCCAGAAACCCGATTCATATAGGATCTCATTCCCGCTATAAATGGTCAGATAGATGTATTTGTGGGTTTTGACCCATTTGGAGATGGCCCGGACGTCTTTGACGGAAAGCTTATTTTTTTTTACATAAGTTTCTATGGAGTTTTGATATCCCTCCAACCGTTTCCGGGACACGTCTTCATTCAGATGATTTTTGGAAACCAGATAGTTTCCAAAGGTCTGAGTGATGAAATACATCAAAAAGCTGACCAAAACACCGAAAATCAGCACATAGATCTGTTTATAACGAAGGGAGGTTCTGCCGCTAAATTTCATCAATTTGATAGCCCTTTCCCCAAACGGTGCGGATAATGGTCGGGTTGTTGAAGTCCAGCTCCAGTTTTTTCCTCAGCTTTAAAATGTGGACCATAATGGTGTTGGTGGAGGAGGGAAGGAATTTATCGTTCCACACGCCTTCGTAAATGGCCTGTGCGTCTTTGGCACACCCCTTATTCTTCACCAGAAACAAAAGGATCTGGAATTCTGTGTCTGTAAGGTCTATTTTGTGGTTTTCCCGGCAGACAGTATGGGTTTGGGTGTCGATCACAATATCCTGCAGCTGGATTTCATAACTGCCGGTGCCGCCATCGGTCTTCCCTTTGTAGATCACATATCTGCGAAGAAGGGAATGGACTTTCATAAGGAGTTCGGTCTGGGAAAAGGGTTTTACCAGATAATCGTCTCCCCCGTTTTCATAGGCGGCGGCTTTGTCACTTTCCTTTGATTTGGCCGTGAGGAACAGTATGGGGGCGGAAGAGGATTTCCGGATCTGTTTGCAGACGTCGATTCCGGATAAACCGGGCATCATGATATCCAGTATGATCAAGTCGATATCCAAATGATTTAAAACTGCGGAAACCGCATCTTTGCCGTTCGCCGCTTCCATTACGGAATAGCCGTTGTTTTCCAGATGAATGCGGAGGACTTCCCGGATATCGGTATCGTCATCCACGATCAGGATCTGTTGAGCTGCTTCCATAGTCCGCTTCCTCCTTTGCTGTTTTGAATATGAAAAATTATAACATTTACAGGGAGAATGACAACGAGATTTAGAAGGAATTAAGAATTATTAAGAAATGAGAATCAATCCTGTTTTTGGGGCTTTCTGTGATTCTGCATGCAGTAGGGCTTTGGATAGCGGCTGCTGTTTTTATGGTGCCCGATACATTCTTCGCATTTTCCATGCCTTTCGCAGTTTGTTTTTTTGCAGCTGCATTCATTGGTTCCGTTTGCTAACATGATTTTTTCCTCTCTAAAACTTAAATTTTTTTAATTTCAGGCTTATGATATCATAAAAATAATAGGAAGTAAATCCGGCGCAGAGAGCTGGATTTTGTTTTGATTGTGAAAAATGGAACTATTTGGGAAAGTTCTTCTGCTGAAAGCCGTCTCCTGATACATAAAAAAGGGAAAAAACGAACAGATTAAAGAACGAAGATTGGATTTTAGAGCAAAAAAACGAAATGATTCAGGAGGTATTTATGCCAAAAGACAGCCAGCCCGATAACAAAAAAGCAAGAATGGAAAAATGCAACGGACAAACGCCGATCACAAGAGAAAATCAGAATAAGAACAAAAATGCAAAACGCAAATCCGTGGAACATAACGATGTATAAAGGACCGTGGTTTTTGTTAGACAAATTTGTCAAATTAAAAACAGACAAATTCTTTGTATTTGGTAGCATTTCCCTGTGAAATGAATATATTTATTATAGTTGAGTAGGAAAGGAAATGCTTACATGGCTATTAAAATATTTATTGATCAGGGTCACAATCCAAGCGGGTACTTTAACAGCGGTGCGGAAGACAACGGCCTTTACGAATCGGAAATCAATTTCCAGGTCGGGCTTTATCTGCAGAATTTGCTGAACAGTGATCCCAGGTTTGAAGCCCGCGTATCAAGGCCGGAACCTGACACCGTTTTGGGGACCAACAATACGACCAGCCTGGCTGAACGGGTGGCACTTGCAAATAGCTGGCCGGCAGACTATTTTATCAGCATCCATTGCAATATAAATCCGAACCCTGCGATCAATGGCACAGAGGTGTATATTTATCAGTATTACACCCAGGCCCAATGGCTGGCAGAGCAGATCATGAGCGGAATTACCCAGGTGGCCGGTACGAGGAACAACGGAATCAGGGAGAACCCATCTCTGTATGTGTTAAGAAATGTAAACATGCCTGCCAATTTGATAGAGCTGGGGTATTTGAGCAATTATTCTGATGCGGAAAAATTAAGAAACGACCAGTATCAATTTGCTTATGGAATTTATTTGGGACTTATGAGATATTTCGGCTTTGCATAATTCCATCAAACCATCAAGAAATACCCTCTTTGCAGCACTTCCGGCCGGGGATAAAGCCGTTTGCTGCAAAGAGGGTATTTTTTGTGCAGGATAGACTTGCGGACAATTTTTGTGGTATAATGGTTTTATGACAAAGCTGCAAAGAGTGTATGATAAGTTTGAGGGGAACAAATATGGCCTTATTTTCCAACCAGATCCTGGACCAGTTCGGTGAACTGGATTATGAAGTGTATAATTTTATTTTAAAAAACAGTGAAAAAATCCCATATATGACCATAAGAGAGGTTGCCAGCGAAGCCCATGTGTCTACCACCACCATCACGCGGTTTTGCAGGAAGGTGAAGTGCAGCGGTTTTTCTGAGTTTAAAGTCCTCTTTAAGCTGGAAAAGGAACAAAAAAACGCATCAAACCATAAGTTTGACCACAGCTCTGTCTTTGATTTTTTTCAGCGGGTGGGATCAGAAAGTTTCCAAAAACAGCTTGAGGAGATAGCAGCTGTCATAGCCAAAAAGAGGCAGATCATATTTCTGGGTACCGGGAATTCGGGGATAATTGCGGAGTATGCCAGCCGTTATTTCTGCGACATCGGTATCTTTTCTACCGGAATCAACAATCCCATGTTTCCGATCAATCTGGAATTTCCGGAGGAGAGCATCATCATTATCCTTTCGGTGGAAGGGGAGACAAGCATTCTCGTCGAAAATTCCTCGAACTTTAAAGAGAGCAGCAGTACGGTGGTTTCGATCACCAACAGCAAAAACAGCACACTGGCTAAGATATCGGATTTTAACATCTCTTATTATATCCAGAGGGAATTAAAGGCTGTGGAAAAGATGAAGGTTGATATCACCTCTCAGATACCGGCGGTGTATATCGTAGAATCGTTAGCCAGGCTTACCATGCAGATCAAACAGGGATAAAACACCCTGTTTTTTTTGTGGTACAAATGCCTATTGGGTTGGGTTTGTGACCAAATAGGCCGGCAGTATTTCCATTGGAGTCTTTTTTTAGTATGATCGTGTTATAGAAGAAAAGGAGGAAGATTCATGAAGGGGAATATAAAGATTGTAACCATTGGCGGCGGTTCCAGCTACACTCCGGAACTGATCGAAGGCTTTATTAAAAGAAAAGACCAGCTTCCGATCCGGGAAATCTGGCTGGTGGATATTGAGGAAGGGAAAGAAAAGCTTGAAATTGTCGGCAATCTGGCGAGACGTATGGTAAAAGCGGCAGGTCTTGACTGGGAAGTGCATCTGACCCTGGATAGGAGAGAAGCCTTAAAGGATGCAGATTTTGTCTCCACCCAGTTCCGGGTAGGACTGTTGGAGGCCAGGATTAAGGATGAGAGGATTCCCTTGTCCCACGGAGTCATCGGCCAGGAGACCAACGGAGCCGGCGGAATGCTTAAGGCGTTTCGTACCGTTCCTGTAATTCTTGATATTGTAGAAGATATGAAGGAACTGTGCCCCCATGCATGGCTTGTGAATTTTACCAATCCTTCCGGCATGGTAACGGAGGCAGTGATGCGCTATGGAGCGTGGGATAAGGTGGTTGGTCTATGCAACGTCCCCATCATTTGCAGAAAGATTGCAGCAGGCGCACTAAAGGAGAAGGAAGAGGACCTGTTCTTCCGGTTTGGGGGTCTGAACCATTTTCACTGGCACCGGGTATGGAACAAGGCAGGGGAAGAAAAGACCGCGGAGGTCATTGACAAGGTTTATGCCACAGAGGGAGGTCTGAAAAAGGCCATGCAGGGAATGAACAGCTCCGGTGTCCGCAACATCCCGGATATCTCCTTTTTGCCTGGCCAGATGAGACATCTTGGCATTATACCCTGTATGTATCACAGGTATTATTACATCACAGACGATATGCTCAAAGAGGAACTGGAGGCATATGAGAAAGGAGAAACCAGAGCAGAGGTGGTAAAGCGTACGGAAGCGGAACTCTTTGAGCTTTACAAAGACCCGGAGTTAAACGTAAAACCCCCTCAGCTTGAAAAGAGGGGAGGGGCCTTTTACTCGGATGCGGCCTGTGAACTGATTACTTCTATTTATAACGATAAAAAGACTCACATGGTGGTGAGCACAAAGAACAATGGGGCCATTTCCGATTTGCCCGATGATGTGGTGGTGGAAGTGAGCAGCATCATTACGGCCAACGGTCCGGTTCCCATCTCCTGGGGAAGCTTTGATTCTTCCACCAGAGGACTTCTCCAATTAATGAAGGATATGGAACTGACCACCATAGAGGCGGCTGTGAGCGGGGACTATGATGCTGCCCTGCAGGCATTTACATTAAATCCGCTGGTGCCAAGCGGCAGGATCGCCCAAACCATACTTGATGAGCTTTTAGTAGCCCATAAAAAGCATCTGCCCAGGTTTCAGGCAAAGATCCGGGAACTGGAAGCAAAATAAGCCGTAATGGATTTATTCCCTGTGGGAGAGCGCAAAGGCACGTTTGAACATCAGGAGCCGTTTCAGCTGTTTTAAAATATAAAAAAGTATGGCTCTTGCTTCAAATTCTTCCCGGTTCAAGGGCAGCTCATGGCTCTTAAAATCGGAAAGCAGTGATTCCAAATCCTTTAAAAGCTCTTCCGCAGGATTGTTCCTGTGATAATTCTGCTCAATATTTTTCAGCAATTGAGCCACCTGATGAGCCTGTCTTGGCAGGCGGGTGATGCTTTTGATGTTCTCGTAGATTTCCTGGAGTACAATGCTTTGCTCCTGCCGCATCTGGATATAATCAATTTCGTAGGTGTCCTTTTTCCAAATGGCATTGTTATAGTTGTTAAAGGCACAAATTCTTGCCCGTTCGATGCTTTCTTTTAACTGAACGATACAGTTTATGTCAAACCTGTTTTTTTCCTCTTCCAGCAGCAGCCGGGACATGTGGTCCAGAATCCCTTTGATTCTGCCATCCACTTCATCGGACAGCTTTTTGAATTCATCGCCTCTTTTTCTGAGGTGCATGTTGACGGCGACGCCCACCGTGGTACCGATTAAAAACAGACCGATCTCATTTCCGATGAGAGGGAGAGACATGGAGCGTTCGGTGAGGAAATGGGTGATAAGAACAGAATCCATGGCAATGGCTTCTCCCCAGCCTGCATACAGGCACAAAAGTGCGAATAAAAGCAGATACAGGGCAAAGCCTGTAAGGTTGAAGCCTATAGAAAAAAACACTGCCGCCGATAATAGCAGGGCGCCAAGAAAGGCAAATGTCCGGTTAGCGGCACTTTTTAAGGTTTCCCGTTTGGTGTTTTGAATGCTTAAAACAGTGATAATTCCGGCAGTAGCAGAGAATTTCAGACCAAGTTTTGCGGCTATGGTGATTGCCAGTACGGCAGCCAAAGCGATTTTTATGCTTTTGATTACTTTTTCATGATTCATGAGAACTGCCTCCTTCCGCTTTTTTTGATATCATACCATATTTTTGAAAAGTTGCACAGTCTGACATCAGTCTGCGGGCAGAAAATGTTGACAAGCCGTCAAAACCAGTGTATGTTATCCCTGACGAGGCAAAGCATTTAATGCACGAAGCAGCAAAGAAGAACTGATGAAAGAGGAGAAAAAGCGATGGAAAGAAGAATTACAGGGAAAACAGGACTCATGGGACTCATCGGCTCACCGGTAGGACATTCTGGCTCACCAGCGATGTATAATTACAGTTTTGAAAAATTGGGACTTGATTATGCATATCTTGCTTTTGATATCAAGGTAGATGAAGTGGAAAAGGCCGTGGAAGCCATAAAGACATTCCGTATGAGAGGCTGCAACGTGACCATGCCATGCAAGACCGAAGCTGCCAAATACATGGATGAATTGTCTCCGGCTGCCCGGATCATCGGGGCGGTCAACACCATTGTAAATGAAGACGGAAAACTGACGGGCCATATCACGGACGGACAGGGCTTTGTAGACAGCCTGCGGGATCATGGAGTGGAAATTGCAGGAAAAAAGATAACGGTCTGCGGCGGAGGCGGGGCTGCTACGGCAATCCAGGTGCAGTGTGCCCTGGAAGGAGCAAGAGAGATATCAATCTTTAACATAAAGGACGGGTTTTTTGAAAGAACCGTAGAAACCGCAGATAAGATCAAACGGGAAAAGCCGGATTGCGTGGTCAATGTCTTTGATATTGCAGACCTTGAAACCATGAAAAGAGAAATGGCTGACAGTGATGTTTTTGCCAATGCCACCATCGTAGGCATGAAGCCGTTGGATGGGGAAACGGTGGTCAAGGATACTGCCATGTACCATCCTGGTCTGGTGGTTGTGGATGCAGTGTACAATCCAAAGGAGACCCGGATGCTCAAAGAAGCAAAGGAAGCCGGCTGTATCTGTATTGACGGCCAGGGAATGCTTTTATGGCAGGGAGCGGCAGCATTCAAGCTCTATACCGGCCGGGAGATGCCGGTTCAAGAGGTAAAGAAGCTGTTTTTCAGCTGACCGGTAAAGGCAGATGGGAATGGTAAAATTCACATATTATTAGGAAAGGAAGAAGATAACATGAGAAAAGATTTTTTATGGGGAGGGGCTACGGCTGCCAACCAGTGTGAAGGCGGATACAAAGAGGGAAACAGAGGAATGGGCAGTGTGGATGTGATTCCCTGGGGCGAAAACCGTTTCCCGGTCATGCTTGGAGAGATGGATTACCGCCAGCTGCCGGAGGATTCCTATTATCCTTCCAGAGAAGCCATTGACATGTATCATCACTATAAGGAAGATATCGCTCTTTTTGCGGAGATGGGATTTAAGTGCTACCGTTTTTCCTTTTCCTGGTCCAGAATCTTCCCAACCGGAGAGGAAGAACAGCCCAATGAAGAAGGGTTAAAGTTTTATGAAGACTTCATTGACGAGCTTTTAAAATATAACATCGAACCGGTGGTCACCATCTGCCACTTTGACGTACCTCTGGCTTTGGTGGAGAAATACGGTTCCTGGAAAAGCCGCAGGCTGATCGACTGTTATGTGAAGTATTGTGATGCCATTTTCCGACGGTTTAAAGATAAGGTAAAATACTGGCTCACTTTTAATGAAATCAACATGCTTCTCCATCTGCCTTTTATGGGAGCAGGGCTCCAGTTTAAGGAGGGAGAAAATAAGACCCAGGTAAAATACCAGGCAGCCCACAACGAACTTGTGGCTTCTGCCAAGGCAACCAGACTGGCCCATCAGATCAATCCGGACTTTAAGATCGGATGTATGCTTGCAGCCGGGAATTATTATCCTTACAGCTGCAATCCGGAGGACGTTTGGGAAGCCTTGAACAGAGACCGGGACAACTATTTCTTTATTGATGTCCAGGCGAGAGGGGAATATCCGGCTTATGCCAGAAAGATGTTTGAACGGGAGGGCATTGTTCTGGAGACAGAAGAGGAAGATTTCCGAATCTTAAAAGAGCATACGGTGGATTTCCTCTCTTTCAGCTACTATTCCTCCCGCTGTGCCAGTACAGATCAGGAGCTGATTAATAAGACCACGGCCGGAAATGCCATGAAAAGCGTAAAAAATCCATATCTAAAGGCGTCGGAGTGGGGATGGCAGATTGATCCTCTGGGACTTCGGATCACGATGAATACCCTTTATGACAGATACCAGAAGCCGCTGTTTATCGTGGAAAACGGTCTGGGAGCCATTGACCGGGTGGCAGAAGACGGAAGTATTTGTGATGATTACCGGATCGAATATCTGAAAGCGCATATCGAGGCAATGATGGACGCTGTGGACGTGGATGGTGTGGATTTATTAGGATATACGCCATGGGGCTGTATTGACCTGGTAAGTGCCTCCACCGGTGAAATGAGTAAGCGGTATGGCTTTATCTACGTGGATAAGGATGATGCCGGAAGGGGAACGTTGAAACGCAGCCGGAAAAAATCCTTTGACTGGTATAAGCAGGTGATTGAAACCAACGGAGAAATCCTGAAATAATGTTAAGAGCAGGGGCGCTGCAAAAGGAGCATTTCTTTTGCAGCACCCCTTTTCTATATTAAGACGACCCGGTTACGCCCGTCATTTTTCGCCTGGTAAAGGGCCATGTCTGCGCGGTGCATCAGAGTCTCCATGGTATCCTCATCCGGCCGGTAGTGTGTCAGCCCAATGCTGATCCGAAGAGAAATCCTCCCGCCATGTACGTCCAGTAAGGAAATGTTTTCCACCCCGCAGCGGATCTTGTCGGCGATCTGGTAATGCTCCTCAGGATTGCTGCAGAAAATCAATGCTCCGAATTCTTCTCCTCCGATTCGTCCGAACAAATCTTCCTGTTTCATCATCTTCTGGCACTGGGAGGCTATGATCCGGATGGCCTTGTCCCCCATATTATGACCGAAGGTATCGTTGATATCTTTAAAACGGTCAATATCAATCATTAAAAATGCTGCAATCTGCTGGGTAGCCCTGGCGTTTAACAGTCTCTTTTCTGCTTTTTCCATAAAATATCTCCGGTTCATCACCCCGGTCAGCATGTCCGTTCTGGCCTGGATCCTCAGCTCCTCCTCCATGAGCTTCCGGCTGGAAATATCTTCCTGAACGGCAAGAAACCGCATGATGCTGCCCTCCTCATCAAGGATAGGGGTCAGGCAGATATGCTCCCAAATGATGTCTCCGTTTTTCTTTTTATTCCGGATGTCTCCGCTCCATTGTTTCCCGGAGGTGATTGTCTTCCAAAGAGTCTGATAAAATTTTCTCGTCTGGAATCCTGATTTTAAAATTCTTGGAGTTTGTCCGATGACTTCTTCTTCCCTGTATCCGGTAAGCTCCAGAAATTTCTGATTGACGTATTCAATATGCCCGTTGATATCGGTCAGCATAAAGGATACAGGGCTTTGTTCCATAATGGCTTTAAAGGTCTCTTCGCTGGTATTTAGCTTTTTGACCAGTTCTTTGCTCCGGGAGATATTGCGAACTACGCTAATAATATAGGTCTGATGCTCCATCTTCATAAGGCTGGCTGAGACGAGGGCCGAAAGACTTCTGCCGTTTTTTGCAGTGATATGGAGTTCTATATTTCTTAAGACCCCCTGTTTGCGGATCAGGCCATAAAACAGCTCTCTTTCCTTGTCGTTTTTCCACAGATTCAATTCCATGGAAGTCTTGCCGATGGTCTCTTTTCTTGTATAGCCTGTCTCTTCCGTATACTTTTCATTGATTTCTATGATTTCTCCGGTATCAAATCTGGATATGATTACCGTATCCGGTATGGTCTCAAAAATTTGCCGGAACCGTTCGTTGGCCTGATCTTTTTCCGAACGTTCTCTTTGTATGGCCATGATGATGAAGCAGCAGGAATTGATCAGAATTCCGGCAATGGATAAAAAAAGTGCCATAAGCTGCAGCAGGGTGGAAATAAAAACGTCCGTTGTTCTGTAAAAAATAGTAAACACTGCACGTAAGGCAAAAAACAAGCCGAAGAGCATATGGATCACAGCCGCCATACGGGTAACCGGCCGGAACGAATCAGCCTTATGGTGGAATAATATATCCGTATTCAGAAAGGAAAGAATGGCAATCAGTACAGAAAACAGAATGAGCCGCCAGCGGCCATTGTTAATTCCAAATGTGAATGCAGAAAAACCGGCCAGTAAAAATGCAAACAGTATCCATAGTTTTTCTTTTTCCACCTTCAGGCCGAGAAATTTAGAAAATCCGATATTCAGCGTAAGGATGGCCAGAAAGCAAAAGATATTGGAACCCAGAAATGCCAGACCTCCGCAAATAAATGTGGTGCAAAGCACAAAAAATAGTCCGCTGACCGCAGAAGAAATGCAGCTGGCCAGAAGATAATACATGCCGGGATAATCCTGGATGGTACGGAATATGAACAGCATAACGATTGCCTGAATGGAGCTGATAAAAAAAAGCGCAATTGACAATGTGACAATATCAAGAGTCATGGAACCTCCTTCGACAATAGATGTATAGGATTATATTAATATGTTTTAATTTAAAAATCAATCTTTGGTTGATAATTTACTGCGTAACGTGTATGATGATAAAAATATAAAAACCGGTATGGATACCAGAAATGAGGGCTGATATGAAACAATTATTTGCGGTAGGGATTGGCGGAGGAATTAAGAATGCGAACATTGAAGTACATGATGTGCAGTTTGTTGTTGCTGATGCCATCGAAGACACCTATGAAATTCTGAAAAAGAACTGGTACGGAGACAATCTGCATATGGATGAATATGCAGTCATAGAAGGGGCAGACGGATACCGGCTGTCGATCGAGGATCATCCGTTAGACGCAGAAAAGGAACTGTATTTTATCTATATGGGTGGGTATGCAAAAGAAATATTCGGAGAGCTGCATCAATTCGGCTTATTTGCTGCTTCTGACGAAGCAGAGGCCAGGGAAAAAGGAAAGAAGGAACTGTTAAAGGATGCGGATGAAAGCCATGTTGATCGTGTCCGTAAGTTAAATGATTGCATCAAACCGACCGATGGAAAGACTTATTATATTCATCTGATTCCGGACGGAAAAGAGTATTGCCTGAAGCCTGATTGGAGCGGATATCTAAGGCTGATTTAGCAATTCTCTCTCCAGATACGGTCCAAAGTGAATTTTTTGTCATTTTGTATCGGATTTTATACTTTGTTAAATTATTGACATTTTCGGAAGAAAAGAGTATATTTGACATAGTAAATAGAAAATATTTATCAAAAGGAGAGAGGAGTTTGTTATGTTAAAACTAATGAGATCACCGCTTAAATATGTTCAGGGTCAGGGAGCCCTTCTTCATGTATACGAAGAAGTTAAGAATCTGGGAAAATCCTTCCTGTTCATTTGCAGCAACAGCGGTTATAAAAACTGTCACGAAAAAATAGAAAAGAGCTTTGAAGGGGCAGAGGCCAGCCTTCGTTTTGAAATCTTCGGAGGGATCAGTTCCATCGGGGAAGTGGAAAGAATGCGGGCGATGGTAAAGGAATACGGCATTGACTGTGTGGGAGCTGTAGGCGGCGGCTCCGCCATTGACACCGCAAAGGCCACGGCTCATTATGAGAACCTTCCGGTCGTTATCATCCCTACGGTTGTGGCAACAGATGCACCTTGTACCGGATTATCTGTTATCTATAACAATGACGGAAGCTTTTCTAACTATATATTCTATCCCAAGAACCCGGATGCAGTGATTGTGGATTCTGATATTATCGCCAACGCACCGGTAAAATTCCTGGTAGCAGGCATGGGAGACGCTCTGGGTACATATTTTGAGGCCAGAGCCTGTGAAAAAGCCAAGGCACCGAGCCTGGAGAACGGCGGGATCACCAAATCCGCGATGGCACTGTGCCGCTTGTGCTATGAGACGCTGCTGGAGGACGGTTACAGGGCATTGAAGGCCTGTGAGAACAAAATTGTGACACCGGCACTGGAGTCCATCATTGAAGCCAATACATATTTAAGCGGTCTGGGAGCCGACAACGGCGGACTTGCTGTTTCCCATTCCGTTTACAATGGATTTACTTCCCTGGAAGAGTGTGAGAATACCATGCACGGCTGCGTGGTAGCCTTTGGTACTCTTGCCCAGCTGGTTCTTGAGAATGCACCAAAGGAAGAATTCTATCAGGTGCTGGAATTCTGTGCCAGCGTAGGTTTGCCTGTGACCTTAAAGGAAATTGGTGTTACGGACAAAGAAAGAGTCCGCATTGCAGCTAAGAATGCCTGTGCCGAAGGCGAAAGCATCCACAACATGATCGGGGATGTGACACCGGAACAGTTATACGATGCCCTGATCGCTGCCGATGTATTGGGACAGGAATATTTAAACCAGAGATAGACCGGTTCAAAGAGGGATATGGAATATGAATGATTTAGTCAAAGACCATTTAAAAGAATATCGTCAAATCCCTCTGTTTGCAGGAATCAGCGATGAAGATCTGCTCTCTGTGTTTCAATGCCTGGGGAGTTATATCAAAACATATAAAAAAGGCGAAATCATTGTTCTTTCTGAGGAAACCGTAAAGTGTGTGGGCGTGATCTTAGAAGGTTCTGTTAAGATGATAAAGGAGGATTTATGGGGCAATAAGACCATTCTGGCGGTCATGGAGGAAAAGGCCCTGTTTGGTGAACTTTTTGCCTGCGGCAATACTATGGCGGCAACCGTATCGTTTGTGGCCGGTAAAGATGCAAAGATCCTCTATCTGCCCTTTGAGCGGGTGATGCGTTCCTGCAGCAATTCCTGTCTGTTCCATCACAGGCTCATAGAGAACATGGTGACATTAATCGCGGATAAAAGTGTAAAACTCATGGAAAAGCTGGAGATCACCACGAAAAAGACCCTTAGGGAAAAAATCATCTGCTTTCTGACCTTTCAGGCCCAGAGGAATAACAGCAGATATTTTACCATCACCATGGGACGGGTGGAGTTGTCTGAATACCTGTGTGCGGACCGGAGCGCTCTGACCAGAGAACTGAACCAGATGAAATCAGAGGGGCTAATTGATTTTGATAAGAACACGTTTAAGATTCTAAAAGCGTTTTCCAAATAGAATCAGGAAAAAAAGCAATTCTCTATGTTGCAGCTGCAACGTAAGAGAGTTGCTTTTTTTTGTATACTGACTATGTATATTGTCTTACCAAAAGAAAGAGGTGGAAAAATTGGGTTATGAGCTGACTGGCAAGGGGTTGAATGAGGCCATGGAAGAGTGGGCGAAGGATTATGCCATCTATGGTCCCAGGCGTTTTGAAAACGGAGGAAGATTTTCCGATACGGACTGCATCCGTTACGGAGAAGTGACGAGTGTGGATGAGATTGTATTCGATCAGAAGTCAGAATTTTCCTTTAAAGAAGTGCTGCTGCCCGTTTCGGAAGTACTGTTTTACTATACAGAAGATTCCGTAAAAGAAGCCGAGGGACCAAAAAAAGGAGCTCTCATCTTTTTGAGGAGCTGCGATCTGCATGGAGTGAAACGGTTAGATGAGATGTATCTGCATAACGGTCCTGCAGATTCTTTTTACCGGAAGATCCGGGAACGGGTGAAATTCGTTCTGATGGGCTGCGAAAGGGAATGTACCAATGGATTCTGCGTGGATCTGGGCACCAATATCTGTACGGATTATGACTTGAGTGTGGATCTGGCAGGTGATGGTTATCAGGTGGATTGCAAAAACGAGGCCTTTGATGACCTTTTGCAGCAACTTTGTCTCAGACAAAAGGAGGTGGTTCCCGCATATGTGACAGAAACCTCTGTAAGAGTAAAGATTCCCGAAGGCATTGACCAGAGAATCTCAGGCAGCAGCATGTGGAGGGAGTATGACAGCCGGTGCATCGGATGCGGCCGCTGCAATTTTGTATGTCCGACCTGCACCTGCTTTTCCATGCAGGATATCAAATATACTGATAATGAAAAAGCGGGAGAACGAAGAAGAGTCTGGTCTTCCTGTATGGTAGAAGGCTATACGGAGGTAGCCGGAGGCGGAAGCCACAGAAAGAAGAACGGAGACCGGATGCGTTTTAAGGTGCTGCATAAGTTTCTGACTTTTAAGAAACGGGCCGGATACCATATGTGTGTGGGATGCGGCCGGTGTGATGATATTTGTCCCGAATACATATCTTTCTCCGATTGTGTCAACAGGCTGGAAGCAGGGATGAAGGAGGTAGCCGCCAATGATTCACAATGAGTATCTGCCGGTTCCGTCAAAGATTCTGGAAGTCATTAAGCATACCCGGTTGGAGTATACCTTTCGCATGGCCTGGGAGGGAGAGGTCAAGCCGGGACAGTTTTTTGAAGTATCCCTGCCAAAGTTTGGAGAGGCTCCTATTTCCATCAGCGGCATCGGAGAGGGCACCATTGACTTTACCATCCGAAGGGTAGGAAAAGTGACCAACGAGATTTTTGAGCATTACGCAGGTGACTGTCTGTTTCTCCGGGGGCCTTACGGCAATGGGTTTGATGTGGAAAATTATAAGAATAAGGAAATCGTCATCGTTGCAGGAGGGACCGGCGTTTCTCCGGTCCGGGGCGTTTTAGAGTATTTTGCAAAGCATTGTGAGGAACGGAAAAGCCTCACCCTCATTGCCGGCTTTAAATCTATCTCTGATATTTTATTTAGAGAAGATTTCAAACGCTGGAGAGAGACCATGACGGTGATCCTCACCCTTGACGCAGGAGAAGA
This sequence comes from Lacrimispora sinapis, assembly GCF_043633585.1. Lineage (NCBI taxonomy): Bacteria > Bacillati > Bacillota > Clostridia > Lachnospirales > Lachnospiraceae > Lacrimispora > Lacrimispora sinapis. Next base: position 2,430,454 of record NZ_CP141832.1, on the reverse strand, counting down.
AACGCCTGCTCACAAAGTGGGCCTGGTAACGAAATACATCCCCGGTCTGCAGGTAGCTGATACAGATACCGCGCAGGCCATTGTGGTGGGACCTCCTGCCATGATGCATTTTTCAGCGGAGGCGCTGTTGAAAAGAGGATTTTTAGAGAAAAACATCTGGATTTCCCATGAGCGCAAGATGTGCTGCGGAATCGGAAAATGCGGACACTGCAGGATCGGGGAAACCTATGTATGCCTGGACGGGCCAGTGTTTCCTTATACGGAAGGCCGTCTGCTCATTGATTAGAGGGAGAAGAAACACAATGGATGTAAATGTAAAACAATTAAAAAAGAATGCGTTTCGTGTGACAAAGGAACGGGGAAAGACCGCTTCCAGAATCCGGATACCCGGAGGGCACATCGAAGCCAAATATTTATCAGTGATTCAAAGCATTGCGGAGGAATTCGGCAATGGAACGGTACATATCACCAGCCGGCAGGGTGTGGAGATCCCTGGGATTCCGTTTGAGAGGATGTCAGAGGTCAATGAACGGCTGCAGCCGGTGATCGAGGGCCTGCACATCAATCAGGAGGTACCGGGACAAGGCTATACGGCATCCGGAACGAGAAATGTAACGGCTTGTATCGGCAACAGAGTCTGCCCCTATGCCTGTTATGATACCACGGCTTTTGCCGCCAGGATCGAGGAAGCCATTTTCCCCAATGACCTGCACTTTAAGATCGCGCTTACAGGCTGTCCCAATGACTGTGCCAAGGTCCGCATGCATGATTTTGGTATCATCGGTATGTCCATGCCTCAGTTTGAAGGAGACCGGTGCATCAGCTGCGGAGCCTGTATCAAAAACTGCAAAAAGAAGTCTGTGGAAGCGCTCCGCATGGAAAATTACCGGCCAAAGAGAAATGAAAGCTCCTGCATCGGCTGCGGAGAATGTGTTCTGGCCTGCCCGAATATGGCGTGGACCAGAAGTGAGAAAAAGTATTACAAACTGACTCTTCTTGGCCGTTCCGGAAAGAAAAACCCCAGACTTGGAGAGGATTTCATCAAATGGGCGGATGAGGACAGCATTATCAAAATCATCTTGAATACCTATGATTATGTGAAAGAATACATTGATCCCCAGGCGCCCGGGGGAAAGGAGCACATCGGCTATATCGTGGACCGGACGGGGTTTGAAGAGTTTAAGAAATGGGCCATGAAAGATGTGGAGCTTCCGGACATTGCAGAGGTGTCATCTCCTTTGTATTGGAGCGGGCTCCGGTTTGTGAAATAATTATCATTTACTTGGGATCTGGGCGGACGGGTATTTTGATTTTAAACAGAACAAATTTATGAGTGTTTCAATAAAAATACATGGATAAATCGTCAATAAATTACCAACAATAAAGATGTATATTGGGTCACGGGAATGCAAGATGATTCTTTGTCCCCGAAAATGAGAAAGGAGTTCTTGTTATGAAAGCAACGGTAGATAGAGATGGCTGTATCGAATGCGGATTGTGTGCCTCCACTTGCCCGGAAGTATTCCGGATGGGAGACGATGGACCAGCGGAAGCATATGTGGATGAGGTGCCTGCTTCTGCAGAGGAATCCGCAGTGGAAGCACAGGATGGCTGTCCTGTTGCAGTAATTACAGTAGAATAAACAGACGCCAGCGCCTCTTTCTGAACGGACTATTCAAGCAGAAGGAGGCGTTTTTACTGGAAAAAGATTGGTTTAGGTGCCGCAATAGACAGAAAGTAGGAATTTATGAGCGAAATTATCAACAACCGTGAGATGAGACAAAAGACCATTAAGGAAATCATCAAAAAGCTTCACGAAGGAAAAACCGTAGAGGAAGTGCAAGCACAGTTTGAAGAAGCATTCCAGGGAGTTTCCGCTTCTGAAATCTCTGCGGCCGAGTCCGCCCTGATTGCAGACGGCCTTCCGGTGGAAGAAGTGCAAAAACTCTGTGATGTCCATGCCGCTGTTTTTAAAGGTTCCATTGAGGAGATCCATCAGCCAAAGGACTTATCCCAGATTCCCGGACATCCGGTTAATGTGCTGGTCAGAGAAAATAAAAAGATCTCCCATATCCTGGAGCAGGAGATCCGCCCCTTCCTGTCCTTGACAAAGCTTGATGATAAGGAAGAATTTGAAAAGCTGATGGAGGGAATGGAAAAGTTAAAAGACCTGGCCCTCCACTATCAGAAGAAGGAGAATCTGTTGTTCCCCTATATGGAGAAATACGGGATCACAGCCCCTCCAAAGGTCATGTGGGGAGTGGACGACGAGATCAGAGACCAGGTAAAAGAAGTGACGGCCATGCTTTTAAAACGGGCAGAGAAAAATGAGGTCCTGGTGGAAAAGACAGAAGAAGTGTTGGGCAAGATTGAGGAAATGATCTTCAAGGAAGAAAATATCATGATGCCCATGCTAATGGAACAGCTCACGCAAGAGGAATGGAAGGCCATTGCAGACGGAAGCGGGGAGATCGGATTTATGATCGACCATGTTCCGGTCTGGAATCCGGATCCAGGAGAAAGGAAGGAGAAGCCGGAACCGTCAGAAAAAAAGTCCCAGGCAGGGCTTATCACCGTTCCTTCGGGAGAATGGAGTGTCGAAGAACTTACTGCCATGTTAAATACCCTTCCTTTTGATATTACCTTTGTAAACAAGGACGATGAGGTGAAATATTTCTCCGAAGGGAAGGAGCGGGCATTTCCGAGGACCAGAACCATTCTCGGAAGAAAGGTTTCCAACTGTCATCCGCCGGCAAGCGTTCACATTGTGGAAAAAATCGTGGAAGACTTTAAAAACGGCGTCAAGGATCAGGAAGATTTCTGGATCAAGATGGGGGGAAAATATATTTTAATCCGCTATTATGCCGTAAGAAATGAAAAGGGAAAGTATCTTGGAGTGTTAGAGGTGACTCAGGACATCAAAGCCATTCAGGAAATTACAGGAGAGAAACGTCTGTTATCAGAATAAAAACCAGAGAGATATCAATTGATCGGCCGGGAGTGGTAATGCTCCGGCCGTTTTTCTATTTTTCTGGCAGAATGAAATTTAAAAATTCTGCCAGTCAGAGGATTAAAACTTGATGACTTTTGGTTCACCAGTGAAAGAGCAGATGGTTGCTGTGGCATTCTTTAAGTACAGAACTTCAAAGATGCCATCATCAACAGAGTACATTTTGCTGAGAGAGGCCTTGTTGGCTTCCATCATGGCTTCACGTGCCTCCCTGCGGTCATCCTGGATGGCTTCTGCTTCCAGTCTGATCCAGGTGCCTTTGTTCATGGCAGAGATCTCAACCTTTGGATTTTTCTTCATCTGGTCGAACACGTTCTTTTTGTTGTTGGTAGCAATGTAAAGCTTTCCTTCAAATTCGGAAACAGCACCAAAAGGCCTTACTCTTGGCTGATCTCCCTCAGTGGTTGCTAAGTAAAACGTACCGCATGCATTTAAGTAATCCAGAACTTCTTTCATTTTTATTGCTCCTCTCATTTTTTTATGTTATAATGTTTCACGAGATTATTATATAGCATAGATAATATTTGTAAACTACGATATTTTATGATACCTGGTATCTAGGAGGATACTGCTATGGCGAAAAAGGATTTATTTGGTATATGTCCTTACGTTACCTCTCAGAAGATTCTGTCCGGTAAGTGGTCCATTTATTTGCTGTACCTGTTACAGGAAGGGCCCGTAAGGTTTAATGAATTACAGCGTATGATGCCGGAGGACATCACCCATACCACCTTATCCAGACAGTTAAAGAATCTGGAAGAGGAAGGTCTGATCATCAGACGGGAGTATTCCCAGATCCCTCCCAAAGTGGAATATTCATTAAGTGAAATCGGTAAGAAGTTTGAGTCTGTTATCATAGCCCTTGGAGAATGGGGCAACGATTATCTGGAATTTGTGAAGCATAAAGATGAAAAGAAATACAAAGGCGGAGAAACGGCATGAGAGACTTTAGGGAGATAAACGAGGATCTGGATCTTTGTGATCAGAAACTTTTGGAACTTTTAAAACAGCGTCTTGGCTATGTGGAGGAAATCACAGAGAAGAAAAAAATACTTGGTTTACCCATTCTCCAGCCGGAACAGGATAAGGAACGGCTGAAAAAGCTGGTTTCTGCCCTTGGTTCCCATCCGTACGGGGAAGAGCTTCAGGGCGTGTTCCAACAGATTTGGCAGGCGGAAAAACGGGTGGAAAGCAGAAATCTTTTTGATTTTAACATTGCCTTGATCGGATTCATGGGGGCAGGGAAAAGTACGGTTTCCAGGTATTTAAAGAAAACCCTTGCCATGGATGAGGTGGATGTGGATTCTGTGATTGTTAAGGATGAAAACATGCCCATCAAGGAGATTTTTGACCAGTTTGGAGAAGCGTATTTCAGAGACTGCGAAAGCAAAGCCATCATTAAACTGCAAAACCGCCGTCAGACCATTATTTCCTGCGGAGGGGGTGCGGTGGTCCGTGAGGAGAATGTTACGAACTTAAAAAAGACCAGCCGCATCGTACTTTTAACAGCTTCTCCGGAGACGGTTCTGGAACGGGTAAAGGGCAGCGATGAACGCCCCATTTTAAATGGCAATATGAATGTGGAATTCATCAAAGAACTGATGGAAAAACGGGCAGAGCAATACCGGAAGGCAGCGGATGTGATCATAGAGACCGATCATAAAAGTGTGGAACAGATTTGTGAGGAGCTGTTAAAAGCACTTGTAAAGCTGGATAGATAAGTACATATGATTCAAATCGGAATGGGAAGAAGGCTGTCTTTTAAGGCAGTCTTTTTTTGTGTTTTACCAGAAAAATATTCTCATCTACACAACTTCTACAAATGGTCCTGTTATTCTTTTTTACAGAAATGAAAAAGGAGGATGCGTAATGGGATCTACGGTGAAAACCAAGGGATTGCGTATCGGCGGCATGACCTGTATCAGCTGCCAGAATAAAATTGAAAAAAAACTGCGGAATACGGCTGGCATTGTAAACGCAGAAGTAAGCTATAACGAAGGAACAGCCAGCGTAACCTATGATACGGATATGATCTCTTATCAAAGCATTGTGGGCATCATCGAGCATCTGGATTATAAGGTCCTTACGGATCAGGAGAAGCAGGGAATGAATGGCGGCAAGGTGACAGGGATTTTGCTTATCATTGTGGCATTGTATATGCTGATCCAGCAGACCGGACTTTTGAATCTGCTCTCCCCGGGACAGCTGGCTGATGAATCCATGAGCTATGGGATGCTTTTTGTCATTGGACTGGTTACCTCGGTGCACTGTGTGGCAATGTGCGGCGGGATCAACTTGTCCCAGTGCATTCCAAAGACCTCGGAAGAAACCACAGGCGGAGGACGTTTTTCCTCTTTAAGGCCAACGTTTCTTTATAATCTGGGCAGGGTAGTGTCCTATACCGCTGTCGGCTTTTTGGTAGGAGCACTGGGGTCCGCCGTTACCTTTTCCACCACCCTTCAGGGAGTACTTAAACTTGCCGCAGGCTTTTTTATGGTGATTATGGGGATCAACATGCTTGGAATCTTTCCCTGGCTCCGCAGGCTGAATCCAAGAATGCCGGCTTTTATCGCCAAAAGAGTCCATAAACAAAAGTCAAAAAGCAGCAGCCCCTTTATCGTCGGTTTGTTAAACGGATTTATGCCCTGCGGCCCCCTGCAGGCCATGCAGATCTATGCGTTGTCCACTGGAAACTCCTTTTCGGGGGCGCTTTCCATGTTTTTATTCAGCCTTGGTACCGTACCTCTCATGTTCGGTCTGGGGGCTTTATCCACGGTTCTTGGAAAGAAATTTGCCGGCAAGATCATGACAGCCGGAGCAGTTTTGGTAGTAGTTCTTGGCATGTCCATGGTTTCACAGGGACTTAGTCTCTCCGGCGTTGCTGTACCGGACCTGGCTTATGGGAAAAGCGGAGGCAGCGCAGATGAGCAGGGAAATCCGGCGGACTTTAAGATCGAGGATGGCGTACAGGTGATAAAGAGTACCCTTTCATCGGGAAGATATCCAAACATCAAAGTACAGGCCGGTATTCCGGTAAAATGGATCATTGATGCGCCAAAGGGAAGCATCAACGGCTGCAACAACCGTATGATCATTCGGGATTTTGGCATTGAACACACCTTTCAGACGGGAGAAAATGTCATTGAGTTTAATCCGGAAAAAACAGGAAAGGTGTCTTATAGCTGCTGGATGGGAATGATCCGGGGAACCATTTCCATCACAGACGGGCCGGTTGACGGACAGACTTCGGAGCCGGCAGACAAACCGGTGCCTGCCGGTTACACCATACCTACTGATGAGATTGCCATTGCAGAGGAGTCGACGGATGAGTATGGAAATCCCATCCAGAAAATCACCATGGAGCTTACAGACAATGGGTTTAAGCCTGCGGCAGCCGTTGTGAAGTCCGGAGTGGATGTGGAATGGAAGATCATTGACAGCACCACGGAAAACAATTACGGAACCAATTTGCTTGTACCCGATTTTGCAACACAGCTTTCTCTTGAAAAGGGAGAGAACCTGCTTTACTTTACACCGGCGGGAAGCTTTGATTTTTCCACGGGAGACAATGCTTTTTACGGTTATATAAAGATTGTAGATGACATGAAAACCATGGATATCCATGCGATTAAGGAAGAAATAAAGAACTTTAAAACACAGATATGGCCTGATGATACGTTCCAGGGAGCGGGCGGTTCCTGCTGTCAGTAACCATAAGATATGGGGAAAACGGCAAGAAAGGAGTATAATCAATGGAGATTTTATTAAGCCACTGGCATTGCATTCTTCCGGCGCTGTTCATTGGGGCAGGTATGTTTTTTATGCGGGATAAGTCAAAAAGCGAGAAGTAACGTTCATATTCAGGAGGTTTTTATAATGAAACAGAATTTAAGGAAAACCGCCGGTACTTTGCTTCGGACAGGAGTTATCCTGATCGTTGCAGCCGCGGCGCTTACGGCCTGTAGTCCGAAGGAAAAAGAAGGGTCTAAATCCGGGGGAGAAGTCAGTCAGGCCCAGAATGCAGATGGAGATCTGGTGATCCCGGTCAGCGAAATCAGTGACAAAGCGAAGTTTTATCCGGTGAGCGTGGACGGGACACAGATGGAAGTCCTTGCGGTAAAGGCTCCCGATGGAACCATCCGTACGGCGTTTAATACCTGTCAGGTCTGTTACGGGTCCGGAAGAGGATATTATAAGCAGGAAGGGGATTTGCTGGTTTGCCAAAACTGCGGCAACCGTTTCTCCATGGATTTGGTGGAAGTGGAAGCAGGAGGATGTAATCCATGGCCTATTTTTGACAAAGATAAGGCAGTGACAGACCAGTCCATCACCATAAAGTCAGATTTTCTTAAAGAGTCCAGACAGATATTTGCCAATTGGAAAACAGATTATTAAATACAATCAACGGCAAAGCCTGTGTTGGAGGGACTCTGGGGAAAACTTTCGATTATGAGGGGAAGGGGCTGTAAAAAACTTCCCTACAAGAAAAATGGCTGAGGTCGTGAGACTTCAGCCATTTTTTTAAGGACTTATTTTACAGCCCCTATTTTATTGGATCACAGATTATGTTTCCTGGATTCCGGTGTCCGATAAATTCTCCAGGGCCTTCCGGTCCAGAATATAGTAACAGTTCTTTACTTTCTTTAGGATTCTCAACTCACAAAATCCCATAAGCGTCCGCAGCAGATGACGGTAACTGACATTTAAAATATCCGCGCAGGTGGTCAGCTGAAAGGTGAAAATGTTTTCTTTGGATTGATGAAGAATAAATTTTGCCAGCCGCACATTGATAGGCTCAGTCAGGGAATTGGCCAGATGGGTTTCCGAATTCAGACGGTAACTTAGAATCTGGCACACATTTTTTAGAAACCGGACATCATTTTGAAGCGTCTGGCGGTATTTTTCCAGGTTGATGCGGATGCAGACACAGGAGGTCATAGCCTTGACACTTGTGTTTGGCACCATTTCCCAAAGGGAGGCAGCTTCCCCGATCAGCGTAGACTCCTGAAAGTAATCAATACAGACATTTTTGGAGTCTGAGGTATAAGAATAAACCGTACCAACCATTATATAATAGATTATGTGCAGGAACAATGCCTAATATATGATTTGCGGTAAGTTATTGTAAAGTATTTGTTAAATGTGACACAGGTCCTTTTTTCTATCGTTGGAACTTGTTATGATGTGGTTGCAGACAAGTTCTATGTCACGAAAGGAGAAAAAATGCGTCTTAAAAAATCATTCACGGGTTTTGTCGTAACAGTACTTACAGCAGCAGCACTTGCCGGATGCGGGGCAAAGGAAACCACAAACACGGCAGAACCGTTAAAGGTTCAGTTCGTACCAACCAACAATGATGGTTCCATGGAAGCAAAGGCAAAGCCGTTTGCAGAGTATTTATCCAAGAAGCTGGGCCGTGAAGTCAATGTAACACTGGCTACAGACTATTCTACCATTGTAGAAGCCATGGCCTCCGGCCAGGTGGATATCGGGATCATGCCGCCCGCCGCTTATGTACAGGCAAGGGATATTGGTGCCGCAAAGGCCATCTTAAGTTCCGAACTGACGGATTATGATGAGGAGACAGGGCTTCCCATAGAAGGACAGCTTTCCGGAACTTTTAAGGGAGAGATTCTTGTGAAAGCAGACAGTGATATTAAGACCTTAACGGATTTAAAAGGGAAAAAGATTGCAGCCTTAAGCCCCAATTCAGCAAGCGGATATATTTACCCGGTAGCTGAAATGAAGGAGGCGGGAATTGATCCTGCAACAGACTGTTTCTTGACCACAGTCAATGATATCCCAAGCGAAATGACCGCCGTATTAAACGGGCAGCAGGATGCATGCTTTGTATTTGAAGGGGCAAGAAATGTATTTGCCGGTAAGTTTAAAGAGTATGATCTTTTTAAAGATTTAAGGGTTCTTTATCTGACCAGGGGTGATATTCCAAACGATGCAATTGCAGTCCACACCGATATGGATGAGGATTTAAAACAGCAGGTAAAACAGGTGTTTCTAAATATGCCTAAGGAGGAAGAAGGGCGTACTGCAATGGCTTTATGGAGCCATAAAGGATACGGAGAAGCAGATGAATCCGCTTACGATACCATTAAGGAATACTCAAAAAAAGCAGCAGAATAAACACCGGAGAGTGTCGGCAGCGCTGACACTCTGTTTTGAAATTATGAGATTAACGGAGATTGCGAAATGATCATTTTTGAAAATGTTTCAAAAATTTATAAGAATGGAGTGGTTGGATTACGGGATATTAATCTAAGGATTGAGGATGGGGAATTTGTATCTGTTATCGGCTTGAGCGGTGCAGGAAAGAGCACATTTTTAAGATCCATCAACCGCCTGACTGACATTACAAAAGGGGATATCAGAATCAATGAGGTATCCGTCACCAGGGCCGGAAAAAAACAGCTGCGAAACATTCGCTGCCAGATCGGAATGATATCCCAAAGTTTCAATCTGGTGAAGAGAAGCACTGTTCAAAAGAACGTACTATCCGGGCGTCTGGGATATTATTCAACGTTAAAAAGCATACTGGGCCTGTTTTCCAGGGAAGATTATGAAAGAACAAAAGAAGCTTTAAAACAGGTTGGATTATTGGAAAAACTCCATTCCAGAAGTGATGAATTAAGCGGCGGCCAGCAGCAGAGAGTTTCCATCGCCAGGACTTTGGTTCAGCAGGCAGAAATCATTCTTGCAGATGAACCTGTCGCCTCCTTAGACCCGGTTACAACTTTAAAAATAATGAAGGATTTAAAGGATATCAATGAGAACAGAAAGAAAACAATAATCATAAACCTCCATTCCGTAGAGCTTGCCAAAGAGTTTTCTACCAGAATCCTTGCCTTTAAAGAGGGGAGAATCGTCTTTGATGGAACTCCGGAGAAACTGTCAAAAGAAGAACTGGAAAAAATTTATGAAAAGAACGTTGGGAAAGAAAAGGAAGGAAGCCGCCATGGGGATAAAAGATACGATACACTTTAACTGGTATAAACATCTCATTCTCCTGTTCCTTCTAATTCTGTGCGTTGGGAGCAGTATCCGGGTGACGGAAGCTGATTTTATCAAAGTGTTTGCAAACTCCAACCAGATGACAGCTTTTTTATCCCGGTTTCTCCATCCGGAGGTCAGTTACCTTCCCAAAATAATTCCTCCCATGATTAAGACCCTTAAAATGTCTGTTTTGGGTACTGCCATAGGGGTATTCTTTGCAGTCCCCTTCGCATTTACAGCAACATGGGTCGTTACCAGAAATCATGCAGTGACAGCTGTCATCCGGTTTTTCCTTAATCTGGTACGGACCATCCCCAACCTTTTGCTAGCGGCTTTGTTCGTAGCCATTGTGGGAATCGGAGAGGCCACCGGTGTACTTACCATTGCAATTTTCACCTTTGGCATGGTGTCACAGCTTATTTATGAATCCATTGAGACCATTGATTACGGACCCATTGAAGCGGCGGAATCGGTGGGAGCCAATAAAGTTCAGATTGCGGTCTGGTCCATTGCACCTCAGATCTTCAGTCAGATTGTCAGCTACACCTTTTATGCCCTGGAGGTCAATGTGCGGGGGTCTGCAGTGTTGGGTTACGTAGGAGCCGGAGGCATCGGTGTTATTTTAAATTCCTCTCTCGCATTATTTCAGTATGAGAGAGTATCCATAGTAATTCTTTCCATACTGTTTGTGGTAGCTGTTGCAGATGGGATCAGTGAGTCAATACGCAGGAGGCTGGTATGATATACATACGAAAGAATCAAAAAAAATACGCAGTCTGGGTTCTCGCAGCAGCCGTTATTATTTACTCGGCGGCAGGAATTGATTATTCGGGACTTTCCACCTTTTCCCTGCCCTTGGGAAGAGAGGTGTTTCAAGGGCTGTCAAAACCAGACTGGTCATTTTTCTATGACGGAAGCGGGGAGGATGTAATCAGCCTACTTTTGCTGACGCTTGGGATTGCATGTTTGGGAACCGTCATGGCTACGGTACTTGCCCTCCCGCTGACCTTATTAAGTTCCCGGAATCTATGGAGCTCCCATCCCTGGATAGCAAAGACCGGGAAATTTGTCTGCAATGTGCTGCGGGCATTTCCGGAGCTGGTTTATGCCATCATCTTCGTAAAAGTGGTCGGTCCCGGCCCCTTTGCAGGAGCAATGGCAATCGGTGTTCACCAGATCGGAATGCTTGGCAAGCTGTTTACGGAGCAGATGGAGGCCATGGATGAAGGCCCGGTGGAGGCTATGAGGGCAGTGGGAGCAAGTCCTTCCCAGATATTCTTTTTTGCAAGGGTGCCCCAGCTGATGCCGATTTACAGCTCCCTGTCCTTGAATCATTTTGAAATCGCAGTAAGAAGTGCTTCTACCCTGGGACTGGTTGGAGCAGGAGGCATCGGTGCTCCGCTGATATTTGCCATTCAGGCCCGAAGCTGGGACAAGGTAAGCATTTTATTGATCGGGGTAATGATAACCGTATTTATCCTGGATATGATAACGGGAATGATAAGAAAGAAACTGAGATGACCATGAATATATTGCACATATCAGATATCCATTTCAGAAGGAGGTACGAACCCTGTGACGATGGATATAAAGGCATGCTTTTTTGTATGCAGAGTCCCTTAATCCCCCTTAATTCCTGCATAAAAAAGGTACAGAAAAAGGATAAAATTGATCTGCTTCTCATCAGCGGGGACCTTACCGAAGATGGGGACCCGGAAGATTATGCTTACTTGAAAGATCATTTAAAACGTCTCATGGGGGAAACTAAAATGATTGTGACCCTGGGAAATCATGATAATAAAGCGAATTTCAGAAAAGGCTGGCTGAAGGAAAAAGAGGACGGCGGTTTTTACAACCAGGTCTTTCATTTGAAAGATGTGAGTGTGATTTCCTTTGACAGCTCCCTTCAGGGAGAGCCTGATGGAACGGTTGGGGAAAAACAGCTTGCATGGCTGAAAAAAGCCCTGGAAGAAATAAAGAACAGACCGGTGATTCTTTTGACGCATCATCATTTGCTGAAGAATCAGAGCACCACATCTCCGGTTCCCCAAGCAGAGAAGCTTTTAAAAGTCATTAAAGAACAGAAGCTTCTTTGTATCTTAAATGGGCATACGCATCATCCCTATGTTGGAACGGCCGGAGGAAGCCGTTATTTTACGGCGGGCAGTCTTTCCTTTTGCGGAGAGTCAGAGGAGAATGGGGCGGTAAGGTTTGAAGAAAAGTACGGGTATAATTTGTACCGGATTAATGAGGGGGAGATAACGGAAGAAGTATTCACCTTTACTACAAATAAAATAATAAAGACCGTATTTATGAGGTGATAAAAACCCTTGCTTCTGCCATTTTCTGATGCATTCCATCCCACGCAATAAACCTGCCGTAATCATCAAAAGTGAAGGAAATTTAACAGCCATCCATGAGATTCACATCTTGTCTACACCGACCATATAATAAGTTATAATATAAAGGAGGTGTGGAAAATGGATGAATATAACTGGGATTCTTCGGGATATGAAACTGCAGGCAATGTAGAAGAATATAATAGTTACGATTCAAACAATAGCTATGATGCATACGGTGGTTACGATCCAAACAGCAGTTACGATCCAAACTGTAGTTACGATCCATACGGTGGCTATGATCCAAACAGTAGTTACGATCCGTACGGTGGTTACGATCCAAACAGTGGTTATGATCCAAACTATGATCAATACAACAGCGTGGAAGGATGCAATAATTGGGAAAGCCTTTTACAGAATCGTAATTGCAATGAATGGAATGATTCTATTTGTTGTCTTTTGAAAAAGGCTTACTGTACCGGTTATAAGCGGGGCTGCTGCCGTGCTTCTGGCTGCCGATGCAGACGTTTTTGATTTACTGATCCCCATGGAACGCATACACCAGGATTTTATTATGATGTGGAAAAGACTTAACAGATAAAATTCAAGGCGGGGATCGTTGTTTTGCCCCGCCCTTAAAAAGTTTGGTTTCTATGGAAAAAGAATGCGGGATTTATTTATAATATTTCTCAAACCATTTGGGCGTTCTTAGGTTTGCCTGTGGTTCTTTCTTTTCTGATGGTATAAAAAATCCGCACCCCGGACTGCTGAGTTTGCAGTTCTTTTTTTCTTTCACGTAGTACTGGCATTTGTTTAATTCCGGCTCAAGGTCACAGGTTCCCATGATTGACACACCTCCTGAGATTATTATACAAACTTATGTTCGGGAAATCAAAGGAAATATATGGAGCAATCATTTGTAGATTTACATAATTACATAAGCCTGATATAATATCGGTTACAGAATGATTATGACATAAAATACCAAACCGCAGCGTGAAAAGATGAGCACTGTTACACAGTTGAAATAAATGGAGGAAATCATGGAGGAGCTTGGAAATCAGGAAAAGTCCTATATGAAAGTGATCAATTATATTAAAAAGCAGATCCATCTCGGAGAATTAAGCATAGGCGGAAAGCTTCCTGCAGAACGGGAACTATCAGAGATACTGGGGATCAGCCGAAATTCTGTAAGAGAAGCGATAAGGACTCTGGATAATATGGGGATTCTTGAAAGCCAGCATGGAGCCGGTAATTTTCTGACCGGTAAATTTGAAAACAGCTTAAAGGAATCCCTTACCATGCTGTTTCTGCTTAACCAGATTGATTATAATCAGATCAGCCAGCTGCGCAGGGCATTGGAGCTGGAAGCATTGCTGCTGGCCATTGACAATATCAGTGACGAAGAGATAGATTCCCTCAGCCATTTGATTTCCCAGCTGGAAAAAGGGACGGAAGAGAACAATGTGATTTTGGACAAGAAGCTGCATTATACCATAGCTCTGGCATCAAAAAATACGTTGATCGTCAGTATTCTGCAGGCACTTTCCGAGGTTCTTGACCGGTTTATCATTGATTTGAGACGAGAGATTTTAAGCCAGGAGGACAGCAAAAAAGGATTGATGGAGGTCCACAATAAGATGATAAAAAGTTTGATGACCAAGGATAAGAAGCTGGCGTATGAGGCCATCAACAAGCACTTTGATATTATTGATGAAAAACTGAGAGGAAAAGAGGTGAGTAAAAACATACAAAAGCCATGATAAATAAAAGACATTGATTGACATAGGAAATAAATGGATTTATAATGGAGTCAAAAGTGGTACTACCATTTTGGGCTGATGGTAAAAAAGCTGCGAAACTGGATTTTGCAGCAATTGTTTTACTAAAAGTGGTACTACCAATTTAAAGTTAAGTTTCCTAAAACAACAGGTATGGTATCCATACCGTTATCCCAAACGGGGAAGAAAGGAAGTCATGACATGAATATTTTAGTATGCTTGAAGCAGGTGCCGGACAGCAATAAGGTGGAAGTGGATCCGGTCACAGGAGTATTAAAGAGAAATGGTGTGGAATCCAAGATGAATCCATACGATTTGTTTGCTCTTGAAACGGCTCTGAGAATCAGGGAAACATGCGGAGGAACCATTACCGCTTTAACCATGGGTCCCGGTCAGGCGGCGGGAGTCATTCGGGAAGCGTATGCCATGGGCGTCGACGAAGGAGTTCTGATCTCTGACCGGAAATTCGGAGGTGCGGATGTTCTTGCAACCAGCTATACCATTTCTCAGGGAATCAAAAAGTCAGGGAAATTTGATTTGATCCTCTGTGGAAAGCAGACAACCGATGGGGATACTGCCCAGGTGGGACCGGAAGTGGCGGAATGGCTTCAGCTGCCCAGCCTCTCCAACGTTTCAAAAATCGTAGAAATGAAAGCCCATTCCCTTGTTGTGGAAATGGATATGACTCATGACCTGGAAGTGGCGGAAATCAAATATCCCTGTCTGCTGTCCGTGGATAAAGATATTTTTGTTCCCAGACTTCCCTCTTACATAAAAAAGCAGGAGACAAAAGACCGGGAAATCAAAGTGTTCTCTTTGGAAGATATGGAAGACCGGGATGAAAAGCATTACGGTTTAAACGGTTCCCCAACTCAGGTAGAGCGGATTTTTCCGCCTCAGTCCAATACGCAGAGAGAGACCTGGAGCGGAGACGGCAAAGAGCTGGCCGATCGGCTGTATCATAAACTGAAAGAATTGAAATTCGCCTGAGGAGGTAGAGAAAATGGGGAAATTAGTCATCAATCAGGATAAGGTAGGCAATATAGAAGAACTTATCGGAATCTGTCCTTTTGGAGCCCTGGAGGAAAAGGATCATCTCCTTCAAATCAATGCAGCCTGTAAGATGTGCAAACTGTGCGTAAAAAAAGGACCAAAAGGAGCGGTAGAGTATATCGAAGAAGAGGTTGAATCCATAGATAAGGATTTGTGGAAGGGGATTGCCGTGTATGTGGATCATATTGACGGAGTGATCCATCCGGTCACCTTTGAACTTCTTGGCAAGGCCAGAGAACTGGCTGAAAAGATTCATCACCCCGTCTATGCGGTCATGATGGGGCATGAGATTAAGTCCCAGTGTGAGGAGCTTCTCCATTATGATGTGGATAAAGTATTTGCATATGATGAGCAGGAACTGGACCGTTTTAAAATGGAACCTTATACCAATGCTTTTGAAGATTTTGTAAAGAAAAGAAAACCCTGTGCCATTTTAATGGGAGCCACTCCCGTTGGCAGACAGCTTGCCCCCAGACTGGCGGCCAGAGTAAAGACCGGGCTGACTGCAGACTGTACCATTCTGGATATCAATGAAAATACCGATCTGGTCCAGATAAGACCAGCATTTGGCGGAAATATCATGGCTCAGATTTTAACGCCCAATCACAGACCTCAGATGGCAACCGTCCGCTATAAGGTTATGGATGCACCAGAAAGATCTGAAACCATTCATGGCCAGATTATTTCCTGTAAGGTCGGTTCCGGGAAATTAGAAAGCCAGGTATCTGTGCTTGACATTATTCCCAAAGAGAAGGAACAATCCATTGAAGGAGCAGAGGTTTTAGTCGTAGCCGGAAGGGGTGTGAAGAAGGAAGAGGATCTGGGGATGTTAAAAGAGCTTGCCGGCTTATTGGGAGGACAGCTTGCATGTACCAGGCCCCTCGTGGAGGCTGGCTGGCTGGATGCCAAATGCCAGGTCGGGTTAAGCGGGCGTACCGTAAGGCCAAAGCTGATCATTGCCTGCGGCGTATCCGGTGCCGTCCAGTTTACTGCCGGCATGAACAATTCTGACCAGATCATTGCCATCAATAAGGATGAAAATGCTCCTATCTTCAAGACCGCTCATTACTGTCTGGTGGGAGATTTGTATGATATCATCCCTGGCTTGCTTCATCAGATCAAGGAAGGAAAGCGGATAAGTGCATAAGCCGCGGTTACAAAATACCGGATGCACCCTCCGGAACAAACCGTTCCATTCGTGGGAACGGACGAAACGGAATCAGTTTAATAAGTGGGCGAAAGCGCGCAGATAGGAGTTAATATGGAATATAAAAAGCTGGATACAGAGGATATCAATTACATAGAACGTTTGATCGGGGATCAGGAACGGATTTTATATGGAACGGAAATCAACGAAGAATACAGCCATGATGAATTAAGTGACACAGCCAGCTATCCTGATCTCGTGGTCAAGGTTACTTCCACCGAAGAAGTTTCTGCCATTATGAAATACGCATATGAAAAAAACATACCGGTGACCCCAAGAGGAGCCGGAACCGGTCTTGTGGGAGCTTCCGTTGCCATAGAGCATGGGATTATGCTGGATACCAGTTTGATGAACCATTTTCTGGAACTTGATGAAGATAACTTAACCTTGACCGTTGAGCCAGGAGTGCTTTTGATGGAGTTGGCGGCGTATGTGGAGGAACGAGGTTTCTTCTATCCCCCGGACCCGGGAGAGAAATCGGCTACCATAGGCGGGAACATCAGTACCAATGCCGGAGGAATGAGGGCTGTAAAATATGGTGTCACCAGAGATTACGTGAGAGGCTTAGAAGTGGTGCTGCCCGATGGCAGGGTCGTAGAATTCGGCGGAAAGATTGTAAAAAACAGTACGGGATATGCCCTGAAGGATTTGATCATAGGGTCGGAAGGAACATTGGGGATCATTACAAAAGCGACCCTTAAAATACTTCCGCTGCCGAAGAAAGCAATCAGCCTGCTGATCCCCTTTCCAACGCTTCAAAAGGCCATTGGTACGGTTCCGCTCATCATTAAGTCCAGAGCCATCCCCACAGCCATTGAATTTATGCAGAGGGAAGTTATCATAGATGCTGAAAAATATTTGGGCAAAAAGTTTCCCGACAGCCGTGCGGATGCTTATCTGCTTCTGAAATTCGATGGAAATTCCACGGAAGAGATTGAAAAGGATTACGAATGTGTGGCCCGCATCTGCCTGGAACAGGGTGCAGTGGATATTCTGATCTCCGATACCAATGAGCGGGAAGAATCCATCTGGAAGGCCCGTGGAGCGTTCCTTGAAGCCATCAAAGGTTCTACCACTTATATGGATGAGGTGGACGTAGTGGTTCCCAGAAGCTCTGTCAATGAAATGGTGGAGTATATCCACGATCTATACAAGGAAGTAAATGTCAGAATCAAAAGCTTTGGCCATGCAGGAGACGGCAATCTCCATGCCTACATACTGAAAGATGATTTAAGTGAACAGGAGTGGGAGGAAAAAATGAAAGCAGCCATGGATAGAATCTATGGAAAAGCGAGGGAATTAAAGGGCCAGGTATCCGGGGAGCACGGCATCGGTTATGCCAAGAAATCTTACTTAATGGAATCCCTGGATCCGGCAGCTGTTGAAATCATGAAAGGGATCAAACAGGCATTTGATCCGAAAAACATTTTAAATCCACATAAGGTATGCCAGTTGTAAAGAAAAATGGGGCGTTGCTCCTGAGGTGAAATTCTTTTGATTTCATTTCAGGAGCAGCGCCCTTTTTTCACCGCAGCGTTATTTATCAAGCGGCTGTTTTGACATTTTTAAAAGCAAAGCGCCCATTAACATCACGATCAGAAAGACGATGAGAAAAGCAACTACTGCCATCCCGTGGGCATACCAGGCGGCAATGATCATAAAAATGCAGCCTGCAAGGGAAAGGCAGGGCATCAGAATACGGTTGAAAACGTTAAGCTCTTTTCCTTTTACCATGAACATAAGAAAAATAGGAATGTACAGCGCATAAGTGGTGACGATCGGCAGTTCGGAAGAATCAAAGCTGAAGAATCCAAACCAGTTGGTGGTCAAATTGGCTCCGTAAAAATACAGCAGCCAGACGCCGCAGAGGAACAATCCTAAAATGGCAGAATTGACCGGCATATTGGTGACTGGGTCCACCTGGCTGAAGATTTTGGGCTTGGGGCCAAGGCCTCTTGCCGCAAGGGAAAAGATTCCGCGGGTACAGCCCAGCATCAATCCGTTTAAAGTACCGAGACAGGAGATGATGACGAAGACAAACAGCAGGGTACCACCTGCGGAGGAGAAGATCGTCTGGAATGCCAGCCTGGCACCCTCCTCGCCTCCTGCCATCATCACTTCATTTTTAATGGTTCCGGCTAAACCAATATAATACAGGATATAAACGGACATGGTAATAAAAGTACCTGCAATCAAAGCAAGAGGAAGGTTCTTTTTGGCATTTTTAAGCTCTGCATTGATGCTGGTGGCAATGATCCACCCCTCATAAGCAAAACTTGCGGCCACAATGGCGGTAAAAAGTCCATGGGAGGAACTTTTGGTTACCTCATGCGTAAAATTATATGCGGTCATTCCGTTGTGAAGACCGGTAATGGTTCCGAACACTGCCATTAAAAAGAGGGGAATCAGCTTGATGATGGTAGTACTCACCTGGAATTTTCCTGCTAAAACAGGAGATAAGGCGTTCAGTGTAAAGCTGGAGACCAGGTACAGGCATGCAATGGTCATACATTCTCCTCCCGTTATGGAAAATCCCAATATGACGCAGGTGTAACGAGCAGAGACCCATGCGAGGACTGATGTAATTGTAGGATAATAAATGATTGCCATAAACCAGCCAACATAATAAGCATAGGTTTTGCCCATGGCAGCTTCCGCGTAATCCACCACGCCATTGACGTATTGATATTTGGTAGCCATAACGGAAAAGGTATAGGCACAGGAAATCATGATGATACCGCCGATCACCCATGCCAGAATCCCCTGCTTTAAATTGCCTCCGGTTGCGGTTAAGATCTTTTCCGCCTTAAAAAAGACACCGCTTCCAATGACGATGCCGACTACCATTGCAATGGCTGTAATAAGTCCATATTTTTTTTCTAATTTTGGTTCCATAGTTCATCCATTTCTATTTTTTCAATAGAGTTCCTTTGTTTTATTGTTCTCTCATTTTATAAAAATAATTATCAAAAAAATAGGGATCTCCTTATGATACTTATTTTTCTGACAGAACTTCCTATTATTTTAGCACAAAATCTCTTCTGGTTCAGCATAATTCCCCCTTTTTTAATAACTTTTTATCAGTAGCCGGTCTCCTCCGTCTGTCGGACATGGCAAGCGTCTGTTTTATGGGAGTGAATGTGTTTGGTGAATCAGTCTCTATACGGGCAGGATGGCATGAAGCTCCGCGATAAATTTTTCAAAGCTGTCAGAGGATATGAGCCGCTGCTGTAATTTTGAATTGTTGACGATTTCAATCATGCTGTCATAAAGGTGTACCAGATCCTTCTGCATTTCCTGGTTGATGGCCAGCAGGAAGACGATTTGCACCGTCTCTTCCTGTCCGCACTCATCACGGTTCCAGACCAGGGGCTTTTCAAGAATGGCCACAGCCACCTTTGTATTCCTGGCGCATAGGCTCATGGGGTGGGCCAAAGCGAACAGTTCGTTCATATTCGTTCTTCCCAGTTTTTCACGCTCCAGCACAGAATCTATAAAGTCAGTCTCAACGAACCCTTTCTCCTTCAGCCTCCGGCAAAGCATGGTAAGAAGCTCTTCTTTGCCTGAAACATGGTGCAGCCGGAAAAACAGATCCTCTTCAAAGAAGCCTGATTTTTTTTCTTTCTCCGCCGCATCAATGGCAGTAAAAAACCTGGCGATGGATTCAATATCTTTGTTCTTCAAGGCAAAGTCCACGGTGATGCTGGGAAGCCTTTCGTCATTTAGAGGACTTGTAGATATGGTACAGTCTGCCTCCTTTAAGCTTTCTTCGCACAGATCCATGTATTCATTGCAGGATAGGGTTCTGACAATGTTGATCTGTCCATCAAAATACATGCCCAGTCTGGTTTCCAGCATGCGCAGAGCTGCCAGGCCGTTGCCGCAGACGAGAAACACCTTCTTCTTTTTTAATCCTTTGGAGAAAAATACTTCTATGGCCGCACAGACGTGCACTGCCACATAGCCCACATCCTCCTCATTCAGTGTAAAGGGAGGGGTATCAAAGACCTGGGTAAAGGCGGTTAAGGAGATCTCAAAGGCCAGAGAGTAGTTGTTCTTGATCGTGTTCAGCAGAGGATTGCGGATATTCAGCCCAAAGGATTTGCTGATAAAGATGGATTTCATGTGCCGGAAAAGATTGGACAGCAGTGCCTTATCCGCCCGTAAATCAAAATTATAGTTCTTGTATATGATCTCCAGTGCTTCTCCGATGGAGCGTCTGAGCCATTCATCATCAATCTCTGTGGCCTCCATATGGGTGTTGGTCACCATGTGAAGATACATATATAATTTCTCCCCTTTGGATATGGCAATGCCATAATGGGCTTCAATTTCCCCGCATAGGGAGTTGATAATGGCCATGATAGAGCAGTCTGTCTCAATGCTTTCCACGGTTATATAGTGATTGCTTTTGACCCTGGTGATCAGGAGAGCCAGATGAATGATGAGGTTTTTTAAATTGTAATCGCTTATATCAATGCTGCGTTTTTTCAACTCATCCAGGGTGACTTTTTTGAGATAATCCAGATCCACTTCAGGAAATAACAGACGTTCCTCTTTTGCAAATCCTGTAAGGTAGCTGTCATTATCCGATGTAATCACACGCTCCATGATGCATCTGCGTTTGTCTTTCTCCGAACCGATGACTTTTATGCCTAAATTGGGCTTTGAAATATACTCCAAACCATATTTATCCAGAATTCGTTTGAGGGTTCGGATATAATTGCTGAGCGTATTTTTTGAGATAAACACAGTATCCATGATCTGTTCCAGGGGAATGTAGTCTGATGCGAATAAAAGCATACTGAGGATATATCTGATCCGGTCCTCTGAGGAGTCAAGCTCCATGGATTCTGCCAATGCAGCCTCCATACGCTCTTGAAAATGTTCATATGCCGGAGGATCCGTAATTTCAACATAGTAGCCGAATTTCCGTTTCAGCTTTACCCTTGCCCCGTGACCATTTAAAATGCCGTTGATTTCCTGGATATCGCCCCGTATGGTACGGTCGGTGACATGAAACTTATCAGCCAACCGGTCCGGTGAAACATAATCATGCTTTTTTATATCATTGAATATGTCATTTAATCTTCCGTATGGAAACATTCATCACTTACCTCCTAACCTCTGTTTGGGTCATATCCCGACTTTGTCTGTTCTGGTTTTTCTTTCTATTATAGTGGATTCCTCCCATAAAATACAGCTCATCCATTTCCACTTTCAAACGGAAATCCCATCAATTGAAATATAGAGCTGCTGAGATTATAGTAGTGACAGAAAGAAACGGGGAGGGCTGCTGAAAGGAGGTTAAGAATGCTTAAGAAAGAGTACTTATTTTTTGATGTTGACGTTACGACCAAGGCTGAGACCTTGAAATTCATCAGCCGCAAAGCTCTGGAGCTGGGGCTTACGGATAACGAGAAAGGACTGAACGAGGATTTTCTGAAACGGGAAGGCGAATTTTCTACCGGTCTCCAGGACGGATTTGCCATTCCTCATGCCAAATCAAGCTTCGCCAAAAGGATGGGGGTCTTCTATGTGCGGTGCAGACATGGGATTCCGGAGTGGGGGACCATGGATGAGAAGGAAGTGACGGATCTGTTTGCATTGATTGTACCAAAGGAAAACGCAGACAATAAGCATCTGATGATGATCTCAAGGCTGGCTACCGGCCTTTTGGAGGAAGAGTTCAAGGAGACAGTGAAGAAAACTTCCGACAAGGAGCAGCTGCTCCGTTATTTGAAAGAAAATATAATGATTGAGGAGGACAGTTAAAATGAAAATTGTAGGAGTTTCCGCTTGTCCGGCAGGGCTGGCACACACCCCCATGGCTGCCAAAGCACTGGAAAAAGCAGGGATAGGTCTGGGGTATGACATTAAGATCGAGCAGCAGGGCAGTATGGGTCAGATCAATGCCATTACGGCTGAGGAAGCCAGGGAGGCTGATTTGATCATCATCGCTTCCGACCAGAAAGTTACTGGTATGGAGCGTTTTGCAGGGAAAAAGGTCATACGTGTAGATATCAATATCTGCATCAAGGCACCGGAGGCAGTGCTCAAAAAATGTGTGGCGGCAGTGAGGGGATAAGAAGGATTTAAGAGAGCAGAAGAAGGATATTGAAAAAAGGAGAAATAAGACTATGAGACAATTTCTGAAAGAGGCAAAGGGGCATCTGATGACAGGCATCGGCTATATGCTTCCTCTTATCATCGGTGCGTCACTTGTCGTGGCAATCCCAAAAATCATCGCCTTGTGCATGGGAATCCCATCACTGGATCCATACGCAGACGGAACGGGATTTTTACATACGTTGAAATTGATTGAAAATGTAGGCTGGGCAGGGGTTGGCTTAATCAACACCGTTCTTGCAGGATTTATTGCTTACAGCATTGCGGACAAGCCCGCCATTGGAGCAGGCTTTATCGGCGGTGCTCTGGCCACCTCCACCCAGGCCGGCTTTTTAGGAGCCGTAATCGCTGCATTTATCGCCGGTTACACGGTAAAGTGGGGCAAGGAACACATTCACCTTCCGGAATCCATGGGGAATGTGATGCCTCTTGTGATCCTTCCGTTCCTGGCTACAGGCAGCGTTGCTATCATTATGGGGGCTGTTTTGGCAGATCCGCTGTCAGCAATTAACGGAGCGCTTGTAAGCTGGCTGAGGGACATGAGTACCAGCGGTACCTCACAGCTTGTAATGGCCATTCTTTTGGGAGCGATGGTTGCCTCCGATATGGGCGGTCCGATCAACAAATCCGCCTGGATGGCAGGCAATGTATTGTTAGCTGAAGGTGTTTTCCAGGCAAACGTATTTATCAACTGTGCCATCTGTATTCCCCCTCTGGCGTATGCGATCGCAACAGTAATGAGAAAGGACCGCTTCTCCGCCGCTTTTCGTGAGACCGGAAAAAGTAACTGGGTCATGGGCTTCATTGGCATCACGGAAGGCGCGATCCCTTTCACCCTTGTAAAACCCCAGATACTGATCCCTGTCAATATGCTTGGCGGCGCAATCGGAGCTGCTATTTGCAGTCTTTTAGGCGCCAAGGGGGACATCCCTCCGGTAGGCGGTATCTACGGTTTTGTTTCCATTACAAATGGCTGGGCATACCTGGTGGGGATTGGGGCAGGTGCTCTCGTGATTGCAGGGCTATCCACGGCATTGGTTGACTTTCGACAGGACACAGCCAATGCTTCGGAGGAAGTGAATGTGGACGAGATCCAGATATCCTTTGAGGATATAAAATAGCTCCTGGTCCTTGTATAGCAATGAGAGGAGAATTTATTATGATGCAGAAAATACACGTGGTGCCCCATTCCCATTGGGACAGGGAGTGGTATTTCACCACCTCCAGGTCAAAGGTCTATCTGATGAAGGATCTAAAGGATGTGCTGGTTACTTTGGAGGCAGACCCGGACTTTAAATACTTTATGCTCGACGGACAGGCTTCCCTTTTGGAGGACTATATCAAATGGCAGCCTCAGGATAAAGAGCGGATCACCAGGCTGGTAAAAGAGGGGCGGCTGATCGTGGGTCCCTGGTACACCCAGACTGATCAACTGGTCATTTCCGCCGAAAGCATTGTCAGAAATTTATATTATGGGATAAAATGCTGTGAGGAGTTCGGCGGCTATATGAAGGTGGGGTACGTTCCGGATTCCTTTGGTCAGGCTGGAAATATGCCCCAGATCTACCGGGAATTTGGCATAGAGGATACCTTGTTCTGGCGTGGAGTCAGCGATGATATGGTAAATCATACGGATTTTAACTGGAGAGGAGACGACGGCAGCCTGGTCTTTGCCACACAGATTCCCTTCGGCTATTATATCGGCGGAAGCATACCGGAGAATCCGGAGCAAAGTGAGATATTTTGGCAGAAGGAGTGCATTGAGAAGGCGGGGAAGAGAAGCAGCACAAAAAACATCTACTTTCCCAATGGCTTTGACCAGGCACCTATCCGTACCAATCTCCCTGAGCTGATCAAGGAGAGGAACGAAAAAGATCCTGAAAGAGAATATGTCATAAGCTGTATTGAGGATTATATCCGGGATGTGAAGCAGGAAGAACCTGACTTGGAGGAGGTTTCCGGAGAACTGGTGATCGCAAAGCATATGCGGATCCACAAGTCTATCTTTTCCTCGCGGTCTGATTTGAAGGTGCTCAATACCCAGGTTCAGAATTACGTGACTAATGTATTGGAGCCGCTGCTCACATTGTCAGACCAACTGGGAAATGAGTATCCCCGCAAGGCCGTGGAGGAGGTGTGGAAGCTACTCTTTGAAAATGCTGCCCACGATTCCATAGGCTCTTGTATGTCCGATACGGCCAACGAGGATGTTTTCATGCGCTATAAGCAGGCCAGGGATATTTCCGTCAATCTGGCAGAGCTTCATACACGGCTGATTGCTGCCGGCATAGAGAAGCGTGGGGATATGTCCATTACCATGATCAACACCCTTCCCCAGAAACGGGACGGAGTAGTGCTGGCAAAGATCTATGTTCCGGGAGAAGATTTTGCGATACTGGATGAAGAGGGAACGACGCTTCCTTATACCCTTGTATCGTCCAGAGATTTAACCGACTATGTTCTTTCTCAGACGATCCGCCTGGATCCCTCCAGAAGCTTCTATGTTCCTGAACGGGTGCTGGAAGCAGTGATAGCCATTAAAACCTCAGAGCTTCCGGCTCTGGGATATGCCCGGTACAGTCTTGAAAGAACCGTCACCAGCGCTTGTCCCATGATGAAACAAGACACCCTGGAAAATGAATATTACTTTATTTCAGTGGCCGCAAACGGTTCCCTCACCATTTTGGATAAGGAGAGCAGGATATGCTATGAGAATCAGGCGGTGCTGGTGGAAAATGGAGATGACGGTGACAGCTTTAATTATTCTCCTCCAAGACAGGATATGGAGATATTTTCCACGGATGGACCCTTTGAGGCTTTCCTGGAGAGCAGCGGCATCTATGGAAGGGCGATCATCACCTATCACATGAAGGTGCCGGCAGATTTAGAGTCCAGAAGCAAAAAGGTGGCTGACACCATTCTCCCGGTTACGATGACCGTAGGCTTAAAGCAGGGAGAAAAAGTCATTGATTTTAATGTTCATGTGGATAACAAAGGTCTTTCCCATCGTCTCTGCGTGATTTTCGACAGCCTGCTTATCCGTAGTTTTAACTATGCAGATCAACAGTTTGGCCTGATTAAGAGAAAAAACCATTACAAAGAGGAAATGGATCTGTATCTGGAGAGTCAGAAGGAAAGCTCAGGTACGAAAGCAGGCGTTCAAGAGCTTGCCAACTGGGCAAACAACCCGTCTTCCTGGCAGGAGCCGCCTATTCCCATTGAACCCGCACAATCCTATGTTTCCCTCACGGACGGGAATCGGGGAATTGCTGTGATTCCCCAGGGGGTGAGAGAATATGAAGTCCTGGAGGATCGGAAAATACGCCTTACTCTGTTCCGCACTTACGGTTTCATGGGGAAGGAGAATCTGCTCTACCGGCCGGGAAGGGCCAGTGGTGAGCGCATCATAGAGACTCCCGATGCCCAGCTTTTAAAGAAAATGGATTTCTCCTTTGGATTCACCATTTACAATTCCCATATCAATGGTTCCAATATTGACATTTTGGCGAAAGCTTATAATACGCCGGTCCAGGTCTACGCCTATGGAGAATTTTTAAATGGCAGGCTTATTTTTTCCCAAAGGGAGCCAGAAGGCAGAAAGCCTGCGGTTGGTTCCCTGTTTGAAACAGAAGGCCGGCTTGTAGTTTCTGCCATAAAAAAGGCAGAGAATGAGGAAGGGATCATTATCCGGCTATTTAATGGCAAGGATCATGAAACTCTGGGGGATGAAATAAGGTTTAACTATGATATTACGGAGGCTTACTATACAAATCTTCTGGAGGAAAAGAAAGAGAGCATCGAGATTCACAATAACACCATAAAGGTAAAGGAACTTTCCCACTGTAAATTTGTAACGATCTATGTAAAATAACACAACTTTTTAACATTTGTAAGTCATAGCCTTG
Organism: Lacrimispora sinapis; assembly: GCF_043633585.1. Classification (NCBI taxonomy): domain Bacteria; kingdom Bacillati; phylum Bacillota; class Clostridia; order Lachnospirales; family Lachnospiraceae; genus Lacrimispora; species Lacrimispora sinapis. The sequence continues at coordinate 2,404,022 of NZ_CP141832.1, read as the reverse complement.
CTGCTGGATCAAACGCATCAAGGCTATTTACGTTTCACCCGAAATCATCCTGAATCTCTGAAAGAACGACTCATCGGTCAAAGCGATTCCATGAAATGTCTGGATTGTTTATATAACAGAGAAACTTTGTTAAAAAAATGATAAATATCTCCTGCATTGTCGGAAAAACATAAACTGTAACCGGTTGTAAGCCGATAAAACAACAAGGCTTACAGATATCTATGGATTATGGTATCAAAATATTGGTATCAGTGAATTTAAGTCCATAGGAATAAGCCTTATCTGAAAATGAAGAGATTACAGGAGGCAGAGTTTGAAAAAGAGAAAAGGCAGAATGTTTTTCGTCGTAAGTGTGTTAATTAATTTATTTATTTTTTGTTTAGGGGGAGAAAGGGTAGAAGCAGCTTCCTCCTATTACGTTTCTGTAACAGGCAATGACGCTACCGGAACCGGAACCCTGGCAAATCCATGGAAAACCATTCAAAAGGCAGCAGATTCCATGAAAGCCGGAGACACCTGTATCATACGAGGCGGTACCTACCGGGAAACCGTAACCATGAAAACCTCGGGAACTTCTGCAAAGCCCATAAGCTTTCAGGCTTATAAAGGAGAGACCGTCACCGTTTCTGGTGCCGATCCGGTCACAGACTGGGTAAAAGATTCCGGTTCCATCTATTATGCATCCATGAATGGTTCCCTTGGAACCAAAGATCAGATATTTGTCAACAAACAAATGCAAATACAAGCGAGATGGCCCAATTCAGCCCAACAAAATCCCATGAATGCCACATTTGCCTCCGTTGATTCCGGTTCAGCTTCCATGATTCAAGATGAGAGTCTGACACAGAAAGCTGGATACTGGGTTGGCAAAACGGTATGGTGTGTTTCGGGAACAGGCTATAAATCTTACCAAAGCACCATTACAGGTTCAAATCCAGGCTCCATTACCTTTGATCCAATCGAGATTCCGGCCGCAGCCGGTAACAACTATTATATCACCGGTGATTTAAACGACCTTGACAGCCCAGGAGAATGGTATTATGACAGCCCCACCGACCGGCTTTATTTATGGGCACCTGGGGGAGAAAATCCCAATAACCTGACCGTAGAAGCAAAGAAGCGGACGTATGCATTTGATTTAAGCTCCCGTTCCTATATAAATATTACGGGAATTAACATTTTTGCTTCCAGCATTAAAATGGCTGGTTCTAATTCCTGTAAGGTTTCGGATTTAAAGGGAGAATACATCAGCCACGATTCGGATGTTACAAAGCAATACAGTACCGGGATATTTATGTCCGGAACCAATAATGAACTTAGAGACAGTACTTTGACCTACAGCTCCGGAAATCTGGTGAGCATACAGGGAACAGGGAATCAGTTGATTAATAATCTCATTCATGAAGCAGATTATTCGGCAGCAGATATCCCAGCCATCTATCTTCTGGGAGCAAACCATCTGATCAGTCATAATACGGTATATAATGCCGGACGGCATCTGATTTTTATGCCAACCCAAAACAGCCGGATACAGTATAATGATCTGTACAATGCAGGAAAGCTGACAAAGGACTGCGGAATCCTTTATGAATTTGCCTGGGATGGGCAGGGGACGGTCATTCATCACAATTATATCCATGATAATCTGGCAAAAAATTATTCCGGCACCGGTATTTATCTGGATAACGGAAGCAAGAATTATATCGTACATCACAATGTTGTTTGGGGAAATTATACAGGGATAAGATTGAATACTCCCAGTAATTTTAATCTGATCTATAACAATACCACCTACAATAACGGAAATATTGGATATTGGGGAAGTAAGTTTCAGTCAGATATGTATGGGGACAGAATCTTCAACAATATCTTTACGACCGCGTTTACCCTTCCAGGAACTCATATAGAAGGAAATAATATTACTTCTGGTACCGATCCCCTGTTTGAGAACCCTGCAGCAGGAGATTTCCGTTTGAAAGCTGCTTCTCCGGCGATTGATGCCGGGGTCGTGATCCCTGGAATCACCGGTGATTATGCCGGCTCGGGGCCGGATATTGGCGCATATGAGTACGGTGGGTCCAAGTGGACTCCCGGACATGATTTCTCTTTCCCGCCTGATCCGGTTTTTGAAGATGTGAGTGTCCTTTACATCAATAAGGTGAGGCAGTCCGACTTGGAGAAAGGAGTCATCTCCCCATGGGTGCCGACACATTCTAAAACAGCTGCCGGTGTATCTGCATCAAGAAGCGGTTCAAAAAGTGTCAGACTGGGAACCGGGGAAGATGGCATCAAGCAGACGGTCACAGGGCTGAGTCCGAATACCACCTATGTATGCACTGCCTGGGTCAAGGCAGACCCGGGAGAGCAGGTTGAAATTGGTGTAAACGGCTTTGGAGGTACCAAGGTATCACAAACATCGGACCGTACAGACTGGACGATGGTCCAAATCCCTTTTACTACGGGGGCCGGAGCCGTTAATGCTACCGTGTATGCTTACAAAAAGTCCGGGGCCGCATATGTGTATGTGGATGATTTCGGGGTGGCAGAGCAATAAAACCGATTGCAGTCAGGCAGGCATAGAAGAATAAAAAAAGATCAGGTCCCATGAAAACGGGATTCCTGATCTTTTTATTTTACTTTAAATTTTCTTTTTCCAACCCTAATATATGTTTCGTCCGTTTCAAACCTTACACGGAGCTGAGCCAATGCATAGGATCATAATGATTACCTCATATTAGATTAAAGGGGAAACTTCATGGAACAGCTTGCTTTTAGTCCATTCTGGGTCAGGTAGTCTGTGCCCCAGTAATACATGGCTTCCAGAATCGGGCGAATGCTATTTCCCAGCTCCGACAGGGAATACTCGACCTTTGGCGGAACCACAGGGTACACCGTCCGGTTGATTAAGTGGTCCTCTTCCAGTTCCCTAAGCTGCTGGGTCATCATTTTAGGGGTAGCCTGCGGAATAAGTTTACGCAATTCCCCGAATCGTAACGTGTTGTCGATCAGGTGCCATAAAATAAGAGCTTTATATTTTCCGCCGATCATATTTAAAGTAGTGTCAACCGGGCAATGATATTCAGAGCAGTTGCAATCCATAAATAAAAACCTCCTTTAGTATCTTTTTGGGTACTATATTACAATAAAGTGCATACTTGCAAATATCACAATAACTGTCATAATAATATCATGAGTTACAGAAAACTTCAAGGCAGATGTTAAAAAAAGGTGAGGTGGATCAAGATGACAAGTGAAATGTTAAATATAAGAGGCATGACATGTGCCGCCTGTGCGCAGAGGATTGAGAAGACTGTGCGTAAGCTTTCCGGAGTCAGCCAGGCTACGGTGAATCTGGCAAGTGAAAAGCTGTTTGTGGAATACGACAACGAAAGTCTGGATCTTTCTGCCATTAAAGGGGCAGTAACAAAAATCGGATATGAAGTCGCAGAGAAATCGGAAAATGCCCGTGTGACCATTCCCATCGGCGGAATGACCTGTGCCGCCTGTGCAAGAAGGGTAGAAAAAGCCATCGGCAAGCTGGAAGGAGTGGAAGAGACTTCTGTCAATTTCGCCACAGAAAAAGCCATGGTGACTTACGATCCCCAGACCGTTAGACTATCCGCAATCCGAGGTGCCATTGAAAAAGCGGGTTATCAGGCTTTGGAAGTGAATAAGGCGGATGCGGCAGACGAGGACCGGGAAAGAAAACAGCGGGAGATAAGGACCTTGTGGACCAAATTCATTGTATCTGCTGTATTTTCCATTCCCCTTCTTTATATTGCCATGGCGCCCATGATAAAGATCGTCCGCCTGCCGTTTCCCGCAGGACTCGATCCCATGCAGTTCCCTTTGGTTTATGCGCTGACCGAGCTGTTCTTAGTTATACCGGTTATTGGAGTGGGATATAAATTTTATACCATTGGGTTTAAGGCCCTGATTCAGAGAAGTCCCAATATGGATTCTCTCATTGCAGTGGGAACTACGGCAGCGGTTCTTTACAGTATTTATAACACCGTTCAGATCGCAACGGGTCACGTTATGGCGGTAGATTCGCTGTATTTTGAGACGGCAGGGGTTATCATAACTCTTATCTTACTTGGAAAATCCTTAGAAGCGGTATCCAAGGGAAGGACCAGCGAAGCCATTAAAAAACTTATGGGCCTGGCACCAAAGACTGCAACTGTACTGGTGGATGGCGCAGAAAAAGAGATTCCTATTGACGAAGTAGAAATCGGTGATATTATTTTAGTAAAGCCTGGAGAAAAGATCCCGGTGGATGGCAGCGTCATAAGCGGTCATACCGCCATTGACGAATCCATGCTGACCGGAGAGAGTATGCCGGTGGATAAAAAAGAGGGAGACCCGGTTTACGCAGCTTCCCTAAATACCACAGGAGCCTTGCAGTTCAAAGCAGAAAAAATCGGCAGCGAAACCGCACTGGCCCAGATCATCAAGCTGGTGGAAGACGCTCAGGGGTCCAAAGCCCCCATTGCCCAGCTGGCAGATATTGTTTCCGGATATTTCGTTCCGGTTGTATGCACCATTGCCCTGTTGTCCGGGATTGCCTGGTACTTTGGGACCGGCGGGGATTTGAAGTTTGCTCTTACCATATTTATATCCGTTCTGGTCATCGCGTGTCCCTGTGCACTGGGGCTTGCAACACCTACAGCGATTATGGTGGGAACCGGAAAGGGAGCGGAGAATGGAATCCTCATCAAAGGAGGAGAAGCACTTGAAACGGCCCATAAGATCACGACCATTGTATTTGATAAAACAGGTACCATTACCGAAGGGAAGCCAACCGTGACGGATGTGCTGACGGCAGATGGCATTTTAAAAGACCACTTGCTGCAGGTTTGTGCTTCTGCAGAAAGAGGATCTGAGCATCCGTTGGGGCAGGCCATTGTCCGCGGGGCAGAGGAAGCAGGACTTGAGATTCTTACTGCCAGTCAGTTTGAATCGTTGACCGGTCGTGGCATTGAAGCAACGATTAACGGAGAAGAGGTTCTTGCCGGAAACCGGAAGCTGATGGAGGAGAGAAACATTTCCTTAGCAGGAATGGAAGAAAGCTCCGACCGTCTGGCGGAAGAAGGAAAGACCCCTATGTATGTGGCCTTAAACGGACAGCTGGCCGGCATCGTCGCAGTTGCCGATGTGGTGAAGGAATCCAGCCGTGCGGCCATTGAAAGTCTGCATAAGATGGGCATAGAAGTGGCTATGATCACAGGAGATAATAAGAAAACTGCAGCTGCCATTGCAAAACAGGTGGGAATTGACCGGGTGCTGTCAGAAGTGCTTCCCCAGGATAAATCCAGCGAGGTAAAGAAGCTGCAGAGCGAAGGGAAAAAGGTTGCCATGGTAGGAGACGGGATCAACGATGCACCGGCTCTTGCCCAGGCAGATATCGGAATCGCCATCGGTTCCGGAACCGACGTTGCCATGGAATCGGCAGACATTGTTCTTATGCGGTCTGATTTAATGGATGTGCCGACGGCCATTGATTTGAGCAAGCAGACCATCAGGAACATCAAACAGAATCTTTTCTGGGCGTTCGGTTATAATGTGATCGGGATTCCCATTGCGGCAGGTCTTCTGCATTTACTCTTTAACGGTCCGCTTTTAAATCCGATTTTTGCAGCGGCAGCCATGAGTTTAAGCTCTGTTTCCGTACTGACCAATGCGCTGCGGCTAAAGAGATTCAAACCAATGACAGGAACGAGATAAAGACCTCGTCATTGTACCAAACAAGTAGGTTTTCTTTAAATAATATAAAATAATGGAGGTAATACAAATGTCAAAAACAATCATCAACGTAGAAGGTATGTCCTGTGAACATTGTGTAAAAGCAATTACGAATGCGGTAGGAGCCATCGAAGGTGTGTCCGGTGTGTCTGTGGATCTGGCAGCCAAGACCGTAGCAGTGGATCATGACCCGGAGAAAGCTCCTGTGGAAAAGTTAAAGTCTGAAATTGAAGATCAGGGCTACGACGTAGTGGAATAAGAAAACCGGGAACTGCCAGGGTGCAGTTCCCTTTTCCTGTTTATTTTGATGAGATTGAGGTGTGCGGATGGGAAGGAATTTAAAAAATGTACTGGTCGTCGATGACGAACCTAAAATACTGGAGGTAGTCTGCCGTCTTCTGGAGAGCAAAGGCTACCGCCCATTGCCGGCTGAAAACGGTAAAAAGGCTTTGGAAATATTTGATGCAGAAAATATCTCTCTGATACTTCTGGATCTTATGCTCCCGGACCTTTCCGGAGAAGAGGTGTGTACTGCCATCCGCAGAAAATCCCGTGTTCCAGTGATTATGCTGACCGCCAAGGTAGAGGAAAATGATGTGGTGGAGGGGTTTGGACTGGGAGCCGATGATTATGTGATCAAACCGTTCGGATTAAAAGAACTGTCTGCCCGCATCGAGGCAGTGCTCCGCCGCACCGAACGGGACTTAGTACCGCTGACCAGGTACAATTCCTGGAGAGACGGAGATCTGGTGGTGGATATTGAGAAAAATGAGGTCCGCAAAAAAGGAGCGGTGGTCACGCTGACACCAAGCGAGCGCAATATCCTGTCTGCCCTCATTAAATATCCGGGAAAGGTCTTTACCAGGGAAGAATTGATTGAGACAGCCCTTGATAAGGGCTTTGCAGGATATGACAGAGCCATTGACAGCCACATCAAAAACATAAGAAAAAAGGTGGAGGACGATCCCAAAGCTCCCGTATACATCCTTACCATTCCGGGACTTGGATACAAATTTGGGGGGTGACCGGAATGAAAAGTTTAAGAAAGCAGCTGTCACTGTCGATTTTTCTGGTGCTTTTTCTGACCATCTTTCTCATCGGTCTTCTCTCCAACTGGTTGATTAACCGGGAATTTGAAAAGTATATTACCCAGCTTGGGGTGGAGCGGAGAGAAAACCTGGTGGAAGAATTAAACGGCCAGTATGATGGCTTTAAGCGGAACTGGAAACTTGATTACGTTCACGCCATCGGTATGAATGCCTTATATGACGGCTATATCGTAAAACTGTATGATCTGGGCGGTAACGTGGTATGGGATGCGCAAAACCACGACATGAGTCTTTGCGGAAAGATCATGAATGAAATCTCGGTCCGTATGGAGGAGCGGGGATCAAAGGGTGGTTTTGTGGACCATACCTATGACCTGAGCCAGAATGGAAGAAAGACCGGAAGCGTATCCATTAAATACTATGGTCCGTTCTTTATGAATGAAGCAGATTTCGATTTTATCAATGTCATGAATAAGGTCCTTGGCTTCATAGGAATCCTGTCCGGCATCTGCTCTGTGGCGGTGGGCTGTTTCCTGGCCCGCAGGATTTCCCGGCCGGTTACAAAGACCGCCTACATTGCCAAACAAATTTCAGAAGGTAATTATAACATCCGGTTTGAACCTGGAACCAGGATCAAAGAACTTGATGACCTTGCAGCCGCCATCAATCAGCTTTCCGACGCTCTTGGCAGACAGGAAAACTTGCGGAAACAGCTGACGGCAGATGTGGCTCATGAGCTGCGGACTCCGCTGACCTCATTAAGCTCCCATTTGGAAGCCATGATGGAGGGGTTGTGGGACCCGACCCCCGAGCGGCTTTACAGCTGTTTTGAAGAGGTGAAACGGTTGGGAACCCTGGTAGCAGACTTAGAGCAGCTTGCGAGGATAGAAAGTGAAAATCTGACGTTAAAAAAATCCCGGATTGACCTGACCGGTCTTGTTAAAATTGTATCAGACACCATGAATGGGGAGATTCAGAAAAAGAACCATTCCTTTGAGATGGAAGGGAACCCGGTATTTGTGGAAGCCGATAAGGACCGGATCAGCCAGGTGGTTGCAAACCTTCTTTCCAACGCAGTAAAATACACTCCAAAAGGCGGCAGCATAAAGGTTCTGGTTTCTGAGACCCCTCAGTACGGAATCGTGAAGGTCCTTGACAACGGGATCGGTATCGAGGAAGAAGAATTGCCGCTTATCTTTGAACGCTTTTACCGGTCGGATAAATCCAGAGACCGAAGGACCGGAGGCGCAGGCATCGGTCTTGCCATTGTAAAATCCATTGTTGCGGCTCACGGGGGAACCGTCACCGCAGAACGTAGAAGAGAAGGAGGAAGCTGTTTTACCGTATCTCTTCCAAAAGGACCCGTTGTTCATTAGAATACAAATTGATCCGGGTCCCTCTTGCAAAACCTGCTAAAGTGATATTGAATTTATTGGCCATCTCAATGGCGGCATCCGTAGGGACCGAACGGGCCACCAGGATGGGGATTTTCGCTTTGATGATTTTTAATATCATATCGCTGGGAACCCTTCCGCTGGTGACGAGAATGGTATTTGATAAATCAATTCCATGTTTCATGGCATACCCCAGGACCTTATCCACCGCATTATGTCTCCCAATATCCTCCATAAGATATAATAAGCCCTGGCTGTCATATAATCCGCAGGAGTGGATTCCCCGGGTCAATTTGTAGATATCACTGCTTTTTTGAAATTCATTCATATAAGTAATAATTTTTGACAGTCTGATGGTAAAATGGGAGTCCAATGCCTTTAGATCTCCATCGTTCATAAGATAATAGGAGATAGAGTGCTGTTTTCCGCAGGCAGTAGTAACCGTTCGTATTCCTTCGGTTGCCCCGATTAAATCTTTAAACACATCGCTTGTCACTAATTCCACGTATGCTTTTCCTTCGTCTTCCGCGATCTCTATAGATTTTATCTCAGAGATCTCTTGAATAATCCCTTCCGTAAATAAATTCCCAAGAACTAATTCGTATAAATTTTTATGAGTACAGATGAGATTGACGTAACGAATGTGGTTCACATAGATGGATAACTTGTATTCCATAAGAATCTCCTGGTATTCTTCCGACTGTGTATCCGTGCTGCATAATAAAATCTTGTGTGTTTTACTGATATGGTTTGTCTCTGGCATAGAATTCCCCTTTTTTCGATGGCTGGTGCGGTCAGCAGGCTTCGTCAGGCAGATACAACAGAACATTTACGGTAAAAAGGTTCTTTTCCCCGTCCTGCTGTTTGCCGTAATCATATTCTAAGACCCCGTTGTATTTTGCTATGGTATGGTCAACAGAATTTAGCCCGATCCCGTGACAGGTCTTATCCTTTTTCGTGGAACAGGGCCTTCCGTCTTTGATGCATAGCTTGGAGGCATCGTAGGTATTTATCACTTGTATGGTTAAAACCCCGTGTAGCTCTGAGATATCAATGAGAATCTCCCGTTCTTCTTTTGGAAGTTTCATACAGGCTTCCATGGCATTATCCAAAAGGTTGCCTAAGATAATGGTAAGATCCATCTTGTTTATTTTAAGTACCTCAGGAAGCCGGATATGGACCTGGGCTTTGATCTGAAAATGCTGGGCCAGATAAAGCTTATTGTTAATCAATGCGTCAATGATGGGTTGTCCGCTGTTGATCCCCGATTCCTGGGCCCTTACATTGTCCGTCAGCTTTTTTATATATTCCATTAATTCTTCTTTCTGCCCCTGTTCCGCAAGGCCGGATATGGCAGCCAGATGATTGTGTAGGTTGTGCCGTTTTTCCCGCATACTTTTTTGGAACTGCTGGACCAGAACAGACTGCTTTTCATAGGCATCATTCTGTTGGGAGAGCAGCAGGTTTTCATACTTTAAATTCTCCTCCAATAAAAGTTTGTCATATAAATGAAACAGCAAAATATTGATCACCAGCAATACCAGAACTGCAGTGGTCAATAAAAAGGAAGATTCCGATTGATTGGAAATGATTTCTAACGTCAGACTGTTTAATATGTAGATACTTCCTGCAGGAATCAAAAATATGGCCAGCCAGCGGGGAGGCTGGACATCTGTGTGATAAGTTTCCTGGGTTTTAAAGAAGACTTTGCTCCATTTAACCAGACCGAACATCAGCAGATTGGAAAAAATGATTCCGATAATGACAAAACAGTCCCGCTGTATGATGGTTTTAAAACTGGTGCCTATAAACAGCACAAGCACCGCTGCCATACAATCTTCACTTGCAAGCGACAATATATAAAGAAAAGAAGAAGCAAGAATCCGCTTAAACACGGAAGTCTTATAGAAAAGAGAGATTAAAAAGCAAATAGTCAGATTAAACACGATATTTAAAGTGGGACTAAACAAATTAAAGTACAGATATGCCCCCACAAGGTAATAGATCACATAAGCGGTTCCAATGGCCCAGACAGGGGCTCTTCTTTTTTTTAGGAACGTTTGGATAAAATCATAGACCACGTAGGTCCTAAGAATATTCATGGTTAAATATGTAACGATCACTACCATATGTATTCTTCCTTTTGTTTTCTAAGCTGTAAATACTTCGCCCTTATTTCCTTCCTTTTCGGGCCGCTGATGGGTAATTCCGTTTGATTGGACATCTGGACCTTTTCATAGGAAATCTGCCGGATATGGCAATAATTGACCAAAAAGGAATGATGGATCAATAAAAATTTCTGTGCCTCCAATTGTTCAAATACCTGTATCAGCTTTCCAAAGAAAACATAATGACTGTCTTTTGTAATCACATTGATTTTGTGACCCTGGGTTATTTCAAAATAGAGAATGTCCTCAATGGGAAGATTACACTGTCCTTTGGTGATGTCCTTAAAACAAAAGAATTTGTCCTGCATTTTGGCAAACCGTTTATAGGCACTCATAAGATCCTTTTTAAAAAGCTCAGGATCAATGGGCTTTGACAGAAAGCGGAAGGTGTCCAGGCAAAACACTTCCTTTGCCCTGTTATCATAGGAAGATATGTAAATAATAATGGTTTTTTTGATTCCAAAATAATATCTTAATTTGTCTCCTAATTCGATTCCGCTCATACCATTCATACTGATATCCAGAAAGGCCAGATCATAGACAGCACCACGTGCCAGTTCCTCGCATAACTCTTCTCCTGATGTGAAAGAATCGGCTGAGTAAGAGATTAATGCCTCTGATAGTGTGCGTTCTATCAGGGCTTTGATCTGCTCAATGAATATAGGTTCGTCATCGCAGACAGCAATTCTAATCATAAAGTCCCGGTCTCCTTCCATTTTTCTAATTACTGTTATTTTATCATAATATTGTAAAAATTTGTAGAAAAAGGACCAAAGAAACTGTATACGAGATTTTGCTGTTTTTATGGCAGAAAATGAAAAGGTATTTTGTAAAAAAAACGATTATGCTATACTATGCGAAATTAAATAAGTTCATTGAATCTTATCAATCGAAGAAGCGGATACAGCAAGGAGGCTGGTCAACGTGGAAAAAATTCATGACAATCAGATTGCTTACATCAATTTAACCACTGGTGAAGTGAGATTAGAAGAGATCACCAGAGAGCTTAGAAAGAATTACATAGGCGGGCCGGGAATCAATACAAAGATTTTGTATGATTCCGATGCGGCAGATTATGATGCGCTTTCAGAAAAAAATCTATTGATCTTTGGGATTGGGCCGGGGGTGGGGAGCGGGCTTCCGGCCAGTAACCGATGTACAGTAACCGCCAAAAGTCCCATTACGGACGCATTTGGAGATTCCAATCTGGGCGGAGAATTTAACATCCGGCTGCGAACGGTGGGAATTGATCATCTGGTTTTTTCAGGAAAATCAGATCATCCGGTGTATGTTCTCATCAAAGAACAGGGCCAGATCGAACTTTTAGATGCCGCAGAGCTTTGGGGAATGCAAACGGAAGAAGTCACAGAGAAGCTGGCCGCACGTCATGGGAAAGGTTCAGAAGTTGCCTGCATCGGGCCGGCGGGAGAAAATCTGGTGCGTTTTGCAAGTATTATCATGTCAAAATGCCACGTGGCTGGAAGAACCGGCATGGGCTGCGTGATGGGCTCAAAGAAGCTGAAGGCCATTGTAGTGGAAAAAAAGACAGGGAAGCCTGAAGTTTGGAATCCGGAGAAAGTCAAAGAAATCAGGGATCAGTGGATCAGGAAATGCCGTGCGTCGGTCATTTTAAGATCAGGAAAGATTCAAGGGACGTTAATGCTAATCAAGAGGTATCACAAACAGGGCGCCTTGCCCATCCGCAATTTTCAGACATCGGATGACAAAAAGGTGAAAGACTTATATGCGGAGAATTTCTTATACAAACACGAGACAAAAAGAAAAGCCTGCATTTACTGTCCGGTTGGGTGTGCCAGAGAGTATGAGATCAAGGAAGGGAGGCACAAAGGAGAAAAGGGAGACCGGCTGGATTATGGTGCGGTGGCAGGCATCGGTCCTTACAACGGGATCTTCGATTGGGCCAGCATTCTTCATTTGAAAAATCTCAGCGACAATCTGGGATTTGATGCCATTGAAGGCGGTTCTACCATTGGGTTTCTCTTGGAGTGTTATCAGAGAGGCATCATAGCAGATGAGGAAAAGACGTATGAGTTTGGAAATGCAGAGGATGTGGAAGAGTTGATGTATAAAATCTGCCGCAGGGAAGGGATCGGAAACATTGCAGCAGAAGGGGCTTACCGGGCCTCCCTTGTTTTACATGCTGAAAAGTATGCATTTTGTATCCGCAAGTCATCTGCCGGACTTCATTCCAATTCTCATTTAGCCAAGTCCCTAAGCTACCTTACCTCTACCAGAGGGGGGGACCACTTAAAGGGCTACGTGTTTACCTCGGTATTTGGAGGCTTTTTCTCCGAGGTGGTTTCCAAACATATTTTTAAAACAAAGGCTGAGAAAAATTTTGCCAAGGCAGATAAAAAAGGCCGTGTGGTGTGCTGGCATGAAAATTATAAATATGTCATTGACTGTTTGGGGTTGTGCCTTTTTGCTGTAACCGCACTCCCAAGTGCAGGAGCAGCCTATTTTAATGAATTTGCGGAAATCACCAATGGGATTCTCAATCTGGATTTTACCGATGAGGAGATGTTTGCTGCCGCAGATCGTATTTACCAGCTGCAGAATGGTTTTAATCTGGAATGTGGTTTAAAACTGGAAGACTATCACTGGCCCGAACGGAAAAAAGAAAATGACGTGGAAGATAAATTCATTAAAGACACGACCATCAGGGTGGGGGAAAAAGAAGGGATGCTGCCGGAGTACTTTCGGTACAGAGGACTTACGCCGGAGGGCGCACCTACCGTAAAGCGATTTGAAGAATTGGGCATTTCCAGGTACATCAAAAAAGCAAAGGCGGTTGATTATGATGATGTGATTCCCATTCAGGCTTTGCTGAAAGAAATTGATCTGAATGCAAAGCTGACCCAAAAAGAAAACAAGATGAATGAGATTATGAGCTCCCTTATTTGTAAACTGATGACAAAGCAGGACGAGAAGGCACTGCGCCGCAGGAGAAGCGAGTAGGAGCCCAAAGAGGCGGATATCCCATGGGTTGGTTAGATAATAAAGAGAAAATAGAGATACGTTCATCGGTTTTTATTCCCGTTCCCCAGGATGAAACAGGGATTGTTTTTGATCATGTATATAACAGAGAGAAGTTTCACAAGTGGTTTGACTTGATTCCGGTCCTTTGGATCCGCTTTGACCGAAAGCAGATGGAATCTGGCTGCATCGGAACCATATGTTTTACCATGCCTTTGTTTTATTACAAATTGAAGGTTACAAAAGTGATCATGGGAAAATCAATTGTCCTGCGCGGGGCGGGCGGTCCCATGCGAGGGAAGGCATACTTTAATTTTTACCCCGCGGATGGGGGAATCCTCTTGGAGAATGTTCATATACTGTCTGGAAAAAATAAGTTTCTGCATAAATACTATGTTTTGTGTTTGGTTCCAAATCATTTGGCTTTTATGAAATGGAGATATTCCGTTTTAAAAAAACAAATCAAAAAAGAACTGGAAAATAAAAAAATACATTAGCAGAGAGGTGCTGTTTATGAGAGGTGTTATTTTAGCAGGAGGTCACGGAAAGCGTCTGAATCCGTTGACAATCATTACCAACAAGCATTTGCTTCCGGTTTATAAGAAACCTATGATCTATTACCCCATAGAAACCCTGGCGAAAGTGGGAATCAAGGATATCCTCATCGTAACAAGCGGAGAATATTTAGGGCATTTTTACAAGCTTTTAAAAACCGGTGAAGAGTTTGGAGTAAAGCTTCATTATGAGATTCAGGAGGGCAATGAAGGAACAGGAGCTGCTCTCTTATGTGCGGAGGAATTTGCCAGAGGGGACGAGTTCATGGTAATTCTGGGCGATAATATTGTGACGGAGGACTTGACTTCCTTTGTAAAGGATTTTGAAACGGAAAAAGAAAATTTCAGTGCCAAAATCCTGATCACTCAGTCCGATAATCCAAAACTCTACGGCGTGGTTGAATTTAAGAAAAACCAAATCACCAGGCTGGTGGAAAAGCCCCAGGTACCTTTCTCCAATTACGTCAACACCGGCTTATGGATTTTTAAACCAGAGGTATTTGATCTTTTGAAAAATATGAAATTGAGCACAAGGAATGAGTATGAGACCACAGATGTTCTCCATCACTATGCAGAACAGGGACAACTCACTTACGGGATTTTAACCTCCAAATGGACCGATGCGGGAACCTTCGAGCAGTTATATGAGGCGACTGTTTTAATGAAAGAGTTAGAAGAGAAGGAGAAAAAGGAAATTGAAAAAGATCATGTTTATCAGTCTTCCGGTGTCAGGACACGTAAACCCTCAGCTCAACCTGTGTAAGGAACTGTCCCAGCGGGATGTAACCCTTATCTACTATACCTTTGAGCAGTATTTCCACAAGTTTGATTCTATGGACGGGGTGGATTTGCGGAAATATCCGGATGAATTCTATCATTATTATAATAAGCTTGCGGCAGATGAAAAGCTTCAGTCCCAGTTTATGAATCTGCTTTATGTATTTTATACATTTACAGAAAAACTTCTTCCCTTCATGATGAAAGAGGTGGAAAGGGAAAAGCCTGACCTTATCATATGCGATACCTTAGCCATTTGGGGTAAAATCGCCGCCCGATACTTTCATATCCCTTATGTATATTTTGTAAGCAGCTTTATGGGGGATAAAATCATGATGAAGGAGACCCCGGCATTTACCTTGAGCCTTGTAAAAAGTGCGGCGGTATCCATTCCCTATATCATGAAATTCAATTCCATCATAAAGCGGTTGGAAAAACAGTATGGCAAGGTGGTGGATAAGCCGTGGAGCATTATGGAGCCGGAAGGGAAATTCACCATGGTGGTGACCTCCAGGGAGTTTCATCCCGGCGGAAATAAATACCCTCCCAATGTTAAATTCGTAGGTCCTGCTTTTGTGGATAGAGAAACGCTCACCGAAAAAAAAGATACCATATTTATCAGCCTTGGGACCATCTGTTTCAGCCATACCTATTGGGACATCTGCATTGATGCTTCTAAAGATCTTGGATATCAGGTGGTGGTATCCTTTGGGGGAAACAGGAATAATAAAGTAAATGAGGTCAATTTACCGGATCACGTAACGATTTACGAAAATTTAAGCCTGGAAGAGTACCGGAACGTATTAAAACGGTCTGTTTTGTTCATTTCCCATGGAGGTTTTAACAGCATCACGGATTCCATCCTTTATGAAACGCCCCTTATCATATGCCCCGGTCATGCAGAGCAGGCCAGCAATGGAAGAGTCGTGGAAGCCGATGGATGCGGAAGGCTGTTTATGGCAAATACCAAGGAGTTTCAGAAAGAGAACCTAAAGGCCCTGATTCTTCAGGTCATTAATGATAAAAATGTGAAAAAAAATTTATCAAGATACCGCAGATCCTTTTTGGAATCTCCTGGTTTTAAAAAGGTGGTTGATGAGCTGAATGAAGAATTTCAATTGTTCTGATACATACATAAGGGGGAGGAATTATGGCTTATATCGTGAATACGGCGCAATACCTGCCTGCCAAAGAAATATCCAATTCTGAGCTGACCCAGTTTCCGCCGAAATACCGGCAGCTCATTGAAGAAAAGGCCGGAATTAAGACAAGAAGACATGTGACCGACGAGTGTACTTCAGATATTGGTGCCCTGGCAGTAAAGCAGCTGTTAAAAAAGACCGGAATGGACCCATCTGGGATTGATGCCCTCATTTGTGCCACATCCTCTCCGGACCGGATACAGCCTGCGACTGCAACGAGGATCCAGGAAATCTGCGGTTTGAAGAACGCTTTTTGTTTTGATCTTAATTCTGTCTGCAGCGGAGGAATCTATGGATTAAAAATCGCTTCTGCTCTCATAAAAGATGGGATAAAAAATGTGATCGTGGTAGCCGCAGAGGTGTACAGCCGGTTATTGAATCCAAAAGATATTGCTACCTATCCCTATTTTGGAGATGGAGCGGCCGCGGTCCTTGTGTCCGGTCATGGACTCTATGAGCTAAAGGATGTCCTGCTTTTTTCAGATGGAAGCGGCTGTGATGTGATTCAGATACCGGCAGGAGGAAGTATGCTTCCGGCCCCAGCCGTAAAAAAGGAACGGGATTATTACTTTTCTATGGACGGCCAAAGTGTATACCGTTTTGCCTGTGAAAAAGGAAGTGCACTGATTGAGACCCTGGCAGAAAGGAATGTCGTAGCGGCTGACCGGATCATCACTCATCAGGCCAACCGAAACATTATCAAAGAGATTGCAAGACGTACCAACCTACCGGAGGAGACATTCTTCATCAATGTGGAGAAATACGCCAATACGGCTGGTGCTTCTGTTTTAATTGCCTTAAACGAATATCTGGAATCAGAAAAAGCAAATGAAGAGGACCATGTTTTTCTGGCAGCTTTCGGAGGCGGACTTTCCTGGGCGGGCTGCTATCTGAAGAAAGAAAATCATAGGGAATAAACGGAGAAAAGAGGAACTTACGATGTTAGATGTAATAATGGCACTCGCCACAGAGATTTTTGAGGATGATGATATTCTGCCGTCCTCCAGACTGGAAGAAGCAAAGCGGTTTGATTCCATGAATCTGGTTCAGTTCATCATTGAACTGAGTGAGACGCTGGAGCTGGACATTGAAGATGACGAAGTGGAAAAAACCATGACGTTTGCAGAACTGGCAAAAAAGCTGGAGGCAGATAAATAACTTGAGTAAAACAAAAGGGGAGGGGTGTGCCATGGAATTCAGACGACTGACCAAAGAGTGGGAAAAGCTTGCATTTATAATCGGCTGGGAACTTGCCTTTGAGCGGCCCTTTGAAAAGAGGGACTATGAATGGATTTTTGATTCCAGAAATCTTGTCTATGGAGCCTTTGACCAGGAGGTTCTTTCCGCTGGATATTGTATCCTGCAAAGTCATGCCTTCTTTCATGGGAAGCTGGTAAAGAGCGGGCTGTGCAACAATGTTTTTGTCACACCAGAATATCAGGGCTTCCATTTATTTACAAAGCTGGGACGGTATGTACTTTCAAAGGCAGGGGAACAAGGGGTTCAAATCTTGATTGGATTTCCAAATGAAAACTCTCTGCCCGGGCACCGGAGAGTAGGGTGGACTGCATTTCCAAAGAATTATTACCTGGAAACGAAGAGGATCAAAGATGTGGTTTCCGGTAAAATCGTGGATGAACGCATCAGTCCCCTTACCTCGTTTAATTTACGGTTTTGGGAAAAGGCTTTTTCGGACTTTGCCTTAAGCATTGCTGACGGAAGATCATTTTCCATTGTAAAAGAGGTGGAGTACTTTTCCTGGCGTTATTTCAAGCGTCCCTCCGGGAACTATAGCATATTTTTTTTCCAGGAAAAGGGCAGGGTGAGAGGATATGTGGTGTTTAAATACTACGAGCCTTCCCGCCGAATACATATCCTTGATGTGGAAGCGGAGGATGAGACCATATTTTTAGAATTATTAAAGGCAGCAGGCACCATAAAAGAACCGGTAACCCTTATGAATGTATTAAGCTCTACCATTTATGCGGAATATTTCAGACGTGCGGGATTTAGCGAAAGTACAGAATACAGCAATCTCATAGCGTATACTCCCATGACGAAAGGTCCGGTTTCTCTTGGAGAAACTTCCAATCTGGTCATTGGGGACAATGAGGTTTTTTAGTACGACAGACAAAGGAGATAAAACGGTGGCATATGCGAGTGCAAGCGTCTTGTTACACGGTAAATTAGAGGAAATTTTTGAATTCCTATTGGACGGAAGAAACAATAAGATATGGCGGCCGGGGGTAAAATCGGTGGAATATCCGTCAGAGCAGCCCATCAAAACCGGTGCGGTGTTTTTGCAGGAGATGAATGGCCCTCCAGATAAGACCATTCAAGCCGATTATAAAATTATAGAATGTGACCGGTATAAAAAAATATGTTTTTACATTTTAAACGGTCCCTATACCCCGGTAGGATGCTTTTCCTTTGGAGCCACAGACCAAGGGGTATCCGTTGAATTTTCCATGGAAGAAGCCCATGTGGTCAGTCAGGAACGGGACAGACATTTTCAAAAGGTGGTAAACGACATTCATAATCTACAGGAACATTTCGAAAGGAAATGATACACGTATGAAACATATACTTTTAGGAAATGAAGCAGTTGCAAGGGGTGCGTTTGAATATGGAGTAACGGTTGCCTCCGCCTATCCAGGGACACCAAGTACGGAAATTACAGAAAATATAAAGAAATATGAAACGATAAACACGGAATGGTCTCCCAATGAGAAAGTTGCATTAGAGGTGGGAATCGGGGCTTCCATCGCGGGAGCGAGAACGATTGTTTCCATGAAACATGTGGGGCTGAACGTAGCGGCTGATCCCCTGATGTCGATTTCTTATCCCGGTGTGAATGCTGGTCTGCTGCTTGTGGTTGCAGACGATCCCAGCCAGCACAGTTCCCAGAATGAGCAGGACACCAGGTACTTTGGAAAGGCGGCTAAGGTTCCGGTTCTGGAACCATCGGACAGTCAGGAATGTAAGGAGTTTGTGGGAGCGGGATTGGAGATCAGTGAGACTTTTGACACACCGGTGATTCTTCGGTTAAACACGAGGATCTCTCACTCCCAAAGCCTGGTGGAGCTGAAAGAACCGATGCCCTGGGAGTTAAGGGAATATGACAAAAATCCCAACAAGTATATCGTGGCTCCGGCAGTGGCAAAAAAGAGAAGAGTCATCGCAGAGGAGCGTTTAAGAAAGTTGGAAGAATTTGCAGAGACCACAGAACTTAACACGGTGGAATATCATGACACGAACATTGGAATCATTACCAGCGGCATTGCGTATCAATATTCCAAAGAAGTGCTTCCCGAAGCTTCTTATTTGAAGCTTGGGATTACCCATCCCCTTCCCAGAAAGAAAATTACGGAATTCATAAAAAGCTGTAAGACCGTTTACGTCATTGAAGAACTGGAACCGATCATTGAGGAGAAGATCAGGTCCTGGGGCCTGGCGGTCGTTGGAAAAGAAGTGCTTCCCACCATTGGGGAACTAAATCAGGAAATCGTCCGTACCGCAGTGCTCAAGGAGACGATTGCTGGAGTGGAGACAGAACTGTCCAAAGGAATTCCCATAAGGCCTCCGGTTCTCTGTCCCGGCTGTCATCACAGAGGGGTGTTTTATGTTTTAAACAAGCTAAAGCTTCACGTATCCGGGGATATCGGCTGCTATACGCTGGCGGCATTTTCTCCTTTAAGCGCCATGGACACGTCCATATGCATGGGGGCCAGCATTGGAATGGCCTTTGGGTTTGAGAAAGCCAGGGGAAAGGAATTTTCAAAGAAAACAGTTGCAGTTATTGGAGATTCCACCTTCATTCACTCCGGCATCACCGCGTTGATTGATGTGGTATACAACCAGGGGAATGTTACGGTGATTATCCTGAATAATTCCACCACCGCCATGACCGGACACCAGGACCATCCGGGAACCGGTTGTACCATTCGGGGAGAAAAGAGTCAGGCCGTTGATTTTGTGGCTCTGGCAAAAGCCATTGGAATAAAAAGAATCCAAACCGTAGACGCCTATGATATTACGGAGTTGGAGCGGATCATCATAGAGGAGACACAGGCCGAGGAGCCGTCTGTCATCATTACGAAGCGTCCCTGCATACTCCTGAAAAACTCACCCCTGATCCACAAACCTTTAAACATCAGAGGATGCATTGGCTGCAAAGCATGTATGAAGATTGGATGTCCTGCCATATCCTTTTCCCAGGGCATAGCAGAGATAAAAAAGGAGCTTTGTGTGGGGTGTGAGCTATGTGCCAACGTTTGCAGGTTTGATGCCATTAAGAAAGAAGCATAAGAAGGGAGAAGCGGTATGAATATTCTGATTGCAGCAGTTGGCGGCCAGGGAGCTGTGGTTGCCAGCAGGATTCTTGGGAAGCTGGCCCAAAACCTGGAGCTTGATGTAAAAGTTTCCGAGGTACACGGCATGTCCCAAAGAGGCGGAAGCGTAGTGACCTATGTAAGATTTGGTAAAAAGATCCATTCACCCATCATAGAGAAAGGAACCGCAGACGTGATTCTTGCTTTTGAGCTGTTAGAAGGAGCCAGATATGTGGAATGGCTAAAGCCTGGAGGTACCTTAATCACAAGCAGCCAGCGGATTGATCCTATGCCGGTCATCACTGGTACGGCAAACTATCCTGAGGATTTAGAGAAAAAGCTTCTATCCCTGCCAATCCATTGTAAGGTCATTGATGCCCTCGCTTATGCCAAAGAGGCCGGAAACTTAAAGACGGTGAACGTAATTCTGATCGGAGCATTGGCAGCCACCACAGAAATTGAAGAGGACAAATGGCTTACAGCCATAAAAGAAGTGGTACAGGAAAAACTGGCAGATATTAATTTAAAAGCGTTTTCGCTTGGGTATAAAAAGAGCAGATGCATCGAGTCAAACGGAGAGAATGATGAAATATAAAAAAGCAATCAGTTTCTTAACCATATTGATAGTAATACTGGCGGGAACCGCCGCTGCCTGCGGAATTTTTCTGACAGGAGGAGAGAAAGAGATTTCGCTGCGTTCGATCCATGGGAACCTTGTAATGGCATATGGACATGGGATTTATAAAAATGAATCCGTCTCCATGGCATTGCAGGCAAAAGCCCAGGATGGGGTAACTTTGGTTCTTGGAATCCCTGCACTGCTGGGGTCGTTGGTGCTTGCGGGAAAAGGCTCCTTAAAAGGCAGATTTCTCCTTCTTGGACTTTTGGGATACCTTCTTTATACTTATGCTACCTATTCGTTTGGTGCAATGTATAATGGGCTGTTTCTCGTATATGCTGCAGTTTTGTCTGCCTGCTTTTTTGCTTTTATACTGACCTTCTTCTCCTTATGGGAAGAAGATATTTCGTCCAGACTAGGCAAAGGATTTCCGGAAAAATTCGTAGGAACTATCCTCATCCTAACCGCGGTATTGGCTGGCATGATGTGGTTAAAGAGAATTTGCATTCCCCTTATACATCAAAAAGTTCCGGCGGAACTGGAACATTACACCACGTTGGTGATCCAGGCTCTGGACTTATCCATTCTGATTCCGGCAGGAATTCTGTCAGGAATCTTACTGATGAAAAAGAATAAGTTTGGTTACCTCTTAGCACCGGTTATGGTTATCAAGCAGATGGTACTTGTCATTGTTATTATTGCCATGTTTATCAATCAGTCAGTCAATGGAGTATCCACCGATGTTTCTGAGCTTGTTGTTTTTCTGGTGATTGCTGTAATTTTAAGCAGGTGCCTTTACTTATTTTTAGCAAATATTAAATCATAATAAAAAACAAAGGAGAAATAAAATGAGACAGTTAAAGGAAGAGACAAAAAAAGAAATTAAAGAAATGGTATACTCATTTTTAGCCGATGAGTGTGAGGTTCCCGTAACAGAGCTTAAGGATGACTTATCCGTAATTGATGATTTAGACGGTGATTCCCTGATGTTTGTTGAGTTAATCGAACAGTTAAAAAAGAAATACAGCTTAAACATCCAGATGCAGAATATTGGTAAATATTTACTTAAAAATCCGGCCAATACCATCAAAGAAGTCATTGAGACTGCCTATTTGGTATATGAAAAGGAAAATGACATCGTAGAGGCGCTGTAATCATGGACACAGAGTCTGCGTTTATGGTGAAATATGATACTGTGGGAAAAAGCATCGGAGTATTAAGACTTCAAAATGGAAGAGATAATCTGGTGGATGATGCTGTTTTTATGGATCTCCCTCAATTGAAACAGTGGCTGTATCATAATCCGTTTAAGGGACTGATCATAACGGGAAACGGAAGGAATTTCAGCAAAGGAGCCAATGTAGACCGGATACGGATGTATAAAGATACCCCAAAGATTCTTGAAAAACAACTGAATGAGGGGAAAAAGATATTATCCTGCCTGGAAGCCCTTCCTCTGGTCACCGTGGCGGCCATCGAAGGAGCCTGCTTTGGAGCGGGACTTGAGATTGCCCTCAGCTGCAATTACCGGGTGGCGGCAGAATCTGCTTTGTTTTCTTTTCCGGAAGTAACCCTAGGTTTATTGCCTGGGTTTGGAGGAACCGTAAGACTTCCAAAGCTGATCGGACCGAGAGAAGCCAGAAGGCTCATTTTATCAGGAGATATGATAACCGCCAGACAAGCCGTGGGTCTTGGACTGGCAGATGAGCTTACAGAAAAAAAAGAAGCGTTTTCCAAAGCGGTGGAACTGATCGAGGGACTGACAGACAACTGTTCCCCCAGTCAAATAAAATACCTTTATGACAGTATGGATCAGTCCGGGGCCGGCTGTTGGCCCATGTATGAAAAAGAAAGCAGTTATTTTGCCAAGCTGTTAAAGACCATGGATAGGTAAGGGAACAGGAGATGATCATATTTTAACGAATCAGTGCTGGTTTGAAGTTCAGGGGCATGAGTTGGACTCTTTCAAACATGTAAATAATTCGGTTTATTTAAATTATTTAGAAACGGTGCGCTGGAAATTCTTTCGTGAGTTTTCCATGATGGAGGATTTAGAGCGGGAGAAGCTATATCCGGTCGTCATTGAAGTAAACGTCAAATATATCAAAGAATTAAGGCTGTTTGATCAGTTTGTCATAAACAGCCGTTACTGGATCGAAAACAATTATATTGTATCTGATCATAAAGCAGTGGGCAAAGATCGAAGAACTACCATGATGAAGGCAAAGGTAAAGATGCTTCTTGTGTCCGAGGACCGGATCGTGTATGACATTCCGCCTCATATCAGAGAAGTATTTTCAGCCAAAGAACCAGCCATCGCCCATAAGGGGGATTGATTTGATGGATGACCATATGTTGCTTTTGGAAATCAGAACCGTTAAAGATCTGGTCCCGTTTGTAAATGGAACCATGGAACCAGGCGGGAAAAACATCATTATTCTGGATCTGAAAAAGGACTGTTTCAGCCCCATGTCAGAGACAGAATTCGCAGAGGTAAAAAGAATCCTTTTTGATCCCTATCTCATAGCGGTTTTAATCCTTAACTGTGAGTTTACCATGAGTCTTTACGAAAAGATGTATGCATTCGATCTGTGCTTGATTTCTGAAAATGGAGCCTTGCAGTTTGATCCGCACCATAGGAAGGGGCTCCGGTTTCTGCATCTGTTATTTGCACCCAAAGCTTCGTTGGGAGAAGAAATACGGAGGCTGAGCAGTAAAGAACTCTTAAGCCATGGCCTTGCCAATGCCCTTTTAAGGAACGCCAGCTTCTATGAAGATTTAGAATCACAAATTTTAAACCTGACTTTGGGACGGACCAGGGAGCAGCTTCATGCAATTAAAAGCTGTATGAATCGTTATAAAGAGTGCAGTCTGATGGGACAACCCCTTATGACGGATCCTGAAACCGCTTATTTTTGTCAACTGGCTCTTTTAAAAACTGAGGAAGAGAAGAAGTGAAAGAACATCAATTTGAAACGATCGTCTATGAAGAATCAGAGGGGATTGGGTATATCTGCATGAACATGCCTCCTGCCAATAAAATGATACCCCAGTTCCTGATAGAGATATCCATGGTCATTAAGGAGTATGCCTTATTAACAAATGCTTCCGGAATCATTCTATATGGAAGCGGGAGGCATTTTAGTTCAGGGGCAGATGTTTTAGAACTCCTGGATTTTATCAGCACCCATACTTCAGTAAAAGATGGTGTTGTGACCCGTTACCCGGAATGGTATCTGGAGTGTAAAGATAGCTTTAAAAAACTTTTTCAAATGGAGATTCCGGTGGTTAGTGCCATTAGCGGCTTCTGCATCGGCTCAGGATTTGAACTGGCACTGGCTTCCCATATAAGGATTTGTGAGTCAGGTGCCAGGCTTGGATTGCCGGAATCCACCTTCGGGCTTCTTCCAGGGGTAAACGGGACCTTGAGGCTTTCTGAAGAAGCAGGCTTTTTTCATTCCTATGAGATGATTGTAAAGGGGAGCCTCATTGATTCCCAGGAAGCAGAGCAGCTGGGAGTGATTGATCTTTTGGTTCCCAGAAAAAGCTCGCTGGAATATGCAAGAAAGCTCCTGGCTTTTATCCATGAACATCATCGGGAGTACCATTTTACCGACCGGTTTCATTTCTTAGATCTGTTTAAAGAAAAATATTTTAGTGAAAGAGGGGAGTCGATCCGATGACTATCAATGTAAAGTTATCCGGCGTAGGTACATATCTTCCGGGAAATCCCATTGATTTTGATGAAATCAATCATTATCTGGGAGAGTTTCAGGAGGCGCCTAAAAAAATCAAAAACTGGGCAGAAAGAGTCCAGCCAATCATCAAAGAAATGCTTGGAGTGAACCAATGCTACTATGCCTTTGACAATCAAACAAGAACCTTTACCGATGACAATCTTACCATGTCGGTCAAAGCCGCAAAAAAGGCCATGGATGCAGCGGGGGTATTGGCAAAGGACATTGATCTATTGATATACGGCGGCGCATTTTCTCACCAAATCCCGCCCATCACCACCAGAATACAGGAGGAACTGGGGATTGACTTGTGCGGGGAAATCCACATTCATTCCAACTGTACCTCCGTCTATAAAGCAATCAAGCTGGCCCATATCATGCTGGCCTCCGGAGAATATAAAAATGCGCTTGTTATCTCCTCCAGTGTAGCAAGCTCCTGCTTTATTCCGGAATTTTATAATCAGACCCTTATAACCAAAGAAGATGTGTTCCTTCGCTGGTATCTTTGCGACGGGGCAGGTGCCATGGTATTTTCTGCAGAAAAAGATGAAAAGGAAGGGCTTTATCTGGAGGATACCTACTTTGAATCTTCGGGAAGCAAAAAGCAGTCAGCCATGGGAAACCGCTATCCCTATCATTGGACAAACCCCAGAGAGGATTATGAGAACGGCTATCATCATATCCGGCAAATGTACTTGAATGAAATGCGGGATTACGCCATGGAAGAAAACGGTAAATCCATTTTCTATAATGCCCTGGTACGAATGTTAAATGAAAAATCCATTAATTTGAAAGACTTAAAGCATTTTGTAGTAAATATGCCCTCAAAATTTGTCAGAGAGTTGATTATTGAAGAATGTCTTGGTCTTGGAATACGGAAAGACCAGTTTTATAGTGCCATTGAAGAGGTTGGGTACGCAGGTCCTCCCGCCGCCCTTATTTCTATTGATAATCTGTTAAAGGAACATACCTATCAGAGCGGGGATTTGATTTTCAGCTTTGTCATGGAGGTTAGCAAATTCATGCAGGCAGGTTTTACTTTAAGAAAAATATAAAGTGAGGAACAAAAGATGAAAATACTATTGGTCAATCCTCCCATTCCCAAAGTGTTCCGTATGTTCGATTTTGCTGACGATGCCGTAAGAAAATCTTTTGGGAGAAGAGTCATGGTGGGGCCGCCTCTTGCTCTTAATGAGCTGGCAAGCATGGTACCTGATGATGAAGTGGTGATCCTGGATCAAAAGACAGAAGAGGATAATATTCCGGGATATGATTTTGTCCAGGCGTATGTGGAAGAGCTAAAGCGGTTTTCTCCTGATTTTGTGGGAGTTACATGCATCACAGCCCAGTATAATTCCGTCCTGAAAATCTTAAATATAACAAAAGAATACAAAAAGGACATTTTAACCATGGTGGGCGGCATCCATCCGACCCTGTGTCCCGATTCGTTTGCAGGTTCCAATGCGGATCTTGTTACCGTTGGAATTGGAAAATACAGCTTTAAAAAGATGATAGAAATGTTTCAGGCAGATGGCTGGCTGGCAGATTTCAGTAAAATTCCGGGACTGGGGCTTAATCGGGGGACAAGCCTTTATTATACTCCTTCTATCTGCAGTCTGAGCACGGAGGAAATTAAGGAGCAGCATATTCTGGATACGGTTATGCCAAACCGGAAGCTGACGGATAAATATAATTATACCATCCGTCAGATGGGGAAAAAGATCCATTACATCAGTACTTCCCAGGGCTGCACTCATAAATGTAACTTTTGCAGCATCTGGCAGACCACAGGGGGACGGTATTTTCATAAAGATGTGGAATGCATTATCCGGGAATTAAAAACCATGGATGAATATCCCATCATCCGTTTCTGCGATGCCAACACCTTTGGCGATATAAAAAAAGCCAGGCTATTATTTACCAGAATAATAGAAGAAGGATTAAATCACCATCATTATCTGGCAGATGTGAGGACGGATACGGTGATCCGGCATCCCGATATTATCGAACTTGCCGTAAAAGCAGGACTCCGGATCACGATCTGCGGGTTAGAAGCCACCAGCAACGAAGAATTAGAGGCTTATAACAAACAAAATACCATAGAAAACATTTCCGGTGCTTTGAAATTTTTGAACAGCCTTGGGATTTTAGTCAACGGGAATTACATTGTAAGACCGGAATATGTGGAAGCTGATTTTGACAGGGTCGCTCAGTTTGTGAATGATAATCCCATTTACCATGCTGGTTTTACGGTGCTTACCCCATTTCCGGGAACAGATCTTTATGAAACTATGAAAAAAGACATCATCAACCATAACCTGGATTATTATAACTTGACCAATGCGGTGGTGAAAACCGTGTTACCGGAAGCAAAATTTTATGAACAGGTTGGAAAACTGTATAAAACCAGTAAAGTTGCAGGAGATGAATATCGCCTGAAATATGGAAGTGATCTGCTGGTAGAATAGGAAAAGAATGAC
Organism: Lacrimispora sinapis; assembly: GCF_043633585.1. Lineage (NCBI taxonomy): Bacteria > Bacillati > Bacillota > Clostridia > Lachnospirales > Lachnospiraceae > Lacrimispora > Lacrimispora sinapis. Next base: position 2,376,972 of record NZ_CP141832.1, on the reverse strand, counting down.
AATAGGAATCGTTGGATCAGGAAGAATGGGTCAGGATCTCTTCTATTCTCTGATCGGTTGTGACTGCAATGTCATACTGGTCTCAAGAAAAATGGAACAGATTCAAAAGATCACAAAGAAAACCCAAAAGATATTAAATAGAATCCCCCGGTTTACGGGGAAGGAAACTCCGATGATTACAGACAGGCTTTCAGACTTGGCTGTTTGTGATGTTATCATCGAGACTGTCACAGAAGATTTAAAGGTTAAGCAGGAGCTTTTTAAAAAACTGGAAGAGATCGCAAAAGAGACTTGTATCTTTGCAACCAATTCCTCTTCTCTTGACGTAACGGATGTATTTGATGGTGTAAAAGCAAAAGAGCGTTGCGTGGGGCTCCATTTTTTCTACCCGTCAAAAGTGATTTCCACGGCAGAAGTCAATGCAGGTCCCGATACAGGCGAAGAGACGGTCAAAAAAATGGTTACGTTCCTCGCTATGACCGGCAGGAAACCTTTGGTATTAAGAGGACAAAGCCGTTTGGTGTTATCGAAACTTTTGATCTCACTGGCCGCATTTACCTACAAGCTGTCTTTAGATGGAGAACTGACCTTAAAAGACCTTGACCGGATTACCGGGAAGGTGCTTGTCTTTGGAATCTTTGAGATGGTGGATTCTACTGGTTTTCTAATCATCTCCCAGTGCCTTGCCAATCTCCCGGATAAACGTCATGTTTCCCTATATCAGCCTCTTCTTGCACAGATAACGGATTTAATGAAACAGGGAAAAGACGGAAGAGGGGGCGGAGGACTTCTGTCTTTAGAAGATCCCGTTCAAAGGGGGCTGGATTTTTTAGAAAACCGGGAAGCGTGGGAGAAAGCGTACAGGATAAAATTGATTGCTTTTTTATTAAATGAGATTTTACGGTATATGGAAGATCCGCTATTGGATAAAAATCAATTTAAGGAAAGCGTAGAGGAAGTCTTGGGCTTATCTGCTTCCTTAAACGTTCTTTATGAGGAGCTTCCAAAGGCGGCCATTTTAAAAACCATGATGGAAGAGTATGAAAAGACCAGGGACCCGTTATTTCTTCCGGCAGATTTTTGTATGTATCGTTACACATAAGGGGGAGTATCCATGAAAGAAAACAAGACCGTAATTACAGGCATGGGGATGTTAAATGCATTGGGCAACACCATGGAGGAAAGCTTTCAAAAAATGACGGAGGGGATATCGGGAGTAAAACCCATCACCCTGTTTGATCCATCCGAACTAGAGACAAGGATCGCCGCCCAGGTAGATGACAGCTTTTTGGAAAAAGCAAAAGAGCTGATAAAAAAGAGAGAGCGGAGCAAGATGACCCGTTTGACCCAAATGGCATTGGTGGCGGCAGATGAGGCGGTCAAAGACAGCGGCATTGATTTTGAGGCTTGTGATAAAAGCCGGGTTGCCGTGATTTTGGGGATTGTAACCACTGCCTACAGCGACGTGGAGAAAGAGCGGTCTGAAAGCAATTGCATTGTCAAATCCATGCCCAATGCGCCCAGTGCCTGGATATCTATCCGCTACGGGCTTAAAGGCCCCAACTTTAATGTATCGACCGCTTGTGCATCATCTGCTTATGCCATTGCTTTGGGGCAGCAATTGATCCGTTCTGGTTTTGCTGATGTTGTCATTACGGGAGGTGCCGATTCTCACATCCAAAAAGAGTATATCAAAGGATTTAACCAGATCATGACATTGTCCGTAAAGAACGACATGCCGGAAGCCGCTTGCTGTCCGTTCTCCAAAAACCGGGATGGATTCGTTATGGGAGAAGGGGCCGGAATTATGATTTTAGAGTCAGAAGAACATGCAAGGAAACGCAATGCACGAATCTATGCAGAAGTTGGGGGCTGTGCCATCACAAGCGATGCCGGAGATATTACGGCCCCGGAGGGAGATGGCATCATGATGGCAAAGACCATGAAGCTTGCCCTGGAGCAAGCCGGCGTAAAACCGGAGGATATTGATTATATCAATGCCCACGGCACCTCCACCTATCTCAATGACAAATATGAGACCATGGCCATTAAATCCTGTTTTGGCTCCCACGCAAGGAACCTTTTTGTATCCTCTACCAAATCTATGATCGGTCATACGGTAGGCGCTTCGGGAGTCATTGAGGGGATCGTTACGGTTTTGACGATGGAACGGGGGATCATTCCCCCTACCATCAATTACAGGGAGCCGGACTTGGAACTGGATTTAAATTATGTACCTAATGTTTCCGTCCGAAAAGAGGTAACGATGGCAATTTCTAATTCCTTTGGCTTTGGCGGGCATAATGCCAGCATATTATATAAAAAATACCAAGGAGAGTGAAGATGAAAAACTATTTAATTACTGGCGGTGCAGGGTTTATCGGTTCAAACTTCGTGAAATATTTATACGAAAAGGAAACCGATATCCATGTGACCGTACTGGATAAGCTTACCTATTCTGGTAATATGGAGAATCTGGCAGAGGTAATAGACCGGGAAGATTTTGAATTTGTAAAAGGAGATATCTGTGACTCTGGTCTGGTGGAAACACTGATGGAGGGGGTCCATGTAGTGGTCAATTTTGCGGCAGAGGTTGCGGTGGACCGTTCCATTGGGAACACCCAGGATTTTTTAATGACCGATGTGATCGGCGTGTATGTACTTCTGGAGCAGGCATTAAAGAACCGGGAGACTCTGGAGAAATTCATTCAGATTTCCACCGATGAGGTGTATGGACAGATTCGGGAAGGCAGTTTTTATGAGACCTCGGAATTAAAGCCAAGAAACCCTTATTCTGCGTCCAAGACAGGGGGAGATCGTCTGGCTTACAGCTATTTTGCCACCTATGGCCTTCCTGTCTGTATCACAAGAGCCTCCAATACCTACGGACCGTTCGCATATCCTGAAAAAGTCATCCCTTTATTTATCACCAATCTTTATGAAGGGATTCCGGTTCCCGTGTTTGGCGACGGCAGCCAGATCAGGGACTGGCTTTATGTGAAAGATCACTGCAGCGGGATCTATCGGGTCATAAAAGATGGAGTAAATGGAGAGGTCTATAACATAGGCGGTGGGCAGGAGGTCACAAATTTGGATTTGACAAAGCGGATTCTTTCTCTGATGGGGAAAAATGAATCCTTTATCCGTTATGTCAGCGACAGACCGGGGCATGACCTTCGTTACAGCTTAAACACTGAAAAACTCCAGGCCCTTGGCTGGCAGCCCCAGTATGATATCTCCTCCGGACTTTCTCAAACAGTGGATTGGTATGTGGATCACGTGGACTACTGGAAAAAATTAAGAGCCGGAATGGATGAGCGTTACTTCAAGGGTTTCTGGAACGAAAAGTAGGAGGCAGCATGAAAAATCTGATTCTGTATGCATCAAAAAATCATACGACAGAGGAAACCGTTCTGCGGATAAAGGCTCACGCAGACCATCCTCTTGATATCCATAAGATATCAGAGGCAGGAAACCTGGATTTATCGGGCTATTCCCATATTTACATTGGCACAGGAATTTACGGAGGGAAACTTCCTGGTTCTGTGACCGGTTATGTAAAGAAAAACAAGGAAAGACTGAGAACCAAACCGGTTACCTTTTTTATTCACGGACTGGATTCCAAAGAAAGCTATTCCGGGATTGTAAATCAGGGGGTATCCAGATATTTGGAGAACAAGCATTATGAGACTCTCTATTTGGGAGGGAAACTGGATATCTCTTCCCAGAACTTTTTTATAAGAATGATCCTGGTCGAAATCGCAAAAAAGAATCACTTTGATCCTCATATGGCCGATACCAGGAGAGAAGATGCCATCTTAGCACTTATTAAGAGGTTTTAGCTGCTGTGTACGGACTTTTGAATCTGATAGGACTTGGGGCGGTCACTCTTTTAAAAGAAAATGTGTATCTGGCAGACCTGGACCGATGCAGAAAAGTAAGTGAAATTCATTATGAGGATTATTTATCGGATGAGGAGAAAAAACGGTTAAACCTTATTCGGATGCCGCGGCCGCAAAACAGAATGATGCTCCGGCGTTCGCTGACCAGGCTCATATTAAGCGGGGTTCTGGATTGCTCTCCAAATGAGATCCGGTTTAGCAGAAATTCATACGGAAAGCCCTTTATTTTAGAGCCGGTCACGGATATGAAATTCAATCTTTCCCACAGCGGAGAATATCTGATTCTGATTGCAGACAGAACCAGGGAGGTGGGCATAGATATTGAAACAGCCCAGTCCTTCAGAAAAAGAACGTATGAGGCTCTGAAAGTGCTCTATTCGCCGGAAGAATTTACCTATTACCAGAGGCTCTCCAGGCAGGAGCAGTACCAGATGTTTTGCAGGACATGGGTGATGAAGGAGGCAGTCACAAAGGCCCTCTCTGTGGGGCTTACCGTTGATTTGGGAACGATATCCCTCCCCCTTGGCTTAACTCTTCCGGGAGCCATACTCACACTGGACGTTTTCCATGCGTTGTTAAAAATTCAGTGGATCACAGTAGAAGAAAAACAGATTGGGATTGCATATCGGGAGGGAGCATTATGAATGTGCTGGTTACAGGCGTGAATGGTTTTGCGGGAGGATATCTATTTTCCAGACTCAAGTCTTATGGTCATAAGGTCTATGGGCTGGGAAGACAACCTTCTTCCGCTCATCCTCTGGATGGATATTATCCGGTGGATATTACAAAGAGATTCCAGCTGGATCGGGAGTTTGATGCGGTCATTCATCTGGCGGCATTGAACCGTACCACGGTTGGAGCGGACATTGACAGCCGGATCTTTCACCGGGTCAATGTGGAGGGAACAGAAAATCTCATTCATGCATGCGGATATTCAAAGTTTATTTACATTTCCACGGCTGCTGTTTACGCAAGAGAGCAAGAGATCATCACAGAAGAGTCTCCCATCGCTCCGGTGGGAAATTATGCAAAGACAAAATATGAGGCAGAGCTTCTTTGCGAGAGTCTGCTGCCCCAAAATAAGCTGGTGGTTCTCCGCCCCGTCAACATCACCGGAGCAGGGCAGAAGAACCTTGCAGCAGTTCCCTTGTTCTTTGAGCGGGCAAGGAACCATGAACCGTTGGAACTTTTTGTATCTCCTAAAAAGATCATCCAGTTGCTTGATGTGACGGACTTTACCCAGGCCATCAGTCAGTGCCTTTGTTTTTTGGGCGGAGGGGTTTTTAACTTAGCCCCGGAGGATTCTATGTCCATGCTTCAACTGGTCAACATAATCCTTAAGCGATGCGATTCCAAGTCTTCCCTCATCATAAGGGAAGAAAAGGAGACACTTCCCTCCGTTATTTGTGCCGAAAAGGCCCGTCAGAAATTATCGTTTCAGGCATCAAAGACTATGAATGATATATTAGAAGATTACTACCAATCACAAAAGAGAGGAACAGAAAGATGAAAGTGCTGGTAATTGCATCCCATATTGATGATGAAGTGCTGGGCTGTGGCGGAACCATAAAAAGGCATACAAAAAAAGGAGATCAGGTTTTTGTGGTCTTTATCAGTTCAAAGTATTCCAAGCGCTTTGATGAAGCACTGGTAAACACAAGAAAAGCTCATGCAAAAAAAGCGGCAGACGTGTTGGGAATACAGGAGATATTCTTTGCAGAGCATCCCTTGATCATGTTAGATACCATCCCTCAGCTTGATATTGTAACATCTCTGGAACGTATTATCTTTGAGTTAAAGCCAGAAGTTTTATACTGTCATTATGATTCTGATATGAATTCGGATCACCGGATCGTTTCACAGGCGGCCATGGTCTGGTGCAGGCCATCAAAAACACCTTTTCTAAAAAAAGTGTTGTTTTATGAAATATTTGCTTCTACAAAAAAATTTGAACCCAATTACTATGTGGATATCACCAATGAAATAGAGGATAAACTGGCGGCTCTTTCTGTTTATTCCACAGAAAACAATGCCCAGACCAGAACCCTGGATACCAGCCGGCTGGTGGCGGCATATCGGGGAGCGGAGATCAATACGGCCTATGCGGAAGCATTTTATTTATACCGTGAAATCGTATAAAGGAACTTGACTGGAATGGAGAGGAGTGTGGAGGGATTGTATAAAAAGATGAAGCTGTTATTGCTGTGTGTCACTGCTGTAATTTTATCTTCTGTCAGCTGGCTGATATGGGACAGGCGGACAAATAAAATCTATTTTAAAACCAGACGGAATCATAAGAATATAGGGGGCAGCTATGGAACGCAATCTTAAAAACAAACACAATTTGGCAATGATGTTTGCTGGAATCGGAGCGGATTACCGGAAGGTAATCCATAAGATTCCCGATAAGGAAAGAGGTAGGATTCATCAGCTATCAGACATCTTAAAAGAAACGTATAAAATAGATATCAATTCCTATCTTTATGGACCAGCCATGGACACAGAAAGCAATCTCTATAACTGGCTGACCATCTACACCTGTGATTATGCCATCTACCAATGGTATGCCGCCCGGGGCGTGGTGCCGGACTATTTCCTTGGTTACAGCATGGGACTCATTACGGCACTGGCCTGCAGTCAAGCCATCACGTTTGAGGCAGGAGCTTTTTTGCTTCATGAAATCAGCCAAAAAGAAAGTGCAGGAGAAGGAATGGCAACCATCATAGGGTTTGAAAAGGAAGAGCTTGGCCGGATCATAAAGGATAGCCGGAATGAGGGCAGAGTGTTTATTGCCTGCGAAAATAACCCCTATTGTTTTGTGATTTCAGGATATGAAAATTCCGTTCAGAAGGTTTGCCTTCTTGCGGCAGAAAGAGGTGCCCTTCATGTTTATGCCATTGATTCCAAATTTGCATTTCATACGCCTTTGTATCATAGACCCCAACGGGATTTGTCCGTCAGCGTAGAAACAATCAAGGTTGCTGATTCTCCCATTCCGTTTCTATCCAGCATTGATCAGAGCATCCGGTGGAAATCCAGGGACCTTTCGGACGAATTGGTGCGAAACATGTACAGCATCATGAAGTGGGGGGATTCCATCGCTTTCTTATCACGGTCAGGGATCAAAAATTTTATCGAAGTGAGCCTTGGAAAGGGATTGACTAAAATTTCCAGATCCATTGAGGATACCTGCCGGTTTGATACGTTTGATACCGTAAGCAAAACGCTTACTTAAAAGGATAAAAAATGATAGATCAATACAAAAGAAACATTAATTACATCAGAATTTCCGTGACGGACAGATGCAATCTCCGCTGCGTATACTGTATGCCGGAAGAAGGTGCCGTTTTTCTTCCAAAGAGTGACCTGTTGACTGATGAGGAAATCATAAGACTCTGCCGGTGCTTTGCCCGGCTTGGAATGAAGCATGTAAGGATTACCGGAGGAGAGCCGCTGGTCAGGGACGATATTGTTTCTCTGGTTGGAGGAATCAAAAGGCTGGAAGGAATCAGGCGTGTCACCCTGACCACCAACGGAGTGTTTTTGAGGGAACACCTATCCGGCCTTTGCTTGGCAGGATTAGATGGGATCAATATAAGTCTTGATACCATGGCTCCGGACCGGTACCGGCACATTACAGGCAAAGACTGTTTTTCCCAGGTGTATGCTGCCCTAGAAGAAGCGGTTCAATACAAAGCCTTAAAGATGAAAATCAACTGTGTACCTATGACAGATACATCAGAAAAAGAAATCACAGATTTGGTGGGACTAGCCAGGAAAAATCCATTGAGTGTCCGGTTTATTGAAATGATGCCCATAGGATTAGGAAAGCGCCATTCCTTTCGGCAGGAAGAGGAGCTCCGTTGCCTGATTACCCATACTTACGGAGCGTTAATTCCCCTTCCGCCGTCAAAGTGGAGCGGGCCGGCCCGATATTATTCCATACCAGGCTTTCTTGGCTCTATCGGGTTTATCAGTGCCATGTCCCATAATTTTTGTAAGGAATGTAACCGGATACGGCTGACTGCCGATGGACATTTAAAGACCTGTCTCCAATATGAAAAAGGCTTGGATCTAAAATCCATCCTAAGACGGGAAACAGACGATTCGAGTTTGGAACGGGCCATTGCTTTTGGCATCTATGAAAAACCAGACGGGCACAGCTTTCATTCTCTAACGTATCCCGAGTTTTGTGAGCAGAATTATATGTCACAGATTGGGGGATGAGAAAAGAAGTTTTTGAAACCGGCAACAAAAACAAAATAATAAAACAGGATGGAACATGAGATGAAATATATACGAATGATACTATTAAGCCTGATAGTTAGTACTTTATTAATGGGATGCAGTACTTTTAAGACTTCGGTAACCACGGCACAGCACCCGTCGGAGGAAACGGCTGCGGCAGGAGATGACGTTGTGTCCCTACCTGTAAAAGGTAAAATCATATTGGCTACCACCACAAGTACCCAGGACTCCGGACTTTTAGACGTGATTCTCCCGGATTTTACAAAGAAAACAGGCTGGGAGGTGGAACCGGTAGCTGTGGGAACCGGAGAAGCATTAAAGATGGGAGAAAACGGAGAAGCGGATGTACTTTTAGTTCATGCGAAGGCCAAAGAAGAGGAGTATATGAAGGCAGGGTACGGAGTGAAGCGTTACGACGTCATGTATAATGATTTTGTTGTGGCAGGCCCCGCCGGAAAGATAAAAAAGAATGAGGATGTAAAATCAACATTTCAGTCTATTTTTGACAATCAATTCGCTTTTGTTTCCAGAGGAGATGATTCGGGCACCGATACAAAAGAACGTTCCATATGGAAATCCATGAATCTTACACCCGGCGACAATCCTAATTATATCAGCTCCGGTCAGGGAATGGGAGCCACGCTTCTCATGGCAGATGAAAAGGGAGCCTATACGTTATCTGACCGGGCAACCTGGCTGACAACAAAAGAAAAAACTTCCCTGGATATCATCTGTGAAAAAGATACCCAGCTTCTCAACTATTATGGGGTCATTGCAGTAAATCCCGACTTAAATCCAAAAATCAATGCAGAAGGAGCCAAGGCTTTTGTGGATTGGATTCTGTCTGATGACACTCAAAAGCTGATCGGCAGTTTTGGAATGGATGAATACGGACAGTCCTTATTTACTCCCAATGCAAAGGCCAATAAATAAAGGAGCCGGCTTATGGTATTTCTTTCAAGTTTCCATCTGACCCTGAATCAGGAAACCGTGGATATCATATGGCTCACCATAAGGCTGGGACTTGTGTCGACCCTTCTGTCAGCAATGCTTGGGATTCCACTGGGGCTTTTGTTAGAAAAAAGTGATTTTTGCGGAAAGAAAATTATATTGCGGGTAAACCGGACCCTTATGGGATTCCCGCCGGTGGTGGTTGGTCTTCTGGTCTATCTTCTTTTCATGCGCAGAGGGCCTTTTGGCGGACTTTCCCTGTTGTTTTCTTTTCCGGCCATGGTCATTGCCCAGCTGCTCATTATCACTCCCATTGTCAGCGGTATGGTCTGCACGGCGGCAAAGAAAGCGGCCCCAGAGATTCGGACCTTTGCGGTCAGCATGAATGCCAGCCGGAGCCAGACTTTTTTCCTTCTCCTAAGAGAAATGAAACCGGATATCTGTTTTACACTGGCAGCCGGCTTTGGACGGTCCATCAGTGAAGTAGGGGCCGTTATGATCGTGGGAGGGAACATTCAATATAAAACAAGAACCATGACCACCGCCATCTCATTAATGAGGAATAAAGGGGATTATAGCGAAGCCATTACCCTTGGGGCCGTTTTGCTGATCCTTTCCTTTTGCATACAGACGATCATGGATACATTAAAAAGGTACGAAAACAATGGTGAAAATTATTAAACTGGAAAAAAGAATCGAAAATTTTCAACTGGATATAAAAAGGCTGTTTCTTCAGGAAAAAAAGATCCATGGGTTGATTGGCAAGAACGGAAGCGGGAAATCCACACTGATAAAACTCATTACCGGCCTTATGAGACCTGACCAGGGAACCATTGATTATGGCGGCCTAAAGAGCACGGATATTACCTTTACCACCCAAAGGCCCTATATGCTTCATGATACGGTTTACCAGAACCTGATCTACCCCTTAAAGCTCCGAAAGAAGATGCCGGTAAAGGAAGAAATCGAAAAATGGCTGGACCAGTGCGGTCTGGCCGGAAAGGAACAGCAGTTTGCCCCAAGCCTTTCCAGCGGAGAACGCCAAAAGCTTTCCTTTGCCAGAGCGCTTATTTTTAAACCCAAGCTGGTGTTTATTGATGAGACCATGGCAAATATGGATGCAGAGAGCATACGGTCATTTCAAACCATCATTATGGAAATCCAAAAAGAAAATCCTATCACCTGGGTGATTGTAAGCCACCAGCCTGCGCATATTGACGGTCTCTGCCAGGAGGTACATTTGATGGAAGCTGGAAGGCATCTTTTTTCAGGAACACCAAAAGAGATGGGATACTTCATAAAGGAAGGGTATGAAACGCAATGGAGCTATTAAAGGTCGATACCATAGAATCAGCAAGAGAAAAATTGATTCATGCCATGCAGGAAAAAAAGCCTGAGAAAATCCGGGTAGAGTCAAACAAATCCTTAGGATATGTTCTGGCTGAGGACCTTCTGGCACAAGAACCGGTTCCCTCCTTTCGCCGTTCCATGGTGGACGGATATGCGGTGAAATCGGCGGATACCACGGGAGCTTCAGAAAACCTTCCTGTATTATTGGAAATTGTGGAGGAGGTATCCATGGGGGTTCCTTCTCACGGCTCCGTAAAAAACGGGACCTGTGCCTATGTGCCTACAGGGGGCATGATCCCTGAGGGAGCGGATGCCGTGGTCATGGAAGAATACTGTGAGATGTTTGATAAGCATCATCTGGCCGTCTATGATCCGGTGGCATATGGGAAAAACGTGGTATCTGTGGGAGAGGATATCCGCCGCGGCGAACTGGTCATAAAAAAAGGCACCCGCATCCGTCCCCAGGAGATCGGAGTTATGGCCAGCCTGGGGATTTTAGATGCAATGGTGTATGAGCCATGGACCATCACCATTCTTTCCACCGGAGACGAACTTGTCCCCCCTTTTGTGCAGCCGTTGCCCGGAGAGGTAAGAGATATTAATTCCTACGCACTGAAAGCCCAGGCGGAAGTATGTGGTCTGAAGGTACAGAATGTCATGGTATATAAAGACGACAGGGAAGTCATAAAAGAAGCGGTGGTCCAGTCTTTGAACAGGAGTGATCTTGTGATTTTATCTGGGGGAAGTTCCAAAGGGAAAAAGGATGCCACCAGTCAGATTATTGATGAGGTCACAGATGGGAATACTCTGGTCCGCGGACTTGCCTTAAAACCGGGAAAGCCTTCCATATTTGGGTATGACCGGTCAAGAGCTGCTCTGGCTGCGGGACTGCCCGGACACCCGGTAGCTGCCATGCTGGTATTTGAGCTTTTGATTGTATGGCTTTATAAGCATATGACGCATCAGAAGGAAGGACCATCTCTATTTGCCCGTATGACTGCCAATCTGGCCGGAGCGCCGGGCCGGGCTACCTGTCAGCTGGTAAGACTCCTTAAAAAGGAGCAGGAGTATTATGCAGAGCCTGTGTATGGGAAATCCGGTCTTATCACGACTTTCACAAAGGCAGATGGTTACCTGATGATTGGACAGAACCAGGAAGGGGTAAAAAAAGATCAGCAGGTGGAAGTGTTTTTTCTGTCATAGAAATCCCGTAGAAAGGCTAAGGTTATGGGAAAAAGGAATTTATATTTAAACAATACTCCGGTGGAGGAGGCCCGCATTATTTATAAGAATGCGCTCAAAGGCCGGATTAAGATGGAATGTGAAGAAATTTCCACCGAGAAGAGCTTGGGACGAATGACAAAAGAGGCGGTTTTTGCAGTATGTTCTTCTCCTATGTTCAATGCTGCCGCCATGGATGGAATTGCCGTAATTGCAGAAAGGACAAAGGGGGCCTCAGAGAGGGAACCTCTGGAACTGAAAAAACAGGAGGATTACATAATTGTGGATACCGGTGATCCTGTAAAATATCCTTATGATGCCGTTATTATGGCAGAGGATGTGATAGAATGTGGTGACGGCACCGTTAAGATTCTGGAAGCAGCGGCTCCCTGGCAGCATATCCGGCCTGTGGGCGAGGACATTGTAGCCGGGGAAATGCTTTTATCCGGTATGCACAAAATCCGCCCCATTGACATCGGGGTTCTTTTTTCCGGTGGAATTACAAGAATCAAAGTGGTCAAACAGCCAAAGGTAGCGATCTTTCCCACAGGGACGGAGATCATAGAACCCGGAACAGAGCCAAGAGAAGGGGATATTTTGGAATCTAACTCAAGGATGTTTGAAGCCATGGTGGTTTCCTATGGAGGAGCTGCCCATCGGTTTTCACCGATTGAGGATGATTATAAAAAGATCAAAGAAGCAGTCTTAAATGCCGTTGACCACTTCGATATGGTACTTATAAATGCCGGTTCCAGTGCCGGAACCGAGGATTATACGGTTCATATTTTAAGAGAACTGGGAGAGGTTCTCGTCCACGGAGTTGCCATAAAACCTGGAAAACCGGTCATACTTGCAGTGGTAAAAGAGAAGCCGGTGATCGGACTTCCGGGATATCCGGTATCGGCTTACATCGGTTTTGAGAATTTTGTAAAACCCATCCTGGCCATGTTTACGGGAGAGCATGGATATGAAAACAACAAGGAAAAGGCGGTGCTGTCAAAACGCCTGGTCTCTTCCTTAAAACACAAAGAATACATAAGGGTAAAGGTGGGCGAGGTTGATGGAAGATTGGTGGCATCTCCTCTTTCCAGAGGAGCAGGAGCGGCCATGAGCCTGGTACGGGCAGATGGCTTTTGTGTCATTGACCAAAACAGTGAAGGTGTGGAAGCGGGGGAAACCGTAACGGTGGAACTCTACAGAAGCCTTTCAGAGATCCGGCATACCCTGGTTTCCATTGGAAGCCATGATCTTATTCTTGATCTCATCGGGGACTTTATGTCATGCAATGATCCGGGGATTTACATGTCCAGTACCCATGTGGGAAGCATGGGAGGACTTATGGCCTTAAAGCGGGGGGAGGCTCATATGGTCCCAACTCATCTGCTGGATGAGGAATCAGGGGTATATAATCTTCCGTATTTAGCCCGTTTATTCCAGGAGCCGATGGCGGTCGTAAAAGGAGTGAAACGCATTCAGGGGCTGATGGTGCAAAAGGGGAATCCGTTTCATATTAAAGGCATAGAGGATCTGACCAAATGCCGTTTTGTAAACCGGCAAAGAGGAGCGGGAACCCGTGTGCTGTTTGATTATCAGTTAAAGCGTTTAAATTTGGACCCTTCCCTTATAGCAGGGTATGACAGGGAAGCATCTACCCACATGGCAGCAGCAGCTCTGGTAGCCAGTAACAGCGCGGATGCCGCAATGGGAATATTCTCAGCTGCAAAGGCGATGGATTTAGAGTTTCTTCCTCTTGGAGAAGAAGAGTATGATTTTGCAGTCCCGGTCAAGTATTTAGACCTCCCTCAGATGCGCTCCTTTCTCCGGGTATTAAAAAGCGAAGAGCTTCACCGCCGTATGGACCAGATCGGAGGGTACCAATATGATCTGGCAGGAGAAATCTGGTATTTGTGAGGAAAGGATGCCAAAGAAAGATGAAAAAAGAGAATCAATTTACTCATTTTGATCCCCATGGAAATGCAGTTATGGTGGATGTGACAGATAAAAGAGAGACCGTGAGAGAGGCTGTAGCAAAAGGAAGAATCAAGGTCAACAAAGCGGTATATGAATCGATTGAAAACAGAACCGTGGAAAAAGGTGATGTATTAGGAATCGCGCGAGTGGCCGGAATCATGGGTGCAAAAAAGACCTCCGACCTGATTCCCATGTGCCACATTCTTGCGATTACAAAAGCATCTGTAGCGTTCCATATGGATGAGGAAAACCATGAGATCGAAGCAGTCTGTACCATAAAAATAACCGGAAAAACAGGAGTGGAAATGGAGGCTCTGACCGGTGTGAACGTGGCTCTTTTGACCATTTATGACATGTGTAAGGCATTGGATAAAGAGATGGTAATCAAGGACATATATCTGGAACATAAATCAGGTGGAAAAAGTGGAGATTACTTTCATAAAAACAGACGATAAGGGGATGGGGAAAAGGATATGGGAACTGTAAAGGCAGTGTGTGTCGGTGAAAAACGGGGAACCCAAAAGACAAATGTGAAAACAGCGGAGTTTGCCGTAAATTATGGAATCGTAGGAGATGCACATGGAGGAAACTGGCATCGCCAGGTAAGTCTTCTGTCATATGAAAAGATAGAAGCGTTTCAGAGGGGGGGAGCGGATGTGCTCCCCGGTGCCTTTGGAGAAAATCTCATTGTGGAAGGATTTGATTTTCGTTCCATAGCCATAGGAACCAGATTTCAATGCAATGATGTGATCCTTGAGCTGACCCAGCACGGAAAACAGTGCCATTCTCCCTGCCAGATTTATTACAAAATGGGTCAGTGTATCATGCCCACAGAAGGCACCTTTGCACAAGTGCTCCAGGGAGGAACTGTTTCTGTAGGAGATGAAATGAGAAAGCTTGAAGAGCGGGATGACAGATTTACCGCTGCAATTGTGACCCTTAGTGATTCCGGTTTTTCCGGCATACGGGAAGACAAAAGCGGACCGCTGTTAAAAGCGATCCTGGAGGAAAACGGTTACCGCGTTGTGGAATCCTTACTTCTTCCCGATGAACAAAGCCGGATCGGGGAAGAACTGGTCAGACTTTCCGATAAAAGAGAAGTGAATTTAATTGTGACGACCGGTGGAACCGGATTTTCCCCAAGGGACTGCACGCCCGAGGCAACGCTTGCGGTAGCCACAAGAATGGCTCCCGGAATCGCAGAGGCCATGCGAATGCACAGCATGGCAATTACAAAGCGGGCCATGCTCAGCCGTGGAGTCAGTGTGATACGGGGGAAAACATTGATTGTAAATCTTCCGGGAAGTCCCAAAGCGGTGAAAGAAAGTATGGAATACATTGGGGATCAGTTTACCCACGGTCTGAATGTATTGCTCGGAAGGGTATCTAATTGTGCAAGGTAATAGAAGAGGATCTGATTCTCCAAACTGGTTAAGATAAAATTAATCCGTTTGGAGAATTTTTTATTGATAGAGAAGGAGTTCTTTCCATCAATTTCTATGAATCTCATCATTTAAGGTGAATTTGCTTTTATTATAGGTCAAAATCCCCTCCGCCTGTAATTTGCTCAGTTCGTTGGAAAGGGCACTCCGGTCAATGGAGAGATAGTCTGCAAGCTGCTGTCTGTTAAATGGGATATAAAATGTGGAAGAATTGCTTTTTAAGGATTCCGCAGAAAGATAGGAAAGCAGTTTCTCCCGAATGGTTTTCTTGGACATGTGCTGCATTTTTTTCGTCAGAATCATATTTTTCCTGGCAAGGGATGACAGAAGGTTCTGGATCAGGCGGGTATGAAAGGAACAGCTGGAACTGCATGTGGTCATGATCCGGTTCATATCCATAAAAATTACATCGCACTCGCTGTCACAGATCACGCTCATCTCAATGGGAAGGGAAGGAATACAGGCGTAAGTCTCTGCAAAGAGATTGCCTGGAAGCAGCTCTGAGATAATGGTCCGTTTGCCCCAGAAATCCTCCTGAATGATGAGAGCAGCGCCCGAAACAATCATTCCTACAAAGTGTATGTAATCTCCGCTCCGGATAATAAACTCATCTTTTTTATAGTGTTTCACATAGGCAGACAGACAGTTTAACATGGACTGAATTTCCTCTGGTGTAACCCCTTGGAATAAATTGGATTTTTTTAAAACAGGTAGATATTCCTGCATATGTCCCACCCTTTCAATTTATTTTCAAAATGTTGTAATAACAACTGAAATGATGCAAATATTATATTATAATCGCCATAGAAAGGCAAGGAGAATATGAGGAGGCAGTCATATGTCAGAAAAAATCTTAAAAAATATAGGACATGAAGAAATTGTAGCACTATCTGATCTGGTTCAGGTTCAGGAGGGACAGATCGTAAGTAAAACTCTCGCCCAGAATGGGGCGGTAAGCATTACGCTGTTTGCCTTTGATCAGGGAGAAGAGATCAGCTCCCATGATTCCAATGGAGATGCCATGGTAACTGTACTGGAAGGCAGAGGTAAGTTTACCGTAGATGGAAAAGAATATGTTTTAGAGGCTGGTCAGACCCTCGTTATGCCGGCAAAAAAGCCTCATGCAGTTTACGCACAGGAATGCTTTAAAATGTTATTAGTCGTGGTTTTTTAACCGGATTAAGATAAAAAAGGGGTACAGAGAGGTCAGAAAAAAGATGGATAGAACGATGTTTTGTTTGCAGGATGAGCTGACAGGTGCTTTGATCGGTTTGGCAAAGTCCTGTGGAAATCATCAGAAGCTTCCCACCACCACAGGAATCATTGTGGAAGGATTATCTGCGACTATAACCGATGGGAATTGGAATGATGAGGTTTTAGCGGAAACGATAAAAAAAGTGCGGGAAGAAAAAATGAAAGTGGCACCCAACTGCAGCAGCTGTCTTTCCGTCTGCGGAAATACGTCTGATTACGATATGAATGAAATCTGGGAGGCCGAGGAAGAGATCCGTTCTCTAAAATCTTTGCTCTTATTTGGGATCAGAGGCCTGGCGGTGTATGCAAATCATGCCATGGCCCTTGGATATGAGGATGAGTCGGTCAATCATTTCTTTTACAAGGCGCTGTCCATCCTCAGCTATGATCTGACTGTGGAGCAGCTTCTTCCTGTGGTTTTAGAAGCAGGTGAAGTGAATTTAAAATGCATGGAGTTGCTTGATGAGGCAAATGCGGATTTCTATGATTTGAAACAGCTTCTAAAGCAGACCAAAGGGAAGGAACTTCCGTTTTCCGTCATACGTTCCAGGTATGAACAGAAAGCGGTCTGCATTCTTTTGACCTTGCTGCACCTTGGAGTCAGAGACATTTCTTTTGGCCCATCCCTGCCGGAGTTTTTATCGCCAGGTGTATTTTCCCTCCTGGTGGAACGGTATGGAGTATGCCCGGCCATCAGAGCAGAAGAAAATTAAAAATATAGAATCATATTAGGAGGAATTTATCATGATAACGAAGGAAATGTATATCGGAGAAATATTAAGAAGCAAACCATCCGCAGCAGAGATTTTAATGGGCTGCGGCATGCACTGTCTCGGATGCCCGTCCTCTCAGATGGAATCATTGGAGGAAGCCTGCATGGTACACGGACTTGACGTAGACGGAGTCCTTGAGATACTGAACAAATAATAGATAAGAGAGAAAAGAGGAGCGGTATGAGCGCATTTTTAGGACCGATTCATATCTGGTTGTACCATAAGATTCAATTTCAGGATGCAATGACAGATGTGATCTTAGATCTTGCAGAAGACAAAGGCTTTGGAGAACTGAGAGAGAAAACAGACAGCAGATACGGAAAGCTGCCGGAAGGAAACTTGGAAGATTTGGTTGATACCGGCAATATTCACGGCTGGCTTCAGGAAAAAGTGAGCCTGGTAGAGAACAGACTGGCTTATGCAGTAACGGAGCTGCTGGCAAAAATTCCGGATAGTCTGCCCCTTATGGAGGAAGCCATCTGTCAGTTGGGTCAATCAAACCCTGTTGAGAGCGGTTCATCGGCAAAAGCAGCCTTTGATTATTTGGACAGTAAGCTGTTAAACGGAATGCCCTGTGACCATGTCAATGAGCTGGTAGAGAATTCAGAAGACAAGCTGGTTTGGAGACAGGCCCAGGATATCCACGGTGCTTACTGGTCTATGATTCACGGAGACGTGAAACATTATTATACCTTAAGAGAATCACTGATGAAGGGAATGCTCGATGGTTCCGGTATCGTGCTCAGTCAGTTGGAGGATCAGGTATACGAATTAAGGAGATGAAAATCATGTACGGGATAGATTTATTAATGAAGGAGCATGAAAACATTCTGGATTTTACTGCTTATTTGAGAAAAATTTCTTTCGGTATCTTAAACGGTGAACCTGTAGACGGAAAACTGCTGCGGGAATGCGTTGGTTTTGGAAGAAACTATGCAGATAAACATCACCATGGAAAAGAAGAAAAGATCCTGTTTCAGTTTATGCTTGATCATATGGGTCCTGTTGCGGAAAAGCTGATTAAGAATGGTATGCTGGTGGAGCATGATCTGGGAAGATTATATCTTTCCGATCTGGAAAAAGCCGTAGAGGAATATGAAAAAGATCCGGTTGATGATCATAAGCTGGATATCATATCAAACGCAGTGGGATATGGTGCCTTATTAAAACGGCACATTGATAAAGAAGATGAAGTTGTTTATACGTTTGCAGTCCGTGCTTTATCGGAGGATCATAAAAAGGCTGTAGATGAAGAAACGGAGACCTTTGAAAAACAGGCAAAGGAGCAGGGGGTACAGGATCATTACCTTACCTGGCTTCATGAGAAAATAAAGTAACAGTCATCAAAGGACGGTCTGTAAAACAGGCCGTCTTCTCTTATGGCATCATACAAAAGAAGGGAGCATCAAGACATGGAATTAAAACATTACATGGAACAGCACGAACGAATCAAGGAGGAGCTTAACATATTAAAAACGCTGTGCAAAAAGCCGGATTTAGAGCAGACAGCAGCCGAGATAGCGCTGCATATCAACAGTCTGGCGGGAAAATTGAAGATACATCTGTCTTTCGAAGACCAGTATCTCTATCCTTCCTTTCTTCATTCCAGTGATTCAAGGCTTGTAACCATGGCCGATGAATATCAGAAGGAAATGGGGAATTTACTGGCTGTATTTACAGGATTTAAGGATAAATACAATACCAAATTAAAAATCCTTTCTGAGAAAGCCTTCTTTTATGGAGAGGCGGATAAAATCATTCGGGCCATTGAAACCCGGATGCAGAAAGAAGAAAAAGGATTATATCAGCAGGTTAAATAAATATAGAGTCGTGAGAAAAGCCCCTTTACCGGAGCTTTTTCTTTGTTTCAGGTTTCCATTAGGCTAAAACTGTTTCTTAAGAATCATTAAATTCCAGGTGGTGGCTTGACATATATAGATGATCTATATATAATTATATGTAGATCATCTATATAATGAAAGAAGGATTTTTATGGCAGGCAACAAGAGTATGATTTCTGGAAATACTTCCATGCTGGTCTTAGGGCTGCTGCAGAATAAAGACATGTATGGCTATGATATTATTGAGAATCTGCAAAATAAATCAAATAATGTATTTCAGTTAAAAGCAGGAACCTTATATCCATTGCTGCATTCACTGGAAGAACAAAATCTGCTTACATCCTATGAACGCTTAGCGGGCGGTAAAATAAGAAAATATTATAGCATTACAAAGGGCGGAAAGAAGTTTTTAAAAGCAAAAAAAGAAGAGTGGCAAGAGTATTCAACCGCTGTGACCAATGTTTTGTGTCTGGAGGTTTAGTCAATGAATCGGGAAGAGTACTTAAATGCAGTTGTAAATCAGATTCGCTGTAAGCGGGCAAGAGATATGGTGAAAGAGGAGGTTGAAAATCATATTGAGGATCAGACAAAAGCATATATGGAGATGGGAATTGAAGACAAAGTGGCTGAACAAAAGGCGGTCAGGGAAATGGGAGATCCTGTTGAAGTGGGAGTCTCCCTTGACCGGATCCATCGGCCTCAAATGGCCTGGCAGGTACTGGCTCTGATCGGTGTGATAAGCGTTGTCAGCATATTCCTTCAATACTTCATGAATAAAAATTATGTGGCGGAAGGCAGCTATTATTTTTTTCATCAGTTGATCTATATGGTCACAGGTTTTTGTATCATGCTGGGTATCTATTTCGTTGACTTCAGCATCATTGGGAGATATGCAAAAGAAATCGGCGTTGTATTTTGTGCCATTATGTTTATTAGTGTATTTTTTATTGCAATTAAAGTAAATGGTATGTCTGCATTTATAAGAGTTGGTCCTCTGGCTGTTTCCTTAAAGCTGTTTATCTATTTATATGTTCCTGTTTATGGTGCAATTTTATACCAATATAGAGGGGAAGGCTATAGGGCACTGGTGAAAGCCTTTATGTGGCTGTTACTGCCTGTTAGCATTGCAATACGAATGCCAAGTTTGATCACGGCCGTCAATCTATTCTTAATGTTGTTCTTATTGTTGACAGTGGCAATTGCTAAAAATTGGTATGGGATTCATAAAAAGCTGGTTTTGACAGCGACATGGGGAGCCATTGTGGTATTTCCTGTTACGACCATAATACTGATGCTGAATAATCAAAAAACTATTTTTCCGGAATACCAGTCACAACGCATTCAGACATTTTTTGCACCTGATCCGGAGACCTTTGGGTATCAGATTTCCAATGTCAGAACCATTGTAGGCAGCAGCAGATTGGTAGGAAGTAATGATTCCGGAATACAGGCTTATGAACGTCTGTCTTATATCAACAGTGATTATCTGTTGACCCATATTATTTCTTATTATGGAATTTTAGCGGCCGTTGGAATTGTATTATTGCTGATTATACTGATTGAAAAGATATTCCGAATATCGATGGTTCAAAAAAATCAAATGGGAATGATGATGGGATTGGGCTGCGGACTTGTGTTGACTATTCAGGCAGCTACCTTTGTATTGCAAAATATTGGACTATATCCAACCACCACTGTATTTTTGCCTCTGTTTTCTTTTGGCGGTACTGGAACCCTCGTCTCATATATGTTACTGGGGGTGCTATTAAGTATCTATCGATACAGGAACATCTCATCACCGAAAACACGTAAGAAAAAACGGTTGAAAATAACTTTTGTGGATAACTAATTTTCAATAAAGTAACAAAATGGGAAGACTGCGGCATATCAATATGGTTATTCTATTTCTTCATTTAATAATACCATATGGATGTGGTCTTCCCAGATACCGTTGATCTTTAAGTATTTGCGAGATAAGCCTTCCTCAAAGAAGCCCAGCTTTTCCGTAACTTTCATAGACCGTTTGTTCCGGGGCATGATATTTGCTTCAATCCGGTGCAGGCCAAGGTCTTCAAACATAATTTTGATGCCCTGTCTGACAGCCTCTGTCATATATCCTTTATTTAATTCTTCCTGGTCCAGTTTATAACCAAGGAAACACGATAAAAATGCACCTCTTGAAATGTTGGTAAATGCGAAGCTTCCGATGATCTTATCTGCTTCTTCTTTTTTGAAAATCCAAAATATAACAGAATTAGGATTTGCTGCATCCTCTTCTAAAAGCTTTTTCTGATAAGTCTTTGTGTAATATTCTGTATCTCTAAGCGGTTCCCATTCTTTTAAAAATGACTGATTTCTAAGATAATAATTGAAAACCAGATCGGTGAAAGAAACATCGGAAGATTTCAGAATTAACCGATCTGTTTCGTAAATTTGCTGCATTATATAATTCCTCCTTAGGTTTTTTTGCCCATTTTACAGTCATTGATCTATGGGCGGACACACAGTATAACACAAAAAGAAACGGGATGCAAGAAGTTTCCTGCCGTCTGTTCTTGTGAAAAGGGGTGATTTAGAGTACAATAAAAAAGGACAGGAGTGAGGTGGAATTATGGAAGAAGATAAAAAATATCATACGCATACATCCGCAGATGGGTCGGAATTTACCCATTGTCACGAAGGGGAGCATCCTCATACTCATAAGAACACGAAGGTGGTTATAAACCGTTTATCCCGTGCCATCGGACACCTAGAATCGGTGAAACGCATGGTAAGTGACGGAAGAGACTGCAGTGAAGTGCTGGTTCAGCTGTCTGCGGTAATATCAGCGCTTAACAGTACCGGAAAGGTCATTATAAAGGATCATATTGAAAATTGCATTGTCGATGCCGTTGAATCTGGAGACAGAAAGGCAATAGACGATTTAAATAACGCCATAGACAGGTTTATGAAATAAAAATATCCCCTGGGGAGGCTTGCTACATAAGCACCGTTTCCACTATACTAGATGGAAAAGTGATTTTAGGGACAGGGGTGCGGAACATGAAAAAAAGGTTGACTATTTTTATAGCTGCCGTATTTGCGGCAGTTTCTTTGGCTGGTTGTAAAAACAGTGCGGATGCATCTTCCTCTTTAAAAGGACTGGAAGCTCCAACCGCCGTAGGAAGTGAAGCTATGGGAAAGAAACAATTAAAAACATCTGAATCCTTTGCACTTCAGACCTTAGACCCCCATTTGGATTATCAGGGCTGGTATACCTCGATCTACGGGGTAACAGAGGCTTTGTTTTTCATGAAGGACCAGTCTTCTATAGAACCCCTTCTTGCGGAAAGTGCAGAAGCGGACGGTACGTTATGGACCATCAGGCTTAAAAAAAATGCCGTTTTTTCCAATGGCAATCCAGTGACTTCGGATATGGTCATCCGGAATCTAAAAGCCGCCGGCGAGATCAATCCCCGCTTTGCCTATTTGTCGGGTTATACCTATCAGGTAATGGATGATAAAACCTTTACCATTGATACAGGAACCGTATATCCCACCCTTCTCAACGATTTGGCAAGCCCGGAGCTTGCCATTGTGGATCTTGACAGCAGCAAAGACATGAAATCAGAATTGATTGCTACCGGCCCGTTTGTCATATCTTCCTTTGAACCGGGAGGAACCATGGAGGTGGTAAGGAATGATCGCTACTGGAATGGAAAAGTCAAGCTGGACGGTGCCGTTTTTTATTATATGCCGGAGGCGGATACTGCGCTGATGGCCATGCAGAATGGGGAGATCGACTGCTATACCAGTGTGACTTCCGATGCGGCAGAGCTGTATCAGAAGGAGCCTGAGACGTATCATCTGACCACGATTCCCGCCACCAGACTTCAGTTTTACATATTGAATGAAAACAGAATGGATTCCAATCTGCGCAAAGCGGTGAATTTAACGGTGGATGCAGATGCCATTGAAACTTATTTAAACGGTACCGTGACCAAAACAGACGGCCCTTTCAGTCCCTTGGCACCTTATGGAAAGGTGAAGAAGAGAAAACCCGATGTAAAAGCGGCCAAAGCCCTGCTGGAAGAAGACGGTTATACCTTAAATGCAGACGGTTATTATGAGAAGGACGGAAAGGTACTGACTTTAAATGTATCTTATTATGCGGCAAGAAGCCTGGACACTCTGGCGGCTTTGATGCAGGAGCAATTAAAGGCAGCAGGCATACAGGCGGTGCTGACCTGCGAAGAAGACCCGGATGGAACTTATATTGCAACCGGAGAGTTTGATATCGCTCTTTATTGCATGATCGCAGATAAGGCAGGTGATCCTTATTATTTCATCAGCTGCACGCTGGCAGAGGGAGCACCTTATAACTGCGGCGGCTTTTCAAATCCGGACGTGCAGGAGAAGATCCTCGCATTGGAAAAAGAGCCGGATGGGGAAAAGCGTGCTCAGCTGGCGGACCAGATCATTCAGGCCGCCATGGATGAAGATGCGTTTGGATATGTCGCTTTATTTAATAAGATCACAGTCATGAGGAACGGGGTAACCGGCATTTCGGAGAACAATCCTTTTGACTTTTACTTTTTAAACGCAGAGACCGATATGGATTAGGGGAAGGCTATGAAAAAATATGTGGTGAGCCGGCTGTTGCATTTGATTCCGGTTTTATTTGGAATCACCTTTTTGACATTTGCTCTTTTATCCCTTGCTCCGGGTGATGCGGCACAAAAACGATTGAGCGCCCAGGGCGTAGCTGTGACAAAAGAGGTGCTGAATCAGACCAGAGCGGAGATGGGCCTTGACCGCCCCTGGCTGGTACGATACGGGGACTGGCTGTCAGGTCTTTTACGTGGTGATCTTGGAGTCTCTTATAAAGATGGGACACCGGTGGCAGGAACGCTTATAAAGGCAACGAAATACACCCTTGTCTTAACGGTCAGTGCCTTTTTTCTGGCACTGGTGACTGCCCTGCCTCTTGGTATTTTCTGCGGAATGAGGAAAAACGGATTTCTGGATCGCACCGTCCGGTTATTCTGCCTTGCAGGAAATGCCATTCCCGGCTTTCTTCTGGCAGTTTTATTGATGTACCTTTTTTGCATTCGTATGAAGCTTTTTCCGGTCATAGCAAAGAACAGTGTTCAGGGGTTGTTTCTCCCTGCACTCGCCCTGGCTCTTCCTCTGTCCAGCCGTCTCATCTTTCAGGTCCGGGCAGCGGTACTTAACCAGATGGAGATGGAATACGTGGATGGGGCAAAGGCCCGGGGAGTGCGGAGAAACTATATATTGTTTTTCAATGTTCTCCGCAATGCCATGATTTCCATCCTTACAGTCCTAGGAATGTCGGCGGGGACTCTGATGGGAGGAAGTGTGGTGATCGAAAGCATTTTTATGTGGCCGGGACTTGGAAAGCTGGTGATGGATTCCATAACGGCGAGAGATTATCCTGTGGTCCAGGGATTTGTTCTGCTCATGGCCTTGATGTATGTGATGCTCAATTTTTTGATTGATATCAGCTATCATTTATTAGACCCCAGATTGGAGGAACTGTAGATGAGGAGTGTCAAAAGGCGGGTGGCCTTTTATCTGTTTTTCGTTTTCCTATTGATCGGGGTCAGTATCCTGGCCCCTTCTCTTGTTCCCAATGATCCTTATGCGACCCAGGCGTTATACCGGAAGGGGGCTCCTGTTTTTCAATATCCCTTCGGTACGGATAAGCTGGGACGCTGTATTTTTTCCAGAGTTTTAATGGGCACAAGAACCTCTGTTTTTTCGGCGCTTATGGTGGTCATGACCTCCATGGCAGCAGGGACAGCCCTTGGCATGGCAGCCGGATATTACGGAGGGATTTTTGAACGGTTTATAATGAGCATCTGCGATATCTTTCTTGCGTTTCCCCAGATGGTGCTTGCGATCGGGGTTGCAGGACTCCTTGGGGGAACTATGACCAATGCCATGATCGCTCTTGCCCTAACCGGTTGGACTTCTTATGCAAGACTTGCAAGAGGACTTGTGCTGGGCATAAAAAAGGAATCCTACATAAGTGCAGCCAGATTAAGCGGTGAAGGCGGTCTGCAGCTCATGGCAGTGCATATTTTACCTGGAATTGCGGGAGAACTGATCGTAAATGGGTCCCTTCAGATTGGAACCGTAATGATGGGGTTTGCAGGCTTATCCTATCTGGGACTGGGAGTTTCTGTCCCGGAGGCGGAGTGGGGTTCCATGATCAACGAAGCCGTCGGGTATATGCAGCAGGCCCCGTGGGCTGTCCTGGCTCCGGGAGCCGCTCTTTTTATTACGGTATTCATCTTCCAAATGCTGGGAGATTCTTTAAGGGACTATTTTGGAGTGAGGAGAGAGCGCTATGAATGAGTTGGTCTTGTCCATAAAAAATTTATCCGTCAGTTACGGACAACGGCAGGTGCTGTCGGAGATCTCCTTTGATGTAAAACCGGGAGAGATCGTGGGAATCGTGGGAGAAAGCGGATGCGGAAAAAGCACTCTTTTAAAAGCCATATTTCCAAAGAAGGCGTCCGGGCTTTCCATATCCTCCGGAAGCGTTTGCTTTGGGCAGCAGGATCTGACGGAGTTAAGTCAGAGGGAAATTCGGGGCTTATGCGGGAAAGAAATCGGCATGATCGTACAAAATCCCAAAGCCTCCTTTAATCCCATCCGCACGTACCGCAAGCAGTTGATAGAGACTTTAAAGAGTCATGGTCTGTATCAGAAAGAGGGGGTTGAAAAACAAATACTTGAGGCGTTTAAAAAACTGAACCTTGCAAACGGACCGGAGATTTTAGACAGCTGTCCCTGTGAAATGAGCGGGGGAATGAACCAGAGGATTGCCATCGCCCTTTCCCTTTTTTTAAAGCCCCGGCTTCTCTTGGCTGATGAGCCCACAAGTGCACTTGACGTGCCGAACCAGAAGCTTGTAATAGAAGAACTCCTTCGCATAAGAGCCTATACCAATACAGCCATAATTTTAGTGACTCACAATATCGGGCTGCTGTCCCAGATTGCCCATAAGGCAGGAGTTCTATATGAGGGGCGTCTGGTAGAATGGGGAACCGCTAAAGAGGTACTTTACGCTCCGAAACATTTCTATACCAGAAGACTTCTGGACGCAGTACCAAAGGTCCGTTTGCAGAGGAAAACCACTCCCCGGAAAGCAGCGGAGGTTTTGCTGAAGCTGGAAGCGGTCAGCAAAGAATACAGAAGAAAAAAGGTCCCGTTTCTGGCCCTTTCCCAAATCGGTCTGGAAGTAAAGGCCGGAGAAATCCTTGGGGTGGTTGGGGAAAGCGGAAGCGGAAAAAGTACGCTTTTGGGAATGATCGCCGGACTGTGGGACCCTACCGGAGGAGAGGTATTCTTTCGGGACAAACCCATGGGAACTAAAAGGACGAAAGCAGATTATGGAAGAATGCAGATGGTTTTTCAAAATGCAGCCGAATCCTTTGATCCCAGATATTCCATCCGCCATTCCATCCATGTGGCCCTGAAAAACCTCTGCGGAATGAGAAAAAGAGAAGCCAGGGACAGAAAAATCAATGAACTGATGGAGCGTGTCGGCTTGTCTCCCGAATTGGCGGACCGATATCCCTGGCAGCTCAGCGGAGGACAGTGCCAGAGAGCGGCCATAGCCAGAGCCATCAGCGTGGAACCGGAGCTGCTTTTGTGTGATGAGATCACAAGTGCGCTGGATGCTCCCATTCAGTCAGATGTGATCCGATTATTAAAAAAGCTGGTGGAGGAAACAGGAATGGCGGTTATTTTCGTTTCCCATGATCTGGTGCTGGTAAGCAGTTTTTGTGACAAGCTCCTGGTGCTTCATCAGGGGAAATGCGTGGAGGCCGGTACCCCGGAGACTTTAATAAGAAATCCCATAGAAGGATATACAAAAAGACTGCTGGCATCTGCCGGAATGGATAGGAGTTTAAGAATTGGAACGGATTAAAGAACGAGTAAAACAGTATTGGACCAGGCGTGCCAGGGACTTTTCGGACGTGCGAAGAATGGAACTAAAAGATGAGATCAGCGGCCGCTGGCTGGAAGAGATCAGGAAGTATCTCCCCAAAGAGAAACGGTTAAAAATACTTGATGTGGGGACCGGTGCGGGGTATTTTGCGGTGCTCCTTGCAAAGGAAGGACATGAGGTCTGGGGAGTCGATATCACCCCCGCCATGATTGAAGAGGCAAAAAAGCTGGCGGCGGACTGTCAGGAAGCCATCTGCTTTCAGGTGATGGATGCCCAGAAGCTGGAATTCCCCGATGAAATGTTTGATGTGGTCATTGCCAGGAATTTAACATGGACCCTGCCACAGCCTCATAAGGCTTACCGGGAATGGTTAAGAGTGCTTTCAAAAGGCGGAGTTTTACTGAACTTTGATGCGGACTATGGGCGTGAAGTTTTTCAGATGGAATCAGAGCAGGGAGAAAAAACGCGGAGCAGTTCGGGATATCATAAAGGATTGACAGAAGAACTGCTGATGGAATCCGATCAGATAACCAAAGCCATGGACATCAGCCGGAACCGAAGGCCGGAGTGGGATCTTTTTGTACTCCGTGACCTGGGGGTTCAAAGCTGTGAATGTGATACCGGGGCCGGTGCCCGCATTTTGCGGGAGCAAAACGGCAAGGCAGCGCCGACCTTTTTAATCACCGTGAGGAAACAGGGGGAATCAAATGAAGCTGTTAGAGGAAAATAAAGAATACTGGACCAGCCGGACCATGGGATATTCCAAAGTCAATGAAGAGGAACTCTCTACGGAACAGAAGAATAAATGGCTGAGTGTCCTCACCAGCCATTTCCCCGGAAAAAAGGAGAACATCAAGGTCCTGGATATGGGGACAGGCCCTGGATTTTTTGCCATTATTCTGGCACAGGCCGGTTTTGATGTGACGGCAGTAGACTGTACCGCTTCCATGCTGGAACGGGCAAAGATGAATGCAGGAGCCTGTAAAGACCGGATCTCCTGGGTGCTTTCCGATGCCCACAAAACAGATTTAAAGGAAGAAACCTATGATGCGGTCGTGAGCCGGAATTTAACCTGGAACCTGGAAAAGCCGGAACTGGCCTATAAAGAATGGCTGCGCCTTTTGAAAAAAGGCGGTATATTGCTTAATTTTGATGCCAACTGGTATCAGTATTTATTTGATGAAACGAAACGGCAGGAATATGAAAAAGACCGGAAACGGGTGGAGGAAATGCATTTTCAGGATCATTACACCTGTACGGATATTGACCGCATGGAAGCCATCGCAAAAAAGCTGCCTCTGAGCCGGAAACAGAGACCGGAGTGGGATGTTTCTGTATTGAAACGATACAAAATATCCAGTGTCACCACCGATGTCCACGTATGGAAACAGGTGTGGTCTGAGGAGGAAAAAGCCAACTATGGCTCCACTCCCATGTTTTCCATATTGGCGGTAAAATAAGTTTCCCTCGCTATCCAGTAAAAATCAATTGCCCAAATGCACATTTAGAAGTATAATTATTTGAAGTGTGTTTTTTTATTCCTACTAAAAAGATATAATATGTGAAGAAAGAGGTAGAATCAGTTGTTGAATCAGTTTTCAAGAACCCAGCTTCTCTTTGGCGAAGATGCTATGGGTCAGTTGATGGGAGCAAAAGTTGCTGTTTTTGGAATCGGAGGAGTTGGGGGATATGTTGTGGAAGCGCTGGTCAGAAGCGGTGTCCGCTCCTTTGTTCTTGTGGATGACGATAAGGTATGCTTAACCAATATTAACAGGCAGATCATTGCGACGAGAAAAACAGTGGGTAAATATAAAGTAGAAGTGATGAAAGACCGGATTTTGGAAATCAACCCGGATGCCGAAGTAGAGATGCATAAATGTTTTTATTTACCGGAGACGGCGGCTGATTTTGACTTTAAAGAATATGATTATGTGGTGGATGCCGTGGACACCGTTACGGCAAAGCTGGAGCTGATCATGCAGGCAAAGGCTGCTGGTGTGCCCATTATCAGCTGTATGGGCGCGGGCAATAAACTGGACCCGACCATGTTTGAAGTGGCGGACATTTATAAAACCACCATGTGTCCCCTTGCAAAGGTGATGCGGAGGGAACTGAAAAAAAGAGGGGTCAAGAAACTTAAAGTGGTTTATTCCAAGGAAAAACCAACCAGGCCCATTGAGGATATGTCGATCAGCTGCCGGACAAACTGTATCTGCCCGCCAGGGGCAAAGCATAAGTGCACCGAACGCAGGGACATACCCGGCAGTGTGGCCTTTGTTCCTTCTGTGGCAGGGCTTATCATAGCCGGAGAAGTGATCAAGGATCTGGCAAAGAGGGATAATGATTAGATGAGGAGGAAATCACATGCTTGATAAGAGCACGGAGGTTCATGATTTATTTCTGTCATTGGACCAGATGAAACAATTAAACGAAAAAGAGTGCGTGCTCATTGATGTCAGGGATCAGACCGCATACAATCATGGTTTTATACCAGGTGCCATTCACGTGGAGCTGGACAGTATTTTGAGTGGGGAGTATATTCCGCCGGCTGGCAAAAAAGTGATTTTATATTGTTTAAAAGGAATTATCAGCGTGGAAGCAGCAGAGTATCTTACGGGAAAAGGATACGAAGCATACAGCCTGGAGGGCGGCTACGGTCAATGGCTGATCCGTTCCATGGAAAAAGAAAAGGAAGAAGACCAGGATACCAGGCTTGAGGACATTGAAAGAAGCCTTCGTAAGAAGTTTCATAAGAATATTTTCAGCAGGTTTGCAAAAGCCATCAACGAGTATGAGCTGGTCAAGGAAAATGATAAGATCGCGGTCTGCATTTCCGGAGGAAAGGACTCCATGCTCATGGCCAAGCTGTTCCAGGAGCTGAGACGGCATAATAAGTTCCCTTTTGAGCTTGTTTTTCTTGTGATGGACCCGGGCTACAATGAGATGAACCGTCAGGTGATCGAAAACAATGCCAAACTCCTTAACATTCCCATTACCGTATTTGAAACCAAGATTTTTGACGCAGTTTACGATGTGGAGAAGTCTCCATGCTATTTGTGCGCCAGAATGAGAAGGGGAAACTTATACAGCAAAGCAAAGGAACTGGGCTGCAATAAAATCGCACTGGGCCATCACTATGATGATGTGATTGAAACCATACTCATGGGAATGATGTATGGAGGGCAGGTCCAGACCATGATGCCTAAACTTCACAGCACCAATTTTGAAGGGATGGAACTGATCCGTCCCATGTATTTGATCCGGGAGGATGACATCAAGGGCTGGAGAGACTACAATGGTCTGCATTTCATCCAGTGCGCCTGTCGTTTTACGGATACATGCACGACCTGCCGGACAGACGGAAGCACCGGCTCTAAGAGGGTGGAGATAAAAAACCTGATTAAACAGCTGAAAGAGGTCAATCCTTATATCGAGGGAAATATATTTAAAAGTGTGGAGAATGTGAACTTGAATACCATCATCGCGTATAAGAAAAATGGGACAGTTCATCATTTTCTTGATGAATACGATCTGGATCAGTGATTTTTTATCATTTGCTGAAAGTCACACTTGAAATACATACTAACCTTGTGGTAAATTATGAATATGGAGGTTATGTCGAATGAAAATTTCAACCAAAGGCCGCTACGCGATCAGACTGATGATAGATCTTGCAGAGCATAACAACGGAGAATTTATTACACTCATGGATATCGCAGAAAGACAGGAGATATCTGAGAAGTATTTGGAATCCATTGTATCCATTCTCAGCAAGAACGGCCTTCTTATTTCCCTGAGAGGAAAAGGAGGCGGATATAAGCTGGCTAAAGATCCGGAATTTTACACGGTAGGCAGCATTTTAAGGCTCACAGAAGGCTCCCTTGCTCCGGTTTCCTGCATAGAAGGGGAGACGAACAGCTGCAATCGGGCCGCTCATTGCCAGACACTTGAGATGTGGGAAGGCTTAAACAAACTGATCAATGATTACTTTGACGGGATCACCATTGCGGATCTGGTCTGTAAAAGTGATTATGCTGATAATTACATCATATAAAATGGAAATATGAAAAAAATTGGAATATGAAAAGCAAAACAGGGTCGGATGTAACTCATCCGGCCCTGTCTGCATGTTAGATCAGCTGGTTTATTGCCTGTTGTTTTCGGTTCTTTTCCATTTTCCATTTGGCATTTTGCTTGATTTTCTGGCTTTTATTACCGGAATGTAAGAAACTGGATGCCCATCCGCTGGCAGAAGGTGGTATCATTGTAATAAATTCTTTATTATATGGGGAAATCCGGCAGATTATTGCTAAAACCCAGTAGTCGTGCTGTTTTTTACCAAAAAGATAACAAAATTTTACTTAACAGGAAAATTCCAATTCTTTCCACTGGTAAAATGGGAATAAGAGTGATATCATATAAATGTAACAGAAATGTAACACAAATGTAATAATTCAAAGGAGGCAAATGAATTGAGAAAATTAACAGCACTTGGATTAATGACACTGACTTTAACAAGTATGATCCCATTAACAGCAAATGCAGCGGTAAGGTGTAATACCCCGTCTTTTGGTGGCAGAAATGTGGTAGCGATCAATGGATATTGCAATTCCGATGATTTAAAAGCAAAATTGCAGCAGTTCGGTATCAAAGGAAATAATACAAACATTTATGATATCAATGACTATTTAAATTATTGCAGAAACCAGGGTAAGGGAAATAACAACGCTGGCAATAATGGGAATAACAACAACAGCGGGAATAACAACAATAGTGGAAATAACAACACCGGCAATAACAGCGGAAACAACAACACTGGCAATAATGGGAACAACACCGGCAGCAACGATAACACCTCCAATAAGACCTATACCCAGCAGGTGGTGGATCTGGTGAATATTGAAAGAGCCAAAGAAGGACTTGCTCCTCTTACCATTGACCCAAGTGTGGAGAAAGCTGCAACCGTAAGAGCCAATGAAATCCAGTCTAAGTTTGACCACACCCGTCCAAACGGAAGTTCCTTCTCAAGCGCATTAAAGGAGCAGGGAGTGAATTACCGCGGAGCAGGTGAGAACATTGCCTGGGGACAGAGAACTCCCGAAGAAGTAGTAACCGCATGGATGAACAGCGCAGGACATCGTGCAAACATCATGAACAAGAGCTATACCCACATCGGAGTAGGTAATACGCAGAACGGAAGCGGAACACAGTACTGGGTACAGTTATTTACATATTAATAAACCGCGTCAACCTCTTATAAACGGCGGCAACCATTTGACAACACTTTTTAGATGTTGTTAAATGATTGCCGCTGTTTTTTAACTCCAGAAAAAGGAATGTCGTCGGAACCTTCTGTGGAAAATATAACATATTTATGAAGAAATGACGGAATGCACATATAAACCCGTTGACAAAGTATGTTATACAAAGTAATATTAAAATACCTAAAAAAATATATAAGTAAAATGGAGAGAAACATATGTCAAAAATTTATACTTCAGCAGATCAGCTTATTGGAAGAACCCCCCTTCTTGAATTATCGAATATAGAAAAAGCATTGGGATTAAAAGCCAGGATTCTTGGAAAACTTGAATATTTCAATCCGGCAGGTTCCGTAAAAGACCGGATCGCGAAGGCCATGATTGATGATGCGGAGGCAGCGGGTATATTAAAACCCAATTCTGTAATTATTGAGCCAACTTCCGGAAATACTGGTATTGGGCTTTCTTCTGTTGCGGCGGCCAGAGGGTATCGTGTAATGATCGTGATGCCGGAAACCATGTCTTTGGAACGGCGGACCCTCATGAAGGCTTACGGTGCAGAACTGGTCCTTACGGAAGGCTCAAAAGGGATGAAAGGTGCCATTGCAAAAGCAGAGGAATTATCAAAAGAGATTCCTGACAGCTTTCTACCCAGTCAGTTTAACAATTCCTCCAATCCAAAGGTTCACCGGGAGACCACAGGACCGGAGATCTACGAAGATACGGATGGAGCAGTGGATGCATTTGTTGCAGGCGTTGGCACCGGCGGTACGGTAACGGGTGTCGGAGAATATTTAAAATCCAAAAACCCGGATATAAAGATCATAGCAGTGGAACCGGCTGCATCTCCTGTATTATCCACAGGCAACGCAGGACCTCATAAGATCCAGGGGATCGGAGCCGGGTTTGTGCCCAATGTCCTGAATAAGGATATTTATGATGAAGTAATTCCGGTCCTTGATGCCGATGCTTTTGATATCGGCAAAAAAATCGGAAAATCAGAAGGGATTCTGGTGGGCATTTCTTCCGGTGCGGCGGTATGGGCAGCCATTGAACTTGCCAAGCGGCCCGAATACGAAGGCAAGACCATTGTGGCTCTGTTACCGGATACCGGGGACCGGTATTTATCCACCAGCTTATTCGCGGACTGACCGGTTGGAGTAAGACCACGATCAAACAGGATACTTGACAGGTATTTCGTCCGGTATATATAATGGAGATAACTCCTTTAGGAAATGCGTAAAAGGATCACCAAACGGCTTCGCTGTTTGGATCATAATAGAAAAAAGATGGGAGATGTTGTTATGAGTACAAAGCAAATCGGTATTATCGTTGGAAGCCTTAGAAGAAATTCCTTTAGCCGTGCAGTTGCAAAAGCCTTAACTTCTCTGGCTCCGGAAAATCTTTCTTTGCGTATTATTGAAATCGGGGATTTACCTATGTTTAATCAGGACTTTGATGAGGATGGAAACACTCCGGAATCCTGGACCAGATTCCGTAATGAGATCAAAGCGCTTGACGGCTTCATTTTTGTCACTCCCGAATATAACCGATCGTTTCCTGCGGTTATTAAAAATGCCATTGACATTGGTTCTAGACCCTATGGAAGCAATGCGTGGGATGGAAAAGCAGGCGGCATTATCAGCGTGACGCCAGGAAGTCTTGGCGCATTCGGTGCCAATCATCAGTTAAGACAGCCTATGGTATTCTTAAATGTCCTTATGATGCAGCAGCCGGAAGCCTATATCAGCAACATCGCAGAAGCAGTCAACGAAAAAGGCGAAGTGACATCAGAAAGAACTCTTGATCATTTGAAAAATTATCTGGAGGCTTTCTCCCAGTGGGTGAACAAGGTTTCTGCTTCCTAAGGAACTTGAATAATTATATCAAAAGAAAACGTTGGCCATCTCTAAAGAAGCCGGCGTTTTCTTTGTATTTATCAGCTTTTTTCAGGTAATGGAGCCTCCGCAGCAAACCGGTTAAATTGTCGAAATAGGGAGAAGGAGGAGTTGCCGGTTTATGGTTTTTGTGGTATAATGTGCTAAATAAAAAGTCGAAAATCATAGTACGATCGTTTTTGATAATAGGAGTAAAAGATTCTGTGTTTTGAACGTAAAAAGGCAGAACACAGGTATGAGTATTATCAGCAGGAGCACCGGGATGCTTTTCGAATGATATTTAGAGGAGGCTCATAAGTATGAAATATTTAAAAAACAAGCTATTACTTTTCGTTTCATTGTTATTGGGTTTTACCGTAATATTTTTAACAACCATATCTTCCATTCTTTACTATAACAGTTCCATGAAAGAATCCAAAAAGAATTCTTCCTATCTTGCAAACGCATATCAGCAGGGCATTGATTCGGTCCTGAACATCTACCGCAACGAATTGAGCATCACCGCTTCCAAGAGTTTCCTGACCGACAAAAAAACTTCCTTATCCGAACAGAAGGCTTTGCTGCAGGAAGAAGCACAGGCCTCTGGCTTTGATTACATAACCATTGCAGACGCACAGGGAGGCAATGAAAAGAACGATAAGATCGCCGATCTGGAATTTTTCAAACAGGCAAAGAACGGAGTTCCCTATATTTCCGACCCGTTTCTCGATGGGAACAAAAAGCTGGTATTCTACATCGGCGCACCCATTGGCAGTACCGGCAAGGTCTTATATGGAACATTGCCTTATGAGACCATCAGCAATGATTTGACAAAGATCAAAATCGGGGAAAGCGGATATGCATTTGTGGTTAATAAAAATGGAATCACAGTCATTCATCCCACTCAGGATAATGTGGCAAATCCGCAGAACTACATAGAACTGGCAAAAAAGAACCCTTCCTACGCTCCCACGGCAAAGATTTTTGAGAAGATGATGAGCGGTGCGACCGGAACAGGCTTCAGCTTTTACAAAGGCCAGCGCCGTCTGGTGGGATATACTCCTTTAAGCGGACCGGAAGGCTGGTCGGTAGCAGTTACCACTCCTCTGACTCAGATTGAAGGTGCCGTTCGATTTACCATTGCCATGTGTGCAGGAACGGGACTCCTTCTTTTGATGTTGGCCATTTTGATCACCCGTGTGTTTGCACAGAGACTGACCGCTCCCATCGTTGCAGCCACACATCGGATTGAACGGCTGGCGGAAGGAGATCTGCAGGGAGAGCTTGAGCCGGCAAATGGAAAGGATGAAAGTGCCCGCCTGATTCTGGCGCTGCAGGATACCATCTACGGACTGCGTACTTATATTTCAGATATTTCAGCTGTGCTGAGTGCAGTCGCTTCCAAGGATTTAACAGCAAAAAGCTCTGTAGAATACAAAGGAGATTTTGTGCCCATACAGGCTGCTCTGGAAAAGATCCTTTCTTCTCTTAACGGTACACTTTTCCATATCGCGGAAGCCACGGATCAGGTACGTTCCAGTTCCGAACAGGTGGCACTGACCGGAAGGAATCTAGCAGAAAATTCTTCTGAGCAGGCGGCTACCACAGAAGCCCTTACCAATTCTCTTGAGAAGGTTTCCAGCTATATTAAGGATAATGCAGAGTATTCCCTTTCCATGAAGGGCATTACGGAATCCGCTCTTTTGGAGACCCAGAGGGGCAATGAGGAGATGGAACGGCTTCTCCGGTCAATGGCCAGTATTGATGAATACTCCAGGAAGATCCAGAATATCGTTAAGATCATTGATGATATCGCATTTCAGACCAATATACTTGCTTTAAATGCGGCAGTGGAAGCGGCCCGTGCCGGTGAGGCGGGAAAAGGCTTTTCCGTTGTGGCGGATGAAGTCCGTCAGCTGGCTTCCAAAAGTGCGGATGCCGCAAAACAGACCACAGAGCTGGTCAGCAGTACCATAGATTCCGTTGACCAGGGAAAGAAGAATACGGAACAGACTGCCGGAGTATTTCAGACGATTGTGGAGCAGACCGGCAATATCAACGCTCTTGTAGCCAAGATATCCCAGTCTCTGGAGAACCAGTCCGACAGCGTCAAAGACCTGGAGGAAGGCATGCAGAGGATCTCCATGGTCACCCAGTCCAATTCCGCCACGGCTCAGGAAAGTGCGGCTACCAGCGAGGATTTATTAAACCAGATGCAGATGTTAAAAGAACTGGTAGGGGAATTCCGCATAGAAGAGTCTGTATCAGTTTGATATGAATAGAAGCCTGGTATGAAAATTTGGTTCTAAAAGGAGTGTTTCTAAGTAAGGATTTAATAGGTTTAACAATCATACCAGGATTTACCGTAGGGGATATTTGAGAAAAAGGGATTGACAAATAGTTAAGGGCACAGTATAGTAAACATATAAACTTGGTATGAATAAGGAGAATGAAGATATGAAAACGGGCTGCATGCAGGGCATGGATCAAATCATGAGGTGCTGTAGATGCTTCTTGGGAAGAAATACAGCTTATTTATGTATGCGTTCAAATATCTGAAATCCGGAATTTTATCTTGTAACAGAGAAAATAGATGGAAGGAAGCAGGTATGTTCGTATACCTGCTTCCTTTTTTATGAATCAAAGCGAGGGAGGAAGGAGATTCATGAGTCAGAAGGATAAGAAAGGGGAGGAAAAAAGAAGTCATGGATTTTGAGTTTATACGGGCCAATGCGCCGCTTTATGTGGAAGCGGCAGGTATCACGCTTCGCATATCCTTACTGGGGATAGTGCTTTCGGCGGCAATCGGGCTTTTATGCAGCCTTATCAAGGTTTTTAAAGTACCGGTCCTCCGGCAGGTGGTAAGCGGCTACATAGAGCTATCAAGAAATACACCGTTACTGATACAGTTGTTTTTTTTATACTTTGGACTCCCAAAACTTGGGATTGTTTTAAGCAGTGAAGGCTGTGCCGTTACCGGGCTGGCCTTTCTGGGAGGAAGTTATATGGCAGAGGCATTCCGTACCGGGATTGACCAGGTCCCGGCCATTCAGTCGGAATCAGGGCTGAGCCTTGGATTAACCAAAGGGCAGGTATTCAAATACATTATACTGCCTCAGGCAATTGCCACCTCTGTCCCGGTATTTTGTGCCAATATTATTTTCCTTATTAAGGAAACTTCCGTGTTCAGTGCCGTAGCTCTTGCGGATTTAATGTTTGTGGCAAAGGATCTGATCGGCATCTATTATAAGACCGATGAAGCCCTTTTTATGCTGGTAACGGCATATTTAATCATATTGCTGCCAATATCCTTACTTTGTTCTTATATAGAAAGGAGGGTGCGTTATGCAGAATTTGGGAATTCAAGTGCTGTTCCAGGGAAATAACTTTCTTCGGCTCTTGGGAGGATTGTGGGTATCTCTTCGGATCGCAGTATTTGCCATGGCATTGTCCATCCTCTTGGGATTGCTCCTTGGTGTGGTAATGACCAGTCCGAAAAAGCCGGTACGCTTTGTCTGCCGGATCTATCTGGAGATTGTCCGCATCATGCCCCAGCTGGTGCTCTTGTTTTTAGTATATTTCGGAGCGGCAAAGCATTTAAACGTCAATCTTTCCGGTTCAGCGGCGGCTGTGATCGTATTTACCTTCTGGGGAGCGGCGGAGATGGGGGATCTGGTGCGGAGTGCCATCCAGTCCATTCCGGTCCACCAGTATCAAAGCGGGTTTGGATTAGGAATGACAAAGCTTCAGGTTTACCGTTACATCATCATTCCCCAAACCGTGAGAAGACTTCTTCCGTCGGTCATGAACCTTTTGACAAGAATGATCAAGACCACCTCTCTGGTGGTGCTGATTGGGGTCATTGAGGTAGTGAAGGTTGGAAAGCAGATCATTGACGCATCCAGGTATACGGTTCCTGATGCAGCCCTTTGGGTATACGGGGTTATTTTCATTTTGTATTTTGCCATCTGTTTTCCATTTTCCAGAGCAGCGGCTCTGCTAGATAAAAAAATAAAGGATTGAGAAAAATGAAGCAGGAAGTAATTTTAAAAACAGAACATTTGAAAAAGTCCTATGAAAACGGGAACCTGGTTTTAAAGGATATCAGCTTTTCACTGGAAAAGGGAGAAGTAGTGGTGATTGTAGGGCCTTCCGGCTGCGGAAAGAGTACCTTTTTGCGATGTCTCAACATGCTGGAACCAATTGATTCCGGAACGATCCGGTTTAAAGATCAGGTCATAGAACGGGACAGAAAAGATGCGTACGAAATCAGACAGAAGATCGGTATGGTTTTCCAGAGCTACGATCTGTTTCCCCATATGACTATTTTAGGCAATATCCTTCTGGCCCCTTGTAAGGTCCAGAAACGGGAGAAACAGGAAGTCACAAAAGAGGCCGAACAGCTGTTGGAAAGAGTGGGGCTTTTGGATAAAAAGGATGCCTATCCAAGGCAGCTGTCCGGGGGACAGAAGCAAAGGGTGGCAATTGTAAGAGCGCTTATCATGCATCCGGAGATCCTTCTCTTAGATGAGATCACAGCAGCTCTGGACCCGGAGATGGTAAGAGAGGTTTTACAGGTGGTGCTGGAACTGGCAAAGGATGGAATGACCATGGTCATTGTCACCCATGAGATGGAGTTTGCCAAAGCCGTGTCAGACCGTGTTCTGTTTATGGATCAGGGACTGGTGGTGGAGGAGAGCCGGCCGGAGGAGTTTTTTACCTCTCCAAAGACAGACCGGGCAAAGCAGTTTTTAAATACGTTTCATTATGAAGCGATCTAAATAAAAGGAGGAGATTTTTATGAAAAAGAAATTATTAGGTGCATTATTGGGAATTACCATGGCAGCGGGGCTGATTTCCGGCTGCAGCGCTCCGGCAAAGGAAAATGCAGGAGCAACCGAAGGCGCTTCTGCAAAAGCAAGAACCCTTTCCGAAATTAAGGAATCAGGAACCATCAAAATCGGTGTGTTCAGCGACAAGAATCCATTTGGTTATGTGGATTCCAACGGGAATATCCAGGGGTATGATGTCTATTTTGCAAAACGCTTGGCAAAAGACTTATTGGGAAGCGAAGATAAGGCGGAATTTGTTTATGTAGAGGCAGCCAGCCGTGTAGAATATTTAAAATCCGCAAAAGTAGATGTGATCCTTGCCAACTTTACCGTTACCGATGATAGAAAGGAGCAGGTGGATTTTACACTTCCCTATATGAAGGTAGCACTTGGGGTAGTTTCTCCGGAAGATAAGTTAATCAAGGATGTTGCTGAATTAAAGGATAAGACTTTAATCGTTGTAAAGGGAACCACTGCAGAAACCTATTTCTCTGAAAACCATCCGGAAATTAAGCTGTTAAAGTTTGATGAGTATCAGGAAGCCTATGATGCACTGGCAGACGGCAGAGGAGATGCGTTCTCAACAGACAACACCGAAGTGCTTGCATGGGCGCTTCAGAACAAAGGCTTTCAGGTAGGCATCGAATCCATTGGGAATACAGATACCATTGCAGCAGCGGTTCAGAAGGGAAATACAGAACTTTTGGAGTGGATCAACGACGAGATCAAGACCCTTGGAGAAGAACAGTTCTTCCATAAAGATTTTGAAGAGACCCTAAAACCGGTATACGGCGATGAGATCCATCCGGAAAACCTGGTAGTGGAAGGCGGCCAGGTATAAAAAGTTAAAATACTGGTAATTGAGAAAAAATAACTGGCAGGACGTATTGACGTCCTGCTTTTTTTGATTCATAATAACACTGTTATATAACGGTGTTATAAAAAGGAGAAAAAGAGGTTATGAGCGCTCAGATAAAAAGTACACGCCAGGCAATTTTACAGGCAGGGATGCAGGAGTTTATGAAATATGGCTATGAAAAAGCTTCTTTAAGAAGGATTGCAAAGGAGGCTATGGTGACCACAGGAGCCATCTATGGATACTTTCCCAGCAAAGAAGCGTTGTTTGATGCACTGACCGGAGAGGCGGCAGACGGACTTTTAGACATGTATAAGCGGGTCCATGTGGAATTTGCCAGCCTGTCTCCGGAGAAACAGGCAGCGGCTCTGGAAGAAATTACGGACAATTCGGTGCCGGATATGGTGAATTATGTGTATGACCGGCTTGAACTATTTCAGCTGCTGTTTTTAAAAAGCAATGCCGGAACCTGTGACAGCTATTTGGACCAGCTGGCGGAGATCGAAGAAAAATCAAGCTGGGATTTTATCAATGCCATGAAGGAAATCGGGCATGAGGTAAAGGATATTGACAATACGCTGATTCATATCATATCCCGTTCCTTTTTCCGTCAGCTGCTGGAGTTTGTGGCGCATGACATTCCAAGGGAAAAGGCCCTTTCCTATTCCCTGGTTCTTGGAAGGTTCCAGCATGCGGGCTGGAAGAAGATTATGGGGCTTTAATGCTCCATATTATTAAGGTTTGCGATTAGTTTAAACTAACTAAAAAGCAGACGCATCGTTATAAAGGAGGATAAAAGGTGAACGATAAAACAAAAATAATGACAAAGCTGCCGGACACAGATAAAGTCACGCTGATGACCTTTGCAGGAAACTTCCGGTATGCAACATGGCTGGGCTGTGTTCTGTCGGGAATCAGTACGGTGATCGGTCTGCTGCCCTACGTATATATGTGGCTGGCGGTAAAGACAGCGATAACACAGTGGCCTGACGTCTACACAACGGGGAAGCTGGTCAGGTATGGCTGGCTGGCAGTAGGGACCTCTCTGCTTTCCATGCTGATTTATTTAGTGGCCTTGCTGTGCACCCACTTATCTGCATTCCGCACAGCCAGAAATATGAAAACCGTTGCCCTGCACCATCTGGCAAAACTTCCGGTGGGGTATATCAGGAGTCTGGGAAGCGGAAAGATCCGGCGGATCATTGATGACGGAACCGGTCAGACGGAAGCCTATCTGGCCCATCAGCTGCCGGATTATGCAGGTGCAATTGTCACACCGGCTGCGGTTTTGTTTCTCCTTTTTTTCTTTGACTGGAGATTCGGATTGATCAGTCTATTGCCAATGGCGGTGGGAGTGTATTTCCTGTCCCGAATGATGGGTCCGGGCATGGCAGAATCCATGAAGCAGTATCAAAATGCGCTGGAAGATATGAACAACGAAGCCGTGGAGTATGTAAGAGGCATCCCCGTGGTAAAGACTTTCCAGCAAAGCATTTTTTCCTTTAAAAATTTCCATGAATCCATTTTGCGGTACCGGGACTGGGCGGTGAAATATACGTTATCTTTAAGAATTCCCATGTGTGCCTATACCGTGAGCATTAACGGTATATTTGCCTTTCTGCTGCCGGCCGGCCTTCTTCTTGCCGGAGAAGCAGCGGCCGGAGCTTCCGGTCTGAATGTGGTGCTGGATCTGATTTTTTATATTTTGTTTACTCCGGTTTGTGTGACAATGATGGATAAAATCATGTTCACCAGTGAACATACACTGCAGGCAAAGGAAGCGCTGGCAAGGATCATGGGAATCGTGAACCAGCAGCCGTTCAAAGAGCCGGCTAAGCCAAAGCATCCAAAGGATGCCTCAATCGAATTTAAAGACGTAACCTTCTCTTATGAGGATCATACGATCCCTGCGGTGAACCATGTCTCCTTCCGTATGCCGGAAGGAGCGGTCTATGCGCTGGTAGGGCCCTCCGGCGGCGGAAAGACAACAACCGCCAGTCTGATTTCCCGGTTTTATGATGTGGACCAGGGAAGCATTCTGGTAGGGGGTGTGGATGTGAGAGAAATTGGAACCGAGGAACTGATGCGCAGGGTCAGTTTTGTTTTTCAGGACAGCCATCTGTTCAAAGCCAGCCTTTTGGATAACATCCGGGCAGCCAGGCCGGAGGCTTCTTCAGAGGAGGTGGAACGGGCGGTGAAGGCAGCCTGCTGTGAGGATATTATTCAAAAATTTCCGGAAGGGCTTCATACGGTAGTGGGCACAAAAGGCGTTTATCTGTCCGGAGGGGAATGTCAGAGAATTGCTCTTGCAAGAGCCATTTTAAAAGATGCCCCTATTGTGGTACTTGATGAAGCCACCGCATTTGCAGACCCGGATAATGAATACCAGATCCAAAAGGCATTTGAGACGCTGGTAAAGGGAAAAACCGTTCTCATGATCGCCCACCGCCTATCCACGGTATGCAAGGCGGATCAAATCCTTGTAATGAGCCAGGGACAGGTAGCGGAAGCCGGAACCCATGACGAGTTACTGGAAATGCAGGGCCTGTATGCAAAAATGTGGAAAGATTATCAGACATCGGTTTCCTGGAAGGTTGGTGAAAAATCATGAGTAAATATTTACAGAAGCTGTTTGCATTGAGTCAACAGGGCGGCAAAGATCTGTGGAAGGCAGTCCTTGCCTGTACCCTTACAAATGTAGGTCTAATACTTCCCATGGCACTTTTGGTGCTACTTCTGGAACAGCTGCTTGCTCCTGTTCTTGGAAGGAGGGGGCCGGAAATGGGGATTGCAGGATATGTAGGTTTTAGCATCGTCTTTCTGCTCCTGATTTTTCTCCTTATGTATCACCAATACAATGCCACCTTCCTGGCCTCCTATAAGGAAAGCGCCAATATGCGCATCAATCTGGCGGAAAAGCTTCGCAAGATTCCTCTTTCCTTTTTCGGAAAACGGGACTTAACCGATTTGACCACTACCATCATGGGGGACTGTGCCTGGATGGAGACTGCCCTTTCCCATTTTATTCCTGAGCTGCTAGGAGCGGTGCTATCTACGTCTCTCATAGGTATCGGACTTTTTTTGATGGACTGGAAAATGGCAGTATCCGCGCTTTGGGTGGTTCCGGCGGCCTTTTTACTTTCTGCGGGGACCAGACCGTGGATTGATAAGATGGAACGGAAACAAAGAGGGAAAATCCTGGAGGCTTCCGGGGGCATCCAGGAATGCATTGAGAATATTCAAGACATCAAGGCTAATAACCAGACAGAGGAATACCTCTATGGACTGAGCGGGAAGCTGGTGGGAGTAGAAGCCATTACAGTAAAATTGGAAGTTTTGAACGGAATGCTGGTCACTGCGTCCCAGATGGTGTTAAAGGTAGGAATGGCAACTACGGTTCTATGCGGTGCGGTTCTGTTATCCCGGCAGCAGATAGACTTTATGGTATTTTTGATCTTTATGATTGCAGCGACTCGAATCTATCACCCCCTTATCGGAAGTCTCAACAATCTGTCCGCCGTATTTTCCACCATGCTCCGTGTGGAACGGCTGCGTTCCATTGAAGAACAGCCGGTGCAGACAGGAACGGAAGAAGCAGCTTACCAGGGCTATGACATCGTTTTCGATCATGTAGGCTTTGCTTATAATCCGGATGAGCCGGTTTTACGAGACGTATCCTTTCAGGCCAGACAGGGGCAGGTTACGGCACTGGTAGGGCCTTCCGGAGGAGGGAAAAGTACGGCAGCAAGGCTTGCGGCACGTTTCTGGGATATAAATAAGGGAAGGATCACCATCGGCGGCGTGGATGTAAGCACCGTTGACCCGGAAAGCCTGCTCAAAAACTTTTCCGTTGTATTCCAGGATGTGGTGCTTTTTAATAACACAATTATGGAAAACATCCGTCTCGGCAGAAAGAACGCCACGGACCAGGAAGTGATGGCAGCGGCAGAAGCGGCCCAGTGTACGGAATTCATCAACCGCCTGCCAAAAGGCTACCAAACCGTGATCGGGGAAAATGGTTCCGTTCTTTCCGGGGGAGAAAGGCAGCGGCTGTCCATTGCCAGAGCACTTTTAAAGGATGCACCCATC
The DNA here is from genome assembly GCF_043633585.1 of Lacrimispora sinapis. Classification (NCBI taxonomy): domain Bacteria; kingdom Bacillati; phylum Bacillota; class Clostridia; order Lachnospirales; family Lachnospiraceae; genus Lacrimispora; species Lacrimispora sinapis. The sequence continues at coordinate 2,333,141 of NZ_CP141832.1, read as the reverse complement.
ATTCTTCTTGATGAGGCCACCGCTTCCCTGGACGTGGAAAATGAATCCATGGTACAGGGGGCCATTTCCAATCTGGTACGCAATAAGACCGTACTGATCATTGCCCACCGGATGAGGACCGTCGCAAAAGCGGACCGGATCGTCGTATTAAAGGATGGAATCGTGGCAGAACAGGGAAGCCCGGAGGAACTTTTTGAACGCGGAGGAATCTACCGCCATATGACCCTGCTCCAGAATGAGAGTCAGAACTGGACCTTGTAAATCAGGACCCAGTGTATCTGAAAACCGCAGAAAAAAATCACAGTGTATTCCGGTTTTTGGATTTGGCACATATTGTAAAAGCGAGAATTTTATGGTATGATAACACTGAATTTGTGCTGGAAAAGCTCACAGGCCGCATGGTCCGTGGGCTTTTTTTGGAAGCCCTGCCTGAGCATGGGTCCAGTCAGGGAGTAAGCTCACAGATAGGAGAAATCGTAATATGAATAAGAAAGAAGCCAATGAATTAAAGAAACTTTTCACTCCCGCCAATTGTGCCATCAGCAGAATCTGCGGCTGTTATGTGGATGCGGAAAAGAACAAAAGGACGGAATTAAAGGAAGCGTTTTTGTCCCTTCCGGAAGAGGAGGCGTTTAAATATTTCACCATTTTTAAAAGTGCGTTATCCGGCTCTATCGGGAAAAATATGGTGAATATGGAATTCCCTCTGAATGCGGAAGAAGAAGGGGGGACCCAGAATTTCTTATTAAAGCTTAGGGACAGCCAGTTAAAGGATGACGCTCTTTTGGAGGAGTTTTATGACAAGGTGATTGCAAGCTATGATTACGGAGAGAATTATTACATCATCCTCATCCATTGTGCGTATGATATCCCTGCAAAATCCTCGGATGGTTTAGAGATGTTTGATGCGTCTGATTTTGTTTACGAATTCATTCAATGTACCATCTGTCCGGTGAAGCTGTCAAAGGCAGGACTTTGCTATAATTCAGAATCGAATACCATCGAAAACAGAAGCAGGGACTGGCTTGTGGAAGCTCCCGATACCGGTTTTATTTTCCCTTCCTTTACCGATCGGAATACGGACATCCACGGTCTTATGTACTACATAAAAAACCCGGAGCAGATGCCGGAACGGCTGATTGATGAGCTGCTTGGCTGTGTCATTCCCATGACGGCAAAGGATCAGAAAGAGACTTTTCAGGCGATCGTAGAGGAGACTCTGGGAGAAAACTGTGACTTTGAAACGGTGAAGAACATTCATGAGAGTTTAAATGAGATATTGGAAGAAACAAAGGATGAGCCCGCCCCCTTTACCCTGGACAAATACCAAATGAAAAAACTTCTGGAGAACAACGGTGCCAGCCAGGAAAAACTGGAAGAATTTGAACAGCGTTTTGAAGAAACCCCGGATGGAAAAAGTGCGGGCTTTGTGGCTTCCAATGTGGTCAATACAAGAAGCTTTGAGATTAAGACAACCGACGTGAGCATAAAAGTTGCCCCGGACAAGACCTATCTGGTGGAGAACCGGATGATCGACGGACGTCCATGCATTGTAATCGGGATCAGTGAGCATGTGGAGATCAACGGGATCACTGTAAGGCCCATCGCAGCGGACAAGACTGCCGGGGAAACCGGTCTGGAATGACCGGCTATTTTCTCCGGACAAGACGTGCAAGTGCTTTAAAAAAGCTTTGGACGCAGTAGACGACGGTCTGGTCAAAGAGAAATGCGGCGGCCGCCGAACAAACAAGGACAAGGAAAAAGGTTAAGACCGGGTTTTGAGTGGTTCCAAACCGTTCATGGACAAAGTAAAGTACGGCCCAGTGAACCAGCAGCACCGAGTAGCTGTACCGGATAAGGAATCCCATGATTCTTCCCGGTGCAGGAAGCCGGGATTCCAAAGAGCGCAGCAGAAGGAATATGGCACCGGCCAGAAGAATCATCATGGGAGCGCCTTCTGCCAGCAGGATGGCTTTATAATCTTCCCGAAAGGCCACGCAGAGAACCGTACCAATCAAAGAAATTCCTCCAAGGCAAAAGAACAGCCGTCTTCGGGAAAAGGAAGCCGGATGAGCAAAGTAATAACCAAGTAAAAACACTCCTTCCCACGGACTGATCATAAGCTGGAAATTTACCGGAAGACCGGCCGCAGGCAGATAAACCCCAATGCACCTGAAAATCAGGATCAGAGCGGCCAGTCCGTGAAGCAGGCCATCGGGCAGATGCTTTAATAGAATAGAAAAAAACGGTGCCAGGATATAAAGTGACAAAATCACATAGATCACCCACAGGTGGGGCGCCCAGTCTATGGGACCCGCCATCATGTCCTTTCCTGCTCTTAAAATCCCATTAAAAAAACCGGAAGTAAAGTATTGGGAAGATAAAAGGATGTAAATGCCATAGTAGCAGAAAAAAGGGAGGGCTACCTGGATGAAACGCTTATAGTAAAAGCGTGCCAGACAACCCTCCCTCCGGTTTAAAATCAGCGCTCCGCTGTTCATAATAAACAGGGTGTTGCAGACGAATAAAACGGCGATCAGGGATTGTATGGCGATTCGGGGAAAGAGGGTTTTTGTATGGCTGAATGCCGAAGAATCCAGACAGTGAACCAGTATGACAAAAAGAGTGGCAATCAGACGGATATAATCCAGGTAAAGGATTCGTTTTCCACGCTCTGTGTTCCCTGACAGGAGATTTTTAAAATGCTCTCTGTCTTTTCTCCCCGCAGTTATATGGAGACAGAGGGATATGATGATAAAAGCCAGAAACATCAGCTGTAGTTTTCCCATGTTCTTTTGTTCCTTTCCGTTTGGTTCCAATCCGTGTTTCCTATTATAGCACAAAATGGAAATGGAAACAAACCAAATGAGGAGAGACCAAAACGCTTTGCGTATCTTTTTGTGCTATGCTATACTTGAGAAAAAAACGGAGAGGAAATAACAGTGGCAGACAGAACATTTGGCTGGGTACAGGAGGCCTATATCCTGGGAAATTTAAAGAATGTGGTATCCGTCTTTGTACCCGGCTCCCCCATCAACCGGCTCCTTCGGACGGATAAAATCCCCAGGCTGATATCAGAAAAAGACGGAAGAGATATTTTTATCAAAGAGTTGGAGGAAGAGACCATCCGCATTCCGTATCTCCATCTGAAAGGAAAAGGAACGCCTGTTGGCTTTACCAGAAGCAATGCACCCTGCTCCGGCATTATACAGGCAGTGCTTCCGGGCCAGCGAAAGGAATACCAGAGTGACTGGCCTGCGGATTCCTTTCTCCGCTGGGCGGTCAGCGTGGGGTTTCTTGATTACAGCAGAGCAGAAGATGTCTGTTCTTTATCAGAACTTGGACGCCGGTATGCGGAGGCAGAAGAAGGAAGTGAAGAGGAGGCAGAGGTGCTCAAGACGGCGTTTTTGTCTTATCCTCCGGTTTGCCGGGTTTTATCCCTGCTGGCAGAGGAAGAACATTTGACGAAGTTTGAGATCGGAGCAAGGCTTGGATTCATCGGTGAGGCCGGATTTACCTCTATCCCCCAATACATGATTTTAGAAGGGCTTTTGGAGGCAAAGACAAAGGAAGAGAGGACCAAGCTGCTGCAGGATACGGAGGGAACCAGTGACAAGTACGTCCGCACCATCTGCAGCTGGCTGATCCAGATGGGCTTTATCCGGAAAGTGCCAAAGGAAGTGGCCGCCCCCACAGGAAGCCGGGGAGCGTCTGCTGTCATTCCCCAGTCTTATATGCTAACGTTAAAGGGAAGGACCGTCTTAAAACACATTGCCGGAGTATCCAGATTTGCCAGGATTCCAAAGAGGGTGATGTGGGACATGCTGGCTACCAAGGCGGCAGACCGGGAATATTTAAGAAACCGAAGGACTTATATCATTAAATATTTAGAGGGAAATTACCGTTCCCCTTTGCAGATACAGGAATACTTAAGCACCAAAGGGATTGAAGAAGAAACCGAAACCATCCTCGATGACCTCAAAAGCTTTGCCAATATTGGACTTCAGGTAAAAAAAACAGGGGATACCTACCGGATCATGGATGAGATAAGGGGACTGGAGCTGCCGGAGGAGGGCCGGTACGGGATACCGGTAAAATCAGAAGTATCTGTGTATAAGGATTATTTGAGAACCCACATGACCCATGTAGACCATAAATATCTGATCCTTGTGGACCTGGGCTTTGACGGCAGTTCCGACCGGGATTATGAGATAAAAACCGCGGAGCTTCTGACCTCGGAGCTTGAGTTTCAGGGAGCCAGGCTTGGGGATACCAGAAAGCCTGATGTGTGCGTTTTTTATGGTAATCACGGGCTGATCATAGACAATAAAGCCTATGGAAAAGGGTATTCTCTTCCCATCAAACAGGCAGACGAGATGTGCCGTTACATCGAAGAGAATAAAGAACGAAGGGACATGCTCAATCCCAACCGCTGGTGGAACATCTTTGAAGAATCCGTGACCAGTTTTCACTTTGCATTTGTTTCCGGTTCCTTTACGGGAGGATTTAAAGACCGGTTAAATCTTATCTCTGTCCGGTCGGGAATCCATGGAGCCGCCATCAATTCGGTAACTCTTCTTATGCTGGCAGAAGAGTTAAAGTCCAAAAGACTTGGTTACGAGGAGTGTTTCAGGCTTTTTGACAGCAACGATGAGATTTCCTATCCATTTACCCTTTCTTGAGGGGAATTTTGCCGGATATTGTGTATTAATTTAGAAACATGGCGAAATCGCTTGCATTCTTCCGATTACAACATTATATTTTAAAATGTTTATAAAAATTTTATAATATACAAAGGATTAGGAAAAATGAAAGATATGGTACCTCAGTTTTATTTATCAATGAAGCATTACACCAAGGAGCAGTTTGTTAAGGATTTCATATCCGGTATCATTGTAGCAATCATTGCCCTTCCTCTTTCCATCGCCCTTGCTCTGGCTTCCGGTGTGACTCCGGAACAAGGACTTTACACAGCCATTGTGGCTGGTTTTGTGATATCCCTTCTGGGCGGAAGTAAAGTGCAGATCGCAGGCCCTACCGCGGCATTTGCCTCCATCGTGGCAGGCATTGTCATAAAAAATGGCATGGATGGCCTGGCCCTGGCTACGATCATGGCAGGAATCATTCTGGTGCTTATGGGATTGCTGCGTCTGGGAAGTCTCATTCGTTTTATTCCTTACACCATAACCACCGGTTTCACCACTGGGATTGCGGTCACCATTTTCATCGGACAGATCAAGGATTTTCTCGGATTGACCTTTCAGGAGTCGCCCATAGAGACCATGGAAAAATTAAAACAGATCGTTCTCTGTTTTCACACCTTAAATCCCATGACCCTGGCGGTGGGGCTTGTGGCTCTTTCCATCTTGATTATATGGCCGAAATTCTTTAAGAAAATCCCGCCGTCGTTGATTGCTGTCATCGTAACGGCGCTGGCTGTGAAGCTGTTTGATCTTCCGGTCAATACCATTGGGGATCTGTATACCATTTCCCCTGACTTACCGGCCTTTCACCTGCCTGATTTTTCCTTTGCCATGGTGCAGAAGGTCCTTCCCGATGCCATCACCATTGCAGTGCTGGCAGCAGTGGAATCCCTGCTTTCCTGTGTGGTGGCAGACGGAATGGCAGGCGGAAAGCATAATTCCAACATGGAGCTGGTCGCTCAGGGAGTGGGCAATACCTGTTCCGCCCTGTTTGGAGGAATCCCGGCGACCGGTGCCATTGCCCGTACCGCAGCCAATATTAAAAATGGCGGACGGACGCCGGTTTCCGGTATGGTCCATGCCGGGCTGCTGCTGTTGATCCTGATTTTCCTTATGCCCTATGCGGCACTGATCCCAATGCCTGCGATTGCAGCGATCCTCTTTATGGTGGCTTATAATATGAGCGAATGGAGAGAGTTTGTCTCCATCGTGAAAACAGCACCGAAGAGTGACTGGTCCGTACTTCTTGTCACCTTTGGCTTGACCGTTGTATTTGATCTGGTTGTGGCCATCGGAGTAGGCCTGGTATTTGCCTCTCTGCTGTTCATGAAACGGATGGCCGATGTGGCCGAGATCAGCGGCTGGAAGTATTTAGAGGACCAGCAGGAAGAACCGGAGAAGGAATCCATTGATTTAAAACCGGTTCCCAAGCATGTATCGGTGTTTGAAGTCAACGGTCCCATGTTCTTTGGTGCCGCAGATAAAATATCAAAAGTGGTATTGGAGGAAGGCAAGAGAGTGCTGATTCTTCGGATGCGCAGCGTTCCCGCAATGGATGCCACGGCATTAAAGAGCTTGCAGAAGCTTCACCAGAACTTAAAAAAGAAAAATGTCATCCTGGTTTTATCCCATGTCAATCAGCAGCCCATGTCCATCATGGAAAAGGCCGGCTTTACAGAGATGATCGGCAGAGAGAACATTGCCGGCTGTATTGACGAAGCACTGCTTCGTGCGTCAGGGCTTTGATTAAGCAGCCTGACCAGTGATTGATGTGCCCCTGTATAGGACAATGAAATAGCAAAGTCCTGTATGGGGGATTTTTTTATTTCTGTCACAGATTCCTTTTCCCCCATTCTCCGTTCCCTTTATCTTGATACAATATCCCGCTTTTTGTTATAAAGTAAAGATTAAACAGAATATGGGACAAGTTGTAAAAAATTATCAAAAAAATTAAAAATAATATTGACAACTAAAATAGATGATACTATAATACTATACATACAAACATATAAAAATAATAGGATTTAAGAAAGGATGCAATACATATGAAAAGCACAGCGTTTTTGACCAGAGATATGGAATTTTCAAATACGGATAAGATGAACTGTTGTTGTAAAACTGTGTATATGTGTATGAATACAGCTTATTTTTGTATGTATTAGTCTACCTGAATCCGTGACATAAGGAGTTTGGCAGGTACTAGTATGGTACCTGCTTTTTAATGACATAAAATGAAATGACGAAACTCTATCAATTAGAGAAAAAGTTATTGAAACGGACAGGAACATGCACGAAATACAGATCCATATGCATGGTATAAGGGAACCACCTAAGAATGAAAGACGGCAGCTTTCGCAAATGACCGGCTTGAGAATGAATCTTAAAGTGAGAGAAGGTGATTCATATATCTTATTCAAATGCTTCCCAACCTGAAAAGGAATACATCAGGCTCGTGAACGAAATGGCGAGAGATGTGAAGTATGGTTCCATTACCATTACCATTCAGGATGGAAAAATAGTGCAGATCGAAAAAATAGAAAAAATCAGATTAAAGGACTGACTGGACAACCGGAGGTTCTGATAAGCCATAAGAGCATATCAGGCAAGGGTTGTCTTTTTTATGGTCTAAAATGAAAGAAAGCGAGAGCAAAATGGCAAATACATATCAAAATCTTCAAAAATCCCATCCCTGCTTTGGGGGAAATCGAAACAACACAGGAAGAATCCACCTTCCGGTCAGTCCAGGCTGCAACATTTCCTGCAAGTTCTGTGACAGAAAGATCAATGATGATGAAGAACGGCCCGGAGTCACCTCCAAGGTGCTTACTCCCAAGGAGGCACTTCAGGTTTTAGAAAAAGCATTAAAGCTTTGCCCGGAAATCACAGTCGCCGGAATCGCAGGACCGGGGGATACGCTGGCTACGGATTACGCTCTTGATACCTTCCGGCTCATAAAGGAACATTACCCCCAGTTGATCAAATGTATGAGCACCAACGGACTTCTTCTCAATGAACGGGCGGAGGAGATCATAGAGGTAGGCGTGGAATCCGTAACAGTCACCGTCAATGCAGTTGACCCTGAGATAGAAGCAAGACTGAACCGCTTTACGGTTTATCACGGAAAGGTTTACATCGGCATCGAAGGAGCCGCGCTTTTAATTGAAAACCAGCTAAAAGGAATCAGAAAGCTTGCAGATGCCGGCATTACAGTAAAGGTGAATACTGTTCTGGTTCCAAACATCAACGGGGACCATATTGAAACAATTGCAAAAACTGTAAAGGAGGCAGGTGCCAGCATTTATAACATCATACCGCTGATTCCCCAGTCCGACCTTTCCGGTGAGCCTGCCCCGGTGTGTGCTGAAATTGATGAAGCCAGAACTGCGGCAGGAAAGCACATTGATGTTTTTAGACATTGCCAGCATTGCCGCGCAGATGCAGTTGGGTTACTGGGGGGAAAGGATTACGGAGATATGATCTATGAGAGACGGGTGGCAGGCAGTGATACCTTCTCTCACGGATAAGGAAAAGGCAGGAGATTATGAAGTATAAAATCGGAATTGCATCATCAGACGGAAAAGTGGTGAATCTGCATTTTGGCAGAGCGGATGTCTTCTATATTGTGGAGGCGGACAGCGGGAATATGACGTTCCGGTACGGCGAAAGCCGGCAGACGGTTCCTGTGTGCCAGGGGCAGCAGCATGATGATCATAAGCTTTATGAGCTGGCGGATCGTTTAAAGGACTGCGATTATGTTCTGGTCAGCCACATCGGGGAAGGCGCAAGGGCTGCCCTGGCAAAAAACGGTACCCTGGTGTTTGAATTGCCGGGATTCATTGAGGATTCCGTAAAAAGACTTCTTTCATATGTGGAAGTAGAGAATTGTATGAAATTAACAAATCCCTTATGAAAGAGGAAAATTTGACGCACCTGGTTGGCAGCAGCAACGAGGAAGCCTGACATTAATAGAAGATTTATACGACAATTTATAGGGAAAAGAAAGAGAGGTTATAACAATGGGAGAGATCAGACAGATTGCCATATATGGGAAAGGAGGAATCGGAAAATCCACCACGACTCAAAACCTGACGGCAGGGTTGGTGGAAAAAGGAAAAAAGGTTATGGTTGTGGGATGTGATCCAAAAGCGGATTCAACCAGGCTGCTTTTGGGAGGCTTGGCACAGAAAACCGTACTTGACACTTTACGGGAAGAAGGCGATGGTGTGGAACTTGACCGTATCTTAAAAGAAGGCTACGGAGGAACCCGTTGTGTGGAATCCGGCGGTCCGGAACCAGGAGTAGGCTGTGCCGGACGGGGAATTATTACCTCCATCGGACTTCTTGAAAATCTGGGCGCCTATACAGAGGATCTGGATTATGTGTTCTATGATGTACTTGGTGATGTTGTCTGCGGTGGATTCGCTATGCCAATAAGGGAAGGAAAAGCAAAAGAAATCTATATTGTAGCCAGCGGAGAGATGATGGCGCTGTATGCGGCAAATAATATCGCAAAAGGTGTCAAACGATATGCAAAATCAGGCGGAGTAAGACTGGGCGGAATCATCTGCAACAGCAGGAATGTGGACCGGGAACTGGATCTGCTCCGTGCCTTTTCAAAAGAACTGGGGACCAAACTCCTTTATTTTGTACCCAGGGATAATATTGTACAGCATGCGGAGATCAACCGCAAAACAGTGATTCAATATAAACCTGATTCCAGTCAGGCCACAGAGTACCGAAATCTTGCTCAGGCAGTGATTGACAATAAGGATTTTACCATCCCCACACCCATGGACTCGGAAAGGCTGGAAGAGATTCTTCTGGAGTTTGGGCTAATGGATTTCAATGACGACTATAAAATCTAACCAACCGGACACCGGTTTAAGGAGGAATGCAAATGGCTGAAATACATCAATCAATTACGGAACTGATCGGTAAGACACCCCTGCTTGCGCTTAATAACTATGGAAAAAAGCATGGTCTGGAAGCGAGAATCATTGCAAAGCTTGAATATTTTAATCCAAATCAAAGTGTAAAAGACCGGATTGCATATGCAATGATCGAAGATGCGGAAAAAAGGGGATTGTTAAAGCCGGGGTTTACCATTGTGGAAACCACCAGCGGAAATACGGGAATTGGTCTTGCAGCAATTGCCGCGGCAAAGGGATATGCCTTTCGGGTATATGTTCAGGATAATGTCAGTGAAGAACGCTTTAAGAATATCCGGGCTTTTGGAGGAGAGACCATCCGGCTTTCCCAGGTGCCGGAGGTGAAGCAGGTGCTTGATGAAACGGGAGGAGATTTTGTGGCTGCCATAAAAGCTCTGGAGAAACATGTACTATCAAAGGAAGAAAATATCTTTTTTGTGAATCAGATTGAAAACCCGTCAAATCCCGCCATCCATGAGCGTACCACCGGACCGGAAATCTGGGAAGCTACGGATGGGACAGTGGATATCCTTGTTGCCTGCGTGGGAACAGGAGGAACGGTATCGGGTGCAGGGAAATATTTAAAGAGTAAAAATAAAAAAATTAAGATTGTTGCCATTCAGCCAGGACCTGGGTCCCTGCCCAATGAGACGGACCCGCTTCCGCCGGATATCACCGGTGTTCATCCCTTTGAAGGAGTACCCGTTGAGAGGATTCCCCTCACTATGGATTTAAGCATTTATGATGAAAAGATTGAGGTAGAAACCAATCAGGCCTATGAGGCGGCAAGAGAAGCTGCAAAAACAGAGGGTATTCTTGTAGGAACTTCTTCCGGAGCCGCCATTTATGCGGCAGGCCAGATTGCAAAGAGACCGGAGAACAAAGGAAAGAACATTGTGGTAGTGCTGGCTGATACAGGTCTTCGCTATCTGTCAACAAAACTGTTTGAAGAAGCTTAAAAAAGATTTGGAGGTTAAAAATGGGGATTAATTTATCAAGTTCTAATCTGGCAACCAGAGAGAACCGCCTGGGTTCCATAACCGGGTATGTGGGAGATTTGCACGATCTTGCAAGCCAGAGTAAGTGCGGAACCTTAAAGGGCTGCGGGCGCTGCTTCTCCCAGTCCAGTACCTGCCTTTCCGGCTGTGCTTTAAGCCAGCTTGGAGGCATACGGGATGTGGCAGTCATCCATCACGGGCCGTCAGGATGTTCGGCAACTGCCAGCTCTCAGTACATCGTTACCAACCAGGTCGCTGCCAAACGAGGCGTGGTGAACAAATCCGTCTATATCGGTACGGACATGAATGAGAACGATACCATCTTTGGTTCCACGGAAGCACTGGCCGATATTATTTTGGAAGTGAACAGACGGTATCAGCCAAAGGCCATCTTTGTCAGCAGTTCCTGTGCCACTGGAATCATCGGTGAGGATATTGACAGTGTGGTGGATGAGGTGAAAGACCAGATCGGCGTACCTGTTATTCCGGTTCACTGCGAAGGGTTTAAATCCCGGATATGGGCCACTGGCTTTGATATTTCCGACCACGCTGTGCTCAGCGGAATTGTAAAGCCGCCAAAGCAAAAGAGAAATACCATCAATTTCAAGAATTTTTATGAAAGCGCCAGAAGTGAAATCATAGAAATCTTTAAAAACTTTGACTTAGATCCTGTTTTTCTCTATGCAAACGCCACCATAGAGGAACTGGAACATTTATCAGAATCCGTTGCCACCACCTGTATCTGCGGAACCCTGGGAAATTATCTTGGCAATGGTCTGGAAGAAACCTATGGAGTGCCTTATATCCGTACCATAAACCCCCTTGGAATCACCGGTTTTGAGACCTGGCTTCGGGAAATTGGAAGAGTGGCAGGAAAATCCCCTCAGGTGGAACGCTATATCGAGGAACAGAGAAAGATTTACCTGCCGCAGATTGAAGAAGTAAAGAAGGAATTAAAAGGACTAAAGGCGGTTCTTGGCATGGGACCTGGCTACACCTTTGAGGTGACCAGAGTCTTAGACGAACTGGGCATTGAAGTGGTATGGGCTCTTGCCTGGCATTATGATAAGAAATACGAAAACGGTGATGTTCCCCCTGCCATGAGCTATCTCCTTGAAAATGACATCAACTTTGAAGCCAGCGTGGCGGACCAGCAGAATTTTGAGGTAATGAACATCTTGAATAAATATCGTCCGGACTTATATCTTTCCAGACATCCCGGTTCTACGGTATGGGCCATTAAGCAGGGGACACCTGCTGTCTATGTAGCGGATGAATATATGATATTCGGCTATAAGCATACCCTTGAATTCGCTCATACGGTCCTTGATACGGTACGCAACCGGAGCTTTGAACAGAATCTGGCAAAACGAGTGAAGCTACCCTATACCGACTGGTGGTATAAGCAGGAGGTAGGAAGTTTCTTAGAGGAGGCAATCAGCTAATGGCAAAAATATTAGATAAACAAAGGTACAAATGTGCAATGAGTGCCATGCAGACCGTTCAGGCCATTGACCGTGCCATACCAGTGCTTCATTCCGGTCCGGGATGCGCCCAGAAGCTTTCCAATTCCTCCGGGAGTTCCGGCTATTTTTCCCCCAATATTTACCCGTGTACCAGCATCAACGAAAGGGACGTGGTATTTGGCGGGGTGAAAAAGCTGGAATCCACGATCAAACATTCCCTGGATGTGATTGATGCGGACTTATATGTGGTTTTGACCGGATGCATTCCTGAAATCGTGGGAGATAATACAGAAGAGGTGGTAGATGGTTTTAAGGATGCGGGAAAGCCGGTAATCTATGCCTCCACCGCAGGATTTAAGGGAAATAACTACAAAGGCCACGAGCAGGTGGTGGATGCCATCATTGATCAGCTGCTGGAAAAATCAGATATACGTGTGAAAAATCTGGTGAACATCTGGGCAGATGTACCTTATCAGGATGAGTTCTGGCATGGGAACTTCAGGGAGCTTGAAAAGCTGATTGAAAAGCTGGGACTGATTCCAAACATTATTTTCGGATACAACCGGGGGATTGCCAATGTAAAAAAGATTCCGGCTGCTGAATTTAATCTTTTAATATCTCCCTGGGTAGGACTGGGCAATATGAAAAAAATGGAACAGAAGCTGAAAATTCCTTACCTTCATTATCCCACACTGCCCATCGGTGCCTATGAAACCAGCAAATTTCTCCGCACCGTGGGAGAGTATGCAGGAGTGCCAAAGGAAACGGTGGAAAAGATCATCACAGAGGAAGAGGCTTATTACTACTATTACATCGAGCGCTATGCGGACCTATTTTTGGAAACACGGGTCATGTCAAAACAGTTTACCGTAGTATCCGATGCTCATTATGCTCTTGGAATCACCAAATTCCTGGTCAATGATCTGGGGCTTTTTCCGGCAAAGCAGTTTATTGTGGATGACACTCCGAGAGAACATCGGGAAGCCATCCGTTCCTATTTTAAAGATTTAAATTTTGGGATTGAGGCAGATGTCAGTTTTGAAACCGATGGATACAAAATACATAATGAGATCAAAGCCCATGACTATCATGGATACCCGCTGATCCTTGGCGGGTATTGGGAAAAGGAAGTGGCAAAACAGACGGACGGCCATTTTTTAAATGTTTCCTGGCCGGTCAATGAGCGTTTAATTATGAATAGTTACTATGCAGGCTATGACGGAGGGTTAAAGCTGATCGAAGATATCTACTCCGTTGCAAAAACAAGATTCAATTAATAAATCTGTTTCATGGAGGGAGTACCATGTCATATAAAATAGCCGTTGTATCCTCGGACCAGAGAAAGATTGATTTAAATTTTGGAGCGGCATCGGAATTTTTGATCTATGAGGTCAGGGAAAATGGAGAGTTTGGACTGATAGAAAGAAGGAAGGTCCCGGAAACACTGCAGGGAGAAGAACTTTCCTCCTCCTGCGGAAAAAAAGAGGAATGTAAAGGTGGCGGCTGCCATGACAGCGGCCCTCAAAACCCCAAAGTGGATTTAATATCTGACTGCAGATGCCTGCTTTGCAAAAAAACCGGAAGTCCTGTACAAAAGCAGCTGGACCGGAAAGCAATCAGCTCTTTTGATGTGGATGGGGAGATTGAGGAAGCAATACATAAAATCGTGTTATATTTTTACCGGGTGGATCATCATCATTCACTTAGGGGAATTGCCAATGGATCGGTGATATAAAGCAGGAGGAACGAAAAATATGAAAAAAAGGGTCAGACGATTGATTTTAGCAGCAATTTTAACAGCACTTGGCGGAACCGTTTTAACCGGATGCGGAAAAAAGGAGACCGCGGCGGGGAGCGGAGCAGCAAAGGTGGTAGTTGGAACCGGAAATGCTTATGAGCCATATTGCTATCTGGATGACAAGGGAAATCTTGCCGGTTATGAATATGAAGTATTAAAGGCAGTGGATGAATTGCTTCCGGAATATGAATTTGAATTTAAGACCTCTGATTTTGCCAATGTACTCATTTCTCTTGATGCAGGAAAGATTGATATTGGAGCACATCAATATGAATGGAACAAGGAAAGGGATGAAAAATATCTCTTTGGAAAGGAACCCTATACAACCTATGTCACCTATCTTACGGTTGCAGCAGACCGAAATGATATAAATTCTCTTGACGATCTGAAGGGAAAAAAGGTAAAAAGCTCCTCAGGATCCAATTCCGCTTATATTCTGGAAAGCTATAATAAGGAGCATGGGGATAATCCCATTAAAATTGAATATGTGAATAATTCCACCGATGAAGAAACCGTTACCGGCCTTTTAAACGGCGTGTGGGATGCCACCATTATGACCTCCCGCGATGTAGAAAAGCTGAATAAGAGTTACGGAAACGGAAAAGAAGCCATCAAAATAGCCGGCGATCCGGTACAGACCTCCTCCACCTACTTTGTATTTGCAAAAAATAACACCAAATTGCAGGAGGCTGTGGATGGTGCCTTAAAACAGCTGAAAGAAAATGGAAAGCTTGCACAGATCTCAGTAGATGTCATCGGCGGTGATTATACAGAAAGTGAGTAATTCCTATGGAGAAGCTGTTTGTATGGGATCGGTTTTTTGAAAGCATTCCAAAAATTCTTCCGTATTTATCCGTGACTTTTTCGATTGTGATCTATGCAACGGTTTTTGGAGTGCTTCTCGGGATTTTAATCGTATTGGTTCAGATAAAGAAACTGCCGGTGTTGTATCCTCTTGTGAAAGTCTATGTCTCCTTCATGAGAGGAACTCCCATGCTGGTTCAGCTGATGCTTGTTTATTACGGCATACCGGCTCTTTTGGATCCGGCTTTGGGAACGAATATAAACAGGGAATGGAGCGCTGTAAATTTTGCATATGTGACCTTTTTGCTCAACCAGGGGGCTTTTCTCTCCGCCATCTTTTACAGTGCCATCACCTCCGTTCCCTATGGCCAGACGGAAGCCGGTTTAAGCGTCGGGCTGACAGAATTCCAGACATTTCGAAGAATCATTCTGCCCCAGATGGTCAAGACCGCCATACCGCCCTTTGGCTCCGATCTGGTTGGCTTATTCCAGAATTCCTCTCTTGTTTTCCTCATCGGAGTAACTGATATCATGGGAAGAGCAAAAACCATCGGAACCGCCACAAAGCACGTTCTGGAAGCCTATGTGTTTGTGGTCATCATCTATATTATCATCAGTCTGGCAGTCCGGCTTTTGTTCTATCAGTTAAATGTCAAAATGAATTATGGAAAAGAGGAAATGGGATGAATTTCAACGTAGCTCATTTTAATGAAAGTCTTATCTATGGACTGAAATATCTGCCCAATACGCTGAGACTGGTTTTTATTCCGTTAGTCATCGGGCTGCTTCTGGGAACCGTGATTGCGCTGGTGCGTGTGTATAAAGTGCCTGTAATCTGTAAGGTTTTTGCAGTATTTGTTACGGTTTATCAGGGAGTCCCCATTGTGGTGGCCCTAATGATATACAACCTGGTCTTTATGCTCAAATTCAACAATCTGGCAAGCCTGCTGCATATTAAGAAAAGCGTCTCAGATGTGGATAATATCTGGGTCGGCATCTTTGCGTTGAGCCTGATGGCAGTCTGTTCCATATCAGAAGCCGTCCGGGGTGCCTTGCTATCCATTGATAATGGTCAGAATGAGGCAGGATATTCGGTAGGACTGACAAAGCTCCAGACCATTGAAAGAATCATGATTCCTCAGATGGTTCCGGTAGCCATTCCCATGCTGATCAACAACGTGGTAGGTCTGATCAAAGGTTCTTCCGTGGTTATGGCCATCGGCATTGTGGAAATTGTAGCAGGCGCCACCATTCCCAGCTCCAGAACCTATTCCTTTTTTGAGGGGTATGTGGCGGCGGCCATCATATACTGGGGATTTACCATGGGGATCGAATACCTGGCTCAGAAATTAAGACAGTATACCGGAAAATTCAGGAGGAATCTGTATGATTGAAGTGAAAAATATCAAAAAGGATTTTGGCAGACATCAGGTCTTAAAAGATGTTTCGGTCAAAGTGGAGGACGGTCAGGTTGTGGTCATCCTGGGACCCAGCGGTTCCGGGAAAACCACCCTGCTCCGCTGCATCAATTTTCTTGAAAATGCGGACAGCGGCAGGCTTACCATTGGAGAATCCCAGGTAGATCTAAAGAAGGCCTCCAAAAAAGAAATTTTGGATATCAGAAGAAAAACCGCATTTGTATTTCAAAATTATAATCTCTTTGCCAATAAAACTGCCATAGAAAATGTGATGGAGGGACTGATAACGGCAAGACGAGTGCCAAAGGCAGAAGCAAGGAAGCGGGCGGAAGAAGCGCTCAACTGGGTGGGATTATCGGACCGGTACGATTATTATCCCTGTCAGCTATCCGGCGGACAGCAGCAGAGGGTGGGGATCGCCAGAGCCTTTGTTTTAAATCCCGAAGTCATATTATTTGATGAACCCACCTCGGCACTGGATCCCGAACTGGTCGGAGAGACCCTTGAGATCATAAAAAAAGTGGCTGAAACAGGGATTACCATGATCGTAGTGACCCATGAGATGTCCTTTGCCCAGGATGTGGCGGATAAAGTTATTTTCATGGATGGCGGGGTTGTAGTAGAGGAGGGAAAACCGGAAGATATTTTTTCCAATCCAAAGGAAGAGCGTACCAGACAGTTCTTATCCAGAATCATAGCTCTGGAGCCCAGTTATTCCATATAAGTCATCGTATGGTAAAAAAATGACCATCTTTCTCCAGGAAAGGTGGTCGTTTTTTATGATCCGCAGAATCCGGTCTGCGGTTATTGCTCCGATACAAGCTGATCCAGGGATTTGAACTGGTATCCCATCTCTTCCCATTTTGTCAGCAGTTCATCAAGGATCTGGGCATTGGTACTGGAAGTACTGTGCAGCAGCACAATCGCGCCAGGGTGGATTCTTCCCAGCAGTTTTTTAAAGGCTTCCTCCTTTGAAGGCTGCTTATCCTGATACCAGTCTACATAAGCGAGACTCCAGAAAAAAGTTTTGTAGCCCATGTCTTTTGCCATCTGAAGATTGGTCTCACTGTATTTTCCCTGGGGCGGACGGTAATATTTTTTCATGGGCTGCCCCGTGGTTTTTTCGTATAAACTTTCCAGGTCCTTCAGCTCTTTTTCAAAGGATTCCTTTGTAGCCATCTTAGACATATCCGGATGATGGAAGGTATGGTTTCCAACGGTATGGCCTTCCTCAAGCATCCGTTTTACAAGATCCGGGGCTGTTTCTATGTAATTGCCTACCACGAAAAAGGTAGCCGGTGCCTTATGTTTCTTTAAAGCATCCAAAATGGCAGGTGTGTTGCCGTTTTCATATCCTGCATCAAAGGTGAGATAGAGAACTTTATCCTGGGTCTTCTGGGCGTAATAGGAGTCAAACTGCTTTAAATAATCCATGGTCGCATTGGCCACCGGAGGCTGGCCCTCCTGCTGGAAACTTAATCCCCAGTTTCCGTCAGCTGCTACGGTGACCGCCTTTTGATGTTCTGCAAACATGGCGCCCATTCGACCTGCCAGGAAAGCACAGAGAAAGAGCAGGAATATTTTGGCGGATCGTTTCCCGGTCTCAGGAGAAACGGTGATTTTCCGGAACCGTTCTGCTATCTTTAGATTTCCCAAAAACTTCATATTGCGTAAGCTCCGTTGTGTACGTTTGCTTCAATATATGAAGGCTGGGCCTGTCCCTATTCAAAGAGATTCCAGTAACGGCTAGATTTCGCTGATAATCGTACCCGCTTTTTCTTCCAGACTGGCTTTTGCCTTTTCCATGGAGGTAATAATTGCTTTTCTGTTTCTGCCGTGTTTGATAAAATCCACAGAGGCTTCGATCTTAGGAAGCATGGAAGAGGATTCAAACTGGCCTTCCTCAATGTAGGAGCCGGCCTCTTTAAGATTCATATGGGCAATGGGCTTTTCATCCGGTTTGCCGTAATTCAGTTCCACGTTATCCACGCTGGTGAGAATCATAAGCACATCCGCATCAATTTCTTTCGCCAGCAGACCCGCAGCCCGGTCCTTTTCAATAACCGCACTGGCACCTTTTAAAACATATCCCTGCTCGATAACCGGAATTCCCCCGCCTCCGCAGGCGATTACGATCTGGTCCCCGTCTAAAATTGATTTAATGATATCAATTTCCACTATGGACACAGGCTTTGGAGAAGCCACGACTCTGCGAAAGCCCTTACCGGGAACCTCTTCCACAAAATTTCCTTTTTCTTCCTCCTCCTTTGCCTCCTCCGCAGACATGAAACGGCCGATGGGTTTCATGGGAGTGTAGAAAGCCTCGTCGTAAGGATTTACCATCATCTGGGTCAGAATGGTAGCAACGGATTTATAAATGCCCCGCTTCAAAAGTTCCGCCCGGATTCCATTTTGCAGATCATATCCGATGTAGCCCTGACTCATGGCAGAACATACGGACATAGGAGCCGAAGTATAGCCGTCATGCTGTTTTCCAAATTCATTCATAGCTGTATGGATCATGCCAACCTGGGGAGCGTTGCTGTGTGTGACTGCCACCTGCCAGCCGGCTTCAATAAAATCTGCAATCACTCTGGCAGTTTTGCTGACAGCCTCTTTTTGTTCCGGAAGGTTCGTTCCTAAAGCGTTATGTCCCAAAGCCATAACAATACGTTTTTTTGCCATTTCAGTTCCCTCTCAGTTCCATGTTTTTTCAAAAAAGATAAGAACATTATATTATCAGGCAGAAAAAAAAGCAACAGGTTTTCCTGATTCATGGGTTGTGCAGAAAATAGCAGGGTATCTTTTCCAAAGAATTTATAAAATATTTGTGGATATCTTAAAATCAGGTGGTATAATGTTTAGGAAGAAACAGAACAAGAAAGGACTGCATTAACATGGTATCATTGATCCTGCATCTGATCGTTCCAATGTTTTTTTATTCTGGAGTGACCAGTTTTTTGTTTCTGGGTTTGAAGCTGGATGCTCTGGCCGCTACGGGGTTCGCTGCTGCGGTCTGCGCTCCGTTATTTTATACCATTTACCGCAGAGATCAGAGAGAGAGGGGAATCGGCAAAGCGATCCGTCTAAGTCTTCACGGCTGCTTTTTCCATATCCTGGTCATGGGCTGGGCTCTATGTGTGTGCGGCAATGAGATCATTGCCCTTCTGGGGCTGGCTCACAGCTCGCAGACTTACGAAGAAGTAAGACATGCCCTCTATGCACCGCCGGTGCCGGTACAGATTCTGGCCTCCGGTTTTTTGATCCCTGTCACAGAAGAACTGATGTTTCGGGGACTTGGTTTTTTGACCCTTAGGGACAGGCTTTCTTTCTGGCCTTCCGCAGTCTTGTCGTCGGCTCTGTTTGGGATTTACCATGGAAATCTCCCCCAGGGAGTATATGCTTTTTTGATTGGCATGGCAGTAGCCTGGCTCTGTGAGGTTTCAAAAACCTTACTGGCGCCCTGCCTGCTCCATATGTCAGCCAATTTATTGTCACTGCTTGTGACGAATACCGTATTTGCGGGTAGGTTGTTTGAATCGGAAAAAAAGACGGTTATGGCAGCTTTTGCGCTCCTGTCCTTTGCATTAGCCGTAGCATGTGCTGTCCGGATCAACAGCAAAAACAAACTAAAGGAGGATATGGTGTGAAACTCTTATCTGTGGCAATTCCCTGCTATAATTCTGAAGCTTATATGAGGCACTGCATTGATTCGCTGCTGCCAGGAGGGGATGAGGTCGAGATTCTTATTGTAGATGACGGTTCGACCAAAGACCGCACTGCCATGATTGCAGATGAATACGAAAAAAATTATCCCGGTATATGCCGGGCCATTCATCAGGAGAATGGAGGTCATGGAGCTGCGGTCAATGCCGGGCTTAAGAATGCGACCGGAATCTATTTTAAGGTAGTAGACAGTGATGACTGGGTGGATAAAGCCTCCTATATGGAGATATTGGATACCTTGAGAGGCTTTGTATACGGAGAAAAGACACTGGATATGCTGGTAAGCAATTTCGTTTATGAAAAGCAGGGAGCGAAGAGAAAAAAAGTGATGCATTACCGTACCGCACTTCCCCAGAATGAATTGTTTGACTGGGATGATGTAAAGGTGTTTATGCTTGGACAGTACATTCTGATGCATTCTGTCATTTACCGGACTGAGCTTTTAAAGCAGTGCGGACTGGAGCTTCCAAAGCATACCTTTTATGTGGACAACATTTTTGTATATCAGCCGCTGCCCCATGTGAAGACCATGTATTACCTTAACGTGAATTTTTACCGGTATTTCATCGGAAGAGAAGACCAGTCTGTCAATGAAACCATTATGATCGGACGGATCGACCAGCAGATCCGGGTGACCAAGCTGATGCTTGGCTACTATGATGTGACAAAGATCAAGCAGTGGAAGCTGCGTCACTATATGGTGCGGTATCTGGAGATTATGATGACCATTTCCTCCATTCTGGCCATCAAATCCGAATCTGAAGAGAATATGGAAAAGAAAAAGGAACTATGGCAGTATTTGAGGAAAGAGAATTTTAAGCTCTATCTGAGACTTAGATGGGGATTTTTAGGCCAGGGAGTCAATCTTCCCGGCAAAAGCGGAAGAAAATTCCCCATAGCGATTTATAAAATGACCCAGAAATTTTTTGGGTTTAATTAAAAAAGTCCCCGGCGGAATCATCACCGCCGGGGACTTTTTCTAACTGATTGCTTTTTCAGTAACTTTATTTCTCTTTGGCTCATAGCTTCCGGCATATACGAACTGATACATAATATAAGCCATTACAATGGCGCCTAAGCCGTCAAACGCAGAATGCTGCTTTAAGAAGACCGTAGCCAGACAGATGGAAACCATGAGGAGAAAAGAAGCCGCTTTTATCAGGTGGTGTCTTTTCAGCCGTTCACTTTTTAAAATGGCAAAATGGACACAGATGGAATTATAAACGTGAATACTTGGAAATACATTGGTACAGGTGTCTGCGGAATAAAGTATGGAAACGATTTTTGTAAAAATATTCTTACTGGGATCAATAACAGGTCTGAAATCGGTTCCATTTGGAAATACGGTGCAGATCATCAGGCTGATGGTCATACCCGTAAAGAGCATGGTACATAACCGGTAATAGCTTTTCACATCCGTAAAGAAGAAATATCCCACAGCACCGGCCACGTAAACAAACCATAAAAGGTATGGAATGATGAAATATTCATTAAAAGGAATAAGATCATCAATGGCAACGTACATGATGTGGTAATTGCTCGTTACGGTCTTTTCCAGGTAAAAAAACCATGGAAGATAAATAAAAGCGTAGCTGAGTATCCAGACATGCCTGTATTTACTTAATTTATTTTTCATTTAAGTCACCATTCTCCGTTCTTTTGGTCAGGATTTATTTGATCAACTTTCGAGGATTATATCATACTCGTTTTAACTGTACAATAGTATTTCAGAAATGTTAATATTTTATTCGGGGAAGATTAATTTTCCAGACAAAATCTGGCAGCAAACCGATGGGAATATGGATTGCAGACAAGGGCCAGTGACGGTACCTAAATATAATCTTTTTATAAAATGGTTGATAGAGAGACAATCTTTGTGTATAGTATATAAGCAGACTTTTGTGAGCAGACAATGAAAATCAGGAAAACATAACGGTGAAAATTGCAGGCGGAAGCCATTTAGCGGCTTTGTCAGCGTGCCTGTTTGATAACGATAGGAAATCCAGTATTCTAGCTGTGACGGGAGGCGTGCTTTTGTAGGTCTTTGTTCATGGCATTCTAAGATTCTGGTAGGAAGAAGGACAGAATGGAACGAAAGAATGAAGAGGGATTGACAGAAAAAGAGTTTCTTTTACAGTACCGTCCCGGAGACTACGAACGTCCATCGGTAACAGTTGATGTGCTGATTTTTGCGGTGGATGAGGAAGATGCTGAGGCGGAAGCGGAGATCCTGCTCATCCGGCGGAAAAATCACCCCTGCATTGGCCAGTGGGCCATACCGGGAGGCTTTGCAGGCATTGATGAGTCCCTGGAGGAAGCGGCAGCAAGAGAACTGTTTGAAGAGACCGGCTTAAAGGGAATCTGCCTGGAACAGCTCTATACCTGGGGGACTGTAAAAAGGGACCCGCGGACAAGAGTGATCTCCGTATCTTATCTTGCCGCAGTTCCAAAGAATCAGTTGAACCCTGTGGCAGCCGATGACGCGGAAAAGGCAGGCTGGTTTAAGGTAAAGAAAAAGAAACTTTCGGATTTGGAGAACGGCTCCACCTATTCTCTTACGGTTGAGAATGACGAAGATCACATTTACATGACATACCGGATCACGGAAACCTATGACCGCCAGGGTCTTATGTGGAAGAAAGAGACGGATATTGAACTTCTGCCGGCGATTGATATGTTGGAACAGGAAAAGCTTGCATTTGACCATGCAGAAATCCTAAATGCGGCGATGGACCGGCTGGAAGAACTGGAAAAAGAATACAGGGAACAGGAATTTTGATATAAGCGCATCATCTCACAGGGATGATGCGTTTTTTGCTGCCGGACGTTTGTAAGAAAAACTTAATCGGAAAATTTTGGATTTTATGCTATACTGTTGGAAGAAATCATATAAGCAGTGAAAACGATACAGGAGAGAAACGGAAATGACAAATAAATCACCAAGACTATGGAGTCTTGCAATCAGTTTCAGCATACTCGCATCCATCCCGGCTTATGGCACCGTCCCCGTTGTACAGCCTTTTCCAGGCTCTTCCGGTCAGACCTCGGAGACCACAGCCGGAACCGTTGCAGGACCGGGGGCTTCTCTGTCCGGTCAAAAGCCGGCAGAGACTTCCGCCGGAACCCAGACCCAGGAAGAAAACGGGACTGCCAACGTATCACAGCCTCAGATTTTATCGGAAGGGGCCGTTCTTCTGGACGCTTCCACCGGAACCGTTCTCTATGGAAAGAATGCGGAAACCAGATATTATCCGGCCAGCATCACAAAGCTTATGACCGCTCTTATTGTGGCAGAAAAAGCCAGCCTTTCCGATACGGTTACATATTCAAAAACCGCCACAACCAATCTGGAGTCAGGAGCTGTAACGCTGGGACTTGTAGAAGGGGACAGGCTGACCGTGGAGCAATCCCTTTACGGCCTTATGCTGAAATCCGCCAATGAAGCCGCCAATGGTCTGGCAGAGCACGTTTCAGGCAGTATAAGTGCGTTTTGTGCACAGATGAACGCCAGGGCAAAGGAGCTTGGGTGTACCAACACCAACTTTGTCAATCCCAATGGCCTCAATCATTCCGATCATTATACCACGCCTCATGATATGGCTCTGATTGCCAGGGCGGCATTTAACAATGATATCGTAAGAAAAGTCGCTTCAACCACAAGCTACCAGATTCCTGCTACAAAAAAAGCAGGAGCCAGAACCGTTACCATGGGACATAAGATGCTCCATCCTTCTGATTCACGCTATTATCCTGGTGTCATTGGCGGTAAGACCGGTTATACGTCTCTTGCGGGAAATACGCTGGTCACCTGTGCGGAAAAGAACGGTGTCCGACTGGTCGCAGTGGTGATGAAGAGCAGATCCACCCATTATTCAGATACCAAAGCCCTGTTGGATTACGGATTTGCCGTTAAGGCGGGCGCAACCAGCGTATCCTCAAATTCCTCCACCGGCTGGGAAAAGAATGGAACGAAATGGTACTATAAAAAGCCGGATGGCAGGAAGGCCAGTCAGGAATGGCTGAAGGTAGACGGAGCCGACTATTATTTTGATTCCGACGGAACCATGGCCACCGGCTGGAGGGAGTTTCCCGGCAATGTGTGGTATTACTTCCGGTCAAGCGGCGCCCTGGCCCGTAATTACTGGGTGAAAAGCAGCGGTAAGTGGTATTATATCGGAGGAGACGGCACCATGCTGAAGAATGCGGTCACACCTGACGGATATCAGGTGGATTCCGCCGGAGTATGGATTCCGTAGAAGCCGTTTATGCATAAAAAAAGAGCCTGAATGGCTCTTTTTTTATGTCAGATTATATCCTGGTGCAGTCAGATCTATTTTGTTTCCTTCTGGATTGATTCGTCAGATACTTCACAGATATCAGCCCTGTATTCCATAATCTCTTCTACGCTGCAATCAAGAATTTTGCAGAGCATGTCAATGGTATGAGTGGATACATAGTTATTTTTCTTAAGTCTCCCGATTTGTCCCGCACTAACCTTATAATACTTGATCAGATGATACTGGCTGACATTTTTCTTTTTCATGGTCTCCCATAGTCTGTCAAAAACAATCATATGTGTCACCTCTAAATATTATTAAACCGTGAGTATCTGCTATTGCATATTATCCATAAATGGTATATATTATGAGAAAGGAGGTATGTACAAATGAAAAAAAGCGTTTTCAATGTAATTTACTATCTGATATGTTTTTTTATTATCTGCGGTTCCATTTACCGGCTGGCGTTCACGATACCGCCGCAGCCAGGAACTCCTGGGTATAATGAGTACCTTTTCAGTACTCTTGTCATGGGTGTGGGCATCGGCCTGCTTGTGATACTGCCCAATATCGTAATTGATTGCCAGCCGGGTGGATGGTTTTCTTAGGCTTGACGAGGACGGGTTCTTCATTGTATGATGAAAAGACAGCAGAAAAAAATTGGAAGTTGAGGAAAACAGATGTTAATTGCTGTTGGAGCTTTTTGTCTGGTGATTGCTGCAGGTTTCCTGCTGCGTTCCGAATATGAAAAAGAACAGCTGTCCGAAGAACGAATGGTCATAGAAAGCCGTAAGATCAGAAAGGATCATACGATTCTTTTCCTTTCTGATCTTCATAATCATCAGTTTGGTGAGGACAATGTAAGGCTTCTTGAAGCGGTGGACCGGATCAATCCCGATCTCATCCTGGTGGGAGGCGATATGTTAGTCAGTAAGGGAACTGCAGAAACGTCGGTTCCCTTAAAGTTAATGGAAAAACTTGCGGCTAAGTACCCTGTAATTTATGGAAACGGCAATCATGAAAACCGGATGTGCTGGGAGCGCTCCGTCTATGGCCGCCAGTATGAAACATACACAAGCCGTTTGAAACAGCTTGGAGTGACTGTTTTGGAAAACAGGACACGGCATTTCGGCGATGACGTAGCAGTGACCGGTATTGATCTGGACCCTTGCTATTACCGCAAATTCAGCCGCGAAATATTAACTCGGGAAGAGATACAAAAAAAGGTGGGAAAGGCAGACAAAGAACGGTTTCAGATCCTTCTTTGCCATTCCCCCCTTTATTTTCGTGGATGCTTGGACTGGGGAGCTGATTTGACCCTGTCCGGACACTTTCATGGAGGTACCATAAGGCTTCCCCTTCTCGGAGGCGTAATGACTCCCCAGTATCAGTTCTTTCACCCTTATTGTGCCGGTTTTTTTGAAAAGGATCATAAGTACATGATCGTCAGCCGGGGACTTGGCACCCATTCCATCAACATACGCTTGAACAACAAACCCCAGCTGGTAGTAGTGGATTTAAAAGCAAAAGCATGATTTTGGGCCTGGCATATGTTTACAGATGAGGCAGGATTTGTTATACTAGTCCATAGTGCGTTACATATGTTTTGGAGGAAATTATGGGAATCTCTTATAAACTGGATAATTTCGAGGGTCCGCTGGATCTGCTGCTTCATTTGATTGAAAAGAATAAAGTAAATATTTATGATATTCCCATTGTGACCATTACACAGCAGTACTTAGACTATGTCAGCCATATGGAGACAGAGGATTTAAATATGGTCAGTGAATTTCTGGTCATGGCTGCAACACTGATTGACATCAAGGCGCGTATGCTTCTCCCCAAGGAAGTCAATGAGGAGGGAGAGGAAGAAGATCCCAGAGCAGAGCTGGTGGCACGTCTTCTGGAATATAAATATTATAAATACATGTCTCTGGAACTGAAGGACCGGGAGATAGGGGCAGAACGGCTGTTTTTTAAAACCTCCACGGTGCCGCCGGAAGTGGCAAAGTACGAGCCTCCGGTGGATTTAGACAAGCTCCTTGACGGACTTACCCTGGCAAGGCTTCAGGAAATATTCCGGGCGGTCACAAAGCGCAAGTCGGATCGCGTGGATCCCATCAGAAGCCGCTTTGGCAACATCCGAAAGGAATCCGTCAGTCTGGAGGATAAAATAAAATCGGTCATGTCTTATGCCAGAAAACACCGGAAATTTTCATTTCGCAGGATGCTGGAGAGGCAGGCGGATAAGGTCGAGGTGGTAGTGACATTTTTAGCGCTTCTGGAGCTTATGAAGATCGGAAAGATCCATTTGACCCAGGAGCATTTATTTGAGGATATGTTGATCGAGACTCTGGAAGCAGAAGGCGAAGAAGGGGAGTTGGATTTGACGGATATTATGGAAGACGGAGAAGGATTCAGGGGAGAGGATACAGATGGATAAAGAAACTCTTTTAGAAGAAGGACCGAAGAAGATCACAAAAGAGGAAAAGATCTGGGAAGCTGCAATAGAAGCCGTCCTTTTTACCATGGGCGATTCCGTGGAACTTAGCCGTCTGGCAGCAGCCATCGGCCAGGATGAGAAGACAGCAAAAGAGGCCGTTCTCCGCCTGAAAAAACGTTACGATACGGGAAAGCGGGGGATACAGATCATTGAACTGGAAAACCGTTACCAGATGTGTACCCGCTCCGAATACTACGAACATTTGATCCGGGTGGCGGCGGCACCTAAAAAGCAGGTATTGACCGATGTCATATTAGAGACACTATCCATTATCGCTTATAAACAGCCGGTGACAAAGCTGGAGATTGAGAAGATCCGGGGGGTAAAATCCGATCATGTCGTGAATAAGCTTGTGGAATATAACCTGGTCTATGAAGTGGGACGTCTTGACGCCCCCGGACGTCCCGCATTGTTTGCGACAACAGAAGAATTTTTAAGAAGATTCGGAATCGGTTCCACGCAGAACCTGCCGGTTGCAGATCCTGTGGTTGCGGCTGAAATCCGCATGGAGGTAGAGGAGGAACTGTCTGGCAGCGGTGTTCTGATGCCGGAAGAAGAAAAAATAGAAGATGAATTTCAGGAGGAAATAACGTGACAGGAACCATAAAGATAAAGTATTTTACAGATAAGATTGAACGCCTTTGCTATGTAGGAGGGAAATCTGACTGGATCGACCTGCGGGCGGCCGAAGAGGTGGAGATGAAAGCAGGAGAATTTCAACTGATTCCCCTGGGCATTGCCATGGAACTCCCTGCTGGTTATGAGGCCCACGTGGTTCCGAGAAGCAGTACTTTTAAAAATTACGGAGTGATTCAGACCAACAGCATGGGCATCATTGATGAGACTTACTGCGGAGACAATGACCAGTGGTTCTTTCCTGCCTATGCGCTTCGGGACACGGTAATCCACGTCAATGACAGGATCTGCCAGTTCCGTATTATGGAACACCAGCCGGCCATTGAATTTCAGGAAGTGGACCAGCTGGGTCATGAGGACCGGGGCGGTCACGGAAGTACGGGGAAACAATGACATTCATAGCTTTTATAAAGTTGGAGATAATAGCATGAGAAGGAAAACAGGATATGCGGCGGTTGTTCTTTCGTTAAGCCTGGTGCTTTCACTGGCTGCAGGCTGCGGGGGCAGAGACAACCGGTATTCCTACCGGGAAGCCGGAATTACAGCACTGAATGAAGGCAATTATGAAGAGGCCATCGAATCCTTTGATAAAGCCATCAACGTCTCAAAAGGCCTGGTTGGAAAAGTGGATATGGATATACTCAAATACCGGGCGGAGGCAGAGTATTTATCCGGCAATTATAAGGAGGCTGTCAATACTTACGACAAACTTATAAAAGCCGATGGCCGGAAACCGGAGTATTTGAATCTGCGCTCCGTTTCAAAAGCGGAAACCGGAGATGTTAAGGGAGCACTGGAAGATTATCGGAAAAGCACAGAGCTTGATAAGGACGGAAAGGCACCGGGAAGGCTCAATGCCCTTCTTGCCACAGGAGCTTTAATGGAAAAGGGCGGGGCTGCAGATGATGCCATGTCCCTTTATCAAGAGGCGCTGCAGGCGGGAGAAAATAACGCCCGGCTGTTGAACCGTATGGGATTATGCAGTATGGCAAAAGAAGATTATGATGCGGCGGTCGGTTACTTTGAACAGGGGCTTTCAGCACAAGACAGTGCAAAGGTACCTGAACTGCTGTTCAATCAGGCGGTTGCCAAAGAGTATCAGGGAGCGTTTAAAGAGGCTCTTGAATTGATGCAGAAGTATGTCTCCGTTCACGGCCCGGATGAAGCGGCAGAGCGGGAGATCACATTTTTAAAAACTAGATAGGTTGGAAGAATCCATGGCAGAACTGATCGATTTAAAAGAAGTAGAAGAAAGAGTCATTCTGGTTGCAGTCAGCACCGGAGACGGGGCAGATGCGGCAGCCTCTCTCGATGAACTGGAGGAACTTGTCAAGACCGCAGGAGCGGTCACTGCAGACAAGGTGATCCAAAACAGGGAACGGATCCATCCTGGCACTTATCTTGGAAAAGGAAAGATTCAGGAGATCAAAGAACGTGTCTGGGAGCTTGATGCGACCGGCGTGGTCTGCGACGATGAACTGTCTCCGGCCCAGATGAGGAATCTGGAACAGGAATTGGATATAAAGGTGATGGACCGCACCATGGTGATTCTGGATATTTTTGCTTCCAGAGCCACCACCAGAGAAGGGAAGATCCAGGTGGAGCTGGCCCAGCTGCGTTACCGTTCGGCACGTCTGGTAGGACTCCGCAGTTCCTTATCCCGTCTGGGAGGCGGAATCGGAACCAGAGGACCAGGAGAGAAAAAGCTTGAGATGGACCGCCGCCTGATCCATGACCGGATCAGTATATTGAAGGCGGAACTGGAAGATGTGAAGCGCCACCGGGAGGTTGCAAGGCAGCAGAGGGATAAAAACCATGTTCCTGTTGCCGCCATTGTCGGATATACCAATGCCGGAAAATCCACGCTTTTAAACCGGCTGACCGATGCCGGGATCCTTGCGGAGGATAAGCTGTTTGCCACGCTGGACCCCACCACCAGGAATTTGAACCTTCCCGGAGGCCAGCAGGTACTTTTGACGGATACCGTAGGCTTTATCCGGAAATTGCCGCATCATCTGATCGAAGCTTTTAAAAGCACTCTGGAGGAAGCCAAATACAGTGATGTGATCCTTCATGTGGTGGATGCTTCCAATCCACAGATGGACATGCAGATGTATGTGGTCTATGAAACGCTCCGTGAACTGGGAGTCAGCGATAAGATTATGGTTACTGTGTTTAATAAAATGGATGCGGCAGACTCAGAGATCACCCTGCGCGATGTGACCTCGGATCACCAGGTAAGGATCTCTGCAAAGACCGGAGAAGGGCTTGAGGATCTATTAAACCTGTTGGAAACCATATTGAGAAACCAAAAGATCTATCTGGAAAAAACGTATTCTTACAAAGAAGCAGGTAAAATCCAGATGATCCGCAAATACGGACAGCTCTTAACGGAAGAATACCGGGAAGACGGTATTTTTGTAAGTGCTTATGTGCCATCGGAACTTTTTGCCAGTCTGGCAGATAGTACCGATGTGATTGACGACTAAAGAAAACACAATATGTAGAGATGGTGTTAAAAACTAATCTACATATTGTGTTTTTATTTTCGCTCTGTTATAATACCAATGTATGAAATAAATAAAGTCATTATGGGGTTCTCAAAGGAAAGGAGTTTGGTTCAAATGATCCAAGTGGTAAAAAGAGATGGAGAGAATGCGGAATTCAGCCTGAATAAGATCTCCGAGGCGATTAAAAAGGCATTAAAAGCGACCCAAAAAGAGTTTAATGAGGAAATCCTTGAATTATTATCTCTTCGGGTAACGTCTGATTTTCAGAAAAAGATGACAGGGGGGGCAATCTCGGTGGAAGACATCCAGGACAGCGTAGAGCACGTTCTGGAACAGGCAGGCTACACGGATGTAGCAAAGGCTTACATATTGTACCGGAAGCAGAGAGAAAAAATACGGAATATGAAAAACACCATCCTGGACTACAAGGATGTGGTGAACAGCTATGTGAAGGTGGAAGACTGGCGTGTGAAGGAAAATTCCACTGTCACCTATTCCGTAGGCGGGCTGATTCTCAGCAATTCCGGAGCAGTGACTGCAAATTACTGGCTTTCAGAGATCTATGACCAGGAGATCGCAGCCGCCCATAGAAATGCAGATTTGCACATCCATGATCTGTCCATGCTGACCGGATATTGTGCCGGCTGGTCATTAAAACAGCTGCTTTTGGAAGGACTTGGCGGAATACCGGGTAAGATTACCTCTTCACCTGCAAGACATTTATCTGTGCTCTGCAACCAGATGGTTAATTTTCTCGGAATCATGCAGAACGAATGGGCGGGTGCCCAGGCTTTTTCCTCCTTTGATACATATCTTGCACCGTTTGTAAAGGCGGACAACTTATCCTATGAAGAAGTGAAAAAGTGCATCGAGACCTTTATTTTTGGTGTGAATACGCCAAGCCGCTGGGGAACACAGGCTCCCTTTTCCAATATCACCCTTGACTGGACCGTTCCTTCTGATATGGCAGAGTTAAATGCCATTGTAGGCGGAAAAGAGATGGACTTTAAATATAAAGACTGCAAAAAAGAAATGGATATGGTTAATAAGGCATTTATTGAGACCATGATCGAAGGCGATGCCAATGGACGTGGATTCCAATATCCCATTCCCACCTACTCCATAACAAAGGATTTTGACTGGTCCGATACAGAAAATAACCGGCTTCTTTTTGAAATGACCTCTAAATACGGAACCCCTTATTTTTCAAACTATATCAACAGCGATATGGAACCAAGTGATGTAAGAAGCATGTGCTGCCGTTTAAGGCTTGATCTTCGGGAATTAAGAAGAAAGACCGGCGGATTCTTCGGCTCCGGGGAAAGCACCGGCTCCGTAGGCGTTGTGACCATCAATATGCCGAGGATCGCCTATCTTGCCAAAGATGAAGCTGATTTTTACAGCCGTTTGGATCATATGATGGATATTTCCGCAAGATCTTTAAAGGTTAAGCGGGAGGTTATCACAAAATTATTGAATCAGGGATTGTATCCCTATACGAAACGGTACCTTGGTACCTTTGAAAATCATTTTTCCACCATTGGACTCATTGGAATGAATGAAGCCGGACTGAATGCAAGATGGTTGAATGAGGATCTATCCAGTGCAAGGACCCAGAAGTTTACAAAGGATGTGCTCAATCACATGCGGGAAAGACTTTCGGACTATCAGGAACAGTACGGGGATCTTTACAACCTGGAAGCCACTCCCGCAGAATCCACGGCCTACCGTCTGGCAAAGCATGATAAGGAACGCTATCCGGGAATTAAAACTGCAGGCAAGGAAGGGGATTCTCCTTATTACACCAACAGTTCCCATCTCCCTGTGGATTTCACCGCGGATATTTTTGATGCCCTGGATATCCAGGATGAGCTGCAGACGCTTTATACTTCAGGAACCGTATTTCACGCATTTCTTGGTGAAAAGCTCCCGGACTGGGCTGCCGCAGCCAAGCTTGTGAAAACCATTGCGGAGCATTATAAACTGCCTTACTACACCCTGTCTCCAACCTATTCCATCTGTTCGGAGCATGGTTATCTGGCAGGGGAGCACAGCACGTGCCCTGTCTGCGGAAAAGGGGCGGAGGTATACAGCCGGATCACCGGATACTACCGGCCGGTACAGAACTGGAATGAAGGGAAGACCCAGGAATATAAAAACAGGACCATGTATGATTTTACCAGTTCTGTTCTAAAAAAGAAAGAATCCATGGACCAGCCGGAAAAGGCTTCCGTTAAAAAGACAGAGATTCCTGCCGGAGCCTATCTCTTTACCACCAAGACATGTCCCAACTGCCGCACTGCAAAGAAATTTTTGCAGCATGTGAATTATGAGACCATAGATGCGGAGGAGAATAAAGAACTGGCGGAAACGCTTGGAATCATGCAGGCACCGACTCTTGTGGTCGTAAAGAATGGTCTGATCCAAAAAATTACCAATGCTTCCGACATCAGAAGATATGCGGAACGTGCAGGCTCATAAAATATCGTTAAATGAGATCCGCAGGTTCTGTGATTTAAGCTGTTAAAAAATCTGCCCTGGCAGTAAAAAGTGACAGATGGTTATAAAAAAAGATTCCGCAGCCGAAAGGTACGGAATCTTTTTTTATGGGTGCTTATATTTCATAATGGTGGTATTCTCCATCCAGTCGTTTCTGTTCTTCCACCAAATCGGCAAGCGTAATGTTGTCGATGACACCGGAGATGGCCTGATCCAACTTTTTCCATACCATAAGACTTGCACAGATATCCGCACGATGACAATGGTTCACCTCATCCTCCATGCAGGCTACCGGGACAAGACTGCCCTCTGCAAGACGCAGAATCATGCCTACGGTATACTCAGAAGGATCTTTGGTAAGGAAATAACCGCCTTTTGCGCCCCTGCGGCTTTTCACATAACCGGCTCTGCTCAGGACCGTAACGATCTGTTCCAAATATTTGTCTGATATCTCCTGGCGCTCCGCCACCTGATTGATCTTGGTGCATTCGTTCGGATGAAGTGCAAATTCAAGCATCATCCGAAGCGCGTAGCGTCCTCTGGTAGAAAATGTCATTGCTTAAAAGTCTCCTTCCCGATTAATCTTATATACTTAGTAGGATATTAAAATATTTTACATGAAACACTTTAAAAAGTAAACCTCAAATTCTCCGGCTTCCCAATTTGGAAAAATGGATGTATACTAATACACATTGGGAGGATGGAAAAAGTAGGAGGATTATTTGTGAGTAACAAACATAAATCAAACCAGGTAATCATGACGGAAGGTGTGATTTGGAAACAGCTTCTCATTTTTTCCATGCCGCTGCTCATTGGGAACTTGTTTCAACAGCTTTATAATACTGCAGATTCTATCGTAGTAGGCAATTTTGTGGGAAGTGATGCTCTGGCTGCCGTAGGTTCAAGCAATTCCCTGATTAACTTAATCATTGGCATGTCCATGGGAATCGGCACAGGTGCGGGTGTTATCATTTCCCAGTATTACGGAGCAAAGGATGAGGAAAAGCTTCACTGGGCTGTTCATACCTCCATTGCCTTAAGTCTTGTGGGCGGCATTCTTTTAACGGTTATTGGAGTCATTTTGTCCCCCCTTCTTTTGATCTGGATGGGGACGCCGGAGGAGGTTTTGCCCAGCTCTGTTTCTTTTTTAAGAATCTATTTTTTAGGGTCTGTCTTTAATCTGGTCTATAACATGGGGGCAGGCATTTTAAGAGCGGTGGGAGATTCCAAAAGGCCTCTGTACTATCTGTGCGTTTCTTCTATTGTAAATATTGGATTGGATATTGTATTTGTAGTAGGGTTTGGTATGGGAACAGCAGGAGCCGGGTATGCAACGGTGGCAGCACAGGCGGTATCCTCCGTTCTTATTATGACAGCCCTTATTAAGACCCGGGAAAATTACCGTCTCATACCTTCAAAGATCCGCATCGACAAACGGATGATGATGAGAATCTTAAAGCTGGGAATCCCAAGCGGCATCCAGCAGTCCATCATTTCCCTGTCCAATGTTATTGTACAAGCCAATGTAAACGGCTACGGACCTGCCGCAATGGCAGGATTTGGTGCATACAGTAAGGTTGATGGGTTTGCCATGCTGCCTCTGCAAAGCTTCTGTCTTGCGGCTACCACATTTACTGGCCAGAACATCGGTGCAGGCAAGTGGAAGCGGGTAAAGCAGGGCATGGTACAGGGCATCGTCATCAGCATGATCTATACGGCACTGATTTCTGTGATTTTATTTTTGGATGCGGAACGGATTCTTGGAATCTTTTCGCCGGATAAAGATGTAATCTCGTTTGGAAGAAAGACCATGCTCATACTGCTGCCGTTTTATTGGACCTTAGCCATCCATCAGATTTTAATGGGAAGCATCCGCGGCAGCGGAAGGACCGTGGTTTCCATGCTGATTGGTGTGGGGAATATGTGTATTCTGCGTATGATATACATCAATCTGCTGGTGCCATTTTTCCCCAGTTTTGAAGCGGTATTGTGGTGTTATCCTATCACATGGATAACAACAACGGTCATGGATTCAATCTACTCGTTAAAAGCAAAATGGATACCGGAAGGTATTGAAAAACAGATAGGAGATGAAACAGGATGAAGCATGGATATATCCGGGTTGCAGCAGCAACCCCTGATGTGAAAGTGGCAGATCCGGAATTTAACCGAAAGAGGATCTGTGAACAGCTGGAAGAAGGAATAAAAAATCATGTAAAAATAATGGTGTTTCCGGAGCTGTGTCTTACCGCCTATACCTGCGGGGACCTATTTGGACAGGACGCCCTGCTGGCTAAGGCAAAGGAAGAGCTGAAACAGATTTTAAATGTCACCGAGGGCCATGATCTCCTTGCCTTTATCGGCATGCCGTGGGAGAATCATGGGAAACTGTATAATACGGCGGTAGCGGTCCAGGATGGCAGAGTCCTTGGAATTGTCCCGAAGACCAATCTGCCCAATTATTCGGAGTTTTACGAGCTGCGTTATTTCCAGCCGGGTAATGAACTGCCTGTGACCGTAAAATGGGAGGGCATAGAGATTCCCATGGGCACCAACCTTTTGTTTGCCTGTGAGGAAATTCCTCAGCTTATGATCGCCGCAGAAGTTTGTGAGGATGCATGGGTACCCAATCCGCCATCCATCCGCCATGTGCTGGCCGGCGCGACGGTAATCGCCAACTGCTCTGCCAGTGACGAGACGACAGGCAAGGATATCTACCGCAGAAGCCTGATCTCCGGACATTCCGCCAGTCTTGTATGCGGATATATCTATGCCAATGCAGGAGAAGGGGAGTCAACCCAGGACCTGGTGTTCGGAGGGCAGAACCTTATTTGCGAAAATGGGACACTCCTTGCGGAATCCAGGCGATTTGGCAATAAAACGGTGTATGGAGATATGGACCTGGAACGCCTCAATCATGAAAGACGCCGGATGAGCACCTTTCCGGCTGCGGACAGGAGGGATTACAGGGTGGTTCCTTTTCACATGAAAAAGGAAGAACTGGAACTGAAACGCTACATTGATCCAAGACCATTTGTGCCGGATGATGAAGCGGAGCGGAGCAGAAGATGTGAGGAGATTCTGTCCATACAGGCCATGGGGCTGAAAAAAAGGCTTTCCCATACAGGCTGTAAGCATGTGGTGATCGGCATCTCCGGCGGTCTGGATTCCACATTGGCTCTTCTTGTAACCGCTAGAGCGTTTGATATGTTAGAAATCCCAAGAAATCAAATCCATGCAGTGACCATGCCCTGTTTTGGAACTACAGACAGAACCTACCAAAATGCCTGTCTGCTGACCAAAAAGCTGAATGCCGAACTGCTTGAGGTGAATATAAAGGAAGCCGTCAGTCTTCACTTCAGGGATATCGGACAGGATCCGGAGGTCCATGATGTGACGTATGAAAATTCCCAGGCAAGGGAACGTACCCAGATTCTTATGGATCTGGCAAACCGTCTGAACGGACTGGTTGTAGGAACCGGAGATATGTCGGAGCTGGCCCTTGGCTGGGCTACTTATAACGGAGACCATATGTCCATGTACGGGGTCAATTCCTCCGTTCCAAAAACTCTGGTGCGTCATCTGGTCCGGTATTACGCGGACACCTGCGGGGAGGAGGAGTTAAGAGATGTGCTTATGGATGTGTTGGATACTCCCGTAAGCCCGGAACTTCTGCCGCCCAGGGACGGAAAGATTGCCCAGAAGACCGAGGATTTAGTAGGTCCCTATGAGCTTCACGATTTCTTCCTCTATCAGATTTTGAGATTTGGATACCACCCGGAAAAGATATATCGGATGGCAGTTTCTGCATTTGGGGATGGATATGAAAAAGAAACGATTTTAAAATGGCTGAAGGTATTTTACCGCAGGTTTTTCAGTCAGCAGTTTAAACGTTCCTGCATGCCTGACGGGCCGAAAGTGGGTTCCGTTGCCGTATCCCCCAGGGGAGATCTGCGTATGCCCAGTGATGCGGTAAGCCGTTTGTGGCTGGAAGAACTGGATAATTTATAGAAAGAGGTACATTATGATAACCAGCAGTGCCAATGCAAAGGTCAAACAGGTGATGAGCCTGGCAAAGAAGTCCAAAGCCAGAAAGCTTAGCGGTCTTTTTGTTGCAGAAGGCTTACGGATGTTTAAGGAAATACCAAAAGACAGGATCGACAGTGTTTATGTCTCGGAAAGCTTTTTAAAGGATGAATCCCGTAAAAAGCTGGTGTCCGGTTTGGTGTATGAGACGGTGGCGGACGACGTTTTCAGCACAATGTCCGATACCCGGACACCACAGGGGATTTTAGCACTGGTCAGACAGTATGCTTACAAAATCGAAGATCTTCTGAGCCAAAAGAAACCTGCATTCCTCATGATCCTGGAAAATATTCAGGATCCGGGAAATCTTGGGACCATTCTCCGGGCGGGAGAGGGGGCTGGAATCACCGGTGTCCTTATGGATGATACGACTGCAGATATTTACAATCCAAAGGTGATCCGTTCCACCATGGGCTCCATCTGCCGGGTTCCTTTTGTGTATACGGATGATCTTTCCGCTGATTTAAAGTTATTAAAAGAAAAAGGTGTCACATTATATGCCGCCCATCTCGACGGCAGGAATAATTATGAAAAAGAGGATTATACTGTTAATACAGGCTTTTTGATCGGAAATGAAGGAAATGGTCTGACCGATGAAACGGCTGCCCTGGCAGATGCTTTTGTAAAAATCCCCATGATGGGCAAGGTGGAGTCCCTAAATGCGGCGGTCGCAGCTTCTGTACTGATGTTTGAGACAGCAAGACAGCGCAGGCAATGACCGTCAGAAAAACGTAAGGCTTTTCATAGTCAGAAATATTGAGAAATATTCAAACATATAGTATGATAGTATTACAAACAGATTTGCCGTATTCGGCAGGGAAGGGGAATGATAAGATGGAAGCGATCTATTGGTTGATTGCCTTCGTGGTGCTTCTGGGAGTTGAAGCGCTTACCATGGCTCTTACCACCATCTGGTTTGCAGGGGGCGCACTGGTTGCATTTTTGCTGGCCTTGTTTGGCGTCAATGTACAGGTACAGCTGGTGTTTTTTGTAATAGTGTCCTTTATTCTTTTGTTTTTTACCAGACCAATTGCACTTCGATATGTAAATAAGAATACCGTAAAGACAAATTTAGACAGTCTGGTCGGCAGGCACGCAAAGGTTACAGTCGAGATCAATAATATGGAGGCAAAGGGTGCTGTATTGCTCAACGGACAGGAATGGACTGCAAGAGCATTTTCAGATGAAAAGATTTATCCGGCAGGCACTATGGTGGAAGTAAAAGAGATACGAGGTGTCAAGTTAATTGTAAGTAAGGCAGAGGAGGAACTATAGTATGGGAGCAATTGGATTTACTGCAGTAATCATTATATTAATTATTATTTTGGCCCTTTTGGCATCGTGTATCAGAATTGTGCCGCAGGCCCAGGCATTGGTTGTAGAACGTTTGGGAGCATTTTTGGAAACATGGTCCGTCGGTGTTCATATTAAGCTGCCCATCGTTGACCGTGTGGCAAAGCGTGTGAATTTAAAGGAACAGGTAGCAGATTTTCCGCCACAGCCTGTTATAACGAAGGATAATGTTACCATGAGAATCGATACGGTAGTCTTTTTCCAGATTACAGATCCTAAGCTTTATGCATATGGAGTGGAAAATCCCATTATGGCGATTGAGAATTTAACCGCCACGACCCTTCGTAACATCATCGGTGATCTGGAACTGGATCAGACCTTAACCTCCAGAGAGACCATCAATGCAAAGATGAGAGAAACCCTTGACATCGCCACGGACCCATGGGGAATCAAAGTAAACCGTGTGGAGCTTAAAAACATTATGCCTCCGGCCGCTATCCAGGATGCCATGGAGAAACAGATGAAGGCAGAGCGTGAACGCCGTGAGTCCATTTTAAGAGCAGAAGGTGAGAAGAAATCCACCGTTCTTGTGGCAGAGGGTCATAAAGAATCCGCTATTTTAGACGCTGAGGCTGAGAAGCAGGCCGCAATTCTTCGGGCGGAAGCTGAAAAGGAAAAGAAGATCCGAGAGGCTGAGGGTGAGGCTGAGGCGATCTTAAAGGTCCAGCAGGCGAAGGCAGATGGAATCCGTATGATAAGAGAAGCCGGGGCGGATCAATCTGTTCTGGTATTAAAGAGCCTGGAAGCATTTGCGGCAGCTGCTGACGGTAAGGCGACGAAAATTATCATCCCATCTGAAATCCAGGGATTGGCAGGATTGGTTTCTTCTATCACAGAAATTCCAAAAGATCCCCAGTAATCAGAGTTTAAAGGTATCGCAGCAGGAGGCAGAGTCTCTTGCTGCGTTTTTCGGTCACTGGAAGGTTTTTAGGAGGTCTTATGGAACTGAAGCTGGATTTGGAAAAAGAGTATGGAATCGTGCTGGAGGGCGGAGGTGCCAAGGGAGCTTACCAGATCGGTGCATGGAAAGCGCTCAGGGAAGCGGGAGTTAAGATAAAAGGGATTGCAGGAGTGTCTGTCGGTTCGTTAAACGGCGCACTGATCTGTATGGATGACCTGGAACGTGCAGAAGAAATCTGGAAAAACATTGATTACTCAAAAGTGATGAATGTGAGCAATGACACCATAAAAGCACTGAAGAACAAGAGTTTCAAATCCCTCAATCTGCCGGATTTAATAAACAGCGGTCTGCAGATCGTAAAGGAAGGGGGATTTGATGTTACTCCTTTAAAGAATCTTATTTCAGAAGTGGTAGGAGATGAAGAGAAGATACGAAATTCCGAAAGAGAACTATTTGCAGTCACCTATTCCGTTTCGGACCGGAAGCAACTGGCAGTTGATATCCGGGCAGGGGAACCTGGTACCATAAAGGATATGCTTTTAGCCAGTGCTTATTTTATGGCATTTAAAAATCAGAAGCTGGGCGGAAAACGGTATGTGGATGGGGGCGGCTTTAACAACGTTCCCATTGACGTTCTTTTAGACCATGAATACAAAGATATTATTGTTATCCGCATCTATGGCTGGGGCTTTGATAAGGAACGGGTGGTGAAGATTCCTGATGGAGTTACCGTCTATCATATTGCACCCAGGCAGGACCTGGGAGGAATTCTGGAATTTGACAAAAAGCTGGCCAGAAAAAATATGACCTTGGGATATTTTGATGCACAAAGATTTTTATACGGTCTATGCGGCCGGACCTATTACATCGACGCTCCCAATACGGAGCCTTATTATTTTGACCGTATGATGTCAGAGATGGAGCTGTTGAAATATTACTTGAAGGATATCCTGACGGAAGACGGCATGGAGACTTTGACCGGCTATCGGTCATTTACGGAAAAAACATTTCCTAAATTAGCAGAGGAATTCAAGCTAAAAGAAGACTGGGATTATAAAGATATGTATCTGGGGATTCTGGAAGATCTGGCAAAACGGTTAAAAGTCAAACGGTTTAAGATCTATACGGTGGAGGAGCTTTTAAGTGAAATCAGGAAAAAGATGAAAACCCAGGCTGAGCGGAAACTGTTATAAATAAGTATGGGAAAAAGATGTTGCATGTTTATGCATGATATACTATAATGGTGTATAAAAATACATTGAATCACGGAGGAAGCGCTATGAATTTAAAGGGAAGGAATTTTATTACATTAAAAGACTATTCACCGGAAGAGATCGGATATCTGTTGGACCTGGCTGCTGATTTAAAATCCAAAAAGAAACAGGGCATTACAGGGAACTCCCTGAAAGGGAAAAATATTGCCCTGATCTTTGAAAAACCCTCCACCCGTACCAGATGTTCCTTTGTGATTGCTGCCGTTGACGAAGGCGCCCATCCTGAATATTTGGGGAAAGATGACATTCAGCTTGGCCACAAGGAAAGCGTGAAGGACACCGCCAGAGTGCTTGGCAGAATCTTTGATGGGATTGAATTCCGTGGATTTCAACATAAGACCGTGGAAGACTTGGCAAAATACGCAGGCGTTCCCGTATGGAACGGATTGACGGATGATGATCATCCCACCCAGATTCTGGCAGATTTGCTTACCATGAAAGAACACTTTGGTTATTTAAAGGGGCTGCGCTTTGTCTATGCAGGTGACGGTCGTAACAACATGGCAAACAGCCTGATGATGGGGATGAGCAAGATGGGAGTCCATTTCACAATTCTCGCTCCAAAAGCTCTTTGGCCGGGGAAAGAACTGGTGGATTTGTGTCAGGGATATGCGGCGGAAAGCAAAAGCACCATTACCATTACAGAGGATACGGCTGCGGTAAAGGATGCAGATGTGATATACACCGATGTCTGGTGCTCCATGGGAGAAGAAGACCAGGCGGCAGAGCGGGTTGCTCTGTTAAAGCCGTTTCAGGTCAATAAAGAACTAATGAATAAAACAGGCAAGGATACTACCATATTTATGCACTGCCTGCCGGCTGTCAAGGGGTATGAAGTGACAGAGGAAGTTTTTGAATCCGGCGTATCGGTAGTCTTTGACGAAGCAGAAAACAGAATGCATACCATCAAGGCAGTGATGGTTGCTACCTTAGGAGAATAAAATGTATATACAGGAACGAGGAAAAAATCTAAGAAATGCTTCCATGATCGTGGACCTGGTCCATATCGTTGTGGGAATCTTGATTGTAGTGCTTGCAGTTGTTTCATTTTTAAATTCGGAAGAATATAGGTTCCTTCTTCCGGTCATCTTTTTTCTTGCAGCAACACTGAATCTGATCCATGGAATTTACAAGGTCAGACTCAGCGGACGGGAAAAGAAGAAAAAAGCCGCAGGTGCAGGGGTTGTGCTGTTTGGAGTGCTTTTGGCTGCCCTTTCCGTTATCAGTGCGGTAAGTATCTGGTGGGGGTGATGGGATTGAAGACAGAAATATTAAAGCTGCTGAAGGAGAATGAAGGCTATGTATCCGGTCAGGAACTTTGTGAGCGTTTCGGAGTTTCCCGAACTGCAATCTGGAAGGTAATACGCCAGCTGGAGGAAGAAGGCTATAAAATTGAAGCGGTTCGGAATAAAGGGTACCATTTCATCGATTCTTGTGATATAATGACGAAAACAGAAATAGAAAGCTGCATCCGGGGGGCCTTTGGAAGAACTGTGGAATATTATGATGTTGTGGATTCCACCAATATTAAAGCCAAGCGTCTTGCGGAAGAAGGGGCAGCTTCTGGAACACTTGTGGTGGCTGACTGTCAGAATGCAGGCCGTGGCAGAAGAGGAAAAGGCTGGGTATCCCCTTCCGGCAAGAATGTTTTTATGAGTCTGATTTTAAGACCGGATATTCTTCCGGGGTCAGCGTCCATGCTGACTCTGGTTGCCGCTTTGGCTGTCAGCGACGGCATCAAGAAGGAAACAGGTCTTGACACTTCCATCAAGTGGCCCAATGACATTGTGGCAAGCGGAAA
Source organism: Lacrimispora sinapis (assembly GCF_043633585.1). Taxonomy (NCBI): domain Bacteria; kingdom Bacillati; phylum Bacillota; class Clostridia; order Lachnospirales; family Lachnospiraceae; genus Lacrimispora; species Lacrimispora sinapis. Next base: position 2,291,460 of record NZ_CP141832.1, on the reverse strand, counting down.
AAAGCTTTGCGGAATTTTGACGGAGATGAGTGCGGAGCTGGAAGGAATCCATTACGTGGTAGTGGGCATCGGGATCAATGTCAATATGGAGGAATTTCCGGAAGAGGTACGCTTGATGGCAACGTCTTTGTGTATGGAAACAGGGAATAAAGTAAGAAGAAGTTCTCTGATAGCCTCCATCATGGAGTCAATGGAACGATATTATGAAGAATTTATCAGCCAGGGTGATTTATCCGGGCTGATAAGTGTCTATAATAGTCGTATGGTCAATGCAGGAAGGGACGTCAAGATCCTAGATAGTGCAGGCGGCTATACAGGAAAAGCTTTGGGAATCAACGAGAAGGGAGAGCTTCTTGTTGAAATGCAGTCAGGAGAGGTAAAACATGTGATCTCCGGAGAAGTTTCGGTCCGGGGACTCTATGGATATGTATAAGAATGAATCAGTCGTTTTATGATAAGCTGCAGATTCTGGAACCAGAGGAAAGAAAGCTTGAGGAGATGGAACGGTTAAAAGCCATGGAACGTCCTCTGCTTTCCTGGTACAGAGAGAACGCCAGGATTCTTCCGTGGCGGGAAACACCGGAACCATACCGGGTATGGATATCGGAGATCATGCTTCAGCAGACCAGAGTGGAAGCAGTAAAACCTTATTTTGCGCGTTTTATGAAGGCGCTTCCGGGAATCCGGGAACTGGCTTCTGTTTCGGAAGATGAGCTTTTAAAATTATGGGAAGGCCTTGGCTATTACAGCAGGGCAAAGAATTTAAAGAAAGCAGCAGAGCTTCTTGTAGAACAGTATGGAGGAGAACTTCCGGCGTCCTATGAGGAGCTAAAAAAGCTTCCGGGGATCGGTTCCTATACGGCAGGAGCCATCGCTTCCATCGCATTTGGAATTCCTGTGCCGGCAGTTGACGGCAATGTGCTCCGGGTGATTTCCAGGGTTACCGGAAGCAGGGAAGATATTTTAAAGCAGTCGGTCAAATCCGGAATGGAAGAAAAATTAAAAAAAATTATGCCCAAAGACGCAGCCAGTTCCTACAATCAGGGTCTCATAGAAATCGGTGCCATTGTCTGTGTTCCCAACGGTGCTCCGCTCTGCGGGCGATGTCCGCTTTCCTCGGTCTGTGTGGCAAAAGCGGAGGATTTAACCGGTGTCATACCGGTCAAAACGCCAAAAAAGCCTAGAAAAGCGGAAGACAAAACCGTGTTGATGCTATGGAGGGAAGGAAAAGTTGCCATAAGAAAAAGAGAAGATGCCGGTCTTTTGGCATCCCTGTATGAGTTTCCCAATTTAGACGGACACTTGTCGGAAGAGACAATTTATTCCTTATTTGGAGCAAAGGCCGCCAAGGTTACGGCCCTACCCGGATCCAGACATATCTTCAGTCATGTGGAATGGTCTATGACAGGCTTCCGGATTGATTTGTCCGGGACACTGGAGGGAGATTATCTGTGGGTCACTCCGGAAGAGATCAAAAAAACTTATTCTTTGCCAGGTGCATTTAAAGCGTATACAAAGTTGATCAGGTGATTATAATGAAAAAGATGCTTTTTATATTTAATCCGCGTTCCGGAAAAGCGCAGATCAAAAACAAATTAATGGATATACTCGATATTTTCGCAAAGGCAGGCTATGAGCTTTTGGTGCATGTGACCCAGGGACCCGGTGATGCTGTAAAAGCCGCTGAAAATTACGGAGCTGACGTGGATTTGGTGGTCTGCAGCGGAGGAGACGGCACCTTGAATGAGACCATAAGCGGTCTTATGAAGCTTGACTCCATTCCGGATATGGGATACATTCCCTCAGGATCCACCAATGATTTTGCTTCCAGCTTGAATTTATCCAGGAATATGATAACTGCGGCCCGGACGGCTGTAGCCGGTATCCCTTATCCGGTGGATATCGGCTGTTTCTGCGGGGACAGGCATTTTGTATATATCGCAGCCTTTGGTGCATTTACAGAAGTTGCCTATTTGACTCCCCAGGATTTCAAAAATGTCCTGGGGCATCAGGCTTATATGCTGGAGGGAATGAAGAGTCTGGCCTCCATCAAATCCTATATGCTCCGGATCGAATGTGATTCGACCGTTTTAGAGGGGGAATTTATCTTTGGTATGATCACCAATACCATTAGCGTGGGAGGCTTTAAAGGCCTGGTGACCCAGGATGTGGCTTTAAATGACGGAGAATTTGAGGTTTTGCTCATCCGGACCCCCAAAACTCCCCTGGATTTTACAAATATCATCAACTACATGTTTCTCAAGGAAGAACCGAACGAATACGTCCACAAGCTTCGGACCAGGTCCATACGAATCTTTCCGGAAGAGCCAATTGACTGGGTTCTTGACGGAGAATTTGGCGGAACCAGAAGGGAAGTTCAAATCACCAATTTGAACAAAAAGATTCGGATTCTCAGAAATCCGCAAAAAAAGCAATAAATCCGCTTTTTTAATAAGAAATATGTTGAAATATGAATCTTGGTAGTATATAATGAAAAGTTGTGTGGGCTTTATGTATACTTCTTAGCGAAAGGACGTTATTAAGTGGAAAAGGATAATTTTTTAGAGAAGCTGGGCAAGCTTGTCGATCTTGCAAAAACAAAGCATAACGCTTTGGATGTAACGGAGATTAATAACTTCTTTATTGGGGAAGAACTGACTGCAGAGCAGATGGATCAGATTTATACGTACCTGGAGAATCGCGGCGTAGACGTGATCCCGGTCATTGACGATTCCGTTTTAGCTGATGATGTGCTCTTATCAGAGGACCTTTTGCTGGATGATGATCTTGAAGAAGAATTCATCAAGGATGTGGATGAAGAAGACATTGATCTCGACGCTATTGATTTGCTGGAAGGCATCGGCACAGAGGACCCTGTCCGCATGTATTTAAAGGAAATCGGTACAGTACCACTTTTAAACGCAGAGGAAGAACTGCGCCTTGCTAAGAGAAAAGCAGATGGCGACGACGATGCCAAAGAGCGTTTAATCGAAGCAAATTTACGTCTCGTGGTCAGCATTGCCAAGCGCTATACTGGTCGTGGAATGAGCTTCCTTGACTTGGTCCAGGAGGGTAATTTAGGCCTTATCAAAGGTGTTGAAAAATTTGATTATACCAAAGGTTATAAATTAAGTACATATGCTACCTGGTGGATACGCCAATCTGTGACCCGTGCTCTTGCGGATCAGGCAAGAACGATCCGCGTGCCTGTGCATATGGTTGAAACGATTAATAAAATGTCCAAGATGCAGAGAAAGCTTACTCTGGAGCTTGGATATGAGCCTTCTGTTACAGAGCTTGCAGAGGCGCTTGACATGACTGAGGACAAGGTGATGGAGATCATGCAGATTGCCAGGGAGCCTGCTTCCTTGGAGACGCCCATTGGTGAAGAAGATGATTCCAATCTTGGAGATTTTGTTGCGGATAACAATGTGGTGACTCCGGAAGGAAATGTGGAATCTGTAATGTTAAGAGAGCATATTGATGCCCTTCTCGGCGATTTGAAGGAGAGAGAGCGTCAGGTTATTGTACTCCGATTCGGACTGGAAGACGGTCATCCCAGGACTCTGGAAGAGGTTGGCAAAGAGTTTAATGTTACCCGTGAACGGATCAGACAGATCGAGGCAAAGGCACTTAGAAAATTAAGAAACCCAGTTCGAAGCAAACGGATTCGGGATTTCTTATAAGCAACAGGAGGCGTAGCTGGAGTTATCTACGCCTTTTTTGCGTTTTTTTCATACAGCGAAAGGGAGACATCATGAACCGGAGAAATTATCAGAAGGAACTGGATCAGGTCATCGTTGGATTAGAGGAACAGCAAAAAGTTCCCAGGCTTCTGCTGCACAGCTGTTGTGCACCTTGCAGCAGCTATGTGTTAGAGTATTTGTCCCAATATTTTGCTATTACCATTTTTTTTTATAACCCAAATATCTATCCTCCCGAGGAATACGGCAGGCGGGTCATGGAACAGGAACGCCTCGTTGCCGACATGAATTTTCTCCATCCGGTTAAGGTGGAACAGGGGGCTTATGAACCCCAGGAGTTTTATCGTATTGTAAAAGGGCTGGAGAAGGAACCCGAGGGCGGAGAACGCTGCTTTAAATGCTATGAACTGCGCTTGCAGGAGGCCGCAAAGATTGCTCAGGCAGAGCGTTTTGACTATTTTACAACGACCTTGTCCATCAGCCCGCTGAAAAATGCGGATAAATTAAATGAGATTGGTGAAAAACTGGCTAAGGAATACCGTGTTTCTTACCTTTCTTCTGATTTCAAAAAGAGAAATGGATACAAGCGTTCTGTGGAGCTGTCAAAGGAATACGGTCTTTACCGTCAGGATTATTGCGGCTGTATCTTTTCCCAAAGAGATGCAGAATAGCTGGTAGTTCAAAATGAAAGACATACTGGGTTTGTCTTGACACAAACTGAATATTGTTATAAAATTAACTCCAAGGAGTATATTAAAATTGAGGATAAAGGAGACTACGATATGTTATCTAAAAAACTGACTGTAAAAAATCCATCCGGACTTCACTTAAGACCAGCAGGAGTTCTGTCACAGACAGCTATGAAATTTAAATCTGACATCATTGTTGAGTATGGAGAAAAAAGAATTGTTGCTAAGAGCGTATTAAACGTTATGGCAGCAGGAATCAAAAGCGGAGCAGAGATTACTTTGATCTGTGAGGGTGAAGACGAGGAAGAGGCTATGAAGACCATGTCAGAAGCCATTGAGAGCGGCCTTGGAGAGATGTAATTCGTATCGTACATTATAATAAGAGCGCTGTAAAAAGCACTGGGAGATTCACTCCCGGTGCTTTTTTTGTGAACCCGGAGGGCTGAATAAATCCCGTTATTTCCCAGTTGATTTTAATAAATTAGATAGCTGCTTAATGATAGAAAGTAGCCACTTAATAAAATTAGGAATTTATGGCTTAACGAAAAAATGGACTTTGAATTGTTTGTAAGAGCCGAAAAAATATAAATTTTTATTAGTAAATATCTGATAAAATATTTTATAACACACAATTATCAAATTATCTGAAAATACCAAAATAAAACACATTTACAAAGCGCGAAAAATGTAGTATCATCAACTAAAATTTACTGTTACACTTTAGCATTAGAAAGTAAAACGGGCAGTCAGGAAAGGATGAGATTATGGATACAAGTTTATACTCCCCGAATAAATCAGTGACTCCGGGACTTTATGATTCCCGCTTTGAGCATGATAACTGCGGTATTGGTGCGGTTGCCAATATGAAGGGCGAAAAGACCCATAAGACCGTGGAACAGGCACTTCATATCGTTGAGAATCTGGAGCACCGGGCAGGAAAAGATGCAGAAGGAAAGACCGGTGACGGTGTAGGTATTATGCTTCAGATTTCTCATAAGTTTTTTAAAAAAGCAGCAAAAGCGCTTGCTATTGAAATAGGAGATGAGAGAGAATACGGAATCGGAATGTTTTTCTTTCCTCAGGATGAACTTGCAAGAAACCAGGCCAAGAAAATGTTTGAGATCATTGTTCAGAAGGAAGGACTTGAATTTTTAGGCTGGAGAGATGTACCCATTCATCCGGAATTGATCGGCAAAAAGGCAGTGGATTGTATGCCTTATATCGTTCAGGGATTTGTTAAGAAACCAGCGGATATCAGCAAGGGACTGGAATTTGACAGGAAGCTGTATGTATCCAGAAGAATCTTTGAACAGAGCAATGATAACACTTATGTTGTTTCCTTGAGCAGCAGAACCATTGTTTATAAAGGAATGTTTTTGGTAAAGGAGCTTAGAAAGTTTTTCCCCGATCTCCAGGATAAGGATTATGAATCCGCCATTGCAGTTGTTCATTCCCGTTTCAGTACCAATACAAATCCCAGCTGGATGAGAGCCCATCCAAACCGTCTCATCGTACATAACGGAGAAATTAATACCATTCGCGGAAATGTGGATAAGATGATGGCGCGGGAAGAAAACATGGAATCTGAATTTTTCCAGTATGACATGCATAAAGTTCTTCCTATTATTAACCAGGAAGGTTCTGACTCTGCCATGCTTGATAATGCTCTGGAATTCATGATGATGAGCGGCATGGATCTTCCCCTGGCGGTGATGGTGACGATTCCCGCCCCCTGGGAGCATGACAAGTCCATGCCCCAGGAGATTAAAGATTTTTACCGTTACTACGCAACCATGATGGAGCCTTGGGATGGCCCGGCTTCTATTGTATTCAGTGACGGTGATTTAGTGGGCGCGGTATTGGACAGAAACGGTCTTCGCCCCTCCAGATATTACATTACGGATGACGATCACATGATTCTGGCTTCAGAAGTAGGGGCCATTGATATCGAGCAGAGCCATGTGGTGAAAAAAGAGCGGCTCCGTCCCGGCAAAATGCTTTTGATTGATACGGTAAAGGGATGCCTTATTTCCGATGAAGAATTAAAGGAATATTATGCCCAGCGCAAGCCCTATGGAGAGTGGCTGGATTCCAATTTAATTGAACTGAGGGATCTTCCGATTCCCAATAAAGGTGTTCCTGTCATGAGCAGAGATGAGCGGGCCAAAATGCAGAAGACCTATGGTTACACGTATGAAGAATATAAGACCATGATCCTTCCTATGGCATTAAATGGGGCGGAAGCTGTTTCGGCAATGGGGGCAGACAGTCCTCTGGCCGTTTTAAGCAAGAAGCACCAGCCTTTGTTTAACTATTTCAAACAGCTGTTTGCCCAGGTTACCAATCCTCCCATTGATTCTATCCGTGAAGAGATCGTTACCTCCACTACGGTTTATGTGGGTGAGGAAGGCAATATTCTGGAAGAAGATTCAGAAAACTGCAAGATTTTAAAAGTGAATAATCCCATTCTTACCTGTACGGATCTTTTAAAGATCAAGCATATGAAAAAGCCGGGCTTTAAGGTGGAAGTGATTCCGATTACCTATTATAAGAACACTTCTCTTGAAAAGGCCATTGACAGACTGTTTCTGGAAGCGGACCGGGCGCACCGGGATGGAGCGAATATTATCATATTATCTGATCGTGATATTGATGAAAATCATGTGCCCATCCCGTCTCTGCTTGCGGTATCAGCATTGCAGCAGCACTTAGTGAAGACAAAGAAAAGGACCTCTGTGGCTTTGATTTTAGAAAGCGGAGAACCAAGAGAAGTCCATCATTTTGCAACGCTTCTGGGCTATGGAGCGTGTGCCATCAATCCGTATCTGGCACAGGAATCCATTCACTACTTAATTGAAAGCGGCATGTTAGATAAAGATTATTATGCGGCTGTGGAAGACTATAATTCTGCAGTTCTTCATGGCATCGTAAAGATTGCCTCAAAAATGGGGATTTCCACGATTCAGTCTTATCAGGGCGCACAGATTTTTGAAGCAGTTGGTATTTCCAAAAACGTGATTGAGAAATATTTCACAGATACAGTCAGCCGGGTCGGAGGGATTACCCTTGAGGATATTGCAAGCGATGTGGATGTTCTGCATTCCGCAGCCTTTGACCCTCTCGGGCTTGACGTGGATCTGACTCTTGACAGTGTGGGAAGCCATAAGGCAAGAGCGGGTCAGGAGGAACATCTTTATAATCCTCTTACCATCCATCTTTTGCAGGAGGCGACCAGAACCGGAAGCTATGAAACGTTTAAAGCATATTCCCATGCGCTTACAGAGGAAGGCCAGATGGTGAATTTAAGAAGCCTTCTGGATATTGACTATTCCAAGACGAAAGAGATTCCTCTTGAAGAAGTGGAAAGTGAGGAATCCATTGTAAAACGGTTTAAGACCGGTGCCATGTCCTATGGCTCCATTTCCCAGGAGGCTCATGAAACACTGGCAATCGCCATGAACCAGATCCACGGAAAATCTAACAGTGGAGAAGGCGGAGAGAGTCTGGAACGTCTGACCACTGGTGCAGACGGAATCAACCGTTGTTCTGCCATCAAGCAGGTGGCTTCCGGACGTTTTGGTGTGACTTCCAGATATTTGGTAAGCGCAAAAGAAATCCAGATCAAGATGGCTCAGGGTGCAAAGCCAGGAGAAGGCGGCCAGCTCCCGGGGAAAAAGGTCTATCCATGGGTAGCAAAAACCAGACATTCCACAACGGGTGTGGGACTTATTTCTCCGCCGCCTCATCATGACATCTATTCCATAGAGGATTTGGCCCAGCTGATTTACGATCTGAAAAATTCCAATACAGCGGCCAGAATATCGGTAAAACTGGTTTCTGAAGCGGGAGTAGGTACGGTTGCAGCGGGTGTAGCCAAGGCAGGCGCCCAGGTTATCCTTATTTCAGGATTTGACGGAGGAACCGGAGCCGCACCCAGAAACTCCATCTATAATGCCGGCCTTCCTTGGGAACTGGGGGTAGCAGAAGCGCATCAGACCCTGATCATGAACGGGCTTCGTGATAAAGTGATCCTTGAAACAGACGGTAAACTGATGACGGGGCGTGACGTGGCCATCGCCTGCATGCTGGGAGCAGAGGAGTTCGGATTTGCGACTGCGCCGTTAGTTACCTTAGGCTGTGTGATGATGAGAGTGTGCAATCTGGATACCTGTCCCGTAGGGGTTGCCACCCAGAATCCGGAGCTTCGCAAGCGGTTTAAAGGAAAACCGGAGTATGTGGTCAATTTCATGTATTTTATTGCAAAAGAGCTGAGAGAATACATGGCGAAACTGGGAATCCGCACGTTGGATGAGCTGGTTGGAAGAACCGATCTTTTAAAGAAGAAAGAGACCCTTTCCTCTGAGCGCGCACGTAAAGTGGACCTCTCTGCAATTTTGGGAAATCCATTTGCCGGACAGAAGCTTGCAGGTTACAACCAGAAACAGATTTATGATTTTGAACTGGAAAAGACTGTGGATGAAAAGATCTTCTTAAAGAAATTAAAGCAGGCATTGCAGACGGGGCAGAAAAAAGGACTTCAAATTGATGTTTCCAATACGGACCGCGCACTGGGTACCATTTTTGGTTCCGAAATCACAAGGCTTTATCCGGATGGGCTGGCGGAAGATACCTTTACCATCAACTGTACGGGAAGCGGCGGTCAGAGTTTTGGAGCATTTATTCCCAAAGGCCTTACACTGGAACTGGTGGGCGACAGCAATGACTATTTCGGAAAAGGACTTTCCGGAGGTAAGCTGGTGGTTTATCCGCCTCAGGGAGTCAAGTTTAAAGCGGAAGATAATATTATCATCGGCAATGTGGCACTTTATGGCGCTACCAGCGGCAAGGCATTTATCTGCGGAGTTGCCGGGGAACGATTCTGTGTGCGCAATTCCGGTGCGACCGCTGTGGTTGAAGGGGTCGGTGATCATGGCTGTGAATACATGACAGGCGGCCGCGTCGTGGTCCTTGGTACCACCGGTAAGAATTTTGCCGCAGGAATGAGCGGCGGAATTGCTTATGTATTAGATGAAAAGAGAGATCTTTACAAGAGACTGAATAAGGAAATGGTTTCCTTTGAAGAAGTGACAAACAAGTACGATGTTCTGGAATTAAAGGAAATGATCAAGGAACATGTGGCTTATACCAACTCTGCAAAGGGGAAAAAGATCCTTGATCATTTCGGGGAATATCTGCCCAGATTTAAAAAGATCATGCCCCATGATTACAGACGTATGATGAATACCATCGTCCAGATGGAAGAAAAGGGATTAAGCAGTGAACAGGCACAGATCGAAGCATTTTATGCCAATACAAAAGGATAAGGAGGAGTAGACAATGGGAAAGCCAACAGGATTTTTAGAATTCAACAGAGAAACAGGAAAAACGGTAGACCCCAAGACTCGTATTAAAAATTATAACGAGTTCCATCTGCCTCTTTCCGAAAAAGAGCAGAGATGCCAGGGTGCGCGCTGTATGGATTGCGGTGTGCCTTTCTGCCAGTCCGGAGTGATCATCAAGGGGATGGTTTCCGGCTGCCCCATCAACAATCTGATACCGGAATGGAATGAACTTGTTTATACAGGTACATGGCAGCAGGCTTATAACAGGCTGAAAAAGACCAACAGTTTTCCGGAGTTTACGGCGAGAGTTTGTCCGGCACCCTGTGAAGCGGCCTGTACCTGCGGTTTAAATGGAGATCCGGTGAGCATCAAGGAAAATGAATATGCCATCATTGAACGGGCCTATAAGACTGGAATCGCAGGGCCCAACCCGCCCAAGATCCGCACCGGGAAAAAGATAGCGGTTATCGGTTCCGGTCCCGCGGGTCTGGCGGCAGCGGACCAGTTGAATAAACGGGGGCACAGTGTGACTGTGTTTGAACGGGAAGACCGCATCGGAGGGCTTTTGATGTATGGCATCCCAAATATGAAGCTGGAAAAACATATTATTGATCGAAAAGTGGAGATCATGGAGCAGGAAGGCATCACCTTCGTAACCGGAGCTGATGTAGGGAAGACCCAGAAGGCGAAAGATTTATTAAAAGATTTCGACCGCGTTATTTTAGCCTGCGGTGCGTCTGAACCAAGAGACTTAAAGGTTCCTGGAAGAGACGGGCAGGGAATTTACTTTGCTGTGGATTTTTTAAAGTCTACCACCAAAAGCCTGCTTAATTCCGACTTGCAGGATCAATTATTTCTCTCTGCAAAAGGAAAGCATGTCATCGTTATCGGAGGCGGTGACACAGGAAATGACTGTGTGGGAACCGCAATCCGCCACGGCTGCGCATCTGTGATTCAATTAGAGATGATGCCCAGGCTTCCGGAAAAAAGAACGCCGGACAACAGCTGGCCGGAATGGCCCAGAGTATTGAAAACGGATTACGGCCAGGAAGAAGCCATTTCCGTATTCGGCAAGGACCCAAGGCTTTATCAGACAACAGTAAAAGAATTTGTCAAAGATAAGTCCGGCAAGGTAGTCAAAGCCGTATTAATGAATCTGGAGCCGAAAAAAGATGAAAAAACCGGACGTATGAGTATGGAGCCGGTGGCTGGAAGTGAGAAAGCAGTTCCTGCCGACCTGGTTTTGATCGCAGCTGGATTTTTGGGGGCACAAAGCTATGTGGCAGAAGCGTTTGGCGTAAAGTTAAATGAACGTAGAAACGTGGAAACTTTAAAAGATAAATATAAGACCAACGTAGATAAGGTGTTTGTGGCAGGAGATATGCACAGAGGCCAGTCCCTGGTGGTATGGGCGATCAGAGAAGGCCGTGAGGTTGCAAAGGAAGTGGATATGGACTTAATGGGCTATTCCAACCTGGCATAATCAAAGAGGAGGCAGGTGATTACGTTACCTGCCTCCTGTTTGTTGAAATTAATGCAAAACCGGAAACTCTTCTTTCAAACATTTTTTCAGCAAGGGGATCATACTTCCCCCTGCCATGTTCCCTAAGGAAATGATAAGTATGTAGAGGACTGCCTTTTCTCCCCAGGCACCTCCCATTGTAAAGTAGAACATATCGGCAATGCTGTGTTCAAAGCCGGAAAGGATAAACACCATGATAGGAAGGGTGAGAGCCAGGTGCTTTCCCACGCTGTCTTTGATCGTCTGGAAGCCGATGACGGCTATGCACATCATAACTCCGCACATAAAGGCCATGACAAAGGTGCTGAATAAAGTATCCGTCAACTTCAAATTCACAATTTCAGCGGCATGCTCCGTTAATTTTGCCAGCTTCGTATGACGGAAAATCAAACCTGAGCCAACCGTACCTGCCAGATTTCCTATGTATACAATGAGGACATTCAATAAGTAGGAAGGCTTTTCATAAACGATGTAACATACCTTTCCGGTATAGAGGTTAAAACCGAATGTGTAGATCGTAAATAAACCGATGCAAAATAAAAAAGAACCGGCAATGCGGTTGTCAAGAGTCAGGTAAATCACTCCGCCCACGCTGATACAGATTCCTGCAGCGATTGCTTTTATCAATGCTTTCATTCCAATACTCCTTTTCTTGAAACCTTCTGCCAGAGCGTAAGAAGGTTTTTTGTCTTTAGCCTTGTCATATTATAGCATAAGAAAAGGAGTTTACAAGTTCAATCGCACTAATGACATAAATTATCATGATTCCTAAAAAAGACAAAAAAAACCGGCGCTTTTCAACGCCGGCGAGAGTGCTTTATACATTAAAACGGAACAGGACCACATCTCCATCCTTTACCACATATTCCTTGCCTTCGGAACGGACCAGGCCCTTTTCCTTTGCTGCATTGTAACTTTTGCAGTCCAGAAGATCCTGGAAGTTAATCACTTCTGCCCGAATGAAACCACGTTCAAAATCGGAGTGGATCTTTCCGGCAGCCTGGGGAGCCTTTGTTCCTTTTTTGATGGTCCAGGCTCTTGTTTCCATTGGACCTGCAGTTAAGTAGCTGATAAGTCCAAGCAGGTGATAGCTGGCGCTGATCAGCTTTTCAAGACCGGATTCGGTAAGACCAAGATCCTCTAAGAACATCTTTTTCTCGTCCTCCTCCAGTTCGGAGATTTCCTGCTCGATCTGTGCGCAGATGACGAATACCTCGCTGTTGTTTGCTTTGGCGAATTCCCGTACCCTTGCTACATATTCGTTTGATGCGCCGTCGTCGGCCAGATCATCTTCGCATACATTAGCGGCAAAGATTACCGGTTTGTAGGTGAGAAGATTGAGGGAGGATACAAATTCAATTTCATCTGCATCGTCGATCTCCATGCTTCTTGCCAGATTGCCATCTTCTAAATGGGATTTGATTCTCTTTAACATGTCCAGTTCTTTTGCCAGAGATTTATCGTTCATGGCACCCTTGGCAGTTTTTGCGATCCGGCGGTCTAAGATTTCAAGATCGGAAAAGATCAGCTCCAGATCAATGGTTTCAATGTCACGCAGCGGGTCTACACTTCCGTCTACATGGATGACGTTGGCATCTTCAAAGCAGCGTACCACGTGTACAATGGCATCTACTTCGCGGATGTTGGAAAGAAACTGGTTGCCCAGACCTTCGCCTTTGGAAGCTCCCTTTACAAGTCCTGCAATATCCACAAATTCAATGACAGCCGGAACGATTTTAGCGGAATTATATAGTTCAGCCAGCTGTCCTAAGCGCACATCCGGAACGGGAACGACTCCGACGTTTGGATCAATGGTACAGAATGGATAGTTGGCAGATTCTGCCCCGGCCTTTGTAAGAGAATTGAATAAAGTGCTTTTACCTACGTTCGGTAATCCGACAATACCTAATTTCATAGCAATTACCTTCCTAATATTGTTTATATTCATGGTTGATTTTTCGCTGTAACTAATATAGAATATCATATTATCCGTAAAAAAAAAAGAGAAAAACGCAAGAATCATATCCTTTGTCGAAATATAGTTGAATATGTCGGGCGAATCTGTTTGATTTTTGTGTTTTCACGGGGTAAAATAAAGAAAACATCGAAAGGAGAAGACGAATGGCAAATACGGCAGATATTAGTTTTGTGCATTTGGGAATCACCATTGACCATTTGCAAAACAGTATCTCGATATTTGGGTTCCGCATTGCATTCTACGGGATTATCATTGGGATTGGAATTTTGACAGGCCTCTGGGTTGCAGTAAATGATGCAAAACGAAGAGGACAAGACCCGGAAATTTATCTGGATTTTGCCCTGTATGCAATCGTAGTTTCTATTATAAGTGCCAGAATATATTATGTGGTTTTTGACTGGGCTAATTATAAAGACGACCTGTTACAAATTTTCAATCTAAGGGCAGGGGGACTGGCAATTTATGGAGGCATTATAGGAGCTGCCATAACTCTGATCGTCTATACCAAGGTGAAGAAACTTTCCTTCTTTTCTTTGGCGGACACAGGATGTCTTGGACTGATAACCGGGCAAATTATAGGAAGATGGGGAAACTTCTTTAATTGCGAAGCGTTTGGCGGATATACCGACGGCCTGTTTGCTATGAGAATCAGAAGAGCGCTGGTTAATGAGAATATGATATCGAAAGAACTTTTGAACCATTTGATCGTGAAAGATGGCATAGAGTATATACAAGTACATCCAACCTTCTTTTATGAGTCAGTCTGGAATCTTTGTGTACTTGCATTCTTGCTCTGGTACAGGAAACGCAAACGATTTGATGGGGAGATTTTTCTTATCTACCTGCTTGGCTATGGATTGGGGCGAGTATGGATAGAAGGAATCCGTACGGACCAGCTAATGTTCTTTGGTACTGGCATTGCAGTGTCACAGGCACTGTCATTTATTCTGGTAGTGATATCTACTCTTGTGCTCTTCTTCCAACACAGACAGATTAGAAAAAAGAGCAAAGGAGAAACATGATATGATGATTTCAAAAGAAGAGTTGATTAGAAATATCGAGGAAGCAAGGGAAAGATTAAATAAAAGTATTGATCATGATGACGGAGATGTTATTTATCTTAGGAGTGTAGAACTGGATAAATTAATTGAACAATATATTGAAGCTGGTTATTAAAGCAGAAATAAAAAGGATTTTAGGATAATTTTATGGAACGCGGGAAGGAAAACCTCCCCGTGTTTTTTTATGCCATAAAACATTATCATAATTTTGATCATAATGCCCATTATAATAAGAAGCAATTGTAGTGGTGCTGAAAAAAAGCCTTAATTTGTCTGATTATGGAAATTTTTGGAAGCATATGGGTATCCAGCTGTTTGTAACCGAATCAATGAAAATTATTCAAAAATCTTCTTGCTATTTCCCGGTAAATGTACTAAAATTAAGTTACAAGTGGAGGAAAGTGGTACAAAGTGGTAGAAGATGGAGGGAAAGTGGTTTAAACCTCCTGCCGTTGTACAAGCAGGTGATTGGTATGTTCATGGGCGAATACAATCATACAGTCGATGCGAAGGGACGTCTCATTGTCCCGTCAAAATTCAGAGAGCAGCTTGGAGAAGAATTCGTCGTGACGAAGGGCTTGGACGGCTGTTTATTTGTGTATGACAATAAGGAGTGGACAGCCCTGGAGGAAAAACTGAAAAGCCTGCCCTTAACCAATACCAATGCCAGAAAGTTCTCGAGATTTTTCCTGGCGGGTGCAACCTCCTGTGAAGTGGACAAGCAGGGAAGAATTCTGCTTCCGGCAGTGCTCAGGGAACATGCAGGCATTGATAAGGAGGCAGTCCTTGTAGGTGTAGGAAGCCGGATTGAAATTTGGAGCAGGGATGCATGGACAGCAGCCAATACTTATGATGATATGGAAGAAATTGCGGAAGCTATGGAAGGACTTGGAATATGATGTTTGAACACAAGTCAGTGCTGCTTTATGAGACCATTGACAGCCTGAATGTAAAGCCGGACGGGATTTATGTGGACGGAACACTGGGAGGCGGCGGACATGCGTTGGAGGTATGTAAGCGTCTCGGAGAATACGGAAGATTAATCGGAATTGATCAGGATGCAGATGCCATTCAGGCAGCTACAGAACGGCTGAAGGATTACAAGGATCAAGTGACAGTCGTAAGAAGCAATTACGTAAATATACAGACAGTTTTAAAAAATTTGGGAATTGAAAAGGTGGATGGGATATATCTGGACCTGGGAGTCTCTTCTTATCAGCTGGATATGCCGGAGAGGGGATTTACCTATCGGGAAGACCAGGCACCGCTTGATATGCGGATGGACCAAAGGAATGAACAGACGGCAGCCGACATTATCAACAATTACAGTGAATTTGATTTATACCGTATCATTCGGGATTACGGAGAGGACAAGTTTGCGAAGAATATTGCAAAGCATATTGTAAAGGCCAGAGAATCAAAGCCCATAGAAACCACCGGAGAACTGACAGAGATCATTAAAGGGGCCATTCCTGCAAAAGTGAGAGCGGTGGGAGGACATCCCTCGAAAAAGACATTTCAGGCTATACGGATTGAACTCAATAAGGAACTGGAGGTATTAAGCCAATCCCTTGATGCAATGATTGATCTGTTAAATCCGGGCGGACGCTTATCCGTTATCACATTCCATTCTCTGGAAGACAGAATTGTAAAGACGAGATTTAAGACCAATGAGAATCCATGTATTTGTCCGCCGGATTTTCCGATTTGTGTATGCGGCAGAGAAAGCAAGGGAAAGGTGATTACAAGAAAACCTGTAATACCTACGGAGGAAGAGATCGAAGACAATAAGCGTTCGAAGAGTTCAAAGCTTCGGGTGTTTGAACGAGTTTAATAAGGGAGGAAATTCGAGTGGCTGCCAAAAAGAATGTGCGTTCCTACGGGAATACAGCTTATGTACATGGAAACACTGTCCGTAAAGCCATGCCGGCCCGTATGCCGGTTCATACGCCAGATAAAGTCCGCCGGCCGTCTGTCAATAACAGAGTCCGCCGGAATCGTGAAAAAGCTCTGCAGATGGATTTGCCTTACGTTCTTATGCTGACGGTTGCTGTAGTCTTTACGCTCTGCTTATGTGTAAAATACTTACATCTGCAATCGTCGATTACAACCAGCATTCACGGAATTGAGGTAAAGGAAGCACAGTTAGAGAAGTTAAGAACTGAAAATAATGCACTGGAAATGAGTATTAATACTTCCGTTGATTTGGATCATGTGTATAAAGTAGCCACTGAGGAACTTGGTATGGTCTATGCAAACAAGGGCCAGATCCTTCACTATGATAAAACGGAAAGTGAGTATGTAAGACAGAATGAGGACATCCCGAAACACTAAAAAATACAGGAATAATAAGAGTAAGGTATTCCCACGTTATATGCAGGAAAAGCTGGCGATTACGGTTCTTGTAATTACGCTGGCTTTGTTTGCATTGGTTATGGTCCTTTATAATCTGATGACCAATAAAAAAGAAGACTATAACCAGATCGTGCTGTCCCAGCAGGAGTATGACAGCCGCGTGATCCCGTTTAAACGGGGGGATATTATGGACCGGAACGGAACCTATCTGGCAGCCAGCGAAAAAGTCTATAATCTGATTCTTGATCCCAAGCAGATCATGACTGACCCGGACGCCTATCTGGAAGCTTCGGTGAATGCACTTACAGAATGCTTTGGTTACGACCGTACGGAAATCATGAATCTGATTCAGGAAAAGAAAGACAAGCAGTACGTGCGCTATGCAAAACAGCTGACTTATGATGATAAAGCCAAATATGAAAAGTATAAATCCGATAAATCCTCAGAACTGAAAAAGGCCGGAAAAAACATTAAGGGCATCTGGTTTGAAGATGAATATAAGAGGGTTTATCCATATAATTCGTTGGGCAGCAAAGTCATTGGATTTTCTAATAGTGACGGTATGAGCGGCACCGGCGGAATCGAACAGTTTTATAATTCCACGCTTATGGGAACCAATGGAAGAGAATATGGGTATTTAAATGATGACTCCAATCTGGAAAGGGTGATCAAACCTGCCACCAACGGAAATACCGTGGTTTCTACCATTGATGCCAACATACAGAAAATTGTAGAGAAGTACATAAATGAATGGCAGCAGCAGACGGGCAGCAAACAAATCGGTGTCATTGTCATGGACCCGAACAATGCAGAAGTGCTGGCAATGGCCGATGGCAAATCCTTTGATTTAAATAATCCGCGAACCCTAAGACCGGAATATACGGATGAGGTGCTGCGTCAGCTTGGGATTCAGGAAGCCATTGATGATTACAAGCGGAAAAACAAAAATTCCGAGCCGCTGACTGCGGATACGGTTACCAAGCATTACAGCAATGAACAGATTATGTCTTTGGGGACCCAGGTGGCATGGAATCAGACCTGGCGAAATTTTACCATCAGTGATGGGTTTGAGCCTGGTTCCACGGAGAAAATATTTACCGTATCTGCGGCCCTGGAAGAAGGGGCAATTACAGGGAAAGAGACCTATGAGTGCAATCGCTTTTTGGAAGTGGGAGGACATAAGATCCATTGTGTCAGCAGATATGGACATGGCCTTATCACGGTGGAACAGGGACTGATGAAGTCCTGCAACGTGGTTATGATGCGGATTGCCAGTCAGATGGGAAAGGAAAAGTTCTATAAATATCAGCAGATTTTTGGATTTGGTTCTAAAACAGGAATCGACCTTCCGGGGGAAGCTGATAATAAGACCAATATCTATAAAGCGGATACGGCCGGTGATGCAGATCTGGCCACAAACTCATTTGGCCAGAACTTTAACTCCACAATGATCCAGATGGCAGCCGCTTACTGCTCTGTCATTAACGGCGGATCTTATTATGAGCCTCATGTGGTAAAACAGATATTGAACGAGCAGGGCTCTGTAATTAAAAAAGTAGATCCTGTGCTTGTTCGGGAAACCGTTTCTGAGTCGACCACAAAATTTATTAATGAAGCCCTGTTTAAGACGGTTAATGCAGAAGGCGGTACCGGCGGGGCAGCCAGGGTGGCGGGATATAAAGTTGCCGGAAAGACCGGAACTGCCGAGAAATTCCCTCGTGATAAGACAAACTATGTGGTATCTTTTTGCGGATATGCGCCTGCAGACAATCCTCAGGTTTTGGTATATGTCGTCATTGATGAGCCTCATGTGGAGGATCAGCCTCACAGCACGTATGCCAGTGAAGTTTTCCGCAAGATTATGACGGAGATTCTACCTTATTTAAATGTGTTCCCTGATACGGATGTTGATGCAACGCTTCCATCTGATGAAGCCTCCAAGCTTCCAAAGCAGGAAGGCATCACCAGCGAAACAAAGGCTGGCTCTGAGAAGGAGACTACGGCAGAAGAAGCGGGCGCGGCGGAGACATCCGTACCAGCACCCACGATGGAAAATGGGAAACAGGTTCCGGATGAATACTTAAATCCTTCGGAGGAATACGTCAACAGGCCGGAGGGAGAAGATTCTGTTTTGCCAGGCGGCGTACCGGGAGAGACAGGAGATTCCTCTGAGAGTCCGCAGGCATCAGAGGAAGAAACCTCAGCCCAGTAGAAAAAACTCTGGAGGGCTCATAAAAAAAGCAGACATTCATATACTGTAACAATAATGGCGGTGGAGCAGTGTATGAATTCAAACAAAACACATCACAGAGAGAAAATAGCCCTCCTGTTTTTCCTGTTATTTCTTGCCATGACAGGACTTATGGGGCGGCTTATTTTTCTGATGATATTCCGTTCCGAGCATTACAGTGCGATGGCTGAGGATCTCCATGAGCGGGAAAGGACCATAAAGGCTGCCCGGGGGAATATCGTTGATGCCAATGGTACCGTCATCGCTACCAACCGGACGGTATGTACGATTTCAGTCATTCACAATCAGATCAAACAGCCGGATGAGGTGGTGGCGGTCTTGTCCAAAGAACTGGGGATCAGTGAAGATGAAGTTCGTAAAAAGGTAAAGAAATACAGTTCCAGGGAAATTATTAAAACCAATGTAGACAAGGCCCTGGGAGACCAGATCAGGACTTATCACCTGGCAGGTGTCAAGGTGGATGAAGATTACAAACGGTATTACCCATATGATACCCTTGCTTCAAAGGTATTGGGATTCACCGGAGGAGATAATCAGGGGATCATCGGTCTGGAAGTAAAATACGAACAGTATTTAAAAGGAACAAACGGAAAGATTTTAACCATGTCAGATGCAGCGGGAATCGAGATTGAAAATGCGGCAGAAGACCGGATTGAGCCGGTTGCAGGTCAGGATTTGCAGATCAGTCTGGATGTGAACATACAAAGATATTGCGAACAGGCAGCTTATCAGGTCATGGAGAGAAAACATGCAAAAAAGGTGTCGATTATTGTTATGAATCCTCAGAATGGGGAAATAATGGCTATGGTCAATGCACCTGAATTTAATTTGAATGATCCGTTTACACTAAATACAACAGCTGAGATTCCTGCTACAGACAAAGAAAAACAGGATCTGTTGAACCAGATGTGGAGAAATCCCAGCATCAATGATACGTATGAGCCGGGTTCCACCTTTAAGATCATTACTGCGGCGGCCGGACTGGAAGCCGGAGTGGTAAAGCTTGACGATCATTTTTCCTGTCCCGGATTCCGCGTGGTTGAGGACCGGAAGATAAGATGCCACAAAGTAGGCGGTCATGGTTCAGAAACATTTCTTCAGGGAATGATGAATTCCTGTAACCCGGTTCTGATTGATGTAGGACAGCGGCTGGGTGTGGATAATTACTACAAATATTTTGAACAGTTTGGGTTAAAAGGAAAGACAGGGATCGACATTCCCGGAGAAGCATCAACGATTATGCACCGGAAACAGGATATGGGCCTGGTGGAGCTGGCGACTGTGTCTTTCGGACAGTCATTCCAGATTACGCCCATGCAGCTTATTACTACCTCCGCATCAATTGTAAACGGCGGCAACCGGATCACGCCTCATTTTGGAGTAAAAGCAGTCAGCCCGGATGGAGAAACATCCCATAATTTTACTTATCCGGTAAAAAAGGGAATTGTATCTCCCCAGACAAGTGAAACCATGCGCTATATTCTGGAACAGGTAGTATCTGAAGGAAGCGGGAAAAGAGCAAAACTGGAAGGGTATCGGATCGGCGGTAAAACTGCTACGTCTGAAAAGCTTCCCAGAAGCTTAAAAAAGTATATATCTTCCTTTGTAGGCTTTGCGCCCGCAGATAATCCCCAGGTGATTGCATTGATTACCATTGATGAACCAGAGGGGATCTACTATGGAGGAACCATTGCTGCACCGGTCATCGCGGACGTTTTTAAGAATATTCTTCCTTATTTGGGAATTGAGCCAACAGAGGAAAAAACTGTTTCTACGTTTCGAATCAGTGGTTGATTATTCAGGTAAAAAGACGTATACTACTTACTGTGTACTTTTGATATACGAATACATAAAATATTGAGGTGTGAGATGATTAACGAAACGATTCTGGCTATTATCATAGCTTTTGCCATCAGCGCTATGCTGTGTCCCATAGTAATCCCATTTCTCCATAGGCTGAAATTTGGCCAGGAGGTCCGTAAGGAAGGACCGGAGAGCCATTTGAAAAAACAGGGTACTCCGACTATGGGAGGGCTCATTATTTTAACCAGCGTTATCATCACGTCCTTGTTTTATATCAGGGATTATCCAAAGATCATTCCAGTGCTGTTTATGACTGTTGGATTTGGAATTGTAGGATTTCTTGATGATTACATCAAGATCGTGATGAAGCGGTCCGAAGGACTTACACCAATTCAGAAGATGGCAGGACAGTTAATCATCACAGGGATTTTTGCTTACTATCTGGTCCATTCAAAAGATGTAGGCACCGGTATGCTGATTCCGTTTACCGGCGGTTTTGATAAGGGACTGTATCTGAATCTGGGGATATTTTTTGTTCCGGCAGTATTTTTTATTGTAATCGGAACGGACAACGGTGTGAACTTTACCGATGGTCTTGATGGACTTTGTACCAGCGTAACCATTCTGGTCGCCACCTTCCTGACTGTAGTAGCCATTGGAGAAAAGACGGGGATCAGTCCTATCACCGGTGCGGTTGTTGGAAGCCTGCTTGGATTTTTATTATTCAATGTGTATCCGGCAAGAGTCTTTATGGGAGACACCGGTTCTCTTGGACTAGGAGGATTTGTGGCCTCCAGTGCTTTCATGATGCAGATTCCTATATTTATAGCCATCATTGGTTTTATTTATTTGCTGGAAGTCTTATCGGTCATCCTTCAGGTGACATATTTTAAAAAAACAGGCGGGAAAAGAATCTTTAAGATGGCTCCCATCCATCACCATTTTGAACTTAGCGGATGGTCGGAAACACGGGTGGTTGCAGTGTTTGCTATCATGACAGCGGTTCTTTGCCTGCTTGCATACCTTGGATTATAGGAGAAAAACCATATGAGTCAGAAAATTTTAGTTGCCGGCAGCGGAAAGAGTGGAGTCGCCGCCTCCAGGCTGATACTTAAAACAGGTGATGAAGTGATTCTTTATGACAGCAATGATGCCATAAAGAAGGATGAGCTGTTAAACCAGTTTAAAGGCGAAGGAGCCATTCGCGTTTTGCTTGGAGAATTACGAAAAGAAGATATAAAGGAGGTTGACCTTTGTATCATTAGTCCTGGAATTTCACTGGATGCTCCGTTTGTTTCCGTTTTAAAAGAGGCTGATATTCCTATTTGGAGCGAGATTCAGCTGGCTTATCATCATGCCAGGGGAAAACTGGCAGCTATCACGGGGACCAATGGTAAGACAACCACCACGGCTCTTACCGGGGAGATCATGAAAGCTTATTACGATCATGTGTTTGTAGTAGGGAATATTGGGATTCCTTATACGGAGGAAGCGTTAAAGACGACGGAAGATTCGGTGACCGTGGCTGAGATCAGCAGCTTTCAGCTGGAGACCATAACTGACTTTAAACCAAATGTCAGTGCCATCCTTAATATAACGCCGGATCACTTAAATCGTCATAAAACTATGGATTGTTACATAAAAGTAAAAGAAAGCATTACACAAAATCAGGGAGAGCAGGAGTGCTGTATTTTAAACTATGATGATCCTGTTCTGCGTGAATTTGGCAAAACCATAAAACCCAAGGTTGTCTATTTCAGCAGCCGTGGGAAACTCGAAGAGGGCTACTGCATGGAGGGCGACCTGATTGTCTTTAACCATCTTGGAAAGCGGCAGGAGATTGTATCCACAGGAGATTTAAAGCTTCTTGGCAGGCACAATCATGAGAATGTTATGGCAGCGGTTGCCATCTCTATGGAGATGGGAGTTCCTTTGGATATTATAAAAAAGGTGATCTGTGAATTTAAAGCGGTGGAGCACCGGATCGAGTTTGTAGCTGAAAAGGCGGGAGTTAAATATTATAATGATTCCAAGGGAACCAATCCGGATGCGGCCATTCAGGCAATCAAGGCTATGCCTGGGCCAACCATTGTGATTGCAGGAGGATACGATAAAAACTCTGAATATGACGAGTGGATCGAATCCTTTGAAGGAAAAGTCCGTTATATGGTTTTGCTGGGACAGACAAGGGAAAAGATTGCTGAATGTGCCGCAAGGCATGGCTTTACGAATGTGATGTATGCGGAAGACATGCAGGAGGCAGTCAGTGTTTGCGCTTCCTATGCCAATAGCGGAGATTATGTGCTCCTTTCACCGGCATGCGCCAGCTGGGGAATGTTTCGGTGCTATGAGGAGCGCGGTGACATCTTTAAAGAGTGCGTCCGCAATCTGTAATGCTGCTATTGCGTCGGAGTATGGTTGGCAAGGAGGAATGATATGGCGGAAAAAAGGCCAGTGAAAAAGAAAAATAAGCCGCGCCGTTTTTATGATTACAGCCTTTTGTTTACTGTTATATTCCTGACTGTTTTTGGATTGGTAATGATATACAGTGCCAGTTCCTATGCAGCCCAGCTTAAATTTGGCAATGCCGCTTATTTTATGATGAGGCAGGCCCAAATAGCACTGGGAGGCTTTGCTATTATGATTGTGATATCCAAAATGGATTATCATTGGTATGCGAAGTTTGCAGTATTTGCTTATATCCTCTCGTATGTTCTTATGATTGCCGTGTCCCTGTTTGGAATTGAGCGTAATGGTAAAAAAAGATGGCTGGGGGTTGGGGCCCTTTCCTTTCAGCCTACGGAATTTGTAAAGATTGCCCTTATCGTCATGCTGGCTGCTATGATTGTACAGATGGGCAAAAATATCAATACAAGAAATGGAATTATTCTTGTAATTGTAACGGCACTTCCTATTGCAGGAATCGTAGCTGCAAACAATTTAAGTTCCGGTATCATCATCGTCGGAATTGCCTTTGTCATGCTGTTTGTGGCGTGCAAAAAGAAATGGCCATTCTTCGCCTGTGGATTCGCGGGAGTCGGCCTATTGGCATTTGCTGGTCCATTAGCTACCTTCCTGGAAAAACTCAATATTTTACATGATTATCAGCTTGGGCGGATTCTGGTCTGGCTGGAACCGGAGGCATATCCATCCACCGGAGGGTATCAGGTGCTTCAGGGACTTTATGCCATTGGTTCGGGCGGTTTGGTAGGAAGAGGACTGGGAGAGAGCATACAGAAGATGGGATTTGTGCCTGAGGCGCAGAATGATATGATTTTTTCCATTATTTGTGAAGAACTGGGACTTTTTGGAGCGGTGTCTGTGATCCTGATCTTTCTTTTCATGATCTACCGTTTTATGCTGATTGCAGATAATGCGCCTGATTTATTCGGTTCACTGTTGGTGGTTGGAGTCATGGGGCATATTGCCATTCAGGTAATCCTTAATATTGCAGTCGTTACCAACACCATACCAAATACCGGGATTACCCTTCCGTTTATCAGCTACGGAGGTACTTCAGTCCTGTTTCTTATGATAGAAATGGGTATGGTTCTAAGCGTTTCTAACCAGATAAAACTGGAAAAATGATAAGATTTGATACCATTCTCTCACTTTTAACATAGGATAGTATATAAGAAGCCATGGGAGGTACCGGATTGTCAGTCATACAGGTCCAGGGGTTACGATCCTTAAAAGGTGAGATAAAAATTCAGGGTTCCAAGAATGCTGTTCTGCCAATGATGGCAGCGGCGGTTCTCCATAAAGGTACAACAGTGATTCATAATGTCCCCAGGATACAGGATGTGTTCTGTATGCTGGGGATACTTCAGCGTATTGGCTGTATTTGCCGGCTGGAAGATAATACATTGGTTATCGACGCAGCAACACTTACTCAGGCGGAAATTCCGGAAGATTATATAAAAAGCATGCGTTCCTCCATTATATTATCCGGCCCGCTTCTTGGAAGGTCCGGTCTTGCAGTTACAAGCTTTCCGGGGGGCTGCTCCATTGGGGAGAGGCCTATTGATCTGCATCTGTCTGCGTTTCGCAAGCTGGGTGCGGAGGTAGAGGAAAAAGCTGAAAAACTTATTGTGTCAGCCAAAACCCTGACGGGGGCTGAGATTGAGTTTCCATTTCCCAGTGTGGGAGCAACGGAGAATGCACTTCTGGCCTCCGTCAATGCCCGGGGAGTAACAATCATAAAAGGAGCTGCAAAAGAGCCTGAGATCACCGCACTCTGTGATTTCCTAAACAACATGGGGGCCAGGATTGAAGGAATTGGGACATCAAGGCTGGCGGTCACAGGTGTAACAGGCTTTCATGATTCAGAGTTTTCGGTTGCAGGTGACCGGATTGTTGCGGGAACGTACTTAGCGGCTGTGATGGCCGCAGAAGGGAGTGTCTTTATCAATGGAATCCGGCCTGCGGATTTAACGGCCGCCCTGTCTCTTTCAGAGAAAATGGGTGCGGAGCTAAGATCCTATAAAAATGGTCTGGAAGTTTCCATGAAGGGGAGACCCCGCTGTGCTGATGCAGTAACAGAACCTTATCCAGGATTTCCCACAGATCTTCAGTCTCCGATGATGGCGGTAATGGCCTCCGGACAGGGGAGCGGAAGACTGACGGAAACTATTTTTGAAGGAAGGTTTGGAACTGCGCAGGAACTTAAAAAACTGGGGGCAGACATTGTAATCGAAGGAAAACAAGCCATTGTCCATGGCCATTATCCGCTGGCAGGAAACCGGGTAACCGCTCCTGATCTGCGGGGTGGCGCAGCGCTTGTGATTGCAGGCCTGGCGTGTGAGGGCCTGACGGAAATCCATGAATGTTATCACATTGAACGTGGATATGAAGACATCTGCCGGGATTTAAGCAGTCTTGGTGCCACAATCAGAGGGATAGAATGAGAGATCTAAAAAGCAGCAGAAGAAAAATAATAATAGCTATCGCGGCAGCAGTGGTTTTGCTGGGAGGTGCAGCTTTCCTGTCACTTCAGATCAAGGAAATTACAGTGACAGGCAATAAAAAATATACTTCCGAACAGATCGTCAATCTTTTGTTTAAAGACCGTTGGGACCGGAATGCGATTTTTTGTTTCTATAAGAACCGCTTTAAAGAACATGAGCAGATTCCTTTTGTGGAGGATTATAAAATCGTATTCCAAAGCCCGGTAAAAGTGGAAGTGATCGTCTATGAGAAATCTGTAGTGGGATATGTTTCCTATATGGGCAGCTATATGTATTTTGATAAAGACGGAATCATCGTAGAAAGCTCCAGCGGACAGCTGCCCGGCACTCCAAAGATTGTGGGGCTGGAGTATGGGCATATTGCCCTGCACCAACCCCTGCCGGTGGAAAACAGCAGGATCTTTGATCAGATCCTGACATTGACCCAGCTGTTATCCACCCACGGAATTGCTGTGGATCAGATCCAGTACGATTCCAAAGGGAATGCCACCCTGGTGATGGGAAGCATCAGAGTTTATCTGGGAAGCAATGATCAGATGAACGGAAAGGTCTCCGAGCTGAAGGATCAAATGCCCGTTTTATCAGGGCTTAAAGGGATTTTATATCTGGATACTTACGATGAGGCGAAAACTGTCACTTCTTATCGGTTTGTAAAGGACAAATGAATTTACATAATTTGCAAGCAATTTTGTTTAAAAAATAGTTGATATTTTTGTTAAAATCAAATATTATATTAATTAGGTTTATAAAGTAAGCTGTTTATGGTTAAAGGAGGATATAATCTTGTTAGAGATTAAGATAAATGAGGCGGACAATGCCGCAAGAATTCTGGTTATCGGAGTAGGCGGTGCCGGAAACAATGCGGTGAACCGCATGATCGATGAGAATATCGCTGGTGTGGAATTTCTTGGTATTAACACGGACAAGCAGGCACTGCAGTTTTGCAAGGCTCCAACTGCGATGCAGATCGGAGAAAAGCTGACCAAGGGGCTTGGTGCAGGTGCAAAGCCTGAGATGGGCGAAAAGGCAGCAGAGGAGAATGCGGACGAGCTGGCTCAGGCCATGAAGGGTGCCGATATGGTATTTGTTACCTGCGGTATGGGAGGCGGAACCGGGACCGGAGCGGCTCCTGTGGTTGCAAAGATCGCCAAGGACATGGGAATACTGACTGTCGGTGTTGTCACAAAGCCCTTCCGTTTTGAAGCAAGAACCCGTATGTCCAATGCAATTGCCGGTATTGAGCGGTTAAAAGAAAGTGTTGATACTTTAATTGTTATTCCAAACGACCGCCTTTTGGAGATCGTAGACAGACGCACAACCATGCCGGATGCACTTAAAAAAGCAGATGAAGTGCTTCAGCAGGCAGTTCAGGGGATTACCGACTTGATTAACGTGCCTGGACTTATCAACCTGGACTTTGCAGATGTTCAGACTGTTATGACAGACAAAGGCATTGCCCATATCGGTATCGGTCATGCAAAGGGTGATGAGAAAGCCCTGGAAGCTGTGAAACAGGCAGTTTCCAGTCCGCTGCTTGAAACAACCATTGAAGGCGCTTCCCACGTGATTATTAATATTTCTGGTGATATCAGCCTGATTGAGGCCAATGAAGCAGCAAGCTATGTACAGGAGATGGCAGGAGACGATGCGAACATCATCTTTGGTGCCATGTATGATGAGAATGCCCAGGATGAAGCCAGCATCACCGTTATTGCTACGGGACTTGATATGCAGGCAGAGACACCGGTATCCAAGGTTATGACCAATTTCTCCAATCCAAACTTTAAACAGCCAAAAGCAGCACAGAATCAGCCGGGGAACCAGGAAGCGGCAGCTACTGCAGCAACTCCTGGATATAACCAGAACCTTAACCAGCACTACAACAACGGAAACTATTCTGCTCCTGCTTACAACAACAATCAGAATTATAACAATCAGGGCTATGCAGGTTCCAATTATCAGAAGCCGAATTATAACGGACAGAATAATCCTCAGAGCACTCCGCAGCAAGGCGGACAGCCTTATCGTCCCACGGTGAATAAAGAAGTACAGATTAACATACCAGATTTTTTAAGAAATAAAAGATAAAGCATATTATGTTACATATCAGGCAGGTTCCGACGAACCTGCCTGTTTTGGAAAGGAGTGACAGTATGTCTGAAAAACAAAAGGATTGGGAGATTTCTGAGGATTATTACAACAATGGAGATGGAGAACGGAATCTGTCCCTGGAGGATTTTATAACGGAATCAGATTTGGAACAAGGGGAAAAGCTGTCTTTTGATCCTGCTGATGAGAGATTGAAAAAAACCGTAGCTGATGTTCATAAAGTACTTACTCTGGCCCAGGAGGGAAAAACCATAGCAGAAATTGTTGGGATCACCGGATTGGAAGAAGCATATGTATATAACATTCAGGTCTGTGCCCAGGGTTTTCGGGAGGACGATGAGATTGCCGTAGCTCACCTGGTGCTCGGATAGGAGGATAATTGTCATGAAGAGAAAGATTTGTCCGATTTGCGATCTTCCGGTCAATGAAGTGAACTACTGCAGACAGTGTAAGAAGGTGATACGCCGGCCTGTTTTATGGGAAGTTAATTATTATTTAAATGAAAAGCGGCCGGAAAATGAAAATCCCAGATCTGTGCCGCCCCGGACTGGAACGCAAGGCGGTGCAGCAATACCTGGCCGGACTGCTGCGCCAAGCCCCGCAACCATACCGGATTCTTCAGGCCATGAGCGGAAAGCACAGGGAAGGAAATTTCACATACCTATAGCAGGGCTTGCCACTTTGTTTTTTGTAATTGCAGGAGCAGCTCCCGATGTGATGAGGAAGGCGGATCAGATTCTGGACCGTAATATCAGCTATGAAACGGCAGCACCCTCGGAAGATCCCGGCATTGCTCCCCTCTCGGAAGAAAAAGTCATTGCTGACGGCATCCCATGCGACGGATATACTCATTTTCCGGTAGACGGAAAGACCATTGCAGATGGTATGGGTCAATACATAAATGAAAACAACTATGGATATCAGCTTATGCCGGAAGACTTATATTCGGATAACTATGAGTTAGAGCTGGAAGATGGCTGGGTTTCCTATTATGAGACCTTTATCGGTTATTACCTGGAAGATGAAAAGACCAGCCAGTTAAATCCGGATGAGGAAGGATATGTTTACCAGTATGTGGAAGTGAATTATGATACTGGAACCGGTGAGATGCATGATTACATTTCTTCCATGAATAATGAGGAAGCTTGTCTGGATTATCTGGAACATTTCTTTGAGCTTACGGAGACCGCTGGTGGTGTCTCCAAAGAGGAAAGCAGTCTTCCAATTCTGATGGAAAGGATACGAGCCGGACTTACCCAGGGAGATATGGTGGATCTTGCGGAGGGAATGTTTCGGGTCTCTGTTTACCGGGAGGGGGATATGGTTCGTGCTGCTGTTTCTTTTCATGACTTTCCATCGTCGGAAAACAACGAATTGTGACCGTTTTACGAAAAACTGTTGGTTTTTGATTGACATAAGATCTTAGATCTGATATAATCATGCCAATCGTAAAAGGGAGTAGCTGCCAGCGTTGAGCTGGATAAGATTGCGTCAAAACGGTAAAGCGATTTATCCGCATCCTTATGAAATGTGCAAGACTTTTATTGATGCCCTAAGAGGTGTCAGTAAGAGTCTTTTTTATTTCCTTTACGAGAGCATAAAATAAAGGGTAGGTAAAGAAAGGAGCCGTATTATGGAAACAATGGATCCCCAAAAGAATGAGGTTTTGAAAAAGTTGAAAAGGATTTTGAAGAAATCAGGAATCGCAGCTGTTCTTATTGTGGCTATTCCGGTTATCGGTTTTGGGTCATTATACAATATTCAGGAGCAGGAACAGGCTGTAGTGACTACCTTGGGAAAAGCAAGAACGGTAGCAGAGCCGGGACTTCATTTTAAGATTCCGTTTGTCCAAAGTGTTAAAAAGGTCAATACCACGATCCAGGGATTTGCAATCGGCTATGATCCCAACGACAATGAAAGCAAGGAAGAAGACTCTTTGATGATTACAAAGGATTATAACTTTGTAAATGTGGATTTTTTCGTAGAGTATAAGGTGGCAGACCCGGTAAGGGCCGTTTATGAGTCGGAAGATCCTTTAAAGGTTTTGCAGAGCATTACCAAAAGCTGCATCCGCACGGTGATCGGAAGCTATGATGTGGATTCGGTGCTGACTACAGGGAAGAATGAAATCCAGTCTAAGATCAAGCAGATGATCATGGAAAAGCTGGAAGGGCACGACATTGGCCTGACGGTCGTAAACGTGACCATTCAGGACTCCGAGCCGCCGACAAAAGAGGTCATGGAAGCCTTTAAAGCGGTAGAAACCGCAAAGCAGGGAAAGGAAACGGCCATCAACAACGCCAACAAGTACCGGAATGAGAAGCTGCCTGAGGCAACTGCCCAGACCGATAAGATATTGCAGGAGGCAGAATCCACGAAAGCGAAAAGAATCAATGAAGCCAATGCGGAGGTTGCCAAATTTAACGCCATGTATATCGAGTATCAGAAGAATCCCGAAGTAACCAAAAAAAGAATGTTTTATGAAACCATGGAAAAGGTACTGCCGGATATGAAGGTGATTATAGACGGGACGGATAAGACCAGTACGATATTACCCCTTGACAGCTTTACCGGAGCCAGCGGGGATGGTAAAACCAATGGAGAAAAGGAGAAAACGGAATGAGAAAAAGATTAAAAAAAGCGGCTTTGGCGTTTGCAGCATTGGCAGTGGTAATCGTATTATTGGGCTGTGTTGTAATTACAAATGAAAATGAATATAAATTGATCCGTCAGTTCGGACGTGTGGAACGGGTGATTGGAACCGCCGGTTTATCCATGAAGATTCCATTTATTCAGACGGCGGATACCCTTCCCAGGCAGATCCTGATTTATGATCTGGCAGCATCGGATGTAATCACCAAGGATAAAAAGACCATGCTAAGCGACAGCTATGTGTTATGGCGGATCGAAGATCCTTTGAAGTTTGCCCAGTCCTTAAATTCCTCCATTACCAATGCGGAGGCAAGAATTGATACCGTGGTATATAACTCCGTAAAGAACGTGATCAGCAGCATGAGCCAGAATGATGTGATCAGCAGCCGGGATGAAGAACTTTCTCAGGCAATCATGAATAACGTAGGCGAAAATATGGTCCAGTACGGCATCAAGCTTCTGGCTGTGGAAACCAAACGTCTTGATCTTCCGGTGGACAATAAGGCTGCCGTCTATGAGCGGATGATATCCGAGCGTGATAAGATTGCCGCTACCTATACGGCAGAGGGTCAGGCGGAGGCTAAGAAAATACAAAATACAACAGACAGGGAAATTGCAATCAGCATTTCAGATGCCCAGGCCCAGGCGGCGACCATAACGGCAGAAGGCGAAGCAGAGTACATGAGAATCCTGGCTGAATCCTATAATGATGCTCAGAAAGCCGATTTTTATTCCTTTGTCCGTTCTCTGGAAGCAGCCAGAAATTCCCTGACCGGGAAAAATAATACCTTGATTCTGCCGGAAAATTCTCCGCTGGCGCAGATATTTACCGCTCGTTGATTTACCGGCCGTAAATGGTTGCAGGAACGAATTTTTTGTGGTAAAGTGTTAAAAGATAAAAGAAGCGAAAGATAGGAGATAGACAGCATGAAGATAAAAGACATTTTGAGCCAGGGAAAGCCGACGTTGTCTTTTGAAGTATTTCCCCCGAAGACAGAGGATAAGTACGAATCTGTGGAACGGGCAGCGGCAGAGATCGCCAAACTGAATCCGGCATTCATGAGTGTCACATACGGAGCCGGCGGAGGCACCAGCAAATATACGGTTGATATCGCCTCGGCACTTCATCATGAATATCACGTTACGGCTCTGGCTCATTTGACCTGTGTATCTTCTACGAAAGAAAAGGTGCGGGAGGTTCTACATGACCTGAAAGAAGCCGGGATTGAGAATGTGCTGGCTCTTCGCGGAGATATTCCTCCCAATGGACTGATTTCAAGGGAATACAGCTATGCATCGGAATTGATCCGGGAGATAAAGGAAGCGGGAGACTTTTGCATCGGTGCCGCCTGCTATCCGGAGGGCCACGTGGAATCAGCCAGCAAAACCATTGATATGGATTACTTAAAGCAGAAGGTGGAAGCAGGCTGTGATTTTGTAACCACTCAGATGTTTTTTGATAATAATATACTATACAATTACTTATACCGCATCAGGGAAAAGGGAATTACCGTACCCGTGGTTGCGGGGATCATGCCTGTAACCAATGTTAGACAGATCATTCGCAGCTGTCAGCTGTCAGGAACCTATCTGCCCTCCCGTTTCAAAGCCATTGTTGACCGGTTTGGAGATAATCCTGCGGCGATGAAGCAGGCGGGAATCGCTTATGCCACGGAACAGATCATTGACCTGATTGCAAACGGCGTGAATGCCATTCATGTGTATTCCATGAACAAACCGGATGTGGCATTAAAAATCAAGGAAAATTTATCTGAAATATTGTAATGGATTTAAATCAGGGTTCGGCGCCTTTGCAGGGCCGGACCCGTTTTTAGAATTACAGAGAGGGAGGGAAGACCATGGAAATCAGCCGTAAGGAGGTTCGGCGGTATTTAGGGTATGGGATACAGGAAGGCGATGATACCGTCAATGCTCTGATTGAAGCGTGCATCTGTGAACTTTTGGAGGCTGCTTCTCCCAAATGCGTCAGCCGGGCATATCCCCTAAAACTGCTTCCGGATCATGGAATTGATTTTACGGTCTTTCAGACCAAGAGCCAAAACCTAAGCAAAAATCTGGCAGACTGCGATCAGGTGATTTTATTTGCCGCCACTTTGGGGACCGGTGTGGATGTGCTTCTTCATAAATACACCAAGCTCCAGATGAGCAAAGCGGTTACCATGCAGGCAGCAGCAGCGGCCATGATCGAAGAATTTTGTGATGAAGAAAACGGGAAATTAAAACAGGAGTACGAAGCGGCGGGACTTTATTTAAGACCTAGATTCAGCCCCGGATACGGAGATTTTTCTCTGGAATGCCAGCGGGACATCACTGCCGTTTTGGAAACCGCAAAACGGGTGGGCATCATGCTTACGGACAGTCTTTTGATGACACCGTCAAAATCGGTGACAGCGGTGATCGGTGTGAGCACAAAGCCTTACCGGTGCGAGGAAAAAGGGTGTGAATCCTGTGGAAAAACAGACTGCGCATACCGAAGAAATTAAAAGTTACAGATGCAGATGGAGGAATGTATGACAGGGATTTTAAAAGAGATCGGAAAAAAAATCGTATTTTTTGACGGAGGTACAGGAAGCCTTTTACAGGCCAATGGCCTGAAGCCGGGAGAGCTGCCGGAGACCTGGAACATAAAGCATCCGGATATCATCACAAAGCTTCACCGTGATTACCTGGAAGCGGGAGCGGATATTATAAAGACCAATACCTTTGGAGCCAACGGGCTGAAATTCTATCAAGGGGCTGAATTTGACTTAAACGAAGTGGTCACCGCAGCCGTTAAAAATGCAAAACGTGCGGTGGAAACAGCCCGCTATCCCTCCGGTA
Source organism: Lacrimispora sinapis (assembly GCF_043633585.1). Taxonomy (NCBI): domain Bacteria; kingdom Bacillati; phylum Bacillota; class Clostridia; order Lachnospirales; family Lachnospiraceae; genus Lacrimispora; species Lacrimispora sinapis. The sequence continues at coordinate 2,258,186 of NZ_CP141832.1, read as the reverse complement.
AGGAACGGGGGTATATAGCCCTGGATTTAGGTCCTACCGGTAAGCTTTTAAAACCTCTCGGAGACCTTGCTTTTGAAGATGCCTATGATATGTATGCCCAGGTAGTGAGGATCGGGGAGCAGGAAGGGGCAGATCTGGTACTCATAGAGACTATGAGTGACAGCTATGAGACCAAGGCAGCTGTACTGGCTGCTAAGGAAAATTCCAGTCTTCCTGTATTTGTTACCATGATCTTTGATGAAAAAGGAAAGCTTTTAACAGGAGGCAATGTTGAGTCTGCGGTAGCCTTACTGGAAGGCCTGAGAGTGGATGCCCTTGGGATCAACTGCGGCCTGGGACCCATCCAGATGAAGGGGATTCTTTCCGATCTCATGGAGGTGGTATCCATACCCGTCATCGTCAATCCCAACGCCGGACTTCCAAGAAGTGAAGGCGGTAAAACGGTTTATGATATTGATGCCGATGAGTTTGCACAGGTCATGGCCGAAATTGTTACAATGGGGGCCTGTGTGGTCGGAGGATGCTGCGGCACCACACCGGAGCACATTAGAAAAATGGTGGCATTGTGTAAGAATTTCCCTGTGAAACTGCCTCAAAAAAAGAACCGGACGGTTATCTCCTCCTATGCACAGGCGGTGGTCATGGACCGTGAGCCGGTTATCATTGGGGAGAGGATCAATCCTACGGGAAAATCCAAATTCAAACAGGCTCTCCGGGACCATAATCTGGAATACATCCTAAGGGAAGGCGTAACCCAGCAGGATAACGGCGCACATGTTCTCGATGTAAACGTAGGACTTCCTGGAATTGATGAGCCTTCTATGATGGTGGAGGTGGTAAAAGAACTTCAGAGTATCATCGACTTACCGCTCCAGATTGATACCTCAAATATCGAGGCCATGGAGCGGGCCATGAGGATTTACAATGGAAAGCCTCTGATCAATTCCGTAAACGGAAAAGAGGAAATGATGGAGGCCATCTTCCCTCTGGTAAAACGCTACGGCGGAGTTGTGGTTGCCCTGGCACTTGATGAAGGCGGAATTCCTGAGACGGCAGAAGGCAGGATCGCCGTGTCCCGGAAGATCTATAAAAAGGCGGCCGAGTATGGAATTGATCAAAAGGACATTATCATAGATGCCTTGTGCATGACCGTAAGCGCTGACAGCAAAGGCGCATTGACGACTCTGGAGACCTTGAAAAGAGTGCGGGATGAACTGGGCGGTAAGACCATTCTCGGTGTCTCCAACATTTCCTTTGGACTTCCTCAGAGGGAAATCGTGAATGCCACATTTTTTACCATGGCGCTGCAAAATGGGCTGAGCGCTGCCATCATCAACCCTAACTCAGAGGCCATGATGCGCTCTTATTTAAGCTTTCTGACACTTTCGGACTTGGATCCCCAGTGCAGTAAGTATATCAGCGTCTACAGCGGTCAGGCGGCAACCCTTGGCGGTACGGTTCAGTCTGGCGGCACCGGCGGAGGGAACGCTTCCGGGGGAGAGTTATCCTTATCTGAGAGCATTGCAAAAGGACTGAAGGACCGTGCATTTTCTGCGGTTACAGAACTTTTAAGGGATAAGGAACCTTTGGCGATTATCAATGAAGAAATGATCCCGGCTCTGGACCGGGTGGGAAAGGGGTTTGAAAAAGGAACCGTATTTCTTCCCCAGCTTTTGATGAGTGCGGAAGCAGCCAAGGCCGCATTTGAAGTCATTAGGGAGCAGATGGCAAAGAGCGGTACGGTTGAAGCTGAAAAAGGTGCCATTATCCTTGCAACCGTCAAAGGTGACATTCATGATATCGGGAAAAACATTGTAAAGGTCCTGCTTGAAAATTACAGCTATGAGGTGATTGATTTAGGAAAAGATGTGCCTCCGGAACTGATCGTGGAGACAGCTCTTGAAAAAAATATCAGGCTGGTAGGCTTAAGCGCACTTATGACAACCACCGTTCCCAGTATGGAAGAAACCATTCAACAGCTTCACAAGGCCACACCCCATACCAAAGTCATGGTAGGAGGGGCCGTTTTAACAGAGGATTATGCAAAAACCATAGGGGCGGACCGGTACTGCCGTGATGCTATGGCTTCCGTCAATTATGCAGAAGAAGTATTTGAAGGAAAATAAGGTGCCTCATTGACAAATACAGAATGAATGGTACAATTAAACTTGATAATACATCTGGAGGTACAAACATGGGAAAGATTATTTTAACGGGAGACCGGCCCACCGGAAAGCTGCACATCGGCCACTACGTTGGTTCACTCAAACGAAGGGTAGAACTGCAGAATTCCGGCGAATTTGACGAGATTTATATTATGATTGCGGATGCCCAGGCATTGACGGACAATGCGGACAACCCTGAAAAAGTCCGTCAGAATATCATTGAGGTTGCGCTGGACTATCTTGCCTGTGGCCTGGACCCGAAGAAGTGTACCTTGTTCATCCAGTCCCAGATCGCGGAATTGACGGAACTTTCCTTCTACTATATGAATTTGGTCACTGTCTCGAGGCTTCAAAGGAATCCTACGGTAAAGTCTGAGATCGCCATGAGAAATTTTGAGACCAGCATTCCGGTGGGATTTTTCACTTATCCCATCAGCCAGGCTGCTGACATTACGGCTTTTAAAGCAACCACTGTGCCGGTAGGCGAGGATCAGGAGCCTATGCTGGAGCAGACAAGGGAGATTGTCCGCAAATTCAATTCTGTTTACGGAGAGACCTTGGTGGAACCGGAGATTCTGCTTCCTGACAATAAAGCATGTTTAAGACTTCCTGGTACGGACGGAAAAGCAAAGATGAGCAAATCCTTAGGCAACTGCATCTATTTATCCGATTCTGAGGAAGAGGTAAAAAAGAAGATCATGAGCATGTACACGGACCCCAACCATATCCAGGTTTCTGACCCGGGAGAAGTGGAAGGCAATACGGTATTTACTTATCTTGACGCATTCTGTAAGGATGAGGACTTTGTCAAGTATCTTCCGGATTATAACAACCTGGATGAGCTGAAAGCCCACTACAGACGGGGCGGTTTAGGCGATGTTAAAGTGAAGCGGTTCTTAAACAGCGTTCTTCAGGCTCAATTAGAACCCATCCGTCAGAGAAGAAAGGAATATGAGGCGAATATTCCATTTGTATTCCAGATTCTCAAAGAAGGATCAGAAAAGGCAGCGGCAGCGGCTGCGAATACATTACGGGACGTGAAAGAAGCGATGAAGATCAATTACTTTGAGGACATGGAACTGATTGAAGAACAGTCTAAGAAGTATCAGAGTCAGGAATAGAGGTATCTATGAAGATCGTATCCATCGCAGAAATTCTGGAATGCAATCAGATGATAAAAGAGAAAGGGCTGGCCTTTCGGATTCATTTAAGGGACGCCTGCTCAAAACAATCCTGTTCCATTGAATCATTAGACAGTAATAATGGAGATGAGGAGTACAAAGACCTTTATAAGATTTTGGACGAATATTTTTCAAGGTTTCGCTTTCAACTGGAATACGGAGAAGACAGAAGGAATTTCTGGATTCTTTAATACCGGAAAAAGGAACGCCGGAGAAGATTCAAGGGAAAACAGTTCCTTTGTGCTTCTGCGGTGTTTTTTGATAAAATAATAATTATTATCAATATCATTATTGTAATTTCGGATTAAGTGTGCTAATATAAATACATGAATTAGTAGAGACTAACTCATAAAAACTTAGAAATAAGCCATATTAATTTAGTATAGCTTTTATGAAAGGAGATAGATGGTATGTCATATATTGGAAAAGAAATCAGCGATTTTAAGGTTCAGAGTTTTATTAATGGAGAATTTAAAGAGGTAACAAAAGAGGATGTCCTGGGGAAATGGTCAGTGTTTTTTTTCTACCCGGCTGATTTTTCCTTTGTTTGCCCTACTGAATTGGAAGACCTGGCAGATAAGTATGAAGAATTTAAAAAGATAGACTGTGAGATTTACAGCGTATCCTGTGACACCCATTTTGTACACAAGGCATGGCATGATGCTTCTAAAACCATAAAAAAGATTAAATACCCGATGTTGGCTGATCCGACCGGAGCTTTGGCAAGAGATTTCGATGTACTGATTGAATCTTCCGGCATGGCGGAACGAGGAACCTTCATTTTGAATCCCGAAGGAAAGATCGTAGCCTATGAAGTCATTGCAGGCAACGTAGGAAGGAATGCAGAAGAACTGTTCCGCCGGGTGCAGGCTTCCCAGTTCGTTTCCGAACATGGAGATGAGGTTTGCCCGGCAAAGTGGAAACCAGGCGAAAAGACCTTAAAGCCCAGCCTTGATTTAGTGGGACTTCTGTAAAGGTGGGAGTATATGGATGAATTGTATGATGTAATTGTTGTCGGTGCAGGCCCTGCGGGCCTGTCCGCCGCCATTTACGCTGCCAGAGCCAAGTTTAAGGTCCTGGTGCTGGAAAAGGAAAAGCTGGGCGGCCAGATCACTATTACTTCTGAAGTCGTTAATTATCCCGGGATTGAAACCATTGATGGCTCTGCTCTTACTGAAAAGATGCGGAAACAGGCAGAAAACTTTGGTGCGGAGTTTAAGATGGCCCGTGCCCTTGACATGGATCTGTCTGAAGACATCCGTGTGGTAAAAACCGATAAGGGAGATTTAAAGACCTTTGGAATTGTTCTGGCTCTCGGAGCCAATCCCAGGTCTCTTGGATTCAAAGGAGAACAGGAATATAAGGGACGGGGAGTGGCTTACTGTGCCACCTGTGACGGAGAGTTTTTTACCGGTATGGAGGTATTTGTCATAGGAGGCGGTTATGCGGCTGCGGAAGAGGCAGTCTTTTTAACAAAATATGCCAAAAAAGTAACCATCATAGTCCGGGAGGATGATTTCACCTGTGCCGCTTCCGTGGCGGACAAAGCCAGGGAGCATGAGAAGATTGAAATTCATTTTCATACGGAAATCATAGAGGCGGCGGGAGATTCTGTTCTTCGGAGTGCCACATTCCGGGATAACAGGACCGGAGAAGAGTGGCAGTATAAAGCAGAACCAGGCAAAACCTTTGGAATCTTTGTGTTTGCCGGCTATGTACCGGATACCGACTGGGTCCGGAAAAAGGTGTCCTTAAATGACTACGGGTACTTAATTACGGATCAGGATCAGATGACAGATGTTCCCGGTGTATACGCTGCCGGAGATGTATGTGTGAAGAACCTCCGGCAGGTGGTGACCGCTGTTTCCGACGGTGCGGTTGCGGCGACCTCTTTGGAAAAGTATGTTGCGAAGATGTGGGAGAAGCATGGAATCGCCCAGAGAGAAGACGTTCCAAAGAAAGCAACCGGGGCAGAAGTTTCTGTGGAGGAAAGCGGAGAGAGCGAAGCGTTTATTACACCGGAGATGAAAGAACAGTTAAAAGAAGTATTTGGTAAATTCAACAGTAAAATAACCGTGAAGGGTCTTTTGGATAAAAGCCCCCTGGCGTCTCAGATGGAAGGATTTTTAAAGGAACTTTCTGGTATCTCTGACCGTGTGGAATGTGTGGTCAGCCGGGAATCCGACCAAACCGTTTCCAGTGAAACCATTCCAGCGCTTTGTGTGCTGAGAGAAGACGGGACAGAATCCGGAATCCGGTTTTATGGAATTCCGGGAGGCCATGAGTTTAATTCCTTTGTGATAGGGCTGTACAATGCAGCAGGTCCGGGGCAGACGGTTACGAAAGAGGAAGAAGCACGGATAAGGAACATTAAAAAGCCTATTGATATTAAGGTGGCAGTCTCTTTGTCCTGTACCATGTGCCCCACTACGGTTATGTCTGCCGGACGCATTGCGGCAGAGAATGAAATGGTAAAGGCGTGGACTTATGATCTGGCGTTATATCCGGAATTAAAAGAACGGTATCAGATCATGAGTGTCCCTTGTATGATTATAAATCAGGAAAAAGTTGAGTTTGGGAAGAAATCCGTAGAGGAACTTCTGAACATACTGGAAACCATTGAATGAAAAGGAGAAAACATGATGAATTATCTGGAGATTGAAAAAGTAATAGGAAGAGAAATAATTGATTCCAGAGGAAATCCTACCGTAGAGGCAGAGGTACATTTAGCAGACGGGACCATTGGCAGAGGAGCTGCACCGAGCGGTGCTTCTACCGGAGAATTTGAAGCGCTGGAGCTTCGTGACGGGGATAAATCCCGCTTTGGAGGAAAAGGTGTTTTAACAGCTGTCCATAACATCAATACAGTCATTCATTTTGCACTTGTGGGAATGGATGCTTCCGACATATATGCCATTGACCGCAAAATGATCAATGAAGATGGAACAAAGGACAAATCAAGACTGGGTGCCAATGCCATTTTAGCAGTATCCATTGCCTGTGCAAGAGCAGCAGCCATGAGTATGGGAATTCCCTTATACCGTTTCTTGGGCGGTATTACGGGCAACCGTCTTCCTGTTCCGATGATGAATATTTTAAACGGCGGTGCTCATGCGGCCAATACGGTTGATGTGCAGGAGTTCATGATCATGCCGGTGGGCGCAGCAGATTTTAAGGAAGGACTTCGCTGGTGTACCGAAGTATTCCATTGCCTGGCTTCCATTTTAAAATCCAAAGGACTTGCTACCTCTGTTGGTGATGAAGGAGGTTTTGCTCCTGACTTAGAGAGCGATGATGCTGCCATTGAACTGATTCTTGAAGCTGTCAGAAAAGCAGGCTATGAACCAGGCCGTGATTTCGTTCTGGCGATGGATGCGGCTTCCAGTGAGTGGAAGGGTGAGAAAAAAGGAGAATACATTCTTCCTAAGGCCGGAAAGCACTTTACATCTGAGGAATTGATCGGACACTGGAAAGACCTTTGCGACAAGTATCCGATTTACTCCATTGAGGATGCCCTTGATGAGGAAGACTGGGAAGGATGGAAGCTGCTTACCAAGGAACTTGGCAGCCGTATCCAGCTGGTAGGCGATGATCTTTTTGTAACCAATACAGAGCGTCTGAAAAAGGGAATTGAGGAAGGCTGCGGCAACTCCATTCTGATTAAACTCAATCAGATTGGTTCCGTATCTGAAACTCTGGAAGCCATTAAGATGGCTCACAGTGCAGGTTACACTGCCATTGCTTCCCACCGTTCCGGTGAGACGGAGGATACCACCATTGCAGATCTTGCCGTTGCCCTCAATACGTGTCAGATCAAAACAGGGGCACCAAGCAGAAGCGAACGTGTGGCAAAATACAACCAGCTTCTCCGCATTGAAGAAGAACTTGGAGAAGGTGCAGTATATCCGGGATTGGATGCATTCCGTATCCGCCGTTCTTAATTGCCTGAAAGAAGCCTGTCAGATTCCTGAACGATCTGACAGGCTTCTTTTATTGGGCAAAAGCAGACCTCTCAGGCTCTTTCCTGGTGCAAAGAAAAGGAATTGATGAAAACGCAGAAAAATGGTATGCTTGTGGAAACAGGTTCATAAGGAGAAGGATCATGGAATATAGAGAAATTAAAGAAAGTGAATTAAATAAAGAACTGTTTTCAGAGTTTAACCGCTACCAGGAAGTGAAAGAGTGTCTCAGAAAGGTGGATGGGACCTGGGCGGCAGTTAAGAATCCTTTTACGGAGCAGTGGCAGGATGAGGATTATGAGGTGTTGATCCGATGTCTGAAAATTACCATTCATACCGGGGGCGTTGTTTTCGGAGCATTTCTTCACGGAGTATTGAAGGGGTTTGCGTCTGTGGAAGGAGTCCCTCTTGGGAAACAACGGAATTATCTGGATCTTTCCAGTCTTCACGTATCCTATGATCTGCGGGGAAAGAGGACCGGACGCCGCCTGTTTCAGATGGCTTCCGAATGGGCAAGGCTGAAGGGCGCGCAAAAGCTCTATATCTCCTCTCATTCTTCGGTGGAGACCCAGGCATTTTACAGAGCCATGGGCTGTGTGGAAGCAATGGAATATGACAAGGAGCATGTTGCAAGAGAACCCTTTGATTGTCAGCTGGAATTTGTGCTGGAAAGAAAGGTTATATTATATATTGGCATCAGCCTGGATGGATATATTGCCGATGTGAATGGCGGTGTAGGCTGGCTTGGCGGCCATGACAGCGGATATACCGGTGATTACGGGTATGGAACGTTTGCAAGCCAGGTGGACACCGTTTTGATGGGATACAACACCTATGAACAGGTGGTAACAGTGCTTTCTCCGGGAGAATGGGTATATGCAGACAAGAAAACCTATGTGCTGACCCATAGGGACATGGAGGACAAGCCTGGGATCTGTTTTACCCGGGAGCCCCTTGAGGTTCTTCTTGACCGTTTGAAAAAAGAGGAAGGAAAAGGGATCTGGATCTGCGGAGGGTCCTGCCTGGTCGGACAGCTGATGGAAAAAAATCTGATTGACGAATACCATCTCACAGTGATGCCGGTTCTTCTTGGAAAAGGGATTCGTCTCTTTCCGGAAAGCGAAAATGAGTCTTTGCTGAAGCTTATTTCCGTACAAACGGAAAATGGGGTCATAGACTGTATTTACAGGAAAAGATGGATCTGAAAAAGGAATATACAGGGATCTCCGTCAATACAATGAACAATGGTATAATGCCGGAATAGGCAATATGATTTGGATCAGAGGTTGAGGAGAGAAAAAAGATGGCAGTGATAGAACAAATCAGATGCGGAAGTGTGAACAGCTATCTGATCGAAGAACGTGGAAGAGCCATTCTTGTGGATACAGGAAGGAAAGGGTTTGAAGAAAAGATACTGAATGTGTGCAGGAGGACAAAGGTGGAACTGATCCTTTTGACTCACGGACATTTTGACCATGTACAGAATACGGCATATCTGGCCCATAAGCTGGACGTTCCGGTGGCCATGCATCAGGCAGACCTTTCCCTTTTGAAGGCCGATTTTCCAGAACCTGTTTCCTATCAGGGATTTTTGGGAATGCTGGTCGCGGAGGTCTCTGCCAAAAGCGTTGATAAAGACAAGATCCCTGTTTTCACTCCGGAAATATATGTACGCGAGGGTGACTCTTTAAAAGCGTACGGAATCAATGCCCGTGTGCTGGAGCTCCCTGGGCATACCAGAGGTTCCATTGGCCTTGATGTGGAGGAAACGGCGGTTATTGCAGGAGATGCACTGATGAATTTATTTTATCCAGGACTGTCCATGATCTATTGGGACAGGGATAGGATGATAGAAAGTGCACAGAAAATCAGCGCACTGGGCGCGAGAAAAATTTATTTTGGTCATGGAAATCCGGTGGAAAACCAGGAATGGGGCAGGATCGGAATATAAAAGAGGATGAATACGGAATGATAGAAATTTATCTGGCAAGAGCTGAGGTGCCTGAGGGGATGAAAAAGTATCAATGGGAGCATGAGCTAGGAAAAAAGCTTCTCTTTCTTGGATTAAAGGAGCAGTATGGGATTGAGGCTCCGGCAGAGCAGATACGGTTCGGAACAGGAACCTATGGAAAGCCATATCTCAAGGATTTTCCACATATTCACTATAATATCAGCCATACCGATGGGATGGCTGTCTGTGGTTTTTCACACAGGGAATTAGGCGTTGATGTGGAACGGATTCGTGACTATAAGGATAACGTACTAAGAAAAGTGATGTCAGAGTCAGAGAAAGACGGCATGAGAGAACTGTCTGAAAAAGAGCGTGGGGAATACTTTTTCCGTATTTGGACCTTAAAGGAAAGCTATGGAAAAGCAGTTGGGACGGGGATTGTCATGCCCATGTCGGACATTACCTTTACACTTTCGGATATAGGAAATCCGGGCTGTTCTGTTCCGGGAGTGTCCTTTTTTCAAAAACTGTTAGAGGATGGAGTTGTTCTTTCCGTCTGTCAAAAGGGGAACGAAAAAGTCAACGTGACATTAAATCCGGTTTTTTAGTTTCAAGAACTGAATATTCCATAAATTTGGATAATGATTCTATAATAGAAGAAAACTTTACGGGTTTAATCGTATTATTTTTATGAAAAGTCTTATAAAATAGTATTTTTATGGCGAATATCTTATAAAGATATAAAATGATAGGAGGATAAGCCATGAGTAACATGACAGATAATTTTGTAATTACTTTTCTTCAGAGATTCGATGAGCATCCGTTTGAGGTAACGCTTCACGGGAAGACCTATCTAATAGGAAACGGAACGCCCGCCTTCCGCGTTCGTTTAAAAGAGGATATCAGTGCCAAGGAATTGTTGACAAGCACTTCGTTAGCCCTTGGAGAAGCCTATATGAAAGGTGATTTGGAAATCGAAGGGGATTTGTTTGAGGCACTGGATCATTTTCTGGGGCAGATGGGGAAATTTTCAACGGACCATAAGAAGCTTAAAAAACTGATTTTTTCTTCCCAATCCAAAAAGAACCAGGAAAAAGAGGTCACTTCCCATTACGATATCGGCAATGAATTTTACAGCCTGTGGCTCGATGATACCATGAGCTATTCCTGTGGCTATTTTAAGAACGAGGAAGATACCTTATATGATGCACAGTGCAACAAAGTGGAACGGATTTTAAAAAAGCTGGACTTAAAAAAGGACATGACTCTTCTGGATATCGGATGCGGCTGGGGATATCTTTTGATCCGTGCGGCAAAGGAATACGGAGTGCGGGGAGTCGGGATTACCCTGAGCAAAGAACAAAAGAAGAAATTTGATGAGCGGATCGAGGAAGAAGGGCTTACGGGTATGGTATCCGCAGAATTAATGGATTACCGGGATCTGGAAAGCTGGGGAAAGACCTTTGACCGGGTGGTAAGTGTGGGAATGCTGGAGCACGTGGGAAGGGAACATTACGACCTGTTTGTTAAAAATGTAGAAGCTGTTTTAAATCCAGGCGGGCTATGTTTGCTTCACTTTATCAGCGCATTGAAGGAACACCCTGGTGATCCCTGGATTAAAAAATACATTTTTCCGGGAGGAGTGATCCCAAGCCTTCGGGAAATGATTAATATATTAAGTGAGCACCGTTTTTACACTTTGGATGTGGAAAGTCTTCGCCGCCATTATTATAAGACACTGCGTCATTGGGATAAGAATTTCAACGATCACCGTTCAAAAATCGAGGAAAGCATGGGCACTGAGTTTGTCCGGATGTGGGATCTTTATTTAAACGCATGTGCGGCTACGTTTCATAACGGCATTATAGACCTTCATCAGATCCTTGTTTCAAAGGGCGTCAATAACCAGCTTCCTATGACCAGATGGTATTAAGGGACAAGAAACGGAACGTATATTTTTTAATTTCCGGGAATGTTTTTTCGTAAATCAGTAACAGGTGAAATTTTTTGTTAATATACAGTTAATAGAAATATTTTATTTGATTGGAGATTAACATTGTCTGAATCTTATCCATATTTAGGTTATGAAGAAGTATGCCAGCAAATCCCGATCCAATTTCCGCCGCAGCATCAGCCTGCGCAGCCTGGTTTAGAGACTCTGATGGTTCCGCAGCCCATTTTTAACGATCCCAATTATGTTGGAACTGGAAAATTGAGCAATAAGGTAGCGTTGGTAACTGGCGGCGACAGCGGAATTGGCAGAGCGGTTTGTCTGGCATTTGCAAAAGAAGGGGCCGATCTATGCATTGTTTATTATAATGAGCATGAGGATGCCCAGATAACAAAGTCCTATATAGAATCTCTTGGGAGAAAATGTCTGTTGCTTTCAGGTGATGTACGAGACGAGACATTTTGTAAAAATGCTGTATGCGAAACGGTTTCCGTTTTGGGCGGCCTCGACGTGCTGGTTAATAATGCCGGTGTTCAGTTCCCCCAAAGTAGTATCGAGGATATTACAGTCGAGCAGCTGAAACTGACCTTTGAGGTCAATTTTTATGGTGTTTTTATGATGACCAAGTTTGCTCTGCCCTATATGAAATGCAAAAGCACCATAATTAACACCACCTCAGTGACTGCTTATTTGGGAAATGACCAGTTGATTGACTATTCCAGCACCAAAGGTGCCGTTGTTAGCTTCACACGCGCCATGGCCAGATCCTTGGTGTCACAGGGCATCCGTGTGAATGCAGTTGCACCAGGCCCTATCTGGACGCCCCTTCAGCCTGCCAGCTGGCCGGCGGATCATATACCGACCTTCGGGTCCAATACTCCCATGAAAAGGGCGGGTCAGCCGGTTGAGCTTGCGCCCACCTATGTGTATCTGGCATGCGGTGACTCATCCTATGTGACCGGCCAGGTCCTTCATGTAGATGGTGGGAATTCTATGCAATCTTAAAAATCAAAACGCTGGTATTTAAACGGGATAATAGTCCATTTCCATGCTACAAGATACCCCCTTTGTTTTGATTCTTATGGTTTCCATAAACAATCGAAGATAGTCTGTTTCATCATATATTGAATAAAATAAATAAAAGAACGTTGAAAGTCAATCCCATAAGCATTTGAACTTACGATTCTATGGTTGCTGTTTTAAGAAATTAGTGTTATGATTCCTTGGGATAAATAAAAGGCTGCGAAAAGGAATCTTTATACGGCAGAAAAACTTTGATCCATAAGAGTGTACAATGGAGAATGGGAGGACAAAAGACAGCAATGGATACGGCAACGGCACGCAGCCTTAAAAAAGGGTGCATCATGACCTTGATTGGAGGTATCTTATGGGGGCTTTCAGGTACCTGCGGACAGTATCTGATGCAGGTAAAGGGCCTTACAGCCGATTGGCTCATCCCCATACGTCTGGTCATGGCAGGAGTGATTCTTCTTGGTATTTGCGCAATAAAAGATGGAAAAAAAGTGTTATATATATTTAAAAAACGAAGAGATTGGCTGGAAGTTGTTGTTTTTGGTATTTTTGGGATGTCTATGTGCCAGTATACCTATTTTACAGCCATTAGTTTTTCAAACGCAGGGACAGCCACGGTGCTGGAGTATGTAGGGCCGGTGATCGTTATGCTGTATGTTTCCTTCCGTTCGGGTAAGGCCCCGGAAAAAGTGGAATTATTTGCGGTGGTACTGGCTGTGTTTGGAACGGTTTTGTTAGCCACCCATGGAAATTTAAAAAGCCTTGCCATTTCCCATCAGGCTCTCTTCTGGGGGCTGACTTCCGCCGTTACCTTGGCTGTTTATACCGTCCAGCCCGGACGCCTGCTGAATAAATTCGGTTCCATGCTGGTGACGGGGTGGGGGATGTTGATTGGCGGAATCTTACTCTGCCTGTTTTTCAGGCCATGGACCAGGACCGTAGCTGTGGATGGAATCGTATTCAGCGGAATGGCATTTATCATTCTGGTGGGAACCATCACTGCTTTTGTCTGTTATCTGGAAGGAGTAAAATGGGTAGGACCGAAAAGGGGAAGTTTATTTGCAGCGGTAGAGCCGGTATCTGCAACTGTTTTTTCTGTTCTGCTTTTAAAGGTGAGCTTCGGCCTGATGGACCTGCTTGGCTTTGTCTGCATTTTATCGACTATTTTTCTTCTCACCATGGAGAAGCAAAGATAACCACTTTACATTATATTTCATATCATGATATAATCATAAAATAATATTACATGAGAGGAAGGTTGTAAATGCAGGAAAATATCAGTGTGTCAGGAGTGCTTTGTTCCTCTTATGATTCCTTCTTTGAAGCGGAGAAAAAGATTGCGGACTATATTCTGGCTCATAAAAATGAGATGATTGATATGACAGTAGCAGAACTGGCTCTTGCAAGCGGAACCAGCGATGCCACAGTATCCAGATTCTGCAAAAGATGCGGGTTTAACGGCTTTCATCATTTGAAAATAAATCTGGCAAAGGAAATCGCCGAGGAACGGGGAAATTCTGTTGAAGTTTCCAATGAGATCAACAGGGAGAACCTGGCCCAGTCCCTTCAGAATATTCTGGCCAATAAAGTGGCGGAGCTTACTCAGACGATTTCAATGATGGATGCAGAGGAGCTTGACCGGATTCTTCGTGTGATTGAAGGGGCAAAGACCGTTCAGCTGGTAGCAGTCGGTAATACCATTCCAGTGGCTCTTGACGGCTCCTTTAAATTCAATCAGCTGGGAATTGCGGCGGTGGCAGGCCCCATCTGGGAGACTCAGATGGCTTACACCTGTAATTTAAAAGAGGAAGATGCCATTATCGTCATTTCCAATTCCGGGTTTTCCAAACGTCTGATGACCCTTGTTGCAGTGGCAAAGGAAAACCATACTCCGACCATTGCCATTACCAATAACCCTTCCTCGCCTCTTGGACAGGCATGTGATTACCATATTACTACGGCCACCAGAGAAAAGCTTCTTTTGGGAGAGTTTTGCTTTTCAAGGGTTTCGGCTACCATGGTCATAGAGATTTTATATCTGTTTTTATCGGTCAGCAAGAAAGATTCCCATGATCATATCAGACGTCATGAGATCGCCATTTCAGACGATAAAAAGTAAGAATATTATAGATGGATTTTTAACAGGGAACGCATGGACTTGAGTGCGTTCTTTTTTGATTCCTAATTTGCTGTGTTTTATTCCAGTTGCTAAGATAAAAACAGTGCAATAATGACAAAATAAGACCGCATAATTAAAGATAGATTGTATGAAATTGTGGAAAATGCTGAAAAACTAGAAGAAATAATATTTCTTAATGAAATATATTGACGAAATAAAACAATCGTATTATATTATTAACAGGAGATGAAATAAAATTTTATAGATTAAAGGAGGAGTGACATTTGATTTACACAGTAACATTTAATCCGGCTTTGGATTATGTGGTAAAAGTGGATCACTTCACCCTTGGAGCTGTCAACAGAGCCAGCAGGGAGGACATCTATTGTGGGGGAAAGGGACTGAACGTTTCCGCAGTTCTTGCCGCTTTGGGATACGAAAGTACGGCCCTTGGCTTTGTGGCAGGTTTCACAGGCCGGGAGATTTTACAGAGAGTCGGGGAATTGGGCTTTCGGTCGGATTTCATCCAGGTGAAAAAAGGGATGTCGAGAATTAATGTAAAGCTTAAATCACAGGAAGAGACAGAGTTAAATGGAATAGGGCCAGAAATTACGAGTGAAGATATAGTAAAGCTTTATGACAGACTGGACGGTCTGAAAAAGGGAGATGTGCTGGTTTTATCCGGCAGTATCCCCCAATCCATCAATGACGACATCTATGAACGGATCATGGCACGATTAGGGGGAAAAGGAATCCGCATCGTGGTGGATGCGACGAAAGACCTGCTTATTAATGTGCTTCCTTACCATCCGTTTTTAATAAAACCCAATAACCATGAGCTGGGAGAGATGTTTCATGTGACCCTTCACGGGATAGAGGAAATCATTGAATACGGAAAACGCCTTCAGGAAAAAGGGGCAGAGAACGTACTGGTTTCCATGGCAGGGGATGGGGCTGTCTTAATTACGGAACAAGGAGACGTATACCGGATGGGAGTTCCGGAAGGGACGGTGAAAAACTCTGTGGGAGCAGGAGATTCCATGGTAGCAGGGTTTCTTGCAGGCTATTTGGAAAACGGCAGTTATGAACATGCTTTAAGGCTTGGAAGTGCCGCTGGAAGTGCCAGTGCCTTCTCAGAGGGGCTTGCTGGAAAGGATGAGATCATGAAACTGTATGAAGCATTATCAAAGGAGGGGTTTTGATGAAGATTACAGATTTACTGAAAAAAGAAAGCATTGAATTGGGGGTAAAGGCAGCGGATAAGGAAGCAGCCATTGATCTGCTGGTGTCCTTAATGGACCGGGGCGGCAGGTTGAATGACAAAGCCGGTTATAAAGAAGAAATTTTAAAAAGAGAGGCTCATTCCAGTACTGCGGTGGGGGAAGGAATTGCCATACCCCATGGCAAGACGGCTGCGGTAAAGGAAGCGGGTCTTGCGGCTATCGTAGTGCCTGATGGGGTAGATTATGGGGCATTTGACGGAACGGATGCCAATTTGATATTTATGATTGCAGCACCGGAGGGAGGTGCTGATCTTCACCTGGAAGCATTGTCAAGACTGTCCACCCTTCTCATGGATCCGGATTTTAAAGAGGATCTGGTACATGCGGAATCAAAAGAAGAATTTTTAAAGCTGATTGATGATAAAGAATCCCAGAGATATAAAAAGAAAGCCTCTTCCAATGCCCAGGGATACCGGGTACTGGCAGTAACCGCCTGTCCTACGGGAATTGCACATACCTTTATGGCAGCAGAGAATCTGGAACAGGCCGGAAAGAAGATGGGAATTCCCTTAAAAGCAGAGACCAATGGAGCAGAAGGAACGGGCAATGTTCTGACAAAGGAGGAGATCGAAGCGGCGGAGGGAATTATTATTGCCGCAGATAAAAATGTGGACATGGCCAGATTTGACGGAAAACGGGTAGTCATGGCTACGGTTTCGGAAGGAATCCAGAAGGCAGAAGAGCTGATTCAAAGAGCGGTCAGCAGTGAAACGCCTGTCTACCGTCATTCCGGAGCTGTATCAACGGAAAACAGGGAACAGGGAGGTATGGGCCATTCGGTCTATAAGCATCTGATGAATGGTGTCTCCCATATGCTTCCGTTTGTAATCGGCGGAGGAATCCTTATCGCACTGGCATTCTTATTGGATGATTATTCCATTGATCCTGCAAATTTCGGTAAGAACACGCCTTTGGCCGCTTATTTAAAAACCATCGGAGAACAGGCTTTCGGAATGATGCTGCCGGTTTTGGCAGGTTACATTGCCATGAGCATTGCTGACAGGCCGGGTCTTGCCGTAGGATTTGTAGGGGGCCTGATTGCAAAGATGGGAGCGACCTTTGCAAATCCTGGAGGCGGAAGTGTAAACTCCGGATTCCTTGGAGCACTTTTAGCCGGTTTTATCGGAGGATATATTGTGCTGATGTTAAAAAAGGCATTCAGCAAGCTTCCGAAAGCTTTAGAAGGAATCAAGCCTGTGCTTTTATACCCGCTGCTTGGAATTCTGCTGACAGCAGTTGTGACAACCTTTATCAATCCTTTTGTAGGAGCCATCAATGACGGACTTACCTACTTCCTGAACAACATGGGAGGTACCAGCAAAATTGTCCTGGGAGCAGTGGTCGGCGGCATGATGTCTGTGGATATGGGCGGACCTGTGAATAAAGCCGCTTATGTATTCGGCACCGCACAGCTTGCGGAAGGGAATTTTGATATTATGGCCGCTGTTATGGCAGGTGGTATGGTTCCGCCCATTGCCATCGCCCTCTGTACCACCTTCTTTCGGAAGAAATTTACCGAAAAGGAGCGTCAGTCCGGTCTGGTTAATTATATTATGGGACTTTCCTTCATTTCGGAAGGCGCCATTCCTTTTGCAGCGGCTGATCCGATCCGTGTGATTCCATCCTGTATGGTAGGGTCCGCCATAGCCGGAGGATTATCCATGGCATTTAACTGCACATTACGAGCACCCCATGGAGGTATTTTTGTTCTTCCTACCATCGGCAATCCATTTGGATATCTGGCAGCGATTGTAATCGGTTCTGTTGCAGGCTGTGCGGTACTGGCGGCATTGAAAAAGAATCTGGAAGTATAATAAATAAATAAATAAAGCGTCACAGCTGATTTTCTGTGGCGCTTATTTTATATAACAGGAACGTAATATAATGGGGCAATCTATATTTTAATAGGCGGCTAGCCCATTATTCTGCTTATGATTCTGGTCTATGAGAAAAGGAAAGGCGAAGCAGGAAAAGCCTATTAATGTCCGTAAGATCAACCCGGCATAGTTTGGTGGCGCGGTTCAATCGGTAGATCCGGCGGCTTGGAGTAGTTATGAATGGAGCCGCTTATGAATCAATAGGAATAGAATTATCAATTCTGGGAGCCGGCTTTTTTAAGTCCTCAATCAGCTGCTCCCTTGCGGTTATCATATTCTGGGCCATGGATTTAATTTCAGTGTAATCGGTGTACTCCAATATGGATCTGGACATGTCCACAGCCATTTGATGATGACGGACCAAAGCACTTGCAAAGGCATGCTCCAGGCTGGAGGAAGGCGTTTGAACTGCTTTCTCATATTTGTCGAGCAGGGCGTTTATATCCTCCAGATAAGCATTTTCCTTATCTTCATTTTTATGTTCTTCAAAGCGGTATTGATTGGCAAGTTTGGTCATTTTAGTAATCTCATGTCCGAGATCGTAGACCATTTTTGTAGAAACTGAAGTAAATTGCCGGTCGTTTCCGCCGTGAGAGAGATAGGCTTCGGATGCTGTCACCATAGATTTATCCAAAGAAATCATTTCCGTTAAATAGTCAAGCGAACCATTGCCGGAGGGTTGCAGTTTCTTTAAACTCTGAACCAGTTCTTCCATGATCTCATTTTGTCTTGCGATAAACCGGTTTACCTGATCTTCTGCGGAAACATTGTCTAAGTTTTTGTTTGATTCTACGGACAGGGAATCAGGCACATACTCTGTCTGCATCTGTTCTTTCATAACCATCCGGTTTCGATACCAGTTGGCGGTGGTGATGGAAGCAATCAGGAGTATGGCAACTCCAATGATGATGAATATCATCCAATATCTTCTTTTATCGTTCATAATTTTCTCCCGTTTCTGTAACTTCCGGATAAGTTTATTATGGTCATTCTTATGCATGTTATGCAAAAAAAGGGAATACTGGATTTTTCAGGCGGCTTGTTTTATAATTGAGACATAAAATATGTGCAGACAGAGGAGACGAGAATATGTATCAATGTTGTATTTTTGACTTGGATGGAACGATATTAAATACCATCGAGTCTTTATCTCATAGCATTAGCCTGACCATGGAGCATTTTGGTTATGGACCGGTGGATGAGGCTCATACCAAGCAGTTTGTGGGAGATGGTTTTAAAAAGCTGGTAGAGCGGGCACTGATTTTTTCGGGAGATAAAGAACTGGTTCATTATGAAGAAGCGCTGGCTGTTTATGAAGCGGTGTTTGAGGAAAACTGCCTATATAAAGTAAGACCCTATGAGGGGATAACGGAATTTTTGCAGTATTTAAAAGAAAAGGGAATCAAGATAGCGGTGCTGACCAACAAAGGCCATGAGCGGGCCATCGAGTGCGTGGAGAACAGTTTCGGAAAGGGGTTTTTTGATCTGGTTACAGGAGAAGGACATGGGATCGCCTGTAAACCAGACCCCTCGGGAGCACTTTACACAGCCCGTCATTTTAACGTTTCTCCTTCCGAATGCCTTTATTTTGGAGATACCAACACCGATATGCAGACCGGGATACATGCGGGAATGGATACCGTTGCGGTAACCTGGGGATTCAGAGACCGAAAGGAACTGGAAAAATTCCAACCAAAGTACGTGATCGACCATCCCGAAAAGATAAAGTATGTTTTTGAATAAAATTTTAAAATAAAGGAAAATTAAGGAGAGATGAGAATGAAAAATTAACAGGGGAGGTACCATGGCTAATTACTTAAAATGGGGATTTATCATGATTGCAGCCGTCTGGGCGGCGTTAATAGGTGTGATGGCAGGATCAGCCTGGAATCTTTCCCATATGCCTCAGCGAATGCCGGAAATACCCAAGCCGCCATCCCAGAATGCCAATATCAGCATAGAGACCCAGGAAAAGATGGAAGGATACTGGACGGTCGCTGTTTTCGGGGTGGATTCCAGAGAAGGAACCCTTGAAAAGGATACCAGATCTGATATGCAGATGGTATTTAATATAAATCTGGGAACCGGAGAGATCAGGGTCGTATCCGTTTACCGCGATACTTATTTAAGGCTTAATCAAAAAGGGCGCTATGGAAAGATCAATGACGCGTATTTCCTGGGAGGTCCTGCACAGGCGGTCGAAGCATTGACAGAAAATCTGGACTTGAGCATTGATGATTACGCTGCCTTTAGCTGGAAGGCGGTTGCGGATGCCATAAACATCTTAGGTGGAATTGATGTGGATATCAGCCGGGAAGAGTTCCGGGTCATCAATGGTTTTATTACGGAGACGGTAAAATCAACAGGAATAGGTTCCCACCAACTGAAAAAAGAAGGGATGAACCATTTGGATGGGGTTCAGGCCGTGGCCTATGCAAGGCTTCGGAAAATGGATACGGATTTTAAGCGGACAGAGCGGCAGAGAGAAGTTGCTGATTTGATGCTTAAAAAGGCAAGAGAGGCAGATTTAGGCACCTTGAACAAACTTGTTACTACGGTGCTGCCTCAAATATCCACCAGCATCGGAATGAAAGACATGCTCCCCCTCATGAAGAATATAAAACGGTTTCATCTGTCCGGAACAGAGGGCTTTCCCTCCAAGCTGAAAGATGCCATTATCGGGAAAAAAGACTGTGTGGTACCGATTGATATGGAAGCGAATGTAAAACGCCTTCATCAGTTTTTGTTTGACGAAGAAGACTACCAGCCGTCCCAAACGGTAAAAGAGATCGGGAGACAGATTAAAATACGGTCAAATAAATAAAATAGAATTTTAAGCCACAAGAAACGGATCGCGGAATATCCTGTTAATGAAAGGCATTGCTTAACATGGAAGGAAAGGAGACGGTTTCATGGGATTGTGGCTTTGGGTCAATGGGCCGACGATTATCATTACCCTGATTCTGATGGTTCTGGTGATTTTGGCGGGAAGGAAGATAACGAAAAGAAAGGAGGGCTGTGGCTGCGGTCACTGCTGCAGCGGCTGTGAGGATTGCTGGTTTAAGAGCTTTTCAGAGCAGACAGAAAAAGAAGAATAGGAAAGCCAATAATATCCGGAGCTGTGCGATGCTTCGGATATTTTGCAGTATAAAAGGGTTTGATGCTGTTTTTCGGTTAAATGTTTCCGGGGGATTTCATAAGCTGATAAATTTTGGGTAATATGTGAAGGGAAACTATAAGGGCTTTGCTTGACTTATGTTACAGTTTGTGACACAATAAGTAGTTGTAGTTTCTAGTTAAACTCTGAAAGAAAAGAGGTACGTGTAGGTATGACAAAGATTGATATTATCTCCGGTTTTCTGGGAGCCGGAAAAACAACTTTTATTAAGAAGTTATTGCAGGAAGCCATTGCAGGGGAGCAGGTGGTCCTGATTGAGAATGAATTTGGTGAAATAGGCATTGACGGCGGTTTCTTAAAGGATGCCGGCATTGAGATCCGGGAGATGAATTCCGGCTGTATCTGCTGTTCTCTGGTGGGTGATTTTGGAAAATCCTTGGAGGAAGTCCTTACAAAGTACCATCCGGACCGGGTGATCATCGAGCCGTCAGGAGTTGGTAAATTATCTGATGTGATGAAGGCGGTCGTTGATGTGGCGGCAGAACTGGATGTGGTTTTAAACAGTGCGGTCACCATCGTAGATGCCCAGAAGTGCAAAATGTACCGTAAGAATTTTGGTGAATTTTTTAACAATCAGATCGAGAATGCGGGTACCGTTGTTTTAAGCCGTACGGATATTGCTCCGGCGGATAAAGTGGATCTGGCTGTTGAAATCATAAGAGAATTGAATCCAAAGGCATCTGTTGTAACGACTCCATGTGAGGAATTGAGCGGAAAGCAGTTAATGGAAATCATAGAGAAGCCTGATACCATGGTGGAAGATCTTTTAAAAGAGGTCAAGTCTCACCATCACCATGAGCATGACCAAGAGGAGGAAGGATGCGGCTGTGGCTGCGGAGGCCACCACCATCATGAGCATGAGCATCATCATGACCATGAGGAAGAGAAGGAATGCGGCTGCGGAGGCCATCACCACGACCATGACCATCATCACGACCATGAGGAAGAGGATCACCACGAGCATCACCATCACCATGATGGAAGCTGCAGCTGCGGCGAGGATCATGATCATCACCATGCAGAGGAGGTATTTACCAGCTGGGGACTGGAGCATGTGAACCCGATGAGCAAGGAGGATCTGGATAAGATTCTTGATGAACTGGCATATGGAGACGGTTTTGGAGACGTATTACGCGCCAAAGGCATGATTCCGGGAGAAGAAAAAGGGGAATGGCTTTACTTTGACTTAGTGCCGGAACAATATGAAATCCGCAGCGGCTCCCCGGAATATACGGGTAAGGTCTGCGTAATCGGCGCTCATTTAAAAGAAGAAGAGCTGATGAAAGCCTTTAAGCGATAAGCAGAATGGAGGAAATCATGAGTAACACCGATACAATGGAAGACGATTTTATGCCGGTATTCCTGATCAATGGATTTTTAGAGTCAGGAAAGACCCAGTTCCTTCAGTTTACCATGGAGCAGGAATATTTTAAGGCAGAAGGAAAGACCTTGCTGATCGTCTGCGAAGAGGGCGAAAACGAATATGATCCAGATCTGCTTAAACGCAGCAATACGGAACTTGTATTGATTGAAAGTATGGACGAAATGAACCCGGACAGGCTGTTGGAGCTGGAGCTTCTTCATAATCCGGAACGGGTTCTGATCGAATGGAACGGCATGTGGAACCTGGACAATTTAAAGCTGCCGGATGACTGGAAGATATATCAGCAGATCTCCCTGATTGATATGACTACCTTTGATCTGTATTCTGCTAATATGAAGCCTTTGCTGTATTCCATGGTCCGCAATTCCGAGATGATTATCTGCAACCGCTGCGATGGCATTGAGGATTTATCCGGCTACCGCCGTACCCTTAAAGCCATGTGCCCCAAGGGAGAGATCGTATTTGAGGATTCCGAAGGAGAAGTCAATGAAATTTCAGAGGAAGACCTGCCTTATGATCTCAGCGAGGAAGTGGTAAAGATATCCCCGGAAGCCTATGGGATATGGTATATTGACTGTATGGAAAGAAAGGAACGCTACGAAGGTAAGACCGTAGAGTTTACCGCAATGGTCTTAAAGACCCCGGATTTTCCCAAGAATTACTTTGTACCAGGCCGTATGGCTATGACCTGCTGTGAAGATGATATGACATTTTTAGGTTTTATCACGAAATCAAGGGAAGCAAAAGACCTTGAGACAAAACAGTGGGTGAAGGTCAAAGCCAGGATTGCTTACGAATACTGGAAAGATTATGAAGGAGAAGGTCCGGTGCTGTATGCAGACTCCGTAGAACCTGCCCAGCCCATCAAAGGCTTTATTCAGTTTTAACGTTTTATACATGAAACAGAAGGAATTTTCTTAATAGGAATCCATAGTAACAAAAAGAAGCATGATTGCGTTCATGCTTCTTTTTGTTACTATACAAGATAAGAACCTGCATTTCGTAAGAAATTACATGGGAGGAACCGGCGTTGGTCTTTCCGGATCAAAGACATCGGGGACATTTATAAGGTCTTTTAAGCTGTCCGGGTAATAATACATCCGGTATCCGTCAAGATTTCTTCTTGCCTGGCGGAAGTAGTCGGTTCCCATCTGCATCCAGGTAGTCTTGCTGGCATCCACATTGCAGAAATAGCGGAAGCCCAGGGATTTTAAATAAGTAAAACGTTCGTTGGCATCGGTGTATGGCGTCCAGCTTCCGATATCGCTGCCAAAGGGGAAGAGGATAATATCCGTGGGGCCAATTAGGGTTCCTACGTTTCGCGCCCACTTGTCTGAATCAATTTTAAAATGTTCCATGGAGATTGCCCCCATGTTCCGGTGTCCCCAGCTGTGGGAGGCAAGCTCCCAACCATGATCTTTTAACGCCTGTGCAACTGCGGCGGCCTGTCTGCGGTCTTCCTCATAGTTTGGATTGGTGTCTTTGTAAGCTTCATCAGTCCGGTATCCCAAAATCCCGTTATAGCCGGTAAGAGCCAGGATTCCTCTGGCACCTTTATAAGAGAAGCCGGGATGGGTTTTGATAAAGTTTTCAAGAATGGGAACCAGGTCATAATCGCCTACTGCAACACTGCCGTCCTCCATCTCCATCTCACAGGTGGGATAACCGTCTTCTCCGATGATAATACGGGAGGCAAAGCCGTCCCCTTTCATATATTCGTAATAACAGACATCATCCTGGGAAAGAACAAAGGCTTTTTTCCCTTCCGGCAGCATGATGTCGCCGTAGGTGAATTTGGGATTGCCGTTTTCATCCTTGGTCTCATAGGCCAGGTCGTGAAGTTTTACCAGAACATAACCTCTGTCATACATGGACTGCATGATCTTTAAAAACTCAGACTTTGTAGTCATCATCTGGTTGTAGCCCGCCTGCTTTTTATCTCCGTCAAAGGCCTTGGAATTATCCATAATCAGAGAATGGAAAAAAATATGAGTCACATCCTGGGGATTGATACGCACCAAAGCAGCTTTTTCGGTTTCATAATTGGCAATGGCTGAGACAACCTCATCTCTTGCGGCAGCACTGGCATCGGATTTTAAAAGACGAATAGCCCCGTCATAATCGTATTGGGCGGCAAGGGCCTGGGCTTTAGAAAGCAAAGAAATTACAGAATCCTCTTCGGAAGGCTGACTGCCCGTAGCTTCACGTCCGGGGGAAATGCCTGCTGCGGAGGAATCGGCAGATATGACTTTGTTCCTAAGTTTTTTATTGACCGCAATGCCGCATAAAGCCAGTACTGCGATGATTATCATTCCGAGGAATGCAAGAATTATCATATGTAGGGTGCGGTTTCGGCTCCTGCCAAAGTACCGTTCACGGAAATTATTTAGTTTCATAACTTAACCCCTTAATCGTGTCATATTAGGCTGTTACCAAAAGACTGCAACATTTCCTGTACAAGTATAACATACTTTAAAAGAAGATGAAATGGAAAGCAGGCAAATTTTTTTTGGAAAAGTGGCATATGAAAGTGAAATAGTCCCATACAATGGTACAAAGGAATTTTCAGGGGATGGTATATAGCATGAGGAGAGTTACGGCAATTGTTTTAAGCTGCTTCCTGCTGTTTTTCAGTTTATGCGTTCCGGCAGCAGGACAGGAGCCTGATATAGCAGTAGCCTCAGACATGATTGTACAGGCAGAACAGGCCGAGGAAGCAAATACAGAGGGAGGTCCGGCCATCCAGGCTCCCAGTGCTGTTTTGATGGAGGCCTCTACCGGGCAGGTAATCTTTGAAAAGAATGCCGATGAAAAGAGAAGTCCGGCCAGTATTACAAAGATCATGACCTTGATACTTATTTTTGATGCGCTGGATTCCGGTAAAATCAAACTTACCGACGAGGTTGTGACCAGTGCCCATGCAAAATCCATGGGCGGCTCTCAGGTCTTTTTGGAAGAGGGAGAGGTGCAGACGGTGGAGACCCTGATCAAGTGTATTGTTGTTGCATCAGGAAATGACGCTTCTGTAGCCATGGCAGAGTACATAGCGGGTACAGAAGATGAATTTGTAAAAATGATGAATGAACGGGCGGCAGGCCTAGGCATGACCAACACCAATTTTGAAGATTGCTGTGGTCTTACGGAGTCACCCACTCATGTAACCACAGCCAGAGATATTGCAATCATGTCAAGAGAACTGATTAATAAGTATCCTCAGATTCATAATTATTCCACTATCTGGATGGAGAACATCACCCATGTGACGAAACAGGGGACGAAGGAATTCGGCCTTTCCAATACCAACAAGCTTTTAAAAATGGCCACCAATTTTAATGTGACCGGCTTAAAAACTGGTTCCACTTCGGTTGCCAAGTACTGTCTGTCAGCCACAGCCGAAAAGGATGGGGTCCGTCTAATCGCCTCCATTATGGCAGCGCCTGACTACAAGGTCAGGTTTGCCGATGCCCAGACCCTTTTGAATTATGGATATGCCAACTGCAAACTCTATGAGGATAAAGAAATGCTTCCTCTGCCGAATATGGTGGTAGATAATGGTGTGGAGGAAGAAGTACCCTTAAAATACGGCGGCTCCTTCTCCTATTTAAGTCTAAAGGGGGAAGATTTTACTGCCATTGAAAAAACACTGGAACTGGTTCCGTCACTTCCGGCACCGGTGGAAGAGGAACAGCCGGCCGGTAATCTGGTGTATACTTTGGGCGGCAAGAAAATCGGAGAGGTTCCGATTTATACAGCCGGCGCTGTAAGAGAGGCAAAATTCCTGGATTATTTTAAACGGCTCATAAAAGCCTTCAATCTTTGATTGATTAACAAAAAAGAGCAGCATCCGAACAAGAGTTCCGGTGCTGCTTTTCCTATTTTCAAATCGGGAGTTCCGAGCTTTATATTTATCGTATGGACAAGTTTAATTGGGTCTAAATTTGAAACCGGTTCGCCAGTTCCTTTAAAAGCTTTGCCTGAGCGGAAAGTTCTTCACTGGCAGCGGAGCTTTCCTCAGCCGTTGCAGAATTTGACTGAACCACTGAATTTACCTGTTCCAATCCCAAAAGTGCCTGGCTCAAAGCCTCTGCCTGTTCTCCACAAGCCCCGGATATATCTTTGATCCGGTCTACCGTATCGTTGACGCCTAAAAGAAGATCACTGAGAATTTGGCTGGTATCTTCTGCAATTTTCGTTCCATGGTCTACAGACTGTATGGAACTGTCGATGAGAAGTGCCGTATTCTTAGCGGCCTGTGCCGATTTGTTCGCCAGATTTCTTACTTCATCCGCAACCACTGCAAATCCTTTTCCAGCCTCACCTGCTCTTGCTGCTTCAACAGCGGCATTCAATGCCAGAATGTTGGTCTGGAATGCGATGTCTTCTATGGTCTTGATGATCTTTCCGATCTCAGAGGATTTTTGATTAATATCCTCGATGGCGGAAAGAAGTGTCTGCATCTGCACATTGCTCTGGTCTGCAGCTTCTCCGACGGAACTGGCTCTTCGTTCTGCCTCGGAAGAATTTTCAGCGGTGTGATTGATATTCGCAGAGATCTTTTCCATGGTGGAAGAGAGTTCTTCCATAACACCGGCCTGTTCCATGGTCCCCTGAGCCAGAGCCTGGGAGCCATTGGCAACCTCTACGGAACCGTTTGACACCTGCTGGGATACCTCCATGATCTCTCCAATGGTACTCTTGAGCATGTCAGCCGTCCGTATGAGGGAATCCTTTACCACTGCAAATTCTCCTTCATAGCTATGTGACAGATTCAATATAAAATTGCCTTTTCCAAATTCATCAAGGGTATTAGATATTTCATTAATGTATGCAATATATGTTACCAGCCGTTTGGTCAAGTTTCCCAGGGATCTTGCAAGCTGTCCCACCTCATCTTTGCTGTTTACGGATATCTCTACATCCAGATTACCCGCGGCAAGCTGGTCGGTGACCTTCGTAAGAGCTTTCAATGGTTTTGCAATGCTCCTAGCCACAAGGTACATGGTAAAAAGCAGGATAACTCCAACGAGAGCGAACAAGACTGTCATGTTCGCACTTGCTGTTTCTGCTGCCCGTGTAAAATCCTTCTGGTCAACCGTAACGATTGCTTTCCAGTCCGCACTGCTTATCATTTTGGTGATGCCGCAGACCAATTTTCCCTTATCCTTGTATGTAATGACATCTTTCCCAGGGTTTTCATAGTCAGCAAGCATCTTTGGAGCGAGTCCGATGTCTTTGATGTTCTTTAATACCTCGGCAGGATCAGGGCTTACCAGTATCTTTCCGGCGGTGCTGACGAGCCGGATCTGCGCACTGTCATGGGAAAGCTTATAACCCTGGATCTGCTGGGTAAGACTTGTCAGCTTTACATCCAGCGCCGCAACTCCTAACAGTTTACTGCCGCCGGCATCATAAACCGGAGCCGAAAACGTAATTACCTGTTCTCCGGTATCCACATCCTCGTAGGGTTCGGTAACGATATACCCCTTTTTCAATTGCTCTTCTGTTTTAAAGGCGTATTCCTTCTGATTCAGGTTAAAATCTGGAGCTGAGATCCAGTCCCCTCCGTCAAAGGCGATATTGGTATCCGCATCTGCATAATATGCAGATAAAATATCAGTATCGGAGCCTATGGTTTTATTCAGCATCCCGTAAGTTGACGGCCAGTACTGGGAGCTTTTGATATCGTCTCCGGATTTTAAAGTCGTGAGAAGGTTCTTGGCACTGTGATCTCTTGCCAATTGCTGAACGAGGGTGATGTATTTTTCAAAATAATTGTCCGCTTCCGCTGTCATTTTCTCTGCGGACAGCACTGTAATATTACTCTCATCCGAAATGGCAATCTTTTTGGTAAAGGAAATCATTAGAATTCCCGTACATACCATGAAAAAGGCGACCACCCCTCCAATAATCAATAGGATTTTTGTCTCGATTTTTTTCATGCGTTTTCCCTCTCTGCAAAAATAACTTGAATTACGATTGTATTATGTCACCGTGAATAGGAAAAGTCAAGTTGGTTATAGACAATTTTCTCCATAGTTCGACATTCTGTAATAATCCATAAAAGATATCCTTATATTAATGAAATAACAATATATTTTTTGAATTATTATAAAAATACTAGACGAGAAATAGAGATAATATCCAAAATCACCAGTTTCTTCCAGGAGTTAAACCAGCAATTCTTTGGAAAACCAGCAATTTGGATAACAGGTTGGCGTTAATACTTATCAAGGTCCATTAAGAATGGATATAATAAGTGTTGACAAACAATATTATACAACATATAATATATACTATACAGGATATAATATAAAATTTAAAATAGTATTATATTTGGATATAGAACAAAGCAAAAGGAAAGGAAGGTACCAATGAAGGAACCAAAACGTTTGTACCGTTCAGTAAAGAACAAGGTGATATGTGGAGTTTGCGGAGGAATCGGAGAGTATTTTGCAGTGGATCCGGTCCTCATAAGGTTAATATGGATATTTCTCATGATGTTTCAGTCATGGAGATACTTATTCCATTCTCTTGTAGGATTCTCCCTGGTAGGAGGAAGTCTGTTTTTTTATATTATTGCAGCGGCGATCATACCCAAGTCACCGGAGATATAGGGTACGTTGCATATTATCCGGCAGCAGAGATAGGAGTGGACATATGGTATTTAACACAGGAGCAGCATTATTGGACGCCATTGTCCTGGCGGTAGTGTCAAGGGATCAGGAAGGCACCTACGGTTATAAAATCACCCAGGATGTGAGAAATGTTATAGAAATATCGGAATCGACCCTGTATCCGGTGCTGAGAAGGCTGCAGAAGGAAGAATGCCTGGAAGTATATGATATGGCATTTGACGGAAGAAACCGGAGATATTATAAGATTACGGAAAAGGGAAGGGTTCAGTTGAATCTCTATAAAGGTGAGTGGGAAACTTATTCCCAGAAAATATCCCGGATTTTTGAGGAGGCACATATATGAGCAGGGAAGAGTTTATGCGAAGGCTGGAGTATTTACTGTCGGATATCCCGGATGAGGAAAAGTCAGATGCCATCGAATATTACAGGGATTATCTGGAGGAGGCGGGACCGGAGAATGAGGAACAGGTAATGAAAGAGTTCGGAAGTCCGGAACGTATCGCAGCCATTGTTCGGACAGAGCTTTCCGGCAATCTGAAAGACGGGGGAGAATTTACAGAAAAAGGGTACCGGGATGATCGGTTCAAAGATCCGAATTACCAGATGGCGAAGCACTATGATCTGCCTGAGACGACAGAGGAATCCGGCCGCCTGGAAGGAGAAGCCGGTGAAGGTGAAAAAAAGGAGAAAAAATCTCAGAATACCAATAAAATTGCGAAGATAATCATTTGGATCCTTCTCATTGTTTCAGCATCGCCTTTGCTGTTGGGCATCGGAGGCGGAATCATGGGATTGCTTGGAGGATTGTTAGGACTCCTGGCAGCTGCGGTCATCGTGGCCGGTGCAGTTACGTTTGCTTTTTTTGTGGCAGGAGCTGCCTTCATTGTGGCCGGATTTATTTCCATGCCGTTCCACCCGCTGGGAGGAGCCCTCTTGATTGGGATCGGTGTCCTGGGCCTTGGACTTGGATTTCTGGGGCTTGCAGTCTGCTTTGCATTCTACGGTAAATTTCTTCCCTACCTGTTCCGCAGCTGTGTAAATATGATTCAGAACTTCATTGATAGAAGGAGGAGCCGTTGATGAGAAGATTTATAAAAGGGTGTATCATAGCCGGAATCTCCTGTATTTTCATAGGCGGGGGCATAATGGCGGTTTCAGCGGCATTTGGCGGAAATTTGATTGATGTACTGCCGGATCACGCGGCCAGGTGGAAAGAGGAGCTGGGCAATGTGATCCAGCAGGAATTCTGGAGTGATGACAAGTTTTCGTATGAGGATGATCCGGCTGATTTTGCAGACCAGGGAGAACCGATATACACTGCCACAGGAATCAAAGAACTAAGTGGTGTGATCACTGCCGGAAAGGTGGTTATCCGGGAGGATTCACCGGGCCAGGAAATCACCGTATTCTGCAACAAGGATGCTTCCTATTACAGCATTGAGGAAGATGACGGGGAATTGAAGCTGGACAGTTATTTTGGAAATAATTATGACAGCGGTGAAGATCTTGTTTTTACTCTTCACATTCCCAAGGATTACCGGTTTTCCAGAGTGGATATGAGTTTGGAACGTTCTAAAAAAATCCATGGAAGACAGGATACGGATCTTGTGCTGGTTGCCGACGCACTTTTTGCAGATGAAATGAATCTGGAAGCGAAAGCAGGATATATTAGAATCAACCGGGGAAATGCAGGAAAGCTTACCGCTGATGCCGAAGCCGGAGTTGTGGAATTTTCAGGAACCACCACAGGCGGTATTTCAGCCAAATGCCAGGCCGGTGCCATCGAACTTCAGCTTGACGGAAAAAAGGAAGATTATGATTATGATTTACGCTGTAAGCTGGGAACCATTGAGTTAGGGGATGAAGGAATGGCGGCTTTTGGAAGCGAAAGACAGATTGATAACGGATCAGGCAAGACCATGGATTTAGACTGTGAGGTCGGCGCCATTGAAGTGGATTTTATGAATCAAGTATAACAGAAGGGAGAAATAAAAATGGAGAACAATCAGAAACGGTTATACCGCTCAGAAACAGACAAAATGCTTTGCGGGGTATGTGGAGGAATCGGAGAATATTTTAACATAGATGCGACGATCATCCGCCTTCTGTGGGTCCTGTTTGCCTGTTCGGGCACTGGAATTTTAGCATATTTCATCGCGGCACTGATTATTCCGAGACAATAAATATGCATGGATCAAGGCAGAATAGGAAGGAATTGTTATTCTATAAAACTTTTGACGTTTAATTCCATTTTGAGAGGGTATACTCTCACCAGGGTGAATTTTGAAACGAACGGGTTTCAGATACGCCTTAGATTTGAGAAAGGAGATGGAAGAAGATGTCAAAAGGAAAAAAGAATGAACCCTTCGATCCACGCAATATGAAACCGGAGGAAGTACTTAAATTTGAGATAGCTACAGAACTGGGACTTGGAGATAAAGTGGTAAGCGGCGGCTGGCGCAGCCTTACCGCAAAAGAGAGCGGCCGGATCGGCGGCCTCATTACGAAACGAAAAAGAGAACTGAAAAAAGAGGCTTTGGAGAAAGAAGAGGTGTAGGCAAAAAGCAGGAATGTCCTTGCACCATAGGCTAAAATCTTTTATAATGTACATCAAAGAGGATAAAATATGGAAAAACACCAATTAAGAAGCGGATATACCACGGGGACATGTGCGGCTGCTGCGGCCAGGGCCGCCGCTGCCATGCTCCTCACCGGGAATCAATTACAACATATGAAGCTTGTGACACCAAAAGGGACGGAAGCCGATCTGCCCCTTTTTCATGTTGTCATAAAAGACCAGGAAGCCAAGTGTGCCGTACAAAAAGATGCGGGAGATGATCCTGATGTGACGGACAAGGCCCTTGTTTTTGCCGCAGTCCGGCATTTTGACGGTGACGAAGCTGAAGCGCAAAAGACTTGTTACCGCTATGACGGGGGAGACGGGACCGGTCCTTTGTTTTTAACTGCAGGAGAAGGCATCGGCTGGGTGACCAGGCCAGGACTATCCTGTCCGGTAGGCTTGCCGGCCATCAATCCGGTGCCAAGGGCCATGATCTTTGAGAACGTGGAAGAGGCGCGGAGGCAAGCCGGGTTTGAAGGTCCTTTAAAAATCTCCATTTCCATGCCGGAGGGGAAAAAGCTGGCGGAAAAAACCTTTAATTCAAAGCTTGGAATTGAAGGGGGACTGTCGGTTCTTGGAACGACCGGAATCGTGAAACCCATGAGCGAAGATGCACTTACCGCCACCATACGCCTGGAACTGCATATGAAGGCGGTGGCAGGTGACAAGCGTGTTATATTGACCCCCGGCAATTATGGGGAAGCCTTTATTAAAGAGACCCTTTCCCTTTCCATGAGGGAAGGGGTGACCTGCAGCAATTTTATTGGAGAAGCTTTTGAAATGGCAGGAGAAGAGGGCTTTGAACAAATCCTGTTTGCAGGACATATCGGGAAACTGATCAAGGTTGCAGGCGGCGTCTATAACACCCATTCCAAGTACGGCGACCGCCGCATGGAGATTCTATGGGACTGCGTCCGTGCCGTGATAAAAGACTTGGATGAACGGAAGTCTGCTATATTAAGTGCCAATACCATGGAGGAGGCTGCCGGAATACTAAAGGAACATGGCATATTAAAGCCGGTCATGGAAGAGGTCGTACGGAGAATCCGGAAATATACCACGTTATGGAGCGGCGGGAAGCGTGTGGAGGTGGTTACCTTTTCCACGGCAGATGGAATACTTGGAATGAGCCAGGGAGCAGAGGATTTAATCGGTCATTTTGCAAAAGAAACCGTTCCCGCGGAAATTACAGGAGGATGAAACATGGCAGGGATCATGTATGGAATCGGAGTCGGACCGGGTGACCCGGAGCTGATGACGTTAAAAGCAGTCAAAAGAATCAGGCAGATGAATGTGATCGCCATTCCTCATAAGGAGAAAGCGTTATGTACGGCATATCAGATCGCTGTACAAGCAGTGCCGGAGATAGAAGAAAAAGAATGTCTTTATTTACATATGCCTATGACAAAAGACCGGGAGGTCTTAAATAAAAGCCACGATGAAGCGGCAAAGACCGTAATGGAGCATCTGGCGGGGGGAGAGGACGTAGGGTTTCTCACGCTTGGTGATGTGAGCATTTATTCCACCTTTGCCTATTTGGCGGAACGGGTGGAAAAAGAAGGCTTTGAGACCAGGCTGGAAAGCGGTATCCCTTCCTTTTGTGCGGTGGCAGCCAGACTGAATATCCCTCTGGTAACGGGAGGGGAGGAGCTGCACATCATTCCGGCCTCCTATCAGATATCCGATGCATTAAAGCTGCCCGGTGTGAAGGTGCTGATGAAAGCAGGCAGGCAGCTGCAATCTGTAAAGGAAGAGCTCCAAACCGCCGGTCTTCAGGCGGTGATGGTGGAAAACTGCGGAATGCCGGATGAGAGGGTTTATCATTCATTCAAAGAAATTCCGGAAACTGCAGGTTATTATTCATTATTGATTGTGAGGTAGACATGGTACATATGGTAGGAGCAGGTCCGGGAGCACCGGACCTGATTACAATGAGAGGAAAAGAACTGTTATCAAAGGCTGATGTGATTATTTATGCCGGTTCCCTGGTCAATCCGCAGCTGCTTGATTATAAAAAAGAAGAGTGTCTGGTCTATGACAGTGCCAGGATGACGTTGGAAGAAGTGATCTCTGTAATAGAAAAAGCAGAATCGGAACAAAAGATGACGGTAAGGCTTCATACAGGTGATCCCAGTCTTTATGGTGCCATCAGAGAGCAGATGGACCAGCTTGAGGCGAGAGGCATTTCCTATGAGGTATGTCCGGGGGTCAGCTCTTTGAGCGGTGCCGCCTCCGCACTTAAAATGGAATACACCCTTCCTGATGTGAGCCAGAGCGTTGTCATCACCCGCATGGCAGGCAGGACTCCGGTACCGGAGAAAGAATCCATCGCCTCCTTTGCGTCCCATGGTGCCACCATGGTGATTTTCCTGAGCACCGGCATGTTAAAGGCTCTTTCCGAAGAACTGGTCAAAGGCGGGTATCTTCCAGAAACCCCGGCAGCAATCGTTTATAAGGCGACCTGGGAGGAAGAGAAAACCGTTATCTGTACGGTAGGGACTTTAAAGGAAAGTGCTGAGAAGAACAACATCAAAAAGACGGCATTGATCATCGTCGGCAATGCCGTGTCGCAGAATGCTTACCAGCGGTCCAAGCTTTATGACCCGGATTTTACCACAGAGTACCGGAAAGGAACCGGTGAGCCGTCATGAAACTTTCCCTGATCTGTTTTACGGAAGCAGGAGCCAGGCTGTGCCGGAACCTTATGGCCGGGCTTACAAAAGCCGGAGATGAATGTCAGGGATTTGGCCCTGGAGAACAGGGGCTTTTTCCGGTAAATGGTTCTGTCAGGGAGTGGACCAGAGAGCAGTTTTATCAAAAGGAGGGCCTCCTGTTTATCGGAGCTGCAGGAATTGCAGTCCGCGCCATCGCTCCTTTTTTACAGGGAAAGGAAAAAGACCCCGCTGTTGTGGTTTTAGATGATACGGGACGTTTTGCCATCTCTCTTTTATCCGGCCATTTAGGGGGAGCCAATGCGCTTGCCAACCGTGTGGCAGCACTAACCGGGGCACAGGCAGTCATCACCACGGCTACGGATAATCACGGAAAATTTGCGGTTGATCTGTTTGCCAAAGAGCATGGGCTTATAATCACTCAGGTACATAAGATCAAAGTGGTCTCCTCTGCACTTTTAAAAGGGGAAACGGTAGGATTTTTCAGTGATTTCCCCGTAGAAGGACAGCTGCCGGAAGGACTGGCCATGAACCAGCCTGGTACGGCTGATCTTTATATCACCATCAAAGACAGAATAGAAGAAGAGCGAAATAACAGTTTAAAGCTGGTTCCGAAAATTGTGGTTTTGGGGCTTGGGTGCCGGAAGGGAGTTTCTGGTGAGGCAATAAAAGCGGCTGTGGAACAGGTACTGAAGGAATGGAACATAAGCAAAGAAAGTCTGGCTATATGCGCCAGCATTGATATAAAGAAAGAGGAAGCAGGAATCTGTGAATTTGCAGCTTCCCGGAAAATTGACTTCGTTACCTATCCGGCAGAGGTTCTTTGTGGGGCAGAAGGAGAATTTTCAGCTTCCTCTTTTGTAAAACAGATCACAGGTGTTGATAACGTATGCGAACGGGCAGCCGCTGTCTGCGTAAAAGAGTCCGGCGGCGGAACGCTTTTGGTAAAAAAACAGGCAATGAGCGGTGTCACCGTGGCTTTGGCTGTCCGGGATTGGAAGGTAGTTATATGAAAAAAACAGGAAAACTTTATGTGGTAGGAATCGGACCCGGTTCCTACGAGGATATGACCATAAGAGCCGTCAATGCGCTTAAAGACAGTGAACTCATTGTAGGGTATACAGTATACATAGATTTGATCCGGGAGCATTTCCCGGAGAAGGAGATGCTTACCACGCCCATGCGAAAAGAGCGGGAGCGGTGTCAGATGGCGCTTTTGGAGGCCGGAAAAGGAAAGACCGTTTCTATGGTATGCAGCGGAGATTCAGGGGTATACGGTATGAGCGGCCTGATTCTTGAACTGTCAGAAGGCGGTGTGGAGATTGAGATCATTCCGGGTGTCACTGCAGCACTGAGCGGAGGAGCACTTCTTGGTGCGCCCCTTGGCCACGATTTTGCGGTCATCAGTTTAAGTGATCTGCTTACGCCGATGGAATTGATAGAAGAAAGGCTGAAGCTGTCATCAAAAGCAGATATGGTCATCTGTCTTTACAATCCCTCCAGCAAAAAAAGAGCGGATTATTTAAAGAGAGCCTGCGAAATTATGCTGGAATACAAAGCCCCTGAGACCGTATGCGGTCTTGCACGCAACGTGGGACGGGAGGGGGAGGCTCTGGCGGTCATGACCCTGGAGACATTGAAGGAGACTTCCGTGGACATGTTCACCACCGTTTATATCGGAAATTCCATGACCAGGGAAATCGGCGGAAAAATGGTAACCCCGCGGGGATACAGACATGAGTAGGATTTTGATTTTCGGAGGGACCACAGAGGGGCGCCTTCTGGCACAGTACTGCCACGAACAGAAGAAAGCTGTCTGGGTCAGCGTTGCTACCGGTTATGGCAAAATGGTTCTCCCGGAAAGCCCCTATCTTTTTATCCATGAAACACCAATGGATGAGGGGGAGATGGAGCAGTTCATCAGCGACAAGGGCATCACGCTTGTGTTTGATGCAACCCATCCATATGCGTCTCTGGTCAGCAAAAATATTGCGGATGCGTGTGAACGGACCGGTGTCAGGCGCATTCGGGTAATCCGGGAGTCTTTGACCGGCAAGGAAGGCGTAAGTGAGGACGGACGGATCGTATGGGTGGAATCGGTGGAGGAGGCAGTTCAATACCTTTGCGGGAAAGCAGGAAACCTTCTTGTAACAACGGGAAGCAAGGAACTGATAAAATTCACGGCCCTGGACTCCTTTGAAGAACGGGTCTATGCCAGAGTTCTCCCCACAGTGTCTGTAATCGCGGCCTGTGAAAAAATCGGAATCAAAGGAAAGCATCTCATCGGCATGCAGGGACCTTTTTCTGTGGAAATGAATGAAGCCATGATCCGTCAGTTTGAAGTCCGTTATTTGGTGACAAAGGAATCAGGGAATGCCGGAGGCTTTTTAGAAAAGATGAAAGCGGCTGCGGAATGCGGGATCACGGCAGTCGTTGTAGGACGGCCCTCAGACGAGACCGGAATGACCGCGGAGGAAGCAAAAAAGGTGTTGGCAGAATCCGAATCCGATAGGATAGAACCAGCTTCCATAGCCCCTGTTTCAGCAGCATCACACAAGCGGAAGGTCACTTTGATCGGAACCGGAATGGGAGGCCCGGAGCAGATGACGGGACAGGCACAAAAGGTCTTAAAATCCTGTGATGTGGTTTTTGGAGCGGAGCGGATGCTTGAAAATGCCGGAGAGATTCTCAAGGATAAAAAGAAACTCCCCTGGTATTTAAGCAAAGATATCCTGCCCTGGCTGGAGGCGCATAAGGAGTTTAAAACCATTGGAATTCTGTATTCCGGCGACACCGGTTTTTACAGCGGCGCCAAAAAGATGGTGGAGTCCTTTCAAAAGGAGCCATACGGACAAAGGTATGAAACAGAAGTACTCCCCGGAATCTCTTCCGTATCCTATTTGTGTTCCAGACTGAAAACCGGCTGGGAGGATGTTCTTCTTTTCAGCCTTCATGGAAGAGAGGGAGACATTGCAGAGGCGTTCAAGCGTTCTGACAGGGTCTTTGCTCTCCTTGACGGAACCAATACGGTAAATCATATCTGCGGCCGTTTGATAGAAGCGGGCTATGCGGATGTGAAGCTGTCCGTGGGAGAACGGCTGTCCTATTCGGATGAACGGATAACCACCGGAACGCCTAAGACTTTGAGAGATCAGAAGTTTGACGTTTTGTCGGCAGTATTGATTGAGAGGTAATGTATGAGAGATGAACTGTTTATCAGAGGAACGGTACCCATGACCAAAAGCGAAGTGCGTGCGGTTTCAATTTCCAAGCTGGAGCTGGGTCCGGACTCTGTTTTGTATGATGTTGGAGCGGGAACCGGCTCTGTCTCCGTGGAGGCATCCTTTTTGGTCCCCTCCGGCCAGGTATATGCCATAGAAAAAAAGCCGGAAGCCGTTGCCTTGATTCAGGCCAATAAAGAAAAATTTTCTGCAAACCGTCTTTGGGTTGTAGAAGGAACCGCCCCGGAGGTCCTTGTGGGATTAGAGGCGCCTACCCATGTATTTCTTGGCGGAACCTCCGGAGCCATGGAAGAGGTACTGAACCTGGTTATGGAGAAAAATCCGAAGGTACGGGTGGTGATTAATGTGCTGGCACTGGAATCCATAGCGGACGTGATCCGCTGGCTGAAAAAACATTCCATTTCTGCGGAAATCGTTCAGGTTCAGATATCGAAAGGAAAAGCGGCCGGCAATTACCATCTGATGATGGGCCAGAATCCGGTGTATGTCATTTCCTTTGGGGGAGAAGGAGGAAAATGTCTTGAGTAGTGCTTATAAAAGACTTTTGCTGGCGGCTCCGAAAAGCGGAAGCGGTAAGACTATGATCACCTGCGGGCTGCTGACCGCACTTTTAAACCGGAACATCACCTGCCGTTCCTTTAAATGCGGCCCGGATTTTATTGATCCTATGTTTCACAAACACGTGCTTGGCATTGACGGAGGCAATCTGGATTCCTATTTCCTGGAAGCGGAAAAGGTAAAGCACCAGTTTATGGATCTGGCCAGAGAGGCGGAGCTTTCCGTCATTGAAGGAGTCATGGGATATTACGACGGAGTGGGAGGAAATACCACGAAGGCCAGTTCCTATGAGGTGGCTTGTGCGGTGGATGCTCCTGTCGTGTTGCTCCTGGATTGCAGGGGTGCCAGTCTTTCCCTTGCGGCAGTGGTCAAAGGGTTTTTGGAGTATAAGGAGAACAGCCATATAAAGGGAGTGATCCTGAACCGCACCTCGGAGGCGATGGCAAAGCGTCTGGAACCGGAGATAGAAGCTCTGGGAGTACGGGTCTACGGATATTTGCCGGAATGCGAAGAAGGACGGTTTGACAGCCGTCATCTGGGACTGGTGCTTCCTGGAGAGTTAGAGGGGTTAAAGGAACAGCTTCAACGTTTGGCTAAGACCATGGAAACGACCATTGATATGGATGGACTTCTGGCTCTGGCCGGACAGGCCCCTCCCCTGTCCCCCCCTGATTCCAAAGAATCCGGATTTTCAGACCTGATACCGGAAGACGGAGAAAAGAAGGTATCCATTGGAATCGCAAAGGATGAAGCTTTCTGCTTTTACTATCAGGAAAATCTAAAGCTTCTGGAAGAAATGGGAGCAAGGCTGGTTCCGTTTAGCCCCCTGCATGATCAAACACTCCCTAAGGGGCTGTCAGGACTAATCTTTGGGGGAGGATATCCCGAACTGTATGCGAAAGAACTTTCTGAAAACACCACCATGCTTCTGGATATTAAAAATGCGTATCACCATTTGATCCCCATATTGGCAGAGTGCGGGGGCTTTATGTATCTTCACGAAGAATTGGAGACAAGTGACCATATTCTCTATCCCTTGGCCGGAATAATAAAAGGCAAGACATTTCCCACAAAACGTCTGTCAAGGTTTGGTTACATAGAGACCTTTGCAAAAGAAGACACTTCCTTTTTAAAAAAGGGGGAATCCGTAAAAGGCCATGAATTTCATTATTGGGACAGTGAAAATAATGGTGACAGCTTAAAGGCGGTAAAGCCCGGACAGCAAAGGAGCTGGGATTGTGTTCATGGCGAAGGCAGCCTGTTTGCGGGATTTCCTCATTTTTATTATCCTTCCAATCCTTTATTGCCGAAAAGATTTATAGAAGCTTGTAAAAAGTGTCAAATGGAAAAAAGGAGGAAGCTGAAAAGTCCCTTTCCGGAAAGGATTTACCCCATGATTAAAGAATTGGAAAAATACTTCCTGCAGATTCGTCCATTGGATGAGCAAGCTATGGAAAAGTCCCGTGTGCGCTGGAGCCATGTGGCAAAGCCCTTAAACAGTCTGGGAGCATTGGAAAAAGACATTATAAAGATGGCTGGCATATGCAGGACCTCCAATGTAACCATAGGAAAACGGGCCCTTGTCATTATGTGCGGGGATAACGGCGTGGTGGAAGAAGGAGTTACACAGACTGGAATGGAAGTGACCGCAGTTGTAACTGAAAATATGACCGATGGAAACAGCAGCGTCTGCATTATGGCTGAAAGAGCCGGAGTGGATGTATTTCCCGTGGATATCGGTGTTGCCAGAGAGTTAAGATCCGGTGAGCGTTATCCTCTTCTCAGAAAAAAGATTGCTTACGGAACAAGAAATTTCCTCAGAGAACCAGCGATGACAAGAGAAGAGACCATCCGCGCCATAGAAACCGGGATTTCGATTGTGGAACAT
Source organism: Lacrimispora sinapis (assembly GCF_043633585.1). Lineage (NCBI taxonomy): Bacteria > Bacillati > Bacillota > Clostridia > Lachnospirales > Lachnospiraceae > Lacrimispora > Lacrimispora sinapis. The sequence continues at coordinate 2,218,491 of NZ_CP141832.1, read as the reverse complement.
CTTGCATCAGAGGGGTATGGCCTAATTGCCACCGGAGAAATGGGAATCGGTAATACGACCACCAGCAGTGCCGTTACTTCCATGCTTCTGAAAAAAGATCCGGAACTCCTGACCGGCAGAGGCGCCGGATTAAGCGATGAAGGGTTAAACAGAAAATTAAAGGTCATTAAGGAAGCCGTAAAAGCCTATGAACCTTTGTGCCAGGATGGGGTGGATATTCTTTCAAAGGTAGGAGGACTGGATTTAGCCGGACTTACAGGAATCTTCTTAGGCGGCGCCGTTTACCGGGTTCCCATACTGGTGGATGGGTTTATTTCTGCCGCCGCCGCATTGGCCGCAGAACGGATTCATCCGGGATGCAGACAATTTATGCTGGCTTCCCATGTTTCTGCGGAACCGGCGGGCAGAATGCTGCTTGATGAACTGGGACTTGTTCCTCTGATCCAGGCAGGACTGTGCCTTGGGGAGGGGAGCGGCGCTGTTGCGGCAGTCCCTCTTCTTGACATGGCGGCTGACATTTATCAGAAAATGAGTTCCTTTGAAGAGATACAGATTGAAGAGTACAAACCAATGGGGGGTGCATAATGGTTACACTGGTGATCGGCGGAAGCGGAAGCGGAAAATCAGAATATGCGGAGGGCCTGATCTTGAGCCGGGGAAAAGGAAAACGGATTTATATTGCGACCATGAAACCCTGGGATGAGGAATGTGAAATGCGGATTCTCCGGCACAGGCAGATGAGAGCAGATAAAGAGTTTGACACGGTGGAATGTTACAGGAATCTAAAACATCTGGATTTCCAAGACCACGGAGCCTTCTCGGACGTTCTTTTGGAATGTATGTCCAATCTGGTGTCCAACGAACTTTTTGGCCTGGGGGAGAAGGGGGAGAAACTGCTTTCCCCAAAAGAGACCGTGGATGAAGTGATGGCCGGAGTCATAAGACTGAAAGAACAGGCGGAAAATATCATAATCGTCACCAACGAAGTCTTTTCCGACGGAGATCACTACAGCCGACAGACCAATCAGTACAGGGAGGTTCTGGGGAAAATCAACCGGCAAGTCGCCTGTATAGCAGATGAAGTCATTGAGGTGACCGCAGGAATCCCCATATTCCTCAAAGGAATCAATTGAAAAAAATCCTCATATATGGTATTCTTAAAATAGCAGTATCCTGACACCAAAAACCATGTTTAAGGCAGAAGGTTCGGCATTTGAGGAATGAATTTATCTGCCGTACCTTTTTTGGTGCGGTTTTTCTTTTGCATACAATCACAGTTAAAACAGAAGAAATGGAGGAACAGGTATGGAAACGAGAATTGCAGTCATTGGAATTGTGGTGGAAGAAGAGAAGTCGGTAGAATTGCTCAATGATATCCTTCATGATTACCGGCAAGCGATCATCGGGCGAATGGGAATTCCATATCCAAAGAAGGGTGTTTGCATCATAAGTATTGCGGTAGATGCGCCCCAGACCACCATTTCCGCACTGACAGGAAAAATTGGGAAACTGAAAGGAATCAGTTCCAAAACTGCATACCAGGGAGTCCATGTATAAGGGCTATGGAATAAACCGATGTTTCAAAGGGCGCAGGCCCTATGAAATAATATACCACTGACGGAGAAGCAGATGCTGACCCAAAAGAAAGGAAGTAACACTATGTATGATCCAAAGTCGCTGAAGGCGGAAGAATTTATTTCACACGAGGAAATTCTTGAAACACTGGAATATGCGGAAAAGAACAAAAACAACGAGGAACTTATTGACCAGATCATTGAAAAGGCAAGAACCTTAAAGGGCCTGACCCATCGGGAGGCTTCCGTGCTCCTGGCATGTGAGAACCCGGAGAAGCTTCAGCAGGTTTATGATCTGGCGGAACAGATCAAGAAAGATTTTTACGGAAACAGGATTGTTATGTTTGCCCCACTCTATCTGTCCAATTATTGTGTCAATGGCTGTACTTACTGTCCTTATCATATGAAAAATAAGCACATCGCCAGAAAGAAGCTGACCCAGGAGGAAGTCAAAAGAGAAGTCATTGCCCTCCAGGATATGGGACATAAGAGACTGGCCATTGAAGCAGGAGAAGATCCTGTCAACAATCCTCTGGAATACATTCTGGAATGCATCAGGACCATCTATTCCATTAAACATAAAAACGGAGAAATCCGGAGAGTAAACGTTAATATTGCAGCAACTACAGTTGAAAATTACAGAAAACTGAAAGAGGCCGGCATCGGAACCTACATACTGTTCCAGGAGACTTATCACAAGGAAAGCTACGAGGAACTTCATCCAACAGGACCCAAGCATGATTATGCATACCATACCGAAGCCATGGACCGCGCCATGGAAGGCGGCATTGATGATGTGGGTCTTGGCGTGCTTTTCGGCCTGGAGCGTTATAAATATGAATTTGCGGGACTTTTGATGCATGCGGAGCATTTGGAGGCAGTTCATGGAGTAGGTCCTCATACCATCAGCGTTCCCCGCATTAAGGCAGCGGATGACATTGATCCATCTAAATTTACCAATGGAATCAATGACGAAGTATTTGCCAAGCTCTGTGCCCTGATCCGGGTTTCTGTTCCATACACCGGCATGATCGTATCCACCCGCGAAAGCCAGAAGGTAAGAGAAAAAGTCATTCGTCTTGGAGTCTCCCAGGTCAGCGGCGGTTCAAGAACCAGCGTCGGCGGATATGAGGAGGAGGAGCGTCCTACGGATACCGAGCAGTTTGACGTGTCCGACCAGCGATCTCTTGATGAAGTGGTACGCTGGCTGATGGAACTTGGCTATATCCCGTCATTTTGTACGGCGTGCTACCGGGAAGGAAGAACCGGAGACCGTTTCATGAGTCTTTTAAAGAGCGGTCAGATCCATAACTGCTGTCAGCCCAATGCGCTTATGACGCTGAAGGAATATTTGATGGATTACGCTTCCGAGGAAACGGTAAAAATCGGGGAAGCGCTGATTGACGCAGAGTTGAACCGCATTCCCAAGGAAAATGTGCGGCTGATCTGTGAAGATCATTTAAAGAAGATTGAAGAAGGAATCAGAGATTTCCGTTTCTGACACTTAGACTGATGAAATGAGGTAATATGTATGGGAATGAACGAAACACCATCCTCCGAACGGGTACATATCGGCTTCTTCGGGCGGCGCAATGCGGGGAAATCCAGTGTGGTCAATGCGGTGACAGGCCAGGAGCTTTCCGTTGTATCCGATGTAAAAGGAACTACCACTGATCCGGTTTATAAGTCCATGGAGCTGCTTCCCATGGGGCCCGTCGTGATCATAGATACCCCCGGCTTTGATGATGAAGGCACGTTAGGGGAAATGAGAGTAAGAAAGACAAAGCAGATATTAAACCGGGCAGACTGTGCGGTTTTGGTGGTTGACGCAACCGTGGGCAAAACAGAGGCGGATAAAGAACTAATTCGCCTTTTTGAAGAAAAGAAAATTCCTTATGTAGTGGCTTACAATAAATGCGATTTAATTGGCAGACAGGATTATCCGGACGGACTTTCCGTCAGCGCGGCAGATGGATCATTCATCCACGAATTAAAGGAACGGATCGGAAAACTTGTAAATACCGGTGATACAAAGCTGAGGATAGTGGGAGATTTATTAAAACCCCTGGATTTGGTGGTGCTTGTGATCCCCATTGACAAAGCGGCTCCAAAGGGACGGCTCATACTGCCCCAGCAGCAGACCATTCGTGACATCCTGGAAGCAGGCGGGGTAGCCATTTCCGTCCGTGATACGGAGTTAAAGGAGACCTTGGCACGGCTTGGAACGAAACCTGCGCTTGTCATTACGGACAGCCAGGCATTTGAACAGGTAAACATGGATACACCCGATGACATTCTTCTCACCTCCTTTTCCATACTTATGGCCCGGTACAAAGGATTTTTAGAGGATGCCATCAAGGGGGTAGCGGCGATCTCCAAACTGAAAGACGGAGATAAGATTCTTATTTCCGAAGGCTGTACCCATCACAGACAGTGCGACGATATCGGAACGGTGAAACTTCCCAGATGGCTTAAGGAGTATACAAAGAAAGATCTTGTGGTGGAAACTACCTCCGGACGGGAATTTCCGGACGAGCTTTCCTCTTACCGCCTGATTATCCACTGCGGCGGCTGTATGCTCAATGAAAGAGAGATGGAATACCGCAGAAAATGTGCGGCGGATGCAGGCATCCCATTTACCAATTATGGAACTGCCATCGCTTTTATGAAAGGGATTTTAAAGAGAAGCCTTATGGTGCTTCCTGATTTAAACAACATGATCCCATAGCTGTAACATGCTGCAGCTGTAGTTTTGGATCGACAATAAAGACAAGGCCGGTATCCTTTCTCGGGATGCGGGTCTTTGTTTTTTGAATGGAAATGACATTTTCTGCCGATTGTGATATGATATTTGAAAAGTGCTGTTTTATGGCAGAAAAAAAACAGGGAGAAGACAATGAAAGATCCGAAACATGATGAATCAACAGGGAAAATAGATTTGCCGGGAAGCTTTGTGATTGCGTTCTCCATGTATTCCCGCATCCCCATGCCCCAGGTAGAATGGACAAAGGAGCGGATGAAATACGCCATGTGCTTTTTCCCTCTGATCGGTGCCGTCATCGGACTTTTGCAGATGGCTGTCCGTTTGTTCAGTGTTGGGCTGGGGTTTCCATTTTTTGGACAGCTCTTTCCGGTGGTCCTTCCGATTCTTATTACGGGAGGAATCCATATGGACGGACTTCTCGATGTGATCGACGCAAGGTCCTCTCACATGGAAACAGAAAAGAAACTGGAGATATTAAAGGACCCCCATACAGGTGCCTTTGCCATAATCGGCTGCGGTGTTTACCTTCTCCTTTATGTGACGGCCTTTTGGGAACTGAAGCCGGGGATGCTTCCGGCCTATTGTATGATATTTATACTGACCCGGGCGCTGAGCGGTCTGGCCGTAGTCACCTTTCCCAAGGCAAAGAAAAGCGGACTTGCTGCCTCCTTTTCCAATGCTTCCCATAAGCGCACCGTTGGAGTGGTTATGCTGATGTATGCATTTGCGGCGGTGATGCTGATCTGGTATCTGGGCGGATTTCTTGCAGCAGGGGTCAGCTTTTTGGTCTCTGCTCTTGTATACGGATATTATTACATCATGGCAAAACGGGAATTTGGAGGAATTACAGGTGATCTTGCCGGTTATTTCCTTCAGCTCTGTGAACTGGCCCTGGTGGCTGGCCTGGCGGGGGTATCCCATTTTGTATAGTACATGATAGAAAGGAGTTCCTATGATTCTGATTATTGGCGGAGCCTGGCAGGGGAAACTGGCCTTTGCAAAAGAACTGGCTGAAAAAGCCGGGATTCAGACAGCGCAGGTAGCACAAGGACGGACAGACCGTTTTGACGCTGCCTTAAAAAGGCCCATCATTCATGATTTTCATGAATATATCAGGCGGATTTTAAAAGAGGGGAAAAGTGTGGAAGAATTTATTGCTTCCATAGAAAAGGAAAATAAAGATGCAATCATCATCTCCAATGAACTGGGCTGCGGGATTGTTCCCATGGAGCCGAAAGACCGGGAGTGGAGAGAAGTGTCTGGGAGGTCGGCCGTCTTACTGGCGAAGAAAGCAGAAGAAGTTTACCGACTGGTCTGCGGCATTGCTTCCCGCATCAAATAGAATACATAAGGAATGGATCAATGATACGACTACATTTATTAGCAGTCCTTACCGGCTGTTTCCTGGATTTTTGCCTGGGAGATCCCAGGTGGCTTTGGCATCCCGTCTGCGGAATCGGGAACCTGATCAGCCGCTTAGAGAAGATTTTGAGAAAATGGTTTCCAAAAGGGGAGAAGGGGGAACTGGCAGCCGGCAGGTGGCTGGTGGTTTTCGTGCTTCTCCTTACAGGAATTATATCGGGAACGGTCATGGCAGTTGGGTGGATCATTTCTCCTTACGCAGGTTTTCTCGTAGAAAGTCTTATGTGCGGTCAGATGATGGCATGGAGGTCACTGCGTATGGAAAGCATGAAGGTATTTCATGGATTTGAAAAAAACGATGTGGAGGAGGCCAGACAGGCAGTATCCATGATCGTAGGCCGGGATACCCAGTCACTGACCGATACGGGAATCGCCAAAGCGGCCATTGAAACCGTGGCGGAGAATACGTCAGATGGGATCATTGCTCCTTTGCTTTCCATGATTTTTTTCGGTGGAATGGGAATTTATCTTTATAAAGCAGTCAATACCATGGATTCCATGGTGGGCTATAAAAATGACCGGTACTTATGGTTTGGACGGGCGGCGGCCAGGCTTGATGATCTTTGCAATTTCATTCCAGCCAGGATTTCTGCCGGACTTATGATCTTGGCCGGATATGTATGCCAGTTTTTTTATGGATTTACAAAAGGCAGTCAGAATCCATACAGCGGAGCCATGGGCATAAAGATATTTCAAAGAGACCATTTTAATCATAAAAGCCCCAATTCCGCCCAGACAGAGGCGGTTTGTGCAGGCGTATTGCAGATCCAGCTTGCCGGAGATGCCTTTTACTTTGGAAAGCGGTATGAAAAACCTACCATAGGAGATCCTGTAAGGCCCGTAGCATATGAAGATATCCGAAGGGCCAATACGTTGATGTCGGTCACCTATATTCTGGCTTTGATCCCGGTAGTCATACTGTTCTTTTTTACCGCTTAAAGCATTCTATGAAAACAGGAGAGAACTATGGAATATCAACACGGTGGAGATATTTATACCAACAGTGTTACAATGGACTATTCAGCCAACATCAACCCTCTGGGGGTTCCGGCAGGTGTGCGCAGGGCGGTTTGCCAGGCAGCAGACCAGTGCTTTTGTTACCCGGACAGCCAGTCGGCTTCCCTTAGAGGAAAGCTTGCTAAATTTCATGAAATCCCCATGGAAACGATCATATGCGGAAATGGAGCGGCGGATTTGATTTTTCAGGTGGTTACTGCGGTCAGACCCAAAGAAGCCCTATTGATTGCTCCGTCATTTTTGGAGTACGAGCAGGCACTTCGTTCGGTTTCCTGCGGCATTACCTATTATGAATTAAAAGAAGAAGAGGAGTTCGCCCTTAGGGAACAGGAACTGATTGCCTGGATAGAAGAAAGCAGTCATTCCTTTCAGATGATATTTTTATGCAATCCCAATAACCCGACTGGCTTTGCCTTAAAAAAGGAGCAGCTGCACCCTCTTCTTGATTACTGCAGAGAGAAGCGTATTTTTCTGGTGCTGGATGAATGCTTCAATGAGTTTTTGGAAGACCCGCACCGCCATTCGGCCCTTGAATTTCTCCGGAAGGGTTCTCATGAACAAGTATTCCTGTTAAAGGCATTTACGAAAATTTACGCCATGGCGGGAATCCGTCTGGGGTACGGCATCTGTAAGGACAGCACCGTCTTAGAGAAAATCCACCAGATCCGGCAGCCCTGGAGTGTGTCCTCCATCGCCCAGGCCGCAGGAGAGGCGGCACTTGAGGAAACGGCATATGTGGAAGCGGCAAGAAGTCTCATTGCCTGTGAACGGGAATATTTAAAAGATAACCTTACGGCTCTTGGCTTTCGGGTGTATGATTCAAAGGCAAATTATATATTTTTCAAGGATTTGAGAACGGAAGCACTACAGGAAGAGAAGCTGCTGTACCGCCAGCTCCTGGTAAAAAAGGTCTTGATCCGTTCCTGTGCCAATTACCGGGGACTTGACGGCACCTTTTACAGGATTTGCGTGAAGCAGAGGGAAGAAAACGAAGCATTTCTTTCTGTGTTAAAATCCATCTTGACAGAAAGGAAATAAGAAAATGGCGAAAACCATCATGATACAGGGGACCATGTCCAATGCAGGAAAGAGTCTGATCGCGGCAGGCTTATGCCGGATTTTCAAACAGGACGGATATCGTGTGGCTCCGTTTAAGTCTCAGAATATGGCCCTTAACTCTTTTATTACGGAGGAAGGTCTGGAGATGGGGCGTGCCCAGGTGGTACAGGCAGAGGCCGCCGGCATAAAGCCGGACGCAGCCATGAATCCCATTCTTTTAAAGCCCACCAATGATATTGGGTCCCAGGTCATTGTTAATGGAATTTCCATCGGCAACATGCCGGCGAGAGAGTATTTTGCATACAAGAAAAAACTGATCCCGGAGATCCAAAAAGCATTTGACAAGCTTTCAAAAGAGTATGATATTATTGTGATAGAAGGAGCCGGAAGTCCTGCGGAGATCAATTTAAAACAGGACGATATTGTCAATATGGGAATGGCGGAGATGGCGGATTCCCCGGTCCTTCTGGTGGGAGATATTGACCGGGGCGGTGTGTTTGCCCAGCTGTACGGAACGGTCATGCTGCTGGAAGAGAAGGAACGCCAGAGGATTGCCGGATTGATCGTCAATAAATTCCGGGGAGACAAAACCATTTTAGATCCAGGACTTTCCATGATTGAAGAAAAACTGCACATTCCGGTGGCTGGGGTGATCCCTTATATGAAGGTGGATTTAGAGGATGAGGACAGCCTTGGGGACCATTTGACAGGCACGGAAAAAACCGAATATACCGCAGTTGATATTGCGGTGGTCCGGTTTCCCAGAATATCCAATTTTACGGATTTCCAGGTGTTTTCTTCCATACCCCAGGTACAGCTTCGTTTTGTTGACCGTCTGCAGGATCTTGGAAGTCCTGACATGATCATTCTGCCTGGAAGCAAAAATACCATTGAAGATTTGCTCGTCATCCGGCAGAACGGTCTGGAGGCGGCCATATGCAAAAAAAATGCTGAAGGGGTTCCTGTTTTCGGTGTCTGCGGAGGCTTCCAAATGCTGGGAGAAAGCCTGGCAGATCCTTACGGAGTGGAGACAACCGTTTCTTCGCAGGTAAAAGGAATGGGATTACTGCCCATCCGAACGGTGTTTGGAAAAGAAAAGACCAGGACCAGAGTGAAAGGGACTCTTGCCAAGGTAGAAGGAATCTTTTCGGAGCTTTCCGGCCTGGAGGTGGAGGGATATGAGATCCATATGGGAGAAACGGCCCGGTCTGTTCCGCCATTGACTTATGTAACGGAGAGTCAGTCCGGTTCCCGCTTGGCAAAGATGGAGGGCTGTCAGAAAGAGAACGTTTACGGGACTTATATCCATGGTTTTTTCGATAAGGAACGAATTGCGGAAACCATTGTTAAGGCTTTGATGAGAGGAAAGGGACTTTCAGATTCCTTAAAAGACAGGATCTCCTACCAGGAATATAAGGAAGAACAGTACGAACGGCTGGCAGGATATCTTCGTGAAAATATTGACATGAAGAAGATTTACCAGATTATGGGGTTATCATAAACCGAAAAAAAGATGGAGGAACAAATGAAACATTACGAACTGGAACGGGTGCTCCCCGAGGAAATAGAAAAACGCAGCTTTGAACTGATCACCCAGGAACTGGGAGAAAAAACACTGGACCCGGAGAATGAACTGGTGATCAAACGTGTCATACACACCACTGCGGATTTTGAATATGCTAAGAATCTGATTTTTTCCCCCCACGCAGTAACAAAAGGGCTGGAAGCGTTAAAAGAAGGCATTCAGATCATTACAGATACCAACATGGGGAAAGCCGGAATCAATAAAGCGGCTTTAAAAAAGCTGAACTGCACGGTGGATTGCTTTATGGCGGACGAAGACGTGGCAGAATATGCCAAAGCCCATGATACGACCCGTGCCTGTGCCAGTATGGACAAGGCCTCCAGGCTTTCCGGAGACTGTATTTTTGCGGTGGGGAATGCGCCCACAGCCCTGGTCCGGTTATATGAGCTGATACAGGAAGGTAAAATCCACCCAAGACTGATCATCGGAGTACCGGTTGGCTTTGTCAATGTGGTTCAGTCAAAAGAGATGATCATGTCGCTTTCCGGCATTCCCTATATTGTTGCAAAAGGGAGAAAGGGCGGAAGCAATGTGGCGGCGGCCATCGTGAACGCACTGCTGTATCAGGTAAAATAAAAAACAGGTTTCTTATGAGGGGTAGAACACCATGGAATTATACAGCATAATTTTAGTTGATGACGAAGAAGAAGTACGGAAAAGTATCATAAAGAAGATTGAATGGCAGGCAGCCGGTTTCCGGATGGTGGGGGATGCGGAAAATGGGGAAGATGCCATGGAAAAAATTGAGATGCTGGAGCCGGATGTGGTTCTGACCGATATCCGGATGCCTTACATGGACGGCCTTGCCCTTGCGGAAAAGGTTAGACAGCGGTATCCTTCCATGAAGGTGGTCATATTCTCCGGCTACGATGATTTTGAATATGCCCAGCGGGCCATAAAGCTGAATGTGACGGAATACATCTTAAAACCGGTCAATGTGGAGGAACTGACCTCTATCTTAAAACGGATCAAGAGCAACCTGGACTTAGAAATCGAGGAGAAAAGAAATTTAAGCCGTTTAAGAGAAAAGTACCGGAACAGCCTGCCCATTATCCGGGAACAGTTTTTCAATGATATGGTTCACAAAAAATTACACAAAGAACTGGTGGAGCAGAAGCTAAAGGAGTATGATATTCCGATTCTCGGAGCAAAAAAATGGGTGATCGGGGCCATTGATGTGGAAAAAGAAGAGGTGGGGGAACCTTTGTCTCTCCATAACGAAGAAGAACTTATCCCCATTTCTGTCATGCAGATTGTAAGAGAAAAGCTGGAAGGATATTCCCGCTTCGCTCTTTTTCAGTCCGCCTCCGAGGCAGATATGGTGGTGATCGCAGCCCTTGATGAGGACAACTCCATTACAGGGCTGATCGACGTGCTGGGAGATATCTGCAAGGAAACAAAACGAATCTTAAAGGTGCCTGTTACCATCGGGATCGGACACAGCTGTGAGGAATTATCCGGGGTCCTAAGAGCCTATCAGTCCGCCGTTGATGCACTTGGCTACAAAGCCATTGCGGGCATCGGAAGCACCATTTACATTAATGATATGGAGCCGGCAGCAGCAGGAAAGCTGGAATTTGACAGTGTAACGGAAGCCGAGCTGATCTCTGCCATTAAATTCGGTCCGGAAGAAAAGATTGAGGCATCAGTGAAAAGCATCATTGAAAAAATGAAAACCGCCAAAGTCCATCACCGCCAGCAGCAGGTCTATAGGATCGGAGTTTTGAACAGCATCATTCAGCTGATGCAGCAGTATGATCTTGCCATGGAGGATTTCATGGGCGGTGAACTGGAGTATATGGAGGTCTTTGATAAACTGAAAAAGATGGAAGAATTTGGACAGTGGCTGTTAAAAATTGCCCGAAAGATGAATCATAAGATCAACCAGGAGCGGGATATGACCACCCGTCAGGTGATATATGAGGCCAAGCAGTATATTATGGACCACTACCAGAATCCCGACCTTTCGGTGGAGATGATATGCCGCCATCTTCACATGAGTCCGGCCTACTTTTCCACCATGTTTAAAAAAGAGACCGGACAGACCTATATTGCCTATTTAACCGATCTGCGGCTTAACAAGGCAGTGGAGCTGCTGAAAAAGACCGACGATAAAACCTACATCATTGCGGCCAAGGTAGGGTATCAGGAACAAAACTATTTCAGTTATGTCTTTAAGAAAAAGTTCGGTGTTTCACCGACCAGATTTCGTGGAGCCAGGTAATGGAAAAGAAGAATATCAGCATTCGTTATACCATATTTGTATATTTTACCGTGACCGCACTTGCCGCCAGCCTGCTGATTACATTTTCGTTGTATCAGCGGCTTAGCAGCCAGGTTTCAGAAATGGTCATGGCAGAAAACCAGAGTTTGATCAATCAGGTGGCGAGGTCTGTGGAGTCCTATCTCCGTACCGTCATGAAGCTGTCGGATTCCTTATATTACGGTGCCGTAAAGAATGCAGACCTTTCCTCGGAATCCATCAATAACGAGATTACCCTTTTATATGACAACAACAAGGATAATGTGGATAACATTGCCCTCTTTACCCAGTCCGGTACCATGGTGGAAACCGTACCTGCCGCCAGATTAAAGACCGGCCTTCCGGTGACAGAGGAAAGCTGGTTTAAAAATGCCCTGGAAAAAACAGAGAACCAGCATTTTTCTTATCCTCATGTCCAGTATATTTTTGATAACAATGAAAACCAGTACCGTTGGGTGGTATCCTTATCAAGAGCCATCGAGCTGACCGAAGGGACCTCAACCACCCAGGGCGTCCTTCTTGTGGATTTGAGCTACTCCAGCCTGGAACATCTCTTTGACGGCGTGACGACGGCAAAGGGCGGTTATGTCTATCTGATCAGCAATGAAGGAGAGATTCTCTATCATCCCAAGCTCCAGCTGATCGATTCAGGACGGTTGCAGGAGAACAACATGACAGCCGCCGGCTATAAGGACGGGACCCACCGGGAAGAATTTGAAGGAAAACAAAGGATCATTACGGTTAAATCCATCGGCTACACCGGCTGGAAGGTGGTGGGTGTAACACCGAAAAATGTGATTTCCTTAAATTCGATTAAAACCAGGCTGTTTATTGTATTTCTTATCACTTTGATTTTATCCGTTCTTGCCCTGATCAACTCTTACATCTCATCGCGCATCACAAATCCGATCAAGGAGCTAGAAAAATCCGTAGGAATTCTGGAAGAAGGCAATTTAGAGACTCCTGTTTCCATCGGAGGATCTTATGAGATCCAGCATCTTGGGAATTCCATTAAAAATATGGCAAAGCAGATCCGTGTTCTCATGGATGACATCGTAGCGGAGCACGAGGCCAAACGAAAGCAGGAATTCGACACACTCCAGTCTCAGATCAATCCTCATTTCTTATATAATACCCTTGACATCATAGTCTGGATGATCGAAAACGAACAAAAAGCAGAAGCTGTAAAGGCAGTAACTGCTCTGGCCCGTTTCTTCCGGATCAGCTTAAGCAAAGGAAAAAGCGTCATCACCGTGCGGGATGAACTGGAACACGTCAGAAATTATTTAATGATCCAGCATATGCGTTTTAAAAACAAGTTTTCCTACGAGATCCATGCCGAAGAGTCATGTATGGAACTGACAAGTTTAAAGCTGGTGCTCCAGCCGCTTGTGGAAAATGCGATCTATCATGGAATGGAATTCATGGATGGTGACGGGGAAATTCTTTTAAACGTATTCCAAAAAGAAGATAACTTATATTTGACCGTAACCGATAACGGACTTGGCATGACATCAGAACAGGTGGCAGGCTTATTTTCCGATCAGGTTTCCAGCACGTCAAAGAAAGGCTCCGGGATCGGAGTTAAGAATGTCAATGAACGGATCAAACTATATTTTGGAGCTGCCTACGGGCTTACAATTGTTTCAGAGCCGGATGAAGGAACCACAATCACCATTCACCTGCCGGCGATTCCTTATGGCTCTGGGTTAGAAAAGGACGAAAGGTCATGACAAAACAGGAAAAATTATTATGGGGACTGATGGCAGTTGTTCTGGTATTCCTGTATCTTTTATCTTCAACGGATCTTATTATTAAAGAAAAGAAAACAGAAATTTATCCGGTTTCTGTCATCGTCAGTGATACAAACGATGAGTTTTATGCCAACTTTCGGAAAGGTGCAGATAAAGCGGCAGAGGAATATAACGTGGATGTGAGTTTTATCACGCTTTTTGAAAAGGGAGATGTGGCCCGGCAGATGGAACTTCTAAAAAGAGAGATAACTGACGGAGCTTCTGCCGTGGTATTGTTTCCCGTAAAGCCGGAGGAATGTGCCGGAAGACTTGACGATATGGTGTTAAACAGTCCGGTCATTATCATGGGAACGATGTTTCCCAATGACCAGGTCCGCAGCGGCATAGCCATGGACTATGAAGCCCAGGGGAAACGGCTGGGACAGGCCATTGCAGAAGAAAACGATTCTTCCATTCCCGTCTTTATTTTTACGGAAGGACTGGAATACGGGTATAACAGAGAGATTTATGCCGGATTAACATCGGAACTGAAAAAAGCGGGATTTTGTGCAGAACTGTATGAGAAAGAGAATGAAGAGACGTTCCGGCAGATCATAGAAGGGACGGTATATCCAGGCAGAAAAAAAGCCATTCTTGCGGCCATAGATGTGGAAAGTCTTGATGCTTCCGCAGAAATCATTGCAGATAGTCCGGGATACGAAAGTTCTATTACAGGGCTTTACGGAGTGGGAAGTACAACTAAAATTTTAACAGAACTGGATAAAGGGATCATTAAGGGGGTGATTGCCGCCAACCAGTTTGATGCCGGTTATACATGCATTGAAAAGGCAGTAGAAGCAATCCATCAAAGACAGGAGAGGGAGCAGATTGTTTTGGAGTCCTACTATATTAATAAAGGCAATTTGCGGGAACGCAGATATGAAAAAATATTATATCCGATCGATTAAGTGAGGGAAGGGAAAATGAGAAGGCGATATGGTGTGATCGCAGCAATTGTTTTGCTGCTGGTTTTTGGGGGATTGTTTTATCAGGGAATGAAGGGCAGAGAGACGGAACATAAAAGGTCCATACGAATCGGAGTCACCCTATACCGGGGCGATGATTCCTTTATCAATACCATCCGGGCCAATCTGGAGGAACAGGCAAAGGAATACGAAAAAGAGACAGGAATTAAGGTTGTTATGGAGATTGTGGATGCAAAAGGGAACCAAAATACCCAGGACAGCCAGGTGGACCGCTTTATCTCTTTGGGCTATGATGCCATCTGTGTGAACATAGTAGACCGTTCCATGGCATCAAACATCATCAGCAAAGCCATGGAGGCAGATCTTCCGGTGGTGTTCTTTAACAGAGAACCGGTAGAGGAAGATATGCGCCGCTGGGAAAAGCTTTACTATGTGGGGGAGAATGCAAAAGAATCCGCAGTTCTTCAGGGAAATATTTTAGTGGATGCCTATAAAAAAGATCCGTCTTCCCTGGATTTTAATGGTGACGGCAAAGTCAGCTATGCCCTTTTGGAAGGGGAGAACAGCCACCAGGATTCACTGATCCGGACCGAATGGTCCATTCAGACCTTAAAAGACGGCGGTGTTCCGTTGGAGAAAATCACAGGAGGCATGGCAAACTGGGACAGAAGCCAGGCCTCGGCCTGGATGGAACAGTGGATTTTAGATTACCCGGATCAGCTTGAAGTGGTGATCTGCAATAACGATGATATGGCATTGGGAGCGGCAGATGCTCTGGAACGGAACGGCTATAAAAGACCGGTTAAGATCGTTGGGATCGACGGTACGCCGCAGGGACTTGAGGGCCTGCGGTCCGGAAAGATTTTTGGAACGGTCCAGTGTGACAACAGGGAATACGCCAGTGTGATTTTTAAAATCGCTGCCGCCGCGTCTCTTTCACAGGATGTCCAAAAAGAAGTACCCCTGTATGATGGAAAATACTACGAATGCAGCCAGAAAGCCGTCCATGCCGATTAAGCCATTATTTTTTACATATGATTAGCAAAAATAAAATAATTTCTAAGAAAAAATTGGAGAATCTAAAAAAATCTATATATCACCAAATAAAATTATATAGAAAAATGCACAAAAAAAATATATAATTTGCATGTCGATGAAGCAAAACGCTGATAATCGTCAACTATATAATGAAAAGGGAGGATTTTTTATGAGATTACTCAAAAAAGTTTTCGCAGTAGGCCTTGCATCTGCAATGGTATTTTCCATGGCAGCCTGTAGTTCAGGCAGTAAGGCAACCACTTCCGGGTCAGAGACAACCACTGCCGCTGATACAAAGAAAGAAGATACAAGCGGGGCAGAAAGCACTGCAGAGGCAGTAAAGGATGCGTTAGGAGGAGATCTGGCTGATAAAAAAATCGGTATCTCTATCTACAAATTCGACGATAACTTTATGACACTTTACAGAACGGAACTTCAGCGCTATTTGACCGAAGAACTGGGCTTTAAGAAAGAAAACGTGGTAATCCAGGATGGAAAAGGGGATCAGGCAGAACAGACCAATCAGATTCAGAACTTCATTACTCAGAAGTACGATGTGCTGATTTTAAACCTTGTTCAGGCGTCCTCTGCCCCGGAAATTACCGATATGTGCAAGGAAGCAGGAATTCCGGTGGTTTACATCAACCGTGAGCCGGACCCGGAAGAAGAGCAGAGATGGAAAGATGAAAAGATCAATGCTAC
Organism: Lacrimispora sinapis; assembly: GCF_043633585.1. NCBI lineage: Bacteria > Bacillati > Bacillota > Clostridia > Lachnospirales > Lachnospiraceae > Lacrimispora > Lacrimispora sinapis. Next base: position 2,202,348 of record NZ_CP141832.1, on the reverse strand, counting down.
ATACGTGGGCTGCGATGCCAGACAGTCCGGAACCTTCCAGGGAGAAGAAATTCTGGAAACTCCAAACAAAGGGGATTTCAACGGCGACGGCGTGATCAGCTATATCATGATCCAGGGGGACCCGGAAAACGTTGATGCACAGTACAGAACCGAATTTTCTATCAAAGCACTTACCGATTCAGGGGCAAAGGTAAAAGAGCTTTTAAAACAGCGCGGGGACTGGGATCAGGCGAAAGCACAGCAGATCGCTCAGGATGCTTTGACACAGTACGGAGATGAAATTGAAGTCATTTTCTGCAACAACGATGCCATGGCACTGGGTGCCCTGCAGGCAATTGAAGCAGCAGGCCGTACCGTGAATAAAGATATCTACCTGGTTGGTGTGGATGCGCTGACCGAGGCCGTTCAGAACATCCTCGACGGCAAACAGACAGGTACCGTATTCAACGATCATCTCTCACAGGCAAAGACAGCAAGTGATTTGGCTGTCAAATACTTAAAAGGGGAACCCGTGGATAATGTGAACATGGTTGACTATGTAAAAATCACCAAAGAAAATGCACAGGACACTCTTGATAAGTTAAAATAAGTTCCAGCAGATGTATCACGGGTGTGTCGGAAAGGCACACCCGATTTTTAAAAGGAATGAAAGGAGAAACGGGATGGCAGAGCAATACAGACTGGAAGTGGTTGGGGTCAGTAAATCCTTTCCCGGCGTCAAGGCGCTAGACAAAATCAACTTAAAAGTACGTCCCGGTACCGTTCACGCGTTGATGGGAGAAAACGGAGCAGGCAAATCCACTTTAATGAAATGCCTTTTCGGCATCTACAAAATGGATGAAGGGGAAGTCTTTATTGACGGAAACAAAGTGACCATCGCAAACCCGGATGATGCGCTGCACAAGGGGCTTGCCATGGTGCATCAGGAGCTGCAGCCAGTACCGGAACGATCCATTGCGGAGAACATGTATCTGGGAAGGTATCCTTTGATAAAAGCAGGTCCTTTAAAAATCGTGGATCATAAGACCATGAATTCAGAAGCGGAAAAATGGCTCAAGGATGTAAAAATGAGCTTTAATCCCAAAGCAAAGCTGGGAACTCTATCAATCGGACAAATGCAGTCAGTGGAAATTGCCAAAGCAGTCAGCCAGAATGCAAAGCTTGTGATTCTGGACGAACCGACTTCTTCACTAACTGATAATGAAGTAGAAGCCCTCTTCCGTATTATCCGGGAGTTAAAATCCAGGGGAGTTTCTATGATATATATCAGCCATAAGATGGCAGAGATCAGACAGATCGCAGACGATATTACCATCATGCGGGATGGTACTTATGTGGGCTCATGGGAAATCAACAGAATTACGGATGAAGACATCGTAAAACAGATGGTGGGACGTGAGCTGGGAAACGTCTATCCGCCGAAAGATGATTACCGGACCGATGAAGTCTTATTAAAGGTAAGCCACTTGAGCAGCATACACAGCCGTTCCTTCCAGGACTGCTCCTTTGAACTGAGACGGGGAGAGATCTTAGGCTTTGGCGGCCTGGTCGGTGCCCAGCGTACCGAACTGATGGAAGCAATTTTTGGAATGCGTCATATTGCCGGAGGGGAAATCGAAGTCCTTGGCAAAAAGGTAACGATCAGGCATCCGCAGGATGCCATCAATAATTCCATCGGTATGATTACAGAGGACCGGCGGGGGAACGGGATCTTCGGTTGTCTGAGTATTTCTGACAACACGGCTGTCTCATCCTACCGCAACTATACCAAAGCCGGCGTCATCAATGGAAAGAAAGTGGCGGAGGTAGTAAAAAACAGCATTGCCAGACTGAGCATCAAAACTCCCAGTGACCGGACCCAGATCCAGTCTTTGTCCGGAGGAAACCAGCAAAAGGTGATCATCGCCAGATGGCTGGCCAATAACCCGGATATACTCATCATGGATGAACCGACCAGAGGAATTGACGTAGGTGCAAAATATGAGATTTATCAGATCATGGTGGACCTGGTCAAGCAGGGGAAATCCATTATCATGATATCCTCTGAGATGCCGGAGCTGATCGGTATGTCAAACCGTATTATCGTCATGTGCAACGGACGTATTACAGGAGAAGTGGAGAATGAAGAGGCGACCCAGGAGAAGATCATGGCGTTTGCCACCAAATTCGATATGAACGATAAAATAGGAGAAAGTTCCACACAGGAGGTTAAGTCATGACGGCAAAAAAGATTAGTTTGAAGGATTTCCTTATCAATAATGGAATTATAGTTGTCCTCATCCTGCTGGCCATATTTACAGCGGTTAAGCAGCCATCTTTCGGATCATTTGATAACTTGAAAAATATTGCATTAAACGTAGCGCCCCGCTTTATCATTGCCTGCGGTGTTTCCGGATGTCTTATTACAAGAGGTACAGACCTGTCGGCAGGCCGTATCGTAGGACTTTCTGCCTGTCTTGCCGGCACCCTGCTCCAAAAACCGGGCTACAGCGGCAAATTTTTCCCCAATCTTCCTGATTTTGGAATCTGGTGGGTATTTGTGGTACTGCTGATCTGCATTGGAGTATGCGCCATCTTTGGTTTAATCAACGGTCTTGTAATTTCTTATCTTCAGGTTCCCGCCTTCATCGGAACCTTGGGAATGCAGCTGATTGTATACGGTGCCTGCCTGGTGTATACCAATGCAACACCCATCGGCGGTTACCGTCCGGCGTATACGGAAGTGGCCAAAGGAAGGCTGTTTGGAGTCGTTCCCTATCTGTTTTTGATTGCGCTTGTCGTAGGACTGGTCATCTGGTTCATTTATAATAAGACCCCTCACGGAAAATACATGTATGCCATCGGGGGAAATGAGCAGGCAGCAGAAGTATCCGGTGTCAATACCAATAAAACCAAAATCATCATCTATGTAACTGCAGCAGCGCTGTATGCACTTGGCGGATTCCTGGTAGGTGCCAAATCCGGCGGTTCCTCGGTAAACATGGGGATGGGCTGGGAGCTGGAAGCCATTGCGGCATGCACCATCGGCGGTGTATCGGTAAACGGAGGGATTGGAAAAGTATCCGGCGTTTTGATCGGTGTATTGGTATTTGAGATTTTAAAAACCTGCCTCCAGTATCTGGGAGTGGATACCAACTACCAGTACATTGCACAAGGCATTGTTATCGTCGTGGCCATCGCTCTTGATATCAGAAAATATATTGCAAAGAAGTAAATGCGGAAATGAAACCGGCTGGAAGACGAATGTCTGCATGCTGTTAAAAAGAATGGAAGCGAAGGTGTGGAAATACAGATGTATTACGCCTTCGCTTCGTTTTTTTGCCTGTTTATATAAGCCTGCTGAGCCGGCTGTTCTGATATTCGCCGGAGAATGTAACGTCTTTCCCGAACCAATCGGGGGCAGTAAAGGTTTCCGCTTCCTCTCTGCTTTGAAATTCCACCTCTGCCAGCATAAGCCCTTCATACGGTCCTTCAAAGATATCCAGTTCAATGGTCAGGTGGTCAGACCCTTTTAGGGGAAGGAGATATCTTTTTTTCGTAAGAATATGGCCGTCCGCCTTTTTTATCAGGTGGTCATAGGAATCCTTTGTAAGAGGCAGGTTGTATTCTTCCCGTTCCATAAGTCCCTTTGATTTATAAGTGAGATAGTAGGTATCGTCTTCCCTTCGCACACGGACCACCGGGTCGGTGGAGAGGTACCCCTGTTCGATCCTGTGGCAGGGAAAGTCTGTGGCACCTTCCGGGAGTTTGGTGATTAAATATTTGCGCTCGATTTCCATGAAAGAGACCTCCTTTTTTTCTTAAAGTATTGCCAAATGCTGCTAGTATACCACAGATGGATAAAAAATAGAAGGATGTGGTAAAATATGGAAAAAAGTGATATTATAAGGAATACAGTAAAATCCAGGAGAAAAGAAAGATGAAACGGTCAAAGAAAGATGTTTTTGCAGGCATTTTACTATTCGGGGCGGCATTTCTGCTTTCTGCCTGTGCGGTGACGGGCCAGAAAAGGGAAACAGGAAAAGCCCCGGCACAGGAAGCAGGAACCGAAGCAGCCGGGAAAGAGACAGGGCCTAAGATCGGTGTGAGTATTTACCGGTACGATGACACCTTTATGAAATTATACCGTTCGGAGCTGAAACAATATCTGGAAGAAACGTACCATGCCCAGGTAGTGCTCCGCAATGCAGACGGAAATCAGGAGACCCAAAACCAGCAGGTGGACCGGTTGATTGCAGATGGCTGCAAAGGGCTTCTTGTGAATCCGGTGGAAGTCTCTGCCGCCGGCCGGCTGGCTGATGCAGCTAATAAAGCGGGAATTCCCCTCATATTTATTAACCGGGAGCCAAAGCAAACGGAACAGCTGCGGTGGAAGAAGGAACATATGGCGGTTTCCAGCGTCGGAACTGATTCCAGACAGGCAGGCTCCTATCAGGGAGAAATCATTTTGGAAACACCAAAAAAAGGAGATCTTAATGGAGATGGAGTGGTGTCCTGCGGGATGCTGAAAGGCGAAGAAGGCAATGAAGCCAGTGAATACCGGTCGGAATATGCCATAAAGGCATTAAAAAAAGGCGGAATGAAAGCAGAAGAACTGTATTCCGGAAGCGGAGACTGGAGCAGGGAAAGCGGTAAAAAACTGGCCCGGGAGGCTTTTTCCCGGTATGGCAATAAGATAGAGGTCATGTTCTGCAGCAATGATGCCATGGCAAACGGTGCATTGGAGGCAGCAAAAGAAGCCGGCCTTGTGCCGGGGAAGGATATTTACCTGGTAGGGGTGGATGCATTGCAGGATACGGTGGAATCCATTAAGTCCGGAGAGATCGCGGGAACTGTGTTAAACGATCACGGCGGACAGGCCCGGCTGGCGGCGGACACCCTTATAAAGATGATAAACGGGGAAGAAGCAGAAACCAGGTATCTTGTGGATGATATAAAAATCACAACTGTGAGTACATTTAAAACGAGAAAAGGAGACGATTGATATGGGAAAAGTATATGCGTTTGTAGCAGATGGATCAGAAGAAGTGGAGTTATTGGCCGTTGTGGATGTGTTGATGAGAGGCGGTCAGGAGGTGAAACTTGTTTCCGTAACAGGAACCAAAGAGGTAGTAACCGCCCATAAGGTGAAGCTTCAGGCAGATTTGGAGTTTTCAGAGGCAGATGTAACCGATGCAGATCTTTTATTTCTTCCGGGAGGCATGCCTGGAACCAGGAATTTAGAAGGGCATAAGGGCCTGATTGCCGCTTTGAAGCAAGCCTATGCAGAGAACAAAAGAATTGCAGCGATCTGTGCCGCTCCCAGTATTCTGGGAAAACTTGGCTTTCTGGAAGGAAAGCAGGCAACCTGTTATCCCGGTTATGAATCCGATTTAAAGGGAGCAGCCTATACAAAACAGGGTGTGATCACAGACGGCACCATAACGACAGCCAGAGGGCTAGGCTATGCCCTGGATCTGGGAATTGAACTGTTAAAGCAGCTGGCCGGTGAACAGGAAGCCAGAAAGATCAGGGAGGCCATCCAGTACGATCAGATTCCGATGTAACAGGACAGGAGAAAGCATGAAAAAAAGATGGATCATACCACTTGCGGCGATTGCTTCCTTAGGCTTTTTAATGGGCTGCCAAACGAAAAACCCTTATGGGTTATCCAAGAAAGATCCCATAAGCATTACCATCTGGCATTACTATAACGGGGTGCAAAAGGAAGCGTTCGACAGCCTGGTACAGTCCTTTAATGAAACTGAGGGGAGAGAACAGGGGATCTTTGTAAAAGCGCTTAATAAAGGCAGTGTTGATGAATTGAGCAGTCAGATCAAAGACAGCATTGACCATAAAACCGGATCTGAACCGTTGCCGGATTTATTTTCCGCCTATGCAGATAACGTGTATGAGATCGACCAGAAGGGCCTTGCTGCCGATTTGCGTCCGTATCTGACTCCGGAGGAAATCTCTGAATATGTGGATGCTTATATAGAAGAAGGCAAAATAGGCGGAAAGGAAGCCATCAAGGTGTTTCCCATTGCCAAATCAACGGAAATTCTTGCAGTAAACCAAACGGACTGGGAAGAATTTTCAAAGGCCACCGGAGAGACAGATGCCGCTTTTGCGACCTGGGAAGGAATTACCCGTGTGGCAGGTGAATACTATCACTGGACGGACAGCCTGACAGAGACACCGGATGATGGAAAAGCGTTCTTTGGAAGAGACGCCTTTGCCAATTATATGCTTGTGGGAAGTATGCAGCTGGGACATGAGATATTTCGCACAGAAGGGGGAAGGACAACTCTGGATTTCGATAAGAACGTCATGCGGAAACTGTGGGACAACTATTATGTTCCGTATGTAAACGGATATTTCGGTTCCTACGGTAAATTCAGAAGTGATGATGTAAAGACAGGAAAGCTGGCAGCATACGTCGGAGCAACCAGCGGAATCTCATACTTTCCGTCCTCTGTGACCTTGGAGGACGGAACCAGCTATGCTATAAAAAGCAAGCTTTACCCCCTTCCAAACTTTGAAGGAACCATTCCCTTTGCGGTGCAGCAGGGGGCCGGTATGATGGTCTTTCGTTCGGACCAGACAAGAGAATATGCTGCCACGGTCTTTTTGAAATGGTTTACCAGCGTGGAACGTAATGTGGAATTTTCCATAGGTTCCGGGTATCTTCCCGTAAAAAAAGTATCAGGCAGTGAAGCAGTACTGAAGCCGCTATTGAAAGAAACAGGAGAAAACAGTCCTGTCTCACAAAATCTCCTCATTGGGCTTGACACCGCCAATAAATACCTGCTTTACACGCCCAGGCCATTTCATGGGGGAGACCGAGCCAGAAAAATACTGCAGACCTCCATGAGCGGGAAAGCCAGGGAAGATTATGAAAAGGTAAAAAAACTTATGGAACAGGGAACCGCAAGAGAACGCGCACTTGCTGATTTCTTGACAGATGATAATTTTAATACCTGGTATGAGGAAACAAGGGGGAAGCTGGAAGCGATCGTCGGAGAATAAGTTATGAAAAAGAAGAGAAGTGAATCCATTCGCACCCGGCTGCTCGGACCATTATTCATTCTATTGGTGCTGCAGGCGGCAGTGATTGCCGGAACTGTTTTCTTTGGCGGAGTTTCCGTCAAATTAAAGAATAATGAACTAAACGTTCTGACCAAGAATACGGAAAATACAAAGCTGAGGCTGGAAAAGGAAACCATACACCATTGGATCGTCATGCTCAATAATTCTCGATTCATGTCTGGGGAAATTCAGCAGATTCTCGAAAATGATGGCCGCGAACCGAAGGATATTTACAAGGACTATGTATTAAACAGGGAAATTGTTGATACCATCATGGAAAAATCCATAGAAATGCTGCATTTGAGCTATGCCACCGGAGCTTTTATGTATTTAAACGGACCGGCCGCGGCCAATGGTCCGGAGGATATGAAAGCCGGATTCTATATCCGCAACTCCAATCCAGGAGGATATCTAAATGACAATTCCTCCCTGTTAATGGAACGGGGACTGCCGTCTCTGGCTGAAAAATACCATATTCCCCTGGACTCCTTCTGGCAGCTGGGGTTTTTTGACAGCGGGGAAAAGGGTGCTGCAAAATTTTATAAGCTGCCCTATTTGGCAGCCATCCAAAGGAAAGCAATTCCTGAGGATACCATGGAATATGCCTATTTAAGCCCGCCTTTCCGGTTAAGCCCAAACGATATACCTGTGATTACCTATTCCGTTCCGATCATCTTAGAAGATGGAACGGTAGCAGGCGTTTATGGTCTGGAGATGTCGGTCAATCAGCTGGAACAGATTCTTGGGGAAGTACAGATCAGCAGCAGTTTTGACGAGTGCTGGGTTTTGGGGATACGAAAAAAGGGCACCGGTTCGATGATTCCTGTGGCGGATTCCGGAATCCTTTTTGACCAGTATTTTAATAAAAGCGGCTCCCTTGATTACATAGACAATGAAAAAGAAAATATCAGTTCTTTGACCTCCCCGGATGGCACCAAATGGTACGCGGCTATGGAAAATCTGGAGGTCTATGGAACCGGCGGGCCTTTTAGCGAGGAAGAATGGGTGCTTGTGGGTATGGCACGTCAGAAGGACCTCCTGGCGTTCTATAATGCGGTCAGGCGCATGCTTTTAAGCTCCATGCTAGTTCCTCTTGTTTTCAGCCTTCTGGGCGCTTATATGATCGGCAGAATCGTTACGGAGCCGATCCGCAGGCTGGGCGCAGAGCTTGGGAAGAAATCCGGAAGCATAGGGATTTCCCTGGAACGGGTGTATGTGAGGGAAATTGATGAATTGACAGAAACCATTGAACTGCTCAACCGGAATGCCGAAAGGACATCCTTAAAAATGTCCGGGATTTTAGAACATGCCAATGTGCTTGTGGGGGTGTTTGAATACGAGGCCGGGAAGGACCGGGTATTTTGCAGCAAATCCCTGTTTGAAATGCTTGGCTGGGGCACCATAGGCGGACCCTTCTGCTATCTGCAGACAGATGAATTCAAAGCATTTCTGGAACAGACCTTTGGCCGTATCGAAGAAAAAGGGGAGCGTATTTTGAGATGTATCCAAACGCCGGAAGGGAAACGATGGATCGAAATTACTCTTGATGAGTCCCAAAAGGGAACCGTTATGGGGGTGTGTACGGATGTGACCGCCAATGTGGAAGAAAAGGAAAAGCTGGAGCGGGAACGAAACTATGATCTTTTGACTGAGATCTATAACCGCAGAGCCTTCAGAGAGCAGACCCAGGCAGCCATAAAACGCATCACGAATGAGTGCGCCGCAGTCATCATGTGGGATTTGGATAATTTAAAATACATAAATGATACCTATGGCCATGATGAAGGAGACCGTTACATCGTTCTCTTTGCCAATTGTCTGAAAAAGTTTATGGAGAGCGGAGGAATCATCTCCAGGTATTCCGGAGATGAATTTGTTGTATTTTTAAAAGGAAAAGAAAAAGAAGAAATCCGTAAGGCCGTTCGGGATTTCATGAAGTATATCAGAGAGTTTACGCTCAATATGAAGGGTGGCTATGAGTTCCCCATCCGGGTATCGGGAGGACTGTCCTGGTATCCGGATGATGCCAGGGACTTTGATACGCTGTTTAATTATGCGGATTTTGCCATGTATATGGTCAAGCATAGCGTAAAAGGAGTGGTAAAGGAGTTTGATATCACTGAGCACACCCATAATTCCTATATGCTGACCGGGAGTGAGGAGCTGAACCGGATGCTGGATAGAAAAGAGGTTCGCTTTGCTTTTCAGCCTATCGCCACCAGGGAAGGAGCGGTTTACGGATATGAGCTTTTGATGAGACCGGAATTCATGAATATAAAGGGCATCAGTGAAGTACTGAATCTTACCAGGGCCCAGGCCAAGCTTCCGCAGATGGAGATACTTACCTGGTTTGCCGGGCTGAGAGCGGCAAAGGCAGAGGAGGAAGCCGGACAGCTTGGACGGGATGAGAAGCTGTTTATCAATTCCATTGCCAGTGTCTGCCTGACAAAAGAAGGTCAGAAAGAGCTGGAGGAACAATATGGACAGCTGCTTTCCAGAATCGTCATCGAGATGACGGAAGGGGAGCCGGCAAGCCAGAATTTCATGCAGTGCAAAATCGACATGGCAAGACAGTGGGGTGGGCTGACTGCAATTGATGATTTCGGGACCGGATATAACAGTGAGAGCATACTCCTTCACATGAAACCGGACATCGTAAAAATGGATATGAGCCTGATCCGCCGCATACATGAGGACCCGAACCGCCAGATTATTTTGAAAAATCTTTTAAACTTTGCCGAAAAGAATCATATCCGTGTTTTGGCGGAGGGGGTAGAGACGGCGGAAGAACTTGAATTTCTTATGGATTGCGGCGTTTATTTATTTCAGGGATATTATATTGCGAGACCTCAGATGGAGATCCGTCCGCTGGACCCATACATCGTGAAGAAAATGCAGGAGTTTTCAGGAAAAACCCGATAAAATCGTAAATAATACTGGAATTTACGGGACGAGTATGTTATAATGCTAACTTGAAGTGTAACGCCCTGTCGGTATGGCGGTTCACATATATTTCAAGGAGGAACCCATTAATGAGTTTACAAGTAGAAAAATTGGAAAAGAACATGGCAAAGCTGACGGTAGAGGTGCCGGCTGAGGAATTTGATAAGGCTCTTACTGCGGCTTACAATAAGAATAAGGGCAGATTCAATATCCCAGGTTTCAGAAAAGGGAAAGCTCCTCAGGCCATGATTGAAAAGATGTATGGAGCTGGCATTTTATACGAGGATGCAGTCAATGAAGCTCTTGATGCAACATATGGAGATGCAGCAGAGGAAAGCGGACTTGATATCGTTTCAAGACCGGAAATTAGTGTTATACAGGTAGAAAAAGGGAAAAATTTAATCTACACAGCTACTGTTGCCGTAAAACCGGAAGTGACCTTAGGCGAATATAAGGGCATTGAAGTGACCAAGGCATCTGCAGAAGTGACAGATGAAGATATTGAAGCAGAATTAAAGAAGATCCAGGAGCAGAATTCCAGACTGGTGACTGTAGAAGACAGAGCGGTAGAAGACGGTGACCAGACAGTGATCGACTTTGAAGGCTTTGTAGACGGAAAGACATTTGAAGGCGGAAAGGGCGAGGATTATCCTCTTACCATCGGTTCCCACTCCTTCATTGATACCTTTGAAGAACAGCTGATCGGCAAGAAAATCGGGGAAGAGTGCGAAGTCAACGTTACATTCCCGAATGAATACCATGCAACTGATTTAGCTGGCAAGCCGGCAATGTTCAAGGTTACCGTGAAGGAAATCAAGAAGAAAGAGCTTCCGGAATTAAACGATGAGTTTGCAAGTGAAGTTTCTGAATTTGAGACTCTGGAAGAGTACAAAAAAGATATCAAAGAGAAGCTTGCAGAGCAGAAAGAAAAAGCTGCTGCAACGGAGAATGAAGATCATGTCGTGGAAAAAGTCGTAGAAAACGCTACCATGGAGATTCCTGAGCCGATGATCGAAAGCCAGGTGAATAACATGGTCAATGACTATGCAAGAAGAATGCAGAGCCAGGGGCTTTCTCTTGACCAGTACATGAAGTTTACCGGTATGACCATTGAATCCTTAAAGGAGCAGATGAAGCCGCAGGCAATCAAGAGAATCCAGACAAGACTGGTATTAGAAGCAGTTGTTAAGGCAGAGAACATCACCGTAACAGAGGAAGCCGTTGAGAAGGAAATCGCTTCAATGGCAGAAGCATATAAGATGGAAGCAGCCCAGATCAGAGAAGCTCTTGGCGATAAAGGCATCGAGCAGATGAAGGAAGATCTTGCAGTTCAGGAAGCGGTAGATTTTCTTGTTGCAGAAGCAAAATTAGTTTAAGTAGTTTTAACCGAGTAGATTCCTGGCATTTTGTCCGGAGTCTATTCGGCTTTGAAAAGAAAACAGACAGGAGGAAGACAAATGAGTTTAGTACCTTATGTCATTGAATCAACCAGTAAGGGTGAACGTTCTTACGATATTTATTCCAGACTTCTTAAGGAGAGGATTATTTTCCTCGGAGAAGAAGTATCTGATGTATCTGCAAGTCTTGTTGTAGCTCAGCTGTTATTCTTAGAGGCAGAAGATCCCAATAAGGATATTAACCTTTATATTAACAGCCCTGGCGGTTCTGTTACCGCCGGTATGGCAATTTATGATACCATGAACTACATTAAGTGCGATGTTTCAACGGTTTGTATGGGAATGGCAGCCAGCATGGGAGCATTTTTACTGGCTGGAGGAGCGAAAGGCAAGAGGTTTGCTCTCCCGAATGCAGAGGTTATGATCCATCAGCCTTCCGGCGGAGCAAAAGGGCAGGCAACAGAGATCAGGATCGTGGCTGAGAATATTCTGAAGATAAAGAAGCGTTTGAACGATATTCTGGCTGCAAACACAGGCCAGCCGTATGAGGTGATTGAACGTGATACCGAGCGTGACAATTATATGAATGCGGAAGAAGCGAAAGCCTATGGCCTGATAGATGATATCATTTACAGCCATAATCATTAAACACTTATATTATTGTAGGAAATACCTTTTGGGTGTACCTCTATACCCGAAAGCATGAGCGATTAAGCAGGAAAGAATGAGGTGTGTATATGCCGGTCAGAACAGACGAGAAGATCCGATGCTCTTTTTGCGGGAAAACCCAGGATCAGGTAAAAAAGTTGATTGCCGGTTCCAATAATGTTTACATCTGTGACGAATGTATTGATTTATGCGCAGAGATATTAGAGGAAGAATTTGACAATCATGAAGCAGAAGGACCTGATTTCAGCGATATCAATTTGATGAAACCAAAGGAAATCAAAGAATTTCTGGACAGTTATGTCATTGGTCAGGACAACGCAAAAAAGGTATTGTCTGTAGCAGTTTATAACCACTATAAGAGAATCACTTCCAGAACAAAGATGGATGTGGATGTGCAAAAGAGCAATATTCTGATGTTAGGACCTACCGGCTCCGGTAAAACTTACCTTGCGCAGACCCTTGCCAAGGTATTAAACGTTCCTTTTGCCATTGCAGATGCCACTGCTCTGACAGAAGCTGGCTACGTAGGCGAGGATGTTGAGAACATTCTTTTGAAACTGATCCAGTCTGCCGATTATGATATAAGCAGAGCAGAATATGGAATTATCTATATAGATGAGATCGATAAGATCACCAAAAAATCGGAAAATGTATCCATAACCAGAGACGTTTCCGGTGAAGGCGTTCAGCAGGCTCTTTTAAAAATCCTGGAGGGTACGGTTGCAAGCGTTCCTCCTCAGGGAGGAAGAAAGCATCCCCATCAGGAGCTTTTACAGATTAATACCACCAATATCCTGTTCATCTGCGGCGGTGCCTTTGATGGACTGGAGAAAATAATTGAAAGCCGCTTGAGTGCCGGTTCCATCGGTTTTAATGCGGAAATTGTCGATAAGAACAAGACAGATATTGACGATCTGTTAAGGAAAGCACTTCCTCAGGATCTGGTAAAATTCGGACTGATACCGGAATTTATCGGCCGTGTGCCGATTACCGTATCACTGGAACTTCTGGACCGTGATGCACTGGTGCAGATCCTGACCGAGCCAAAGAATGCTCTGGTGAAACAGTATCAGAAATTGTTTGAGCTTGACGATGTAAAACTTGAGCTGACCAAGGAAGCCATTGAGCGGATTGCAGAATTGGCAGTTGAGAGAAAGACTGGTGCCAGAGGGCTTCGCTCCATTATGGAAAGTGTTATGATGGAATTGATGTACGAAGTTCCTTCCGACAGCAATATTGGAATCTGCAGGATTACCAAAGAAGTTGTAGATAAGACAGGTGAGCCAGAACTCGTTTTCCGGGATACGGCAGTTCCCAGAAAGTCGCTGGCCCAAAAGTTAAGAAAAGATAAAACAGGCGAGATCGCATAGATCCCTGCATGAGTCGGGAAGGTGTTACAGCGAGAAAACTGCTGCAACACCTTTTTGAATGCAAAGGAGAGAACACAATGGTGGATAAGACAATCACGATGCCAGTTATTGCCCTGCGCGGCATGACTGTTCTTCCCAAGATGATGTTACATTTTGATATCAGCCGGACTAAATCCGTTGCAGCGGTGGAAAAAGCAATGGTGGGAGATCAGAAGGTATGTCTGGTTACTCAGAAGAATCCGGATGAGGCTGACCCTGCTTTTGAAGATTTGCATCATATGGGCACGGTGGCCCTTATCAAACAGCTGGTAAAGATGCCTGGCAATGTAATTCGTGTTATGGTGGAAGGGCTTAAGAGGGTGGAACTTCTTGCCCTCGAAAGCGAAGAACCAATGCTGGTAGGGGAAATAGACCAAGCGCCGGAATATGAGGAGCTGCTCGACGATATTACGAGACAGGCGATGATGCAGATCGTTCGGGACAAGCTTTCCGAATACGGAAAAGAAAATCCGAGAATTGCAAAAGAAGTGATTCCGGGGCTTTTGGTTCTCACAGATTTAGGAGAACTTTTGGACCAGATTGCAGTGCAGCTGCCCTGGGACTATCTCATACGCCAGCAGGTGCTTGATAGTGTAATGGTGGAAGACAGATATGCCTTGGTGATGAAACATCTTCTGACGGAAATTGAAGTCACAAAGATCAAACGGGAATTGCAGTCCACTGTAAAAGAACGGATTGATAAGAATCAAAAAGATTATATTTTAAGAGAACAGTTAAAGGTAATCCGGGAGGAACTGGGAGAGGACAATCCTCTTTCCGATGCGGATGAATACAGCAAACGGTTAAAGGCTTTAAAAGCGGACAAAGAGATTAAGGACAAGATCCATAAAGAGATCGAGCGTTTTAAATCAATGCCCGGAGGAAGCCAGGAAGCCAATGTGGTCCGTATGTACTTGGAGACAGTCCTGGACCTTCCGTGGAAAAAAGTATCAAAGGACAACAACAGCATTGCTCATGCGGAGAAAGTCTTAGAGGAAGACCACTACGGCCTTTCCAAGGTAAAAGAGCGGATTTTAGAATATCTTGCGGTCCGTGTGCTGACCAAAAAAGGTTCAAGCCCGATTATCTGCCTTGTAGGACCTCCCGGAACCGGAAAAACCTCCATTGCCCGCTCTGTGGCAAAAGCCTTGAATAAGGAATATGTGAGGATCAGCCTGGGCGGTGTCCGGGATGAAGCGGAAATCAGAGGACACCGGAAAACCTATGTAGGTGCCATGCCGGGAAGAATTGCAGAAGCATTAAGACAGGCAGGAGTAAGCAATCCTTTAATGCTTTTGGATGAGATCGACAAAGTGAGCAGAGATTACAAGGGAGATACGTCTTCCGCGCTTTTGGAAGTTCTTGACAGTGAACAGAATGTTAAGTTCAGAGATCATTATGTAGAACTTCCGATTGATTTGTCCAATGTTTTATTTATCGCTACGGCCAATACTACCTCTACCATTCCGGGTCCTCTTCTGGACCGTATGGAAGTAATTGAAGTAACCAGCTATACGGAGAATGAAAAATTCCATATTGCAAAGAATTATTTAGTGAGAAAGCAGAGAGAAAAGAACGGCCTGAAAGAAAGCCAGGTCACGATTACCGACAAAGCGCTTGAAAAGATCATTCACAATTATACAAGAGAAGCAGGCGTCCGTACCTTAGAACGGCGGATCGGTGCTGTTTACAGAAAGGCTGCAAGACAATTTTTAGAGGATCGGTCCCAGGTCATTGAAATTACGGAAGCAGGCATTGAAGCCTATCTGGGCAAAGAAAAGGTGACCTTTGAAGATGTGAATGAGGACGATGAAGTCGGGATCGTCAGAGGTTTGGCCTGGACAAGCGTAGGCGGAAGCACGCTTCAGATCGAGGTCAATGTCATGCCGGGCAAAGGAAATCTTTTGCTGACCGGACAGATGGGGGATGTGATGAAAGAATCTGCCCGTATCGCATTAAGCTATGTCCGTTCCGTCTGTCCGCAATACCAGGTAAAAGATGACTATTTTGAAAAACATGATATTCATCTTCACATTCCCGAGGGCGCCGTACCAAAGGATGGCCCTTCCGCAGGAATTACCATGGCAACGGCCATGCTGTCTGCAGTTACGAACCGTAAGGTATATGCAAAGTTGGCAATGACCGGAGAAATCACTTTAAGAGGCCGTGTTCTTCCTATCGGCGGCTTAAAGGAAAAAATCCTGGCAGCCCGTATGGCCCATGTGGAAAAAGTTCTGGTTCCGTATAAGAACCGGAAGGATATTCTGGAGCTTTCCGATGAAATCACCGGAAATCTTACCATCGTTTATGTAAAGCACATGCCAGAGGTGATAAAGGAAGCATTTGTCCAGGAATAGAAAGGAATTTATATGATTATTAAAACAGTAGAATTGGAGACTGTATGCGGCATCACCAGCAAGCTGCCGGAGAACACAAAGCCGGAATTCGCTTTCGTGGGCAAGTCGAATGTGGGAAAGTCTTCCCTGATCAACGCTCTGATGAACCGCAAATCCTTTGCCAGGACTTCATCCCAGCCCGGAAAAACTCAAACCATTAATTTTTATAATATCAACGATGAACTTTACTACGTGGATCTTCCCGGCTACGGCTATGCGAAGGTATCTTTGGAAGTAAAGGCAAAATGGGGAAAGATGATTGAAAATTATCTGCATAAATCTCCGGTATTAAAGTGTGTGTTTTTGCTGATTGATATCCGCCATGAACCGTCAGAAAATGATAAGACCATGTATAACTGGATTGTATATCAGGGATATCAGCCGGTGATCATTGCAACAAAACTGGACAAAATAAAACGGAGTCAGGTGCAGAAGTCCCTAAAGATCCTCCGCACGGGTCTTGGAATCGGAAGTGAAGTGACTGTCATTGCATTTTCTGCTGAGACAAAACAGGGCAGAGAAGAAATCTGGGACTTAATATCAGATTCCATAAATAGTATTGACAAGGAATAAAAATCTTTTTATAATGAACCTATTTATTACATAGAGTTCATTTTGGCAGAAAGAGGAGAAAACAGTTATGAAAAAGACAATCAAGAAAGTAGCAGCCGCTCTTTTGGCAGTTTCTCTTGCAGCAGCAGCATTGACTGCATGCGGAAGCGGTTCACAGAAGGAAACAAACGGGGCTGCTGGTGCAGAAACCACTGCGGCCGGTGCAGATACCGGAGACAAGAAAGTATTAAAGGTTGCCATGGAATGCAGTTATGCCCCTTATAACTGGACCCAGTCAAACGATGAGAACGGAGCCGTTCCGATTTCCGGAAGCTCTGATTACGCATACGGGTATGACGTCATGATGGCAAAAAAGATTGCAGATGAACTTGGGTACGACTTAGAAATCGTAAAGCTGGACTGGGATTCCCTGGTACCGGCCGTTCAGTCAGGAAAAGTGGATTGCGTCATCGCCGGTCAGTCTATTACATCTGAACGTATGCAGTCCGTTGACTTTACCGACCCATACTATTATGCAACCATTGTTACTCTGGTAAAGAATGGAAGCAAATATGAGAATGCCAAGAGCGTGGCGGATCTTGCAGGCGCTGCAGGAACCTCTCAGTTAAATACCATTTGGTATGACAGCTGTCTTCCCCAGATCCCACAGGCGAAGATTCAGCCTGCGATGGAATCTGCTCCTGCGATGCTGGTAGCACTTAGCACCGGCAGATGTGACGTGGTTGTTACCGATAAGCCAACCGGACAGGCTGCACTGATGGCTTATCCTGATTTTAAACTTCTTGATTTTACCGGAACAGAGGGCGATTTCAAAGTGTCTGATGAAGACATCAATATCGGAATTTCATTAAAGAAGGGCAACACGGAATTAAAAAATGCCATTAACGGAGTCCTTTCCAAGCTGACAAAGGATGACTTCGACAAGATGATGGAGGAAGCCATTTCCGTACAGCCGTTATCAAAATAACTGGTAATAGAAAAGAAGCAGGATTTGCGGGCACGGGAAGGACAACAGCGTTCAATTCCGTGCCGCTTGTGCTGTCTAAATGACACTGTGAAAAGGAGTAGGTAATATGTCTTTACCATCAGATTTTTTTGGCAGAATTATATTTATTCTGCATGAGTACGGTCCATCCTTTTTGAGCGGCGCCGGAAAGACAATGGCAATTGCTATTGTAGGAACGATCATTGGTTGTATCATTGGTTTTGCCGTAGGAATCGTTCAGACGATTCCTGTATCAAAAAACGATCATATCCTCAAGCGTATCTTTTTGAAGCTTGTTAAAATTATTTTAAATGTATATGTTGAAATTTTCCGGGGAACTCCGATGATGGTTCAGGCCATGTTCATATTCTACGGTTCCTCTGCACTGTTTAACATCAATATGTCCATTGTTTTTGCTGCTTACTTCATTGTATCCATCAATACCGGTGCGTATATGGCTGAGACCGTAAGAGGCGGTATTCTGTCCATTGATCCGGGACAGACGGAAGGTGCAAAGGCCATCGGCATGACTCATTTCCAGACCATGGTCAATGTGATTATGCCTCAGGCACTCCGCAACATCATGCCCCAGATCGGCAATAACTTAATCATCAACATCAAGGATACCTGTGTGCTTTCCGTCATCGGTGTGGTGGAATTATTCTATGCGACAAAGGGTGTGGCAGGCGCTTATTACACTTACTTTGAGGCATTTACCATTACCATGATCATTTATTTCATCCTGACCTTTGCGTGTTCCAGAATCCTTCGTCATTGGGAAAAGAAGATGGATGGTCCTGACAGCTACGATCTGGCTACCACAGATACGCTGGCTTATACCAGCGGCCTGGTGAAATTTCCAGATCCGAAAGAGAAGGAGGATAAGTAAATGGCAGCAGAAAAAGTTTTGGAAATCCATCATTTAAGTAAAACCTTTGGAGCCAACGTCGTTTTACGGGATATTGACTTTTCGGTAAATGCCGGGGATGTGACCTGTATCATCGGAGCCTCCGGTTCCGGTAAATCAACGCTGTTGCGCTGCATCAACCTTTTAGAAACACCAACGACCGGTGAGATCTTATACCATGATGTGGATATTACGGACAGAAAGATGAATGCACCGTCTTACAGAACCAAAGTAGGTATGGTGTTTCAGAATTTTAACTTGTTCAACAATATGACTGTATTGGAAAACTGTCTGGTAGGGCAGGTGAAGGTGCTGAAAAAAGAGAAAGAAGAAGCAAGAAAGAAAGCCATGATGTATTTGGAGAAAGTGGGCATGGCTCCTTATATCAATGCCAAACCAAGACAGCTGTCCGGCGGACAGAAGCAAAGAGTGGCAATTGCCAGGGCCTTGGCCATGGAACCTGAGATTCTTTTATTCGATGAACCCACATCGGCCCTTGACCCTCAGATGGTGGGAGAAGTGTTGGCGGTCATGAGAACGCTGGCCAAGGAAGGGCTTACCATGATTATCGTGACTCATGAGATGGCGTTCGCAAGAGATGTATCCAATCATGTGGTTTATATGGCTGGCGGAGTCATTGAAGAAGAAGGAAAACCGGCAGATATTTTTGGAAATCCTCAAAAGAACTCTACAAAAGAATTTTTGAACCGTTTTATGCAGGGATAAAAGAATAGGAGCTGTTGCTGAATGACTGAACGGTCAGTTGTGAAGCCGGCTCCTTTTTGATATGCAAAAGAATGTAGGGATAAATAAAATTGGTTCCGGACAGAACCCGGTTCTGTCCGGTCTGAGTATCAATTACTTCGGCAAGTGCTCCTCATGGTCTGATGTGGAAGCTTCTTTTTCTCTGCTTCCGGGAAGAGGTTTTGTAAAGAGCTGCCGTATCTTGAGCTGAATAAAGGTACGGGCAACTTGAATTCCAAGCACAACGATCAGGACGGGCAGAACAAGGGTTAAAAACAGTTTTATCTTAAATCGAAACAATTTTTTCCTTTGCTGCCTGCGTATAGACTCATATTGGTCATGGATGGTCTGAAACCAAGTTTTTTTTACCTGAATTTTATTCAAGCAGATTCCCCCTTATCGTTTAGAGCCAGGTGTGTCAGGAACCGCTCATCAGCGATTTCATGGCAAATGCATAGATTTCCTGGCTTTTTGATTTCCAGTGATCACACATGATTTCTGCCTGATCCTTGTCCGGAACAGATAGCTCCAGATTTATCAGGCAGTTTTTTCCTTCCCGTACTTCGCAGTGGACCACATAGTCCTGACTGGTGGATTTATAATAGTCTGCGGTGACGCCGACTTCATTGCGGAGCCGGAATTTATTGTCCTTTAAATACTCATCTATATCATTGATGATAGCAGGAGAGATTTTGTTCCCGAAAAAGGAAAGTGTTTCTTCCCCTTCTCTTGTAATTTCATACCGGCTGCTGTTGTGATTGGTCTCCACATGAAGCAATCGGGCCTCCAGCAGTTCGTTGAGCGCCTGGTTCAAGGTAAAATAAGTGGTGTATTCATGCTCCAGAAAAAAGTTTGACAATTGGGCGCTGGTCAGGGGAAAGTTTACCTGCTTAAGCATGTATAAAATCATCAGTTTGTACAGGGTCATAGGTTCTGACAGCATAGTTACCTCCAGTGACGCATTCTGCGCGCCGTAATTTCAGGGAAGGATCAAAAATCTTCCGGCTGATTTTTTTAGGATTGCCGGATATGTTCTTTTACCGCCCGGCTTACAACATCTGCAACACGGGGGTCAAAAGCCTCCGGCAGAATGTTGTTCTCGTTTAATTCTGAAGGTGCTACAAGGTCAGCAATGGCAGTAGCAGCGGCCAGCTTCATCTCTTCGGTAATGGCAGTTGCCCGCCCTTCCAGTGCGCCTTTAAAGATTCCTGGGAAAACAACCACGTTATTCACCTGATTTGGAAAATCGGATCTTCCCGTACCCACGACCCTGGCTCCTGCAGCTTTAGCAAGGTCAGGCATGATTTCAGGAACCGGATTTGCCATAGCAAATAAAATGGAGTCTGAGTTCATGGAAGCAACCATGTCTTCCGTGACAATTCCCGGAGCGGATACGCCTACAAAGATGTCAGCCCCCCTCATGGCATCTGCCAGAGAACCGTGTCTTCCTTCCAGATTGGTCAACTCCATCATCTTTTCCTGCATCCAGTTCAAGCCTTCCATGCCCTTGGCAAGGATTCCGATCCGGTCACACAGGGTAACATGAACGAATCCATAGGTCAAAAGAAGCTTTGCAATGGCTATTCCGGCAGAACCTGCACCGTTTACCACAACTTTGCATTCTTCTTTTTTTCTGCCAGTCACTTTTAAGGCATTGATGATGCCGGAAAGAACCACAATGGCAGTTCCGTGCTGGTCATCATGAAATACCGGGATAGAAAGAAGCTCCTTCAGCCGTTCTTCGATTTCAAAACAGCGGGGAGCGGAGATGTCTTCCAAATTGATTCCGCCGAATGCCGGAGCGATATTCACCACGGTTTTAATGATTTCCTCTGTGTCCTGAGTATCCAGACAGATGGGAACGGCATTGATTCCGCCAAATTCTTTAAACAGCACTGCTTTTCCTTCCATGACCGGCATGGCAGCAAGAGGGCCGATGTTGCCAAGACCAAGTACCGCACTGCCGTCTGAAACTACGGCCACAGTGTTGGATTTTATCGTATATTGATAGGCGGTCTCCGGATCTTTTGCGATGGCCTTACATGGTTCTGCAACGCCAGGAGTATAGGCGAGGGCAAGATCTTCCCTGGTTTTCACCTTTGCTTTGGAAATAACTTCCAGTTTTCCGTTCCATTCTTTATGCAGCAATAAAGCTTTCTCGTTGGTTGTCATGAGAGTTTGTCCTTTTTTCAACAGTTTTTATTATATCATACCAATTTTAGGGTTTTAAATCAATAGAAAATATGTTAGAATATAGAGTAATTAAATTTAAGCAAGCTAATAAGATAAGGAAATTTAAGATACAGGTGGCACTATGAGAGAACGAATCAACAGGCTGGCAAAAGGCATCATTGATTCAGAAATTCCAAAGATTAAGGTTACCCCATCGGGAATTGATGATGTGGTGCGCTCCGGAGGAGCCACGAGGCGGGAACTTGTCGTTACCAGTGAGAACAATCTACACATAAAAGGACTTGCATATTCCTCGAACTTTCGCGTCAGGCTTATAAGCGGAGCGTTTGGCGGTACATATAACCATCTGGTCTATGAAATAAACGGCAGTTTTTTGGAAGATGGGGATGTGATTAAGGGATCTTTTTATCTGGTTACCAATGGCGGCGAGAGAGAAGTCCCTTATTCTTTTCGTGTGGAACTGAGTACGTCAGGAAAAGCGCTGAGTGATTTAAAAACAGCAGAAGATTTTGCAGAGATTGCAAAGAAAGATATGGACACGGCACTGCGTTTGTTCGAGTACCGTGATTTTGTCACGGCCCCTTTTATGAATGACCTTCATATAAGGGCGATTTATGATGGTTTAAAGGGAAGACCGGACAGAAGAAAAGAACTGGAAGAATTTTTGACCGCACTGAAGGTAAAAAAGCCGGTAGAATTATGGGCGGAAACCAAAGAGCGGATATTTGGAGAACTGGAGGACGTTGTAAAGGACAGCGTTGTGATAACGCGCAGCGGGTGGGGATATGTGAACCTGGAGGTTACAACGGACTGTGATTTTATAGAGTTACCGAAAAAAAGTGTTGGAGAACATGATTTTGAACAGGACCAATGCAGCATCCCGTTTTATGTTCACCCCGAACGGATGCATCAGGGAGAGAATTCCGGAAGAATCATTATAACCGGAGTGGAAGACAAATTTCTCATACCGGTTATGGCAGTTGTAAACCCAGGAGGAGGGATATCGGCGGAGGATGCCTTTGCAAAAGAGGCTTTCGGCCGATTTTTGCGGCTGCGCCTGGAAGAAGAGTCTGGAAAAATCAGTACCGCAGGCATCTATGAAGAGATGGAAAAGGCGCTTGATGAACTGGAACTGATGAAAGGGGAAAAGAGCTTTTATAAGCTTTTGCGTGCGGAAGTATGCGTGGGCGGAGGAAAGCCTTCAAAAGCAGCCCTGCTTCTTGATGAGTGCAGAGATGATATTTTAGACCGGCGTCAGGAAAAGAAGGAATTGTACTGTTACTATCAGTATCTGCGCTTAAAAGTCCAGCCGGATGAATATCAGAAGGAATCCTTAATCCGCCTGATGAAAAAATATCTGGAGGAGGACCGGAAGCTGTTCTGGCTTTTTGTGCTGCTGCTCAAGCTGGATGGCAGACTCTTTGATAATATGCCGGCTCTGTTTTCCCTGCTGAAACGGCAATATGAGGCGGGCGTCAGAAGCCCGTTTTTCTATGTATGGGGCTGCCGGATATTAAACAGTGCACCGGATATGATACGGACTGTGGGACCTATGGAGCTTCAAATCCTGTTTCATTGCGCAGGCAAGGGCTTGGTGGAAAAAAAGCTGGCGCTGACGGTTTCCAGGCTGACCCTGACCGCCAAGCATTTTAACCGTCTCCACTACCGGATGCTGGTCAGGCTTTATAAGGAATACCCGGAAAAAGAAGTGCTGGAAGCCATCTGCGCGCTCCTGATCAAAGGGGAATGCCGCATGGCAGAAGCCTTTGCCTGGTATGAAAAAGGGATAAAGGCCGGAATCAGTCTGACAAGACTTTATGAATATTATTTGTACGCGCTTCCAAGAGATTATTGCTACCTTCTGCCAAAAGAGGTGCTTCTTTACTTTTCTTATGGAGGCAGCGAGCTGGACCTTCACAGCAGGACCGTTTTATATAAAAATGTTTTAGTGTATTTGGAACCTTCCGATCCGCTGTATCAGGCGTATGAACGTACCATTGAAAAGTTTGCAACGGAGCAGTTATTTGAATCCAGGATCAACAACCGTCTGGCGGCTATCTACGAACGGATGATATTAAAGGACGTGATTGATCTTCCTATGGCAATGGTGCTTCCGTCTATTTTGCGTTCCTACCGGGTGGAGTGCAGCAATCCTAAGATGAAATATGTCATTGTCTGTTACGAGGAACTGACGGAGGAGGATGCCTTCCTTCTTGAAAATGGAATCGCTTACGTTCCGCTGTTTTCTGAACACAGCATCCTGCTGTTTCAGGATGCGTTCGGCAACCGGTATGCCAATGTCCCCTATAAAAAGGACCCGGTCATGGACCGGCCTGAGTTGGAGGAACGCTGCTTTGAACTTTATCCGGATCATTCCATGCTTCGTTTAAGAGCCTGCAATAAGGTGCTTGCCGGCGGCATATCCGATACGGCGGAGGTAAAGATTTTAGAGGCTACCTTGGAAGATCCCAAGCTAAGGCCCTATTACCAGCGGCTGCTTTTATCCAGAGTCATTGAATTTTACCAGAATCAGGCTGAGGTTCCCCAAGAGGGGGCAGAGGGCGCCGGATATCTGCTGAATCTGGATAAAAAGGTTCTGACAAAACCGGAGAGGACCGCAGTCTGCAATACATTGATCCGCAACGGCTATATGGAAGAAGCATTTCAAATGCTCCGGGAATTCGGCTGTGAAGGAATTGAGACGGAACATCTGTATCAATTGTGTACCAAGATGATTCTTCAGAAGCTGTTTGACGAAGATCCCCTGCTTTTATATCTGGCTTATGAGGTGTTTCAGAAAGGGAAACATGACAGCGTGATTCTGGATTATTTATGCGAACATTTTAACGGACTTACAGACCAGATGGTACAAGTGCTTTTGCAGGGAGTCTCCGGGCATGTGGAGACTTATGACTTAGAAGAACGGCTGACAGCCCAGATGATGTTTTCGGGCTGTATGGCAAAACTGGACAAGGTATTCCATTTATATAGAACCCGTAAGGAAACCAGCGATAATATCGTAAAAGCGTATTTTACCATAAAATGCACGGAATATTTTATGGACGAGAAAGAGCCGGAAGAAAAAGTGTTCGCTTATCTGGAGGCCCTGGTGAGAGGAGCTTCTGTCAAAGGACGCCTGCCAACCATTTATCTGCTGGCTCTTTCAAAGTATTATTCCCAGCTTCCCGGCCTTTCAAAGGAGCAGATAACCCTGTGCAGGGAGACGGTACAGTATCTTTTGGAAGAAGGATATGTATTCCCCCATTATAAAGAACTGGCGCAATACGTTTCTTTGCCGGAGGATATTCTTGATAAAGCCATGATCCAGTACTGCGCAGCCCGGGATTCCAAGGTTGAGCTTCAGGTACGGATCCTTCCCGATGAGGAGGAATTTCACATGGAAGACATTGCCCGGGTATACCAGGGCGTGTTTGTCAAGCAGAAGATTCTGTTTGAAGGCGAGATCATGGAGTATCGGATCAGCGAACTGGTTGATGATGAATGGGTGCTGAAAAAGGAAGGCAGTGTCAGTTGTGATGCTGGTAAATCCCCTAAGGATTCGGACAGCAGATTTGCGTGTCTGAACGAAATGAGCCTGTCTTTAAATTTAAAGGACGAAACAGGGCTCAAAAAACGGATGCAGGAGTATTTGAAAAAGAATGCGGCTGCAGAAGAATTATTTCCACTGATGTAAGATAAAGGGGGCTGTCGATGGACGGACTGATAATAGGGCTTGATCTCTGTGATGCCTATACCCGCATATGCTGCCATGACAGGGAAAAATCATGGTGCATTCCTACGGTCATCTGCCGTAAAAAGGACGAAGATGCCTGGTATGTGGGGGAAGAGGCTTATGCCTATACCCTTGTGGGAGAAGGCATCATTGTAGACAAGCTGATAAAAATGGTTAGAAAAGAAGGTACCGCGACCCTGGGCGGAACCAAATATGAAGGACTTGAACTTTTAACGATTTATTTGAAAAAAATACTGAAGCTCCCAATGGAGGAATTTTTCTGCGAAGAGGTGAAACAGCTGGTGATCACCTTGCAGAAGGTGGATATCAAGCTGATGGATTCTCTGATGCATTGTGCGGATTCGCTTGGGATTCCCAGGGACCGGGTTCATATTATAAGCCACACGGAAGGGTTTGTGTACTATGTACT
This sequence comes from Lacrimispora sinapis, assembly GCF_043633585.1. Classification (NCBI taxonomy): domain Bacteria; kingdom Bacillati; phylum Bacillota; class Clostridia; order Lachnospirales; family Lachnospiraceae; genus Lacrimispora; species Lacrimispora sinapis. The sequence continues at coordinate 2,176,901 of NZ_CP141832.1, read as the reverse complement.
CAGCCAGAAGAAAGAGGTATGGAGCAATCAGGTGGGTGTCTTTGACTTGTCGGAAGATTCCTTTCACTATTATGAACTGAAGGTGCAGCGGGGCTTACGGAAGATGATGGTGATCGCAGAGGATGAAGCTCTGGAAGAAAGCTTTAATCTGGATATTTTAGATACGCCTTCCGGCGGAAAACTGGCGGATAAGATCTTAAGCTCCTGTGCGGAACGGCTTCTTCAGAAAAAGCTGTTTTCCTCTGTTTTTCTCACCGGGAAAGGCTTTGAGCGCCATGACTGGGCGGTGGATTCCATGAAGGTGCTCTGTTCCCGCCGCAAGGTTTATATAGAGCAGGAGCTGTTTGCAAGAGGTGCGGCTTTTAAAGGCATGGATTACTTACAGGAAAATAACGCATATCCGTTCACCTGCATCTGTGATGGACGGCTTCATTCCACAGTTTCCATGCGAGTGCTCCACAAGGAGCGGGAAAGCCAGCTTGTGGTGGCGGCTGCCGGTGATAACTGGTACGAAACAAAGAGCAGTGTAGATTTGATCGTGGATAACCAGGATTATGTGGAATTTATGGTGACTCCCATGGACCCCAAACAGAGGCGCTTAGTAAAGATCCCCTTAGAAGGGTTTCCCAACCGGCCAAGCAGGACGACCCGGCTGGGCTTGAGCTTTGGCTTTTTGGATGAAAAAACCATGGCAGTGGTACTGAAAGACAAAGGCTTTGGAGAGCTGTTTCCTGCTACGGATGCAGTCATTAGACAAGAGGTCATGCTATGAGTCTGATTCTTTGCCGGCAGGAGCCGGTGAAACACCCATATTATTTTGAAGGTCTGGGAGTCCGTTTGTTTTCTTCCCAGGAGCTATGCTATGTGATTTATCATAATCCTCTGCTTGTCATGGACAACTTTGTGGATAATTCCCTGATTGAATTTATCCGGGATGATCTGGATATGGCTTTCCTTGCTTTAAAGCTGGTGAAATTACAGCAAAGCGGTGAAGACGGGGATGAGATTTTGGCTGTAATTCTACACGAATGCGATTATTACAATGCGGCAGAGGTGAACCGTTTTAGGCAGAAGTTAGCCGCTTACCGGCGGCTGCCGGAGGCGGAATTTTTAAAGGAACGGGCGGATTATCTGTTTTCCAAAAAACAGTATGGAAAAGCGGTGGCGGAATATCAGAGGATTTTAGAACTGCCGAAGGGAAACCGTGTGGATGACGTGTTTCGGGCAAAGATCTATAACAATCTGGGTGCCTCCTATGCAAGGCTTTTTATGACCAACAAGGCTTATCAGGCTTATGTGAAATCCTTTGATCTGGTAAAAAACAGTGAGGTCTTAAAAAGAATCTGCCATTTGGCCCAGTGGAACAAGGGCCTTGTATTAAATGAGAGGTTTCAGGCCTTGATTACGGAAGAATTGAAGCGGGAAACCGAAGAAGAACGGAGAAAAGCAGAAGAGCTGGCAGGCCAGGCAGACAGCCTTCTGGAACTGGAAAAGCTGTTTCAAAAAGATCCCATCAAGCGTTTTCAAGGCGCCGGAGAGCTTGTTCAGAAGTGGAAACAGGAATACCGCAACATTATGTCTTGACAAATTTCTGAAAAGACACTATCATTACAAATGACAGGAAAACACTTTGTGAGTATGGCTTTGTGCCAAAGCCCACGGGTGGGAATAAAGAAAAGGTAGAGAAAAAGAGGAGTACGTGCATGACCCTGAAAGAGAAAACCGTCCATCGGCTGAAAGGCGGTTAAGGAAGTGTGTTCGGAAGGTAGCTTTGGAACCGGAAGGCTGAATCAGACTGACAGTAAGCTTTCACGCCTGGCAGCGTTATAAGCCGAAAGAAGTATGGCAGGATTTGTCATATAAAAAAAGGTGGTACCGCGATGATTCGCCCTTTGCATCCAAGGATGCAGAGGGCTTTTCTTTTTTTCTATGAAAAATGATGGGAAAGATAAAGGAGAAGATTATGAAAGAGTTAGAAAAGACCTATGATCCGGCTGGGATCGAAGGAAAGCTTTATAAAAAGTGGCTGGATAAAAGGTATTTCCATGCACAGCCAAATAAGGACAAGAAGCCCTTTACCATTGTGATGCCGCCGCCAAATATCACCGGACAGCTCCATATGGGACATGCTCTGGACAATACCATGCAGGACATTTTGATCCGGTACAAGAGAATGCAGGGGTTTGAGGCTCTTTGGCAGCCGGGAACAGACCATGCCGCCATTGCCACGGAAGTAAAGGTAATTGAGAGTTTGAAACAGCAGGGCATTGACAAAGAGGAACTTGGAAGAGAAGGCTTTCTTTCCAAGTGCTGGGACTGGAAAAAGGATTATGGCAGCAGAATCATCAATCAGCTTCATAAGCTAGGCTCTTCCGCTGACTGGGAGAGAGAACGCTTTACCATGGATGACGGGTGCTCTGAGGCAGTCCAGGAAGTGTTTATCCGCCTTCATAAAAAGGGTTATATTTATAAAGGCTCCAGAATCGTAAACTGGTGTCCGGTATGCCAGACCTCCATTTCCGATGCTGAGGTGGAGCACGAGGACCAGAATGGCTTCTTCTGGCACATCAATTACCCCATTGCAGGAGAAGAAGGCAGATTTGTGGAGATCGCAACTACAAGGCCGGAAACTCTGTTAGGAGACAGTGCGGTGGCTGTCAACCCGGAGGATGAACGGTATCAGGACCTGATCGGCAAAATGTTAAAGCTTCCTCTTACAGACCGTGAGATACCGGTAATTGCGGATTCATATGTGGATAAAGAATTCGGTACCGGATGCGTAAAGATCACTCCGGCGCATGACCCCAATGACTTTGAAGTTGGGAAAAGACATGATCTGCCGGAACTGGTTATCATGAATGACGATGCCACCATCAACCTTCCGGGAAGCAAATACCACGGTATGGAACGGTATGAAGCCAGAAAGGCCATGGTAAAGGATTTGGAGGCACTGGGGCTTTTGGTGAAGGTCGAGCCTCACACCCATGCGGTTGGAACTCATGACCGTTGCGGTGCCACCGTAGAACCTATGGTAAAACAGCAGTGGTTCGTTAAGATGGATGAGCTGGCTAAACCAGCGGTGGAAGCATTAAGGAATGGCTCCTTAAAATTTGTTCCTGAGAGATTTGATAAGACGTATTTTAACTGGCTTGAGAACATTCGTGACTGGTGTATCTCCAGACAGCTCTGGTGGGGGCACCGGATTCCGGCTTATTACTGTGATAGCTGCGGAGAGATCGTTGTTTCCAGGAAAGCACCGGACGTTTGTCCAAAATGCAAGGGGACACACTTAACACAGGATGAGGATACTCTTGACACCTGGTTTTCGTCTGCACTCTGGCCGTTCTCAACCCTGGGATGGCCCAATGAAACAGAAGATTTAAAGTATTTCTACCCAACCGATGTACTGGTTACCGGTTATGATATCATTTTCTTCTGGGTCATCCGTATGGTATTTTCCGGCATCGAGCATACGGGAAAGCTGCCGTTCCATACCGTACTGATGCATGGCCTGGTGAGGGATTCTGAAGGACGCAAGATGAGCAAATCCTTAGGAAACGGCATTGACCCTCTGGAGGTCATTGATAAATACGGGGCAGATGCGCTGCGCATGACCCTTATTACAGGAAATGCTCCGGGCAATGATATGAGATTTTATTGGGAACGTGTGGAGGCGAGCAGAAATTTTGCAAATAAAGTGTGGAATGCTTCCCGTTTCATCATGATGAATATTGAAAAAGCACCGAAAACAGAGGCACAGCTTTCCGAGCTTACCATGGCAGATAAATGGATTTTGTCAAAGGTGAACACTCTGGCTAAGGACGTGACAGAAAATCTGGATAAATACGAACTTGGAATTGCACTTCAGAAGGTCTATGACTTTATCTGGGAAGAATTCTGTGACTGGTATATTGAGATGGTAAAGCCCAGACTGTGGGATGATAATGATACCACAAAAGCTGCTGCCATCTGGACGTTAAAGACCGTATTGATCCGGTCGTTGAAGCTCCTTCATCCTTATATGCCGTTCGTGACGGAAGAAATATTCTGCAATCTCCAGGATCAGGAGGAGTCTATCATGATCTCCCAGTGGCCGGAATATGAGGCTTCATGGAACTTTGAATCTGAGGAGCGGGCCGTAGAGACCATTAAGGAGGCGGTAAGAGCAATCCGTAATGTGCGCACTTCCATGAATGTACCGCCAAGCAAAAAGGCAAAGGTCTATGTGGTATCTGAAAACCAGGAGATTCTTGATATTTTTGAGAGCAGCAAGGTATTCTTTGCTACCCTTGGTTATGCGGGGGAAGTTTATCTGCAGAAGGATAAGAACGGAATTTCCGACGATGCGGTATCTGCGGTCATTCATCAGGCAGTCATTTATATGCCTTTTGCAGAATTAGTTGATATTGAAAAAGAGATCGAGCGGTTAAAGAAGGAAGAAGACCGTTTAAGCAAAGAGCTGGCCCGTGTTACCGGAATGCTGAGCAATGAGAAATTCGTAAGCAAGGCTCCGGAAGCCAAAATTCAGGAAGAAAAAGAAAAGCTTGAAAAATACACTCAGATGATGGAACAGGTAAAAGAGAGGCTTACCCAGCTTTCCTGAATGAATTTTTAAATATCGACAATAAAAAATGGTTTGTGAAAAACAGTCGAACATGGCAGAAATGCCTGTTCCGGCTGTTTTTTGTTGCTTAAAAGGGAGGAAAGAAGGCATATGGGAGACCGCTGTATTTGTCCATCCAGATATTTCCAGGGTGTAATAATATGTCATTCTGTGACACAGCAGGACGGAAAAAGACGATGAAAAAGTGGAATCATCCCCATGGTTTTGACAAATTCTGAAAGATATACTGGATATAATGTTCGTACAGGGCGGGAGGTGAATGCAGCAACGGAAATAAACCTGTACATAGATGTGTTGTTCTTGATTAATTTTACCATGGATTTATTGGTATTATCCATTGTAAGGCGGGGCATGAAATACCGTTTTATTAGGTGGAGAATGATTCTTGGGGCATTTTTAGGGGCGGCATGGGCCGTATTTGCCGCCGCTTTTCCGATATTGCCCTTATGGCTTGAGATGATAATTACCTATTTAGTCATCAGCACCCTGATGGTAATGACGGCCTTTGATGTGAAAAAACCAAAGGAAATATGCAAAGCAGTAGGAGCACTTTTTCTGGCCGCGGCCGTGGTGGCCGGAATAATGAATATCCTATATCAACATACGAAGGCCGGCTATTATATAGAACAGATTCTTAGGGGAAATGGCAGAAAAGCTCTCCCTCTTTACCGGTTGATTTTTCTTGCGGCAGGCGCTTACTTTGGGATTCGGTATTTGCTTTGGTGGATTCCGGGACTATGGAAAGAAAGGAGCAATTTTTTTGAAGTCACCATGCGTTACAGGGGAAAGGAAAAAAAAGTGACAGCTCTTCTTGATACGGGAAACCGGCTGTATGAACCCATAAGCCGCCGGCCCGTCCATGTGGTGACCTACGAAGCTGTTCGGGAGATCTGCGAAACAGTGACAGAGGTTATTTATATTCCCTTTGGAAGTGTTGGGAAAAGCAGCGGAGTGTTGCCCGGTATTTTTCTAGACGAAATGGAAGTGCGTCAGGGAGATGAAGTAAAAGTAATTATAAAGCCTCTGGTGGCTGTCTATAAAAAGACGTTATCCGTAAATGGTGAATACCAGATGCTGTTGCACGATGAGTAAATGTTTGATGTAAAGGAGAGAGTATCGACATGATAATAAAAGTTTCCGTACCAAACCGTTTCCAGTTTAAGGCAATTCCTACGTTCAGGACGCTTGTGATGCCGTCTCAGGGGGAGATCCATTACATCGGAGGAGCCGATATCCTGCCAGCGCCCCTGGACAATGAAAAAGAGGCGCAGATCATTGCACTTCTTGGCGGAGACGATGATCAAAAGGCAAAATCAGAATTGATCGAGCACAATCTCCGTCTTGTTGTATACATAGCAAAAAAATTCGATAATACCAGCGTTGGTGTGGAGGATCTGATTTCCATAGGTACCATCGGACTGATCAAGGCCATCAATACCTTTAATCCATCCAAAAATATTAAACTGGCCACCTATGCCTCCCGCTGCATTGAAAATGAAATCCTGATGTATCTGCGCCGGAACAATAAAACCAAGATGGAAGTTTCCATTGATGAACCTCTAAACGTTGACTGGGATGGCAATGAACTTCTGCTTTCCGATATCCTTGGAACGGACGAAGATGTTATTTATAAGGATCTGGAAACAGAAGTGGAGCGGAATCTGCTGAATACGGCCATCAGCCGTTTAAGTCCAAGAGAACGCAAGATTGTGGAACTGCGGTTCGGTCTGACGGATGAAGAGGGAGAAGAAATGACGCAGAAAGAGGTGGCTGATTTACTTGGCATCTCCCAGTCCTATATTTCAAGGCTGGAGAAAAAAATCATGAAGCGGCTGAAAAAAGAAATTGTCCGTTTTGAATAAGAATGTAGTATCATAAGGGTGTAGCAAAGAGGCGTAATGAATTTGGGAAAGGCTCTGTGGAGTCTTTCCTTTTTTATATAATTATTGAAACTTTTTTAGATTTATAACGTCTAATAAGTAGAACCTGGAGAGGAGGAAGAGATGAAACAAAAGATTGAAGCGGAAGCAGAGAACTTACTCATAACCAATTATGAGAAGTATTACAGGCTTGCCTACAGCTATGTAAAGAATGAGCAGGATGCCCTGGATATTGTCCAGGAAAGTGCATATCGGGCAATCAAAGAGTTGGATAAAGTAAGGGAGAGAAGTTTTCTATCAACCTGGATTTACCGAATCGTGATACATACAGCCATTGATTTTCTCAGAAATAGAAAGCGGATAGAGGTAAGCCTTCTGGACGTAGAAGCTCCTCATGAAGACCAATACCGGGAAGATGATCCGTTAGAACTTTTAACAGTCCTGGAAGAAAAAGACCGGACCATTGTCATGCTAAAATATTTGGAAGAGTGGAAGCTCGAAGAGATTGCAGAAGTAATGGATATGAATGTCAGTACCGTAAAAAGCAGGCTTTACCGTGCACTTAAAAAACTAAAAATAGCATTGGAACCGTAATTTACCTAAGAAAGGAGCCGTGATTATGGAATACAGTGACAAAGATAAGCTTTTAAAAATGAAAGACAGCTATGAAACTATTCCGGTACCCCAGGCTGCCCGGAACGCCGTGATAGATGGAATAGACAAAGGAAAAAGAGAAAAGAAAAAGATACAAATGATTAAAATTACCAAACGTTCAGCCGTGTCAGCCGCCGCCGCTGCTGCACTTATTACAATTATGGCAAATGCAAGCCCTGTTACGGCCAATGCTATGGAAGGGATTCCGGTTCTTGGCGCAATTGCCAAAGTTGTGACATTCCGTACTTTTGAGGATATGAATGAGAATTATGAAGCTAAAATTGACATACCTAAGGTTTCCATTGACAACAATGACAATTACAAGGTCAATCATTCCATTGAAGAATATGCAAACCAGCTCATAAGAGAATATGAAAAACAGGTTACAGAAAATCTGGCAGGCAAGGGGCACTATTCTGTGACTTCCGGATACGAAGTGGTAACGGATAATAAAAAGTATTTGTCTTTGCGGATCAATACGACCGTTATCATGGCCAGCGGTGCGGAGTATGTGAAGATATTTACCATAGATAAGTCTACGGGGAATGTTGTCACACTGAAAGATCTGTTTCGAGGAAAAGAAGATGTACTGAATGGAATCGGAGAAAATATTAAAAAGCAGATGAAAGAACAGATGGCTTCTGATGATTCAAAAATCTATTTTTATCACTCACAGGAACATGACGAAGATGGTTTTACCGGAATAAAAGGTGATGAAAGTTATTACTTTAATGATAAAGGGGAAATTGTGATTGTATTTGACGAATATGAAGTCGCACCTGGTTATATGGGTGCAGTAGAGTTTACCATACCGAACTCGGTAACCGGATTATAAGAATATGTAGGATAAGCCTGCCTTTGGATTCTAAAGGTGGGCTTATGCTTTGTATGGTTTTAAGACAGGTAATTTTTCATAGTCTTTAAAGCATTTTTTTCCAGACGGCTTACCTGGGCCTGACTGATATGGATCTCTTCGGCCACCTCAGTCTGGGTCTTGCCTTCAAAAAAGCGCATGTCGATGATATGTCGCTCTCTTTCCGGAAGCCGTCTCATTGCTTCGTTTAAGGAAATGTCCTCCACCCAGTTTTCTTCCAGATTTTTTTTGTCACTGATCTGGTCCATGACAAAGAGAGGATCTCCGCCGTCGGAATAAACCGGTTCATAAAGGCTGACCGGGCTTTGGATTGCGTCTAAAGCATAGGTTATGTCTTCCTTGCTCACGCCGATTTCATCGGCTATTTCCATGAGAGTGGGTTCCTTTAAGTTCTTTTTCATCAAATTTTCTTTGGCATAAATGGCTTTATAAGCGGTATCACGCAGGGAACGGCTGACACGTATGGAGTTATTGTCCCGGAGATAACGTCTTACTTCTCCGAGAATCATAGGAACTGCATAGGTGGAAAACCTGACGTTCTGCGTAATATCAAAATTATCAATCGCCTTGATCAAGCCGATGCACCCAATCTGAAATAAATCGTCCACGTTTTCGCTGCTGCCGGAAAAACGCTGTATGACACTGAGAACCAGTCTTAAGTTTCCTTTGATGTAATCTTCACGGGCTTTTTTATCCCCGTTAAGTATCCGTTTGAACAGTACTTCCTTCTCCTCGTTGCTCAGAAGAGGCAGTTTGGAAGTATTGACGCCACAAATTTCTACTTTGTATCCAGACATATCTTTCCCTCCGCATCATCTTTATTCTCTATAGAAATGATGTACTCAATGGAGGGCTTTTATACGATAGCGGGGGTAAATTTTATTTCCAGTTTTTGGTCGGTCCGGTTACTGATTATTTTTTTCGTATAAGATCAATAATCCTTTTAATAAAAGTGCGTCGTCCAAATAAATTTTATGACGGCACAGTGGGATGACGTTGGAGGCAAGTCCTCCGGTGGCAACAATGGTGGCAGTTGCTTTCAGCTCCTCCTCCATGCGGTCGATCACTCCGTCGATCATGGCGGCATTGCCGTAAAGAATTCCGCTTTTCATACATTCTATGGTGTTTTTGCCGATAATTTTTGATGGGCTGTTTAATCCGATGTAGGGCAGCTGGGCAGTCCGGCTGCTCAAAGAATCAAGGGATACCCGCAGCCCCGGAAAGATGATTCCGCCGGTGTAATTGCCTGCCTGGTCGATTACAGACATGGTCGTAGCGGTCCCCATATCAATGATTATAATAGGAGCGGGATAATTCTTTAAAGCGGCGACTGCATCAACAATTAGATCGCTTCCCACGGTTTTGGGGTTGTCCATCATTATGTTCAGTCCGGTCTTCATTCCGGGTCCTACTAAGAGAGGTGTTTTGCCTGTTATTTTTTTAACGGCAGAGCTGACAACATCCGTAAGCGGAGGAACAACAGAAGAAATGATTGCACCTTCAATGGCAGAAAGCGGGTAGTGGTGAATTTCCATAATGTCTTTTATATTAACCGCATACTCCAATTCGGTTTTTCCATGATTGGTAGTAACTCGCTCTACAAAATAAGTTCTGGTATTGTCGATGCCTCCTATGACGATATTGCTGTTTCCTAAATCAATGGCTAAAATCATAGAGGGAACTCCTTTTCAACTTTTTTTTCTTATGCTATACTGTAGAGTATCACATTTTTAGACGAAAAACAACGGGAGGCGCTTATGCTGAAAGGAAAAAATATTATTTTAGGAGTAACAGGCAGCATTGCGGCCTATAAAATAGCATCACTCGCCAGCATGCTGATGAAAAAGGGCTGTCATGTGCATGTCCTTATGACACAAAATGCCACGAATTTTATCAATCCGATTACTTTTGAGACCTTGACCGGCAATAAATGCCTGGTGGATACGTTCGACCGGAATTTCCAGTACAGCGTGGAACACGTATCACTGGCCAAACTGGCGGATGTGGTCATGGTCGCACCAGCCAGCGCCAATATAGTTGCAAAGCTGGCCCATGGGTTGGCAGATGACATGCTGACCACTACGGTGCTGGCATGCAAATGCAAAAAAATAATTGCACCGGCCATGAATACCAATATGTATGAAAATCCCATTGTTCAGGATAATTTAAAGATATGTGCATCCTATGGGATGGAGGTGATAAACCCGGCAGTCGGTTATCTTGCCTGCGGAGATACAGGAGCGGGAAAGATGCCGGAACCGGAGGTATTATACCAATTTATCGAAAAGGAAGCTGCATATAAAAAAGACTTGAACGGTAAAAAACTCCTGGTCACCGCCGGTCCTACCATGGAGGCCATTGATCCAATCCGCTATATTACCAATCACTCCACCGGCAAGATGGGATATGCCGTTGCCAGGGCAGCTTCCTTAAGAGGCGCAGAAGTGACTCTTGTGACGGGGAAAACAGAAACGCAAAAGCCGCCCTTTGTAAATGTGATCGAGGTCAAAAGCGCAAAGGAAATGTTTGATGCCGTAACCAGCCGCTATGAGGATCAGGATGCTATCATCAAAGCGGCCGCAGTGGCAGATTACCGGCCAAAGCATGCAGGAACTGAAAAGACCAAGAAAAAAGACGGTGACATGTCCATCGAGCTTGAACGGACGGACGATATCCTGAAGTGGCTGGGCAGCCACCGGAAGTCTGGACAGTTTTTGTGCGGATTTTCCATGGAAACACAGAATATGCTGGAAAATTCACGGGCAAAGCTTGAGAAAAAAAACATTGATATGATCGTAGCCAATAACTTAAAGACAGCAGGAGCCGGATTTGGAACGGATACCAATGTGGTGACCATTATTACCAGAGAAAAAGAAATGGAATTGGAAAAGATGACCAAAGAGGAAGTGGCGCATAAGCTTCTTGACGAGATATTTTCCAGGGAAACGGTGGATGGTTTCACCGACAGTGAATCTTGACTTATGGCAGGAATCATACTACAATAGACAAGACTTAGACGTATAATTGGAGGAACTATTTTTGTGAATATAGCGGAAGAAATTAAAAAGAGAAGAACATTTGCCATCATTTCCCATCCGGATGCAGGAAAGACCACACTGACCGAGAAGTTTCTTCTTTATGGAGGGGCGATTAATCTGGCCGGTACTGTAAAAGGAAGAAAAGGTGCCAAACATGCAGTTTCCGACTGGATGGAAATAGAGAAAGAGAGAGGTATTTCCGTCACCTCTTCCGTACTGCAGTTTAATTACGACGGATTCTGCATTAACATTCTGGACACGCCTGGACATCAGGACTTCTCTGAGGACACTTACCGGACACTTATGGCAGCCGATTCCGCAGTCATGGTCATTGACGGCTCAAAAGGTGTGGAGGCACAGACCATTAAGCTGTTTAAGGTGTGTGTCATGCGCCACATCCCGATTTTTACCTTTATCAACAAGATGGACCGGGAGGCAAGAGATCCCTTTGAACTGATGGATGAAATTGAAAATGTACTTGGAATCCGCACCTGTCCGGTCAATTGGCCCATCGGCTGCGGCAGAGATTTCAAAGGCGTTTACGACCGGCATAAAGAAACCATCACCACTTACCGTGCAGCCATGAACGGACAAAAGGAAGTGGAATCCACAGAAGTCAAGCTGGGAGATTCCGGTGTTGATGATCTGATCGGGGAAGCATTTCACAAGCAGCTGATGGATGAGATCGAACTGCTTGATGGTGCCAGTGATGAGCTGGACATGGAGCGTGTCAGCAAAGGAGACTTATCTCCCGTGTTTTTCGGCTCCGCATTGACAAACTTCGGTGTTGAGACATTTTTGCAGCATTTTCTTCAAATGACAACTTCTCCTCTGCCAAGGCTTACAACCACCGGAGTGGTGGATCCCTTTGAAGAGGATTTCTCCGCTTTTGTTTTTAAGATTCAGGCCAATATGAACAAGGCCCACAGAGACCGGATCGCATTTATGAGAATCGTTTCCGGTAAATTTGAAGCAGGCATGGAGGTCAATCACGTACAGGGCGGAAAAAAGCTGCGGTTATCTCAGCCCCAGCAGATGATGGCCCAGGACCGGAAGATTGTGGAAGAGGCTTATGCAGGAGATATCATCGGTGTATTTGATCCTGGGATTTTCTCCATTGGAGATACTCTTTGCAAATCCAGTGAAAAGTTTGAATATGAAGGAATCCCTACGTTTGCTCCGGAGCATTTTGCCAGAGTGCGCCAGATGGATACCATGAAGAGAAAACAGTTCATCAAAGGGGTTAATCAGATCGCTCAGGAAGGAGCCATTCAGATTTTCCAGGAATTCAATACCGGTATGGAAGAAATCATTGTCGGCGTGGTGGGAGAACTCCAGTTTGAAGTTCTGACCTACCGTCTGGAGAATGAGTACAATGTGGAAGTAAAGCTTGAGAAGCTTCCATATGAATATATCCGCTGGGTTGTGAATAGTAATGAAATTGATGTGGCAAAAATCCAGGGAACTTCTGATATGAAACGGATCAAGGATTTAAAAGACAATCCTCTTCTTTTGTTTGTCAACAGCTGGAGTGTGGGAATGGTATTGGAGCGTAATCCGGGACTGGAACTTTCTGAATTTGGCCGCAGCTAGATCCTGGAATGAAAAGACCGGTAATAATATAGAACATTTAAGGAGGAAGAACGATGAGTAAGATTGATGAAGTAAGAGCAGCTATGGTAGAGGCCATGAAAGCAAAAGACAAGCAGAGGAAAGATGCGTTATCCATGCTTCTTGCAGCACTGAAAAATTTTGAGATTGACAAGAAGGACCATACTCCGATTACAGAAGAAGAAGCCAATGCGATCGTGAAAAAGGAAATTAAGCAGACCCAGGAAACTTATGAGCTGGCACCTGCAGACAGAGATGATATCAGGGAAGAGGCAGCTCTTCGTATTGCAGTTTATAAGGAATTTGCCCCCGAGGATATGAGCGAGGAGCAGATCAGGGAAATCATTGATTCTGTTCTTGCTGAACTGGGCATTGAAGTTCCAACCCCGGCAGATAAGGGAAAGATCATGAAAGTCCTGATGCCAAAGGTAAAAGGAAAGGCAGACGGCAAGGTAGTCAATGAAGTTCTGGCAGGGCTGATGAAGTAAAGAAAAGAGGCGGTGTTTATGTATAAGAAGGAAATAGAAGAATATATCGAGGCGCATAAGCAGGAAATGCTGGAAGATATCTGCAGGCTGTGCAGGATCAATAGTGAAAAGATGCCTTATAAAGAAGGAATGCCTTTTGGTCCGGGCGCTTTTGAGGCTTTGACCGAAGCACTTGCCATGGCAGAATCCTATGGGTTTTCCATTAATAACTATGACAACTATGTTGGGACTGTGGACTTGAATGACAAAGACACACAGCTTGATATCCTGGCCCATCTCGATGTGGTTCCCGCTGGAGAAGGCTGGAAGGAAACAGAACCATTTGAACCTGTTGTAAAGAACGGAAAGATTTTTGGCCGCGGAACCTCGGATGATAAAGGGCCTGCAGTTGCATCTCTTTATGCTATGAGAGCCGTAAAGGATCTTCAGATTCCTTTAAGCAAGAATGTGCGCCTGATTCTTGGAACCGATGAGGAATGCGGAAGCTCTGACATCGCTCATTATTATGCAGTCGAAAAGGAAGCACCTATGACATTTTCTCCTGACGGAGCGTTTCCGGTGGTGAATACAGAAAAGGGCGGTCTGAACGGACATTTTACCGCAGAGTGGGAGCCTTCGGACAAACTCCCTAAGATTGTGGAACTGGATGCCGGAATTAAAGTCAATGTGGTTCCCGGAAAGGTATCCGCAGTCGTTGCAGGGATTGAGGAAACAATACTTCGCAAGGTTGCAGACGAAGTAGAAGTGACCACCAAGATCCGTTATGAGATTAAGATGGAAGGAGAGCGGGCTGTCATAACTGCCATTGGCAAAGGCGCTCATGCTTCCACTCCGGAGGAAGGCAACAACGCCCTCACCGGACTTCTTTATTATCTGTTAAAGCTTCCGCTGGCAGAATGTCCGCAGGTGACCATGCTTCGCAGACTCCATGATCTGATCCCTCACGGGGATACGAAAGGAAAGGCACTGGGCATCGCTATGGGAGATGAAATCTCCGGGGACTTAACGCTTGCCTTCAGTTTGCTGAAAGTAACAGATTCAGGTCTGGAAGGAACCTTTGACAGCCGCTGCCCGATCTGTTCCAATGAGGAGAATGTGCTTCAGGTAGTAAAAAAGAGAATGAAGGATCAAGGCTTTACTCTTCATAACGACTCCATGAGACCTCCTCATCATGTAGACCCAGATTCAGAATTTATAAAGACCCTTTTGAATGCGTACGAAGGCTATACCGGAAGAAAGGGCGAATGCTTGTCCATGGGCGGCGGAACCTATGTCCATGATCTGAAGAACGGAGTCGCATTCGGAGCCTCTATGCCGGAGACTGATAACCGGATGCATGGGGCGGATGAATTTGCCGTTGTAGAAGAACTTGTTGTAAGTGCCAAAATATTTGCACAGGTAATTGTCGATCTTTGTTCCTAAGAATTAGAAAATGATTCAACATTTTGAAATAGTATTGACAAATACAGGATGAAAGCGTAAAATACGCCTCATAAAACAATTCCTACTTTTACTATAGGAATCAGGGAAGGAGTAGCTGCCATGAATCAATCAAAAGCTATGCAGATGAATATGGATCGGATAGACGGCATGTGTATGAAGATGTGTTGTATGTCAGAGTGCGTAAAAAACCGATAATAAGTTTCATTTGTATGGATTGTGATTGAATTCGCCAGGATCAGCGAAACGCGGGAATTATCAGGTCGCAAGTCTGTGCAGGACTTGCGGCCTTTTTTTACCTGAAAGAAAGGAAACAGACACATGCAGTCAGCAGAACCAATCATAGAGCTGGTAGGGCTTGGTAAAGAATTTCATACCTCAAACGGTCCCATTAAAGCACTGGATGATATCAATCTTTCCATCGAACGGGGAGAGATTTTTGGAATAATCGGTTTAAGCGGAGCCGGAAAAAGTACATTAGTCCGCTGTATCAACTATTTGGAGGTACCAACCTCAGGAACGGTGCTTTTTGAAAATAAAAGTTTATCCGCCATGAGGCCGCGGGAGCAGAGACTGGCCAGGCAGTCCATGGGAATGATCTTTCAGCAGTTTAATTTGCTGGCCCAGAGGAACGTACTTCAAAATGTATGCTTTCCTCTTGAAATAGCCCGTGTGCAGAAAAAGGAAGCCGTGGACCGGGCCATGGAGCTGCTGGAGCTGGTAGGTTTAAAAGACCGGGCAAAGGCTTATCCGTCCCAGCTTTCCGGAGGACAGAAGCAGAGAGTTGCCATTGCCAGAGCTTTGGCAACCAATCCGAAGATCCTTCTTTGTGATGAAGCCACCAGTGCGCTCGATCCCAATACCACCAAATCCATACTTGGCCTGTTAAAGGAAATCAATAAAAACCTTGGAGTAACGGTTGTGGTCATTACACATGAGATGGCTGTAATAGAAGCGATCTGTGACCGGGTGGCGATCATAGACCAAAGCCATATTGCAGAAGTGGGAAGTGTTTCTGACATCTTCTCCGGTCCGAAATCAAAGATCGGCCGGCAGCTTATTTTAGGAGATGCCGCAGAACATGCGGTACGATTCGGCCATTCAAAGATGGTGAGAATCACTTTTGACGGTCGTTCTTCATTTGAACCGGTCCTGTCCAATATGATCCTTGCCTGCAAAGTACCGGTCAATATCATCCATGCGGAGACAAAAGATATTAACGGAACCGCCATGGGTCAGATGGTCATCCAGCTTCCGGAAGACGAAGTGGATCAGAACCGTATATTAAATTACTTAAAAACAGCAAAAATAACCCATGAGGAGGTGACGGATTATGATATTTGATGCAGCGACTTTTGATATGTTAAAGCTGGGAATATGGGAGACTCTGTTCATGACTTTTACTTCCTCCTTTTTTTCCTATCTGATTGGAATCCCTTTGGGAATCATTCTCATTGTCACTGATAAAAACGGCATTTATCCCATTCCGTGGTTTCAGAGAATTCTGGGACTGGTCATTAACCTTCTCCGCTCTGTGCCGTTTATCATTTTGCTGATTATGGTAATTCCTATCACAAAGGTCATTGTGGGAACCACGTTAGGTGCAAAAGCGGTCATTCCCCCGTTGGTCATTGCTTCCGCTCCTTATGTGGCCCGTGTGGTGGAGTCTTCTTTTAAGGAAGTGGACCCGGGAGTGATTGAAGCAGCCAAATCCATGGGGGCATCTACGTTCCAGATTATATGGAAAGTTCTTCTGCCGGAAGCAAAACCATCTCTTTTGGTGGGGGCCGCCCTGTCTGTGACCACCATACTTAGTTATTCTGCCATGTCCGGTTTCGTAGGCGGCGGCGGACTTGGAGACATAGCGATTAAATACGGTTATTACCGTTACCAGACAGGAATGATGTTTGCGACCGTGGTAATACTGGTTGTCATTGTACAGATCATTCAGGAGGCGGGAATGAAGCTTTCCAGAGTCAGCGATAAGAGAATCAAATAGTAACAGCCAAAGGCGTTACCATATAAATTAAAGGAGGAAAAATTATGAAAAAAACATTTTATGTTCTTACCGCAGCATTGCTTGCAGCAGGTGCTCTGACCGCATGTTCAGGAAAAAGCCAATCACCTGCTACAGCAGGAGAAACGAAAGCAGAAACTACGAAAGCAGGAGATACGACTGCGGCAGATTCCAAAGCGGAGTCTGACGGTGAGCTGAAAAAGATCGTTGTCGGCGCAACCCCTGCACCTCATGCAGAGATTTTAAAGGCTGCGAAGGAGGTATTAAAAGAAAAAGGCTATGATCTGGTCATAAAAGAATATACCGATTACGTCCAGCCAAACCTGGCTCTTGATTCCGGTGATCTGGATGCAAACTATTTTCAGCATCAGCCATATCTGGATCAGTTCAATGAGGAGAATAAAACCACTCTCATAAGTGCTGCCTCCATTCATTATGAGCCATTCGGTATTTATGCAGGCAAAACAGCATCTCTTGATGCCCTTGCAGATGGTGCTCAGATTGCAGTTCCAAACGATGTTTCCAATGAAGCAAGAGCCCTTCTGCTCCTTGCAGACAATGGTCTGATCGAACTGAAAGAAGGGGTGGGACTTGAAGCTACCAAGAATGATATCGTTAAGAATGATAAGAATTTAAAGATTGTTGAAGTAGAAGCAGCTCAGCTTCCCCGTTCTTTAGGTGATGTGGATGTTGCAGTTATTAATGGCAACTATGCCATTGAAGCAGGCTTAAAGGTATCTGATGCATTGGCTGTCGAAGATGCCAAGTCAGCTGCAGCGACCCGTTACAGCAATATCATTGCGGTTCGTGAGGGCGAGGAAAAGAGCGAAAAAACAACAGCACTTGTAGAAGCCTTAACAAGCGATACGGTTAAGAAATTTATTGAAGATACCTATGACGGAGCAGTTGTTCCTTCCTTCTAATAACGATACCAATAAAAAACGCTGCAGAGCAGGCATTTGTTGCTTTTGCAGCGTTTTATTTTGTCGGAAATAGATGAGATGCAAAAGATTAGTTTTACATATCCTGGTATTTATTGTATAATCTTTGTATTATGACAAAAAAAGGGAGTTGATAATACATGGATCAGGATCATCAAAACGGATATTACGACGGACCTTCTGCCGGTTTGGAGCAGGATACCCGTCCTGAGCCTTTAAAATTGGAAGAAGTGAATAGAGATTGGAATTATCAGGAGATGCCAAAGCAGCCGGTAAGATCATCTCAGAGCAACATGGCTCTGGCATCTCTGGTTATGGGAATTATAGGTATAGTTACTTCCTGTTGTTACGGAGGTTTCATATTCGGCAGCCTGGGAATCATCTTTGCACTTCTTTCCAAGACAGAGGACCGGTTCGAGGGCTATGCAATGGCCGGTTTGATCACCTCTGTCATCGGTATCGTGCTGGCAGTGCTGTTAGGAATTGTATTTCTCATACTTGTTGCTGCGGGGGAATATAACACAGGAGGTGCTTTTTAATGAAAACCACATCTGCAGAACTGAAAAAGCGGGCAAAGGCCAGATTAAAGGGCCGATATGGTCTGTGTGTCGGTACAGAATTGATCCTCTCTGCCGTTGCGGCTGTGTTTATTATGATCTATTTTATATGCGCGTTATTTATTGGGATTGCCAACGCATCGTTATTTATCGGCGGAAGCGAATCCGTAGCCGGATCTATTATCATGCAGATCATCATTGTTTTCTTTTCTATCATAATGATGGCAGCCATGGGGCTATTGGCACCTGGAATTTTAAAGCTATATTATCATATAAGCACAAACCGGAATCCTGGATTTTCAGACCTGCTTTTTGGACTGAAAAACAAACCTATGAAATTTTTGGGTCTTTATATGATCCGGGTATTAATCGGATTTGTATGTGCGATACCTTACCTTGTTGTGTTTGTGGTTGCAGTTATTACGGATTTTTTGCCGGTAATGGCAGTGCTTTTGGTTCTGATGTATGTTTTACTTCTGGCAGGTACCGTAATCAGTTCCATTTATTTATCCCAGTCCACGTATATCCTGATAGAAGCTACGGATAAGGGCGTGCTTCAAAGTGTTCGGGAAAGTGTTGAGATGATGAGAGGAAACAAGGGACGTCTCTTTTATATTTATTTAAGCTTTATCGGAATGATGATATTGGGATATTTCTCCATGTGTATCGGTTTCCTTTGGATTTTACCTTATATTCATGCCACCTTGACAGAATTTTATCTGGATATAAAAGAGCAGCAGACATCAAAAACTTATACCAGACTGCCGGAGGATTCTTACGAATCCATGAGGCATCAGGAAAATTGGTGATAAAACCGTGTCATACGGCTTTTATGCGCATAGAATACACTAAGCAGTGCAGGAGGTGAATTCTATGCGCATTTCTGATCTCAAGACAAAAGAAGTGATTAATATCTGTGACTGCAAACGTCTGGGTTATGTGGGCGATGTGGATTTTGATATGGAGTCGGGGTGCCTTTTATCCATAATTGTGCCTGGCCCCGGATGCTTTTGCGGATTTTTGGTTAGGGAAAAAGAATATGTCATTCCCTTCTGTGATATAAGGCAAGTCGGTCCGGATATTATACTTGTCAATGTGGATTTGGATAAAGCCACGGAAAAATGCGGGGTATAGTAGAAGATGGGCTTGCGAATCTGCGGAATGTAAGTTATGATATACATAATATAGATACAGTCCGTAAGACAGGAGGATAGAGGCGTGAAATGTCCATTTTGCAATGAAGCAGATACAAAAGTCATTGATTCCAGACCAGCAGATGACAATAGTTCCATCAGGCGGCGCAGGCAGTGTGAAAAATGCGGTAAACGCTTTACCACTTATGAGAAGCTTGAGACCATGCCTCTCATGGTAATTAAAAAAGATCGTTCCAGAGAGGTTTATGACCGTTCAAAAATAGAATCAGGAATTCTTCATTCCTGCCATAAGAGGCCGGTTTCATCCCAGCAGATTGATTTTATGGTTGATGATGTGGAGACGCAGGTGTTCAACCGGGAAGAAAAAGAAGTGGAAAGCACTGTCATTGGAGAACTTGTGATGAAAAAGCTCCAGGAGATAGACGAAGTGGCTTACGTCCGCTTTGCTTCCGTCTACAGGGAATTCAAAGATGTGAATACATTTATAGAAGAAATAGGAAAACTGTTAAAGAAGTAGGAGATTTATGTTAAAGACATTCTATCCCGATGAAGACGTGGTATCCACGTATGACATACCCTTTGAACGTTTATACAAAAGCGGAATCCGGGGTGTTATTTTTGATATTGACAATACGCTGGTTCCTCATGGTGCACCTGCAGATGAAAGAGCGAAAAATCTCTTTTTACATTTGCAGGAAATAGGGCTGAAAACCTGTCTCTTATCAAATAACAAAGAACCAAGAGTGGCTTCCTTTGCAAAAGCAGTGGGAAGCCCCCGTTATATATTCCGGGGGAACAAGCCTGGAATAAAAGGCTATCAGAAAGCCATGGAATTGATGGGAACCGATGTGAAAAATACGGTTTTCGTCGGCGATCAGCTTTTTACGGATGTGTATGGCGCAAAAAGAGCCGGAATACACAATATACTGGTAAAGCCCATTGATCCAAAAGAAGAAATCCAGATTGTCTTAAAGAGGGCATTGGAAGCCATTGTGTTATATTTCTATCACAGAGATAAAAAAGGTGATATATCATTTTAAAAGAACATTTTTCCGGGTAAAAGACCGCTTTTAGGGATATAATAAAAAGAAATCTAAAGAGCTGCTTTGCCTGGAGTTATAAGATGTGAGGAAAGGCAGCGCTGAGAACATGAAGATTTTGATATTAAACGGGCCAAATTTAAACTTTTTGGGAATTCGTGAAAAAGGAATATACGGCACCGAAGACTACGGGGCTCTGGTTTCCATGCTTACAAAAAAAGCGGAGACAGAAGGCCATGAACTGGAGATCTATCAGAGCAATTATGAAGGCGGACTGATAGATAAGATTCAGGAAGCTTATCATAATGGAACGGAAGGGATCATTATTAATCCCGGAGCGTTCACCCATTACAGCTATGCGTTAAGGGATGCATTGGGTTCCGTGGAGATTCCAAAAATCGAAGTTCACATATCTAATGTCCATAAAAGGGAAGAATTCCGTCATTTGTCTGTAACAGCGCCGGTATGTACGGGACAAGTTGTTGGTCTGGGACTGAAAGGGTATGTTCTTGCTATGGACTTTTTAACGGGCAAATAGTCCTGTTCGGGTAAGAAAATGGAGATATTTGCAAAAAAACGGTTGAAAATGCGTTTGTTATAGTATAGAATATAAAAGGTTAAGAAGAGAAATTCAAGGAGGAATATCATTTATGATATCAGCGGGTGATTTTAGAAACGGTATCACATTGGAGATCGAGGGTACTGTATATCAGATTATGGAGTTCCAGCACGTAAAACCTGGAAAGGGTGCGGCATTCGTAAGAACAAAGATTAAAGATGTGGTAAACGGCGGCGTTGTAGAACGCACATTCCGCCCGACAGAAAAGTTCCCACAGGCAAGAATCGACAGAGTAGACATGCAGTATCTGTATGCCGATGGAGATCTTCATAACTTTATGGATACAAATACTTACGAGCAGGTGGCATTAGGTCCTGACGTGATCGGTGATGCATTGAAGTTTGTGAAAGAGAATGAGAACGTTAAGGTATGTTCTTACAATGGTAAAGTATATTCTGTAGAACCTCCGTTATTTGTGGAGCTGGTGATCACAGACACAGAACCAGGATTTAAGGGAGATACCGCACAGGGAGCTACAAAGCCAGCTACTGTTGAGACCGGAGCCGTTGTATATGTTCCTCTTTTTGTAGAGCAGGGGGATAAGATTAAAATCGATACACGTACTGGTGAATATATGTCAAGAGTTTAATCAGAATGAAAAAAGGACCGGGAAGCCCGGTCTTTTTTGCTTTAAAAAGAATTCAGGAAAGACTGGAAGAAACCATACAAAAGAATTTGATTTTTAACCTTATTTGTAATATAATTAATATTTAGCTTATAAATATCTGGATATAGAAAAAGGAGACCAGGAACGGATGAAAAAGATTCTTGATTTGATTACGGCAGAGATGAAAGCTGCATTTGCGGAGTGCGGATATGAGGAAGCCTATGCAAAGGTTACTTTATCCAACCGCCCGGATCTTTGTGAATACCAGTGCAACGGAGCCATGGCAGCAGCAAAGGCTTATAAAAAGAAACCGTACGATATTGCAGCAGAAGTAGTGGCTAAGCTTTCTGACAGCCCCGTTTTTTCTGCAGTGGACGCAGTGATGCCGGGATTTATCAACTTAAAGATTAATTCCGGCTATCTGGCAGACTATATGAATGGTATGGCAGGAGAAGACCAGTGCGGGTGCGAAAAGGTGGAAAACCCGCTGACCATTGTGGTGGATTACGGCGGAGCCAATGTGGCGAAGCCTCTCCATGTGGGACATCTCCGTCCTGCCATCATCGGGGAAAGCATAAAAAGGCTGGGACGCTTTTTGGGCCATCATGTCATTGGCGATGTCCATCTTGGAGACTGGGGACTTCAGATGGGTCTTATTATTGAAGAATTAAAGGACAGAAAACCGGAACTTCCTTATTTTGATGACTCCTTTGAAGGAGAATATCCGAAAGAACCGCCATTTACCATCAGCGAGCTGGAGGAGATTTATCCGGCTGCAAGCATAAAATCAAAAGAAGATGAAGCATTCAGCAAAAGAGCCCATGATGCGACTTTAAAGCTTCAAAACGGCTATAAACCATATCGTGCCATCTGGCAGCATATTCTTAACGTATCCGTCGCAGATTTAAAGAAAAACTATGGGAATCTGGATGTTTCCTTTGATCTTTGGAAGGGCGAAAGCGATGCGGAACCTTATATTCCGGGACTGATCAAGGAACTGCAGGACAAAGGACTTGCCTATGAGAGCCAGGGCGCACTGGTGGTAGACATTGCAGAAGAGGGGGATTCCAAAGAACTTCCTCCATGTATTGTCCGCAAATCCGATGGAGCGGCTCTTTACTCCACCTCTGATCTTGGAACGATTATTGAGCGGGAACGGGATATTAAACCGGACTGGTACATCTACATTACAGATAAACGTCAGGAACTTCACTTTATACAGGTGTTCCGTGTGGCAAAGAAGGCAGGATTTACGGCTCCGGATAAGAAGATGTCCCACCTTGGCTTTGGGACCATGAATGGAAAGGATGGAAAGCCGTTTAAGACAAGAGACGGAGGCGTAATGCGTCTGGAAACCATGATTGAAGATATCTGCCAGGCTGCCTATGAAAAAATCTTGGAAAACAGGACGGTTTCAGAAGACGAAGCCAGAGAGACTTCCAAGATCGTAGGACTTGCGGCTTTAAAGTACGGGGATTTGTCCAATCAGGCATCTAAGGATTATATATTTGATATGGACCGCTTTGTGTCCTTTGAAGGGAATACAGGACCCTATATCCTTTATACCATTGTACGGATAAAATCAATTCTTGCAAAGTACCAGGAGCTGGATGATAAGTATGAGGGGGAAGTGCGGATTCTTGCACCGGTTTCCGGAGCTGAAAAGGATTTGATGCTGCAGCTTTCCCGTTATAATGAGATCATGGAAACAAGTTTTGCAGAGCTTGCTCCTCATAAAATATGTCAGTATATCTATGAGCTTGCCAATGCATTTAACCGGTTTTATCACGATACAAAGATTATTTCCGAAGAAAATAAAAAACAGCAGGCTTCCTGGGTGCGTTTGATCAGTCTAACCAAGGATGTGTTGAACGAATGCATCTATGTGTTAGGGATTGAAGCTCCGGAACGAATGTAAGCAGCGAACGGATGTGAAGGGTTATGAAAGTATCACATATGACGACAAATGCCTTTTGGAAAGGTGAATCAGGCGTCAGAGCGGTAGTTGAGGATCAGGGAAATGAATATAAGGCAAGTTTGCATATCAAGGGTAGTCAGGTAATCGACTACTCTTGTTCCTGTGCCCTGGGGAATTCTTACCGGGGGATGTGTTCTCACTGTCAGGCACTTTTTTCTGCATACAAAGCCCAGGAGATGGAAAATCAGGGCAGGATGGTAACTACTTCCCAGCAGGCCAGAGCCATGATCCGGGAATACACCAATCGGGAAGTGGCCCGCATCATGAGCGAAGAAGAAGGGGAACAGATCAAGCTTTTAGTCGCTATGGTGGCCGGCCGCAGGGAAGTAAAACTGGAATTTAAATTGGGAAGAGACCGGCTTTATATGATCAGGGATCTTTCTGCTTTTGTAAAAGCGGTGGAGAGCGGGACCTTTGTGGAATATGGAAAAAAGTTATCCTTTCATCACAGCGTTTCGGCTTTCCTGAAAGAAAGCCGTCCTCTTTTGGAATTTGTCATGGAAGTTGTAAATACCTACTTAGAACACCACAAGCAGTTTCAAAAAAGCTCATTTTCCGCCAGTCCTGTCATGCGCTTTTTAAATTTAAGCCGTACCACTATCGACCGCTTTTTTCAAATCATGAAAAACAGGACTCTGGAAATCGAGGATTACAAAGGGCAGAAACGCCAGGTCGAGGTTACGGAACGTACTCCTGAGCTGACGGTAACGGTAAGAAGGGAAGGCAGAGAAGGTGTATCCGTTTCCATAGACAAAGATCTGATGGTATTTGAAGGCCAGCATCATCTTTATTTCGCAGATGCCCACTATCTTTACTGCTGTGACCAGTCCTGCAGCGAGGCTCTGGGGGTATTCTTTAAACAGATGATGGAAGGGTATGGCTTCAAATATGAGACTGAGATCAACAACAAGGACATGCCTCTCTTTTATGAACGTGTCTTAAAAAAAATTGCCGCTTACTGTACCATTGATTCCGGTGATCTTGATTTGGAACAATATAAGCCGGAGGAGTTGAAGGCCCGCTTTTACTTTGATTCCGACGGACCAAACAATCTGACTTTAAAGCCGACACTGTTCTATGGGGATTATTCCTTCCAGCCGGTGGAGGATGAACGGCTTCCCCGCACCGTATGCCGGGATGTGCCGGGTGAGTTCCGCATCAGTCAGCTGATAACCAAATATTTTAAATACAGGGAATATGATTCTTCTTATCCCGCCATCCGCAATGACGAAGAGGCGGTATATCGTCTGCTGATAGACGGAATACAGGAATTTATGAACTATGGAGAGGTTTACTTTTCAGAATCCTTTAAAAAACTAAAGGTATTGCCTCCGCCAAAGGTTTCCGTAGGAATCCGAAGCGTCGGCAACTGGCTGGAGCTTCATGTGGATACGGAGGGATTGTCCGGAGAAGAATTAAACCGTCTGTTATCAGAGTACAGTAAGAAAAAAAAGTTTTACCGTTTGAAGAACGGAGAATTTTTAAATCTTGATGATAACGGACTTCTTTCGGTTGCAAAGCTTATGGAAGATATGTCGTTGGACCTTTCTGATCTGGAAAATAAAACCTTCCGTCTGCCAAAGTACCGTGCCCTTTATCTGGATGGACTGCTGAAAGAGGGAAGCGGTATAACTCTATACCGGGACCAGCTATATAAAGCAGTGGTTCGTGGCATGAAATCCGTGGAGGACAGTGATTTTGAGGTCCCACAAGCCCTTCGGCAGATTTTAAGAGGATATCAAAAGACGGGATACCGGTGGCTAAAAACTCTGGATCATTACGGGTTTGGCGGTATACTGGCTGATGATATGGGACTGGGGAAAACCATACAGGTCATTTCCCTGCTGCTTGATGAGAAAGAAAAGCAGGAGTCTTCGGTTTCCCTCATCGTCTGTCCTGCGTCACTTGTCTATAACTGGGAGAATGAGCTTCGCATGTTTGCACCGGAGCTTAAAGTTCTGACTGTGACCGGTATGGCCGCTGACCGGGAGGAGATGCTTACCCATATGGCCGGGAATGATGTGCTCATTACTTCTTATGATTTGTTAAAAAGAGACATTCCGTTTTATGAAGGGAAGTCCTTCCGTTTCCAGATCATAGATGAGGCTCAATATATTAAAAATGCTTCCACCCAAAGTGCAAAGGCAGTCAAAGGGATCGAGGCCCAAAGCCGGTTCGCGCTGACCGGAACGCCCATTGAAAACCGCTTGTCCGAGTTATGGAGTATTTTTGATTACCTGATGCCCGGATTTTTGTTCAGCTACCAGAAATTTAAAAAAGAATATGAAACGCCGATTGTCAAAGACCAGGAACCTTCTGTATTGGAGAACCTGCACCGGCTCATCGGACCATTTATCCTACGGCGTTTAAAAAAGGATGTATTAAAAGAACTTCCCGATAAGCTGGAGACTGTGGTTTATTCCGCTTTTGATAAAAAACAGAAGGATATTTATACGGCCAATGCATACCGGCTGAAAAAAGAACTGGAACGGATGGAGGGAAAATCAGGAAAGGACAACATCCAAATTCTTGCCGAGCTTACCAGACTGCGGCAGATATGCTGTGATCCTCATCTGTGCTACGGAGATTACAGCGGGGAATCCGCAAAGCTTGAAACCTGTATGGATCTTGTGAGGAACGGAGTAGAGGGAGGTCATAAGATTCTTCTTTTCTCCCAGTTTACATCCATGCTTGAGATCATCAGCCAAAGGCTTAAAAAAGAAGAGATTCCATTTTATATTTTAACCGGAGCCACCCCCAAAGAGGAGCGTCTGCATATGGTCAACTCCTTTAAGGAGGATGAAATTCCTCTGTTTCTCATTTCTCTGAAAGCGGGAGGGACCGGGCTTAACTTAACAGCCGCGGATATTGTGATCCATTTTGATCCATGGTGGAATGTGGCGGCCCAGAATCAGGCGACAGACCGGGCCCACCGGATCGGCCAGGAAAAGCAGGTGTCTGTATTTAAGCTGATTACAAAAGGAACGATTGAGGAAAATATTTTAAAATTGCAGGAGTCAAAAAAAGACCTGGCGGAACAGATTATTACGGAGGGAACCATTTCCCTTAGTAATTTAAGCCGGGAAGATTTATTGGGTCTATTAAATGAATGAAAGGATGAATAAGAGATGAAAGTATTGATGATTAACGGAAGTCCACACAAAGAAGGATGTACCAACCGTGCGCTCACCGAAGTGGCAGGAGCCTTGAATCAGGAAGGGATTGAAACGGAAGTGATTCACATCGGGAACAAAGCCATCCATGGCTGCATCGCATGCGGGAAATGTGCGGAAACCGGCAGATGCGTGTTCCAGGACGATCCGGTCAATGAGATCCTTGATAAAATGGAAGAGGCGGACGGGCTTATTGTTGGCTCACCGGTTTATTATGCTTCTGCAAACGGTTCTTTGTTTGCCCTGCTGGACCGGCTTTTTTTTGCGGGAAGAGACTTCGCCTTTAAGCCGGGAGCAGCCGTTGCTTCCGCGCGCCGTGCCGGAACAACGGCCACCCTTGATGCATTGAATAAGTATTTCACCATTGCCCAGATGCCGGTTGTTTCCTCCAACTATTGGAATATGGTTCATGGAAGGGATGCTGCAGATGTGGAGCAGGATTTGGAAGGACTTCAGATCATGCGGGTTTTAGGAAAAAATATGGCATGGCTGTTAAAATGTCTGGAAGCAGGAAAAAACGCAGGAATCAGCCTTCCGGCCCAGGAAGAAAAAGCGTGGACAAATTTTGTCCGTTAAGATTTGAAAATCCTCTTTACTTTTTTTTTTCGTGGTGTATAATTAAAAAGCACTAGATGTTGTGTTTGAGAAATTGTGTATACAAAATATAGAAGAGGTTAAGGTGACAGGAATGATTAAAGTTCAAAAACGTGATGGCAGAATGGTCGATTATGATCGGGAGAAAATCATTAGAGCAATACAGAAGGCGAATGCGGAAGTAGAGCTTTCTGAGCAGGCTAGTGAAGATATGATCCATTCCATTCTGGATTTTGTTGAAGATCACGCGGGGGATGTGATTAATGTAGAGACCATTCAGGATATGATTGAGAGCGGTCTTGTTAATAAAAACAAATACACCCTTTCCAAGAAGTATATCATATACCGTTACCAGAGAGAATTGCTTAGAAAAGCCAATACCACGGACGAGTCTATTTTAAAGCTGATCAAGAATGAGAATAAAGAGCTTGCAGAGGAGAATTCCAATAAAAACACCATTCTTGCCTCCACGCAAAGGGATTATATTGCAGGAGAGGTATCCAGAGACTTAACGAAGAGAATGCTGCTTCCGGAACGGATTTCTCTGGCACATGAGCAGGGAGCCATTCATTTCCATGATGCGGATTATTTCGTACAGCCCATTTTTAACTGCTGTCTGATCAATATCGGTGATATGCTGGACAACGGTACGGTGATGAATGAAAAGATGATCGAAAGCCCTAAAAGCTTTCAGGTGGCGTGTACTGTTATGACTCAGATCATTGCAGCGGTTGCCAGCAACCAGTACGGC
The DNA here is from genome assembly GCF_043633585.1 of Lacrimispora sinapis. Taxonomy (NCBI): domain Bacteria; kingdom Bacillati; phylum Bacillota; class Clostridia; order Lachnospirales; family Lachnospiraceae; genus Lacrimispora; species Lacrimispora sinapis. Next base: position 2,148,861 of record NZ_CP141832.1, on the reverse strand, counting down.
GGCCAGTCCGTGGATATCCGCCATTTGGGAAAATATTTAAGAAAGAGCAACGATAAATTCCGTAAGCAGATCCAGGAAGAATTTGGCGATTCCGTGACAAAAGATGTGGTGGAAAAGATGGCAACCATCCGTCTGCGTGATGAATTGAAGTCCGGTGTGCAGACCATTCAGTATCAGATCAACACGCTGATGACCACCAACGGTCAGGCTCCTTTTGTAACGTTGTTCTTATATCTTGACGATAAGGATGAATACATTGAAGAGAATGCCATGATCGTAGAGGAAATTCTTCGTCAAAGACTTGAGGGGATTAAGAATGAAGCAGGCGTGTACGTGACTCCTGCATTCCCTAAGCTGATCTATGTGCTTGATGAGAATAACTGTTTAAAGGGCGGCAGATACGACTACATTACAAAGCTTGCGGTGAAATGTTCTTCCAAACGTATGTACCCGGATTACATTTCAGCAAAAAAGATGAGAGAGAACTATGAAGGCAATGTATTCAGCTGTATGGGATGCAGAAGCTTTCTCTCCACATGGAAAGATGAGAATGGCAACTATAAGTTTGAAGGAAGATTCAACCAGGGTGTTGTAAGTATCAATCTTCCTCAGATCGGAATTCTTGCCAACGGAGACGAAGAAACGTTTTGGAAGCTCCTTGATGAGCGCCTGGAGTTAAGCTATGAAGCACTGATGTGCAGACATAAGTCTCTGGAGGGAACCCTTTCTGATGTAAGCCCCATTCACTGGCAGTACGGTGCCATTGCAAGACTGAAAAAAGGAGAGAAGATCGACAAGCTGTTAAAAGATGGTTATTCAACCATTTCCCTGGGTTACATCGGTCTTTATGAGACAACCAAGCTTATGAAAGGAACCAGCCATACGACAAAGGAAGGCGAGGAATTTGCCCTCCGTGTCATGAATCATATGCGGGAAGCGGTCGATCTCTGGAAATCACAGACTGGCCTTGGTTTTGGTTTATACGGAACACCGGCAGAATCTCTTTGCTACCGGTTTGCTAAAATTGACCGGGAGCGTTTTGGAGTCATTCCTGATGTTACGGATAAAGGGTATTACACCAATTCCTACCACGTGGATGTGCGGGAGCATATTGATGCCTTCAGAAAGTTTACCTTTGAAAGCCAGTTTCAGGAGATTTCTTCCGGCGGCGCGATTTCCTATGTGGAAGTGCCGAATATGAGCAACAATCTGGAAGCGTTGGAAGAAGTGGTGAAATTCATATATGACAATATACAGTATGCAGAATTTAATACAAAGTCTGACTACTGTCAGGAATGTGGGTTTGACGGAGAGATTATCATCAACGATGATATGGAATGGGAATGCCCACAGTGCCATAACAAGGACAGGGACCGCATGAATGTGACCAGAAGGACCTGTGGTTACCTTGGAGAGAATTTCTGGAACACCGGCAAGACAAAAGAAATCAAATCCAGAGTTCTTCACTTATAGGAGGCAGATCATGAAATATGCGACCATAAAGCCCACCGATGTGGCCAACGGACCAGGAGTAAGGGTGTCTCTGTTTGTCAGCGGCTGTACGCATTTCTGCGAGGGTTGTTTTAACTCTGAGGCATGGGATTTTGATTACGGACAGGAATTTACAGAAGAAACCATGGAAACCATACTGGGGTATCTGGATCACAATTATATCGCCGGATTCAGCCTTTTGGGAGGAGAGCCCATGCATCCTTCCAACCAGAAGGCTCTGGTCCCCCTTGTGGAAAAAATAAAAGAGCGTTTCCCGGAGAAGACCATCTGGTGTTATACCGGTTATGACTTTGAAAAGGATATAGTAGGAGACATGGCAGAGCGTCTGCCGGAGACAAAGCGGCTGATTTCTTATTTCGATGTGATGGTAGATGGAAAGTTCCAGTTGGAAAAGAAAGATTTAAAGCTTCGGTTTAAGGGGTCCTCCAATCAGAGGATCATTAAGGTACCCGAATCTCTTGCTAAGAAACAAATCGTATTGTGGGAATAAAGAACAGGGCGTTTGCTGTGGACCGTAAGGTCTGGCAAAACGTCCTGTTTTATTTGTTTGAAAGCCTTATGATTGTTCCGTGATTGTATTCTTACGAAAGGAAAGCCGGGAAAATGTCAGGTTGTGCTGGCGGCAGATCCTGCGGATTTCAATGATTCCGATGAGAAAAGCCATTGCTCCTGTGGCAGTATTGCTGATTGCCATCACAAGGCCAAGGCTGGTACTGCCAAGGTCCGTATAGTTCTGTAAAAGCCAGAGCACAGGTACACGGAAAATGAAAACCCGGCAAAAGTTAAGGGTCAGGGTGATCTTGGTCTTTCCGAATCCGTATAACAGAGCAAGAACCGAGGAATTTATTCCCAGCGGAATGGCACCATATGCTTCATACCGGTAGATGGAGGAAATCATTGTTCTGAATTCTTTATCATTTCCGGCAAACAGACTGCTGATCTGGTGTAGAAATAAAAGGGAAAAGGACATAAGTACTGCACCGATTATCACGTTGATGACCAAAATGCACCCAAAGGCTTTTAAGGCCCGTTTGGGTTTTCCGGCGCCCATGCTCTGGCTGATAATGGCAGAGCCGCCCTCCTGAAACCCCATCTGAGGCATGGTAGTGATTCCCCCGATGTTGTTGGAAATCCCAAGAGCGCCTACGGTCAGAGAACTGTATATGGTACTCATGGAGTTTATGATAACTTTTCCAAAGGAAAACGCCATTTTTTCCATAATGACCGGAATGGAAAGAGTGATCATCGGTTTGGTGACCAATGGTTTTAAGCTGATGCTGTGAACCGAAAAGCCAAACGCATTGTCCTTCTCGTTTAAATTAACCATAGCGGCAGACAAAAGAAAACACTGGGAAATTATTGTCGCTACGGAAATCATATTGATCCCCGAATTCAGTACATAAACAAACAGGGCGGTCATGGTCAGCTTAATGGCAATAACTCCTATATTCAAGTGCAGAATCCTCTTGGAGTTTCCCCGGGCACGTTCAATGGCGATGTAAACGTTATTAAAAAAGTTTATGACCATTCCCACCAGTTCCAGCCGGAAATACTGGGTTCCCTCAGCAATAAAGCTGTCCGGTGTTTTTGCAAATCTTAAAAACTCAGGCGCAAGGGGAATTAAAAGAATCAGGATAACGCCCCCTAAGATCCCGCACATGGCAAACAGGCTGCTGACCCGTTTTTTTACCAGTCCAAAATCACCAGCACCGTAGGCTTCACTGATCTTTAGGCTGGAACCGATGGCAAGACCGCCGCCCAAGGCGGAAAGCGTCAAATTGATCTGAGATAAATAAGCCACCGCTGAGACAGAAGTGGCGCTGATGTGGGCCGCCATCATGGAGTCAAATATTTTAAAAAGCTGGTTTAAGCTCTGGTATAAGGCCAGTGGGAGGCCAACATAGAGGACCACTCTCCACATGTTGTCGTTTAATGCAAAATTCCGGAATTTTGCATCCTTGGCGGATAAGCTTGCTTTGACTGACATGGTTTCTCTCCTTTGAATGATTGATTCTTAATGCATGAATAAGCATAATTCAAAGAAGCGTAAAAAGATACGAATAATCGGTTGTATTTAAAAAAAACTACAGAAAATTTGTCGGGTTCAACCCCTTTGTTTTCATGAATGTTCACAAAACTCCCGTCTTGTGGTAAAATAAACCATAATGAAATTGGACAGGAGCGGATTATGGCAGAAAACCTTCATAAAAATGAAAAAACCAAATACCGTCTGGCTGACTCCATAAAGGAATGTATGAAAACCAAGCCTGTAGATAAGATCACGGTCCAGAACATCGTGGATGGCTGCGGGGTGACCAGACAAACCTTTTATCGGAATTTTAAAGACAAATATGATTTGATCAACTGGTATTTTGACAAGCTGGTGCTGGAATCTTTCGCTCAGATCGGAGTGGATAAAACGGTATGCCAGAGCTTGTGTGAGAAGTTCAGATTTATTAAAAAAGAAAAGATTTTCTTCACAGAAGCGTTCCGCTCTGACGATTACAATTCATTGAAAGAGCATGATTTTGAATTGATTACAGGATTCTATACGGAGCTTATGACCCGCAGAAAACAGGAGCCTCTATCTGAAGCGATCCAGTTTCTTTTGGAGATGTATTGCAGAGGTTCCGTTTACATGACGGTGAAGTGGGTTTTATCCGGAATGAAGCAAAGTCCGGAAGAGATGGCGCAAAGCCTGACAGAAGCCATGCCCCCCGGTCTGGCAGCCGTGTTTGCGGATATAGGACTGGTATAAATTATGGTATATATGTACAGAAAGAAAGTTACAACTCTAAGTTTATGTAACATTTGTTACAAAACAAAAGGATTGTAACTTTCTTTTTTAAAAATTTTTTGTTAAAATTATAACATAAAGAACTGGGAAATGCATTTAAAAAACACCCCAAGCGGAAAGAAAAGGAGAGATCATCATGGCAAACAGAATCGTATTAAATGAAACCTCATATCACGGCGCAGGTGCCATTCAGGAGATTCCCCAAGAGGTTAAAAAAAGAGGGTTTAAAAAAGCATTTGTTTCGTCTGATCCGGACTTGATTAGGTTTAACGTTACCTCCAAGGTTACAAAAATTCTGGAAGAAAACAAAATGGATTATGAGATCTATTCCGATATCAAACCCAATCCTACCATTGAGAATGTACAAAATGGCGTGGAAGCTTTTAAAAAGTCTGGAGCTGATTATATCATTGCCATTGGCGGCGGTTCTTCCATAGACACATCAAAGGCCATCGGTATCATTATTGCTAATCCGGAATTTGCTGATGTAAGAAGCCTGGAAGGCGCAGCCCCAACCAAAAAACCGAGCGTACCCATTATCGCTGTTCCCACCACGGCCGGTACAGCAGCAGAAGTAACCATTAACTATGTAATTACCGATGTGGAGAAAAAACGTAAATTTGTCTGTGTTGACCCTCATGATATTCCTGTGGTAGCAGTGGTGGACCCGGACATGATGGCAAGCATGCCTAAGGGCCTGACAGCAGCAACTGGCATGGATGCCTTGACTCATGCAATTGAAGGTTATATTACCAAGGGGGCCAATCCGATTACGGATATGTTCAACATTAAGGCAGTAGAACTCATTGCAAAAAGCTTGAGAGGTGCGGTGGACAATACTGCACAAGGCCGGGAGGGCATGGCGTTGGGCCAGTACATTACCGGTATGGGATTTTCAAACTGCGGTCTTGGGATCGTACATTCCATGGCTCATGCCCTGGGCGCTGTCTATGACACCCCTCATGGTGTGGGAAATGCCATTCTTCTACCAACCATTATGGAGTTCAACGCCAGCGAAACCGGAGAAAAATACCGCGATATCGCTAGGGCAATGGGTGTGGAAAATACAGAAACAATGACCAGTGAAGAATACCGCAGAGCAGCTGTGGAAGCAGTGAAGAAGCTTTCCGCAGATGTAGGGATACCCGCTGATCTAAAAGAGATCGTAAAAGAAGAAGATTTAGAGTTCCTGGCAGAATCTGCAGTTGCAGATGCCTGTGCACCAGGCAATCCAAAGGAAGCCAGCGTTGATGATATCATCAGACTTTACAGATCCCTTATGTAACCGTTGAATGTAAGAAAGCGGATCGTCTGGCTGTAAGGTATCTCCCGATCATAATGAAACCGTAAAAGGTGTCCTGAAATGGTTCCCAAGACCAGTCAGGATGCCTTTTTCATTACAGTCTCTTTTATAGGGGAATTCTATATAAAAACTGGATGCAAAAAAGAAAAAATAATGATATGATAAGCATACTAGGGGAGGAACTGAAAATGGGGTTATTGAACAAACACAAGAAAAATGAAGAAAAAAAGCCGGTGGAACAAAGGGATAAGACGACCAATGATTTTACAAAAGGAAATGTAGTGGGAAACATAATGAAGCTGGCCGTTCCCATGACCTTGGCACAGCTGGTCAATGTCCTTTACAATATTGTAGACAGAATCTTTATTGGAAGAATTCCTGAAAATGCCACACTGGCACTTACCGGTCTCGGACTTTGCCTGCCCATCGTATCCATTGTTATGGCATTTGCAAATCTGTTTGGTATGGGAGGTGCCCCATTATGTTCCATAGAAAGAGGACGGGGAAGCACCGACGAAGCTGAAAAAATCATGGGCAATTCTTTTATGCTTATGCTTTTGTTTGGAGTGTTGCTCACGGCAGTGGGGCTTATTTTTAAAAAGCCGCTGCTGTATTTGTTTGGAGCAAGTGATGCCACTTATCCATTTGCAGCACAGTTTGCGGAAATTTATCTCCTTGGAACGGTTTTTGTTATGGTTGGCCTTGGCATGAACAGCTTTATTAATTCCCAGGGCTTTGGCACCATGGGAATGATGACCGTACTTTTGGGGGCAGTCGTTAATATCATTCTGGACCCCATTTTTATTTTCTTTATGGATATGGGAGTCCGGGGAGCGGCGTTAGCAACTGTAATTGCCCAGCTCCTTTCCGCACTTTGGACCGTAAAGTTCCTTACAGGGAAAAAAGCCATACTCAAGCTGAAGCTGTCCTGTTTCCGTTTGGAAAAACACAGGGTGAAAAGCATTATAGGGCTTGGAATGTCAGGATTTACCATGAATGTTACCAACAGTTTTGTTCAGGTTCTCTACAATGCATCACTGCAGCAGTATGGCGGGGATTTATATGTAGGCGTCATGACCATCATCAATTCTGTTCGTGAAGTATTTATCATGCCGGTCAAAGGGGTCACAAACAGTGCCCAGCCCATTATGGGATTTAATTACGGAGCAGAAGCGTATGGAAGAGTCAAAAAGGCCATCGTATTCACCTCCATCGTTTCCATTGTGTACACGACGGCGGTGTGGGGACTAATTCATGGGTATCCGGAATTTTTTATCCGAATTTTCAACCAGGATCCGGAGTTGATAACCGCAGGGGTCCCGGCTATGAGAATCTACTATTTTGGGTTCTTCTTTATGTCTCTGCAAATTGCAGGCCAGTCCACCTTTGTGGCATTAGGAAAAGCGAGACAGGCTGTGTTCTTCTCGATTTTCCGCAAAGTGATCATCGTAGCTCCTTTGATCATCGCCATCCCTCTGCTTTTGGGAAATGGCATCTTTGGTGTCTTTATGGCAGAACCGGTCTCCAATTTCATCGGCGGCGGTGCCTGCTTTATCACGATGCTCTTAACGGTATGGCCGGAACTTAACAAAAAAATAAAGAAGAAAAATGCATCATAAAATTCCAATTTTGCAGGGCAATCGGCGTAAAAATTCTTGACAGCCCGCATTTTTTGGAACATAATGATAAACAATTATAAACTGACAGATATGCCGGTGTGGGAAAGGAAGAGAATAATATGCAGAAAATCACAATCGAGAAAACAACTTGCCCTAAGGAAAAACCGGGCAAAGAGAATCCTTTAACCTTTGGTACCATATTTACGGATCATATGTTTGAGATGGATTACGAAGAAGGAAAAGGCTGGTATGATCCGAGGATTGTTCCTTATCATAAGCTGGAGCTGGAGCCGTCCGCCATGGTGTTCCATTACGGACAGGAGATGTTTGAAGGTTTGAAGGCTTATAAAACGGAAGACGGAAGGATTTTACTGTTCCGTCCCAATAAGAACATAGAGCGTGCCAACCGCAGCAACAACCGTCTTTGCATTCCTGAGATTCCGGAAGATTTGTTTTTAGAGGCATTGAAGGAAGTGGTAAAGGCAGATCAGGACTGGATTCCCACAAAACCGGGAACTTCCCTTTACATCAGACCGTTTGTTATTGCTACGGATCCGTTTCTTGGGGTAAGACCCTCCCATACTTATAAGTTCATGATCATTTTGTCCCCGGTAGGTGCTTACTATGCCAGCGGCCTTGATCCTGTTAAGATATGGATCGAAGATGAGTATGTAAGAGCGGTGAAAGGAGGCATCGGAGAGGCAAAGACCGGAGGAAATTATGTTGCTTCCCTGGCATCCCAGGTAAAAGCCCATGAAGAAGGATATTCTCAGGTGCTGTGGCTTGACGGAGTTCACCGCAAGTATATTGAAGAAGTTGGAGCCATGAATATTTTCTTCAAAATCAACGGCGTCGTAATCACACCTGAATTAAACGGAAGCATTCTTCCGGGAGTTACGAGAGACTCTGTCATTGCCCTTTGCAGGGAGTGGGGCGTTCCGGTGGAGGAACGCCAGGTTTCTGTTGACGAAGTGGTTGCTGCAGCAAAAAACGGAACAATGGAAGAATGTTTCGGGACCGGTACAGCGGCCGTTATTTCCCCGGTAGGAGAACTGCGTTTTGAAGAAGACCGGATGTCCATCGGCGGCGGAAAGATCGGAGAACTGACACAGAAGTTTTATGATACCATCACTGGTATCCAGCTTGGTAAAATAGAAGGTCCAAAGGGCTGGAGTGTTGAAGTAAAATAAGCTTTTATAAGAAGATTCAAAGAAGACAGGGCCTTTGCCATGGTCAATAGGTCCGGGTATAATGTGGGGGACGTATTCCCTGGCACCTTTTGAATTGGAAATTCGCAGGGCTTTGGCTGGCAGTACTCATTCTTCTTTTATGAATAAAATATTATCAAGAAGCTTGACAAACTGCGTTACCATGCTATAATCTAGTCATAGAAACAATATAGAAAACGCAATGACAAGAACAGTATCATGACAGGAACGTTCAGAGAGAAGCACGTTTGGTGAGAGTGCTTTACCGGAATGCTATGAGAAGACCATCTTGGAGCGTCCCTTAATCGGGAACGGTGATTCCGTTATCATCAAATGAAGTGGTTTGAACATTTTTGTTCACTCAAGCTAGGGTGGAACCGCGATTTATTATGATTAATCGTCCCTTTCTGTATGGAAGCATATGGAAAGGGGCTTTTTTTGTCTCATTAGGAAATGATGTCCGAAGAGATAAAAGGACCTCCTATAGAAGGTCTGTGACGCTTCAGAGATCTATGTCACTAAAGTGTCGGCGATAGTGCCTGACAAGTCAGACGCTATCATGTTTGGAAATAGAATATTTCACAACAACGTAAAGGAGATTGATGGTAAATGAAAATTACATTAAAAGACGGCTCAGTCAAAGAGTATGAACATGCTTTATCCGTGATCGAAATCGCTTCTGATATAAGCGAGGGCCTGGCAAGGAATGCCTGTGCAGGCGAAATAGATGGAAAGGTAGTAGATTTGAGAACAGTCGTTGATCGCGACTGCAATTTAAGCATATTAACGGTGAGTGATCCTGCTGGACTTTCGGCTTACCGCCATACAGCCAGCCATATACTGGCTCAGGCCGTTAAGAGACTTTACCCGGAGGCAAAGCTTGCCATCGGCCCCTCCATTGAAAATGGTTTTTATTATGATTTTGATATTCCCTCTTTTTCAAGAGAAGATCTGGATAAGATCGAAGCTGAGATGAAGAAGGTCATAAAAGAAGGAGCAAAGATCGAACGCTTTACTCTTCCAAGGGATGAAGCCATTAAATTTATGGAAGAAAAGGGTGAACCATATAAAGTAGAGCTGATCCGGGATCTTCCTGAGGGCGAAGAAATCTCTTTCTACCGTCAGGGTGATTTTACAGATTTATGTGCAGGTCCTCACTTGATGAGTACAAAATCCATTAAGGCATTCAAGCTTACCTCCTCCTCCGGTGCTTACTGGAGAGGCAGCGAAAAAAATGCCATGCTGACACGTGTATACGGAACTGCTTTTGCAAAGAAGGATGAATTAAACGAATACCTGGAATATTTAGCAAATATCAAAAACCGTGACCATAACAAGCTGGGCCGGGATCTTGAACTTTTTGCAACTGTTGATGTAATTGGTCAGGGACTTCCTCTTCTGATGCCTAAGGGCGCAAAGATCATCCAGACCTTGCAGAGATGGATCGAGGATGAAGAAGAGAAGAGAGGCTACATGAGAACAAAAACACCTCTCATGGCCAAAAAGGACTTGTATGTGATTTCCGATCACTGGGATCATTATAAAGAGGGAATGTTTGTTTTGGGAGATGAGGAAACAGATGAAGAGGTATTTGCCCTTCGTCCCATGACCTGTCCATTCCAGTATTATGTATACAAACAAAGCCAGAAATCCTATCGTGATCTGCCATGCAGATACGGCGAGACCTCCACATTATTCCGCAATGAGGACTCCGGCGAAATGCACGGTCTTACCCGTGTCCGCCAGTTTACCATTTCCGAAGGCCATCTTATTGTCCGCCCGGATCAGATTGAAGAGGAATTCAAAGGCTGTGTGGATTTAGCCAAATACTGTCTGACCACTCTGGGACTGGAAGGGGATGTCACTTACCGGATGTCCAAGTGGGATCCGGAGAATGCCGACCACTATATGGGAAATGCCCAGATGTGGGATGAAGTGCAGGATATGATGCGCAAGATTCTTGATCATATTGGAATTGAATATACGGAAGCAGTAGGAGAAGCTGCATTCTATGGACCAAAGCTTGATATTCAGGCCAAGAATGTGTACGGTAAGGAAGATACCATGATTACCATTCAGCTTGATATGTTTCTTGCAGAACGTTTTGATATGAGCTTCGTGGATAAAGACGGAACAAAAAAACGTCCTTATATTATTCACAGAACTTCCCTCGGCTGCTATGAGAGAACTCTTGCATGGCTCATCGAAAAGTATGAGGCTGCATTCCCCACCTGGTTATGTCCGGAGCAGGTCCGCGTGCTTCCTATTTCCGAGAAATATCATGAATATGCTCAGAAAGTGGTATCACAGTTAAAAGACAACGGAATCCAGGCCACTGTTGATGAACGTGCAGAAAAAATTGGTTATAAGATCAGAGAAGCCCGTCTGGATAAACTTCCATATATGCTGGTTGTTGGTCAGAAGGAAGAAGAGGAGGGTGTGGTATCTGTCCGCAGCCGCTTTAATGGTGACGAGGGCCAGCGTCCGCTTAAAGATTTCATTGATGATATCTGCCGTGAGATCCGAACCAAGGAAATCAAAAAGGTAACTGTAACAGAAGAAAAAAAATAAATTTCCGAAGTGGAATCATAACCGGGAAGGATTCTATTTGAAAGAATAGTTTCCTTCCCGGTTGTGCATACTACCTCCTGAAATAATATCTCAATAAGAATGCCAGGAGGAAACGTGCCATGACAAAATTGGATTGCAATGTTACAAACTGTCTCCACAATTCTGATAATTATTGCTGTAAATCAGCCATTATCGTTGAAGGTAATCAGGCGAAGGACAGCTATGAAACCTGCTGCGGCAGCTTTGATGAAAACCGGGATGGTTCTTTCCACAATTTATTTAAAACTCCGGAAAGCAGACTGGAAGTGGATTGTGAAGCAGTAAACTGCGTTTATAATGAAGGACGCCATTGCTCCGCAGAGCATATTGGAATTGCAGGAGATGGAGCACAGCAAGCGGAACATACCGAATGCGCTACGTTTAAAACCAGATAAAATCAGTAAAAAGATACGTCAGGAAAGCGGCTGACGTATCTTTCTATTTTCAATTCGCAAAAAAAACTTGACAGATAGATAAATATATAGTATTATACTCTAAGTTGTGGAAACAACAGACAGGAAAGTAGGTATCCGCCTCACCATGGCACGAGCAAGTGTCCTTGGTTCATAGCCTTTGATACATAGGTGTTCTGTGTAGAGACTTTGGTGGTGGATAGCGTTTGTCTATCTACTTTTTTTGTGCCTATGGGCAAGTAATGTGGATTCCGACCAACACACACTATATTATGGAGGTGCACGACAATTAGCGATTTAATGATTAATGAACAGATCAGAGATAAAGATATTCTGTTGATTGGTGAGAACGGAGAGAAATTAGGCATCATGCCTACCAAAGATGCTTTGCAGATGGCAAAGGAAGCAGAACTCGACTTGGTTAAGATTGCTCCGACTGCAAAACCACCGGTTTGTAAGATTATCGATTACGGTAAATATCGCTATGAACTGGCAAGAAAAGAAAAAGAAGCTAAAAAGAAACAGAAGGTAATCGAAATTAAAGAAGTTCGCTTATCTCCTAATATTGATACAAATGATTTGAACACAAAGATGGGCGCCGCAAGGAAGTTCCTCGAAAAGGGAGATAAAGTTAAGGTAACCTTACGTTTCAGAGGTCGTGAGATGGCGCATATGTCAAAGTCCAGATATATTTTAGATGATTTCGCTGAGAAGCTGTCTGATATAGCTACAATTGATAAGCCATCTAAAGTGGAAGGAAGAAGCATGGTTATGTTTTTAACCGCAAAACGCTAAAAGAACATTATCAAGGAGGAAAATACAATGCCTAAATTAAAAACAAGCAAATCGGCTGCAAAGCGTTTCAAAGTTACAGGAACAGGAAAGCTTGTAAGAAATAAAGCTTACAAATCTCACATCTTAACTAAGAAATCTACTAAGAGAAAAAGAAATCTTAGAAAAGATATCGTTACAGATGCAACTAACGCAAAAGTAATGAAGAAGATTTTACCATATTTATAGAATCTTGAGTTAAGAAGGAGGAAAAACCGATGGCAAGAATTAAAGGCGGTATGAACGCTAAGAAAAAACATAACAGAGTGTTAAAGATGGCTAAAGGCTACAGAGGCGCTCGTTCCAAACAGTATAGAGTAGCAAAACAGTCCGTAATGAGAGCATTAACAAGCTCTTACGCAGGCAGAAAAGAAAGAAAGAGACAGTTCAGACAGTTATGGATTGCCCGTATTAACGCAGCAGCTCGTATTAATGGCGTATCCTATAGTGTATTTATGCATGGATTGAAATTAGCCGGTGTTGACTTAAACAGAAAAGTCCTGGCTGATATGGCTGTGAATGACGCAGAAGGCTTTGCAAAATTAGCAGAACTGGTTAAATCCAAAGTGGCTTAATCGTATATAAAAACCCCGAAAAACTTTATGGTTTGCGGGGTTTTTGTTATAGAAACGTTAGGTTTATAAGTTTTTATTTTATAGATTTTGCTTCTGCTTCCGTCAGAAGGTCTACATATGCATTCCTTAATTCTTCCTCTGCAGAGCAATGCTGCATATAATACCAGTCTGTAACCTTTTTGGTTATTTCTTCATCGCTTCCTTCTGCCTTAAAAGGATATACTACGATTAATTTATCTGTATCTTTGTTTTTTAAACCTATTTTTTCTGCACTTTCAAGTTTTCCCATTTTGTTTTTCCTTTCTTAAACCAATTCAGCAATAAGCTTGCGTATTTGCTTGATTCATTCATTATAAATCACATAAATTTATATGTCAAAGGGAAATATGCATACTTTAATACGGCCGGTTCTCCATTCTTTTGTGGCTTATTAAGTGTTCTGTAGGATTTATTTCATAAGAACAAAAAAGCCATTTTTAACACCTTGTCTACAAATTCCATATAATGTAGTGTAACTATTTATGGAAAAGAGGTGAAATTTATGTGTTGCTTTAATTGGAATGGCCGTTGCTGTAATAACAACAATAATTGGTGGAATAACTGTAATAATAGTTGGAGCAGAAATTGTTGCGAACGAGAAAGAAGAGAAGCTTACTGTGCTGGTTTTAGAGATGGATGCCGGAACGCTTCATGCCGCTGGGGGAATTACTATAATGATGGCTGTAATTAGTTTTCTTTGTATGATAATTTTCTCATCAAACTAGTAAGGCAGCGTTCTAATTTTAGAACGCTGCCGATGCTTCATTCTTTAACCATCTAATAGAGTATCATAAAACTATAGATTGCAAATGGTCCGGGTTATTATACGGAACAGGTAAACATGTCGATGCGATTTAAAGAGATTCCAGTAAAGGACCAGCCGAATCTACGGTCCCAGCGAAAACCTGAAACGCTATTGCGCCAGATCTGAACCGGGAAAAACCAGAATTCCTGACCATTGCTCATCCATATATAGGTAAAACGCCCCATGCATTGCCGGATGGAGCCGGCATCTATGATTCTGGCTCCTGAACGTGTTTGAGCGGGCTTTTGGGGAGTTCTGGAAGGAGGTGGTCCCATTGGACCCGGTCCTCCGGGAGGATTCGTGTTAGGGGGAAATGGGGGCATTTGATTACATCCTTTATATTTTTTATTTGATAGTAATAATATATGAAAAAAGTTTATAGCAGTTAATACAAATTTTTCAACCAGGTATGCAATCCACCTCTTTATCTGGACATGATTCACATTTTGTCTGAGTTTGTCATATAATAACATATATAAATAGAAAAGAGGTGTATCGTATGGGCTGTTTTTGCGGGTGTTGTAATAATAGACGTAATTGGAATAGTTGCAGAGGTAATTGGAACAACAATTGCTGTTGCAATGATAACAATGCTTGTGAAGAGGAGAGAAGAAGGGCTTACTGGGCTGGTTTCCGGGACGGTTGTAATGATCCGAGATGCAGGTGGAGAAATAATAATGAGGACTGCAACTGTTAATAATAGAAAAAAGCGGAAAGTCTACAGGAGATGGAGACTTTCCGCTTACTAATATGGGTGCCTGAAGGCACCTAAGTACCACCTTGACAGGTATGTACGTTAAATCGTATTCCTTTAGATAAAAAAATATGCTATATCGTGAAAAAATCATTGAAACTTGCAAAATAAAAAACGTTCTTATTCGTGAAACAAAAACCCCGGATAGAAATACCGGGGGTTTTGCAAAAAAAATCACACTCAAAGTGTGACTGAAAACTCCCCGAGTAGGACTCGAACCTACGACCCAACGGTTAACAGCCGTTTGCTCTACCAACTGAGCTATCGAGGAATATATCATTTATTATACCCGAAAAGAAACATCTGTCAAGGGTAAAATAAAAATATATTAAATGCGGGAGATGGGACTTGAACCCACACGATCATACAACCACAAGATCCTTAGTCTTGCCTGTCTGCCAATTCCAGCACTCCCGCACAACGGATGTTATCTTACCATTTTTAGAAAGAATTGTCAATATTTTTTGAAAAATATATTCAAAAAACAATTTGAAGAAAATTGGAAAAACATATTGACAGAAGTAGGGTTGTATACTATAATAGCTATTGTTGTTGCGAAAGATAACAACGAAATGCAGAAGTGGCGGAATTGGCAGACGCGCACGGTTCAGGTCCGTGTGGTAGCAATACCTTGAGGGTTCAAGTCCCTTCTTCTGCATGAAACCTTACAGAGTGTCATGGCTGTCTGGTTTTTGTTGAGTGACATGCGGGAGTGCTGGAATTGGCAGACAGGCAAGACTAAGGATCTTGTGGTTGTATGATCGTGTGGGTTCAAGTCCCATCTCCCGCATTGGTGTGAGAATCTCCCAGAGAGATTCTTTTTTTGTTTCAAAACAGGCAATTAAAAAAAAGTTAAAAAGTGCTTGATTAATTTTGGAAAGTATAGTATTATAATTGTACAAATTGATTCTTCAATTCGTACAATTAATAAGCAGAAGTGGCGGAATTGGCAGACGCGCACGGTTCAGGTCCGTGTGGTAGCAATACCTTGAGGGTTCAAGTCCCTTCTTCTGCATACTTGGTAAAAAAGCCCTGCGGTTAAGCTGCAGGGCTTTTTTACATGCGCATGCCGGGTTCATAGACGGTATATTGATTTCTTCCATGCTTTTTCGCCTGATAGAGAGCAATATCTGCTTTTTCATATAGTTCTTCAAAACTGGTTCCGTCTTCCGGAAATGCGGCGGTTCCAAGGCTTCCTGATATATGGGCTTCCGGTTCCAGGGCGCTTCCAATTAAATTGCATAAGTTTTCCAGACGGGTGTACAAATCCATGCTATAGGACACATCCTTTAAAAGTATGATGAATTCATCTCCACCCAGACGCCCGAAAATATCATCTCTTCTCAATGCTGACTTCAGTCTTGAAGCAGCCCGGTGCAGAGCTTTGTCGCCGAACTGATGCCCATAGCTGTCGTTTAACTGCTTGAAACGGTCGATATCCAGTATGATTAGGACATGATGGCTCTGTCTGTTCTTTAAAGCGTGACGTATGGATCTGATGGCAGTGGCGCGGTTCAACAGACCGGTAAGGGAATCCTGCTCTGACAGCTCCTGCAGAGTGAGGGCTTCCCTCTTTGAGGCGTCAATATCTTTGATCAGGATAAACGCTTTGATGGTATCTGTATACGGATCAGAAACGATCTGTACCATGCCCAGGGCCCAAAAAAAACTGCCGTCTGGTCTTAGCCGGCGGTGTTCCAGTCGAAGGGAGCGGTGCCCTTTGTAATAGTGGGAGAGTAACTGTTCTTTATTAAAAAATTGGAGGTACATTTTCCTGTCTTCATCATATATGAACCGTTCCGCAGTAAAGCAAATGATGTCAGAAAAGGAATTGGAGGCATATTTGGGAAGGTTTGACGTCTGCTCACCGATTATTTCCTCAAACAGATCGTATTTCAGATTATACTCATAATAGCCAATACAGTCTTTTTTCTGTTCCTCCATGTAATCCCTCCACCGCTGATAAGCCAGTTCTTTTTCGTACTCGTCAGTGATGTCCTGATAGGAGATAATGCTGCGGACCGGAGTTTGGTTTTCGGTATAGACAAGGGAATAGTGGGTGGAAAACCAGCGGAATTTTCCTCCGGCCTTCAGACGCAGGATGCATTTTCCTTCCGGTTTTCCTTCTTCTATAGAATGAAAAAAATCAAGGAAATCCACGATGCTTTCTTTATGTACAATTCCATTGTCAATTAGGGATTCAGGAGAAAGTGGCTGGGCAAATGGAAGTGGAAAGTTTCTGGAAAATTCCGGGGTGGGAGATATGGTTCCAGAAGGAATATCATAGACGCTCACAAGACAGCTGAAATGCTGTGCTGCAAGACGATGCTGTTCTTCTTTAAGACGCAGACGTTCCTGGGCTTTTTTAATTGTTGTAATGTCTGATACCGCACAGTATAAAATATTTTCCTCAGAAACATAATTTATTTCAATGGAAAACCAGATACAGTTATTTTCGGAATCCGTTTTGAATTCCAGTAAGAAGCGGTTTAGCCCGCTTGAAAGGTGGCACTGGATGCCTTTTACAAGTGCCGTATATTCCGGTCCGCTGACAAGGTCTCTTAAAGAGACGGGCGAGTGAAACCAGGTTTTAATAGCCTGATTACAATAGAGGATAGCAAAAGGTTCCTGGGTATTTAGCTTCAGTATGCCGCAAGGAATGCGATCTAAAAAAGATTCTCCGTTCATTTTTACTTTCTCCCATAAGTGCTTTTTTAAATGTAGAATGAGCTTTATTAAAATATATGAGACAAGCAGGGAAAAAATGCAACAAGAATTACAAAAAACAAAATCTTCTTTTATTCGATATTTTGCTTGAAACCAAAAAGAATTGCCCATAGTGGACAATTCTTTGACTTTTTACCAATTGAGTTTTTTATTTTCTGAAAATATATACGGGGAGACCGCCTTCCATCTTTCTTTTTGGTTCTCCCTGAATGAGAGGAAGGGCATACCTAAGAAAATCATCTGTAATATCGGTTCCATTTGCGCAGATCCAGTCCTTGGGAAACAGCTTTTCCTTGTTGCAGACTTGGTCCACGTCAGCCGTAATGCATTCCATGGTGTATGGGGAATCTGCTGTACGGTTAAAAGCGATCATTATGCCGGTAATACCCTTTAATGCTGCTTTGACGCCTTCTGTTCCGGCTTGAACGGATTCTTCAATATCAACAGCAGAAGCCAGCATACCGCTGCACCGCTGATTGACATTTAATTCTACGGAGCGTACCTTTACACCAAAGCGGTTCCGTACAAAGTTTTCCAGTATTTTTCCGCTGCCGGCAAGCATCTTGTGACCAAAGGTATCTAATTGGACATCATCTGTATATTCGCAGATAAATTTCCCTTTGGAATCGGAGATTCCCTCTGAAACACAGATAACAACAGAACTTTTCCTGGTAAGGGCCGTTTGTACATCAGATGCAAACCGTTCAAAATCAAAATCGGATTCCGGAAGGTATATCAGTACCGGATTGTCCCCTTCAAATTTTCTCGCCATAGCACTGGCAGCGGTGAGCCAGCCGGCGTGACGGCCCATCAGTTCTATAATCGTGACGGATTTTTGCTGATAAACCGATGAGTCTAAAACGATTTCACGGACTGTATCAGCCACATATTTGGCTGCGCTTCCATATCCGGGAGTATGATCGGTAAGAACCAGGTCGTTATCAATGGTTTTTGGAATGCCAATAAAGCGGATATCGCTTTGGTGGTGGGAAGCGTAGCGGGAAAGCTTGCTTACCGTGTCCATGGAATCATTTCCGCCGATATAAAAGAAATATCCGATCTCCATGGCCCGGAATTTTTCAAACAGGGCAGGGTAGAAAGGAGAAGAAAGGTCATCCGGAAGCTTATAACGGCAGGAGCCTAAATAAGCGGCAGGCGTCATTTTAAGCAGTTCCAGTTCTTCTGCCGTCAGGTCATTTGATAAATCCATATAATTGCCGGACATGAAGCCTTCTATGCCGTTGATCATGCCATAAACACGGCTGATTTCTTCGTGAGCCATTCCTTCTTTAATAATACCGTAAAGGCTTGCATTGATCACAGCGGTGGGACCGCCGGATTGTCCTACGATTGCATTTTTCTTCATGTATAATGTCCTCCAGATTTGCGTATGCCACAGGCACGCTTCCTATTCTATAATAGAATGTCCATCTTTGCAACGGTCATTTCCTTATATTTACTGCTTTGGAGACAAGTTACTGCAAAAGTCTTATAAGCTGTGAGCTTTTGAATCGAGGGGAAATGGAGGAAGGGAAGAATCCAAGAAATAAAAGCCCTAAAAAAGGGAGGAGCCGGTGAAATGTGGGTTTCACCGGCGAGTTATGAAAAAAAGTTTTTATTAAAACAAGTTTTGGGGTTGCTCTTGTTTATGTTATAATTATAGAAGATAGATGTGAAAAAAGTTTGTTGAACTTGTAAATAAATTTTGTACGGCTTGTGAAAAAACTGTGAATGTAAAAAAGCCGGTAAATGTTAAAGCAATATAACGGATAAATGCAACGTCAATGACAGAGGAAGTAAGAATAAATATACAAAAAATATTGGTGGTTAGATAGATTTTTTTGAATATTACTAAAAAGTATGGTATATTTTCTATATATGTATGGGGGAGTACTATGAAAAAGTATTTTTTTGCAATGACTTTGGTACTTGGTATTTTTTATATAGCTGGCTGTTCAAAAAATGGCGTAGAGGTGGGGGGTGCCGTTGAAACTACGGGAGGTGTTGAGATTTACGAAGAAGATAGGAGTGTTACATTTGATTTGAATACACTGCCCTATGATATGGAATATAAAGGACATATTATTCAATATTCATCATGTGAACTGTATCAGGAAAAGTCAGATATCAATGGTTCGTATACGCCTTATTTAATTGCAAAAGTAAAAACGGCTGGAATTGATGATGAAACCTTGCATTTGTTTGACCAAGATATTTATGTTTATGGCAAAATATTTAATGATAAAAATCAATTAAATAATAAGGAGCTGACTAAAATTCGTGAGATTGATAAAGGTGACTACCGATATTATGTATTCTCTCTGTCATTATCTTCATCTGACGATTATAAATATGATTTTTCTGAGTCTGCTTTCAATGTGACCTTTTTGATTCATCAAGGGGAAGATGATAGAGCTTTGAAGTATGTTTATAATGGATATTCAAGTTTAAATGTTGAGGATTTGAAAGATTTGGGGGAAGATAACTGGAATGAGATCAAACGAAAATAAATAGAAACTATGATAACTAAGCTTTAAGGAGTAAAATTAATGAAAATTGTTACCTCTCGTTTACAATTACGACCTTTTACCGAACAGGATATTAACGATGTTTTTGAATATTGCCATCAGAAAGATTTGGGGGAAATGGCAGGATGGGACATTCACAAATCAGTGGTACATACTGAAAAGATTCTTTCAGACTGGATCACTCAAAGGAGGAAACTGGCCATCGTTTGTCTTGAGAGCGGTAAAGTCATTGGCCATATTTCCATTGAAGCGGATTCAGAAGAAGGACGTAAAGATACCAGAGAGCTTGGGTTTGTTTTAAACCACGATTATCATCGGCAGGGGATTATGTCAGAGGCTGTAAATGCAGTTCTGGATTATCTCTTTGATCAAGGTATTTTGTATGTATGGGCATGTTGTTTTCAAAATAATGTAGCATCAAAGAATCTGATTGAGAAGTGTGGATTTGTGTTTCAACAGGAGGGAACTTATAGAATGGAATATTTAAACAGAAATATTTCTTCTTATGAGTATCGACTTTCAGCAGAACAATGGAATAATAAAAATTAGATTGGTTGATAAATTTTTCGCAATGATAAAAAACAGCCACCAGATGATTTTCAATCATTATAGTAAAATTACGTCTGCTTAATAACCACTGGCTTACCGATAATTAAAAAATATCTAAGAACGGCTCACCGGATTATTCTTAATGACATTAACATTTTAATGCGTTCTATAAAGTTTCATTACATACTACAATGTATAAGAAATATAAAAAAGGGAAAAGAGTATATTCGAGCCAATAAAGAAGTTTTACAAACCCAGGCAGTTATGGTAAAATAACTATAAATTTCAAAGGAAAGAGAGAATATTAAATATGGATAAAGAAGTATTAAATTATGTTGTCGAGAAAACTCATGAATTAATTGATGCACCATCATGCAGCAGTGAGACAAAAGAAGCCGCACAGAAATGGCTGGAGGCTGTTGGAACTGAAAAGGAATCTGAGGAAACAAAAAGATATCTTGCTGAGTTAGAAGAAGATATTGTGCCAATTGATGGCCTGATTGGTTTCGCTGGTTCTGAGGAGGGAATGAAGGCTTTTGGAGCGGATTTAGCCAAAAATATTAAAGCACATGCAATGAAAATCAAATCTTCAGGAGCAAAATATTGCGATTGCCCGGCTTGCACTGCTGTAGAGGCGATACTTGAAAAGAAAGATGCTATCCTTAACTAAAAAAACTGCTTACTTTTAAGCAAGATTTGACAACGATTTAACTAACAGCAGGATCGACTTGGCGGCAAAGGAAACCTTAATAAAAATAGCAGCAAGATAAAGGAATTAGGGCTGCCTTTTGGCTATAGAATGTGAGGTAAATATGAAAATAACAATGTATGGAGCAGAAATTTGCGGTGATTGCGTGAACGCGAAAAAGAGTTTGTCAACACTTAAAGAGATAGAGTTAGAATTTAAGAATATCATTGGCGATACTGCTACTTTAAAGGAATTTTTGGCTTATCGTGATAACGATAGTATGTTTCAGGAAGTGAAAGAGTCCGGTAGAATCGGAATACCATTTTTTATATTGGAAAATGGAGAAAAAACCTTTGATATCGGCAAGTATATAGAGATGCCTGCGGTAGAAAATCAAACAAAAGACTCTGCTTCTTCCTGTTCCATTGATAAGAAGGGGCAGTGTTAGTGAAATAAAAGCTGTATTTAGAATGATATTTATTTCTAATATATGAGGAAAATGATCATACAAATTTAAATTATTTCGTAAATTTTCCTTCTTATTTTAGATATTAGTGCTGATATGCCTTATAATAGCATATTTTATATTGTAGCATATAATATTTAGTGGATAAGGAGGACAAGTAAATGAATAAGGAATACTTATTAAAGTGGGTGAAAGCCGCAGGAATAAGAGCAATTAAAACGATGGCACAAACGGCAATAGCAGCTATCGGTACTACGGCAGTCATGTCAGGCGTTGACTGGGTCATGGTAGGTTCTACGTCAGCACTTGCCGGAATTATGTCGCTTCTTACATCGATTGCAGGACTCCCGGAATTAAAAGTGTAATTTTTAATGGTATAATTATTTGGCCCAGGGCAATCCTGGGCCTTTTTTTGGTTCTGAGAAACGACTCAATGGTTATTATTAATTTTTCTATATACTCATTTTAAGTTTCGTCATAACGGAATATAGGATTGAAAGATGAAGAAAAAAATAAAGATTTTTATTATTATTATTATTGACAAATATTGAATCGTGATTAATACTAGAAGTAATCATATTTTAATGATTAAAATTTTCAATTCAAGGAGGCATGTATTTTTATGAAGTTATTTAAATGTACGGTATGCGGCTATGTTCATGAAGGAGAGACAGCTCCAGAAAAATGTCCAAAATGTAAAATGGGTGCAGATAAGTTTGAAGAACTTAGTGCAGAGGATGCAGAAAAAATCTATCGCTCTGACCGCACCAATGCCATTCATATGGAGGTTATTACCTTGGCAGAGAAAATTATTGCATTAAGTCAGGAAGGAATCGAGGACAACCTGGATCCAAAATGTCTGGCTGCATTTACTGAGGCAAAAAATGAGGCATGGGTAATTAAGCAGAGATGCAAAACAGAACTTGCAGGACATATGAAATTAGGAAAATACTAATTGAAAAAAAGAGACGTCTTTAGGGGCGTCTCTTTTTTTCAATGTGAAATGATGGTTTGTCTTTACCAGAATGTGCCGGTTTTTGCATAGGGATAGGAGCCAAAGAAGTCCGGCAGAGACAAAACGCTCCTTGACGAATGAAAACAGAATGTTATAATAAAGCATGTATACACAAGTAGTCAGGAGGAACACCAATGATACATAAAGATAATGGATTCCCATATTATTTACAGATCTATCAGGAGATCCGGGAACGGATTCTTACAAGAAACTACTTACCCGGTCAACCGATTCCGTCAGAGAATGAGCTGGTAAGGGAATTTGAAGTGACCAGGGCAACGGTAAGGAATGCTTTAAAAAAGCTCCAGAATGAGGGCCTTATTCTGACGGAAAAGGGCAAAGGCTCCTATGTGAACCAGCCGAAGATCGAGCAGAGTCTGTTTAAATTTTATAGTTTTGGAAGGGACCACAGCGAACTTAATAAAAATTCAGTGCTGCTGGGGGTTGAGGAGGAGCAGAATATTGAGGCCCAGAAAGCCCTGAATCTTCCCGGAGACCAACCGGTTAAACGGATCACCCGTATCCGAAGGCTGGATGACCTGCCAGTGATCATAGAGAATTCCTACATTCCGTCATTTCTTGTTCCTGACATTGAAACCTACGATCTGGAAAGCCTTTCGATTTATGACCTTTTGGAAAATACATATGGATGCCGTATATCAAGAGCAAAGGAATTTCTTGATACCTGCTTGACAGACCATGATGATTCTGAGCTGTTAGAGGTCGATGAGGGGATGCCTGTGTTTTTGATTAAGCGGATTACTTTTGATTTAAAGGACAGGCCCATCGAGTTTCGGGAGTCTGTTATAAGAAGCGATAAATTCACCTTTTCGGTGGATTTAAAATTAAGATAAAAAGGTGGTTTTAGAATGATTTTCCTAACGGTTGAAATATTATTCCTATCAGTATTTGCAGGTTTTATCGGTTCTCTTTTAGGTCTTGGAGGAGGAATTATCATTACACCGGCCCTGACCCTGCTCCTTGGTATTGACATCAAATACGCAATTGGAGCCAGTATCGTCTCTGTAATCGCTACATCCAGCGGTTCTGCTATTGTTTATTTAAGAGATAAGATAACCAATGTGCGGGCAGGCATGTTTTTGGAAATTGCAACGACGACCGGAGCGCTGACCGGAGCATTGATTGCGGGCCTGGTCAGTACCAAGTATTTATACCTGACGTTTGGACTTCTTTTGCTGTATTCCGCTGTAAATATGTTTCAAAAGAGAAATCAGGAACTGCCTCAGGAATTTCCCGCCAATCCTATGGCAGATAAACTGAAACTGAACGGAAGCTACTATGACAAAGCA
The DNA here is from genome assembly GCF_043633585.1 of Lacrimispora sinapis. Taxonomy (NCBI): domain Bacteria; kingdom Bacillati; phylum Bacillota; class Clostridia; order Lachnospirales; family Lachnospiraceae; genus Lacrimispora; species Lacrimispora sinapis. Next base: position 2,125,112 of record NZ_CP141832.1, on the reverse strand, counting down.
CTTGACCGGACGGTAGATTATCATGTGACAGGAATCCGCAGTGGTTTTGGTATGATGTATGCTGCAGGTATCATATCCGGGCTTTTGGGGATTGGGAGCGGTGTCTTTAAAGTAATGGCCATGGATTCTTTTATGAAACTTCCCATGAAGGTCTCCACTGCCACAAGTAATTTTATGATCGGCGTTACGGCTGCCGCCAGTGCGGGGATTTATTTAACCAGAGGCAATATCGACCCAAAGATTGCAGCTCCTGTGGCGCTTGGAGTCCTTGTTGGAGCTGCGGTAGGGACAAAAGTCATGCAGCGGTTAAAAAGTACCACTCTGCGGCTGGTTTTTATTCCGGTATTGCTGTATGTTTCCATTGAGATGATTATGAAAGGTGTAAAATTATGAGTAAGAATGTTGAAAATTATAAAAACGTTGAGGAGGCGGAGATATGGATCAGCAAGACCTTAAGGGCGGGAGTGGTGTTAAGCGCCGTCATAACAGGCTTTGGATTGGTTCTGTTTTTGCTTACGGGTAACAGCGGATATCCGGGAGAGAGTTTCCCCACATCTCTGGTTGGGATAATGGAAGGGCTTCTTGCTTTTAAGCCCTATGCAATTATATTAAGCGGCCTGTTGGTGCTGATACTTACGCCGGTTTTGAGAGTGGGGGTTTCTATAATTACGTTTTTAAAAGAAAAGGATCATTTGTATGCGATGATTACGGCAACTGTATTTGTGATTTTAATCATCAGCTTTTTTATGGGAAAATAGTGACAGAGAAAATCAGGATTTTACAACCCTCTTAGACTTTAATTGCTTCTCATTTGCAATGCAAAAGCCGGATTCCTGCGGCAGGTACCCGGCTTGTTTTTTATGATGTTAAAGATTGGGATACAGCTGTTCCATGGCATGGATCTGAGTTACCAGCATGTGATTGCAAGGGGTGCAGATTCCATAGTCCCGCCCAAGACCGTCAACAACTCCATTGATCCGGTCGATTTCGGTGATCCGTTTGTTCTGACGGTCCTGATACATACTGGCATATCCTTCGGCATCATTTTCGCATACATGCCGGACGATTTGCAGAGCTTCCTTCCGGTCAAAATAAGTGCCGTCCGCTTCCGCAACCATTACACATTCATAAACGATCTTTTTGCACAGGTCCCAGAGAAAGGGATTGGTAAAAATCTCCCCGATCTTACACTGCATCAATGTGCTCAGGGCATTGATTCCGCAATTGACCAGCAGCTTCTGCCATAAAACCTTTTGAATGTCTTCCATAATATTCACGTCTAAGCCGCTTTCCTCTAGGGCAGCCGCCACAAGCTTCACATCACGCAGCGATTCTTCACAGAGAAAATCGGGACCGATATTGGTGGGACCGCATCCGGAATGATAAAATCTTCCAAGGCCCATGGAAACACTGTTGTGGCTGCTGGTGCCTACAATAATCCGTTCTTTTGGCACAAATTGGGCAATGTCCCGGTTATTGCCTGCGCCGTTTTGCAGTGTCATCACAAGGGTTCCAGGACCCAGCAGTCCTAAGTTTTCCTTCATGGCTTCATAGGTATGGATTCCCTTTACAAATACGATTACCAGATCCTGAATGCCGATATCTGTGCCGCTTAATACGGCATTCACGGAAAAAGTCGTTTCCGTTCGGTCGTTTTCGATTTTGGTGATTCCGTCAGCATTTATTTTTTCAACCTGTGGTTCATAGCTGTCTAATAAGGTTACATCATGGATAGGGGCAAGATAGCTGGCATAAAGGCTTCCCATAGCTCCAGCTCCCAGAATTGCAATTTTCATTTGTTTCCTCCGCGTTTTATTCAAATACTCACTTATAGTATCATGAATATTTTTCTATATATAATACAATATTTTCAATGGTACCATGAAGAATTTTCATGTATAATAGGTTTGGACAATATACGGGGAAGAAGGTGAAACTATGGATGTCAATAAATATATATTGTTTGTGCGTGCGGTCGAAACCGGTAATTTATCAAAGGCGGCAGCCCAGTTAAGCTATTCTCAGACGGCTGCCAGCCATATGATCTCTTCTATGGAAGAAGAACTGGGAATCAAGCTTCTTTACAGAGGAAGAAACGGAGTTTCCCTTACGGAAGAAGGAGAGCGCATTTATCCTCTGGCAAGAGAGCTTGCGGAAAAGGAAGATGCCATCAGAATTTTGGCCGGGGAAGAAAAAATCCACCATGGCAGGATTCGTATCGGTGTTATCACAAGCGTGGCGGTAAAGTGGATGCCAAGGATTATTATGGAATTTAGGAAATTATATCCTTTTGTGGAATTGAATTTAAATGATGCCATTCACTATGAGATCATGAAGGACTGGTTTTCCAAGGATGTCATCGACTGCGCATTTACCGCAGAAGCGAGCAGAAAGGACAATGAGATTCCTCTCGTCAAAGATCCCTACTATGTGATCATGTCTCCGGACCATCCGTTGGGTTCTTATGAAACCATCACTCCCCAGCTATTAAAAGGCGAAACATTTGTAATTCCCAGTGAGGGAACCAGTTATTCGGTGGGGAAAATTTTGCGTCAGGCAAAGGGAAAGCTGATTGAGCACAACGGATTTTTAAGCGATCAGGCAGCCATCGCCATGGTATGCGGAGGCTGCGGAATCAGCATTTTACCCAAACTGGTTCTTGATTCGTATGGTTCCGACGGCTATATAAGAAGAATTCTTGACCCCGAAGTGCACAGAATCATTTATTTTTGTATCTCTTCAAGGAAGGTACTGCATCCGACCATCCGGTGCTTTTCCAATTTTGCACGGGAGTGGATTAAAAAAAATGCAGAAAATGTTATAGAAGATTCCGGAAAATGGTAAGATTATTTATAAGATATTAGCGAGTTTATTGACATATTTAGGAAAATACGGTAGAATACTATCAATTACAAAGCGAAACTTGTCATATGAAGGAAGGAGATTAATTATGTTTGATTTTAAAGGTAGAGTTTGTGTTGTTTCAGGTGCTTCCTCTGGTCTTGGGGCACAGATGGCAGAGGGCTTTGCCGCCCAGGGCGCTGATGTGGTAATTATGGCCAGAAGGCTGGAGAGACTTGAGCAGGTAGCGGAAAAGCTTAAATCCTTTGGCGGAAAAGTTCTGGCGGTTCGCTGTGATGTTACGGATACAGAGTCTGTAAATGCAGCGGCAGATACGGTGATAAAAGAATTTGGTAAAGTGGATATTCTTGTAAACTGTGCAGGTTCCGCAAAGAATGCAGGAGTTGTGGATATGACTGATGAAGAATGGGATTTTACCATTGATACGGACCTGACCAGTGTATTCAAGGTTACCAGAGCATTCTCCAAATATATGATTGAAAAGAAATACGGACGAATCATTAACATTGCCTCCATGTACGGTCTGGTTGGAAATACTGCCCTTGATACGGTAGCATACCATGCTTCCAAAGGAGGAGTGGTCAATTTCACCCGTGCAGTAGCAGCGGAGCTTGCAAAACATAATATTACATGCAACGCCATCTGTCCTGGATATTTTGCAACGGAACTGACCATTGATACCTTAAAAACAGAGCAGTTCACAAATTATATGAAAGCTACTGTACCAATGGGGCGCTATGGAAACGAAGGTGAATTGAATTCAGCTGCGATTTTTCTGGGGAGTGACGAAGCATCTTACGTTACAGGAGTTATTTTACCAGTGGACGGTGGATATACCGCTGTATAAAAAAAGAGACCCACAGCTGTTTCCCTGCTGTGGGTTTTTGCGGTATGAATATTTTGTATCGCGTCAATCCATTATAAGGAAGAATGTTTAACACCGCCAAAAAACAGGTATCCATAAAGATACTGAGAGAGGATAGATAGCTATGAGCAAAAATAAGACAGTGATCAATGAATTCAAAGAGTTTATTTTACGTGGAAATGTGGTGGATCTGGCAGTCGGTGTCATTATTGGTGCGGCGTTCCAGTCCATCGTCGGTTCTCTGGTCAAGGATATTATTTCCCCATTGATCGGAGTAATCACCGGAGGAGTGGACTTTTCCAACAAATTCCTTCTCCTTTACACTCCGCAGGAGGGAGCCGATGTTTCAACCCTGGATGCGGCAAGCTCTCTGGGACCGGTATTTGCATATGGTGCATTTATTACGTCAGTCATTAATTTCCTAATAATGGCAATCGTCATTTTTTTTATGGTAAAAGCCCTTAATACTCTTCGGGGAAAGACGCAGCAGATCATTGCGCAGCAGTCAAAGCTTCCATCTTCAGGCGCAGCGGTCTCCCAGGAGAAGCAGTGCCCCCACTGTTACAAGCAGATCCACGTGAAGGCCACCCGCTGCCCTTACTGCACCAGCCAGTTGGAAGAGCAGAGCAAAACCAGTTCGCCGTCCGGTCAAAATTAAATTGGGCGGTCACCGGTAAGACGATCCAGCAGGGTGGGTACATCAACAATGCCATATCCCCAGATATTATTGGGATAGAGGAAATTGGGATCTCGTCTGGCGGACCGCATTAACATCAGATTGATCTGTTCCCCCGTAATATAAGTAAAGTTGCCCTTGCCCTGGGTCCACTCAAAAACAGCTGCACAGGAACCTGCGATATGGGCGGCTGCCGCTCCGGTGCCTGTAAGCGTTCCATACTGGTTATCAGGAAGGGCACAGGGGATCTGAAAGCCTGGAGCTGCCAGATCCGGTTTTACCAGGCCGCTTCGCGTATAACCTCTTCCTGACTCATCAAGGATATTACCGGTCATTTGATTGTAAGCGGTTGCTGTAAGAGGGCGCCAGGAGTTACCTGGGGAGGTTATGGTGGTGTCCGGATTTGGAAGAAGAAAAAAGGTTCCATTGGATATCAGATCTCCGGAAGGCAGCCAGGAGTGGAGCGAAAAAGGCTCATCATTGGTACTCTGGACGTGAAAATACCAGATTCCGGGAAGAGGGTTCCTAAAACGTATCAGTATCAGCTGGTCACCTGACCCCCGTTCAAAGGCCATATTATTGATCCAGACAGTGCTGTTGCTGGAGGGGAAGTTGAATTGGTCACATACGTCAAAGGTAGGATTAATAATCGGAATCGTTTCGTTGTTTGGAGTGGAAATTTCGATGGATAGTATTCCGGGTACATAGGGCCAGATTTCCATGGAAAACATCCGGTCCTGAGGGCTGACATTGAGCTGAAAATCTTTTGCGTGAGGAGCTGCAAAGTTTTGACCGTAATAATGGCGGTTGCTGTTTCCTTCATTTCCTGCGGAAACAACCACATCAATATCAGGGACCCGGACCAAACTTTCCAGATAAGTGCTCAGGATTCCCCGCCCGTCATGGCTTCCCTGACTGCTTCCCAGAGCAATGCAGATGACAATGGACCGTTTCAGTCTTTGCGCAGTGGAAATGAGATACCGTACCCCAAGAATGATATCAGACTCCTGATAACACCTCTTTTCTTCAGGAACACAAAATATCATTTTAAGATTTTGTTTGGCTTCTTTTAATTTTACCACAATCAGGTTTGAATTGGGCACAACACCGGAAAAGGACTGCTCTTCATTGGGGGAACCTGCAATGATGCTGGCAATGGCTGTTCCGTGTCCCGTATCATCGGTGGTAGGTACCGCAGCCAGAGGCTCCGCGTATTGAAGTGCGTTATTGATCGCAGCTCTTGTATACTCGGTGCCAAAGGTGAAGCCTGTGGGAGGTTCCCCATCCTGTATGGTCTGATCCCAGATGGAAACGATCCGGGAGGTTCTGTCTCTGTTGATAAAAGCGGGATGCTGGTAATCAATTCCAGTATCCACCACGCCAATCATGACCCCCTGCCCCAATAAGCGGTAATCTGTCTGCTGCTGGGTGGAAGATATGACATCATGAGTTGGACTGATCACAGAAGTCAGAGTATATAGGGATGAAAAGATATGATATGGGTAAACGCCCAGATCACAGATCTGCTTATCAGTTTTGGTAACATGAAGCAGAGAAAAGTCATTATTCAGCCATGTGATGTTGTCGCCGGTACTGAATTCTGGAATCAGGGAATTGCTGATAAAGAGGTCATAATAATTGTTGTCCAATATTTTTTCCATAATTTCGTCCCTCCTGCTTCCGCGGATAAAAACATATGTTATAGTTTATGCACCATTCCTGTTGATATGAATATTGGTTTTCCATGGGAAGCATTACTCCTTACACTCATAATAGAAGTCCATTTGCATAAAATGTATCATATGTGCCATAGTGGCAGATAGGGAGGCCTGATTATGCAAAAAATAGTGGATGAAAACTATTATGATATCATTATCAGTAATGTTATGATTCCTAATTATGACACGGGAGATAATATCACACATATGAATTTAAGGCATTCCCTGGCTCATATTCCCATTACTGACGGAGTCCCCTGTGATCTTGGAACCTATCCCTACAATGCATTTCCCTCTGTGCTTACCCTAAGCTCTACCATCAGCCTTGAAAAGTCTGGAATCGGAACGGTACAGAGAAACCCTTATCTTGCATTGTTCGGAAGAGGAATCATTGTAGCGGTGATTGATACGGGAATTGATTATCAGCATCAGGCATTTTTATACAATGACGGAACCACGCGAATCCTTTCGCTTTGGGACCAGACCATTCAGGAAGGTCCGCCTCCGGAAGGATTTACATATGGAACTGAATACACCAGAGAACATATTAATGTAGCTTTGAAATCGGAAGATCCGTTATCCATTGTTCCTTCTGTAGATACCAATGGACATGGAACTGCAATTGCAAGTGTTTTGGCTGGAAAACCCAATCTGGAACAGTCGTTCAGCGGTGTTGTACCGGAAGCGGATTTGCTCATTGTAAAGCTGAAGCCGGCAAAAGAAAATTTAAAAAGAATCTTTTTTGTGCCGGAAAATGCAGAATGCTACCAGGAATCGGACTTAATCATTGGTCTTAATTATGTGGTATCGGTAGGACTGAGACTGAATCGTCCGGTTGTTGTATGCGTTGCAATGGGAACAAACCAGTCAAGCCATGACGGAAGAGGAGCCACCAGTTATTATACCAATTATCTGGCTCAGCAGCCTCAGACCGGAATCATCATATCCTCCGGCAATGAAGCCAACAAGCGGAGACACTATTTTAATAACACTACGGCAGCGCCATTTTCCAATCAGTTTGAACTGCGGGTTGGAGAAAGTGACAAGTTGTTTTCCGTAGAACTGTGGCCCTTTGCTCCCTCCAGACTGTCTATTGAAATAATAGCGCCCAATCAGGAGTCTACCGGGGCCGTTTTCCCTACCCTGGGAGAATGCAGGGAATTTTCGTTTGTACTGAATGAAAGCGGAGTATGGATTAATAATTATATATTTGAAGAGGAGACAGGAGATCAGCTGATATTAATGCGTTTTCGGAATCCCATTCCAGGAATTTGGAATATCCGGGTTGAGAATCTGGACAATGAAGCCTTTTCTTTTCATGTATGGCTTCCGTCCGGGGATTTAATTTCAGAAGAAACCTTTTTCGTAAATCCTAATCCGGACACCACCATAACCTCTCCTGGAAATGCCACTCACCCATTGACCGTGACTGCATACAATCAGTTTAATGACAGCATCCTGCCGGAATCCGGCAGAGGCTACACCAGAACCGGTTTTATCAAGCCAGATATCTCAGCTCCCGGCTTTCAGCTTGCATGTGCCGTTCCCGGAAATGGGTACGGAACGATCACCGGAAGCGGCTGCGCTGCGGCACATGCAGCGGGGATAGTAGCCATGGTGTTTGAATGGGCAGTACCCAGAGGAAATTATACCAATATTACAGGAAACGATGTAAACCGCCTGATCATCAGAGGTGCCCAGCGAAACAGTGACTATACCTATCCCAATAACATCTGGGGATATGGTCAGGTTGAGGTAAACAGGCTGTTTGAACGGCTGACAAATATTTAAAACAGCAGAATAATGAAATACCATAATAACCTTAAAAAATAAAAGTTTTCTTTCTTTGAATAATATTTCAAAAATAGTCCATAATAAAAGTATACCAAAGATGAGTGAATACTTATCCTCCCCTTTTTAAATACCCTGTCTGTGGCAAAGGCGTCCAGGTGGGGTATTTTTTTGTTTTCTCCTTGCGGGAAGTGCTCCCTACTCTTATTGATTGCAAATGAATTCCGTCCTCCTCTCAGGATTGGCTGGTTTGATTTTTTATGCTGCAGCCAACATTTTCAATACAGGACTTTATGGAATTTTCATCGGTTGATTCATTATATCCCACTTCAATGGATTCTCTTGCTGCATCGACATTCACCATGGAGATTCCATCTAATTTTTCTAATGCATTTTTAAGCTGTGTTTTCACTTCGGAATTTTGTATTCCTGATATTGTATAGTGTACCCGATTCATACGATAACTCCTTTGTTGTTTGATTATTTTTATGGACATTTCATTCTTAACCCTTTTGAGGATACCGGTATGATTAGACAGGTTTCGATCCTCCGTCAGAATCTTTCTCTTTTGAATTATCTGACTTTAATCCAAATACAGCCCTTGCACTTTCTGCTTATTTAAAAATTTCATTCTGTGATTCGTTTACAAATAAAACCAGGGAATGATAGGGCTGTAGTTGGAACTTGTCTCAGGATGTATGCGGACCAGGGTAAAATGCCTGACGGCACGACTAAAACATATGACCGGACAGCTTGCAAAATCCATAAAGATGTTATATACTGTTTGATGGAGTATTACCAGAAAAGAGATAAAAGGATGGTTTAAGCATGACTATTTTAGAAAATTGGAGAAATCTGGCATATGGTGAAGGGCTGGATGATAAAGGCAAAGAAGAATTATGGTCACAGTATTTCAAGGTAGAAAAAGGAATCTATGAACAAATTCTTTCCAAACCGGAAGAAGTCATCGAAGGAACAGTGGAAGAACTGGCAAAGAGATATGGCACCGATGTTCAGACGTTCACCGGGTTTTTAGATGGAATTAATGAAAGCTTAAAAGGATACGAAAATCCAATTGAGACCATGGATGAGAAAACTGTGGTTAAGATCGAGATTGATGCAGAAAAGCTTTATTATAATATGGTAGAGGCAAAGGCAGAATGGTTGTTTAATCTTCCTCAGTGGGATGAAATCCTGACAAAGGAAAAGAGAAAAGAACTGTATAAAAAGCAGAAAGCTTCCGGCACAGTTGTTAAGGGAGCAAAAATCGGAAGAAACGATCCATGTCCCTGCGGAAGCGGCAAGAAATATAAAAAGTGCTGTGGAAGCGGCCTGTAAGAAGACCGGGCGTTTCTTTTAAGGCAATAAAAAAGAGACAGGAAGGCAGGTACCTCATAAGGGGATACCTGCTTTGTTTTTAAAGAATGGACGCAGGAAAGGAAACGTGCAAATGGAGGCTTATGAAGGCTTTGCAGAAGTCTACGACCTGTTTATGGACAACATTCCTTATGAAGATTGGTGCAGCTATGTATCCGGTCTTTTGAAGGAATACAAAATAAACGATGGGCTGATTCTGGATCTGGGCTGCGGTACAGGAAGTTTGACCGAATTACTGGCAGAACGTGGGTATGATATGATCGGAGTGGATAACTCTGAGGACATGCTTCAGATCGCCATGGAAAAGCGGGCAGAGTCAGGAAAAGATATTCTATATCTCAAGCAGGATATGAGAGAATTTGAACTTTACGGCACTGTCCGGGCAGTGATAAGCATTTGCGACTGTATGAATTATATTCTGGAATATAAGGATTTGACGAACGTGTTCCGGCTGGTTAATAATTATCTGGATCCCGGCGGTATTTTCATCTTTGATATGAATACTGCCTATAAATATGAAACCGTTATGGGAGATTCTACCATTGCAGAAGACCGGGAGGAATGCAGTTTTATCTGGGACAACTATTACGATAAAGAAACCGGGGTCAATGAGTATGGACTTTCGCTGTTTATCAGACAGCAAGATGATTTATACCGTAAGTATACGGAATACCATTATCAGAAATCCTATACGTTGTCACAGGTGAAAAGTGCCATAGCAGAATCTGGAATGGAATTTGTGGCAGCGTATGATGCATTTACAAGAGAACCGGTAAAAGAAACCAGTGAGCGGATTTATGTAATCGCAAGAGAACATGGAAAGGAGTTATGAAATGACTGATTATATTGTAAGGGCGACGGCAGGAGATCATCAGATCCGGGCATTTGCAGCAACGACCAGAGAACTGGTGGAGCAGGCAAGACAGGCTCATAATACAAGTCCCATTGCAACTGCGGCTTTAGGAAGACTTTTGACTGCCGGCGGCATGATGGGAATCATGATGAAGGGAGAGGAGGATTTACTGACCATCAAGATCCAGGGAAGCGGTCCTATGGAGGGCCTCACCGTAACGGCTGATTCCAAAGGGAATGTAAAAGGATATGCCTATAACCCGGGAGTCATGCTCCCGCCTAATCAGCAGGGAAAGCTTGATGTGGGAGGTGCCGTAGGAGAAGGCGTGTTGAGTGTGATCAAGGACATCGGTTTAAAAGAGCCGTATGTGGGTCAGACCATTTTAGTAGGCGGAGAGATCGCAGAAGATCTTACCTATTATTATGCAACTTCGGAGCAGACTCCCTCCTCTGTCGCATTGGGGGTCCTGATGAATAAGGAAAATACAGTGAAGCAGGCCGGCGGTTTTATCATACAGCTTCTTCCCGGAGCATCGGAGGAGATCGTGGACCAGCTTGAGAAAAAACTTGGGGAAATCACCTCCATTACCGCGCTTTTGGATGAAGGAAAGACACCGGAGATGATCCTGGAACATATTCTTGGAGATTTTGGTGTTGAGATGATGGAGCGTGTTCCTGTGAGATTCCACTGCAACTGTGATAAGCACCGGGTGGAAAAAGCATTGATCAGCATCGGAAGAAAAGAACTGCAGGAGATGATTGACGATGGAAAAAGCATAGAAGTAAACTGTCATTTCTGCAACAAGAATTACGAATTTACGGTGGAGGATCTGACCGAACTCTACGAAAAAGCAAATAGGTAAATATCTCTTTCTTGCAGGGAGCATCAAAAAGAGCCATCCAACCGGGTGGCTCTAGTCGTAATCATGTGAAACAATATAACTTCTTCCTATATATTGAAAAAAGGTACACTGATGAGTCAATGATTATAATTTAGTAACGTTTGTTGCCTGTGGCCCCTTCGCTCCGTCAACTACATCGAACTCAACAGCTGCGCCTTCATCTAAAGACTTAAAACCATCCATGCTAAGCCCTGAGTAGTGAACAAATACATCGTTACCCTGTTCGTCGGAAATAAATCCGTAACCCTTTTGGTTGTTAAACCACTTAACTGTACCTTTCATTATGATACCTCCAAAACGAATAAAAAATTGTACTGTTACAGGATATCTGTAACTTCCCTAAGAATAGCATAAAACGGGGAAAGTGTCAAACATTTTCCGCCTTAAAAAACAAGAAATCACAAAAATAAATTAACTGGAAAAACATGTGGTAAATACGAAGAAAATTGTGATAGAATGGGTAAAGATTGCGACACAGAATAAGAAGGGATGAACTATGAAATTCAGAAATATTTGGGGACATTTCAGTACCGTCAGCCGGCATAAATTCCAGGTTATGAAAAACTGTTTTCGGGTGGGACTTTATAAGCAGGGACTTCTCCATGACTTGTCAAAATTCAGCCCCCAGGAGTTTTTTCCTGGAGTTAAATATTATCAGGGAAACAGAAGTCCCAATGCTGCGGAAAGAGAAGAAAAGGGATATTCCGGAGCATGGCTGCATCATAAGGGACGCAATAAACACCATGATGAATATTGGGTCGATTTTTCCAATGATTATTCCAAAGGTCTGGTAGGACTAAAGATGCCTTTAAAGTATGTCATTGAGATGGTCATTGACCGGATGGCCGCATGCAGGACGTATAAGGGAAAAAATTACACGGATGCGTCCCCCTGGGAATACTATATGCTGACAAAGCCTTATACAGTGATTGCCCCGGAAACGGGAAAACTTCTTGAGGAACTTCTTATCATGCTGAAAGAACAGGGGGAAGAAAAACTGTTTTCATATATGAGGGAATTGCTGAAAAAAGGAGACTATTAAAGAGCGGAAAGAAGCTATGATTCACTGAGCAGGAGCAAATGATGGAATTTATTATTAGCAGAACGAAACGTTCCTTTGAATTTAATATGGCCAGCAGCCACTGGCATCCGTGGTATGAGCTGTTTTATCTGGAATCCGGCCATTGCAGATTATTGATCAATCATACCTTATACTATATTGAACCAGGGGACTTGTGTTTGATTTCACCAGGTGAAATCCACCGGACTACTTACTATTCCAGTCCGGTGAACGAACGGATCACGGTTAGCTTTGGAAAAGAGTATCTGGACCCCATGATAGAACGGTGCGGCCATGAGATGACCGGCTATCTGTTCCGTAACTCCATGATCTCCATGCCGGAGGGAAGGCAGGCTTATGTACAGGAACTGATTAAAAAAATGGAATATGAAGCGGCAGGCCAGGATGGATATTCCGGTATCATGATGCAGAATTATCTTTATGAACTGCTTGTGTTTCTGTCCAGATGCCAGGAGTCAAAGCCGGAACCGGTTAAGCTCCCTGTTTCGGAAAAAGCCATTGAGGAGGCCGCGGAATATATTTACCATCATTATGACTCTCAGATCACCCTGGAAGAGGTGGCAGAGCGGACCCATATGAGTCCGGCCTATTTTTCCAGAAGGTTCAAGGCAGTCACAGGCTTTGGCTATAAGGAATACTTAACCAATATCCGCATCAGACAAGCGGCAAATTTACTGTTGACCACCTCCAAATCCATTACTGAAATTGCAGTGGAATGCGGATTCGGAGATGGGAATTACTTTGGGGATGCATTTAAGAAGATTAAGGGAGTCGCTCCCAGAGTATATCGGAAAATGCAGGGAATCGTATGACGTGACCCTGTTACAGACTGTCGAATAAATGACGGATATAGGTACATACATTCTGCCCGTCCTCAAGAAGACCTGGATCATAGGAAACATAAGTGACCTTGTCTTTGTATTCCATCTGAAGAAAGGGAGACCACAGCCTGGAAAACTGTGGAAGGTAAAGCCCTGTCTGTCTGGTATAGCAGGTTTTGGCGGTGGCCTTAATCCTGGCTTCCTTATCCACGTATTCCGCCACGCTCTTATGAATGGCCTTGTCTTCATAAATGAGATAATAGTAATTTTTATAATCCGGATAAAAATATTTTAATTCCCCTTCATAAAGATCAATGGTAACCGTCAGCCATTCCCCTTCCGCTTCAAGAGAGACAAGAGCGTTGGATTTTGAAAATCCTATGGGCACAGAAAAACCGTTTCTGCAGGTTAAGCGTAAAGAACGATGCTCCTGTCCGAAAATATCCGTCTGGCTTACAAGTTCCTGATGCTCCAGATGAAAATCCCCCTCCAGAAAATCCGGATAGTTTAAGATAGGAAGGATCAGAGGCATGCCCTTTAAATCGTCTTCATTATGAAGGATTAACAGATCAAATAAAAACTTCTCATGGGTCATCAAATAATCCTTGTAAACTTCAATGAGCTGTCCTCCGGAGTAAAGGTCCTTTCGTTCCACTTTTAGAAATGCTTCTATTGATTTCTGCTTCATACTGGTAAGTCCTAGAACTTCCCGGTATGGGCGGATTTTTTTGTAGATATCAAAACTGTCAACCGCAGAAAAGTCATAAGGGAGTCCGTAAGCCCGGCAGCGTTTTAACAGGTAGGGCAAATCAAAGCCATCCCCGTTGAAATGAAGGACCATGCGGAATTGCTTTAAAAATTCAAAAAAGGTAATAAGCAGTTCCTGTTCTGCTTCCAGAGTATCGGCAAACCACTGGATCAGATTCCAGGAGCCGTTGCGGTAGTACACGCCTCCGATTAAATACAAGGTGGAATATTCCCCTGAGAAGCCGGTGGTCTCTATATCAAAAAACAGAAGCTCTTCCCGTCTGCCAATGCGGTCAAGGGAATAGGTCTCTTTAAATTCAATGGTTTTATGTAAGGTGATCATCAATGATTCCGTCCTTTCTTTCACAAATATTATAGCGGAAACAGGTCCTATCGTCAACGGAAACAGAATATTTGTTCGACTATCTGCTTGCATAACAACAGGCAGTATGCTATGATAAAAGCATTGAACATGAATACTTGAATTAGAAGGAGAAAGACAGATTTGATTTCTTATGTGAAAGGGCCGGTGGCCGAAATCATCGAGGAAACGGTCGTAATAGAGTGTGGAAACATAGGCTATGAAATACACGTTCCTGTGTCAGTGCTTCAGAATTTGCCGGCAGTCGGTAAGGAAGCAAAACTTTATACATATTTTCAGGTAAGAGAGGATTCCATGTGCCTCTACGGGTTTTTGAACCGTCAGGATCTGCAGATGTTTAAGCAGCTGATCCGTGTGAATGGAATTGGTCCCAAAGGAGCACTTGGAGTGCTGTCCGCCCTGTCTCCGGATGATTTAAGGAGAGCCATTGTTTCCGGAGATGCGAAAGCCATCTCAAAAGCCCCCGGCGTGGGTGCGAAGACCGCGCAGAGGATCATTCTGGATTTAAAAGACAAGATTGATCTGGAAGAGCTTCTCTTACCGGCGTTTACAGAGGAAGCAAGCAGCGGAGAATCCGGCGGTGTGGCAGGAGAAGCCATCGAAGCACTGACGGCTCTGGGTTACTCTGCGGTAGAAGCCGGACGTGCCGTTAAGAGAGTGGAAGTGACAGATTCCATGACAGCGGAAGATGTGCTGAAGGCATCCTTAAAACATTTGGCATTTTTATAAAGATAACGGGTAAAGGCAAAGATGGAGCGTAGAATAATAACTACAGAGGTAACGGAAGAAGACAAGCGGATTGAGCCTAATTTAAGGCCCAAGTGTCTGCAGGAATACATTGGTCAGGAAAAGATCCGCACCAATTTAAAAGTATATATTGAAGCCGCCAAAGCCAGAGGAGAATCCCTGGACCATGTGCTGTTTTACGGCCCGCCGGGCCTTGGAAAGACCACTCTTTCCGGAATTATAGCCAATGAGATGGGAGTCAATATAAAGGTGACATCAGGACCGGCCATTGAAAAACCCGGAGAGATTGCGGCAATTTTAAATAACTTACAGGAAGGCGATGTGCTGTTCGTGGATGAGATCCACCGGCTCAACCGTCAGGTAGAAGAGGTTTTGTACCCGGCCATGGAGGACTTTGCCATTGATATTATGCTGGGAAAGGATTCCACCGCAAGATCCATAAGACTGGACCTGCCAAAGTTCACTCTGGTGGGGGCGACTACAAGGGCCGGTCTTTTGACGGCACCGTTAAGAGATCGTTTCGGAGTGGTGCAGAAGCTGGAATTTTATACGCCTGAGGAACTAAAGATCATTGTCTGCCGTTCTGCAAAGGTCCTTCAAGTGGAGATTGAAGAGGAGGGAGCGGCAGAGATTGCCAAACGGTCCAGGGGAACCCCAAGGCTTGCAAACCGCCTGTTAAAGAGAGTCCGGGATTTTGCACAGGTGAAATACGACGGAATCATTACCAAAGAGGTGGCGGATTTTGCACTGGATATTCTGGATGTGGATAAGTTTGGACTGGATTACAATGACCGGGCCATCTTAACCACAATGATCGAAAAATTTTCCGGGGGACCGGTTGGTCTGGATACTCTGGCAGCGGCATTGGGAGAAGATGCCGGGACATTAGAAGATGTTTATGAGCCTTATCTGCTGATGAACGGATTTTTAAACCGTACCTCCCGGGGACGTGTTGCTACAGAACGGGCCTATCATCATCTTGGAATTGTTATGGAACCATGACCTGCCTGAATTTTAGAACTTTCCTAACGCTATAAAGTGTGATATAGTAAAGAAAGAGCAAATGATAACAGGAGAGAATAACATGGATTCCAAACACAATACTGAAGTTTTAATCGATGGCAAGATTTATACATTAGCTGGAAGTGAAGAAGAAGGTTACATTCAGCGTCTGGCCAGTTATATCAATGAGATGGTTCTGACATTAAAACGTCAGGAAGGGTTTACAAAGCAGAGTGCGGAGTACCAGAATGTTATGATAGAGCTGAACATGGCGGATGATTATTTTAAAGCCAGAGAACAGATTGCAAGATTGGAACAGCAGAAGGCGGAGATGGAAAAAGAGACCTATAGCTTAAAGCATGAGCTGGTGGCGACTCAGATGAAGCTAGAGGCCGTCAAAGCGGAACTGGCAGAAGTGAAAAAGTCTGCGGATCTTGGGAAGAAAGAATAAACGGGAGGGGATGTTTTATGGCAAAGCCATGGCATCCTCTCTTTCATCAATACAGGGAATCTCATCAATACAGGGAATCAGGAGGCATATGTGAAGAAAGAAGTGGAAATTCTTGCTCCGGCAGGATCATTTGAAAGCATGAAAGCAGCAGTTGCGGCGGGAGCTGATGCGGTCTATATGGGTGGCAGCAGGTTCGGAGCCAGAGCGTTTGCTCAAAACCCGGAAGAGGACAAGCTTTTGGAAGCCATAGATTATGTGCATCTTCATGGGCGAAAGCTGTATCTTACGGTCAATACGCTGATGAAGGAACAGGAGATGGGAGAACTTTTTGATTATCTTCTTCCTTATTACAAACAGGGGCTTGATGCGGTGATCGTTCAGGATATGGGCGTTCTTTCCTTCATAAAGAAACACTTTCCTTCACTTCCCATTCATGCAAGTACCCAGATGACCATTACCGGTGCATACGGTGCTGAGATGTTAAAGGAACTGGGGGCAGAGCGGGTAGTCACGGCCAGGGAATTGTCATTAAAAGATATTGAGCAGATTCGTGACCATGTGGATGTGGAAATCGAAAGCTTTGTACATGGTGCATTGTGTTACTGCTATTCCGGACAGTGTCTTTTCAGCAGTCTGATCGGAGGACGAAGCGGGAACCGGGGAAGGTGTGCCCAAACCTGCCGTCTGCCTTATGAAGTCAAGCGGGATGGAAAGACGCTTGGAAAAAAAGAGGACCGTTACTGTCTGAGTCTAAAGGATTTAAGCACGTTAGACTTAATCCCGGATATGATTGAGGCCGGAGTCTATTCCATGAAGATTGAAGGAAGAATGAAAAGCCCCAGATATACGGCAGGGGTAGTAAGTATTTACCGCAAATACACGGACCTGTATTTAAATCATGGGAGAGAAGGGTACCGGGTCAGGGAAGAGGACCGGAAGGCTTTGCTGGATTTGTTTGACCGGGGAGGGCAGACCGACGGGTATTACAAGCGCCATAACGGACGTGATATGGTGGTCTGGAAGGAAAAACCTTCGTTTCGGGAGGGAAACCAGACGCTGTTTGATTTTTTGGATAAGAATTATGTGGAAAAAGAAATAAAAGAACCGGTCAGAGGTCATGCGTTCCTGGAAAAAGGCCAGCAGGCGTGCTTGTTCTTAGAAGCCTGCGGAAAGGAAATCACGGTTACAGGGGAGCTGGTGCAGACGGCTCAGAACCAGCCTATGACAGAAGAAAAGGTAAAAAAGCAGCTGGATAAGACAGGCAATACACCTTTTTACTTTGAACAGCTTGAGATACGGTTGAGTGGGGAGGTCTTTCTTCCGGTTCAGTCTTTAAATGATCTTCGCCGGAGAGGACTGGAGGAGCTTGAGCAGGCTGTTTTAAAGGATTACCGGAGAGAATCTGGGGAAAGTTCTCCTAAAGCAGAGGAGATACTTAACCATAGGAAGGAAAAGCCGATTGAAGTACCAAAGCTGACGGTTTCTCTGGAACGGCCGGATTGTCTGGAAGCAGCGGCAGCAAGCAGCCGGGTAAACCGTATTTATATTGATGCTGCAGAATTTGAACCGGAGCGGTGGGAAGCCTATGCAGACATGTGCCATAAGAATGGCAAGGAATGTATGCTTACCATGCCCCACATTTTCCGCAGCAGGGCAGAACAATTTTTTGATCAGCATGGAAAAGAACTTAAAGAAGCAGGGTTTGATGGCTTTTTGATCCGTTCGCTGGAGGAAGTGGGCTACTTGAAACAAAAAGGGATCAAGGGACATCTGGTATTTGATTTCGGTGTATACGGAATGAATCACTGGTCCCAGGAACTCCTGTTTCAGCTGGGGGCAGATGAGCTTACCTGGCCGGTAGAATTAAACAGCAGGGAATTGGGAAAACTAACCGTTCCGGGGGAACTTTTGATCTATGGCAGGCTGCCGATGATGGTGACCGCACAGTGCCTGCACCAAGGGACCGAACAGTGTGATAAGAATCCCACGCTTCTTCTGTTAAAAGACCGGATGGGCAAAGAGTTTCCTGTGAAAAATCACTGTAGATTCTGCTATAATTCCATTTATAATTCTGCTCCGTTATCTCTTCATGGATTTGAGGATGCAGTAAAGGCGCTGAAACCTTCATCCCTGCGGCTTCAATTTACCACTGAGGACAGAGTGCAGACGGAAGCTGTAATAAGAAGTTTTTCGGAAGAGTTTTATAACGGGCAGAGAGCAAAGCTGCCGCTTGAGGAATTTACAAGAGGTCATTTTAAACGTGGGGTAGAGTAGGTGGTATATGATTAATCTGATAATTGACGTATCCAGATATTTAATGATACTGTTGATCGCTTTATACACATATTTTAACTTTCGTGTATTTTCCACACGGGATGAGTACAAAAAAAAGAAAATATGCAGGCGGCAGAACATCGCTATGTTCCTGATTCATCTTCTGGCTTACCTGATCATATGGTTTGAGACGGAAGATGAACGGATGCTGGTGTTTTATCTGGCTCAGGTACTGTTCTTTCTTCTTTACCTGTTCCTGTACCGGTTGTTTTACCGAAATGTATCCAGACTGCTGGTCAATAATATGTGCATGCTTTTGACCGTAGGCTTTATTATGCTGACCAGACTTTCCTTTGACCGTGCCATGAAGCAGTTTGCCATTGTAGTGGCGGCGGCTCTCATTACCTGGGTGATCCCCTTTGTTATTGACCGTGTCTGGCAGCTGAGTAAGATTCCTTGGATCTACGGCATCGGAGGGCTTTTGCTTCTTGGTATTGTGTGCATCGCGGGAACCAGCAGCTATGGTGCCCAGCTTTCACTCGGGTTAGGCGAATTTTCCTTTCAGCCATCAGAGTTTGTGAAGATCAGTTATGTATTTTTTATCGCTACCATGTTTTACCGCTCTACCAGCTTTAAGACGGTGCTGGTTGTCACGGGAATTGCATCCCTCCATATTCTGATTCTTGTGCTCTCAAAGGATTTGGGAAGCGCACTTATTTTCTTTGTGACCTATGTTTTTATGCTGTTTGTCGCCACGGGCAAATGGCTGTATCTTCTGGCAGGAGCAGGAGGAGGTACGTTGGCATCCGTACTTGCCTTTTACCTGTTTGGACATGTAAGAACCCGGGTTTTGGCATGGCTAAATCCCTGGTCCGATATTGCCGGAAAGGGGTATCAGATCACCCAGTCCCTGTTTGCCATAGGCACCGGAGGCTGGTTTGGAATGGGACTTTACCGGGGACTGCCCAGAAAAATCCCGGTGGTGGAAAAGGATTTTATTTTTTCCGCCATTTCTGAAGAATTGGGCGCTGTCTTTGCATTATGTATCCTGTTTATCTGTCTTGGATGTTTTTTGCAGTTTATGATGATCGCCAGTAGGATGCAGGCGGTATTCTATAAACTGACCGCATTCGGCCTGGGCACCATCTACATTATCCAGGTGTTTTTGACCATAGGAGGCGTGACCAAATTTATTCCATCCACTGGTGTGACACTTCCGCTTGTCAGCTATGGCGGAAGCTCGATTTTAAGTACATTTATTATTTTCGGAATCATCCAGGGGCTATATATTTTAAAGCGCAATGAAGAGGAAGATGAGGAATATGAAGAATAATTCAAATCCAAAAGCAAACCATCATATGCTGATACTCACCTATGGAGTCGTGCTTTTGTTTGTAGGACTGGCGGCTTATTATTGCTATTTTCTTTTTGTAAAAAGCGATACTGTGATCAATAATTCCTATAATGCAAGGCTGGACAATTTCGCTGACCGTGTGGTGCGGGGAGAGATTCAAAGCAGTGACGGAAGGGTTCTTGCACGAACCGATGTAGATGGGGAGGGAAAGGAAACCAGGGTCTATCCCTTTGATTCTTTGTTTGCTCATGCAGTAGGATATTCCACCAATGGGAAAACCGGTCTGGAGGCTATTTCTAATTTTTATCTGCTTACCAGTCATGTGAACATCATAGAACAGATAGTCAATGAGATGTCATCCATTAAGAATCAGGGAGACAATGTAGTGTCTACCCTTGACGTGGATATCCAGAAAGCGGCCTATGACGCCTTGGGGAAGAGAAATGGAGCGGTGGTGGTTCTTGAACCGGATACCGGAAAGATACTGGCCATGGTATCAAAACCCGATTATAACCCCAACACCCTGCTTGCCGACTGGAACCGTTTGGTGGCGGAAGAAAATACTTCCGGCCAGCTTTTGAACCGGGCCACACAGGGGTTGTATCCTCCCGGATCCACCTTTAAGCTGGTGACTGCTTTGGAATATATGAGAGAGAATCCGGCGAATTACAGGGATTATACCTTTGACTGCAATGGAATCTATAAAAATGGAGCGTACACCATCAAATGTTATCATGAAACAGCCCACGGTCACCAGAATCTTCAGCAGGCCTTTGCAAATTCCTGCAACGGAGCCTTTGCAAACCTGGGTCTATCTCTGGACTTAAATGGTTTAAAGAAAACGGCAGACCAGCTGTTGTTCAATTCGGACTTGGCTCTTCCTGTTGCTTACAATAGGAGTTCCTATTCCATGGAGGCAGGTGCTGATACATGGCAGGTTCTCCAAACCTCCATTGGACAGGGACAAACCCAGATCACGCCCATTCATAATGCCATGATGACGGCAGCCATTGCAAACGGCGGGACTCTTATGAAGCCATATCTCATTGATCATGTAGAAAATGCGGGAGGAGATGTGATCAAAAAATTTATGCCCCAGTCCTATGGAAGTCTGATGACTGCAGAAGAGTCTGCGGCATTGACGGAATTTATGAAATCCGTAGTCACAGACGGAACTGGTTCTGCCCTCCGGACAGATGCCTATACGGTAGCAGGAAAAACCGGTTCTGCGGAGTTTGAAACGGGAAAAGAGACCCATGCATGGTTTATCGGTTTTGCTCCTGCCGAGCAGCCCAGAGTGGTTGTCAGCGTGATTGTAGAAGAGGGTGGTTCCGGCGGAAAGGCTGCTGCTCCCATAGCCAGAAAACTTTTTGATTTATATTTTTCCAGAGGATGAAGGATGTGACATTTGCTTTCCGAGATTACAGACTTGCATATAAGGCCAAAAAGAGGTATACTATAGCCAGTCTATGAGACACACCAAAATCGGAATTTTCAAGAGATGTCCGGTTCACTCTGGAGGAATTGCAATGATAGAAGCAACGAGTTGTGGCGGTGTGGTTATTTTTCGAGGTAAAATTCTGGTTTTATATAAGAATTACAAGAACAAATATGAAGGTTGGGTTTTGCCAAAGGGAACAGTAGAAGCGGGTGAAGAGTATAAAGAGACGGCACTCCGGGAAGTAAAGGAAGAAACCGGGGTCAGTGCGTCTATTATCAAGTACATCGGCAAGAGCCAGTACTCTTTTAATACGCCCCAAGATATGGTGGAAAAGGATGTACACTGGTATCTAATGATGGCCGACAGCTATTACAGTAAACCACAACGGGAAGAATATTTTATTGATTCAGGATATTACAAGTTCCATGAAGCGTATCATCTTCTTAAATTTTCCAATGAAAAACAGATTTTAGAAAAAGCATATAATGAGTATCTGGATTTGAAGAAGAGCAACCTTTGGGGCAATAAGAAGTATTTCTGAGCGGATCACAGGAAGAGCCGGGAAAGTGAAACATTACTTTTCCGGCTCTTTTGCATGAAAATCCGATCCATAAGTTAAAAGGAAGATTCCAGTTCTTCTAATTTAGTTGTCAGACTATTTATATTCAGTTCAAAGATAAGACCATCCTGTTTGCTGCTTTCCATGATATTATTAATGAAAGAAGATGGGTTGATCATTGGCTCCTGCCGGCGGTTCGCAATCACATCAAGATCTTCTACAGATACAATTTCATCGACCACAATTCCCCATTTAATGCCATCTAAGATGAGTACCATCTCTTTAAAGATGGTGGAGCGGAATATGTCTTTTGTCTGGTCTAAAAGGGATAAAATGGCAGGCATATATTCTTCCTTAGCCAGTCTTAATATCTCTGACAATCGGGCTTTATTCTCTTCATTGTCCTTATTCAACATGTAATGTTCTGCTTCAACAGCGGACTGATGCAGCTTTTCATGAGGTTCTTCCATTTTTTTTAGATGAGCGCTTACTGTCTGGTTATCGGTGGTGAATTTGTCGTACCACTTACCAAGAGCACACTGATGGGAATCCTTTGCAAGAGAAAAGGTTCCGCCTTCTGTTATGTAGCGTTCTAAGCCGTTTACCCAGTTTATGTGATCCTGTTTTCTTGCGTCAATCATTTCTTCAAAATCGTTATATTCGCTGGTAATGGATTTAAGTCCGAAGGTAATACGCAGATCCAGCATCTGAATAACCTGATCTCTGTATTTGAACATGCCCAATACATTGGCAGGAGCTGAAGGGATGGTGCTGTATTCCGGAATCTGCACAATGGTTGATATGTATTTGCTGTTAATACAGTATAGGGAACCGTTGAGTTTGAAAATTATGTATGGACATTTGTTCTCATTTTCCATTATTTGTTATACCTTACCTTTTTCTTTCGTATTTTTCCTTCCCATTATAGAACTTATCTCAGCATAGTTCAACAGCTTTTGAGGAAAAATATGTTTTAAAACTTAATTATAAGACTATCAATAACTGGAAAATCAGGGTATAATGATACTGGATATCGGATTTAATTTGTTTGGAGGGAAAAAAATGATAAAGTACTACGACGGCGATATTTTCGCTTCTGATGCAGATATCATATGCCATCAGGTGAATTGCCAGGGCGTTTTTGAACGGGGACTTGACGGTCAGATCAAAAAAATGTTCCCGGAGGTAGAAAAAACATATAAGATATTAACAAAACAGTGGCAGGAACAGGCCGGAGGAAAGACCGCTGAACTGCTCGGAAGGGTTTCTGCACAGCCGGTTAAGAAAGATGACCGGTGGTTTTTAATTGCCAACTTATACGGTCAGAATAATTATGGGAAAAGTGGTCTGTATACCGACTATAAGGCTCTGGAAAAAGCCGTTCAGGAGATAAGGGATTTTGTAGATGTGAGAAATAAACACGAAAAGATAGCGTTTCCATATAAAATCGGCTGCGGCAATGCCGGAGGAGATTGGGAGATCGTGAAGGGAATCCTGGAGAGGGTTTTCGAGGGATATGAAGGAGAAGTACAGATTTGGAATCATGAAAAAATGAAATAAGAGTTATATCCGGGAGGAATGAACATGGCAAAAGTAAGCTCATTGAGCCGCAGTATCAATACATTTTACGTGGAATGGAGTGCACTTAACCACTACTTGTCATCCTATGAATGCGATCGGAATGGGATTGCGTATATTGGCTTCTCAGATCCGAGGGTTCAAAAGCTTTGGAAGGGATTATCCACTCAGGAACGCCGGGAGATCATGAAGCGTTCGGGTTCCAAGAATGAAACAGAATTGCTGAATTATTTCACTTGATTCCATCACGGATCAAGGGAAGAATGGAGAATTACATGTCAGAAAGAAAATTTGTAGTAGTTGACGGATCTTCCATGCTGTCGACATGCTATTATGCGGTTTTACCCAGAGAGATTATGTTCGCCAAGACAGAAGAGGAAAAGCAAAGGCATTATGAGAAGATCCTTCATGCTAAGGATGGAACTTATACCAATGCTATATTTGGCATGCTCAAGATGGTAGTATCTCTGATGAAAAAGCAGCAGCCAGATTATATCGCTTTTGTTTTTGATAAAACCAGGGATACCTTCCGCAGGGAATTATATGCCGATTATAAAGGGACAAGGGGTGCCACACCGGAACCTTTAAAAAATCAGTTTGTGCTGATGGAACAAATTCTGGAGGATGTTGGCTTTCAGGTGCTTTACAGCGAGCGGTATGAAGCGGATGATTATGCAGGAAGTCTTGTTATGAAGTTCCGGGAGGAGATTCCCATGATTCTTCTGACAAAGGATCATGATTATTTGCAGCTGGTGAATAATGAATACAATGTACGTGCCTGGATGGTCCAGTCCAGACAGGAAAAAGCAGACGAGTTGTATAAAAAATATTATTCTTTCTACGGAATATCAAAACAAGAAGTCAACCTGCCTGAAAAGGTATTTGAATATACATCGGATACTGTCTTTTACGAAGAGGGAGTAAGACCGGAACAGATTGCAGATTTAAAAGGAATACAGGGCGATACTTCAGATAATATTCCCGGAGTCAAAGGTGTGAGCAGTGCAGCTCCCATACTGCTTCGCGAATATGGTACCGTGGAGGAGATTTACCGCGTCATCCATGAAGCGGAAGCGGATAAAAAGCGTTTGAAACAATTACAGGATTTTTGGAAAAATGAATTGGGAATCTCACGTTCCCCGTATAAAGCCCTGACAAAGACCAGCGAAGAAGAATTGTGCGGAGAAAAAGCCGCCATGATGTCAAAGGAGCTGGCCACCATGAAGCTGGATATTCCCATTGATTTGGAGCTTTCTGCATTTACAGCAGAATCCTATCAGGAGGAAAAGGTCCGGGAATGGCTTTTAAAGCTTGATATTAAGGAAGCTTCCATTTTTGGAACAGGGATGTAATGCAAAGAAAAGTATTTTTTCATAGCCTTTGGAGACACTCATAGAGAATATGCCTGATTTTAATAAAGGAGAAACCAAACATGAATAAAACTTATGAAGCTTTGAGCTCATTACTGGAAAGGACGATGGCATTGCAGACTTCCCTTGTCCTTTTTGAATGGGACAACGAAACACTGGCACCGGAAGATGCCGGTTCTTATACGTCCAGAGTAATTGGTTTGCTTTCCCAGGAGTATTACCGGAACATAACCGGTGATGAGATGGAAAAAGCCATTGAAGCCTGTGAGAAAGAGGAAGACCTTCATGATGTGCAGCGGGCGATCGTAAAAGCTGCGAAAGAGGCCAGAGAAGATTTGATCTGTATTCCGGCTGAGGAATACAGGGACAATGCCCAGTTAGTGGCAGAAGCCGGAAGGATTTGGTCAAAGGCCAAGAAGGATGAAGACTTTGACTCTTTTGCCCCCACTCTTGAGAAGGTCATCGGTTTTAGAAAGAAATTTGCTTCTTACCGTAAAAAGGAAGGCCAAAAGCTCTACGATACGATGCTGAACGAGTTTGAGAAGGATTTTAATGAGGAACTTCTTGATGAATTTTTCAATCAGCTAAAGACGGAGATTGTGCCTTTGTTGAAGGAAATCATGGAGAAGGGAAAAACCATTGATGATTCATTCCTCATCGGCGGTTATCCCGTAGATAAGCAGAAAAAGATGGCAGAATTCCTGGCAGAATATGTGGGGTTTGACTTTAAAAAAGGTGTGCTATCCGTCAGTGCTCATCCTTTTACGACCAATCTCCATAACCATGATGTGAGGATCACCACCAGCTATCACGATAAGATGGACGTTTCCATGTTTTCTGTTATCCATGAAGCCGGGCATGGTCTTTATGAACTTGGGATCAGCGATGAGATCACCCAGACACCCTTAGGACAGGGTACCTCTATGGGGATGCATGAATCCCAGTCCCGCTTTTTTGAGAACATCATTGGAAGAAACGAAGCTTTCTGGGAACCCATATATGGGAAATTGATAGAGCTTTATCCGGATAAGTTAAAAGACATTCCGTTGAAAAAGTTTATTGAAGCGATCAACAAGGTAGAGCCAAACTTTATCAGAACTGAAGCAGATGAGCTTACTTACAGCCTTCATATTTTAATCCGGTATGAATTGGAAAAGATGATCATAGAGGAAGACATTGATTTAAAAGAGCTTCCAAAGCTATGGGCAGACAAATACGAAGAATATTTAGGGGTTCGTCCCCAAAAGTTTTCCGAAGGGATTCTTCAGGACATTCACTGGTCCCAAAGCTCTTTTGGTTACTTCCCGTCTTATGCACTGGGGAATGCCTTTGGAGCCCAGCTTTATTACCACATGAAAAAAGAAATGGATTTTGACGAACTTTTGCGCACAGGAAAGATCAGTGTCATCAGGGAGTATTTACGGGAGCATGTGCACAAGTACGGAAAAATGAAAACCAGCCGGGAAATCTTAAAGGATGTGACAGGGGAAGATTTTAATCCTGATTATTTCATTCAGTACTTAAAGGAAAAATACCGCAAGCTGTATGATTTGTCATAAGTCCTGAAGCAACGGTCTGAAATAAACCAAAAACCCCAGAAGTGAACGTATTTTCACTCCTGGGGTTTTGCTATGAACCCTTTCGCTCTTTGTGGCTTTTGGAATAGTAATCATTGATCTCCGCTCCGAAGAACAGGATACAAATGCAGGTATAGAGCCAGAGCATCAGCAGCACAATGGCGGTAAGGCTTCCGTACATAACCGAATAATTCCCAAAATTATTAAAATAAATCGAAAAGATAAATGAGAAGGAAATCCAGCCGGCGGTGGAGAAAACAGCCCCCGGAAGCTGCTTTGAGAACTGCTGCTTTTTAATGGGTACATAGGTATAAAGGAGTGCGAAGCAGAAGGTCAAAATGAAAATAAGCAAGGTACGGAAGGTAATGATATATTGGGTGATGCCGCCAAGTACTGGAAAATGACGGTACAGAAAACTCTGTATGGTGCCGCTAAGCACCAAGAGCACAAGGGTCAGGATACAGATGACCAAAAAAACCAAAGTGTATCCCATACAAATGATTCTGGTCATAACGTAGTTCCTTTTTTTCGGCTGGTGGAAAACCCGGTTTAAGCCCCGCTCAATGCTTAACATCCCCCGGGATGAAGACCAGATGGCAGCTACGGCACTGACGGAAAGGACCGCTGCCGGAGTAGTGGTATAAAGATTGTCGATAACAGTCACGAGAACACTGTTCATCTCCATGGTGTTGGGAATGATTGTAATCACAAGCTGTAAGAGATTGGCTTTGGTAATGGGGGGAATAAACTGGACCAGGGCCAGCAGGACCATCATAAATGGAAATGCTGCTATAATTGAAAAAAATGAGGCTTGGGCAGCGTAAACAGTCATTTCATCTTTGCTATATTTATCATAAATCTGTTTCCCACGCAATAAGAATCGAATCATAATGCCTCCCTTTTCGTATTTCACTCTGCGATTGTATGTGAGGCAGAGCAATCAGGCTTACTGCTATAAGCATATTATCATGGGACAAAAAAAATATCAAGGCACCCCATTTTTGATTTTTAAAGGGAAACAAGGGAGAGAATTGACAAACCAGAAGATAAACTTTAGAATGAATCAAGAAGGAGGGAATGATGGACTACATTTCTGCAAAAAACATTGTGATTAAGACAAACAACCCCGGCAACTGGTTTGGAATTGATTACAATATGAACATTTACAGAGGGTGCTGTCATGGCTGTATTTACTGCGACAGCCGCTCTGACTGCTACCGGATTGATCACTTTGATACCGTAAGGGTGAAAGAAGATGCACTTCGGATCATTCGGGATGATTTAAGGCGTAAAGTAAAAAGCGGTGTTGTTGGAACTGGTTCCATGAGCGATCCCTATAATCCCTTTGAAAAAGAAATGGAGCTTACAAGACACGCATTGGAATTGATTGATGCTTTTGGCTTCGGAGCCTCCATCGCAACAAAAAGTGCACTGTTAAAACGGGATATTGATGTGCTCTTGGGCATCAGGGAGCATTCGCCGGTCATCTGCAAAGTGACAGTAACCACAACCGATGACGGCCTGGCGAAAAAGGTTGAGCCTTATGTGTCTGTGCCCACCCAACGTCTGGAACTGATCCAGGCACTGAGCGGGAAAGGGATATTTACGGGCATTTTAATGATGCCCATTCTTCCCTTTCTGGAAGACAATGAAGATAATATCCGGTCTATTGTAAAAGCAGCCCATGAGGTTGGCGCTGCTTTTATCTATCCGGCATTAGGTGTGACTTTGCGCAACAATCAAAGGGAATGGTATTTTGACCGCCTGCGGGAGCAGTTTCCGGAGCGTGATCTGGTGACAGAATATATGAAGCGTTATGGAAACAGCTATCAATGTCCAAGTCCCGAAAGTAAAAAGCTTTGGAGCATATTTTCAAAGGAATGCGAGCGTTATGGTATCCTGTACCGCATGCCGGATATCATTCATTCCTATAAGAAGAATTACCAGATCACCCAGTTAAGTCTGTTTGATTAAAAAGACATCTCTTCGCCGAAACAAGATACGAATTCCTTGGCTATGTTTGATACATAGCCATTTTTTTTATATACGGCAGCAATCCGTGTTACGGTGTCCACGGAGTCGATCTCCCGAAACACCAGACCGGTACTGTTTTCCATCTCGCTGATGGATTTTGGAACAAGGGCGATACCAAGCCCGGATTTTGCCCATTGCAGACAGGTTCTTGCATCGTCATTGCGGCAAAAAATATAAGGTTCCATTCCTATATTTTGAAATGCAGTCGATATGATGGCATCGAAACGGCGGTAATAGATCAGCGGTTTTCCGGTAAGCTCGGTCAGTTTGATTCTGCTGGTGTTTATTTCCGGAAAAAAGAAAGGGTTACCTACCGCCATCAGCGGTTCTTCCAGGCCATAGACACATTCTAAGCCTTCCCCATAAAAAGGAGTCCGGATGACGGCACATTCAATGATCCCGTTTTTCATTTTTTCTATCAGCTCATAGGTGTTGCCTTCTGTAATTTCAAACCGGACATTGGGATGGGATGCGCAGAATGTCTTTAAAAAATTGGTCAAGAGGTTTCCAGAGGAAGAGATAGCTCCAAGCTTTAAAACACCTTTGGCAGAGGAGGGAAAATGATGGAGCTCTTCTGTGACCGCCTCCATCATGGAAAGGATATCCTTGGCGCGGGAATAAAGAAAAGCACCGGCTTCTGTCAGCTCTGTCTTTCTGGAACCCCGCTCCAGCAGTTTTAATCCCAGTTCTTGTTCCAGAAGCATGATCTGTTTGCTTAAAGGCGGCTGAGACAGTCCCAGCTTTTTGGATGCGGCGGTAAAACTGCCGGTTTCTGCAACGGTCAAAAAATAATATAGTTGTTTTGAATTAAGTGGATTCATTTGGCACATCCTTTATTTCATAATGTATAGCGATTTATACTTGTAATATTATACCAGAATGATATAATATTACAATAAAATATTCCAAAAGAGTATGAATTTATAAAATCGGAGGAATTTAGAATGAAGGAACTCCTGAAATATCTGAAAAATTATAAGCTGGAAAGCGTCCTGGGACCGTTGTTTAAGCTCCTGGAAGCCAGCTTTGAACTTCTGGTGCCGCTGGTCATGGCCAAGGTCATTGATGTGGGCATTAAATCCCAGGATACGTCTTATATCCTAAAGATGGGAGGGCTGCTGGTTCTTCTTGGGCTCATTGGCCTTGCAAGTGCCATAACTGCCCAGTATTTTGCGGCAAAAGCGGCAGCCGGTTTTGGAACTTCCTTGCGGAATGATCTATTTGCCCATATAAATAAACTTTCCTACCGGGAGATTGATGCCGTTGGAACAGCCACACTCATCACCAGAATGACCAGTGATGCCAATCAGGTACAGTCGGGAGTCAACATGTTCCTTCGCCTGTTTCTGCGTTCCCCCTTCGTTGTATTCGGTGCCAT
This sequence comes from Lacrimispora sinapis, assembly GCF_043633585.1. Classification (NCBI taxonomy): domain Bacteria; kingdom Bacillati; phylum Bacillota; class Clostridia; order Lachnospirales; family Lachnospiraceae; genus Lacrimispora; species Lacrimispora sinapis. Next base: position 2,095,273 of record NZ_CP141832.1, on the reverse strand, counting down.
GATCATGGCATTTACCATCAATTTCCGGGCAGCCATGGTCTTTGCGGTGACCATACCCATATTATCAGTGGTTATATTCGGAATTATGATTGTCAGCATGCCATTGTACCGGAACGTTCAAAAGCAGCTGGATCAGGTCCTGCTGACAGCCAGAGAAAATCTGCTGGGGGTCCGTGTGATCCGTGCCTTTAACCGCCAGAAGGATGAGGTCCAAAGATTTGAAGAGGAGAACCGTCTTTTAGTCCGATTCCAGGTATTTGTGGGGAAAATCTCTGCTTTGATGAATCCTCTTACTTACGTGATCATTAACCTGGGAATCATTGTTTTGATAAATACCGGGGCAGGAAGTGTGGATCGGGGAATCATCAGCCAGGGTCAAGTCGTTGCCTTGGTGAATTATATGTCTCAGATTCTGGTGGAGCTTGTGAAACTGGCCAATTTAATCATTACCATATCAAAAGCACTGGCCTGTGCAAACCGGATCAATTCTGTGTTCCAGCAAAAACCAGGAATTGCAGATACGGTTCACACAAAGGCCACAGAAGCGCCGGAAGCACCAAAAGTATCCTTTGACCGCATGACTTTTTATTATGAGGAGGCAAAAGCTCCGGCACTCAGTGATATTTCCTTTCAGGCAAAGAAAGGGGAGACGATCGGGATCATCGGCGGCACAGGTTCCGGTAAGACCACCTTGGTAAATCTCATCCCAAGATTTTATGATGTGACAGATGGCTCTGTAAAGGTGGGAGGAACCGATGTGAGAGAGTATCCTTTAGGACAGCTTCGGGAGCTGGTGGGAATCGTTCCGCAGAAATCCGTTCTGTTTAAAGGCTCTCTTCGTGAAAACATGCAGTGGGGGAAAAAAGATGCCACCGATGAGGAAATTTACAAGGCACTTGCAATTGCGCAGGCCAAGGAATTTGTTGATGAGAAGAGAGAAGGTCTGGATTTTGTAATCCAGGCAGGAGGTAAAAATTTATCGGGAGGCCAGAGACAAAGGCTGACGATCGCAAGAGCGCTGGTGAAAGAGCCCCAAATTCTGATTATGGATGACAGTGCCTCCGCATTGGATTTTGCAACGGATGCAAGACTTAGAAAGGCGATCAAAGAGGGGACAAAAGATATGACGGTATTTATCGTTTCCCAAAGGGCCTCCACCATCAAGAATGCGGATCAGATCGTAGTTCTTGATGAAGGAAAGATGGCTGGCTGCGGAACCCACAAAGAGTTATTGCAGACCTGTGACGTTTACCGGGAAATCTGCCTGTCTCAGTTATCCGAAAAGGAGGTACAGTAAAATGGCTGTCATTAAACACCGATCTACCATCAAACGTGTCCTTGGCTGTATCAGCCGGTATCAATGGGCCGTTACGGCTTCCTTGATCTGTGCATTCGTTACCGTGCTGCTGACACTGTATGTACCGATTCTCATAGGCCGTGCCATTGACTGTGTGGCAGGGAAAGGCAATGTTGATTTTGCCGGTATGGCGGCCATCTTAAAGCAGATGGCAATCGTAATATCCCTGACGGCAGCAGCTCAGTGGCTGATGAGCCACATCAACAACTGGATGACTTATCAGGTAGTAAAGGATATAAGGACCCAGGCCTTTCACAAACTGGAAATTCTTCCGTTAAAATATGTGGATTCTCATTCCCATGGAGATATTATCAGCAGGATCATAGCGGATATAGACCAGTTTTCCGATGGACTTTTAATGGGGTTTACCCAGCTTTTTACCGGAGTATTGACCATACTGGGAACCTTGCTCTTTATGTTTTACATCAATCCGGTGATTGCGGCAGTGGTTGTGGTGATAACTCCGGTTTCCCTGTTTGCAGCCAGTTTTATTGCAAAGAAAACCTACCATTTGTTTCAGATGCAGTCAAAGACCCGGGGAGAACTGACTTCCCTCATTGATGAAATGCTGGGAAATCAAAAAGTCGTTCAGGCCTTTGGCCATGAAAAGGAAGCGCAGGAAAAGTTTGAGACAATCAATGAGGAACTTCGGATATGGGGGCTGAAAGCGACCTTTTTCTCCTCCATCACCAACCCGGCTACCCGGTTTGTAAACAGTTTTGTTTATGCATGTGTAGGAATTGCGGGTGCATTTGCGGCGATCAATGGTCTATTGACCGTTGGACAGCTGACCAGTTTTTTGAATTATGCCAATCAATATACCAAACCGTTTAATGAAATATCGGGAGTGGTGACAGAGCTTCAGAATGCATTGGCGTCCGCGGCAAGAGTGTTTGAACTGATTGACGAAGAACCACAGATTCCCGATGATCCGGATGCATTGGTTCTTTCAGAAGCAAATGGAGAGGTACACCTGGAACATGTGGACTTTTCCTACAATCCCCAGGTTTCTTTGATTGAAAATATGAATCTTTTGGTGAAGCCAGGGCAGAGAGTTGCCATAGTGGGTCCTACCGGATGTGGAAAAAGTACGGTCATCAATCTGCTCATGCGTTTCTATGACGTAGATTCCGGCTCCATTCAGGTAGATGGAACCGATATCCGCCATATAACAAGAGAGAGCCTGAGGTCCAATTATGGAATGGTGCTGCAGGAAACCTGGCTGAAGTCAGGGACCATCAGGGAAAATATTGCATATGGAAAGCCGGAGGCATCGGAGGAAGAAGTGATACTGGCTGCAAAAGAAGCCCATGCCCACAGTTTCATTGAGCGTATGCCAAATGGCTATGATACGGTGATCTCAGAGGATGGGGGGAACTTATCTCAGGGACAAAAACAGCTTTTATGCATTGCCAGAGTGATGCTGTGCCTGCCTCCAATGCTGATTCTGGACGAAGCCACTTCTTCTATTGATACCAGAACTGAAATCAAGATTCAAAAGGCATTTTCCAAAATGATGGAGGGCAGGACCAGTTTCATCGTTGCCCACCGCCTGTCTACCATTAAGGAAGCGGATGTGATCCTGGTTATGAAGGACGGGCATATTATTGAACAGGGTACCCATGAAAATCTGCTGCTTCAAAATGGATTTTATGCACAGCTTTACAACAGCCAGTTTGCAGTATAATTACCAGAGCTTGTGGATCAGGATGCCAGAAAATTGGAGAAAATATAATTTTCTGGTATCTTTCTTCCATCTTTTCTTATGAAAAGTGGTTAAATACCCGATAGTTTAATTAAAAAAGAGTTTTTACAAAGGGGAAAAATTTATGTTTGAGATTGCTATTTGTGATGATAATGCAGGAGATAGGAAACGATTGTCTGAACGAATTATAAAGAATATGAATGAAGTGGAGAAAATCAGGATTCATCAATACGATTCGGGTGTGTCGCTGTTAGAAGCAATTAAAAACATCAGGTTCTCCATTGTCTTTCTTGATGTTCAGATGAAAGGGATTGATGGAGAGGAGACAGCAATTCGTATCCGTGAACTGGATAACAATGTAATCCTGGTATTCTATACCGGATTTGTTGAACCATCACCGCGCAGCTTTGAGGTACAGCCATACAGATATATTATGAAGAATATGCAGGATCAGGTCATGGACCGTTATATAAAGGATTCCCTGGACAAAATGGTGGAATTCGGCCAGGCCCCCTTTCTCACCGCCAACATGAACCGGGAAAGATTGTTTTTACGAATCGATGATATTGTTTATATTGAAAAATATAAAAAGAATACCAGAGTTCATATTTCAGAAACTTCATATCGTATCTATGGCGTTAAACCGGATGAAAAAGGAGAACTTCCAGATATCCGTATTCCGGAAAAACTGGATAAGATTTATGAAAAACTGAAAGGTTATGGGTTTGGCTATCCTCATGACAGTTATCTTATCAATTTAAAATATCTGGTTTACTGCACAAGCAAGATATTGAAACTAAAGAATGTAGATAATACCTTCCAAATCGCCCGGAGCAAAGCACAGGAATTCAACAAGCTAAAGGAAGAGTTTATGCTATCAAAGTACAAGGAAGGCGAGTTGTAATGGGAAATGAGCTTTTATCAGTAAGTAGGCTGCTCTTCTGTGCAGCGGATGTTTACATGCTTTATCGTTTTTTCAAAGCTATTTTCCAACAAAAATGGAGTGGGAAAAAGCGGGTAATTTCCAGTTTCGTTACAGTAATTTTGATTTTCTTAGAAAATGCAATTGGAAGTGTGACTTTAAATTTTTTGACTGTACCATTATTTTATTATTTGTATATTATGTTATCCTTTAAAATATCCTTAACAAATGGAATCGCATATACGATAATATATTTTACATTTGTTGGTGGGAGAGAAGTATTATTTGAACTAATGTATCGGTTTCTGTCAAAAGTTCTTCCATTTTACATACCACCTTGGTTTACGTCAGGCGGAGTTTATTTTCTGTTTATAGAATATGTAGCTGGATTTTTCTTCCTTTTATATATTGAAAAGTTCATTAAAAAATTAAATGTCAGTAATAACAATATAATATCCTGGTATCTCCTAATTGTGCCTATTCTGTCTTTGACGATTTCCAGCAGCTTTTTGTATATGGATTTTCCGGAAGAAACTTTGGTACAAGTATTAATGTGTGCTTGTGCAGTTTTACTTTATTTTACCAATGCTGCCATATTTATTATACTTGAAAAATATACAGATGTTATGAATAAGGTAAAGTATGCAGAGCTCATAACTGTAAAAAAGGATATGGAAAATGAACATTTCCAAAATATTCTAAAAATTAATGATCATTATCGTTGCTTTATGCATGACATTAATTCTTATTTTAATAGCTTCCGTATGCTGGCAATAGACGGGGAGAATAAAAAAATTGTTGAAATCATAGATGAGTTAAAAGGGAAAATACAAAAAGAAACAAGTAGTGTAATTTATAGCGGCAGCCCAGTTCTAAATGCTATATTATCAGAACGTGTTTCAAGGGCAAAAGAACAAAATATAGACTTCTCTCTGTTTGTTGAAAAATTTTTAAAGGTGGATTTTATTTCCGATGCGGATTTGATATCAATGTTTGGCAATCTGTTGGATAATGCTCTGGAAGCTGCAGCGAAATGTGATCCTAATAATAGAAAAGTTAATGTGAAGGTGTTTATGGGAACAAATTATTTTTTGATATTTTATATCGAGAATAGCTTTGCTGTTTCGGCAAAAAGAGAGGGTACAAACTTTTTATCTACGAAAGCTGACCCAAAGCATCATGGCTTAGGACTTGGAATTGTAAGAACACTTGCGGAAAAATATGGAGGTTCCCTAAATTTGGAAGAAAAGGGAGAATTATTTGTAACAACACTTACTATTTCTACTTTTGCTGAGCATCAAAATGCAAATTTTGGCACTCAACGTGTATAATTTTGGCACTTTACTTGAAAAATGATATATTTCAGTATATGATGAAGAAAAAAAAAGGAGTGGTACTATTATGAAGAAGTTGATGAATACTTTAAAAGGTAAGTTATCAGTGGTGAATGTAATGAATTTATGTGCTCTGGCGGTTGCAGTTTATTCATTTAATGTTACTTGTGCTTGGGCGCATCATCAGCCAGAGGTACCTGAAGATGCGAAGAGGTTTAGAAAGTTTTAATGATTCAGCGGATATCAGAAAGTATAGTAAATTGGCAGATTAAGAAAAATATTTTAACTGGTGATCAGCGGGCTTTGTATCTTTACAGCTATGAAGTGCTTCTGAATCAAACAATCAACGTATTTATTGCAGGGCTGATAGCTATTGTATTAAATGCACCCATGCCGGTTTTTGTTTTTCTTGTCAGTTACATACCTTTAAGGTCTTATTGCGGTGGATATCATGCAAGGACAAACGGTGGCTGCACCATTGTTTCGGCCTTTTTGATAGTGTTGGTTTGTTTGGTGGAACGCGTGTTGACTGGGGAGTTGACCGTCATATTACCGCCATTGTGTCTGGCGATTTCGGGAGCATTGATTTTTTTATATGCTCCTGCTCCGGACAAGAATAAGCCTTTAGATGAGGTTGAAACCATACATTATCGAAAAAGAAGCAGAATTGTATGGGGAATAGAAGCCGCAATTGGAGTAGTATTTTGGTGTTTTGGAATAAGAGCCGGCATTGTGATTGCAATCAGTCATGCCATACTGTCTCTTATGTTGGTTTATGGGGTGTTTAAGAATAAAAAGGTTTGTGATTAAAAGGGCTATTTAAAACAATGGACAATCTTCAAAGCTGATGTTTTGGAGATTGTCCATTGTTTTATGTATTTTTGCAGTTGCATGAAAAAGTTAGCACAATGGAGTTTTTTCATGAAAGCCGTGCAAATTTCGGCACCTAGTGTGTACAATTTTGGAACTTGTGTTGAAAAAAATTTCTTTCCATGTAGAATATATTTATATGCAATAAAAAGAGCGGCTGAAATGAAAGGATGACCACAAGGTGCGGAAAAAGAGATTAAATGAAAGTTATTATCAATATAGAGCCAGCTGTTGTATTCGCAGAGAAGATGGAACGGAAAAAATCACGAAATATCAATTGGACACAGATATCCTCTACGGGGATCTTTATTTTTGGAATCGTTTTTATTATTTGAGAAAAAGCCAAAATATGCTTTATAACATAGCAGCCCAGGATACCAGAAATGTGAAATGCAAAATCTTACAGGAAAAATTAGTTCTTATACCGAGATATACGTATAAATCTGATCATAAAAAAAGCAAGACAGGAATGATTGTTAAAAAAGTTCTGCTTATTTTAGAAATGCTTATTCTGATTCTTCTAAACATGACGAAAACTTCCGTTGCTTCAGAAGAAAATGGAATTCTTGCAAAGGAACCAGATGTAAATATCTTCCCTGAAAACAGAACACAAACAGAAAAGCATGTACTGATTAAGGAAGAATGATGAAACGTTTACGGAGGAAAAACAATGTTAGATGAAGAAAAAGTAGCTGCTGCCAGACATCTTGAATGGATTAACCGCTATACAAGTATTGAAACCGGAATCTATGTTGACGGAGAACTGATACATTTTCATAATACTATGTTATTTAATGATGAACTCAGCGTTTCTCTTCCAGTTACGTTTAAGGATATGGAACCGGAGGAGGCAAGAAAGAAATACTTTTCCGAACAGCGTCCTTGCATCATAAAGACCAATGAGGATGGCTCAGTCAACTTTTGCTTTAATATGATAGAAAAAAGTGTGCCTGCAGAACAGCTGGATGCTGTGATCCAGGACTTCTATCGGGTGTTAAAACGGTTTCAGCCCATGAGTGTGTGCCTGGAAACCGGATCAGAGCCGGAGAATGAGACTCCCAGCGCATGGATGGAATTTATCAGCAATGCACTTAACGAAAATATCTATAACGTGCTGACCATTTATCCGGTGGGAGAAAAACTGCTGATGGCTATGTTTAACTGTCCTTTTGAAAAAAGGATCGACTGGCTGAAATGCCTCTCCCAAATCAGAAAAAGTGTAGTTTTATGCAATCATAAGAAAAAGAAAGAAATGGATTAAAAAACCGTTGATTATCGAAAAGCAGGAGGTAAATATGGACAGAAAAATTGCTAAAAACCAAAACTTTCAGGATTTATACGGGTATTTTTGCGGAATGCTGACCAGAGGGGATATGGATGAGTGGTATGGTCAGGTACTGGGAGCAGTGCCCGACCTGGGTTCTATTAAGGGGAGCATTAATCTCTTAGATCCATCTGGAACCAATACATCGGATAACGTCTTTGGCTGATAGGAAAAGAAGATTGATAAAGGTTCATTGATTTGGGAGCATCAGAGGAATTCCCCTGCATAAGCAGGGGCTTTTTTATTATTGAAAGCTGCGTTTTTTATGATTGCAGCCGGTTGATCATGGTAAGGATCAATAAAAGATCATGATTAGAAAGTGTTTTGAGCTTATCGACCGCTTCTCTGATCAAAGGGGGATTTAAAACATCGGTATCAAAGAAATCCCGGGGTGTCACGCCGAGGTAGTCACAGATCGCAAGGAACTCTGTCATGGAAGGAAGACTTCTGCCGCTGGATATACTTTGAATATAACTTCTGCTGTGCCCCGGTTCAATACTCATCTTATGTTCCGCGACTCCCTTTTTAATCCTTAATTCGGTGATCCGTTTATTGATATAATCATGCTCCATAATTTTTCACCTCTCCAATTTATTGTATGATAATCAAAATAAGAAAATACACGATTAAAATATGAAAAATAAATATATTGCATAAAATAAATAGGAATAGTATAATGAATGGCGTTTCATATGTTGTAATTGCTGTGTGGAGAAAAAATATCAGGATCTATCATAGATTTTATACCAATTGGTAAATGTTTGAGTCATAATTTATCATCTTTATACAGTTAATTACAGGGGGACTGCTGTTAATAAACGATAAATTTATAAAGTTTTTACACAAGAAAAGAATATTTTACCTTACCAAAGTATTATATTATTGATAATTGATGTCGAAACAAGTAGCATAAGGTCGAAAATCCGAAACACAGGAGAGAAAAGTATGGAGAGAAAAATAGGAATAAGAAGTATTGGGATTAAGATGCTGCTTGGGATTTTACCAGTAGTGGCATTGGCATTGGCTTTATTGACAAGGATCAGTGAATCCACAAGCCGAAGCCTGATTGAACAGCAAAGCAATTCCACCATGCAGTCAGAATTGAAAGCAAATGTCAACAGTATTAATGATTCTCTGAATGTGGTAAAAACAACGGCAATGGATATTGCACATATGGTCGGAGCGTCCTATCGGACAACCCAGATTGACACCTATGGAACAGCAATCACAAATATTATTGAGAAGAATGATCTGATCCTTGGCAGCGGTATCTGGTTTGAACCCAATGTTTATGACCCCCAGCAGAAGTATATGGGACCTTACTGGCACAAAGCTAATGGAAAGACTGAACTGACTTACGAGTACAACACGGCAGAGTATGACTATTTCAATCAGGAATATTATAAGCTCGCAGCAAGCTCAACGAAGGATGCAATTATTACAGATCCTTATTTTGACCCTACTTTAAATACCACAATGGCTAGTTGTACAGCACCTGTTTACGATCCCAGCGGAAAATTTATCGGTGCGGTAACGGTGGATATGCAGTTAAGTGATATCAATGAACTCATTCAGTCCATTAAGGTCGGCAAGAATGGAACGGCTATGCTGACTTCGGCAGACGGTGCATACCTTTGCGGAACCGATCAGGAAAAAATCACAAATGGTGTGAATATTTCACAGGATGAGAATGGATCTCTGGCAGCAGCAGGCGCCCAAATGATATCCAGTGATAAAGGAACCGTTACATACGATGAGGGAAATGAGACTTATAACCTATATTACGATAAAGTTCCTGAAATCGGCTGGATTATTATGATTAAAATGCCGCAGTCCGAACTGGAGGAGCCGATCGTTGCACTTAACAATAAGCTGATACAGGTAAGTGTGATAGCTCTCGTCTGCTGTATCGCAGCTGTTTTACTCCAGGTGGGAACCATTGCCTCCGGTTTAAAGAAAGTGAAAAAGTTTGCGGGTGCTTTGGCAGAAGGTGATTTCACCGTCCAGCCCCTTAAATCCAGAAGCAGAGATGAACTGGGCCAGATGAGCGGTTCCCTGAATAATATGTTTCACAGCAACAAAGCCGTAATTGAACAGATTTCGGAACAGGCAGGTGATATCACCGATGCCAGTGTCCGTTTGAATACGGTATCCGGGGATCTGCTTCAGCAGTTTAGTGAGATCAAAGTATATATGGGAGATGTGGATAAGGCCATGATGTCTTCCAGCGCGGCAACCGAAGAAGTCAATGCTTCCATGGCCGAGGTTAATTCCTCTGTAAGCGTTCTGGCAGAAGAGACCGGAAAGAGCAGCAAGATGGCCGGTGAGATTATGGAACGTGCCAGAGTCATTGAGAAAAACAGCCGTGAAGCGTATGAAAGTGCGTTTGAAATCTCCAAAGAGCGGGAACAGGATCTTATGATGGCTGTGGAGAATGCAAAGGTAGTGGAAAAAATCGGTGATATGGCCAGAGTCATTTCCAATACGGCATCTCAGATCAACTTGTTGTCTTTAAATGCTTCTATTGAAGCGGTCAGAGCCGGAGAACAGGGCAGAGGCTTTGCCGTTGTTGCACGGGAGATTGGCCGTCTTGCAAAGGATACCTCCGAAATTGTCAAAGAAATCGAAGATACGATTACGGAGGTCCAGAGAGCGTTCGCTATGATGATGAACGGTTCAGAATCCATGCTGAAATTCTTAAAGGATACCGTTACTCCTGATTACAATAATTTTGTAGATGTAGGGCAGCAGTATGGCCGTGATGCCGTCTCCATTGAAGAAATTTCCAACGAGATTGCGGAAATGGCGAATAACATCAGCCAGGTAATGCAGGAAGTCCGTGATGCGATTCAGAATGTTTCTGAATCTGTCCAGACTACAGCAGGCAACAGCAATATGGTACTTACTACGGTAGAAAAAGCATACGAAGTTGTTACCGATATGTCAAAGATGTCTGAGAAGCAGGAACGCATCGCAGAAGAATTGAATACGGTGGTTTCTGGATTTAAATTAAAATAATAGTTTTATTTGCCCCTGCCATACGTATATGGCGGGGAGTTTTAAAGCAATGATCCGTGAAATAGTCCTTGACATTTTTTGCTTCTCTGTATTACAATGGTAGAAAATGTTACTTTATAAGCAAATGCAACGAAGGTGTCAGTAGATACTTATTTTCTTACAGAGAGAAGGGGCCGCCGGCTGTAAGCCCTTTTAAGTTCAGATAAGAGTTCGAATTTCTCACCGAAGCAGCATGGCTGAAACCAGTGGATGAATCATTTCCTGGCGGGTAGGTCATGACGTTTGATACACGTTACGTATACCGAGTGCCTGTGTTCACACAGGAAGCAGGGTGGTACCGCGAATATAGTTCGTCCCTTTTTGGGGCGGGCTTTTTTTTGTCCTGGCCTTTCCGGTCATGGCAGCATTCAATTATGAAAAGAAGGAGAGCATGATGAAAGACCAATTGGAGAAGATCAAACAAGAAGCGTTAAAACAAATAGAAGCTTCGGACGCATTGGAAAAACTGAATGATATTAAGGTCGCTTATCTTGGAAAAAAGGGTGAGCTGACCAATGTTTTAAAGAGCATGAAAGACGTTGCTCCGGAAGACAGACCTAAGGTGGGACAGATGGTAAACGATGCCCGCGCACTGATTGAAGGAAAGTTAGAAGAAACCAGAATTGCTCTGCAAAAGAAAGCAAGAGAAGAACAGTTAAAGAAAGAGGTCATTGATGTGACCCTTCCTGCAAAACGCAGTAAATTAGGCCATACCCATCCCAATACCATTGCACTGGAAGAAGTGGAACGGATCTTCGTGGGAATGGGATATGAGGTCATGGAAGGACCGGAAGTGGAATACGATGCCTATAACTTTGAAAAGCTGAACATTCCAAAGAATCATCCCGCAAGAGATGAACAGGATACCTTTTACATCAGCGACAGCATTGTATTAAGAAGCCAGACGTCTCCGGTACAGGTACGTGCCATGGAAAAAGGAAATCTTCCGATCCGTATGCTGGCTCCCGGACGTGTGTTCCGGTCGGACGAGGTGGATGCGACCCATTCTCCTTCCTTCCATCAGATCGAGGGCCTTGTCATTGATAAAAACATAACATTTGCAGATTTAAAGGGAACCCTTGCAGAGTTTGCAAAAGAGTTGTTTGGACCGGAAACAAAAGTGAAGTTCCGTCCTCATCATTTCCCATTTACAGAACCAAGTGCAGAGGTCGATGTGACCTGCTTTAAATGCGGCGGCAAGGGCTGCCGGTTCTGCAAAGGCTCCGGTTGGATCGAGATTTTAGGATGCGGAATGGTTCATCCGAATGTGCTTAAAATGAGCGGCATTGACCCGGACGAATATTCCGGATTTGCGTTTGGTGTCGGTTTGGAGCGGATCGCTTTGCTGAAATATGAAATTGATGATATGAGATTGTTATACGAGAATGATATCAGATTTTTAAAGCAGTTCTAGGAACAGAAAGGGAGAGAAGTCAATGAATACACCATTATCATGGATTAAAGCATATGTCCCGGATCTTGATGTGGCACCTCAGGAGTACACGGATGCCATGACACTTACCGGAACAAAGGTCGAAGGATTTGAATGTCTGGATAAAAACCTGGAGAAGATCGTGGTCGGTCAGATCTTATCCATTGAGCGCCATCCCGATGCGGATAAGCTGATTGTCTGCCAGGTTCATGTAGGGGCGGAAACCGTTCAGATCGTAACAGGTGCTTCCAATGTAAAGGTTGGAGATAAAGTCCCTGTAGTTTTAGACGGCGGAAAAGTGGCAGGAGGCCATGACGGCGGTCCCCTTCCGGAACACGGCGTTAAGATCAAAAAAGGGAAATTAAGAGGAATTGAGTCCTGCGGTATGATGTGTTCCATCGAAGAACTTGGAAGCACCAATGAAATGTACCCGGATGCTCCTGAGAGCGGAATCTACATTTTACCCGAAGATTCTGAGCCTGGTGCAGACGCGGTGGAGCTCCTTGGATTCCGTGATACGGTTTTTGAATACGAGATCACATCAAATCGGGTGGATTGTTACAGCGTAATAGGAATCGCAAGAGAAGCTGCAGCCACGTTCCGTAAATCCTTTCAGCCTCCGGTAGTGACTGCCACCGGTAACAGCGAGAAGGTTGAGAATTATTTAAAAGTGACGGTAAAGGACAGCCGGCTTTGCCCTCGGTACTGTGCAAGAATGGTTAAGAACATCAAGCTTGCGCCTTCTCCGGTTTGGATGCAGAGACGGCTTGCGGCATGCGGAATCCGTCCCATCAATAATATTGTGGATATCACCAATTATGTGATGGAGGAATACGGACAGCCCATGCATGCGTTTGATTACGATCGGTTAGCTGGGCATGAGATTGTTGTGGCATGTGCAAAGGACGGGGATACTTTTCAGACATTGGATGGGCAGGAACGTAAATTAGACAGCACCATACTGATGATCAATGATGGAGAGAAAGCCGTAGGCATCGCCGGCATCATGGGCGGAGAAAACACCAAGATTACGGATGATGTAAAAACCATGGTATTTGAGTCCGCGTGCTTTGACGGAACCAATATCCGTCTTTCCTCCAAAAAGGTGGGATTGAGAACCGATGCGTCTGGAAAATTTGAAAAAGGTCTTGATCCGAACAATGCAGCGGAAGCCATCAACCGTGCCTGTCAGCTGATTGAAGAACTGGGAGCCGGAGAAGTCATAGGCGGAATGATTGATATTTATCCGGAGAAGAGAGAGGGAAAAAGAATTCCTTTTGAACCGGAGAAGATGAACCGCTTATTAGGGACCCAGATTCCGGCAGAGACCATGCTGGAATATTATAAAAAGCTGGAGCTGGGATACGATGAGAAAACTTCTGAGATTCTCATCCCTACCTTCCGTCAGGATTTGGAATGTATGGCAGATTTGGCGGAGGAAGTGGCAAGGTTTTTTGGTTATGATAAGATCCCGGTCTCTCTGCCGAACGGAGAGGCGACCACTGGAAAACTCTCCTATAAGCTTCGGGTAGAAGCCATTGCCAGAGAAGTTGCCGAGTTCTGCGGATTCTCCCAGGGAATGACCTATTCCTTTGAAAGCCCCAAGGTATTTGATAAACTTCTGATACCAAAGGACAGCCCCCTTCGCATGACCGTCGATGTGTTAAATCCGTTGGGAGAGGATTTCAGCATTATGAGAACGTCTCCTCTGCATGGAATGTTAAGCTCTCTTTCTACCAACTATAACCGCAGGAATAAAAATGTCCGTCTTTATGAGCTGGCAAACATCTATCTCCCCAAGGCGCTACCGCTTACAGAACTGCCCGATGAAAGAATGCAGTTTACTCTTGGCTTTTACGGAGATGGTGATTTCTTTGATATGAAAGGGGTTGTGGAAGAATTATTTGATAAAACGGGAATGCATAAAAAGCCTCACTATCAACCGGCAGAGGAAAAGCCGTTTCTTCATCCCGGAAGGTGTGCGGATATCATTTATGATGGCGTAACCCTGGGATATCTTGGTGAGATTCATCCGGAGGTTGCAGATCATTACAAGATCGGTGACCGGGCTTATGTGGCAGTTATTGATATGCCATCCATGATTCCGTTTACAAGTTTTGACCGCAAATATGTGGGGATAGCAAAATATCCGGCCGTTACCAGAGATATCAGTATGGTAGTGCCGAAAGAAGTTTTAGTAGGCCGGATTGAAGAAGTGATTGAACAGCGGGGAGGAAAGATCCTGGAAAGCTACCAGCTCTTTGATATTTATGAAGGAGCCCAGATTTTGGCTGGATTTAAATCCGTTGCCTATACGATCACATTCCGTGCTGCGGATCATACACTGGAAGATCAGGAGGTTTCTGCAGTCATGAAAAAGATTCTCAATGGATTGCAGGGACTGGGGATCGAACTTCGTGCATAAATAAATTGATAAATAGTAAAAGATGCCAGATCGAACATCCGACGACTGGCATCTTTTTTTGTCCCAATTGCATGGATATAGATAATCCGGTCAATCCTTACGGTAGAAATGTGAATATGCAGGGAGGCAAAAGGATGTTAGAAGATTTTGATATAACAGAAGCAGCAGGAAGAATTAGATTTGATTCCTGGGGGCTGCCTGCCATAGAAGCAGAAGTGGTTCTGGAAAATGGTGCACACGGAAGAGCAATGGTCCCGGTGACTGGAAATCAGAGTGTCGAAACCGAAGAAAATCTCATCAGAGAATACCTTTCCGAAGTTATTTTATTTGAACATGCATTGGAGCAGCCGGTAATTGATGGAATGCTTTTCAAAGAATATGAAAACAGAGTGGGAAAAGGGATAAAAAGTCCTGGAGTTCTGGCTCTGTCCATGGCTGTTGCAAGAGCAGCAGGAGCGGGGCTGGGCCTGCCGTTATACCGCTACCTTGGAGGAACTACAAAACCTGTTATGCCGGTACCTATGATGAGCATGATATGCGGGGGAGATGCAGAGAAAGACATTGATTTTCAGGATATCATGGTCGTTCCCCAAAATACCGGTTCCTATGGGGAAGGACTCCGAATGGGGGCGGAAATTTATCATACCTTAAAAAAACTGCTGTTAGATCATGGCTTTGACATATCCACAGGCAGGGGCGGAGGCTTTGCGGCAGAGATGAAACACGGCGAAGAAGCACTTCATTACCTTTTGGATGCCATAGAGCTTGCCGGATATGCTCCGGGAGCGGACGCAGGAATCGGCATCTGGACAGATGGATTTCCAATTGTTTCGATTGTCAGAGGCTTGTGGAGAAACGATACTGAAGGGAGAAACCAGCTCACGGGAATGCTTGGACACCGGGTTTTGACCGGCTATGACCGTATGGACGAAGGAAATGCCGATGTAATTGAGATGAAACAGGCCGGGACGGTATCGGAGGTGCTTACCAGGGTGCAGGAGTCACGAGTGGCCGGTCATAAAATTATAATAGCCAGTGATTTCATTGACACGGAAGAATCCTTTGCCTCAGATTTGGCAGCAGCGGTTCATGCAGATTATGTGAAATGCGGTGCACCGGCCAGAGGGGAGTGCACGTCAAAATACAATGAACTTTTGAGAATTGAGGAATTTTATTATAATAGAACACCTTCCATAGGGTAAACGGTGACGGCTAAAAAACAAAAGTGGCTTGTATTTACTGAAAAATTATGGTATGATATCTTTTGTTTGACTATAGGAGGTGGAAACATGATCAAGATTATATTATCAATCATTTTTGTTATCATATGCATCGCTTTATCCGCGATTATCCTGCTGCAGGAAGGAAAGAGTCAGGGCCTTGGAGCCATCGGCGGTATGGCAGATACTTACTGGGGCAAGAACAAGGGTCGTTCCATGGAAGGAAATCTTGAAAAATTTACAAAGTACGGAGCAGTCCTTTTTTTCGTTTTATCATTGGTACTGAATATACTGTAAAGATTAAACACTCTTGTGGCATGATAACAAGGGTGTTTTTTTCACATTATGGGATAAAGTAATGATAGCAGAGAAAATGACAAAAAGACTTAGAAAAAATATAGAATGTAAAGAGAGGTATCCAATGACAGGAGAACAATTATTAGAGCGGAAGGCCATGCTTTTAAAGCTGATTGAAGACCCTGCCTATGTGCCGATGAAATTAAAGGAGATCGCCATACTCCTTGACGTTCCAAAGGAGCAGAGAGAAGAGTTAAAAGAAGTGCTTGATGCTCTGCTTTCCGAAGGAAAGATCGGCATATCACAAAAGGGCAAATATGGAAAACCGGAGCTTGGGTCTGTGGCAGGTATTTTTTGCGGGCATCCCAAAGGCTTTGGATTTGTTTCGGTAGAAGGAATGGATCAGGATGTATTTATTCCGGAGGAAAAAACAGGAGGCGCTCTTCACGGAGACACGGTGCTTATATCTGCAGAATCAAAACCTGGCAACGGGAAAAGAGCCGAAGGCCATGTGGTCAAGGTATTGGTACACGCCAATGAAGAGATCATCGGCTTCTACCAAAAAAATAAGAATTTCGGATTTGTGATCCCGGATAACCAGAAGCTTTCAAAGGACGTGTTTGTGCCTCAGGGAAAAGATATGGGGGCAGTCAACGGCCATAAAGTTGTGGTGAGAGTCACCGATTTCGGCGGACCGGGACGTAAGCCGGAGGGCATTATTACGGAAATATTAGGACATGTCAATGACCCCGGAACAGATATTTTATCCATTGTCCGTGCCTATGGACTGGCGGAAGAATTTCCGGACAGCGTCATGAAGCAGGTGGCTGCAGTTCCTGACCATGTGGATGGAAAGGACATGCAGGGACGGCTGGATCTGCGTGATTTACAGACGGTTACCATTGATGGGGAAGATGCCAAGGATCTTGATGATGCCATTACCATAACAAAGAAAGGCAGCGTCTATACATTGGGAGTCCATATTGCCGATGTGACCAATTACGTGACGGAATACAGTCCCCTTGATGAAGAGGCGTTAAAGCGGGGGACCAGTGTGTACCTTGTAGACAGGGTCATTCCCATGCTGCCTCATAAACTGTCAAATGGAATCTGCTCCTTAAACCAGGGAGAAGACCGTCTGGCACTCAGCTGCATCATGGACATTGATGAAACAGGAGATGTCATTGGTCACAGAATCGCAGAAACTGTGATCAATGTGGACCGCAGAATGACCTACACCGCAGTGAATGCAATTGTAACGGACCGGGATGAAGCGGTAATGAAAGAATATGAAGCATTTGTTCCTATGTTTTTACAGATGAAAGAGCTGGCGGATATTCTTCGGGAGAAAAGGAAGAAAAGAGGGTCCATTGACTTTGATTTCCCGGAGACAAAAGTCATTCTCGATGAACGGGGAAAACCACTGGAAATCAGACCTTATGACCGTAATGCCGCAACAAAGATCATTGAAGATTTTATGCTGATGGCCAATGAGACCGTGGCGGAAGACTACTTCTGGCAGGAAATTCCGTTCCTGTACCGGACCCATGACAACCCGGACCCGGAAAAAATGAAGAGCCTGGCGACCCTGATCAATAACTTTGGTTATTCCATCCGGTTACACAACGGGGATGTGTATCCCAAAGAGGTTCAAAAGCTCCTTGCCAATGCGGAGGATACGCCGGAAGAGGCTTTGATCAGCCGTTTGGCTCTCCGGTCCATGAAGCAGGCAAAATATACCGTGACAAATACCGGACATTTCGGACTGGCTGCCAAGTATTATACGCATTTTACGTCTCCCATCCGAAGATATCCGGATCTGCAGATCCACCGGATCATCAAAGAGAATTTAAGAGCCGGCTTAAGCGATAAGAGGATCAGCCACTATGATAAGATTTTAGGTCAGGTGTCCGTTCAGTGTTCTGCGATGGAGAGAAGAGCGGATGAGGCAGAAAGAGAAACGATTAAGCTTAAAAAATGCGAATATATGTCGAAATATATTGGAGAAGCCTTTGATGGAGTGATCTCCGGTGTGACAAACTGGGGACTTTATGTGGAGCTTCCCAATACGGTGGAAGGTCTGATCCATATCAATCAGCTTCAGGACGATTATTATATTTTTGATGAAGAGCACTATGAGCTGGTGGGAGAGATGACAAGAAAGACTTATAAGCTGGGACAGCCTATCCGGGTCATTGTTGAGAATACGGATAAGCTTTTGCGTACCATCGACTTTGTTCCGGCAAAGGATTTTGAGTAACGATCAGATTCAACCAGTAAAATTCTTTGGATGGAAAAATGGGATTTGATCTTGGGTTCTACAGGATTAAGTCCCTCATTCTTTTATCCCTGTTTTTTTCTTCCATTAAATTTAACTCCAGAAGGAGGTTTTCTATGGCAATTGTCGTAAAAAAGTTAGTAAAAAATGCATATTTCTTATATAAGATGGAATTGGTTGCCGGAAGGAATGGAATGAATAACCTGGTGCAATGGGTTCATATCATTGAAGATGATGCGGTCAGCCCCTTTCTCCATGGTTACGAACTGGTATTTACAGCCGGAATTTTAAACAAATCCGAGCACTGGCTTTTGGATTTTGCAAAAAAGCTGAATGCCTCCGGGGTCAGTGCGTTTGTTGTAAATCTGGGACCTCATACAAAAGAAATTCCAAAAGAAGTAGCAGATTACTGCGATGAAGTCAATATGCCGTTGTTTACCATACCCTGGGAGACGCGGATGGTGGATATGACCAGAGATTTCTGCCGCCGGATTATGGTAAATGACAACGTGGAAAACAGTATGGCAACCACCATTAAGAATATCATATTTAACGTTGGTGATCTGGAATCTCAGATTTTGCAGATGGAGCGTAACGGCTATAAAAGAAGTGACACATTTTGCTTTATCAGCCTGATGACCGGTCGGAATGGAAGTCCGGATTCTGAAGAATATATGGATAAGTTTACCGTATATGCAGAAAAAACTGCCAGAAAAATCCATGAATTGTTTATTTCTTTCACGTATAAAGAGAATATGGTATTTGTACTGGTGGATTATACCGATGAGGAAATAGAAAGTTTTGTAAAGGACTTTTTAGAGTATGTGAAAAAAGAAAAATACGAAACCCTGATCCATCTGGGGATCAGCTCCAACCAGCCGGGGATCTATAATCAGGAACAGAACTTCCAACGATCCATAGCCGCCATGGAAATGGCGGAAAAGCGAAAGGAAATGGCCCTTTTTTATGACCATTTAGGTGTTTATAAAATCTTATATTCGGTAAAAGAAAAATCAGTATTAAGGAGTTTTTACGATGATACCATTGGGGGATTGGAGCATTATGACAGAGAAAATAAAACGGATCTGGTTTCCCTGTTAAAAACCTATCTGGAAAATAACGGAAGTCTTCAGCTGGTATCGGAAAAAATGTATATCCACCGGAATACAGTGACGAATCAATTAAAGAAAATCGAAATGATTACCGGTTTAAATCCCATGGAACTGGAAGACAAGGTGAAGTTATATTTAGGCTTTTATATCCAGGACATTATTTGATCTCAAGGCAGAATGTCTGTGCAACTGCACAAATATCTTTGTTCACTTGTTGGTTGCCATCCCGGTTTGACTGTGCTTATAATACTACCATATCAAAAACAGAAGAAAATATATCGTAACATAACGAATGCAGCGACGATGCTACCATAGCCATCGGTCCGCTGCTTTTTTTGTAGGAGGAAAAGAACATGAAGGGTGAAGAGATTAAAAGCACATTATTGGAATACAACTTACAATCCTGGAGCAGGCAGAAAAACATTAATCCCATTCCGGTAGAGAAGGGAGAAGGGATTTACTTTTGGGATTACGAAGGAAACCGGTACAGTGATATGTCCTCCCAGCTTGTCAATATGAATCTTGGTTTTGGAAATCAGGCTATCAATCAGGCCATTAAGGATCAGGTAGACCGGTTTTGTTTCGTGGGACCGTCCTATGGGGCAGAGTCAAGAGCCCTTCTGGCAAAAAAAATCATTGATTTAATGCCCGATACCATGGGAAAAGTATTCTTTACCAACGCAGGAGCAGAATCCAATGAAAACGCCGTAAAAATTGCCAGAATGTTTACCGGTAAGAATAAAATCTTCAGCCGCTACAGGAGTTATCACGGTTCCTCCTTTGGAGCCGGCAACTTAACAGGAGAGCCGAGAAGATATGCTCTGGAGCCGGGAGTTCCTGGTTTTGTAAAGTTTTTTGACCCTTATGTTTACAGAGAAGCCGTTGAATTTGAGTCGGAGGAGGCGGCCTCCAAGTATTACCTGGCCAAATTGGAAGAACAGATTCAGTATGAAGGGCCAAACAGCATTGCCGCCATTGTAATGGAGACGATTACAGGGTCCAACGGGATCCTCATCCCGCCAAAAGGATATATGCCTGGGGTTCGGGCACTTTGCGATAAATATGGAATTTTGATGATATGCGATGAAGTGATGACCGGCTGGTGCCGAACCGGAAAAATGTTTGCCTTTGAACATTTTGATATCAAACCGGACATTGTAACGTTTGCCAAAGGTGTTACCTGCGGCTATGTTCCCCTTGGCGGAGTGGTGGTGAGCAAAGAGATTGCCGCATATTTCGATGATCACTTATTATCCTGCGGACTTACATACAGCGGCCACCCCTTATCCTGTGCAGCAGGAGTTGCCTGTGTCAATTATTATGAAGAAGCGGATATCTTAGGCAATGTAAATGAGGTCGGTCAGGTTTTGGGCGAAAAGCTGGAAGAAATGAAAATGAATCACCCATGTGTCGGTGATGTACGCTATATTGGTTTATTTTCAGCCATTGAACTTGTGAAAAGCAAAGAGACAAAGGAGGCTTTGGTGCCATACGGCAAGGATCCGGAAGGGATTATGGGGAAAATAACCGGACTTTTAAAACAACGGAAGTTCATGACTTATACCCATGAGAACATGATTTTAATTGCACCGCCACTGATCATTACAAAGGAGCAGCTGGAAGAAGAGCTGGAGAAGGTAGAAGAAGTGCTTACAATTGTTGACCGAGAGTTTTTATAATGGAAGGAAGGTGAGGGGAACTATGGCAGCTCAATTTACGTTACCGGGACGGACTATTTTTGGAGAAAAAGCATTAGAAAGCAGTGAAAATGCAATCAAGGGATTAGGAAAAAAGGCGTTTATCGTAACCGGAAAAATCGTGACAAAAATAGGGACCGTGTCTTTGCTTACCTGTTATCTTGACCGGTGGAATATCAGTTATAAGGTGTTTAACGACATAACAGGGGAACCGACCGATGAAATGATTCTTGCCGGAGTAAAGGCGTATCAAGAATCCGGATGTGATTTTTTGATTGGAATCGGCGGCGGAAGTCCCCTGGATAGTGCCAAAGCAATCGGTGCAATGGCAACGTTAAATGGAACCCTTGGAGATTATATGGGAGTGGAGTTAAAAGGAAATTTCCCGCCGCTGGTGCTGATACCCACAACTGCCGGGACCGGCTCAGAGACAACCAGGTTTACGGTGATAACGGATACCAAAAAAGGGGTGAAGATGCTGTTAAAAGGCGATGATTTACTTCCTGAGATCGCCATCATTGATCCGGAGTTTACGGTGACAGCGCCAAAAAGCATTACGGCAGCAACCGGGATGGATGCATTAACTCACGCGGTGGAATCTTATATCTCCAAAAAGGCAAATGTCCTGACCGATGTTTATGCTTTATCTGCAATTAAGCGTATCTTTCGGTATCTGCCTCTTGCTTATGAAGATGGAACTCATAAAAAAGCAAGAGAGGAGATGTCCATTGCCGCATTTGAAGCAGGTGTCTGTATCAATAATGCCTCAGTTACCCTTGTCCATGGAATGAGCCGGCCAATCGGAGCCTTATTTCATATCCCTCATGGCATCTCAAATGCCATGCTGATCACGGAATGTCTGTCTTATGTGGCGGATGGCTGTTACGGCAGATTTGCCGACATGGCAAGAGCCATCGGCGCAGCCACGGAAGAAACGGAGGAAAAAGAAGCGTGTGAAGCCTTTTTTAAAGCATTAAAAAAGCTTTGCATCCAATGTGAGATCCCCACCCTGAAAGATTATGGGATACAAAAAGAAGAATTTGAAACGGTTTCAGAGAAGATGGCAGAGGATGCCATGGCCAGCGGAAGTCCTTCCAATACAAGAAAAGAGATTTCCAAAGAAGATTTATTGAAAATTTACAGTAGATTGTTTTAAATCATGAAACTTCCTACCAACAGAAAGATACTTACAAGGGCGTAAGGCGAAAGCTTTACGCCCTTGTTTGCAGAAGGAGGACATTAATGGTGAACGTAGAGATCATAGACGAAGAATTTAAAGAAAGAGATGCATCACTCCCAAGAGAAACTGAAATAAAAATTGAAAATCTAAGTGTCAAATTCCCTGACAAAAACGGCGGTGAACCCATTGTGGCATTGTCTAATGTAAATTTGGAGATTAAGCAGGGAGAATTTATTTCTCTTCTGGGACCTTCCGGATGCGGAAAAACGACCTTGCTCCGAACCATTGCCGATTTACAGGAAAAGACGTCAGGAACCATTTCCGTTCGTGGCTTATCACCAAGAGAGATCCGCCTGCAAAAGAAATACGGAATCGTGTTCCAGTCACCGGTGCTTTATGAATGGAGAACGGTAAGAAGGAATGTTTGTATGCCCATGGAGCTTCTCGGTATGCAGAAGAAGGACCGGACGGCAAGAGTTACAAAAATGCTGGAGCTGGTAGGGCTAATGGAGTTCGGAGAAAAATACCCTCATGAGCTGAGCGGAGGGATGCAGCAGAGAGTAAATATTGCGAGAGCTTTGGCCATCCGTCCGGAGATTCTTTTGATGGATGAGCCGTTTTCCGCTTTGGATGAATTTACAAAAGAAAAGCTTCATGAGGACCTTTTACGCATTTGGCAGAAAACCAATAAAACCATCCTTTTTGTTACCCATAACATTCAGGAAGCCGTGTATCTGTCAGACCGGGTGGTAGTGCTTTCCCCTCATCCGGGCCGCGTATCCGCCGTGGTGGACATTGATCTTCCAAGACCAAGACCCATTGAGATGAAGGAGACCCAGGAATTTAACGCTTTGGTATCCAAGGTAAGAAACAGCTTTGAGGGGGTATGAGTATGATTTCAGTCAAAAAAATACTATCTTCCAAGTACATGGTAACCATTGTGTGGGTGATCGGCCTTATAATCCTTTGGGAGACAGGGGCCACCATAATAGAAGGAACGAAACGCTCACCGGAGAATGTGCTGCCTCACCTGTATCAGATTTTGGGATCTGTATTTGAAACCAATAAGGTAAACGGGACCCAGACCGCATTTGAAATGGTACTTGGCAATGCGGGTATTACCTTTCTCCGGGCAGGAATCGGCTTTGTCATTGGAGCGGGAGTCGGATTTTTACTGGCACTTTTCATGAACTTGTTTTTACCGGTTGAAAAGATCCTGTTTCCTTATCTGATGATGATACAGATGATTCCTATCCTTGGTATGGCGCCCATCGTTCTTGCCATTACAAAAGACATTAACAAAAGCCGGATCATCATAGCTGCAATCCTGACCTTTTATCCGGTCGCCACTAACACGCTGGCCGGTTTTAAATCCGTTTCCAAGGAAAAGCATGAGCTGATGTATTCCCTGGCGGCCAGTAAATACCAGGTATACCAAAAGTTATTGATTCCGTCTGCTCTGCCGTATTTTTTTACCGGTTTAAAAATATCGGCACCCATGGCGATCACAGCGGCGATTCTTGTTGATACCTTGCAGGGAGGAGCCGGACTTGGGACCGCGCTTTCCCAATCCTTAAAGCATGCCACTACCATTTATATTTTTTGGCAGATTGTATTTTTAAGCGCAATCGTTGGAATTTTAAGCTTTTATTTTATGGTCTTATTGGAACGGACCATATCCCCGTATAAGAAAAGGAAAAAATAGTAGAAGGAGAGGACATGAAGAAAAAAAGATATTTCAGATGGGAGAAACAGTCTGCCGCCACAGTCCTTTATCCGGTGCTGTTTGGCATCCTTTTGCTGGTACTATGGCAGACACAGCTTTTGCATAAGATGCTGGGAGCGGATACATTTGCACTTCCTCTTCCCGGACGGATTCTCAGGATCATTTTAGATAACGGGCCTGCGATTCTAAAAAATGTAAAGGCAACCGTACTGGTGGCAACCGGAGGGCTGCTCTGCGGTTCTGTATTCGGATACCTTTTGGGCATCGTTGCAACCGTCTTTCCCAAATGGGGTGCCGGAGGTTTAAGCATTGCATCTGCTGTCAGTGCGGTTCCAATCATAGCCATTGCCCCTATTTTAAATAACCTGACAAAGGATTTCAGCGATGATGCCAATGTAAGAAGTATGCTGGCTAAGACCCTTGTGGTTACAATAACCTGTACGGTATCCATGAGCATCAATGCTTACAGAGGGTTAAATGAATTAAAGCCGTTTTCCCTGGATTTGATGAACAGTTATGCGGCAGGCAAGAAAACGGTCTTTTTAAAACTGAGGATTCCCAACAGCGTACCCTATATATTTGTTGCTTTAAGAGTCAGTGTACCTGCAAGCATCATCAGTGCCCTGGTCAGTGAGTATTTTGCCGAGTTTATTATAGGAGTGGGAAGGCAGATCCGGGAAAATATCGTGCTTGCCCAGTATGCAACTGCCTGGGCGTACATTGTAGTCGCCTGTGCAATCGGAATCATCATGTATGGATTTTTACTTCTGGCAGAAGGCATCCTGCTGAAGGGAAGAAAATAGACAACAACTTTTATTTGAGGAGGAAACATTTATGAAAAGACGAACAGGAAAAGTAACCGCAGCAGCATTGACCCTTGCACTTACCACCGCCGCATTATCGGGGTGTTCGGGTGCACCGGAGAAAGAGACAACTCAGGCAGCGGCAGTTGAGAGTACGACAGGCAAAGAAAACGGCACCACACAGGCAGAGAATACAGGAAAATATTATTCTGCCGATGCCACACCGGAAGAGATCGTTGTGGATGCCGCCAGCAAAGGTAAGGTAGGCAACTGGGGGCTTGGCAATGAGTATGAGGTTCAGGCTCTTTTGACCAAATACGGTCAGAGCACCGATTTTTTAAGTCAGGCATTTGACATGGATGGCTTTGATGATGACTCCATTCTTCTGGCTTCTGCCATGACCTATAACGAGCTTGGCTTGATAAAGAACAGTTACAAAGGCGGTTATTCCTATGGAGATTCTGTAAAGTACATTGATATGAATGACGAAGGCGTAGCAATGCTTGAGGATAATATCTTTACCACAAAGGAATTTGCAGAGGCAAATCCAAACACAGTCAAAGCATTTGTACGGGCATCCATGAAAGGCTGGGAATATGCCTGTGCAAATCCTGAGGAAGCCGCTGAGATCGTATTCAATGCAGGTTCTTCCGTATCCAGTGAGCATCAGGCTTATATGGCAGAAGAGGTTAAGAAATTGGTGGAAACAGATACAAAGGGCAATCAAGTCGCAGACCTTGGAAAACTGGATGATGAAGCACTGCAGCAGACCCTTGATCTGGCCAAAAAATACATCAAATTAGATGACAGTGCCGCAGCAGAAAAATTACAGACATTAACCCTGGATGATTTCCGGGATGCATCTTACTGGACCGATGCAATGAGTGATGTACCACTGGGGGCACCGGAAAAAACAGATGTATCCATTCAGTTAAAATGGCTGCCTCAGGCCCAGTTCATGGGATATTATGTGGCAGAGGCAAAAGGTTATTATAAGGATGCCGGTTTAAATGTAACCATTACACCAGGCGGCGGTGATATCGGAGAAACGACTGCCGTTAATTCCGGTCAGGTAGATTTTGGCGTGACCTGGGATGCAAACCTGATTGCGGCAAATGCCGGAGGCATGAATTTGATCGCAGTATCACAGGTTTACCAGAGATCAGGATTGGTGCTTGTATATAAGATAAACGAATAAAGTACCGTTTAAGAACGGGAAAGCCACCAGATGGATGCAGAAATCGCGGGTGCCGTCGGCACCCCAAGTCTGTTACGAGGAGGAAGGACCATGGATTTATTGATTAAGAATGGAACGATTGTTTCGGCAGAGGAAACATTTGTAGGCGATATTGGAGTAAAAGACGGGAAAATCTTATGCATTGGAAGGGATTTATCGGTTGAGGCAAAAAAGGTAGTAGATGCCTCCGGAAAGCTGGTTTTACCTGGAGCAATTGACGTACATACCCATTTGGCAATGCCTTTTGGCGGTACGGTTTCCGCAGACGGCTATTTATCTGGAACAAGAGCAGGGGCGTGCGGCGGTGTGACCACAGTATTTGATTATCCCATTCAAAGAAAGGGAAAGGGAATCATAGAAACCGTTCAGGAACGGAAGGAAATGTGTGATCCGGAAGCCTGTATCGATTATGCATTTCACTGCTGTATCACGGATCTGAATGAAGGTGCCATTTTAGATGAATTTAAAGCGGCTGTGGATTATGGCATCACCAGCTTTAAATGCTTCCTGGTCTACAAAAAAGAAGGTATGATGGTGGATGACGGGACCCTGGTCCGAATACTGAAAAAAGCAAAGGAAGCAGGAGCCATCACAAATATCCATGCGGAAAATCCGGATGTCATTGATTTAAATATCGAGCAGTTTAAGGCAGAAGGAAAAACCTCCGCCTGGTACCACTACTTGAGCAGACCGGAATATGTGGAAGCGGAGGCTGACAAACGGGCGGTGCATTGGGCAAAATCCGTAAACGCACCTCTCTACATCGTGCATATGGCGGATAAGGAAGGGCTGGAAGCAGCGGTCGCCGCAAAGAGAGACGGCTATCCGGTTTATATTGAAACCTGCCCGCAGTATTTGGAATTTACCTGTGATGTGTACAAAAGAGAGGACGGCAGAAACTTTGTATGTTCCCCTCCGATGAAGGATCAGGAGAGCCAGGATGCACTCTGGAAGGCAATTGCGGACGGAAGCATTGATACGGTGGCAACGGATCACTGCCCGTTCCAGAGCTATGAAAAGGATTGGGGAAAGGATGATTTTACAAAAATCCCTAACGGCTGTGCAGGAATCGAGAATCTGTATCCTTATATGTTATCCAAAGCCAATGAAGGAAAAATAAGCTTCAATCGTGCGGTGGAGCTTTGCGCCACGAATCCGGCGAAAATCTTTGGCTGCAGCCAGAAGGGGTCCTTAACGGTTGGAAAAGATGCGGATATCGTGATCTATGACAGAGATAAAGAGGTGACCATTTCCGTGGACAACATGCATTCCGATTATGACCACACCATATGGGAGGGTATTCAAGTGCATGGGTATCCGGTTCAGACTTATGTGAGAGGGGCACTGGTATATGATCATGGGGAATTTGTAGGAACTCCGGGGTATGGGACCTTTGTAAAGCGGGAACCTCAAAAATATGGTTTGGAGTGATAGAATGAATAATTTATTATACAAGGAAACTTCTCTTTTAGAGGAAGCCGGCGGGTGCCTTTTGTGCAATGACGCCCCCTGTGCCAAGGCATGTCCTAATGGGCTGGAAACAGACAAAATCATACGGTGCTTCCGTTTTGAGAACAAGTCCGGTGCCGTAAACCGCCTGCCCAAAGAACTGCCCTGTCAAAGCTGTGAGGATAAGCCTTGTCTGTCGGCCTGTTTAAAGGGAAGGATTAATACACCGGTACCGATCCCGGATATGTTTGAAAAACTTTCTTCTTATATAAAAGCGGAGAAGAAGAACGTGGATTTATCCATAGATTTCTGCGGGATTCCATGTGAAAATCCTTTCTTTCTATCCTCTTCCGTAGTGGGAAGCAATTATGAAATGGTAGCAAAGGCCTTTGACATGGGCTGGGCCGGTGTTGCCTTTAAGACCATTGGTGTGTTTGTCCCTGAGGAAGTCTCTCCCAGATTTGATGCTCTGAAAAAAGAAGCCCTTCCTTTTGTGGGATTTAAAAATATAGAACAGATATCAGATCATACGCTGGAGGAAAACCTTGCGTTTATCAGAGATTTAAAAAGAGATTATCCCACCAAAATATTCGTTGCTTCGATTATGGGCCAGACAGAGGAAGAGTGGACCTATCTTGCGCAGGTGGTAACGGAAGCTGGTGCGGATATCATCGAGTGTAATTTTTCCTGTCCTCATATGGCTGCCGATGGATTAGGCTCTGATGTAGGCCAGAATCCCGAGCTGGTTTCTGCTTATACAAAAGCAGTGAAAAAAGGGACTCATCTCCCGGTTCTGGCAAAAATGACACCCAATATCGGAAATATGGAAATACCGGCCCTTGCAGCAGTCCAGGCAGGTGCAGACGGCATTGCAGCCATCAATACTATAAAGAGTATTATGAATGTGGATTTGGACACCTTTGTCTCCGGTCCTGTTGTGAAAGGCAAAACCAGTGTGGGAGGCTATTCCGGGAAAGCAGTAAAACCCATTGCGCTTCGTTTTATCCACGCCATGAAAAGTCATCCGGAACTGGCGGGTGTTCCCATCAGCGGAATGGGCGGAATCGAAACCTGGAGAGATGCCTTTGAGTTTATGGCGCTTGGCTGTGAAAACATACAGGTTACGACCTCAGTCATGCAATACGGCTACCGGGTGATCGAGGATATGATCGAAGGAATGGAATATTATTTAAGCTCCCGCGGTTATCACAGCGTAAGGGAAATCGTAGGGAAAGCACTGGACCACACCATACCGGCGGATGAACTGGAACGGGATTCCATCTGTTATCCTAAATTTGACCGGAAAAAATGTGTGGGCTGCGGAAGATGCTATCTATCCTGCTACGACGGTGGGCATCAGGCGCTGAAACAGGCAGAAGATACAAAGAAACCGGTAATGGACGCTAAAAAATGCGTTGGCTGTCATCTTTGCGCATTGGTGTGTCCGGTAGACGCTATTTCCGCAGGCACCAGGGTAAAAAAGAACCTAATAGGAGGGAAATGACATGATACAGTGCAATTATGAAAGAATGGAAGACAAGATAAAAACCTTCAGCCAATTTGGGGATACAGGAAAAGGGGGAATTACAAGGTTCTCCTTATCAAAGGAAGCGTTAGCCGCAAGAAAGGAATTTGTAACGCGCATGGAGGCACTGGGGGCCACCGTCGTAACGGACGATATGGCAAATATCTATGCAACCATTGCCGGAACTGAAGATCTGCCTGCCATTGTCTCAGGTTCCCATATAGATTCTGTGCGGCAGGGGGGGAACTATGATGGGATTTTAGGTGTCTTGACCGCAATGGAAGTGGCGGAGACCATTGTAAAAGAAAAAATACCGCACAGGCATCCCATTACGGTCATGGTCTGGACCAATGAAGAAGGCGCCAGATTTGAACCCGCAATGATGTCTTCCGGCGTTATTTGCGGAAAGTTCGACAAGGAGGCTATGCTAAATTCAGAGGCAAAAGACATTCCCGGATATACGTTTGGAGAGGCTTTGGAGGAAAGCGGTTATAAGGGAAAGGAAGAAAACCGCCTGGACCCATTGAAAACAAAGGCACTGGTGGAGCTTCATATTGAACAGGGGCCGGTACTGGAGGCGGAAGGGATTGATATTGGAGTTGTAGAAGGTGTTTGCGGTATGATCAATTACGAATTTACCTTTAAAGGGCAGGCAGGTCATGCAGGAACGACCCCCATGAAATACCGCAAGGATGCACTCTATGCAGCGGTAAAGACCATTCAGTACCTTCACGATGAGTTAGACCAGCTGGACAGCAAGCTGGTTTATACCACAGGTAAAATCTCTGCCCATCCAAACATTCATACCATAATACCAGATGAAGTAAAAATCACCCTGGATGCCAGACATCAGGACCCTAAAGTGATCAAACAGGTACTTGAAGTGATTAAGCGGATTCCAGGTGTTGTGGAGCAATGCAAGGTCAGCTATGAGGAAGCATGGTCGCGCAAGACCGTAGGCTTTACAACCGAACTGGTTGATTATGTGGAAAAAAGTGCACAGGAATGCGGTTATTCCAATCGGAGGATCTACAGCGGTCCGGGCCATGATGCCCAGTTCGCCATTGATCTGGTTCCTGCGACCATGATATTTGTGCCAAGCGTAGGCGGACACAGCCATTGCGAAATTGAATATACGCCGGTGGAAAACTGTTTAAAAGGAGCCAACGTTCTTTTAAACACGATTCTGCATATCGACAAACATTAGTAAAAGATCCTCCCGCATCCATGTGGAAAAAAACATGGGGCCGGGAGGATCTTTTATTATGAAAGGATTTGTCCGTTAGACCTTTACTAAAAATGGACAATGTAGTATCATAAATGAAACGTAATGACGGAGGTTAATAGATTTGGGAGAGAAATTTAAGCTCATTGCCAACAACAAAAAGGCATATCATGAGTATTTTATTGATGAAAAATATGAGGCAGGCATAGAACTTGCGGGAACGGAAGTGAAATCCATCCGCATGGGAAAGTGCAATGTCAAAGAATCTTTTGTAAGGATTGAAAAAGGGGAGGTTTATGTTTATGGAATGAATATCAGCCCCTATGAAAAAGGAAATATCTTTAATAAAGATCCTTTACGCATCAGAAAGCTTTTGCTTCATCGGTCGGAGATTGGGAAGCTTGAGGCTAAGATCGCCCAGAAAGGATACACGCTGGTACCTCTTCAGGTATATTTTAAGGGAAGTCTGGTAAAGGTGGAGATTGGTCTAGCCAGAGGTAAAAAACTCTATGATAAGAGAGAGGACATTGCCAAGAAGGATCAGAAAAGAGAACTGGAACGGGAATTTAAGGTGCGTAATTTATAATTGCAGACAGACCGTAGTTTCAGCAACATAAAAACCGCAGAAATTTAGGGGAGGGGAAGCGGATGGCACTATATGATTATGTAGGGGCATTAAGAAGGGGACGAAAGCAGTATCAGGCTTCTGTGGCAAAGGGAGAGTATCCGTATCTTCCGGTTCTTGATGATGTTTTGTCTTATACCGATATTGTTTCGGAAGTGAATCTGGGGATCATGGACATCCCTTTGGAAAAGATCGTAGGCACAAAGACCGAGGGGCGGACCAATGCCTTTGCCAATAATTTTATGCCCCTTTTATCTGAAAAATCAGAGTTTGGAGCGAAGTGGGCTTATCTTTATGATCATCAGATCCAGGAGGGCATTCATGACCCCATTGTGGTCTATGAATTCATGAACCAGTATTATGTTCAGGAGGGCAACAAACGTGTCAGCGTGTTAAAGTATGTAGACGCGTTCAGCATTGCCGCTTCTGTCATACGTCTGATTCCAAGAAGGACCGATGATTTAAATAACCGGCTGTATTATGAGTTCCTGGATTTTTACCAGGTATCCTATAACTGTGATATCTGGTTCAGCAAAGAGGGCAGCTATGACAGGCTTATAAAAGCCATGAACAAGAATCCCGGCGAACAATGGAACGAGGAAGAACGGCTGGTTTTTAAATCGGCATACGACCGTTTTTCCAAGGCGTTTCATGCATTTGGCGGTGATGACTATGACATGACCTGTTCGGATGCTTTCCTTATTTATGTGGAATTGTTTGGCTATCCCACCGTAAAGGACCGGGTCGAGAGACAGATGAAAAGGGATTTAGTGAAAATAAAGGATGAGCTTCTGCTTGCGTCCAGAGGAAATAAGATCGCTTTGCTGGAACAGCCGGAAGAGGTTGAGGATATGGCAGAGAGCGGTCCTATGAAGATCATCAACTGGCTCCTCCCGGTTCAGATCATTGATCCCCAGATGCTTAAAATTGCTTTTATCCATGCAAAGACTGCAGAAACCTCAAGCTGGACCTATGGGCATGAGCTGGGGAGAATGCATTTGGAGCAGGCTTTTGAAGGGACCATGAAAACCATGGCATTTTTCCACGCGGATTCCGACGAAGAGACGGCAGACGCACTGGAGGAGGCACTGGCGGCCGGCTGCAACATGATATTTACAACCGCTTCAACGATGATTAACCAATCGGTAAAGACCGCCATCGACCATCCGGAGGTGAAGATCTTTAACTGTTCTGTCAATATGTCTTATTCCTCTATCTGTACATATTACGGCAGAATGTATGAATCCAAATTTCTGATGGGGGCACTGGCTGCTTCCATGTCAAAGGATGATAAGCTGGGATATATTGCCAACTACCCCATTTACGGCACCATAGCCAACATCAATGCGTTTGCCTTAGGGGCCAAGATGATCAATCCCTATGCAAAGGTGCATTTAGAATGGTCCAGGGTCAAAGAACGGGACGCTCATGCAGAGCTTGAGAAGGAAGGGATCACCTTTATTTCCGGTGACGATATGATCACACCCAGTATGCCCACAAGAGAATACGGGCTTCATCAGAAGCTCCCCGATGGTACTCTTAAAAATCTGGCGACTCCCATCTGCCACTGGGGAAAGTTCTATGAAAGGCTGGTTAATATTACCTGTCATGGAGCCTCCGACAGAAAAGAGCTGAAAGGCAAGCAGGCGATAAATTACTGGTGGGGGATGTCCGCCGATGTAATTGATGTGATCTGTTCCAACAATCTGCCCCATGGGACCCAGCGTCTGCTTAACTTTTTAAAGAATTCCATTCGGGCAGGCAGTTTCCAGCCGTTTGTGGGAATCATTTATTCTCAGGATGGAAAGACCCGGTGTGAGGAAGACGAAAGTCTCACTCCAGAAGAAATTACCACAATGAACTGGCTGGCAGAGAATGTAGTTGGCAGGATACCGGACTTCGAGGAACTGACGGAGGAGGCCAGGTCCCTGGTCCGGCTCCAGGGCCAGACGATCTACGAGAATACGGATATGGAGGAACAGGTGCGTGAAGATTCTGGTATTGGCTGACCAAGAGTCAAAGTCGCTCTATGAATACTTTACACCGGAAAAAATAAAAGACATAGACTTGATTATTTCCTGTGGAGATTTAAGAGCAGAATATTTATCCTTTTTTGCAACCTTTTCCCGCGCTCCTGTGTTCTATGTCCATGGAAACCATGACTGCCAATATAAGGAATGTCCGCCGGAGGGCTGTATCTGCATTGAGGATAACATTGTGACATACAAAGGGATTCGGATTATGGGGCTGGGAGGTTCCATGGAATATATACCGGATGCTCCCTATCAATTTACGGAACGGAAGATGGAACAGAGAATCCGTCGTATGTGGTGGAAGATTAAAAAGAATAAGGGGTTTGATATTTTAGTCACTCACGCTCCGGCCTATCAGTTAAATGATCTGCCCGATCTTCCGCATAAGGGGTTTTCCTGTTTTCGGGATCTGCTGGATAAGTATAGCCCCCGGTATTTCCTGCATGGGCATGTTCATGCCAATTATGGGAGTTCTTTTAAGAGGATCGACCAATACGGAGATACAACTGTAGTCAATGGGTATGAATATTGGATAATTGAATACCCGGCATGTCTCTGATATAACTTTAGATTATAATACACATTCCTTTTATTTAATTGACAAATAGAAGTTCGGTTGCTATGATTAAAATCACTATATAAAAAGGCAGGGATAAGGATGGAAAGAATCGTATTATCATTGTTGGTTGATAACACCTCCGGCGTTTTAAGCCGTGTGGCAGGCCTGTTCAGCCGCCGCGGTTATAATATAGAAAGCCTGACGGTAGGTGTGACTGCGGATGAGAGATATTCGAGAATGACAGTAGTGTCCATCGGAGATCAGGAAATCTTAGACCAGATCGAAAATCAGCTTAGGAAATTGGAAGATGTAAGGGATATTAAAGAACTGAAACCAGGATGTTCCGTATTTAGAGAGCTTATTTTGGTCAAAGTGCGTGCCAACTCCGGGGAACGCCAGGCGGTAAGCGCCATTGCTGATATTTTCAGAGCCACCATTGTTGATGTAGGCAAAGATTCTTTGACCGTCATGCTGACCGGTGATCAGTCTAAGCTTGACGCTCTGATTAACCTGCTTGAAGATTATGAGATTTTGGAACTTGCCAGGACTGGTTTGACCGGTTTATCCAGAGGGTCCGGCGACATCCGTTATCTGCCATAATGCAATTTGCTAGCTAGAGGTATTGCCAAAGACGGACAGAGAGTCGTCGGCATGGTTCCTTTAACAAAATATATTACGAGTCAATCTATGAGGAGGAAATAAAAGATGGCAAAGATTTACTATCAGGAAGACTGCAATTTATCCTTACTGGAGGGTAAGACCATTGCAGTGATTGGATACGGCAGCCAGGGTCATGCTCATGCGCTTAATTTAAAGGAGTCCGGATGTGATGTCATTGTGGGACTTTATGAGGGAAGCAGTTCCTGGGCAAAGGCTGAGGCACAGGGATTAACCGTTTATTCCGCAGCAGATGCTGCAAAGAAAGCTGATATCATCATGATCCTCATCAACGATGAGAAACAGGCGGCTCTTTACAAGGAATCCATCGAGCCTAATTTAAAGGATGGCGACATGCTTATGTTCGCTCATGGTTTTGCGGTTCATTTTGGACAGATTGTTCCTCCAAAGAATGTTGATGTTACCATGATCGCACCAAAGGCTCCTGGTCATACCGTACGTAACGAATATCTGGTAGGCAGAGGAACGCCATGTCTGGTTGCTGTTCACCAGGATTATTCAGGCAAGGCAAAGGACAAGGCTCTCGCTTATGCATTGGCACTGGGCGGCGCAAGAGCAGGTGTTCTTGAGACTACCTTTAAAGATGAGACAGAGACAGATCTTTTCGGCGAGCAGGCTGTATTATGCGGCGGTGTATGTGCTCTTATGAAAGCCGGATTTGAAACATTGGTGGAAGCTGGATATGCTCCTGAGAATGCATACTTTGAGTGTATTCATGAGATGAAGCTGATTGTCGATCTGATCTTTGAAAGCGGATTTGCCGGAATGAGATACTCCATTTCCAATACGGCTGAGTTCGGCGATTACATTACCGGACCGAAGATCATCACAGACGATACAAAGAAAGCCATGAAGCAGGTACTTACGGATATCCAGGACGGAACCTTTGCAAAGAACTGGTTATTAGAAAACCAGGTGAATGGTACTCACTTCTATGCCATGAGAAACAAAGAAGCATCTCATAAGTTAGAGCAGGTAGGAGCAGAGCTCCGTAAGCTTTACAGCTGGAACGACGGCGGAAAATTAATTGATAACTAAGCTGCATTGCTGCAATTGCTGCACTTAAAAAGAACAGGAGACTGGAATGGGCTTTGCCTATCCGGGCCTCCTGTTCTTTTTGGGGTTTATTTGCCGTTCATACCGGCTTCCATTGCATCAAAAAAGTTCTCCATAGCCGTAGTCATTCCGTTTGAGTTATAAGCAAAGCCTACGGTTCTTTTATTGATCTCTTTTTTCAAAGGAATCAAAACAAGATCCCCCTGGTCCAGTTCTTTCTGAACAAAGTCCTTGATCACACATCCGATTCCCATACCGATTTTAGCAAATTCGATCAGCAAATCCATGGTAGTCACCTCCAGAAGCTGTTTGGGTACAATCTGGTTTTCGTTTAAATATTCGTCAATGTATTTTCTGGTCATATTGTTCTTATCCAAAAGCAGAATGTTCCCCGTCTGAAAAATGTCCGCATCCTGGCCTTCTCTTAAATAAAGGTTGTTGAGATAGGATTTTGTTGCGACAAAGGCATCCTGGATTTCCATCAACGGAGTAAATAAAAGGGGACGGCGGGTGGAAGGCTCTGCAATCAGACCCAGATCAATCCTATGCTGCTCCAGCATGGTGACCGTATGCGCTGTGGACTGGCTTTCAATGGTGATCTTAATATGAGGGTATTTCTCAATGAAGTTTTTTAAATAAGGAAGAAGAATATATTTGCACAGAGTATTGCTGACACCGATCCTCAAGTGGCCGATGTGAAATTCCTTAATGCGCTTTAATTCCTGCTCTCCCTGAAGCAGTGCTTCAAAGGCGGCTTCTGTATGATTATATAGAAGTTTTCCCTCATCCGTAAGCTGTACCCCTCTGGAGTTTCTGGTAAATAGGGAAACACCCAGATTTCCTTCCAGTTTACTGATGGACTTGCTGATGGCCGGCTGGCTGATAAACAGCTCTTTTGCCGCTTTTGAAATGTTACCGGCTTTTGCAACTTCAAAGAAAATCTTATATTGGGATAAGTTTTGTTCCATGGTTCGACATCCTCTCGTTTCATAACTAATTATTATATAAAATATTCGTATTATGTATTTCTATTATATCAATAAGTGTGCTAGAATGTAAAGCAGTAAAATGACAGAGGTTCATTTCAAGGAAATAACAGGAGGACGCAGACTATGGGAATGACGATGACCCAGAAAATTCTGGCAGCTCATGCGGGGCTTAGTGAAGTAAAGGCAGGACAGTTAATCGAAGCGGATTTAGACCTGGTTTTGGGAAATGATATTACATCACCGGTTGCAATCAAAGAGATGGAAAAATTTAATAAGGAAACAATTTTTGATAAAGATAAAATTGCCCTGGTGATGGACCATTTTATACCAAATAAAGACATAAAATCTGCGGAGAATTGCAAATGCTGCCGTGACTTTGCATGCAGTCATGAAATTACAAATTATTTCGACGTTGGACAAATGGGCATTGAACATGCGCTGCTTCCGGAAAAAGGACTGGTCGTTGCCGGGGATGTAGTCATCGGAGCAGATTCCCATACGTGTACCTACGGTGCACTGGGCGCATTTTCCACCGGAGTCGGAAGTACGGACATGGCAGCAGGGATGGTAACTGGAAAAGCCTGGTTTAAAGTACCCTCTGCCATTCAATTTAAACTGACCGGAAAACCTTCCAAATGGGTCAGCGGCAAAGATGTGATTCTTCATATCATCGGAATGATCGGAGTGGATGGTGCTCTTTATAAGTCCATGGAGTTTACCGGTGACGGAGTCAAAAATCTCACCATGGATGACCGTTTCACCATCTGCAACATGGCCATTGAAGCCGGCGGCAAGAATGGAATCTTTCCGGTGGATGAGTTGGCGGTCCAGTACATAAAGGAACACTCCAAACGTGATTTTAAGGTCTATGAAGCAGATGAAGATGCGGAATACGAAACGGTCTATACCATTGACTTGTCAAAGTTAGAGCCTACGGTTTCCTTCCCTCATCTTCCTGAAAATACCAGGACCTTCGGCGATTTTGACGAGGTAAAGGTGGATCAGGCGGTAATCGGCTCCTGTACCAACGGCCGGCTTGATGATATGCGCGTTGCAGCGGCCGTATTAAAGGGCCGTAAAGTTGCTAAAAATGTGCGCTGTATCGTGATTCCTGCAACCCAGGAAATTTATCTCCAATCCATGCGGGAAGGCCTTTTGGAAATCTTTATCGAAGCCGGGGCCATCGTGAGCACTCCAACCTGCGGCCCGTGTCTGGGCGGGTATATGGGAATCCTTGCAAAAGGGGAACGGTGTATATCCACCACCAACCGGAATTTTGTGGGACGTATGGGGCATGTGGAGTCAGAGGTTTATCTTGCAAGTCCTGCAGTAGCCGCAGCAAGTGCAGTCACCGGACGGATATCGGCGCCGGAAGAATTGGGATTATAGGAGGATATCAAAGATGAAGGCATGTGGATCTGTTTTTAAATATGGTGACAATGTGGATACGGATGTGATTATACCGGCAAGGTATTTGAATATTACAGATGGCGATGAACTGGCGAAGCACTGTATGGAAGATATTGATAAGGATTTTGTGAACCAGGTAAAAAAAGGAGATATCATCGTTGCCAATAAAAATTTTGGCTGCGGGTCTTCCAGGGAGCATGCTCCCTTAGTCATTCGGTGTGCGGGAGTCAGCTGCGTAATCGCTGAGACCTTTGCAAGGATCTTCTACCGCAATGCCATTAACATCGGACTTCCTATTATAGAGTGTCCGGAGGCGGCAAAAGCCATCAAAGCCGGTGATCAGGTTTCGGTGGATTTTGACAGCGGCATTATTACCAATCAATCGACAGGAGAGACTTTTGAAGGTCAGGCATTTCCTCCTTTTATGCAGGAGATCATTTCAGCCGGTGGGCTGTTCCCCTATATTAATAAGAAGAAATAGATGTAATTTCCATGGAAAAAGAGTCCGCAATTGTCAGATATTGTATCTGACAGCTGCGGACCCTTTGCTTTGGGCCATTGAAATTCCAAGAGAGCCGTATTATAATTAGAAAAAAATACAGGGAGTGGAATATTATGGTGAAGACAAATGCAATGCGTATGCTTGATAAAGCAGGCGTTCTCTATGAAACAAAGGAGTATGAAGTGGACGAACATGATTTATCCGGCAGTCATGCGGCCGATATGATGGGAGTGGATCATGGAAGTGTTTTCAAAACTCTTGTATTAAAAGGAGAAAAAACAGGATATCTGGTATGCTGTATTCCGGTGGATGGGGAACTTGACCTAAAAAAAGTGGCGAAAGCTGCCGGAGATAAAAAGGTGGAAATGATTCCTGTGAAAGATTTACAAAAAATTACCGGTTATATCCGCGGAGGCTGTTCCCCTGTCGGCATGAAAAAGCTTTATCCTACATTTGTCGATGAATCTGCCCTCAAATATCCTCAAATTGCGGTCAGCGGAGGGGTAAGAGGTCAGCAGATTACCCTTTCTCCTCAGAGTCTGGTGGATTATATTAAAGGCAAATTTACACAGCTGACTCAAGATTAGTTTACATAAATTAAAAAATAAGTGGACTGGCTTTTGCTGGAAAAATAAATAATTAACAGAAATGTAACATTATTGTAAAAGGTAAAAGGTGAAAAAGCACAATTATCAGGGGTATAAATGCTAAATTATGGTACGATTATTCCAAAAAATAAAAATACAATAAAATTCAAAAGTCAAAATATCACAAAAATGTTAAATCCCCATTGACTTTTTTAACATGCTTCTTCTATAATAACGGCTGTCACCCGGAAACGGTTGTGGATTGTGTTCACAGCCAAGGCAAGTGAGATTAGAGAAGAGGAGTATGTATGCTTACACTACGCTCTATCCTTCAGCAGATTTGTCAATTCTTCAGAGGGATGGCCATTAAGGTCACAAAGAAGATGTATCGTTCATCCGCAGTTTTCATGACGGGAGCGGCTGTCATTACTGTAATAGCCTTTACCTCCACAGGGTTTGGAAGCAGCGGAAAGAATGCGCTGACAGCGTTTGCAGAAACGCCCGCGCCAAGTGATGCTGCTGATGAGGAAAATGCTGAAGAAGAGGAAACAGTTGCACAAGCAAAAATACAACTTGCGCTTACCGACGCCAAGATACAGGCACAGCAGTTAGCCGGTAATCTACTGGTTAAAGAGGTTATTCAGAAGCAGGAACTGGAAGAGGAATCCCAGGCCCGTATAAAGCTCATTAATACTCAGATCGCCATGGAAGAAGAGGCGAAGCGGCAAGCGGAAGAAGCAGCTAAAAAAGCAGAAGAAGAGAAAAAAGCAGCAGAAGAAGCAGCCAGAAAGGCCGAAGAAGAAAAGGCGGTCAATGCAATGTCTGTGTCACAGGATGATTATCAGGTCCTGTTGAGGATCGTTCAGGCAGAAGCAGGAGTTTGTGATGATAAGGGCAAGATTCTTGTAGCAAACGTAATTTTAAACCGCGTAAAGAGCGGTAAATTTCCGAATACGGTAAGAGGTGTGGTTTATTCACCCTCCCAGTTCTCGCCGGTATCAAACGGCAGGATCAATACCGTAAAAGTAACAGCCGATACCACACAATGTGTCGATCGTGCGCTGGCTGGAGAAGATTATTCGGAAGGAGCGTTGTATTTCATGAACCGCAGAGGATCAAAGAGCGGGGCAGTCCGCTGGTTTGATTCACGTCTGACCTATTTATTCCAGCATGGAAACCACGAATTTTTTAAATAAAAGTATAAAAAACATTGTGAAATAATCTACTTTAGGTGTATACTAGATCTAACTGCAGGTTCCCACGGGGACTGCTGTCGAACGATACGATACACTAAAGGAGAGTGGGATTATGATTTTTGACTCAGCAAAGAACCTTGATTTTTACAGAAACCTTGGGGTGGAAGGAAGATATGCGAAAGCGATTGATTTTCTGAAAAACACCGACTTAGAGAAGCTGGCGCCAGGTAAGTATGAGATTGACGGCAAGAATGTTTTTGCCAACGTGCAAGAATATACAACGATTCCCTGGGAGGAAGCAAAATTTGAAACTCACCGGGATTATACGGATATCCAGTATATGATACGTGGTACTGAGACCATGACATATGCACCGATTGATGAGTTGCGTGTAAGTGTACCTTATAACGAAGAAAAAGATGTTGTATTTTACGACAATGAGAATCCAGGCTTAAAGGTGGTTGTAAAGGCTGGAGAATATATGATATTCCATCCTTGGGATGGTCATAAACCAAAGGCAGCTGCCGGCGAACCGGCACCAATCAAAAAAGTTATTGTTAAAATCAAAGAAAAATAAAAAAAAGATCCGGTCCAATCGTGTGGCCGGATCTCTTTTTTATGGTGTCCAGTGATCTCCGCCGGAAAGAACGGCTTCTCTGGTGTATTTATTTAAATCCTCTTTCTTCAGACGGACGATCCAGTCCGGCCGCATATCCATAGCGGCCCCCGGGCCGTAGCTGCCGTATTCCGCATAAAAGGCGTGTTCATGAGCCTCTTGCTTGTTCCAGTCATGCCACCCCTGTTTGCAGATGTGGTCATCCATATAGCAGTTGATGAGAACTGTTTTTGCGTACTCTCTCCAGGGACGGCCCAGGTAAGCGTTCTCAGCCGGGCAGTTGCTTTCAAACCGGCAGTCAGACATGACATAACCATATTCCTGTCCTTCCGGTGTGGAAGCTGCGGTTACATAGCTGCTGATTTCCTTACCGGTGTATTTGGAAAAAAAGGTACAGCCTTCAAAATATGCGGTGGCGCTTCCGAAGATAAAATCAATGTCTCCCTCAATGTAGCAGTTTTTGTAGTACTGGCGTCCGTTGATGCGGGGGGAATTCTGCTTGGGACCGATAAATCCGTTGACCTCCATTTCCTTTGGAGGAAGGGGACCGGTAAACAGAGTGTCCTGGTTCCCTAAAAGGCGGCAGTTTTCAAAGACCAGACGGTCTCCGTCGGCATAAAGAGCCAGAGCCTGGCCTACTTTTGTTCCCGGCCCTGCGCTGTTTTCAAAGGTAATATTTCTTGCGGTAAAATCATGAGTATCGATCAGGCTGGAATAGGTACGGAAGGTTCCCCGTTTCCCCCCGTCTTCCATAACCATCTTGGCATAGAGACCGTAGGAAAGAATGGTACTCTCTGCCTCCTCGCCTTGAAAGGTCACGTATGGAACGGTTACGGTAAT
The DNA here is from genome assembly GCF_043633585.1 of Lacrimispora sinapis. Taxonomy (NCBI): domain Bacteria; kingdom Bacillati; phylum Bacillota; class Clostridia; order Lachnospirales; family Lachnospiraceae; genus Lacrimispora; species Lacrimispora sinapis. Next base: position 2,054,007 of record NZ_CP141832.1, on the reverse strand, counting down.
CTGTTCCTCGTAAAAACCCTTATGGATAAAAAGCACCTGTTCGGAAGTGTTGTCTTCCGGCAGAGAATTGAGTGCATCCATGATGCTTTTGAAGTCTCCGGTGCCATCCTGTGAGATGTGAATCATAATAACCCCTCTTTCTTGTGTACAAAATACAAAACATACACTAAATATACTTAATTTTGGCGAATTATGCAATAGAAAACATTGACTTTACAGAAAGCTAGTGAGATAATGGGAAAAAATTTCTTCAGGGAGGAATTCCTATGTCATCAAAAGCAAACTATTCAGCGGAGGAAATCAGGAAAGACAAACCTGGATTTTCATCAACCAGATCCATCATTGAAACTCCGTTTTATGGAAATAATGTGATAAAGATCCAAACATTAAAAGAGGCATATGAGCTTGCAAAAAATTCACCGGGAACTATTGTAACGGATATTCCCATCTACCGGGGACAGGAATTTGGCCTTGATAAGGATGCTAAGGTTCTTCTTTTCAACGACGGTGCAGTTACCGGCCGCTATTCCACAGCCAGGAAAATCGCAAATGAACCGGGAGTGGACTGTGCGGCTCTGGATAAGATCCTGATGGATGCGGTTTATGAGACCCGCTGGAAGACCTTATATCATGCGGAGGTTTTTGTAGGTCTTGATCCTGAGTTTATGGTAAAGGCTCATTTACTGATCCCGAAGGGCGAAGAGAACATCATGTATAACTGGATGCTTAACTTTCAGTATATGTCCGACGAATACGTGAGAATGTACCATTCTTCCAAACCGGTGGGCCAGGGAAACGAGCCGGACATCTATCTTTTTTCCGACCCTCAGTGGAGCGGACCGGACCACGCCGGCGTGGATTTGTCCTGCCTCAGTGATCCCAAATGCCTGTGCTATTTCAACACCGACCATAACTGCGCTGCCATTCTTGGCATGAGGTATTTCGGGGAGCATAAGAAAGGGACTCTTACCATGGCATGGGCGCTGGCCAACCGCAATGGCTATGCTTCCTGTCACGGAGGCCAAAAGAAATATACGTTAAAAGACGGTTCCAAATACGTTGCTTCCGTCTTTGGCCTGTCAGGTTCCGGAAAATCCACCCTTACCCATGCAAAGCATGACGGGAAATATGAGGTTACCGTGCTCCATGACGATGCATTTATCATCAACACTGACACCTGTGTGTCTGTGGCACTGGAGCCGACGTATTTTGATAAAACCCAGGATTATCCGGCCGGCTGTGAAGACAACAAGTATCTTCTTACCGCCCAGAACTGCGGCTGCACTCTGGATATGAACGGAAAAGTACAGCTTGTGACCGAAGACATCAGAAACGGAAACGGGCGTGCCATTAAATCAAGGCTATGGTCTCCCAACCGTGTGGATAAGATCGACGAACCGGTCAATGCCATTTTCTGGATTATGAAGGATCCTACCATTCCTCCGGTGGTCAAGTTAAAAGGGGCATCCCTGGCATCTGTAATGGGAGCAACCCTTGCAACCAAGCGGTCTTCTGCGGAGCGGCTGGCTCCTGGAGCCGATGCGGATGCGCTGGTAGTGGTTCCATATGCCAATCCCTTCCGGACCTATCCTCTGGCCAATGATTATGCAAAATTTAAAAAGCTGGTGGAAGAAAAGAATGTGGATTGTTATATCATTAACACCGGCGATTTTATGGGAAAAAAGGTCAAGCCCCAGGATACACTGGGAATTATTGAAGCAATCTTAGATGGTACCGCACAGTTTGTCCAGTGGGGACCGTTTTCCGACATTGAAATTTTTGAGTGGGAAGGTTTTGTACCCGATCTTAATGATGCTTCTTATAGAACCCAGCTGAAGGCGCGTATGGAAGAACGGGTTCGTTTTGTTGCCAACACCGCATTGCTGAAGGAAGGGTATGACAAACTGCCTGATGATGCCTTACAAGCCATACAGAAGGTAGTTGATGAACTTGAAAGGTAAGGAAAGAGGGATGATGGAAAAAGAACATTTGTTGTTTGACTTAGACGGAACGCTAACGGACCCAAAAGAAGGGATTACCAAATCTGTCCAGTATGCACTGAATGCATTTGGCATTCCGGCAGAGGACAGGGAAAAGTTACTCTGCTTCATTGGTCCTCCGTTAAAAGACAGTTTTATGGAATTTTACGGATTTACGGAAGAAGAGGCCGGAAAGGCCGTCATCTCCTACCGGGAATATTTTAAAGATAAAGGGATGCTGGATAATCAAGTGTATGAAGGGGTGCATAGCGTCCTGGAAGCACTGCTTAAAAAGGGAAAGAAGCTTTATGTGGCATCCTCAAAGCCTGAGATATTTGTAAGGACAATATTGGAGCATTTTCAATTGGACTCCTACTTTATCTTTGCAGGAGGTGCTGACTTAGAGGGAACAAGGGGCAGGAAAGCGGATGTCATACGTTATGTTTTAAAAGAATGCCAGCTGACGGATCGTTCCAAAATCGTCATGATCGGAGATCGTAAGCATGATATTCTGGGAGCAAAGGAAGTTGGGATTGATTCTGTCGGGGTACTTTACGGCTATGGCAGCAGGCAGGAATTAAAGGATGCAGGGGCAGAGTTGATTGCAGAAACGATTTTTGATTTGCAGAATCTTTTGTAGTGTGCTATACTGGGTCTCTAACAAGGGACAGTCCTTTTGATTTCAGGAAGGAGGAACTTATGATAGAACTGGGTAAAGAAAAAAGACAGATCATCAGACATATGTGCAGCGAGGCAGACAGTGTGCTTCCCCGCGGTGCAGCAGAAGGCCGTATGGGCCGGGTTTGGGTGCCCGAATCTGGGAATCCATCGTTTTGTTTGATTCAACTGGGTAATTTTGCATACTTGTTCGGCATATGTCCGAAAGGTGAGCCTTCCATGGAGCTGAAGGAGCAGCTGCTCTTGCAGTTCAGCCATGGATTCATCACACCTTCCGATGTGCGTTGGGCACAATGGGTGGAGGAAACCTTTGCAGGTCAATTCCGGATTGTGTCCCGTTATGCCATGAGAAAGGACCGGAACCATTTTTCCGAGACTGCATTAAAAGAATATACAAAAATTTCTTCGCCCGGTCTTCGGATCGAGAAAATGGACAAGGAATTATACCAGTTGGCGTTTCAGGAAGAGTGGAGCCGTGATTTTTGTTCCAATTTTGATTCGGCGGAAGATTTTTTAAAGAACGGACTTGGATTTGCCGTATTGGATGGAGATTCTTTGGTTTCCGGCTGTACCGCTTGCGGAATCAGCGAAGGCATGATTTTCGTCAAAGTGGCCACAAGGAAAGAATACCGGCGCAGAGGACTTGCATTGGCCTGCAGCGCCAGCCTCATCCTTTCCTGTCTGGAACAGGGAATAAATCCAGGCTGGGATGCAGATAATATACCATCAGCAAGTCTTGCTGAAAAACTGGGTTACATTTTTGAAAAAGAATATCAGGTATATGAGCTTTAATTTTTACGCATAATTCAGGAGGATACTTAAGATGAAAAAGGTGGAAATCGGTTTTTGGGGGATTGAGTCCATCCTGGAATTTGTCACGATTGCAGGGAAGTTTAAAGAGCGGATGCATTTGGTTTGCGGTGACAGCATTGTGAACGCAAAATCACTGCTTTCCGTACTCTCTCTGGCAACGGTGGAAGGATTGGAATTAATGATCCAGGAAGATTCCTGCGATTCACTTTTAAAGCATCTGGAACTGTACGTAGACCATGGAAAACTGCTTGCCAGTAAATATTAAATGCAAACTGACAGGAAAAGGAACTTGAAAATCAGATCAAAGTGGTGTATACTAAGAACCATAGAAGCAATCGGGAAGTAATTCCTGGAATGCGCGACACTCTTACCTTTTTTGAACCTACATTATGACATATGGGATTCCAATATTTTCAGATGGATGTCAGGCCTCCTTCGCAGTGGAAGGCAGAAGTCTGAGTGAGGTTGCCCACCTAGCAAAGCTAGGCGTCAATAAGTAAGAACCGGCATTTTGGGGTTACTAAAGAAAAAAGCAGCGAGCAATCGCTGCTTTAACTTTACTCAAAAGTATGGTAGAGTATAGGAAAATAAAAAGGAATTAAGAGGAGCACATGAGTAAAAGGAGATTTATTGGATTTGTTGCGGGAATTCCTCTTTTGGTTTTGATTCTCATAGTGATTATTCTGGTAAGCGAACCGGAACCGGAGGGGATATCAAGAGGGTTGGCCTATAAGTCTGCGGCTCTTCTTCTTACGGACCGGGAAAGCTGTGAGAAAGCACTGGCAGATCAAAAGCAGGAATATTTTCCGGAAGCAGAGAAGAATAACTGGTATGTGAAATATATGAGCTTTCTTTACGCAGGAGGTTATTTGGACTCGGGGAAAGTGCCCCCTAAAAAAGAGACAGCAGAAGGCTTTTTGACCTATAAAGACGCAGAAGATCTGGCAGAAGCACTTGTTTCAGGAGCAGGAAAAGAATTTCATGTGGGGAAGAAAAAAAGAAACAGACAGGTCTCTGCAGATGAGTGGTGGAATCTATATGGGGAATTGCAAAAGACGCTGGACGGAGAGGGGAAAATCAGGGAACTTGATGTTCTTCTTTATGGGACTCCCAAAAACGTTACGACGGCTTCTCCCTGGACGGCCTATACCAGTGAAGGCAATTATCAGTTTGAAGGAATCAGCCTTGATTCGTACATAGACTGGGAACTGAAGCTCCTTGTCAAAGGCAATGAGATTATTGCAATGAGAGAAGCGGTAAGCGATTCGGTCACCTATAAGAATGTCTGGCTTACCACCGGAGACGGTGATACCTTTGGGGTGAATATTGGATCTGTAAAGCGCAGCTTTCCTTTGGAAGCTTCCATGGGACAGCCAGAAGATTTTGCCAACCATCTGGCGGATCTGACGTTGAAAAAAGGGCGTCTTTCAAAGGTCACTATGAAGAAAAAGAGGATCTCCGGCAAGGTACTGGCAGTCAGGGAGGATTCGATTGAGATAGAGGGCTACGGAAATCTGAAACTGGACAAAGACTTTAAAGTATACCGGCTCTATGGACAGTTTGAGGAACGTTCCATATCCGACATTCTTGTAGGATATGACATCCAGGATTTTGTGGTGGCTCATGGAAAATTGTGCGCCGCATTGCTGGTGCGGGAATTTGATGCAAAAAGCATTCGTGTCTTGCTGATGAATACCAATTTCCAGTCGATTTTTCATCCTTCGGTCACTCTGTCCGCAGAGAGCGGACTTATCCTGTCTTATGGGGAGGAGTCGGTGGAAGTGCCTGCAAAAGCAGAGGTTGTTATTGATCCATCCGATGAACGGTTAAAGGAGGGACGGATTGTCGTATCACCTTTGGAAAAAGGGGATTCCATCACCGTTAATTCCATATCCAGATCCTATGGGACCCCAGCTTATAGCGGCACCATAGAGATCCGGAAGGATAAAGAAGGGCTTCTTCTGATCAATGAGCTGTATCTGGAAGAATATTTGACAAAAGTAGTGCCAAGTGAGATGCCTGACAGCTATGAGAAGGAGGCGTTAAAAGCCCAGGCGGTCTGTGCGAGAACCTATGCCTACCGCCAGATACAGAGCAATTCCTACAGTAAATACGGGGCTCATGTGGATGACAGCACCCGGTTCCAGGTTTATAACAATCTGCCTACCGCTGCAAAGACACAGGAGGCAGTTCGGGAGACTTACGGGAAACTTTTGTTTTACGGGGAAACACCCATCGAAGCGTTTTATTTTTCCACCTCCTGCGGCCACACGACGGACGGAAGTGTGTGGGGCGGAGACCCTTCCAAGTTTCCTTATCTGGATGGCAGCCTGCTGCAGGACAACAAAGGCGTTTTGAATTTATCCACCAATTCAGATTTTGAGGAATTTATAAAGAACAAGGATTACCCGGCCTATGACGCTTCATTTCCAATGTACCGGTGGGAGACTTCGGTTACCAACCGCCAGCTGGAAGAGGAGATCACGGAAGTGGGTTCCATTTTGAATATAACCGTCACGGAACGAGGCGTGGGAGGGATTGTCAAAAAAGTGAGAGTGGAAGGTTCTGATGGCACCATGACGATCAGCGGGGAAGGCCAGGTGAGAGCCAAGCTGGGCAATCAATACATGGTTCTCACAAAAAAAGACGGCAGTGTCATGAAGAATTTTGAATCTCTTCCAAGTGCTTATATTGCAATTGATAATCAGGGCGTGGATGATAAGAATATTACTACCTTTCACATATACGGGGGAGGCTATGGCCATGGAGTGGGAATGAGCCAGAATGGTGCTCAGGCGATGGCAAAAGAGGGGAAAAGCTATGAGGACATCTTAAAATTCTTCTATCATGGTGCGGAAGTTCACGAAGCGAATCAGGGAAAGTCATGAGATGGATTCCTTTCGCGTAGGATGATAGAAAAAGTACAGGAATTTCATATGCAAGATCAGAAACTGGAAAATCTGCTGAACCTTGCTCTCAGTGCTTCTCCTGAAGAGCGGGCGAAGTCAGCAAACCTAAATGTGGGATTTAATCCGGAGGAACAGTCCTGGGATGTGATCGTAAAATATTCCGGAGACATAAGCGGATTAGCTTCGGTAGGAATCCAAGTGGAACCGATGGTGAATGAATATGCGATCCTTAGAGTTCCTGAGTCTGTCATAGATACTTTGAGCCGGCTTCCCCAGATCGAATACGTAGAAAAACCAAAGAGGCTGTTCTTTGCCATTAATCAGGCAAAGGCGGCCTCTTGCGTCAATTTGGTCCAGCAGGGAACCAATAGTCTGGATGGGCGTGGAGTTCTGGTAGCCGTCATTGATTCTGGAATTGATTATTACCATGATGACTTTCGCAATGACGACGGGACCACCAGGATCATCAAGCTTTGGGATCAGACCCTCGACCGGGTTTTCACCAGTGAGGAAATCAATGCGGCTCTTGCAACCGGAACAAGGGCAGAGGCAAGAGCTTTGGTTCCTTCCGTAGATATCAGCGGACATGGGACTGCGGTTGCCTCCATTGCCGCCGGAAATGGCAGGGAGAACAGAGGGCAGTACCGTGGACTCGCATTTCAGAGCCCGCTGATCGTGGTGAAGCTGGGCGTCCCGCAGGAGGGCGGATTTCCAAGAACCACAGAGCTTATGAGGGCGGTTAATTTTGCTGTCAAGGAAGCTGTGGATATGCAGATGCCCATTGCGATCAACTTAAGCTTTGGAAATACCTATGGATCTCATGACGGCACCAGCCTTCTTGAAACCTTTCTTGATGATATATCCAATTATGGAAGGACAGTCATTGTGGTGGGAACCGGCAACGAAGGAGTTGCAGGCGGCCATATCTCCGGTGTGCTCACCATACAAGGTCCTCAGGAGATAGAAATGAGTGTGGGGGAGTATCAGCAGAGCTTCAGCGTTCAGCTTTGGAAATCCTATGCGGATATATTTGATATCAGTATTATTACACCACCCGGAGAGGTCATCGGTCCCATCAGCAGCAGACTGGGCCCCCAGACCATTAATTATGCTAATACCCAGATCTTGTTATACTATGGAAAGCCTGGTCCTTACAGCGTGGCGCAGGAAATATATATGGATTTTCTGCCCCTTGATACCTATATAGACAGCGGAGTCTGGAAGTTCCGCTTAACTCCCAGACAGATTGTGGAAGGAAAGTATGATCTGTGGCTGCCGTCTGCGGGAGTACTTAATGAATCCACCCGTTTTTTGCGGCCTTCCCCGGAAACGACCCTTACCATTCCTTCCACAGCGGCAAAGGTAATTTCAGTGGGGGCTTATGATGACACCTATCAGTCCTATGCAGATTTTTCCGGGAGAGGTTATACCAGAAGAACCAATCAGGTCAAACCGGATTTGGCAGCCCCGGGAGTGGGGATTGTTGCGGCAAAGGCCGGCGGCGGCTATGAAACGGTGACCGGCACTTCGTTTGCAACTCCATTTGTGACCGGAAGTGCTGCTCTCCTCATGCAATGGGGAATCGTAGAAGGCAGAGATCCGTTTTTATTCGGAGAAAAGGTAAAAGCCTATTTGATCCGGGGGACCAGAAAGCTGCCGGGGATCACCCAGTATCCCAATCCGGAACTGGGATACGGCGTTTTGTGTGTCAGTGACAGCATCCCGGTATAGCCTCTGTGAAAACCATTGGAAATTTAACGAAAATGATTTATAATAATATCATCATTTTTCGGGAGGTGTTTCATGGACGTCAGATATGAGCTGGTGATCCCCAATGACGATCTGCCTTTCCGGCTTTTCATTTTTGAGGGCAGGGAAGGAAATTATAAAGTTACAAAACACTGGCATCATTCCGTGGAAATATTTCTGGTTCAGGAAGGAAAAATTGATTTTTATATCCATAACCGCCACTTATCCCTTTCCAGGCAGGATTTTGTTTTAGTAAATTCCAATGAAGTCCATTCCATTGAATGCCCCAATCCCAACATTACCATTGTCCTGCAGATTCCGGGAGAAACGTTCAAAGAGTATTCCGGGGAAGAGGGCTACATGAATTTTGAGAAGAAAAGCGACGTTCAGAATAAAAGGCTGGCGGATCTGGTGGCCGCCATGTTTTCTATTTATGAAAAACAGGCGTATGGCTACAGCTTAAAGGTAAAAAGCCAGTTCTATGAACTTCTGTATCTGCTGATCACGGAATTTAAAACGGAGACCATGGATAAAGAGGTCCTGCGGCAGAAAAAGCAGCTCGATAAATTGTCGGATGTGACACAGTATATGAGAGATAATTACGATCAGGATTTAAAGCTTGAGGATGTTGCCGGACGTTTTGGTTACAGCCCTACCTATTTATCAAGGATTTTCCAGAAATATGCGCAGGTCAATTACCGGACCTATCTGATTGATCTGCGTGTTAAATATGCGGTCAGAGAGCTTGTGGGAACGGAGCATGAAATCGGAGAAATCGCCATGAATCATGGATTTCCAGACAGCAGAGCTTTTTCCAAGGCATTTAAAAAACGGTATGGCTGTCTGCCCAGTACCTATCGGAAAAATATGGCTGGAAACAGGGAATCAAAATTGCAAATAATTTAATATAGGGTATTATAATTACAGAAAATATGATATAATGTACCATAACTTTGGGCGAAGGATGTGATTGAATGAATATCAGGGAATCCACGGAACAGTGGGAAGAAGCATATTTGAGCCCTTATGCTTCCTTCAGCAAAGACAGCAAGGGCAGAGATCGAATGGAAGATCCATGCGATATCCGGACAGCCTATCAAAGAGACCGGGACCGGATCATCCATTGTAAGGCATTTCGGAGATTAAAGCATAAGACCCAGGTCTTTCTGGCACCGGAGGGGGATCATTACCGCACCAGACTGACCCATACACTGGAAGTATCCCAAATTGCCAGGACCATAGCGAAATCCCTTCGTTTGAATGAAGATCTGACGGAAGCCATAGCTTTGGGACATGATTTGGGACATACTCCATTCGGTCATTCCGGAGAAGCGGTTCTTAACCGGATCTGTTCGGAAGGTTTTGAGCATTACAAGCAGAGCGTCCGTGTCGTAGAGGTCCTGGAAAAAGGGGGGATGGGCTTAAATCTCACCTGGGAGGTAAGGGATGGGATATTAAACCACCGTACCAGCGGCCATCCCTCGACTCTTGAGGGCTGTATCGTGCGTCTGTCTGATAAGATCGCTTATATCAATCATGACATTGATGATGCCATTCGGGCAAAGATGTTTGTTGAAGAGGATTTACCGGAGCGCTTTACCGGAGTACTTGGGCACAGCGTTCGGGAAAGGCTGAATAATCTCATTCATGATATTATAGGAAACAGCTATGGAAAACAGGATATCGTCATGTCTCCTCACATGGAGGAAGCCATGCAGGGACTGCGTACCTGGATGTTTAACAATGTTTATAAGAATGAGATTCCCAAGAGGGAAGAAGGGAAAGCCCAGAATCTCATTGTCATGCTATTTCAGTATTATATGGATAACCCGGAAAAACTGCCGGAGGAATACCGTTATTTTATGGAGAACCGGGGAGTGAATAAGGAACGGGCAGTCTGTGATTATATCGCAGGTATGAGTGACAGCTATGCCATAGATAAATTTGAGAGCCTGTTTGTTCCGAAGGCATGGAAAGCCATTTAAACCATAGAGAAAGAAAGGAAGGAGGATTAAGGCTTCATGCGATATTCGGAAGAAGTAATTGAAGAGGTCCGGTTAAAGAATGACATTGTAGATTTGATTTCGGGATATGTGAAACTGCAGAAGAAGGGTAGCAATTATTTCGGCCTTTGTCCCTTTCACAATGAAAAGTCACCTTCCTTTTCCGTATCGCCTGCCAAACAGATGTATTACTGTTTCGGCTGCGGTGCCGGCGGTAATGCCATAACCTTTGTGATGGAATATGAGAACTACTCCTTTTCCGAGGCGTTAAAGGCCTTGGCGGACCGGGCAGGAGTGAAGCTTCCGGTTGGGGAATACAGCAAGGAGGCCAAGGCTCAGGAGGATTTGAGGGCGACACTGTTAGAGATCAATAAACTGGCTGCCAGCTACTTTTACTATCAGCTTAAAACCCCTCAGGGGGAGATCGGTTACCGGTATTTAAGAGAGAGAAAGCTGACCGATGAGACCATCGTCCGGTTCGGGCTCGGATATTCCAATAAGACAAGCGATGACCTTTACCGGTATTTAAAAGGAAAAGGATACGAGGATCATATCCTAAAGCAGACCGGGCTTGTGACCATTGAAGAACGTGGAACCCACGATAAGTTCTGGAACCGTGTCATGTTCCCGATTATGGATGTGAATAACCGGGTCATCGGATTCGGGGGACGTGTCATGGGGGCCGGAGAGCCTAAGTATCTAAACTCACCGGAGACAAAGCTTTTTGACAAGAGCCGGAATTTGTATGGGCTTAATTATGCAAGATTATCCAGGGAAAAGTACATATTGATCTGTGAAGGATATATTGATGTTATTGCCATGCACCAGGCAGGCTTTACCAATGCGGTGGCTTCTCTTGGAACTGCATTTACGACTCAGCACGCCCAGCTTTTAAAACGCTACACGGATAAGGTGGTCCTCACCTATGACAGCGACGGGGCCGGAATTAAGGCGGCACTTCGTGCGATTCCGATCCTGAAGGAGGTTGGAATGTCCATCCGGGTGCTTGATATGCAGCCTTACAAAGATCCGGATGAATTCATCAAGAATTTGGGAGCAGATGCTTTCCGCCAGAGAATTTCGGAGGCGAGGAACAGCTTTCTTTTTGAAATTGATGTTTTGAAAAAAAATTATAAGATGGATGACCCGGAACAGAAGACAGAGTTTTATAACCAGGTGGCGAAAAAGCTCCTGGAATTTCCGGAGGCACTGGAACGGGATAATTATCTGGAAGCGGTTTCCCGGGAATACTTTATCAATTACGAAGATTTAAAGCGTCTGGTAAACCGTCTGGGAGCTTCCTTTGGACCGGTCAGCCAGACTTCCCGAGGGGAAGAAGAAGGCTTGAAAAATCGGAAAAAAAAGGATAAAGAAGATGGTGTGAAACAGTCCCAGAGACTGCTTCTTACCTGGTTGATTGAAAATCCGTTACTATTTGATAAGATTAAGGGAGTAATCACTCCGGAAGATTTTATAGAAGAACTGTATTATAAGGTGGCACGGATGGTTTTTGACGGACACGCTGCCGGAACTTTGAATCCGGCTGAGATTTTAAATCATTTCATTAATGACGATGATCAATACCGGGCAGTCGCAGGTCTTTTTCATGCGAGCTTAAAAGAATCCCTGAATAATGAAGAACAAAAAAAAGCGTTTTCGGAAACGATTATGAAAGTGAAAAAGAACAGTCTGGATCATGCCAGCCGTCATGCAGCAGGGATTGAAGAACTGCAAAGAATTATAAAGGAACAGGCTGCGTTAAGGGATTTGCATATTTCGCTGGATTAGGGTGTACACTATAGGCAGGCTGTGGAAGGATGGAAAAACATGGACGAAAATGTGAAGAAGACAGCAGATAAGATGGTGGGGGCAGGAAAAACCGAAGAAGAGCAGATTGCAGAGAAAAAGACAGAGGAATTAGCTGGGGCATTTGAAGAAAAATTAAGCCAGCTTCTTTTGTTAGGAAAAAAGAAGAGGAATGTATTAGAGAATCAGGAAGTCCTTAATTTTTTTGCCGAAGAGAAACTGGATTCCGATAAACTGGATCAGATCTACGATTTTTTAGAATCAAATAAGGTGGATGTACTTCAGATCGGAGCGGAAGAGCTGGAGCTGGATGAAGATCTTTTTATTGAAGAGGACATTGAGGAAGAAGAAGAAATTGATATGGAAAGCATCGATTTATCTGTTCCTGAGGGGGTCAGTGTCGAAGACCCGGTCCGCATGTATTTAAAAGAGATCGGAAAAGTACCTCTTCTTTCCAGTGAAGATGAAATTGAACTGGCAAAACAAATAGAACTGGGTGACGATTACGCAAAGCAGAGGCTGACAGAGGCCAATTTGCGCCTTGTAGTCAGCATTGCAAAACGGTATGTGGGCCGTGGAATGCAGTTCCTTGATTTGATCCAGGAGGGAAATCTGGGACTGATCAAGGCGGTTGAAAAATTTGATTACCGGAAAGGCTACAAGTTCAGTACCTATGCGACCTGGTGGATCAGACAGGCCATTACAAGAGCCATTGCCGACCAGGCCCGTACTATACGGATTCCCGTTCACATGGTTGAGACCATCAACCGTCTGGTGCGCGTTTCCAGACAGCTTTTGCAGGAGCTTGGCAGGGAACCTGTGGCAGAAGAGATTGCCGCAAGAGCGGACATGCAGGTAGACCGGGTGCGGGAAATCATGAAGGTATCCCAGGAACCGGTTTCTTTGGAGACTCCCATCGGAGAAGAAGAGGACAGCCATCTTGGAGATTTTATACAGGATGACCAGGTAGCGGTTCCGGCAGATGCAGCTACGTTTACCATGCTGCATGAACAGCTGATGGAGGTTTTGGATACGCTGACCGAACGGGAGCAGAAGGTGTTAAAGCTCCGCTTCGGCCTTGATGACGGCCGTTCCAGAACGCTGGAGGAGGTCGGAAAAGAATTTAATGTTACGAGAGAACGAATCCGCCAGATTGAAGCAAAAGCATTGCGTAAACTGCGCCATCCCAGCAGAAGCAAAAAGCTTAAGGATTATCTGGATGATTAAAGATACAAGACGGAGTTGAAGATGAAGTTATCAAAACGTTTGGAAACCATTGCCTCTTTTGTACCGGAAGGAAGCAGGATAGCGGATATAGGAACCGATCACGGCTATATCCCCATCCATCTGGTGCAGGAGGGAAAAGCAAAACATGCCATAGCAATGGATGTGAGGACTGGCCCGCTGTTAAGGGCTCAGTCCCATATTCAGGAAGCGGGCCTTATTGATGAAATCGAAGTCCGTTTGAGTGACGGACTTTTAAAATTAGAGAAAGACGAAGCGGACTGTGTTGTCATCGCTGGAATGGGCGGGGAACTGATGATACATATCCTGGAGGAAGGCAGACGCTTGTGGGATCACGTTCCCTGCTGGGTATTATCTCCGCAGTCAGAGCTTCATAAAATGCGCCGGTTCCTTATGGAACAGGCATTTTTCATCGAACAGGAAACTATGATAAAAGAAGACGGAAAGTATTACGTTGTCATGAGGGCGGTCCGAAAATCAGTTGGTGATGGAAACGACGGCCGCGAAATCTCATACCGGTACGGAAAAAATCTTTTGCAAACTAAGAATCCTGTATTGACAGAATATTTGGTAAAAGAAGAAGAACAGATCAAAGGAATCTTAAACGGTCTTTCTGCCGGCGAAAGTATGGCCGCAGAAAAACGAATGAGGGAGCTTGAGAGAGAGCTGTCCTGGAATAAGGAGGCACAAGATGCAATGCGTGGAACTGATGAAAAAACTGGAACAGCTGGCACCGGTAAGCTGTGCCTGTGACTGGGATAATGTAGGACTTTTAACCGGACGAAGTGACAAAGAAGTGAAAAAGGTATTTCTTGCGGTGGATGCCACGGATGAAGTGGTGGAGGAAGCGGTTAGATGGGGAGCGGATCTGCTTCTTACCCATCATCCGCTTATTTTTAAACCATTGAAGAAAATCAATGATCAGGATTTTATCGGAAGGCGTATTCTAAAGCTGATAGCAAACGATATCTCTTATTATGCAATGCACACCAACTTTGATGCAGCACCGGGCTGTATGGCAGATGCAGCCGCACAAAAGCTGGGGCTTAGGGACAGAAAGGTTTTAGAGCCGTCTGGCATGATGGGTGAGGTTTCCTATGGAATTGGGAAAACCGGATATTTGAATAAGAAAATGACGATACGGGAAGTAGCCACGCTGGTCAAAGAGCGGTTTTCACTCCCGTTTCTCACAATATATGGGGAGGATACAATTTCAGACACGGTAGACTTTGTAGGCATCAGTCCGGGTGCAGGAGGGAGTATGATCAGTTCTGCGCTGAAAGCCGGAGTAAGCGTGCTTATAACAGGAGATATCGGCCATCACAGCGGCATTGACGCGGCGGCCAATCATATGGCGGTCATTGATGCAGGCCATTATGGATTGGAATACCTGTTTCTTGATTTTATGGAGGATTATTTGGAGAAGGAAGCCGGTATGGCTCTGTCCGTCAAAAAGGCGGAAGTGGTATTTCCTGAAACACTAGTATAAGGAGGCAGAATATGGCAATTGTAACCATTGACGGAGTGGCAAAAGAGTATCCCATTGGAACGACTTATCAGGAGATCGCAAAGGAATACCAGCCTCAATACGAAAATGAAATTTTGCTGGTCGGTGTAAACGGTAAATTAAGGGAGCTTCATAAATCCGTACAGTTTGACTGCAATCTCCATTTCTATACTGCAAATGATCAGCCCGGAATCCAGACTTATCACAGAAGTGCTATTTTTCTTATGATGAAGGCATTCTATGATGTGGTGGGAACGGATCATATTGAAAAAGTAACGGTTGATTTCTCTCTTGGAAAAGGCTATTATATTGAGCCTCACGGAGATTTTGAATTGACAGAGGAAGTGATAAAACGGGTAAAAGTCCGTATGGAGGAATTTGTCAGTAAAAAGATTCCTATCATGAAACGGAGCGTGAATACGGATGATGCCATTGAATTATTTCATAAGCACCGCATGTATGACAAAGAGCGGTTGTTCCGTTACCGCCGGGTATCCAGAGTCAATATTTACAGCATAGGCGGATTTGAAGATTACTACTACGGATACATGGTGCAGAATACCGGATATATCAAATATTTTGATTTAGAATTGTTTGATGATGGCTTTATGCTCATGCTGCCTCAAAAAGAAAGTCCCAAAGAGGTTCCGGTCTTTGATTCGGCAAATAAAAGAAAGCTCTATCAGGTATTAAAAGAAAGTGTGAAATGGGGAGAGCGGCTCAATGTCTCTCATGTAGGCGCTTTGAATGAACGGATTGCAGAGGGGAATATCAACGAACTTATTTTGATTCAGGAGGCCCTGCAGGAAAAGAAAATTGCTGAAATCGCGGAGAAGATCGGCGCAGACAGAAGCAAGAAATTCGTCATGATTGCCGGTCCCTCTTCCTCGGGAAAAACAACCTTTTCCCATCGCTTATCCGTTCAGCTGAAGGCCCAGGGGCTGATCCCACATCCTATTGCAGCCGATAATTATTTTGTTAATCGTGTAAACAGTCCGAAAAATCCCGATGGAAGCTACAATTTTGAAGTGCTGGAAAGTCTGGATGTGGAGCAGTTTAATAAGGATATGACCGCGCTTCTTGCCGGAGAGACGGTGGAAATGCCAAGGTATCAGTTTAAGACAGGGGAAAGAGAGTACCGGGGAGATTATTTAAAACTGGGAAAAGACGATATTCTGGTCATTGAAGGGATTCACTGCTTGAATGATAAGCTGTCCTATTCTCTTCCAAAGGAAAGCAAGTTCCGGGTCTACGTAAGCGCCCTCACGCAGCTTAACATTGATGAGCATAACCGGATTCCCACCACGGACTGCCGTCTGATCCGCCGGATGGTGCGGGATGCCAGGACCAGAGGTGCATCTGCCCAGGATACCATACGGATGTGGCCTACGGTCAGACATGGAGAAGAATCTTATATTTTTCCGTTTCAGGAATCTGCGGATGTGATGTTTAATTCCGCTACGGTTTATGAACTGGCTGTGTTAAAGCAGTTTGCAGAGCCATTGCTTTTCGGTATTCCCAGAGAATCACCGGAATATATGGAGGCAAAGCGTCTGTTGAAATTTCTGGATTATTTTCTTGGTGTAAACAGCGAATTCATTCCCCGCAACTCCATCATACGTGAGTTTATCGGCGGCAGCTGTTTCCGGGTGTAAGGTATTGCTTTACAAAACAAGGAATGTATGATAAGCTATTATAGTTTTGAGTAAGACAAATGGCCGCAGCTGCAAAGCCGAAAGGCTGCAGGTGAGGAAAGTCCGGGCTTCACAGGGCAGGATGCCAGATAACGTCTGGCGGAGGCGACTCCAGGGAAAGTGCAACAGAAATATACCGCCGCGTCATGCGGTAAGGGTGGAAAGGTGGTGTAAGAGACCACCGCCCTTCTGGTAACAGGAGGGGCCATGTAAACCCCATTCGAAGCAAGACCGAACAGGGAGCGTAAGGCGGCCCGTCTGCTCCCGGGTAGGTCGCTTGAGCCTGTCGGTGACGGCAGGCCTAGATAGATGGCCATTCAACGACATAACCCGGCTTATCGTCTTGCTCAAAACTTTAAACAATGAATGGTAAAATTCAATTAGTATCATGGTGTTAAAAGAGTTCTGAAATCTTTGGTTTCAGGGCTTTTTTTGTTGTGGGATTTTGAGTGGTCCTTTGGTAAACTGCTGGTCTGTAAATCAATAATGGATCGGATAATTTTGTTTTTAATACCGGTTATTTATCAGAAATTATTACAGAAAAACCAGTTTATAAACCACGATCAAACAGGATACGACAAAAATAATGTTGAAATTGCACAATTATATATTTATATATATAAAATTATTGTGCAAAAGTTCTTTACAGAATAATTTGTATGTGATAGTATCCAATTATATTTGTTAAATAGGGCTAATACAGTTATAAAAGAGAGGAAATTTAAAGCATATAGAAACAAATCGAAAACTTTATGTAACATCTAATCAGAAGCCAAAACCGAGGTGAATGTGATGAAAAACAAATTATCTGGTATTCCTTTGAATATGATACGGATCAACGATGAATCATGGAACAAATACATTGGACTGGTTAAAGAAGTGATTATTCCATATCAATGGAAAATATTAAACGATTTAGAAGAAGATGCGGAACTCAGTCATTGCATACATAATTTTAAGATAGCAGCAGGTGAGGCAGAAGGAGAATTTGAGGGGGCGGTATTTCAGGATACCGATGTGGCCAAGTGGCTGGAGGCAGTGGCTTATACGCTTTTCTGCCACCCGGATGAGGAGCTGGAACGGATTGCCGACCAGACCATTGACTTGATCGGAAGAGCACAGCAGAAGGATGGTTATCTGGATACGTATTTTATCGTTAAGGAGCCGGACTTAAGATGGAAGAATCTTATGGAGGGGCATGAACTCTATACGGCGGGTCATATGATGGAAGCAGCAGTGGCTTATTTTGAGGCAACAGGCAAGGAGAAGTTTTTAAAGATCGTTTCCAGGCTTGCGGATCTGATTTGTGAAGTTTTCGGGCCGAAAGAGGAACAACTGCATGGATATCCGGGGCATCAGGAAATCGAGCTGGCTCTGGTAAAGCTATACCGAACCACCGGCAGGAGGAAATACCTTACATTGGCAAAGTATTTCATTGACCAGCGGGGGGTGGGGAAAAATTATTTCTTTTGGGAAATGGAGCAAGAGGGCCATCGGTTTCTTTTCCCGGATTTTCAAGGATATGACCCAAAGTATTCTCAGTCTCATCTCCCGGTCAGGCAGCAGAAGACGGCAGAAGGCCATGCCGTCAGAGCAGTCTATATGTATTGTGCCATGGCAGATCTGGCCTATGAATTTCAGGACGAAACGCTTCTGACGGTGTGCAGGAAGTTGTGGGAGAACATAGTAACCAAAAGAATGTACTTGACCGGCGGAATCGGGTCTTCCGGGATACTGGAACGGTTCACAGTGGATTATGATCTGCCCAATGACTGCAACTATTCGGAGACCTGTGCTTCCATTGGGCTGGCACTTTTTGGCAGACGGATGGCAGAAATCACGAGAGAGGCTTCCTTTATGGATACGGTGGAGCTTGCCTTATATAACACCATATTATCGGGAATCTCTCTGGACGGGAAACATTTCTTCTATGTAAATCCCATGGAGGTATGGCCCGATAACTGCATTCCACGCACATCAAAAGAACATGTGAAACCGGTGCGGCAGAAATGGTTTGGCTGTGCCTGCTGTCCTCCCAATATTGCCAGGACACTCGCTTCTTTTGGGCAATACCTTTATTTTAAGGATGACCATACCCTGTATGTAAATCTATATGTCAGCAGTCAGGTTAAAACCCGGCTTTCCAATGAGGAGGTTTGTGTGAAAGTTACAACTGAACTTCCCGGGAAGGGAAAGTATGTAATTAAAATAAACAGCAAAGGAAACCAGAAAAAGACCCTGGCTTTCCGTATTCCTGCTTATGGGAAAGACTTCCAAGTTCAGAATGAAAACGGAACAATCCTTTCCCCGGAGATATCAAATGGTTATGCATACATAAGCGGAACGTTTGCTGACACGGTTTTATCTGTGGCCTATCAAGAGAAGGCAGGATTTATCCGGGCCAATCCAAACGTCAGAGCAGACGCCGGAAAAGTCGCCATGATGAAAGGACCGGTGGTCTATTGCCTGGAAGAGGTGGATAACGGGAAAAATCTGGCTTCCATTTATGTGGATGCTGACCAGGAAATAAAGGAGATATACGAACCAGAGGTCATGGGCGGAACGCTGACTTTAGAACTGGAAGGCAAAAGAATCAGCAGTGACAACTGGAGCGGTCAATCCCTTTACGGAACGGAAAAAAGGAAGTTGGAAGATGTAAAACTGAAAGCAGTACCATACAGCAGCTGGGGGAACCGGAAGGCAGGAGAGATGACGGTATGGATAAAAGAACTGATCCGGTAAGAGTCATACAGATGGTATCATCTGATTTGATATAGTTGTAAGACGAAAAGGAGGATTTATAATGAAAAAAAGGGGATTGGCAGCATTGCTGTGTCTGGCAATGGGGGCATCCATGATTGCAGGATGCAGCAGTTCGACTGGGGGAAATGCGGGGGAAACCACCAAAGGTGCGTTGTCTGCCGGAAAGAAAACCATGGAGGTGGGGGGAGATGATGTCACCACCTTAAATGTATGGACGTTCATCGAGCTTCACCAGGATTTCTATGTTGCCATGGCAGAAAAGTGGAATGAGGCTCATCCGGACAAAAAAGTAAAACTGGTGCTGAGTAATATGCCCTATGATGACATGCACAATAAATTATCCCTTGCTCTGGAATCCGGGGAAGGGGCACCGGATATCGTGGATATCGAGCTTGGCAAATTTCCGGCATTTATGGTGGGGAAAATCGGTTTGATGGAGTTAAATGATGCCATTGAACCATATAGGAAAAACATCGTCCAGTCCAGACTTGATATTTACTCCAAAGACGGAAAGGAATATGGACTTCCGACACACGTAGGAACAACGGTGGCTTTTTACAATGATAAGCTGTTAAAGGAGGCCGGAATCAACTATGAGGACATCAAGACCTGGGACCAGTTTAAGGAAGCCGGAGTGAAATATCACGAAGCTACGGGAAAATATTTTTCCTGTGTGGAGACATCGGCTCAGTGGATGGTAAACTTAATGCTGGCTCAAAAGGGCGGAGACTATATTGAGAAGGACGGAAAACTGAATCTGACAAGCAAAGAGATGACCGAGGTACTGGAATATATCAAGGGAATGCAGGAAACCGGTGCATTTGCCACGATCCCAGGAGGCCAGCCGGATAATGAAGAAGCATATCCCTTCTATAATAACGGTGATTATGCTGTCCAGATCATGCCGTTCTGGCAGACCTCCAGATATGTCAATTATATGAGTGACATCAAGAAACAGGTAGCCATTGCCAATGTTCCTGTATGGAAGGAACAGGATGGTGAGATTGCGACCATCGGCGGCGGCGGAACCGGAACGGCCATTGTAAAAAGCGGAGAACATGCAGAGCTGGCCGCAGAAGTCATGGCTTTCATTAAGCTTTCAGAAGAATCCAACAAAGAAGTCTGGAATGTGCTTGGATTTGATCCTGTTAATACGGCAGTCTGGACCGATCAGACGCTTACACAAAATCCTGAAAACAAGTTTATCCAGTATTTTACCAATAATCCGTTTGATACTCTGCTTCATACCAAGGACAGCATTGGCATCCTGCAGGCATATACCGATGAAAAATATCCGTCCATCAACAACGAATTCTGTAATGTCACATTAAACAGCATTTTTGAAGACGGAATGGATGTGACAGAGGCACTTAAACAGTCACAGGAAACCCTTAACAACGAATTTAAGGAGAACTAATTTCCTGCAGCCGTCTGTTATATTTTTATCAAAAAAGGAGTATATAATATGAAGAAATTTTTTTACTCTAAAAAGATAGCTCCTTATGTATTTATAGGTCCGTTTGTAATTACGGTACTGTTATTCTGGCTGATTCCTATCTGCAACGGTGTTCTTTTAAGCTTTCAGGATGTGTTGAAGGAGCAATGGGTAGGCTTCGACAATTATACACGGCTGCTGTCTGATAAAATATTTCTAAAGGCATTATGGAACAGTTTTAAATATATGGTGGGAACGCTGGTGCTTCTGATTCCTTTTCCCATGCTATTTGCAACGCTGTTAAACAGCAAGCTCATGAAGAAGGCGGATTTTTTTAAGTCCATTTATTTCATACCCGCCCTGACCTCTGTTGTAGTTGCAGGTACTATTTTCCGTTTGATGTTTGGAGAATCCTCTACCTCACTGTTTAACCAGATCCTTGGATATTTCGAAATTGCTCCGGTCAAATGGCTGAAAGGCGCGGGAACCAGTTTTTTTGCTCTTTTGTTACTGGCCTGCTGGAGATGGACGGGGGTCAATATCCTTTATTTTCTCGCAGGTCTTCAAAGCATTCCTTCCGAACTGTATGAAGCCGCTTCCATTGATGGTGCCTCCAAATGGCAGCAGTTTAAAAAGATATCCGTTCCCCTGGTAAAGCCTACCACGGTCTATGTCCTTACCATCAGTATCTATGCGGGGCTTTCTATGTTCCTTGAAAGCAATATGTTATTCAAGGGAAATAATTCTCCCAATAACATCGGGCTTACAATCGTGGGGTATTTATACCGGCAGGGAGTTGAAAAAAGGGCTTTGGGTTATGCGTGTGCCGTGGGACTGATTCTTCTGGTGGTTGTGATGCTGGTCAACATCCTGCAGCTGAAGATTACAGGAACCTTTAAAGAGGGGAGAGATTAATATGAGAAGAACCGCGGGAAAAAAGGCAAGCTCTTTGGCATTGTTGATTTTATTCACCCTTCTTGCCCTGTTGATCGTTCTTCCGATCTGGGTGCTGTTCGTGGCAAGCTTCAAGCCAGGAAATGACCTTCTGCAATATGGACTCAACCTGGATATCAACGTTGACAGAATGAATCTGGATAACTACGTTCTGCTTTTTACGGGACAGCATGAATACTGGAAATGGTTCTTTAACAGCATTTGCCTTACGGTAATAACCGTAGTCAGCACCCTGCTGGTCAGTTCCTTTGTGGGTTATGGATTTGCGGCTTATGAGTTTAAAGGGAAAAAAGGATTGTTCCTGATCGTTTTGCTGATTCTGTCCATTCCGCTGGAAGTGGTTATGCTGCCGCTGTATAAGCAAATGTCAAGCTGGAAGCTGATGGACAGCTATACAGCCATTATCCTTCCCTTTGTTGCTCATGCCTCTACAATCTTTTTCTTCCGCCAGTATTTGCTCAGTATTCCCCAGACTCTGCTGGAAGCAGGAAGAATCGACGGGGCTACAGAATATGGAATTTTTTTCAGACTGATCGTACCTCTGATGAAGCCTGCATTTTCTGCAATGGCTATTTTAAATGGAATGAATGCATGGAACAATTACCTTTGGCCCTTACTGGTTATCCGTACCTCTAAAAAATATCCGCTGACGCTGGGATTGAATACTCTTATCAACCCTTACGGGGATAATTACAGCCTTTTGATCGTAGGTTCAGTTTTTTCCGTCATCCCCATATTTCTTTTGTTTGTAGCATTCCAGAAATATTTCATTGAGGGAATGATGGCAGGAGCGGTGAAGGGATAGAGGTGGAAGAACCAAAGGAGAAAAGATTAATGACGAACTTTATCAGGAGAAAAGAATTTTGCCGGAAAGCTTGAAGGATCAAGTGCCTGACGGTATAATAGAGGTATTGCCAAGACTTTTTCATGGGGGAGAAATGGGATTTTCCCCATCTGGCAAGGGACGGGAGCATACATATCTATATACAGAACGGAGGAAATTATGGCTGTCAGGCAGATTACAGGCAGACGTCTGAATGAATTCGCTGAAGACTATGTGGTATTTGATTTGGAGACAACAGGGATCAGCGTTCAGGAAGATTTGATAATTGAGATTTCAGCAATCAAGGTGAAAGGGCATCAGCCGGTGGAAGAATTTACGGCTCTTATCAATCCGGAGACCCATATACCGGCCGGAGCTACGAAGGTAAACGGCATAACCGATGACATGGTAAAGGAGGCCCCCCTGTTGATCCAGGTACTTCCTGCTTTTCTGTCCTTTATTGAAGGAGAGATCCTGGTCGGGCACAATATTCAGTCCTTTGATTTGCTTTTTATTTATAACGCGGCAGAAAAACTGCTTCAAAAAGATGTACCCAATGATTACATAGATACACTTTATATGGCAAGGCAATGTCTTCCTCAGCTGAGACGCCACAGGCTGACGGATTTATCTGCTTACTTTAATATAAGTACGGAGGGGGCTCACAGGGCATTGAATGACTGTATCATGAACCAGAAGTGTTATGAACAGATAGGAAAACTGCTGGGAGCCGGAAATCCGACCGCAGAGGTCTGTCCTCAATGCGGAGGAGAATTGAGACGGCGCAGCGGCAGGTTTGGTGATTTTTACGGATGTACCAATTTTCCAAGCTGCCGGTTCACTAGAAATGCATAAGCGATTCCCCCATAGGAAAGGCCCGGTTTATGGAATTTTCGATCGAGAGAGCAGTAACACAGGATTTTCAGGCATTGGCAAATGTGATCCATACAGTATGGGAGAAAATTGAAAATAAGGACTGGTTCGTAGCGGATCATGCAGATTTTATCCATGATCTGCTGCAGCACCAAAATGGGATCGGATACAAGGCCATGGTGAAGGAGTCTGGAATCATTGCAGGGGTATTTGTTGTCACATTTCCCGGAAGACAGGAAGAGAACCTTGGCTGGGATATGGGATTGCCCGAAGAAGAACTGGAAAAAGTGGCTCATATGGAGTCCGTTGCCATCCTGCCGGAATATCGGGGGAATGGTCTGCAGTATGCTCTGATGCAGGCGGCAGAAAAAGAATTAAGACAAAGGGGATATGGGTATCTCATGTGCACCATCCACCCGGAGAACGTCTACAGCAAAGAAAATGTGATCCGGCAGGGCTATGAAGTGGTTATGACAAAAGAAAAGTATGGTGGCCTTGTGAGAGATATTTTATTAAAGAAGATCAATGAATGAAACCCGGTGAGTGCCCTGAACGATCAGGTTCAATCACCGGGTAATTTTTATTTGGTATACTTTTCTTCGCAGTACATGCAGCGGTAGATTTCTTTTGCTTCATCGGAAAGATAGAAGACATGAGGAAGTTCCTGCTCGATGGAAGTGATGCATCTGGGGTTTTTGCACTGGATCACATTGGTGATCTTCTGAGGAAGACTCAGTGCCCTTTTTTCAGCGATTTCATTATTCCGAATGATATTGACTGTGATATTGTGGTCAATGTAGCCTAAAATATCCAAATCAATGTGGTTTAATCCGCCTTCAATTTTAATGATATCCTTTTTCCCCATTTTGTTGCTTTTTACATTTTTTATAATTGCAACCTGACAGTCCAGCTTGTCCAGGCTTAAATTATAATAGATTTCCAGACTTTTTCCCGCTTCAATGTGATCCAATACAATTCCTTCTTTTAATCCGCTGATATTTAACATGATTTTTCCACCTCCAATAATGTCATAATCAGAGCCATGCGCACGTAAACGCCGTATTGTGCCTGTTTAAAATAGGCGGCTCTTGGATCTTCGTCGATCTCCACAGAAATCTCATTGACTCTGGGAAGAGGGTGAAGAACGTACATATCTTCTTTTGCCAGCTTCAGTTTCTTCCGGTCCAGAATGTAACAGTTTTTTAAACGAATATAATCTTCTTCGTTAAAAAAACGCTCCTTCTGAACGCGAGTCATGTAGAGAATATCCAGTTCCGGCATGGCATCATCAAGGCTGTCCATTTCCATAAATTCAATATGATTGGCCCTCAGTACATCCTCCCGGATATATTCAGGTACACGCAGTTCAGGGGGAGAGATTAAGATAAACCGGATGTTCTCGTAGCGAACCAGAGCGTTGATGAGAGAGTGGACGGTACGTCCGAATTTTAAGTCACCGCATAATCCGATGGTCAGATCGTTTAAACGGCCTTTTAAAGAACGAATGGAAAGAAGATCGGTAAGGGTTTGTGTCGGATGCTGATGTCCTCCGTCGCCGGCATTGATCACTGGAATTCCCGAATGTCTGGCAGCCACTAACGGTGCGCCTTCCTTAGGATGTCTCATGGCACAAATGTCCGCATAGCAGGAAATGACTCGAATGGTATCGGAAACACTTTCGCCTTTTGCAGCAGAACTTGAATCGGCAGAAGAAAAGCCCAGTACGCTCCCACCCAGATTCAGCATTGCAGCTTCAAAACTTAAGCGGGTTCTTGTACTTGGCTCATAAAATAATGTCGCTAATTTTTTTCCATCACATACGTGGGAATATTTTGGAAGATTATCTTCAATATCTTTTGCCAGATCTAAAAGCCGTTCGGTTTCTTCCACACTAAAGTCTAACGGGTTAAGTAAATGTCTCATAAGAATCTCCTTTATCCACTGAGTTATGGTTTCAAATTCTATCCCATTATATAGTATTCATTGGAATATTTCCACACTTTTTTTCAAAATATGCTATAATCTTTTTGCATGGATTTTATCCGGATTTTCCCCTATTTCCTGTAAGGAATCTGTAAGGAAGATTAAGAAAATAAAGTATGACCAAAAAGGAACCCATGTTGTATAATGTGAGTGCAAATGAATGTCAGGAGGTAACTGGGGTGGCAGAAGGTAAGACACCTATGATTGAAGTAAAGGATCTATACAAGGTGTATAAAGTCGGGAATACTAAGGTCTATGCATTGAACGGCGTGGATTTTACCATATATAAAGGGGAGTTTTGTGCGATTGTAGGGCCTTCCGGTTCAGGAAAGTCAACGCTTCTTAATATGATGGCTGGTCTTGAAAAGCCTTCCAAGGGAGAGATCGTTATTGGAGGGCATCATATAGAAAAGCTGACGGAGAACCAGTTAGTAGCATTTCGGAGAAAACATGTAGGCTTTATCTTTCAGTCTTACAATTTAATTAAAACCATGAATGCAGAGGAAAATGTTGCAATGCCTCTCTCGTTCCGGGGAATCCCCAAAAAGGCCAGAAATGAAAAGGCAAGGGAATACATAAAGTTAGTGGGTCTCGAAAAGCAGATGAAGCATATGGCAAATGAGATGTCAGGCGGGCAGCAGCAGCGGGTGGGGATTGCCAGAGCCCTTGCGGTGAATCCCAAGATCATCTTTGCCGATGAGCCCACCGGGAATCTGGATTCCAAGACAACAAAAGAGATTTTAAACCTGATGCAGAAGATTGTAAGGGAACAGAATCAGACACTGGTTATGGTTACTCATGACAATTACATCGCAAAATTTGCGGACAGGCAATTCCATATCGTGGATGGAAAAATATTTAAGATTGAGGAACAGCATCATGAGGATACAAAGGAGGAGAATGGGAATGAACAAGTTTAGAAAGGGGATTGTGTGGCTGCTGTCGGTTCTCATGATGGTTTCTGCTGTGCATATGCCGGCGTTTGGGCAGTATGATTTAAGTAAAAATACATACATAGACGTTAAGAAAACTCCCTCCGGAAAGACGGGAGAAAATATTACGATTAATATGGTTTTTACAAATGATACCAGCAATGACCTGAATGGTGTGGCAGTTCTTTTTGATCGGTCTGTAGCAGAAGCGGAGTATGAGGCAACTGAAGATGATGATGAGGACAGTACCACCCGTACCAGTGATATGTTTCCTTTTGAAATCACTTCCAGTACATTCAACGCAAAGATATTAGGAAAGGTAAAGAGCGGAAGTTCTAAAAACTTTTCACTTAGTGCCAGAGTACGCAGAGATATTTCAGAAGGATATTATACCGTTCCTTTAGAAGTAAAAGTAGGAGGTTCCCATGCCTCTTATGAAAAAGTCAATGTGTGGATCACAAAATCCTCCGGAACGACTGCATCAGGCAGTACCGAGGGCACTATACAGTTTGAACTGGGAGAGGATCAGAGCACTCCTTTTGGAACCTACCCTGATGTGATGAATTACAATATGAACGTCCGCAATTCCTCTGATATAACTGCTTTTGATGTGAATATCAGAATGACCGTGGACCCGGACAGCACCAAATTCCCTTTTGACATTAATGATGGAAACTATACGAAACATTATGACCGGATCGGTGGGGGAGAGAAGATATCTGTTCCTTACAGCATGAGCATCCGTAAGGATGTTTACAGCGGATATTATCCTATCGCTTTTACCATCGAGTACCGGGACAGTACGGATGGAGATATCCAGAAGGCTCAGGGAACCTTCTATGTAAAAGTTCAGAATAAGGAAAAAGAAGAAGATACGAAAGAATTTAATGCCAATGACAGAACGAAAGCTAGGCTGATCGTAGATGGATTTCAGACAAATCCGGAGACTGTTTATGCGGGAGATGACTTTGAACTGATCCTTCATATGAAAAATGCTTCTGAAGATGTAGCGGCCAGCAATATTCTTTTCAGTCTGGAATCGGAAAAGGTTTCGGACAGTGCGGTATTTACCACGGATTCCAGTTCGTCTGCCATTGTTGTGAATTCGCTTTCTGCCGGTCAGACCACGGATGTCAAGGTGAAGATGCGGGCAGGAGCCTGGGTGGATCAGAGAACCTATGCCCTGACCATCAATGAAAAATATGACAGTCCCGAATTTAAGAATGCGGAAGAAAAAGTTACAGTAAATATTCCGGTCAGGCAGGTTGCCCGGCTGAATACAGGCACCATAGATGTTATGCCGGACGCAATTTCCGTTGGTTCGGAAACCAATGTCATGTTCCCTATCAACAACACGGGAAAAGTCCTTCTTTACAATGTCATGGTTAATTTTGTGGGTGACTCCATCCAGCAGACCAGCAGCTATGTGGGAAATATTAAACCCGGTGAGACCGGCAATGTGGATGCCATGCTCACCGGTACAGCACCAACCATGGATGACGGAAAAATCAAGGTCCTGATTACCTATGAGGATGAAAATGGAGTGGTCAGTGAGCCGGTTGAAAAAGAGATCACCCTTATGGTATCGGAGGCTGCGGAAATGGAATCGGGAGCGGAAGATCCCGGGGCAATGCCTGCCGATACGGAGCCCAAGGGAATGGCAAGATACAAGAACGTGATCATTGGCTGTGTGACCGCAGTTTTGGTCATTGGTGGTGCAGGTACCGTCCTTGTTCTTAAAAGACGGAAAAAGAAAAAGGAAACAGAACAAGAGGATATAGAGAATGAGATTTAGCGATTTGCTTTCCATGAGTGTGAATAATTTAAGACGCAGGAAGCTGAGGACATTTCTAACGGTTCTGGGAGTTTTGATTGGTACAGCTTCCATTGTGGTTATGGTGTCTTTGGGGATCGGTTTTAATCAGCTTACCATGGAACAGATTGCTTCCTATGGCAGTCTTACCGAGATTTCGGTATATTCCGATGCAGGCCAGGGACCGGGGGATAACGGCAAGGAACCCAGTTATATGACGGATGATGTGATCAAGCAGATGGAACATTTGGATCATGTTACCGGGGTTTCACCGATTCTGGAAATGAATGTGCTGATGAAACAGGGAATCTATCAGGGCAATATCAACCTGATGGGGGTCAGCCAGTCGTATTTAAAAAACATTCCTTTAAAGGAGGGGAGGCTTCCGGAACCAGGAAAAAAAGAAATTGAGATGGTAATAGGAAATATGGTTGCCAGAAATTTTTCCAATCCCAAAAGCAATGTGGATTATTACGATGATCCCTCTAACGTTCCTGACATAGATTTTATGAACCGGCCTCTGTTTGTTATCTTTGATGTGGATGCATATTATCAGACCCAGAGCGGCGGGGAGTCTGATGATAAGACTCCGGTCAAACCACCCAAAAAGTATTTATTATCTGCCAGCGGCCTGGTGGAAGGCAGCGGGGAGGAATACAATAACTACAGCTACAGTGTTTATGTGGATATTGATGCCTTAAAGACCCAGTTAAAGCAGATTTTTAAGAAAAAGCCCATTCCCGGCCAGCCTACCACCAAGAAAGGGAAACCATATAATTACTTTATCTATAATCAGGCATTTGTTCAGGTAGATGATATGAGCAATGTATCTGCGGTACAAAAGGCCATTACGGATATGGGGTATCAGGCGAGCAGCAATATGGAATGGCTGGAACAGTCCCAGAAGCAGGCCCAGATGGTTCAGGCTCTTTTGGGCGGGATCGGAGCAGTTTCTCTGTTCGTTGCGGCGATTGGGATTGCCAACACCATGATGATGTCCATTTATGAAAGAACCAAGGAAATCGGAATTTTAAAGGTATTGGGCTGCGATATGAATAATATCAGGAACATGTTTCTTCTGGAGTCCGGATTTATAGGCTTTATGGGAGGGGTGACTGGAATTATATTCAGTTATGGTGTTTCACTCCTTATAAATAAGCTTTTGGCGGGCCGCTTGATGACGGATATGCCGGGAGATTTGTCGAGAATCCCACCCTGGCTATCCATAACTGCCATTGGGTTTGCTGTTTTTGTGGGAATGGCGGCAGGCTTTTTTCCGGCGTTAAGAGCTATGAAGCTGAGTCCCCTTGCTGCGATCCGCAACGATTAGTTGAATTGGAAAAAGTACTTGCTTTTTAGAGAAGTATCGTATATGATGTTTAACATGGTACGTGCGACTGGCGGATAAGTGGAGATAACCACGGGGAGCACGTTACGAATTGAAGCCGACCGCCTGGGCACCGCTATGGGATGCCCAGGCGGTTTTTTGCGTATAAGCGATGAAGGAGGACCAAATTTTATGAATTTGATTTCTTTAAAGGACGATTTAAAAAGCAATTCTTATCCGGGAAGAGGAATTGTGATCGGAAAAACCCCGGACGGAACAAAGGCAGTTGCCGCATATTTTATCATGGGAAGAAGTGAGAACAGCCGAAACCGCATATTTGTGGAAGAGGGGGAGGGCATCCGCACCCAGGCATTTGATCCTTCCAAACTGACAGACCCCAGCCTGATTATTTATGCACCGGTCCGTGTTTTGGGAAATAAGACCATAGTTACCAATGGAGATCAGACCGATACCATTTATGAGGGATTGGATTCCCAGCTCACCTTCGAGCAGTCTCTCCGAAGCAGAGAATTTGAACCGGACAGTCCCAACTATACCCCTCGTATATCGGGCATTCTGCATATGGAAGGGGGACAGTTCCATTATGCCATGTCCATCTTAAAGAGCAACCATGGAAATCCGGAATCATGCAACCGCTATACCTTTGCTTATGAAAATCCCACAGCAGGGGAGGCACATTTTATCCATACCTATCTGCAGGACGGGAATCCGCTTCCCAGTTTTGAAGGAGAACCAAAGCTTGTGGAGACAAAGAATGATCTGGATGAATTTACGGAAATGATCTGGGAGAATCTAAACGAGGAAAACAAAGTTTCTCTGTTTGTAAGATATATTGATATAAAGACCCAGACGTATGAAACCCGAATTATAAATAAGAACAAATAACAGGAGTGCTGAGGATGAACGAACTGGAATTAAAATATGGCTGTAACCCCAATCAGAAACCATCACGGATCTATATGTCCGGAGAAAAGGAACTCCCCATCCAGGTATTAAGCGGGCGTCCCGGATATATTAATTTTTTGGATGCCTTAAACGGCTGGCAGTTGGTAAAAGAATTAAAGGAAGCAACCGGACTTCCTGCAGCGGCTTCTTTTAAACACGTGTCTCCTGCAGGAGCAGCCGTAGGTCTTCCCCTTGATCCGGTTCTTGCGAAAATTTACTGGGTGGACGATATGGGAGAACTTTCTCCCCTGGCCTGTGCCTATGCCCGCGCCAGAGGGGCTGACCGTATGTCCTCCTTTGGTGATTTTATTGCTCTGTCTGATATCTGTGATGTGGATACGGCGAAAATCATTAAGCGTGAAGTCTCTGATGGTGTCATCGCTCCCGGATTTGAACCGGAAGCACTGGCAATCTTAAAGGCAAAAAAGAATGGAAATTATAATGTGATTGAAATTGACCCGGATTACAAGCCCGAACCACTTGAGAAAAAGCAGGTTTATGGAATTGTGTTTGAGCAGGGAAGAAATGAACTAAAGATCAATGAGGGACTTTTAACAAAGGTGGTTACACAAAATAAAGAGATTCCCGACTCTGCAAAGAGGGATCTGATCATTTCCCTCATCACCTTAAAATACACCCAGTCAAACTCTGTCTGCTACGCTAAAGACGGACAGGCCATCGGCATCGGGGCCGGGCAGCAGTCAAGAGTTCATTGTACCAGACTTGCAGGAAATAAGGCGGATAACTGGTATTTGCGTCAGGCACCCCAGGTTCTTGATCTTTTGTTTGTGGATGGAATCCGCCGGGCGGACAGGGACAATGCCATTGATGTTTACATCGGTGAGGACTATATGGATGTCTTGGCTGACGGCAGATGGGAGTCGGTTTTTAAGGTGAAACCTCCTGTATTTACAAGGGAAGAAAAACGGGCCTGGCTGGATCAGCTTTCCGGTGTTTCTTTAGGCTCCGATGCATTTTTCCCATTTGGCGACAACGTGGACAGGGCGTTTAAAAGCGGAGTGACGTATGTGGCTCAGCCGGGAGGTTCTGTTCGTGATGACCAGGTGATAGAAACCTGTGACAAATATGGAATGGCGATGGCGTTTACGGAGATCCGTCTGTTCCATCATTAAGGGAGTTTTATTTAACCGGACAGGAAGCCAGGAAATGCCTGGAGCTTTTGTCCGGTTATTTTTTTGTGTCATTTGCGTTGGTAATAAAAGAAGTACCAGCCTATATTTCTTGTAAAAGCACTTTCATGGAAAGGACGGCATAAAATGAGAGTAAGTAAGTTTAAGGTGGCTTTCTTTGAAAACTTTTCCCAAACCTTTAACTGCGCGAGAGGAACGAGAGTGTCTGGAACGATACCAGGAAGGGGATCAGGAGGCGAGAGCCACACTCATCGAGCGGAATATGCGTCTGGTAGCCCATGTGGCGAAAAAATATCAAAATACAGATTATGATATGGAAGATCTTCTTTCTGTAGGAACCATCGGTCTGATCAAAGCCGTCAATACGTTCCATCCGGACAGAGGCTCAAGGCTGGCCACATATGCAGCCAAATGTGTGGAAAATGATATCCTATCACAACGGCTCTGAAAAATCGTCAGGAGAATATTCCTGACGAATTTTCATATACATAGCAATAGCAAGCAGGAAAAAGGACAATTATAGCATTTCAGCAGTCCGTAAATAAAAACCCTCAAGTCTTTTTTATAAATAGAAGAATTTAAGAGTTAAACGGAAGACTGCCGCATATATCTTACTAAACCAATGCTGCAAACTCCTTTTGGGTCAAGCAATAATCCTGTATTCTTTTTATGGAGGTATTGATATGGAATTAGAATTGTTTTTGAATTATGTAGGCAACAGCTTGAAGAAGATCAATTCGGATGTGGAAAAGCTGCATTCCAATCTTTACAACAATGATGATATTCTGGATCATATAAGCAGTGAGGTAATCATGCTTGAAAACCATATTCAATATTTCAGCCAGATCAATCAGGCTGCCTTGGAAGAGGATAACGGAATGGTTCCGGGAGGAGGCACAGTACCGGGAATGGGAACGACTCCGGGAGTGGGAACAGCCCCAGGAACAGGAACGGCTCCGGGAGCAGGAACAGCCCCAGGAACAGGAACCGTACCAGGAACAGGAACGGCTCCGGGAGCAGAAACAGCCCCAGGAACAGGAACCATACCAGGAACAGGAACCGTACCGGGAACAGGAACGGCTCCGGGAGTAGGAACAGCCCCAGGAACAGGAACCGTACCAGGAACAGGAACGGCTCCGGGAGCAGAAACAGCCCCAGGAACAGGAACCGTACCAGGAACAGGAACAGCCCCAGGAACAGGAACCGTACCAGGAGCAGGAACAACCCCGGGAGCAGGAACCGTTCCAGAAGAACCAAGAGTATTTACCTTGGCTGAATTGTCCCAATATACTGGGAAAGATGGTTCCCCGGCTTATGTGGCGGTAAATGGGGTGGTATATGATGTAACTAACAATCCCCTTTGGGCTGGAGGAAATCATTTCTTTGGATTAACTGCGGGAAGGGATTTGAGCTATGAGTTTCAGATGTGCCATCCTGGTGCACTTGTTTTGAGCGTTCTCCCGGTCGTGGGCACTCTGGCAGCAGAATAAAGAACTCCATTTGGATTGGAAAGATATCTCCTATCATACCCTTTAGAAACCGAGTGGGGTATGATAGGCTTTTACTATTTATTTATAAATGATCTGGATACATCTCTTTTAAAAGAGCTTGTTTTTGATAATTGGGACAAGAAAGCTGTTTTAAATACTGCAGGACAGCCTGATTATGAATGAGTGCTGCTTTTTTCCCCAAATCTTTTTGATCCGCTTCTGCTTTGGGGTAGTGTACGATCATATTCATGATAAATGCTTTCGGAAATATAGTTATTATAATGTATGAGGTTCTGCGTGTCCGGTATGTTTGCGGAACGGAGTTTTGGGTAAAGAGAGCATTTGACAGCAGGGAGGCATAGCAATGGAAAAGAACCAACCGTTTGCAATCTATTCTAG
Source organism: Lacrimispora sinapis (assembly GCF_043633585.1). NCBI lineage: Bacteria > Bacillati > Bacillota > Clostridia > Lachnospirales > Lachnospiraceae > Lacrimispora > Lacrimispora sinapis. The sequence continues at coordinate 2,020,715 of NZ_CP141832.1, read as the reverse complement.
AAAATCCAAATTTACAGGAAAAGGAGAAAGCATTGGAAATCAGATTGAGCTGTGCAGACAATATATTTCCTCGCACTATGGAGAAGATTCTGCCAATCGTGCTTACGTCTATGAGGATGAAGGCTTTTCGGGAGGCAACTTAGACCGCCCTCAGTTTCAAATCATGATGCAGGATGCGAAAAAAAAGAAGTTTACAGCCATTGTCTGCTACCGGCTGGACAGAATCAGCCGTAACATTGGTGACTTTGCCAGTCTGATCGAAGAACTCAATGAGCTTCACATAGCCTTTATTTCCATTAAAGAGCAGTTTGACACCTCCTCCCCCATGGGCAGGGCCATGATGTATATTGCTTCTGTTTTTTCCCAGTTGGAGCGGGAAACCATTGCAGAACGTATCCGGGATAATATGCATGAGCTTTCCAAAAGCGGAAGATGGCTGGGGGGCAATACTCCCACCGGCTATAAGTCTGAAAGCATTTCCTCCGTAACCATTGAGGGAAAGGTAAAGAAAGCGTATCACCTGAAGCTGATTCCGGAAGAAGCAAAGCTGGTACGGACAATCTATGACAAGTTTCTGGAAACCGGTTCTCTTACAAAAACAGAAACATATCTGCTTCAAAACGGATATAAAACAAAATATAACCGCCAGTTCAGCCGTTTTGCCATAAAAGGAATCTTAACCAATCCAGTCTATATGGTGGCTGATCCTGAGGCTTTTACATATCTGAAAGAAAAAAAGGTGGCTTTGTTTGCGGAGGAAAAGGAATTTGACGGTTCCTCCGGTGTGATTGCCTATAACCGTACCCTGCAAAAGCCGGGAAAGTCCCATGAGATGAAAGACATGGAGGAATGGATCGTAGCCGTTGGAAAGCATGAGGGTATAATCCCGGGAGCTTTGTGGGTTAATGTCCAGAAAATGCTGGACAGGAATAAATCAAAAAACTACCGGAAGCCACGCAGCAATGTGGCACTGATGTCCGGTATTTTGTTTTGCGGAGCATGTGGAGATTATATGCGGCCAAAGCTTTCGGGACGGTTTAATTCTAAAGGGGAGCAGATCTATTCTTATTTATGCTCCACAAAGGAAAAAAGCCGCATGGTGTGCTGCCGCATGAATAACCCCAATGGAAATGCTCTGGATCAACTGGTTCTTGAGGAAATTAAAAATATTTCTGAAGATCAGAAGGAATTTCAGCTGCAGCTGAATCAGATCAGAAAAATTTTTAAAGAGGATAAGGAAGAGATGGAATCCCATATCCAGCGTCTGAAGGAGGAATCAGAAAATGTGGAGGCTGAAATCTCAGGTCTTGTATCTTCCCTGAAAAAAGCCGGGGGGACCGCTGCAGAAGAATATATTGTAAAGCAGATTGAAGAACTCCATCAAAAGAAAGAAACAAACTGTCAGAGATTAGCAGAACTGGAAGCAGCAGCGGTAAGCAAAGAACTATCCGACCTGGAATTTGAACTTGTAAAGCAGACCTTGGTATCCTTTCAAAGTACCGTAGATATTATGGATGTAGAGCAGAAGCGTATGGCGGTCCGGGCACTGGTGAAAAAGGCAGTATGGGATGGGAAGAACCTACATCTGTATTACTTTGGAGCAGAGGAGCCGCAGGGAGACCATAGCAAATGAGATCCTAATGCTTCTTCGTGCAAATAAAAAATATTCAAAAGAGGTTTCTTTGTTTGAACCCATCGGCGTAGACAAGGATGGAGAGACCGTAAGTCTTGTTGATGTAATTGAAATGGAAAATAAAGAGACTCTGGAAACCATTATTTTAAAACAGGATATCAAGGAACTGTATCAGGCGTTTGACAGCTGCCTGAAGGAAAATGAAAAAACCATTATTGGCATGCGTTATGGCCTTCACGGTAAGAAAGAGTATACACAGCGGGAAATTGCCGATTTAATGGGAATATCAAGATCTTATGTTTCAAGACTGGAAAAAAAGGCCCTGGAACGTTTGAGAGCAGAATTGAAAAAATATGGTGTTTAAAAAGCAAAAGCAGGGACAAAGCCGGGTCTCTGCTTTTTGCGGTTCGGAAAAGATGCGGTTCGGAAAAGATGCTTGAACCATAATTTTAAATTTGGTACAATAGAAAAAACGATCAGGGAAAGGTCAAGCTGAATATGAAGGAAAATAAGCAGATCAACTGGAAAAAAGAGCTTTTTGAATGGATTAAGATTATTGTAATGGCGTCTGCCATCGCTTTTTTCATCAATACATTTATCATTGCCAACAGCAGAGTCCCTACCGGCTCCATGGAGACCACCATTATGCCCGGTGACCGGATATTCGGCTTCCGGCTGGCTTATAAGTTTGGCGAAGATCCCAAACGGGGCGATATTGTTATCTTTGACCATGAGACAGGACCTGGTTTGGAAGAAACCCGTTTAGTAAAGCGGATCATCGGACTTCCGGGAGAGACTGTGGATATCCGGAACAATCGGATTTATATCAATGATTCGGAAACTCCTCTCAATGAACCCTATCTGCCGGAGGAGATGGAGACGGAGGACTACCATTTTAAAGTGCCGGAGGGCTGTTATCTCATGCTTGGGGACAATCGGAATAATTCTGCTGATGCCAGGTATTGGCCGGACCCGTATGTGCCGGAGGATAAGATTCTTGCCAAGGTTTTGGTCCGGTACTTTCCTGGAATCAAAGTGATTCATTGATGTTAAGGGGGCCAAAAGAAAGAAGAATGAATATATTAAAAGAAAAAAGGTAAGTTAATTGGCGTATGCGTGATATATTCATTCTGGTGCTTGCACTTTCTACAGACAGCTTTGTTGCCAGCGTTGCTTATGGAGCAAACCGGCTCCGCATATCTCCTGCAAAGGTGATCGCAGTCAATCTTATCTGCAGCGGCTGCCTGGGAGCCGCCCTCATGTTTGGCAATGTACTTCATGGATTGGTACCAGAAACTTTTGCCAAAGGTTTGGGCTTTGCTTGCCTGTTCTTCTTGGGCGTGATGAAACTTTCGGATTACTTTATTAAAAAATACATCAATCATCATGTGAATGTTCGCAAAGATCTAACATTTTCCATCTCTGGTCTGAGCATCATCATAAATATTTATGGAAACCCCATTGCAGCGGATTGGGATGAGTCAAAATCCTTATCATGGAAAGAAACTGTGATGTTTTCTCTGGCCATGTCCATTGACAGTCTGGTGGCAGGAGGTCTATCCGGATTTTTGCTCATATCTCCCGGTATGGCGGCTTTTATATCGCTCCTGGTGGGAATTTCGGTCATGTATCTCGGTCTCTATCTGGGGCATGAGCTGGCGGCCAGGAAAAACTGGGATTTGTCCTGGGTCAGCGGCATTTTGTTCTTGTTCCTGGCTTTTGGAAAATTGTAAATAGGGGATTAAAAATGAGGTTTGTCTCTTTTGGGGTTGAACCTCATTTTTAAATGCGGTATAATCCATATCAAAAACAGGAGTAACCATTGATGCAGTATACCATACCTCATTATTATAATAAGTTTCACTGTGTGGCAGGAGCCTGTTCCGATACCTGCTGTGCCGGCTGGTTCATTATGATTGATGACCGGTCCAGAAGACGGTACCGGACGCAAAAGGGGGAGTTTGGAGAGAGGCTTCGCCGCTCCATTGACTGGAAGAACAACTCTTTTAAGCAGTATAACCGCCGGTGTGCATTTCTAAATAAGGACAACCTTTGCGATATGTATGTGGAGGCCGGACCGGAGATGCTCTGTAAGACCTGCCGGGATTACCCAAGGCATACGGAAGAATACGAAGGAGCCAGAGAGATCTCCCTTTCTTTATCCTGTGAAGAGGCGGCGAGACTGATTCTTGGCACAAGGGAGAAGGTCCGTTTTCTGACGAAGGAGGATGACAGGGAAGAATCCTATGAATACTTTGATTTTTTATTGTATACAAAGCTTATGGATTCCAGAGACGTCCTGTTTTCCTTTCTTCAAAACCGGAGCATATCATGCAGCCTGCGCATGGCCATGGCTCTTGGTCTGACACATGACATCCAAAGAAGGATCAGAAAAGACCGTCTTTATAAGGTTGATGAACTTTTAAAACGGTATGCAGGAGAAGGGGCAGAAAAGGCAATTGGGGCGAAGCTTGCAGATCGCAGGATAACCGGCCCGGCCCGGTTTGAGAAAATGTTATCCTGGTTTGGTATCTTTCAAAAACTGGAAGTTTTAAATGCCGACTGGCCCCGGTACATAGGTACTTTGAAGAAGCTGCTCTTTGACGAAGGGGCCGCTGTTTATGAAGACAACCGTATTTCTTTTTACCGCTATTTAATAGAAGATGAGGAGCGCAAAAAACAGTGGGAGCTGTGGAGTGAACAGCTTTTGGTGTATTTTGTATTCACTTATTATTGCGGTGCCGTGTACGATGGACAGCCCTATGCGAAGATGAAGCTTGCCGTGGTAAGCACACTTCTGATTCAGGAAATGGCACAGGCAGTCTTTAAAATGCGGGAAGGCAGGCTGGACTTTTCCGAATTTGTTCACCTATCCCATCGTTTTTCCAGAGAAGTAGAGCATTCGGACCAGAACTTAAATGCGTTGGACCGTATATTCTGCACGGACTCAAGGTTTGGACTGGATTCCATCCTATCCCTTTTATAGGGAGGTGCCTTGTGGATCGTACAAAATACATTAATGCAGAAAAGAAACATAAGAGAACCAATGTGGGATTTTCCGTTTTAATTTTGAGCTTGTTTGCCGTCTATTGTGCCGTAATGTATGCCATGACAGGCGGTCTGTGTGCATTGAAAGGCTTGATTGGAATTCCCTGCCCTGGCTGCGGAGGGACCAGAGCACTTCTTCACCTGGCAAGAGGGGACATATCCGGATGCATAGAATTAAATCCATCGGCGCCCCTTATTTTTTTATGCCTGCTGAATCAGATTCGAGTAAACTATTTCAACAGAGGAAACAAACAGCTTGCCGGTATATTGCTGTTTGTCAGTGTGGTCATAGCCCTTGTTTTGTACCTCATCCGGATGAAGCTGTACTTTCCTTATAGGGAGCCTTATGTATTTTATGACAATAGTCTTTTGTGTCGTATTTTAAGAGCATTACAGATAAAATAGACGAAAAATGTAGAAAATTATACCAAATTCAAATAATCTATGATATAATGTTAAACGTTATAAAATATTTAGAGTTTACCAAGGAGGAAAAGTATGGAAAACGACAACAATGTAAGCTACCAGGGAAGCCAGAATTTCACTCAGGCAGATCCAAACAAAAGTGTAATGACAATGGGAGAGTGGGTGGTCACTCTGATTATTACAATGATACCATGTGTTGATATTATCATGCTGCTTATCTGGGCTTTTGGGAACGGCAATGAAAACCGCAAAAATTTCAGCAGGGCCTTTCTGATTGTTAAAGCAGTCGCCGTTGTTCTTTTTGTTATCTTATATCTGACTATTTTTGCAAGTCTTATTGCAGCAGCTGGAAGCTATTATTAAAAAAAAGAGGTCTCAGGACCTCTTTTTTATTGTCTCTAAATTGTTCATTATAGAAAATTGGCAAAAATAGATGCAAAAACCACCGTACAGAGTCCTGACGTCGCAATGGCAAGACTGCTCATGGCACCTTCGATTTCTCCCATTTCCAGAGCTTTTGTAGTTCCTATGGCATGGGCGGAGGAACCGATGGCAATGCCGATGGCTACCGGTTCTGTAATATGGAACACCCGGCAGACGGTTTCTGCAATGATATTGCCTAAAATTCCAGTGATAATAATGCTTGCAACGGTAATGGTTACAAAGCCCTTCATCTCCTCCGAAATCCCCATGGCAATGGCCGTTGTAATGGATTTAGGAAGAAAAGTAACGTATTCCTGGTGATTCAGACCAAATACGGTGGCAAGGAGCAGTACTGTGACCATCGTGGTAATGACTCCGGTCAGCGTTCCGGCTAAAATTGCTTTGGAGTGCTTCTTTAAAAGCTCTATCTGCCGGTACAACGGAACGGCCAGGCAAATGGTGGCCGGAGTGAGAAGATAGCTGATGTATTTTGCACTCTGGTTGTAGACTTCATATTTGATCTTAAATACAGATAAAAGAGCCATAACAACCACAATAGATATTAAAAGTGGGTTAAAAATAGGGGATTTTAGTTTTCTTTTCAATAAGAGTCCCAGTTCATAACTTAATAGACTTACCGCTGCACCGAAAAATAAAAAACTGTTAATTGTGTTACTCATTTTCTTTGTCCTTTCTTTTTCTGTCGATCCGAATGAAAAATTGGGTCACTCTGCCGGTAATTGCCATAACCACGATCGTAGAAAGCAGGGTTATCACAATAAACGGTACCAGAATGGGTCCAAGGATTCCCCAGGAATCCAAAAGCCCTACGGCCGCCGGAATGAACATTACCGGCATGATCTCAATGAGAAAAATACTGGCGTCCTCCACAGCGCATAAAGGTATGATTTTTGTTTTCAGTCCGATTAACATAAGCAGCAAGCCGTAAATGCTGGCAGGGATAGGAAGAGAAACAAATAAATGAATAATTTCTCCGATTAAGGATATGAAAAGAATTATGCTGAATTGTCTTAAGTATTTCATAACTACGCCTCCCGCGTTTTTTGTCGAATTTACAGCTATGGTTTATCCTAAACTTAAATTTACAGCTTGTCAATTAGTTTTAAACCAGAACAAAAAAATATTTGCTTTCATAAGAATTTATGATATACTGATGGGGTTACAAAATTCAATAAGAAAAGTCGCAGAGTAGACTAGTGTGCGTTAAGTGCTGAGTGAACAGGGAGTTGTCATTCGGACGAAAAGATTTTCTTGCGGTACACAAGTCGCATCCCGCTGCATCAGAAGATAGGTCTAATTATCTCCGGTTGTAGTCTGAGGTCTGCAAAGGAGGTATTTTTTTATGAAAAAATTCGTCACTTTGTTCACCGCTTCTTACAAAGAACTTCGATATGTAAGAACCATCACCATTGCCGCCATGTTTGGTGCCATTGCAATAATTCTTGGTATGTTTTCCATTAATTTTGGCAATTATATCAGGCTCAGTTTTGCCTCCATTCCCAATGGACTGATATCCTGTCTGTTTGGGCCTGTGGTAGGCGGTTTGTTTTCCGGAAGTATGGATGTGCTCAAATATCTATTAAAGCCTAATGGAGCCTTCTTTCCGGGACTTACATTGGTGACCGTATTATCGGGTGTCATTTATGGCTGCTTCTATTATAAGAAAGCCATCACCTTAAAACGGGTCCTGATATCCAAACTCATTGTTATGCTGATCTGTAATGTGGTCCTGAACACCCTTTGCTTATCCATACTGTATGGAAAGGGGTTTATGGTACTCCTTCCGGCAAGAGCGTTAAAAAACCTTGTGATGTGGCCCATTGATTCCATGATTTTCTATTCTATGGTCAAAGCACTGGATTCTATTGGAGTATTTAAAATCATACAAAAGCCCGGGACAGCAGGGCTGAAATAAGCAGGAGGGCCTGCGGTTTTCAGGAGAAGACCGCAGGCTTTTCTCCGGCTAAACAAAGCCAATTGGTGATATTGTATTAAAAATAAGCCAATATCTTGCATTACTCTGTATAAATTCCATGGACAGAACGCTCCTTTCATACTATAATCTTAAGTATCCGTATCCTGTTTTTCTTACGGATAAGAGAGATGCATTGAAAGAAAACAGAGGCGGGTCCACTGGGCCGCTCTATTTATTTGATTATTTGTTAGGAGGAATGAATCATGAGTGACGAAAATTGTACTCATAATTGCAATAGCTGCGGGGAAAGCTGTCCAAGCAGACAGGAAGGACCTAAAAGTTTTCTGGAACCATTAAATCCTGCCAGTTCAGTGAAAAAAGTAATTGGTGTTGTCAGCGGAAAGGGCGGGGTGGGCAAATCACTGGTGACCACTATGATGGCAGTCCATATGAAAGCAAAGGGATATAAAACGGCAATTTTAGATGCGGATATTACCGGCCCTTCCATACCAAAGGCATTTGGTCTTTCCGATGCAGGTGTGGGAATGGCAGCAAACGGTCTTATGATTCCTGCAGTTTCCAATACAGGAATTGAAATCATGTCTGCCAATCTTTTATTAGATAATGAAACAGATCCGGTCATCTGGAGAGGTCCTGTAATTGCGGGAACGGTAAAACAGTTCTGGCAGGAGGTGCTTTGGGAAAATATTGACTATATGTTTGTGGACATGCCTCCCGGTACCGGCGACGTTCCCCTTACCGTATTTCAGTCCCTGCCTGTGGATGGGATCATCATTGTAACCTCTCCTCAGGAGCTGGTTTCCATGATCGTTGCAAAAGCAGTAAACATGGCAAAGAAGATGAACGTGCCGATCCTGGGGCTTATTGAGAACATGAGCTACTTAAACTGCCCGGACTGCGGGAAAAAGATAACCGTCTTTGGGGAAAGCCATATTGATGAAGTGGCGGAGAGCCATGGGCTTGAAGTTCTGGCAAAAATCCCCATTGACCCGAAGATCGCGGCAGCTGTGGATGGTGGTATGGTTGAATACTTGGAAGCTCCCTGGTTTGATGCCGCTGTTTCTGCGGTTGAAAAGGCTTAAGAGTATTTCTCAACAAATGAGGTGCAAATATGAATATAAGCATGAACCCTAATAGTGAACTGGTCCAGTCAATAGTGAACGTTCCGAATCTCGTTCAGGTTCCCGACCCATTAATCAAGCAGGCCTATCAGTTTCAGGAAGCGATGATGATGTACACCTGTGCCATTCGGGAGCTTAAAACGAAATTAGAGGTTTTAAACGATGAATTATCCGTAAGAAACTCAAGAAACCCCATTGAATTGGTGAAATCAAGAGTAAAAAAGCCTGTCAGTATTGTTGAAAAGCTGCAGCGCAGGGGACTTCCTGTTTCCCTGGAATCCATGATGGAAAATCTTGATGATGTGGCAGGAATCCGGGTTATCTGCTCATTTTTAGATGATATTTATGCGGTGGCTGAGATGCTGACCCGTCAGGATGACGTCCATATCATTGCGATTAAGGATTATATCCGCCATCCAAAGAACAACGGCTACCGCAGTTATCATATGATTGTGGAGATTCCGGTATTTTTTTCCGAACAGAAAAAATGGATGAGAGTGGAGGTTCAGATCCGTACCATTGCCATGGACTTTTGGGCAAGTCTTGACCATCAGCTAAAATATAAAAAAGAAGTGGAAGCGTATTCCGAAGAAATATGTGCAGAACTGCGGGACTGTGCAGATGTGATTGCAAACACCGACGAGAGGATGCTCAACATTAGAAAAAAGATTGAAGCTCAGGGAATAGCAGTCACAAATAATGATCATTGATAGATTTAAAGGATTTCTCCGGAAGGGCAGGAGTGAGCAACGAATTTTTCCTGTAAATGTAACATAACTGGAATCCCATTTGCATAATTACAAAAGGAGTAGCTCATTATGGGTTACTCCTTCTGTGTATGTAAAAATCACGAGGTTCGAGAAAGGACTGAAAATATGAAAGTGATTGATATGCATTGTGATACGATATCAGAGCTGTTTTACCGAAGGGAGGGGGGCAAAGAATACTCTCTTTTAAAAAATGATTGCCACATTGATTTAGAACGCATGAAAAAAGGGGATTATTATCTGCAGAACTTTGCACTGTTTACAGAATTGCCCAGGCACGAGCGCCCCTTTGAATACTGTATGAAGCTTGTGGATCTTTTCTATACGGAAATGGAAAAAAATCAGGAATTGATCGGCGTGGTTACCTCCTATAAAGATATTGAAGAAAACCGGTTGGCAGGAAAGATGTCAGCTATGCTTACCATTGAAGAGGGCGGAGTGTGCCAGGGAGAGCTTGCATTTTTAAGGAATTTTTACCGGCTTGGGGTCCGCATGATGACCCTCACGTGGAACCATAAGAATGAGCTGGCTTATCCAAACCGCATTTGGCAGGAACATGACGAGGTGTTTTTTGAACCGGACATGGAACACGGACTTACAGAAAAAGGCATTGAATTCTTAAAAGAAATGGAACGCCTGGGAATTATCGTAGATATATCCCACTTATCCGATGCAGGAATTGAAGATGTGTTCCGTTATACCACCAAACCTTTTGTAGCAAGTCATTCCAATGCCCGTATGGTGGCCTCCAATCCGAGAAATTTAACCGATGATATGATTCGCCGTCTTTCAGAGCGGGGCGGAGTTGCGGGACTTAATTACTGTGCGGCTTTTCTCCATGACTGGAAAAAAGGGGAAGGAGCCATCAGCCGTGTGGAGGATATGATATCCCATATCAAACATATGAAGCAGGTTGGCGGTATTGAGTGCATTGGACTAGGTTCGGATTTTGACGGCATCGGCGGGGATCTGGAGATGAAATCCCCGGAAGATCTGCCTGTGCTGGAAGCAGCCATGAAAAAGTCCGGTTTTACAGAACGTGAAATTGAGGCTGTTTTTTATAAAAATGTTTTACGTGTTTATAAAGAAATTTTACATTAATTAAAAAATTTACAAGAATTTTACCTTTCAGGGCATGATACTTTACATAGATTTGATATAGTACTTACAAGACATGCGGTAAGATCGGGGGGATACTATGTCGATGGAAGATTTACAACGATTCATCCAATTCTTGGGGGGACTTGGAATGTTCCTTTATGGAATGGACCGGATGGCTGACGGGCTTCAAAAGTCGGCCGGTCATAAAATGCAGCAGCTTTTGGGTGCACTGACCGAAAACCGGATTATGGGAATCCTTCTGGGAACCGGAATTACTGCCATCATTTTCAGCAGCTCTGCAACGACGGTCATGGTGGTGGGCTTTGTCAATGCCGGAATTTTAAATCTTTCCCAGGCAGTCGGAATCATTATGGGTGCCAATATAGGCACTACCGTCACCAGCTGGATCGTTTCCATAAATGAATGGGGCGAGATGTTAAAGCCGGAGCTGTTTTCGCCGGTTCTGATTGTTGTCGGAGCGCTTTTGGGCTTTCTATCCAAAAGCGGAAAAAGAAAACAGACCGGTGAAATTCTGGTGGGATTCGGCCTTTTATTCCTGGGACTTGATTTTATGTCCGGCTGTGCCGCAGTCTACCGTACCAACCCGGTTTTGCTCCATATATTTACTTTTCTTGGAGAAAAACCGCTTCTTGGAGTGGCAGCAGGACTCTTTGTCACCTGCCTGATTCAAAGCTCCTCCGTATCCGTGGGAATTTTGCAGGTTCTTGCACTGAATGGAATGGTAAACTGGCAGACTGCTGTTTTCATTAATTTAGGACAAAACATCGGTTCCTGTGCGGCGGCTCTTCATTCAAGTGTTGGGGCAAATGCCACAGGCAAACGGGCAGCAGTCATTCATCTTCTCTTTAATCTGGCGGGGGCGATGGTCTTTGGCGTAATTATGGCAGCTGTATTTCGATGGAATCCTGCTTTTGCAGCCGCATCCGTCAACAGTGTGGAGATTTCCATATTCCATACGGTATTTAACGTCAGCAATACCATTCTTTTATATCCGTTTGCAGGACTTCTGGTAAAAGCCTCAGGAATCCTGGTGAAAGATGACGGGCAACAGAAGGAATGCACCCTGGATTCCACGGATGAAATGAAGCGGCACCTGGACCGCAGGATTTTAGATACCCCGTCCTTTGCCATTGAAGGCGTAAGCCATGAAGTGGTCAATATGGGGTATGCTGCACTTCATAATTTTGATTTAGCCGCCCAGGTCCTTTTAAAAGATGATACAGGGGAAGCCGTACAAGTGAATAAAATGGAACAAAAAATTGATGATTATGAAAAAATCCTCACAGACTATCTAATAAAGATCAGCAACCAGTCTTTGAATGAAGAACAGCACCTCATTGTAAAAAATCTGTTCTATATTGTCAGTGATTTTGAACGAATCAGCGACCACTGTGAAAATTTGTCCGAACTGGCGGTGGAAAAAGCAAAACGGAATATTGTATTTTCCGAAGACGCGGACAGAGAACTGAGGGAAATGTTCCATGCCGTCCGCTCCTCTGTGGAACATGCCATAAAGGCAAAAGAAACCGCGGATATGACCGAAGTCCGGGCGGTTGTCCGAAGCGAAGAACTGGTGGACAACTTAGAAGAGGAATTCCGGGAACGCCACATCGGCCGGCTGTCGGCGCAAACCTGCCAGCCGGAAAACGGTGTGATCTATTTAGATGCTTTAAACAATCTGGAACGCATTTCAGACCATGCCCATAATATCGCTGGCTTTGTTAGAGATGAAATGTAAGGAAAGGGAGACGAAAATGGAACGAATCTATGTAATTGAAGATGATGATAACATCAGAGACTTGATAAAGATAGCCCTGGAAGGATTTGGCTATGAAGTGGCTGCCTTTGAGATGGCAGAAGACTGCTTAAAGCAGATTGAATCAGACAAGCCTTCTCTTGCGGTGTTTGATTTGATGCTGCCAGGCATGGATGGTCTGACCGCAATTCGTAAGATTCGGAAAATTGAATCTTTAAAGGATCTTCCCATTCTGGTACTTACCGCGAAGGACCGGGAATTTGATAAGGTAGCTGGTCTGGATGGCGGAGCAGACGATTATATGACAAAGCCCTTTGGGGTCATGGAGCTTGCTGCCAGGATCAGAAGCCTTCTGCGCCGCAGCACACGGTCCAATGCACCGGATGATGAACTGGAACTGTATTGTTTGACATTGAATAAAAAAACCAGAGAAGTTTACTGTGATGGTGTTAAGGTAGAGCTGACCCTCAAGGAATTTGAACTTCTCCAGTATCTGATGGAAAACCACAACAAAGTCGTTACCAGAGACGAACTGCTCAATCAGATCTGGGGATATGATTATGACGGAGAAACCAGGACTCTGGATATGCATATCCGGACATTAAGGCAGAAACTGGGGGAAAAAGGAAGTGCCTGCATCAAAACGGTACGTGGAGTAGGATACCGGTTCATTCGGACAGATGAGTAAATCAAGAAGCGGAGGTTTTCATGAGAAGGGCAATATTTGCAAAGTTTCTTCAGGTGATTTTGGTGGTGCTGCTGCTCAGTACATTCATATTCTATATTGCTTCCAGCAGCGCACTGCTTAAAAATTCCAGAAAGGATATGCTCTATACGCTGGGGGCTGTTGATAAAGTCATTGATTACAGAGGGGACCTTACCGGTGAGGTGGAGAAGCTGAAGGCAGTGTTAGATGATAAGCAAAGCCGGTTTACCGTTATCCGCATGGATGGAGTGGTTGTGGCCGATACGGGAGACGTGCCGGTAGCTTCTCTTGATAACCATTCGCAGCGGGAAGAGGTAAAGGAGGCAATGCAAGGGGGAGAAGGCTATTCCAGACGTTACTCGGAAACCCTGAAAGAAAACATGCTTTATGTGGCGATCCGTTCTTCTGAGTCGGATTACATCCTGCGCATGGCCATTCCCTATACAGGCATGAAGGAATACTTGATGCTTTTGCTGCCTGCCGTATGGCTCAGTTTCCTGGTTGCCATCATGTATTCCGCCTTTTCCGCAGACAACTTTGCCGAATCCATTACAAAACCTTTGAAAGAGATCTCTCAGGAAATGTTGAAGGTAAATGGGGATTATACAGACCTTTCCTTTGAAACCTACCAGTATCCCGAAATTAACATCATTGCCGAAACCACCACAAAGATGTCGAGGAATGTTAAGGATTATTTGAATCAGATTGAAATGGAAAAGCAGATCCGGCAGGAATTTTTCAGCAATGCCTCCCATGAACTGAAAACTCCCATCACTTCAGTACAGGGATATGCAGAACTTTTGGAAAGCGGGATCATTGCAGATGAAAGCCAGAAAAGAGATTTTGTAAACCGTATAAAAAAAGAAGCGGTCAATATGAACAATCTGATCAATGATATTTTAATGATTTCCAAGCTGGAAACAAAAGAAGCGGAAGTCTTAAAAAGTGATGTCCGCCTGTCCATTGTGCTGGACGATATGATTGAATCCCTAAAGCCCTTAGCTGCCTCCCATGAGGTTACGATCCATATGGACTGCAAACCTCTTTGTATTTATGCCAATGGGCAGCAGATGAAGGAGCTTTTTGGAAATCTGATCACAAATGCGGTAAAGTACAATAAGCCGGGAGGAGAAGTGTGGGTCAAGGTAACAGAAGAAGACCGGTATGTGATCATCAGCGTAAAAGATAACGGGATGGGAATCCCCAAAGATTCCCTGGGGCGGATCTTTGAACGCTTTTACCGGGTAGACAAAGGGCGCAGCAAGAAACAGGGCGGTACGGGGCTGGGGCTTTCCATTGTAAAGCATATTGTGAATTTTTATCAAGGCACCATCACCGTGGAGTCAGAACTTGATGTAGGAACGGAGTTTACGGTTAAGATCCCAATTCAGGGAAAGCTGTGATAATAAAATGATTTTTACAGCGGGTCATTCTCCGGTGACCCGGACAATCAGATGGTTGGGAAGACATACGATGTTTTCTCCGGTATGTTCTACCCAGCCCTGGTGTACGCAGATTTTATCCGGACAGGTGGCTTCCGAAACATGGACTTTGCCGTTTTTTATAACAATGCGGTTAGTGCCGCCGTTATAACCGTTCACGGTTATTTCGGTATCTTTGGAAAGGTCCAGTGTGTCTATCACATTGCCATCTACAGATATTTCTGCTTTTTCCGCTGGTTTTGCAAAAAGGACCTGATTAACCAGAAGCAGGGCACCGGCTGCAGTTAAAATAATTACAATTAGCAGAATCTCTTTTTTGTGTTTTTTCAATGACATATTACCCAATCCTTCTTTTTCTTCTCTATGGTCTATAAAATCAGAAGAATAAAAAAATCTGATTTTTTTCATTATAACACATAATCTCTACTCTTTCCAAAAGATAAATAATCAATAAAAAGATTGATGGATGTTCCAATGATATGTTAAAATAAAATCAAACTTTATCAGGCAGGAGGAAGCTATGAAAAAAGGAAACTCAAATGCAAAAAGGAACGGATATATCGGACTGGGGGTAATGATTGTGCTTGCGGGTGCCACCATTTTAGGATCAGACCCTCTCTATAAAGCCATTGACAGCCGGGCAGGGGCCAATGTATATATTCCCGGAACTTATACAGGAACTGCCAGAGGATATGGAGGAACCGTTCAGGCAGATGTAACAGTATCTGGAAAGTCTATAGAGTCCATAGAAGTAAACGGAGAAAAAGAAACGCTTTTAAACATGGTATTGCCGGGACTTACGGATTCCATTATTTCCAAGCAGTCCACGGAAGTTGATGCGGTATCAGGAGCTACTTTAAGCAGCAATGCGATTAAAAAAGCTGTGGATGAGGCACTTTCCCAGGCAAGAGGGGAAGTAAAAGAGACAGAGGAAGAAACCGTTTCCCAATGGAAAGACGGGACATATTCCTATGAATCTCCGGAATTTGATGAAAACGGGTTTAAAGATCAGGTGGAGATGACCATTAAAGGAAATACCATCACAAGCCTTACCTGGGATTGTTTGAAGGAGGATGGGACCAAAAAGAGTCAACTGTCCATGGAGGGCAAGTATGTCATGACGGAGAACGGACCCAAGTGGCATGAGCAGGCAGAAGCTGTGGTAAATTATGTGCTGGACCATCAGGGAGTCGAGGGCCTTGTCAATAAAGAAGGCTACTCCGATTCCATTGCGTCAGTGAGCATCAACCTTTCTGGTTTCGTAAACGGGGTGAAAGACTGTTTGAGTCAGGCTTCCGAAGGATCGGAGGAAGCCAAATCCTCTTTAAAAGACGGAACATATTCCTATGAATCCCCGGAATTTGATAAAAACGGATTTAAAGATCAGGTGGAGATGACCATTAAAGGAAATACCATCACAAGCCTTACCTGGGATTGTTTGAAGGAGGATGGGACCAAAAAGAGTCAACTGTCCATGGAGGGCAAGTATGTCATGACGGAGAACGGACCCAAGTGGCATGAGCAGGCAGAAGCTGTGGTGAATTATGTGCTGGATCATCAGGGAGTCGAGGGCCTTGTCAATAAAGAAGGCTACTCTGATTCCATTGCGTCAGTGAGCATCAACCTTTCTGGTTTCGTAAACGGGGTGAAAGACTGTTTGAGTCAGGCTTCCGAAGGATCGGAGGAAGCCAAATCCTCTTTAAAAGACGGAACATATTCCTATGAATCCCCGGAATTTGACGAAAACGGGTTTAAAGATCAGGTGGAGATGACCATTAAAGGAAATACCATCACAAGCCTTACCTGGGATTGTTTGAAGGAGGATGGGACCAAAAAGAGTCAACTGTCCATGGAGGGCAAGTATGTCATGACGGAGAACGGACCCAAGTGGCATGAGCAGGCAGAAGCTGTGGTGAATTATGTGCTGGATCATCAGGGAGTCGAGGGCCTTGTCAATAAAGAAGGCTACTCTGATTCCATTGCGTCAGTGAGCATCAACCTTTCTGGTTTCGTAAACGGGGTGAAAGACTGTTTAAGTCAGGCATCAAAGTAACAGGTCCATTGAGATATCCCGGAGAGAGGCTTTGATAAAAAAGACCGGTCTCCGGGATTTTACATAGACCCAGAGGAAGGAAAAGGAGAGTTACTTCATGAAGGGGAAGAAATCAGCACAAATGGCATCGCTCTATGGAATGCTAATCGCACTTGCTTTTGTTCTCAGCTTTGTTGAAACGTTGATCCCCATTTCCCTGGGGATTCCAGGAGTGAAATTAGGGCTTGCAAATCTGGTGACGATTGTGGGGCTTTCCACCATCGGAACAAAAGGAACAATTGCTGTTGCCTTTTTACGGATCCTGCTGGTGGGCTTTACCTTCAGCAATTTATTTGCAGTATTTTACAGTCTGGGAGGCTTTTTTTTCAGTATTCTGATGATGATACTATGCAAAAAGTACAAATGGTTCGGAACCATTGGGATCAGTGTTGCAGGCGGTGTGGCCCATAACATCGGACAGCTCTGTGTGGCAGCCTATGTTGTCAGGCAGACGGGTGTGTTTTATTATCTGCCTATGCTTTTGATTGCTGGTACAGCTGCCGGCCTTGTCATTGGTATTCTTGGAAATATGATGATTGAACGAATTGGCATTTATCTAAAAAAAGTGCAGTAAAATCAAAAGATATTGTATTGTTTTACCAGTCTCAGAAAGATATAATAAGAAAAACTAGGCGAAAGAAACCAGGAGGATGAGCAGGATGATTTACATGGCAATTAAAAAGCTGGTACAGTATGGACTCAATACAGGGTTACTCAAGGAAGCGGACAAACATTATGCGGTGAATCAGCTGTTAGATGTATTACAGCTGGACGAATATGAGGAACCGGCTGCAGAAGCAATGGAACTTGATCTGGAGGAGGTTTTAAAAGAACTGCTGGATTACGCCTGGGAGATGGGACTGCTGGAAGCGAATACCGTTACCTACCGGGATTTATTTGATACCAGGCTTATGAACTGCCTGATGCCAAGACCCAGTGAAGTGGAACAGAAGTTCTGGGAACTTTATCATAAACAATCCCCCCTTGCTGCCACAGATTATTATTACAAACTTTCTCAGGACTCTGATTATATCAGGAGATACCGGATTAAAAAGGACATGCGGTGGATCACCGCTACCCCATACGGAGACTTAGACATTACCGTTAATTTATCAAAGCCTGAAAAAGATCCCAAGGCCATCGCAGCGGCAAAGCTTGCCAAACAAAGCGGATATCCCAAATGCCTGCTATGCATGGAGAATGAGGGATATGCAGGCAGGACCGATCATCCGGCCAGGAACAATCACCGGATTATCCGGTTAAACATCAACAACAGCCAGTGGGGGTTCCAGTATTCTCCGTATGTATATTATAATGAGCATTGTATCGTATTTAACGGACAGCATATTCCCATGAAGATAGAACGGGAGACGTTTGTAAAGCTGTTTGATTTTGTAAAGCAGTTTCCTCATTATTTCCTTGGCTCCAATGCAGACCTGCCCATCGTAGGAGGGTCCATTCTTTCCCATGATCATTTTCAGGGAGGAAATTATGATTTTCCCATGGCAAAGGCCCGGATGGAGCGCGAATACCGTTTGCAAGGCTTTGAAGGAACGGAAGCAGGCATTGTGAAATGGCCCATGTCGGTTCTGCGTACCAGAAGCAAAGATCCGGAAGAATTGATTGCACTTGGTACAAAGGTTCTTGAAGCATGGAGGGGTTATACCGATGAGGAAGCCT
Organism: Lacrimispora sinapis; assembly: GCF_043633585.1. Lineage (NCBI taxonomy): Bacteria > Bacillati > Bacillota > Clostridia > Lachnospirales > Lachnospiraceae > Lacrimispora > Lacrimispora sinapis. The sequence goes on along the minus strand of NZ_CP141832.1, from coordinate 2,002,542 downwards.
TTATTTTTGCTGAAACCAAAGGACAGCCTCATAACACCATTACTCCCATTGCCAGAAGGAAAGATGGAATGTATGAACTGGATCTTGTTTTAAGAAATAACATCACCACAGAGGAGTTTCCCTTAGGCGTTTACCACCCCCATCAGGAGCTTCACCATATAAAGAAAGAGAACATCGGCCTGATCGAGGTCATGGGGCTTGCTGTTCTGCCCTCCAGACTAAAGGATGAGCTTAATCTCCTGGCCAAATACCTGATAGAAGGAAAAAGCATCCGATCGAACCCGGAGATTGAAAAGCATGCTGACTGGGTGGAGGCTTTTCTTCCTGGCTATGAATCCGTGAACGGAGACAACGTGGAGGACATCTTGAAAACGGAAGTGGGACGGGTATTTGAACGGGTACTGGAAGACGCAGGTGTTTATAAATGCAATGAAGAAGGGCGCAGGAGGTTTGAACGGTTTTTGACCAGCGTTGGTTTTGTTCCTGTCTTACAATAGAAACATTGTGAGACTATCAGATAGATTGATGTTTGTAATTATTTTCCCTTTGAGTTATATTCTATTTGGAATCAGGAGAAGTGTTCTGATTTACATAAAAAACATACGAAACCGGACGGAATGAGCCGGAGGGAGACTTAGAAATTGTCATGAAGCAGATAGAGAATAAGACACTGAGAACGCTTGCGGAATATGGACTGATTACAGTAAGCATTTGGATTATGGTGGTGGGGATATATTTCTTTAAATTCCCAAATAATTTTGCTTTTGGAGGTGTTACAGGCTTTGCCACTGTGATCAGTGCATTAACACATTGGTCGGCCGGTCAGTTTACGAATATTGTGAACTGGGTTCTGCTGGCAGTTGGATTTCTGTTTTTAGGAAAGGGCTTTGGTATCAAGACCATATATGCAACCATCCTGATGTCCATATTCTTATATTTTCTGGAACGGCTGTATCCAATGAAAGGGCCTCTGACTTCAGAGCCGCTTTTGGAATTGATTTTTGCCATTCTTTTACCAGGTGTGGGCTCGGCAATCCTATTTTATGTGGGAGCCTCCAGCGGGGGAACCGATGTGATCGCCATGATTTTAAAGCGGTACACCAGTTATAACATTGGAACTGTGCTTTTGCTTGTGGATGTAACAGGTGTCATTCTGGCTTATTTCGTATTTGGTCCTCAGACAGGGTTGTTTTCTTCTTTGGGACTTATGGCGAAATCCCTGGTGATTGACGATATAATAGAGAATATCAATTTGTGCAAGTGTTTCAGTATTATCTGTGATGATCCGGCTCCCATCTGTGATTACATTATTCATGGACTGAACCGGAGCGCTACCGTCTACGAGGCACAGGGAGCGTTCAGTCATCATAAGAAAACCGTCATATTGACCACTATGAAACGGTCTCAGGCGCTGAAACTTAGAAACTATATACGAAACGTAGAGCCATCTGCCTTTATCCTGATTTCCAATTCCAGTGAAATTATAGGAAAGGGATTTTTAACCAGTTAGTATTTAAAACCGGAGCGTATTATGCTTCGGTTTTTTGATGCAATAAAAATGCTTTTAAAGCAATTTTATAGGACATTTTTAACAAAGTTACGCTTTAACGCTTTAAAAACATATAATTTTAAAGTAATAAAATTGACGAGGGGTGTATTTTGTAGTATGATACAAAATAAGTTCAAAATAGGACAAGTTTTTTGAAAGGTAGAGGAGAGAAGATTATGAAAAAAACGAAGAAAGTGTTATCACTGATTCTTGCCGGTGCCATGATGATGTCCCTGGCCGCGTGCGGGGCAAAAACCCAGGAGAGCAAAGGAACAGAGGCTGCCACCGGTCAGGAGTCTGCAGGCGGAGCAGAGACAACCGGAGAAAAAACGGCAGACGGCAAGCAGTTTAAGATCGGAGTGCTTCAGTTAGTACAGCACACCGCTTTGGATGCAGCAAATAAAGGATTTATCAAAGCCCTTGATGATGCAGGCCTTAACTATACCGTAGATCAGCAGAATGCGGCGGGGGACCAGTCTACCTGCCAGACCATTGCCAGCAAGCTGGTCAATGACGGCAATGATCTGATTCTTTCCATTGCAACACCTGCGGCTCAGGCAGTAGCAGGTGCCACCAGTGATATTCCGGTTCTGGTGACTGCAGTGACTGATCCGGCAGCCTCCGATTTGGTTGAAAGCAACGAAGTTCCTGGAGGAAATGTAAGCGGTACTTCTGATTTAACCCCTGTCAAAGAGCAGATTGCCCTGTTAAAGAAAATTCTTCCGGAAGCGAAGACAGTAGGGATCCTCTATGCTTCCGCAGAGTCCAACTCTGAGATCCAGGCAAAGATGGCAAGGGAAGCCATTGAAGCAGAAGGGATGACAGCAGTGGATTATACCGTATCAAGTTCCAATGAGATCCAGACCGTGGTTACTTCCATGGTAGGTAAGGTGGATGCCATCTATGCACCGACAGACAACACCATTGCGGCTGGAATGACCACGGTAGCCATGATTGCCAATGAAAACGGCCTTCCTACCATTTGTGGAGAAGAAGGCATGGTAAAGGCTGGCGGGCTTGCCACTTACGGAATTGATTATTTTGAGCTTGGGTACTTGACCGGTCAGCAGGCAGTGCGGGTTTTAAAGGATGGAGAGGATATTTCCAAAATGGCCATTGAATATCTTCCTGCAGAAAAATGCAAGCTTTCTGTCAATGAAGAGACAGCAAAAGCATTGGGGATTGATGTTTCCAATCTTAAATAACAAATTATAACAGGGGAATCCCGGGCGGACCGTTTCACCGGTTCTCCTGATTCCCTCATAGATGCTTTACATAAAAAATGATACTGACATTTTTTATGTAAGGCATTTATGCCTGTAAAATGAGAATATATGTGGAGGAATGATAGATGAGTGGTTTGCTGGTATCCTTACAGGATGCGGTGGTACAGGGCGTTTTGTGGGGAATTATGGTGCTTGGAGTTTACATTACCTATAAGCTTTTGGACATTGCAGATTTAACCGTTGACGGAAGCTTTGCCATGGGCGGCTGCGTTTGTGCGGTCATGGTATTGATGTTTCATATGGACCCGTGGGTTGCTTTGCTTGTGGCCGGAGTCGCAGGAATGGCAGCCGGTGCGGTGACGGGACTGTTACATACAATTTTTGATATACCTGCGATTTTAGCAGGAATCCTGACTCAGATCGGGCTTTGGTCCATCAACCTGCGGATCATGAGCGGAAAAAGTAATATTCCGTTGTTGAAAGCGGATACGGTGTTTTCCAAATTTATCGAAATGACAGGGTTTGGAAAACAGGCGTCCGCTCTGGTGATCGGTGTGGGAATCGCCATTCTTATGATCGTGCTGCTGTACTGGTTTTTTGGAACCGAGATCGGAAGTGCCATGCGTGCTACCGGCAACAATGAAGCCATGATCCGGGCACAGGGAGTGAATACCAACTGGACCAAGCTTTTGGCGCTTACCATCAGCAACGGACTTGTGGGCATTTCCGGAGGTCTGGTGAGCCAAAGCCAGAAATATGCGGATATCGGCATGGGGACCGGTGCCATTGTAATCGGTCTGGCTGCCATTGTGATCGGGGAAGTGCTTATGGGAAAACTCCGCTCCTTTGGAAGCAAGCTGGCGTCTGCAGTCGTAGGCTCCGTCATCTATTTTGTGATCCGGGCCATTGTTTTAAGGATGGGCATGAATGCCAACGATATGAAACTTTTATCCGCTGTGATTGTAGCGGTGGCGCTCTGCGTTCCTGTGGTCATTCGTAAATGGCGCTTAAACGCAGCCTATACCGAAGGAGGGGAATGATTATGCTGGATATTAAGAATGTGAGAAAGACGTTTAATAAAAATACCATCAACGAGAAAAAAGCATTGAACGGCATTAACCTCCATCTGGATGAGGGCGATTTTGTTACGGTTATTGGAGGAAATGGAGCCGGAAAATCCACCACACTCAATATGGTTGCCGGTGTTTATCCCATTGATTCCGGTAAAATTGAAATTGACGGGGTCAATATTTCCCGTTTTCCAGAATATAAGAGAGCAAAGTACATCGGCAGGGTCTTCCAGGACCCTATGATGGGAACCGCTGCCGGTATGGAGATCCAGGAAAATATGGCTCTTGCTTACCGGAGAGGCAAGAACAGGAGTCTTGCCTGGGGGATCAAATCCAGTGAAAAAGAATTTTACCAGGAAGCCCTTAAAAAGCTGGGTCTGGGTCTTGAAAACCGTATGACCAACAAGGTGGGACTTCTTTCCGGAGGACAAAGACAGGCACTTACTCTTTTAATGGCAACGCTGCAGAAACCAAAGCTCCTTCTCCTTGATGAGCATACCGCGGCTCTTGATCCTAAGACGGCAAAAAAGGTTCTTGAGATCACGGAAGAAATCGTGGAAGAACAGAACCTGACCACACTGATGATCACTCATAACATGAAGGATGCCATTCAGATCGGAAACCGTTTGATTATGATGCATGAAGGACGTATTATTTACGACGTGTCCGGAGATGAGAAGAAGAAGCTGGAAGTCGAAGACCTGTTAAAGAAATTTGAAGAAGCAAGCGGAGAAGAATTCACCAATGACCGTATGATACTGGCAAAATAAAACGCTTATAACATGGGTTTGATGCTGTTTCTATGAAGGCATGGCCCATGTTTTCTTTTTGTTTGGTATCTTAATAAAATTGGATGGTTTTGTTCGGCGATGTAACAGAATCTTAATAATTTTTTGCATGTCAAATATCGCAAAACGTGACAGAATATGCTATACTTAGTCGAATAGGCTCATAGTCTGAATCGGTGATCCGATAGAATAGTTGAGGATGGAGAGAAAGACAGAATGGAAAACAGCAACGATAAAAAAGATTATGTGATTCGTTTGGATAAAGCAAGAAAAAAACGTACCAAAAGTGATTATAAAAAGTTATTGATCATGGGCGGTGCCGGTGTCGTTCTGGTGGCAGTCATCGTCACAGCCGGGGTAGCTGTGAAAAGGAATGGAGCTTCAGCTCCGGCCGCATTGGCAACCGCTTCGCAGGCCAATGGACAAAAGGAGTTAAATTCTACAGGGAATAATACCAAATCTTCCGAAGAAGCCGCCAAGGAAACCCAGGAGATTAAAAAAGTCATAGACTCGTATAAAAATCTTGGAATTGTAAAAGCGTCCGGTTATTTGAATGTCAGAAAAGAACCCAGCACAGAAGCGGATGTGATTGGAAAGCTGCAGGGAGACGGTGCCTGTGATATTTTAGATAAGACCGAAGACGGCTGGTATAAGATAACTTCCGGAGGAATTGAGGGCTATATCAATTCCCAGTATGTGATTACAGGGGAGGAAGCGAAGAAAAAAGCGGAAAGTCTGGTGAAATTACGCGCAGTGGTCACTGCGGACAGTATGAATATCAGAAAAGAAGCCTCTAAAAGTTCGGATTCTGTGGGGCAGGCACTTAACAATGAACGGTATGAGGTATTGGGACAGACCGATGGCTGGGTAAAGATTGCCTCCGGGTATTTGTCCTCTGATTATGTCAAGCTGGAATACTCCTTAAATGAAGCAAGAAAACTGGACTTAAAGGCCATGATCTTTAATTACTATAAGAACATCGGAATTTCTGATGTGGATAACTATTTGAATGTAAGGGAAGAACCCAATGAAAAAGGCAAGATCATTGCCAAGATGCCAAGTAAGGCAGCGGGAGATATTTTAGAGAAGACAGACGATGGGTGGTATAAGATCCAGTCCGGTAGCATTACCGGCTATGTGAAATCAGATTATATTTTAACCGGTCCGGCAGCCAAGGATGAGGCCATGCAGGTGGCGGAACTGATGGCTATTGTGAGCACCGATATGCTAAACGCAAGGTCTGAACCGAGCACAGACTCTAAGATATGGACCCAGATTTCCAATAATGAACGTTATCCTGTTTTAAAGCAGATCGACGGCTGGGTTGAGATCGAGCTGGAGGAAGACAGCAGTGCCTATGTATCCACTGATTTTGTGGATGTGCGCTATGCACTTCCTCAGGCGATCAAATTCTCCCCATTGGAAGAGAAAGCCAATGAACAGGCGTCATTAAGGACCCAGATCGTAAATTATGCACTGCAGTTCCTTGGAAATCCCTATGTATGGGGCGGAACCAGCCTTACAAAGGGAGCAGACTGTTCCGGATTTACCATGTCGGTCTTTTCACACTTTGGTATCGGACTTCCTCATTACTCCGGCTCTCAGGCACAAATGGGTACTCCTGTAAAATCCGGGGATATGCAGCCTGGTGACCTGGTGTTTTATGCCAACAGCAGAGGAACCATCAATCATGTAGGGATTTATATCGGTAACGGCCAGATCGTAAATGCTGCCAGCAGACGAAGTGGAATTAAGATTTCCACCTGGAATTACCGTACCCCTGTAAAGATCCGTAATATAATAGGCAAGTAATTCGATCAGACGATGAAAAAGCCCCTGTTGGGAGTGGATATGATTCCAGTTCCCAAACAGGGGCTTTAAGATTTTAGTGTTTGATTTTATTACGGTTGTAGTTGATGAGACATCCGGACTTTACAATTTCCCGTTCTTCCGGTGTCATTTCCGCAATGTGAAGATTGATTTTACGAATGGGATTTCCTTCCGTATTCTTGATGACATAGGCTGGAATGTACTTCATTTCTCCGTCAAGAGCAGTTCTTACTCCGGCTACATAGATAAAGTCCCCCACTTCAAAATCAGGTTCCTCATCAAGAAGGAAGGGAATCATTCCCCAGTTCATCACATTGGAACGGTAACGTTTGGTCGCATATTCCCTGGCAATATTTGCCAGACCTCCAAGCACTCTCTGGCAGCTTGCCGCCTGTTCCCTGGCAGAACCGTCTCCAGGTTTTACCGCATAGATAACACTTCCGATTTCTGTTTCTGAAGCGTTCAGCTCTGGCTGGTTTAAGTGGATGCGCAGCGCATGGAAAGCCCGGTCCAAGTCTTCGCTGGCTTTTAACGGACAGGCTCCGCTTTTACGAATCTGTTCCAGCTCATTCACTTTCTTGGAACGGGCCACATACTCCGGATCACGGCGGGATAATGTGAATTCAGCAAGTCCCAGTGGATTGGAACGGTAAGAGGAGGTTTCTCCGGAGGGAATCAATTCATCGGTCGTTGTAACCGGGTCCATGATCTTTGAACATACCTGAAGCATGATGTTTTCGGTCAGAGAACTCATAGCCGGCCAGTCTTTGATGTTTGGTCCGTTTATTAAATCAGATTCTTCCTGTGGATTTCCATATCCCTGATAAACCCTTCTGTCATAAGATGAGGAATCGAATTCATAAGCAGGAACCTCATAATCGTCCATATACTCTTCCGCAGAAGTGAGGCATCCTCCGTTAGCTGCTGTAGCTGCAATGGATCTTGCATCCATGAGGGCAACACAGGAGATCTGTCCGTTCCCAGGCTTGGAGCCCTCCCGGTTGGGGAAGTTTCTGGTGGTATGGCGGATGCTCAGCGTGTTGTTGGCGGGAGTGTCTCCTGCACCAAAACAAGGACCGCAGAATGCAGTGCGGATGGTGGCACCAGCCGCCATTAGTTCCGTAACAGCACCTTTCTTCACTAAATCCATGTAAACCGGCTGGGAAGAAGGATATACGGATAAATTAAAGATATCGTTGCCGCAGTTTTTGCCGTTTAAAATGTGAGCGGCCATCATAACGTTGGTATAGTTGCCTCCTGCACAGCCTGCGATGACACCCTGCTGGACCATGAGCTTTCCATCGGTAATTTTATCAGTCAGGGAAAGGCTTGCATTGGATTTCCCCACGATCTGCTCCGCTTCCTTTTCCACAGTCCGGAGAATATCCTCCAGGTTGTTGTTGAGCTCATCAATTTCATAAGTATTGCTTGGATGGAAGGGCAGGGCGATCATTGGCTTAATGGTGCTTAAATCAACGGTTACAACGCCGTCGTAGTAAGCGATTTCTGCTGGATTTAATTCTTTATAGTCCTGCCCGCGGCCATGAATGGTTAAGTAGTCTTTGGTATCTTCGTCCGTTCTCCATATGGAAGAGAGACAGGTGGTTTCTGTGGTCATAACATCCACACCGTTTCTGTAATCAGTATCCATGGAGGCTACGCCAGGTCCTACGAATTCCATGATTTTGTTCTTGACATATCCGCTTTTAAACACTTTGCCGATAATGGCAAGAGCCACATCATGAGGTCCTACGGCAGGCGATGGTTTTCCGGTCAGATAAATTGCCACAACGCCGGGGTAGGTTACATCATAGGTATCACGAAGCAGCTGTTTTACCAATTCACCGCCGCCTTCCCCGATTGCCATAGTGCCCAGAGCACCGTAACGGGTATGGCTGTCGGAACCAAGGATCATGCGTCCGCATCCCGCCATCATTTCACGCATGTACTGATGGATGACTGCAATATGGGGAGGCACAAAAATACCGCCGTATTTTTTCGCTGCAGAAAGTCCGAATACATGGTCATCCTCATTGATAGTACCGCCAACTGCACAAAGGGAATTATGACAGTTGGTCATAACGTAAGGAATTGGGAATTCCTTGAGTCCGGAGGCACGGGCAGTCTGGATGATTCCTACAAATGTGATGTCATGGGAGGTCATGGAATCAAAACGCAGTTTTAAGTGCTCCATATTGCCTGAAGTATTATGGGCTTCTAAAATAGAATAGGAGATGGTCCCTTTTTTGGCTTCTTCCTTATTTGCTGTTTTTCCTGTCAGGGCAGTAACCTTTGAAGTTTCTTCTTCCGGAATGAGTTCGGTTCCATTTACAAGGTAAGCTCCGCCTTCATATAATTTTACCATAGCTATCGTTCCTCTCTTTTTATGTAGGGATTTGCATTGCCTACGTATTTTGTTGCCGGACGCATGATTCTTCCGTCATACATTTTATTTTCTATATTATGGGCCAGCCAGCCAGCCATACGCGCACAGACGAACAGAGGAGTGTACATATCCTCGGGGATTTGCAGCATGTTATAAGCAAAACCGCTGTAAAAGTCCACGTTATTGGACAGTGTTTTGCCATTCCCGGCAAGACAGGCTTTGGCAACGGATTCAAATTTCGTAAGAAATTCGTATTCCTCAACCCGGTCCTTCTGTTTGGCCAGTTTTTCACAGCAGGCTTTCAAAAGATTGGCGCGGGGATCAGACATCGTATAAACCGCGTGGCCAAGGCCATACACAAGGCCGGAATTATCATAAAAGTCTTTGGCAAGAATTCTTTCTATAACCGCTTTCATCTGGTTTTCCGTTGCCTTAAACCCGATTTCTTTTTCGATGGCTGAAATCATCTCGCTGCACCGAATGTTGGCGCCTCCGTGTTTAGGTCCCTTTAAGGACCCGATAGAACCTGAGATAGCAGAGTAAATATCGGTTCCGGTGGATGAGATCACCACATTGGTAAAGGTAGAGTTATTTCCGCCGCCATGATCGCCGTGAATCATCAGCATTACATCAAGAAGGTTGGCTTCCTGCTTTGTGAACATACCGTCATGGCGGAGCAGATACAGGATGTTTTCTGCCACGGAGTACTCTGGTTTCGGATAATGTATGACCAGACTTTCCCGGTCGTAATAATGAATTTTGCTTTGATATGCATACACCGCAAGGGTAGGAAGCTTTGCCAGAAGATTGATTCCTTTTAAAAGGGTCTGGTACGGTTCCGTATTATCCGGATCATTGTCGTAATCATAAAGAGCCAGAATGCTTTTTTGCAGACTGTTCATTAAATTGCAGGAAGGAGTCCGAAGCATATTTCTTTCAAAAAATTCATTGGGAAGAAGATAATGCTTTTGCAGAATGGCTGTAAATTCCTTTAATTCCCTGTCAGTTGGAAGATAACCAAAGAGCAGAAGAAAGCAAGTCTCTTCAAAACCATAGCGGTCGTTTCCTTTTCCGTTCACCAAATCGCTGATCTCAATTCCGCGGTAATACAGCTTTCCGGGAACGTTCGTCTTTTTCCCCTCCACATATTCATACCCGACAACGTCCGATACCCGGGTCAGCCCTACGATAACACCGGTTCCATCTTCGTTGCGAAGTCCTTTTTTTACATCATGCTCTTTAAACAAAGTATTTGGTATATCCGTGTAATTGGATGATTTGCCAAAAGTTTGTGCAATGAAAAAGTTGTTCATGGGATGCTCTCTCCTTTTTTCAGATTAAGTCACAGCCCTAAGGCATAGATCCTTTTATGCAAAAGCAGCGCATACGGATCCTTCCGGCGCTGCCTTCCTTGGCAATGGAATGTAAATGATTTTTTTTATTGTTTGATAGTTTAACATGGAAAAGTATCAAAGTCAATAACTTGTTACAATCACAATTAAAATATTGTTAGTGTTTGAAACGATGGACCGGTTTATAAAAAATGTACCGCTCCGTGTTTGCATTTTCAGGCATATTTTTCGTGTTTTCTCCACATCATAAGAAAACTACCAAATATAAAGCTAACAGGAGGATTATTAAGGTGAAAGAGTATCAGGAAAGTGACAGACAGCAAGAGGACACTTCATCAAACGATGGGAACAAAGAAAATCTTAACGAAAAAAAGACAGAAAAAGACATAGAGCAAAAAGAAGATGAGAAACTGGAAGAATACGGACAGATGACGCTTGATGACAATGCACAAAAACGCAAAATTCATTTGCTTACCATCATTGGAGAAATTGAGGGACATGAAAACTTATCCAGCAACAGCAAGGCCACCAAGTATGACCATGTTCTTCCAAAGCTTGCTGAGATTGAAGACGATGATTCTGTGGAGGGACTTTTGATTTTATTAAATACCTCCGGCGGAGATGTGGATGCAGGTCTTGCCATAGCAGAGATGATTGCTTCTTTAAGCATTCCCACCGTTTCCCTGGTTCTTGGAGGAAGCCATTCCATCGGAGTTCCCCTTGCGGTCTGCACCGATTATTCCTTTATAGTACCGACCGGAACCATGATGGTGCATCCGGTGAGAATGACGGGAATGGTAATCGGAGCCTCCCAGACTTACGAGTATTTTGAAATGATTCAGGACCGGATTTTAAGCTTTGTGTCCAGTCATGCAAAGATTGCTTATGACCAGTTGAAACGGCTCATGTTAAATACGGAAATGCTGACCAGGGACCTTGGAACCGTACTGGTGGGGGAAGAAACCGTAAAAGAAGGTCTCATAGATGAGGTGGGCGGAATCAAGGACGCTCTAAAAAAATTATATGATCTGATGGAAACTGCTTCCTGTTAATCATTGCAATTCTCCCGATTTTTTTGTATACTGTTACCAATGGATAGAAGGGGGAAGTATTGTGCCTGAGACTATAAAGAAGAAGACAACAGAAAAAAAAGGGACAAGAAGGACAAGAGCAAAAAGCGGGAGAACAACAAACAGCAGCTCCAGAAAAAAAGTGGTCCTGCCAGAACCGGAATTTATCCACTCAGAAATAGTTATTATGATATCATTTGCTGCAGCAGCCATATTGTTTTTAAGCAATTTCGGTCTGTGCGGTGTGGTTGGTGATTTCTTACGCAGTGTGCAGCTTGGCATTTTTGGAGGAATCGGATATATTGCACCGGTGATCCTGTTTGCAGGAACGGCGTTCTACCTTTCCAATCAGGGAAATCCCAGAGCGACATTTAAGCTGGCGTCTTTTTTACTGGCGCTGGTTTCTTTGTGTGGATTTTTGCAGCTCGTTTTTGGTTTAAAGACCGGTGAGGGAATGACTCTGATTGATATTTATTTAGAAGCGTCAGTGAGTGGCAGAGGCGGCGGTTTGATCGGCGGCCTTCTTGCGGAAGGACTGGCAGCTGTGATCGGCGTGATCGGTGCCTATCTGGTGATTATAGTCCTTCTTATCATTTCCGCAGTCTGTATTACGGAAAAGTCCTTTGTGAATGTGGTGAAAATGGGAAGCGGAAAAGCCTATCGCCATGCCAGAAAAAACATGGATATCCGCAGAGAGATCCGTGCGGAACGCCAGGAGGAGCGAAGAAGGCTCCGGGAGGAGCAGAAGCTTCGCGGTGTCAATTTGGATGCCACCAATTTATTCGACCATCAGCCGGAGGAGTATGAAAAGCCGGAACCTTTGAATTTTGTGGATGCCCCTCTTGAAAAAGAGACCATTCCGGTCATGGCTGATGATATGTCTGAAGATATCGACATTCAGGCCAGCCGGTTATCTGCAGTTACGGCAGCAGAAGCAGCCAGACCCAATCCGGCAGATGAATTTAGGGGCAGTATTTCACCGGTGCAGGAAGCGGAAGAAGATTCAGTTCCCTTTGAACCGGATTGGAAGGACGAGCCTTTGATGGAGGAACTGGAAGAATCTTCTATATATATGAAGAAAGACAACCGGACCTTAAAAGAGATGGAAGTAGTAGAAGAGGATATCTATCCGGAAGCGGAAAGAGATACCTTCTCAATTCCGGAAGAACCGAAGCAGGTGGTAACCGCTTCCGGTAAAGTCATTGAGACCGATACGGAGGCTCTGCAGAAAAAACTGGTCAAAAAGCGGGAAGAAGCCGCCAAAGAAGGTGATTTAAGCGTTACCCAGGAGATCAGGCAAAAACAGGACATTGTGAAAAAAGAATATCAGTTTCCTCCTCTTACGCTGCTGAAAAAAGGAAAAGCAGCTGTTTTTTCTGATCGGGAATACAGAGAAACTGCTATTAAGCTGCAAAAGACCCTTCAGAATTTCGGTGTAGGCGTTACGGTAACCAACATCAGCTGCGGTCCTTCCGTAACCAGATATGAGCTTCATCCCGAGCAAGGGGTAAAGGTCAGCAAGATTGTAAGTCTGGCAGATGACATCAAGTTAAGTCTGGCGGCTGCGGATATCCGAATTGAAGCCCCCATCCCCGGAAAGTCTGCGGTGGGGATCGAAGTTCCTAATAAAGAAAATAACGTCGTGTATCTGAGGGATATACTGGAAGCGGATAATTTCAGGAATCATTCCTCGAAAATTGCGTTTGCGGTGGGCAAAGACATTGGCGGGCAGGTTGTTGTTACGGATATTGCAAAGATGCCCCACCTTTTGATTGCAGGAGCCACCGGTTCCGGTAAATCCGTCTGCATCAATACGCTGATCATGAGCATTATTTATAAGGCCAACCCGGAAGATGTAAAGCTGATTATGGTGGACCCCAAGGTAGTGGAACTAAGTGTATACAACGGCATCCCTCATCTGCTTCTTCCTGTGGTCACGGACCCGAAAAAGGCTTCTGGCGCACTGAACTGGGCGGTGGCAGAGATGACAGACCGCTATAACAAGTTTGCCCAGTATAATGTGCGGGAAATAAAGGGGTATAATGCCAAAGTGGAGAGCATCAAAGATATTGACGATGAAAATAAGCCCCAAAAGATGCCGCAGATTATTATCATTATCGACGAGCTTGCGGACTTAATGATGGTGGCGCCTGGAGAGGTAGAGGATTCCATCTGCCGGCTTGCACAGCTGGCAAGAGCAGCGGGAATTCATCTGGTCATTGCCACGCAGCGTCCGTCGGTAAACGTTATTACCGGACTTATCAAGGCCAATGTGCCATCAAGGGTGGCCTTTGCAGTTTCTTCCGGCGTGGATTCCAGAACCATCATAGATATGAACGGTGCCGAAAAGCTGTTAGGAAAAGGGGATATGCTGTTTTATCCGGCAGGATATCCAAAGCCCATGCGTGTTCAGGGTGCATTTGTATCTGACACGGAAGTATCCCGGGTGGTGGATTTCCTGACAGAACAGGGGATGACGCCCAACTACGATAAGAATGTAGAAAGCATGATCGCTTCTGCCCCCTCCGGCGGTGAGATGAAAGGCGGAGGCAATGACCGGGATGAGTATTTTTTACAGGCAGGCAAATTTATCATTGAGAAGGACAAAGCCTCCATCGGAATGCTTCAGAGGATGTTTAAAATCGGCTTTAACCGGGCGGCCCGGATCATGGACCAGCTGGCGGAAGCGGGTGTGGTAGGAGAAGAAGAAGGAACAAAGCCCCGGAAGGTGCTCATGAGTATGGAAGAGTTTGAAGAGATGTTGGAACAAGGTTATTAAGATGGAACGGCATCATTACATATAAGGGAGGAACATACAGATGAAGACAGACATTGAAATCGCACAGGAAGCAAGGATGATCCCCATTAAGGAAGTGGCTGCTTCTTACGGAATCACAGAGGATGAACTGGAACTTTACGGAAAATATAAGGCAAAGCTGTCCGAGGAGCTTTGGCAGCAGGTGAAAGACAAAAAAGACGGAAAGCTGGTACTGGTAACAGCCATCAATCCCACTCCTGCAGGCGAAGGAAAAACCACCACGTCCGTAGGCCTTGGAGAAGCCTTTGGAGCTATGGGGAAAAAGGCAATGATTGCGCTCCGGGAACCATCTCTTGGACCATGCTTCGGTATAAAGGGCGGGGCTGCGGGAGGCGGTTATGCCCAGGTAGTTCCCATGGAAGATTTAAATCTTCATTTTACCGGTGATTTTCATGCCATAACATCGGCCAACAATCTTTTGGCAGCTTTATTGGATAATCATATCCATCAGGGCAATGCCCTGGAAATCGACACCCGACAGATCCTTTGGAAACGCTGTCTGGATATGAACGACCGGGCACTCCGCAACATCGTAGTGGGTCTTGGGTCCAAAGCAGAAGGGTTTGTGAGAGAAGATCACTTTGTCATTACAGTCGCATCGGAGATCATGGCAATTCTTTGTCTGGCTGATGACATGGAAGATTTAAAAGAACGGTTGGGAAGAATCATCGTTGCATATAATTATGCAGGAGAACCTGTAACTGCTGCCCAGTTAAATGCGGTAGGAGCGATGGCGGCCTTGTTAAAGGATGCGCTGAAGCCCAACCTCATCCAGACCCTGGAACACACCGGTGCCATCGTTCATGGCGGACCCTTTGCCAACATTGCCCACGGCTGCAACAGTGTCCGCGCTACAAAGACTGCCCTAAAGCTGGCGGATATTGTGGTGACGGAAGCCGGCTTCGGAGCTGATTTAGGTGCCGAAAAATTTATGGATATCAAATGCCGGATGGCCGGATTAAAACCAGATGCCATAGTCCTGGTAGCCACCATACGAGCATTAAAATACAACGGAGGAGTTCCAAAAGACCAGTTGGATAAAGAAAATCTTCCCGCGCTGGAGCTGGGGATTTCCAATCTGGAAAAACATATTGAAAACATGCACAAGTATGGAGTTCCGGTAATCGTTACCCTGAATTCCTTCCTTACGGATACCAAGGCGGAATATGAATTTGTAAAAACATTCTGTGAAGAACGAAACTGTGAATTTGCCTTATCCCAGGTTTGGGAAAAAGGCGGTCAGGGCGGTATGGAGCTGGCTGAAAAAGTTCTCTATACTCTGGAGCACAAAGAAAGTAATTTTGCACCCCTTTACCCGTCTGAGATGGGATTAAAAGAAAAAGTGGAGACCATTGCCAGGGAGATCTATGGTGCCGGCGGCGTGACGTATGCACCGGCAGCTTCAAGGGCCCTAAAAAAATTTGAAGACATGGGATTCGGACATCTGCCTGTATGCATGGCCAAGACTCAATATTCTCTGTCGGATGACCAGACAAAGCTTGGACGGCCGGAAGGATTTGAGATTACCGTCCGGGATGCCTTTGTATCGGCGGGTGCAGGTTTTGTCGTGGTGATGACGGGAGCGATTATGACCATGCCGGGGCTTCCCAAAAAACCGGCGGCAGACAATATTGATATTAATAACGAGGGAGTAATCACAGGATTATTCTGATTTGGAGGTTTCTATGAAGTTTAAAGAATGGCTCAAGGACTTAAAATATGAAGCAATACAGGGAAACCTTGATGTGGAAGTGGAGGAAGTGGTATATGACTCCAGAAAAGCCAGAGAAGGTGCTGTGTTTGTGTGTATGAAGGGAACCAAAATTGATTCTCATGAATTTATCCCTTCCGTGGTGGAAGCTGGTGTCAAGGTTCTGGTAGTAGAACAAAAGGTGCCGGTTCCTGAGGGCGTTACGGCTGTCCTCGTACATAATGCAAGAGAAGCACTGGCTCTCTTGTCTGCCGCCAGATTTGATTATCCGGCAAAGAAGATGGTGACCATTGGAGTCACAGGAACCAAGGGGAAAACCACGACCACTCATATGATCAAAACGATTTTGGAATCCTGCGGGAAAAAGGTGGGAATGATCGGCACCACTGGTATCGTCATCGGGCAAACCGTTACCCCTACGAAGAATACGACTCCGGAGTCCTATGAACTTCATGAAGCCTTCCGCAATATGGCAGATGCCGGATGCGAATATATGGTAATGGAAGTATCCTCCCAGGCATTTAAAATGCACCGGGTAGATGGGATCACCTTTGATTACGGATTGTTTACCAACATTTCTCCTGACCATATCGGCCCGGATGAACACGATGATTTTGAAGAATATCTGTATTATAAGTCCCGTATTTTCCATTGCTCCAGGAAGGGTATCATGAATCGGGATGATACCCATTGGGCTGAGGTGACAAAGGATGCCGCCTGTGAGCTTTATTCTTTTTCCATGGATGAAGAAGGAACGGACTTTAAGGCAGAAAATATCCACTATGTGTCCCAGCCGGATTTTGTGGGCCTGGAATTTGATGTAAAAGGCCGTTATGAGCTTTCCGTACGGGTCAACATTCCCGGACGGTTCAATGTTGCCAATGCGCTGGCAGCTGTCAGTGTTTTGAGTTTTCTTGAGCTTCCTAAGGAAAGGATCTGCCATGGGCTGGAGCATTTAAGTGTAAACGGACGTATGGAGATCGTATATACCTCTGAAACGTGTACCGTGATCGTAGATTACGCCCATAATGCGGTCAGCATGGAAAGCCTTCTTACCACACTAAGGGATTATAAGCCAAAACGTCTGGTATGCGTGTTTGGATGCGGCGGAAACCGTTCTAAGGACCGCCGGTATTCTATGGGGGACAGTGCAGGCCGTCTGGCAGATTTTACGATTATTACTGCAGATAACTCCAGATTTGAAAAGACCGAGGATATTATTGCCGACATTCGTGGGAGCATCGAAAAGACCGGAGGAAAATTCATCGAGATTCCTGACCGCAGAGAGGCCATTGAGTACAGCATGACCCATGCACAACCAGGTGACATGATTGCTATTATCGGAAAGGGCCATGAGGATTACCAGGAGATGAATGGGGTCCGCCATCATTTTTCAGACCGTGAAGAGGTTTTAAAGGTGGCAGAAAGGCTGAGCAAATAAATACCTGGATGAAAAGAGAAGATGCCGGAAGCTGAAAATATGTGCTTTCGGCATTTCCGCGGTAAATGGAAGGGTGATACGCACAGGCGTATAAGAACGGAGGAAACAATGGTAAATATAACGGTTCAGGAAATACTTTTGGCAACAGGAGGAAAACTTCTCTGCGGAAATGAACATACGGTTCTGGAACACATAACTATAGATTCAAGGAGCCAAAAGGAGGGTTCACTCTTTGTCCCTCTGATCGGGGAAAACGTGGATGCCCACCGTTTTATTGAACAGGCATTTGAAAATGGTGCGGCAGCAGCTTTGACCAGTGAGCACGATACCATGGAATCTGAGAAACCTTGGATTCGCGTGGAGGATACAAAAAAAGCACTTCAGGCGATCGGAAGTTATTATAGAAGCCGTCTTACCCTGCCTTTGGTTGGAATTACCGGAAGCGTAGGAAAGACAACCACAAGGGAAATGGTAGCCTGTGCGCTGACGGCCGGTTTTAAGGTCTATAAAACTCCCGGCAATCACAACAGTCAGGTAGGCGTTCCCATTACAATCTCTGAAATTACACCCGATGACGAGATTGGGGTCATTGAACTGGGGATGAGCGAACCGGGGGAATTGACGGTGATTGCAAAAATCGCCCAAATCCAGATGGCGGTGATTACCAATATCGGAATTACCCATATCGAACAGCTTGGCTCCAGAGAGAATATTTATAAAGAGAAGCTGACCATTCAGGATGGACTGACCCAGGGAGGAATCCTGTTTCTCAATGGGGATGATGATCTGCTGCGGAAAACAAAAGCCAAAGACGGCTGCCGCACCATCTATTATGGTACCGGTGAAAATTCCGATTACCGGGCGGAAGAGATTCGTCTGGAGGACGGCTTCCCTGCATTTACTGCGGTCTGCAAAGAGCAGAGAGTTCCTGTCAGACTGGCGGTTATGGGGAGCCATAATGTATTAAATGCCATGGTTTCTCTGGCGGTTGCGGCAGAATGCGGCATCCCAATGGAAGCGGCAGCAAAACGCCTTTCCGGGTTCGCCGGTTTTAAAAACCGTCAGCAGATCTATACGCATAACGGTATGACAATTATTGATGATACCTACAACGCCAGCCCGGTTTCCATGAAAGCCGGACTGGAGGTGCTTTCTTCCTTGACAAAAGCCAAAAGACGGATTGCCGTATTGGCGGATATGAAAGAGCTGGGAGAAGATGCTTTTAAGTATCACTATGAAATAGGAGAATATATTGCGGAGCACCCCATTTACGAAGTGGTGACCCTTGGAGAGCTGGCAGGTGAAATTGCCCGGGCGGTAAAGGAAAAAGGAACGGGAATTCTTGTAAAAGAGTTTATGGAGCAGGAGACACTTGTTGCATACTTAAAAGAAGAATTAAAAGAAGGAGACAGCGTTCTTTTTAAAGGGTCCAACAGCATGAAACTTAGTCAGGTGGCAGATCAGTTTCATCTGATTTGACAATGCAAAGAAAAATACAGAAACAGGTGAAGGAATGGCAGAACGATATGCCCGGATTATCATAGATATTTCCCATGAAAAAGTTGACAGGACCTTTGATTACCGGATCCCGGAACGGCTATGTGAAGATGTAGCTGTGGGATCTCTGGTTCTGATTCCTTTTGGAAGAGGCAATGCCATGCGAAAAGGATACGTGGTGGGCATTGCTTCCCATGCGGATTACGACAGAGATAAAATCAAAGAAATCGCAGGGATTGTGACAGACGGTGTGACGGCAGAATCCCTTCTGGTTTCGCTTGCGTGGTGGTTAAAGGAGCAATACGGTTCCACCATGAACCAGGCTCTTAAAACGGTGCTCCCGGTAAAACAGAAAATCAAACCAAAGGAAAAAAAGGTTCTTCGCTGTCTGCTTCAAAAGAAAGACCTTCTGACCGCTTTGCAGGAAGCGGAAAAAAAGAAATACAAGGCCAGAGTCCGGCTTTTTCAGGCATTTCTGGATAATCCCCTGATTCCTTATGAAATCGCCGTCAATCAGATGAATCTTTCGTCTGCCACATTAAAGCCGGTCATAGAAAAAGGGTATGTAAGCCTTGAATCCGAGGAGGTATACCGCAATCCCATAAAGCTGGAAGCAACTGGAAAGTCCAGGGTCTTGCTGAATAAAGGGCAGCAGGCCATAGTGGAGGAATTTCGCAGAGATTATTCGGCCCATATCCGTAAGACGTATTTAATTCACGGTGTTACAGGAAGCGGGAAAACAGAGGTCTACATGGAATTGATTGACCGGGTTATTGAAGATGGGAAGCAGGTCATCGTTCTCATCCCGGAGATTGCCCTGACCTATCAGACCGTAATGCGTTTTTATGGTAGGTTTGGAAACCGCGTTTCCATCATCAATTCCAGGCTGTCAGCCGGAGAACGCTACGATCAGTTTGAGCGGGCCAGAAATGGGGATATTGATATTATGATAGGCCCACGCTCCGCCCTGTTTACCCCGTTTTCCCGCCTGGGGCTGATCCTTATCGACGAGGAGCACGAGGGTGCCTATAAAAGTGAAGTGGTTCCCAGATACCATGCGAGAGAAGTGGCGGAAAAAAGAGCTTCCATGCAGGACGCATCCCTGGTTTTAGGTTCAGCGACCCCGTCTCTGGAGGCATATACAAAGGCGCTGAGAGGGGAATACCAGCTTTTCCGCCTTACCGAACGGGCCAAAAAAGACAGCCGGCTTGCGGCCGTATCCGTGGTGGATTTAAGGCAGGAATTAAAGGAAGGCAACAAATCCATATTCAGCAGACCGTTAAAGGCGCTGATGGAAGACCGTCTGGCAAAAAAAGAGCAGATCATGCTGTTCATCAACCGGAGAGGGTACGCCAATTTTGTTTCCTGCCGTTCCTGCGGGGAAGCCATACGCTGTCCCCACTGTGATGTGACACTGACGCTTCATAACAACAGCCGTCTCGTATGCCATTACTGCGGCCACTCCGTTCCCATGCCTGACCGGTGTCCCGCCTGCTCTTCTCCTTACATTGCCAATTTTGGTGTGGGGACACAGAAGATTGAACTGATGACGAAAAAAATGTTCCCCTCTGCCAGAGTGCTCCGCATGGATTTGGATACGACAAAGAAAAAAGGCGGACATGAAGAAATTCTTACCGCCTTTTCCGAAGGGGAAGCGGACATTCTGATCGGTACGCAGATGATCGTAAAAGGCCATGATTTCCCCAATGTGACCTTAGTTGGTGTCCTGGCTGCGGATCTATCCTTAAACACTCCCGATTACCGCTCCGCAGAGCGGACCTTTCAGCTTTTGACGCAGGCGGCCGGAAGGGCAGGAAGAGATTTTAAGCATGGAGACGTGATCATCCAGACCTACAGCCCGGAGCACTATGGGATCGTGACAGCAGCAAGCCAGGATTATGAATCCTTTTACAATCAGGAAATGGCTTTTCGCCGTCTGATGAAATATCCTCCGGCAAACGTGCTTTTTACCGTTCAGTTTTCCTCCAGAGAGGAGAAACTTTTAACCCACGGATCTGATGCCGCCGCTGCATTTATCATGCCCCAGGCAGAGCAGGAAAGGGTACAGATCATCGGACCGGTAGAGGCTTCTGTATACAAAATTAATGATATATATAGAAAAATTTTATACTTGAAACATGAAAACTATGATATACTAATAAAAATCAGGGATCAGATTGATGGTTTCTCAGAGACTCATCCGGAGTTGTTTGATCAGATCATGATACAATATGATTTTTCGTAAATGAGAGGATAAGTGAAAATGGCCATTAGAAAGATTAGAACCATTGGAGATGAAATTTTAAGAAAACACTGCAAACCGGTAAAAGAAATTACGCCGAGGATTATAGAGCTTGTTGAAGATATGTTTGAAACCATGTACGAAGCCAACGGAGTCGGTCTTGCCGCCCCCCAGGTCGGCATTTTAAAGCAGATCGTGGTCATTGATGTGGAGGACGGCAATCAGTACGTGCTCATTAATCCGGAGATTTTAGAGACATCCGGAAGCCAGACAGGACCGGAAGGCTGCCTGAGCGTGCCGGGAAAATCCGGTATCGTTACCAGACCTAATTATGTAAAAGTAAGAGCCTATGACATTGAGATGAAGCCTTTTGAACTGGAAGGGGAAGAGCTTCTGGCCCGTGCCGTGTGCCATGAGTGCGATCATTTGAACGGTGATCTATATGTGGATAAAGTAGAAGGCGAGTTAGAAGATGTCTCCGAGCTGGAGGAAGACATGGAGGTTGAAGAGTAGCTATGCGTATTGTTTATATGGGAACGCCTGATTTTTCCGTACCGGCTTTAAAGGCGTTGGTAGAAGCCGGCCATGATGTGGTCGCAGTAGTCACTCAGCCGGATAAACCAAAAGGAAGAGGAAAAGAAATTCAGATGACTCCGGTTAAGGAACAGGCGCTGGAGTTTCACATTCCGGTTTACCAGCCGGTAAAGGCAAGAGATCCAGAGTTTGTTAAAATCTTATCAGATCTGGCGCCGGATGTTATGGTGGTTGCAGCGTTTGGACAATTACTGCCGAAAAGCATTCTGGATATTCCCAAATATGGCTGTGTGAACATTCATGCTTCCCTTTTGCCGAAATATCGGGGAGCCTCCCCCATTCAGCATGCAGTGATCAATGGGGAAAAGGAAAGCGGTATAACCACCATGATGATGGCGGAAGGACTGGATACCGGAGATATGCTGGATCAGGAGATTCTTGCTTTGAATCCAAAAGAAACAGGAGGAAGTCTTCACGACAGATTAAGTGAAGTGGGAGGCACGCTGATTTTAAAGACTTTAAAGAAATTGGAAGAAGGAACCGCAGTCCGTACGCCTCAGGATGACACCAAGTCAAGCTATGTGGGGATGATTAAAAAATCCATGGGTGACATTGACTGGTCGATGGAGGCCCAGGCCATTGAACGCCTGGTCCGCGGGTTGAATCCATGGCCCAGCGCTTATACCTCCTGGAATAATAAGGTAATAAAGATTTGGGAAGCCTCTGTGGTGGATAAGGAGTATGAAGGAGTTTACGGACAGGTGGTGGAAGCCGGACGGGATCGTTTGGTTGTAAAGACCGGAAAAGGCGGATTATCCATCTGTGAACTGCAGTTACAGGGAAAAAAGCGCATGGATGTCGGCGCATTTCTGCGGGGATATTCCATTGCGGAAGGTACTGTTTTTGAAAGGAGTGTTTGATTATGTTTTATGGAGGAATGATGGGATATTATTTGGATCCTACCTTAATTTTTGTAATCATCGGAGCCGTTTTATCAATGGCGGCATCTGCCAGAGTAAGCAGCACTTATAATAAATATTCAAAAGTGAGAAGCATGTCCGGTATGACTGGTGCGGAAGCGGCAAAACGCCTTTTAAATTCCCAGGGGATATACGATGTTGAAGTCCGCCAGGTAAGCGGCCAGCTGACCGATCATTATGATCCCAGGAGTAAGACGGTGAATTTGTCAGATTCTGTATACGGTTCCACATCGGTTGCAGCCATTGGGGTTGCAGCCCATGAGTGCGGCCATGCCATGCAGCATAACACTGGATATGTTCCATTAAGGCTTAGAGGTGCCATTGTACCGGTGGCCAATATTGGCTCCCAGGCAGCTTTTCCTATTATTCTCCTGGGCTTTTTTATCGGCGGAGTTGGTTCCCCTCTGGTAAATGTGGGGCTGATTTTGTTTTCTTTAGCAGTTCTATTCCAGCTTGTAACACTTCCGGTGGAATTTAATGCCTCAAGGAGAGCGGTAGACTTGCTTGGACAGGTAGGAATTTTAGGAACTGAGGAACTGGGGCATACCAGAAAAGTTCTCGGAGCGGCAGCTCTTACTTATGTGGCTGCTTTGGCAGCAACGGTGCTGCAGCTTGCCAGACTTATATTCCTGTTCGGAGGAGTTGGAGGAAGAAGAAACGATGACTAAAGAGACAGACAGCAGGGAAATTGCACTTGATATCCTGATAGAAATATTGGAACGGTCGGGATACAGCCATATCATCCTGCGTCAGGCACTGAATAAATATCAGTATCTGGATAAACCGGAGCGGGCATTTATCTCCAGAATTGCAGAGGGAACCGTGGAATATTTACTCCAGATTGATTACGTCATTGATTCTTTTTCCAATACAAAGGTTAAGAAAATGAAGCCCGTCATCCGCACCATTTTGCGGATGTCGGTCTATCAGCTTTTATACATGGACCGCGTACCCGATTCTGCGGTTTGCAATGAGGCTGTGAAACTTGCCGTAAAGAGAAAGTTCACCGGCTTAAAGGGGTTTGTCAATGGAGTTCTGCGCAATATTTCAAGAAATAAAGATCACTTAAGCTGGCCCAACGCTTCGGTTCGTTATTCCATGCCGGACTGGATCGTATCCATGTGGGAGGAGGCCTATGGAAAAGAGACAGCCGTAACCATGATGGAGTCGTTTTTAAAGAACAAAAAGACAACGGTCCGCTGCAATCTTGCCAGGTCTTCCAAAGAAGAGATTATAAAAAGCCTGCAGGGACAAGGAGTAAATGTAACGGAGTCCGGTATTTCAGAAGGCGTGCTCTATCTGGAAAACTATGATTATCTGGAAGGGCTTGCAGCTTTTAACGATGGCTTGATTCAGGTTCAGGATTTAAGCTCAGTCTTTGTCGGAGAAGCGGCAGCCCCCAAAGAAGGCGATTATGTGATAGATGTCTGCGGTGCTCCGGGTGGGAAAAGCATTCATATGGCAGATAAGCTTCATGGCACAGGCATGGTGGAGGTCCGGGATTTGACCGAATATAAGGTAAGCCTTATTAAGGAGAATATTGACCGGTGCGGATTTAAAAATATCCGGACAAAAGTTCAGGATGCGCTGGTTTCAGATCAGGAATCCATAGAAAAAGCCGATATTGTAATTGCGGATCTGCCCTGTTCCGGTCTTGGAATCATTGGCAGAAAGCCGGATATCAAATACCGTTTGAAACAAGAGGACCTTGCGTCCCTGGCTTCCCTTCAAAGGGAAATACTTACTGTGGTCCAGTCCTATGTAAAACCCGGCGGAAAACTGGTATTCAGCACATGTACGATCAATAAAAAAGAAAATGAAGAAAATGTCCGATGGTTTCTTGAACACTTTCCATTTGACCCTATGGACTTAACCGGAATGCTGGGAGATCAGCTGACGGCTGATACGATGAAACACGGATATATTCAGTTATTGCCGGGAATCCACCCTTGTGACGGGTTCTTTCTTTCGGCATTTATAAAAAGGTAAAATAAAATGGTAAAAACAGATATAAAATCTCTGAATCTGGAGAAACTGACTTCCTATATGATGTCAATTGGAGAAAAACCGTTCCGTGCAAAACAGCTTTATGAGTGGATGCACAAGAAACTGGCTTCTGATTACGATGAAATGACCAACCTTCCAAAATCTCTGAAAGAAAAATTGCTGCAGTCAGCAGCATTTACATCCCTTGTGGTCGTAGAGGAAAAAATTTCAAAAATAGACGGAACGAGAAAGTATTTATTTGGCCTTTCCGATGGGAATATCATTGAAAGTGTTTTAATGAAATATAAACACGGCAATTCCGTCTGCATCTCATCCCAGGTGGGCTGCCGCATGGGCTGCCGTTTCTGTGCTTCCACCCTTGATGGTCTGGAACGGAATCTGACCCCTTCCGAGATGCTTGATCAGATATACCGGATTCAGAAAGCTACGGGAGAAAGGGTTTCCAACGTTGTGGTCATGGGGTCTGGAGAGCCTATGGATAACTATGACAATCTGATTGCTTTTATCCACCTTCTCACCGATGAAAACGGTTTGAATATCAGTCAGCGGAATATTACGGTATCGACCTGCGGCATTGTGCCCGGAATCCGGAAACTGGCAGAGGAAGATCTTCAGATCACGCTGGCACTTTCTCTTCATGCTCCTAACGATGAAGTGCGAAGGAGTCTGATGCCCATTGCCAACCGTTATTCTTTGACGGAGGTATTGCCTGCCTGTCAGGAATATTTTGAAAAAACAGGAAGAAGGCTTACGTTTGAATACAGCCTGGTAAGCGGAGTCAACGATAATTTAAAAGAAGCTGCCGCTCTTTCTGCTCTTTTAAAAGGCATCCATGGCCACGTAAATCTCATACCGGTAAATCCGATCAAAGAACGGGATTATGTGCAATCAGACAAGAAGGCGATCCTGGACTTTAAAAATTATCTTGAAAAAAACGGAATTAATGTTACTATAAGAAGAGAAATGGGACGTGATATTAACGGTGCCTGTGGACAGCTTAGAAAGAGTTTTATCAATCAGGAGTAAAGAGGAAGGGAGATAGAAACGATGAAGGCTTACGCTATGACCGATATCGGAAGAGTCCGTACGGCCAATCAGGATTATGTCTATGCCTCTGCCGAAACAGTCGGTTTGCTGCCTAACCTTTTTATAGTTGCAGACGGAATGGGCGGTCATCAGGCCGGAGATTATGCTTCCAGATATATTTCGGAACATCTGGTGGAACATTTAAAACAGGCCAGTGAAACCGGGATCATCCCTCTTTTGCGGGAGGGAATTGAAAAAGTCAACGGTATGCTTTATAAGGAATCCAGGGAAAAGGCAGAATTGAATGGCATGGGTACGACCCTGGTGGCAGCTGTGATCGAGGATTCCTCTATGTATGTAGCCAATGTGGGAGACAGCCGGCTGTATCTGGTCAGGAATCAGCTGAAGCAGATTACGAAGGATCACTCCTATGTGGAAGAATTGGTTTCCCTGGGTCAGATGGAACGGGGAAGCCGGGATTACCGGGAAAAAAAGAACATTATTACAAGAGCAGTTGGTACGGAAGATAAGCTGGAGATCGATTTTTTTGAGGTCAGCCTGGAACCGGGAGATTATATACTTATGTGTTCCGATGGACTCAGCAATATGCTGGAGGACGCTGAGATGGAAGAAATTATCTGCTCAGAGCTGGACCTGAAGGAAAAGGCAGAGAAATTGATAACAGTAGCCAATGACAATGGCGGGAAAGACAACATAGCAGTTGTTTTGATTGATCCGGAAGTTGGCGGGGAGGAAAGCTTATGATTCTAAGACCTGGCACATTTTTACAAGAAAGATATGAAATACTGGAACAGATCGGTTCCGGCGGCATGTCAAATGTGTTTAAGGCCCTGTGCCATAAATTAAACCGCCTTGTTGCCATAAAATTATTAAAAGAAGAATTCAGTTCTGACAGTGGTTTCGTCAGTAAATTTAAGATGGAGGCTCAGGCAGCCGCCCGTCTTTCCCACCCCAATATTGTAAATATATACGACGTTGTGGATGAGGGGAATCTCCATTACATCGTAATGGAACTGATTGAAGGAATTACATTAAAAAATTATATATCAAAAAAAGGCTGCCTTGATGTCAAGGAAGCCATTGGTGTTGCCATGCAGGTGGCTCAGGGGATTTCTGCGGCACATGAACAGGGCATCATACATAGGGATATCAAACCACAGAATATTATCATTGCCAGAGATGGCAAGGTAAAGGTGGCGGATTTTGGGATTGCAAGGGCCGCTACTTCCCAGACTCTTAGTGCCACTGCGGTAGGCTCTGTCCATTACATATCACCGGAACAGGCAAGAGGGGGATACAGCGATGTAAGAAGTGATATTTACTCTCTGGGCATCACCATGTATGAGATGGTGGCCGGCAGAGTCCCCTTTCAGGGAGATAATACGGTTACCGTAGCCCTGGCACATTTGGAAACGCCCATTACTCCGCCCAGTTATTATAACGAAGACATTCCCGTAGGGCTTGAGAACATTATTTTAAAAAGCACAGAAAAAAAACCGGAATACCGATATGCAAGTATGGTTGAAGTGATTGCGGATTTACGGCATGCGCTGGTGGACCCGGATGGAGATTTTGTCCATCACAATCCTCAGATAGACGATTCCCAGACGGTTATCATTGGGAAACCTGAGCTGGAGCAGATCCGTTCGGGAAGAAAAGTTTCGTCAGACCGGCCCTCTGATGTTCCCGGCAACCGGAAGAAGGAGCAGAGAAATGAACGCCGTCCGGAAAGAAAACAGGATGCCCAGATGCCGGCAGGCAGAACAAAAAAAGAAGATTCGGAGGAAGATATTAATCCCAAGATCGAAAAGCTTCTGACTGCTGCAGGAATTTTAGTTGCGGTGATCATTGTGATTGTGCTGCTTGTTGTTTTTGCCAAGATCGGCGGTTTGTTTCGCTCCGGTTCTTCTAAAATGCCGGAATCAACGGCGGAGGTATCGAAAGAAGAAACTTTAAGCGATAAGAGTGTGAAGATGCCGGATGTCATTGGACTAGCTGCAGATATAGCATCGCAGAAATTAAAGAACAGCGGCGGTCTGTATATGAAGACCAGTGATTATGTGTTTTCAGAATCCGTTGCCGAAGGGGATATTGTTTCTCAGGAACCATCTGCCGGAACTGTGGTTGACAAGTACTCAGCGGTATATGTTGTGATCAGTAAAGGCCCGGAGCACATCACCATTGATTTATCAAAACTTGGGCTTGAAAAAATGGACGCGGCAACTGCAAAGTCAACACTGGAAGCAAAAGGTCTGAAAGTAGAAGTGGAACAAAAGAGCAGCGACAGCGTATCAAACGGCTATGTCATCAGTTACAGTCCGTTTGAAGCAAAAGAAGGAGAGACGGTAACCATTGTATCCAGCAGCGGTCCTGCGCTCATAAACCCGGTAACCGTGCCCAATATTACGGGCCAGACCAGGGAACTGGCTGGAGAGCTGCTTGCGGATGCTGGCCTGGCAGAAGGTACGATTACGGAGGCCGCCTCTGAAACGGTACCAAGAGGAAATGTCATCAGCCAGTCCTCGGCGGCAGGCACGCAGCTAGAAGCAGGGAGTGCGGTGAATTATGTTGTCAGCACCGGAACCGCTCAACAGTCAAAATACAGATACTTAGCCTCCATTGACAAATCCTATTCGTTACAGAGAATCATTGGACCAGGCTCCGGAAGCACCCAGCTGACTCTCAAGATACAGCTTCGGCAGTCGGTGAACGGAAAAGATGTGATAAGGGAACTTATGGGACCGGTCACTATGAATGGTGACCAGATGCTTCCCGTATCATTTAAAAATATTGAAGGAGCTTACGGTGTCACAAGCGGAACCGTAGAAATTGTAAATGTGGAGACTGGAGAAGTGATTGATTCTTATTCCATCACATTTGTTCCGGTACCACAATCGTAAGGGATTATATATGACAGGAAAAATATTGAAAGGAATTGCAGGATTTTATTATGTACATGCAATGGACGGAAATCTTTACGAGTGCAAGGCAAAAGGAATTTTCCGCAACAAGAATTTAAAACCTCTGGTAGGGGATGATGTGAGTATTACCATACTGGATGAAGCGGAACGGAAAGGAAACATTGATGAGATCCTTCCCCGTAAGAATGCACTCATCCGTCCTTCTGTTGCCAATGTGGACCAGGCTCTGGTGTTGTTTTCCATAACCCATCCTGAACCTAATTTAAACCTTCTGGACCGTTTCCTCGTTATGATGGAGGTTCAGGAGGTTCCTGTCAATATCTGTTTTAATAAAATTGATTTAACAGGCGATGAAAAGATGCTGGAGCTTAAACAGATTTATGAAACAGCAGGATATCCGGTGTATTTCACCAGTACCCGGAAAAATCAGGGAATAAAAGAGATAAGGACTCTCCTAAAGGGAAAGACCACGGTTCTTGCAGGTCCTTCGGGTGTAGGAAAGTCCTCTCTTACCAATCTTTTGTATCCTCAGGCGGAGATGGAGACCGGAACCATCAGCGAAAAGATACAAAGAGGGAAGCACACGACCAGACATTCGGAGCTTTTCGATATGGGGGACAGTACCTATATGATGGATACCCCTGGATTTAGCTCCATGTATATCGAAGATATGGAATGCGGCCATTTAAAGAATTATTTTCCGGAGTTTGAGGCCTATGAGGAAAACTGCCGTTTTCTCGGATGCGTCCATATTGGAGAAAGAGACTGCGGTGTGAAAGATGCGGTGGAAGAAGGAACCATCAGCCGGAACCGTTATGAGAATTACCGGCTTTTATATCAGGAACTGAAAGAAAAAAGGAGATATTAATATGTTAAAACTAGCCCCATCTATATTGGCTGCGGATTTTAAAAATCTTGGACAGCAGGTGTCAGCGGTAGCGGAAGCCGGAGCACACTATATTCATTTGGATGTAATGGATGGTGCATTTGTACCCAGCATTTCATTTGGGATGCCGGTGATCAGCAGTTTGAGAAGCTGCACGGACCGGGTATTCGATGTGCATATGATGGTTGAGGAACCGGGAAGGTATGTAAGCGACATCAAAGCAGCCGGAGCTGATTTGATCTGCGTCCATGCGGAAGCCTGCGTCCATCTGGACCGTACCGTAAATCAAATTAAGGAAGCAGGCTTAAAAGCAGGAATCGCTTTAAATCCGGCAACTCCCCTTTCTGTCCTTGACTGCATTCTGCCGGAGGTTGACATGGTACTTATCATGTCCGTAAATCCCGGATTCGGAGGTCAGAAATTCATTCCTTATACACTTCCAAAGATTAAAGCTTTAAGAGCCATGTGCAGGGAACGGGGGCTTGAAACAGATATCCAGGTTGACGGCGGTGTCACATGTGCAAATGTGCGGCAGCTGATTGAAGCGGGAGCGAATGTGTTTGTAGCAGGTTCTGCCGTTTTTAAAGGCGATGCTGTTGCCAACACCAAAGAGTTTTTGAAAATATTCGGGGAATATGAGCGGTGAATAAAGACATTACAGGCTTGATTGTAACGGGAGGACCTCTGGACTATGAATTTGCCAAAGGTTTTTTGGAAAACAGACAGTTTGACATGGTGATCGCAGTCGACCGTGGCCTCAATGCTGTATTTAAGCTGAATCTGACTCCCAAGGTTATCGTTGGAGATTTTGATTCCGTAGAGGAATCGGTGCTTCAGGATTATAAGAACAAACATGAGAATATCACGTGGGAAATCCATAAACCGGAAAAAGACGAGACAGATACGGAACTGGCATTAAATACGGCAATCAGACTTGGCTGCACAAAGCTGGTTTTACTGGGAGCCACCGGTGGAAGACAGGATCATTTTCTTGGGAATCTCCATCTCCTTTATGCCTGCTTAAAAAAAGGGGTGGAGGCAGCGATTGCAGATGAAAGAAACTGGATCACAGTCATAGAGAAGTCCCGTACCTTTGAAGCGGATAAGATCTATGGAAAATACATTTCCTTCCTTCCTCTGAGCGAAGAGGTAAAAGGCATTACCCTCACCGGATTTAAGTATCCGCTTTTCAAAAAGGATATTACCATCGGAACCAGTCTTTGTATCAGCAATGAGCTGATGGGGGCATCCGGCAAAGTGGAATTTGATTCCGGGACTCTGATCTGTGTGGAATCCCACGATTAGACTGGTATGGTTTAATATATTAAAACTGGATATTTATATCATTCCACCTGCATGGTAAGATAGGGTCAGCAAATGCAGCAAGGGAGGAACGATTTATGAATCAATCCAGTAAAAGAATTTATAAGGTTGCACTCACCGGACTTTTTGCAGCAATGTCCTATGTGGTGTTCACATTTTTGCAGTTTAAGATCACGCTTCCGGGAGGAGATGCCACTTCCATCCACCTGGGCAATGCAGTCTGTGTTTTAGGTGCTTTGCTTCTCGGGGGCCTTTATGGAGGCTTGGGCGGTGCTGTCGGAATGACCATAGGGGATCTCTTTGATCCGGTCTATGCAATCTATGCACCCAAAACCTTTCTTTTAAAGTTATGCATTGGTCTGATTACCGGTTTTCTGGCCCATCGACTGGGAAGAATCGGGGAATCTTCCGATAAAATGCATATCCTTGTCTGGACTGCTCTGGCTGCCGCCGGGGGACTTTTGTTCAATGTGATTTTTGATCCTTTGGTCGGTTATTTTTATAAGTTATTGATTCTTGGAAAACCTGCCGCAGAGGTTTCTCTGGTATGGAATGCCGCCGCTACTTTGATCAATGCAGTGACTTCGGCCATCGTTTCCGTTGTTATCTACCTGCCGCTTAGGAATGCTCTGGTCAAGTCCGGTTTATATTCAAAAATTCATTAGGAGTTCTTATGACGTCAGAAAAACAACAGAAAAAAATTGCTGTCATTAATGATCTTTCCGGTTATGGGCGATGCTCTTTGACCGTAGTCATACCCATTCTTTCCGCCTTAAAGATCCAGTGCTGTCCGGTTCCTACCTCCATATTATCCAATCATACCGGCTTTCCCACTTATTTTTTTGATGATTATACGGAAAAGATGCCAAAATACATTGAACAGTGGAAAAAACTGGACCTTTCTTTTGATGGTATTTACAGCGGTTTTTTGGGATCGGAAGCACAAATCCAGATTGTGATTGATATGATAAAGGAATTTTCTTTGCCGGATACCAAGGTGATCATTGACCCGATCATGGGAGATCACGGAAAAGCCTATGAGACCTATACGCCATTGCTGTGCAGCCGGATGAAGGAGCTGGTTGGATATGGAGATATCGTGACTCCCAATCTGACAGAAGCATGTATTCTCACGGGACGGGAGTACCGAAAAGATGGCTGGAAGCGGGCGGAGCTGATCCGGATGGCATCTGAGATACAGCAGATGGGACCGGAAGAAGTGGTGATTACCGGAGTGACAGAAGGCGGCTTTATTACCAATGTGGTCCTTCAAAAGGATGGGACCGGACATTTTCTCCGTTCATTGCGTGTGGGAAGAGAACGCCCGGGAACGGGAGATGTTTTTTCCAGTATTGTTGCTGCCCAGGCGGTAAAAGGCGTTCCTTTGACGGCTGGGGTAAAAAAAGCAGCTGATTTTGTAAAACGCTGTATCATAAAATCGGACCAGCTGAATGTACCAAGGGAAAACGGGGTATGCTTTGAAGAATTGCTTTCTGTGCTTATCCGGAGCTGAGAATGAGATTGCAAAAGGGGAATTTAGGAAAAGGGCTTTTCTTTGCCCTTTTTTTGTAGTATAATCAACGGCAGATTATTATGTGGATCTGATTCCGCAAAAGAATATTTATGAGAAACCAGGAGGAATACCATGTTAGATTTGAGGTTTGTAAGAGAAAATCCTGAAATTGTAAAGGAAAACATCAAAAAAAAGTTTCAGGACAGCAAGCTGCCATTGGTGGATGAAGTCATTGCACTGGATGAGCAGAATCGTGCGGCAAAGCAGGAAGGGGATGCCTTAAGAGCAGAGCGCAACAAACTTTCCAAACAGATCGGGGCCTTGATGGGACAGGGAAAGAAAGAGGAAGCAGAGGAGATGAAGAAGAAAGTTACGGATGCTTCGGATCATCTTGCTGCTCTGGAAGAAAAGGAACGTGATTTAGAGGAAAAAATCAAAAAAATCATGATGACCATTCCCAATATCATTGATCCAAGTGTTCCAATTGGAAAAGATGACAGTGAGAACGTGGAAGTCCAGCGTTACGGTGAGCCGGTGGTTCCTGAATTTGAGATTCCGTATCACACGGACATTATGGAAAGCTTTGATGGAATTGACCTTGACAGTGCAAGAAAAGTCGCAGGAAACGGCTTTTATTATCTCATGGGTGACATTGCAAGACTTCATTCGTCTGTGATTTCTTATGCCAGAGATTTCATGATCAATCGTGGATTCAAATACTGTATTCCCCCGTTTATGATCCGCAGCGAAGTTGTGACAGGGGTTATGAGTTTTGCCGAGATGGATGCCATGATGTATAAGATCGAAGGCGAAGACTTATATTTGATCGGGACCAGTGAACATTCCATGATCGGAAAATTCATTGATACCATTCTTCCGGAATCCAAACTTCCTCAGACGCTTACCAGTTATTCTCCATGCTTCCGTAAGGAAAAGGGGGCTCATGGCCTGGAGGAAAGAGGTGTATACCGCATTCACCAGTTTGAAAAGCAGGAGATGATTGTGGTCTGCAAGCCGGAGGAAAGCATGGACTGGTATGAAAAGTTATGGCAGAATACGGTTGATTTATTCCGTTCCCTGGATATTCCCGTAAGAACTCTGGAGTGCTGTTCCGGTGACCTTGCGGATTTAAAGGTGAAATCCGTGGATGTGGAAGCCTGGTCTCCAAGACAGAAAAAGTACTTTGAAGTAGGAAGCTGCTCCAATTTAGGAGAAGCTCAGGCAAGAAGACTGAAAATCCGGGTAGCAGCAGAAGATGGAACAAAGTATTTTGCTCATACCTTGAATAACACCGTGGTTGCTCCCCCAAGAATGTTAATCGCTTTCTTAGAGAACAACTTACAGGCAGACGGAACCGTTAAGATTCCGGATGCGTTACAGCCATATATGGGTGGCGTGAAGGCGCTTGTGCCGACCAAATAGTCATGTTACAGGGCTGTTGCAGAATGCAGATAGAAGAATATCTGGTCTCCATTTTGCAGCAGCCTTTATTTAAAAGAAGAAAGGGGAAAAATATGATAAAATTCAACCATTTTAATTTTAATGTCCTGGATTTGGATAAGAGCCTGAAATTTTATAACGATGCTCTGGGACTTACTCCTGTCCGGGAAAAAGTTGCGGACGACGGTTCCTTTAAGTTAGTATATCTTGGAGACGGAATCAGCGATTTTACACTGGAGCTTACTTATCTGACAGACAGAAAAGAACCCTATAACCTGGGAGAATGCGAATTTCATCTGGCTTTCCATGTAGATGAATTTGATGAACTCCATAAAAAGCATGATGAGATGGGGATCATCTGCTTTGAGAACCCTGGAATGGGCATTTATTTTATCAGTGACCCGGACGGATACTGGATCGAGATTGTACCGGCCGGATAAGGAGCTGTTTCGTGTATATTGAGGTAAATGGAGTTACACTGTTTTATGAGAAGGCAGGAAGGGGCCGGCCCATAATTCTTGTCCATGGGAACGCACAGGATCACCGTATTTTTTATGAAACGGCGCAGATGCTCAAAAAAAGTTATACCGTATATTTGCTGGATTCCAGGAGCCATGGAAAAAGCATGCGTGTAAAATCAATTGGGTATGAAGCCATGGCAGCGGATGTAGCAGCGTTTGCCAGAGCATTGAAGCTAAAAAATCCTTATTTCTGCGGCTTCAGCGACGGTGGAATCATCGGCCTTCTTTTGGGCATCCGGTATCCGGGACTTTTTAAAAAACTGGTGCTTTGCGGTGCCAATTTCTGCCCCCGTGGTTTAAAATTCTGGTGGCTTAAAATTTTTGCGGTCACAGAAGCAGTGACAGGAGATCACCGGAGACGGATGATACAAAAAGAACCTGTCATTACGGGAAAAGAACTGCGGCAGATTTCTGTGCCGACACTCATACTGGCAGGGGAAAAGGACATGGTCCGTGAGGCTCATACCCGTTATCTTGCCTCTCAGATCAGGCACAGTGCTCTAAGGATTTTACCGGGAGAAAGTCATGGAAGCTATATTGTTCACAGCAAAAAACTATACTATATTATGAAGAATTTTCTTTCCGCTCCCCTGCGTCAGAGGATAACAAACCAGCAGACGGAAAGGGTGTAAAGAAAAAATACTTGACACCATAGAAAAAATAT
Source organism: Lacrimispora sinapis (assembly GCF_043633585.1). Taxonomy (NCBI): domain Bacteria; kingdom Bacillati; phylum Bacillota; class Clostridia; order Lachnospirales; family Lachnospiraceae; genus Lacrimispora; species Lacrimispora sinapis. The sequence continues at coordinate 1,967,726 of NZ_CP141832.1, read as the reverse complement.
TGTATGATATCACAGGTGATGATATGGAAAAGATTGCAAGACAAGGATTGCTGTATGATTTCTATGGTGCGCTTTTAACGGAGCATCAGAGACACGTCTATGAAGATGTGGTTTTTTACGACCTGTCTTTAAGTGAGATTGCAGAGGAACAGGGAATCAGCCGCCAGGGGGTACATGACCTGATCAAGCGGTGCAATAAGATTCTGGAAGGTTATGAAGAAAAGCTTCATCTTATGGAGAAGTTTGAACAGACAAAAAAACTGGCCAGAGAAATCCAACACCTGACGAAAGAATTTTCCGGGAGCAGGAACATGGATCTGATCCATCGCATCGAAGAGATATCGGGCGAAATCATCGAGCTGGAAGCTCATTAGGAGGGCGTTAGATGGCTTTTGAGAGCTTATCCGACAAATTACAAAACGTATTTAAGAATTTGAGAGGCAAAGGACGTTTGTCTGAGGCCGATGTAAAAACAGCACTTAAAGAAGTCAAAATGGCTTTGTTGGAAGCCGATGTTAGCTTTAAGGTTGTAAAGCAGTTTATCAGTGCTGTACAGGAGCGTGCCATTGGACAAGATGTCCAGAACAGCCTGACTCCGGGACAGATGGTAATAAAGATTGTGAATGAAGAACTGGTAAACTTAATGGGCTCTGATACAACAGAAATCCAGTTAAAGCCTGCCAGTGATATCACTGTCATTTTAATGGCCGGTCTTCAGGGTGCCGGTAAAACCACAACCACAGCCAAGATTGCCGGTAAGTTAAAGGCAAAGGGCAGAAAGCCTCTGCTGGTTGCCTGTGACGTTTACCGTCCTGCCGCAATCAAGCAGCTCCAGATCAACGGAGAGAAGCAGGGTGTCCCGGTTTTTTCCATGGGGGAAAATCATAAACCGGCTGACATTGCTAAGGCAGCCATTGCGTCTGCCGCAAAGAATGATCAGAATGTGGTGATTCTCGATACAGCCGGACGTCTTCATATTGATGAGGACATGATGAATGAGCTGATTGAAATCAAAGAGGTGGTAGCGGTTGACCAGACCATTTTGGTGGTTGATGCCATGACTGGACAGGATGCGGTGAATGTTGCCGGAATGTTCAATGATAAGATTGGCATTGACGGTGTTATCGTTACAAAGCTTGATGGAGATACCCGAGGAGGTGCGGCTCTTTCGATCCGTGCGGTTACCGGAAAGCCGGTTCTTTATGTGGGTATGGGCGAAAAGCTTTCTGATTTAGAACAGTTTTATCCGGATCGTATGGCCTCCAGAATTCTTGGCATGGGAGACATCCTTTCTCTGATTGAGAAGGCAGAAAACCAGGTCGACGAAGAAAAGGCAAAAGAGCTATCCCAAAAGCTCCGAAAAGCGGAATTTGATTATAATGACTTCCTGGAACAGATGAGCCAGGTCAAGAATATGGGCGGAATGGCCAGCATTATGAGCATGATGCCAGGCATGAATCAATTGAAAGATATTGATATTGATGAAAAAGCCATGGACCGTGTGGAAGCCATCATTCTTTCCATGACAGACAAAGAGCGGACCAATCCGGAGCTTATGAAGAATGCTTCCAGAAAGCAGCGCGTGGCGAAAGGTGCCGGCGTGGATATCAGCGAAGTCAACCGTATCGTCAAACAGTTTGACCAGATGAAGAAGATGATGAAACAGCTTCCCGGTTTGATGGGAGGAGGCAAACGTCATGGCGGCGGATTGTTTGGCAAACTCAAATTACCGTTTTAATTTACTTTGATGTTAGCAAGGCAGGTATCTGCGTTCGCTATATATAGTTTTTAAATTTAAGATTTAAGGAGGTGAATTTCACAATGGCAGTAAAGATGAGATTAAAAAGAATGGGTCAGAAAAAGGCTCCTTTTTATAGAATTGTAGTTGCAGATTCCAGATCTCCCAGAGATGGCAGATTTATCGAAGAAGTTGGTTACTATGATCCTAACACAGAACCAAGCGTAATCAAGTTCAACGAAGAGAACGCTAAGAAATGGTTAGCAACAGGTGCTCAGCCAACAGAAGTTGTAAGCAAGCTTTTAAAGATCGCCGGTATCCAGTAGTGAGAGGTGAAGCATATGAAGGAATTAGTAGAAGTAATTGCAAAAGCACTGGTTGATAATCCAGATCAGGTTGCTGTTACTGAGACTTTAAAGGATGATGAAGTCATTCTTGAGCTTACAGTTGCACCTTCCGATATGGGTAAGGTTATTGGCAAACAGGGCAGAATTGCAAAAGCAATCCGTTCCGTTATAAAAGCAGCAGCTTCCAAAGAAGACAAAAAGGTTACTGTAGAGATTCAGTAACCTTGAAAGACCGCCGGCCTGTCGGGAAGACGGTCTTCTTTTGTTCTTTAAAAGAGGTATGTGAAAATATACGAAAAAACCGGGTAGGCTTATCCGGTTTCTTTTGTATGACATGGAGAGACAGATGGAAAATTTGTTGAGAGTCGGTGTGATTTCCTCTACCCATGGGGTAAAGGGAGAAGTTAAGGTTTTTCCAACGACAGATGACGCAGGCCGTTTTAAAAATTTAAAAAAAGTAATCCTGGATACCGGACGGGAACAGATGGATTTAGAGATCCAGGGAGTAAAATTCTTTAAAAACATGGTAATCCTTAAATTTAAAGGATATGATTCCATCAATGAGATAGAAAAATACAAGGGCAAAGACTTGTTGATCACGAGAGACCAGGCAGTAGACCTTGGACCGGATGAGAACTTTATCGTTGATTTGATCGGTCTCCGTGTCATTACGGAAGACGGCAATGAATTTGGCACTCTGACAGATGTACTGAAGACAGGTGCCAATGATGTTTACGAAGTGAAGACAACCGATGGAAAGGAAGTTTTGCTTCCTGCAATCCGGGAATGCGTATTAAAGGTGGATCTGGAGAACAAAACGGTTACTGTCCACATCATGGATGGTCTTCTGGATTAAGATGGAGGAGCGGTACGAATGAATTATCACATATTAACGCTGTTTCCTGAAATGGTTTTAAACGGACTAAATACCAGTATCATCGGGAGAGCGGCGGAAAAAGGCTTACTTTCCATTGAGGCCATTGACATCCGGGAATATTCAACGGACAAGCACCGTCATGTGGATGATTATCCTTATGGAGGCGGAGCGGGAATGGTTATGCAGCCAATGCCCATCTGCGATGCTTATGATGACCTTTGCGAAAGAATTGGCAAGAAGCCCCGTGTGATTTACATGACTCCCCAGGGACGGGTATTCAATCAGAAGATTGCTAAGGAGCTTGCAAAAGAGGAGGATCTGGTGTTCCTGTGCGGCCATTATGAAGGAATTGATGAAAGGGCGTTGGAACTGATTGCCACGGATTACTTATCCATCGGCGATTATGTTCTGACCGGCGGAGAACTTCCTGCCATGGTCATGATCGACTGCATTTCAAGATTGATTCCCGGAGTCTTGAATAACGATGCTTCTGCAGAGTTTGAATCCTTTTATGACAATTTATTGGAATATCCACAGTACACCAGACCGGAAGAGTACAAGGGACTGCGGGTTCCGGAGGTGCTTTTGTCCGGACATCATAAGAAGATTGATACCTGGAGACGGGAGCAGTCCATCAAACGAACTTTAGAGAGAAGACCCGATTTACTGGCAGGAGCCGTCCTGTCAAAAAAAGAAGAAGAATATTTGAAAGAACTTGAAAAAGAGCAGGAAAACCGGGAATAATTTAAGAGAGAAAGGACTTGCATTCCATAGTCCTTTATGATAAAATACAGAATGTTGTGATGAAAAGGCGATGCTCCTCTGTTACGGATTTCAGTATGAAGTATTAAGAACATCAAATAAAATCAAGGAGGTTCACACAATGAACGAAATTATTAAGAATATCGAAGCAGCACAGTTAAAGCAGTCCGTACCGGAGTTCCATGTTGGTGATACCGTTAAGGTATACAACAAGATCAAAGAGGGATCCCGCGAAAGAATCCAGATTTTTGAAGGAACTGTCATTAAGAGACAGAACGGCGGAGCAAGAGAAACATTTACCGTAAGAAAGAACTCAAACGGTATCGGCGTTGAGAAGACCTGGCCATTACATTCCCCTTCCGTAGACAACATCGAAGTTGTTAGAAAGGGTAAAGTAAGAAGAGCAAAACTGAATTACTTAAGAGACAGAATCGGTAAGGCTGCTAAGGTTAAAGAATTAGTTAGATAATTCCGGAACATGTGAGGGGACAATGTAAATTGTCCCTTTCTTTAGTAGGTGGGGTGTTTGATATGGATTTTTATCATAGTGAAGACAATAATAAGCTCCGCCATGTAGTCAACTGGATTGTTGATATTGTAGTTGTGATTGCATTTGCGTGGTTTCTGGTCTATGCTTTTGGCACTCAGATTGTAATCGCTGGACATTCCATGGATCCCCTCCTTCAATCAGAGGATGTGGTTTTGATGGACCGGCTGGCATATGATTTCGGTCATCCTGGCCGCTTTGATGTGGTTGTGTTTCAGCGAGAAGACCGGAAGATGAATGTAAAACGTGTCATTGGTCTGCCGGGGGAAACTGTGCAGATTAAAAACGATGAGATCTATATTGATGGTGAGAAGCTGAAAGAACCGGCAGGTCTTGGCCGGGTATCTCTGGCTGGACTGGCAGAAAAGCCTGTAAAGCTGGGAGAAGATGAATATTTTCTGTTGGGAGACAACAGAGACAGCAGTGAGGACAGCCGGTTTTCCAATATCGGCAATGTAAGCGGCAGTCAGATCCAGGGAAGAGTCTGGTTTCGGATTATGCCTTTTGTAAAGATGGAATTAATTCGTTCAAAATAGAGGAATGTTATGAATATACAATGGTATCCAGGTCATATGACCAAAGCCAAAAGAGCTATGAAGGAAGATATCAAATTAATTGATTTGATTATAGAACTGGTAGATGCAAGAGTGCCGTTAAGCAGCCGGAATCCGGATATTGATGATTTGGGAGCCGGGAAAGCCCGGATGGTCCTTCTCAATAAGTCCGATCTTGCGGATGAGCGTTTGAACGGGGCATGGACGGAATACTTTGAGGCTCTGGGCTGCCACGTGGTAAAGGTAAATTCCAAAAGCGGTTCCGGTTTGAAGCAGATCAATCATGTGGTTCAGATCGCCTGTAAAGAAAAGATTGAGCGGGACCGAAGACGAGGAATTTTAAACCGTCCCGTCCGGGCCATGGTAGTAGGAATTCCAAACGTAGGGAAATCTACATTTATCAACTCCTTTGCCGGAAAAGCATGTGCAAAAACAGGCAATAAGCCGGGAGTGACCAAAGGAAACCAGTGGATCCGTCTCAATAAGAGTCTGGAACTGCTTGATACTCCTGGAATTCTCTGGCCCAGGTTTGAAGATCAGCAGGTAGGGATTAAGCTGGCTTTGATCGGCTCTATTAATGATGAGATTTTAAACAAAGATGAATTGGCAATGGAACTGATCCGCTTTCTTGTGAAGCATTATCCCAATGTACTGAAAGAACGGTATGGGATAGAAACGGAAGAACCGTTTCATATATTGGAAGAGGTGGCAAGAGCCAGATCCTGTCTTGCAAAAGGCGGAGAACTGGATCTTATTAAGGCTTCCAATTTATTGATTGATGATTTCAGAAACGGGAAACTTGGCCGAATGACCATGGAATTTCCTTCAAAAGAGTAATACAAAAATACACGGGCGGCTCTTAAAAGGGCGGCCCTGTTTTTCAATCAAAATGTGGGAGCAGAGGAAATGAGAAAATTAACAGAAGAAAAACTTAAGGCAGAGCAGGAACGTTTAGAGAAGATGAAGGAATACGAATCCCGGTATGAGGAGCATATCATCGTCTGCGGCATTGATGAAGCCGGCAGAGGACCTTTGGCAGGCCCGGTAGTCGCAGGCGCCGCCATACTGCCGGGAGACTGTGAGATCTTATACTTAAACGATTCCAAAAAGCTGTCTGAAAAAAAGCGGGAAGCGTTATATTTGGAGATTCAGGAGAAAGCGTTAGCAGTTGCTGTTGGTGTGGTAGGAGCTGACAGGATTGATGAGATCAATATATTGCAGGCGACTTATGAGGCGATGAGACTGGCAGTTGGAAAGCTGGGCCTTCAGCCGGACGTTCTTTTAAATGATGCGGTTACCATTCCCGGACTTACCATGGAACAGGTGCCCATCATCAAAGGAGACGGAAAGAGCGTGTCCATTGCAGCGGCCAGCATTATGGCAAAAGTCACCAGAGATCATATGATGGAAGAGTATGATACATTATTTCCCCAATACGGCTTTGCCAAACATAAGGGGTATGGGACGGCAGCACATATCAGTGCATTAAAGGAGTATGGGCCTTGTCCAATTCATAGACGGAGCTTTATAAAAAAATTTGTGAATGAAGGAGAGCGTTAGGCTTTTGAAGAAGAGTACCAGAGAGATCGGGAATGAATATGAGAGTATGGCAGCTTCCTATTTGCAGAGCTTCGGCTATGAAATAATAGAACGCAATTACCGGGATAAGCTTGGAGAGATTGATATCATCGCAAAGGATGGAAGAGAACTGGTCTTTGTTGAAGTAAAGTACCGGCTCAACCTTTCAAAAGGAGATCCGGCGGAAGCTGTAGGCAAAAGAAAACAGATAAGGCTCCAAAATGGTGCCAGAGGATACTTATATCGCCATCATCCGGAGGAAGATATCCCCTGCCGGTTTGATGTGGTAGCCATTTTGGGGGAGGAAATCAGACTGATTAAAAATGCATTTTAATGGAGGGAAGCGGATGAACGATATATGGAAGCGGAAAGGACATAATAAAATCCTGGTTTATAAAACGGTGGAGGGAGTCCCCTTTCTATCTTTTCCCATTCTGGAGAAAACAGGGCTTGTAAAACAGGGATTTTCTACAAAAATGGGAGGTGTCAGCCAGGGAAAGTATGCTACGATGAATTTTACGTTTACCCGCGGCGATAATCCGGACCATGTACATGAAAATTACCGGCGCATGGCAAAAGCCCTGGGAGTTGATCCAGAGAAAATGGTGTTGTCCTACCAGACCCATACCACCAATGTAAAGCGGGTGACCGAGTCTGATGCGGGGAAGGGAATCACAAAGGAACGGGAATATAAAGATGTGGACGGACTGATCACTAATGTTTCTGGAATTACCCTGGTAACATTTTATGCGGATTGTGTTCCTCTTTACTTTCTGGACCCGGTCCATAAAGCCATTGGACTCAGTCATTCCGGCTGGCGGGGAACGGTAAAACGTATGGGAGATGTAACGGTAAAAAGGATGGAAGAGTCATTTGGAACCAGACCGGAAGATTTGATCGCCTGCATTGGCCCAAGCATATGCAGAACCTGCTATGAGGTGGGAAATGATGTGGCTGAGGCATTCCGGAAAAGTTTTGAAGAAACATACTGGAAGGACATTCTGACAGAAAAAGAAAATGGAAAGTTCTTACTGGATCTTTGGCGGGCAAATGAGATCGTGCTTTTAGAAGCTGGTCTGAGAAAAGAAAATATTCAGATTACGGATATTTGTACACACTGCAATTCTGATTATCTGTTTTCCCACCGGACGACAGGCAATGAGAGAGGAAATCTTGCGGCATTTCTCTCACTTTCAGAGAATAACGGTCCGCAACAATAAAATGACTGCAGCAAATGAGTGTTTTTCATTCTCATATGCTGCAGTCATTGATTAAATAATTAAGCCTTGAATTTTCTTAAAAGATTCTGGATTTTTTCTGTGGAACTAAGTGCAGTGCTGATGGGTACATCGTGATTCAATGAATTCACAATTGCAGCCAGATATTTGCTGATATCAGCTTCCACATACCATTCTCTTTCAAATAATTCCTTTGGACGGTAATTTAAGTTTGTAGTAACGACCCGGTCAATGTAACCTTTTCTGTAATAATCGTCAAACTTGTCCAATCCATTGGTAAAGAGACCGAAGGTACAGCATACGATCACTTTATCGGCTTTGCGTTCTTTTAATTCCTTGGCAGTATCCAGCATGCTTTCGCCGGAGGAGATCATGTCATCTACGATCAATACTGTCTTGCCTTCCACAGAGGCACCCAGGAACTCATGAGCAACGATAGGATTGCGTCCGCCCACCACCTTGGAGTAATCTCTTCTTTTATAGAACATACCCATATCAACGCTTAAGTTGTTGGCAAGATACACGGCACGGTCCATGGCACCTTCATCCGGGCTGATAACCATCATTTTCTCTTTGTCAATTTTTAAATCCGGATACTGTTTGAGTACTGCCTTGATAAACTGGTAGGTTGGCATGAAATTATCAAATCCGCTTAAAGGAATGGCGTTCTGGACTCTTGGGTCGTGAGCATCAAAGGTGATGATATTGGTGACGCCCATATGAACCAGTTCCTCTAAAGCCATTGCACAATCTAAGGATTCTCTTTTGCTTCTTTTGTGCTGTCTGCTTTCATATAAGAAAGGCATAATAACACTTACTCTGTGGGCAGTGGCACAGCAGGCACCTAAAATCCTCTTTAAATCCTGGAAGTGATCATCCGGTGACATATGGTTGATATAACCATTGACGGTATAGGGAATGCTGTAGTTGGTCACATCCACCATTGCAAAAACGTCTGTCCCACGAACAGATTCATTGATAATCCCTTTTGCTTCTCCGCTTCCGAAGCGAGGGCATTCACAGTCAAGAAGATAAGAATTGACATCGTATCCCCGGTAGTGAAGATCGGCTTCCCGGCGCTTTAATTCCTCGATATCATTTCTGCGGAAACCAACAATATGGTCATTTACTTTTTCAGCCAGTTCCCTGCAGCTTTCCAGTGCTGCAATCTTTAAGGGAGCAACAGGAAGCTGGTCTTTAAATACATAATCATTTGCCATGACAAAGATTCCTCCATAATGAATGAACAGCCAGCGGTAAAACTGCCTGTTCTCTAATCTTATCCCTTTTATACCATTGAATGACAGAATGCGTCAATAGTCTTTGTTATATTTTCGTGAAAAAAACAAAGAACGCTTCCTTTACAAAGAGAAACAATCTTGTTATGATATATTAGATAGTTACAGAAAGGTAAAATAATATGAGCATAAAAGGACATATCATAAAAACGGTCGATCCGGATTCCATTGCAGAACAGCTGGAACTGGAGCCGGGAGATGCCGTTTTATCCATAGACGGCAAGGTACTGGAAGACATTTTTGATTATGAATATTATATAAACAGTGAATCCATATTAATGGTCGTCAGAAAGAAGAACGGCGAAGAATGGGAACTTGAAATAGAGAATGAATACCAGGATCTGGGGATAACCTTTGAAAACGGGCTGATGAGCGATTACCGTTCCTGCCGGAACAACTGCATTTTCTGCTTTATTGACCAGATGCCTTCCGGAATGAGGGAAACCCTCTATTTTAAGGATGATGATTCCCGTCTCTCCTTTTTGCAGGGGAATTATGTGACCCTTACAAATATGAGCGACCACGATATTAAACGAATTATTGAATTTAAGCTGGCTCCCATTAATATTTCCGTGCATACCACCAATCCGGAATTAAGATGCAAGATGCTTCATAACCGTTTTGCCGGAGAAGCGCTTCAAAAGATCCGTCAGCTCTATGAAGCTGAGATACCCATGAACGGCCAGATCGTGCTTTGCAAGGGCGTCAATGACGGGAAGGAGCTGGAACGAACCATAAGAGATTTATCAGAGTATCTTCCATATATGAAAAGTGTTTCCATTGTACCCGTAGGCATTTCAAAGTACCGCAATGGGTTATATCCCCTGGAAGCCTTGAATAAGGAAGATGCCAGAAACGTTTTGGACATTGTAAAACGGTGGCAGAAAAAACTATATAAGACCCATGGCAGTCATTTTATCCATGCAAGTGACGAGTTTTATATACTGGCGGGTTTGCCGCTGCCAGAGGAAGAGGAGTATGACGGTTATATCCAGTTGGAGAACGGAGTTGGGATGATCCGTCTTCTGGAGGAGGAAGTGGTTGCCGCTCTTGCAAAGCTGAAAGGGGACAACCAGTCGGAAGAGATATCCATTGCGACAGGTAAGCTGGCCGCTCCTTATATTGAGGAACATGCAAAGAGGGTTATGAAAAAGTTTCCGGGCAGGACCGTTCATGTTTATACAATCACCAATGAATTTTTTGGAGAGCAGATTACGGTTGCGGGGTTGATCACCGGCCAGGATCTGATTTGCCAGCTGAAAGGGAAGAAGCTGGGCAGCAGACTGCTGCTTCCCGAATGTATGTTCCGCAGCGGGGAAGAGGTTTTTCTTGATGATGTAACAAAAACAGATGTACAAAATGCTTTACAAGTACAGGTAGATATTGTAAAATCAAGCGGTCAGGATTTTGTGCAGGCAATTTTAGGGCCGGTAAAAGAAAATGATGCTTCTTATGATGGATATGAATTAAAGGAGATAATATATGAGTAAACCAATAGTTGCCATCGTAGGCCGTCCGAATGTAGGAAAGTCTACGTTGTTTAATGTGTTAGCCGGCGATACCATTTCGATTGTTAAAGATACGCCTGGGGTTACCAGAGACCGTATTTATGCCGATTGTAACTGGCTTGACCGGAATTTTACCCTGATTGATACGGGCGGTATTGAACCCGACAGCAATGATATCATTTTGTCTCAGATGAGAGAACAGGCAGAAATCGCCATTGCCACCGCAGATGTGATTGTTTTCATTGTGGATGTGCGTCAGGGACTGGTGGATTCTGATTCCAAAGTTGCAGATATGTTAAGAAAGTCCAAGAAACCCGTGGTTCTTGCCGTGAATAAAGTGGACAGCTTCCAAAAGTTCGGCAACGATGTATATGAGTTTTACAATCTGGGAATTGGTGATCCGGTTCCGGTATCCGCTGCTTCCAGACTTGGACTTGGAGAACTGCTGGATGAAGTGATCAAGCATTTTGACGCAGCAGAAGAAAATGAAGAAGAGGACGACCGTCCGAGAATTGCCGTTGTAGGCAAACCAAATGTAGGAAAATCTTCTATTATAAACCAGCTTTTAGGTGAAAACCGGGTCATCGTATCCAATATTGCAGGAACCACCAGGGATGCGGTGGATACGGAGATCATCCATAACGGCACAGAGTATGTATTTATTGATACAGCCGGTTTAAGGCGCAAAAGTAAGATCAAGGAAGAACTGGAGCGTTACAGCATCATCCGAACGGTTACAGCAGTGGAACGTGCCGATGTGGTGATCGTGGTGATTGATGCAGAAGAAGGCGTCACAGAACAGGATGCAAAGATCGCAGGCATTGCCCATGAACGCGGAAAAGGCATTATCGTAGCAGTGAATAAATGGGATGCCATTGAAAAGAATGACAAGACCATTTATGAATATACCAACAAAATCAAGAATACTCTGTCCTTTATGCCATATGCGGAATTTGCATTTATCTCTGCTAAAACCGGACAGAGAATGAATAAGCTGTTTGAACTGATTGATATGGTACGTGAAAACCAGACGCTCAGAGTTGCTACCGGAGTATTAAATGAGATCATGACAGAGGCCGTGGCTCTTCAGCAGCCGCCGTCTGATAAAGGCAAACGTCTGAGACTCTACTATATTACTCAGGTCGCCGTAAAACCCCCGACTTTTGTAATCTTTATCAATGATAAAGAACTGACCCATTTTTCTTATACCAGATATCTTGAAAACAGGATACGAGATGCATTTGGTTTTAAGGGTACTTCCCTGAAATTTATTTATAGAGAAAGAAGCGGAAAGGAACAATAGTATGGAAAGAATTATCTGTCTTTTGGCAGGTTATCTGCTCGGTTTGATACAGTCCGGCTATTTTTACGGAAAAACCCATGAGATTGATATTCGCAATTATGGAAGCGGAAATACCGGCACGACCAATGCCTTACGGGTGATGGGGGCAAAGGCAGGAGCAATTGTCTTTTTTGGAGATTTCTTAAAATCTTTGGTTCCCTGTCTTCTGATCCGTGTCATATTCCAGAACAGACCGGAGCTGGTGTATTTGATGATTTTGTATACAGGCTTAGGGGTTATTTTAGGCCATAATTACCCTTTTTACTTAAACTTCAAAGGTGGCAAGGGAATTGCGGCGACTGCCGGACTGATTGTGGCCTTAGATTTAAGGATGACGCTTTTGTGTATCGTTGCTTTTATACTGATCGTTGCGGTTACCAGATACGTTTCGCTGGGATCTTTGGTGGTTGCAGTCATACTATTTGTCTGGCTGCTCCTTTTTGCTGGAATGGGAGCGTACGGACTGGATAGAAAATTGCTGCCGGAATTTTACATAATGGCGGCGGTCATAAGCGGGTTGGCATTCTGGCGCCATCGTGCCAATATCGGCCGTCTTGTCCGTGGTACAGAGAATAAGATCTCTTTGAACAGTGAAAAAAAATAAAATGAGGTGAAGAAAATGGCAAAAATTGGAGTTATTGGATCAGGGAGTTGGGGTATTGCTTTGGCATCTCTTCTATATAATAATAAGCATGAGGTGACAGTATGGTCGGCACTTCCGGATGAGATCGCCGAGATGAAAACCACCAGAAGGCATCATACGCTTCCGGAACTGGTTCTTCCAGATGACATGATCTTTACAGAAAGTCTTGAGGAAGCTATGACTGGGCGGGATATTCTGGTAACAGCGGTCCCTTCCATTTACGTTCGCTCCACCGCTCAGAAGATGAAACCATTCTGCCGGTATGGGCAGGTGGTGGTCAATGTTGCAAAGGGAATTGAAGAGTCTACGCTTATGACACTTTCTGAGATTTTAGAGGAAGAACTTCCTATGGCAGATGTGGCTGTTTTATCCGGTCCCAGTCATGCGGAAGAGGTGAGCAGAGGTCTGCCTACCACCTGCGTTGCAGGTGCCCGTACCAGAAAGACAGCCGAATATATTCAGGGGTTATTTATGCATGAAGTTTTCCGCGTTTACACAAGCCCGGATATTCAGGGCATAGAAATCGGCGGTTCTCTTAAAAATGTTATTGCGCTTGCAGCCGGAATTGCAGATGGACTGGGTTACGGAGATAACACGAAAGCAGCTTTGATTACAAGAGGAATCACGGAGATATCCAGGCTTGGTACTGCCATGGGCGGGAAGTTCCAGACCTTCTGCGGCCTTTCCGGAATCGGTGATTTGATTGTCACCTGTGCAAGCATGCACAGCAGAAACCGGAGAGCAGGCATTCTCATCGGCCAGGGGAAAACCATGGAAGAGGCCACTGAGGAAGTAAAAATGGTAGTTGAAGGTGTGTATTCTGCAAAAGCAGCACTGGCATTATCAAGAAAATACCAGGTTTCCATGCCGATTGTAGAACAGGTAAATGAAGTTTTGTTCAACGGAAAGCCTGCTTCTGAAGCGGTAAAAGATTTGATGTTACGGGATAAAACAATTGAAAGTTCTGATCTTCCTTGGGATAATTAAAAGAAAACTGAATTTTTTATATTTAAAACAAAAGCAGTTGACATTTTTTTAAAGCCATTCTATTATAAAGACTATGTATATATGGTCAGAGGGACTGTATATATCAAAACATTTCATGAGGAGGAATGGATTATGAAAAAATCTATGAAGAAGTTATTAAGTGTTACCTTGGCGGTTGCTATGGCAGCATCTTTGACTGCTTGCGGTGGAAAAGCTCCAGAGTCATCTTCATCTGCTGCTGCGTCAAACGCAACTGGAGAAGCTGTTTTTAAAATTGGCGGTATCGGCCCGATTACCGGAAGTACAGCAATTTACGGACAGGCAGTAAAGAATGGTGCGGAACTGGCAATCAGCGAAATCAATGAAGGCGGCGGAATTAACGGTGTTAAGATTGAATATGACTTCCAGGATGATGAAGGTGATACAGAAAAGGCGGTCAATGCTTATAATACCTTAAAAGACTGGGGAATGCAGATATTAGTTGGTACGGTTACATCCGCACCATGTATCGCAGTAGGTGCAGAGTCCAACAAAGACAATCTGTTTCAGCTCACTCCCTCCGGTTCCGCTGTAGACTGTACTAAATTTGAAAATCAGTTTCGTGTATGCTTCTCTGATCCCAATCAGGGTGCTGCATCCGCACAGTATATTGGAGAAAATAAACTGGCAACCAAAGTTGCTGTGATTTATGACAGCTCTGATGTTTATTCTACCGGCATCCATGATAAGTTTGTTTCTGAAGCAGAAGGCCAGGGGATTGAAGTGGTAGCGGATGAAGCTTTTACAGCTGATAACAACACCAACTTCTCCGTACAGCTTCAGAAAGCACAGGATTCCGGTGCTGAATTGGTATTTCTCCCGATTTATTATTCACAGGCAGCTCTCATTCTTGCTCAGGCAAAACAAATGGGCTTTGAGACAGAATTCTTTGGCTGCGACGGACTTGACGGACTTTTGAATGTTGAAAATTTTGACACAGCTTTGGCTGAGAACGTGATGCTTCTGACTCCCTTTGCTGCGGATGCAAAAGACGAGCTGACTCAGAAGTTTGTAGCTTCCTACAAAGAAAAATATAAAGAAACACCAAACCAGTTTGCGGCAGATGCTTATGATGCAATCTATGCAATCAAAGCTGCTTCTGAAAAAGCTGCTATAACACCGGATATGGATGCATCTGCAATCTGTGATGCACTGAAAAAATCCATGACAGAAATCACCATCAACGGTTTGACCGGTGAAAATATGACATGGACTGCCGACGGGGAACCGGAGAAGGCTCCAAAAGCAGTTAAGATTGTAAACGGTGTTTATACTGCAATGTAATTACGAAATGAATATCATTTGGTAAATGACCCAATGGAGGGTCGTCCAAGGGACGACTCTCTTTTTTAAAATAAACGACGAATGAGGTGCGTTGGTATGATGAGTTTCATATCCTATTTTATTAATGGTATAAGCCTGGGCAGCGTTTATGCAATCATTGCTTTAGGATATACCATGGTATATGGCATTGCCAAGATGCTGAACTTTGCTCATGGTGATGTAATTATGATTGGAGGATACGTGGTGTTCACAGTCGTCAGCACGATGGGCTTAGGTCCGGTTGCCGGCGGTCTCCTTGCGGTTATTTTATGTACTGTACTGGGCGTGGTCATTGAGGGCGTCGCTTATCGTCCTTTGCGTATGGCAAGTCCTCTTGCAGTTCTGATTACGGCAATCGGTGTGAGCTACTTACTTCAAAACATCGCACTGCTTGTTTTCGGTTCCAATCCCAAGTCCTTTACATCAGTCGTAACAATTCCGGCACTGAAGCTGGCAGAAGGAAAACTGACTATTTCCGGAGAGACAATTGTTACGATCATCAGCTGTGTTGTTATTATGATCGGTTTGACCACATTTATTAAAAAAACAAGAGCCGGACAGGCCATGTTAGCGGTATCAGAAGATAAAGGAGCTGCCCAGTTAATGGGAATCAATGTGGACGGTACCATTGCACTTACGTTTGCAATCGGTTCTGCTCTGGCTGCCGTTGCAGGTGCCCTTTTATGTTCTGCATATCCGACTTTAACCCCCTATACCGGATCCATGCCAGGCATTAAGGCATTCGTAGCCGCTGTATTCGGTGGAATCGGTTCAATACCTGGAGCTTTAATCGGAGGAATTCTGCTGGGGGTTATTGAAAATCTAAGCAAAGCTTATATTTCCTCCCAGTTGTCTGATGCCATCGTATTTGGAGTTCTTATTGTTGTTCTTCTTGTAAAACCGACGGGAATTTTGGGCAAGAAGATTAGCGAGAAAGTATAGGTGGAGCATATGGAAAAGAGTAATAAAGCAAGTTTTCGTCTGAGTAAAACTTTAAAAAGTAATATCATCACTTATGGAATCGTGATCGCAGCGTTCATTCTTGTGCAGATTCTTATCAATGCAGGTCAGGTCAGCAGTCTGATGAAAGGGCTCCTGGTACCGCTCTGTATTTATACCATCATGGCAATTTCATTAAATTTAACCGTAGGAATTCTTGGAGAGCTGAGTCTGGGACATGCCGGCTTTATGTGTGTGGGTGCATTTTCCAGTGCCCTGTTTTCCATCTCCATGCTTGAGACCATACCGAATGACGGCTTTCGTTTTTTCCTTGCGATCCTTATTGGTGCAGCTGCGGCTGCGGCTGCCGGAATTATCGTAGGAATCCCGGTATTAAGGCTGCGTGGCGACTATTTGGCCATCGTTACGCTGGCTTTTGGGGAAATTATTAAAAATGTGGTGAATGTTGTTTATATCGGCAAAGATTCTAGCGGTCTGCATTTTTCCATGAAAAATGCCATGGCACTGAACCTGGATAAGGATGGAATCGTGATTTTAAACGGAGCCCAGGGAATTACCGGAACTCCAAAGAATTCCACCTTCCTGGTGGGGGTGATTCTTATTCTGGTCACTTTATTTATTGTGCTGAACTTGATTCATTCCAGATCCGGACGTGCAATCATGTCCGTTCGCGATAACCGTATTGCGGCAGAGTCCATTGGCATTAACATTACGAAATATAAACTGATGGCATTTACCATATCGGCTTCGCTGGCTGGAGTTGCCGGAGTATTGTATTCCCATAACTTGTCGTCACTTACTGCAACCCAGAAGAACTTTGGGTATAACCAGTCCATTATGATCCTGGTGTTTGTAGTTCTTGGCGGTATCGGTAATATCCGGGGATCTATGATTGCTGCAGTAATTCTGACTCTGCTTCCGGAATTGTTAAGAGGATTAAATACCTACCGAATGCTGATTTACGCCATCGTTCTCATTGTCATGATGATATTTAACTGGAGTCCTAAGCTGATTGACTTCAGAAA
Source organism: Lacrimispora sinapis (assembly GCF_043633585.1). Taxonomy (NCBI): domain Bacteria; kingdom Bacillati; phylum Bacillota; class Clostridia; order Lachnospirales; family Lachnospiraceae; genus Lacrimispora; species Lacrimispora sinapis. The sequence goes on along the minus strand of NZ_CP141832.1, from coordinate 1,950,960 downwards.
ACGTTATTTTCATAAGAACAGGACAGAAAGAGAGAGGGTGTAACCATGGCTTTGCTGGAAATTAAAAATCTTGGAATCTCCTTCGGTGGATTGCGTGCCGTAGATAATTTCAGTATTACCATTGAAAAAGGACAGTTATATGGTCTCATTGGTCCCAATGGAGCCGGTAAGACTACCATCTTTAACCTTTTGACCGGAGTATACAAACCCAATGCAGGAACCATTCTGCTTGACGGGGAGAATATAACAGGCAAAAAAACGGTGGATATCAACCGGTCCGGAATTGCCAGAACGTTTCAGAATATCCGGTTGTTTAAGGAATTGACGGTGCTGGATAATGTAAAAACCGGACTTCATAACCAGAATACTTATTCCACAATCGCCGGAATTCTCCGCTTGCCCAAGTATTATAAAGTAGAAAGGGAGATGGACGAAAAAGCCATTGAGCTTCTGAAGGTGTTTGACCTGGATAAGGAAAAGGACATCCTTGCCTCCAATCTTCCTTATGGAAAGCAGAGAAAGCTGGAGATTGCCCGTGCCCTTGCAACCGGTCCCAAGCTTTTGCTTCTTGATGAGCCTGCGGCAGGAATGAATCCCAATGAGACAACAGAGCTTATGGATACCATCCGCTTTGTCCGGGATAATTTCGATATGACTATTTTGCTGATTGAACACGATATGAAACTTGTCTCCGGCATCTGTGAGCGGCTGACTGTTTTGAATTTCGGCCAGGTTCTTATCCAGGGAAAGACGGCAGATGTGTTAAATGACCCGGAAGTCATCAAGGCATATTTGGGAGAATAAGGAGGCTTAAGACATGGCAATACTTGAAGTGAAGAATCTGGAAGTATATTATGGCGTCATTAAGGCGCTTAAAGATATTTCCTTTGAAGTGAACGAAGGGGAGATCGTTGCTTTGATCGGTGCCAACGGTGCAGGAAAGACAACGACTCTTCATACTATAACCGGTCTTTTAAAAGCGGCTTCCGGTACCATTCAGTTTGACGGACACGATATTACGAAGATACGTGGAGATAAAATCGTAGGAATGGGAATGGCCCATGTCCCAGAGGGGCGCCGTGTATTTGCGTCCCTGAGTGTTTATGAGAATCTAAAACTCGGTGCTTATACAAGACGGGATAAAAATGAAATTGAAGAAACGCTGCAGATGATATACAAGCGCTTTCCAAGGCTTCTGGAACGGAAAAACCAGCCGGCAGGAACCTTGAGCGGAGGGGAACAGCAGATGTTAGCCATGGGACGGGCATTGATGAGCCATCCAAAAGTAATCGTACTTGATGAGCCGTCTATGGGGCTTTCTCCGATTTATGTCAGTGAAATTTTTGATATCATTCAGGAAATCAATAAGTCAGGAACCACCGTACTTCTGGTGGAACAGAATGCGAAAAAGGCTTTGTCCATCGCTAACCGTGCCTATGTTCTGGAAACAGGAGAAATCGTATTAAGCGGTGATGCCAAGGAGCTTATGAATAATGACTCTGTAAAGAAGGCTTATTTAAGTGAATAAAAAGTGTTTGGATACGGAATGAAAGAATCAGTTCCCTGCAGCTTGCAAGTTGGTGAAAACCTTACTGCAAGCTACAGGGATTTTTTGTTTCTCCCTCAGAATTCATGAAAATACACAATAAAGGAACATTAACAAATATCATATTTATATAATATTATGATAACAGGCCACTTAAATCCCAGTGATTCAGGCAGGTTTATTATGTTATAAAATGATTGTTTACAACTAATTTGTGCTAATGCTAAAATCTTTATGGGAATTCCCATTTCCCAATAACAGAAAGGAGATACTGGGGAAGGGGTTAAAATAAAAAAATGGAGGGGGAAACACATGTTTCTAAGAACAAAGTTAAAACGGGGGCTGTTTGTATTTGCCAGTGTTTTTCTTATGGCTGGAGTATCATGGGTGCAAACGGCAGAAGCAAAAAGTTCTTTGACTGGACAGAAGTACGAAGGAGTCAATCCTTCAGACCGGGCATTGACCGCTTTGGAAACAGATCAGGGAGTCTTCGTAAGCTGGCGGTTTTACCAGGAAGACGGACCATCAGCATTTTTTATCCTGAAACGGAATGGCCGGGAAATTTACCGGGGAACCAATACTAATTTCTTAGACAAGGACGGAAACGGGGGAGACCGGTATGATGTGGCAGACAACAGGGGCAGCCATAAAATAGGTCAAACGGCACTTGCATGGAATAAAGAGTATTTGGAGGTGAATCTTCAGGCACCGGATAAGCAGGTAATGCCGGATGGTACGGTCACGGATTATACGGCAAATGATATGTCTGTTGGGGATTTGGATGGAGACGGACAGTTGGAATTGGTCGTAAAATGGTATCCCGATAATGCACAGGATAACTCAAAAGACGGTTATACAGGAACGACTATTATCGATGGATATGATCTTGATACAAGCACCGGAGCAGCCAAGCTGCTGTGGAGAATCGATTTAGGGGTCAATATACGTTCCGGTGCCCATTACACCCAGTTCCAGGTTTGGGACTACGATGGGGATGGCTGTGCAGAACTGATCTGCAAAACGGCTGACGGTTCTACGGCTTATCAGAATGTAAATGGTGTTTTAAGGGAAACGGGACATGTTGGAGCGGTGAATGCTGCAGCACTTCCTACCCATAAAATCAGTAAAAAATATGATTTCCGCAGTTCCAAAGGAAGAATCGGACGCATTGTAAACGGGGATGAATATCTGACCGCATTTGATGGAAAAACCGGCAAAATCATAGATACTACTGCCTATGTTCCTTCCCGTGGAATCTATAACGAAAAAACCGGAACCTGGGATACCTCCATGTGGGGACTGGACAGCAAAGGAAACCCGGAGCCTGCGGGTTATGCAAACCGTGCGGACCGTTTTCTTGCTGCAACCGCATATCTTGACGGAACAACGCCAAGCGCTGTATTTTGCCGCGGGTACTACGGACGAACAGCCATTGCCGCCTGGGACTTGAAGCATGGAAAACTGACTCAAAAGTGGGTTTTTGATGTACCGACGGGAGACCGGTTTGCAGGTCAGGGAAACCATAATCTGTCTGTCAACGATGTAGACGGAGATGGGAGGGATGAAATCATTTACGGTTCCCTGACACTGGATGATAACGGTACGCCTAAATATACCACTGGACTGGGGCACGGAGACGCCATGCATGTCAGCGACTGGAATGATGACGGAAAGCTGGAAGTATTTCAGGTGCATGAGGACAAAAAGGCGCAATACCATATAGAACTTCACGATGCGGAAACCGGGCGGATTCTTTGGGGATATAATTACGGAAAGGATACCGGCCGTGGTATCGCCGCGGATATCGACCCAAGATATCCTGGAGCAGAAATGTGGGCAGCCGTAAAGGCAATTACCTACAATGCAAGAGGAGAGCAGATATACAGAGAAGGAGTCAGGCCAAGCCAGAATTTTTCCATCTTCTGGGATGGCGATCTTTTGATGGAACTGTTTGATTCCAATGATTCCTCTCAGTTGGTTCCCCAGGTCCAGAAATGGGATTATGAAAATCAGAAAACAGATATTCTTCTTCAGATGAACGGAACGAAGCTCAACAATGGGTCAAAAGCAAATGCCGGACTGGTGGCTGATTTAATCGGCGACTGGAGGGAAGAGATAATTGTCCGGGATGCCAAAAATAAAAATAAAATAAGAATTTACAGCACACCCATTGAGACCGCTTACCGGATTCCATGTCTTTTGACAGACCGGTCTTATGCGGAAGGCGTGGCATGGCAGAATACCGCTTATAATCAGCCTGCAAATTTGAGCTATTTGTTATCTTCTGGTATAAAAGTACCGGAAATTACGGCCAAAGGTCAAAAAAATCACACCATCCGGCTGAAATGGAGTGCAGCAAGTGACGGTAAGTATGGTCATAAAGTATCCGGCTATGAGATCTACCGGGCAGAATCCGGAAGAGAGTATGAAGCGGTGGCAACCGTAGAGGGAAATGTGCTGACCTATCAGGACAAAGGCTTGAATGCAGATGTGGAATATCAGTATAAGGTGGCTGCGGTTGTAGACGGGCGGCCAACCTATCGGTCATTCCCGGTTACGGCAAGACCACAGTCTTAGAGAAGGCTGATAAAAAATTATATGTTTTCAATCAATACGAATGGTCAAATAATGTACATTATTTGACCATTTCCCCTTTAGCTGTGTTTATTCGATAAAATTATGTTATATTAATCCCTTATTCATGCTTATTTATTTATGGAATAAAGAGTTTATATAGAATAATTTAAATTTACTGACATTCCCTTAACGTTAATTTTGGCTCTGCAACCATGGAATAATTGGTGTGGTAAATGACGAAACCAGGAGCAGCCCCGGTCACTTTTTTTATGTTTTTCTTCTGAATATAATCCACTTCAACCTTATCGCTGTCCCTGCCTTTGGAATAGTATGCGGCCAAAGCCCCGGCTTCTTCAAAGACTCTGTCCGGGAGTTCCTTTCCCTCCGATTTTACAATAACATGGGAACCGGGAATCCCTTTGGCGTGAAACCACCAGTCATTGCCGTTTGCAACTTTAAAGGTCAGTTCTTCGTTTTGGTAATTATTCTTTCCTACATAAATATGAAACCCGTCCGTTGAAATAAAATGGAAAGGCTTGCTTGTGACTTTTGGTTTTTTATCTCCGGTGCGGCGGTGCTTGATGTAACCGTACTCCATCAGTTCTTCCTTGATCTGAACCAGATCTTCTTCTTTTAATGCAATATCCAGGGAGGCACTCACTGATTCCAGATGATCAATCTCCCGTCTGGTTTCATTAAGCTGATTGGTTACGGCTTCAAAGGTACGTTTCAGTTTGTTGTATTTGTCAAAATATTTCTGTGCATTTTCTTTTGCGGATAACTGGTCATCCAAAGGAATCGTGATTTCTTCATTGGTATAGTAATTGAGACAGGTGAGTTTTTTTTCGCCGCCGGTCAATTCGTATCCGTAGGTATTCAGCAGTTCCCCGTAGACCTTAAACTTGTCCCGCTTTTCCGTATCTTTCAGCTGTTTGGACTGCAAATCATATTTTTTATAATTTCGCTCCAAAGCCGTCTGAACGATTTTTCTTAAATCTACAGATTTTTGACGAATCCTTGTAAGAGTGTTCTTGGCAGCGTAGTAGGTTTCCAGAAGAGAACTGATGGATTCAAAACCTACGGCATGATAGCCGTCTCCTTCATAGCAGGTCAGTGGAAGCGCAGAAAACTCCACCGGTTCTTCGTTCCGGTATATGATATTGGGAGTGAAATTGCCCTGTTTTATATCTTCTGTCATCAGGGAAAACATCCGGTATAAATGAATCATCTCCACGTCAGTCAGTTCATTGGCGGAATGATCCCCGTCAATGGATGCAAGATGACAAAGCTCATGTCCCATAACAGGGCTGAAGCCGGTCAGTTTTAAATATAGTGCTTTTTGTATGGGCGCGGCAGTGCTGCCGATCACTTTTGCGAATTCCTCCTGAGAGATGGTCAGGGGATTTTTCTTTTCTGTGGTCTGCGGGATGAAATAGGTTCTTCCCGGTAAAACCTCCCTGACAGAGCTGACCTGAGCGGAAATGTGCTTGATGCTGTCTAAAATAACATCCTCCTCATTGCAGAAAATAATATTGCTGTGTTTTCCCATAATTTCAATGATTAGTTTTTTGGTCCGCTTATCTCCCAGCTCATCCAGGTGCTCGATCTCCATACAAAGTATGCGCTCCAGTCCGGGCTGGCTTATCTTGATAATGCGCCCGTTTCCAATATGCTTTCTCAAAAGCATACAGAAATTAGGGGCGGTTAAGGGACTTTGCTTATTGGATTCCGTAAAATAAACCAGCGGAAGGCTGGCACTGGCGGAGATTAAAAGTCTCCAGGTATTTTTTTGATTTTTAATGGTAAACAGCAGTTCGTCTTTTTCCGGCTGGGCAATTTTAGCGATTTTTCCGCCTTCCAGCCGGTAATTCATTTCTGCTGCGAGATTAGCCATAACAATTCCGTCTAATGCCATCGTCTGATTCCTCCGGTAAATGGTCTATATGATAGAAACAGTATAGCACAAAAACGCTGTTGTGTAAAATTTAAAACCAATTGACTTGTTTTTTAATATGACTTATAATGAATGATATCTATGGCGAAAGAGAGGCATTTGCAATGATTAAGAGCATGACAGGTTTCGGCAGGTACGAAACCGTCACGGATGAATATAAGATTTCCGTCGAGATGAAGGCTGTAAATCACAGATATTTGGATTTAAGCATAAAGATGCCGAAAAAGTTTAATTTCTTTGAAGCAGGGATCAGAAATCTGTTAAAGAATTATATTCAGAGAGGAAAAGTTGATGTTTTCATCAGCTATGAAGATTATACCGAGAATAAATTATGTTTAAAGTATAACAGCGCTCTGGCTGCTGAATATATGGATTATTTCGCAAAGATGGAGGCACAGTTCGGGATAGAGAACGATATCAAAGTATCGTCTTTGGCAAGATTTCCGGAGGTCCTTACAATGGATGAGGTGCCTGAGGACGAAGATCAGATGTGGAAGTTCCTTTCAGAGACGGTGGAAGAAGCTGCAAAGCGGTTTGTGGAAACCAGAATGACCGAAGGGGAGACACTTAAGAACGATCTGATGAAAAAGCTTGGTTATATGACAGAACTTCTGGATTTTATTGAAGAGAGATCTCCGAAGATTCTTCAGGAATACCGTACAAAGCTTGAGGACAAGGTAAAGGAACTGCTGGCAAGCGCCTCCATTGATGAAGGAAGGATTGCTACAGAGGTTACCATATTTGCTGATAAAATATGTGTGGATGAAGAAACGGTACGTTTAAGAAGCCACATTGAAAATACCAAGACAGAGCTGGAGGCTGGCGGAAGTGTGGGAAGGAAACTGGATTTTATCGCTCAGGAGATGAACCGGGAAGCCAATACCATATTATCAAAAGCCAATGACTTGGAGATTTCAGATAAGGCGATCACCTTAAAAACTGAGATAGAAAAGGTCAGGGAACAGATCCAGAATATTGAGTAGGGAGTGTAACAAACCCATGAATGAACAAGGCATTTTGGCAGTTGTATCCGGTTTTTCAGGAGCAGGCAAAGGAACCATTATGAAGGAGCTTCTGAAACGGTATGATAATTATGCGCTGTCCATTTCCGCCACGACCAGATCTCCCAGAGACGGGGAAGTGGATGGGAGAGAGTACTTTTTTGTAACAGATGAATCCTTTCGGGAAATGATCGAGCATGACGCTTTGATTGAATACGCCCAGTATGTAAAACATTTTTACGGAACACCCAAAGAATATGTTTTAAACCAGATGAAAAAAGGCAAGGATGTAATACTGGAAATTGAAATACAGGGAGCGCTGAAAATCAAAGAACGCTTTCCGGAAACCATCTTGATTTTCGTCATGCCTCCCAATGCGGAAGAATTAAAGCGCCGCTTGATTGGACGGGGCACAGAAAGCATGGAAATCATCAATGCCAGGCTGCGCAGGGCTTTGGAAGAAGCCGAGGGCATGGAGTCTTATGATTATATCCTTATCAATGACAAGATTGATACCTGTGTGGAAGACTTACACCGGATGATTCAGGTGCAGCATAACCGTGCTTCCAATAATAAAGCGTTTTTATCCCAGATCCGGGAAGAATTAAAGAATATATAGTCGATTGAGAAAGGGGAATAAAAGATGTTACATCCATCTTATTCAGATTTAATTAATGTAGTAAACAGTGAGGTAGAGCCTGGAGACACTCCGGTTGTCCAGAGCCGTTATTCCATCGTAATCGCTGCTGCTAAAAGAGCAAGACAGATCATTGCAGGCTCAGAACCTGAAGTACCGGGATACGGTAAAAAACCGCTTTCTGTTGCCGTAGAGGAACTGTATGAGGGCCAAGTGAAGATTTTGAGCGAAGCGGACGCAACAGAAGAAGACGATTAATGAAGAAAAAGGCCGTCTCCCTTTGGTAGATGGCTTTTCTCTTATGCGAAATATAAACGACAGGAGTTTTATAATGAAATTATTATGTATTTCACTGGGTTGTGACAAGAATCTTGTTGATACGGAGATGATGTTGGGCCTTCTGAATAAAGACGGATATACCTTTACCGACGATGAATATGAGGCAGACGTGATTGTCATCAATACCTGCTGTTTTATCGGAGATGCAAAAGAAGAAAGCATCAATACCATACTGGATATGGCTCAGAGAAAGATAGACGGCAACTGCAAGGCGCTTATTGTAACGGGCTGTCTTGCCCAGCGGTATAAGCAGGAGATTATTGACGAGATTCCGGAAGTGGATGGGATTCTTGGAACCTCCACCTATGATGAGATCTCCAATGTTCTACAGGAAGCTTTGGGCGGCAAAGAACATGTACAGCGCTTTCATGAACTGGAAGGCATTCCGGAAGTGGAGGCAGGACGTGTACTTACGACCGGAGGCCATTACGCATTCTTAAAGATTGCAGAAGGCTGTGACAAACATTGTACTTACTGTATCATTCCCACACTTCGCGGAAACTACCGCAGCGTTCCCATGGAACGGCTTTTAAAAGAAGCGGAAGACCTGGCACAGAAGGGGGTAAAGGAGCTGATTCTTGTGGCTCAGGAGACCACTCTTTACGGTGTGGACTTATATGGCAAAAAATCCCTTCCTGAATTATTGAAAAAGCTTTGCCGCATTTCGGGCATTCAGTGGATTAGAATCCAGTACTGCTATCCTGAGGAGATTACGGACGAACTGATTCAGACCATAAAGGAAGAAGAAAAGATCTGCCGTTATCTGGATCTGCCGATTCAGCACGCCAGTGACAAGATTTTAAAGCGCATGGGACGCAGGACCACCAAGGACCAGCTTCGCAGCATTGTAGGAAAGCTTCGGAAAGAAATTCCGGATATCGCACTGCGTACCACACTGATTTCCGGTTTCCCAGGGGAAACAGAGGCCGACCATGAGGAACTTATGGAATTTGTGGATGAGATGGAATTTGAACGTCTTGGCGTATTCGCATATTCTGCAGAGGAAGATACTCCCGCCGCTGAGTTCCCGGATCAGGTGTTACAGGAAGTGAAGGAGGAACGCCGGGATGCCATCATGGAACTCCAGCAGGAAATTTCCCTTGAACACTCCAATTCCATGATTGGAAAAACCGTAGAGGTGATGATCGAAGGCAAGGTAGCGGACGAAAATGCGTATGTAGGCCGTACTTATATGGATGGACCGGGTGTGGATGGAATGATATTCGTTCAGACCGGGGAGGAATTGATGTCAGGTGATTTTGCCAGGGTTCGGGTAACCGGAGCTATGGAATATGATTTGATGGGAGAGTTGGAAGATGAATTTACCGAATAAATTGACGATTTTAAGGGTTCTCATGATTCCGTTTTTTGTTTTTTTCCTTCTGCTGGACGGAGGGACCAATGCAACATACCGTTTTATTGCAGCTGCCATATTTATCATTGCAAGCTTTACGGACATGTTAGATGGCATGATTGCCAGAAAATATGGTCTTGTTACTAATTTCGGTAAATTTATGGACCCCCTTGCAGATAAGCTGTTGGTCTGTTCCGGACTCATTTGTTTCACCGCCCTTGGGCAGCTTGCCGCATGGATCGTAATTATCATTATCAGCAGAGAGTTTATCATCAGCGGGTTTCGTCTGGTGGCATCGGATAACGGTGTTGTCATTGCGGCCAGCAAATGGGGGAAATTTAAGACCGTATCCCAGATGGTTATGTCGGTCCTTCTTATATTAAATATTCCGCTGTTATTTCCGGTTACTGTCGTGTTTATCTGGATTGCTGCCATATTGACGGTGGTATCTCTGATTGACTATATTGCGAAAAATTATAAGGTTCTTACAGAAGGGAGTATGTAAACATTATGGTTGTTGAACTGGTTTCCGTCGGAACAGAGCTTTTGCTTGGTAACATTGTGAATACCAATACCCAGTATCTTGCAGAACAATGTGCTCTTTTGGGGTTGTCTATGTATCATCAGGTGACTGTGGGGGATAACAGAGAACGTTTGTCTCAAGTGATTTTAGTTGCCCTGGACCGTTCCGATGTGATTATTTTGACCGGAGGCCTGGGGCCTACGGAAGATGACTTGACAAAGGAAGTTTGTGCAGAAGTCATGGGATTTGAGTTGGTAGAAGATGCCCATACCAAGGAACGGATTACCCAGTATTTTAAGAACAGTATTTATAAAGAAATTCCGGATAACAACTGGAAGCAGGCTCTGGTTCCACAAGGAGCCATTGTTCTTGACAACAACAACGGAACTGCCCCCGGACTGATTATGGAGAAAGACGGAAAAACAGCGATTTTGCTGCCTGGACCTCCGAATGAATTAAAACCTCTTTTTCTTGAAAAAGTATTTCCTTATCTTCAGAAACGTCAGCCGGAGATAATCCGGTCTCAGATGGTAAAGATCTGCGGACAGGGAGAAAGCCAGGTAGAGGACCGTATTCTTGATTTAATCAACGGTCAGTCCAATCCAACAATCGCTACCTATGCAAAAACCGCGGAGGTGCATTTAAGAATTACTGCAAAGGCTTCCAGCGAAGAAGAAGCCAGCGAGCTCTTAAAACCTGTGGTGAAAGAAATCAAAAGCCGTTTTGGCAATGATGTATATACGACAAAAGAAGAAGAAACTCTTGAAATGGCAGTGGTCCGCCTTCTTAAAAAGCACGAATTAACGGTAACTACGGCAGAATCCTGTACCGGAGGACTGATCTCGGGACGTCTGGTCAATGTACCAGGTGCCTCTGAGGTCTTTAGGGAAGGCTTTGTCACCTATTCCAACAAGGCAAAAAGGAAGCTTCTCAATGTAAACAAAAGTACATTGAAAAAATATGGGGCCGTCAGCAAACAGACTGCCAAAGAGATGGCCACCGGCGGAGTTTTTGCCACAGATGCGGATGTGTGTATTGCTGTGACAGGAATTGCCGGACCTGATTCAGAGGGAGAAAAGCCGGTAGGCCTTGTGTATATTGCCTGCTATCTGAAGGATAAGGTAAAAGTAGAGGAATATCACTTTAAAGGGAACCGTGAAAAAATCAGAGAACAGTCTGTGGTAAAAGCGCTGGATCTGCTGAGACGGAGTATCCTTGCCAATTACAATACTTAAGAGGAGCCGAAAGGAGATAGATCGTGGAAACCCGTTTGCTGAAAAAACAGATGACCGCTGCTTACCAGTATTCTTATGTAAGGCTGGCACTTAACTATTATACTTTTTTTGAGACGATTGCAGAGGAAGTACACATTCCGGAACGAATTGTTGATTCTGTCAATCGGTTGAATGAGCTTCTTTCCGGTTATTTTTCCGGACAGGATCCATTGGAGGGACTGTTAAAACTTAGAGAAGACATGACACATGAAGCAGAGGTGATGACTTCCTATGCGGACTGCTTCCAGATATATGAATATGTCTTAAACCGTCTGGAACGGAAATTTAAGACAAAGCCAGATACAGGGACTGAGGATGAGGCATTTGTCAGGCGTCTTTTGGAATTTGTTACAGAAACCAGCGAATCCCTGGTGATGAATGGGAGAATCAAACAGATCATCGGTCAACTTCCCATCCGTTTGACAAAACAGAAGTTTTTCAGCCTTGTGATGGAGGGATTGTCTGTTTATATCGGGTCCTCCCGGGAGAATCTTAGGGATATGCTTTATATCCTACGGACAGAATCCATGACAACACTTCCAAAAAATATGGAAATTGGCCATAAGGAGCTTTATGAACTTCTGGAACAGTTCCGGCATACAGACTATCGGAATATGACTGGGGAAGGCTTTGAGGAAGCAATGGCAAAGCTGATCTCCGCCAGTGAGAGGCTTACCACTGAATCCGGCCTTTATGTTATGATTCAGGAAATTATCAATGATTTCTGCGTTTTGCTGTTTGCAGGAGAGGATGCAGTCATTGATGTAAAGGAGGAAGAACTTTACCGGTCAATCCTTACGGATATTCTGGAAAAGTTCCGCAAGGAAGATTGCTCCTTTGGAGAAGACTTCTTCTTTGAGAAGCTGACTCAGCTGGAAGGACGGCAGGAAACTTATTATGAACGGTATTTAAAGATTGAACTTCCTCAGGAGAGGGAAGAATGGAACAAGGACCCGGACTATGTAAAGGCGTTAAATGTAGACAGACTGTTATCCGGAAGCAGCTTTGCAGAGCTGATCGGCCCTGGTTTTGATTCAGAACAGAAACAGGAAGACGGATCATTGGTAGACCGGGCTTATTTGGAAACAGAGGCGGGTGCTTATTTAAAGGAACTGGAAGACGTTTTTTCCGGTTCGTCAAAGCAGGTGGTACGAGCCATTATGGCCAAGGTTTTATCAGACCTTCCCGTTTATTTTAACTCCATTGATGAAATACAGGCATACATCAGTGGAAGTCTTGAAAGCTGCCTGGATCAAGCGGAAAAGGAAACGTGCAAGGAATTATTGGAAGAGCTGATGGATGATGAGAATAAGCTGGTTTGACCGTCTGTATGTTGGAGAAAAAGCGAAGAAAAAGCGTTACCGGATCATTCAGGGAATTCGGAAATCAATACCAAGGCCGGATATTTATGTGATTATACCCGCTTCAAATGGGAATAATATACTTGATATCTATCCGACTGCGGAAGTGTTTGCCCCTTTTTTCCGAAAAGAGGAGATTCTCATTTTAGGTATTGCAGCCGATTATTGGGAAGCGCTGGAAGTGGCCGGGCGTGTGATTCATGATATGTACCGGATAACAGGAGGCTTTGATTTATCTTCCTTTATGAAGGAAGAGAGCCGGTAAGGTGTGAGGTGTTCATGCTTCATATAATTTTATTGATATTAAAAATAATTGGACTGCTTTTACTGGTCATTCTGGGGCTTATTCTTACCGTGCTGCTGTTGGTGCTTCTGGTCCCGATACGGTACCGGGGAACCGGGTCTTATTACGGAAAGGGAAAAGGGAGTGTTATTTTCTCCTGGCTGCTACATATCCTTACCGTAAAGGTGGAGTACGAGGGGGATGTAACGGCTGCAGTCCGCTTATTTGGTTTCCGCATCCTAAAGCCGAAGAAGATTGACGAAGAACTGAAGGAAGCCGAAGATATGGTGGTTCATGCCATGGAGCGGGTGGAACCGGATGCCGTTAAAGAAGCAGCTGAAATGAAAGATGATGTTCAGGAGGAAATCAAAAAGCACCCGGATCATGCCGCACGGACATCAGAAAAACGTCCCCCTGTAAAGGAGAAAGACTCTTTTTTCATGACGCTGTGGGAAAAAATAAAGAATGCTGTGCTTTGGTTTTTATTAAAAATTAAGTTTTTTTTCCATAGAGTTTATGATACACTGAGGACAGTAAAAGAAAAAAAAGATTTAATTTATGCGTGGTTTTCCAACGAGGACAACCAGAGAACCGTAAAGCTGGTTATAAAGCAAAGCAAAAAACTGATGCGCCATGTTCTTCCTCTAAAAGGAAAAGGAACGGTTACCTTTGGCTTTGACGATCCTTACCTGACAGGTCAGGTACTTATGTATGCAAGTGTGGTATATCCCCTTTGCCATAAGCATTTGGATCTTTATCCGGTTTTTGATGAAACAGTATTTACTGCGGAGGGTACTTTTCGCGGCAGAATCCGGTTGGGAACCGTGTTATTCATCGGGTTACGTATGCTAATGGATAAGAATTTCAGGATTCTGTTGAAGAAATGGCTTCGATAAAGGAGGAATAGCTTTCGATGGCAGACAATAATTTTACATCTACAGTGGAGGCTCTGTTTAAAGGAATGGATGCTTTCGTAGCAACAAAAACAGTGGTAGGAGATGCCGTAAAGGTTGATGATGCGATCATTCTTCCTTTGGTGGATGTGACCTGCGGAATGGCGGCTGGTTCTTTTGCTGAGAATGACAAGCAAAGAGGGGCCGGCGGAATGCATGCAAAGATGAGTCCCAGTGCGGTCCTCATTATACAGAATGGGGTCACAAAGCTGGTGAATATCAAACAGCAGGATGCGGTTACAAAAATTTTGGACATGGTACCTGATTTTGTGAATAAATTTGCGGGAGGTTCCAAAGAAGTATCCTCTGATGCGATAAAGGTAGCAGAAGAGATGGCCGCTGCACAAGAGAAGGAAAAAGGAGAGGAATAAGAAGGGGATAAGCCGCATAGGATGTCATATAGCCTGAATGAATCGAGGGATGATATGAGAAGAGTATGCGGACTTATGCTGTTCTGTTTCGGAGCAGGAATGGCAACCCTGCTTTTTATCCCGGCGACAATCGTTACAATTTTGTTTATCATTGGATGTTTGGTAGTGGGATATAATTTGTTCTGCTGTTGACAGAGCATTGGCATAGAAGAAGTAGAAATGGGGACTGGTTTCTTTGTGAGAAACCGGGCCCCATTATAATTAAAAAAATACCCCTGACTGATATCAGCCAGGAGTTTCCTTCGATTAAGCTCTTTCTACTAATCCGGATCTTAAGCAAGAAGTACATACGTACATCTTCTTAGCGCCGCCTGTAACTTTTACTTTAACGGACTTAACATTTGCTTTCCACATCTTATTGGATCTTCTATGGGAATGGCTCACTGCATTACCAAAGTGAGCAGCTTTTTCACAAATTGAACATTTAGCCATGATTGCACCTCCTTAAAAGCTACTTGGATTTTTTATGATTGAAAAATCCACAACAAGTGTATGATAACAGAAAACACCGTTATTTGCAAGTGAAAAATAAAAATTTGTTTCTTTTTTTGGAAAAATCATGTATAATCAAAACAGACAGAAAGAACGGAGGTAGAGACTATGAAGGGTTATATCAATAATAAACTGGGCGAAATCCAGGTAAGCCCTGATGTTATCGCTATGTATGCCGGTACTACTGCAGTAGAATGTTTTGGTATTGTCGGTATGGCGGCTGTCAGTATGAAGGATGGGCTCGTTAAGTTGTTAAAACGGGAAGGCCTGACTCACGGAATCAGTGTGGATATTCAGGACAACCATATCACCATTGATTTTCATGTGATCGTTGCTTATGGAATCAGCATTTCTGCAGTTGCGGATAATCTGATTGAGAATGTAAAATACAAAGTGGAAGAATTCACCGGAATGACGGTAGATAAAATAAACATCTACGTCGAAGGCGTAAGAGTGATTGATTAAGGAGGAAACTACCTGTGGGTTTGAAGTATATAGACGCCAAAATGCTGCAGAAAGCATTTCTGGCAGGTGCAAAGGGACTGGAAGCAAAAAAAGAATGGATTAATGAATTAAATGTGTTTCCAGTACCGGATGGTGATACCGGGACCAATATGACCATGACAATTATGTCGGCGGCCAAAGAGGTGGCGGTCATTGAAGATCCTACCATGGAGTCATTGGCAAAAGCCATTTCCTCCGGTTCTTTACGAGGCGCCAGAGGAAACTCTGGTGTAATCTTATCCCAGTTGTTCCGTGGCTTCACCAAAGAGATCGCCGGCGCAGACAAGGTGACCACAACTATTTTGGCCAATTCCTTTGTAAGGGCTGCGGAGACGGCTTATAAGGCTGTTATGAAGCCGAAGGAAGGAACGATTCTCACGGTAGCCAAGGGAATGGCAGATAAAGCGGCAGAGCTTGTTACAGAGACAGAAGATGTGATTGAGTTCTGTCAGAAGGTGATTGAACACGGAGATCATGTGTTGAGCCAGACGCCGGAGATGCTGCCTGTTTTAAAGCAGGCTGGTGTGGTGGATTCCGGCGGCCAGGGACTGATGCAGGTCATGAAGGGTGCGTTTGACTGCCTGATGGGAAAAGAGGTTGATGTATCCTTAGAGGTCAGTGCCCGTCCAGGAATATCTGCAGGAGCCGATGCTCCAAGGACCGCTGATATTGATATCAAATTTGGATATTGCACCGAATTTATCATCAATTTGGAGAAACCATATGATGATAAAACAGAGATTGATTTTAAGAATTATCTGGAATCCATCGGAGATTCTCTGGTCGTTGTTTCCGATGATGACATCGTGAAGGTCCACGTCCATACCAATGACCCTGGACTTGCCATCCAAAGAGCACTCACCTATGGCTCTTTGTCCCGTATGAAGATTGATAATATGAGGGAAGAGCATCAGGAGAAGTTGATCAAGGAATCAGAAAAGCTGGCAGAACAGCAAAAAGCGGAAAGAGAAAAACGGGTACAGCCAAGAAAACCTTATGGCTTTATCTCCGTTTCAGCAGGTGCTGGTCTTGATGAGATATTCCGGGGCATTGGTGCGGATTATTTGATTGAGGGCGGGCAGACCATGAACCCCAGCACAGAAGATATGCTGAATGCCATAGAGCAGGTGAATGCGGATACCGTTTACATCTTACCGAATAATAAGAATATTATCCTGGCTGCCCAGCAGGCAAAAAGTCTGGTGGAGGACAAGAATGTCATTGTGATCCCTTCAAAGACCATTCCTCAGGGAATTACTGCCATCATTAACTTTTCCGCGGATTTATCACCGGAAGATAATGAAAAAAATATGACAGAAGAGATGTCCAAAGTTAAGACAGGACAGATTACTTATGCGGTCCGCAATACTGTAATTGATGACATTGAGATCCGGGAAGGCGATATCATGGCTTTAGGAGACAACGGAATACTCGCGGTTGGAAAAGATATTGAATCCACCGTGCTGGATTCCCTCCAGGCTTTGATCGAGGAGGAATCAGAATTAGTTACTATTTATTATGGAAAGGATGTCACCGAGTCAGCGGCGAAGGCGCTGAAGGAAAAGGCAGAAGAGACATTCTCAGCCTGTGAAGTTGAACTTCATGCAGGCGGTCAGCCGATCTACTATTATTTACTTTCCGTAGAATAATGCACATAACTCCCGGACAGACGGGGTATCGTCTGTCCGGGTTTTTGCTATAAAAAGAACCTGGAGGTGAAGAAATCTGTGAACCGTGAATCCATTGATACGTTGAAAGGAATTGGTGAAAAAACAGGAAAACTGTTTCAAAAGGTAGGGGTGGTGACGGTAGAGGATCTTCTGGGCTATTATCCAAGAGCTTACGATGCCTACGAGGAGCCGGCAGCCATTGGGGAGCTGAAACCCGAACGTGTTATGGCGGTGGCTGGAATGCTTTATAAAACTCCGGACGTAAAACGGTACAGCCACATACAGGTAATCACCACGACGTTAAAAGATCCTACGGGAACGCTGACCCTGACCTGGTTTAATATGCCCTATCTCCACTCAACCCTGAAAGCGGGCATGCGTGCGGTTTTTAGGGGAAGGGTGGTAAAGAAAAACGGACGGCTCACCATGGAACAACCCGAAATATTTACGGCAGAAGCCTATGGACAGATCATTCATTCCATGCAGCCGATCTATGGACAAACCAAGGGCCTCAGCAATAAAACCATAGTAAGAGCAGAAAAACAGGCACTTGAAATACGCAAGATGGTACGGGATTATATGCCTGCAGAGCTAAGAAAGAAGCATGAACTTGCGGAATATAATTTTGCCATTGAACATATCCATTTTCCGTCAGATCGGAAAGAACTGCTGTTCGCCAGAAAACGGTTGGTTTTTGATGAATTTTTCCTGTTTTTAATGGCTGTCAGAAAGCTGAAAGAAAAAAGGGGAGACAAGCCAAGTCCCTATTCGATGAAATTGTCTCAGAAAGTGGAGGACTTAAAGAATCATCTTCCCTATTCCCTGACTAAGGCACAGGAAAAGGTTTTGAAGGAAGTGTATGATGATTTGACAGGCGGGCGGGTGATGAACCGTCTGGTTCAGGGAGACGTGGGTTCAGGTAAGACCATTATCGCGATCCTGGCTCTTCTTCAGGCGGCTTATAATGGCTGTCAGGGGGCGCTGATGGTTCCTACGGAAGTCCTGGCAAAGCAGCACTATGAGTCCATGACAGAGCTGTTTGCAGCGTTTGGAATTGATAAAACTCCTTTGCTTGTTACCGGTTCCATGACAGCGAAGGAAAAAAGGATCGCCTATGAAAAGATTGCGTCTCATGAAGTTGATATTATCATAGGTACGCATGCACTCATCCAGGAGAAAGTGGTTTATGATAACCTGGCGTTAGTCATTACCGATGAACAGCACCGGTTTGGGGTGGGGCAGAGAGAGATGCTTGGACAAAAGGGAGAAGAGCCTCATGTCCTTGTTATGAGTGCTACACCGATCCCACGAACCCTTGCCATTATCATTTATGGGGATTTGGACATTTCTGTTATTGATGAACTTCCGGCCAACCGCCTTCCTATTAGAAACTGTGTAGTGGATACCGGATACCGGAAAAAAGCATATGAATTCATCCGGAATGAAGTGGCACAGGGGAGACAGGCTTACGTCATCTGTCCCATGGTGGAAGCCAGTGAGATGATCGAAGCCGAAAACGTGGTGGATTATACAAAGGTACTAAAGGAAGCACTTCCAGGCGTTGCGGTGGAATATCTTCACGGAAAGATGAAACCCAGGGAAAAGAATAAGATTATGGAACGATTTTCAAACGGGGAAATTCAGGTCCTGGTATCAACCACGGTAATTGAAGTGGGGGTGAATGTGCCTAATGCAACGGTCATGATGATTGAAAATGCGGAACGTTTTGGTCTGGCCCAGCTTCATCAGCTGAGAGGAAGGGTAGGCCGTGGAAAATACCAGTCCTATTGTATTATGGTAAATGGTTCCGACCAGGATGAAACAAAAAAACGTCTGGATATTTTAAATAAATCCAATGACGGTTTTTATATTGCTTCTGAAGATTTAAAGCTCCGGGGCCCGGGCGATATTTTTGGAATCCGCCAGAGCGGAGATCTTGAATTTAAGCTGGGGGATATTTTTACGGATGCAAATTTGCTGAAAACAGTATCTGAGGAGGTAAATCTGCTATTGAAAGAAGATCCGGAATTGGAAAAAGAGGAACATCAGGAACTAAAAAATAAATTACAGGAATATTTGGAAAAAAGCTACGATAAGTTAAATCTGTAATGAAGTACAAACAGGGATGTGACTCTATCTTCCGGCGCGGCTAACGATTATAATGCAATAAAGCCGGAAACGGTTTTTACGAAGATTAAGTAAGGGAAAAGAATTGAATAAAAGCCATGATTCTGCTAGAATATGAATGGTAAATATTGGAAGGTGGGTATTAGGGAGCTTAAGATGAAAATAACAGAACTGAAATGTACGGCATGCAATGGAACTTTAAAGATCGACGAGAATAACCCGCACATTGCGGTTTGCGAATATTGTCAAAGTACCTATGCAATTGAATCAGATAATCACGAAAATGTATATTTTACCCACTCTGTGCAGAATGGCAAGTCAGCTGTTTCTGATAAGAAAGAAGAACCGGAAGCTAAGGCTAAAGTCAGGATCTTTTTTTTCCTGGTTCTTTTAACGGTCTTTTATTTAGGGGCAAGGGGAGTTATTTCCCACAATGAAAAAAAGGCAGGGAAAGATACGGTTTCAGAAAATGAGAGAGCTTTAAAGTCCCAAGGGATGGAAAAGGAAGAAAAAGTATTATCAGGTCCTCTTGGCGCGATGGCGGAATCCGTGGCAGGCCGTCCGGCAAAAGATTTGACCCAGGAAGATTTGTCACGTTTTAAATGGCTTGATATTACATATGATGCCGATCATGTCCGTATAGGATACAGCCTTGAAAATCCATATGAAGCTCCTGATGCAGAACTGACATGGGTAACGTTTCCAAGGGAGAACGGTGGAATTGATTATGAACTGATTTCCCGTTTTACCGGTCTTAAAAGACTTGATATGGCAGGATATTTAAATTCAGATTCATTAAAAGGCCTTACTTTGGAAGGAATCAGCTGTAACGCAGAATCTCCTTTAGAACTTGCAGAAATCTATCCTGGAGTGACCGGGTTAAAAGAGGTCCGTTTCCTTTCGGGGATAAAAAATCTGGATGGGCTGGAACAGTATCAAAAGCTGGAAAGCTTAACGTTTGACGGACTTTACATATCTGATCTAAAAAAACTTGCCAGCCGAAAGAATTTGAAGCGTTTAACTCTTACAGACTGCGACAATGTCAGTGATTTTTCTGTTCTTGCGGTTATGCAGGGCTTGGAATCCTTATCAGTAGAATCTGAAGGAATCCGCGATACTGGATTTATTGCCGGTCTTGGGAATTTAAAATCACTTTCCCTTATTGATGCAAAAATTTTAAGTGTGAATGATTTAAAGGCTCTCACTGGACTGACTTCGCTGACCATAGATCAGTGCGATGAATTAAAGGATTTAAGCGGGATACAGGGACTGACCGGACTAAAAGAACTCACTCTGGAAATTCCGGGAAGCTGTCCTCAGCCGGATTTAAGCGGACTGACCGGCCTGACAAAGCTTTCAGTTTCCCGTGCCGGTGATGTTGGATTTTTGCATGGGATGAATGCACTGGAAGAACTGAAGCTGGAAGGCTGCAGGGTAAACAGCAAAGATGCGTTTTCCGGGCTTACCCGATTAAAAAAATTAACCTGCAGCCGGCTGCGTGGCGATTTTTCTGATTTGGGTTTTGTGAGCACTATTCCTTCTCTGGAATATTTAAATGTGGATGGGATGTCCACCTATGAAGACATATCCGGAATTTTTCAAGCACCTGCTTTGCAGGAAATCTATTTGAACGGCGTGGAATGTGAACTTGATTTTGAAAAAGTCCGGCCTTCTGAAGGGTTGAAGATATTGGAAATGGATGGCGTGAAGCTTTATAAAAATGTAAAAATAAGCGGAGGCAGCGGAATTTATTCCGTGGATTACGACAAAGTAGTGTTGGATGAACATTTGGATTTCTTTGCTAAATTTCCAGGGCTTAAGAAGTTGAGTTTGGCAGATAATACATTAACAGGAATCGGTTTTGCATCTTCACTTCCGTTGCTGGAAGAATTGGATATCAGTGGAAATTATGTGACGGATTTAAAACCACTTCAGAATCTAAGCGAACTTAAAACTATAATCTGTACCGATAATCCCATCGAGAATGACAGAGTGCTGAAGGAAAACGTAATCATAATTAAATAAAATGTACAATTAGAATTGAATAAGGATTAAAGGAGTGCGGAAGATGAAGTGTATATTAATTGGTATTGCCGGAGGAACCGGTTCAGGAAAGTCAACCTTTACCAACCGGTTAAAAGAAGCATTTTGTGATAATATCGCTGTCTTGTATCACGACAATTATTACAAAAAGCAGGATGGCATCCCTTTTGATGAAAGAAAAAAGATGAATTACGATCATCCTGAGGCATTTGAAACGGAGCTGTTGCTGGACCAGCTGTCCATGCTCCGTTCCGGGAAAACGGTGGAGTGTCCCATCTATGATTATTCCATGCATAACCGTTCCGATAAGGTGGTAACTGTTGAGCCGAAAAAGGTGATTTTAGTTGAAGGAATCCTGGTCTTTGCAGATGAGCGGTTAAGGAACATGTTTGATATCAAGATCTTTGTAGAGGCTGATGCAGATGAGAGAATCCTGCGCCGGGTGATCCGGGATGTAAAGGACAGAGGAAGAGACATCGAAGGTGTGGTAGAACAGTATCTTACCACGGTAAAGCCAATGCATTATTTATATGTCGAGCCGACGAAGCCCCTTGCGGATGTGATCATTAACAGCGGTATGAATGAAGTTGCGTTCCAGCTGATGAAGACCAATATTGAAAAAATGCTTGGCTCCGACTGACCGTTTCCCAAGCGGTATCAGAATCGTTTTAAGGGTTCAAAATCTTTTTCCTAAAAATGACATTTTACGAAAAACCTTCTAGTGTATTTCATTCTGTTTCAGCCATAATAGGAGTGTAGCACAAAACACACCATGTAAAAACAAAACAATAACATGGTGAAATAGATGAAAAGGAGGCATTTTACTATGTCAGGAAAATCTAACACTACAAATGTACCAGAAGCAAGGGAAGCAATGGACCGTTTCAAAATGGAAGTAGCTAATGAATTAGGTGTTCCGTTAACCAATGGTTACAACGGTAACTTAACTTCCGCACAGAATGGTTCCGTAGGTGGCTATATGGTTAAGAAAATGATCGAATCCTATGAAAGAAATCTTGCAGGTAAATAATCTGTAAAAAAGAAAAGAGGAGCTGCAGTCTGGTAATTGATTTATCATTTACAGGGGCTGCGGCTCCTTTTTTCTTTGCCGGTGCATGAGAGGACAAAATCTGGTTGTATATCTGTGAATTTCATACTATAATTATTTGGAAAAATAAAGTGAGGATATGTCATGAGAGTAATCGCAGGAAAAGCCAGAAGGCTTTTGTTAAAGACAATAGAAGGCCAGGATACCCGGCCTACTACCGATAGAATTAAAGAAACTCTTTTTAATATGATCAATGCAAAAATGCCGGACTGCTGTTTTTTGGATCTGTTTTCGGGAAGCGGTGCCATTGGAATCGAAGCATTGAGCCGGGGAGCAAGAATGGCGGTGATGGTGGAACAAAATCCCAAAGCGGCTGAATGCATCCGTGAGAATCTAAAAACGACCCGGCTGGAAGACGATGCCATCGTCATGAATTGTGATGTGCTGACCGGTCTTTCAAGATTAGAAGGAAAGGGACATGTTTTTGATTTCGTTTTTATGGACCCGCCCTATCACTTTGAATGGGAAAAGAAAGTATTGCAGTATCTCTCATCTTCTTCCCTCATTGATGCAAGTACCGTAATCATTGTGGAGGCTTCTCTGGAAACTTCTTTTGATTATCTGGAAACCTTCGGATATCGGATGACAAAGGATAAAAGCTATAAGACCAATAAACATATTTTTATCGAAAAAAAGGAATAGGGAAAAAACTATGAGAAAAGCAGTATATCCGGGCAGCTTTGATCCGGTAACTTTTGGACACTTGGATATTATCGAGCGTTCCGCTAAAATGTCTGACCATCTGATTATCGGAGTTTTAAATAATAATTCAAAAACTCCGTTGTTTTCTGTAGAAGAACGTGTTAATATGTTAAAGAGCCTAACCAAAGATTTACCAAATGTGGAAGTTTCATCGTTTGGAGGACTTTTGGTTGATTTTGTACGAGCCAAACAGGCGGATGCGGTTATCCGCGGGCTTCGCGCTGTAACAGATTTTGAATATGAATTGCAGATTGCACAGACCAACCGGGTGATTGCACCGGAAGTGGATACTGTGTTTTTGACGACGAATCTAAAATATTCTTACTTGAGTTCCAGCATTGTGAAGGAGATTGCCGCTTTTGGCGGAGAGATAAACGCGTTTGTACCAGAAGCTGTTGCAGAACGTGTGATGATGAAAATAAAAGATAGAAGGAAATAAAAGTAAGGAGTGTTCTAATTTATGATGAGCAGAATTGAGCAGTTAATCGGTGAAATTGAAGAATATATTGACAGCTGTAAGTATCAGCCCCTTTCTAACAGTAAGATCGTGGTAAACCGGGATGAACTGGAGGAACTTTTGGTGGAGCTTCGTCTCCGCATTCCCGATGAAATCAAACAATACCAGAAGATTATCAGCAATCGTGATGCAATCATCAATGAAGCTCGTCAGCAGGCGGATTCCATACTGGCCCAGGCCAATGCTCAGACCAATGAACTGGTCAATGAACATGAGATCATGCAGAAGGCTTATGCCCAGGCCAATGACATCATCGAGCAGGCCAGCCTGCAGGCTCAGCAGATTGTGGAAAAAGCAGTTGCCGATGCCAATGGCATCAGACAAAGCTCTGTACAGTATACGGATGACATGTTAAAGAGTCTCCAGACCATTATCAGTCACTCCATGGAAGGAGCACAGGGCCGTTTTGATGCATTTATGACTTCCATGCAGTCAAGCTATGATATTGTCTCATCCAATCGCCAGGAACTGACGGGAGCTGTTATGGGGACGCCACAAGCGCAGGAACCTGATTCAGCAGAATAAACAGGATAATGGTTAGAAGGCCGTGAAAGGCTTTCCATGCTACATAGTGCCGGATGGATAATCCGGCATTTTTTATAACACTCTTTGTCTGAAAGATTCCGGATAAGCCGCCGAATGCGGTGGCGGCAGCGATCCAGAGACCGCCGGACATTCCGGAGAAGGTTTCGGATATGGCTTTGATTCCGGTGGTGATTTCTACAAGGCCCAGTAAGATTGCCTTGTATTCCGGAATATGGACCGGGAGCTTTGTTATGTACAGGGCGAGAATGGAAAAAAGCATGATATATCCTCCGATCTTTACCATGACCTCGCAGGAATCCATAAGACTGTCATCAAAGGACTGGGCGGCTTTTGTATTGACAGGAAGAGAAGGCACTGGACCTGTGATCCGGTAACAGGACCTTGCCGCAATGGATACAGGCAAAATAGGGAGATAGATACAGGCAAGCAGCAGCCAGACCGGAACCATTTGCGGAAGGCCGGAAGCCGCATATCCCAGAAGGAACATAGGGCTTGGATGATTGCAGATTGCCAGCAGGTATTTTCCTTCTTTTTCAGAAATACGCCCTTGATCCATAAAGTCACTGCAGGTACGGGCCCCCATGGGATAACCGCATAAAAGACCGGAGACCAGGGCATAGCTGCCTGCATCGGACAGGCAGAAAAACCGGTGTAAAAGTCTTTTTACCGGAAAAATCAGAATATGGATGGCATTTAAGGCCACAATGACATTGGAGCAGATCATAAAGGGCAGTAAAGTAGGCACCACCACAGCTCCCCACAGGAGCAGTCCGTTTCTGGCGCCTTCATAAGCAATGGAAGGACGAAGCAGCAATAAAAACAGTGCGGCAACGGAAAGCAGGCGGAAAAAGGATTTTTTCATAGGCACCTGAATAGATTGTTTTATATATTTATATGAAAAGGCGTGACCGATATGATGCTGATTCTTTTTTTCATTTTGATCCTGTCGGTGTTCCATGTGACCATGATTGATTATTTATATAATAATCCTACCTTTTACCAGCTGAATGCCTACACATGGGAAAGTGATGATTTCAGAAGTTTGAAACTTGGTAAAATGGTTGCAGATTGGGATTCCATTGATTACGATACGCTTACATCCCTGATGGTGGAACACCAGTACGATTTGACGAAGGTAAAAGATAAGAATAACCGGGGAGCCAGGCTGAGAAAAGTAAAGCCTCAGGAATATAAGAAGCTGAAAAATGCCTACATAAGCCTGCTGGGAGATTTGAAGTTTTTTCCGGTTCCGCTCAATATGAACGCCGATGCTCCTGATATTACATATGAAGACGGGTGGATGCAGCCCCGCACCTATGGCGGAGAACGGGGACACGAAGGCTGTGATCTTATGGGGAACAAGCGGCCCAGAGGCTACTATCCCGTGGTCAGCATGAGCGATGGTGTGGTGGAGAAAGTCGGCTGGCTGAACAAAGGCGGCTGGCGCATCGGTATCCGGTCTCCTAAAGGTGCGTACCTTTATTATGCACATCTTTATGGTTACAGTAAGGAATGGAACGAGGGAGACACCGTAAGAGCCGGTGAACTTCTTGGCTTTATGGGAGATACCGGCTACAGCCAAATTGAAGGAACAACCGGGAATTTTGACGTACACCTTCATGTGGGCATTTATTTGAAAACAGACCATAAGGAAGAGATGAGTGTAAATCCCTATTGGATTTTAAAATATCTGGAGAAATACCGGTTGAAATATTCCTATTAATACAGAAAAGGAGCGAAACGTTGAAGGAAATAAAGCTTTCGGAAGCATTTTTAAATAGAATGAAAGATTTGCTGGGAGAAGAGGAGTATGAGGCATATATAAGGAGCTTTGAGGAAGATCGCCTTTACGGTCTGCGTGTCAACACCTTAAAAATAACCCCGGAAACTTTTAAAGAAATGACATCTCTCTCTTTAAAACCCGTTCCGTGGATCAAAAACGGATTTTATTATGAAGGAGATGAGAGGCCGGCCAAGGACCCTTGCTATTATGCCGGACTATACTATTTGCAGGAACCAAGTGCCATGACTCCGGCCAGCCTTCTTCCGGTCCAGCCCGGAGATAAGGTCCTCGATCTTTGTGCTGCTCCCGGAGGAAAGAGTACGGAACTGGGAGCAAAGCTCAGTGGGAAGGGAATGCTTGTGTCCAATGACATCAGCAACTCCAGAGCAAAGGCACTCTTAAAAAATCTGGAACTTTGGGGCATTGAAAATAGTTGTGTTACCAGTGAAGAACCAAGGAAATTAAAAGAAACCTTTGGGGCATTTTTTGATAAGATCTTAATTGATGCCCCCTGTTCGGGAGAAGGAATGTTCCGCAAAGACGTGGATATGGTTAAAAGCTATGAGGAGCATGGTCCGGAGTATTATGCTCAGATACAGAAAGAAATCGTGAATCAGGCGGCGGACATGCTGGTTCCGGGCGGCCTTCTTTTATATTCCACCTGTACGTTTTCCATTTGTGAAGATGAAGATATCATCCGATTTCTTCTGGAAGAGCATCCGGATATGGAACTGATTCCTCTTCCTCTATTTGAGGGAGCATCGGAGGGGATCGGGCTTTCCGGCTGTCTCCGGCTGTTCCCCCACCGGATAAAAGGGGAAGGTCATTTTATGGCTTTGTTAAAGAAAAGACAAGCTGATATTGTTTCTGACAGGAAGGAAAGCCGTAAAGAGAAAGAGGCAGCCCTGCCGGAAGAACTAACGGAATTTCTTTCTATGACAACGAAGCCTCTTGACCGGAGCCGCATCCGAATCAAAAATGAAATGGTATATTATCTTCCGGAAGGCTTTCCGGAGCAGGCCAGAAGTCTTCGCTTTTTAAGAACCGGCTTGTTACTTGGGGAAATGAAAAAAGGACGGTTTGAACCGGCACAGGCATTTGCCATGGCCTTAAAAGCAGAAGAATTTAGACAGGTAGTCAGCTGGGAGAAGTCAGATGAGAGGGTGATCCGGTATTTAAAGGGAGAAACCATTTCGTTAAAGGAAGAAGAGGGAAAGATAAAAGGCTGGTGCCTGGTTTGTTTCGATGGTTTTCCTCTTGGATTTGCTAAAGGGACGGGAAGTACCTTAAAAAATAAATATTACCCTGGATGGCGGTGGCAGTGATGAAAGAAATCAGATTGGATAAATACCTTGGTGAAATGGGAGAAGGAACCCGGAGCCAGATCAAGGAAATGGCAAAAAAAGGCAGAATATGGGTCGACGGCATCCCGGAGAAAAGGACAGAGAGAAAGATCGACCCGGAGCGAAATCAGGTAACCGTAGACGGACGGCAGGTGTCCTACGTTGATTTTGAATATTATATGCTGAACAAGCCTCAGGGAGTGGTTTCGGCTACAGAGGACAAACGGTATGAAACCGTGATCAGCTTAATTACTGAGAGAAAGCGGGACGATTTATTTCCCGTAGGAAGACTTGACATTGATACGGAGGGACTTCTTCTTATCACCAATGACGGAGCGCTTGCTCACAAGCTTCTGTCTCCCAAAAAGCATGTGGATAAGGTTTATTACGCCCGGATTGAAGGAACGCTGCCTTCGGATGCAAAGGAGCGCATCGGGGAAGGACTTATTCTCTCGGACGGGACGCCGACCCTTCCGGCCTTGCTGGAGGTCCTTGAAACCGGAGAGGTTACAGAGGTGTACCTGACCATCCGGGAAGGAAAATTTCATCAGGTAAAACGTATGTTTGAAACTCTTGGGTGCCATGTGGTATACTTAAAAAGGATTTCAATGGGCTCTCTGTTATTGGATGAAGCATTAAAGCCCGGCGAATACCGCACGCTCCGTGAAGAGGAAATCGAGGAATTGAAGAAAGGAAAGTAAACGCGTACATGTTGAACGAGAAAAAGGCTGTGATTTTTGATCTGGATGGAACTCTGGTAGATTCCATGTGGATGTGGAAAGCCATAGACATAGAATTTTTAGAAAGCAGAGGCATGGAATGCCCTGATGATCTGCAAAAGGAGATTGAAGGAATGAGTTTTTCTGAAACTGCATTTTATTTTAAAGAGCGGTTTAAACTCAAAGAGTCTCTGGAGGAAATCAAAGAAATATGGGTGGGTATGTCCATTGAAAAATACAGGAAGGAGGTCACGCTCAAACCAGGAGCCAAAGAGTTTTTAGACTACATAGCAAAGAATGGTCTGAAAGCCGGCATTGCCACCAGCAATGGAAGACAAATGGTAGACGCGGTGATTGAGTCCCTTCACATCGGGCAATATTTTCAGGTAGTGGCTACTTCCTGTGAGGTAGCGGCAGGAAAACCAGCACCTGATATTTATTTAAAGGTGGCAAAGGAACTGTCGGTGTCCCCTTCCGATTGCCTGGTGTTTGAAGATGTCCCTGCTGGAATCCTTGCGGGAAAAAGAGCAGGGATGACGGTCTGTGCCATTGACGATGAATTCTCCAGGGAAATGGAAGTAGAAAAGAGACAGCTGGCTGATTATTTTATCAGTGACTATTACCAGATATTGAATAGAAATGGAGCAAACGAATGATACACGATTATCTTCCTGTCAGCCGGGCTGATATGAATATCAGAGGCTGGAAACAATGTGACTTTGTCTATGTGATCGGTGATGCTTATGTGGATCATCCTTCCTTTGGACATGCAATTATCAGCCGCCTGTTGGAGGCTCATGGATACAAAGTGGGAATTATTTCCCAGCCCGACTGGAAGGATAAAAAAAGCGTTCAGATTCTTGGAGAACCCAGGCTTGGATTCCTGGTTTCCGCCGGCAACATGGATTCCATGGTAAACCATTATTCGGTTTCAAAAAAACGGAGGCAGCAGGATTCTTATACTCCCGGCGGAGTCATGGGCAAACGTCCCGATTATGCGACCACCGTTTACTGCAACCTGATCCGTTCCGTTTATAAAAATGCTCCCATTATTATCGGAGGAATAGAAGCCAGTTTAAGACGTCTGGCTCATTATGATTATTGGTCGGACCGGCTGAAGCATTCCATTCTCATTGATTCCCAGGCAGATTTGATTTCCTACGGTATGGGAGAAAAATCCATCGTAGAAATTGCGGATGCGTTAAACAGCGGGCTTGATATTAAAGACGTTACGTTTATCGACGGTACGGTTTACAAGACAAACAGCCTGGAATCCGTTTATAATGCCCAAGTGCTTCCTTCCTTTGACCGCATGAAGGAAGATAAGCTGGAGTATGCAAAAAGCTATTACGTCCAATACTGCAATACAGACCCGTTTCTCGGGAAACGTCTGGTAGAGCCGTACAAAGAAAATTTATACGTGGTCCAGAATCCTCCTTCCAAGCCTCTTTCAAAAGATGAGATGGATTATACTTACGGACTTCCTTACATGCGTAATTATCACCCTTCCTATGAGGAACAAGGCGGAATTCCTGCCGTAAGGGAAATCAAATTCAGCCTCATCAATAACCGTGGCTGCTTTGGTGCCTGCAGCTTTTGCGCCCTCACCTTTCATCAGGGAAGAATCATACAGGCAAGAAGCCATGAATCACTGGTGGAAGAGGCAAAGATGCTGACGGTAGAACCGGATTTTAAGGGATACATCCATGATGTGGGCGGCCCTACGGCGGATTTCCGTTTTCCGGCCTGTGAAAAACAGACCACAAAAGGAGCCTGTCCCAACAGGCAGTGTCTTTTTCCGGAACCCTGCAAAAATTTAAGAGCGGACCATACGGATTACATTGAACTTCTCAGAAAACTCAGAAATCTGCCGAAAGTAAAAAAAGTATTTATCCGTTCCGGAATCCGTTTTGATTATGTGCTGGCCGATCCGGGTAAGAAATTCTTAAAGGAACTGTGCGAATACCATGTCAGCGGACAGTTAAAGGTTGCTCCGGAGCATGTGGCGGATAAGGTGCTTTCAAAGATGGGGAAACCGAAGAATAAAGTTTACCGTGAGTTTGTAAAAGAATACAATGAGATGAACGGCAGGCTTGGGAAAAAACAGTATCTGGTGCCGTACCTGATGTCCTCCCATCCCGGTTCCGGCCTGGCTGAAGCCATAGAACTTGCGGAATACCTGAGGGATTTAGGATATATGCCGGAACAGGTACAGGATTTCTATCCTACCCCTTCCACCATCTCTACCTGCATGTATTATACGGGCTATGATCCCAGAACCATGGAACGGGTATATGTTCCCACCAATCCCCATGAAAAAGCCATGCAGAGAGCCTTGATACAGTATCGAAATCCAAAGAATTATGAGCTTGTTGCAGAAGCCTTAAAACTGGCTGGCCGCACAGACTTGATCGGATTTGAAAAAAAATGTTTAATACGTCCAAGAACTGGAGCCTTTAACGGTTTTACCGATGGAAAAAGTGGGAAAAATAATGGAAGTATGAGAAGGTCAGACGCTTCTTCCGGTGAAACCCAGAAAAACCGCAAGAAAAAGACCATACGAAATGTTCATAAAAAGTCTGTAAAAAAATAAATTCAAAATGATTAGGAAAAGAAGGGATCAAAATGAAGATTGCGATTGTAACGGGTGCTTCTTCCGGTATGGGAAGAGAGTTTGTCATGCAGATAGCGGACCGCTTTAACGGAATCGGAGAGATTTGGGCCATTGCCAGACGTAAGGAACCTATGGAAGAGCTGTCCTCCATGGTGCCGGTAAAGCTTCGGACCTTTTCCCTTGATTTAACGGATGAGCGTCATTTAAAACAGCTGGAAGAGCTTTTGAGGAAAGAAAAGCCGGAGGTAAAATGGCTCATTAATGCCGCCGGCTTTGGAAAAATCGGTACCGTAGGAAACGTGAGCTTAAGCGATGAGATGGGAATGGTGGATTTAAACTGCAGAGCACTGGTCGCAGTCACCCATTTGGCACTTCCTTACCTATCTGCCAACAGCCGGATCGTCCAGTTTTCTTCTGCCGCCGCCTTTATGCCGCAGCCGGGATTTGCTATTTATGCGGCTACAAAGGCCTTTGTTTTGAGCTACAGCAAAGCATTGAATGAAGAACTGAATGAAAAGGGGATATTCGTAACAGCAGTCTGCCCCGGACCGGTACGCACGGAATTTTTCAGCATTGCAGAGACCACAGGTGAAATGCCCCTTTACAAAAAGATGGTAATGGCGGACCCAAAGAAGGTTGTAAAACTGGCCTTGCGTGACAGTATGATGGGGCGTCCTGTTTCCGTATACGGCAGTTTGATGAAGGCCTTCCGGGTTCTGTGCAAAGCATTGCCTCATATCGTAATTATCCGGCTTATGAAAGGCTTTTTAAAGGTACACTAAAAATGCATAAGCCGCTGACAGAAAGGATAAATCATGCAGTCTTTGATTGTATCGAAAAATGAAGCAGGCCAGCGTCTGGATAAACTGCTTGCAAAGTATTTAAATCTTGCCGGAAAAGGATTCCTTTATAAAATGATGAGAAAAAAGAATATCACTCTTAACGGCAAGAAATGTGATGGCTCGGAAAAGCTTATGCCAGGAGATGAAATTAAGCTTTTTTTATCGGATGAGACTATTTTGAAATTTTCCGAGGTAAAGATTCCGGTTGTGAAAAAGATTAATTTAAATATTATCTATGAAGATGACCATATCCTGCTGGTCAATAAGCCTTCCGGCATGCTTTCCCAGAAAGCAAAAAAATCCGATGAGTCATTGGTGGAATACATGATCGACTATTTGATCTCCAGCGGCCAGTTATCCACAGACCAGCTAAAGAGCTTCCGCCCTTCCATTTGCAACCGGCTGGACCGGAATACCAGCGGCCTTGTGGTCGGCGGAAAATCTTTGGCAGGGCTTCAGATCATGTCAGAAGTTTTTAAAGACCGGACCATCCACAAATATTATCAGTGTGTGGTCAAAGGGCACATTTCCGACAGACAGAAAATCAGCGGATTCTTAATCAAAGATGAAGTAGCCAATCAGGTGGCTGTGCACAAATCCCAGGTGCCGGACAGCGTTCCGATTACCACGGAATATGAGCCGCTCCAGTATTATGGCGGCTACACTCTTTTAAAAGTCACCTTGATCACCGGACGCACTCATCAGATCAGAGCACATTTATCCTCCATCGGACATCCGATCGTAGGAGATCATAAGTATGGCAGCAGCCAGGTCAATGAGGAGGCAAAAAGGTTATACCATATCAATTCCCAGATGCTCCATTCTTATCAGGTGGTTTTCCCGCAGCTCAAGGAGCCTCTGGCATATTTATCAGGGAAATCCTTTCTTGCACCTCTGCCAAAGACCTTTTCAAAAATATGCAAAGACTGGAGATAGGAAACACATGGGAACCTGGAAAACAAGAGGCTTAAGAGGGTCAAGCCTGGAGGACCTGATCAACCGCAGCAACGATAGCTACCGGGAAAAAGGATTGGCTCTGATCCAGAAAATACCGACCCCCATTACACCTGTTTCTATTGATAAAGAAAGCCGTCACATTACGCTTGCTTATTTTGACCAGAAGAGTACGGTAGACTATATTGGTTCCGTACAGGGAATCCCCGTATGTTTTGATGCAAAAGAATGCTCGTCCAATACGTTTCCATTGCAAAATATCCATCCTCATCAGATTGCCTTTATGGAAGAGTTTGAAAAGCAGGGCGGAATCTCTTTTATTATATTGTCTTATACCCATAAGAATGAAATCTATTACCTGCCCCTTGGACATTTAAAACAATTCTGGAAGAGGATGGAGGACGGAGGAAGAAAAAGCTTCACTTACGAGGAAGTGGATAAGTCCTGGAAGATCGAAAGCCACCGGGATATATTTGTCCACTATCTGGAAATGATTCAAAAAGATTTGATCGGAAGAGATTGACAAGACTGGAATTCTAACCTATAATAAACAACACATCATTGAATTAGCACTTTACTACAAGAAAGTATTGTCGAGTGATTAATCATGAAATAAAATTTCTTTGTTGGCTTTTGGGGGCCAGGAGGTTGTTATGGCAAATAAACTGTTACATACACCGGAGGGTGTCCGGGATATTTACGGAGTGGAATGTACGAGAAAGGCAGTCGTACAGGAGAAGATGCTAAATGTCTTCCATCTATGCGGCTACCAGGACATAGAGACTCCGACCTTTGAATTTTTTGATATTTTCAGCGAAGCCCGGGGAAGTGTGAAGGCAAGGGAAATGTTTAAGTTTTTTGACCGGGATAACCATACTCTGGTGCTTCGGCCGGATGAGACGCCTGCCATCGCAAGATGTGCGGCAAAGTATTTTCTCAATGAAGATATGCCCATCCGCCTCTGCTATAAGGAACGGACCTTTATCAATCACTCCAGTTATCAGGGACGGCTGAAGGAAGCCAGCCAGACAGGTGTGGAGCTGATTGGCGATGATTCAGCAGATGCTGACGGTGAAATCCTGTCTATGGTCATAGGAGCGCTGATGAATGCAGGTCTCACAGATATCAAAATAGAGCTGGGGGAAGTGGATTTTTTCAAAGGGCTGTTGGAAGAAGCCGGCATGGATGAGGGACAGGAAGAAGCTTTGCGGGAGCTGATTGAGAATAAAAACTATACAGGTGTAGAAGAACTGGTCATGGCACAGCCCATTTCTGAAGAACTGAAACAGGTATTTTTAAAGCTCCCCGAGCTTTTTGGGTCCCTTGATCAGATAAAGGCAGCAGAAAGTCTGACCAGGAATCGAAGAGCACTTCGAGCCATTGAACGTTTGGAAGAAGTCAACCGAATCCTTTCAATGTATGGGCTGTCCGATTATGTTTCCTATGACCTTGGGATGCTGAGTCAGTATCAATACTATACCGGGATTATTTTTAAAGCTTATACGTCCGGGTCCGGCGACTACATCGTCAATGGAGGCAGATATGACAAACTCTTAGAACAGTTTGGAAAAGGTTCTCCGGCTGTAGGGTTTGGGATTTCCGTGGATCATCTGCTCCTGGCATTGTCCCGCCAGAACATAAAGACGGAAATTCCTATGACCAATACCATGATTCTTTACGAACTGGATTCCAGGGAAAAAGCCATTGGCCTGGCCGGTTATTTCCGAAGCTCCGGTATGGCGGTCCAGCTTCAGCCCAGAGATCCTTCCCGCTCCATGGAGGACTATGAAGCCTATGCGCGGCGAAGAGATCTGACCAATCTGCTGTATCTGGATGAGCGTGGGATATCGGTTGCCATCCGTAATCTTACTCTGGGGCGTATGGACGAGATACCGCTTTCAGAATATTTGAAATAATGGGAGGGGACTTATGAAATATTTGACATTTGCTCTTGCAAAAGGGCGTCTGGCGGAACAGTCGCTCTCCATGTTTGAAAAAATCGGCATCACATGCGATGAGATGAAGGATAAGGATTCCAGAAAGCTGATCTTTGTCAATGAAGAACTGGGTATCCGTTTCTTCCTTGCAAAGGCCAGTGATGTGCCTACTTATGTAGAATATGGTGCCGCTGACATAGGAGTGGCAGGCAAGGATACCATATTAGAAGAAGGACGGAAGCTTTACGAAGTGATGGATTTAGGCTTGGGAAACTGCCGCATGTGCGTCTGTGGTCCCCAGTCAGCAGAGGAACTGTTAAAGCATCATGAACGGATTCGGGTCGCTACCAAATATCCGGCCATCGCAAAAGACTATTTTTATAATAAAAAACACCAGACGGTAGAAATCATCAAGTTAAACGGATCCATAGAGCTGGCTCCTATTGTGGGACTGTCTGAGGTAATTGTGGATATCGTGGAAACCGGAACCACCTTAAAAGAAAATGGTCTTACGGTTTTAGAGGAAATTTGTCCTCTTTCCGCCCGTATGGTCGTAAACCAGGTGAGTATGAAACGGGAGAATGCCAGAATCACCAAGCTGATCCATGAGCTGAGAAATTTACTGCAGGAGGAAAACCAATGAGAATTGTTCCCTTAGACGAAGCTTCCAAACAAAATATTCTTGCTGATCTATTAAAGCGGGACCCCAATCAATACTCCGCTTACGCGGATACCGTTCAGGAAATAGTAGATACGGTAAAAAAGGACCGTGATAAAGCCGTATTTCAGTATACAAAACAATTTGACAAAGCGGATATTGATGCAGCGAATATCCGGGTGACGGAACAGGAGATCGAGGAAGCACGTAAGGAAGTAAATCCTGAACTTTTGGCAGTTATGAAAAAATCCATGAAAAACATCCGGGAATTTCATGAAAAGCAAAGGCAGTACAGCTGGTTTGACAGTAAGCCCAATGGTACGATTCTTGGACAGAAAGTTACTGCGTTGGAACGCGCAGGAGTCTATGTTCCAGGCGGCAAGGCCGCTTATCCCTCATCTGTTCTCATGAATATCATTCCGGCAGAAGTGGCTGGTGTAAACCGTATTGTTATGGTAACCCCGCCTGGAAGGGATGGAAAAGTCAATCCGGTAACGCTGACGGCGGCATATTTAGCCGGCGTTACAGAAGTGTATAAGGTTGGCGGAGCACAGGCCATCGCTGCCCTGGCTTTTGGAACGGAATCCATCCCCAGAGTGGATAAAATCGTGGGGCCGGGAAACATCTTTGTAGCCCTTGCCAAAAAAGCTGTTTACGGACATGTGAGCATTGACAGCATTGCGGGACCCAGTGAGATTCTGGTGCTTGCAGATGAAAGTGCCAATCCCCGCTTTGTTGCTGCAGATCTTCTTTCCCAGGCGGAGCATGATGAGCTGGCTTCCGCTATATTAGTAACGGCCAGCAGGGAACTGGCTGAAAAGGTTTCACTGGAAGCAGAAGCCTTTGCCAATGAACTGTCCCGCTCTGAAATCATTAAAAAATCTCTGGATCATTATGGCTATATTCTGGTAGCAGATTCCATGGAGGAAGCCATTGCCGCAGTCAATGAGATCGCACCGGAGCATTTAGAGATCGTTACAAAGAATCCGTTTGAAGACATGACAAAAATCCGTCATGCCGGAGCCATTTTTATTGGAGAGTACAGCTCAGAGCCTTTGGGAGACTATTTTGCAGGACCAAACCATGTGCTTCCGACCAACGGGACCGCCCGGTTCTTCTCCCCATTAAGCGTGGATGATTTTATCAAAAAGTCAAGTATCGTATTCTATTCTAAGGAAGCACTGAAAGAGGTTCACAAAGACATTGAAGCCTTTGCAAATGCAGAATATCTGACAGCACATGCAAATTCGGTCAAGGTCCGGTTTGAGAAGGAAGAATCTTAGGAGAAAGGGAGAAGAGTGGAATATGGGACGGAGCTGTAATATTTCAAGAGTGACCCGGGAAACCGATATTAAGATGAATTTTGACCTTGATGGCAGCGGGAAAGCGGAAATTAAAACCGGCATCGGTTTTTTTGACCATATGTTAAACAGCTTTGCGCGCCATGGCTTTTTTGATCTGGATGTGGTTGTAAAGGGAGATTTGGAAGTGGATACCCATCATACCATAGAGGATACAGGAATCGTTCTTGGGTCTGCCATTAAAAAAGCGCTTGGGGATAAAACCTCCATCAAACGGTACGGAAGCATGATACTTCCAATGGATGAGACATTGGTTCTTTGCGCCGTTGATCTGTCCGGACGACCTTATTTCCGTTTTGATGCACCGTTTACCGCAGAACGGGTAGGGGATTTTGAGACTGAGATGGTAAAAGAGTTTTTTTATGCCGTTTCCTGTGCAAGTGAGATGAATCTGCATATAAGAAAGCTGGATGGAGAGAATAACCATCATATCATAGAGGGGATTTTTAAGGCCTTTGCAAAGGCACTTGATGAAGCCACCATGCTGGACGGAAGAATTAACGGCGTTTTATCTACAAAAGGTACACTATAAAGGAGAATCCATATGCAGCTATATCCAGCCATTGATTTAAAAAACGGGCAGTGCGTCCGTTTAAAACAGGGAGCCTTTAAAGAAATTACAGTTTATTCGGATAAACCGGAAGAGATTGCAGTAAAGTGGCAGTCCAAGGGTGCTTCCTACCTCCATCTGGTAGATTTAGACGGTGCCTTGGCCGGACATTCCGTCAATGAAGCCGTGATTAAAAAGATCGTGGATACTGTTTCGATCCCCATAGAAATCGGCGGCGGCCTCCGAAGTGAAGAAGCCATAGAAGCCATGCTTGCACTGGGGATTGCCCGCGTCATTATTGGAACAAAAGCGGCTGAGCATCCGGAATTTATCCGGGATATGGTGAATAAGTTTGGACAGGAACGCTTGGTCGCCGGGATTGATGCGAAGAACGGAATGGTGGCAGTCGAAGGATGGGAAAAGTTCAGTGATGTTTCGGCCTCTGAGCTTGTAAACCAAATGAAAGAATACGGAATCAGACACGTGGTATATACGGATATTGCCAGAGACGGCATGCTGTCCGGGCCAAATGTGGAATATACAAAAAAACTGACGGAAGAAACGGGACTGGATATCATCGCTTCCGGGGGGATGTCTTCCATGGAAGATTTAAGAGAACTTTACAATGCAGGCATACATGGTGCAATTATCGGAAAAGCATTGTATGAGAACCGGATTGATTTAAAAGAAGCCATTGATGCTTTTGAAAGAGAAGACCATCAGGGGAGGAAAAGTGGATGGAGTGCAAAAAACTGATTGCAGGTTTCGGCATAAAAAATGGCCGGGCAGTCAAACTGAATCATATACAGACCTGTTATGAGGAGGATTTGCTGACCCTTGCCCGCTATTTCGGAGACAGCGGAGCCGATGAGCTTTTTCTTTATGATTTATCAGAAACAGAAGAAGATCATGAAAAAACCATCGGCCTCATGAAGGAGGTTGCAAGGCTCTCCGATATTCCGGTCATCGCAGGAGGCAGAGTGAAGCGGCTGGAGGATGTGAAAAAATATTTGTATGCAGGATCAAAGGCCGCCTTTTTAAATGCAGGGATCGAAGAAAATGTAGATTTGCTGAAGGAAGCGGCAGACCGGTTTGGAGACGATAAGATTTATGCGTATCTGCCGGATGCTTCTTATCTTAACCGGGCCGCAGAATATGCCCAGTTAGGTGCTTCCGTTATGATATTGGGCGACCCTAAGATCACCGGGGACACTCTTCGTGCAGTCTCTGACTGTGAGGAACATTTTCTTCTCACCGGCTCCAGCGAAGATCGGACGATTATGGCTGCTTCTCTTAACATCAATCAAGTGGAGGGCTTTGTGACTGCATTTGAACCGGGGTGTGTCTGCATGGATGTAAAACAGGAGTTAAAATCTCAGGGAATTCAGGTGGATACCTTTGAGAGCTCCATAGCATTTGATCAGTTCAAATTAAATTCCGATGGATTGATTCCGGTAATCACCCAGGATTACCAGACCAGAGAAGTGCTGATGCTGGCCTATATGAATAGAGAGGCATTTCATGAAACCTTGAGGACCGGCTGCATGACCTATTACAGCCGAAGCCGCCAAAGTCTTTGGAAAAAGGGAGAAACCTCCGGCCACTACCAGTATGTAAAATCATTATCCCTGGACTGTGATAATGATACCCTGCTTGCAAAGGTCAATCAAATTGGTGCAGCCTGCCATACAGGAAAAAGAAGCTGTTTTTATCAGAATCTTGTGCAAAAGGAATACCAGGATTCTAACCCTCTCAAAGTTTTTGAAGAAGTGTTACAGGTAATTCTTGACCGTAAGGTAAATCCCAAAGAAGGTTCCTATACCAACTACCTGTTTGATAAGGGAATGGATAAGATTCTCAAAAAACTGGGAGAAGAAGCTACTGAAATCATCATCGCTGCCAAAAATCCAAACCCGGAAGAAGTCAAATACGAAATCTCAGATTTTCTTTATCACATGATGGTTTTGATGGCACAAAAAGGAGTGACCTGGGAGGATATTACCAGAGAACTGGCAAACCGTTAAACAGACATAAAAAGCCGGAGGACGAAGTACGTTCCGGCTTTTTTGATGGTATGGAAGGGAAAAGACCGATGCAGGAGCGTAGACAGTGTAAAGCCTCTATGGTATAATAAAGCAATCACAAAATCATTGAAGAAAAAGAGGCGATCATTATGTCAGAAGTATTGAATCATTTTTTTAAGTATATATCCTTTGATACACAGTCAAAAGATGAAGTGGAAGCAGTTCCAAGTACGGAAAAGCAGCGGTTATTGGCCCAGGAACTGGCAGCAGAGCTTCGTGCCATGAAAGCAGAGGATGTGGTGGTTGACGAACACAGCTATGTTTATGCCACCATCCCTGCTACCGTTGAAAAATCCATTCCAGTCCTTGGATTTATTTCCCATATGGATACATCTCCTGCCTATTCCGGCGCGGGAGTGAAGCCTCAGATTGTAAAGAATTATGACGGAAGCGATATCCTCATGAATCAGGAAACAGGTCTGACCATGAAGGTCAGTGATTTTCCGGACTTATTAAAATACAAAGGCCAGGATATCATTACCACCGACGGAACCACTCTCCTGGGTGCGGATGATAAAGCAGGTGTTGCTGAGATTATGACTATGGCAGAGTATCTTTTATCTCATCCGGAGATACCTCACGGAACCATCCGTATCGGCTTTACTCCGGATGAAGAAGTGGGAAGAGGTGCTGATTTCTTTGATGTAAAGGGATTCAATGCGGATGTGGCTTATACGGTTGACGGCGGCGGCTTGGGTGAGTTGGAATATGAGAATTTCAATGCCGCTTCTGCAAAAGTCCGGATCAACGGAACAAGCATCCATCCGGGGTCTTCCAAAGGGAAGATGAAGAATGCTCTGCTGATCGCCATGGAATTTCACAATATGCTGCCTGTATTTGAAAATCCTATGTATACAGAAGGGTATGAAGGCTTTTTCCATTTGGATTCCATGGCTGGAACCGTGGAACAGGCCCGCATGGATTATATCATCCGTGACCACAGTAAGGTGAAATTTGAAGAAAAGAAAGCACTCATTAAACGGGTGGAGGAATATTTGAATAGCCGTTATGGTGCCGGCACCGTAGAGCTTTCGTTAAAAGACAGCTACTATAACATGAAAGAAAAAATTGAGCCGCATATGTACCTGATCGACATTGCAAAATCCGCCATGGAAGAACTGGGAATCGAGCCTCAGGTCACACCGATCCGCGGAGGAACAGACGGCGCCCGCTTGTCTTATATGGGGCTGCCCTGTCCGAACCTGTGTACCGGAGGTTATAATTTCCACGGTAAATTTGAATTTATTCCGGTTCAGTCAATGGAAAAAGTCGTAGAGCTGCTTCTTAAAATCGTAGAGAAATTTACAGTAAGATAAAAAGTACAAAGCAAAATTGCTGCAATACAAATGGACAAGAACCTCCAGATGTAATGCAGCAATTTTGTTTATTTGATTTATTCTAAGATCTGGGAGGATAATGTACTGCCTTTACGCAGTTCCTGTCTTGCATTCTGTATGAGAGAATCCATTTTTTCAAGCTTATCGAGCAGTTCTTTTTCTTCCTTTGTTGTTTCAATTACTTTGCTGATCCCGCCGTTTTTGATGACGATCCGTTTATCCGCCATAAGGGCCAGGAGGGGATCATGGGTCGCCATGAGTACGATTTTATCGGAAGATACCAAAAGATCCAGTGCCTTTTTCCGGTCGATCCCTGCATTTTCAATCTCATCAATCAACACGATGGGAGAGGAACTTAAGATCGCAGTATCCGCAATCATAAGGGCTCTTGACTGACCGCCGCTTAAGCTGGTAACAGGAGTGGTCAAATCAAACTTTTCTCCGGCCAGATGGTTGGCTGCTTTAATGATCTTTTC
This sequence comes from Lacrimispora sinapis, assembly GCF_043633585.1. Classification (NCBI taxonomy): domain Bacteria; kingdom Bacillati; phylum Bacillota; class Clostridia; order Lachnospirales; family Lachnospiraceae; genus Lacrimispora; species Lacrimispora sinapis. Next base: position 1,910,360 of record NZ_CP141832.1, on the reverse strand, counting down.
GATGACGGACTGCGGGTCCTCCACCATACGGCTGACTGCGTGCATGTTCAAAAAATCATACACGGTAAGATCCATCACAAAATTCATATTCTGAGAAAGCTGTGCCACCAGACGGTTATTGGAGGAAAAACGCCATTTATTGTCCGGTGTCTCTCCGTTGATCAAAATGCTTCTCCCGGTTGGTGTATCATTCTGGGCTGCCCATTCAATATCGGCAAGCAGACGGCTTTTTCCTGAACCTGTTGGGCCGACGATGGAAATGATCTGTGATGTAAGCACCGTAAGTTCTGCAAACCCTTCCGGATTGCCAGATTTGTCATGACCGGCTAAAATCGTCATGGAAAGGACCTGGTTTTTCTTTTCCATTCCAAGAAAAGCCTGCATCTGTTCGATATACACAGGAAAATCCGATAATAGTTTTTCTTTGTCAATGGCCTGGTCTTCCAGTTCTTCTATTGAAAAATGATCCAGGAATTCTTCAAATGTTTGTCCTTCATAGCCGGTGATGTCCAGTTTGTTCTGTTCAAAGTATGACAGGGCAAAGGGATATTCTTTTAATATTTGCTCCAGTGTCTGGTTTATCATGATTGATCAGCCCCCAAATTCATCTTTTTAATATTCCCCATCTGATAGGCCTCCCCGATCCTGGTTTCTCCAAGACAATAGGAGCAAAGGGCAGAAGGCATGGGGAAGCGCAGCTTCATGCCCTGAACCGTTTGAATATCCTGGTTTTCATCGTATAAAAGAGTGCCAAGTTCATAGGCTCCCTGTCCCGTTAATCCATTGACATGCATGGTAACTGCGCGAGGATTGACAGAACTTACGCAGGAGGCAAAAACTTCACGTTCTGCCTGGGATACGATGTCGCCTTTGGTGATTACAACAAAGTCTGCGGATTTTAACATGGGACCGATTTTTTTTGGTGTGTTGATGCCGGATAAATTATCGATCACACAAACTCCCTTAATGTCCTTTAAATAAGGAGAACAGCGGTTGCATAAACCGGCGGATTCCGTAATGAGCAGATCCAGCTTCTCCTGATTTCCCCAATTGACCACTTCTTCTATATTAGAGGCGAAGAAATGATCCGGACATAAAGCTCCTGACAAGCCTTTTTTTACGGGAATCCCGGCTTTTTCATAGGCCAGATCATCATCGGTATACAAACAGTCAAATTTTACAACTCCCACTTTTATGTTTCTTCTATTATAAGAGGCAATGACTTTTAATATGATTGAGGTCTTCCCGGAGGAAGGAGGCCCCGAAAAAATGATCAGATTCATAAGATCTCCTTTTCTGCGGCATGATAAAACGTTTGCTCAACAGTCTTTATCAGTTCGCCGATATCGTGATTGTGGATAAAGTCCCAGCCAAGCCACATGAAATTCTGGCCTTCCTTTAAATGATTGTCTACCAGTGGATTGGTGGAAGGGAATTTTCCGTTGGAGGAAAGTATCTCGCCCACTTCTTTGGAATAGAGGAAGTCTACAAAAGGCTTTACCTTGTCCCGGTTCTTTTTTCTGGCAAGAAGAAATATAGGGCTGATAATGGCACCTTCTTTCGGCCAAACAGGACGCATCGGGCCTTTTTCATCTGCCATGCTTGCAAAAAAGTAAGGTGTAACCGAAATTACCGGTACTTTGGCATCGCCTTTTGAAATATGGGATTTAACCATCTGAGCCGGATGCATGCTGCGGAGAAGGGATTTTCCCATTTTTTCCACTCCTTCCTCTCCATAATAACGGTAGATATGAAGGATAAATGCATTGAACATATCCAAGTCCTTCATTGGAAGGCTGATACTATTTTCAAATTCAGGCTTCATTAAGTCCGCCCAGCTTTCCGGCATGGGACGGTCACCAAGAGCGTTTATATTAACCATGAAAATGGCAGGGACCACACCGATGATGGCATACTGGCCTTTGGGATCTTTTAAGGAAATGCGATCATTATCAAAATCAGGATTGATTTGATCCAAACCTGAAATATCCTCAAATTCACCGGCTTCCCCATAACGTCCCATCAGCCCTTTATCAAAAAACAGATCAAATCCTGCGGACATATAAAGATCAGAAAGCAGATCGGCATTGCCATTTGCGGCAATCACACGCTCTTTCACATCGTCAAGACCCAGGTTCGCAGATTTTAAGTCATAGTCTACCGTATAACCAAGGGTTTCCTTGTGTGCTTCCAGCCAGGATTCAAATTTTTCCATCAACGGAAGGCGTATGGGGCAGGGCAGTACTCCTTCAATGCGGATATCGCCTCCATTTTCCTTTTTCATAGGTGCGAGTCCGGCAGATGGATCCGGAGTTGCCTGTTCGATGGCTTCGGACAGTTTTTGCATAAAGGCTTCCTGATTGAGCTTTTTCATAGAAAGTGCCATTTCCAGAGTGACGGTTTTACCAAGTGTGCGGCGCATAACGGGATTGCTGAGGTTTTCAAAACCATTTGCAACGAAGAAATTAATAGTATCCGGATATTTTTCAGTGATATCATATATAGTATCTGTAGCTTTTACATCGTTTTTCATAGTCTTATCCTTTCCTTTATTAAATGGTTATTTATACACTGCTTATTGTGAGTACTATCATATCATAATCGTTTTGTTTTGTTTGTTGTAAATACAACAAAGTGAGAAATGCTTCATGATACAAATTCTCACATCATGAAAATACCACATTCAAAAGCATCATACCATAGAATGTAAAATTATGTTAAAATTTTTTTGAATTAAATTTTACAATCAAGATTGTGTTGTTTTATTCTTTATGCTATACTTACTAAGGTTTGTCATTTTTTGCGATTAAATATACCTTATTTAAGCTCTGAATTATATGGTTTTGCAATATAGCAGACAAAACCTCTTATTTGGATGAAAGATAGTTGCAAATGATACAATCCATGAAAGAAATACGGTGACTGCAGTGAGATAATGGGAGCTGCAGCGCGAATTTTGGAGGTGATTTCTTGGGTATTACCTTAAGTGAGTTTTTGCAGGAACTGACAAAAAATCTTCCGCTTGCGATTGTTTCTGTTCTGACATTGGGTGTGATTCTTGTGAATGGCTGGACAGATGCACCGAACGCAATTGCAACTTGTGTATCCACCCGCTCCTTAAAACCCAGAACAGCGATTTTAATGGCGGCAGTGATGAACTTTGTCGGAATTTTAATTATGACCTCGGTAAATGCTACGGTTGCCATGACCATCTATAATATGGTCGACTTCGGACAGGGAGCAAATCAGACCGGTGATGCACTGACTGCACTTTGTGCGGCCTTGTCAGCCATCGTGCTTTGGGCAGTTCTTGCCTGGAAATTTGGAATTCCCACAAGCGAGAGCCATGCACTGATCGCAGGTCTCAGCGGCTCTGCAATTGCGCTTCACGGAAGTCTGGCAGGAGTCAATGGAAGTGAATGGGTAAAAGTAATATACGGACTTTTTGCTTCTGCGATTTTGGGATTTAGTCTGGGCTGGATCATGACAAAACTGACCGAACGGTTATGTGCACGTGTCGACAGGGGAGCAGCACAGCCATTTTTCCGGGGTGCACAGATTGCAGGTGCTGCTGCTATGGCATTCATGCATGGAGCCCAGGATGGCCAGAAGTTTATGAGTGTATTTTTACTCGGTACATTTCTTGCCAGAGGCAATGGCAATGAAAGTTCCTTTGCGGTACCCCTTTGGCTCATGATTTTATGCGCCCTTGTTATGGGACTGGGAACTTCCATTGGTGGTATGCGAATCATTAAAACTGTTGGCATGAGTATGGTAAAACTGGAAAAATATCAGGGATTTTCTGCTGACATTGCGGCGGCTGCCTGTTTGCTGCTTTCCACTTTGACTGGTATGCCGGTCAGTACGACCCATACGAAGACCACGGCAATGATGGGCGTAGGAGCATCAAAAAGAATCAGCGCAGTGAATTGGGGCGTTGCCAGAGAGATGGCGCTTGCATGGATTTTGACGTTTCCAGGCTGCGGTTTGGTTGGCTTTTTGATGACACATCTGTTTTTGCGAATTTTTTAGTGTGAGGCGGTTCTGAAAGGAGAAAGAAACATGGCAAGAAGAAGTGACAACGATTATTTCACACTGTTTGTCAAGATGGCAGACGTTGCTCTGCAGACCCAAAAGTTACTGACGGAGATTCTGGCGGATTTTGATCCGGAAAAGCTAAGAGAACAGCTGGATAAGCTCCATGGATTGGAATCTGAGGGTGACAGACATACCCATGAACTTATGAAGAGAGTTGCAAAGGATTTTGTGACTCCCATAGAGAGAGACGATATCATTGCACTGGGAAGAGAGCTTGATGATATAACCGATAATATTGAAGATGTTTTAATTAAAATTTACATGTATAATATCAAAGCCATCACCCCGGAGGCCATGGAAATGCTTAAAGTGGTTGGACAGTGCTGTGAAAAAGTGAGCAGCGTTGTAACTGAATTTTCTAATTTCCGTAAATCCAGCACCATCCTAAAGGATATTGTAGAAATCAATCGCTTGGAAGAGCTTGGGGACAACTTATATATCCAGGCATTCCGTAAATTATATACGAAAAGCGGTGATCCGCTGGAGACGATCGCATGGTCAGAGGTATATAAGCAGCTGGAGAAATGCTGTGATACCTGTGAACATGCAGCAGACGTTATTGAATGCGTCATTGTAAAAAACACATAAAACTTCAAAACCCCTGGTTTCTTTTTTGTATAAAAGAAATTCAGGGTTTTTTTAATGTCAGAAGCATTATAAACTTTTAAAAAAGTCCATCAGTGCATTGGCTTTTTCATATAGCTGAGGATTCTCATCAGTGGGCAAAAGTTTAACAAGACCAATTTGAGTTGTTACTGCATTTCTGATGCGGTAATACGTCAATTGGGGGAAAAGCTGAAGATTCGCCAGCTGCTTGGGAAGAATGGCGCAACCTCCTTTTTGAACCAAAAGTGGATAAATCATCATATGCCTGGGAAAAGTTCCTGCAAGCTCACCTTTGAATCCAATATGATTTAACTGATTCTTAGCCAATTTGTAAATATCGGAATCTTTAGAGATCGTGTAGATACTTTCCAACTTAAAACCAGCCAGATCAATTTCGCTGCCCTGTTCAAATGGATAGGTATCCTTATTACATACAAGTACCATTTCATCGGTTACCAGGGGCAAAGCTTCATAGCCCTTATCGGGAAGAAAATCAAGACGGCAGATTGCGACATCAATCTCCTTTTGAGAAAGCTGCTTTAATAAATTATTTTGATCTGATTCCATAATATCAATGGAATAATTGCAGTTCTTTTCCTGAAATTGGAGCAGCGGCTCCATGATCCCGCTTTCAGCCAGGCAAGGTATCGTACCAACGGCCAACCGGTAGACACAGGGAGAGATTCCGAATTTATTTAATTTAAAACGGAGTTCATGAGAGCATTTGCGGATATTGAGCGCATACTCCAGGTATATATTTCCTGCTTCCGTAAGTTCTGCTTTTGCGTTGCTTCTTGTAAACAATACAACACCAAGTTCATTCTCAATCGCCTTTATGTGCTTAGATAAAGCTGATTGTGATATGTAAATACTGTCGGCTGCGGTAGAAAAGTTCTTATGCTCCGCTAATGCCAAAAAATCATCGATCCATTTGATCATAAGTGTTGCCCCCTTCCTGCTACATATGCAATATGAAGCAGTCACTCTAGTTATAAAATAATAAAAAACCATCTTTTTTAAGATAATTTGTCATCAAAGATATTATAATACAGAATGGGCAGAAGGAGAATATGATTTTGCTATTTTCCTTTGACATTTTCGAATACACTCAAAAGACATAATTCGACACAATTCGACATACAATGACAAGACTTTATGTTTATTTCAACCATTTATTTTGTCAATATAGTATGTTTTTTCGTTTGTTTCTCCAAATATAATAATACTAACAATTATATGCGTTTCTATTTTGGAATATGCCTTTGCATTTTTTTGAATTGCCATAAAAATTATGTATGTTTATAATGTGGGAAGTTGGTTAAACCAACCGGAAATCACAAGCAGTTACATAAGATTAGGAGGAAGATTTATGGCAAAAGTATATCATGATTTGCGCAGTTTCCTTTCCACACTGGAGGAAAACGGACAGTTGGTGCGGATTAAGGATGAAGTAAATCCAGAACCCGATATTGCAGCAGCAGGAAGGGCAGCGGCAAATATCGAAAATGGTCCCGCTGTACTTTTTGAAAAGGTTAAGGGGTATCCCTACCGCGTTGTGACGAATGTGCATGGGTCATGGGCGAATCATGCACTGATGCTTGGTATGAACAAAACAGCTTCTACCAAGGAACAGTTTCTTGAAATCAACCGCCGCTGGGACAGGTTCCCCGTCAAACCGGAGATTCTTTCCAGAGAGAATGCTCCCTGTAAGGAGAATACCATTGATAATCCGGATGAGATCAATCTTTTTGAAATTCTCCCCCTTTACAGGATCAATGAGCAGGACAGCGGATTCTTTCTCTCTAAGGCATCCATAATCACAGCTGATCCCAATGAACCGGATAATTTTGATAAACTGAACGTAGGAACATACCGCATTCAGGTCAAAGGGAAAAACCGGGTGGGAATTCAGGCACTTGCATTTCATGACATTGCCGTACAGCTGGAAGCGGCGGAACGGAAAAATGAAAAGGTTCCGATCTGTATCACTGTGGGCAACAGTCCTTTGGTCACTTACATGGCATCCACCCCTGTAATGTATACGGAGAATGAATATGAATTTGTGGGAGCATTGCAGGATGGCGTACCGACACAGATTGTAAAATCAGATCTTTATGATAATTTATATGTTCCTGCAGGGTCTGAAGTGGTTTTGGAAGGATATATTGAACCTCGTGTTCGTGAAGTAGAAGGACCTTTTGGAGAATTCCCCGGATCCTACTCCGGTTCCCGGCGCCAGTGTGTTATCACCATTACCCATGTGACACACCGCACCAATCCGATTTTTGAAAATCTTTATCTTGGAATTCCCTGGACAGAGATTGATTATTTGATGGCGCTCAATACATCCGTACCTCTTTATCAGCAGATCAAACGGGATTTCCCAGAGGTACAGGCAGTCAATGCCATGTATACCCATGGAATCGGATGTATCATATCGACCAAGGTACGTTTCGGAGGATTCGGAAAGGAAGTCGCTTTCCGTCTGCTTTCCACCCCTCATGGAGGTTCTTACAGCAAAATCATTATTATCGTAGATGAATTTGTCGATCCATTCAACCTGCCCCAGGTAATGTGGGCGTTGACAACCAGAGTTCGTCCGGATAAGGACGTGGTGGTGATCCCCAATTGTCCGGGAATGCCGTTGGATCCTTCTTCCTACCCGGCCGGAATCCATTCTAAGCTCATCATTGATGCGACCACACCGAAAGACCCGGAACCGAATCCGCGGGAAGTGGAACTGCTGGAACCACCTGTTGGCTATGAGAAGTATGAGGCACTGATCCGGGATCTGATGTCTAACATGAAATAACAAATGAGAAAAGGGGTAATGAAATATGAAATGTCCACGTTGTGACGGCAATAAAATTGAAGTAATTGCAACTTCACCGGTTGGCAATGTCTGGGAAGTTTACGAATGTATGGATTGCTTTTATTCCTGGCGCTCCACAGAAACTCCCAATGTGCATGATAAGTTCAAACTGACCAGGGAACAGATTGATCAACTGCCCGTGATCCCTCCCATTCCTCCGCTTGATAAATAACCCCGGCGGCAGTATACCTCAAAAGAAAGGAGCTTTTACGATGAAATACAATAAGCAGGTTATAGGTTTTTTCAGCGGCATTATTGTTTTGATCGCTGCCTTGCTCCTTCCACTGAACGGGCTGGCATGGGAAGGACAGGTATTTCTTGGATTGACTTTGATGACGGTAGTCTGGTGGGCCACGCAAGTGGCCCAGTCGGGATACGTTGGCGGTTTTTATATTGTTTCTCTGTGCCTTCTTAAACTGGCTGATACGAAGGTAATATTTGCAAGCTGGACGGGGTCCACACTCTGGCTGGTTATCGGTGCTTACATGATTGCGACCGCGGTGAAACGGTCAGGACTGGGAGAACGGATTTCTTATATGTACATACTGAAATTTGTAAAATCATGGAAAAGCATTATTATAGGGATTTTTGTGCTGACGCTTATTTTATCATTGCTGATCCCGAATCCATGGTCCAGGGCCTTTCTCATCATGTCCGTGATGTCCGTGATCATAAAGGCGGCCGGGCTGCCAAAAGAGGATGCCGTTAAAGTAGGCTTCACCGTATTTGCTGCTTCGGTTCCGGTATCGCTTATATTTATGACCGGTGAATCCATTATCAATCCTTTGGTTATAAGCTATTCCACAGAAAGCATTAACTTTGTGCGCTGGTTTGTGATCATGGGTCCTCCGGCCATCTTTTTAAGTCTGCTGAACATCCTTTTGATTTTTATTTTATTCAAACCAACAAAGGAAGTTCATATGGATTTTGAAGAGGTGAAAAAGGCACAGTCAGATCTGGGCAAGATCAGTAAAACAGAGATACGGACACTGATCTGGATCGTGATTGCTATCATCCTATGGGTTACCAGTGGGGTTACCGGTTTGGATGTGGGCTGGGTGACGTTTGCCGTGGCCATGTGTTTGTCCCTTCCTGTAATTGGGAATGTTTTGACGGCAAAAGAATGGGGAGAGGTGCCCGTCCATGTGCTGGTATTTCTTACCGCAGCCATTGCCATCGGAAAGGTGGGAGCAGAAACCGGGCTGAATGATTGGCTGGCCGTTACACTTTTACCTGAAAAAATGCCGGAAAATATCTTTATGCTTGCGATTTTTATTGGTGTCATCGCAGTTGTGATTCACATGTTTATCGGTTCGGTCATTGCCGCAATGGGAGTCGTAGTCCCTGCGGTTCTTGTTTGTACCAATGCGCTGGGAATCGATCCATTTGTCGTTGCAGCCATTATTTACCTGGTGATTTATTCCCATTATGTGATGCCGTTCCATCATCTGAATGTATTGGTGGGATTGGGAGAAGAAAACGGAATGTATACCCAGAAAGAAACCATGAAGATGGGAATTCCTCTGCTTGTGCCTGTATTTCTGACCGTTATTTTTGCGGTTTCATGGTTTTCTTTTCTTGGACTGATATAGAGGCAAATCTACAAAAAGAGGATGTGAATCAATGCGAATAATTATTGGAGTTTCCGGTGCTACCGGGGTGATCATGAGCTATTATTTACTTCGCGCGTTAAAAGAAGTGGAAGGCTGTGAGACGCATCTGGTGGTATCTGATTCTGCAAAACTAAGCTGGGAACTGGAAACAGATTTACCGTTTCAGCGGCTGCTTGATTATGCAGATGAATTTTATGATGTGCATAATCTTGCGGCGGCCATTTCCAGTGGTTCCTATAAGACTGACGGTATGATCGTCATGCCTTGCAGCATGAAAACACTGGCGGGCATCGTAAGTGGATATACCGATAATTTACTGATACGTGCGGCAGATGTCTGTATCAAAGAAAACAGAAAAGTTGTCCTATGTACAAGAGAAATGCCACTCAGCAAAATACATCTTCGCAATATGGCGGCGGCCGCTGATTTGGACTGCACAATTATTCCTCCCATGTTGACGTTTTATAATAATCCTCAATCTCTTGATGACCAGATTAATCATGTCGTGGGGAAAGTACTGATGCAGTTTGGGATTGAACATAAAAGCTTTGTTCCGTGGAATGGTGTAAACTGACCAAAACAGAGCATGAGAGAGACGGGGGAAAACGTTTTTAAGAAAGGCTGTATGATTATGATAAGTGAAACCTGTGGAAAAGGGAAACATGTTGTGGAGGTAACGGTTCACGATACAGATGGATGGGGGCTTGTTGTCTTCGTAAGAGGAGGCGAAAAACCCCATCTTGGGGGTGTGGCACTGGCATCACCCGGGGGAAAGGCCCATGGCCAAAAGCTGTCCAGCTGTGATTTATGGACAATTACGGTGCCTGGTCATAAAGATGCAGAACTGGCACAGAAGATCGCAAAAAAAATCTGCAAAGCTTCCGGGGAGCCGGTATCCGTCAGCCTTGGAATCCATGTGGAGCAGGCAGAAGCAAAAGACATAGAGCTTATCTGTATGAATGCAGATGCTGCGGTAACTGCATTTTTACAAAAATATTTAAATAAAAAAATTCAATAGAAACATGAAATCAAGCAAAGCCTGTGAATGAAAACGAAACGCATTAAGAGTAAGTGACGGGTTACCAAAACGCAATGGGAGGTATATTATGAAAGAGAAAAAAGAACCAAAAGTTTTTCTAAAGAAGCTGCCGGTCAAATGGAAGCTTACGGTAGGATTTGGAATTGTATTTATCATATTAGTTGTGTCTATGGCTACTTCAGCCATAAGCATATCCCGTATTGGAGAGCAGGTCAGAATGTACTCAAAATTCACTTACCCGCTTACCACCTATAATTTAACTGCACAGGTCAACATGGTTTCCGTACAGCGGTATCTGGTGATGGCAATCATAGATAAAGAAGTCGGTAAAGATTATCAGGAATCTCTTGACTTATCGGACAAGAGCGTGGAAGGCTTTAAGAAGAACATGGAAGCATTTTCTTCCGGACAGCGCAGTTCAGCCAATGATGAAAACATTGCCCAGGTAATGGAATATGTAACGAAGGCGGAAGCAGCCCGCAAAAAGATTGTTGATCTGATTAAAGATCCAACGAAAAAAGACACAAAAACAGCTTACGCTCTGTTCTATGATGAGTTTGTACCGGCATTCAACCAGATTGCCAAACTCATGGATGACATGAATGCGGCAGGTGCGCAGAAAGAAGCAATACAAGCAAAAACAACCAGCAATATTCTTTCACAGTCCTGGATAACTTTGATTGTTGTTCTGATTTCTGCCATTTTAGCCACTGGGGGTGTGATTTTTGTACTGGTACGTGCCATTCTTACTCCAGTCAGAGAAATTGAAGAAGTATACGGAGAAATGGCAAAAGGAAATCTTCATAAAAAAATCCATTATGAGAGTGAAGACGAACTCGGCCGTATGGCTGCAAGCATTCGGGATACCAACGAAAGACTTACGACATATATCGAAGATATCATTGCAAAGCTGACATCGCTTTCCCACGGGGATATGTGCATTTCCGTTGATTTGGATTATGTAGGAGATTTTGCTGCAATTAAACAGTCCCTGATCAAGACTACAGCGGCACTGAATTCAACCATGTTGGTCATTCAATCATCTGCGGACCAGGTTAATTCCGGTGCCGGACAGGTTGCAGACGCATCCCAGGCACTTGCTTCAGGCGCCACAGAGCAGGCCGCCACCATAGAGGAATTGTCCTCTGCCATTCAAAGCGTAACAGAGAAAGCGGAGAAGAATACTGTCTCTGTGCGTAAAGCCACTGAGTATGTAAAACAGGCTGGAGACGGTGTATTCCAAAGCAATGACTACATGAAAAACCTCAATGCGGCAATGAGGGAGATCAGCCAGTCTTCGGAAGAAATATCCAAGGTTACAAAGCTTGTAGAAGATATTGCATTCCAGACAAACATACTGGCTCTAAACGCAGCTGTGGAAGCAGCCAGAGCAGGAGAAGCAGGAAAAGGCTTCGCAGTGGTTGCGGATGAAGTCAGAAATCTGGCCGCAAAATCTGCAGAAGCAGCGAAACAGACCGCAGACTTGATTTTGAAATCCAACAGCAAGGTATTGGAAGGAGAAAAGATAGCCAACGAAACCCTGTTGCTTTTGGATGAAGTTTCAAAGAAGGCTTCTATGGTTAGTACATCCATAAAGGAAATTGAATCAGATTCCTTAGATCAGACGGAGGCAATCGTACAGATCAACCAGGGATTATCACAGGTGTCTGCAGTGGTGCAGACCAATGCGGCTACTGCAGAGGAAAGCTCTGCCTCCAGTGAGGAACTGACCGCACAGGCCGAAGTCCTGCGGGATGAACTCGCTAAGTTTAAACTTTCTACCAATAGATCGGTTCCAGTGAGGGACTCTGTACCGGCAGAAGATATTTCATACCGTTCAGAGAATTCATTAGGAAAGTACTAGATTGACTTGACATTATAATTTTTATAAGTTATCATACCTATGAATTTCATAGAAAGAATTACGGTTCGGCCATGTGCCGATTAATAGAGAAGCCAGGTGAGATTCCTGCATAGTCCCGCTGCTGTGATAGCGTTGGTTTTTTTGTGGATGATTCCAGCCACTGAGAGAGATCTTGGGAAGGTAAAAAAACTGCTGAGGAACAAATCAGAACGCTTAAGTCAGAAGAACTGCCGTAGTTTCCAGTGATTTCCTCGCGGATGACGATGGGAACAGCGATTATGGATCATGTCAGGAACGGACAAGGTATTGTTTTTGTACGCCTGATGATGGATTCGTTGTTCGAATAGGTTAATACCCTTAGTATTTGCGGTTCAGGCAAATGCTAAGGGTTTTTATTTTGTGTTTTCCGGTTGAAATCCTGACTATGGATCATAGGATATATCCTATATCAATCATGAAGCAAGAAAAAGGAGACCAAAGATGAAAAAGAAAATGATTGCCCTGGCAGCTGTCCTGGCACTGTCCCTCACAGGCTGCGGGGAAAAACCAGCCTCTTCCGTTACGGCCTCAGTAAATGGTACAGAGTCCTCTTCGCCGGAAGCAGGGAGCACAGAGGAATATGGGGAGGTGGTTATAAAAAATGGGGACAGGACCATTACCTTTACCTCCATGCCCCAAAACGTGCTCTGCTGTAATCTTTACAGTGCGGAAAATATGGTTATGCTTGGACTGGAGGATTATATAGCCGGAAAGAATGTTCCGGCAAACAAAGCGGAAGCGCCTCTCCCGGAACTGGAAGAAAAATTCCGTTCCATTAAGGAGATAGATACTTCCCATGAGAATGCGGTGGCATTGGATACGGATCTGATCATCGGACAGATCAGTTCTTTCCAGGAAAGCAAGTGGGGCAGCTATGAGATGTTTGAGAGCAAGGGAATTAACTGCTATACCATAACCGGCACCATTGTGGAAAATGAAACCATAGAAGATGTTTACACAGACATTGAAAATCTTGGCAAAATATTTAAGGTGGAAGACCGGGCACAGGCGTTGGTCGCACAGATGAAGCAGGAAATTGCCGGTGTCCAGAAGGCCGTATCCGGAATCGGGGAAAAAGACAAAGTAAAAGTATTCGTTATGGATAGTTTTAAAGGGAATCAGCTCTATACCACATCAGCGGGACTGCAGAGCAATCTCATTGAGCTGGCAGGAGGAATCAATGTGACCAGAAATATGGCCGATTCCCGCTGGTTTCATACCAGTGTGGAAACCATTGTTCAGACAAATCCTGATATTATCATCTTTAATGATTACGGACAGCAGACCATCGAAGAGAAAATGGCATTTGTCAATGATAATCCAGCCCTTGCTGATGTGACTGCCGTAAAAAAACAGGCGTACCTGACCATACCTCTGGTCGCTGTGATGCAGGACATTCGTGCTTCCCATGCCTGCAAAACCTTAGCGGAATATTTCTACCCGGAGCAGTTTGAAAAATGAGACAGGAAACAAGGAAAAATACAAGAGGAATTCTTTTATTTCCCATCCTGATTTTATTGCTTTTCATTTCAGTATTACTGGTCATTGCCAAAGGCTCTGCAGACATCCCCCTGACTACCGTTTATGGAGTTCTCGCGGATCAGATTTTTCATGGCGGTAAGGAACTGGAAGCCGGACGGTGGACCAGACCGGAGTATCAGATCATCTGGAACATACGGCTTCCCAGGGTTTTGTTTGGTGCCCTGTGCGGGGCGGGTCTTGCATTATGCGGTGCTGTGATGCAGGCTCTCGTCCTTAATCCCATCGCTGATCCCTATGTTCTTGGAATTTCATCAGGAGCATCATCTGGGGCGGCATGTGCCCTCCTTCTCCCTATTCCGTTTTTTAACGGCCAGTACCAAACCACATTTATGGCTATGATGGGGGCGGTCGTTTCCACGGTACTGGTCTATACCATGGCAAAGGTTGCAGGAGGAGGAAGGCTTCGTCCTGTTACATTATTGCTTTCTGGTACAGCCATAAATGCGGTCATGAGTGCGGTGACAGGCTTCCTTATCTTTATTGCGAAAAGTTCCGAGAGCATTGCTGCCGTTTATAACTGGCAGATGGGAAGCCTGGCTGCGTCCCAGTGGACCACGCTTGGGGGACCGGCCTTTGGAGTATTGACCGGACTGGTCCTCTGTATCTGGCAGGCAGGCAACTTAAACATCATGATGATGGGAGACGAGGATGCAGCCGCACTCGGTCTGTCGGTAAAGCATTTCCGGATTGGGATGTTTTTGGTATGCTCGGTCATTGTAGCTTCTCTTGTTTCCGTTACAGGAATCATAGGGTTTGTAGGGCTGGTAGTTCCCCACGTCGTACGGATGCTGGTCCGCTCCAGCAACAACCGGTTTGTAGTTCCTCTCAGCGCACTGGTCGGCTCCATTTATCTGATCTGGGCGGACAGTATGGCCCGAAGCGCTTTCGGGTCCGCAGAACTTCCCATCGGAATTATCACAGCCTTTGTAGGTGCGCCCTTTTTTCTATATTTGATGATCCGGAAAAATTACGGAGCACAGGATTAAATGAATCGGTTATTAAAGGAGAGATATGAAAATAGAATATCGTGACATCTGCGTCCGTCTGGGAGGAAAAAAAATCCTGCATCGTGTGAACTTAGAGGCTGAAAGCGGTAAAATAACAGGGATCATCGGACCCAATGGCTGTGGGAAATCTACGTTATTGAAGACGACCCTTGGCATATATCCAAAGGATTCCGGGGATATTTTTCTCGATGGGTCTTCACTTAACGGTTACAGCAACAAACAGCTTGCATCACTCTATGGATATGTGGGTCAGGAGAGCAGCTGTATCTTTGACTTTACCGTCTATGAAATCGTTTCTATGGCCGTTTCTACAAAAGGTAAAAAGAGAAAAAGAACAGAAACGGATATTGTAATGGATTCTTTAAAACGGCTGGGAATCGCTTCTATGAAGGACCGGAACATTCAAAATCTCTCAGGCGGAGAAAGAAAAATGGTTTTTATAGCCAGAGCCTTTGCCCAGAACGTGGATACCATTATTCTTGATGAACCTACCAATCACCTGGATATCAGGCACCAGCTATTTATTTTGGATACGTTGAAACGCAGTAAAAAAACCATTATAATTGTACTACATGATTTGCGGCTTGCCGCCCATTATTGCGACTGCCTTTATCTGATGGACCAGGGAAAAAATGTGTGTCATGGAAAACCAAAAGAAGTATTAAAGAAAGAAACGGTCCGCCGGGTATTTGGTGTGGACGGGTTTGCCTTTGAAAAAGAAGATGGAACCCTGGATTTTGATTTGCAGATGAATTAGCTGAAACCGCCAATTGCGAGGGCTCGTAGTTGGCGGTTTTCCAGCTTTTTATTGAGTGCATTTTACCAAATAGTGTTGCTTAATCCCCCAAAGTACTTTATAATTATGCAGTATATTATGAAATAACAGGTAAATCTCCTGTTGTATTTTGTATCCCTGCCACAATGCACCAATCATAAAATGTGAACCATTCACATGTAAAAAAAGGAATTACCATGAAAAAATTAGCTTTAAGTGATGAAATCTTAATGAAAATCGAGAAACCTGCACGCTATATCGGCAATGAGTTCAACATGGCCAAAAAGGATCCGGCTGCGGTGGAGGTTCGTTTTGCCATGTGTTTCCCTGATGTATATGAAATTGGAATGTCTCATCTGGGAATGCAGATTTTATATGATATGTTCAACCGCAGAGATGATATTTACTGCGAACGTATTTTTTCCCCGTGGACCGATCTGGATAAGATTATGCGGGAACAGAACATCCCTCTTTTTGCCCTGGAATCACAGGACCCAATAAAGGAATTTGATTTTATCGGAATCACGCTTCAGTATGAGATGAGTTATACCAACATCCTGCAGGTCCTTGACTTAGGCCAGATTCCGCTTCATACCGCAGACCGCAGAGAGGAAGATCCAATCATTATCGGCGGCGGGCCATGCGCTTATAATCCCGAACCTTTGGCCGAGTTTTTTGATCTGTTTTATATTGGCGAAGGAGAAACCGTCTATTTTGACCTGATCGACCGCTACAAGGAAAATAAGAAAAACGGCGGAAGCCGCAAAGAATTTCTTGAGATGGCCGCTGAAATAGAGGGCATCTATGTTCCTGCTTTTTACGATGTATCATACAACGAAGACGGTACCATTAAAAGCATGAAGCCGAACAATCCTCATGCAAAAGAAAAAGTCAGAAAACAGCTGGTAACGAATATGGACGATGCTTTCTATATTGAAAAACCCATTGTTCCTTTTATAAAAGTTACCCAGGACCGTGTGGTGCTGGAGATCCAGAGAGGCTGTATCCGCGGCTGCCGTTTCTGCCAGGCCGGTAACGTATACCGCCCGTTAAGAGAACACAGCCTGGAGTATTTAAAGGATTACGCCTATAAATTATTAAAAAGCACCGGACACGAGGAAATTTCCTTAAGCTCTTTAAGTTCCAGTGATTATTCTCAATTAGAGGGAATTGTGAATTTCCTTATTGATGAATTTAAGGACAAAGGGGTGAATATTTCTCTTCCATCTCTTCGAATTGATGCTTTTTCCCTGGAGGTTATGAGCAAGGTCCAGGATATCCGCAAAAGCAGTCTGACATTTGCGCCGGAAGCGGGGTCGCAGCGGCTTCGAGATGTTATCAACAAAGGGTTGACCGAAGAAGTCATATTAAAAGGTGCCAGTGAAGCATTTCAGGGCGGTTGGAACCGGGTCAAGCTTTATTTTATGTTAGGTCTGCCAACTGAAACCGTAGAAGATATGGAAGGCATTGCCGAGTTATCTGAAAAAGTTGCAGAAACTTATTATGAAATTCCAAAGGAACAGAGAAACGGAAAGGTTCAGGTAGTCGCAAGCTCCTCCTTCTTTGTACCAAAGCCGTTTACTCCTTTCCAGTGGGCAAGAATGTGTACAAAAGAGGAATTTTTAGAAAGAGCCTACATTGTCAAGGACAAGTTCCGGACAATGCTGAATAAAAAGAGCCTGAAATACAATTATCATGAAGCGGATTTGACCGTTTTGGAAGGTGTACTGGCACGAGGCGACAGAAAAACCTCTGCTTTGATCGAAGAAGCCTATAAAAACGGTGCCATTTATGATTCCTGGGGAGAGCACTTTAAAAATGATATCTGGATGAAAGCCTTTGAAAGCTGCGGACTTGATCCGGATTTCTATACCACAAGAGAAAGGGACTTAGAGGAAGTATTCCCCTGGGATTTCATTGATTCCGGAGTGACCAAAGAATTTTTAAAAAGAGAATGGCAGAACGCCATCGGCGAAAAAGTAACTCCCAACTGCCGGCAGCATTGTACCGGGTGTGGAGCCATGAGTTTCAAAGGAGGGATCTGCTATGAAGCTAAGAATTAAATTTTCCAAACATGGACCTGTAAAGTTTATCGGACATCTGGATGTGATGCGTTACTTCCAAAAGGCCATAAGAAGAGCAGGCATTGATATTAAATACAGCGAAGGGTTCAGCCCTCATCAAATCATGTCCTTTGCGGCACCTTTGGGCGTAGGACTTACAAGCAATGGAGAATACATGGACATTGAAGTGAATTCCATGACGGATACCAAAACCCTGATGGACCAGTTAAATGCTGCCATGGTTGACGGAATCCATATTTTGGAATGCCGCATCTTAGAGGAACGTGCGAAAAATGCCATGTCTCTGGTAGCTGCCGCTGACTATACCCTGACGTTTCGAGAGGGAAAACAGCCGGAGGATAAGGACGGATTTTTTAAGGGGCTGGAAGCATTTATCAATCAGCCTCAGATCGTTATAATGAAGAAAACCAAAAAAGGGGAGAAGGAGGTTGACATTAAGCCAGGAATTTACCAGCTTTCTGTCAATGACGAAACCATCTTCATGAAAGTATCTGCCGGTAGTGCGGATAACTTAAAACCGGATCTGGTGATGGAGGCTTATTATAACTTCCTGGGGCTTCCTTTGCCTGAATTTGCATTTCATGTTCAGAGAGAGGAAGTTTATGCCAATACCGGAGACGAAGAGAACCGTATCCTTGTGCCTCTGGGCCAATTAGGTGAGTCCTGTGAGTAAGCTGATTATAACAAGATGGAACGGCTCTGTTCTCACCCTCCTTCATTCTGGAAAAGAAGCGATACAGATTCAAATCGAATCAGAAGAGAACCAATCTGTTCTTGGCAATATCTATATTGGAAAAGTGAATAAAATTGTAAAAAATATTAACGCTGCCTTCGTAGATATGGGACAGGGGCAGATGGGGTATCTAAAACTCGGCGATAATATGGTCCATTTTGCAGACGGCCGCCCTTGCGGCACAAAACTGCGGCAGGGAGATGAGATCATCGTTCAGGTTGAACGTGATGCTGTGAAATCCAAAGCACCGGTCCTCACCGGAAACTTAAATATCACAGGCCGTTATTTTGTTTTGACTTCAGGAAAAAAGCAGATCGGTTTTTCCTCTAAGATCACGGATCAGGCATGGAAGCAGAAGTTGAAGTCTCAACTGGAACCTGTAAAAGGGGAGGACTTCGGAATTATTGTAAGGACCAATGCCCACGGTGCTTCGGAGGAGGAACTTCAGAACGAACTGAAAGACCTTATGGATACCCTTGAGAAATTATTAAAAGATGCCAGATACAGAACCTGCTACAGCTTGCTGTACAGTGCCGCACCTTCGTATTTGACCGGCTTAAGAGACAGTTTTAAATCCACGCTTGAGGCTGTGGTCACAGATGAACCTGATATTTATGAAGCTGTGAAAGATTATCTGGTTCAGAACCAGCCGGAGGATTTGAACCTTCTGGTTTATTATGAAGATCCGCTGCTTCCCCTTTCAAAGCTTTACCGGATTGATAAAACTCTGGAAGAGGCATTGGGGAAAAGAGTCTGGTTAAAATCAGGCGGTTATCTGGTGATTGAACCAACAGAAGCGCTGACCGTTATTGATGTAAATACCGGAAAGTATTCCGGAAAGAAAGAGATGCGGGATACGATCATGAAGATTAATCTGGAATCTGCAGAAGAAATCGGACATCAGCTCCGGCTGAGAAATTTATCCGGAATCATAATCATTGATTTCATTGACATGGATACGGAGGAAGACAGGAACAGACTGGTCACACGGCTTACGGATATTCTGTCAAAAGATCCGGTCAAAACAACGGTTGTGGAGATAACGAAGCTGAATCTTGTGGAAGTCACCAGAAAAAAAATACGAAAACCTCTATACGAGCAGATTTCCCAAATGCCATAAAAAGAATGCAAATTAAATTCATTTAACTGCATTTGCTTAAAAACCTGATTTAATTTTGCATAAAAAAATATTGACATAACTGCCATAGAATGCTATATTAATTAAGTATGCCGCACAATGAGGTCTAAAAGTTTTCATAATTTATGAAACACCGAAGTTGGCGAGTAATGATAATAGGAGGTGCCATATGTACGCGATTATTGCAACAGGTGGAAAGCAGTACAAAGTAGCGGAAGGCGATATCATTAAAGTAGAGAAGCTTGGTGTTGACGCTGGCGAAGCTGTCACATTTGATCAGGTTCTTGTTGTAAACAATGGTGAATTAGCAGTTGGTTGCCCAACCGTAGCAGGTGCTACCGTAACCGGTACAGTTGTGAAGGAAGGCAAAGCTAAGAAGATTATTGTTTACAAGTATAAGAGAAAGTCCGGATACCATAAGAAAAACGGTCACAGACAGTCTTATACACAGGTTAAGATCGAAAAGATCAATGCTTAATTATGATTAGAGTAACCGTATTTGTTGATTCAGAACAGAATTATACAGGAATTCAAATGGTAGGACATGCAGGTCTTGCAGATGATCCTCAGGATGGACAGGAACTTGTCTGTGCTGCAGTATCAGCTCTTACATTCAACATGTCCAACAGCGTAGAGCAATTTACAGAAGATTCCTTTGAAGTAGATCAGGAAGAAAAGACAGGTGCTTTTCATTTCCGTTTCACTTCATCGATTAGTTCCGAGTCACGACTCCTTATGAATTCTCTCATATTTGGTTTACAGGATATTGAGGAGGAATATGGAGAACCATATATTAAAATCCGATTTAAGGAGGTGTAAGTTATGTTAAAAATGAACCTTCAATTTTTCGCTCATAAAAAGGGTGTTGGTTCTACCAAAAACGGTAGAGATTCCGAGTCCAAAAGATTAGGTGCCAAAAGAGCTGATGGTCAGTTTGTATTAGCAGGCAATATTCTTTACAGACAGCGTGGAACTCATATCCATCCAGGCATCAACGTAGGCCGCGGCGGTGATGATACATTATTCGCTTTAGTGGATGGCGTTGTTAGATTTGAGAGAAAAGGCAGAGACAAAAAGCAGGTTTCTGTTTATCCAAAAGTAATTAACGAATAATTGGACCGGCTTCATACCTTACGTATGGAGCCGTTTTTTACGATACAGATAATAAATTTATCTGTATCTTCCTATTTTCGATGCTCATGTTCAATTTAGTTTTTATCCTCTTAAGAACGAGGTGGAACCTAAATTTCAGATAAAGTAGAAAGGGAACAGGTGAATGAATGTTTGCCGATAGAGCAAAAATATATATTAGATCCGGAAAAGGCGGCGATGGCCATGTCAGCTTCCGGAGAGAACTTTACGTTCCGTGCGGAGGCCCTGATGGCGGCGATGGCGGCCGGGGCGGTGACATCATATTTGAAGTGGAGGACGGACTCAATACCTTAACGGATTTTCGCCACATCCACAAATATTTAGCAAAAGACGGAGAACCCGGCGGAAAACGCCGGTGTCATGGAAAAGACGGGGAAGACCTGGTGATAAAAGTTCCGGAAGGCACTGTTATCAAGGATTTTGAATCCGGGAAAGTCATTGCGGATATGTCCGGAGAAAACCGCCGGGAAGTGATATTAAAGGGCGGCAGAGGCGGCCAGGGCAATATGAACTTTGCGACGCCCACCATGCAGGCTCCCAAATATGCCCAGCCAGGACAAGCGGCTCAGGAGCTTTGGGTTCAGCTGGAATTAAAAGTAATTGCCGATGTGGGGCTGGTTGGTTTTCCGAACGTAGGAAAGTCGACGCTCTTATCCAGAGTCAGCAATGCCAAACCTAAGATTGCCAACTATCATTTTACGACTTTGAATCCCCATCTGGGTGTGGTTGATCTGGCCGAAGGCAAAGGCTTTGTTATGGCCGACATTCCAGGACTTATTGAAGGTGCTTCTGAAGGGGTTGGATTAGGACATGATTTTCTCCGCCATATTGAACGTACCAGAGTATTGGTTCACGTGGTGGATGCTGCCTCCACAGAGGGCAGAGACCCCATTGCGGATATCCATGCCATTAACAAGGAATTAGAAGCCTATAACCCAGAGCTTTTAGAACGTCCTCAGATCATTGCTGCCAATAAGACCGATGCGATTTTTGATGAAGATGAGAATCCCGTTTTGAAGTTAAAAGCAGAATTTGAACCTAAGGGAGTAAATGTATATCCTATATCTGCAGTAAGCGGACAAGGGGTAAAAGAGCTGTTATTTGCCATTTATGAGCTGCTTCAGACGGTAAACCTAAGTCCTGTTATTTTTGAAAAGGAATTTGATTTGAAGGGGCTGAGAAACGTCTTGCTGCCTTATACCGTAGAAGTAACAGAAGATGGCGTCTACGTGGTGGAAGGGCCAAGAATTGATAAAATGCTGGGATATACCAACTTGGAATCAGAAAAAGGCTTCCGTTTCTTCCAGAACTTCTTAAAAGAAAACGGAATATTAGATGAACTGGAACGGGCAGGAATCAAAGAGGGCGATACTGTCCGAATGTATGGTCTGGAATTTGACTATTACAAGTAAACAAGGAGAATATTATGACAAGTAAGCAGAGATCCTATTTAAAAGGATTGGCGATGAATATAGATCCGATTTTCCAAATTGGAAAATCAAGCCTGACTCCGGAGATAACCAATGCAATTGCTGAGGCACTGGAAGCCAGGGAATTAATAAAAATAACTGTATTGAAAAATTGTCTGGATGATGGCAGTACCATTGCTGCGGTTCTGTCAGAGCGTACCCGTTCAGAAGTCGTTCAGGTGATTGGAAGGCGTATTGTCCTTTATAAGCAGGCAAAAGAGGAAGCAAAGAGAAAAATCGCACTTCCTAAATAATCCTGCTTCATTATCCGGTCAAGGAGTCGAAGATTATGGGGAATATAGGGATTATGGGCGGAACATTTGATCCGATTCACAATGGGCATCTGATGCTTGGAGAGCAGGCATATCTTGAATATAATCTTGATGAAATATGGTTTATGCCCTCCGGGAATCCGCCTCATAAGAAAAATCATCATGTGACTGCGCCGGATCAGCGTCTGGCCATGACGGTGGCCGCTGTAGAGGGGCGTCCGGGGTTTGTCAGCTCGGATTTTGAGTTAAGACGGAATGGGAACACCTATACCGCACAGACATTAAGGCTGCTTCGCAAGGCATATCCGGAACATACCTATTATTTTATCGTAGGAGCTGATTCTCTTTATGAGATTGAGAAATGGTATGAACCCGATCAGGTACTGACTCAGGCAGTTTTATTGGCTGCAAAGCGGGAATACGACGCGAAGAACCGTTCTATGGAACTTCAGATTGATTATTTAAACAATAAATATCATGCGGATATCCGAATGCTCCATTGCAGGGAAATGAATGTTTCGTCTGCGGAACTACGTGAGAAGGTTTCTAAAGGAGAGTCTATTGCCGACTATGTACCGGAGAAAGTTTTGGCATATATCCGTGCCCACAATTTATATCAGGAGATGAAGAAGTGAAAGAAATTATTTTAAATCTGAGAAATGAATTGAGGGGGAAATTAAGCCCGCAAAGATATGAACATACCATAAGTGTCTCATTTATCTGTATGGCTCTGGCAATGAAATACGACAGTGATTTGGATCAAGCTGAATTAGCTGGATTGCTTCATGACTGTGCAAAGTATTTAGGAGACGGAGAAATTATAAAAAAATGCCAAAAACATGGTATAGAATTAACAGACGATGAACGAAAAGCACCGGCAGTGCTTCATGCCAAATATGGAGCATGGATGGCACAATATAAATATGGAATTGAAGATTCAGAAATTCTTGATGCCATAAGATGGCATACTACCGGAAGGCCAGATATGTCCTTGCTGGAGAAAATTGTGTTTATAGCCGATTATATTGAGCCGAGACGTGACAAAGCCGGGGACCTGCCTGTGGTACGCTCTATGGCTTTTATAGATTTAGATGAATGTGTTTATCTGATTCTAAAAAGTACCCTGGAATATTTGAGGGGTAAAAAATGTTTTGTGGATTCTATGTCTATGAAGGCATATGCTTATTATGAGCGGATTCACAGGGAAAAGAAGGGAGAACAATGATGAATCAGTCAGTTGAAATGGTAAAAACCGCATATCATGCGTTATCAGATAAAAAAGGGGAGGATATTAATGTCATTGATATCCATAATGTATCGGTAGTAGCAGATTACTTTATTATCGCAAGCGGTACAAATGCAAACCAGGTTCAGGCTATGGTTGACAATGTGGAAGAGGAGCTTGGGAAAAAGGGATATATCTGTAAGCAGGTAGAAGGGTATCGGTCTGCTAACTGGATCTTAATGGATTATGGCGATATTATTGTTCATGTTTTCGACCGTGACAATCGCTTGTTCTACGATTTGGAAAGAATCTGGAGAGATGGAAAGACCATTGATATTAAGGAATTGGATTCTTTAAAATAAATATATCTATTGGATAAAAAAGCGGCTCAACGTATGTAAGCCGCTTTTATTATTTTTGTTCAATAATAATAAAAAAGATAATAATAAAAAATTTGAATTTATAGTTTACATAAAGTATTTATGTAAACTATTAGCACTGATCTTTCATTCATCCTTAACTAATGAATTCCTAAACGGAATAAACCGATCACCTTACCAAGGATTTCCACATGATCTACAATAATAGGTTCCATAGAATCATTCTCCGGCTGAAGACGGTAATGGCCATTTTCTTTAAAAAAGCGCTTTACTGTAGCGGAATCCTCCACCAATGCAACAACGATCTCTCCATTGGCTGCGGTAGGACAGTGTTCCACAATTATCTGATCGCCTTCCAATATACCTGCATTAATCATACTGTTTCCCCTTACCTTCAGCATGAAGGTTTCTCCGTTAGGTAAAAGTTCCGAAGGAATAGGATAATAATTTTCAATATTTTCCTCCGCATAAAGGGGCTGACCAGCTGCTACGGTTCCTAAAACAGGAACATTCACCAGCTCCCTGCGGGTCAGATTAAAACAATCATCAATAATTTCAATGGTTCTTGGTTTGGTCGGATCTCTTCTTATGTATCCTTTTTCCTCCAGTGTCTCCAAATGGGAGTGCACGGAAGATGTTGATTTCAAATGGACCGCTTCACAAATTTCCCTGACTGCGGGGGGATAACCCTTCTTTAAAATCGTCTGTTTTATATATTCTAAAATCTCCTGTTGCTTGGGTGTTATCTTTTCTTGTGCCATAGCACAGCCTCCTCAATCCTTTATCATTAAATCTATAGTAACATATGTTCGAAGAAAATGCAAACCTTTGTTCGAAAAAATACAAAACGAATTGACAAACATATGTTTGGATGATATTATTTTTATACGAACCAGAACATATGTTCCTGCTATATGTTATAAGGAGGTATCTGTATGATAAGGCATTTAATTGTACTGTTATTAATTACGTTACTGGGGTCCCGTGCATTTGGCAGTTTCCCGGTAAAAAACTCTGCCGCTGCTTTTGATGCTGAAGCAATCGAAAGATATTACACCAGTATTCAAATCCGGCAAGGAGACAGTTTATGGAGCATTGCTGGCAAATATAAAGGAAACAGCGGGCTTACGGTTGAACAATATGTAAAGGAATTAAAGAACATCAATGGATTAAAGGAAGATACGATTCACAGCGGACATTATTTGACCGTAATGTATTTTACCCCTGAACAGGCTCCTTAATATTCGTTCTGCAATATTTTTAAGGAACATACCGAAATTCGTTGATTTTATAACGATAATAATTTAGAATAAAGGCAGTATGATTGGTCGGGGTCAGAATAATTCTTATGGTTGAGAAATTCAATAGGATAGGAGTGTGTTGTTTGATCTTATAATTCATTTAAATTAAGAATATAACCATAGCCTGAGTTCAGATTAGATGTTAAGTTCAAACCATTCCACATATCCATTTTACATATCTTTTCTTATTTGTGAAGATTTTTTAGATGGTTTTATTAATGCATTATTGGTTATTAATTTACAAATAAAGGGTATAACTAAAAGATAGAATTGAAGCAAACATTTTGTATTCCAAAAATAGTTTCACTTAAAGTAAACAGACGGGAAAGAGGTACTTCTTGACATCGGTGGAATAAGCGTTATAATACAACCAGGGATTCCGAAGAGAGAAGGTAATATTTCTTGCAGCTAGTTATTTAATTGCATTTTAAGTTAAAGTATTGTCTATAATGGGTTTTAGTGGTTGTAAAAATCATTATCGGGTATTGGACTTACGAATGTTAATAACAGAAAGGTATAGTGATACATGAGTTTAGAAAAGCAGAAGGCATTTATTATTCATTGTATATTTGCGTTTATATTATTAATGATCGTATATGCAGGAGTTAAATATGTTTTTCCCCTCTTAATGCCATTTGTAATTGGATTAATCATCGCCATGGTATTTCGTAAACCCATTGATTTATTATCTGAGAAATTTAAAATTAAAAGGACGTTTGTCTCTATTTTAGTTCTGCTGATATTTTACAGTATTGTTGTATTAATTATCAGCCTGATCGGTGTCAGATTTTATCAGTTTATTAGTACTTTATTTAATAACCTGCCTTCTTTATACAAAGGAACTCTTCAGCCGGCGCTATTATCATTTACGGATAATTTGTCTGCCAGATTTCCTAGTATTAAAGATTATCTGGATAATTTTATTAATAATATTGGACAGTCCATATTTACTTATATCTCCAATATCTCCACAAAAGTAGTATCAACAGTAACCGGATTAGCAGGCCAAGTTCCGTCTTTGCTGATAAAAGTGATTTTCACCATTGTTTCCTCCTTCTTTTTTACCATTGATTACTATAAATTAAGTAAATTTATTTTGCGTCAGTTTGGAAATGAACGCAGAGAGATTATAATCCATTTAAAAGATAATGTGGTTGGTTCCTTGAGCAAGTTCATTCGGGCATATGCATTGATCATTTCCATCACATTTATAGAGTTATCCATCGGCTTTACAATTATGGGAATACCTACACCGTTTCTCATAGGTTTGATTGTTGCTGTTATCGATATATTACCGATCCTCGGTACCGGAGCAGTTCTTTTACCGTGGTCCATTATTGGCTTTTCCATGGGAGATACACGGGTTGGAATCGGCATGTTGATTCTATATGTCTTTATTACGGTAGTAAGGCAGATTCTTGAGCCTAAAATCATTGGACAGCAAATTGGTCTTCATCCAATAGTAACCTTGATACTAATGTTTGTAGGTGTTCAATTAATGGGGATTTTAGGATTGTTTATGCTTCCAATTATTGCAACCATTCTTGTTAAACTTAATAAAGAGGGTAGTATCCATTTATTTAAATAAATATGGTCTTTCATGGCTTTTTCTAATGAAGCAGGCAGAAACTTATCCGTCTCTGCCTGCTTCATAAAAAGATTTATTTGCGTTTTTTAACAAACCATACAATAACACCAACGCCGATGACAGCCAAGACTCTAACCGTTACGTGGGAGTAAACATCCATATACTTAACAATGAGCTCCCAACGGGAACCCGCAAAAGCACCAAGAAATACAAGAACGATATTCCATATAAAGGTCCCCAGGGTTGTATAAACAAAGAATTTACCCATATGCATTTTAGCCATACCTGCTGGTATGGATATTAAACTGCGTATGAGCGGGATAAAGCGGCAAAAGAATATGGTTGATGTCCCTCTCTTTTCAAACCAGCCTTCCGCACGTTTGATATCAGCTCTTTTTAATCTAAGAATATGCCCCCATTTATTAATCAGCAGCTCCAGCTTCTCCACTGGCAGCAATAAACCAATGCTGTAAAGAACGCAAGCACCGACAACTGAACCGATGGTTGCAAACAGAACGACTAGCCATTTATTCATATCGGTATATGTGGTCATAAAGCCGCCAAAAGTCAGAATCAACTCTGATGGGATAGGGGGGAATATGTTTTCGATTGCTATAAGTAATGCAATTCCTAAGTACCCAAATTGATCCATTGTATTAATTATCCATTCCTGCATTTTAAAATCCTTTCCTGATGTATCCTTTTTGCTGTGCATTTAATATCTGAGAGAAAAAATCTGCAGACATTGAATAAGCATCAGCGCGAAACCTACTAAGTTAGTACGCTAATGCTTAATTTAATTATTGTTATTATATTGGATAAAAAAGTATTTTTCAATACCTGTTCATTAAAGTTTACTATATTATATCTTAACTATAACTTAATAAATAGCTGCAACGTCTATCAACACCGAAAAAACTGATGTACGGAGTGATTTAGAATAGATCTTACAATGGTATTTGTATTTTAGTGTTCAAAGTCCGCCCAGTATTTTGGGGATCATAGTTATTAAAAAGCGTTCCCCATCGTCAAATACCCATGTTTTCTATAACAACAATTCGCTTCATTGGTTCATCTTTTATTTGACAATAGAAGCTGGGATTATCACCTTTTAAAAAGTAATGTATGGCGATGCTGGGTATTGCATCAGGAAACGATCTGCAAACGGCATTAAGAGTGATACGACTCCTTATATTTACTTATTTAACAGGTTCATTAACTTTCACGTAATTTGACCTTGTTTCTTGCGCTTCGGCGCCGTTCATCCTCTATGGCTGCATAATGCTTCTTTGTCGTATTAACATCTGAGTGGCCAAGAACATCTGCAACTAAATAAATATCACCGGTTTCTTTGTATAAGCTGGTTCCATAGGTGCTGCGCAGTTTGTGCGGAGTGATTTTTTTTAACGGAGTAACAAGTCTGGAATATTTTTTTACCAGGTTTTCTACACTCCGGACTGCAATGCGTTTTTTCTGAAGCGAGAGGAAGAGTGCATTTTCATGGCCCTCCTGGGGGATCACCATATTACGTTCTTCCAGATAATCAAGCAAAGCATCTTCGACCTCTGAACCAAAATAAACCATGACTTCTTTGCCGCCTTTTCTGACAATACGAATTCCTCCGTTTTTAAAATCAATATCTTCCAAATCCAGCCCAACACATTCCGATACACGGATTCCTGTACCAAGCAGCAGCGTCAGGAGTGCCAGATCACGTACCTTTGTTTTTGCATGATAAGATTTTTGCTTATCAGTCAGAGCATCACCGCTTTCTACTTCATCAAGCAGAAGAGCAACTTCATCCACATCCAATCGGATAATATCTTTTTCATGAAGCTTTGGCAGCTGAACAAGCGCGGCGGGATTGTTTTGGAGCCGTTCATTTCGATAATAATAATTATAGAAGCTTTTCAACGAAGAGATTTTTCTCATAATTCCCCGTTCTTTATTGGTTACCTGTTGGTTTTTATCATTAAAACGATATTTCAAATACTCCATATATTCTTCAATATCCACAACCTTGAGATTATCCAAAGTATCAAGGGGTATATTCTGCATATCAGTCTTGAAAAGAGAAGGATTTTCTTTCTGTAAGAAATCAAAAAAGACTTTTAAATCATAGGCGTAAGCGATTCTTGTACGCGATGACGTACGCGGCTCAATACCACGAAAAAAATCTCCACAGAAACGGGGGAGTTCTTTGATTAATTCTCTAAGGTGCTTTACATTTTCAATATCTTTTTGCTGATGATAGGATAGAGGGGCACTCATTAATTCACCTCATTTCTTTTATAATAGTAAAACGGATTGTCAGTAAAAAAATAGATATAGCCCCAAATTATAAGAATATTGGGTGCGATTCTAGGATAATAGGGGGTTGCCTGTATGTGTATTTGTATAAATAATATAAATAATATAAAAAATATAATTAGATATATTAAGATCAATAACTCAGATACATTTAATTATTTAAGTTATTGATTTAAAGGCAGTTCGATTTCATTATAATATAAATATCAGTAAATGTGTATGTGTAGTAATGGTTAGGCAAAGAGATTATAGCACCTAAATCAACCAGATAATCTGTGCCGAGAGAGAAAAGATTACTTAGCACCATAATAAAATAATTAATAAACGAAATATATAGTTACGTTTGCTTACTCCCCCAACTATTCGTTAAACTAGACTTTCGCGAATAGTTGGGGATGCCTGTATTATTAAACACATAAAACCGCTAAAATAAATTTTATATAAAACATCTACTTCACACCTACTTAATAATCCCCGGAAAAATCATTCCCCAATACTGCTATTATACCGTTCGATAACTTAATTTCTACAACAACACAAAATGCTCACTCCACATTGCATTGCATATTGAACTACTTTTTTTTAAATCATTAACAGCTAAATCCATATGAGCCATTTGCGGGCATGCATCCCAGACGAATATCTCGCTTTATTATTCTATTTTTATTACATTACTCCCGGACCGGCTTCTTCGTTCTCTTGATCTTGCGGCTCGGTCTCCCCTGCAGGATTTTCCTTTGACTCTTCTTGCTTTTCTTTCTTATTTTCCTTAGTTTCTTTGGGTTCCTGTATATCGGCACCTGGACCCACGAAACTGCCGTCTCCGTTGGTTGGAGCCTCGGTCGTCTCCGGTTCTTTGGTCTCTTGCACGGTTTCTCTTGTACTTTCCGCAGTTGTTTCAGGTATTGTTTCCGCGGTTGTCTCTGTAGGAGCTTCCGTTTGCGGCGCGGCTGTAGCCCCTGAACCGGAAGTTTTTTTCTTTTTGCTGTTTTTGGAGCTTCCTCCGGAGGGGGCATTTTTCCCTGGCTCAGAAATTCCACTTTCTTTGGCAATTTTGCTGCTGATATTTTTAACCGTTGATGAGGGAGTATAATCGGTTATGCCGTAAAGGAATTGCTGAAGCTGGATCACGTTGCTCTCCAGCGTTGTGGGTATGACACAATCCATACGCCCGATCTTCATAGAAGTACGGGAAAATGGAAAGCCAACCGTTTCACCAATGTGGTATTTGCTGATCCCTTTGGCGATTGACAGCACATCATTGATCCCAATGCTGGTGGATATCTGAGGAAATACCGAAGATACCAATGCGCTTCGTGTTGCAAAATCAGCATTTTTAGCTTTTTCCATCGCCAGATTCACCACTTTTCGCTGACGCTCTGTCCGGTTAAAATCCGTATCCATAAGACGTAATCTGGCATATGCCACTGCTTGTACTCCATCTAAATGATTCATGCCGGCATGCTTTAACTGATACGAACCGATTCCGGTTGAATTTACTGTCTCAGTAATAAATCCATTAATGTATTTAAACTCCGGATCTGTGATCTCTAAGTCAATTCCACCCAGAATATTGATGGCGTTGGCAACAGACTTCCAGTTAAATGTGGCATAGTCATCAATGTTAAGATCCAGATTTTCATTTAATGCTTCCATCGCCTGCTTGTGGCCGCCTTTAAAATAGGCTTCATTGATTTTATGATAAGTCCCTTTGCTGTTGATTTTTAAATATGTATCCCGGTAAACAGATACCAGCTTTATCTCTCCGTTAGCTTTATTGATGTTACAGAGCATTATAACATCGGATAAAGCGCCCTTTTCCAGATTCCCGTCTCTGGAATCCACACCGAAAACGGCAATGGTCCAAAATCCCTTCTGGTGGGTACGCTGCTTCAGCAAAAAGAAACCGGCAAAAATTACCAAAACAAGGATCGCAAGTTCCATGAATATGACACGCCTTTTATTCCTTCGCTTCCGCTTCTTTTGTGCATTTCGACTCTGCACGCTTTGCGGGCCTGTACGACGCGCCCTGGGGTTTCTGCCATCCCCTTCGCTGTAATAAGTCCTGTCCCCTCTTGCCGCCTGCTGCGGGTGCTTTCTTTGTGTTGACCGTTCAGATCCGCTGCTCCTCCCGCTTTTGCTGTTTCTCCGTTTTTTCCGGGCACGCATCCGGTCTAATTCATCCTCATAGTCCATGATTGAATCATCTATCCTTTCCCATATTGTCTTAGGCAGACTCTGTTTTATTTTACCAGAAATGCAATTGTGAGTTCTTGCTTTTCTCTTAATTTTTTTATCAATCGATCAATTTTCTGTAATAGGGCCAGTTGGCACTCATGGTAGTCACAGTGACATTGTTTACCAATGCACTGGATTCATGGATTACAGTCATAGATCCATCGCTTTCCCAGCAAAGAAACATTACTACATGGCCTTCCTCTCCTGTTTTTAAAATGATATCTCCTGGCTGCAGATCATTTCTATGAATCGCCGTTCCCACAGATGCCAGTCCAGATGTGCTTTCAGACGAAAGACGTTTATTTATGGCAGACCAGTATACCCAGCTGATCCAACCGGAACAATCCAGACCCTTCATGGCCCTGCCCTTTTCATCCGGTGTTACGAGTGCCCCGAAATGATTCTTTTCATAATCGGCAGAAGCAGGTTTTCCGCCCCAATAATAAGGAACTCTTCCTACGGAGGACAATGCATAATGAATCACCTTTCGCCTGTTCTCAGAAAGATGTTCGGGGAGACGGTCCATATAGTGATCAATTTCTTCATAGGAAAGCGGATTTGTAATAAAAGAAGGGGTCAGAGTCAGACCGTAAGCTTCCGTCCAATCCTGATTGGCCAGGTTTATGGCACTGTTTTTGGTCTCTTCTGTCCATCCGGGCCAATGTACGGCATCATTTGGAGCATTGCCTATGGTATCTAAGGAGAAAAGTCCTTTTTTCGTATCTGATAAGCCTGCAATGACGGCCTTTACATGGAGATCCACATGCCCTGGACATAAATTTTCTGCAGAAGTCTCCGCCGGCTCCGTTGGCTGGGGGTCCTCTTTCACCGTCTCGGATTCCTTTAAAGCAATACCAGGACCGATTTCCTTTGCCGAATCCGTTTTATTACTGTAGATCACCTGTGAAGAATCTTCTGACGGAGATTCCATGGCTTCGGAGGTCTCCGGCGGCTCTGCCTTCTCTGCCTGTGAGGGAGTAGCCTCTTTAGCCGAAGAAGACTCAGCCAAGTTTCCTTCAAGGGAACCATCGCAATAATAAATATCACTGATGGAATACTGAAAGCTGTGGGAGTTTTCCCATAGCTGATTGGCGTAATTTAAAAAAGCATCGTAATCTTCCGGTGCTGTATAATAAAAATATGTATTGGCCATGGACATGATTTCCTGAATGTTGGATCGGGGAGAAATCTGTTTTCCCTTTTCGTCATAGAAGGTAATGTCTACTTTTTCAAAAGAAAGATCTTTCAAAGAAGCAGACGGCATTCCAAGGCTTGCAGCCACCTTTTGGGGGCTTTTATTGGCCAGTTGGTATAGGGAGGCCAGCCAGGCAGAATCTTTCAGAGACAACGCTTCTGCTGCCTCTGTTCCCAGGCTTTTTTCCTGACTGTCTCCTTCCCCATAAAGGAATGCCAGATTCAGTGCGGTAAGGGAAGGGACATAAGGGGCAGGTGTCTCCTGACTTTTTTCTGCCTGGGTGGGAAGTTTTTGGATTCCACTTGCCGTTTCCCGTGAAGATTCATTGGCAAGCGCAACCAAAGGTCTGTCATAAATGGAAATATAAGATTGGGAGAATCTGCAAAGACTGCTTCCCAAAAGAGCCATTATTATGGCGGCGGAGATCTGTATGTTTGCTGTTTTTTTTCGTTTCATCTTATCGTTCCTGTAATTTTTCTTCTAACGATAGAACTATAGCACAACACAGCGGTAAAATACAGATCAAAAGATTTAATAGTTTATTAAGATTGATAAGTTCAGCAGACTGCTGCTTCTGAAAGAATAAGGGCTTCTATGGCAAACGCTACCCCATCTTCCTCATTGGTTCTTGTTGTAAGCCGTGTGCTACGTTTAATAAGATCGGAAGCATTTCCCATCGCAATGGTATATCCAATGGGAAGACTTAACATGGACAAATCATTTTCACTGTCACCAATGGCCAGAATCTCTCTCGGATGTATTTTGGATTTTATAGCGTATTCCATGAGAGCAGAACCTTTTTGCGCCTTCTCATGAGTCAGTTCTAAGTTGTTAGGTGCGGAAGAAGCGATGGAAATCCCATTTTCCTTTCCCAGCAAAACCCGGATCTGTTCCAGGACTTCCTGACTTTCGTGAACCACGGACATTTTGTAAATATCGGTACAGGAACTTAACAGTGACTCCTCGGTTGTAAACTTAAAACGGCTTTCAATGGTTTCGTAAGTATGTTCATCCGATACCATTGAGAGAAATATTTTATTTTCAAAACTCTTCTTTAGTTCCTTCCGGCTGGCCGTAGTATAGCTTCCGCCTTCGGTCATAAAATCAAAAATAACAGAATAAGGGCGGCAGATATCAAGAATACGGGTTACCTGACTTTTCAGCAAAGGCTGTTTCCTGAGTTTTTTACCATTCCTGTCAAATACAGAAGCACCGTTCATGCAAATGATATCGCAGGAAATTCCGGCTTCTGCCAGGGGAGCACAGGCATCCCCATAGTTTCTGCCTGTGCAGACAACAAATTGAATGTTTTTTTGTGCAAGTGCCTGAATGACAGTGACATTGTATGGGGACACCTTCCCATAGCGGTTTAATAAAGTTCCATCCATATCGGAGGCGACTAATCGAATCATAGAATAGTTCCTTTCTTATCTACTATTTTTCTGGCGATATCGGGGGTATTGGTGATGATGGCAGCAACCTCCTGCGCTGCAAGGTACTCCATCATGGGTTCATCGTTTACGGTCCATATATGAAGCGGAAGCTTTCTTTTTCTGGAGTTCTTAATCAGCTGGCGATTGGGAAACTGATATACCGGCGGGTGCAGTGCGTCAGCACCAATCAGTCTGGCATAGCCTGTTACATTGATCCACCCGTCAGAAAAAAGAAGCCCGGTGACCGCATCGGGATCTAATTTCTTTATTTTAACAATACTTTTATGGTGGAAGGAAGAATAGATCACTCTATCTTCCATTCCAGCCATTTTTACTTCAGTTAAAACCTTCTCTTCAATGCCTTTGTAGCGGAAAATGCCGGTTTTCAGTTCGATATTGACAGTAAGAGATGTGGGCTTTAACAGCATCAGTACCTCCCCAAGTTCCGGGATCACCGCATCTTTAAATTGCGGATGCAGTTTATTGCAATGGAATTGCTTCAGTTCCTCCAGGGTAAATTCCTTTACATATCCGCTTCCATCGCAGACTCGGTCTATGGTTTCATCGTGAATCACCACCAGTTTTTTATCTTTTGTCAGCTGAACATCCAGTTCAATTCCATCTGCCTTTTGTTTGATTGCCAGTTCAAATGCTTCCAGTGTATTCTCCGGTGCGTAAGCGGAGGCACCTCTGTGTGCCCAAACCTTTGTTTTCATTTGCCAATATCCTTTCTAAGGATTGCTTAATTGTTTAACAGGTTGTAATCTTTTATGGATTTGTTAATGCTTTCCGCCATTTTTGAAACAGCGTCTTCCGGTGTGCCGTTATTGTTGATCATATTTTCGATTTCTGTTTCCACGATCTGTCTTGCCTCCGGGAATACACTTAAAAGTGCACCGGCCGACTGGGGAGTGGAATCATGAAGCTGATCAATGGCAGTCTGGAACTGAGGATATTTTGCAATGTTATCTTTAAAAACAGGTTCGTCATGAGCGGCTACCGTAACAGGGAAATAACCGGTCTGGGAATTCCAGTATGCCTGGCTTTCCGGTGAAACCAGGAATTTTACAAATTCCCAGACAGCCTGCTGTTTTGCCGGGTCTTCGTTATTTAATGCCCATAAAGAACCGCCGCCAATGGAAACGCCGCCTTTGTCATTTTCGCTTACCTTAGGAAAATATGCAGTTCCCACTTCAAATTTTCCATTTACATCATTTAAAATCTGTTTTAAGGATGCAGTAGAGCCCAGCGTCATAGCAGACTTGCCGGCGCTGAAGTCTGCAAGACCTGCATCACCGCCTCTTCCTACATTGGGAGCATAACCTTTATCTGATAATTCCTTCCAAGCCGTCAGAGTTTTTACTCCTGCGCCATTTTTGTCAAAGTCCACGGCGGTTGCTGCTGCTTCTCTTCCATTGCCGTTGTCTGCATAATTGGCTTGCTGCTTGCAGGTAAACTGTTCAAAGAACCAACCGTAGATCCCAAGAGAAATGACTTCTCCTGCTCCGCCTTTGGTTGTTAAATCATCTCCAATTTTTGCAATGCCCGGAAGACTGTCAGGAATCTCTGTAATTCCTGCCTTCTCAAACATATCTTTGTTATAATAAAGAATGGGGGTGGATGAATTAAAAGGCATGGAATAAAGTTTGTTATCTACGGTATAGTAAGCGGCAATGTTTGGTTCTACCTGAGTCAAATCCCATTGATCCTTATCAATTAAATCCTGCATTGGGATCACCCAGCCGGAATCAATCATAAAGCGTGTCCCAATGTCATAAATCTGCACCAGGTCAGCACCCATGCTTCCGATCTGAGCACTTTTAAGCTTATTGATGGCATCGTCATAGCTTCCCTGATACTGGGCCTCTACTTGAATGCCGGACGTATTTTCTTTGTTGAATTTATCCACAAGTGTATTAATGGCCTCTCCGTTTACACCTCCCATGGAATGCCAAAAGGTTATGGTAGTTCCTTCCAGGCTTTTGGCAGTCTCCGCTTGGGTATTCTCAGCTTCTGCGGTCTTAGCCGTTGTTGCAGCTGCTTCGCCGGAACCAGAATCGTTCGTTCCTGTTTTGCTTGCACATCCGGACAGCAAGCCTGCTGCCATCATGACAGCCATGCTTAAGGCAAGTGCTCTCTTTCTCATTTTCTTTCCTCCAAATTTTAATGGTTTTATATAATGAACCAGGTCAGCCTTTAACAGCCCCTGAGAACATTCCCCGTATCAGCTGCCGCTGTCCTGCAATGAACACAGAAATTGACGGTACAATGATCATGACGACTCCTGCAACCATCATTGAGATTGATTGTGAATCCACGCTGTCTAACATTCCGATTCCGATCTGAACCGTTCTCATCCGGTCTGAACCGGTAACTAACAAAGGCCACATATACATGTTCCAGGCATTGATAAAGGTATAGACAGCCATGGCCCCGATGGCGGATTTTGTAAGTGGCAGCAAGATGCTGTAAATAAATCTTAAGTTGGAACAACCATCTATTTTGGCAGATTCATATAATGAAATAGGAAAGGATTTATAAAACTGCCGGAAAAGGAAGATTCCCATGGCTGAGGTTAAGTAAGGAATAATTAACACCTGATAACTGTCAAGCCACTTAAACCCGCTTACGGTCAAGTAATTTGAAATAATAGTCGCTTCTCCTGGAATCATCATGGTCGCCATCACTACCATAAAAAGCAGATTTTTTCCCTTGAAGTCCAGAAATGAAAAGGAAAATGCTGCAAGGGAACAGGATATCATCTGACCAAAGGTAATACATCCTGCAACCAAAAATGAGTTAAGAATAAAACGGCTCAAAGGTATTTTAACCATGGCTTGACGGAAATTCTCAAGGGTGGGACTTGAAGGGATCAGGTTCATGCTGGTTGTAAACAGTTCGCTGGAAGGCATGAAGGCAATGCTGACTGCATACAAAAGAGGAAGCAGTATAAAAACAGACATGGCCAGATTTGCCATAACAAGGGCCAGTTTCCCTGCTCTTCTGCGTAAAACCGCTTTCTGGACGGCCGTCTGTTTAAACTTTTCAAGCTCATCCTGATTCATATCCTTGGTGGCATTTGTAAGTACAGATTCCATCAGTAGTTTACCCCCTTCTTTTCTATACGAAACATACACAACGTAAGAATCATTATGATGATAAACAGGATGACCGACTGAGCGGCGGCACTTCCGAACCGGTAATTAAAAAAGGCATCCCGGTATATGGAATATACGATCAAATTGGTGGATTCTCCCGGCCCTCCCTGAGTCAGAACTTTTACCTGTCCAAAGGATTGGAAGGCCTGGATGATGTTGACGACCAGAGTGTAAAACATAATGGGACTTAACCCTGGAAGTGTCAGGTGAAAAAATTTCTGAAAGGAATTTGCGCCATCCACAGAAGCCCTTTCATAAATGGTCTCATCAATGTTGCTGAGTCCTGCACTGAAATAAAGAAAATTAATACCGCTGTTCAGCCATGCCGTTAAAAGAGCTACACAGACCAGTGCATACCTGGGATCACTGATCCAGTTAATATTGAGTCCCAGGACCTTATTGACGATTCCGATGGAAGGATGAAGCATGATTTTAAATATCATGGCTGCCGAGCTGGAGGCAATGGCCATCGGAAGCGCATAAGCCGTACTGAATATCCGGATACCCGGAAATGTTTTGTTGCAGAGAACCGCTCCCAGCAATCCTAACATCATACTTACGGATACCACAATCATCACAAAAACGGCAGTCACAAACAAACTGTTGAAAAAGGACGAGGATTTTAAAAGCTCTGCGTAGTTGCCAAGCCCTACAAAAAGCTTGGCCTGTCCCATTTTATTGGTTTTATAAAGGCTTAAGATAATCGTTTTAAAAAAAGGATAAAACAAGAATAAGGCAAACACCGTCAATGCCGGAACAAGATAGGCATAAGGCCCTGCTTTCTTCCAAATGGCTTTTAATTTCATAAGAAAACTCCTTAGATATATAATATATTCCGATCCGTATCCATATCAAACAATTTGATCCGATCCATATCCACGGATACCGGAAGGCTTTCCCCGGCTTCCGTTTTAATGCCCGGCATTAATCTGGCACACACTTCTGCTCTTCCGATCAGGCCATGAAGAAGGATCTCAGATCCCAGTACTTCTTTAATATCCACCTGTAAAATGAGTGTCTGCTCTTTTTTTCCAGCCTCGTGGAAATCCTCCGGCCTGATTCCAAGGCATACCCGTTTTCCTAAATATCCGCCCTCCAATAGCTTGCTGGCACAGATATGGTTCACAAACAGTCTTTGATTGTTAAATTCCAGACAAATCCGTTCTTCTTTCCGTTCCACCCATACCGGTATGAAATTCATAGAAGGAGAACCGATAAAACCAGCCACAAACTTATTGACCGGATTCTGGTAAATATCGGCCGGAGATGCTGCCTGCTGGATCTCCCCCTGGTTCATAACAACGATCCTGGTGCCAAGAGTCATGGCTTCTACCTGATCGTGTGTCACGTAGATGATGGTCGCTCCCAGTTCCTTATGCAGCTTTGAAAGTTCCACCCTCATCTGTGTCCTAAGCTTGGCATCCAGATTCGATAAAGGCTCATCCATCAGATAGGCTTTCGGCTGACGGACGATTACGCTTCCAATGGCAACCCTCTGCTTCTGCCCCCCGGACAATGCGTAGGGTTTCCGGTCCAATAAGTGGCTGATATGAAGGATTTCCGCCGCTTCTCTTACTCTTCGGTCAATTTCTTCTCTGGGTACTTTATGTACTTTCAATCCAAAGGCCATATTCTGGTAAACCGTAAAATGAGGATACAGCGCATAAGACTGGAATACCATGGATAAGTCTCTGCTCTGAGGGCTGGTCATATTCATGAGACACCCGTCAATCCACAGTTCTCCGGAAGATATCTCCTCCAACCCTGCGATCATACGCAGCGTGGTGGATTTTCCGCATCCGGAGGGGCCCACCAGGATAAGAAACTCCCGGTCTTTGATTTCAAGGTTAAAATCCTTTACGGCATTTTGTCCGTTCTTATAGGTTTTGCAAACATTTACCAAAGACAAACCTGACATGTTTTTTCATTCCTTTCCGCGCATCTTAAATCCATTGTATTGGAAGGATGTAAAATGAAAAAGAACCTTTGCGTAAAAAGGATGTAAATCCTGGTATTGACTCACAAACCAACAAAGGCTATAATAAACTGTATTTATGAAGGAGGCATAAATTATTAATAGCAAAGCTAAGCGCCATGCACCTGACGGTACGAACGTGAACGTTTTTTAAAACGGTATCAAAGGTTAACGAGGTGAAAGGTGATCGAATATTCGGCGGATGCCTTTCCATGCCCTCCGGGCGTGTATCCAACGTGAAATATGCGGGTAACTGCAAAACAAACATGCTGGAACCGGAGAAAGCTGTCTTTTATGACAAAGCAGACAGCTTGTTTTTGTTTGTCGTTTTTCATTCAGTTTTATAAGAAAATTAAAAGGAGATCGTAAATTATGTGTGGAATTATTGGATATACCGGACCTTTGGACTCAAAAAAAATATTGCTTGAGGGACTCTCTCAGTTGGAATACCGCGGCTATGACAGTGCGGGAATCGCTCTTTGTATGGAGAACTCTCATATCCGTATGATCCGGCATACCGGAAAGGTATCGAATTTAAAAGAAGGCTGCAAAGATGTGAAGGAAGTATCCCATTGCGGACTTGGACATACCAGATGGGCCACTCACGGAGGGGTCACCATGGAAAATACCCATCCACATCAGGCCGGTAGGGTTATTTTAGTTCATAATGGTATCATAGAAAATTATCACCAGCTTACTACCGATTTTCAATTGGAAGGAAAGCTTCGTTCTGAAACAGACAGTGAAGTAGCTGCCTGGGTGCTGGATTCCATCTATCAGGGAAATCCGGTGGAAGCCATTGCAAAGCTGGTGGGTTATTTAAAAGGCTCCTATAGCTTCTGTATGATGTTTGAAGATCATCCGGGGGAAGTCTATGCCATCCGCAATGTAAGCCCTCTGGTGGCCGCTTATACCCCTTCAGGATCATTCCTGGCATCTGACCTGACTGCTCTTATTCCTTATACCAGACAGTATTTTGTCGTTCCTGAGGATCATATTGTAAAGCTGACCTCTTACCAGGTGCAACTATTTGACTTAAAACTTCAGGAGCAGCTTCCGGAACTTTTAGAAGTCAACTGGAATATGGAATCAGCTATGAAAAACGGATTTCCTCATTTCATGCTCAAAGAAATCCATGAACAGCCCGAAGCGCTGAAGAATACCATTCTTCCCCGTCTGGTCAAGGGGCTTCCTGATTTCACCGATGATCAGATCCCTGACTGCGTATTAAAACAGTGTAATCAGATCCATATCGTGGCATGCGGAACCGCCATGCATGCAGGAATGGCGGCAAGGGCACTTATGGAACCTCTGTTAAGAATCCCGGTAACAGTATCCATCGCCTCTGAATTCCGCTATGAGGAACCTCTGGTTGATGATAAAACATTGGTGATTATCATTTCCCAGTCCGGTGAGACCATTGATACTCTCGCCGCCATGCGTCTGGCAAAAAACTATGGTGCTGCTACATTATCCGTAGTGAACGTAAAAGGTTCTACCATCGCAAGAGAAAGCGACTACGTTCTCTATACCCATGCCGGCCCCGAAATCGCAGTAGCCAGTACAAAAGCTTATTCCGTACAGCTGGCTGCCCTCTATATGATTTGCTGCCGTATGGCCTATGTACGTGACTGCTACACCAAAGAAGAAGCCGAAGACTTTATGAAAAAGCTTTTAGATGCCATTCCTGCCATGGAGGCCATGATAGAAAAGAAGGAATTGGTCAAAGACCTGGTATCTCACCTGATCCAAAAGCCGGATGCTTTCTTCATCGGCCGGGGCCTTGATTATGCATTCTCCCTGGAGGGTGCCCTGAAATTAAAGGAAATCTCCTATATCCATGCAGAAGCCTACGCTGCCGGAG
This sequence comes from Lacrimispora sinapis, assembly GCF_043633585.1. NCBI lineage: Bacteria > Bacillati > Bacillota > Clostridia > Lachnospirales > Lachnospiraceae > Lacrimispora > Lacrimispora sinapis. The sequence continues at coordinate 1,869,390 of NZ_CP141832.1, read as the reverse complement.
AATTAAAACACGGAACCATTGCGCTTATAGCCGATCAGGTTCCGGTCATTGCCATCGCCACACAGGAAAAAGTATTTTTGAAGACCATATCCAACATCAGGGAAGTAAAAGCGCGTGGTGCCTTTGTTATTCTGCTGACAAAAGAGAATGCCAAGGTGGAACACGGGGTTGCTGATATCCAGATCAATATTCCGGACATCGGGGACCGTTTTACCGTTTTCCCCATTGCAGTAATTCTTCAGCTCATCGCTTACTATGCCTCTGTTGGTAAGAACCTTGACGTGGACCAGCCACGAAACCTGGCGAAATCCGTAACCGTGGAGTAATTTGCTTGATAAAGTTTAGCCAAATATAATAAGAACCAACAAAACGGACATTTTCAGTGGATGCTGGAAATGTCCGTTTTGGTATCTTTTTTATTCTGGTAATATCCATTTGAAAAGGAAACAGCTCTGCTGAATTATAATCATTCCTGATTTTTTCCCTTTATATACGCTGTTTTCGCATGAACAAAATCCAGTATGATTTTAACAGCCCCTTCCACGCCTACAGCACTGCGGTTGATGCATAGATCATAATTTTTTGCATCGCCCCATTTTTTTTCGGTATAGTACTTATAATAGCTGGAGCGCTTTTTGTCTGTCCTGACCATGAGATCCTTTGCTTTTCCATCATCGATATGGTGCAGCTCTTTTAATGTTTCTATTCTGTCATCGTCATCAGCAGTGATAAATACAGAAATATGATTTTCATATTCAGACAAGGCATAATCGGCACATCTCCCTATAATTACGCAGGATTCTTCTTCCGCCAGCTGTTTGATCGTTTCAAACTGACTAAAAAACAACTTATGGTCCATGGGCACATCCATATAACCGGAGTTCGTAAAACTCAGCGAACGGGGATCCATTACCAAAGAATATAGTAAACTGTTGGTAGGTTTCTCATCATAAGACTGAAATACCTCTTCACTAAAACCGCTGTTTTTCGCCGCAAGAGAGAGCAGCTCTTTATCATAGCACTTGATCCCTAATTCTTCCGCCAATTTTTGACCAATGGCCTTGCCATCACTTCCGCATTGTCTTCCAATTGTAATGACCGGATGTTTCCTCATATGAATCACTCCTTCCAGTTCTCTCATAATATCATTATATATGAAACTAACTGAAAAATCTATAAATACAAAAAAACCACTTAGACAATCATCTAAGTGGTCCTCAGTTTTCTTAACAAATCTTCAAAATACTCCGGCAGCGGAGCGGTAAATTCCATGTATTTTCCACTTCTGGGGTGAATGATTCCCAATACTCCCGCATGTAAGGTTTGTCCCCTTAACCGGAACGGAGACTTTGTCGGTCCATAAACAGAATCCCCTAACAGAGGATGACCAATGCTTGCCATGTGTACGCGGATCTGATGAGTTCGCCCTGTCTCAAGCTGGCATTCCACAAAGGTAAACTGGTGAAACCGCTCCAGTACCCGGTAATGAGTGACGGCATCTCTTCCGTTTTTTTCATTGACACTCATCTTTTTACGGTCCACGGGATGACGGCCGATGGGAGCGTTTATCGTTCCTTCCTCTTCTTTTAGATTCCCATGAACGATGGCATAATATTTTCTTGTAATAGAATGTTCCTTCAGCTGCTTTGCAATGGAATTATGAGCCATGTCATTTTTGCATACAATAAGAACTCCCGTAGTATCCATATCAATCCGGTGAACGATTCCAGGACGCATAACCCCATTGATGCCGGATAAATCATCACGGCAATGAGCCATTAAGCCGTTGACCAGGGTTCCGCTGTAATGGCCTGCGGCGGGATGGACCACCATTCCTTTTGGTTTATTGATCAGTATAATATCCTTGTCCTCATAAATAATATCAAGATCCATCTCTTCTGCCACGATTTCCGGTTCTATGGCTTCCGGAACGGACAATTCGATCTGGTCTCCGGAGCTGACTTTATAATTGCTTTTAACCGATTTCTGATTGACCAGTACGGACTCTTCTTTTAGCAATTTTTGTAAATAGGAGCGGGAAATGTCCCTGCATTTTTCAGATAAATACCGGTCAATGCGGATTCCTGCTTCCTCCCCTGTTACGGTGAACTCCTGTTTCAATTGCCTGCCCCTTTCTTGCCTATGGACAGACAGGATAAGTCTTCTTCCTTATAATAAAAAAAGAACAGCACCATAAAAAAGAACATGGAAATGGTAACGTAACAATCCGCCACATTAAAGATCGGAAAATCAATCAGTTTAAAGTACAGAAAGTCCACAACATATCCTCTTGCAAAACGGTCGATCATATTTCCAACGGCACCTGCAGACAAAAACATGGCGATCAGATGAAGAGGAATATATTTTTTCGTCGCCGGCATACGGATAATTGCAAAGATGGCGGCTGAAAGTACAACAACTGCTACCAGCAGGAAAAACAATTTTTTCCCCTGAAGCATTCCAAACGCTGCTCCCCGGTTTTCAGAATATAAAAGCTCAAATACTCCATTCCAAATGTTGTAGGCACTTTGATCCATAAGATGCTTTACTGCCAGGAATTTGGTCCATTGGTCCAGACCAATTGCCGCAAAAAATCCAATGATTAGTCCCAAAATTAGTTTTGTCTTCTGATTCATGAAAATCTCCTTATTCTAAAATCGGCAAAAGCCCTTGTGACATCTCCGCCTCAGTGACAGTTTTATCCACATATGCTTTTCCGATCTTTTCTAACAGGATAAACCGGATGGTTCCGGAATCCATCTTTTTATCATTTTTGGTGAGAGCAACGATTTCATCGGCGGATAGGCCGGTGACAGTAAGAGGCATGGAAAACTGCTTCATAACCTCACAAAGCCTTGGAAGCTCATACGCTTCTATCAGCCCCCGTTTTATGGATATGGCCATCGCTGAAATACAGCCAAGCCCTACACAATGGCCATGCAGCAGCTTGAAATCGGAAAGTTTTTCAATGGCATGTCCAAGCGTATGGCCCAAATTTAAAAGTGCTCTGTCCCCCTGCTCCGTAGGGTCCTTTTCCACAATTTCCCGCTTGATCTGGTTGCTGACACGTACCATCTCCTCAAGAGCGGCAAGCTCTCTTTTCTGAATAGCAGGAGCATGCTTCATGAGCCATTTATAATAGGCCGCATCCCGAATCAGACCATGCTTTATGACCTCCCCCATTCCGGAAGAAAACTGTTCATCTGAAAGAGTTTTTAATGCAGAAATATTGGTATACACAAGCTTTGGCATATGGAAAGCGCCCACCATATTTTTATAAGCATCAAAATCCACTCCGGTCTTACCTCCAATGCTGGAATCCACCTGGGACAGCAGCGTGGTAGGCACCTGAACAAAGGAAATGCCCCTTAAATAGGTAGCGGCGGCAAATCCGCAGAGATCACCGACTACACCTCCGCCTAAGGCCAGCAGATAATCATGGCGGTCAAACTTTTTTAGGATCAAGGTTTCATATAAGCTGCGGACCGTATCCAGATTCTTGCTTTCTTCTCCTGCAGGAAAAATGAAATGAGCCGTTTCCCTGGAACAGGAGGCTGCAATGCCTTCCACTTCCTCCAAATATAGAGGTGCAACATTAGAGTCTGTAACAATGCAGATCCTGCGCTCCTTTAAGTTTAATTGCTTCAGCTCCTGTCTAAGTCCTTCAAATGTCATTTCCATGACAATATCATACAAAAAGGCTCCGTCCAAGTGTACCGGAATTCTATTTCCCATGACCTCATTCCTCCAATGTATATTTTCTCTCCCTCTATTACGGAAGAAAGCAAACAATTTTCCTCTCCACTTTTGCTCTGCAGCCTGGCAGCGCGGATAACAAGTGTGTAAAACGGAAAATTGTCTGCTTGTACCATTTCATCAAATTCGTTATTTCTTTCTCGAAAAACTTGTTAAAGACGAAGATTCATACCGCCCATATCCAAGCTTCCGCTATTTAATAAGTCCTGAAAATCACCAGACAGCTCAACGGATTCGGGAGTTGCAATGAATATGTAGTTTGATATCTTCTGCAAATTGCCATTCATGGAATATGTGGCACCAGAAGTGAAATCAATGATTCTTTGGGCAACTTCCGTATGAATTCCTTCCATGTTAAGGACGACCGCCTTTCCTGAAAGCATATGATCACAGATTTCCTTCGCATCTTCAATGGAGGTTGGTTTCACCATCGACACTTCCATTGTCCGGGACTGCTTCATCGGCACTACCTTGGGAGAACGTGACAGGAAGCGAGGCTTCTGCTCATATTCCTCTTCTTCATCGTAGTAATCAGCCTCTGCCTTCTTTGAAAAGAGTGTTTTCTTTGCAGGTTTTTCTTTTTCATCCTCGTAATCTTCGTCTAAGTAGTAATCATCGTCATCATCTGTATCATTTAAGCGCATGCTATCCATCAGTTTGCCTAAAATGCTCATACTTCATTCTCTCCAATCTTATATCTTGTACCAAAAATTCCGGTACCAACTCTAACAAGAGTAGCGCCTTCTTCTATTGCAACTTCATAGTCTCCGGTCATACCCATTGAGAGCATATTCATATTAACATTATCAATGTTTTTGCTTTGCATGTCAACATAAAATTGTCTTAATTTTTTAAAAACGAAGCGATTTTCCTCAGAATTTTCTACAAAAGGTGCAATAGTCATAAGACCTTTTATCCTTACGTGGGGAAACAAGGCGATTTTACGAATGGCACATTCTGTATCGTCCAAACGAAAACCAAATTTGCTTTCTTCTTCTGCTACATTCACTTCCAAAAGAATGTCAACCGTCAGCGCTTTTTTGGCTGCTTCTTCTTCAATCTGCTCTGCCAAACGCAGGGAATCCACGCTGTGGATGAGCACCGCTTTATCAATCACCTGCTTTACCTTATTACGCTGAAGATGACCAATCATATGCCACCTTATATCTTTTGAAAGTTCTTCGTATTTTTCGCAAAGCTCCTGCACTTTATTTTCCCCGAAATCCCGGATTCCTGCAGAATATGCTTCTTCTATCATGGAAGCTGGTTTGGTTTTGCTGACGGCTACCAAGGTTACTTCTCCAGGATCTCTTCCAGCCCTTTTGCAGGCAGACAAAATCCTCTGGTTTACTTCTTCAAGATTTTCCAGAACCAAAATAATCACCTCTTATTGATAAATTAATTCCCCTTCATTGACAGTCTCTGCATTGAGAACGATATGGTCATACACTGCCAGTCCGTAGGTCATATTCTTTTTGATTGTATAATACTCATCATTGGATGCCAAAATTTCAATCTGTTTGAATACTGCATATCCTTTATTGATGTTATATACTCCCTGTAAGGAAGCAGTTGGGCCTAATTGATATCGGTCCGTGGAATTGGGTTTGACGATATAATCCCCTGCTTGAAACCCGCCTTTTCCTCCGGTTTCAATATAATAGTTATTTCCTTCGGAATAATATATTTCTGTAGGTACAAAAACAACGGAAGTCCCGGAATCAGAATAGACCTCTTTATTAAAGCCTGTTTCCGTACTGTCTCCCCCTTGTGTCAGGTAATCGACCGGAACCAGATAAAAATCTTTTTTTGTTACAGAAGTTACCGGAATTTTAAGGCCATCTACCCGGTCCGATGTGATTTCAAAATCCACATAACGTTCAGAAGCAAATTGGACCATATATTTGTCAAAATCCAATTTTCCATACGTCTTTCCATCTTTCCCTGTAAACACAGAAAAGTTTCCCGATGCCTTTAGATTCTGCCCGGCAAATTGTACCGTCAGGCTTGTCTTGTCCCCATATACCTTTGCATCCTCTTCCGTCAAAGGAAAAACGACCGACCACAAATCAGAAGTAATGAGTTTATACACCGGCGCTCCCTTTTCGATCAGACTTCCGGATTTGGTTATGGATTTTGTATACTTACTGCGGTCAAAAACGTCAGCAGAAATGGAGGCTGGGTCCAGAGTTTCATAAGAATCCACACCATAGGATACGATCCCCGCCTGGTCGGATTTTATCTGCTGGAAATTAAGACCTGCCTTCTCCATCTTGTCTCCAAGGTTATCAAGAGCATTAAAATTCATGTATTCCATAACTTCCGCATCTAACGATAATTTGGTATCATAGACAGAACGGAACTGGTCGCTGTTGTATGCCAGACTGAATCCGGTCAGCTGCTTTTTCAGTTCTGAAAGATTTTCCTGTTTTAGAGTCACCTTCTCCTGGGAATTCTCCGCAAGAAAAGAGGCAATACTTCCGGTTTCATCAATGGAATATACCCGGGTCCCATTGGAAGCCCGTTTGCCTTCCCTGACGTAGTAATTCACGTATCCGGAACGGTCTGTATTCTTTACCACTTCCTGCCGAAGGATAATGCCTGTGTGATTTTTATTATTAACGATACTTCCTTCCTGTACTTCGTAAAACTGTATTTTATCTCTTCTGAAGTACGCGGTTACACTGAACACCATATAAACAAAAATCAGCGCAAAAATGATCATGCCAACATTGATATTCAGAGGCCGTCGGTAACGGATGATTTTTTTGCTTTTTTTGGGGTGAACCGCTTTTTTTTGCGGCCGCTGTGCCTTATGTCTTGCCAACCTGACGCCTCCCTTCCCTTTACACATTATAAAAGGAAATTCATAAAAATTCAAGAAAAATAAAGGGGACCGACATGCAGCCCCCAGTTTAATATCTATGATTATAATGAAACAATCACATCGGCCTTGGCATTCTCTGGCAGATGATCTACATCCAACGAAATGCTGAGAACGAAAGTTACGTGATACTTTTCACCGATTTTTTCCAAAGTTGCAATGGTCTCAGATATGTCCTCCCCTTCCAGAGAGGCCAGTTTTAAAAAACTGTCAAAAAACATCATTTCCAAATCATGATCTTGAGATATAATACCGCAGATAAAACCTATCAAACCTTCGCTTGACGTTATGGGGTATTCATTCACATTAATGAGGCGGATTTTGTTGCTTAATTCATACATGTGCTTCGAACTTTTATCCAAGTATACGATGGAGCCGTTTGAGTCTTTTACAGCGAAATTCGCTCTGTCTAACAGATGCTTTGTCTTTCCCTTACCCTTTTTTCCCGCTATTATCTGAACCATAGCAATCTCCTCCTTGCGTTATATAATTTGTATAAAAAGTCTATTCGGATTAATGTAATTATAGTACAAATCCATAATAAAGGCAATGATTATTCTACAATTTTACTCAATATATTTGTCATGTTATCGTAAAGGCCAACGTGGTTGGGTGCTTTTAAGACTACAGTAATATATTCACGCTTAGAGGAATCAGAACTTCCCATAATCAGACAGCTTCCCGCCGCCTGAGTGGTGCCGGTCTTTCCGCCAAGAGCTGTAAGGCCTTCTGGCATCTTCCGTTCACCCGTTAGATACCAGTTCGTATCTTTCCAGGTCACGCTTATCGGTTTTCCTGCTTCATTGTGGTAGGTCGTGCTGTATTTTTCTGTACCGACGATTTTACGAAATTCAGGATATTTCATCGCTTCGTTAAAAATCAAATACAGATCATAAGCTGTGGTATAGTGATTTTCATTGTTCAGTCCATGAGGATTCATGAAATGGGTACCAGTGGCTCCGATTCTTAAAGCCTCATCATTCATCATCCTGGCAAAGGGTTCCACTCCCCCGGCAATATGAACTGCGATTGCTGCTCCCGCATCATTTCCGGAAGGAAGCATCAGTCCATATAAAAGCTGCTCCAGGGTCAGTTTGTCCCCTGGCTTAATTCCGCACAGGCTGGCTCCGGATTCCGTAATGACGGCATCTTTGGTAACGGTGATCTCATCGGATAAATTGCCGTATTTCAATGCAACAAGTGCTGTCATGGTTTTGGTAATGCTTGCGGGATAGAGACGTTCAAATGGATTCTTCGCAAAAAGCACCGTCTTATCCGTAAGATCAAAAACAGCAGCCGCTTCAGCAGTCACTTTATCATCTTGACCTGGAGTATCCTCGGTAACAATACACAGATCCTGTGCAAAAGTTGCTGATTTATCTGCTGTACTGCCAGCTGCATACAAAGCGGATCTTTCAGAAAATACATAAGGATTTTCAAGCTTACTCAGACCGGAACAGCCTGATAACAGTGCAGCGGTCAAAAATAAGCCGCAGGATGTTACAAAAGCTTTTTTCTTCACAGACGATTCCCCCGCTATTTATACATCTCACGCCATTCCAGATCGCCCCGCTCCAGAGATTTAATTAAAAGCTCTGCAGTAGCCAGATTGGTAGCCAGAGGAATGTTATGCATATCGCAGGTCGTCATAATATTTACAATATCCGGTTCATGAGACTTCTGAGTGAGGGGATCTCTTAAAAAAACCACCAGATCAATCTCATTATGTTCAATCTGGGACCCTAACTGCTGTTCTCCTCCCAAATGTCCGGCCAGATATTTATGAACATTTAAATTTGTAACCTCTTCAATCAAACGTCCGGTGGTACCGGTCGCGTATAACATGTGTTTGCTTAAAATGCCACGGTAGGCAATGCAGAAATTCTGCATAAGTTTTTTCTTTGAATTATGTGCAACTAATCCTATATTCATAACGATATACCTCCTTTTAATTACCGATTTTGCGTTGCAATCCAACATTCAGCACCAGTCCCATGCCCATAAATATACTGATAAGAGAACTGACTCCCGAGCTGATAAACGGGAGTGGAAGGCCTGTATTTGGGAAAATCTGTGTAGCCACAGCAATATTGGCAAACGCCTGGAAACCAATTAGAGCAGCCATGCCGGTACAAATCAGTTTGCCTGACATATCCCTGGCGCGGGAGGCCATATAGAGGCATTCAAAAACAACGAGACCAATAAGAAGAATGACGATAACGCTGCCTCGAAACCCCATTTCTTCGCCGATAATGGCGAATATGAAGTCGGTTTCCCCGGCTGATAAGAAGTTCCCATCTTTGACTGATGCGATGGTCGTATTAAAAAGTCCCTTCCCCTGAAGCTGGCCGGAACTGATTGCCATAATTGAATTTTTTTGCTGGTACAGATTCTCTGCATATTGCTCCGCATGAGGATAGATCCATGCAAGGATACGCCGTGCCTGATAGTCATGAATAAAAGGAATTAGTCCTTTTGTCAGCAGGAAAATAAAAAGTGCACCTGCCGGTACTGCCACCGCAAGTACGCCGCCGATCCAGCGGTAACTGATTCCTGCGGAATATACCATACAAAGGATGATGATGGTGGTCACCAGGCTGGTGGACAGGTTTGGTTCTGCAAAAATAAGGCCGATAGGAATGGCGGCTAGTCCGGCAGCCATTCCTATCATGACCGGCATATTCATCTTCTCCTGGTACTTATTCCAGTACCAGGAGAAGAATATGATAAGCCCGATTTTCACAAATTCAGAGGGCTGGATTCGTCCAATGCCAGGCAGATTGATCCACCTTGTGGCTCCTCCTGCCGTATGTCCCATAACAAGAACTGCACCTAATAAAACAATACAGCCTGCATAAACCAAAACATACAGCTTTGTGATATTATGATAATCAATGATGGAAATTCCAATTGCCAAAGCAAATCCCACCACTACACCGATAATCTGTTTTGTAACGGTAGAGGAATCCTGGTTGGAGGCACTGGCTACTACCAGGATTCCAATCACAGACAACGACAGCATGTACAAAATCAAACGGTAATTGTAATGTCTAAAATTAATTTCTGAAAACATATTAATATATCCCCTTTTCAGGTACATCGCGAATAGGGATGTTAGCATAAAGCACCGGCGTAAATCGTTCACAATCCGGCTGCTTTAACTTTTTCATCTGTATCTCTATTCTGTCGGAATCAATATCCATGTATCTTGAAACTACACGGACCATATCGTCTTTTATCATCTGCATGATTTCAGGAGAACAGTCAGCCTTGTCCGCAACCAGCAAAAGTTTTAGACGATTTCTTGCAATTTCTCCTGAATTCTTCTTACGGAACACAGGAAACAGGCTCATGTCAAACCCTCCTATGCTCTCTTTAAGAGATTTGAGAGTTTGAAAAACAGGCCTTCACGCAAAACAGGATTCTGAATCGGAATGGTTTCCCCGATAATCCTCCTGCAGACATCCATATAAGCCTGTCCTGCCGGAGTCCCCATACCTACAAGCGGTTCTCCCTGGTTTGTGGAAATGACGATGTCCTCGTCATCCGGAATGGCTCCAATGATATCAACAGCAAGGATGTCCATGACATCATCCAAAGACATCATGTCTCCCCGTTTCACCATGTCTGCCCGTATCCGGTTGACAATCAGTTCAATGCTTCCCATATCAGCGGCTTCTAAAAGTCCGATGATCCGGTCCGCATCCCGGATTGCAGAAACCTCCGGTGTTGTGACTACAATTGCTCTGTCTGCGCCTGCAATGGCGTTTTGAAAGCCCTGTTCAATCCCGGCAGGACAATCAAGGATAATAAAATCAAAATCCTCTCTTAAATCGTCAACCAGCTTTACCATCTGGCCGGGAGTGACTGCAGTCTTGTCCCTCGTCTGTGCAGAGGGCAGTAAAAATAAATTCGGGTATCTTTTGTCTTTAATCAGGGCCTGCTTCATACGGCAGTTTCCCTCTACCACATCTACTAAATTGTAGACGATCCGGTTTTCCAGACCCATTACAACATCCAGGTTACGCAGTCCGATATCTGTATCAATCAGAACTACTTTTTTACCAAGAATCGCAAGTCCGGTACCGACGTTGGCAGAAGTTGTCGTCTTGCCTACCCCGCCTTTTCCAGAAGTGATTACGATGATTTCACACATATCATATCCTCCTGTTTTATATACCTTGTTCTATTTTACCTTAATTTTCGGAATATTTCCATACTTTTTTTCATTGGTTTTATAATGACTTTGTTATTTTCCAGGTAAGCCTTCATTGGACCTCTTCCCAAACGCCTGCCCCGTCCGTCAAGACCGGAGGTGCAGTCCGCTATTCTAAGCTGTACCGGAGCCATCTCAAGAGCGGTGATCAATGCTTCCTTGTTGCCGGCTACACCTGCGCATACCGTTCCGCTGATCTTGCCTAGGACAACCACATTCCCCTTGGCAATTACCTTTGCTCCTTTGCACACATCTCCGATAATAACGATACTGGCTTCTGATTCCAAAGTCTCTCCGTTTTGCAGATTGCCCTTAAAAAATTGTCCCGTCTGACAGGACAATTCCATCAGTTTCTCGTTTAGTGCTTTTTCACATCGTTCCAATCGGTTCGCATCCGTATCGACCAGACAGATGATTTCCACATTGGAATTCTCTGTGATCTGGTTGATGATTGCGAACTCTTCTTCTGAAGTCAGCTGCCTGCCCTCTAAGGTCAGGGTCATTTGTACAGATCCCCAGAATTTTGCATTGTCCCCGAATTTTTTCCCCACATCAGAAAGAAGCTGAGGGAAAGGGATGTCCGGGTCCAGGATGACAATCATACCTGCTCTGTTGCTTTTAATCACTACGGTATTATGCATCATATCACCTCTTATCCTAGTTAATCGCGAATGTTGACTTTCGCTGCATCCAGGGCACCCGCATTGACAATGGATTCCAAGTCTGTATAGCCATAATAATACTTATAGACATTCTTCGCTATATTGGCCGCGTTGGATGATGAATAGCCATAAGGAATATTCACGGTAACGCAGATTTCGGGATTGTCATATGGCGCATAAGAAATGAAGAAAGCATGGTTCGGTTTGTTGCGGGCTTCCTGGGCTGTACCTGTCTTACCTGCAATCTCCACTTCAAGGTCAGCAAATAACCTCTTTGATGTACCATTTGCAATCACTTCTCTCATTCCCTGTTGTACAGTATCCCACGTTGTAGCCGCTGCGTCAATATGAGAAGAAATCTCAGGGGTATAATCTTTGATCAGATTACCTTCAGAATCCGTTGTTTTATCCAGCAGACTGAGTTCAAAAACAGTTCCTCGGTTTGCAATGGCTGCCACATATCTGGAAAGCTGAACATTGGTGTATGCATGGCTTCCCTGACCCATGGCGGAACGCTCCGGAGCTTCTTTGGAAATCTGAGGATCAAGCTCTGCAATCTCCACGCCGGACTTATGGTCAAGCCCAAACATGGTTGCGTATTTTCGTAACATATCAAGACCTGCCTCCGGCTTATAAACACCGTTGGCATCCATGGACAGGCGATGGCCTAAATCCGCAAAGAATATGTTACAGGAATTCATAATACCTCCTACCATATTTAATGGTCCGTGATGACCAGGATAGATCCAACATTTGATCGGCGGTTCTACGTCAGTATAAATACCGGTACAGTTAATGGTCTCATCAATGGTAATTGCATGTTCTTCCAGAGCCGCCACCGCCGTAATAGGCTTAAAGGTAGACCCCGGTGCTTTTCTGGTCTGTGTGGCATTGTTATAAAGCGGCAGTGATAAATCTGACTGAAGCTGGCTGAAATAGGTACCGTCACCGATCCGGTTGTTATCGTAACCCGGATAGGATACAAGCGCCAGTACCTCTCCGGTTTTATCATTGGTCACAACAACACCTGCATTGCAGGGAGCTAACGCCAGCTGGGCCGGTGTGATTTCCAGTTTGGACAGTTTCTTCAACAGAAATGTATAAGCATCTCCGGTTGCCCGAAGCTCCGCTGCATCTTGTCCGTCATCCATTAACACGCCCTGGTCATATAAGGCCAGACATAATTCCTGACCCGTTATAATATCATCATTGATCAGATAACGGTATATTTTTTTGGTAAAATTACGGTCATCCTCCAGATGATCCAGTACATAATCCACAAGCTTTTCAAAGGTATCATCCGCACTGGAATATTTGGAGCCGGTTTCTAATTTGGTTGTGTCGACCCAGCCATTTGCAATTCCAAAATATAAATAATCCCTTAAACTAATTTCATCGGACTTCCATGCCTGATACTCTTCACTGGAAGTATCAATCGAATCCTCTTTTATGATTCCCACCGTAGGGCCGGACAAATAGCTGTAAATATAAAACATATATGCCTTCATATCTTCCGGAAGATCTTTCATGGAGGTGGAATGACCGCTCATCAACTCATTTTTCAAACTGGTGAAAATCTGCTTTCGGGAAGAAATATATTTCTGGTAAATATTCTTCTCCGTATCAGAAGCATCGGCTTCCTCCAGTTCTTTTAAAGAAAGCACATTGTTGTTCACAAGCTGGTAATAAGCATCTTTCACCGGAATCTTCATATTGGAGCCATCAGTGGTGCTGCCTGCCTGAAAGTCTCCATTTACAATGGTCTTAATCAGAACACCCGCAAGAGACTGCTCGATCAGATGATAGATTCCCCGTTGCAGTTGGGCATCCAGGGTCAGATATACATCATTTCCTGCAAAAGCATCGGTTTCATCTTTTGTTTCCCGGATACGGCCTACGCTGTCCTTGTAGATCGTCTTTTTTCCTTTGGTTCCCTGCAGATCATGTTCCATAGTGTATTCAATGCCTGTCCGCCCAACAATGTCGTTAATATCATAATCGCCTTTTTTCTGCTGAAGCCCTTCCAGCTGATCCTCCGGGACCTTTCCGGTATAACCGATCACAGGAGCAAAAGGAATGCTGTCATTGTAGGCACGAATGGTGGTTTCTTCCACGTTTACCCCCTGCATATCACTGAGATGCTCCAGAATATCAGCTACCGTTTCATCGGATACCTGGGAAGCCACCATTGTGGATTCATACTTCCGGTATGACATAAGGCGAAGTGCATATTTGATATTAATGATATCAAGGGCCTCCTGGTCCGTTAGGGTTACCGGATTTCCTTTCTCATCTTTCAACTCTGCAAAGCCATTATCCTTACAGGCACGGTCAAACAGTTCTCTTGCACTCAAATTGGAAGGGTACTCTCCTTTTTCATCATCTAAGTCCTCCACCCTTTTAATGCCATAATAATCCCGCAAAAAGCGCTTTCTGGCTGACTCGGAGGATGAGGTATACACCATATCGCCATTGGGGTCGATGGCTACTTCAAATTTCCCCTGTACGGTTTCTCCATGTCTTTGAAGAATCCGGACCAGCTTTAAGTACATATTATTTCTGGCTGCGGAATTCTTATATGCTCCCGTATCCTGCACCGTTACGGAATAAGCAAGTTTATTATAAGCAAGCACTTTTCCGTTCCGGTCATAAATATTGCCTCTTGTCCCTGCAGTGGTTATGGTCTGTTCCGTCAGCTGCAAGTACTCATTGAGGGCCTTTTCCCCATTGATGATCTGCATGTTGAACAGCTTGTTTATTAATCCTGCATACATGGCAAAGCAGATAATCCCCAGAACAAACAGTCTTGACGTTACCGCCTTTTTTAAAAGCTCTGTTATAAAATCCAATAAATCCTTAAACAATGTTTGAATCCCCTTTTTTTCCTGTCTCTTCCAAATGGCGGTTTATAATCATCAATACCCGGTAAAGAAGCAGGGTAGTCACAACCGTAAAGATGATTTCCGGAAGCACTATGTTGATAAAATAATACCCGATCCGGACTTTTTGACGAATCAGGAACCGGAAAACATAGATGTAGAAGTTGTAAGCCAGTTCGTTTAATACGCTGAGAATTAATGGAAGGGTAATATATTCTTCATAGTAGTATTTGGTACAGATGCCATTCATATATCCAACATACACGAAAATCAGTGTATAGAAACCAAATGGCCCTGTGTAAAACAGATCCATCAAAAGCCCCGACAGCAGTCCATAATACATTCCGGCTTCTTTTCCGTGCATAAAGCCAAAAGAAAATGTAAGAATCAGAAGCAGATTGGGGGAAGCTGATAAAAATGGCAGCAGCGGGAATATGCAGTTTTGGATGGTAAATGCCAGAATAATCAGCAGTACATTGAAAAAAATACGTCTCATGTTACTCCTTTTCGCTATTGGGCAGCGCTCTCCGCAGAAGCAGGCTCCGGCTGCGGTGCAGATGAACTTTCTTCTTTCATCATATCCGCCTTCAGCTTTGTAATGACCAAAACTTCCTGAAGGCTGTCAAACTCCGCCGCAGGAATCAAATATCCGGATTTGGTAACATTGTTGGTGTCATTGGTTATATCGGCTGCATATCCAACCAAAAGGCCCGGAAGGAACACAGAACTGATATTGGACGTTACAATCTTATCTCCGTCTTTCAAGTCACTTTCCTTTAAAACATTGGTAATCCGAAGTCTTCCTTCTTTAAACAGAGTCAAATCACCGGCAACGATACAGCTGTCTCCAGACTGCATGGCCATGCTGCTTACCCGGCTGGAATCGTCGATAATGGAACGGACTGTAGCATAATTGGCGCCTACATCTGTAACAATACCAACCAGTCCGCCTCCGGCAACCACATTCATGTCCACAGCAATGCCGTCTTTTGACCCTTTGTCAATACGGAATACCTGGAACCAGTTGCCGGAGTCATTGGCGATTACCCTTGCTCCTACTTTTTCGTACTGTCCGTATTGCTGGTCCAGGGCATAAAGCTTACGAAGACGGTTTAACTCAAGCTCATTTGCCTGAAGCCTGGTATTTTCCTCGGTTAATTGTGTGATAAGGTCCTTCATCTCTTCGTTTTCTTTTTGTGCATTACGTAACTTTGCAAGATCTGTGAGTTCATCATAGATTGACGATCCAACAGAATTCACACCGGACTGTACCGGAATGAGAAGATACCCCACACCGGTCCGAAGCGGTGCCAGCCATTCGTCATGAATGGAGGTCAAACCGATCAGCAGTACACAAAATACGGTTAAAGATATAAGAACATATTTACTGCGTTTTGATTCCATCTATAAGATTCCCCGTTCTTTCAAACTGATATAGGAATTATCTCCTATAATGATATGGTCCAACAGCCGGATTCCCAGTAACTCTCCAGCTTCCTTTACCCGTTTTGTAAGGTTGATGTCCTCTCTGCTGGGAGACGGGTCCCCGCTTGGATGGTTGTGGACCAGTACCACACTTACGGCATGATACTTAACAGCTTCAATGAAAATCTCCCTGGGAGAAACTACGGAAGCATTCACCGTTCCCTGAGAGATCATTACGTCCTTGATCAGGACTCCTTTTGTATTTAAGAGCATTATATAAACCAGCTCCTGTTCTCTGTGCCTCATATCTTCTACAAAGTAGTTGACAATGTCGAGGGGATTATGGAAAGCTGCCGTATCCAGCCTGGCAGTTTTTTTCCATATCCGCCTGGAAAGCTCACCGATGCACAGAAGCTGTGCTCCTTTGACCCTTCCGATTCCCTTGATCTGCATAAGTTCCTGCATGGAAAGGTGTAAAAGCCCTAAAATACCCTTCTTTGGATAGTTTAAGGCCAGTATCTTTTGTGCCAGTATCAAAGAATTCTCTTCCCTGGTACCTGTGCGGATAATGATGGATAAAAGCTCCGCATCGCTTAAGCCCTGAGCCCCTTCTTTCAAACACTTTTCATAGGGTCTCTCATCCGTTGGGATGTCTTTCATAGTTATGCGTTTCATATGCCTCCTGACCGTTACTCTCCAGGCACGTTAAAAAAGACATATGTAAGAATCAAATGAACCGATACGTAATGAGGGCTGCCACTACTCCTATGATGCCGGCCATGGTGATCTTGATATTGATCCCAAAGGTGATGACTAATATTCCGAAATTTACCACAAGCGGAGTATCAAATCCAAAGGATTGTCCTGAATTCAGCCACGACAACCCGGATATTCCCTGGGTTAGATTTCCAACAAAACCTCCTAAAACAACACCCGCAAGCATAAGAAGAAGCAGTACCCAGCAGTTTTTGTACTTCATCTGCTCTGCTACCCCTTTTGGTTTTATGGCAGGAATGTCCATACCTGTCAAAATATTTTAACATAGATTTCCAGCTGTGTATACCGTTTTTTTATAATTGGACCAATCCGGCATCCAAAAGCTTTTGCAGGGACATTAAAATCCCCAGCTTTGCATGATACCATGTCAGTCCTCCCTGGAAATAAACCGTATAGGGTGGTTTGATGGGACCATCTGCACTTAATTCAATGGAAGACCCCTGGACAAAAGCTCCGGCTGCCATAATGACAGGTGCATCATATCCCGGCATATCCCAGGGTTCCGGAGTTACAAAGCTGTCTACGGGAGCCGCTGCCTGGATTCCCTGGCAAAATGCAACCACACCCTCCGGTTTTCCAAAGGTAACTGCCTGAATGATATCGTGACGTGATTCACTTCCGTTCGGCACGACAGCGTATCCCAGTCTTTCATAAACATTGGCTGCAAAGATTGCTCCTTTTAAAGCTCCGGCCACCACAGTAGGGGACAAAAACAGACCCTGATAGAAAGACTGGTTGAGTCCAAGACTGGCTCCCACCTCTTTTCCAAGCCCTGGCGCTGTCAGGCGGTAGGACGCTCTGTCAATGCACTCTGTTTTTCCGGCAATGTAGCCTCCAATAGGAGCCAGTCCACCGCCGGGATTCTTAATCAGAGAACCAACGATCATATCCGCTCCTACATCGGAAGGCTCTATTCTCTCAACAAATTCTCCATAACAGTTATCCACCATGCAGATCACATCAGGTTTTATGTTTTTTACAAATGCAATAAGCTCTCCGATCTGGGCAACAGAAAATGTAGGGCGGGTGTCATAGCCTTTTGATCTCTGGATGGTAACCAGACGTGTCTTTTCATTTACTGCTTTTCCAATGGATTCATAATCAAAGGTCCCATTTGGCAGTAAATCTACCTGACGGTAGCAAATTCCATATTCTTTCAAGGAACCGGTACTTTCCCGGATTCCTATAACTTCCTCCAGAGTATCATAAGGTTTTCCTGCCGGCGAGAGCAGTTCATCCCCGGGGCGGAGATTTCCGGAAAGCGCAATGGAAAGCGCGTGTGTTCCGCTGATCAGATTGGGTCTTACCAAAGCACTTTCCGTGTGAAACACCCCGGCATAAACCGCTTCCAGAGTATCCCTGCCAAGATCATTGTATCCATAGCCGGTCGTCGCTGCAAAATGAATGTCACTGACACGATTGTCCTGCATGGCTTTGATAACCTTCATCTGGTTATATTCTGCATTCCCGTCAATTTCTTCAAACCGCTTTTTTAGCTCTTTTTCAATCTTTTCCCCAAATTCCAGTACGTTCTGGCTGATTCCAAGATTGTTATACATTGCATCTATTTCCATGTTGCCTTATTCTCCAATCCGTACCTTTCGCTGATGTCTATTATCATCTTTTCAAGCACCTTATCTAAGTCATAACCATAATCCGGCAGATTGAGCCATCTTACGTCTTTTTCCCGCTTAAACCATGTAATCTGGCGTTTGGCAAAATGCCGGGTATCTCTTTTTATTAAATAAAGAGCTTCTTCCAGTGAATACTCTCCCTGCAGGTAATCAAGGATTTCCTTGTATCCGAGCCCCTGCATGGACACCATATCTCTTGTGCATCCGGAAGCCTTCAGCCGTTTTACCTCTTCCACCAGCCCCTGTTCCACCATTTGGTCCACCCGCTGGTCAATTCTCTGATACAGCGTGTCACGGTCTGTATTTACCACAAAGTAAAGGAAATCATATGGAGATTCCTTTTGCCGTTCCCGTTTGTTGTGTTTAGAAATCCGTTCTCCTGTCTGCCGGTAAAATTCAATTGCCCGTATGACCCGTTTTACATTATTGGCATGGATCTGTTCTGCGGATTCCGGATCAATCATAAGAAGCATCTCATGGAGATGAGCGGCCCCCTTTTCTTCTGCGATCTTCTCCAGTTCCGTCCTTATAGAAGAGTCTTCTCCTGTTTCGGTAAAATCAATATCATTAAGAAGCGCCTGGATATAAAAACCGGTTCCGCCAGCCACAATGGGAATGCGGCCGCGGGAGTATATTTCTTCCACCGCCGCCTTTGCCATTGCCTGAAAAACGGTAACATTAAATTCTTCTCTGGGGTCAAGGACATCAATCAGATGATGTGGAATACCCATCATCTCTTCCTTTGTGATTTTTGCAGAACCAATGTCCATGCCCCGGTAGACCTGCATGGAATCCGCACTTATGATCTCTCCTCCGATTGCCTTGGCAAGACGGAGGGACAATGCGGTTTTTCCTACTGCGGTGGGTCCGGTCAATATAATCAATGGTTTCATTACACGATCCTCTTAAATTTCTTTTCTAACTCATACTTGCTCATGGAAATGATGGTAGGTCTTCCATGAGGGCAGGCATAAGGGTTCTCAAGGCCAAGTAGCTGGTCTATTAATTCATTGGCTTCCGCAAAGGACAGGTGGTTCCCGCCCTTTACTGCCGCTTTACAGGACATGGATGCCACACGCTCATAAATAATATCCGGGCTGCTGACAGAACCTTCTTCCGATAAACCATCAATCATTTCAATCAGCAGTTCTTTCTTGGCAATGGAAAATAAATTGGCAGGAACTCCCCGGACCGCATATTCTCTGCCGCCAAAAGGCTCTATTTCAAAGCCCATTTCCGTAAAATACTTTAAATGCTGGTTCAGCAGGACTTCCTCATTCCGGTTCAACGTAAGAATAATGGGGGGATTGACCAATTGGGAAGTATATTCCCTGGTTTTAAGTGTTGCCATTGTTTTCTCATATAAAACCTTTTCATGAGCCGCATGCTGATCAATAATATAGAGCTGTTCGTTAAATTCCACCAGCCAGTACGTATCAAACAGCTGTCCGATCAGCTTATGCAAAGACCGGGCTTTGGGTTCCAAAAGCTTTCCGTCAAACAGATCCAACTGCTTTGGCTTTTCTCCTGTTGCGGAAGAACTTTCCGGGTTTTGTAAAGGCTCTAAGGACTCCGATGGCTGACTCGCTACGGACGTCTGCGGCAGAGCCGGTGCCGATGGCTTCAGCCAGTTTTCCAACAGATCATCTGGTTCTTTTACCGCATCCATAGTGGCAGAAGACGGCTGTGGACTTAATCGTTTTTGAAACCCTTCCGTAAATACAGGGGGAAGCTCTTTCTGTTCTTCTGCGGCAGCCTGTTGCTGCATCGCCATAAGACGCCTTTTTTCAAATGGTTCCGGAGCTGGATCATGCCTTTTTCCTATTAGGTTTTGGAGATTATCTTCCTTATTTTTCTCAAGTTCCACTTCCGGAATCAATTCCTTATGGGCAAGGGCGCTTGCAACTGCCTGATAGACCATATGATACACCATATCTCCGTCCCGGAAACGCAGTTCCATCTTTGTCGGATGGACATTAACGTCAAGCATCTCCGGTTCGATCGTGAAATGAAGCATGGTAAAAGGATATTTATGCTGCATCATAAACGGCTTATATGCCTCTTCAATGGCGCGGCAGATGATACTGCTTTTGATATACCTTCCATTGATAAAATAGTTTTCATAATTCCGGTTTCCTCTGGCAATCACCGGTTTTCCAATATAACCGTCAATGGAGACCTCCGGTTTTTTCACCGAGACTTCCAAAAGATTGGAAGCTATTTCCCTTCCAAATACCGTGTATACAATATCCTTTAAATTGTGATTCCCGGATGTATGCAGCTTGTTCTGATTATTCTGAATAAAGCGGATGGAGATTTCGGGATGGGACAGGGCCAGCTTTTCCACCAGATCAGATACATGTGCTCCTTCGGTCATGGGAGTTTTTAAAAACTTTTTTCTGGCCGGTGTGTTATAGAAGAGATTTCTGGCAATGAAGGTAGTTCCTTCCGGAGCACCGATCTCCTCTAATGACCGTTCCTCTCCTCCGTCGATTTGATAACGGGTCCCGGTCAATCCTATGCTCGTTTTTGTAATAAGCTCCACCTGGGATACTGCCGCGATGCTGGCAAGAGCCTCTCCGCGGAAGCCTAAGGAAGAAACGGTAAATAAGTCTTCTACGGATTTGATTTTACTGGTGGAGTGGCGCAGAAAGGCCAGCGGCACTTCCTCCTTGGGAATCCCGCAGCCATTATCGGTTACACGGATAAAGGTTGTGCCGCCTTCCTTGATTTCTACAGTCACTGCAGTGGCTTTGGCATCAATTGCGTTTTCTAACAGCTCCTTTACAACCGACGCCGGCCGCTCAATCACTTCTCCGGCAGCAATTTTATTAATGGTGTTTTGATCCAGTACAGTTATATTCGGCATGACATCAGCTCCTTTTTTTTACTGCCAACGGTTTTTCAGCTTTGTCTGCAAACGGTATAAGGTATTGAGCGCATCAATCGGTGTCATATTGCCAAGTTCCAAATCTCCCAGTTCCTTAATAATGTCATCGTCTTTTACCGTATCAAACAGAGACATCTGCTGCAGGTCCACTTCGTCTGGTTTTGGAACAGCCTTTCTCTGGGTAATATTGGAATTAATCTCAGCTATTTCCCTTGCTTTTACAGTAATATCTGCATCGCTTAACTCTGCCAGCAGTTCTTTTGCCCTCAAAATGACTGAATCCGGAACACCGGCAAGTTTGGCAACCTGGATTCCATAGCTCTTATCCGCTCCGCCTTTTATGATCTTTCTCAAAAAGACGATATCATCCCCCTGCTCTTTTACCGCGATACAGTAGTTGTTGACTCCGCTCATGGTACCTTCTAATTCCGTCAATTCATGGTAATGGGTCGCAAACAAAGTTTTTGCCCCCAGAATTTTGGGATTGCTGATATGCTCCACCACTGCCCATGCAATGCTCAAGCCATCAAAGGTACTTGTTCCCCTTCCGATCTCATCTAAAACAATGAGGCTGTTTTTGGTTGCATTACGGAGGATGTTGGCAACCTCCGTCATCTCTACCATGAACGTACTCTGGCCGGAAGCTAAATCATCCGACGCTCCCACTCTGGTAAATATGCGGTCACAGATCCCTACATTGGCTTCCTCTGCCGGAACAAAGCTTCCAATCTGAGCCATGAGGACGATCAAGGCAGTCTGTCTCATATAAGTGGATTTACCGGCCATATTCGGGCCTGTAATAATGGAAAGACGGTTTTTGCCGTTGTCCAGATACGTGTCATTGGCAACAAATAAATCATCCCGCATCATTTTCTCGACCACCGGATGGCGGCCGTTTTTAATATCAATCAACCCTTTTTCATTAATATGCGGTTTTACATAGTTATTCTTTGTCGCTACAGAGGATAAAGAAGCAAGAACATCGATCCCTGCAACCGCTCTGGCCGTCTTCTGAATCCGGAGCACCTGATTGGCAACTGCATCCCGGACTTCACCAAATAAGCGGTATTCCAGGGAAAACAGCTTGTCTTCCGCTCCAAGAATCACATCTTCCAGTTCTTTTAATTCATCGGTAGTATAACGTTCTGCATTGGCCAGGGTTTGCTTGCGGATGAAATAATCCGGAACAAGATCTTTAAAGGAATTGGTAACTTCAAAATAATAACCAAACACTTTATTGAATTTTACCTTTAAGTTTTTGATCCCGGTCTTTTCTTTTTCCCTTGCTTCCAGTTCTGCCAGCCAATTTTTCCCCTCGGTTTTGGCATGGCGCAGCTTATCAGCTTCCTCGTCAAACCCTTCTTTTATCATACCGCCTTCTCTTACCGTAACAGGCGGATCGTCAATAATGGCTTTGTCAATCAGCTCCTTAACATCCTCTAACGGGTCAAGCTCCTCATAAAGCTCCTTCAATCTCTCGCTGCTGAATTCTCCCAGAATATGTTTAATAAAGGGCAGCATTTCAAGAGAATTTTTAAACGCAACCAAATCCCTGGGATTGGCTGTTTTATAACTGATCCGCCCAATCAGACGTTCCAGATCGTAAATCGGATTTAAATACTCACAGATTTCCTCTCTGGATATGTAGTTCATGTTCAGCTCTTCAATGGCATTCTGACGCTTGATGATATCTGCCTTGTGGATCAGCGGCTGTTCGATGTATGTACGAAGCATTCTGGCACCCATAGCGGTCTTTGTACGGTCCAGCACCCATAAAAGGCTGCCTCGCTTTTGTTTTTCCCTCAGGGTTTCCAAAAGTTCCAGGTTTCTTCTGGTAGAGGTGTCAATGATCATGAACTGACCGGTGGAATAAGGAGTTATGGTTGTGATGTGGGATAAGCTGTTCTTCTGCGTCTCATACATGTACTGCATCACTGCACCAGCCGCAATCACTCCGTTGTCATAATCATCAAGCCCCAACCCGGAAAGTGCGCCTACCTTATAATGCTCTTTTAGAATTTTCCGGCAGACTTCATCCGAAAAGAAATGATGATCCAGAGATGAAACTACCGTGTGATAACGGTTTTTTAATTCCTCGATATCCACGCCTGACACAAAAAACGCCTCGTTGCAGATGATCTCAGAGGGCGAAAATTTGTTGATTTCATCCGTCAGCTCCCGTTCGGACTCAACCTCAGTGACAAGAAAATCGCCGGTACTGATATCAGCAACAGCAATTCCAAATGTCTCTCCTATGTAGACGATTCCCATCAAATAGTTATTCTTTGTCTCATCAAGGGCCTGGGCACTTGTAATGGTACCAGGAGTCACCACACGGATAACCTCTCTTTTTACCAGCCCCTTCGTAAGCTTCGGATCTTCCATCTGTTCCGCAATCGCCACTTTAAAACCTTTTTGAACAAGACGGTTTAAATATGTCTCAACGGCATGATGAGGAACGCCGCACATAGGCGCACGTTCCTCTAATCCGCATTCTTTTCCTGTTAATGTTATTTCCAATTCTCTGGAAACGGTTACCGCATCATCAAAGAACATCTCATAAAAATCTCCCAGTCTGTAAAACAGAATGCAGTCCGGATATTCCTTTTTTGTCTCCAGATAATGGGTCATCATTGGTGATAAACCAGCCATGCTATTTTGTATCCTCTTTTCTTATGTTTATGGTCTTAATGTTCCCATGTAATAAAAGCCTTTGGATTCCTCCAAATACACATTCACGATTTTTCCGATAAGAGAAGGATCTCCTTTAAAATGCACAGTCGTATTATTGCTCAAGCGTCCGGTCAAAAGGCCTTCCCCATGGTCATTCACTTCCTCCACCAAAACTTTTTGTTCCGTATGCTCATCTCTTCCGCATACCTCTGAGGAAATCTTCTGTACCTCCGTTAATAAACGGTCGAAACGATCCTTTATCACTTCCTCCGGAATCTGACTTTCCATCTTGGCAGCCGGTGTTCCGGTACGTTTGGAATAAATAAAGGTAAAGGCACTGTCAAAACGGACTTTTTTCACCACGTCCATGGTCTCTAAAAAATCTTCTTCCGTCTCTCCAGGAAAACCTACAATAATATCGGTTGTCAGGGAAATATCCGGCATGGCTGTTCTGATTTTTTCCACAAGCTCCAAATACTGTTCTTTTGTATAGCTCCGGTTCATCGCCTTTAAAATCCGGCTGCTTCCGGATTGGAGCGGCAAATGAAGATGACGGCATACTTTTTTTGAATTTTTCATAGCTTCAATCAGCTCATCGGATAAATCCTTGGGATGAGACGTCATAAAACGAATCCGTTCCAGACCCTCAATCT
The DNA here is from genome assembly GCF_043633585.1 of Lacrimispora sinapis. Taxonomy (NCBI): domain Bacteria; kingdom Bacillati; phylum Bacillota; class Clostridia; order Lachnospirales; family Lachnospiraceae; genus Lacrimispora; species Lacrimispora sinapis. Next base: position 1,844,941 of record NZ_CP141832.1, on the reverse strand, counting down.
GGTCCACCTGAGTGAGAAGATCGGCAAAGGATACTGGCTCATCCAAATTTTTACCATAGGAATTGACATTCTGCCCCAGAAGCATGATTTCAATGACACCGTCTTGAGAAAGTTTTTTGATTTCTTCCACAATATCTTTAGGGCTTCGGCTCCGCTCTCTTCCCCGCACATAAGGAACGATGCAGTAGCTGCAAAAATTGTTACAGCCAAACATAATATTAACGCCTGATTTAAACGAATACTTCCGGTCCGTGGGAAGATCCTCCACAATGCGGTCCGTTCCGTTCCAGATGTCTACCACCATCTTTTTCTTATCCAGACGTTCTGCCATCAGCTCGGCCAGTTTAAAGATGTTATGAGTACCAAAAATAATATCTACAAACCGATAACTCTTTCTGATCTTTGCCACCACTTCTTCTTCCTGCATCATGCAGCCGCAAAGGGAGATCATCATATTCGGGTTCTTCTTCTTCAAACTGTTTAAAAAGCCCAGACGGCCATAAACTCTTTGATTTGCGTTCTCTCTGACCGTACAGGTATTATAAAGTACAAAATCAGCTTCTTCCGAATCTGTCTCCACAAAACCGATTGCTTCCAATATTCCCTGCAGCTTCTCTGAATCTCTGGAATTCATCTGGCATCCGAAGGTTGCAATGTGGAAGGTAAAGGAGTCTTTTCCCGACATCTCCTTCTGTTTGCCGATCAATGCCTTGCAGTATTCCATAAAAAAGTATTGCCTTGCAGGTTCTTCCGTCGGTGCGTAATGACAAGCTTCATCATAAGTCATATTTATATAATTCATCTACTTAACCTCTTACTTTTATTCGATTTTCCCATTATAACATAAATACTATTGATTGCAAAGTCCAAAATCCACTTGTTCCAGCTGCACCCTATGGGTGGAGACATGGCTGGTAAATGCTTCATCATGCTCCACAAAAACCATGGTAGGCTGAAATTCCAGAATCAAATCTTCAATCTGTATTCTGGAATATACATCAATAAAATTCAACGGTTCGTCCCACAGATACAGATGGGCCTGTTCGCAAAGACTGCGGGCAATGAGAACCTTTTTCTTTTGTCCCTCGCTGTATGTTTCCATCTGCTTTTCAAACTGTTCCCTGGAAAAATCCAATTTTCTAAGAACCGCTTTAAACAGAGTATCTTCTATCCCGGATTCTTTTGCAAATTCCGTCAGACTGCCTTTTAAAAAGGAAGAATCCTGGGACACATAGGAAATTTTTATACCGCCGGCCGTTTCTATGGTACCCTCATAGGATACCTGGATGCCGGATGCTTCTTTTCCCAGAATCAGTTTTATGATACTGGATTTTCCGCTTCCGTTTTTCCCCTGAAGGGAAATGCGCTGCCCCTGTTCCAGCTGAAAGCTCACTGGTTTGCATACCGGTCTGTCAAAACAGGGAACTACTTTATTCAGGGACAGGATCCGGTTGCTATGATGGGTTTGGGGAAAAAGTTTTAATGGTTCTGCTTCTTCCATATTCTTCAGCAGTCCATTTTTTTCGTCAATGGCCCGTTCCTGTCTCTGTTCCAGATTCTTTCTGCGCATCTGCATCCGTCTGGATTTCTCTCCTATATAAGCCCTGGAATCAACAGACTTTTCATGCAGCATAGATTTTTTTCCTAATTTTGTCGATTCCGCATGATCCGCCCATTCTTTTGACTGCCTTGCCGCAGATTCCAAACGGCGGATTCCTTTTTTCAGACGTTCATTTTCTGATTGCTCAAACTGATCCTGTTTCTGTTTATTTTCATACCAGGAAGTAAAGTTACCTTTTTGCACTTCTATATTGGTTTTATTGATGGAAAGTATATGATCTACCGAGTCATCAATAAACTTTCTGTCATGGGACACCAGTATAAATCCCTTTTTGCTGCTTAAATACCGGCTGACCAATTTCCTTGCATCCCTGTCCAAATGATTGGTAGGCTCATCAATCAAAAGGAAACGGTCTTCCTTTAAAAAAAGAGCAGCCAGCAGTATTTTGGTACGCTCCCCATTTGACAACGTAAAAAAGGGGCGGTACAGCACCTCTTCTGCAACCTGTAATCTGGAAAGTTCCCTCTTAAGCTGCCATTGCTCATAATCCCCCAGAATAGAATCTATAATTTCCAAAGTGTCTCTCTCCTGGTCTGGTACCGGAAATGGAAAATATTCAAATTCCACGCTGGAAATAATCCTTCCCGAGTATTCATAGCGTTTCATTAACAGATTTAAAAAGGTCGTTTTCCCTCTTCCATTTCTCCCTGTAAATCCCAGCTTCCAATCGGTATCAATCTGAAACGATACATGCTCAAATACCGGATCGTACCCACCCTCGTAAGTGAATGACAAATCCGTAACTTGTATTAACGACATCGGCATACCTCCACTCTTGCAGAATACTATTTCTGCACAAAAAAAGACTGCAAGAGATCAATTCTCACAGCCGCCTGTCATCTTTTTCCAGCATGGGCGATATACGCTTTCAACCGATTTAACAACAAAAAAAGAGCCTTGGAATGGAATTGATATTCTTGCAAAACAGGCACAAAAAAAAGATATAGTTTCTCTTATCTTTTCCTCATGCAGTAACTTCAGCAAGAATTATAACTCCATTCTTTCACCTCTTTCCGTTTAATATAGTATCAGCTTATCATAAAGACTTGGGAATGTCAATTCTTTGGTCCTAGTTTGCACTTCCTGTAATCGTAATTTCTACTCTGCGGTTTTTGGCTCTGCCTTCTTCCGTATCATTGGAGGCAATGGGATTGTAGTGAGAGTTTCCTTCAATCGACATCTTATCCGCCTCCAGGCCGATGGAGGTCATGTGATTCAATACCGTAACCGCACGGTTTACCGATAGCTGCCAGGAATCTGCCTCATTATAAGCATCCCGGTTTCCCAAATCTGCCGTATTGCCCGTGATTGTGATATGATTGATATCCGGATAAATGGCTTCCAGAGTCCTGGCAATCTCCTCAATGACCGGTTTACTTCCCGGCAGCAATTCGGCTGTATCCGGTTTGAACAACATCTTATCTTTCATACGAATGGTGATTGTGGCACCGCTGGAAGTTACATCAATCGTCTGTTCCAAATCACGTTCCTTTATGTAAGCCTGCAGACTTTTATATACTTTCTCCAGATTATCAGAAGAAACAGAACCGGCTCCGCCCACCTGGGTTTTGGATGTTCCGTGATTTAATGCCTGTTCCAATCCCTGTGACATTTCTTTTACTTTCTGTGAATCCACAGAACTCATGCCGTACATGATAATAAACAAGGCCAGGAGCAGAGTGATCATATCTGCATAGGTAAGCATCCAACGGTCTGAATTTTCTTTACCTGTCTCTGGTTCCAGTCTTCTTCTGCCCATCTTGCTTCCCCCTTCCCTTAGTTTTCAATTCCCTGCTTATATTTCTTACCACCATCTGAAAACGCCTGGAAATAGAGGGCAAGCTCATTTTCTATATTCCGGGAAGTACTGCCTCTTGCAATCATACAAACACCGTCAACAACCATTTCTTTCTGGATTTGCTTTCTCTTCAGCTGTGTCTTTAACTTGGTTGCAATCGGCAGATAAACGATATTGGCCAAAAACACACCGTACAGAGTTGCGATAAATGCAGTACCAATGGAGCCGGCCAGCTTGGAAGGATCATCAAATCCTGAAGCAAGCACCATGATAAGCCCCATAACGGTTCCGATCACTCCCATGGTCGGGGAAAAACCTCCTGCGGCCTCAAACACACTGACTTCAATGCTTCTCTGCTGCACATAAGCTCTGATGTCGGACTCCAGGGTATACTGGATGTCCTCCGGCGATTTTAATTCCTGTATCAATACCAGACCTTCTTTTAAAAGCAGATATTCCTCCTGGTTGAGCTCAGGATCACGGCTGATATCATCGAGACAGGTCACTCCCTCGGTTCTGTAACGGGTTGATATCATGGAAATCTTGGATATCATACGTTCCATGCTGCCTGAATGGGGATGCTTAAAGCTCTTAAACATCGCCTTCATGGCCATGGTAATATCATTGAAGGAAAAGGAAGCAATTACGCATCCCACAGTTCCGCCAAAAACTATAACAAAAGGGCTAATCAAAAACAAAGACGATATTACACCGTGTTCCAGCACATAGCCCGTTAAAAGCGCTGCTACACCAATAATAATACCAATAATCAGTGAAAAATCCATAATAATCTCCTTTGTTACCAGTAATATATTTTTACAGCTTTAATTTTATCATACTATGCGGGAGATGAAACGCTAAAATATTGCTAATTTTAGTTTCATCCTTATTTCAAACGATTAAACAGGTCATTATTCTGTAACAATATTCAGAATGCAGCGGATTATGGACGGATTTGTCCATTGCCAAAAATAATATATTTCGTTGTTGTCAGCTCCTTTAATCCCATGGGGCCTCTTGCATGGAGCTTCTGGGTGCTGATGCCGATTTCAGCCCCAAATCCAAATTCATATCCATCGGTAAATCTTGTAGAAGCATTGACGTAAACGGCTGCAGCATCAATTTCATTTAAAAACTTCTGGGAATTGGCATAATCCGATGTGATGATGGCTTCCGAATGTCCGGTGCTGTATCGGTTAATATGGCTGATTGCCTCATCAACAGAGCCTGCCAGCTTTAAAGACACGATATAATCCAAATATTCCTGTCCCCAATCCTCTTCTGTGGCCAAAACAAAACCGGGAACCAAAGAACATGCTTCTTCATCTGCCCGGATTTCCACTGACTTTAAGGACAGCCTTTCTTTTAACAGAGGAAGAAATTCAGGAGCGATGCTTTTGTGAACCACCAGAGATTCACATGCGTTGCATACGCCGATTCGCTGAGTTTTCGCGTTAAAGATAATATCCAATGCCATGTTAAAATCAGCAGACTCATCCACAAAAATGTGGCAGTTGCCGGTTCCTGTCTCAATGACAGGAATGGTGCTGTTGTCCACAACGGCCTTGATCAGTCCTGCCCCGCCTCTGGGGATCAACACATCCACATACTCCCGCAGACACATGAACTGTCTCGTCACTTCCCGGTCCGTATCCGTTATGAGTTGAATGGAATCTTCAGGAAGACCGGCTCTTAAAAGACCGGCTCTCAGCCATTTTACAATGGCAATATTAGATTCCAGAGCATCGCTCCCTCCTTTTAGGATCACCGCATTGCCGGATTTAAAGCAAAGGCCGAATGCATCAGCCGTTACATTAGGTCTGGCTTCGTAAATAATTCCCACAACGCCCATAGGAACACGCTTCTGACCGATTATAAGGCCATTGGGACGCTGTTTCATAGAAAGGACTTCTCCTACCGGATCTTCCAGAGCTGCCACAGACAAAAGACCATCTGCCATGGCTCCAATTCTCTCAGAAGTCAGTTTCAGACGGTCGATCAATCCTGCTTTCATGCCTGATTTTAATGCTTTTTCCACATCCCGTTCATTGGCAGCAAGAATTTCACCTTTTCCTTCTAATAAGCACGCTGCCGCGGACTTTAAGCCCTCGTCCTTTTTTTCAGATCCAAGAATTCCGATAATACCGGTTATTTCTTTTGCTTTCTTTCCAATTTCTGTAATAGTCATATTAGAGTCCCCCATCCAATCCTTTCGGAGTGATTATCCGGTCAACCTTCTTGTCGTGAGGTTCTGCCGGAATTCGGTCAAACAGCTGAAAATTATAGGCAATCGCCAAACGGAAATGAGATGGTTCCCGTTCAAAAAAACGGTCATAATATCCGCCGCCGTATCCCAGGCGGTTCCCTTCTTTATCAAAAGCAACCCCAGGTACAATAACAGGAGCATCCGGGTCGCATATCTTTAAACAGGTGGATTTGGGTTCCATGATCCCCATTACCCCTTCTTCCAGATCTTTCTTTCCGCTTATGGCATAAAACTCCAGTTCTTTTCCTTTCACTTTTGGAACCGCTATGTATTTGCCCTGCCGAAGCAACGTCTCCATAAACTTCCATGTACCTGCTTCTCCGCGGAAGGAAGCATAGCAATAAACACAGAATGCCTGACGTATTTCCAGCAAATCAAGCAGCTCCCGGCAGATGGATTCATCCCATTGATGCTCCGTGGCTGAATCCAGCGTCTGCCGTTGTTCTTTAATGTATTTTCTTATTTTACTCTTTTCCAACATTTCCATATTTTTTACCCAGATCGGTAATGGTACCGTCTTTTTCCTGAACAGAAATATTATTTAAATTTCCTCTTAAGCTGTTGCGGATAGATTCAATGTATTCTTTTCTTAAAGCCGCCTGTTCCAACTGCTCTGCTTCGCTAAGTCCCACAGACTTGGATTTATGGTAAAGAACATTAATGCGGTCTATTTTCTCCTGGTTCATCTGTTTCTCCTTAATACTCGTAATTAATATAATTCATTAAATCAAAATCATGGTTTGGGTGGGCCATAAATAAAGTCCCTTTTTCTTCGCCTGCCATGATCTGCTGTATGACTTCCACATGATCTCCATTGGCAATCACCATATCGGACCCGGCATCCGTAGCAATCCGGGCAGCGGCCAGCTTTGCCGCCATGCCTCCGGTACCTACATCACTGCCGGAAGTGGATTTGCCCATACGGAGAAGCTCCGGAGTGATTTCCCTAACAAGACCGATGAATTTTGCATCCGGATTCTGCCTTGGATCATCCGAATACAATCCGTCAATATCGGATAAGAGAATTAATAGATCCGCTCCGATCAGTGCTGCTACAATGGCGGAAAGCCGGTCATTATCTCCGAAATTATCCACAAGAGGGATTTCGGAAGTAGATACTGTGTCATTCTCATTCACAATCGGAATGGTTCCAAGCTTTAAAAGCTCATCAAATGTGTTCTGAGCGTTGTAACGGTTTGTGTCATGAGTCATGGTATTCTTCGTCAGGAGAACTTGTGCTGCAATTTGATTGTACTCTGCAAAAAGTTTTTGATACACCATCATAAGCCTGGCCTGGCCCACTGCCGCAAATGCCTGTTTTTCAGCAATGGTATCGGGCCGGGAATGATGCCCCAACGCCTGACGTCCGGCAGCGATCGCTCCCGAGGAAACCAATACGACTTCCTTGCCCTCTCCTTTTAAATCACTGATTACCCGGACCAGCTTTTCAATTTTCATCAGATTTAAATCGCCGGTACAGGTATGAGTTAAGGATGAGGACCCAATCTTAATTACAATTCTTTGTTTATCTTTTAGTATATCCCGTTCCCTGATGTTCATCGTTCCATCCACTTTCTCCAGTCCTTTTGCTAAATATCTTACATCATTTTTTAACATTCGTCAATTAGATGGGGAACCTTTCAAATTTGGCGGCAATGGCTTCCGCAACTTTTATTCCATCCATAGCGGCGGACGTAATCCCGCCTGCATACCCGGCACCTTCCCCGCAGGGATAGATTCCTTTGATGCCGGATTCAAACAGCTCGTCTCTTGGGATTCGTACGGGAGATGAGGTCCGGCTTTCCACACCGGCCAGAATAGCATCCTTTCTTGCAAATCCGCGGATCTTCCGGTCAAAAGCCTCCACCCCTTCGATGAAAGCCTCTGATAAATAAGAAGGAAGGAAATCCCGGATAGAAGAAAATCCATACTGCCCTTTGAATGCCGGTTCTACGTCTCCAAAGGATTTGGATAACTGGTTGTTTTTGAAATCCCCATATAACTGCACCGGTATTTTTCCTGCACCGCTTATATAAGCAGCCTGCTCCAGCTTTCGTTGATAGGAAACCCCGGAGAGAGGTCCTGTTCCGTCAAAATCATTGGGGGAAACCGTAACGATTAAGGCGCTGTTGGCATTGGTTCCTGCCCGGTCGTGATAGCTCATCCCATTAACGGCCAGCATATCTGCTTCCGAAGAAGCGTTGACCACATATCCGCCCGGACACATACAGAAGGTATACACCCCTCTGCCGCCTGAACTTTTATGCGTCAGTTTATAGTCAGCGGCACCTAATACATCATGGTGTGCCGTACCGTACTGGGAATAATTTATACTTTCCTGAGGGTGCTGGATTCTAAGTCCGACTGCAAATGGCTTGGCTTCCATAGGAACTCCTCGTTTTTCCAGAATCTCAAAGGTGTCTCTGGAACTGTGCCCTATGGCTAAAACGAGAATCTCAGCCGGAATTTCTTCCTTCTCTTCCACCACCACATGAGAAAGCCGGCCATCCTTTATGATAAAGTCCGTCACACGGCTGTTAAAACGCACGTCTCCTCCAAGCCGGTTGATCTCTTGTCTCATCCGTTTCACGATATTACTTAATACATCGGTTCCAATATGTGGTTTATTGATATAAAGAATGGAGGGATCTGCTCCGAATTCCACAAAAAGTTCAAGCACCTTTCTGTTTCTCATAAAAGGATCTTTTACCAGAGTATTTAACTTCCCATCCGAAAAGGTTCCTGCTCCGCCTTCCCCGAACTGAACATTGCTGTCCGGTTTTAAAATTCCGTTCTTCCAGAATTCATCCACCGACTGTCTGCGCATTTCTACTGACTCTCCGCGTTCCAGAAGAATGGGACGATATCCGTTTCTTGCAAGCATAACACCGCAAAAAAGACCGGCCGGTCCGGTTCCGATAATAACGGGACGGCTGGACAACTTTAAAGACCCGGAGGCGGGAAAACCATATTCTTTTTTTTCGGCCAACACTACATTTACATTTTTTGCTCTATGTATAACCGATTCTTCATTTGGAAGCTTCACATCAATGGAGTAAGTGAAATGAATTTCGTCTTTTTTTCTGGCATCAACGGACTGTTTTATAATTTGAAGACGTTCAATCTGTTTAACCGGTACCTTTAATGTCTTTGCCGCTTTTGCCCAAAGTGCTTCTTCCGTGTGGTCCACCGGAAGCTTTAACTGATTAATTCTGATCATCTCTTTCCTCTTCCTGCATGTTTTCCTGCCAGCACACCGCTGGTCCATGCCCATTGTAAGTTATATCCGCCGCAGATTGCGTCCACATCAAGAATTTCACCGGCCAGATACAGACCGTTTATGATCTTTGATTCCATGGTATTTGCATTTATTTCTCTGGTATCAATTCCGCCGCTGCATACCTGAGCCTGTTCATAGGGATTGGAGGCAGTGATTACGGTTTTTAATCTTTTTAAGGCGGCCGTTAGTTTTTTAATCTGGGCCGAAGTGATTTTGTCTGCATTTCCTGATTGAATCCCGGCCTCCTGCAAAAGTATGGGGATCAATTTTTGATTGATAACACCATTTAAAAACTCTGCTGCCGGTCTGTAATTAAAACGGTTTCTTCTTTCTGTCAGCATCTGCTGTGTTTCCGTAAAATCCATGGATGGAAACAAATCAAGTTCTGCCGTCACCTGTTTTTTTTCATGAATTCCTTTGACAGCAAAACGGCTTATCTGAAAAACCGGAATACCTGAAATCCCATAATCCGTAAACTGCAGCTCTCCCTGGTCACTGGCTATTGTTTTTCCGTCAATTTTCAAGGTGACAAGCGCATCTGTCCGGACACCGGCTGCCTGTTTATACCATTTTTCCCTGCACCTAAGCTGCACCAGGGCCGGCAGGGGCTGGATCACATGATGCCCCAGTGCTTTTGCCAGTTCATAACCGCTTCCATCGGAGCCGGTTTTTGGAGCTGCCATGGAACCGGCTGCCAGAACCACAGCATCTGCTTTTTTCTTTCCTTGAGAAGTTATCACGGTTAAGCCGGGCTTTATCTTCTCCACCTTGCAATCAGTAAGTATGGGAACTCCCAGATGCTTCAGTTCAAAAAGAAGGGCCTCTAAAACAGTAGATGCCTGCCCGGAATTGGGATAAACATAACCGTTTCTATCCGTAAGCACGATACCAAGGTCCCGAAAGAATTCCAAAGTCTGCTCCACGGTAAAACGGTTCAGTACTTGCTCGGCAAATCCAGGGTGATTGCTGCGGTAAGCGCCGTCAGGCCTTGATAAGTTGGTCAGATTGCATTTGCCGTTTCCAGTAGAAAGGAGCTTTTTTCCTGGCTTTGACGTATGTTCCATAATTGTAACAGAAGCTCCCGATCTGGCAGCCATAATTGCCGCTGTAAGACCGGAAGCGCCTCCTCCTACAACTATTACCTGTTGTTTCATATAATCCTCCTGTATCTTCAGACAAGCTGATTGTACCCTGCCTGTCTTTTTGTTTCAAGTAGTTCTTAACTCGTATAGGATTCCAGATAATTAAATACCTCTATCATGGAAGTAAACCATATGCCCTCCATTAACTTTCCGCGTTCTTCCTCTGGAAAATCTGTGACCGGCATATGGGTATAAAGGCAGATGGTGGTCTTATCCTGATAGAGGACGAGTAAATATCCGTCCTCTGAGACAAGATAATATTTTTCTTTGCCCTTTGCGTTAGCAGGCTGCACTTCCTCCTGATTTATGACAATCTGCGCTTCTGTCACCGTTTCGGTTTCCAGGGTCGCCCCCGGAACAGCTTCCTCCGGTCTCACACTGTCTTTCGTAATGATAAAACCGACCCCCAGACAGATCGCAGACGCCGCAACAAACAAAAGAAAGCAGAACATATACTTCTTCATGAGATGATACCTCCTTAATCAAGTATAGTATCTGCTTTTTTTGCATTCTTAATCATAATAGATGGAATTTTCTTGCAATATATACTAATTTCGAGCCTCCAGGCAGACGAACTAATTCTTTTTCATCCACACAATGAAGTTTGAGCAGGAGAACTCCATATACCCCTGCTGCCACTACGATGGCGGCCAATACACCCAAAACATTGCTTTTAAAAATAACATAAATGAAAAAATAAGTTCCGTAAGCGGCTGCACCCATGACTCCTGAGGCCAGTGACGGCAGGATGAAGGTCTTTTTCACCTCCTGCCTGTAATTTAAAAACCGTCCAATTGCCAGGCCGTTGAGGATACACATGGTCAGAGCAAACAGAATATTGGAATAAAGCACCCCATAGATTCCCATTTTAAACACAAATAACAGGATGCAGAGAATTCCAACATGAAGGATCAGGGATATAATCGCATTCTTTAACGGAGTCCGCATATGGTTGATTCCCTGCAGTACCGCATTGGTAACTGTCGAAAGGGAGAAAAGCACGACTGCCACTGATCCATATAACATCATGTTAATCAGGGATGCATTGTCGGTGCCTCTGAATAAAAGATTGCAAATGGGGCCTGCCAGTACAGTCAGTCCCACTGTAGCCGGAATGGAAATGACCATGGAGAAGCGGATGACCATGGAAATTTTACTGAGGATCTGCCCTCTGTTTCGTTCCGCAACAGCCTGAGACAGGGAAGGGATAAGGGCGGAAGCCAAAGAATTTGCAATTGCAACGGGAATGTTAAACAGCAGGCGGTATTTTCCAGAATAAACGCCCCAGTTGGCTGCGATTTCTGAAGCGCCCATTCCAAGGGAAGCCATACCATTTCCATAAATACTGTTATCTATTACCGTACTGATGTTATAGGCAACACTGCTCAGTACGATCGGTAAAACCGTTAATACCAGAACTTTCGACAGTTCCTGATACGATTCCCAATGTCTTGTCCGGTCCCTTCTGGCCTGCTTTCTCATCACCGGCCGGTAGTTGAACAAAATGAAGCCAAGGAATATTAGGGCGGCTAAAGCGCCCGCACCGGTACCAATGGTGCCTCCGGCCGCACCAAAAGCATAAGAATAATCCCTGGCACCATAAATTGCATTGGACTTAAGTCCTGCTTCAAAAAGCTTTGCCGCTGCAAAAATACTGATGACTGCATTGACTATTTGTTCAAACACCTGGGATATGGCTGTGGGAAGCATAGTTCCCAATCCCTGGAAGTATCCACGCAATACGCCAAGGTACGCAATGATCCAGATGGTCGGTGCCAGCGTCTTCAAAGCGTAGCTGGTATAAGGCATTTTTAAAAACTGGTTTGCAAAAACATCTGCTCCAAACCATAATACCGCTGCCCCGATTCCGCCAACCACCGTTCCATAAAGCATGGATACCTTTAAAACACGAAAGGAATTCACATATTCCTTCCGTGCGACTCTCATGGCAACCATCTTAGAAACTGCAGTAGGCAGACTGTATGAGGAAACGATTAATAGAATGGAATAGATCGAAAAAGCCGAACTATAATACCCGTTTCCTTCATCTCCTAAAATACTGGCAAGGGGGATACGGTAAAACATTCCGATGATACGGACGATAATTCCGGCAGCCGCAAGAATTGTACCCTGAATCAGGAAATTCGTGGCCCCCCTTTTTGTTGATGTTCTCTTTGTCCTATTGTTTTCCATATAATTCTACATTGGGAGAATCCTGTGCGGATATAATGCAAACCCAGGTTTTGCCCTGGTTCAGGATAATCTCGTTATTCTCCATGTCGTAATAATGTGTTGGACCGAATTCATTATCCTTCGACCACTTGATGGGGATGGCACGTCCTTCGGTAATGAACATGCCGTAAGAATCGCTCTGTACATTTATGTTCAGATAATCCGTAGTTGCATAATGAGCGGCAGGACAATACTGCAGAATAATGTTTTTCACTTTAATCTGTCCTTCATCTCCTTTATGGGCGGCTCCGAATTGGAAACGGTAATAAAGCCCATCCTCTTCGTGGTATTCAAACCACGGCTTATTCAACTTATAACCAGGATAAACTTTATACGCCTCCTTAACACCGGGAGCCTCTTGAAGAGTAACTTCTTTTCCTGTTTTGGCAAACCGGTAATGCCCCTGGTAGGATGGATCATATTCCTGGGAATATCCCAGCTGGTGTATGGCTTTATTCAAGCGCTTGCCGCTGGTGTAGGCATTGTGGGGAGGCTTGCGGTCTCTGGACCGGAAAAATGCCACATTGCCGATGGCTTCCACGCCATTGATATTATCCACATTGGCTAAGTAAGGCTTTGCGAAGGTACTTTGTCCGTAATGGGCATAGATCGCATCAAATTCACGGGCGAAGTATGTATAGTATGTGCGGCAGCTTCTTACGGAACCGATACGTTCCAGACTGTCATAGTCTTCCAGTATGGCCATATACCGGTTTATGCCCCCTTCTGCAGGTGCTTCATAAACAACGCCTGCCCGGTTAATCCCGTATTGGGGGAGCGCGGCTTTATCATTGCTCATCATTACGGCCACCGGTCTCCGGTTTCCAATGGCTGCATCCACCATCTCTCCGGTTAGATAACTGCGTATCATTCCGTCTTTTTCCTGGCGTTCTGAAAAGGTATAGTAATCTCCCGGACTCTCATCCGATGTATGATCGGCCTCTGTACTGCTGTTTATTTTAATATCATCTGCATTCACATCCTCAGTTGCCTGTTCCGTTACCGATACTGATTCATATCGTTTCCCGCATCCAAACAAAAAAGCGCCAGACAGCATCACACCGGCAAGACCAAACCATACCTTTTTCATCATCTCACATATCCCCTCCGACTTAAAATTTCCTCCTGCTTCTTTTCCATAAGCAGACGTTCCTCTTCTTCCATATGGTCATAGCCAAATAAGTGGAGCATACTGTGAGCCACCAGAAACGCCATCTCTCTCGTCTGAGAGTGCCCGTATTTTTCTGCCTGTTCTTCCACCTTATCAACGGATATTACAATGTCTCCAAGTAAAAGCTCCCCGGTTTCCGGATTAAAATAATCATTTGCCATCTCCTCCAGACGGTCAAAGTCGGAAGGAGTCTCATAGTCCACCATTGGAAAAGAAAGAACATCCGTAGGGCTGTCGATCTTCCGGTACTCTTTATTGATCTGACGGATATCCTCATTGTCGGTGATCAGAACATTGACCTCTGCTTCATAAGGGCAGTTTTCATAGTCCATGGATTCCTCCACCACATGGTTAATAATCTCCTTATATGGAATATCCAGCTTTTTTTCTGCCTCGTATTCAATATTAATTGTCATAATGCGCCTTTCTGCCTCGGACGGTCTTTGTCTTCCGATCTTCGGTCTTTTTCTTTGACTCAAATTCATCATAAGCCTGTACAATTTTTTGCACAAGAGGATGACGGACCACATCGCTGCTCGTCAACTGACAGAAACTGATGTCGTCGATCTTTTTTAAAATCCTCATTGCCGTATCAAGCCCGGATACCGTACCCGACGGAAGATCCTTCTGGGTCTGGTCGCCGGTAACGATCACTTTGGAACCAAAACCGATTCTTGTCAAAAACATCTTCATCTGGGCAGGCGTTGTATTCTGGGCCTCATCAAGAATGATATAAGCATTGTCCAGGGTTCGTCCTCTCATATACGCCAGGGGAGCAACTTCGATCAGACCTTTTTCTGAATTGTGGAGAAAACTTTCCGCCCCCATAATCTGGTACAAGGCATCGTATAAAGGTCTTAAATAAGGGTCAATCTTGCTTTGGAGATCGCCTGGAAGAAATCCCAGCTTCTCTCCGGCTTCAATGGCTGGTCTTGTGAGAATGATCCGGTTGACCTCTCCATTTTTAAATGCCTGAATGGCCATAGCCATGGCAAGATAGGTTTTTCCTGTTCCGGCCGGTCCGATTCCAAAGACAATCATCTTTTTCCGGATCTGGTCCACATACTGCTTCTGCCCAAGAGTCTTAGGCTTTACCGGTTTTCCTGAAACGGTCCGGCAGATTATATCTTTATCAATTTCAAGGATCTGGCTGTCGTTTTCAGAAAATGACAGAGAAAGGGCATAATCCACGTTTTGTTCGGTAATGGTATTCCCCCGTTTGGACAGCTCGATCAGGTTATTGAATACGCTTCTTGCCTTCTGGACCATCGGTTCCGGTCCAATGATTTTAAGAGCGCCATCTCTTCCGATCATTGTGACATGAAGGGTCCGTTCAATTTTCTTCAAGTAGCTGTCAAACTGTCCGCATACATTTTTCTCGTGTTCTGCTGGAATATCTATGATTGTCTCAATTACGCTCATCTGAATGATTTGTCTCCTCCGGTTCCTCTGTTCTTTGTATCTCCAGCGCTTCCTGCCTTCCCAATGGTTCATCGGTCACAAAGTCTATGGCAATTTGGCATAAAGATTCATTATCTAGTATTTTAACATGATTTTCTAGAATTTGTACCCCTTTTTCCAATAATTTTTTTTCATAATCTTTGTTAAACTTATGGGCAAGTTCCTTTTTCTCTTCCTCCTTATAGGGACGTTCATAGGATATATACTCTTTTCCCGTAATCTTTCCCGTATAAATAGGCAGGTAAAAATTCTCGAATAAATGAAGCTGTTCTTCCTCCATGGTCCTCTTCCAGGATGTTCCGTCGGGTCTGGGGCGCATAAGCAAAAAGGAATACCGAAACGCCTTAATATAATAGCCCTTCCGCACCCTTCCCGTTTCCACATCAATTTTACGGTACATGGGAATCTGTTTGGTGTAATGATGCTCCGTACGGGCACGAATATCCGCATCGGAATGAACATAATGGGTATTTATGATTTCTTCGCTGTCACCAATGACAGGAAGCGTCCCGCTGACTAAAACCTGGCCTTTTGTGACGGTATCTCCGACCGCCACCATAGGAACTCCGGTCCGCACGATCATGGAGGTGATGACCCCGTCTTTTTCCGCTACAAGATCACATGGAGTCTCATCTTTTACAGGAATCTGAGACAGCACTTCATTTTCCTTTATTTTAACCAAAAGCCTGGTTCCTGATACCCTTGCGGATACCCAGGTTATTTCAGGAAATGCAGTACGGAGCGATTCTTCCAGTCCGTCACAGTCAATTTTCGACTTCTGCATCCCGTAGTGGATTTTTTCTGATTCACAATACTTCAGCAAAGTGTCGTATGTATACATCTGGTTCCCATCAAACTCGATATCCCATATAAAAAGAGACAGGGAGTAGAGAATCATAAAAAAACCCAAAAATCCGGCAGCATAAAACTTTCGGTTTTTATTGCGGTATAAAAAAAAAGGAAGTCCAAACTTTTTTAAAATCCTAAGTCTGACCTTCGATTTACGGACAATGGGTTTTATCTTGCGAAAACCGGAAACAGTCATGAAAAACTGATACGTCTGGCCCGAATTTACCACGTTCCATAATTCAATTTCATGAACCGTACACATATTTAAAAACCGTTCCGGAGAAAATCCGGACATTTCTATAAAAAGATAACCGAAGAAACGGCGATTCAGCCATTCAAGCACTTCCTTACACCTCCAGCTCCCCTATTTATTCAAACTCCAGGGATTTGATATATCCGTTGATTTTCATCTCCTCATTGGTATAATATTCAATCATCAGCCTGCTTCCGCTGATAATAACCCGGCAATTTTTCGCTTGAATTTTAATGGAGCAATCGGTGTATAAAATAATACTCCGGTAATTTTCGATCACAACACTGTGGCGTCCAAGAAAAGACACAAGCACCTCTCCCAAAACAACATCTTTGGGAAGTTTTAAGGCAGAAGCCGCTTTTTCCTTTGATTCCTCCAACATATCTTCTCTGCCTTTCTCTCTGTTATTACTTTATACTATATGCAAAGAGGATATGGAAAATTCTACAGCACTCAAAAACTAGAAAAAACCCCTGGTTATGCCTAAGCCAAACCAGAGGTTTATCTTTTAACAATTAGTTATATTTACGTTTTCTTGCAGCTTCAGACTTTTTCTTACGTCTTACGCTTGGCTTTTCGTAATGTTCTCTCTTACGAATTTCCTGCTGGATACCTGCTTTAGCACAGTTTCTTTTGAATCTGCGTAAAGCGCTATCTAAGGTCTCGTTGTCTTTAACGATTACATTTGACATAGCTCACACCTAACCTCCCTCCAGTTGTGTACTTGTGCATAATACAACTGTTTGGGTATTTTATAGCACTGATATGATTATAGCATAATTCTGCCATTCGTCAAGAAAAACTTTCATAATTTTTCGTATTTCAACAGCAATTATTTCACCTGTTCTGCAACCACTTCTGCAACTTTTGAAAGGCATGCATCAACGCCGGCCGGATTCTTTCCGCCTGCCTGAGCCATATTGGGACGTCCGCCGCCGCCGCCGCCCACAAGGGATGCAATGGCTTTGAGCAGATTTCCTGCATGAGCACCTTTTTTCTGGGCTTCCTCTGTTACAGCAGCCATCAGATTGACTTTTTCACCCTGAATGGAGGCAATTACAATAACACCTTCTCCGATTTTATCCTTTAACTGATCGCCAAGATTACGAAGTCCATTCATATCCACATCCATTACCTTTGTGGCGAGAACCTTTACTCCCTTAATCTCCTGCACCTGATCCATAACATCGCCAAGAGAATCTTTTGCAAGTTTGCTCTTTAATTTCTCATTTTCAGAGTGAAGAGCCTTGATTTCTTCTAAAAGGGACTCAATCTTCGCTGTCAAGGAAGAAGGGGTTGTCTTTGCCGCTTTTGCTGCTTCATGGAATTCTCTTTCCAGCTCTTCATAATAATGCATGAGTCCGTCACCGGTCAATGCTTCAATTCTGCGTACTCCTGCAGCAATTCCAGTCTCGGAAAGGATTTTAAAGAAACCGATCACGCCAGTATTGGAAACATGGGTTCCTCCGCAAAGCTCCGTAGAAAAATCACCCATCTTTACAACGCGTACCGTATCTCCGTACTTTTCGCCAAACAATGCCATAGCACCGGATTTCTTTGCCTCTTCCAAAGACATGACTTCCGTGTTTACCGGAAGGGATTCTTTGATTTTATCGTTTACAAGTGTTTCTACCTGACGGATCTCTTCCGGTGTCAGCGCAGAAAAATGAGTAAAGTCAAAACGCAGCCGGTCTCCGTCGACGAAAGATCCTGCCTGTTCCACATGGCTGCCCAGAACGGTCCTTAACGCTTTTTGAAGCAGATGGGTGGCGCTGTGGTTTTTGCCTGTGTTCTGGCGGTTTTCTTCACAGACTTTTAAAGTAACTGTATCGCCGGTCTGAAGCATTCCTTTTACCATTTTCCCTACATGACCAATCTTTCCGCCCTGTAAATGAATGGTATCCTCTACTCTGAATTCCCCATTCTCACTGAATATGGTGCCGACATCTCCCTGCTGACCGCCCATGGTTCCGTAAAATACGGTCTGATCGGTTATAATGGTGCCGACCTCACCATCTGTAAGGGCCTCCACGATCTCTGTATCAGTGGTAAGCACTGTAATCACAGAATCACAGACGAATTGATCGTAACCGATGAATTCTGAAGAAATAGCCGGATCTATGGACTGGTACACCGTAACATCCGCCCCCATATAATTGGTGGTCTTTCTGGCATTCCTTGCAGTTTCCCGCTGAACCTGCATGGCAGTCTTAAAGCCTTCTTCATCGACTTTGAAGTTCTTTTCCGCAAGGATCTCCAGGGTTAAATCAAGAGGGAAACCATAAGTATCATATAGCTTAAATGCTTCTTCTCCGGAAAGAACGGTCTCCTTCTTCTTTCTCATCTCTTCTTCTAATTCATTTAAGATAGCAAGTCCCTGATCAATTGTCTTATTAAACTTGTCTTCCTCCTGGGTGAGGACCTTTAAAATCATGGCCTTCTTTTCTTCCAGCTCCGGATATCCATCTTTTGATAAGTCAATCACCGTCTGGGACAGGTCTGCAAGAAACTTTCCTTCTATTCCTATGAGTCTGCCATGACGTGCTGCTCTGCGGAGCAGACGGCGGAGCACATAGCCTCTTCCTTCATTCGACGGCATAATTCCGTCGGAAATCATAAAGGTGCAGGAACGGACATGGTCTGTGATCAGACGAAGAGATACATCCACGTCAGAATCCTTTTTATATTCAGTATGAGCCAGATCTGCCACACGGTTTAAAAGGGCTTTTATGGTGTCCACATCAAAGATGGAATCCACATCCTGAACAACGACTGCGAGACGTTCCAGACCCATGCCGGTATCAATATTTTTCTGCTTTAATTCCTCATAGTTGCCATGACCGTCATTCTCAAACTGAGTGAAGACGTTATTCCATACTTCCATGTAACGGTCACATTCACAGCCTACGGTACAGTCAGGCTTGCCGCAGCCGTATTTTTCTCCGCGGTCATAATATATTTCAGAACAAGGTCCGCATGGGCCTGCACCATGCTCCCAGAAGTTGTCCTCCTTGCCCATACGGAAAATGCGTTCCGGTGCAATTCCGATCTTCTTATTCCAGATTTCAAATGCTTCATCGTCTTCTAAATATACCGATGGATACAGTCTGTCTGCTTCCAGCCCAACCACTTCCGTTAAAAATTCCCAGGACCAGTGAATCGCTTCATCTTTAAAATAATCACCAAAAGAAAAATTACCGAGCATCTCGAAGAATGTGCCGTGGCGTGCTGTTTTTCCGACATTCTCGATATCTCCTGTCCGGATGCATTTCTGGCAGGTGGTCACTCTTTTTCTGGGAGGGATCTCCTGTCCGGTAAAATAAGGCTTGAGCGGAGCCATACCTGAGTTAATCAACAACAAGCTATTATCATTATGAGGAACCAGGGAGAAGCTTTTCATCGCCAGATGTCCCTTACTCTCAAAAAATTCAAGGAACATTCTCCTCAGTTCATTCACACCATAGTTCTTCACGTTACTGTCCTCCGTTTGTTATATTGTCTATTCTGACAAAGTGCCGGCACTGGCGGCATTCTTGCAATTATCTTACTATCCTATCATAAGGGATTTTATTTATCAAGATGTTCCAATGGAAATTTTTACATTCAAATAAAAAAGCAGGGTAAAAGCCACAATCAAACAGGCAGACAACCCGACAAAGCGGCAAAAAAGACTGATTCACAGGAATCAGCCTCAGACTTTAAAAAATGGTTTTTTAGCCCTTTATGGGGACTCCTCCTCAGAAAGAACATCCGTATATTCCTTTACCAGTTCATACGCTCTCGCTCTCGTTGATTCCGCAAGGGAAGCCGTATATTCCAGGCCTTCCAGAGTTCCTCCGCTGTACTTTTTAGCCGCTTCCTCTGCTTTGGCATCCCTGCTTTTAATCCAGGCCTGCTGGGATGCTTCCAGGGACTTTCTTTCTTCGTCGGAAAGCTTCCGGGCTATGGTTTCATAAATCGTATTTTGTTCCAAATTCCATAGTTTTAACTCTTTATCCGCAAGAGCCTTCATGGAGTAGGTATTGGAATCTCCTGATTCATCCCGGATCTTTCTGATTTGCTCATCCAGATTCTCCAGATGTTTTTCATAGTCGACAGTTCCTTCCGAATGAGCAGAACCATTGGAAAACTTATATTTGGTGTCAGGTGCTTTGGGAGACATTACGGTTTCCTGCACAGATTCTTTTGCCGGAACTTCAGAAGCCGCCTGAGCGATTTGAGGAGCTGCCTGCGTCTGCTCCGGGCTTTCATCAGTCTTTTCCGGCATCTGGGTGTCTGCCGCAGAAGGGGTCTGCTGCTGTGTAAGAGCGTTCCCGGCTTCCGGCATACTTCTTGCCGCTTTCTTTGGCGTCACCGGTTCTTCCTGTAGCCGGGCCGGTTTATCCAATGTGTTATTTTCTGCTGAAAACAATTCCTGTTCTTTGCTGTAATGTCTCTCTTCCAGGTCAGAAGGCGGTTGGGAACCGGAAAGAGTCCGATTCTCTTGAGAATCCGCAGTGTGCTGTTTACTGTTTATAAAACTGGTGGTCGTTAAAGTCACAAGAACTCCAATCACCAGTATCATTCCTATGACAATCCATATTCCTCTGTTTCTATTCATGAACGATCATCCTAATCTGTTTTGATGAAGTTACCATATCACAAATAAAAAAGAAAGAAAATAGAAATTCGCATTTAGTAAGACATCGTAAGAGATATGTAAGTATTTGGCATCCGATGCCAATGATGTTACAGTCCCTCATCGACCAGAAGATTATCTCCATCCGCCGCAGTGGTTGCCAGCAAATCACACCGCTCATTCTGGGGATGACCAGCATGTCCTTTTACCCAGTGGAAAGTTACCTGATGGGGCTTTTTGGCCTTTAAAAGCCTTTCCCATAGATCAATGTTCTTCACCGGACCGCTTTTTCCCCGTTTCCAGTTGTTTTTGATCCAGTTATCAATCCAGTGCTGGTTAAACGCATCAACCACATACTTGGAATCAGAATACAGATCCACCTGGCATGGCCTTGTTAAAGCCTCCAGCCCTGCAATGGCTGCCATGAGTTCCATACGGTTGTTGGTAGTCTTTACATACCCTGCGGAAAGTGTTTTTTCATGGAGCTGCCCTTTGGAATCCGTAAATTGCAAAACCGCACCGTATCCACCCGGTCCATCAGGGTTTCCTCTTGCAGCTCCGTCAGTAAATAATTGTACTCTTGTCACGATCTCTTGTTCTCCTTATCTATCCCATTTATCACATAATGAATTTATTTGATCCGCAAATTTGGCAAGATCTTTGTTGGCACCGCCCTCATTGTGGCGGATCACCTGCAAAAGCCTTTCTCCGGCGGCAAAAAGCCGTCCATATACACCTGCCGGTTTCTTTTGGGGTTCCAATGCTCTGGCCGCTTCGATCCCTTCCGTTTTTTCCAGCCATTTGCCTCTGGAAAGGTCATAGATAGACCCGGAAAATGGAGCCGAAACTTTAAATCCATATTCTTTTTCAAGAAGCTGTTCAAAAGAATCACAGACCAGATTGTCACCGTGAACCAAAAATACTTCCCGCGGCTTTTCTTCAAATGCATTCAACCAGCCAATCAGTCCTTCCATATCTGCGTGGGAACTCATCCCGTCCATTGATTCTATGTGAGCCTCGACCTGAATGGTTTCACCAAATAATCTGACTTCACCTGCTCCGTCTATCAGACTTCTTCCAAAAGTCCCAACGGATTGGTAGCCGGTAAAGACAACGGTACACTCAGGCCTCCATAAATTATGTTTCAAATGATGCCGGATCCGGCCGGCATCGCACATCCCGGCCGCGGATATAATTACCTTCGGCTTTGGGTTAAAATTGATGTTCCTGGAATCTTCGCTGGTAACAGAAAGCTTAAGCCCCGGAAATGAAATGGGGTTTATGCCGCTTAAAACCAGCTCCTTTGTCTCACGATCGTAGCAATCTACCAGATTATCCTTAAACACCTGGGTAGCTTCTACCGCAAGAGGGCTGTCTACGTAAACTTCAAATCCGTCATGTCCTGTGACCCGGTTTTCTGTCTTCATGCGGCGGAATATATAGAGCAGTTCCTGGGTTCTTCCTACTGCAAATGCAGGAATTACCACATTGCCGCCTCTGTCCAGCGTTTTCTGGACAATGCTGGAAAGCGCAGAAACATGATCGGGAATTGCCCCGTGCAGGCGGTCCCCATAAGTACACTCCATAACTACATAATCAGCTTCTTTTATATACTGAGGGTCCCGGATAAGCGGTTTGTTCCGATTGCCGATATCACCGGAAAAAACGATTTTTCTGGTGAACTCCTCTTCGGTAATCCAGATTTCAATAGAAGCGGAACCAAGGAGGTGACCTACATCAATAAATCGAATGGTCAAACCATCGTCCAGCTCTGCTTTTTCGTCGTAAGCATAGGAACGAAACAGTTTAAGCACTCCTGTCACATCATTGATTCCATATAAGGGCTCTTCTTCCGGCAGCCCTGCCCGTCTTGCCTTGCGGTTTTTCCACTCTGTTTCAGCCTCCTGGATATGAGCACTGTCTTTTAACATAATTCCGCACAAGTCCGCGGTGGCCACAGTGGAAATCACCTGTCCCCGGAAGCCTCTGGCATAGATAAAGGGGAGCATACCTGCATGGTCGATATGAGCATGGGTTAAAAGGACATAATCAATCTCTGCATAGCTCACCGGCAGATTCGCATTCTGAAACCGGTCAATCCCCTGCTCCATACCGCAGTCCACAAGGATTTTTAAACCTGCTGCGTCCAGATAATGACAGCTTCCGGTAACCTCGTGGGCTGCGCCAATGAACATCAATTTCATATGAGCCCTCCTTTTGTATCTATTTTTTCATATTATACCATTAATTTAGATAATAATGCAAATCATACCGCCATTACTATCATTAATAATTTTTTGGAGGGTGTCCTGGAGCTTTAGCTGACAGTCTTCCGTCAGCTGGGAGACTTTGGCCTGTATGCCGTCTTCTACGATCTGCTCAATGGATTTTCCGAAAATATTGGTATTCCAGATGCCTTCTTCACTGTCTCTTGCATTTTCTTTAATATAAGCGATCAAATCCTCTGCCTGCTGTTCACTTCCTACGATCGGAGCGATTTCTGTCTGGATATGAGCCTTGATTAAATTGATTGAAGGTGCTTCCGCACGCATTTTTACACCGTATTTGTTTCCATGCTTAATAACTTCCGGTTCGTCTAACATGATCTCAGACCGTTCCGGTGTCACAACACCATACCCCTTTAATCGTACCTGGCTCATGGCCTGATTCACCTTTTCATACTCCGCTTTCATCTTGGCAAGTTCACTCAATGTCTGCATGAGCTGGTATTCGCCCTCAATGGGAAGACCAACATAATCGCTTAAAATCTGATAATAATAACTGTCATCCACATCCATTCCTACTGCCACACTGCCGTCTGCCATATTCATATTCTGGACTTTGATGGAACGAATGCTTTCAACGGCTCCGTCGTATAGATCAGAAGCAACATCCTTCATATGGGTCACTTTCTTCACCATATTCTTTGCGGCATCAATCACCTGGGCCTTCAGCCAGTGAGTGGGAGGAAGAATTTCAAGCCATTTCGGAATGAAGAAATCCATTTCTGTCACAGGAAATTCTTTCAAGACCCGTTCCATAATGTTATTGACATCCTCTTTCTTTAATTGCTCACAGTTAATCGGAAGAACCGTTACACCGTATTTCTGGTTCATTTCCGTTGAGAGTGCCGAAGTTTCATCAGAAAATGGTTTTGCAGAATTAAGAAGAATGATAAACGGTTTCCCAAGATTTTTTAACTCCTGGACGGTGCGTTCCTCTGCTGCTATGTAGTTGGCACGTTTCAGTTCACCGATGGAGCCATCTGTAGTAATGACGACCCCAATGGTAGAATGGTCATTGATAACTTTTCTGGTTCCTATTTCTGCTGCTTTGGTAAATGGGATCTCATAATCAAACCAGGGAGTTTTTACAAGACGTTCTTCGTCATTTTCAATATGACCGGCGGCTCCGTCTACCATAAAGCCTACGCAGTCAATCAAACGGACCTTTGCTTCAATTTCATCTCCCAGGCGAATGGTCGCTGCTTCCTTGGGGATAAATTTGGGCTCTGTGGTCATAATGGTTTTGCCTGCCGCACTTTGGGGCAGTTCGTCCCTTGTCTGAGTTTTCTGGTGTTCATCTTCCATTCCCGGTAAAACCATTAATTCCATGAAACGTTTAATGAAGGTTGATTTACCAGTCCTTACCGGTCCCACCACTCCGATGTAGATTTCACCGTTGGTTCGGGCTTTGATATCATTGTATACGTTATAATTGTCCATAAAGATTCCCCCTTCTGTGCTGTTACACTATATGCGGAGGAGAAAAGATTATTCCCTTTTTATATAGTAATAATTTTTCCTGTATAACCGAAACAGGTGCAGGGAAAGAATATAAAATCCTCTCTCTGCACCTGCCTTTATATCGTTCCGATCTGGGAAATCTCTGATTCATTATCGAGATACTCGACCACAGCTTTCCTCTCCGGAACGGTTGTTATCACCTCAATGAAATACTCTTCTGGAATGATCCTTGGTTTTCTGCGTGTAGATAACATTCTTTTTTCCGCAGAACCGGCAAACAGCTTGTCCTCCCATTTGATAAACTTTTGAAATAATTTTTTTCTCATTCGTGTTTTCTCCTGTTCTTAATTGAAATTGCACGGAACAACTCATAAAATAATGATAAGATTTGATGCAAATTATTTGCCAAACGAATCAAAATTTCCCCCTTGGTTGTTCCGTGTAAATCAATTTTCATATCAGGATCAGTATGTAAACGAATCTGATATCATTGCGCTTTTTCAATTCAAATGACTTTTGATCATTTTCAAACTCATACCGGACTTGTTTGTTAAAGATTTCTTTAACTGTCTTTCATAAGTAACAGGTCTACGATTATTTTGCATTGTTCGCTTTTAAAACTTCCTCCGGGATTTTTCTTTCATAAATTCCAGCAGGAATACTTCTTCCTACGGAATTCAAGGAAATTTTTACTAATGTCTTTTGTACTTTTTCAATAAATGTTTTCTTCATCCCTTGTTCTCTCCTTTTAATTATTTTTATTTTGGGGAAGCAATGTCATTACTTCCAAAATAACTGGAATCATAATCAGTTCTCTTAATGATGGGAATATGGAAGCAACCGCCATCAAAATGGATAATACAACAGAAGATGCAATCTTCTTATTTAATATATCCTTTGGACTGAAATATTCTATATTTATAGTGCGGGGAGCACAGAGCCAGACGACTACGATTGATACTGCAAAGATTAACGGCAACACTGAAATATGCATGTGAATAAAAATATCACCCAAAAGTGACACTGCCCATAAAAGCAGCATGCTGAATCCACAGCCCATTCCCGTTTTCGCATGAATCCCTCCGGCCTGAAGCCGAAAACCGCAAAAGGATAATAAGATTATAAACGTTTCAAACCCTTTTCCAATGAAAAGACCGATTATCAGAATTATTGCAAGCTTAATGCTATTATCAAGCAACAATTCCATTCCATATTGAATCACTTTGTTTTCGTCTTGGCTTTTTGGATTGATTTTATTCATCCAATTGCAAAATCTGACAGCAATTCTGGAAATATCCATAAGTATCACCACCATTTGCACCTATATTACCATATCTTCAATCAAATGAATGTTTTTGCAATTTTCGTTGAATTTTTCTTCTTAAACGTTAGATGTGTAATCTATACAAACAATTTCCTTTACTTTCCTTTATCAACAAGGTAAAATATATTTACTTACTAATGAGGTGATATATCATGACTTATTTTATTTATACATTGACCGGAGGAATCTGTACTTATTTTTCTTGTGTCAATCTGCTTCCCGTTCAACTTACAAAGCTCCGGAAACTCATCCTTTTCCTATATGCATTTGGAAGTCTGTTTTTGTTTAACAGAATTTACGGACAGGCCAGCACCTATATTACATTCATAGGATTGCTGTTTTTGAATTTTCTGTTTGCAAAGGATCCTCTTTTAAATATGTCCTGCTATCTATTTGGTTACCTTTATACCGTTTCTTTTAACTACCTTTTTATGTGGATTGCCGGTATGATGCTCAACATGGACATGCAGGCCTTATTGACCCATAATGTGCTTAGTATCCTGTTTTCCACGATCTACAGCTTTTATTGCGGTATCTCTACAAAAATCATTGGGTGGTATATTCATAAAAAACTGGATATTTCCAAATATTTAACCAATCAGCACCTGTTGAAGGCTATTTTTATTGACCTGTTTGTTTTGGTGTTCTTTTTTATCTTCAATTTTTCTTATGGGGAATACTTGGGATACAGCTATGGTGTGATTGCACTCAACGGAATCATATTTCTTTTGCTGTTTGCAATCACGGTATTTCTTATGTATTCAATTTATAAGGCTACCATCAGAGAACAAACCCATAAGCACCGTATGGCGCAGTTTGAAAACCTTCAGCTGTACACGGAACGCCTGGAAACTTCTTATGGGACCATGCGTAAATTCAAACATGATTATATGAATATTTTAAGTACCATGTCAGGATATATGGAAGAAAATGATATGGCAGGTCTGATGGAGTATTACGGCAGCCAGGTTCTTCCGATCAGTCATGCGTTTTCAGAATCGGATACCAAGCTTGGGGCACTGTCCAATATAAAGAACACGGCTTTAAAAAGCCTTCTCTCTTCTAAATTTATTTATTCTATGGAAATTGGTATCAAAGCGGAAATCGAATTAACAGAACCTATTGACACGTTCCATATGGACATCCTGGAGCTGTCACGGATCATCGGTATCTTTTTTGACAATGCGGTGGAGGCTGCAGCGGAAACCAAAGAAAAAGAACTGATTTTCTGCATGTTTTATAAAGATGACCGGCTTTTTGTAATTATACGGAACACCGCGCTCCCGCCGGATCATGCCATCTCCGAGCTTCGGAGCCATGGAGTCTCCTCAAAAGGGGAAAACCGGGGAGTCGGTTTATATAACGTAGAAATGATCTTAAAAAATTACGACAATGCCATTTGGAATACTACATATGAAGAGCCATATTTTACACAGGAACTGATCCTGATGAAACCTGGTTCTTGAGGAGCATACCATGATTCACATTTACCTATGCGAGGATGACAACAGACAATTAACACGTTGGAAAACGGTTATAGAAAAGTACTTATTGATGAATTCTACCGAATCGCAGCTTTATTGTACCGTCTCTAAACCGGAAGAATTGCTTGCCATGAGAAAGAAGTCCGAGATTACCGGACTGTATTTTTTAGATATCGACTTGCAGGCTGAGAAAAACGGAATTGAACTGGCTCAGGAAATACGGAAATACGATCCCCGGGGATATATCGTTTTTATCACGACCCACAGCGAAATGGCAGTTCTCACTTTCCGTTACAAAGTGGAGGCCATGGATTTTATTATAAAAGACAACGTCAAAACTCTGCCGGAACAGATATGTGCCTGCATCAAGAACGCTGAGAACAACTACCGGGCACAGCTTGATTCCTCCAAACGCCTGCTATCTGTCAAAATCGACAAGGCCAATCTGGTCCTTGATCAGGATGACATTATTGCGATTACGACAAGTGAAGATTATCACAAAATAATCATTCACACAAAAAACGGCACCCGTCAGATGGCAGGTTCATTGAAAGAGTTCAAGGCAACATTAAATTCTACATTTTGTCAGTGCAGCCGTTCCTCCATTGTAAATTTAAAACATGTATTAAAGTATTCCAGGGATGAAGCGCTTTTGACCATGGATAACAAAGAAACTTATTCTGTTTCCATACGGATGATGGGGAAAGTGCAAAGAGCACTGAAGCAGATTTAAACAGCAAAAGGGATAAACGCCTGAGACAGAGCGTTTATCCCTTTTACAATTGTATTGCTAATAAGTTCTATATCAAACGTTTAACATCCATCGCTATAAGTTCCCTTAGACTTGACCAGTTTCGGACGATAGCCCTGGGCTGTCAGTGCTGCCATGATGGAGTTTTTATGTTCCGTTCCAAATGCCTCTAAGGTGATGCGCAGCTCCACAGCGGAATTTCGGTTGATGCTGATAAACTGGTTATGCTCCAGCCGGATTACATTTCCCTGCTCTTTGGCAAGAAGGGAGGAAACTTTTGCAAGTTCCCCTGGCTTGTCCGGCAAAAGGATGGAGACGGTAAAGATACGGTCTCTCTGCATCAGACCCAACTGGACAATGGAGGCCATGGTGATCACATCCATATTGCCCCCGCTCAAGATCGAGACAATCTTCTTGTTATCCACATTCATGTGTTTTAATGCTGCAACCGTTAAAAGTCCCGAGTTTTCCACGATCATTTTATGATTTTCTACCATATCAAGGAAGGATACGATCAGCTCGGAGTCTTCAATGGAAATGATCTCATCCACATTTTCCTGAATATAAGAGAAAAGCTTATCTCCCGGACATTTTACCGCGGTACCATCTGCAATGGTATTGACACTTGGAAGCGAAACTACCTTTCCCTGGCGAAGGGATTCCTGCATACAGTTTGCACCGGCCGGTTCCACACCAATTACTTTGATCTTGGGATTCAACATCTTGGCGAGGGTGGAGACTCCTGTACAGAGACCGCCTCCTCCGATGGGTACCAAAATGTAATCCACGGTAGGAAGTTCCTTGATGATTTCCATGGCTATGCTTCCCTGTCCGGCAGCTACATCGAGATCATTAAACGGATGGACAAATGTCAGGCCGCGCTCATCGGCCAGCTTATAGGCATAATTGCAGGCCTCATCAAAGACATCTCCCTCCAGAATAACTTCCGCCCCATATCCCTTGGTTCGGTTTACCTTCATAAGAGGGGTTGTAGTAGGCATGACAATCGTGGCAGGTATTCCGGCAAGCTTGGCTGCATAAGCAACTCCCTGGGCGTGATTACCGGCAGAAGCGGTAATCAGTCCCTTGGACTTTTCCTCTTCTGAAAGAGTGCTGATCTTATAATAAGCGCCTCTTACTTTATAAGCACCGGTATACTGCATGTTTTCCGGCTTAAAATACACTTTATTTCCAGTCTGGGCTGAGAAATATTCGCTGTATACAAGCTTTGTTTCCAGGGTGACTTTACTTACGACTTCTGATGCTTCTTCAAACTTTTCCAATGTCAACATGTTTTACGCCTCTACTTTCTCCTCTACGTGGAACAATGCATTTACAAATTCATTTGCATTGAATTTCTGTAAGTCATCAATTTTCTCACCAACTCCAATATATTTTACCGGAATTGAAAGCTCTGACTGGATGGCAACCGCAATTCCACCTTTTGCCGTACCGTCCAGCTTCGTTAATATGATACCGGTAATATCCGCAACTTCCATAAACTGTTTAGCCTGTACAAGTGCGTTCTGTCCGGTGGTTCCGTCTAATACGACCAGAGTCTCACGGTATGCATCGGGATATTCCTTGTCAATAATCCGGTTGATCTTTTTAAGCTCTTCCATCAGATTCTTTTTGTTATGGAGCCGTCCTGCCGTATCACAAATCAGTATATCGGCATGTCTTGACTTAGCAGCCGCTACTGCATCGTAAACTACCGCCGCCGGATCAGAGCCTTCCTGCTGGGCAATGATATCCACACCGGCTCTTCTGGCCCATTCCGACAGCTGTTCAATGGCTGCCGCCCGGAAGGTATCTGCCGCCGCTACGATCACTTTTTTTCCGTCATCCTTCATCTGCCCGGCCAGCTTTCCGACAGAGGTTGTTTTACCAACGCCGTTTACACCGATTACAAGCAGGACAGACTTGCGGTTTTCAAATTCGTAGGCATTTTCCCCAAGATCCATCTGTTCCATAATACTGTCCATGAGAAGCTGCTTACATTCCGCAGGATCTTTAATGCCCTTTTCTTTTACCTTTTTCCTTAAATCCTCTACAATGGACATGGTGGTCTGGATTCCCAGATCCCCCATAATTAGAGTTTCTTCAATTTCTTCATAAAACTCTTCATCAATGGCTGAGAAGCCGCTGAAAATGGAATCTACGCCGGCAATAATATTGTCCCTTGTCTTTTGCAGTCCAGCTACCAGCTTCCCAAAAAATCCCTTTTTCTCACCCATATTCGGTCTCCTTAACGATCTAAATCTTCTTCAATCAGGTTTACAGATACAAGCGTTGAAACGCCTTTTTCCTGCATGGTGATCCCATACAGGCGGTCCGCAGATACCATAGTACCACGTCTGTGTGTGATTACAATGAACTGCGTATTCTTTGTCAGCTTATGCAGATATTTTGCAAAGCGGTCTACGTTGGAATCGTCAAGTGCCGCCTCGATCTCATCCAGAAGACAGAATGGTGATGGCTTTAAATTTTGTATGGCAAACAACAGCGCAATGGCAGTCAGTGCCTTTTCACCACCGGAAAGCTGCATCATATTCTGAAGTTTTTTTCCCGGCGGCTGGGAAATGATCTGGATTCCTGCCTCCAGTATATCCTCATCCTCCACCAACTCCAAAGCCCCTCTTCCGCCTCCGAACAGTTCCTTGAATACCTTATCAAATTCTGCCCGGATTTCCCGGAATTTTTCTTCAAACTGCTTTCGCATTCCGGTATCCAGTTCCTCTATGATTTTTAACAAAGTTTCTTCTGCAGTTACCAGGTCATCGTGCTGGGTCTTCATAAATTCATAGCGTTCAGAAACTTCCTTATAGTCTTCAATGGCATTGACATTGACATTCCCCAGTTTCCTGATTTCCTCCTTTATTGAAGCGATCATGCGCTTGATATCGGGAAGGGAAGTCCATTCGTCATTCCGTAAAGCTTCGGCGGTGGAAAAAGTCAGTTCATACTCATTCCACATGTAATTTACATGAGCCTCTAACCTCTCATTCAGCTTTTCCTTCTGACTTTGGAGGCGGAACAGTTCCTTATCCAGAAGACTGATCCTGCCGGTCAGTTCTTCTCTCTTTTGGAACAATTCCTTTTGTTCTCTGGTCTTCGCTTCTTTTTTTGCGGCTTTTTCCTGAATGAGCTGCTCCAGTTCTTCTGCGTGAGCTTTCTCTTTCTCGATCTGTTCCTTTATTTCTTCGATTTCTTTTTGCTTCTCCTCAATCATGTGCAAAGAGCCATCGGAGCCGTCTGACAGTCCGGAAAGTTCGTCTTCCAGGCGTAGAATCTCTTCTTTGATCCGACGGAGATTTTCCTGTTCAAAATCATCCTTTTGCTTTAAACCGGAAGCTTCCATCTGGATCGCTGATAAGTTCTTAAAAAACTGTTCCCTGTCTGCTCTGGCTTTTTCCAATTCTGAATTTAACGATTCCAGGTCGCCGCCTGTATCCAGGTTTTGTTTTTCCAGACTGTTTACCGCATTTAAAAGGTCCTGCTGGCTGTTGGTTATTTCCCGGATTTGGGCTTCCAGCTGAATATTTTCCCTCTCCAGATCTCCGTAGGATTCCCGGATTTCCGTTTTTTTATCTTCCATCCGGCGCAAGTTTATTTTAACCGTATTCTGTCTTAAATAAAGATGCTGTTTTTCTGCCCGGATCTTTTCCAGTTCTTCCCTGCTTTCTGAGAGAAGTCCTTCATTCATGACCAGCTCTTTTTCCAGACGTTCCACGTCTGTAAGCGCTTTGTTACAGAGTTCTTCCAGCTCTTCGATTTCCCGCTTGCGTGCCAAAAGGTTGCTGGTATTTTTGAAGGCACCGCCGGTCATGGAACCGCCGGCGCTTAAAAGTTCTCCTTCCAACGTGACAATCCGCAGAGAATACTGGAATTTTTTAGCCAGTGCAATGGCATGGTCAATGGTATCCACCACGACTACGCGGCCCAGAAGATAGTTCATAAGACCTTCGTACTGCTTCTCTGCTTCCACCAGTGAATTGGCAAGCCCCAAAACACCAGGCTCTTTTAGTGCTTTTTCCTGATGGAACGGGTTTCTATTGCCGATGCTGGTAAGGGGAAGGAAGGTTGCACGCCCAAACCGGTTCTTTTTTAAATATTCAATCAGCTGCTTGGCCGTCTGGTCGGAATCCGTAACAATGTTTTGGATGCTTCCGCCAAGAGCAGTCTCAATTGCGATCTCATATTTTTTTGGAACAGCAATCAAATCCGCCACAACACCATGAATGCCATGTACCCGGTCCCGGACTTCCATTACCTTTCTGATACTGCCCCCATATCCGTCATACCGCTCGGCGATATTTTTTAAGGATTCAAGCTTTGTATTGCTGGTATGGTAGTCCTGCTGCCTGTTCGTCAGATTCTTATGGAGACGTTTGACCTGGTCCTCCAGTTCCTCGGTCCTGTTTTCACAGAACGCCTGGGCTTCCTCTCTCTTAGCAATCTCTTCCTCGATTTCAGCTGCTTCTTTTTGAAGTTTTATGATCTGTTCATCCTGTTCAGACTCATCACTTTTAAATTTTAAAAGCTTTTGACATACTTCCGATCGGCGGACATGAACCTGTTCCAGCATAGCCTCATAACGCTGCTGTTTTGCAGTAAAGGACGCTTTTTCATTAAGAAGATCAATGATGCGTCCTTTTCTTTCTTCGATCTGCTGTTCAAAGAGACGGATCTTTTCATCTTCCGAGAAAAGGATTTCCTCGGCTTTCTTTTGTCTTTCCATGGCGGACGTTACCTGACTGGCAATTTCTGCCCGCGCTTCTTCATAGGAAACTTTTTGTGCCTGCTTTAATTCGATTTCAGAATGAATGGATTTCACACGTCCTGCAATATGCTCCGCATTCATGCGTTCCGTATTGATCTGCTCCTTTAATACGTTGATGCGTCCTTCCAGTTTACCTGTTTCCATGTTGGAAACATTTTTTTCATTCCGCAGAGCAGTGATGATCTCATCCAGTTGGGATAAGTATGTATCTAACGCGTCATATTCTTCACGGATTCCCTCGGAAGTCTGCCTTGCGTCCTCCAAATCCTTTGCAACAATGTTTTCCTTATCCTGATTTTCCCTGATCTGGAGACGCAGCCCCTCTGTCTCCATTAAAAACTGGTTCACATCGTATTGTTTCAGTTCTTCTTTCAGACGGAGGTATTCTTTCGCGGTCTCGGATTGTCTGGCAAGAGGACCTACCTGTTTCTCCAGTTCGGATAAAATGTCATTGACACGGACCAGATTCTGCTTCTCATCCTCAAGTTTTTTCTGCGCGATCGCCTTTCGGCGTTTGAATTTTACGATACCTGCCGCTTCATCAAACAGCTCCCTGCGCTCCTCCGGTTTTCCGCTTAAGATCTTGTCAATCTGCCCCTGTCCGATAATAGAATACCCTTCCTTACCGATTCCCGTATCATAGAATAATTCATAAATATCCTTTAACCGGCAGGCACTGCCGTTGATCATATATTCACTTTCACCGGAACGGTATACTCTTCGGGAAACCGTAACCTGATCATAATCAATGGCCAGATGCTGATCCGAATTATCAAGAGTAATCGCAACATATGCAAAGCCCTGAGGCTTTCTCTGCTCCGTTCCGGAAAAAATCACATCCTGCATGCTGGAACTTCTAAGCTGCTTTACCTTCTGTTCGCCAAGAACCCAGCGGACGGCATCAGCAACATTGCTCTTACCGCTTCCGTTGGGTCCAACGATTCCAGTGATTCCATTATGAAAATCAAACACAATTTTATTGGCAAATGATTTAAACCCCTGAACTTCAATACTTTTTAAATACATAAATGCCCTTTCTTTTCCTTATTCTTGTCCACGCTTTTTGGACATAAAGGGATGCCCGCAGGGCGTTCCTTATTCTTGTCCACGTTTTTTTGGACATAAAGGGATGCCCGCAGGGCATTACTTATTCTTTAGTGCCAGAATCCCATGATAGGCAGCTACCTGCTCGGCTGCCTTTTTGGTTCTGCCAATTCCCTCTCCGATGGCCCGGCTGCCAATGAGGACCTGTGCTTCAAACACCTTATTATGATCCGGTCCCTCTTCACGCAAAAGTTTGTAGGTCAATGGTTCTTCTGTCTGGCTCTGTACGATCTCCTGCAAGATAGTCTTGCTATCATAAAAGAGCTGCTTGTGTTCCAGATCATTCATAATAAAACGAAGGATAAACTCTTTTGCATTAGCAAAACCACCGTCCAGATAAATGGCTCCAATAAGTGCTTCCATTGCGTCGGATACGATGGAGGCACGTCCCCTGCCGCCGGTCGCTTCTTCTCCCTTACCCAAAAGAAGATATTCCCCAAGCTTTAACTCCTCTGCACAATAAGCCAGTGTCGGTTCACACACAATGCTGGCACGTATCTTTGTCAGATCCCCCTCCGGTTTATCGGGATATTTATGATACAGACATTCACTGGAAAATATCTCCAGTACGGAATCTCCTAAAAACTCCAGCCGTTCGTTGCATTCCAGCTTGTTTAAACGGTGTTCATTGGCATAGGAACTATGGGTCATTGCCTGCGTCATCAGATGCTTGTCCGAAAAACGATAGCCGATCCGTTCCTCCAGTTCTCTTAAATTTCTACTCATATGATCCCTCTTTCCCTATTATGAAAGAAGGTGCTGCGGACAGACTTAACGCCCCCGCAGCACCCACATCTATTAATTTAAAGCGTTCTTGATCTGTTCTACTGCATCGCTGACACTTACAATGTTTTCTGCCACTTCAGTTGGAATTTCAATATCAAATTCCTCTTCAATGCCCATGATGATCTGGAACACATCAAGGGAGTCAGCTCCAAGATCATCCACAAATGTGGAGTTCATAGTAACCTCATCCGGCTCGATATTTAACACCTCTGCAATAATATTCTGTAACTTTTCAAATTCCATTTCTTTTCCTTCCTCTCTCCTATTCTTGATTTCCTTATTCTTGCCCATTCTTTATTGGCATAGTAGTATGTCCGGAGGGCGTTCCTTCATTTTTCGATTTAAGACTTTCTCTTATCTTATCATTAATTCCCTGTTCTTTGAAGGTTACACACTGAAGTATGGAGTTCTTTACTTCTACTGCCTTTGAATTCCCATGAGTCTTTACAACCAGACCGTTAAGCCCCAGAAGCGGCGCTCCGCCGTACTGGGATGCATCAAATGATTTTAATGTTTCCTTCAAAGCAGGCTTTACAAGCAAAGCTCCTATTTTGCTCCTCAAACTTCCCATCATACCGCTTTTTACTTTACTTATCAAGGTGGCTCCCACCCCTTCATAAAGCTTCAGGATCACATTCCCCACAAATGCCTCGCAAACAATGACATCTGCTCCGCCATGTGGAATTTCCCTTGCTTCAATGCTTCCGGTAAAATTGAGGTCTTCGCATTCTTTCAACAGTGGAAAGGTTTCTTTCACCAACGCGTTTCCCTTTTCTTCCTCTGCGCCGATATTGACAATAGCCACTCTGGGGTTCTTAATTCCCATTACATGTTCCATATAAAGAGAGCCCATTCTTGCAAACTGCACCAGATGGGACGGTCTTGCATCTACATTGGCCCCACAGTCAATCAGCAGGGAAACACCTTTTTCCGTAGGAATAAGCGGGGCTAACGGTGGTCTTTCCACACCTTTGATCCGGCCGACAATCACCTGTCCGCCAACCAGTATGGCGCCTGAACTGCCTGCCGATACAAATGCATCCGCTTCCTTTTGCTTTACCAGATTCATTCCCACAACAATAGAAGAATCTTTTTTCTTTCGTATTGCATGAACCGGAGATTCCCCAGTCTCGATTATCTCTGTTGCATTTACAACCTGAATCTGATCGTTTGGATACGTGTGTCTGGACAGTTCCTCAGATACAACAGACTCTTGCCCTACTAAGAGAATCCGGATCTCTTTATTCGCATTCACAGCCGCCACGGCACCGGCAACCATCTCGGTTGGTGCATAATCACCGCCCATGGCATCTACAGCTACTTTTATCATCGCGATTCCCCTTTCAAGTACTTCCTAAGATAATCTATTACATAATATACTAAATATTATTCTATAAATCAATAATAAATTGAGAAAATTAAAACCGGTTTTTTTCTCTGTTTATATTGCGATACGTTTCTCCACCTTTTTCATTACAAAGATATAAGAGAGACCCGTAAATATGGCAGCGCTGACCCAGGCTGCCGGATCACAGGCACAGGATAAGGGATAGCTTACCAGCCGGATAGCAACTACTGCCATGCACAGCCTTGCAATAAGCTCCACTACGCCTCCCAGCATGGGAAGCAAACCAAACCCGCAGCCCTGCATGGTATTTCTGAATATGTAGATGGTGCTGAGAGGAATATAAAATACCGCGCACAAATAGATATACGTTTTCGCCCAAGGAAGCATGGCCGAAACATCTACACCGCCGGAAAAAAATATTCCAAGAGCATGGGGCAAAGCAAAAATTACTGCGGCAGAGCAAACAAGCGAATAGACAAATTCTGTCCCCAAAGCCATACGAACTCCCTGATGAATTCTTTTTATATCCCCTTTTCCGTAATTCTGCCCGGCATATGTAGCCATGGTTTGTCCCATCGCCATCATTCCCTGCATGGCAATACTCTGGATTTTACTGGCAGCAGTGAAGGCCGCCACTGCCGTAGAACCAAATAAATTGATGGCAGACTGCATGATCATCGTTCCAGACGCAGTAATTGCGAACTGCAGCGCCATGGGAATCCCCACGGATAACTGATGTTTCGTAGCGGATCCGTTTAACTTCCAGTGATGATGCTCCGGGGCAAGGGTCGGAACTTTTTTATAGATATAATAAAGACAGAGAATGGCAGATATTCCCTGAGACACATTGGTTGCCCAGGCAGCCCCTGCAACTCCCCACCGGAACAAGATAACAAAAAGCAGGTCCAAAACAAGATTTAATCCTGACGAAAACACCAGAAATAAAAGAGGAACCCTGCTGTTTCCTACCGAGCGCAAAAAGGAGGAAAACAGATTGTAATATACATTTGCGACTATCCCTATACAAATAACTGAGATATAGGTAAATGCATCTTGGAAAATATCTTCCGGTGTGTTCATAAGCCTTAAAAGCGGTTTCATAAACATCAGGCTTACCGCTGTAATAAATACAATGACAAACATGGATAAAATGGTGCCGTTCGCCACTGAACGTTTTGTTCCCTCTCCGTCACCGGCACCAAACCGCTGACTGGTAAGTACGGTAAATCCGGTGCTCATCCCCTGAGAAAAGCCGATCACCAAAAACATAATGGTTCCAGTGGAGCCAACCGCTGCCAGTGCCCCCGGACCTACGAAACGCCCTACAACTATGGTATCTACCATATTGTACAGCTGTTGAAAAATATTTCCCAAAAGGAGGGGCAGAGTAAATCTTAAAATGATCGGAAGAGGGTTGCCTTTCGTCATATCTGTTTCCATAGTTTTTCATCCTTTTTTATTAAATATCAGGCTGTTTTACAGCAGTGCAAACGTATTCTACCACGTTCCCTATTACTTGTCACCGATATTTTTAAATATTTTAAAAAAAGTCTCATGGCCTAGAAATTCTAAGCCGTGAGACTGTATTTTTTATAAGATTATGCAAATGCTTCTAAAAGCTCTTCATAGCTTTTGGCTGTCTGCAGCTTTTCCATGGTTTTGTTGTTTCCAAGCTTTGCCGCAAGCTCTGATATCAGCTTTAAATGATCCCTGGCACCCTCACTGTCTGATGGAACTGCAAACAGGAAAAATAAGTCGGAAGGCTCCCCGTCATAGGATTCCCACTCAATCATCTCTTTGGTTCTTCCGATGGCAATTCCCACCCGTTCCACAGAATCCGATTTTCCATGAGGAATTGCAACGTGATTTCCAATGCCGGTGATCCCCTCCTGCTCTCTTATATAAACATCCTTTAAATAACCGGACAAATCATCAATGTACCCGGCATTTTTAAGCAATTGCGCCAAATGTTCCAACACTTCCGCTTTACTCTTTGCTTCCATATCCAGATCAATCACTCTCTGATCCAGAATCTCTCTTACCGCCATAGGCTCACCCCTTATCGAATAAAAAATTGATAGATTTCCAATTCGGAACCGAGTCTTTTTATGATTTCCATATTTTCTTCCTGTTCCGTAAATGTCAAAAAGTCTTTATAAAACTGCTTGGTCCTTCGTATTTCATATTGGGAGGTCATTTTCACCGCCAGCAAAAATACGATATCCACCAGATCTCCCGCCCATTCCAAAGGTTCTTTTAAAATGGCAACCGCTATTTTTGATTCATTGACCTCCATCATATTTCCGTGGGGAATGGCGATTCCATGACCAATGCTTGTGGTCGTTGCCTTTTCCCTGTCATAAATGCTTTCCAAATACCGGGAGGTAACATCTCCTTTTTCCTCCAGACGGTTTGCCATGAGACGAATCAGCTCATCCTTATCAGATACCGCAGGATGCAGAAAAATCAGATCCACGTCAAAAAGCAGATGGCACAAGTTATTAAAATGGAATTTGGCAGAGGTGTTGTTTTTACGCATCTCTTTTACTTTTTTTCTCACCTTTTCAATGTCTTCCTGCAGCATCCGGTCCCCTGTGGCAACGATTCTTGGATCACTGCTGTTTATGGGAACAGAGGTTATGATAAGATCCATATCCTGATACTGGGAAAGCTTAAAATCATGGTTGCTTACGACACGGATTTGGGCGATTTCGGGAATGCTGTATTTGATCATTTCCATCATAAGCTGGCCGGAAGCAAGTCCCTGCCGGGTGACCAAAAGGGCACGAAACGGCCGTTCCTTTTTCATCCGGATCAAAGATGCCTGGATGTAAAGGGCAATGCCTGCCAGCTCGTCTTCTGTCACCTGGACCCGGTAATGCTCTTCAAATAAATGGCTGGTCGACCAAGTGGCCAAAAAGGTCTGTTTGTATTCACTTTTCACATATTTACTGATTCCTTCCGAGGCTGTGGTGGAATATTTCATTCGGAAGATGGCAGAACGCATATGACTCAACAGGCTCTCATACAGTATTTTGTCGGAAGACAGGTCTACCCCCAAAACAGAATCAATGGTTTCTATCACGAGTTTTACAAAACAGCCCAGTTCTTCGTCATATCGAATGGCAGTTTCCCCTTGTTCTGTTATGGAAAATCCTTCCATCTTTCTTGCAGACAACAAAAGCACTGCCAGCAGCCTTATATCTTCAGGCAGGATGGTGACATGGTATTCTGCCCCTATTCTCTGATAAATGGATTGGGCAAAGGAATATTCGTTGTAATGCTGTACTTCATCTTCTTCTCTCTGCTGAAACTGGTTAATCCCACCGGTACGGCCCCTGGATAGGGATAAGCAGATCATGATCCAGACCATGTTAAAGGATACGTCTGCCAGTTCAATTCTCCATGCATTTTCTGCGTCTACGATGATTTTTCTGATACGGGACACATCAACGCCGGGCGCATAAGTACCAAGCAAGGCCTCCATGATGTCCGGCATCATATAGAGGATATAATCTTTAATGGCAATTCTGTAATTATATTCATCTCCTGCGATGCAAAGGCCTCTGTTTCTGACTGATGCGATCTGGAGATGGTGGGTCTCAAACCAAGGGGTGATTTTCTTTATCATAGAGGCAACTGTTGGGGGACTTAAATACAGGCTGTCTGCCAGCTGCTGCAGCGTAATGATTTCTCCCGGTTTTAATTTCAGCAGTTTCCCTGTAAGCTGCCGGTTCCGGTTCTCCAGATCAGCGGAAAGATCGGTTTTTGCCTTATTTCCAAAAGTTTCTTTTATTCGTTCCTGCTGATTTTCGTTACAGTCAAGCCAGACTCCTGTTCCCTGTTTCTTCTTTATGCTTCCAAGAGCATTGATTTCCAGCCAGTCATTTAGCTGGTTGATTTTAGTACGTGTGGTTTTTTCAGATAGCCCCGCTTGTTCTGCCAGCTGCCCTATGGTAAAAGTACTGCCGGAAAGAAGACAGGTTATGATCCGGTTGTAATATAATGAGTTCTTATCCTGCTTCAAAAAATCACTCCATTCGGAAAAGATAAGGGCAGCATTTAAAGTGCATTCCTGCCGCCCCTTTGGTTTTTATTGAATCATTCATATCCAACCTGTCTGGTCTCTCCGTAAATATAGCGTCCGCTGGAACCGATTACTTTCATAAAATCTTTCACAAATTGCTTGATTCCAGCCTCGGCAGCCATACAAAGATGCATATAATCCAGATCAGGTTCCTGTTCCAGTGCCTTCAGCATGGATTTTTTACCTGCTGCGAATGCATCGGTACATACATTAATTTTATTTATTCCGCTCGCAACTGCCTTTCTTAAATTCTCTTCTCCGGAGCCGGAACCTCCGTGAAGAACCAGAGGCATTTGAAGCGTTTCCTTTAGCTGGCAAAGGCGGTCAAAATCCAGTTTTGGAATTTTCCCTTTGGGATATGCGCCATGGGCGGTACCTACCGCAACTGCCAGCGCATCCACTCCGGTTCTTTGTACAAAGTCCAGCGCCTGATCGGGATCTGTGTACAGATCCTGGTCCATGTCATCGGAATTTGCGGCCTGTCCTACATGACCAAGCTCTCCTTCCACGGAGCATCCCATTCCATGTGCCAGTGCGCTGATCATTGACGTCCGGCTCACATTATCTTCGTAAGGAAGAGAAGAACCGTCAAACATAACATTGGTAAAACCACGGTTAATGCAATCCGCAATGATATGGAAATCTGTTCCGTGATCCAGGTTTAATGCCACCGGAACGTGCACTCTTTTGGCAAGCTCTTTTATGACCGGAAGCATTTCCTCCGCATGTGCATGATTTTTCATCTGACCGGGTCCGAACTGGACAATGATGGGGGAATGTTCTTCCTCCGCCGCCATAATCCCTGCCCGGGCCATTTCAATATTGATGCTGTTCATGGCCATAACACCATAATACCTTCTGTTCGCATCATCAAGAATTGCTTTCATTGATACCAGCATAAATTTCCCTTCCTCTCATCAATGGTATCCATTACTGAATCTGAATATCCAGGTCAATGTCTAATTCTTCTTCTTTTTCGTCTGTTTCCTCCTGCGGCGGTTTCTTGATGGCTGCATAAATAATGCCGGTTACTGCAGAGCCAACGGCAAGGGCCACCAAAAACCAAATCGGCTGTGTCATCATCGGCACTACGAAGATACCTCCGTGTCCGGCTGCGGATTCGCAGCCCATACCAACAGCAATGGCTCCGGCAATGGCTGAACCTATCATACAGCTTGGTATTACTCTTACCGGGTCTGCAGCTGCAAATGGAAGCACACCTTCCGTAATAAAGCATAAGCCCATAGGAAATGCTGTTTTGGCAGTTTCCAGTTCCACTTTGGAAAATTTTTTCTTCTTAATTAATGCTGCAAGAAAGATTCCGATGGGCGGTGTCATACCGCCGATGATCTTGGCCGCCATAGGACCATAGATTCCGTCTGCGCCAAGTGCATTGGCGGCCATGGAAGCGGTTTTATTTACCGGTCCCCCAAGGTCAAATCCCATGCAGGCCCCGATGACCCCTCCGATGACTGCTTTGGCTCCGCCGTTTAAAGAAATGATCCACTGCTGGAACACGTTCATAATATAAGCCAGCGGGATGGAAAAGACACATAGGAATATCATTCCGCAGACCAGGGTCGATAAGACCGGTATAAACATAACCGGCTTTAGACCTTCACACCACTTAGGCAGTTTCCACGTTTTTATCCAGTTGACAAAGTATCCGATTATAAATGCCATCAGAAGGCCGCCCAGGAACCCGGCCTTTGACTGGGACGAACAATACCCGATAACAACGCCAGGAACGATTCCAGGCCTGCCTGCAATGGAATAAGCCACGCCAGCCGTCATAACGGCGACCGCAAAATCCATTGCGATGGAACCAAGTTTATTTACGCCCCACCAAAAACCAATCCAGGTAAAAGGATTTAAGTTGGTAAATGGTGTCGCCCCCGCCTCCACAGCGCTTCCAATATCATATCCTCCAAATCCTTTTGCCAATGCGGATAAGATTCCACCGCACACGATGATGGGAATCATATAAGAAATTCCTGTCATGACATGCTTTTTGATTTCAAACTTTTGCCTTGCCATTGTATTACCCCCTATCTATATAATTTCCTCTCCTTTATTATTTCCCCAATTTTTCGTGAATCTTTGAGATCACCCCTTTGGGCGATTTCATAATCATGCTGATCGGTACATCGACCACCGCTTTTCCGGCAAACCGCTCCTTTCCCACCCGGATATCTGCTGCGATGAGAATAACATCTGCGTCTTTGATCTCTTCCGGTGTCAGCTCATTTTCCACCCCAATGGAACCCTGAGTTTCTACCTTAATATAATCCCCCATTTCTTTCGCGGCATTTTCCAGCTTTTCCTTCGCAATGTAAGTATGCGCTATGCCAGCGGTACATGCTGTGATCGCCAGGATTTTCATAACAATACCTCCTTCTCTTTAAGATATTTTGAGTTTACCACATTCTGTTTCCTTGCGGTAAATTTAAAATGGCATATTGAAACGGTAATTTTTTTGTAAATAAATTTTATAAAATCAAAAATCAGGCTTGTAATTCCTACTAAAAAGGTATAGTATAAAACATGTAAGAGTAGTTAGGATTTTCTAACGAAAGAATTGCCTGTTACAGGCATAAGGAGGTCGATATATATGAGCAGTCCATTGCTTGAAATATTAGATTTGAGTGTTTCTGTAGAAGATAAAGTGATTTTAGATGGAGTAAATTTAACCGTTCATCCCGGAGAACTTCATGTACTCATGGGTCCAAACGGAACTGGAAAATCCACGCTTGTCTCTGCAATCATGGGGGATCCCCGCTATACCATAAGGAGAGGCAAGATCCTCTTTGAAGGCCAGGATATCACAGAAGAAAAAGCAGATGTACGGGCCCGCGCCGGAATTTTCCTCTCCTTCCAGACACCGGAAGAAATCCCCGGCATCACATTAGAGAACTTTTTACGTACTGCGCGGGGAGCCGTTGACGGCAAACAGCCGAAGATTCTCTCCTTCCGCAAAGAACTGCTGCAACAGATGAAGGCATTGGATATGGACCCCTCTTATTCGGAACGGTATTTAAATGTAGGCTTTTCCGGTGGGGAAAAGAAAAAAGCGGAGATTTTACAGATGCTGATGCTCCATCCCAAGCTGGCCTTGCTGGACGAGACCGATTCCGGTCTGGATGTGGATGCGGTACGCACCGTAACCAAAGGCATCCATTCCTATTTGAACCGCCGCAACGGTCTTTTTATTATTACGCATAATGCCAAAATTCTGGAAGGACTTGATGTGGATGTGGTCCATATTCTGGAGGGCGGACGGATCATCCGGTCCGGAGGAAAGGAACTGATTTCAAAAATCACGAATGACGGCTTTGGTGTGCTGGAAAAGGAGGGTTGGTTCCATGAAAGACTTTCATCAGCAAAAAACTAACGTTGACGAGATGGACCGGAGCATCTATGATATCCGGGACAAAGTTGATGCCTCCTTTGAGGTGGATTCCGGCCTGACTCCTGCTATCGTGCAGAAGATCTCGGAAGAAAAGAATGACCCCGAATGGATGCGCATCTTCCGTCTGAAGGCTTTGGAAACCTATCATAGGACTCCGCTGCCTTCCTGGGGTCCTCCACTAGATGGATTAGACATCGCCAATATTGTGACCTATGTCCGCCCCAAAACGGACATGCGCACCAAGTGGTCTGACGTCCCTGACGATATCAAAAACACCTTTGAACGGCTGGGAATCCCAAAGGCAGAGCGGGAATCTCTTGCCGGGGTGGGTGCCCAATACGATTCTGAAGTGGTTTACCACAGCGTCAGGGCCGAAGTAGCCGCCCTTGGTGTGGTTTATACGGATATGGAAAGTGCTCTGACGGGGCCTTATGCAGAAATGGTACGCAAACACTTCATGCGCCTGGTTCCTCCCTCGGACCACAAATTTGCTGCTCT
Source organism: Lacrimispora sinapis (assembly GCF_043633585.1). Lineage (NCBI taxonomy): Bacteria > Bacillati > Bacillota > Clostridia > Lachnospirales > Lachnospiraceae > Lacrimispora > Lacrimispora sinapis. The sequence continues at coordinate 1,800,930 of NZ_CP141832.1, read as the reverse complement.
TCACGGAGCCGTCTGGTCCGGCGGTTCTTTTGTCTATGTTCCCCCGGGAGTATCGGTAGAGATTCCTCTCCAGTCATATTTCCGGCTCAATGCTCCGGGAGCCGGACAGTTTGAGCATACGCTCATTATCGTTGACGAGGGTGCTTATCTGCACTTTATCGAAGGCTGTTCCGCCCCCAAGTATAATGTGGCGAACCTTCATGCCGGATGTGTGGAGCTATATGTTGGGAAAAATGCCCGGCTCCGCTATTCCACCATCGAAAACTGGTCCAAAAATATGTATAACCTGAACACCAAGCGTGCGTCTGTGGAAGAAGGCGGCACCATTGAATGGGTATCCGGTTCTTTTGGTTCCCATACCTCCTACCTATACCCAATGAGTATACTAAAGGGGAAGAATTCCCGTATGGAGTTTACCGGAATTACCTTTGCCGGAAAAGGCCAGAATTTGGATACCGGAGCCAAGGTACTTCACTCCGCACCCAATACCACCTCACATATCACTACAAAATCCATTTCCAGAGACGGGGGAACTTCTACCTTCCGCAGTTCCATTACCGTAACGCCTCAGGCGGCAGGCAGCAAATCTGCGGTTTCCTGCGAATCCCTGATGCTGGACAGCATCTCCCGTTCGGATACGATTCCTGTTATGGATATCCAGTGCGATGAGGTGGATATCGGTCATGAAGCCAAAATCGGCCGTATCAGCGAGTCGGCCATCTTTTACTTAATGAGCCGGGGCTTATCCGAAGAAGATGCCCGCGCCATGATCGTGGGGGGCTTTGCCGAGCCAATTGCCAAGGAACTTCCTTTGGAATATGCGGTTGAAATGAACAATTTGATTCATCTGGAAATGATAGGAAGCATTGGCTGAAAGGAGGAACTGGATGATGAACGAAAAAATAAACATACTGCCGGTTCCCACCTGGAACCGCACAGGAGTCAACTGGGCGGATGCAAAAGCTAATCTGCCTGAGGACTCACTTTCCCCAGGAAAAAAAGAAGTATTTTCGGGGGGTCTCCCAAATGGCATCACCCCGTTGAAAGAACTGCCTCATGAGACCGCTGCCATAGAAAGCGGGATGGGGGAAGCCCTTGATGAATATATTAAAAATGGAGCCGATCAGATCTGCTTTATTACAGCAGACGGCAAAGCGGAGGAACCACTTGTTGTTACAGAGTTTTTGGACTCCTCCCGTCCGGTGAGCAGGACCCATTGGGGAATCATTGCCAAAGAAAACAGCGAGCTTACGGTCGTACAGATAAACCGCGGAGATGCAAAAGACGGCGTTTCAATGAACCTAACACAGATTGATGCAAAAGCCGGTTCCAAAGTGCGTCTGATACAGATTCAGCTTTTAGGCGGTCAGAGCCGAAGCTGGGATGGTGTGGGCGCTGTGCTTGGAGACGGTGCCCGGGTGGAGCTTATCCGGGCCGTCCTGGGGGGAAATGTGGCTGCCTGCGGTTCTCTGGCTTGTCTGGAGGGAGCAAAGAGTGAATTTGACTTAAATACCGCTTATTTCGGACACAAGGACCAATACCTGGACTTTAACGACGTTTCCCGGCACACCGGCAAAGAGACGGTCTGTGAAATGGATACCTCCGGTGTTTTGGCTGACCAAAGCAACAAGATTCTTCGCGGAACCATTGATTTTCGCAGCGGAGCGGTCCATTCCGTGGGCCACGAAAATGAAACCGTACTGCTTCTCAGCTCTGAAGCCCGCAACCGTACGGTTCCCCTCATACTCTGCGGAGAAGAGCAGGTGGAGGGCCAGCACGCTGCCACCCTTGGCCGGTTTGATGAAAAACAGCTTTACTACCTCTGCTCCAGAGGTATGACTCCCACCCAGGCAAAACGCCTGATGGTGGAAGCACGTTTTGCGCCGGTGCTTGATATGCTCCCGGATGAATACTTACGAAAAGAAATACTTGAATGCATCGAAAGGAGGCTGGACAGCCATGAAAATGATCCGGGATGATTTTCCGATCCTTACGGTTACTGAAAATGATAAACCCCTGATTTATCTGGATAACGCAGCTACTACTTCCAAACCGCTGCAGGTGCTTCGTGCCGTGGAGGCCTATTACCGCCATGACAATGCCAATCCTCACAGGGGTGTTTATGAACTTGCCGCCCGGGCAACAAAGGCCCACGAAGATTCCCGGACAAAAGTGGCTGAATTTTTAAATGCCTCTCCGGATGAGATCATTTTCACACAAAATACAACCGAAAGCTTAAATCTGATTGCTTATAGCTATGGCATGGAATTTTTAGGGGAAGGGGATGAAATCGTCCTCTCCGTGGCAGAGCACCACAGCAATCTGGTTCCCTGGCAGCGGGTCGCCAAGAGAACCGGAGCCAAACTGGTATACCTTTATCCCGATTCAAAAGGTCATTTGACAGAGGAAGAACTAAATCAAAAAATCACCTCCCGCACCAGGCTGGTTGCAGTCGGCCATGTGTCCAATGTTCTTGGAATCGAAATCCCTGTTTCCTCCATTGTCCGTCTGGCCCACCAAAACGGTGCGGTTGTGGTTTTGGATTGCGCCCAAAGCGCTCCTCATATGCAGGTGGATGTAAAAAGACTTGATGTGGACTTTGCCGCATTTTCCGGACACAAGCTCTATGGGCCTATGGGCATCGGGGTTTTGTACGGTAGGAAAGAACTGCTCGAAAAAATGCCGCCCTTTTTGACCGGTGGAGATATGATTGGAAGTGTTCATGAACAAAACTCCACCTATGCAGAAGTCCCCCGGCGCTTTGAAGCCGGAACAAGAAATGTAGGCGGAGAAGTCGGTCTGGCTGCTGCGATTGATTATCTCCAGTCGATTGGCTGGGAGAACATCAAGGCCCATGAGCGGGAACTGATGACACGTGCCTTAGAAGGACTTGCAAAAATTCCCCATGTAACCGTGTATGGAGATCTCTCTCCCGATAAACGGCATGGCGTGATCTCCTTTAATGTAGAGGATGTTCATCCTCATGATACTGCCACGTTACTGGATGCCGATGGCATCACTGTCCGGGCCGGACACCACTGTGCCCAGCCTTTGATGGAATATTTAAAAATCAACGCTTGCGTCCGTGTCAGCTTCGCCGTATATAACACGGCGGAAGAGGTGGAGGCATTCTTAAACAGTTTACGACAGGTAAGGAGGTGGATGGGCTTTGGATCTGAAAGCACTCTATAATCAAATCATTGTGGAAAACAGCCGCGCTTCCCACAACCGCCATAAGGTGGATCATGCAACTGCAGTTTTGGAAGGTGTAAATCCAAGCTGCGGAGATGACATTACACTTGAGCTTTCTGTGAGCGGCGGAATCATTCAGGATGCGGGATTTACCGGAAATGGATGTGCCATCTCCCAGGCTTCTGCTTCTATGATGATTGATTTAGTCAAGGGAAAGACTGTGGAGGAAGCAAACCAACTGCTTCAAACCTTCTACGGCATGATCAAAGGTGATATAAAAGAGGAAGAACAGCTGGAGGTCTTAGACGACATCGTTGCCCTTCAGGGAATCTCCCATATGCCTGGAAGGGTAAAGTGTGCCGTACTTGCCTGGCATACCCTGGAAGAAGCTCTGAACGAAAAAAGTGATTCTTCCGCAAGCTCTGAATAAAGACTTCATATTGTTTTAACCGAATAAAGACAGTAAGATTCCGGCTGCAACTGCTGATCCAATTACTCCAGCCACATTGGGGCCAATTGCATGCATCAGCAGAAAATTAGCCGGATTGGCTTTCTGCCCCTCCAGATGAGAGACTCTTGCCGCCATAGGAACAGCGGAGACTCCGGCAGAACCGATCAAAGGATTGACTTTTCCTTTTGTAATCCAATACATTAATTTTCCAAGAAGCAATCCTCCGATGGTGCTGAATACAAAAGCCATTAACCCAAGGCCAACGATCATCAGTGTCTGAGGGCGTAAAAATGTTTCCGCATTGGCAGTCGCTCCTACTGTAACACCTAAAAAGATAGTTACAATATTAATCAGTGTATTTTGTGCGGTATCCGACAAACGCTCCACAACTCCCGATTCCTTAAATAAATTCCCAAGCATCAGCATTCCGATCAGAGGCGCTACCGAAGGCAGTAACAGGACACATAAGATCGTAACGATCACCGGAAAACATATTTTCTCCAGTTTTGATACGGTGCGAAGCTGTTCCATAACGGTCTCCCGTTCTTTCTTCGTTGTCAGAAGGCGCATGAGAGGCGGCTGGATCATTGGAATAAGTGCCATATATGAATAAGCCGCAACAGCAATGGCCGGCAGCAATGAAGGTGCCAGCTTAGATGCCAGGAAAATTGCGGTAGGTCCGTCAGCCCCTCCAATGATTGCAATGGAAGCGGCTTCCTCCGGCAAAAACCCCAGGGCATTGGCAATGACAAATGCAACACAAATTCCAAACTGAGCGCCTGCTCCCAAAAACAGGCTGCTGGGACGAGCGATCAGCGGTCCGAAATCTGTCATGGCTCCGATCCCCAGAAAAATAAGGGATGGATAGATTCCTAATTTCACTCCCTGATACAGATAATAAAGCAGCCCTCCGGTTTCTGAAGCAGTTGCTGGTGACATTAAACCTGTGAGAGGCAGATTCACCAGCAGCATGCCAAAAGCAATGGGCAGCAGCAAAAGAGGTTCAAATTTACGGACGATCGCCAGGTAAATCAAGAAAAAAGACAGCAAAAGCATGATTACATGCTGCCACGTCAAAGCTGCAAACCCTGATGATGCCCATAATTCCTGTAGTGCATGAACAAACATAATTTATCTCCTCATTCTCATTTTATAGATTCTTTTTCCCCGAATTTTCCCAATAAAAAAGAAAATAGCTTAATGGATAAATATAGACAAAGTAAAACAAAAAATACCACTGCGATTAAAAATAATGAAACAGAAACACTTTCCAATAAAAACATTCGTTTTCTCTCCTATTCAATGGTACAAGTCCGTATTTTCAGGAACAAAAAAAGAGTGGGGATTTCTTACGAAGCCTCCACCCTAAAAGCTACAATTCTTGAAAACAGATATCAAGAATAAAATAAACATCTGTCCAACCGGATACCATGTATTTGTTTAGATCAATCATACCCGAATCTTTTTCATTTGTCAACGAGGGAATCTTATCCTTTTACCGCTCCGGTTGTAAGCCCATCCACAATCTGATTGCTGAAAATACTGTATACTGCAATGGTAGGTGCAATGGCAATGATAATAGCGGCAAACATTTGAACATAATTGGTTGCATAAGGCCCTGCAAAATACGTCAGCGTAACCGGCAAGGTCTTTTTTAAGGAATCTGATATAAATACCATGGCCAGAAGAAGTTCGTTCCAATTCCCGACAAAGGTCATGATTCCCGCCACAAACAACCCAACTCTGGCCAGAGGAAGGGCTATTTTTACAAAACACCCATAGATGGAACAGCCATCCATACAGGCCGCTTCAAACATTTCATTGGGCATACTTTTGAAAAATCCCACCATCAGAAAAATCGTCATCGGAAGGGAAAACGTAATATAAGGAATAATAAGCCCTGCCAGCTGGTTGGTCAGCTGCCACTTGGAAAAACGGACAAAGAGAGGAATCAGTACACAATGGACCGGCACCATCATTCCGATCAGAAAGTACTGCATGAGGTACGGGAGCACCTTCCATCTCATTCTGGCAATGGCAAAGGCCGCCATAGAACCGATCAGCAGACTGATGATCAGTGCACTGCCGCAGACGATCACCGAATTGAAGGTCGCTACTCCCAGCTTGCCATTGGTCCACGCAAAAATGTAATTCCCCAGCTGCAATATGGAAGGAGGGGAAAACGGAGAAGTCAGCACTTCCCGGTTGGTCTTAAAGGAAACACTTAACATCCAAACCAGAGGAAATAGGTAAATCAATGCCAGAACGGCAAGTGCCATATAAAGAAGTATGCTTGCAAACGAAATGGTTTTTTGATTTTTGATTTGTTTTGTCTTCATCCGATCACCTCCTATGCCTCATACGTTTCAATTTTGATAAACCGGTTAATAAAAATTGTTACAATCAGACATAAAACCAGCAAAACAATGGAAATTGCGCTGGCGTATCCGTATTTAAAATACTGGAAGCCCTGCATATATAAATGGGAGGCCAGCACCTCTGTGGTATGATTCGGCCCTCCCTGAGTCATATTATAAATTAAATCAAAAAATTTCAGGGAACCGATACAATTTAAGGAAAGTGTCGTAACTAACATCGGACGGATCAAAGGCAAAGTTATGTAACGGAAGGATTGTGCTTTAGAAGCGCCGTCAATATAGGAGGCCTCATAGATATCCCTTGATATTCCGCTGATCTGTGCCATATAGAGCATCATGGTCTGCCCTGCATACTGCCAAAGTGCTACGAATCCGATGACCCACATGGGAAGCGGAATCAGCCCTTTGGTGGAAAACAGCCAGTTCGGTCCCTGTATCCCAAAATAACCGAGCAGCTGGTTGATACCAATTTTAGGATTAAATAAAAATGCCCACAACAGTCCAAGTGCCGCTGAAGACAGTACACAAGGCAAATAATAAATATTTTTAAATAAATTTCTTCCCCAACTGATGTTGGTCAGCAAAACGGCCAGTAATAATCCGATCAGCTGCTGGGTCACTGCAGAAAATACCATAAAAAAAACGGAATTTTTCAAAGCAATTTTCATTGTCTCATCGTTTGTAAATAAATTGATGTAATTCTTTATTCCAATAAATTCCGGTTTGGTAAGCCCTGAATAATTGCATAAGGAATAATAGATAACCTGGATAATCGGAACAAATAAAATCAGTGTAAACAAAAGGAATGCGGGCGCCACAAAAATCACAGCCGCTTTTTTATCTTCCAATAGCTTATTCATTTTGTCTCCCCTTCTATGGATTTATTTCTTCCAGACATTTTGGACATAGAAATCCTGCAGCTTTTGGAAAGCTTCTTCCGGAGTGGCATTGCCTAAATAAATATCCACCATGGCATTATCAAACACATCTCCTGCCTCCACACTGGCCAGAGATTCATTATAAAAGCCAAGGGTACCGGTTACATTTTTCATAATATCTCCGATGTAGGCAAACTGTTTGGGAGCTTTCTCATAATCCACGTCCACATTGATTACCGGAATCTTGCCTGCTACCTCAGCCGTATATTTCTGAGCGGTTTCATCCGTAAATATTTTCATCAGTGCAAGGGCTGCTTCCTGGTGTTTTGTAGTGGCACTCATAACCAGATTGTCAGTTTTCACGATCATACGGTTAGGATCTGCTCCACCTTCAATTCCAGGGAACTGGAAAACCCCGCATTTATCTTCAAATTCCGGGTTGTTGCCATTGATCTGCGCAATTGCCCAGGATCCTTGAACGAGCATGGCCGCATCTCCATTATAAAAGTTTGCCGTTGACTGGTCGTTGGAATCTCCCGCAGCTGTGTCCTGGAAATACTGGGATAATTCTTTCAGTTTATAGCCGGCATCCAGAAAACTCTGACTCGTCCAGTCAAGGGTACCCTCATTCACTCCTTTTAAATGATCAGGACCGCCCTCTCTGTCACAAAGATATCCTGCAATCATTGACAAACACCAGGAGGTCCCTGCGGAACAGGAAATCGGTGTATAACCTGCCTCCTTAATCTTTTTGCATACTTCAAGCAATTCGTCATAGGTTTCTGGCACCTCCGCCCCCACGTTTTTAAATATTTCCGTATTGTAAAATACGCAGGCTGCCGCAAAGTTTGTTGGTACAGCCATGATTTTTCCGTCATAGGTAATACGCTCAAAGATTCCATCCGTAAATGTTTTGTACCATTTAGATTCCTTATTTTTTAAAAGATCCGTCAAATCAGCTGCTATCCCTGCATCTACGTACTGAGTCAAATTAGGACCGGGATTGCAGATAAAAACATCCGGCGTATTGCCTGCCGCAATCAATGCATTTAATTTGGTGTCATATTCCTCTAAATTGGTGGTAATGACGTTGCAATAATACTTTCCCTTGTACGTTTGATTGAATCGGTCAATGACCTGTTTATATCCTTTGCTTATAAGATCGTCCGTCGCATCTAAATTATCCCAATACATCCATGTAATTTGTTCCTCCGTCCCTGACGCCTTAACGGTTTCTTCCTTACTTCCCGGTGAACCGCTTCCTTCTGCCTGGGTAACTCCGGTATCTGTTGAAATCCCACATCCGGAAAGTGAACCCATTACCAGTCCGGCAGCTAACAACCCTGAGATATATCTTCTGATCATACCCTTCCTCCTTATGATACATAAATTATTTTTCATTCTCCTTTGACATTGTCCCTTTCATAGAGACCAGATACAACTGCATTTAAATAAGTGCCACCAGGTTTCCAATTGTTACTATTATATGATTGCTGCGTGGTCTTGTATTTTATAATATATACATAAACTATTGTTTTTTAGACTTGTTTTTATACTATTTTTACAATATTATTTTTGTTTTAACTGCATATATCTCTAATGTTTTTGTAATTTTGACTTAAACTCCTAATCAACTATACCCCCAGGGAATAATTGATCTTCCAACCATTAGCAAACAAAAAGCGGATAGCTAATGCCGGAACTTTTCTAAATCCTCCTCAGATATCTATCCCTGAAGCTGCTCGTTGTTCCGGCTTTTCAAGCCTATCCGCTTTTATTCGTATATGAAAACTGTAAAGTCCTGTACCTCCAACGCTAATCTATGAATTTCAATAATAGTGTATCAAAAATAGCATATCTCCCTGAGTCTGTATGTACTGAGGAAGCATATACCCCTATGGTACATCCGGTAAATCCCCCCGCTCTTTCCGAACAAAGGTCTTTGACCTCCACTCCATCGGCGACCTTTCTATCATCCGCCATAACACAAAGAATCTGATTTTCTCCTTGCAGCTGCAGGGTGTGTACTTCTCCGGCCACTGGACTTCTTCCCATTTCTGTTTCCCCGGCTCCCGTTCTTTTTATAACCACAGCCTCACATCTTCCCCCAGTATTTCTGAATACCGCTTTGATATAGTGATGCTCATCGTAAAAATATACCAGTCCGGCTTCTTCCGCTCCCGAAAATACCGCTTCTAATTCTACTTTCGCATCAAAGGTCCGGGACAAAAGTCTTGTACCAATAAAGGAGGGTGTGCCCAAATCCTCCATTGTCTCAGGCCGAAAAGGCAGAAAAAGCTTTCCCTCCTCCGCTTTTAATGGGATATTCGATGGATTCTCTCTTAATCCAATGCATCTCATGTCCAGTGGTAGGGTCCAGAAAATATCATGTTTTTTCTCAAAAACCTTCGACTCCTTCTTCCCCGCTACCTTTCCAACCTGAGGATTCACCACCGGCCATTCCTCTTCCCATTCCACTTCCGCCAAAAATGTTTCCCGGCCCAGTTCGGCACATCCATTTACCGGTCTGGTTCCCAGCATCACAAGAAACCACTTCCCGCCAGGAGTCTCTATCAAATCTCCGTGACCGATATTTTGGATGGGATAGCGATGGCCCAGATGACGATGGGTCAAAACAGGATTATGGGGACAAGACTCGTATGGTCCCTCCAGCAAACGGCTTCTGGCAACAGCAATGCTGTGATTATAACCTGTGCCTCCCTCTGCAAGAAGGAGATAATAATAGTCTCCTTTATGATAGATATGAGGACCTTCTGCCCAGATGGTGCGTTTCATACTTCCGTCAAATATGCTTTTTGGCTCCCCAACTAATTTCCCTTCCCTCAGATCAAGCATCTGAATCCATATCTCACAATCGCCATAATAAGCCGCAGGTTCTTTTGTCCGCTGTCCCACATAATAACAGGTTTCATTTTCAAAAAACAGGCTTGGGTCCATGCCTGGAGCATCTTTTAAATAAACAGGGTCCGACCACGGTCCCTCCGCTTTTTCTGAGGTCACATAAAAGTTTCCTCCACCGGATACATTTGTTGTAATCACATAGAATTTTTCATCGAAATACCGGATGGTGGGGGCGTAGATTCCCTGGGATACCTTTGCCCCTTTTAAACCTAGTTGTTCCTCCCGCTCCAAAACATGCCCGATCTGTACCCAGTCTCTCAAATTGGTGCTGGTAAAAACAGGAATTCCCGGTGCATATGCAAATGTAGAATGAACCATATAATAATCTTTACCTACCCTGCATATGGAAGGGTCCGGGTAAAAACCTTTTTGTATGGGATTTGTAATTGTTATCATATTCCAGCCACACCTTTCCCTCTCATTCATTCTGACGACCGCAAATTTAATTCTTTTGTTCCACAATAACTTTTGTATCAACCATAAATTATTTCCAGTATGTTACCATCTTGTGTTACAGCCAGACGTTTAATGGCATCTCCTTTGATTATCAAACCCATGTATGTACCCCCATTCATCACCCTGCATACTGCACTTATTATAGCATATAATATTCTCCCCAAAACATAACACTTGTTCTGTTAATAATGAATACATTCGCTTTATACCATCTCTCCCCGGAAAATCCACCTCCAAATACCTATTGCAAAATTAAAATCAGATGCAGGAACATCCGCCGCGCGCGCAAAAAAAGCTGCTACCCAACAATTGAGTAACAGCTTTTTATAAGTAGTTTCTTCTAATCAAAGAAAAAACAGAATTCAAAGAAATATTAAGCTTCAACGCTGATGATTTCTTTCTTGTTGTAAGAACCGCAAGCCTTGCAAACTCTGTGAGGCATCATAAGCTCACCGCACTTGCTGCATTTTACTAAATTTGGAGCACTCATCTTCCAGTTTGCTCTACGTTTGTCTCTTCTTGCTTTAGAAGATTTGTTCTTTGGACAGATAGACATGGTTACACCTCCTTAAACTGTTTAAAAATATCCTGGATGACTGCCATTCTAGGGTCTGTAGGCCTAATATCGCAGTCACAAGTCTCATGATTGAGATTTGTTCCACATCTATTACAAATCCCCTTGCAGTTTTCACTGCAGAGAACCTTCATAGGCAGGTTCAGTATGAGTTCATCACAAACCAACTGGTCTACATCCAGATTATAACCATTAACGTATGGTTGTTCATCGAGTTCCTCTACACGCTCTCCTTCGGATTCACTCAAGTCAATCGCTCGGATCATATCGAATTCCAAATCCACAGGCACCGGCTCTAAACACCGGTCACATGGAACAATAAGGGTAAGACCAGCTTTCCCTTCCACTTCCAGCTTTTTGCCTCCCAGATTCATAATCCGCAGCACAACTGGTTTCGCAGCAGCTACCTCATAATCTCCGTATGGCCCATGATAGACTTTCATCTCAATATCTGGTGTATAGGTTTTCTCTTTCCCCTCCAGGGTAAACAACTCGGTTAAATTAATAAGCATATTAGTCTCCTAATACGCACCTATGCTATTATACATAGGCGCGCACTATTTGTCAACAAAATATTTCCATATTTGATGTTGCAATACTATGATGCACCATCATCTTCCGGATTATACCAGGGCTTTGGTCTCTCTTGCAATTGCCAACTCTTCATTGGTAGGAATTACACATACCTTAACCTTGGATTCCGGTGCGGAAATCATGTTGTTAAAACCTCTCTTGCTGTTAGCTTCTGCATCAATAACAACACCAAGGTATCCTAAATAGGAACATATCTCTTCTCTGATCGGCATATCGTTTTCACCAACGCCAGCAGTAAAGGCAATGGCATCAACACCGTTCATTGATGCAGTATAAGCACCGATGTATTTTGCTACGCGGTAAACATATGCTTTGATGGCTGTATCTGCAAGGTGGTTTCCTTCTGCCTGAGCCTTCTGGACATCACGGAAATCACTGGAGATGCCGCCGGACATGCCAAGAATACCAGACTTTTTGTTTAAGATATCAATAACCTCATTCACAGTTTTTCCTTCTTTGTCACAGATGAACTGAATAAAAGCAGGATCAATATCACCACTTCTGGTACCCATGATAAGTCCTTCCAACGGAGTAAGACCCATACTGGTATCCACACACTTACCGCCGATGGAGGCAGAGATGCTGGCACCGTTTCCTAAATGGCATACAATTACTTTGCCCTTTTTCTCGTCAAGACCACAGAACTTTAAAGTTTCCTTGGATACAAAGCTATGGCTTGTACCGTGGAAGCCGTAACGGCGGATGCTGTATTTCTCATAATATTCTGTTGGGATCGCATATAAAGCAGCTTTCTCTGGCATACCCATACCAAATGCCGTATCAAATACAGCTACGTTTGGAGTCCCTGGCATAGCAGCTTCACAAGCTTCAATTCCCATCAAGTTTGCAGGGTTATGAAGAGGTCCTAAATCGAAGCAGTCACGTACTACCTTCTTTACGTCCTCAGTGACTACGATGGAATCGCTGTAAACGGTTCCTGCATGAAGAACTCTGTGGCCTACTGCGGAGATCTCACTTGTATCTTTAATTACACCAAATTCCGGATCAACCAATGCCTTCATAACGTGTTCAATGGCTAAGGTGTGGTTAGGCATATCTTCTTCGATGGTCTTTTCACCTTTTCCTTCTGCCTTATGAATTAATTTTGACCCTGGAATACCAATTCTCTCGCATAAACCTTTTGCTAAAACTTCTTCATTTTCCATATTGATCAGCTGATATTTTAAAGAAGAACTTCCGCAGTTGATAACTAAAATTTTCATATAAATTTGTATCTCCTTCGATTATTTAACGATTTCGCCGTACTGTTCTCTTCCGCAGCCAGCTGCGTTAGATTCATCGGTATCAATGTGCATAGCAAGAGCGTAGGAGTCGCTTACACGAACAACCACATCTCCGAAAACAAGGCTTCTGCCGTTTGTGTCAATTTTAACAGAAACGATCTCACCGTTTTTAACGCCAAGCTTTTCTGCATCCGCAGGTGTTGCATGGATATGACGCTTTGCAGCGATAACTCCTTCTGTAATATCGATCTCACCTGCTGGTCCAACAATCTTGCACGCACCGCTCCCTGCAATATCTCCAGATTCTCTTACTGGTGCAGCGATGCCAATGGAACGGGCATCCGTCAGGGAAATCTCTACCTGAGTTGATTTTCTCACTGGTCCTAAAATAGAAACGCCTTTGAACTCACTTTTGGAACCGATAACGGTTACTCTCTCCTCACAGGCAAACTGTCCTGGCTGTGAAAGTTCTTTTTTCTTTGTCAGTTCATATCCCTTTCCAAATAAAATCTCAAGATGCTCTTGAGATAAATGTACATGACGAGCTGATGTTTCGACAATAAAATTCATGTTTCCCTAATCTCCTGTTCTTATCCTCAAAGATTTTTTATTAACCCTCACTCTATTCTATGAGGATTCCTCAAAATTTTCAAGTATTCCATCAAAATAATTTGCATTTTTTACGAAACAATAGCATAATAAGAGATATATTAACGAAAAAGGACTTATTACATGGCAAACAATAAACATTTCCGTACAGTCGGTATTATTGCAGAATATAATCCATTCCACAATGGACATGCGTATCATATAAAAAAAGCCAAAGAACTGTCGCAGGCAGATTTCTGTATTGTGGTCATGAGCGGCGACTTCGTACAAAGGGGTGCCCCTGCCGTCTATGACAAATATACCAGGACCGCTATGGCACTTTCCTGCGGTGCTGACCTTGTGCTGGAGCTGCCCTCTGTTTTTGCAACCAGCAGCGCAGAGGATTTTGCCGCCGGCAGCGTGGCCCTGCTTGACCGTCTTGGGGTCGTGGGTTCCATCTGTTTTGGAAGCGAATGCGGAGACATTGAAACGCTTATCGCCATCGCTTCTGTGCTGGCTAAGGAGCCTGAGGCATATACCCAAGCTCTCCGGGCAGGATTAAAAAAAGGATTAACCTTTCCTCAGGCAAGATATCAGGCTCTGGTTTCCTGCCAAATCCTGACAGATGAGCAGGCTTCTATCCTGACTTCTCCCAATAATATTTTGGGGATCGAATACTGCAAGGCAATGATCAGACAGAAAAGCAGCCTTTTGCCTCTTACAATTTCCAGAAAAGGCAGCGGCTATCACGATCCAGCCGTGACGGAAAATCAATTCAGCTCTGCAACCGGAATCAGGAATATACTAAAAGAAAGGGAAAGAAGCGCTCTTCCAAAGGATTTTTCTCTGCTTCAGGTCCCGGAACCGGTAAAGCTGATGATAGAAAACGGTTATCCCATATTTCCAGATGATTACAGCGTTCTTTTGAATGCTGCGCTGCTTCGCCTTTCCCACAGCGGAACTTCCTTTGATACGTTTGCCGATGTTTCTGAAGAACTTGCTGCAAGACTTTCTAACCAGCTTCCTGACTATCTTCCTTTTGAAGAAAAAATAGACAGTCTGAAAACCAGGCAATACACCTATACCCGTGTAAGCCGGGCGCTGCTCCATATTATCTTGGGGATCACTTCGGAACAGATCCTATCGGCAAGAAATGCAGGTTATGCTCCTTATGCAAGGGTATTGGGCTTTAAAAAGGCTTCTGCTGACCTGATGGGCCAAATAAAAAAGAGAGGGAGCATCCCTCTCATTACAAAAACTGCCGGTGCTGAACTGGCTCTTCCCGAAAATGTTCGTTTTATGCTCCGGCAGGATTTCTACTGTTCCCATATCTATCAGACCGTGCTGCAGGACAAATACCGTATAAACATAAAAAATGAATTCACGCAATCCGTCGTCATATCCTAACGGCGGATTCGTTATTTTATATACGTCTGGTTAAAAATTTGTTCCATTCCAGCCCCAGTGTTCTGCTTCTTCATATTTAATATAAATTTTATCCTGTGAAATCCCCACTACTTCCCTGTAAATACGGCTGATCTCGGCGGTTAAACGGTCATAGTCCCGGTTTGAAGCATGCCCAAAAATCTTGACTTCAATAAAGGCAATCTTTGTGTTATTTTTCCCTTTGAAATAAAGAGAACAGTCGTCTTCAAAACCGAGCATCAGCCAGGTTTCTGATTTTCCCGGAATCAGGCTTATTGCCTGGCCCAGCTTTGACTTTAAAACCTCTTTTACTTCTTCGGACAGCGGTACATTGACTTTTGAATTAATAAAAGGCATGATATTTTCCTCCCTCATTTATTTATTTTATCCATTTTTTCTTTCAAACATATCTTTAAGAAACTTTCCTTCTTTCAATACACTACATTTCCTAATCAGACAGTAAATCAAAAAGGGTCAGCTTTCCATGGAGAAATTCCATGATTTCTTCTATTTCTTTTCGGTTATCCTTTTTGCCGCCCTGTTTCACCGCCCGGATCAGGATGTTTTTTGGAGTATGCTCCATATCGATAAATTCCAGAATTTGGGTCCGGTATCCGTTGTTCTCCAATATTTCCGCTCTCAGGGCATCGGTATAAAGAGCTGCAAGACGTTCCTTAATAAGACCATACTGAAATACCGGTGCCATTACTTCATTTTTCATCTGTTTATTCAGCTCATGCTGACAGCAGGGTACGGATAAAATGACAGAAGCACCCCATCGGACTGCCTTTGCAAGGGCATAATCCGTAGCCGTATCACAGGCATGGAGCGTCACCACCATATCTACATGATCCACTCCCTCAAAAGAGGCAATATCTCCATGATAAAAGTCCAGCTTATGATATCCGTATTTGTCCTTTAAACGGTTGCAGTCGTCAATGACCTTCTGCTTTAAGTCAAGTCCGATGACCCGAATGGCATAGCCTTTTAACTCATGGAGATAATAATACATGGCAAAGGTCAGATAGGATTTTCCGCAGCCGAAATCAATGATCACATTTTCCCTGTCCGTATATAGCCTGGGAAGAATGTCTTCCATAAATTCTAAAAACCGGTTGATCTGCCGGAACTTATCGTACCGGGATTTGACGATTTTGCCTTCTTCTGTCATCACCCCTAAATCCACAAGGAACGGAATGGGAGTTCCTTCTTTTAAAATATAGCTTTTCTGCCTGTTATGCTCTGATATCAGCGGGGCAGCCTCCATCTTTGGCTGCTGCCGTTTTTCCTTGATGCTAAGGGTTCCCTTTTTGCTTACCAAAACCCTTACCTGGCCCTTTCTGGAATCCAGTTCCAGCTGGCGAAGTCTGCCATCCATTAAATCTGTCACATATGCGGCACATTCTTCCGCCGATAAATTCCTATGGAAAGCCTGGGCTCCTGCCAATTCCTCCGCCTGAAAAATCAGATTTCCTTTCATCAAAAGGGGGCGTATTTTGACCTTTGAAAGTTCCTGCTTTGGCACCGGGTTACTGATTATGATCCGAAGCAGATTCTCATCCAGGTATGTTTCAGCAATCCGCATCAGTTGTTCCTTTTCTTTTTGTTCCATTGAATCAAGCAATTCCTTTCTGCTTTCAGTTTTCCACAGCCGTCCAGCCTGCCCTTAAAAGTTCCGGGTAAGACTCCAGATGGGCATAATCATTAAAGCGCTCCACCGTAAACCGATTATCTGTCTCCAGCCACCGCACTTCTGTAATGCTGCAATTTTCCAGGGAATTTCCCAGCAGACGGTAATCCTTGGGTTCCATATGAAGAAAAGCAGCGACTATGGAGCGGATCACACCCCCATGAGTCACTACTGCAACATTCTGAAAGCCGCCTGAGGCAATCTCTTCAAAGACAGGCATTGCCCTTTTTATAACATCTGCGGCACATTCTCCACCAGGATAAGGTAAATCCTGCTCCATCCTGGCTTGTTCTTTTTTAAACTCCCGAAAGGTCACCGCAATGTCTTCATCCGCCATACCTTCCATGTCTCCGAATGAGATTTCACGCAATTCCGTTCTGATCATATGCGGGACCTTCCAAAGCTTATTGGCTTCCTTCGCCGTTTCTACTGCACGTATCAGATCGCTGGAATAGACCGCATCAATTTTTTTATGAGCCAATCTTTCCCCTGCAAGCCTGGCCTGGTGAAAACCTGCTTCCGATAAACTCACATTAACGTTGCAAAGCCGGCTGGATTGACGTCCATGACGGATTAAATAAAGATTCATTTCTTTTCCTCCGGAAATCTGTTAGTTCTTAAAGCTGTGGATCGGAGCTGGAATTCTACCGCCTCTGGACACAAATTTCTCGCAGGAGTATTTGCTTACGGGCATAACAGGAGCATATCCCAAAAGGCCGCCGAATTCTACGGTATCACCGACCGATTTTCCGATGACCGGTATAATGCGGACCGCCGTTGTCTTCTGATTGATCATGCCGATAGCGGATTCATCTGCAATGATTCCTGCGATGGTTGAAGGGGGAGTGTCTCCGGGAATTGCAATCATATCAAGACCGACCGAACACACACAGGTCATGGCCTCCAGCTTCTCTAAATTAAGTGCTCCCATGGCAACTGCGTCGATCATTCCCTGATCTTCACTGACCGGAATGAATGCTCCGCTTAAACCTCCTACATAAGAGGAAGCCATAACTCCGCCTTTTTTCACCTGGTCATTTAAAAGGGCAAGAGCCGCTGTTGTTCCAGGTGCACCGACTCTTTCAAGACCAATCTCTTCTAAAATCTCAGCCACACTGTCACCCACTGCAGGAGTCGGGGCAAGAGATAAATCAATGATTCCAAACGGAACATTCAATCTTTTAGAGGCTTCCTGAGCCACCAGCTGTCCCACGCGGGTGATTTTAAATGCTGTCTTTTTGATGGTTTCGCAAAGAACCTCAAAGTCCTGTCCTCTGGCGGATTCGATTGCAGTTTTTACAACTCCGGGTCCGCTGACTCCTACGTTAATAATAGTATCCGCTTCCGTTACCCCATGGAACGCTCCGGCCATAAAAGGATTATCATCCGGCGCGTTGCAGAATACAACCAGCTTTGCACAGCCAAGAGAATCATTGTCCTTGGTTTCTTCCGCTGTTTCAAGAACGATTTTACCCATAAGTGCTACGGCATCCATGTTGATTCCGGTTTTGGTTGAGCCTACATTGATGGAACTGCATACCCGTTCTGTACATGCCAGAGCCTTTGGTATGGAACGGATCAGATTCTCATCGGCAGTGGTCATCCCTTTGCTGACCAGAGCAGAGTAACCGCCGATAAAATTCACACCCACTTCCTTTGCGGCACGGTCCAGGGTTTGAGCGATGGTCACAAAATCTTCCGGAGTTTTGCAGGCAGAGCCGCCCACCATGGCGATAGGCGTTACGGAAATTCTTTTATTTACGATCGGAATTGCAAAATCCTTTTCAATCTCTTTCCCCACTGAAACAAGGTCTTTGGCAACCGTCGTGATCTTTTGATAGATTTTTTCGTTTACTGCCTTTAAATCACTGTCACAGCAGTCAAGGAGGCTGATGCCCATGGTAATGGTACGCACATCAAGCAGTTCCTGTTCAATCATCTTATTGGTTTCATTTACTTCAAACATATTTAACATATCGGGAACCCATCCTTTTCTTAAGCCTTGCTTTTATCATCAGATTCGGTGCATTTTTGTAAAAATCTCTTCTCTCTGGCATTTAACCTTTACGCCGATTTCATCACCAATTTGCTCCAGTTCATCAGACAGTTCTCCAAATGGCTTCACAGAATCATCCATGTCAACAATCATCATCATATTAAAGAATCCCTGTACGATGGTCTGGGAAATATCCAGAATATTGACCCGGTTATCGGCCAGATATGTACAGATTTTTGCAATGATCCCTACGGTGTCTTTTCCAACTACTGTAATAATCGTCTTATTCATAATGCTCTCCTCTTTGTTATATAGTTATAATTTCCGACATCTGATCCCTTTTTGCAACTTCAATGGAAAAATCGGATGCCAGATATGGATTATCTCCTTCTGTGATTTCCAGCCTTACTGTTTCATAAGCAAGTTCTTCGTAATTATTTTCCTTGCTCAAATGCCCAAGAAGAATCTTCTTTAAGTTTTCATGGAGAATGCTGCATAACAGCCTTCCTGCATTTTCATTGGAAAGATGTCCATGATCCCCCAGAATCCGCCGTTTCAGATAATAGGGATATGGTCCGGCCTGCAGCATATTCACATCATGGTTGGATTCCAGAAGCACTGCATCAAGACCCTGAAGATGATCAATGATATACTGGTTGAAATGCCCCATATCTGTGGCCACCGCAACGGATTTATGTCCATGCTGGACCCGGTATGCCACAGGATTTGCTGCATCGTGGTCAATGGAAAAAGGCTTGACTTCCAAATCCCCGATACAAAAATCCACATCGGGCCGAATGGGACAAAACAGTTCCCTGGGATATTCCCCCAGATATTTTTGCTTGGATATCTCTTCCAGTGTTTCCTTTGTCCCATAGATGGGAACGCCGCACTTTCTGGCTAAGACTCCCAGGCCTTTGGTATGATCCGAATGCTCATGGGTAATCACGATTCCTGTCAGTTCACTTCCCTTTACTCCAATGTCGTTTAACCCCTGCTGGATTCGTTTGTTGCTTATTCCTGCATCTACCAGAATGTGAGTCGTATCCGAGCCCACGTAAATGCAGTTTCCGCTGCTTCCGCTTGCAATGCTTACCAGTCTCATGTTTCGTTCTGTCCCCTGTTATTTAATATTTCCGCAAGTTGGTCCCTGATCTCTTCGATGGAACCGTCATTTCTGATGACCCTGTCACAGCGGGCCAGGTAATCTGCTTCTTTTGCCTGACTCGCAATGATTCGTTCTGAATGCTCTCTCTCATAACCCCTGTTTTCAAAGAGTCTGCGGATTCGTACCGGCTCCGATGCATAAATATACCACATCTCGTCATAACCAACTTCCGCTTTTTCACCCATAATTGCAAATTCTACCACAATAAGGCCTGCTTGGGAAGAAGAAATTTTACCCTTTATGTTTTTCCATACAAGCGGATGAATAATCTCATTCACGGCTTTCCTGATGCGGTCATCCCGGAAAATACATTGGGAGAGGATCTTCCGGTCAATGGTACCGTCTGCCTTTAAAATATGGTCTCCCAGAGTTTCTACTATTTTAACATATCCTTCCCGCCCTGGTTTCATAAGTTCATGGGCGACCTCATCTGCTTTGATAACTTCTGCCTTATATTCATTCTCTAATATAGAAAGAACCAGACTCTTACCTGCGCCTACCCCTCCTGTTAATGCAATTACTCTCATTATTCTGCCACCAGTTCCTTATTTTGCATCAAACCAGGATTCTCCCACATTCGCTTCCACTTCCAGGGATACTAAAAGGTCTGCCGCATGTTTCATCTCTTCTGTTAAAAGTTCCTTTACCTGTTCCAGCTCATCCCGATAGGTTTCTATCAATAGTTCATCGTGTATCTGAAGAACGATCCGGGACTTTAATCCCTGCTTCTTCAATGCCTGGTCCACGCGAATCATGGCGATCTTCATAATATCTGCTGCGGTTCCCTGGATGGGGGAGTTCATGGCCACACGCTCACCAAAATTACGCTGCATAAAATTTGAAGATTTCAGCTCAGGAACGGGACGGCGTCTGCCAAACATGCTGACCGCATACCCTTTTTCCTTCGCCTCTGCAACAAGTCCGTCTAAAAATTTCTTGACTCCCGGATAGGTCTCAAAATATTTTTCAATGTATTCCGATGCTTCCTTCCGGGTAATGCTTAATCCTTCGCTTAAACCAAAGGAACTGATTCCATATACGATTCCAAAATTCACAGCTTTTGCATTTCTTCTCTGCAAAGAGGTCACTTCATTAAGCGGAACGTGGAACACCTCCGACGCAGTAATGGCATGGATATCCTCCGCTTGTTTATACGCATTGATAAGCCGCTGGTCGCCCGACATATGAGCCAGAACCCTCAGCTCGATCTGGGAATAGTCGGCATCCACAAAAACACAGCCTTCCTTCGGAACAAAGACCTTACGGATCTCCCGTCCCAGTTCCATACGCACCGGAATGTTTTGAAGATTCGGTTCTGTACTGCTGATTCTTCCGGTGGCAGTGATGGTCTGGTTAAACGTTCCATGAATCCGTTCATCCGGTCCGATATACGCTGCCAGGCCATCGGCATATGTGGATTTTAATTTAGTCAGCTGACGGTAATCCAAAATCAGGTTTACCACCGGATAATCGGGTGCCAGTTTTTCCAAAACATCTGCAGCCGTAGAATATCCGGTTTTTGTCTTCTTTCCTCCGGGAATCTTCATATGGTCAAACAAAATCTCCCCCAGCTGCTTGGGAGAATTGATATTAAAGGTTTCTCCTGTTTCTTCGTATATTTTTTGTTCCAGTTCCATAATACGGACCTTTAGCCTGTCCCCGTATTCCTTTAACCGGTCACGTTCTACCTTGATTCCGGCTGATTCCATAGAATAGAGGCTGTAGATCAGGGGCAGTTCAATCTCATAAAACAGAGTGTCCATACCGTTTTTCTTTAGTTCCTCAGGAAGTACTTCCCCGCAACGGTAAGCAACGTAAGACATATAGCCGATACAGGAAACTGCAGCGTCCCTTTTTTCCTCCAATGCCCGGCCAATGGAACTTTTTCCAATCAAGTCAGCCCTTGAAGGAATGGTCATATCCAGATAATCTGCCGCCAGATCGTAATAAGCATAGGAATCCTTTAACGGATTCAGCAGATATGCAGCGACTCCTGCATCAAATACCGGGCTTCCGGCTTCCAGCTTTAAGAAAGGAAGCTGGCTCTTTAAATCCAGTACGGTTACATGTCCCGCTTTTTTAGAGATTTCCTCCGCTTTTCCGGCCAGATACTCTGATGTTAAAAATCCCTGGGGAATGATACAGTAACATTGCGCTTGCCCAAGGCACAAGGATAAGGCTGTTATGGCTTTGTCTTCAATGACCAGGTGCAGTCCCAGACGGCTATCCGGCAGACATTTGGAAAATATGGTTTCCGCTTCAGAAAAGTCGGTCACCAAATGAACCGGAAAATCTTCCAAAGACTCCTGGTTCTCTTCATCCGGAAAATCTGCCGGAACAAAGTCCATATCCATGATCTGGCGGATTTCCGCTTCTGAGATAGAGTTTGAATCGTCCAGACGGAGACTGCAGTCATCCCTGAGAGTGTTCCGCTTTTCCTCTTCTTTGATTTCTTTCTCAGTTGCTTTTAAGATTTCTTTGATTCTGAGAGATTCGACTTCCTCCAGATGATCAAAAAGATTTTTAATACTTTCATATTGTTTTATCAGCTGACAGGCTGTTTTCTCACCAATGCCGTTTGCCTTTGTAAGAGAAAAAACTCCCTTTAGCTTTACCGGCTCCAGACCGAATTCTCCTTCAATATCCGCCGGCGAGTAGGATTTTAAAACGAGTCCCTCCTCGCCCATGGAAGGAATGTGTACCGTTACATGGTCTCTCACCAGCTGTAAAAGTCTTTTGTCTTCCGATATGATCTGGATATCTCCGCCTTCTGTTTCACAGCTTTTTGCCAGCGATGCCAAAAGCTCCGCAGACTCATATCCTTTTTCGGATAATACAGAAATACTAAGAGAATCCGACAGTTCTTTCAGCCGCTCCTTCTGCTGCAGCAGCGCTTTTTCCGTCAGAGTGCCGCCGCCGTCTTCAGCCGAAAAAGTTATGGCAAGATAATCGGCTTCTCTCCGTTCCAAAATGCCTTTTATCAGACGGATCACGGCATCAGCCGCATTGGAGGGCATGCCATAAAAGGCATTGGCTATCATACTGTTTCCATCTATTAACACAATTCGTTTCCTGTTCATCTGTTCTCCCATCATAATAAGCCCTGCTGCATCCAGATTCTGCATTGCAAAAGGACTGAGATTATTAATGCCATGATACTCAGCGTAGATACTGCATATCTGGCAATTTTTATAAGCTTTACAGCCTGGATTCTTTGTTTGGATTGTTCCACCGCTGCTTCCAAAGCTCCTTTTATATTATAGTTCCCAGTTTCGGAGTCCAATTGTCTGATACCAACTTCCACCGTAAAATAAATTTCCAGTTCATCACGGCAGCTGGGACAGGATTCCATGTGTTCCAGAAATTCTTTTAATTCATCGTCAGTAAGTTCATCCCTGATGTATGGCATGACGAGACCCTCGGCTTCTTTGCATGTCATCGTTCAGACACCTCCTTAACAATTTCTTTTATCTATCATACAATATATTTAACCTATTTTCAATTTAATAATCTCAAAAAAACACTTGCCAAATGGAAAATCCTGTGATAGAATAATCATCGTTGCAGACGAGAGCCGATGTGGCGGAACTGGCAGACGCACTGCACTCAAAATGCAGCGGATAACCTCCGTGCCGGTTCGAATCCGGCCATCGGCATTGTGTGGAAAGGTGGTATAGAATCAAGACATTTTGCGAAATGTTTTGACTTTATACCACCTTTTTTATATGTTACTTATTCTCAGGAATTAAAATACAAACGTGTTAAATCCCCATTTCTTTATCATAATTTCACAAAATATGGTATACTGATTATAAATACTTATCCGGAAAGGCGGTAACGTAATTATGGAACGTAAATGGTTTCTCCTTTTTCCCCTGGGCTGTGCACTTGTTTTAAGCAGCTGCGGCCAGAAAAATTATATAAAAGCTGGTTCCGCTGATGCTGTATCCACTCAAAGCCAGGCAAGCACCATCGTAATCAGGGATTATTCCGAAAAAACCACTTCCCAGTCCGGTATCACAGCTTCCATAAAAACCCACAAAGATAAAAATATTTCCATACAGTACCCGGTTCTCTCACATTTAAATGATGAAAAAAAGGAAGAAGAGATCAATACTCTCCTAAAAAATAATGCCCTTAAAGTATTACAGGCAAATTCCGTAGATCCGTTAAAAGATACGCTTATTATAGAAGCCCGAATCGTTTCGGCTGATTCCAAACGGATTACGGCAGTATATACCGGGACCTATTATTCCGAAGGAGCTGCCCATCCTCTGAATATGTTCTATACAAATACCGTTGATTTAACCCAGGGAAAGGATCTGGGTCTTACCGATTACGCAAATCCCGAAACTCTGGCTGAATATGTTCTTTCCGATCAGGTGAAATTTTACAATGCTTCTGCCGAACTCACCGAAGCACTTTTGGAAATGCGGACACAGACAGATCTTGACTCATATACCAAAATCTTCCAGGAAGCTGATTTTCCGCTTAAGCTTAGTCAGCCTGACGGAACTCCCGCATTCCCCGATTCCTTTAGTTATGAGGAAAAGGGAGCCATCATTTTCTCCATTCCCGTCCCTCACGCTTTGGGAGATTATGCACTGGTTTCATATACTCCTGTGACAAAATAGTAAAAATAGTTGCCATTTACTTCTTTCTCTGATAGAATAGGACGGAAAATAAATAGAAATGGAGTCAAAAAATGAGTCAAAATGCAAAACTCACAACCCGAGATTATCTGCTCAGTATTCAGCATTTGTTCGCCATGTTCGGTGCAACCGTACTGGTTCCTTTACTGACAGGTCTCAACCCATCGCTGGCACTTTTTTCTGCAGGCGTTGGTACTTTAATA
Organism: Lacrimispora sinapis; assembly: GCF_043633585.1. Classification (NCBI taxonomy): domain Bacteria; kingdom Bacillati; phylum Bacillota; class Clostridia; order Lachnospirales; family Lachnospiraceae; genus Lacrimispora; species Lacrimispora sinapis. Next base: position 1,776,519 of record NZ_CP141832.1, on the reverse strand, counting down.
TTCCACTGCTGTACTAAATTTAAGGTTCCTGTGTTTCTCGGTTCTTCCTTCGCATTTCTGGCTGCGGTTACTTCAATCACACGCCCGGAAGGAACCGTGATTCCAGAAAACGTACCTTTAGCACAGGGTGGAATTATTTTTGCCGGTCTGGTCTATCTTCTTTTCGCACTGATCGTATTTATCGTAGGTTCGGACAAGATTAAGAGGATATTTCCTCCGGTAGTGACTGGTCCGGTCATCGTAGTGATTGGCATTAACCTGGCAAGCACCGCAATTAATGATGCCACCGGCAATTTAAGCCTTGCTGACGGACTGACTCCGGCCATTGCGTTAAATCTGGGAATTGCCCTCTTTACCTTACTCATCGTGATTCTCTGCTCCATTTTCGCCCGCGGTTTCTTTAAGCTTGTTCCTATTCTCATCGGAATTGCAGCAGGCTATTTGTTGTGCGTAATTTTAGGAGCTGCTGGTATCTTCCACATGGATTATTCGGCAATTACCTCCGCTTCCTGGATTAACATTCCATATGTGACAAAGGATTCTAACGGAGTAGGTTTTATGACCATTCCCAAGTTTAGCCTTGGAGCCATTCTTTCCATTGCTCCTATTGCATGTGTAACATTTATGGAACACATCGGTGACATTACCACCAATGGAACGGTTGTAGGCAAAGACTTTTTAAAGGACCCAGGCCTTCACCGTACGCTCATGGGTGACGGCATTGCGACACTTTTTGCCGGTTTTACAGGTGGTCCCGCCAATACGACTTATGCGGAAAACACAGGAGTGCTTGCAACCACCAAAAACTATAATCCAAAGCTGTTACGGATTACCGCTGTATTTGCAATTATCCTCGGCTTATTCGGAAAGATGGGGGCAATCCTTCAGACCATTCCTGGTCCTGTAAAGGGCGGAGTTGAAATCATGCTCTTCGGAATGATCGCAGCTGTTGGTATCCGTTCTCTGGCTGAATCCAATTTAGATTTTACGCACAGCAGAAATTTATCCATCGTTGGACTGATTCTGGTGTTTGGACTGGGATTCGGACAGCTCGGCGGTCTTAACGTCGTGATCGGATCAATTACATTAAACATTTCAGGCCTTTTCATTGCAGTCGTAGTCGGGGTCTTAATGAACCTGATTCTGCCGGAGGTTCCTGATACAACAAGAGATTCAAGAAAGGACAAATAACACTATGGATTTTTCAATGGACAATGTAACCGTTTTTACCCACCCGCTGATTCAGCATAAAATTTCTATCTTAAGAGATAAGAAGACGGGAACCAACGAATTCCGGGCTTTGATCGAAGAGATTGCCATGCTGATGGGCTTTGAAGCATTAAGAGATCTTCCATTACAGGATGTTGAAGTGGAAACTCCGATTGAGACCTGTATGACACCGATGATCGCCGGCAAGAAGATGGCAGTCGTACCGATCCTCCGTGCAGGATTGGGTATGGTAAATGGTATTCTGGCTCTGGTTCCTTCCGCAAAGGTGGGACACATTGGCTTGTACCGGGATGAAGTAACTCATGAACCTCATGAATACTACTGCAAGCTGCCAAGCCCTATTGAGCAGAGAACTATCGTTGTCACCGATCCTATGTTAGCAACCGGTGGTTCTGCTGTGGCAGCGGTTGATTTCATCAAGCAGTATGGCGGCAAGAATATCAAATTTATGGCAATCATTGCTGCTCCGGAAGGCTTAAAGAGACTTCATGAAGCCCACCCTGACATCCAAATCTATGTTGGACATTTAGACCGTGAGTTAAATGAAAATGCCTATATCTGTCCTGGTCTGGGAGACGCCGGAGACCGTATTTTCGGAACAAAATAAATCAATGGCAATTATCAAAAAAGAGCTGCTTCATCATGAAGCGGCTCTTTTCATACATTCAAGGATATGAATGATGCTTATTCCTCTGTTACTGCTTTTTCAACAACTTCCCCCTGGTTCTTGTAGATGGAGTTTGCATCAACACAGACTCTCACGCAAGAGAGAGGATAGATATTGGATTTTGGTCCGATAACGGTTCCCGGATTTAAGATCGCACCGCAGCCGATCTCTGCAAAATCTCCGATGATAGCGCCAAACTTTTTAAGTCCGGTTTCGATGTCACCGTCTTCTGCATGCACCTTAACCAAAGACTTGTCTGTTTTTACGTTGGAAGCGATGGAGGAAGCACCCATATGAGACTTGTATCCTAAAATAGAATCTCCGACATAATTAAAATGAGGAACCTGAACACCGTCAAAAAGGATGGAATTCTTGATTTCAGAAGAGTTTCCTACGACAGCCCCTTCTCCAATGATTGCATTGCCTCTGACAAATGCACAATGGCGGATCTGAGCACCTTTACAGATGATTACATTCTCACCCATACATGCTGTGGGCGGAAGATTTATTGATTTGTGAATCCATACGGCCTTTCCCACATGAACGTATTCATCTTTTGGAAGACGCTGTCCCAGGGAAACAATGAACTCGCTGATTTTCGGAAGGATCTCCCATGGATAGGTGTTCTGTTCAAATAATAATTTTGCAATCGTATGGTTCGTATCAAATAAATCTTGGTTTGTCATATCTTCTTTTTTCATGTTAATAATCTCCTATTTTTGTTTTTTATAATTAGCTGCCGCGGCATCAAATACGCTACGAAGATCGTAGTGATTATTGAGCCTTAACACTCCTGCGGTGCGTCCGGCAACAAAATTCGCCAATTTCTGCATATACTCTTCTTCGGTAATGGACCCTTCGGATACATAAGTCAGTCCTTTTTCCCAGCTTGCCGTAAGCTCCGGGTTTAACAGCTGTTTAATGGAGGCATTGACCACATCATAAATCATCTCTCCAAGCAAGGTGGGAATAATCACCTGAGTTTTAGTGTTTAGTGAAAGGTATTTGATATGAAACAGCTTTTTTAATATCTCAGCCCTGGTTGCACTGGTTCCAATCCCGCTTCCTTTAATCTGAGCACGTAATTCCTCATCCTCAATCAGCTGACCTGCATTTTCCATGGCCAAAATTATGGAACCGGACGTATACCGTTTGGGAGGTGAAGTCTCTCCTTCTTTGATTGCAAGTCCTTTTATGGGAATCTGCATTCCCTTTTTCAGAGTTGCAAGCATGGCTATAAAGGCTGGATTATCCATATTTTTCTGGGGAGCTTCCCCATTATTATCATCCGGATTACTTTCAGAAGAAGCGTTGTTCTTTTCTTCCTGAGCTTTTTTCTTAACACCGGAGACGTCTGCAATTTTTAAATAGCCGACCTCCAGCATCACACGGAAACTGGAATAAAAATGTTCTTTCTCCGCAGCCAGCTCCAGGGAATATTTCTGATAAACAGCCGGAGGATAAAAAATGCTTAAAAACCTTCTTGTGATCACTTCATAAATTTTTGCCGACAGGGAAGACAGTCCTCTTGCGGCTCCAAGCCCCTGACCGGTGGGTATGATGGCATAGTGATCCGTGATCTGCTTGTCATTGACATATCTGGTCTTTTCAATGGTACGGTAAGAGCCGTTCTCCAAAACCTCTGCCGCTGCTGCCGATAACGGTTCAAATCCTTTTAATCCGCTGATGTTTTTATGGATATCCTTTGCAACTGCTGTAGATAATACTCTGGCATCGGTTCGCGGATAAGTGACCATCTTCTTTTCGTAAAGCTCCTGCACCACTTTAAGAGTTTCATCGGGGCTGATCTTAAACATCTTGGAGCAATCATTTTGTAACTCTGCCAGATTGTAAAGAAGAGGCGGGTTTTTCGTTTCCTTTTTCTTTTCTATGGAAACAACCGTTCCTTCCATAGGTTCCATAGCTGACAGGGACCCGATCAATTCTTCGGCATATTTTCTCTCTTTAAAGCCATTTTCTTTATAAAGAAATGGGGATTCAAAATACTTAGAGCCGGGCGCACTTCTCCATTCGCCCTCAAAATCCATCTCATCCTTTATAAATGTGCCTATCACCCGGTAGAAAGGAGTTTTTACAAAATCTCGTACCTCCCGCTCTCTGCGGACCACCATACCCAAAACGCAGGTCATGACCCGCCCTACGGATATGACCGTATTTTTTCCCGTCCTTAAATAATTGGAAATGTGCTGTCCATATCTTAGTGTAAGCAATCGGGAAAAATTAATTCCCATAAGATAATCCTCTTTTGCCCGTAAATAGGCAGATGCGGAAAGATTGTCATATTCGGATTCATCCTTTGCTTCCCGGATTCCTCTTAATATCTCCTCTTCCGTCTGGGAGTCGATCCATACACGTTTTTGATGCTTGTCCTTCACTCCTGCCATCTGGGCGACCAGACGGTATATGTATTCTCCTTCCCGTCCGGAGTCAGTGCAGACATATATGACATCCACATCCGGCCGGTTCAGCAGACTGCTTACAATTTTAAATTGCTTTTCAACACCAGGTATTACCTCATACTTAAATTCTTTGGGAAGAAACGGAAGGGTGGATAAACTCCATCGTTTAAATTTGGGATCGTAGCTTTCGGGATAGCTCATAGTTACCAGATGACCCACGCACCAGGTTATAATCGCCTGGTCCGATTCAATGTATCCGTCACTGCGTCTTCCTTTCACTTTCAAAGCATTGGCAAATTCCTGAGCTACACTAGGTTTTTCTGCAATGTATAACGATTTCGACATATATCTCCCCACTGCTTTCATAATAGTAACCCGACTATTATACCATTAAAACTTATGAATAGCAAATATTTACCTGCTTAAACATGGTTTTAGCTTATTATAGCATTGTAAAAATAGATTATCAATGATACATCAGGAAACAATTTTACGAGAAGGAGTGGTAAAAAACAAGAATAATATTCTTTATTTCACAGAATCAGCCGGTACTCTTCTTTCTGTATTCGGATAGAATTATGGACGCAAACATGAGAACACAGCCTGCCATCAGTCTTGCCGTAACTGTCTCTCCAAGAAACAGGACGGAAAACACCAGACCATAGACTGCCTCGAATGACAATATAATCGAAGACGTATTGGGGCTTAAATGCTTCTGTCCTACATTCTGCAGCAAAAAACAGAGCATGGTGCTGAAAATACCCAGATACAGCAAGCCAGTAACCATGGAGCCGTCAATGACTCTAAAATCCAGACTTCCTTCCAGCAGCGGAGCCAGCATCCAGCTCAATGCCGCTGCCACAACCATCTGAACCACCGTTAATACTATGGGATCGTGATTCTTTGTATACCGTCCAATAAACACGATATGGAACGCAAAGAAAAGGCCGCATAACAATGTCAGCAAATCGCCTATATTAACAGTCAGATCCCCTTCCAGGGAGATAAGGGCAAGGCCGGCAACGGCAATGACTGCTGCTGCCAAATTATTTCCCGATGGTTTCTTTCCGTTGAAAAACCAGTGCAAAAAGGGCACCAGAATGACATATAAGGTTGTGATAAAAGCATTTTTACTGGCCGTGGTGTATTTTAGGCCATAGGTCTGCAGCAGATAGCTCACGAACAGAAACACGCCCAAAAGTCCGCCGCACATAAGATCCGTCTTCCTGACCGATCGAACCCGTTTCCAGAATATAGCCACCAAAGCGATGGAAGCAATGGTAAAACGCAATGCCAGCAGATAGGTAGGAGAAATCACATCTACCGAATTTTTCATCACCACAAAAGCGCTGCCCCAAATAATTGTCGTCACAATCAGTCCTATGACAGACAGTGCCTTGATTCCGTTTCCCTCTTGTATTTTCATATGTACACGAACTGATTCCTTTCACATAAGTTCAGGGGCGCAATATGGCTGCGTCCCTGTTTTTTTCATCCCTGTTTCATTTATTCTGTAACGGAAAATTTATAAATAGTTACCGTATTATATTCTTCTCCCGCTTTTAAAACCGGAGAAGGAAATTCAGGAATATTCACTGCATTGGGATAATACTGAGTCTCAAAACAGTAACAGCAGCGTTTCCCATAAACTGCATTTTTCTTTCCTCTCATGCCTTCCTTCAAGAAATTCGCAGTATAAAACTGCATTCCCGGCAGATCCGTATACACCTCCATGCGAATGCCTGTCTTATCCGATTCGGCCGCCGCACATAAGGAAATCTCCCCATCCGGGTGGTTGAGTACCCAGTTATGATCATAGCCTTTGCCAAGCAGCAATGCCTCATAGTCCTCACTTAAATCCTGCTCAATGGTCTTCATAACGGTAAAATCCATAGGCGTTCCTTTAACAGGAGTAAACTCTCCGGTGGGAATGGAGCCTTCATCTGCTCTTGTATATGTATCCCCGTCAATCCATACCCGCTGTTTCATTGCATATCCGCCATCATGTCCATCCAGATTGAAATAACTGTGATTCGTGAAGTTGGCCACCGTATCCTGGTCGCAAATCATGTGGTAAGAAAGCATAAGACTGTCATCCGGCGTCAGGGTATATGTGACGGTGATGTCCGCATTACCAGGAAATCCCTGATCTCCATCCGGAGAGAAAAGGGAAAAATGAAGGCTGGTCCCCTGTTCGGTTTCTTCGATTTGGGCATCCCATAAACGTCTGTGGTAAAGATCAGGACCGCTGTGAAGATTATTGACGCCATCATTGGCTTCCAGGGTATATTCCCTGCCGTTAATTGAAAATCTTGCATTGGCTATGCGGTTCGCATTCCGTCCGATGGGCGCACCAAAATGAGGCGGATTGTCCAGATACCCGGACACACTGTCATAGCCCAGGACCACGTCTGTCTTTTGCCCAGTCTTATCCGGCACCTCCATAGTGACCCAGACGGCTCCTAAATCTGTAAATGAAGCGGAAACTCCATTTTCGTTTTCCAGTGTATACAAATACACTTCACTGCCATCAGGCATGTTTCCCCAAAGCTCTTTTTTGTAAGCCATATTGCCTCCTCCATATACCTTTTCCTAAAAACTCCCCCTATTGAAGAGGGAGTCTTATGGTCTTTTTATTTTTCGGCAGATATATACCCCTTTGCCGTTAAAAGTTCGGCACAGAGAACCGCACCGCCTGCCGCTCCCCTTACCGTATTATGGGACATTCCCACAAATTTATAATCATAAACCGTATCTTTCCGCAAACGTCCTACGGAAATACCCATTCCATTTTCATAATCCACATCAAACGCTATCTGAGGACGGTTGTCTTCCTCCATATACTGAATGAACTGCTTTGGTGCACTTGGAAGATCTAACTCCTGGGGAATTCCTTTAAAGCTGCGGATCCGCTGGATCAGCTCCTCTTTGGTCGGCTTTTTGCGGAATTTAACAAATACAGCCGCAGTATGACCGTTTAAAACGGGAATCCTGATACACTGGCAGGTAATGACAGGCTCACTTGCCTTTACGATCCTGCCATTCTCAACGGACCCCCAGAGACGCAATGGCTCCTGCTCACTTTTTTCTTCTTCCCCTCCGATATATGGAATCACATTTCCTTCCATCTCCGGCCAGTCCTTAAAGGTCTTTCCTGCTCCGGAAATTGCCTGATAAGTAGTGGCCACCACTTCGTAGGGTTCAAATTCTCTCCATGCCGTAAGCACCGGTGCATAGCTCTGAATGGAACAGTTTGGCTTTACGGCAATAAATCCCCGTTTTGTGCCAAGGCGCTTCCTCTGATCCTTGATCACCTCAAAATGCTCCGGATTAATCTCCGGAACCACCATAGGTACATCCGGGGTCCATCTATGTGCACTGTTATTCGAGACAACAGGGATCTCCGCTTTTGCATATGCTTCTTCAATCGCCTTAATTTCCTCTTTTGTCATGTCCACCGCACTGAAAACAAAATCAACACCTGCAGCCACTTTTTCCACTTCATTTACATTCATCACCGTTAAGTTTTTAACCGACTCCGGCATAGGTGTTGTCATTTTCCAGCGGCTTCCAACCGCTTCTTCATATGATTTTCCGGCAGAGCGAGGACTTGCTGCTACTGTTACTACCTCAAACCAGGGATGATGTTCCAGCAGAGAAATGAACCTCTGACCTACCATACCGGTTGCTCCCAAGATGCCAACTTGCAATTTCTTTTCCATCGCTTTCTCCTCACTTCTTCTTATTCTGTAATACTATCATACGCTGAATTCTTAACTATCCTATAACAAAGTGAGGAAAAAATCAATATTTATTCGCCATAAAAATACATTTGTACGTCCTGCAAAGACATTTCTCTGGAATGTATTTTGTGGTAACGTACTAAAGGCGAACCTTACTGCCTTTTCCATCCCGTTTTCCAACCTTCAGCCGATTCAAATGGACCTCTTTTTCCTTATACCGGATCACAGGCTCATCTCCTAATAAGTAAACCGCTTCCAGTTCTTCGCCCTGGGATAATTTCATTCCGCGCACGCCCCTTGCATTCTTCTTCATTTCAGAAATCTCTTCTACATGGAACCGCAGGAAAACCCCTGCCGACGTCTGAAGCACAACATCCGTTTGTTCTTCTAAAAGCTGTATACTGATAATGGAATCTCCCTCCTGAAGCTTGGTGGCGGCCACTGTCCGGTTGTTGGTTTCAAATTCTTCCCCCGGCACCAGCTTAACCAATGCCTGCTTTGTTGCAAACAGGAATTTACGGCCCTTCAATCCTTCTGCATGGCCTAAGTAAATGATTTTTTCTTTTGTCCCATCAAACTTGCTTAAATTATCGACAGGAGTTCCTTTGTCCCGGAGTTTTCCCCCTGGTATATCAAGTACTTTTACCTGATGCAGGTTTCCTGTATCGGTAAAAATGCAGATCTTATCCGTATTGAAACAGTTTACCACATATAAGTTCTCCGTTTCAATGGTTTCTTTGTTCCTCTCATAGGTATTCTTGTCCAGAACTTTACAGTATCCAAACCGGTCCATGACAAAAGTCACTTCTGAGACGCTTACCGCAGATTCATCATAAACGGCTTCCTTACCGTCTTCAATCAAAGTTCTTCTGGGCGTGGCATATTCTTTCTTTATGTATTCCAGATCCTCTTTGATCACATCATCCATATTTTTTCTGCTGGAAAGTATTTTTTCGTATAAAGCGATTTTTTCCAGAGTCTCCTTGAATTCCTTCTGCAGCTGGAGGATTTCTAATCCAATCAGCTTATAAAGCCTCATTTCCAGAATCGCACTTGCCTGTTTTTCCGTAAAGTTCAGCTTTTTTGCTTCCTCTTCAAACCCGCTGACCCGAAACTTGATATTTGTAACATCTCCGGTCATCAGGCAGTTTTTTGCATCCTTTAAATTCTTGGAACCCCTTAAAACGGCAATGATCAAATCAATGATATCACAGGCTTTGATCAGACCTTCCTTGATTTCCTTCTTTTCCAGTTCTTTATCTAACAGGGCCTGATATTTTCTGGTTGCATTTTTATATTGAAAATCCAGGTAATTTTTAAGGATTCCTTTTAAATTCAAAGTCTCCGGACGCCCGTTTGCGATGGCAAGCATATTGACTCCGTAGGTGTCTTCCAGCTTTGTTTTCTTATAAAGGATGTTGCGGATCTTTTCCACATCCGCATCCTTGCGCAGTTCCAGCACGATCCTGATCCCGTCTTTGTTGGACTGGTTGGAAATATCTACCACATCAGAAAGCTTTTTGCTTTCCACCAGGTTTGCAACATCCACCAAAAATTTGTTGATTCCGGCTCCGATCATGGTATAAGGAATCTCTGTAACCACCAGTTTATCCTTATCAGACTTCCTCTTTCCAAGCTCTACCTCGATTTTTCCACGAAGCTTGATTTTCCCCATGCCTGTTTCGTATATGGAAGGTAAATCGCTTTTATTTGCGATAATCCCTCCGGTGGGGAAATCCGGGCCGGGCAAATATTCCATCAGTTCCGCAATGGTAATGTCAGGATTGTCAATGTAAGCCATGACCGCATCAATGACTTCCCCCAAGTTATGAGAAGGAATACTGGTGCTCATACCGACTGCGATTCCTTCCGCTCCGTTAATCAAAAGATTGGGAACTCTGACCGGAAGAACCTCCGGCTCTTTTTCCGTCTCATCATAGTTTGGAATAAAGTCCACCGTCTTGTCTAAGTCTTTTAAATAGACTTCTTCCGCAAATTTTTCCAGTCTCGCTTCCGTATAACGCATGGCAGCCGCACCGTCACCTTCAATGGAACCGAAGTTTCCGTGACCATTAACCAGAGGCATGCCTTTTTTAAAAATCTGGGACATGACTACCAAGGTTTCATAAATGGAGCTGTCACCGTGGGGGTGGTATTTACCCATGGTATCACCCACGATACGCGCCGACTTCCTGTGAGGCTTATCGTGGTTTAAATGAAGCTCACTCATATCGTATAATACACGCCGCTGCACCGGCTTTAATCCGTCTCTCGCATCCGGGATTGCTCTGGCTGTAATAACACTCATGGAATAATTCATGTAGCTCTTTTGCATTTCCTCGGAATACTCTGTTCTAATGATTCTCTCTGCCATACTCCCTCTCCTTATGCATCAATCTCAGCTTCATCCGCATGCTCATAGATAAACTGCCGCCTGGGCAGTACATCACTTCCCATAAGCATCTCTGTGATCTCGGAAGCCATTCTCGCATCCTCGATCTCCACCAGTTTAAGCACGCGCCGCTCCGGGTCAAGAGTTGTTTCCCATAGCTGCTCCGCATCCATTTCACCCAGACCTTTGTACCGCTGTAACGTGAAATCTCCCTTATGGGTGCGGCGGTAACGTTCCAGTTCTTTTTCATCGTAAAGATACTGTTCCTCCCCCCGCTTTGGGATGACCTTAAACAGCGGCGGCATGGCAATATATACATGTCCATCGTATATCAGCTCCGGCATAAACCGGTATAAAAAGGTCAGAAGCAAGGTGTCAATATGACTTCCATCCACATCGGCATCCGTCATCAATATGATTTTGTTATAGCGCAGTTTCGTAATATCAAAATCATTGCCGTATCCTTCGGAAAATCCGCAGCCAAACGTATTGATCATGGTCTTGATCTCCGCATTTGCCAATACTTTATCCATAGACGCCTTTTCTACATTTAAAATCTTGCCCCGAATGGGTAAAATGGCCTGAAACTGCCTGTTACGGGCGGTTTTTGCCGAACCTCCCGCAGAATCTCCCTCTACGATAAAGATCTCACATTTTTCTGGATCCCGGCTTTCACAGTTGGCCAGCTTCCCGTTGCTGTCAAAGGAAAACTTGGATTTAGACAGCATATTGGTCTTTGCTTTTTCTTCGGCTTTCCGGATCTTTGCTGATTTTTCCGCACAGTTGATTACGGCTTTTAAAACTTCCAGATTCCGGTCAAAATACCGCTGAAGTTCCTCTCCTGCCACAGTAAATACAGCTTTTGTTGCATCCGCACTTGCCAGTTTGGTTTTCGTCTGACCTTCAAAAATAGGGTCAGGATGCTTAACTGCCACAACCGCTGTCAGACCATTTCTCGTATCTGCACCGGTAAAATTACTGTCCTTTTCCTTTAAGATTCCAAGCTCTCTTGCGTAGCTGTTGATCATTTGAGTGAAGCGGGTCTTAAAGCCGGCCAGATGGGTCCCGCCTTCCTGAGTGAATATATTATTGCAAAATCCCAGAATATTCTCCTCAAAGGTATCCACAAACTGGAGCGCCGCTTCAACCTCCACCTTATCCACTGTCCCTTTAAAATAAATCGGATCGTGAACCGCTTCTTTCCCAATGTTTAACTCTCTGACATAAGCAACAATTCCGTCCGGTTCATGATAAACCACGGTCTCCTGCTCTCCCTGCCTTTTATTTACATAGGTGATCTGCAGCTCCGGATTTAAATATGCCGTTTCATGAAGACGGCTTTTAAGCCATTCCGCTTTAAAACGTATTTTCTCAAATATCTCCACATCGGGAAGAAAATTTATTTCCGTACCGGTCTCTTTCGTCTTTCCCAACGTAGGAAGCAGGCCATCCACCAGTTCCACCGTTGGTATGCCCCGCTCATATGCGTCATAATGAATCAGACCGTTCTTATGTACTTTGATTTTCATGTGGGCAGACAGCGCATTTACAACAGAGGAACCAACTCCGTGAAGTCCGCCGCTGGTCTTGTAGGCATCGTTGTCAAATTTACCACCTGCGTGAAGCGTCGATAAAACCACACGCTCTGCCGAAACGCCTTTTTTATGCATCTCTACCGGTATTCCACGGCCTGAATCCTTTACGGTACAGGAACCATCGGCCTCAAGCGTCACCCATATCTGATTACAGTATCCAGCAAGATGCTCGTCCACCGCATTATCTACTATTTCGTAAATTAAATGATTTAATCCCTTTGTCCCTACACTGCCTATGTACATTCCAGGACGTTTTCGTACAGCCTCAAGGCCTTCCAATACGGTAATACTCTCCGCATTATACTGCGTTTTCGCCATGATACTCCTCCACATCTTGTATAGTCAACTTCCATTATACAATGATTTTTCCATTTTTGGCAAGTTACTAGTAACTTTTTCCATTTTTTATAAATAACTATTGAAATTTCCGGATGAACTATGTTATAATGAAACACGTAATTTATATGATTAAGCAGATATAGTTCATTGGTAGAATATCAGCTTCCCAAGCTGAGGAGGCGGGTTCGATTCCCGTTATCTGCTGTCTGAAGAACCCTGGCATTTACGAGAATTCCTTGTAAACACTAGGGTTTTTGTATTTTTGCTATCGCACGTTTTTACAACGTATTGGCTAATTTTACTGTTTTTTGTATGCTAATGCAACATGCCATGCAACACGATTTAGAGAGTTATATAAGGCCCAGCATTACATTATTTTCTTTTTCAGAAGAACCATTTTATATTGACATACCGTCTCCTACTATTTCTACTTATGCTGTATTATTCAATTTTTAAAAGAATAGTGCAAAAAGGTTATAGTCAATTCTTAATATCGTAACGAATAGGACGCATATGGCTTTTTCTTGCCTCTTTGATGATATCAATCAAAACTGGATCTGCAAACATTTAAGTGATTCATTCCTTCCCACTCCAGCAAGCTAGCCGCTTAAACTTCCGGCACGTAAGGGTTTCAAACGCTCATCAAATGGCAATCATGTCACAATGGCAAATGAGTCAAAGGTTTTAAAGCCGTTCCCTTTTATATGTCAGCTTATATCCATTCTTATTTAATTTTCTATCTTTATCACTTTGTTTTCACAGCATTCTATATATTATTGACATAGCATTTACGAAATGATAGCATGATACCAGAGTTATAAAATCTTAATTAAAGGAGGAATTTCATTATGAGTAAAGTAGCGATTATCACTGGTGGGTCAAGAGGAATTGGGGAGGCAATGACTCTTAAACTTGGGGAAATGGGATTTAATGTTGTTATTAATTATCGAAGTGAACGAAGTAAAAAACTAAGTGACGACTTATCGGAAAAATTGGCAAGGGATTATGGGGTGGAATCAATTGTCGTAAGAGCCGACGTTTCCAAGTATTCTGATTGCGAGAGGCTTGTAAATGCAGCCATTGACAAGTTTGGAAATAAAATAAATGTACTTATTAACAATGCTGGTATCACAAATAACTGCAATTTTCTTGATATCACAGAAGAAGCTTATACAAATGTCATCAATACCAATCTTATGAGTTTCTTGCACATGTGTCATTTGGCCCTTCCTTATATGGTTGATCTTGAAGAGGGTTCTAGCATTATCAATACCTCTTCTATTGGCGGGCTAATGGGAGTTGCGAATCAAGGGGACTATTGTGCTGCAAAAGCAGGTGTTATTGGACTAACCCGAGCACTTGCATTAGAATTTGCTTCTCGAAAAGTCAGAGTAAATGCCATTGCCCCAGGTATGATTATGACTGACATGCTTCGTGGCGTAAATCAGGATGAACTAAAAGCACTTGCCAGTACAATTCCTATGGGCCATATTGGTGATATCTCTGATATCTCTGGTTGTATGGAATATATTATTAATGCTCCTTATCTTACTGGACAGGTTATTTCACCAAATGGCGGAGTAATCATGCCATAATATATAATTTCTCAAGACAGCGTATTGAAATACTTTGCTGAATACATTTTTTAGATTCGTTGACTACTCCGATATAAAAATAACGGAAGTTAATTACGACTCGCTTGCAGACAGGTTTCGGATCATAAAGGCTTCAGGTATCGTTACACTGTAGCTGCAATTTTGATAACTAAATTTTATAAAAATTCGCACTCTGGCCCGAACGAACCGGTCATGGCTGAATCTTCCGGCAGAGATGATAGCAGCGTTAAATCTTTGAATGAATGAAACCAAGAAGGACCGTGGATATAGAGAGGGTAGGACGGCATTGACAACAGTGCCGTCTTTAAAACGATTGCATTTATCTTACCCGAAACCCCTTCTCTTCTACTACCGGAATTATCTCTGCCTGTATTTCTTTTATCCTAATAAAGCGGTCGTTATTCAATTCATCAAACAACTGTCTCATCCGATCCTCTGATCCCTGTAATTCCATCTCCACCCGGCCATCGTCTAAATTTCTTACCCAACCGGTGAGTTTATATCCCGAAGCAAGGCATTGGACCCGAAACCGGAATCCCACACCCTGTACCCGGCCGATGACAAATATGTGTTTCCGAACGTTTTCCAAATTCATATTTCCACCCCCTCTTCCCCTATATCGACAGGGGTCAGTTGGTCCCCATCCTTTCGTGACAGAGTTTTCTCAAACATCTCTGCGGACATTGGTCTTGCAAATACATATCCCTGAATCATATCACAGCCGGATGCCTTTAAAAAGTCCACCGTTTCCACGTATTCAACCCCTTCCGCAATGGTCTTGATCTGTAGCTCTTTTGCCATATTTATTACATTGGAAATGACGATTCGGTCTCTGGTAATATCCCTGCTTTTTCTAAAAAACATAATATCCAGCTTCAACACATCAATTTTTAAGTTCTTTAACAGGTTTAAAGAAGAATATCCGGAGCCAAAATCATCAAGGGCACATATAAATCCTTTGCTTTTAAGACTGGTCACCAGGCTGTTAAACATTACATCATCGTTTAACAGAACCGTTTCCGTAAATTCCAGTTCCAAAAGTCCATCGGGGATCTGGTATTTTTCTTTGATTTTTGCATAAAAGTCTACAAAATCTTCCCTCAGCATACCGATTTTTGAAACATTGATCGCAAGATTGATCGGCTTCCCGCCTGATTTCAAATAGTTCTGAAGCCATTGGCATGCCATCTCAAACATATACCGGTCCAGCAAAATGATCTTGCCATCACGCTCCATCAAAGGGACGAACTGTCCTGGCGGTATGGTCCCTTTCCTTGGGTTTTCCCATCTGACCAGGACCTCTCCGCCAACAATTCTGTTGCCATCCTGAATGGATATTTTAGGCTGAAGGAATATTTTAAATTCCCGGTTTCGCAATGCACAGTCTATTTCTGATTCCAGTTCAGATTCAAGCAATACCCGGTTACGAATCTCTTTGTTATAAAACCCAAATTGATTGCCCGGGCGGTTCTTTACATCCATCTGGGCAATGTTGGCTTTGTCAACGATCTGGTCCACGGATAAATTCCAATCCTCTTCTTCAAGACAATGGACACCAATGCATAATTCCATGGGTATCTTTTGATTCAGCGGCAAATACCGGTTTTGAAACAGATCAACCAGTTTATAAAACCATTCTTCCATCTCTTCTCTTGACTGATACTTATAAAGACCAGCAAAATTGTCTCCCGCTATCCGGCAGAACAGGGTATTGGACCCTCCGTAATCACGAAATAGCCTGGACAGGGATTTCAGCACCCGGTCCCCTTCCTCATATCCTAAAATATCGTTGATAAACTTGAACTTTTTAATATCGCAATACCAGACCGCATAAGTGGTAATCTCCTCCGTTTGCAGCAAACGTTCCATCTCACGTTTGAATGATAAGAAATTCCTGCTTCCGGTAAGGCTATCCCGATACGCCAGCTCCAGAAGTGCTTCCTGGTTCCTGTTAATGATCTTCACCTGCCGGTGGAAAAAAGAAAGAAACAGACCGGAGGACAACAAAATCATGATCCCGATCCCTACAGCCATTTCCATATATCTGCTATGAAGATTTGGCTCCGGAAAAACATTAAGCACATACCAGTCATTTAATCCCAATGGTATCATGACCACGGTCTGCCTTTTTCTGCCCCGGGACTTCATATTAAAAAAAATCTTTTTATTCTTTTTTATTGCATCCAGTACCAGGCTTCGTTCCCTGTTTTCTCGTGATACTTCATAAAATGCCTTATTGGAACCAGCAATCACTTTTCCCTGCCGGTCTAAAATGGCAAAAATGCCTTCTCCTGCCAGTATCATGGTATCAGTTATATTACGAAGGATTTCACCGGAATTCTTTACATAAAGCATACCAACGGACTTGTCCTCTTCATCTGTAACATCAACTTTATAATAGGTATCAACGTCATCCGGAACTTTCTGGTCAGTCTTATCACTATAAACGATCTCCAGCCCCTGGTTTTCCTTGTTTATCTTATTAATAACACTTCTAATATAATCTTTATCCTGAAGGTTCCCAGTGCTGAAACTCTTTGCAAGTTCCTTCAGAATCCGCAAATCATCTTCCATTCGACTTTTTAACGTCAACTGATTCTGTTGGGCCGCACTATAAAAATAAGTCACTTTCTCCCGTTCATTTTTCTGTGTCATGTATATCAGAAATGCAAAACAGTTGGTAATAAATAACAGGCAGAGAAGTACCGGAATAAGCATATCTCTTTTTTTAATCTTCGCGTCTTCCATCATTTGCATAAAACCCATACTCCTCAGAAATAATACCTTTTTAAGATCGTTTAGTTTCATTATATCTTTTTATGGAAGATTTGGCAATCTCTACATAATTTAAGTTTTTTTTCTAAAAGGGTTGATTTTTCATAAATTAGTTGTTATAATATCAAAGGTTTGGCTGTCGTGCCAAAAAACCGGATTGCTTCCGTAGCGCAGTTGGTAGCGCAACGCATTCGTAATGCGTGGGTCGGGGGTTCGAGTCCCCCCGGGAGCTTATAAAAAACCTCGTGTATGCGAGGTTTTTTTTGTTATAGCAACTTTACTTTACAAGTACTAGTGCTGCAAGTTCCATCTCCATCTTTTATGAACATACCAGAACAAAATTGCAAAATCATTTCTTGTCATAAGGGCTTTTTCCTCCATATACATAGCAATTGTATCATGAATTATTATTTTTTCGCATTTCTTTACCGCTTTGCAATTCCATTATAAAAGCCTGATATATCTGGCTCCTGTGGTGGAATATTCATCAAATCCGTATTTCTCACCATTATCCCAGTTCATTTTGTAATATTTATAAATTAGGAATCATCATCATCTGTACATAAAGTATGATATTCAAACTACAAGAATATGACAAATGCAATTGACGGTCAACCTTTAGTTACTGCTGGTTGTCCCGCCCCTCATTTTTTATTTTCTATTGACATTTAGCATAAGAGACTGTATTATTGTATTAAATCACTAATACAACAATATAAAAGGAGGCTGCAATATGAACTGGAAACTGACTGAAGACCGGCCAATCTGGATACAGCTTGTGGACCAACTCACCATGCTTATTGTGTCCGGTATTTATTCGTCCGGCGCAGCGATACCGGCAGTTCGCACACTTGCCGGCGAAGCGGGTGTCAACCCCAATACCATGCAGCGTGCACTTGCCGAATTGGAGAACAGAGGCCTGGTTGAAACGCGCCGTACCGCAGGCAGGATCGTTACAGAGGATCTGTCCTTGATACAAAGTGTTCGTAAAGATTTAGCTTGCAAGCGCATGAGCGAATTTTTCGCTTCCATGCATGCACTTGGCTACACAGATGAACAAACACGCGAGCTGCTTGCGGCTTGGGACAATAAGGAGGTAACAGTATGAATCAGGAACTAATTAACGTGCAGGGTCTGACCAAGACCTTTGGAGCAAAGCCGGCACTTGACCACATGGATTTAAGCGTTGGCAGAGGCCGCATTGTCGGTCTCCTTGGTCCCAATGGCTCCGGTAAGACTACCTTTATCAAACTTCTCTGCGGACTCTTACACCCGACCTCAGGTACCTTACAGATTGATGGCCATTCACCGGGGGTAGAGACGAAAGCCATTATTTCTTATCTCCCCGATCGTATGTATTTTGCAGATTGGATGAAGGCTTCTGACCTAACGGATTTTTTTGCTGACTTTTATTCAGATTTCGACCGGCAAAAGGCCCTTGAGATGTTCTCCGCTTTAAGCATCAGACAGAACGAACGGCTTAAAACAATGTCGAAAGGAACCAAGGAAAAGGTCCAGCTGGCTTTAATTATGAGCCGCAAAGCACAGCTTTATCTGCTTGATGAACCAATTGGCGGTGTGGACCCGGCAGCCAGGGATTTCATCCTTAATACGATCCTGACCAATTACAATGAAAATGGCACTGTTATGCTGTCTACACATCTTATTTCCGATATTGAACGGGTGTTGGACGAAGCTATTTTCCTGCAGAACGGCAAAGTTGTGCGCCACGATACCGTAGACAACATACGCGAGCAGGAAGGCAAATCCGTAGATCAGCTCTTTCGAGAAATCTTTTCGTACAGCAGCTAACAAAAGGGGGAAAATAATATGTTTCGCAAACTTTGTAAATATGAATTTAAATCCATTGTACGGACACTGGGTCCGATTTATCTGGCCGTCATTGCCGTATCCATTATCAACATGTTCGTGGGAGTAGGTTCTCTGACCAACGATTACTATGATACGTTTCTCAATAACTTCAGCTTTGGTAAGAATCTGCTGCAGTTGGTCGAGACAGTCTCCCTCTTTGCTTATTTCGGCGTAATGGTTGCACTTAGCGTACTGACCCTGATCGTAATTATTCAGCGGTTTTATAAAGGACTTCTTTCTGACGAAGGATATCTGATGTTCACTCTGCCGGTAAAACCATGGATGCTTATTACCGCAAAAGGCATTACCGCATTTGTAATGTCACTGGCCAGCGGTGTGACTGCCGCAATTTCCATTATGTTATTAATACTCGGCGCCGCAGGACCAGGAGAATTTATCAATGCCATCACTTCGCCCCAGTTATGGGCGGCTGTCAACCGTGGATTATCAGAAATTCCCTTCTGGCCTCTTCTGGCATTGGAACTGCTTGTTTTAGCAATTGTCAGCGGCCTTTCACAGCTTTACCATTTATACTTTTCTATGGCTCTCGGCCATCTGGCTAACAAACACCGGATTATGATGTCTGTCGTTGCTTTTATTGTGACCTCTATGCTTCTTAGCTTTTTAAGCGGACTTATGATGATTCTGTTCGGTATTAGTATCGACTCATTCAGCAATATGACTGAGTCAATGTCAAATTCACAGGCAATTATGTTTATCATGAATGTGACCTTTCTGGGATC
Organism: Lacrimispora sinapis; assembly: GCF_043633585.1. NCBI lineage: Bacteria > Bacillati > Bacillota > Clostridia > Lachnospirales > Lachnospiraceae > Lacrimispora > Lacrimispora sinapis. The sequence goes on along the minus strand of NZ_CP141832.1, from coordinate 1,757,127 downwards.
AATTGTCTACAGTTTCATTGAACTGGCAGTATTCTTCTTTGGTACAGAGCGTATTCTGTCTAAACACCTTAATCTGGAGTAACGCAGACAGTCCTTTGAACGAACGTAAATGGAACTTTAAATTGAGATAAAAAGACATCTTTAAACAATTCCGTTTGTCTAAAGATGTCTTTGTTTTTTATTTCCAGCTTCATCATTTCTTTGCTTATCTCCGGCTGACACTTACCGGAAAATGAACTACTTTTTGAATGGGCTTCCATATTGCATATGCAATGGAAAAATCAATCATGCTGTGAATAACCGTTCCCACTCCTACTAAAAGAAGAACAGAAAACAAATATCCCTTGTCGTAATATACACTGGACATATGATTGCCCCAATAGAACAGGGTAACGACTGTCACCTCGCTGACAGCATGTATGATGGCCATCAAAAAACTGAACATCACAGTTCCCTTTCCCGTACTCAGTATTTTGGGATTCTTTTTAAGCATAAAAGAACCAATGACAACAAACACAATATGGGATAAGGCTCTGAGTACCACCGCAATGGGAAATATGCCTGCCAATAAAAATCCCAGAGCCGATATAAGAGCCACCGATATTGCAATATATGGCGATAAAAACATAGCGATAAAAATGGGGACATGACTCGCCAGCGTATACGAAGCCGGTTCCAGAATAAATTTGGGTGCAAACATCGGTATCAGTATGCCGATTGCCGACAGTGCTGCTGCAATCGTCATTTTTTGTATTGGATTTTTATTGTTCATTTGATCTCCCCTCTTGAATCATTAAGACAGCATCTAGTAAACCCAATGTAATGTCAACTGTCTTGTCACCTGTAATAAGGCTATTATATAGAATGCAGCCACTATTGTCAAGAGACTATGAAAATTATGAGGAAAACCAAGAAAAGGCGTCTCTAAACAACATTCCCATTGTTTTAAGACGCCTGTATTTATAATTATTCACCTATTCTTATTTAGTCTCTGTATCTTTGCCTTCTTCGTAATCCTTGATGGCCGTGTTAATACCAATGGCCTTATTAACAGGCATTACAAAACATACCCCATGAAGAGGGGATTTCCATCCCGCTTTTTCTTTGATTTGACTCATGATTCTTTTTGCTGTGCCTGAGTCTACAAGAGTCAGAATAATTTCTTTTTCAGAATCAATCGTTATACCCATAAAGGATTCGTGATTGACACCCTCTCCTCGTGCGTTTATTACCGTAGCACCGCCTGCCCCCTCTGCCCTTACAATATCCATGATTGTATCTGTATATCCGGCATTCACCACTATAAAAAGGGCCTTGATTTGGTCGGAACATTCCATTTGATTCGTTTTCCTCCTAAATATAAATAATTAAAATGACATTCCTGATATCGGCATCGTAAAGGCGATTCCAGTGTTTGGCTTTCCAAAGTCAAATTCATTTAACAGCACTTCAAAGATGACTTCTGTTTTCTCTTTTGGTAATACAGAAGTCATAATAACCTTATTTTCTTCAGGAACCAAACCCAGCATATCCAACAGATAATTGGAATTTACGGTTCCCTTTCCGTAGATCGTGTTGACGATTCTGTTATCAATGCTGCACATGCGTTTTAATAACGCTTCCTTTTGCTTCCTGCCAGTAATAATAAACAAATATTCTATCCTATCCATTGGCACCCTCCTCTAAGTCAATATTCTGTTCCAATTTATTTCCTGTTTCTTCAGACATCTCTTCCAGAGAATCGCCGTCTTCCTCAGCCATTTGTGCTGCATAGAAGGATAACTCTTCATATTTTTCTTCTTCGTATTTTTCATTTAATTCCCGGGCTTTTCTCAGCTTCCGGTCATAGAGCAATCCCAGGGCCTGAACTGCGATCAACGGAGTCACCGAAATAAAGGCAATGATACCAAACCCATTGGTAAGCACCGATTGGGCTTTGCTTCCGGCTGTCAGGGCTACTGCCTGAGCGGCACCAAGGGTAAGAGGCGTTAAAAAAGCGGAGGTCAGCGCACCGCCGGTTACTCCTCCTGAATCAAATGCCAGACCAACAAACAGAGAAGATGTTTTGATCATCATAATCAGGGATAAGGCATATAGGGGTGCTAAAAACCAGAGAATGTTAATCTGCGTCAAAATTTTCAGCATTGCAAAAAGAGATGCAAAACCGATTCCAATAGCCAGAGTGATTCGGATGGTCATCTTTTGAATATGACCATTGGTTATCTCCTCCAGCTGCTCTCCTAATACGGTTACAGCCGGCTCTGACAAGGTTATAGCTGCTCCCAAAACAAACCCCAGAGGAAGAAGAAGCCACTTAAACCACACGGGTCGGGCAGTGCTTAAAAACACCTCCCCGATATACTTTCCTGCAAATGCAAATCCATAATCAATTCCGGATAAAAAAATAAGCAATCCCAGATACACCGTTACCGAACCAAGCATAGTCTTTATAAACTGCTTTCTCGGCAGTTTGATGATGAAAAATTGGAAAGGTATAAATACGGCAATGATCGGAATTAACGCCAGGGCAACACCTGTAATATTCGATAGAACAATGTTCACGAAATGCTCCGAGCCACCCGGGTCATAGACTCCGGCAGGAGGTATGCTTCCCCCATAGATAATCTTCAGGATGATTCCATAGATAAATACAGCAATGATAGGACCTACCGAAGCAATTCCTATAATACCAAACATATCATCATTTGTCTTACGCCTTGACATGGTTGCGGATATACCCATTCCCAATGCAAGAATGAAAGGCACTGAGATATCACCGGTAGTCGCTCCGCTTCCATCAAAAGCAAGCGCTACAAACTCCTCCGGAACAAACATTACAATTAAGAATGTTAAGGCATAAAGAATCCCAAAAACAAACTTGATATTCATATCCTTAATGACACGGTATAAAGCAAATCCAACAAATACACCTACCCCAGTGCTTAATATCCAGACAAATACAGTTTCATTGACCTCATTCATCGTCATATGGGTCTGACGGGCCAACACTGCAAGTGCAGGCTCTGCAACTGTAGCAAGTATCCCAAACAGTATTCCGAACAAGATAATAAATACGCTTTTATTAAATTTTATCAGGGAGCTTCCTACAAGTTTTCCTATGGGCAGGATACTGGAATCCAGGCCGACCAGAAAAAAAGCCTGACCAAATACAACACTTGCATAGCCTACAAACAATTTAAAATAGTCTGTTGACTTTTCCATCGGTGCCAAAAAGACACAAACAAAAATTATGATAAATACAAGCGGAAGTGAAGATAAAAAAACCTCTTTTAAAGTACGTAATGTTTTCATATTTTAATTATATAAGATATGGCTAAAAAAGCAACAGCAATTTCACAGCAGGACCTAATTTGCCTATTTCTTATATTATTCTCCTTCTGTCATATTTCAAATTAAAATTTTTGTCTCTTTGCCCGGTACATGTTTTTATCTGCCTCCCCTATCATCTCTTTTGCAGTGATGGGCATCTGATCCATTGTTTTGATGCCAAAGGAGAGAGACAGCTTCATACTTTGGTTTTCCGTACCGACAGGGACCGTTTCTGCATCTTTTTGAATTTGTTCCATAATAAGCCGGGCCTCATCTTCTTTGATACGATTCAGGCAAACCACAAATTCATCTCCCCCATATCTGGCCGCCCACCCATTCTTATTCCCAATATTCCGAAGGATTATGCCACCCATGGCCTGAATCGCCAGATCTCCTGCTTCATGTCCATAGGAGTCGTTGATGGCTTTAAAATTATCAAGATCAATAAAGCAGACAGATAAGGGGGTATGAGAAAGTACAGACTCCACGATATCAGCCGGAAGGCGTTCATCAATATATCTCCGGTTAAAAAGTGAAGTCAGCGGGTCTTTCACGATCGCATCTGTAATTTCTCTGACATACTGGGTAAGCATTTCCCCTTTGTTGTAATCCCCCTCTCCTATAAACATAGAATCTGTAACATTTTTAAACAGCTCCAGTACGGCTGGCCCTCCAGCGGCTGTAATCGGGATTGCAGTTACCAGCAGAACGATATCGGAATTCGTTTCCATCTTCACCAAACTTCTGTCTTCCTTATACGACCTGATAGAGATACAATTATCGCAGATTTTGTTGTTTCCCCAATAGCAGTAACATTTTTCATCCGAGGGAACCATAGTGGAATTCCGGTAATCCATGACTTTTTTATGGAGCGGATCGATCAGGCGAACGGCATCATACATTTTATGAAAAAAGTCCAATTTATCATTTATTTCATCAAGAGTAATCCTATTCATTTCTCCCCCTAAAGCTTCAACGATCATCACTTAAACCAACAACTATTCGGCATTTTTTAGCCTCTCTTTTCTATTTTAGCACAAATTTTCCTATATAAATACTATAAATTTCACTTTCCGTATATCTATCACTTATTTTCCGTATATCTACAAATCCTGCAAAAAATTTAATAGCACAAAAAACCTTCAGGCAATATCCTGAAGGTTTCAATAATGACCTATCCGAGAATCGAACTCGGGTTTCCGCCGTGAGAGGGCGGCGTCTTGACCGCTTGACCAATAGGCCAGTACAAATGATAATTCGTACAAAATCGAGGCGACAAGATTCGAACTTGCGACCTCTGCGTCCCGAACGCAGCGCTCTACCAAACTGAGCCACGCCTCGATTACGTTAGGTAGTATAATATAAATCCCAACGTATGTCAACCTTATTTTCAAAATATTTTATTTTTTATTAATAACTGGAAAAATATATAAATTTAGCCAAGATCAAAAAGAGAAAGCTGGTTGGATTCGGGCAATTCTCCAAGAAGCCCTAAATCTCCCATTAAATCGCATACCGTTTTGCTGACTTTCGTACGGTTTCTAAAATCTTCTCTGGATAAGAAGGGGCCGTCTTTGACCGCATCCACCACTGCATCGGCCGCCTTTTCTCCTAAACCATCAATGCTGCTTAAAGAAGGCATCAGCTTTCCGTCAATGATTTGAAAATGCCGTGCCTTGGCCCGGTAGATGTCAATGGGAATAAAGTCATACCCTCTGGCATACATCTCCTGTACGATCCTCATATCACGAAGGGTATCCAGTTCCTTTTTGGACAGGGTATCCATTCTTTTCCGGTAATCCGCCAGATAATGCTCCAGCTTTTCTCGTCCCTGACACATCAATTCATAACTGAATCCATTTGCCCGGATGCTGAAAAAGGCCGCATAATATGCAAGAGGATAAAACACTTTGCAATATGCAATACGCCATGCCATCATAACATAAGCTGCGGCATGAGCCTTGGGGAACATGTATTTGATTTTCTTACAGGACCAGATATACCAGTCAGGCACTCCATGAGCGATCATTTCTTTTTCCCATTCTTCTTTTAGCCCTTTTCCTTTTCGTACGCTCTCCATGATGGAAAAGGACAGTCCCTCTTCCATTCCCATAGAAATAAGATATATCATAATATCATCCCGGGTACAGATTGCGGTCTGAATGGTTGCCTTACCTTCCTGAATCAGCGTCTGGGCATTTCCAAGCCATACATCCGTACCATGGGCCAGACCTGCGATGCGCACCAGATCCGAAAAATACTTAGGCTGGGTATCAATTAACATCTGCATCGCAAAATCCGTACCGAATTCCGGTACACCAAGGGCACCCAATTTGCATCCCCCAATATCCTCCGGCATGATTCCAAGTGCAGAAGTATCCTGGAACAAGGACATGACCTCCTTGCTGTCCAGAGGGATATCCTTAACCGGATCAAAGCCAATCAAGTCCTGAAGCATACGGATCATGGTCGGATCATCGTGCCCCAGAATATCAAGCTTCAGCAGGTTATGGTCAATGGAGTGGTAATCAAAATGAGTGGTTACGGTCATGGTCGTCATATCATTGGCCGGACGCTGGACCGGTGTAAAGGAATAGATCTCCTCCCCATGAGGAAGGACAATAATACCACCCGGATGCTGCCCGGTTGTCCGTCTCACGCCAACACAGCCCTGTACGATCCGGTTGATCTCACAGTTCCGTTTTCTCACTCCATGCTCTTCAAAATAATTTTTCACATAGCCGAAGGCCGTCTTATCCGCCAGCGTACCGATTGTTCCGGCGCGGAACGTCTGACCTTTGCCGAAGATGACCTCCGTGTAGTCATGCGCCTTGCTCTGATACTCTCCGGAGAAGTTTAAGTCAATATCCGGTTCCTTATCTCCCTTAAAGCCCAGGAACGTCTCAAACGGGATATCAAAACCGTCCTTTTCCAGGGGATGTCCGCACACCGGACAGATTTTATCCGGCATATCACACCCTGCCATACCGGAAAACTTTTTCACCTCTTCCGAATCAAAATCGTAATAATGGCAGGACTTACAATAATAATGAGGACTTAAGGAATTAACCTCTGTAATACCCGCCATGTAAGCCACAAAGGAAGAGCCGACGGAACCACGGGACCCCACCAGATAGCCATCCTCATTGGATTTCCAAACCAGCTTCTGGGCAATGATATACATAACCGCAAATCCATTGGATATAATGGAGTTCAGCTCCCTTTCCAGACGCTCTGTTACAATGGTGGGAAGATTTTCTCCATATATGGCATGAGCCTTATCATAGCAGATCTGTCTTAAGTCTTCATCGGAATTTTCAATGACCGGAGGACATTTATCCGGCCTTACAGGAGATATCTTCTCGCACATATCTGCGATCTTTCTGGTGTTTTTAATAACGACCTCTTCCGCTTTATTGGGACCTAAATATTCAAATTCCTTCAGCATCTCTTCCGTGGTTCTCAAATACAAAGGTGCCTGATCATCGGAATCCTTAAAGCCTTGTCCAGCCATGATGATTCTCCGGTAGACCTCATCCTCCGGGTCCAGGAAATGCACATCACAGGTGGCACAGACCGGCTTTCCAAACTGTTCTCCCAATGACACGATTTTTTTATTTATGTCAATCAAATCCTGTTCCGACTTGACCACACTCTTTTCATCCCGCAGCATAAACCCATTGTTGCCTAGAGGCTGTATTTCCAGATAATCATAGAAATTCACCAGCTTCGCAATTTCCGCATCCGGTACTCCCCGCAGAAGAGCCTGGTACAGTTCTCCGGCTTCACAGGCGGAACCAATGATAAGCCCTTCCCGGTACTGATTTAAAATACTTTTGGGAATTCGCGGCCTTCTGGCGTAATAATCAATATGAGAATAGGACACCAGCCGGTAAAGATTTACTCTTCCCACATCATTGGCGGCCAAAATAATAACATGATAGGTGGGAAGCTTCTTAATGATACTTGCCGACATGGTATTCAGCTGATTGAGTTCATCTAAGGTCTCCACTCCCCTGTCCCGGATCATCTTTACAAACGCAGCAAAGATAAGTGCCGTACAGCCTGCATCATCAACTGCTCTATGGTGATTTTCCAAAGAAATATTTAAGGCTTTGGCTACCGTATCAAGCTTATAACGGTTTAAATTGGGAAGCAGAAGTCTTGCAAGTGCAACCGTATCTATCACCGTAGGATCAAACTCCAAACCAAGCTGGGAAGCATTATAGGCAATAAAGCTCACATCAAAAGATGCATTGTGGGCAACTAAAACCGCATCCGAACAGAACTCCAGAAACTGAGGAAGGATTTCCCGGATTCCGGGATAGGAAAGAACCATGTTGTCATTGATTCCGGTCAGCTTCTCGATCTCAAAGGGAATGGGCACATCCGGGTTTACAAAGGTACTGTACCGGTCGATCACTGCCCCGTCCTGTATTTTTACTGCACCTATTTCTATAATCCGGTTTTTAGAAGAGCTAAAGCCGGTGGTCTCAATATCAAAGACCACATAGGTATCCGATAGTTTCTGGTTTCTTGAATTTTCTACCAATTGCTTTAAATCATCCACCAGATATCCTTCCACGCCATAAATGAGTTTGAAATTATCTCCCTTATCCAGGGCATGGTTGGCATCCGGAAAGGACTGGACGCATCCATGATCCGTAATGGCAATGGCAGGCATTCCCCACTTTTTTGCCCTCTTCACAATATCTTTTACCTCGGAGACTCCATCCATATCGCTCATCTTCGTATGACAGTGAAGCTCCACTCTTTTCTCCAGACTGTTGTCCATCCTTTTACCAGTAAAATCTTCTGATTTTTTAATTCCTACCACAGACCCAAGAGTCAGCTCTCCATCAAATTTATCAATGGTGGTAACGCCCTTGATCCGTATAAAACTTCCCTGTACAACCGCAGCCTTTAAATCATCCAGCTGCTCCTCTTTGGCAAATATCTTTACGGTGATGGTATCGGTAAAATCTGTCACGTCAAAAATCATAATGGTTTTTCCGCTTCTTAATTCCCGGCTGTCAACCGTTAAAATCTTACCCCGAATGGTTACTTCTCCGATTTCTCCATCAATATTTTCGATTTCAATAATCTCACCATCAAAATCACGGCCATACAATACATCCGGATTATCCGAACGTTTTGTATAAAAGTTTCCGCCCTTTTTGTAATCCTTCCATTCCTTTTTGGCAAATTCTTTTTTACCGGAATCAGACTCACCTGTTTTCCCGTTGTCTTTTTTGCCTCCCATACGCAGCCCTGATGACTGATTATCCTGTACAAAGGGAACGTCCGCCGCGTAGTCCGCCGCCATGGCTTCCAGATTTCCGGTGTCTGCCATAGAGGGCGGAGCCACTTCCTCACCATTTGATGATCTCACACGAAGAGAGGTACGGCTTACGATTTCCTCCACCTCCCTCTGCATCTGCAGTTCTTTCTGCTTTGCCAGTCCATTGACCTTGGGGGGTACATATTCGTACTGCACTTCCAAAGGCAGGCCGCACCGTTCAAAAAAGATTTTTTCCAGAACCCGCTTTAATTCACCTGCCTTTTCGTGGGTGACAATGGTATCTTCCACGGTCATCTTAAGAAGATCCCGTTCCGGGAACTGGTACTCAGCTTTTCGGAACATGTTATATTCAATGATGCTGTAATTTTTAAGCTCCATTAACAGGCTGTCCCTGTATGCCTTTAAAAGTTTCTGAGGTGTATACTGTTCGGACAGCCGGAACCGTTCAATAATTTTTACAGTAAGCCGCTTAGAGGGAAAAAGCTGTTCTTTAATCCCCTTTTCGAGTCCATAGATATTCTGTTTATGTATCAGCCTTGGGCTTAAAAGATAAATACGAATAGAGCTTCTATCCCTGGTGGAAGTGACTTTCTCCACCTCCACCAGATTTAAAAGCTCTCGCAATTCTTCTGTAATATGTAAATTTGGAAATACTTCCAAAAATTTTTTTGTCATTCTATCACCTATTACATGTTCATAAGTTCTTCCTTCAGTGCCTGTAGCAGCTGGTCTTCCGGAACCTTTCGGATAATCTCTCCTTTTTTAATAAGAAGGCCCTCTCCGATTCCTCCGGCAATTCCCAGATCCGCTTCCTTTGCTTCCCCTGGTCCATTTACCACACAGCCCATAACAGCCACTTTGACATCCAGATGATCAAATTTGGAAACCATTTCTTCAACCTGATTCGCCAGTGAAATCAAATCAATCCGGGTTCTTCCGCAGGTTGGACAGGAGACTACTTCTACCCCGCCCCTTCTCAAGCCCAGAGTTTTTAAAATCAGCCTTGCTGTTTTCACTTCCTCCACCGGGTCACCAGTCAAAGATACGCGAATGGTATCTCCGATGCCTTCATGCAGAATAACGCCAAGTCCTACCGAAGATTTTACGGTTCCTGACGCCAAAGTTCCTGATTCCGTAATCCCCACATGCAGAGGGTAATCCGTCTGCATGGATATCCGTTCATGTGCCTTGATACACATAAGTACATCAGAGGATTTAATGCTGATGACAAGATTCTCATACCCCAGCTCTTCGATCATCCGAACCTTATCCAGAGCACTTTCTACAATGCCCTCCGCCGTAACTCCTCCATACTTTTCGATAAGATTTTTCTCCAGTGAACCACTGTTGACTCCCACACGGATGGGAACGTCATACTCCTTTGCTTTTTCCACAACGGCACGCACCCGCTCTGCAGATCCGATATTTCCCGGATTGATACGGATCTTATCTGCTCCTGATTCAATGGCAGCTATGGCCAGACGGTAATCAAAATGAATGTCTGCCACCAAAGGAATGGTGATCTGTCTCTTAATCTCTTTTAATGCTTTTGCTGCCTCCATATCAGGAACAGCAACCCGGATAATATCACAGCCAGCCTTTGTCAGAGAATCAATCTGGCTGACCGTTGCAGAGATATCCTGAGTCTTTGTATTACACATGGATTGGATCAGTACCGGATTTCCACCACCGATCATCCGGTCACCGATCCGAATCACTCTTGTATGTTCTCGGTTCATACGTTCCTCCATTCCGGCTCCATATCCGCCTACGTAAACCGGTTAATATCATTAAATACTACAAAAATCATGAGAGCCATAAGGGCTGCCATGCCGATCATATTCACCAGGCCTTCTTTATTGGGGTCCATCTTCTTGCCTCTAATAGCTTCAATGATGAGGAACAAGAGACGTCCGCCGTCAAGAGCCGGAATTGGAAGTAAATTCATAACACCCAGGTTGGCACTGAGCAGGATACACATACTGAGTACGTTCATAAGGGCCGCTTTGAAACTAACCGAAAGTCCTGCCTTAACAGAATCATCAATCATAACTACAATTCCCACCGGACCACTCAAATCATTGACACTGGCTTTCCCGGAAAAGAGCATTCCAAGACTTTTCACGGTCAGCTTTACATCATACTCCATTTCCTTATAACCATATTTTATCAGTTCCCCAACAGACGATACCTTTGCATTCTCAGGTGCAATGGTAATACCGATCAAATACTTCCCGCTTTCCTTTGAATACTGTGGAGTAACGGTCACCGATCGAACGCTGCTTGCCCCTGTGGAAGGATCAACTCTTAAAAATTCCACTTGATTCATCTTTTCCTCTGGCTTTAAGAGTTTGTAAAGGATGTATTCCCGGTACATGGAAACGCTTTCACCATTAATTTTTAGAAGCTTGTCACCGGCCTGCATTCCGGCAGCATATGCCGGAGAATCCTTTGTTACTTCTTTCACATATGTCACATCATATCCGCTCATCCCTACCAGGATAACAGCAAGGAAAAAAGCTAATATAAAGTTAAAGACAGGACCTGCCGCAATGACAGACATACGGGCCGGGATGGATTTATTCTGAAATGCTCCCTGGTCCGCATTTTCTTCATCTTCCCCCAACATCATACAGGAACCACCCAAAGGCAGCGCCTTAATGGAGTAAATGGTGCCGCCCTTTTTAAAATGGAGCAGTCTTGGTCCCATTCCTATGGAAAATTCCACCACTGTGATTCCGTTCTTCTTTGCAAATAAAAAGTGACCTAATTCATGAATTAAAACAATCAGTCCGAATACCAGAATTGCTACGATTATACTAGACAATCTACCACCTGCTTTCTATATATTCATAAGCTTCCGCTTCCGCATCAAGAATTTCTTGTACCGTCGGATTCTCCTTTACAGTATGCCCGTTCATTGCTCCCTCTATCATATCGGTTATGGAAAGATATGAGATTTCTCTATTTAAAAATTTCGCAACTGCCCGTTCATTGGCAGCATTGAAGATCGCGGGAAGCGTTCCGCCTGTATTTCCCGCACGATAAGCCAGGGAAAGCCCTGGAAAATTGACCATATCCGGCTTTTCAAAAGCAATCTGCCCAATGGTCCAGAAATCCAGACGTCCGCCCGGAAGAAATCTTCTTTCGGGATAATAGAGTGCATACTGAATCGGAAGTTTCATATCCGGAGTTCCCAACTGAGCCATGACTGCACCATCTTCAAATTCTACCATGGAATGAATGACACTTTTCGGCTGAACCACCACTTCAACCTGATCCATTTCAACACCGAACAGCCATTTGGCTTCTATCACTTCAAGCCCCTTATTGACCATCGTCGAAGAATCAATGGTGATCTTTCTGCCCATGGACCAATTGGGATGCTTCAACGCATCTTCTACCTGTACCGACTGAAGCTCTGCTCTGGTTTTCCCTCTGAAAGGGCCTCCAGATGCGGTCAGAAGAATTTTATGTATGGTATCTTTATTTTCACCGTTCAAGCACTGGAATATAGCACTGTGCTCACTGTCTACCGGCAAAATTTTAACTCCCCGCTCTTCGGCCAGCGGCATGATAATATGGCCGGCTGTAACCAGCGTTTCCTTGTTGGCCAAGGCAATATCCTTTCCGGCTTCCATGGCTGCAATGGTGGGTCTTATTCCTATCATACCCACAACTGCAGTTACTACGATATCTGCCGACTCCTCTGTCGCTGCTTCAATCAATCCTTCCATTCCGGAAACGATGCGGACCGGCAAATCTTTTACCAATACTGCCAGTTCCCTGGCTTTTTCCGCCTTCCACACACAAGCCAATTTCGGTTTAAATTTTCTGATCTGCTCCTCCAGCAGGCGGATATTGCTGCCTGCCGCCAAAGCGGTTACCTCTATATCCCTTTGGTTTTCAATCACCTCCAGGGTCTGAGTTCCTATCGAGCCTGTTGAACCCAAAATTGCTATTTTCTTCATCTTATGCTGCCAACTCCTTTTCTTTTCCAAAATCCCAGGCAGGAATTGCGTTCTACCGCAAAAATGTCACAGCCAGATAAATGGCCGGAGCAGTAAAAAGCATACTGTCGAATCGATCCAATATCCCGCCGTGGCCTGGAATCAGTTTTCCATAATCTTTCACCTGATGATTTCGTTTGATGGCGGAAGCAGCCAGGTCGCCGATCTGGGATATGATAGCTGCTATGGCACATGACAGGGAACAGACTAACTGAGGATTGCGCATTTCCGTTAAATAGGAACCGAAAATCGTGGCATATATTAATCCCAGCAAAGATGCTCCAATCACTCCTCCGATCGCCCCTTCGATGGACTTCTTGGGACTTAGGACCGGAGCCAATTTATGTTTTCCAAAAAGTATACCGACACAATACGCACAGGTATCACTTCCCCAGGAACTTAAAAATACCAGCCATACCAGATAGTTTCCATCCGTCATGGACCTTACCTGATAGAGATATGATAACATGACTGCTACATAAAACACACCAAAAAATGATACCGACACCTCTTCCAGCTGATACTTGGGAAACGTAAACACATAAACACTCATAAGAACCATTAAAAATCCAATGAACAGGAGAAGCATATAGTTCTCTCTGTGAAACCATAATAATCCATAATAAACAAAAACAGTGAAATACCCCAAATACCCCAATAAATTCCCCTGTATCTTCATCACACGATACAACTCAAACAAACCGATTATGGAAATTGTAATAGTAGTAACAAAAAGAAGGGTTCCTCCTTTTCCTACCGTCAAAAGCGCAATCAGCAAAAGAATAATTCCGCTTATCAGTCTGATTGTAAACATCGAGCTACCTCCCTCCGAATCACTTCACTCCCCCAAATCTGCGATCCCTGTTATTGTATGCCGCAACCGCCTTTTTCAATTCATCCATATTAAAATCAGGCCAATAGCAATCGGTAACGTAAAGTTCTGTATAGGCAAGCTGCCATAACAGGTAATTTGAAAGCCTCAGTTCCCCGCTGGTGCGTATCAAAAGGTCCGGATCAGGAATTTCTGCAGTATCCAGATAGGAGGAGAATACCTCCTGGTTCATATCCTCAGCTGAAACTTTCCCCTCTTTAGAGTCCTTCATAATGTGCCTGACTGCACGTACGATCTCATCTCGTCCGCCATAATTGACTGCAATCACAAATGTCAGACCCGTATTATCCTTTGTCTCCCGTTCCAGTTTATTGATTCCTTCTATAATATCCTGATCAAACCGTTCCCGGTCGCCGATCATCTTAACTCTTACGTTGTTGTTTTTCGCCACCTTCAACAGCCGGACCATATAATAGCGGAACAGCTGCATAAGAGCTCCCACTTCATCCGCAGACCGTTTCCAGTTTTCCGTAGAAAAACCATAAACCGTTAAATACTTAATCCCCAGTCTTGCTGCATCTTCCACGGTCTTTTCAACGGTTACGCAGCCTTCTTTATGACCCAAACTTCTGGGGAGTCCTCTTTTTTTGGCCCATCTGCCATTGCCATCCAATATAATTGCAACATGCTCCGGTATGGCCATATTCTGTATCTTATCGTCCATATTCATCTGCTCCTTAAAAAACACAAAACAGGACAGGCAAAATGCCTGCCCCCCTGTTCAAAATTTTATACAGTAAGAAGATCTTTAGACTTCTCTTCAATCGCTTTGTCTACCTGGGCGATCATCTTGTCTGTCAATTTCTGGATCTTATCTTCTGCAGCTGCCTGCTCGTCCTCAGAAATTTCCTCTGCTTTCAACTGTTTCTTAAAGGTATCATTGGCATCACGGCGGATATTACGGATGGCTACTTTTGCTACTTCTCCCTTTTTCTTAACATCCTTAACCAATTCTTTTCTTCGTTCCTCCGTCAGTTCAGGGAAAACAAGACGAATCACATTCCCGTCATTGGTAGGATTAATTCCCAGATCAGAGGTGAGTATGGCCTTTTCAATTGCTTTTAACAAGCTCTTTTCCCATGGCTGGATCACTATCATGCGGGCTTCCGGAATTGTAACATTGCCTACCTGCTGAAGCGGTGTGGGTGTTCCATAATAGTCCACTCTGATTTTGTCCAATACATGAGGGTTGGCACGTCCAGCCCGAATGGTCATCAAATCATTCTCCAGTGCTTTTAATGTCTTATTCATCTTGCCTTCGTAAACCTGTAAACTCTCCTGCATATCGTCCTCCTGGTTTTATGCGGTAACGATGGTACCGTTTATTTTTCCCTGCATTGCATTGGCAATGCCATTCTCTTCGTTCAAGCTGAATACCGCAAGCGGCATCTTGTTCTCCATGCACATGATGGAAGCGGTCAAATCAATCACTCCCAACTGCTTATCAATCACTTCCTGAATGGAAATTTCATCGTATTTCACTGCGTCAGGATTGAGCTTGGGATCGCTGTCATATACGCCATCAATGGCCTTTGCCAAAAGAATACAGTCTGCATTCATTTCAATGGCACGCAGCGCAATACCCGTATCCGTTGAAAAATAAGGATGTCCTGTACCACCGGCAAAAAATACGACCTTACCTTCTGCAAAATACCCATTGGCTTTGTCCTTTGAAAAAAGCTCTGTCATGGAACCGCACGGGAAAGGAGTCAGAATCTCCGTTTTCATTCCTGCATTCCGAAAAATTTCCGAAACATAAATGCAGTTCATAATGGTAGCCAGCATACCGATCTGATCTGCTTTTGTGCGATCAATGGCGTTACTGGTTCTTCCTCTCCAGAAGTTTCCTCCGCCAATGACTATGCCTACTTCAACACCTGCATCAACGGATATCTTAACCTGCCGTGCAACTTCCTTAACAGTGGCCTCTTCATAGCCCGTCTTCCCACAGCCCGCAAGAGCCTCACCACTGAGCTTTAATAATACACGTCTTGGATTCATAACCTTAACTCTCCTGTATTCTTGTATTGTCTGAAAAGATTATAGCATACTTTTGGATGGTTGGAAAGAGGAAGTTTGCCTGCTTGTCCACGGAGGGCAACGCAGAAAAAATACCCGGGAACCTTTTCCCGGGTATCTATTGTTAAACATTCTTATTCCATGGTAGCATACTGGAAGAACCAGTAACCATATGGAGAATACCATGTTCCCTTCAGCTTTGGATCCTGCAGCCAGAATTCATTCCGGTAATTAAGAGGTGCAATGGCAGCATCTTCAAGAATCATATTTTCTGCCTCATGAAGCTTTTTATAATGTTCTGCAACATCATTTGTGGAATTTGCCTCGTCAAGCAGCTGATCAAGTTTTGGATTTTTATACAAAGCATTATTATTACCGCTTGTTGACTTTAACAGATTCAAAAGATTGGATGGGTCATCATAATCCAAACTCCATGCATCACGTGCAATCTGGTAGTCGCCCGCACGTCTGGTTGGTGTAAAGGTTGCCCATTCAACGATCTTAATGTCCATGTTAATACCAAGAGTTTCCTTCCAGCAGCTCTGCAAATATTCTGCCACTGGTTTGTTATAACCTGCATCATTTGTCATATACTCAATTACCGGGAATCCCTTTCCTTCCGGATATCCAGCCTTTGCAAGAAGTTCTTTTGCCTTTGCAACATCGGCTTCATGGTCTTTTATATTAAAGAAATCCCCACCGTTATTCTTCCGGGTGATATCCTCAAAATAAGTTCCCCCTTCTACATCTGAAACACCAGCCGGTACAAAATTGGCAGCAGGAGCACCGATCCCCTGCATAACTGTATTTGCCAGATAATCCCGGTCAATTGCAAGACTTAATGCTTTGCGCACATCCGGATTAGTAAACGGTTCTTTCTGATTTTGGAAGTCTATATAAGAAATTCCCATATTGGGTTCTACATGAAATTCTTCCTTGTCTCTAAGAGCCGGAATCTCTTCGGTTGGAACGTCCTTAATCATAGACACTTCTCCCGTCTGATAAGCACTATAGGCCGCATTAGAATCTTCCATCAGGACAAATTTAAGAGTATTTAAAGTAACTTTATCTGCATTCCAGTAATTCTCATTCTTTGCGAATGTTACATGGGAACCTGGAACCCACTCAATCATCTTTAACGGACCGTTAGAAATATAGGTTTCCGGCTTTAAACTCCACTGGTCTCCATTGGCCTCTACCGATGCCTTCTGTACAGGAACCATGGTTGCATGAGTTACAAGCTTGGAAAAATAGACACATGGGGAAGATAATTCCACCACGAAGGTTTTATCGTCGGGAGCCGAAACACCAAGAGCATCAATGTTTCCTGCGGCAGCCTCCTCATACCCCTTTACATATGCCAGCATATCTCCTGCATATGGAGCAGCAACCTTAGGATCTGCAAGCCTTTTCCATGAATAAACAAAATCGTTTGCTGTCAACGGAGAGGAGTCACTCCACTTTAACCCATCACGCAAATGGAATGTGTACGTAAGCCCGTCTTCAGATACATTATAAGATTCTGCCTGTCCAGGAACGATCTTATTATTCTGGTCAACGATCAGTAAGGTTTCAAATGCATGCATTATAATGTTCGCAGCATCGGCTGCACTATTTAAAGCAGGATCAATGGTTTCTGGATCTGGGCCCACCTGTACCGCAAGATCGAGACCTGCCGCTCCACCTTTTGAAGATTGAGCTTTTCCGTCTTCCGCAACCGTTGTTTTCGTCTCTGTGGATGGCTCTGACTTCTTGCTCCCGCCGCATGCAGCAAGAATAGAACTAAATGCCATAACGGCTGCTAATACAAGCAACTTCTTTTTCATACTGTCTCCTCCATTAAAATAATTTCATCACCAAAGTCAAACGTTACTTAACCACTTCGTTGATTGATTTTTTCAGCATATCACAAGTAAATATAAATATCAACGTTATTTAAACTGAACTTGTGTTTCTGAAGAAAATAGTTTTACATGTAAAATAAATGTCATTTCTCTCTTAATTCGATAGATTTAATATTATTTATACTGCCTTAAACTTCTTTCACTATATTCTTATAATTTTTAGTAACAAATTTTCTGCAAATATTATATGTCCATTACAGTTCAAAGCTGTATGTGCTAAAAGATTCTTATGTTTCAGTCACCTTTACTATTTTAATTATCCCTTGTAAACCTACGTTTGTTATAGAGGAAGATTATAGAATTATATCCCGGAATAATGAAGTGAGGAGTTTATAGAGGGACACAAAAACACCCGGGAACTACATCCCGGGTGTTTCCATCAAGATTTATCTATTATTCCATCGTAGCATACTGGAAGAACCAATATCCATATGGAGAATGCCATGTTCCTTTTAACTTTGGATCCTGCAGCCAGAAGTCATTGTAATATGCAATTGGCGCAATGGCAGCATCTTCAAGGATCATATTCTCTGCTTCATGAAGTTTTTCATAATGCTCAGCTACATCTGCAGTTGAGTTTGCCTCGTTAAGCAGCTTATCAAGTTCTGGATTGCTGTATTTTGCGTTGTTATTACCGCTTGTTGACATCATTAAATTTAACATATTGGAGGGATCATCATAATCATACACCCAGCCATCACGAGCAGCCTGATAATCTCCTGCACGGCGGGTTGGGGTAAAGGTAGCCCACTCAACAACTTTTATGTCAACATTAATACCAAGTTTCTCTTTCCAGCAGTTCTGTAAATATTCAGCAACCGGTTTATGGTAACCTGCATCGTTAATCATATATTCTATGGTTGGGAAACCTTCTCCGTTGGGATATCCTGCTTTTGCAAGAAGCTCTTTTGCTTTTGCAACATCTGCTTCATAATTGTCAGGGTCAAAGTAATTCTTACCGTTTCTTTCCTTAGTAACATCCTGGAAAAAGGTTCCTGGCTCAGCATCTGAGACACCAGGTCCAACAAAATTGGTTGCTGGAGTATAAGTACCCTGCATAACTGTATTCGCTACATAATCACGGTCAATTACAAGGCTTAATGCCTTACGAACATCAGGATTATTAAATGGTTCTTTTTGATTCTGGAAGTCTAAATAGTAAGTACCCATGATTGGCTCTACATGAAAATCTTCGGTTCCTTTCAGACTTGGAACTTCTTCTGTCGGAGGCTCTTTAATCATAGAAACTTCACCAGTCTGGTAAGCACTGTAAGCTGCATTGGTATCTTCCATTAATACAAACTTCAATGTATTCAATGTAACTTTATCTGCATTCCAGTAGTTTTCGTTCTTAGCAAATGTAATATGAGAGCCTGGTACCCACTCAATCATCTTTAACGGACCGTTGGAAACATATGTTTCCGGTTTCAATGTCCACTGGTCACCATTCGCATCAATCGTTGCCTTTTCAACCGGTACCATGGATGCATGGGTAACCAGCTTAGAGAAATATACACAAGGAACAGATAATTCAACAACAAATGTATTGTCATCTGGTGCAGAAACTCCGAGAGCGTCTATATTCCCTTTTGCTGCCTCTTCATATCCCTTAACATATCCAAGCATATCGGCTGCATAAGGTGCTGCTGTATTAGGATCAGCCAGTCTCTTCCATGAATACACGAAATCATTAGCCGTTAAAGGGGTACCATCACTCCACTTTAAATTCTTGCGGAGTTTAAAGGTATAGGTCAAACCATCTTCCGATACTTCAAAGGATTCCGCTTGTCCTGGTACAATTTTATTCTCAGAATCTACGATCAATAAGGTTTCAAAAGCCTGAACGATCATATTACCGCCGTCAACTGCACTATTTAAAGCAGGGTCGATTGTCTCCGGATCAGGGCCAATCCTAACTGCAAGATCAAGTCCATTAGCTGCCCCTTCTGCAGGAGCTGTTGTTTCTCCATTTGCAGCAGCTGTGGTAGCACCAGTTGATGGATCGGCAGTCTTACTTCCACCACAGGCAGAAAGAATCATACCGGAAGCCATTACAGCCGCTAATAAAAGTGATACTTTTTTCATAATTTTTCCTCCTATAAATATATTTTTATCAGCGCAGTAGCACTTTACTCGGCTACTGCGCTGATTTGTGTTCTAGCATATCATAAAAACGGAAAAATAGCAATGAGTTTTTAGTTCACTTTATCCAGATGGTGGCATGCTGCATAATGGCCGCTGGCAACCTCTTTCCATTCCGGTTCCTGAGCCGCGCAAAGCTCATCTGCATATGGACAGCGTGTACGGAAACGGCATCCGGAAGGCGGATTTACAGGGCTTGGCACATCTCCCTCTAAAACGATTCGTTTGGATTCACGGCTTAACTTAGGGTCTGCAATGGGAATTGCTGAAATCAGGCTCTTGGTATATGGATGGAGACTATGAAAAGCCAATTCATAGCTGTCTGCAAGCTCCACCATTTTACCAAGATACATAACACCGATCCTTTTTGAAATGTGTTTTACAATAGAAAGATCATGTGCAATAAATAAATAGGTAAGGCCACGTTCTTCCTGAAGCTGCTCAAACATATTGACAACCTGAGCCTGAATGGAAACATCCAGTGCAGAAACCGGCTCGTCGCAGACAATAAACTGAGGGTCTACTGCCAATGCGCGGGCAATGCCGACACGCTGGCGCTGTCCGCCTGAGAATTCGTGAGGATAACGGTTTGCATGCTCTGAGTTCAGACCTACAGTAGAAAGAACTGAGATGATCTGCTCCTGACGTTCCTTTTTGTTGGCAGCCAATCGGTGAATATCAATAGCTTCCCCAATGATATCGCCAACCGTCATTCTGGGGTCCAGACTTGCATAAGGATCCTGGAAAACGATCTGCATCTTCTGACGATAAGGAAGCATATTTACTTTTGTAATGTCTTTTCCTTCAAAAAAAATCTTTCCTGAAGTAGGTTCATAAAGGCGAAGCAGCGTACGGCCTGTGGTGGTTTTTCCACAACCGGATTCTCCTACCAGACCCAGCGTTTCCCCTTTTTTAATTCCAAAAGATACGTTATCTACAGCTTTTACAACCTTTTTCTCAAATAATTTACTGCCGGAAACAGGGAAATACTGCTGTAAATTCTGCACTTCTACAAGATATTTATTGTCCATCATGCATCTCCCTTCTGTGCCTGTTGTTTTTCAAACTCTTTCTTTTGAAGCAGCCAGCAAGCACTGTAATGAATCTCCGATACATCAGTATACGGCGGCATTTCTCGCAGGCATATTTTCATACAGGCTCTGCATCTGGGTGCAAAAGGACAACCTGCCGGCGGATTTAACATATCCACAGGGCTGCCTTCGATAGGCACCAGTTTGCTGTGTTCTTTTTCCGTAAGTTTCGGGATGCTCCGAAGCAGGCCTTTGGTATATTCGTGGCTTGGATTATAGAAAATATCATCCGTATCGCCGTATTCAATAACTTTGCCTGCATACATAACCGCAATCCGGTCACACATATTAGCAACCACACCTAAATCATGGGTGATCATAATGATTGCCATGCCCAGTTTATCTTTCAGTTCCATCATCAATTCCAGGATCTGTGCCTGAATGGTAACATCCAAAGCTGTGGTAGGTTCATCTGCAATCAAAAGTTTTGGCTCACAAGCCAAAGCAATGGCAATCATCACACGCTGGCGCATACCACCGGAAAGTTCATGAGGATACTGCTTCAGGCGCTTTTCCGGTTCATTGATTCCAACCAGAGTAAGAAGTTCCTTTGCCCTCTCATTGGCTTGATTTTTATCTTTATTCGTATGAAGCATGATAACTTCACATATCTGATTCCCTATGGTATAAACAGGATTTAAGCTGGTCATCGGGTCCTGGAAAATGATAGAAACTTCATTTCCACGGATTTTTCTCATTTCCTTTTCCGTCATTTTATCAATCTGATGTCCGTTAAACTTTAAAGATCCGCCGATTAACCGGCCCGGATAAGCGGTAAGCCCCATAAGACTATACGCTGTTACCGATTTACCAGAGCCAGATTCACCAACAATTCCTAAAACCTCTCCCTCTTTCAGATGAAGAGACACATTATTTAAAGCCTTAACTTCCCCTGCCGGAGTAAAGAAAGAAAGACGTTCATTCTCAATATCAACTAAATATTCACTCATTAATTCTCTCCTCCTTTAATCTTTCAGTTTCGGGTCAAATGCATCACGAAGACCATCGCCCAACAGGTTGAAGCTCAGAATAATTACAGAAATCGTAAGAGCAGGTGCAAACAGGCGGTGAGGATAACTCTGGAGACCATTTAACGCAGCACTTGCAAGACTTCCCAGGGAAGGCATAGGTGCCGCAACACCAAGGCCAAGGAAGCTTAAAAAGCTTTCAGTAAAAATAGAAGAAGGGATCTGTAATGTTGTTGTTACGATCAACGTACCGATACAGTTTGTAAGCAGATGCTTCTTAATAATATGTCCGCTGGAGGCTCCAAGAGCTCTTGCCGCAGTAACATATTCCTGCTCTTTTAAAATAAGGATCTGGCTTCGAACGATACGCGCCATACCTACCCAATAAAGCAGTGCGAAAACGACGAAAATACTGATTAAGTTTACACCGATCACCTGAATCCACTCAAACCCGGGTTTTTGGGCCAATGCTTTCAACGGTTGATCAAAGGCAACCGACAGCAATACGATAATCAGAATATCGGGTACCGTATAGATCATATCAACAATACGCATCATGATCATATCGAGCCACCCGCCGAAGAATCCGGCGACAGAGCCGTAAATGGAACCAATGATAAGAATGATGGCCGAAGCAACCAAACCTACGATAAGTGACACACGGCTTCCCATCATAACCCGGACTGCATAATCACGGCCTAAGTTATCGGTTCCGAGCACATGAGGAAACACGCTCTCTCCTGCCTCTATGGCCTGCAGCTCTTTTTCAGAATACTGCATAGGAGCAAGATTTTCACTTCCTCTGATCTGCTGTTCATAGCTATATGGATATACCTGAGGTACAATAAACGAAAAAACAAAAACCAAAAGGATTACAACGATGCTGACCATAGCAATCTTGTTCCTTTTAAGACGTCTGATTCCATCCTTCCAGAATCCGACGCTTTGCCGCATGACAGTTAAGCTTTCTTTTTCGGCATCACTTGCCGGGAGAAAGTCTTCCACATTAACCTGTAATGATAATTTATTCTTTGGCATCCTCTTTCTCCTTTCTCTTATTTCAGATTAATACGCGGGTCAATAAACTTGTACGCAACGTCGACCAGCACATTCATGATAACCATCAAAGTAGCAAGGAAAATAGTGGTACCCATTATAAGAGGATAATCACGGCCTGTAATTGATCCAATAAATTCTGACCCTAATCCAGGAATTGTAAATATTTTTTCAACGATAAAGCTTCCTGTTACAGTGTAGGCCAAAAG
Organism: Lacrimispora sinapis; assembly: GCF_043633585.1. Classification (NCBI taxonomy): domain Bacteria; kingdom Bacillati; phylum Bacillota; class Clostridia; order Lachnospirales; family Lachnospiraceae; genus Lacrimispora; species Lacrimispora sinapis. The sequence continues at coordinate 1,734,204 of NZ_CP141832.1, read as the reverse complement.
CGGTCCCAAGTATGTAACTACCGGAAGAATCGCATTACGAAGTGCATGTTTAAAAATACTCACCATCTGAGAAAGGCCTTTTGCACGGGCAGTCCTCATATAATCCTGTCCCATAACGTCAAGCATGGATGAACGCATCAAGCGTGCAATATAGGAAGAAGGATATAGGGAAAGTGCCATAACAGGCATAATGTAGTTTTTCCATGAAGCCAGACCATACGTAGGCAGCAGTCCCAGTTTTAAACTCAAGACATACATCAGGATGGTACAAACCACAAAACTTGGCACCGCAATTCCACATGTGCTGAATACGATAATAATATTATCAATAACAGTTCCTCTTTTAAAAGCTGCGATGCTTCCTAAAGGAACACCGATACAGACAGCTGTCAAAATTGCAATTCCGCCAATTCTTGCAGAAACCGGAAACTTAGCTCCAATAATCATATTAACTGTACGTCCGCGCTGCTTTACGCTTAATCCCAAATCTCCATGAAGCAAATCCTTCATGTAAGTTACATACTGTTCTCCCAACGGTTTATCCAGTCCGTACTTTTCATTCAATGCGGCCTGTGCCTGTGGGCTGATCGCTTTTTCTGACATGAAAGGACCTCCTGGCACCATGTTCATGACAAAGAACGTAACCGTTGCAACAGCGAAAATTGTTATAACCGCCATAGCGATTCGCTTAATTATATACTTAGCCACTTTCGTCAACTCCTTTGGTATTGTGATGTCCGTACAATATGGAAACATTTGTTACTGGTGAACGGACACTATTTTAATAGAAAAATCCCATGGATACCCATGGGATTCCCCCCAGAATCCTGTTAAGACTACTGCATCTGTCTTGCTACTTCGTCTGCAAAGTTCTCTTCCTTCTTTTCAAGACCCTCACCAGTTTCAAACCGTACAAACTTCTTCACTTCTACCTTGCCGCCAACTTCTTTGGAGACCTGCTCCAAATATTTGCCAACTGTTAAATCGCCATCTTTTACATATGCCTGATCCACCAGACAGAATTCTTTTAATTCTTTGTTTAAACGACCAACGATCATCTTTTCAACAATGTTGTCTGGCTTATCTGGATTTTCATTCTTAGCCTGAGTCTTTAAAATTTCAGTTTCATGATCAATGAACTCCTGTGGGATCTCATCTCTCTTAACATACTTCGGTGCTAAAGCCGCAATCTGCATTGCCACATTTTTTAACGCTTCTTTTACAGTATCGTTTACCACTTCTGCACTTGCTTCAATAAGAACACCAATTCTTCCGCCGCCATGGATATAATCAACAACAACACCATCTGCAGCAATTTTCTCAAATCTTCTGATGCTCATATTCTCACCGATTACAGAAATCTGGCTGGATAATACCTGTGCAACTGTTAAGGAGTCATCCTTTGCCCACTTTTCAGCAAGGAATGCATCCATATCTTCTGATTTAGAAGCAAGTACCTGGGAAGCTACATCTGCCACGTATGCCTGGAACTGAGCATTCTTTGCAACGAAATCAGTTTCACTGTTTACTTCAACAATTGCTCCGGTTTTACCATCTTCACTAATAATTGTAGCAACGATTCCTTCTGCTGCAATTCTTCCTGCCTTTTTGGATGCGGCTGCAAGTCCTTTTTCTCTTAAAAACTCTACTGCCTTGTCCATATCACCATCTGTCTGTGCAAGAGCTTTTTTGCAATCCATCATACCTGCACCGGTCATTTCCCTTAATTCTTTTACCATTCCAGCTGTTACTGCCGCCATTTATTTTCCCTCCATCTATATCATTTCACGGTTTATATTCTGTCATATCACAGGAACTTTTTCCCAGTAAAAAAGAATGCCTCAACCCGCTTATCAAAGCAGGTCGAAGCATTCAATCGCCTGAATTATTAAGCTTCTACAGTCTCTTCTGTTTCCTGAGCTGCTTCTGCTTCCTCAGCTACTGCTTCGCCCTGGTTTGCTTCGATTACTGCGTCTGCCATCTTGGATACAATCAACTTAACGGCTCTGATCGCATCATCGTTACCTGGGATCACATAATCAAGTTCCTCAGGATCACAGTTTGTATCAGCAATACCGATTAACGGAATACCCAGAGTATGAGCTTCCTGAACGCAGATTCTTTCCTTCTTAGGATCAACAACAAAAATTGCATCCGGAATCTTTTTCATTTCTTTAATTCCGCCTAAGTTTTTCTCTAATTTCTCCCACTCTTTCTTAAGAGCGATAACTTCTTTCTTAGGAAGCACATCAAATGTACCGTCCTGAGACATAGCTTCAATCTGTTTTAATCTGGCAACTCTGGACTGAATTGTCTTGAAGTTTGTCAGCATACCGCCGAGCCATCTTTCATTTACAAAATACATACCGCAGCGCTCTGCTTCCGATTTAATCGCATCCTGAGCCTGCTTCTTTGTACCTACAAAAAGAATTTTTCCGCCGTCTGCAGCAATGTCAGAAATTGCTTTATAAGCTTCGTCTACCTTTACAACAGATTTCTGTAAGTCAATGATGTAAATACCATTTCTCTCTGTGTAAATATAGGTAGCCATCTTAGGGTTCCATCTTCTGGTCTGGTGACCAAAATGTACGCCAGCTTCCAAAAGCTGCTTCATTGAAATAACACTCATGTTATTACCTCCATTGGTTTTTACTTCCGTCTGCTTCTCATGCTTCCCGGGAGACCGATATTGGCACCTTCCTCAGAAATCCGCAAACGTGTTTTTTAATAAGCCTAGCTAGTATAGCATAATTTTCTACACGATGCAAGTATTTTTTTGTATTTAACGTTTGAAAAACGCATACTTTCCAGAATTTTGATGAAAAAGGAGCAGATGTTTACCTGCTCCTTAAAATTATAATTTAAATTTTAAATATCCTTAATATCCCTGCGTTCCGGAATGCTCTTAACTGTTCCGGCCTTAATTGCTTTTAGTTCATCAAATACCACATCATTTAAAACTTTGATGTAAGTACCCTTCATACCGGAAGATCTGGATTCGATTACTCCTGCACTTTCAAATTTGCGGAGAGCATTGACAATTACAGAACGGGTAATCCCTACACGGTCTGCAATCTTACTTGCCACCAGAATCCCTTCATTGCCGTCCAGCTCTTCAAATATATGGGTAATTGCTTCCAATTCAGAAAATGACAGGGTGCTGATGGCAGATTTAACGATCTGCACTTTTCTGGTCTCTTCTGCATTCTCTTCATTCACAGAACGCATCATCTCAAGTCCAACAACCGTGGTTCCATACTCGCTTAAGATAATATCATCAATATCATACTGGGAATCTGACTTGTAAATAAACAAAGTACCAAGCCTTTCTCCTGCAATATCAATCGGCGTAATAATTGCCTGGTATCTTCTGATATCATCACCGGTAAAGCCCAGGGTCTCCAGATTGACATTTTCTTTAGTTGATAAAATACTAAGCAGCCGCTCATTCAGCATTATATCTACATATCCACCAACCTGATCTGCGATCAACTCCTGAATTTCGTCAATATCAGGTGTCAGGCCTACACCAAGCACCTTTCCCTTCTTGCTGATCACAAGAATATTGGAATTCAGGATCTCGGTCAGCACTTCACAGATATCGTTAAACACTACCTTATGCGAATTATTATTATGCAATAATTTATTAATTTTTCTAGTTTTGTCCAACAACTGTACGCTCATAGCCGAAAACCTCCTTATGAATTTGTTTGAAAATCCAAAATAAATCTTTAATATATAAATATTAACATTATTATTTTCAAATAACAATAGTTTTTTGAAGATTTTCGATTTTCTTAATAATTATTCTTTTTTCCTACTTATCTGCACTGTATCCGCACTGTTCATTTGAGCAAAGCAATTTGTTTCCTTTTTCAATCATATAAGAACCACATTTCGGACACTTCTGGGTAGATGGCTTTTGCCATGACATAAAGTCACATTCCGGATTGTCTTCACAGCCGTAATAAATTCTGCCTTTTTTGGTTTTCTTTATGACAACTTCTTTTCCGCACTTTGGACAAGGCACTCCGATCTTCTCCAAATATGGTTTGGTGTTTTTACAATCAGGAAATCCCGGGCAAGCCAGGAATTTGCCATGAGGGCCATACTTTATAACCATGTTTCTGCCGCAAAGCTCACAGATTTCTTCCGTCACTTCATCGGCGATGGTTACGGATTCCAACTCCACAAGCGCCTTATCGACCGCATCTTTTAAATCCGGGTAAAAGTTCTTTACCACAGTCTTCCACTGGACTGAGCCGTCACCTACTTTATCGAGAAGATATTCCAAATTCGCGGTAAAGGTAATATCTACTATGCTTGGAAAGCTTTTTTTCATCATGCGGTTGACAACTTCTCCAAGTTCTGTTACATAGAGATTTTTATTTTCCTTAGCTACGTACCGCCTGGCAATGATGGTGGTAATCGTAGGAGCGTAAGTACTGGGGCGTCCAATGCCCTGTTCTTCCATTCCCTTTACCAAGGATGCTTCCGTAAAATGGGGCGGAGGCTGAGTGAAATGCTGGCTGCTTTCAAGCTTCTCCAGTTTCAATACGCTTCCTTTTTCCAAATTTCCCAATAAAACGTTTGCTTCTTCCTTTTCATCATCCTGCACATAAACAGACATAAAGCCATCAAATGACAGTTTTGATGCAGAAAGAGAAAATGTATATTCACCGGCCCTAACTTTCACAGAGGTGGTTTGATAGACTGCCGGCTGCATACGGCTGGCGGTAAACCGCTTCCAGATCAGCTGGTAGAGTCTGAATAAATCTCTCTGCAAAGATTCTTTTACCTTTACCGGTGTTAAGGTAATATCAGTAGGACGGATTGCCTCGTGGGCATCCTGAATCTTTACATTGCTTTTTTTGTTTTGCTCGCCCTTTGCCACATATTGACTGCCATATTGTTTTTCAATATATTCTCTTGCTGCTGTATCTGCTTCTTCTGCGATCCTGGTAGAATCTGTACGCAGATAAGTAATAAGACCTACTGTTCCATGTCCCGTAATCTCCACACCTTCATAAAGCTGCTGGGCCAGACGCATAGTTTTCTGGGTGGAATAGTTAAGTACTTTGGAGGCTTCCTGCTGAAGAGTACTGGTTGTAAATGGGATGGGAGCTTTTTTTACTCTTTCTCCATTTTTTACCTCCTCTACCTGATAGGTTTGATTCTCAAGTCCGCTGAGAATCTGATCCAGTTCCTCTTTGGCATGAATCGCCCTCTTGCCGTTCTTATCACCATAAAATTTTGCCTTAAGAATCTTTTTGCTTCCTTCCTGCTTTAAATCAGCCTCCAGATTCCAGTATTCTTCCGGTATAAAAGCATTTATTTCTTCTTCCCTGTCGCAAATAAGCCTCAGTGCCACAGACTGAACACGGCCTGCACTCAGACCTCTCTTGACTTTTGCCCAAAGTAGAGGACTGATCATATATCCAACCATGCGGTCCAGAACTCTTCTTGCCTGCTGGGCATCCACAAGATTCATATCAATCGCTCTTGGAGTCTTTAAAGAAGTTTTTACAGCATTCTTTGTAATCTCATTAAAACTGATCCGAAATACCTGTTTTTCTTTTAATTCATCCAGCTTCAGAGCCTTCATAAGATGCCAGGAAATAGCTTCTCCTTCGCGGTCAGGGTCCGTTGCAAGGTAAATTTTGTCTGCCTTTTTTACTTCTTTTCTAAGTTTGGCAAGAATATCCCCCTTTCCCCTGATCGTTATATATTTAGGTTCAAAATCATTCTCTACATCGATCCCCATCTGGCTCTTAGGAAGATCCCTTACATGACCGTTAGAGGCATCTACTTCATAGTTCGTCCCCAAAAACTTTTTTATCGTCTTTACCTTTGCCGGTGACTCTACAATTACTAAACAGTTCGCCATACCAAACTCCTCGCCTATAGTTTCTTACCATAATATTGATGGGATGTCTGCAAAATGAGACCTTTAAATTCCAATTCTAAAAGTGCACTCATACATTCACTGACAGACAATCCGCTTATAGATACAATCTCTTCTAAATTCTTTGGTTGTAAATCTAGGCAACTATACACCATTTTTTCTTTTTTGGCAAGCCCGTTCTTATTTTTTTCATGAACTCTTAATATTTTACCATGTTGTAATTTAAAATACTCCAGCACGGAATCTGGATCTAAAATCACTGCCGCACCATCAGAAATAAGCTGGTTGCAACCGGTACTTAAAGGGTCCGTGACTCTTCCAGGAAGGGCAAAAATCTCTTTTCCCTGCTCAAGTCCAAGATTGGCTGTAATCAGAGAACCGCTTTTTTCTCGCGCTTCAATTACAAGAATTACATCCGATAAACCGCTGATGATCCGGTTTCTCATGGGAAAATTGCGAGGCCTCGGTGCTTCGTCGGGCACGAATTCCGTAATAACTCCTCCTTTTCCCTGCATCTGTTCAAATAAACCATAATTCTCCCTGGGATAACAAATATTGATCCCACAGCCCAATATTCCATAGGTATCTCCACCCGCTTCCAAAGCCCCTTTATGTCCGGCACCATCAATTCCGCTGGCAAGCCCACTGATGATCTGAACGCCTACTTGAGAAAGTTCTCTTGCCAGATAGGTTGCCATCTGCCTCCCATAATTGGTACAGTTTCTTGCCCCAATAACAGCCGCTGACGGACGTTCTTCCTCTGGAAGCCTTCCTTTGAAAAATATTCCCGCAGGATATCCGTAAATTTCCAGAAGACGCTTGGGATATCCGGACTCACCAGACGTAATAAAACGGATGCCTTGATACTCTAATTCTTCCAGTTCCCGCCTGTAAACATCTCTTTTTAATTTGCTTTCCTCAAACGCAGTAATCTGTGATTGTTTTAAAAGTCCAAGCTGCTGTAATTCTTTTCCTTCTATATTATATATCTTCTTGTAACTTCCCGTATACTCATGCAGTTTTCTAATGCTTACTGCTCCCAGAGCAGAAACATGACAAAGCCAATACAAATATTCTTTTTCTTCATGATTGTCCATAAATTCCTCCCCAGTATTTTCCTTCCAGACTGCGCAGACCGGCAGCCTCTGCCAGATGGGTTTTTCTGATTTTTTCAGAACCCTCCAAATCAGCAATGGTTCTGGATACTTTAAGCAATTTCTCGTAACTTCTTGCACTAAGTCTCTGTGTTTCATAGATTTTTCTTAAAAAGACACGTTCTGTTTCCCCCAATTTACAAAACTGTTCAATCTCTGCCTTTTTCATGGAACTGTTAAAATAGATTTTCCTTCCATGATATCGTTCCGCCTGAATTTGTCTGGCCGCTTCGATCCGCCTGCGAATCGAAGCAGAAGATTCCCCTCCGGCCTTTTGCTCCAGTTCTTCGTAGGTGACAGTTCTGGATTCTGTACATATATCAATCCGGTCTAAAAGGGGTTTTGAGATTCTGCTTAAGTACTTATACACCTGCTGTTCGGAACATCTGCACCTGCTCCGGTCGGGATAAAATCCACAGGAACACGGATTCATTGCAGCTACGAGCATAAAATTTGCAGGAAAATCATAGGCGCCGGAAATTCTGGAAATAGTAATCTTTCCTTCTTCCAGAGGCTGCCTTAATATCTCTATGGTACTTTTTTTAAATTCAGGAAATTCATCCAGAAACAGAACGCCTCCGGAAGCCAGGGAGATTTCTCCTGGTTTGGGTATCCGCCCGCCACCGGCAAGAGCCTGGGGGCTGATTGTATGATGAGGACTTCGAAACGGCCTTCTGGTCATCAAAGGGATCTCCGGGGTAAGAAGACCTCCGACGCTGTAAATCTTAGAAATATCTATGGTCTCTTCCAACGACAACGATGGCATAATCGTAGGAATCCGCCTGGCCACCATTGATTTTCCTGTTCCTGCCGGACCGATATAAAGAATGTTATGCCTCCCCGCCACAGCCACCTCTGTGGCCCGCCTCAGCAACGGCTGACCTCCAATTTCAGAAAAATCGACATCATATGATTCTGATTGCTGAAGCATTTGAACTTCCCGGTACGCAATTTGTTTCGGAAGTTCCGGAGAATTGAGCACATCTGTTAATTTTTTCAGATGGTCCACTCCTATAATTTGTATTCCTTCTATTATTAAGCCTTCTCTGATATTTTCCTGCGGAAGGAAACAAACCGGTTTTCCGTCCTTCTTTGCAGCCGCAGTAATAGACAATGCTCCATGTACCGGTTTGATCTTTCCATCAAGCCCCAGTTCTCCGGAAATCACGCAATTCTCCAAAAAAGAGGCATTTACCAGACCGGAGGCCGCCAGCATGGCAATTGCAATCGGCAGATCAAATGCAGTTCCTTCCTTACGAATATCTGCAGGGGAAAGATTAATTGTGACCTTTCTTGCAGGAATTCTAAAACCGGAATTCTTCAATGCCGTACGCACTCTGTCCTGCGCCTCCTTTACCTGGGAAGATAGATATCCAACCATGGAAAACCCCGGCAAACCGTCACTGACATCTGCTTCCACCAATATAGGCACTCCCTCCACACCTGTAATGCCAACACTATGAACTTTGCTGTACAAAGTTGTCTCATCCTTTCCTTATTCAGTTTTATAATTCTTCTTTCATGGAAATTCGTGCAGAAATGCACATGAACGCTCCTGATACGGAACCTGATTTCATCATAACCGAAAAAGAAGAAAAAGGCAAGACCTTTGTTCACAACCATTGGCCGACACAGATACGTCACCTCTTAAGTATCTTTTAATCCATCGGAAAATTCCGGCATATAAGGGCGGTAGCGAAGAGGCATATGATTTTGCTGGCATATTGGATTTTTTCGTTCCTTAATTGTTATACTTTTTCGGAAACACTTAAACAGCGCTTCATATTCATCTTCTGCAAAACCCTTCTTTAACTTCGTTTCCCACTCTGAAGAACTAAGATCCGCCAAAAACCACCTGTGGTTTGCAGGATGAAGGACCGCCTTTTTCCTTTTTTCATCATATAGTACCCAATTTTCGTTCGACATTCGATCTGCAAAATGAGGGGCTAAAAGCACCAATACATCATTTTTGGGTCCTATCCGGCCAACTAAAAGACCGCCTTCCATCTCACTAAAACGCACAAATCCTGTAAGAAGATGAGTTTCATTATCGATAAAACGGCATATTTGAAATATGTCATAAACCGCCGGGAGCTGAAGCATGGAGACAACGGGAGAACCTATATGAAATCCATAAACAAGATATCGGTAAATCTTGTCCGCCCGATCCGAATCTATACTGAGAGCTGCTTTATAAACGGCCGTATACGCCTCTCCTGATATCTTTTTTTTAATTGCCTGTACTACTTTTTGTGCATTCTCTAAACTGACAGGAACCTCTTCATATTGACAGAACAGTTCCATGGTACCCTCTTCTTCCGCAACCTGCAGTTTTACATTATTATGTCCCTTTTTGCTGGTCCATGCAGTATATACTCCGCTTAGTATCCCCTCTACACTGTTCTCGCATAAATAGACAGTTTTCATCAATTAAGCCCCTCCTATCCCGGTAAGCACCGGAGAATTCACGTCGTCAAAAAGAGAAAGCTGGCGATAACTGCCTATAGAAGTAATATCCAAGACTTTTCTCCTTTCGTCCCCAATTAAATGGCTGGAGATATAATCTTCGTCCAGTTTTGTGGGATACATCATTCTTCCGGAGCAGGTAATGAAATACATCGCGCGTTTCAATACCACTCCGATCTTTTTTAATGCATCAAAATCAAGTGCTCCATTCCTTCTGGCTGCAATGATCCGCTGTGCTGATTTCACTCCCATTCCCGGAACTCTTAAAAGTGTATAATAATCCGCTCTGTTTATCTCCACCGGAAATAACTCCAGATGGCGCAGCGCCCAGTCACACTTGGGGTCCAAAAGAACATTAAAGTTAGGACGTTCTTCAGACAACAGTTCTCCTGCCTGAAAACCATAAAACCGCATAAGCCAGTCTGCCTGATAGAGTCTGTGCTCCCGCAAAAGAGGAGGTCCACCCGGAAGTGAGGGAAGGCTGCTGTCGTGGTTCACCGGAACAAAGGCGGAATAAAATACCCGTTTCAAATCATATTTCTGATACAAAGCTTCAGCAACCATCATCATCTGAAAGTCATTCTCCGGAGTTGCTCCAACTATCATCTGCGTGCTCTGACCAGCAGGTACAAAAGCCGGCGCCTTTTTATACTCCATCAATTCAAACCGATTGGCTGTAATACCTTTCTGAATCTGCTTCATTGGTGTCAGAATTTTATTTCTGCTTTTGCCTGGTGCCAATTTTTTAAGTCCATCTGCTGTAGGCAATTCCAGATTAATGCTCATACGATCCGCAAGAAATCCTGTCTTTTCAATCAAAACCGGGTCTGCACCCGGTATCGCCTTTACATGGATATAACCGTGAAAATGGTATTCCTCTCTCAGTTTTTTTAGTGTCTGATAAATTAGATCCATGGTATAATCCGCGCTGTGTAAAATACCGGAACTTAAAAACAATCCCTCAATATAATTCCTCCGGTAAAACTGTATGGTCAGCTGGCACACTTCCTCCGGAGTAAATGCGGTACGGGCAACATCATTGGAACTGCGGTTAATGCAATATTTGCAGTCATAAACACACTGATTGGTAAAAAGTATTTTCAACAGAGAAATACATCTGCCATCTGCAGAAAAGCTATGGCAAATACCTGCTTTTGATGTATTCCCCAGAGTACCGGCCTTCCCTTTTCGATCAACTCCGCTGGAGGTACATGCTACATCATACTTGGCAGCATCTGATAATATCTCAAGTTTTTCCTGAATACTTAATTCTTCCTGTATCAGCATTTATCCTCCTCGAACGCACGTTCTTTTTTCTTTTATAATAACATATAACATAATCTTTTTCAAGTTTTTTCGAATATATGTTCTGTGTTGGTTGTAATTTCCTTTTTTATTTTCTGATTTTTAATTTCCATATTTATAATAATTAATAAAGCACTTTCTGGTATTCCAATTATTTGTACCCTTAACATGGATGCTTTTATTTGGGGAATATGGAGCCATGAGTTCTCAATTTTTTATGTTTGAAGCTTTTGTGTACTAGGTTTTAATATTTCAATTATTATCCTATTACTTTTTATTTTATTATGTGTGATGGTCTTATTTTAATGAAAGGGTATTTATATAGAAGAGATTCCGATTTATCAGATGCGGCCAAGTATGATGTAGCATGTACCTCCAGCGGAGTTGTTTTGAATTCAACTAAACCTATTGGACAGACTCAGAAGTTGCATGGATTGAAACTATTTGTCTTTTGGGTTTTGGTTTTTGAAATCCTGTGGCAGATAGAACAAAGGGCTTTCTTCCTATTAAAAAAAGGGCTGTTTTTATTTTGTATTCCAAGTATTCTTTATATAGCTATTACAATATTAAGGATGGGAGGATTTTTTGAAACAAAATACATTTTGATGAAGGAACGGAAGGAAAAAAATGTATTTGGATTGTAAAATTTATTTGCAGGTAGAAAAATCTCTTCCTTATATTAATACTCTTTAGACAAATGATTTTTCTATAGAAAAGATGATTGATTAGACGAATAAGAAAATAATGCCTTTAAAGGAGAACCTAGATGACAAATCCAGGAAAACACCGGTTTTTGCAATATGCTTTGTGATAAAATTCATACATAATTTGATTAAAGCAGTAAACAATTGTCCGTCGAAATAAAAGAATGATTACAGCAGAAAAGTCTGATCAAAGCAACAAAATACCGCGGCCCCCGCAAAGTGGCCGCGTATGCTTTTTAACCCATTTCTCATGTAATAATTTCTAAAATTATTTATTTGGTATATCCTTCGGGATTGTTTTTCTGCCAGTTCCAGGAATCACAGCACATATCCTTTAAGCTCCGCTCTGCTTTCCAGCCAAGTTCTTTTTCTGCTTTTGAAGGATCTGCATAGCATTGAGGGATATCCCCTGGTCTTCTGTCTTTCATGACATAAGGAATCTTTAAACCATTTGCCTCTTCAAATGCATGGATCACATCAAGAACGCTGTAGCCAACCCCCGTACCAAGATTATATACCCAGACTCCGCCTTCGCTGCCGGAAAATTTCTTTAAAGCTTTTACATGGCCGTCTGCCAGATCCATAACATGAATATAATCACGGACGCAGGTGCCGTCAGGGGTATCATAATCGCCGCCAAACACACCGAGACAGTCTAATTTTCCAACTGCAACCTGAGTGATATAAGGGAGAAGATTGTTCGGGATTCCCTTTGGATTTTCGCCGATCCTGCCGGATTTATGAGCCCCAATTGGATTAAAGTAGCGCAGAAGCATTACATTCCACTGAGAATCTGCTGTATGCAGATCTGTTAAAATCTGCTCCAGCATTCCCTTGGTACGTCCGTAGGGGTTGGTGATATCTCCCTTGGGGCACTCCTCTGTGATGGGAACAAATGCAGGGTCTCCATATACAGTCGCAGAAGAACTGAATACGATGTTCTTCACGCCATGATTTCTCATCACATCGCAAAGAATCAAGGTTCCTGTAATATTATTATGATAATATTCAAGCGGCTTAAATACAGACTCTCCGACTGCTTTCAGTCCGGCAAAATGAATCACGGCCTCAATGCTCTCTTTTTCAAAAATCTGTTCCAGCGCAGCCCGGTCTAAAAGATCCGCTTCATAAAAAGTCAGCTTTTTTCCGGTGATTTCCATGACACGTTCCATGGATTCCCTACTGGAATTGCACAAATTATCCACTACCACAACTTCGTAATCTGAATTTAACAGCTCAATACAAGTGTGGCTACCAATATAGCCAGCACCTCCAGTAACCAAAATTGCCATTTCGTTTCCTCCTTAAAATATGTATGTCTATGAACATTATAAGCAGAGAACATTAAAATGACAATGGATAATTCTAAGAAAAACCTATAGTTTTTTTCGATTTTTCTTTCAAATCTGATTTCAGTGAAAATCTTCATACAATGTTATAAATTTCTTAACCTTTGACGCTTCCTGCGGTCACTCCTCCAATGATGAATTTGGATAGACACAAATAGATTACCGCTACGGGAATAATGGCAATGGTAATCAGCATGTAGACCTGGCCCATGTCAAATTTCAGAAAATCCGCACTCCGAAGCTGGGCAATCAAAATTGGCAGCGTCTTTTTTATATTGGATTTCAGCACAAGAGACGGAACAAAGTAGTTGTTCCAGGAAGCTACGAATGCAAATATTCCCTGTACTGCCAACGCGGGTTTTACAATAGGGAGCACAATCACATGAAAGGTATAAAATTCATTGGAGCCATCAATTCTGGCGGATTCTATAATTTCGAGAGGAAGATTGCTCTCAAAATAGGAAACCATAAAATAAAATACAACCGGTGCTGCCATAGAAGGCAGGATCAGTGGTATAAAACTGTCCATCAGACCCATGTTGTTAATGAGCTTTAAAAAGCCAAGGGTGGTCACCTGTGTGGGGATCATCATGATGAGGATAATAAATAAGTAAACCGCCTTACGAAGGCGAAATTCGTAGGCGTGAATCGCATATGCCGTCATTGCGGAAACATACACGGATAAAGCCGCAGAGCTTCCGGCGATGATAAGACTGTTTCGTATCCCATATAAAACCGGGAGATTTTCATTATGCAGTACATTATATAGATTGGCAGCAAATGATTTCCCGGGTATAAAAGAAAATCCCTTTGAAATCTCCGGATGAGACCTTGTGGCATTGATCACCAGACAGTAAAAGAAGAAGAGACACAAAAATGTCAAAAGCAACAGTACCGTATATACTACCGCTTTTTTAAGCTTTGCCAGCCTGCTCATCAGTAACTTCCCCCCTTCTTTTTACCGGCACCCGTCAGCACAAAAAATACCACCAGACTGAGCGCTGCCGTAATGAAAAACAATATGACAGACAGAGCGCCTGCCATTCCGTAATTCTTACTGTATAGATGATTGTTTAAAAACATAATCAAGGTCATGCTGGTTCTGTCAGGAAACCCTTTTCCGTTGGTCAGCACCTGGGGAACATCAAACATCTGTAAACCGCCGATCAGAGATGTGATCAGCACATAAATAAAAATAGGCTTTATTAAAGGCATGGTCACTTTCGTAAATATCTGCAGGGGTTTTGCTCCGTCAATGGAGGCTGCTTCAAACAGGGAAGCATCTACCCCAAGGATTGCTGCCATTAAGAGAATCGTGGTATTTCCGAACCACATCATGAAATTCATTAGACCGACCAGCCCTCTTGTTCCCCAAACCGTTGCCAGAAAACGAACAGGACGATCAGACAAGCCCATGCTCATCAGCAGGTTATTCATTGGACCATCGTCAGAAAACAGAGCAAATATCAGCATGGCAAAAGAGGCAGCCATAATCACATTGGGCAGATAAATGATTGTTTTAAAAAAGCTGCTCCCCCGGAGTTTCATCCGGAAATCCGCAAACCATACAGCCAGAATCAAGGAGATCATAATCTGGGGAATAAAACCAATGATCCACAATATCATGGTATTTCCAAGATATTTCAGCAGATCGCTTTGGAAAATCGAAATGTAATTCTGTAATCCCACAAAAGTAGGGCCGATCTGCTTTAGCCCGGAACGGTAATTCTCAAACAGACTGTTATAAAATGTATTTACCAGTGGGATAAAGGAAAATATCAAATAGGTGGCAAAAAAGGAATCAGAAAAATATATCCCCATTTGGCATAGCTGACTTTTTTTCTGGTCTTTGCCTTTTTTTTATTTACCATTGTAAAACCTCCTGCTCATTTACAGGGCGGAAACTATCCGCCCTGCATTTTACCGCTACTCGGTCTTTAATTCCGGGTACTTTTCTTTGACCGAGGTGAAGAAATTCTTCATCGCCGTCTCTTTGTCTACAGTTCCGTTAAAGTAATCATGCATAGCCGTCTGCAAGCTCTCATTGATTCCCTGATCATAAGGAGAAATCTTGCTCATATCGACGTTTTCTGCCGCATCACAATACATCTGCAATGGATTCTGGCCTCCAAGGAATGCTGATTTATAATCACTCTTTGCCAGTGCTTCCATAATGGGTTTGTTGTTTACAAAATCATTTTTTTCTTTTACGATTTTTTTCATGGTATCATCATCGCAGCAGATGGTCTTCATAATGTCTGCCACGATATCTGCATTATCGGTTCCGGCTGCAGCACAAATCCAGGTTCCGCCCCAGTTATAAGACTCCGGTCCGGTCGTTGCCGCCCAGTCACCAAAAGAACCGTTTCCAGCCTCCTGCTTTCCTCCGTCAGCTTCTGCTACTGCAAGAGAATTTTTAGCCATAGTAAAATCTACGCCCCATGCCGGCATAAAGTAACCAAATACTTTTCCTTCCGGACCCTGGCCGGATGCCCACTCTGCGGACCAGAGAATGGTTTTCTGATTATACCCTTTATCGGTATAATTCTTTGTCTGCTCGATCCATCTTTCCATATTGGGGTCAATGACTATTTGATCACCATCTACCCATGGAGCAGATACATTATTGGAAAACGTACGGTATGTGTCATCAAAGCCAGATACCATATAATAGCCTTTTTCCTTCATTTTCTCTGCAGTCTTATCAAAGGAATCCCAGTCTTTGATTGCCTTTTGTACTTCTGCCGGATCATCGGTTCCAAGAACTTCTTTTGCAATGGAACGGCGGTAAATATAAAGTCCGGGACAGCCCTGCCAGGAAATACCTTTTTGCACCCCGTTGGAATCCTTGGCGATCACCTTTGTGTATTCGTACTGTTTAGACATATCCTCATCCGTAATTCCAATTTCTTTTAAATCCAGGGTACTGTCTGAATTCACATACTTCAATATATAATCCGCCTCAACAAGAAACATATCCACTTTATCATCTGCCTTGGCATCCGCCTGATTTAAAAGAGCTTCATCAAGAGCATTCTGATAAGCATTATTTTCGTTTGGAGTTGTTACAAAGTTGACCTTATACCCCTCAGGCAGCTTTGATGCATAATAATCTTCATATCTTGTCTTGAACTCATCATTCCAGACATAAATATTGATCACTTTCCCCTCTTCGCCTTTTGCCCCTTTTTCAGCCGCCCCAGCCTTACTTGTAGTCTCTGCAGCACTTTCTTTGCCTGTGCCCTGGCTCTGAGTGGTCTCAGAGCTGCAGCCTGCAGCCAATGACGCTGCCATAACTGCACACAACAATCCACTGATTACCTTCTTCTTCATATTACCTCTCCTTTTCTTATAAAACTATCTTGATACTTATGCATCTCCAACCGATTCCCCAAGGAGCAGCTCTCCTTCCACAATGATCTGCTCTGTAAATGTAGTTTTTGGTTTCTCGATGGTGCCTATCAATTTTTTTGCTGCCTGCCTGCCGATGGCCGCTGTGTCCTGGCGTATGGTGGTCAATCTGGGATTCAAAAGCTGGGATACCCGGCTGCCATCATATCCTGCAATGGAGATATCCTCCGGAACCCTTAAATTTCTCGCCCGTATTTCATTCAGACCGCCGATCAATGCGGTATCATCCGGGTAGAGAATACAGGTAGGCGGATCTTTTCTGTCCAGCAGCTTTTTGGTTGCAGCTGCCGCTTCACTGACATCCAGATAATCTGCCTCGATCACATAACTGTCCGGTATTTCCATCCGGTGAGTTTCTATAAAACGGTAAAAGCTGGTGAGTCTCGCCTTTGTGACGGCTGTACTCATCTGTCCATGAATGTATGCGATCTTTCTGTGGCCTTTTCCATAAATGTATTCCATAAGCGTTTCAATTCCTTTTGCATTGTCTGACAAGACCGAAGAACAGTTATCATGGATATGGTCAACGGTGACCACCGGAATATCACCTGCCAGAAGCTCAATTACCTCCGGATTGTCAAAATTTACACAGGCAATTACAACTCCATCCACATTCCGGTATCTGCAGTGCTCATAATAGGAAACCTTTTTCTTCCCAATCTGGCTGTTGATGAAAGTTATGTCATATCCCTGTTTCTCCGCTTCCACCTTAAACCCCTCCAGTACAGCCGCAAAATACTCATGGGTAAGGCCGCTGTTTGCCTCATCTACAAATAAAACCCCAATGTTATAACTTTTATTCGTCTTTAAGGACCTGGCTGCTGCATTTGGATAATATCCAAGCTTTTCCGCCGCTGTTTTTATTTTTTTCTTGGTGCTCTCACCGATGTCGCTCTGGTCATTGAGTGCTTTGCTCACAGTGGCAACGGATACTCCGCAATGCTGCGCCAGTTCTTTCATAGAAATCATATGTCTCTTCCTCTTAACTTAATCGTTTTCGTAATTTCACTATACCCCTATTTCTGAGTAAAATCAATATATTTTTATAATTTTATATATTTTATATATAATACAGGCTTGTATTATGTGCATTTTTACATATGGTTTAAAAATATAATCCTTATAAATATAATTTTTATCTTGTATTTTCAAAATATATCCGTTATTATTGCATTGTGACTCCAACTATTTTTACTTAATCGTTTTCGTAAAATGGTAAATAGAAGTAAATTATAACTTTCAGCCGAAAGGAGTTCTCCTATTATGAAGTATGGCTATTTCAATGACCAGGAAAAGGAATATATCATTACAGCTCCTGATACCCCCCTTCCCTGGATCAACTATCTGGGCAGCGAAAATTTCTTTTCCCTGATCTCCAATACCGGAGGCGGCTACAGCTTTTATAAAGATGCAAAGCTGCTAAGGCTGACACGGTACCGCTATAATAACGTTCCGCTTGACAGCAACGGACATTACTATTACATCAATGATAACGGAACGATCTGGAATCCGGGATGGCAGCCCTCTCAGACCCCCCTGGATTTTTATGAGTGCCGCCATGGCCTTGGATATACCTGCTACAGCGGGAAAAAGAACGGTTTAAAAGCCCAGGTCACCGCCTTTGTTCCCCTCCATGATCCCTGTGAGATTCATAAGGTGACATTGAAAAATGAAGGGCTGGGCTCCAAAGAATTTACTCTCTTTTCCTATGTGGAATTTTGTTTATGGAATGCTATGGATGACATGACAAACTTTCAGCGGAATTTAAGCACAGGAGAAGTGGAAGTAGAAGGTTCGGTCATTTATCACAAAACAGAATACCGGGAGCGACGGAACCATTTCGCTTATTATTCTGTAAATGCAGATATTGACGGATTTGATACGGACAGAAATACGTTTGTAGGAACCTATGGTTCAAACAAAGAGCCGGATATGGTTCAAAAAAACCGTTCCGGCAATTCCCTGGCAAGCGGCTGGTCTCCCATTGGTTCTCACCGGCTGTCCATTCACCTGGATCCGGGAGAAGAAAAAGTACTGGTCTTTCTCTTAGGCTATGCAGAGAATCCTGGCGAGCATAAGTGGAGCGCTCCAAATGTTATCAACAAGGAACCTGCAACATTGGTTATGAAAAAATACAGAACTGCTGCCCAGGTCGATCAGGCTCTTTCTGATCTAAAAAAGAATTGGGAGAATCTCCTTTCTACCTATTCTGTTTCCATGGCAGATGAGAAGACGGCCCGCATGGTAAACATCTGGAATCAGTATCAATGTATGGTCACCTTCAATCTGTCCCGTTCCGCCTCTTACTACGAATCAGGTACCGGAAGAGGGATGGGATTTCGGGATTCCTGCCAGGATCTCCTTGGCTTTGTACATATGGTCCCGGAACGTGCCAGAGAAAGAATCCTTGATATTGCCTCCACCCAGTTTGAAGACGGAAGTGCTTACCACCAGTACCAGCCTCTTACCAAAAAGGGAAATATGGACATTGGAAGCGGTTTCAATGACGATCCTTTGTGGCTTATTGCCGGAGTATCCGCTTACCTTCGGGAGACTGGGGACTGGGGAATCCTTGAGGAACCGGTACCTTTTGACAACGACGTTTCAAAAAGCCAGCCCCTCATGGAACATTTACGACGGTCCTTTGGGTTTACCAAGTTAAACCTAGGTCCTCACGGACTGCCACTCATCGGCCGGGCAGACTGGAATGACTGTTTGAATTTAAACTGCTTTTCCACAGAACCGGGAGAATCCTTTCAGACCAGCGGTCCCTCCGAAGGTCCTGTGGCAGAATCCGTCATGATCGCGGGAATGTATGTTAAATACGGCAAAGAGTATGCTCAGATTTGCCGTATGACAGGGCATGCCGATGAGGCTTTGGAGGCAGAGGCTTCTGTTCAGGAAGTGTATGACGCGGTTCTTCGGGCCGGCTGGGATGGAAAATGGTTTTTAAGAGCCTACGATGCCTTTGGGGGAAAGGTAGGTTCAAAAGACTGTGAAGAAGGTAAGATATTCATTGAACCTCAGGGTTTTTGTGTGATGGGAGGCATTGGCCTGGCAGAAGGACTGGCAGAGCAAGCGCTGGACAGTGTAAAGGAACAGCTGGATACGCCTTACGGGATTTTGATTTTACAGCCCGCCTATTCCGTTTATCACAAGCACTTGGGGGAAATCACCTCCTATCCCCCAGGATACAAGGAGAATGGAGGGATCTTCTGCCATAACAATCCCTGGATCACCATTGCAGAAACTATGATCGGCAGAGGGAACCGGGCCTTTGAGGTATACCGCCGCACCTGCCCTGCGTATACGGAGGAAATCAGTGAGATCCACAAAACGGAGCCTTATGTTTATTCCCAGATGATTGCCGGAACGGATGCAAAGAATTTCGGCGAAGCCAAAAACAGCTGGCTCACCGGAACAGCTGCATGGACTTTCGTCAGCATATCCCAGCATATTCTCGGGATCAGACCTGGTTTTCACGGCTTAATCGTAGATCCCTGCCTTCCCGATTCCATTAAGGAATTTTCCGCCGTTCGTAAGTTTCGTGGTGCAGAATACCACATACACGTAAAAAATCGCAGCGGTGACCAGAACGATGCTCCCGGACTCTTTGTTGATGGCAGGCCCATCGAAGGAAATGAGATTCCCTATACAGAAGGGAAAAAGGAATATCATGTGATGCTTCAATTGGGATAATTGAAAGGGCAAGGCCAGTTTTATGGCTTTGCTTTTTTCCTTATTTTATGCTATAATGTGGGAAAAATGGCTAAGGAGGCTTTATTATGGATTTCTTACAATTGGCAAAAGATCGTTACTCGGTGAGAAAATTTAGTGAACGGAAAGTGGAGAAGGAAAAACTGGATATGATCCTGGAAGCCGGAAGAGTGGCTCCTACTGCTGTCAATTATCAGCCTCAGAGAATTCTTGTGATAGAAAGCGAAGAAAATCTTACCAAATTAAAATCCTGCACCAGCTATCATTTTCATGCTCCCATGGCTTTGCTGATTTGTTATGATAAATCTGTCAGCTGGAAAAGGTCCTACGACCAGGCGGACATGGGCATGGTCGATGCCAGTATTGTCACCACCCAGATGATGCTTCAGGCGGCAGCACTAGGTTTAGGAACAACATGGGTGGGACATTTTGATCCGGAAGCCATCCGGACAGCTTTTGAGATTCCTGATTTTCTGGTTCCTGCAGCACTGCTTCCCCTTGGCTATCCAAGAGAAGACTGTCAGCCCCATCCCCTTCATGAGAAACGTTACGATTTGGAGCATACCGTGTTCTTTGACTCCTTTGAAGGGATAAAAGAAGGGAAAACCACAGAAAAGTAAATACTAATACACCCCCCTTTTTCGCAGGGAACCAGGCTATGAAAGATAGCTGTTCAACGAGAAAAAGGGGATTTTTTTCGATATGATTCTGCCCGCACTATCCAGAGAGCATAACTTTCATGCAAGCTGCCCATACCATCTGCATATGATATATATATACTGCGTCAAAAAGGCATAGGAGGCTTTTCATGCAAAAAATTCTGGACAATGAATATTATGATTTCATTATAAACAATGCTTTGGTTCCGGATTTTAATAACAATCAAAACGTGACAAAACTCAATGAAAAGCACTCTCTGCTCCATATACATAAAAGCAAGATGGATGCGTGTGATCTGGGACTTCATTCCTATGACAGTTTTCCTTCCCTTTTTACGCTTTCCTCAAAAGTAAGCGTGGAAAAATCAGGCATCGGAAGTGTCCAGAGACAACCCCACCTGAATCTTTTGGGACTGGGAGTCATCATCGGGATCATAGATACCGGCATCAATTACCAGCATCCAGCTTTCCGCAATCAAGACGGGAGCACCCGCATTCTCTCTATTTGGGATCAAACGGATCAAAGCGGTCTGCCGCCGTCAGGATTTGACTTTGGCTCTGAATACGGGAAAAACCATATTAATTCAGCTTTAAAATCATCTGCCCCCTGGAAAATCGTACCGACCAATGATACCAATGGACATGGGACCGCTATTGCCAGCATAGCCTCCGGAACACCAAATGAAGAAGAATCCTTTACAGGAGTGGCACCTCAAACCAAGCTGGCCGTTGTAAAGTTAAAAGAAGCCAAAAAAAATCTAAAGAACATTTTTCTCGTACCGGAAGATGCTCTCTGTTACCAGGAATCGGATATCATACTGGGAATCCGGTTTCTTATCTCCGTTTCGGAACGGTTAAACCGGCCTCTTGTCATCTGCATTGCTCTCGGCAGCAGCCAGGGCGGGCACAGCGGACGGGGAGCACTCAGTTCTTATATTGACCATATTGTCAGTCTGCCTAAAATTGATGTCTCAATAGCTGCCGGCAATGAAGGGAACAAAGGCAGACACTATTTCCATCATGTAAGTTCACCGCCGTTTCAACACGGCTTTTATATGAATATAGGAAACGCGGATAAAAGTTTCTCCATGGAAATCTGGCCTTTCCCGCCTGGAAGAGTCCTTCTCGATATCGCATCTCCTGACGGAGAATTTATCCAGGAAGAATCCCCCTCCGCCAAAGCCTGTCAAAACTATCAGCTCTTTTATGGGGAAACCAGGATCTGGGTCAATAATATCAATATGGAGGGAGAATCTGGTGATCAGCTGATTCTGGTCCGTTTTGAAAATCCCATTCCCGGTCCCTGGTTTTTTATGCTCCATAACATTGAAAATGAGCCGTTTTCCATTCGATCCTGGCTGCCTTCCGGAAACCTGCTTTCCAGAGAAACTTATTTTTATGAATCCACCTCTTCTACCACCATCACCGCACCAGGAAATGCCAGAAACCCGCTCACGGTTGCCGCCTATGACCAGTTTAACGATCAGATTCTGGCGGAATCAGGAAGAGGTTACACCAGCTTCGGTCAGATCGTCCCCGATATTGCGGCCCCTGGCTTTCGTATCCCCTGTGCCATGGGGGAAAATGAGTATGGAATCATCACCGGTACAGGAGCCGCCGCTGCACATGCAGCCGGAGCCGCTGCCATGGTGATGGAATGGGGCTTTTGCAGGGGAAACCTTACGAATGTTACAGGGCTTTTAGTGAACCGTATGATCGTCAGAGGTGCAAGACGAAGCAGCACCGATACATATCCCAATAACACGTGGGGATACGGACAGTTGGATATCTATCATTTATTTAAACGGATTTCTGTCATATGAACCCAACATGGATCTGATGTGGACAAAAAAAGGAACGGTTCCCAGCTAAACTGAGCACCCGTTCCTTTTTATTGTACTATAACGTTCTGCTGCTTTTGTTCTTCTTAATATAATACAGAAGTGATACCATGGCACCGATGAACGAAATTCCCGCCAACACCAGATAACCGAACCTGAGGCTGAACGCGGAAGCCAGGCTTCCTGTAAAAATAGGAAATGTGGTCATTCCCACGGCATAAACTGCCTGAAAAAGTCCCATCGCTGTTGAACGCTTCTCTCCGGGAATTCCGCACATGGCCTCAGAGGTTATATAAGAAAACAGGATTCCTGTGGACATTCCGGGGAGTATCTGAAGAATCAAAAGTTCAAGTACACTTTTTGCTGACGGTATCAGGATACAATATACAGATACAACGACAAAAACTGCCGGTATCCAGAACCTGGGACCTTTTTTACAACAGAGAAACGTAGAAGCAAACGCAGCAAAACCTACAGCGGAAATCATGTATATAATGGAAGAGATTCCAACAAGTCCATTGGAGGCTCCAAGATCCTTTAGAATCTGATTTGTAAATGACATGGCAGTTGTAAGCTGAATTCCCTGCTGAATGAGAGCAAGTATGGCGAATAACCATAGCCTTTTGATTCTGCATACGGAAAGAAGGTCCCTGGTATGAATGGTTTCCATCTTTCTGCATGGTTCCTTAATCTGAAGTGAGAGAAAAAAAGCAAGCAGCCCGGCACACACGCTGAGAATACAGATTCCCACCATTCCGATGCTGTTGTAGCCGATGGTGCTTAATAAAAACCCCACAAGCATACCAAAGTTGTTAAACATTACAATTCTGCTGGTAGCCGACTGCTGGTCCTTTGCAGAAAAGTGATTGGTGTAAAACACCATAAAGGAAATCCACATGGCCGATGCCAGGCCCGAAAACAGGTTTGCAACTAAAAATCCCATTCCATTACCCCAAAAAATCCGAAAAAAAGAGGCCAGACCTGAAAACAGCGTTCCCGCCATGATAAAACCTTTATGTCTTCCAATGGAATCCGCACAAAGTCCTATGGGCAACCGAAACAACAACTGGGTGATCCCATATGCTCCCACGACCATTCCGGTAAAGGTACTGCTTACACCTAAAAGAGTCAGATAAGTCGTCTGATAGGGGATGTATATATACTGCGCAAACCAAAACAGGGAAACCATAGCAAGATAACGGAGTTCCTGTTTACGCGTAAAAGTTTGATCGTTCAATTTCTATCCCTTCATTTCCTGTTTTGCTGAGAGTATTCCTCCAAAATACGATGAATATGGACCGTTAAATACATTTCTTCCTGTCTCGACAGCCTGGAATTAAATTTTTCCTGGATAAAGATTTCAATTTTTTTGACACATTCGTATTCCATCGGACAGCTTTCTATCACATGTGTATAAAAAGAATCTTCATAATCATAGAGGTCCTGACTGCCATCCACCAGCCTTTGTGCAAAAAGCCGCAAATGGGTTAAGAAACGGGTATATCCGATTCCATCTTCATTATAAACAATGGAGAAGTTATATTTCACAATATCTAAAATCCCTTTGACGGTTTCAAATATTGTCTGGTCGTCTGTACTATAAGAGTTATTTTTTTGGGCATTGATAAAATGAAAGGCAATGCTGCCGGCCTCATCCTGCGGCAAATCCACCTGCAGCTGCTCCCTCACAAGCTGCAGGGCATATAAGCCGACCTGATATTCCTTCGGATTAAAACGCAATAAGGTCTGTGTATAAAAATTCTGTATAAAAATCCCCTCTTTGTATCTTTTCACAGCAAAAGAAAGATGATCCGTAAGTCCCAGATAAATGTGCTCCATCAGTACCATGCCATAAGTTTCAATGGCATAGTCGATCACCTGTTTGGCCAGTTCAAAATAAGTACTGTCAATTTCAGATGCAAGACGGATGATATTTTTGGATATGGACCGATCTTTTAAGACAAACACTTTCTCAATGTCTTCACTTTTCAAATGATGTCCGATGGATTTATTAAAACCGATTCCCTTTCCCATCAGAATTACTTCCCTGCCGCTGTCATCAATTGCCAGCAGCAGAGAATTATTCATTACCTTAACAACCCTCATAACCAAACCCCATTTCTGTTATTTAGAGTTCTTCCCCGTTCGTTTTGATTACGCGGCTATACCAATAAAAGCTGTCCTTCTTAATGCGGCGCATATCTTTTAAATCATGATCTTCACGATTGATATAAATAAATCCGTAACGCTTCTTAAATCCTTCGTGGGAGCTGAGTAAATCCATAACAGACCATGGGGAATATCCCATCATCTCAACTCCGTCCTCGATTGCCTGACTGCAGGCCAGAATATGCTCTCTTAAGTAGTCGATCCTGTAATCGTCATGGACTTTTCCGTCTTCTGTCAGGGTATCGGCGGTACCAAGTCCATTTTCCGTAACGATAAGCGGAAGATGATATTTTTGATAATAATTGTTTAATACGGTTCTAAGACCTAACGGGTCGATCTGTGCTCCGTATTCGCTGGAAGCGAGATGCTCGTTTTTAATATGATGAAAATATCCGTACTGGTCAAAATCAACCTGATTGATCGGGAAGGTTCTCTCTCCTACCGGATGGTCGTCATCCGCCGGCAGATAGCTGACGCAGAGGGTGCGGTAATAATTGAGTGCAATGAAATCCATCTTTGCATCTTTTAGAATCTCTTCATCCTCCGGCATCATAACCGGAACAATATTTCTCTCTTTTAAGTAACGCATATAATATCCGGGATAACGGCCGTAGTAATGCATGTCCAGACAATAATCGGTCTTAAACCAGTCATTTAACCTTGCTGCCCAAACATCTTCCGGACGATTGCTCTTCGGATAGGTACAGGTGGAAGACACCGCCGGACCGATCTTTCCTTCCGGAATGATGGAATGGCACGCTTTCACAGCCAGTGCATGGGCCAGGAACATATGATAATCCATCTGTGCCCTCTGGCGGTCTGCCTCCCAGCTGTCTTCTGCGGTGATATTTACCCGTTCATCCACACGGACCATAAGGTTCTGCTCATTGTGGACCTGCCAATAGGTGACTCTGTCCCCAAATGCCTCAAAGCATACCTTTGCATAACGTTCAAATGCCTTTACACACTCTCTGGATTCCCAGCCATTGTATTTTTCAACCAGTGCATAGGGAAGGTCAAAATGATACAGGGTAATAAATGGCTGAATGCCGTTTTCCAGCAGGCAGTTGATCACATCATTATAAAATTTGATACCTTCCTGATTGATTTCTCCATCCCCATCCGGGATGATTCTTGCCCATGAAATGGAAAAACGGTAAATGTCCAGCCCCATCTCTTTCATCAGGGCAATATCCTCCGGCCAATGATGATAGAAATCGCTGGCCACCTTACTGTCTGCCTGTAAATGGGAACGCTTAAAGGAGTTTACATCAGCAACCGTAGGGCCTTTGCCGCCTTCATTCCAACCGCCTTCGATCTGGAATGCGGAAGAAGATGCTCCCCATAAAAAGTTATCTGGAAACTTGGCTTTCATTTTATTCATATTAAAACTCCTTTACTGATTTTTTTTGATGGCAATGACCGATGTGTTAAGTGCCGCTTTTTTGCCGGCAATACCGGAAACCTGCTGAAATACAGGAGTATTGCTTACAATGATCGGTACAATCGTATCATAGCCTTCCTTCTTTAACGCATCAATATCAAAGGACAGAATTTTTGTTCCTTTTTTAATATGAGCTCCTTCTTCAACAAATTTCTCAAAATATTTTCCTTCTAACTGAACGGTGTTAATTCCAACGTGAATGATCATTTCCACCCCATTATCCAGCATAAGACCAAGTGCATGGAGTGTGGGATAAATCAAAGTTACGGTACAGTCCTCGGGAGCCACAACTTCCCCCTTTTCCGGGATGATCGCAACACCGTTTCCCAATGCCATAGAAGAAAATACTTCATCATTGACTTTTGTCATGGAAACAGCCTCTCCTTCGATGGGTGAGCCGATTAATATATCCGCTTCTGACGGGTCCAATTCTGCGATCTCAGTTTCTGCCTTTTTTTCTGCTTCTTTTTCTGCTTTTTCTTCTGTCACTGATTCTGTAATTTCCGCTTCTGAAGGCACGTTGGCTTTCTTTTTCTTCTCTCCCACTTCTTCAAACCCAAACATGTAAGTAAGTATCATTGCGCCAAAGAAGGAAACACCGATACCAATCAGGTAATATATAAATGGTTTCAGACCAAATGCCGCATAAGTTGCAAAGGTAAGAATTCCGTTGTTGGCAAAGGAATCACCGTATACACCGCCGATTCCCATGATCGCACCGCCGACGGCTCCGCAGATAATGGCATAAATCATCGGTTTTTTCAAACGCAGGTTACAGCCGTAAATAGCTGGTTCCGTAATACCGCAGACAGAGGCAGAGATAGCTGCAGATGCCGCTACTGTCTTTAAATCTTTATTCTTCGTCTTTAACATAACCCCCAGTGCAGCTCCGCCCTGTGAAAAGTTGGCCGCACCTGCAAAAGCCAGAAGATTCTGATGCCCAAACTGAGCAACGTCATTGATACCGATAGGAAGAAGCGCCCGATGTGCTCCGAAAATAACAAATACGCACCACATCCCTCCGATAAAAGCGCCGCAGAGGGCCGGACTTAGATTCATCATGCCGGTGTAAACAAAGTTAATGGCATTACCGATGTAGATACCAATGGGTCCAAATACCATAAAGGTTGCCGGAATCATTACAAGGAGTGATAAACCAGGGACCAGAATAATCTTTAATACTTCCGGAATCACTTTCTCTAAAAATTTCTGTACATAAGAAAGAATGAAAACGCCGATGACGATCGGTATCACAGAGGAAGCATAGCTGGCTTTGGTGATGTTAATGCCAAACATGCTTACTGCCTCCTGTCCAGTCATCAGTGCGACAACGGAAGGATAACACATGGTACCGCCAAGTGCCATGGCAATGAATTCATTTGCTTTAAATACCTTGGCACTGGTATAAGCTAAGATCAACGGCATGAAGTAAAACAGGGCGTCCGTTCCAGCCATGATCAGCGTATACGTCTGATTTACCGTAATATCCACACCCTGCTTCGCTGCAACGATTTTTGCAATGGTAAGGAAGCCTTTTAAAAGTCCGGAAGCTGCAATGGCCGGGACCATAGGAGTAAACATGGCTGAAACCGCAATCAGGATACGGTTCCAAATGGAAGTCTTTTCTTCGCTGATTTCTGTGGTTTCATCAATGGACAGCATAGGAACGATGGCATCATAAACCTTATTCACTTTGGTTCCAAGAACCACCTGGAACTGGCCTCCGCTTTCCACAACGGAAATTACACCTTCTAAATGCTCAATAGTCTCTTTATTGGCTTTCTTTGTATCTTTTAATTGAAATCTTAATCTTGTAAAGCAATGGGTTAATCCATTTACATTCCCAGAACCGCCAACATTCGACAAAATGTCTTTGGCAATTTGATTATAATTCATATTCAAAACCCCTTTCAAGTATTTTCTCATTCGTCATCCGGCCGGAATGACAAAATAAAAAGACCCAATTAAACGATCTCCCTATAAGACAAAATACCCCATTCGTCTTATACGCATACGTTTAATCCGATCTTGCCTGCATTACCAGTAACACGTCTTCATAATTATTATTCAGTTGTTATCAACTTAACCATAATATAACACGATTTCTGCAATCACGCAATCCTATTTTAGGATTTTCTGCATTTAACACAAATACCAGACATGTTTTTTGTTGAAATTGCATAAATCTTGTAGAATGGGTGGGAATACAGACCGTACTCTCACCCATTGTCTCTTATCCAGTTTCCCTTTACTTGCCTATCTTGCTGCCCCATATACATGTATTGTTGTTACCTGCCGCGGTAAATGTCATTACCGGCTTTGGGCTGCCCATTTCGTCATGTTGTTTGAAAAATACTCCCTCATAGGATGTTCCATTGATCATCAGAGTTATATAGTCATATTTTTTCCCTTTGGTTCTTTTCCAGGTTCCCTCTCTGTCGCCCTCAATGTTTCCATTTTCAAGGAGCGTAATGGTCTCTTTTTTTACCATGTCAGAAGTCGTTTTCTGACCGTGATCGTAAAAGTCATATTTGCCCCATACTTCTTTGGAGTTATAATGACTGATGACATCATTTTTATTTTCAAATACGGCAGTTACAGGCCAGCCGTTTTTACTTAGAAATTGCTGATGGACCCGAACTTCATGGTATTCTGTTCCATGATCAAATCTTTGATGATATACCAGATAACGGTTTGAATCTCCATCAATGAGGGCGCTGTTATGACCGGCTGCCTTATATCCCGTACTGCTTCCTGGTAGTTGGTAATTAGCGATCAGCTTGATTCCGTACTGCTCATTGTTCCTGCAATTGTCTGCAGCATTCTTTCCTGAAGCATCCAGGTAGGGACCGGTAACATTCTTAGAGCGGAACAGGCGCATGTTGTACCCGCCGTTGGCAGTCAGACTGCCGTAGGTTTCGTACAGATAATAATACCGGCTTTCCTTGTCATAGGTGATGTATGGGCCTTCCCCGGACTGATGGTTCCCTCCGGCCAGATGGATGCCGAAATATCGGTCCACATAGTTTCCGCTCACATCATCCACGGAATCCGTTCCCGGATATTTGACTTCGCCTGTCTCCCGGTCCAGTTCACAAAGATAGATCCCGCCGGACCAGGAACCATAAACCATGTAAAGCGTTTTGCCTGTTTGATCAAAAAACAGGGCAGGATCAATGGCATTGGGACCATAATTGTGATTCCATTCATTTCCCTTAAACCACCGGCCGCTGATGCCATCCTTTAAAACACCGGAATCCGTCAGTTTTTTCAGATTGAGATAGTCATTATCCCATCGCGTATTTCTGCTGCTATTTCCGTCTGTTTTACCGTCTTTTGTAAATCCGGAATACAGAACCGTATCCACATAGGTATAAGGACCTTCTATTTTTTTTGAAACTCCGTAACCAATGCAGGATCTGCGCCAGGTAGAGGATGCGCTGTAATAAAGCATATATGCCCCCTTGCTCCCGTCTTCATTCCGGTAATAGGGATTCCAAAGAACATCCGGCGCCCAGACGGCATACTTTCCGCCGGAGCAATCTCCATCATCATATCCGGCCCACAAAAAAGATTCCTTTAAATTATCCCTTGTATTCCCAAACAGCCAGTTATCTGTCACATTCTCATAATCACTTCCCAAAGATGTCCAATTGACCAGATCCTCTGATTTTGCACCTGCAAGATGAGAGCCAAAAATATAATATTCCCCATTTTCTGACTCAATGACCGAGGGATCGTGAACCGATACCCGTTTTGGCGTTATCTGGTTGTTTGGGGAATTCTTATTAAGTTTTGCTCCGCTTGCATGAAAAAACAAAGCAATTACAAAAACTGCGATCCCTACTGCTGTCAGGATCATCATAAATCCCCTTCGTTTCACCCCTTGATTCATAAAACACCTCACCCCTTGACAGCACCAGCTGCCATACCTTCTATAAAATATTTTGAAACCATAAAAATACGGTCCATGCCGGGATAACCGCAAACACCGTCCCTGTAATCATAATATGATTCCATTCGGCTTAGTGCCCATACAATTCTTATTCAGGTAAAGCAATAATTCCTGAAAGGCTACCGCTTACTCCTGTACCAAAAATCAAAATTTATTTTTTAAGTCCCTTTACACAAAAAAGGATTCTGATTAACAACCTTTAAAATAAGCCGTCAATCAGAATCCGCGATTCTGTTATACAAATTATAGTTAATCTTTCATCCCTTATTATAATACTTATAACTATTTAAAAGGATTCCCTTGTGCTCAGCCGCTGTCCTATTCCGACATTTTACAACGTTTCCGATATTCTTCCATAATATCCCTGAATATCTGGCCATTGGTTGGCGGTGTGTATGTAACCGCATTGGCACCCGCTTCAATGACGGCTTCAATCGACTCTTTATTGGGCCCTCCAGTTGCAATAATCGGAAATGTTTCATCAATTTTGCGTAATTCCCGGATAATCTCAACGGTATTTTTCCCGCCTGATACATTGATGATTTTGGCTCCGGAACGAAGCATGCGTTCTTCTAAATTCTCATAAACTGAAATAATGGATAATACAATAGGAATATCAATATATTCCGTCAATTCCTGTACAAATTCCGTTTTCGTAGGGGCATTTAATACCACCCCTGTGGCTCCGTGCAGTTCCGCATCCAAGGCAATCTCACGGACTCTGGCTCCGGAAGTGGTGCCGCCACCTACTCCTGCAAAAACTGGTTTTTGCGATACATCTATGATCGCTTTCGTGATTTGCATGGTGGGAGTGAACGGATATAAGGCAATGACTGCATCCGCGTTACAATTTGCAATAATGGCAACATCGGTTGAAAATAATACGGATTTGATCCGCTTTCCATTGATGATAATTCCGGTTGCCCGATTGATCGTGTCAGGCACTATTACATTATGGCTGCGTAAGTTGGTGTTGATTCTTGGCACAATTCTTTCTTTCATATGATTGCCCTCTCTACGGTTGATATAAATCATTTTCACATTATATCATACACCAGGAATTAATGTCATTCTGAATTTTTTTACATTCAAACCTTGATTACCAAGCCGATCCAAACCCAGTTTTCCTTGATTTTAAATAACATTTTTCCAAATAACACAGCAACCCCGAAATCAATTAAGATCCCGGGGTTGTTTTATCTTTTGAAAACATTCTTTTGTAGTTTAACTTTATGTATCATTGTCTTTTGTATATATTCAGCATACCATAATTGTCAATATTTGTCAATATTTATTTTCTACGTTTAGATCTCTTTTTTATCGCTCAATTTCACATTCAGAAACCTTATTTTTTATCCAGCCCATGTCACACTTCAAATCAGAAATATCATTATAAGGAATCCTCCGGTTGGCAATCTCCAAAGTTCTGCTCGTATTATCGATTCGCGTCACCCTTCCGGTCATTCGTACATACTCTCTATCCTGAAAATATTCCACAGTAACCATGTCTTCTTTCCCAAGCTGTCTTAACTTCCAATCTAACTCTTCCGTCTTATCCTCCGCTAAATCACGTTTGGGAACCATAATCCGTCCTCTTTCTTCCAGCGCTTCCTGAAACCCCTTCAATGCATCAAAAGGCATAAATTGTTTCGCCCGGCTTTTCCTGTCCATTTTCCTTCTTCTACTCTCCACTTTTATGACCTCCAATCTGCCTGTTACGTTCTATGGTTGTACCGCCTTCCTGCAGATCCATTCCACGTACAAGGGCATTTTTGCCAAACCTTTCTTTGATTTCCAATGCCGCCTTCTGCAACCTCCTGTCCTTTTCCAGCTGTGTCTGGTCGGTAAACAAATCGTACTGTTCATAAGCTTCATCAACAATATGATTGTAAGACAGACTCAGCCGCCGGATCGGTTTGCCCTTCTCCACAATACGCTCATACAGTCCCATCACATAAGGGATGATCAATCGGTAGGAATTCGTGGTGACGGACATATTTGCGGTTCCTATGGAAGGTTTTAATCCCATTTCATTAGAATATCCGATCATCAATGACATCGAGCTGGTAATCACATTTTTATGTGCCATATTCAGACATAAGCCATCAGCCATCTCCTTTACAATCAGTCTGCACTCCTCGGTGCTGTAATCTCTTGCAAGCACCTGACTGCTGGATAGGGAATTGGTTTTGGGCTTATATTCCTTAATGTCCGCCATGGTGGTGGTTTCCCTTCCCCAGGCATGGTCTATCAAAAGCTCTGCATCAACACCAAACATTCGGTAAAGCGAGTCTTCCTTTGCGCGGGTAATATCCCCCATATTGACAATGCCCATACGATTCAGCCTTTTTGAGATGCCCGTGCCGATTCTCCAGAAATCAGTCAGGGGCTGGTGCTCCCACAATGTTTTTTGGTAGAGTTCCTCATTCAGATATCCGATATTGTCTTTCGCATGCTTTGCCATAATATCCAGTGCCACTTTTGCCAAATACAAATTGGTTCCGATTCCTGCTGTGGCGGTGATTCCTGTAGTACTTTTAATATCCTCCATAATCTGTAAAGCCAATTCCTTTGGGCTCATGCGATACATGGAAAGATAATGGGTCACTTCAAGAAATGACTCATCAATGGAATAAACATGGATATCTTCTTTGGAGATATATTTTAGATAAATACCATAAATATCCACCGAATATTCGATGTAAAGTTTCATTCTTGGCGGTGCCATAAGGTACGGCACATCTTTGGGGATCTCAAAGACTCTGCATCGGTTCTTGATTCCCAGTGCCTTCATAGAGGGTGAGATCGCAAGGCATATTGTTTTCTCGCTTCTCTCAGGGTCAGCCACCGCAAGATTCGTAGTCAGAGGATCAAGCCCACGCTCCACACATTCTACAGAAGCATAAAATGATTTAAGGTCAATACATAAGTAGATCTTCTCTTCCATCCGAGAAACACCTCCCATTTTTATTACCATGAATGGAATCTAATCTAATTATACCAATAGAACATATGTTTGTATATGTGCTTTTTCTGGAAATTTACGTTATGAGGGGATATAACTATCTGCCCTGGTTTTCACAGGCTTCCCGTTACACATCAAAGCTGCTGCCGTTGACAAATGGCTCTTCATTCAAATTTTCAACCAATTGTTTTGCTTCCACCAAACCCATTTGGGTCTGTTCACGGACTTTTTAACCGCTTGAACCATTTTACCTTTTCGTTTCAACTGAGTGATCTCCTCTTTTAACTCATCTGAAATCCAGAAAGAAGACAAATCTTCATGACCTGTCCGTTTTGCTAATTCATTTAGCCGTTTTTCCTGATTTTGAATCACTTTTTTCAATGCAAAAATTTCATTATATGCCAGAAATATGACAATGCACATGAATGCAATCACCAAATATTCCACTCCTTATTCCCCCTTTCCTATAATTTAATTAAAATTATTAATCCGTCGATATTGAAAGTATATCATAAAGCAGAAACAAACATTGTTTAATATCCATGATTTTCACTTATTTTCAAATAAAATTTTGAGCTTGCCCGAAAGTCTTAAAACTATATTTATCGTATTCACCTTGATTTTGTTCGGTTATGCCTATACACTAAAGTCAAAGAACATGCGCTTATTGATTTCGTAAGGAGAGGGAAAATGGAAGAATATATTCTTTTGGTCGATGATGAAACAGGAATTTTAGATATGCTGGAAATCGTCTTAAAGAAAGAGGGATTTCGCAATATCAAAAAAGCACAATCAGGAAAGGAAGCAGAAAAGATGATTCGGGAATTCAATCCCAGACTCATCGTATTGGATGTTATGCTTCCGGATGTCAACGGACTGGAGTTTTGTATGGAACTACGTAAAAATTCCGATGTACCAGTCCTGTTCTTAACGGCTAAAACATCCGATTACGACAAACTGACTGGATTTGCAATGGGAGGTGACGATTATATTACCAAACCTTTTAATCCAATGGAGGTGGCCGCACGAATAAAAGTACAGCTGAAACACCAGCACATGTATTCTAAAACAGAACACCTCAATCTTTTACAATTTGAAGATTTTACAATCAACAAGGATTCCTGCGAAATTAATAGAAATGGAACTGTTTTGGATTTTACTGCACTTGAATATTCCCTGCTGCTTTATTTTGCAGAACATCCCAACAGAATATTTACGACTGCTCAATTATATGAAAATGTGTGGGGCCAGATGAATCTTGGGGAGGAAAAAACAGTTGTAATGCATATTTCCAGGATACGAAAAAAAATAGAACCTGAAGCAGAAAAGCCTAAATATATCCACAATATTCGAGGTCTGGGTTATAAATTTATTCCACACAAAAAGGAGGCAAGATAGGATGAAGAGTGCCTTTCAGACGCTTGGAAAAGTTTTGCTGTTAATGCTCACACCTTTAATTGTTTACCTATTCAGCCTCCGGGTATTTTTGGAATTGTTTTCATTGCTGCGCAAAATATTCCCCCTGACAGGCCCCGTAAATGAAGAAACCATGCGCCACACAGCGATGTTTCTTTCTGCATTACTTGTTGCAGGCATGTTTTTTATTTTTGTATTACGGCCGGTATTATATGTGATTCAATGGATTCAAACATTGGCAAACGGGGATTTTCACGAACCAGCACAAGGAGATCATGGCAAATTCATTTTAGCGGGCAGATGGTCACATTTTCTATACAGGGAGCTTTGGGAACAAATGCATTGTTTAAGCCGCAAGCTGAAACAAAGTGAAGCGGACCGGGCTGAACTGGAAAAAAACAGACGGGAATGGCTTGCTGGAATCACACATGACTTAAAAACACCTCTGACCTATATTCAAGGATATGCCTCTATGATCTCTTCACAGCAATACAAGTGGACTGACGAAGAAATCATTGATTTCGGAAGTAAAATCGAGGAAAAGTCCAAACATATAAAAGATTTGATTGATGATTTGAATCTTTCCTTTCAATCAAAAGACGGAAAAATCGCGGTCCATAAAACCGAAACCGATGTAATTGCATTGATCCGCCATTGCATATTGGATATTGCAAACTCTCATCAATTCTCAGCTTATGAGTTCTCTTTTGAAACAAATGTAAACAGCTTACCCATGGACGTAGATCCCACGTTGCTCCAAAGAGCTTTGCAGAATATTCTAATCAACGGGATCGTGCATAATCCTCCTGAGACGGCAATCGCCGTATCTGTTCACAAGCAGGAAAATGTACTTTCAATCAAAATTGCAGACAATGGAAACGGAATGGATGACGAAACAAGAAGAAATCTTTTTGAAACCTATTATCGCGGAACGTCTACGAATGGACCTGCGGAAGGATCAGGACTGGGCATGTCCATCGCCAAAAAATTTATTGAGCTGCACCATGGTTCCATTTGCGCAAAAAGTACCATAGGACAAGGAAGTTCTATCTTCATTGAACTGCCTATTTGAATTATTTGTACGATTTTATCTACATTTTACTTTCGTTTACCTGGTTGCTAAACGAATAGTGTATCCTTCTGTTATAAAGAAAAACAGGAGGATTTGTTATGTCTAACTATATAATTGAAACCAATGGCCTGACACGACGTTTTGGCCAGCATGTTTCTGTGGATCATATCGATTTACGGGTTCCAGAAGGAAAAATCTACGGATTCTTAGGCGCAAACGGTGCAGGAAAAACCACGACAATCCGTATGCTTCTCAGCTTAATTCGTGCAGATGAGGGTTCCGTCCAGATTATGGGGCGATCTCTGGAAAAAGACCGTGAGAAAATTTTAAGAAACATCGGTTCTTTGGTGGAAGGTCCCTCTTACTACGGTCATTTGCCAGCATATAAAAATCTTAAAATAATTTGTAAGCTTATGGATTTGCCTGAGGAAGATATTGATAAGGTTTTAGATATTGTACGGTTAGCACCTTATAAGAAGCAAACTGTGAAGGGCTATTCCCTTGGCATGAAACAACGTCTCGGCATTGCGCAGGCATTAATCCGCAGACCCAAGCTGTTGATTTTAGACGAACCAATCAACGGTCTTGATCCGGCGGGTATACAGGAAATCCGTAATTTAATGCTTTCTCTTTGCCATGAACAGGGAATTACTATTTTTTTATCCAGCCACATTTTGAGTGAGATACAGTCTATTGCAGACGAAATTGGCATTATCCAAAATGGGAAGCTGATTTTTCAGGACAGCATTCAGGAATTAGAGAAAAAAAGCCCTACCAAACTTTTCGTTCGGACAGAAAACCAACAGGAGGCATTTCGTGTATTGTCCTCTTCCGGAGCTGATGTAGTTTTGCAGGGAGAAGAACTGCTCATATCTTTAAACGGACAAATGGATCAGGCAAAAGTCTTCCATCTCCTTCAACCTTTTTCCGTACAGCATATGCGGGAATCAACGGCTTCTTTAGAGGACATTTTTCTGGCATTGACAGGAACGGAGGGCAGCTTATGATAAAGGCATTATTATATGTGGAATTTTATAAAGCAAAAAAGCTTTGCTATATTGTTCCAATTGTCAGTGCTATAGTACTCATTTTATTTACTTGTATGGAGTGGTATTTATACTTCAGGCAAGGAGAATACGGGATTTATGCCGGCTTAAATATCATCTATATGTTTCTGTCTTTTACCATGCTGCTTACCATATCCCTGCTCTGCAGCATGGTATCGGAAACGGAGCATCAGGCTCAAGGTCTTAAATCTATTTTTGCCACACCGGTAAGCCGCACTGCATTTTATTTTTCCAAGGCAGTCTGGGTAGCTGTTCTGATGCTTGGGTGCAGTACGTTGATTTTAGGAGGCTTTTGTGTGGTGTGGATACTGTACACAGATAAAATATTACCGTTTGCATTTTTAGTAAAACAAATTTTCGGTTGTTTGGCGGCTTCTTTTCCTGTGCTTTCCATCCAGCTGTTTCTTTCTCTTTCTTTTCCGAATCAAACCGTTCCCCTTGGCTTGGGTGTGACTGGGGCAATATCCAGTCTCTTTCTGCCTCGAATCACTCAGAAAGTGTTATACCTTCTTCCCTGGGCATATCCATCTATGGCAAGTCCGTTTATGGAAGGATATAAAACATGGATTGGGATCGGTTTGGGCTCCGGTCTGGTTTTGTTTATTACAGGTGCTCTAAAGTTTCGTACTATAGAAATAAAATAGGAGGTTATAAATATGTATCGATTACTTCATTCCGAATTTCTAAAAATAAAATGGCTGGTTATTGTTATCATGTTAATATTAGAAGGTATTGTAACATGGGTTCTTGCGGCGGGCAATGCAAAGTCCCTGTCCTACTATTTTCCCTATCATTGGACAACCCTTTATTTTCAGGCCGTATCATTTCATGGGCTGTTCTTTCTGCCTCTTTTTACAGGGATCTTTGCCACGTTTTTGTGTTTTTATGAGCACAAAAACGGAGCATGGAAGCAATTACTTACATCGCCCTATCCCCGGTGGAAAATACTTCTATCCAAATTTTTAACTCTAGTCATTTTAATTGCGCTGATGCAGCTTCTGTTCTTGACAGAATATTTAATTAGTGGAAATTTAATTCATATAGGAGGCATAATTTCATGGAAACCTATCATACGGGGCATCGTTGGCGGATGGCTGGCGTGTTTTCCTCTTGCCATGTTACAGATTTGGCTTGCTACCCGTTTTCAATCCTTTGGCGGGGCCTTGTTACTTTGTATTTTTTCTGTCATACCTAATATTGTTCTCACAGGGCTTCCTGCTTCATTAGGGGCATGGTTTCCATTTACCTCTCCATATTATGCCATGTTTCCGCAAGGACTGAATCTATCTCCACAAGTGGAGGTAATTTCATTTATATTCATTGTTGTTTTCACATTTATTGTCTATCTTATTTTAAGTATGCGATCTTTTGTTCGTAAAGATTGGTTGTGACATAGCTGTTGTAAGCAGCTGCTGAAAAACTATTTTTAAACACTGCCTGGATGAAACGAGGCTTTATTGTTTTTGAATTCTAATCCTTTTCCGCTGTATAAAAATGACGGAGAGGGTTATGGTGTTTTGCGAGATAAAAGTACTCCGTTTTCACATTTCCATAAACGGAAGTTTTATACTACATGGCGAAACTGAGATGCTGTTTTTACTAGGAGAGTTAAAGATTTACCCACCTAGTTACCAGACTTTGTTCCATTTTGATTCTTGTTTATTACTGTTTCAAAACTTGAAGGGGATTTCAAAATATGAAATTCGATTACAAAATGGAAGCTCGGAATGCAATTGACCTGTTCTTAACATATCTTGATATGAAAATGCAAATTTTGGCACTCAACATGTATAATTTGAGCACTTGTGTTGATTTTTTACACGTTAGTATTACTATATCAATAGATTAAAGTTGATTAACTATTTTAGGGGAATGCTAATTTTTTAGAAGAAGCTTGTAAATAACAAATAATTTATTAGCTTGGTTTATATTTAGATGCGTTGTAATAAAATAGTGATATAAAGAGAAAGGAATTACAATATGTCTATAATTGACTTTATATTGGGATAAAAGAAATTTCAATTACTTTTGATCCCATGCAATTCGCTAAAGCCCAAACACTTCTTTGTAAAAATAAGATTACTTTTAATGCAAAAAGGACGTATGCTGGAAGTGAAAATAGGCGAACAGGAAATTTTATATCATATGGGGAACAAGTTGACAGCGAAACACAATATCAAATATTTGTCCCAAAATCACAATTTAGATTAACAACCCATGTTCTTGCTAAAATGCATGAGCAATAATTGGTCTTTATCAAATGTAAGGAGGATTCATATGATTATTAACAAGATTTCAAAATCAAACTTGTAACGAATAAATCCATTTTTGCGATGTGACTTACCAGCGTATTTGATAAGAAGATTAGAGTTATGAATAAAAAATGTCACATTCCAGGCATTTCCTAAAACCTGCATATCGCCCCCAGGCATCTTTATGCAGCATAAGATTATCACTTCCACATTTCTTGTACTACCCTTTCTTCTGCCATCTAATGTGCCAAATACTTTTCCCTGCCCCACTATAAAAATGAGTTTTGTTTTAGTGGAAAGTAATGTACCCAAAAACAAAAAAGGAGGAGCAAATATATGTTTAAAAAGTTATTTACAATATTATTTTCGGTTATTATGGTTTTGGGAATGGGTAAGATGACCTTTGCGGCTGACGCATCGGTAGTTTCTAAGGATGAAGTAATAGATCATCTGAACTCTATTGATTTTGGCAAAGATGTCACATTTACAGCGTTACCACAGTCAAAATTAAGTGACCAAGAGTTGTTGAAATTTGAATCTGTTGAGGAGGCAGAAGCATATCTGAAAAAATCTATAGCGAAGTCAAGCAAACTTACAATGCCTTCCCAATCTTCTTTGCAAAACAGTATTATGCGACAGGTTAATACCAATGCTCTCGCAGGAAAAGGTGGTGCAGCATGGTACGATGGTGAGGTATGGTGGTGGGGTGGTGGAAACACAAGTTTGTTATCGATGACACATGCTGTGGTTAAGTTCTATTACAATGGTTCCAATAAAATATCGAATATTACCGTTAAGGATTCTTATATGACGGGAATTGTTGGCGCTACTTGGACACATAGACGTGGTAGTGCTACAGCATTGGGAGGATTGAACGCAAAATATTCTGTAACAGGAACGTGGTTTATTGGTATTTCTGTAGCGGGTTACCCTGTTGGTGCTTCTTTTAATGAAACTCTGAAATCTAATACAATTACTATGAACATTGATTGATATGAAGAAGAATGTTGTTTTGATAATCGTAGGGCTACTTTTACTTATATTCGTTATTATCTTTCCGCTACCGACGATGTTAGCAATTTCTGGAGTAGTATGGAGAATCATAATTGGATTCTTTGGTTGTATTTTGATTTATAAAACAGTTCGTAAAAAATAATGCTGGGGAAAGTATTTGGTACATTAGATTGCAGATAAAAGGGTAGTGCAAAAAATATTCAAATGCGGAAGTGATAATCTTATGCACGTTCAATCGCATTGTCACTTGCCGTCAGGCAGAGGAAAACAATTTATGAAGGTATGGTATTAACAGCCGAAAGATTCAAGCGATAAAGAATTAATAGTTATTACCTTAAGGTCTCCTATTTTTCTTATAGGAGACCTTAGATCTTTTAAGTGTCAAAGAGTTTAGTATCTATAAGGATTCCTGGTAAATGCTTCAAAAAATAGTGTACTATTCAGTTTACATTATTTACTGGCTCCCTTTGGAGTATTTGCAAACAGCCAGGCACGTCTTGCAGTTGCAAATGGCTTAATGTTTGCTTCACAAAGATTGATAGAAAGTGGAATTCTCCCATTTTCAAGGTGGGTTTATCTACAAATTCCGATATATCTTACAGCTCTAAGAACTAAATACTTATTTGACAGAATCCAAATCTTTTGCCAAAACGTTCATTTTCCATACAC
Source organism: Lacrimispora sinapis (assembly GCF_043633585.1). Taxonomy (NCBI): domain Bacteria; kingdom Bacillati; phylum Bacillota; class Clostridia; order Lachnospirales; family Lachnospiraceae; genus Lacrimispora; species Lacrimispora sinapis. Next base: position 1,693,670 of record NZ_CP141832.1, on the reverse strand, counting down.
ACCACGGAAACCGCAAACATATTTCACTCTACCTAACCACAAAAATACACCTTATATCCCCTTCAAACCCCCGAAACCCTTTAATTTCCTACGCTTTCCGCGACAGCAAACAAACAGTTTCCACATTCCTGTTGACGGAAGTTTGATACTACATGGCGAAAATATACAAGTATATTAAAGTGAGGGGTGACCTTTCTACCCCATCTAATAAATTTCCATACCATAACAAAACATCACTCTTAATCAGATCTTATCTTTGCATTATACGGATAATGGGAAGGTGCCACTTCAATTATCATTAATTCTCCAGTTTAATAGTGGCTTGCCTTTTAGAAGTATATAAAGAAGGGCGAAATATTTATATTCTCCTTTAACCATCTATTTTTCATAACATCTAAAGTTCGAAAATCAAGACTTGATAAAGATTTAAAAATATCAATCAGACTTCCCCAATTTCCATTCCATATGTTTGATGAATGCTGCCTGCATCCATACATGCAGAAATGGATATCGCATTTTTGTTTCAAACAATTATCTCCAGATATACCTTTAATTATTTTATGAATTCCATCCCTGAATGAACCCTTGCTTTTTCCAGCATAATACACAATTGATACCCGAAATATTTTACCATCTTCAGGATTGGGAAGTATTCTTTTTATTGCATTCATATATAAATCCCAGTATCGAGGATCTTTGATGGCTATTTCACCTGGAATATTATAATACGGAATATTAGCTGAAATTGGAACTGCTCCAAACCCTGTAGTTAAAATATATGTTGGTATTGATTGATGGTATTTATTTGCTTCAATATTAGCATTAACAATTATTCTGCTTCTTTGATTTGAATAAAAATTCTCTTGCACGTTCACCATTTTAGAATCATATGTCATTTCGGGTATTTCCAATTCCGGTTTACCATCAGCAACCAGCATTATAGGATAATTATCCTGTCGGTCGGGTACATATTCGTTATAACATAAATCTTGATTCAATACAGTAGGGGGACTATATTCATCAATATAATTACTTGAGAGTCTAAAAGAATATTCGAGTAATTCATTTTTATTTATTTGAGAACTGATCTTTTTTGAATTGGAAAACAGAAATTCTTCAACCTTCTCAGCTGTAGTATTCAGTTCATTTGCTGCAAGTCTGAGTACAGAAATATAATCAATAAAGTATTCCAATCCCCTATTAGTCAAACGTTTAATCCCAAAGAGGGCAGCAGCATTCATTGACGTGAAACTATCTTTAATTAACACTTTGGGCATGATTCGTCTATTATCTTGCTTATAAAATATAGAATTTTTGTAAAAAAAGATTCTCCCAACCACGGAATGTGGTTTTCATACTCCCACAATAAATATGCTTTTTTTATATCATCTTTCTGCAAATATTTAAATGAGTTTAATATGTTTTTGTTAAACCTGTCGGTATTCAAAGAATCTCTGAATATTTTACCTATTCTATACAGACCGTATCCTTGCGATGCATAACCCCACATAAGGCAAAGAATGCCGAATTTCAATGTGTTGTCATAACATACTGATTTTTCCAATAATAAACTTTTGCCGATTGCAATTATTGTTCTTTTAATAATTTGAAATTCATCTTTATATGTTAAAAGATCAATTTCATCCTGTAACAGCTTAAGGTTAATACTTTTAAGTATTGAATTCACGTCATTCAAAGAATATCTACGGCCATATAGGTTGTCGTACATATAATCATCCGTGTTTATGTTGTTAATTGTTGTTCTGGCTATTTGCCTAACTTTGGTCTTTTCATATTCACTCAGCGGCATGTTGACCTCCTTTTAGAAAAAAGCAGTTGTATTATGGATGATGGGAAATTTATCCTATTGAGACAATGTAATATTTTTGAATTCCCAAATCCAGCCAGCATATTGGGTAATTGCCATCTAAAATAATATAATCCTCCATTTTTCCTACTCCTGTTGGTTTATATATTTTTCCGTATACTCTTTTCTCTTCTCGAAAATATCTGTAGACTCCTGAGTTGTTACTTCCTGTATAGAACAGTCGATCATTCACTAATACAATAGCAAAGTTTTGTGTAAAGCCCTGCGCTTTAAGTTCTTCCATGAATTTAATATCTTTTACGAATGCATACATCTGCTCTGGATATTGTCCATTGAGCGGATGTTTCAACTCAATAGCATACCGTTCTTTCAATTTATCATTATAAATTACAATATCGATTTCTTTTTTGATAGTCTTTGCGTTTTTACAGAAAAATGATACGTTACGTTCAAACTGTACCTTATAGTCAGGCAATTGTTGGCGCAAAAATATCCCCAACTCATGCTGCAAGCTAAATTCATTATAAATTTCTATGTTGCTTTCCTGCATATAACCAAAAAAATCATGTAGACGCTGTTCAATAGCATTTGAAACAAGTCGATAATTTGCAGCTACAACTTTTGTAGGCATCTGAGATTTCTTATCAATCTCCTCAGTTTCAAAAGATATTTTTATCTCATTTACGGTATATTTGTACGGCTGCTGAGCACCTACTCTTACTACCCGTCCTTTTGCTACCATTTTCTGCAAACTTCCAAATACGATTGACTGATGCTTCTTTGTATCATAAAGAGTATCTGTTATTTCGCGTGCAGACATCGGTTCTCCGTGTTTAAGTAATTGTTCATAAATTTTATCTTCTTTAGTCATAACATTTTATCCTCTAAATTTATAAGACATGCCTTTACCTTAGCAAATACGGTAGCCATATTCATCCCCATAACCAAATCACCCACTAACACAGCACATAACACTTTTCTTAGATTTTTCATTTTTTATCCTCTTCAATGATAGGTACAGCCTTCATACCAATCAAAAACATCTCCGTCACATATTTCCAAATCCACTTCAACCGGTTGATCTAAAACTATTATTTATTCATTACTTAAGTTCTTTATATGTTTTTTATAAAATACAAAGCAATGTAAATTTTTTACATCGCGAAACATACTAACATATTAAAGTAAGTAGGTAACCTCTCTACCCCATCTATTAGATTTCTGTGTCATAATTAATACATCACCCTTAAGTAAGTCTTATCTTTGCACTATATGGATAATGGGAAGTATATTGTTTATTTGAAGATTTGAATTACAGGGTGTTGTCTCCCTTATTATTAACTGCTTAATAATCATTTGATTCCCTATACGCTTTAGCTCTCTCACAGCAAATTTCATAATCGGGAGAGCCGCAAACTCGCTTAGCCTCACATATGGCATCGATTCTATTGATTTTGTCGAATGGATATTCTTTCGTTAGTTCATCATCTTTTTCAACGACAATTAATCTGTGCGGCTGATGTACGAACACCACATCGAAAACACTATCTTTTGTCGCTTTCAGTATTGACTCGATATCTAAAAGTTGCAAACATGGGCGTAATTCTTGATCAGAAATATACAATCCACGCCGTGAAAACATCTTGTGGTCTGGGTATTTAAGAAACTTCCTAGATTTATCCTGGATTGCATTAACAATGAGAGTGAGAGGTTTTTTATCGTTATAACCGCCACCGCTCATAAGAGAAAATCTCTCAGAACCTGGTAGTTGCTTAGTCTCACTACGATATTTCCTCGGATATCTTAGGTTGTTGATGTATGTATTAGCATTTTCATATGTTTCGCAGTTCAGAATCTCTGAATCGATTTGACGTTGCTCTCCGTCTTTTTTGTCAATAGCTTCTGTTACTTCAATCCCGAAGTTGCCTATTTGCAGGTCAGGCTTATCTTTAAGCCAATCAGCCGAAAACGGCTCACAAATCTGAGCAGTTTTTATTAAAACCAAAGCAGCATATGCTTCTAATTCCTTTTTTGTCATAAGCGTTATATTCCTTAATAATTAAAATGGCGGGGGTGAAACACCTATAAATTTACCCCCGGGTAAAATAAGTTTCCTCGGACTAATCATCACTGCTAAAACCACACGTCCATTTTTCTTCCAAATCCCCTCAAATCTTTGATTTACCGGGCTTTCCGCGCCAGCAACACCACCGTCTCCACATGCGGTGGAACTTTATTTTTATACTACATGGCGAAACTATTAACTTTTGCCAAAAGGTAATTATGGCATAGGTTGGGGCAAATTTTTACTCCAACCTATGCTATATACTACAATTCTCTATTAAAATCTTTGATTATTACTTCTGCAACAGCCTTTCCTAAAAGTGGTGGAACTGCATTTCCCACTTGTTTCATCTGAGATGACTTATTACCATAAAATATAAATCGATCTGGAAATGATTGGATTCTAGCAGCTTCCCTTACTGTAATACATCTATTTAATGTAGGATGTGTGAACCTTCCTGAAGACGGAGTATCAAATCTCGTAGTAATAGTAACCGACTGTTCATCTGCAATCATCCTTGACCAAGTTCCACTATATATTGATTTGGTAAGCAATTCTTCCGGCAATACCTCTTTACCCATGCCAACAGGGATTAATTTTAATTTTTCAATAGCTTCTTTAGAGTGTCTGGTTGCAACGTGATTATGTAACTCAGTTGCTCCCTTTCTCATATCTTTTTGATAAGCAGAGTTTGGTACAGTTATATAAGGTGATATTTCTTCTCCCTCTCCAGACTCCAAATATTGTAAATCTGAAATAGCTTCATCTATTGTAACCATTGCATTTCTCGCTTTGGGTAATCTTAATATCTGATTTCCTTGTTTCCCAAGAATCATCGCTCTACGCCGTACCTGCGGAACACCAAAAAACGCTGCATTTAGAACATCACAGTCCAGTGAATATCCAATATCACCAAAGAGTTTTTCTATTTCCTTCCTGAATAATCCCTTTTCTGTAGTTAACAAATTCGGTACATTCTCCATAAGAAAATATTTTGGCTTTAAGTATTTCACTACCTCATAATAATATTTAAATAAAAAATTTCTAGGATCATTTATGGTTTTTCTACTACCTTTTTGTGAAAAGCCTTGACATGGTGGCCCTCCTATAACAATATCTATCTTACCAAGATACTTGTTAAATATCTTGGGTATATCTAATTTGGTAATATCTGCTGTAATCATTTCTGTATTGGGATGGTTTTTCTTATAAGCCTGCGCAATACTTTCATCCTTTTCGTTTGCCACCAATATTTCAGCACCTGCCAACATAAATCCATATGATAATCCACCCACTCCAGCAAACAAATCAACTACTCTGAGCATTCTCATCCACCTCGTTAATAACTTCTGTTCTGTATTCTCCTCCATTCATTTCATCTGCCATTCTTTTTAGACAAATTTGAAAATAATTCGGTTGCAATTCAATTCCGATAAAACTTCTACCAGTTCGTTTTGAAACAACACCGGTTGTACCACTTCCCATAAAAGGGTCCATTACGACATCTCCAGGATTAGATAACGTATCAACAAAATGCTGTATTACGCTTTCAGGTTTCTGCGTAGGATGTCCACCATAGCGTTTTTCCCTTTTTGGTGCAACAGAACTTTCTACAAAGTCGTGTAAAGCCTTCCTATCATTGTTAAAAGTTCCTGTTCTTGTAATATTTGTAAAATAAATCCAGCTTTCCACTGAATTTATAAAATGTAAATTCATATTCCTAGGCATAGGATTTGTTTTATGCCAAATACCTGTTGTCTTATAATACAGACCATTACTCTCAGCTATGGATATTATTGACTCAACTTTGATAATTGCCATAAATACAATCATGGAACCACCTTTTTTTAACACTCGTTTAGATTGAGTAAAAAAATCATTCATATGCTGCACCCATTGTTCAAACTCTAAATCATCCCAGCCAGCATCACCAAAAAAATTATCTCGCATTTTTTTTAGATTAGTATCCCTGGCCCTCATAAAATTTCCCAAATTATATGGGGGGTCTGTTACAATTAAATCAACAGAATTGTCTGGAAGTTTTTCCATTTCCTCCAGACAATTTCCATTAATCAATTTTATGCTATTCATTCTTTTAACTCCTCTATGTTAACAGTGATTTTATATGCTCTGAAAAATTTTTTTCATCTGCAATTAATGATAAATCCACTGTTCTTATTTTCAATTCCTTATTACCAGAAGAATTTGTAAATTCATAATCTCCTACTGCACCACTTGCATCTTCTGCCTTAGGATACAGTAATATTGCAGTATCAACTTTATCAATAGCAGAAACATATGCATTCATCTGATATACATCTGACTCTTTTACAAATTTTCTAATTCTCTTCCACTTCGTATCGACTACCATCTTAACTCCACCTGGAGAATATATCAACAAGTCAGGCCTTAAATTTATTCTTTTTGCCGCACTATTTTTGTCAGTTATCAAATAATTTTTAGCACTCTGATACTGTACTTTTCCCCCAAACACTTTTCTATAACTTTTGTAAATAAATTTTTCAAAAACCTTATTCATATCAAACAACATTGACGATACTGTATTCTTTCCATTGTTAATACTAACAGCATACCCATCTAAGAAAAGATATGCATACTGTAAAAGAATTTGTACTCTCTGATTTACTTTTGTTATTTGAATATTATTATTACGCACACTCTTTTCATCCATTTCTTTAACAACATCAAAATAGACTAATGCTGTTACAATTCTCTTGCAGTTTGAATAGTCACAAGAAACTTTTTGCATTACATTCAATACATATTTTAATAACCCATTTACTGGATTATCTACTTCCATTCTTGAATATCTACAAACAAACCTTGTTGGATTTAACAGATTCTTATTAATCTGCTTTGAAAAATCTATGCTTCCCTTTATTGCTGGTAAGTTCCTTGTAACTTTACAATAAGAAGATATAAATCCCTCTTTTATATAATGTTCTATACAATCTAAAAAATTAGCTATTAAAATCTCAATCAGCCCATTTTTAGCAAAGGAAACCTTTGCAGAAACGTTCTTTTTAGTCGGAATATTATTAGCAACTTTGAACATCTGCAATAACACTCGTTTGGTAAAATTCTCATCATAATAATCCGTGACTTTTGGTAAAATCTCAATGGAAAGCCCCGGTAATGCTATTGCTCCAACCCACTGTTGAGGAATTAAAAAATGGTTCCCCCATTTAAAAATACCTCTGTTATTTAAATCTACCATTCTCAGCAAATTTGCATCCTCATATGAAATTTGGGGTTTAGTTTCATCACGAAATTTACCTATATAAACTTTTTGATGTTCCAAAACTGTCAACATCATAATGCCACTCCATTGTATATCTTAATAATTCCAGCTACAATAACATGCTGGTTAACATGATATATTTTCTTAGGTTCAATTACATATTCACCAACAAAATTCAACAACTTATCTGGGTCGAGTTCTTCATGTACATATATAGCATCCTTAACCAAAGCACCAGTGTCATCAATATCATTTAACACCAGTTGTATCTTTTGCAGGTCATCAAAAAAATGTTCTTCCAGTAATGGGATAATTTTTTTAGTAATAACAGAAATTATCTGTCTACCTGTTTCCACCTTCATAAAATATGCATGCCCGATTATATGGTCAGAATCTAACAGCAACTCTATTCTTTTATTTATAACTTTTAGCAATTTAATAACATCTATTCCATCAATATTATGTGGATCAAGTCCTTTCAAAGATATTGCTTTTTCTAGCACATTATAATTACAAGGGAAATTTATAAATTCAAATCTTCTTCTTAACGCCATATCAATTGTCGCAATTGATTTATCTGCACTATTCATAGTTCCAATAATATTAAGATTATTTGGAACCTTAAAAGCAGTCTTTGAATATGGTAATACTGCTTCCAATTCACAATATTGTCCTTCCCTTTTATCCAATTCTATTAAGCTTATTAATTCACCAAATATCTCTGATATGTTTCCCCTATTAATCTCATCAATAAATAACGCATATTGTTTTGCCCTATTTGCACGAGCTTTCTCACATATCCGTTTAAACACACCCGGTTGAGGATCATAATCCAGTAATCTAGTTGTAGGATTAACTGACGGTCTTATTCCCTCAATAAAATCTTCATATGTAAATGATTGATGGAATGTAACAAAATCATATCTTTTTTCAACAGCACCATGTTTCATATAATTACTGATAAAGTTTGGATCATACTCCAGCAACCGTAATCTATCTACAAACCATTTTCCGCCGTCTTCAAAAAATATTCTTGGCTGCCTTCTCGTCAACCCCAGTGGAGAGTCCTGGATAGAATGATCTTCCAACACATCAGAAACAGTTCCACTATATCCCAAACTAAGAGTAGATATTTTTGACATAATATCACTCGAATTCATTGGATTATTATTCTGCATAATCACTAATGCAATCAGAAGCCACTCCGCTGATTTTACTGTATAAGAATCTACTATATCTGCATCATCAATAATATAGTCAGTATATTTTTCAATTTGTTTTTGCATATAATAAGTTTTTCCAGTTCCAGGAGGTCCATAAAAGATTATATTTTCTGCCATTTTTCTACTTCCTTTCCAGCGTCTTTAACCCGTCTAATATAGAATCTTCTTCCTGTATCTTAAAATATAAATCTGGATAAACTGAAGCTGCAACTTTAAATTTTTTCTCAGAAATAAATCCTATTTTTAAAACAAAATTTTCAGCCCCTGGTATTCTTAATTGATCTTTTCTTGGTCTTCCACCTTCTAATCGTTCTCTAGCTTGATTATAGTTGTGACTCATCCCATAATTTCCAACTACATCACATAGAAATCTACCAACCACTGCATTCTCGCAATCTAAAACCACATAACGAATATTATTTGTATTCTTATCAATATCAATTGAACCTCTTCCATCAAACATACCAACAATAAAACTTCTTTGCACTTCTCTTGAAGATGCAAATAACGCACGCTTAACTTCTGGAATCATATCTTCAATAGTCTCAATCCCGCTTGTCTTAAAAAAGGTTCCAAATCCCTGCAATCTATTAAACTTTCCTGAATCAAATCCATTTTTCTTGATTGTCTGCGACATCAGCGTTTCATTAGACAACTTATGAGAAATAGCCTTCACATGTTCGAAATGCTTTTCCAATTCCTCTTGTGTCAAATATCCACTATTATGCCTAACAGGAGCGATATAATATTTTTGTTCTCGCACAGTTACTGCTTCATTCGCAGCAAATAATCCACCTAGAAAATATGCACTTTCATTAATCAAATATTTTGTTCCCATTTCTAAATCAATATTAATCATTTCGTAACTAGGCATGACTTCTTCCTCCACTTTATTCAATAGCACTATTTCCGCTTTTTATCCATTTGTCTAATTCTGATATTTTAAATTTCCATTGTCTTCCAATTTTATGAGCCGGAATATCTGTCTTTTTTATCCAGTTACGAATCGTATCCTTTGTAACCCCTAAGTATTCGGCAACATCTTCAAGATCTGACCATTTTTCATAAATAGTTTCCATCTTTTTTCCTCCTATCACTGTTTCCATTATACTAAGTAACCAGAAAAAGCACAATGTAAATCTAAATATTTCATTTTATCTTTACTTAAATATGAATAATTATAAATATATATAAATAGCTATTTTATTCCTAGTTGAGTAAAGAGGAATAACAAAGGGGACACAATATACCTTATAAGTATGCTTATAAAAACGCCCCTAATGGGCGAAAAAACCAACTAGGATACAATTCCCAGTTGGCATTTCTTCTTACTCCCTCTATTCTTCTTCACTTTTACACTCAATTTCTGTCCCATCCAAAAACACCACCATTAGAGTCCCATCTTCAAATACTTTAACATAATCCAGTACCCGGAGTATGAAATCCGTCTCCATCTTCTTTATTGGTCCGGAATCTCTGGTAAATTCCTGAAAATCTTTTCCCCTATATATCAAAAGCAAATCCTTTCCATTTTTTTGTTCTTCCCACTTCTTCCAAAAGTACTCCTTATTTTCTAAAATTCCATTCCACGCCATAACAAAGGCTTTTTCCAATGTACTCTCCTCCACTTGCCTGTTAGCACACCCCATTACACCTTTCACCTTATACCGCTCACTGCACTGCCATACCTTCCTATCAACACCTCTACTGCTCCGCCAACCTTTCCGAGCAAACACTTTTCCGCATACACCACAAACAATCTTAGAAGCAAAAGGATTCTTCTCCGTATTATTAGAATAAGAATTGGTTTCATGTTCCTGCAGATACCGCTTTCTTCTCTTAATCTCCAACTGCACACATTCCCAAATCCACGGCTCTATAATAGCCTCATGGTCATCTTCAATATAAAACTTCTGTATTTCTCCGTTATTCATAACCCGCTTTTTTGACAGAAAATCCGTTGTATAACTCTTCTGCAGAATGGCATCACCTTTGTACTTCTCATTTTCCAGCATACTCTGCAAAGTAGTGGTCTGCCACTTCGTTCCACCGTCCCAGTTCTTCACGCCTTCCTGTTCAAATATCCGCTTAATGTAATCAACCGTTTTCCCTCTTAAAAACTCCGAATACAACCGCTTAACAACCTGCGCCTGCTTTTTGTTGATAACCAGTTTTCCATTCTCGTCAGTATCATAACCAAGAAATCGTTTGGTGCTCATCTTATGCTGTCCCTTTTCGAATCTCCTGCGTATTCCCCAAGTGGAATTCTCAGAAATAGACCGGCTCTCATCCTGTGCCAGTGAAGAAAGAATAGTAAGCAGTACTTCTCCTTTTGCATCCAGTGTATTTATATTTTCCTTTTCAAAAATGATTCCAATGCCCAACTCCTTCAGCTCCCGTACATAATTCAGGCAGTCCAGCGTATTCCTTGCAAACCTTGAGATGGATTTTGTAATAATCATATCAATCTTCCCTGCCCGGCAGTCTGCTATCATACGTTTAAACTCATCCCTCTTTTTGGTATTGGTTGCCGAAATGCCCTCATCCGCATAAGTACCTGCATACTCATAAATGGGATTCTCATTAATAAATGTTGTGTAATAATTCACCTGGTTCTCATAACTTAATAGCTGTTCTTCTTGTGCGGTTGATACCCTGCAATATGCCGCCACCCGTAACTTCCGCGCACTCTGGCTCATACTCTCGTCCGCTGATGAAATCTGCCTTGCGGGTATAACGGTAATGTTTCTTGCCATGTATGTTCACCTCCTCTACCACCGTTGGTTCTGTAATACTCTTCTTTATGACCTCTGTATTATCCACCCGCACTCCCCGACAGGCTTGTTTTCCCTCTTTAATGTAAGTGCTGCACAGCCACTGAATCTTACCTTTATAAACCATTCTTCGCCGGAGATTCTTTCCGCAATATGGGCAAATCAGCATTCCGCTCAGCGGATATCTGTTCTGGTACTTCTCAGCACCGCCAGTAGCAATATTACGCTCTTTTTTCCGGCGTTCCCGCTCAGCCTGTACCTGGTTCCATTTCTCCTCACTCACGATAGACGGGTGGTTATCTGTGATGTAGTAACTCTGTACTTCCCCGCGGTTTAACCTTGACTGGTTCCTCTTATTCTCTGGCGTGAAGTATTTCTGCAGGTGATAGTCCCCTTTGTATTTTTCATTGTTCAGCACCCCATTTACTGTACTTTCATTCCATTCCGCATCGGTCACAGTCTTTACCCCAAGAAAATTCATCAGGCTTTTCAGTCTGGAATTTCCCAATCCGAACAAGGTCATGTCATAAAGAAAATCCACTACTAATGCTTCTTTCTGGTTAATAACCAATCCACCATACTCATCCTTGTCATACCCCAGGAACCGCTCGGTGTTAATCATGATTTCCCCCTGTTCAAACTTCTTTTTAATGGTCCACTTGTTGTTCTCGCTCATGCTCCGGCTCTCTTCCTGTGCAAAAGAAGCAAGGACGGCAAGCATCATCTCACCGTCCCCGGAAAGGGTGTTGATATTCTGTTCTTCAAAAAAAATACCGATACCCAGTTCTTTCAGCTCTCTTGCAACTTTCAGAACGGTGACGGTATTTCTCGCAAATCTCGATATTGACTTTGTTATGATTAAATCGATTTCCCCTGCCCTTGCTTTTCCCAGCATTTTCTGGAACTGTGGACGGCTCTCACAGTAGCCGGAGATTCCCTGGTCAGCATAGACTCCGGCAAACTCATACTCCGGGTTGGAAGTAATCAGACGCTCATAGGTATCTGTCTGATTTTCCAGCGAGTCCTCCTGCCTTTTGCTGTCTGAAGACACCCTGGCATAAGCACAGACACGCTTTTTCTTTTGTAACCCTTGGAAAACAGGTTCCAGTATTCGGATTTTCATGGGCAATCACTTCCTTCAAAATAATCCCGGACAAACTGCTGAATCCGTTTATATATAGGTTCAGCATCTTCTGGTCCACGGGTGCAGATGACCTCCACACTATTTTCCTTACATACTTCCATAAATTCCATGAACTGTTTCCAATCCCTTGCTATGGTATCCGCTGTCATCGTCACCACCACATCCCACTTACCAGCCCGAATCTCCGACTTTAGCTGGAGGAACTTTTCCCGATTCGGATTTGTACCGGACTCTACCTCAAAGAACAATGTCATTTTCCAGTTCCCTGCTCCGTATCTTCCGTCAAGAACCTTCTGGATTTCCCCCAGAAACTGCGTGTAATCATGGTTGCTATGGTTCATTCTACAGTAGAATGCTGCTTTTTTTACCTTACCTGAAACTACCATAATAATAAGAACTCCTTTCATTTTTTGGTAGTCTATTAATCACTCTGAACCGCTATAAAGTCAAGCAATCCAGCGGTTTCCACCGCCTTTTCTTCTGTTTTATTCCGGGCCTACCAGCATCTAAAAACGGGCAGCATAATCCAAGGAAATCCAGCCATTCCTGTTCTTCTGATAGGATTTCAACAGCCCCCATTTTGCGGCTCCCTGCCCCACAGATTCCTCTACGATGGTAAAGATACCGATTCCGGTAAAACCTGGCTGTTTTCCGTAATTTGTGCCGGGACCATTGCGGATATGCAAATCCGGGATAGACACCTTCACCTTATAGTTTTCAAAAGGCATACTTTCTATAAACTGTACATACTCCTTTCCATAGGAAGAATCGCCCTCATTATCACCAGAACCACCGCTTTGAATCTGCCGCTTGAATTCCTCCCACATGCCCTTCGCCCGGATTTGTGACGGGCAGTTCTTGGCACACACATCATAATGCTGTACCACCCTGTCCGCCGGAATCCCCGTCTCCGCCATCAACTGACGAACAAATGCCACAATGTTTGCAAACGCCTTATTAAAGTCATACCCTGCTTGCACACACATTTCCACACCGATACTATTCTTGTTGTTCACGGTTCCAAACAGCCGCCCGCCATAATTTACCCCTACGTGCCAGCACCCACGCTCATTGGAAGCCGCCTGGTACACCGTGTCACCATCATCCGTATAATAATGAACGGAGGTGCTTAAGTTCCCATAAAACTGTGCTTTGGCATGAGTCAAGGCATCCGCTCCGGCACGGAAGTTGTCAGTATTGTGAATTACGATATACTGCGGATTATTTCTGCTGTAAGTGTTATTAGATGACACATAGTTCCTATTTATCTTCATGATTTTCATTCTCCTCCAACTGCTCCAGGACATCCTTCATCTTCTTTGGAATGGGAAGTCCAATCAAAGCGGCATTTTCCAGAATGGAAATCCCCTCATTGGACAGATAGAAGAAAATCACGGTTGTCCGCAAGACGCTTCCATTCTGAACCACATGGGTGTCAATGATATGTGCCACCGCCACCAGTGAAAAAATCACCACCTTCTTGAAAATCCCACGGAAACCAATCTGACTGGAAAGTTCCTTATTCAAAATTCCAACCATCACTCCGGTCATATAATCCACTACAACAAAAACAATCAGTGCATACAAAAACCCGTCAAAACCGCCCAGTACTGCTCCAAGTGAACCGCCCATGGCGGCAAAAACATACTGCATTGTATTTGCAACATCCTTCATCGTGCTGCCCTCCTTTTATTTTTCTGCACAAAAAAGGCAGCCCGAAAGCTGCCCAGCTACTGTGAAATGGAATATCCTCATTCCTGTGTCAGTGTGTATGTTATCTTCATGGTTTTATCTACTGTCTTCACCACTGCCGAAGACAGATTATTAATAGATGCCAGATAAGGCGTCAGCAGGTACATGGTCCGGTATTCGGAACCGTAGCTTCCACCCCAGCCCAGCAGGAAGTTTTTGTACTGGAATAGTGGCGTTGCCGCATCATTGAGTCTTGCGCTCCCCTGAGTTTGGATAACCTTGTCATCAATCGTAATCTGGAAATCCCCTCCGATAATCAAATCACCAATCAGGATCATATAAACCTCGCAGGTTCCTTTGTCACAAAGCGGTTTCCATTTGGAAGTGAACCCTAAATGAATCAATGTTACATCAGAAGGATTCGCCGTATTAATTTTATATACCCCTTCTTTATTATTTGCCATAACATACAGATATCCCTTCCGCATACAGCATTTCAAAACCCGCTCCGGGTAAGAACCGCTCTCATCCCGGTTTCCCACATCTATAAGCATTGCATTGGAAAGTACCCACTCTTCCTCTGTCATGGAATAATCAGTCTTTGAGATTTTTACCCACACCATGGCAGCACTGCCGGAGGAATTTCCCTCATTGGAAAATCCGTACCAGTAACCATCAGCACCATCTAAAAATTCTCCATAGAGTGTATACTTTCCTAAAAAACGGAAGGTGATGGTCTGGATTACTTGATCCTCCAATACCGTATAGGTGGTATCATCCAGTTTCTCATTCAGTCCGATACTGAAAATGGGAACACGCACTTTACGTATCCGTACAGCAGAATCCTGATAAGTAATCGAGTAAAGCAGGTCATTCTCAAAATTCACTTCCACCGTCTCAAACAGCACCAACTGCTTATCATTGGACAGACTGCCGATATCCACACTCTTTAATTGCAAAAAGGTAGCGCTGTCATCTACCAGGCTTCCATAGGCATTTATCCCGCCCTGTGCACTGGTTAATGCTGCCGCCGCAATCGTTCCATTCCCCTGGCTTGGTGTAAATTCCCATACGAACTTGTAGCCATTCTCCAGTATCTTACTCTCCGTCAGATTCAAACTTCCCCTTGCCACATTTGCCGTAGAATTCACATTGTTGGAAGCATAGGCTACCGGCAGGTTATCTGATGAGGAATAAATATTATCTGCATTCTCGTCCAGTGCTTTGGAGAACAGCAGGATTCCCCCAATCATGTTCGGACAGATGGGAAGTAACCCTTTGTTCCATTCAATCCCGTCAATGCTGGCTGCCGCCTCATAAAAAACCCCCAGCGGGTTCAAACCAAAGATGTGATTCACGGCATTGGTAATCATGTTTTCCTCTTTCACTGTTTTCACTTCCCCGGTATTTACATCCGTAAGTTCCAATGACATCGTTCCTTTTAACTTCATTATAACCTCCTTAACTGGTATCCATGGGTAAGCCAAATGCGCCAATGGAAATCCTGCCCATACTATCAGCCATCTGCCTCTGCACCAATTCCATAGTCTCTATGCCGATGGACTCTGTAAAACCTTTGACCATAAGCCCTGCTGCAAGCCGGAATGCAGAAATGGTTTCTTCTATCGTAATCTTTCCGTCCCAGGCCAAAGCCGCCGCCATGCCCTGTCCGCTGATGGAAGCGATGCAGCCACCCGTTTCTATGGTTCCGCTTCCGCCTTCCATTCTCAGATATACATTGAACGTATTTGTGAAGTTCGGAATCAGATTTTCGATTGGGTAGTACAACGGCAGTACATGCTTTCCGCTGCCCCAGTTCTCTACCGGATAATGAGTCAGAATTTCCTCATCGTTGAATTCGTACTTCACAAAAGCCGAAGCCTTCCCGTCTGCTGAAAACGTGACCGGCAGTTCTACTTTTACGGAAATATCTTGGGTGGTTTCCTTTCCCTCTTCGCCCTGTGCAGGAATGGGAACCACAATGGTTCCTGCTGCCGTTCCGGTCTGCTCCTTCATAGCCGCTGTTACATCTACCAGAACTATGGCAAAAAACTGCACATGGGTTTCCTCTGCCGCAGCAAACTCAATACTGATAATTTTCACACTTGTATCATTCACCGCATACTTGGAAGCATTGGTAAAGGTATGGATTCCTATCTTCCCCGACTCAATCTGGTTCAGCAGACCGGAAATATTCTTGTCGTTCTTAGATTTGGCCTGCGCCAGCCTTGGGTTCTTACCTACGCATTTCAGGGTGTGTTTCCCGTTAATTTTCACCTGATATCCGGTGACGCAGGCTAACTGATTTTCATCCGCATGACCGCCTGAGAACACCAGAACATCTCCTAAGTCCAGTGCCGGATTGCCGATGGTATCTGAATCAAAAGGTACATAACGGATAATAGACAGATCTGTAAGTATATTTTCCAGCAGTGTCTTTCTTGTTTCTTCCAATCCAAACTGCAAAAGTGGATTCACGCCAAGGTTCATAGTTAAACCATCGTCCGGCTCCAATGCGTAATACTCGGAAACCTGTGTCTTGATATTAGTGGAACTAACGGCAGTATACCGGGTAATAAAATCCGAGAAGCTGCTGGAAAACCGTTGCCTGTCAGAAACTGTCATCACAGGCTGATTCCCATATTTGCGAAGCTCCAGCTTTCCTTCCCTGTTGATGCAGAAAAACCCGCCAAGCACCTGTCCCACATAGAACAGCACATCCCGGTATGTTTCAATGTCATTATCCGTATAAACCGACAGCAGCTCTGAGCCATTGGGCATGGCTTCTATCTCTGCCTGAGTGTGTGCCATTTCCACGTTACATGCTTTACAGCACAAAGCCAGGAACGCATAGGCATTTCCTGCCGTTTCAAATTCATTAAAACTTTTCTCAAACCGGAGCATGTAATCATATGCCTTGATTTCCAGACAGCGTATGGTGCGGTTTGCCTCACTGATTTCAAAGATTCCCATAGGGACTTCCTCAGACACACCATCGGACACTTCCAGGTGAAAGCTCACTCTGATTTCCGCCCCCTCCAAAGTATAGCGGTCAATCCCGGAAAGCAGCGTGATTCCCAGTTCCGCTGCATACACCGTTCCGATTTCTATCTCCGTACTTCCGCAGCATTGGCTGGTAATATATCCGGAACCTTTGACAATGTCCTCATTGCTAAAGGTATATTCCATACCTGCTTTTGTGGTAATTTTCCCAGTCCAGCAGAACTTCCGGGTGTTCTCCTGCACCGCTTGTAAAAAGGCTTTGCTTACCGGATACATGAAAACACCACCTTCCTTAGAATTCCCGCAGTGTAAAGGATACCGTCCATAAGCCTTTGTAAGAGGTGTCTTTCACCAGGCTTGCTTTATAACCCTCTATATACATCTCTGTCTTACGGATATCCAGCGTTTCTGTGTCAAAATACTTCACGGTTATCTTGGACTTCCTGCGAAATTCCGTCATGGTCTTTACCCACTTGGGACTTAAGGAAAAGGAAACCGGTATGGTCACCACCCCGCTCCTCACCACATCTCTCTGTGTGGTTCCGGCTTCCGTTTCCCCTCCGGTATCCGCCTCCACATCGGACAATTCCATTTCATAGGAATCCGGCATGGGAAGCGGCACACTGTCAAAGGTCAGATATTGAATGAATGCCATGTTTACCGCCCTCCTGATCTGAGATTCTGCCTGTTCTGTGCATTGACCACCACTTCATCCAGCAGGGTACCGCCAAGGTACACCGGGATAATGATGGTTTCCGCACCGCCCATACTGATTCCGCCTACCGTATCCTTTATGCCGGAAAGCAAGTGACTGATGGAATTAGTGGATGCCGCCTGCTGTGCCATCATATCTGCAGTACGCACCTGCGGGCTGACTACCATATCGGAAGCCACGCCTTTTACGGCGTTTTCCACTAACCCCCGGCTCTTTTCAATGCCCTTTGCCAACCCCTCCATGAAGTCCGGCATCCAGGATTCGTATTCCGTAAGCGGTCCTTCGTCCGGAACGGAGAAATGGAGGAATGCCGCAATCTTGTCCGCTATGCTTTTGACCGCATCCACCACATTTCCAACGGCATTACGGATACCGTCTGCGATTCCATTGACAATATCCACGCCCCAATTCCATGCACTGGAAGCAAGTCCCTTGATATATCCGGCTGCTTTCTCAAACCCATTCTTTACGGCATTGTATACGTTGCTCATGGAACTGCTTATGCCGTTTACGATGTTATTGAAAATATTTGTAACAGTGGTTTTGATGGCATTCAGCACCGTAGATACCGTATTCTTCACAGCATTCCAGGCTGTGCTTACCACGTTCTGTACCGTACTCATGACCGTGGATACTACATTTTTAATACCATTCCATACCGAAGAAACGATGCTCTGAATCGCATTCAGAACGGTGGTAATAACTGTCTGAATCGTATTCCAAGCCGTAATAAGGAATGTCTGCACCGCCGTTACCACTGTTATGACCACTGTCTTGATGGCATCCCAAACCGTAGTGAAAATGGTCTGGATTGCTGTCAGCACCGTGGTGATAATGGTCTTATAAATGTTGAAGTAGGTCGTGACAATAGTTGAAATTACCGTCAACATAGTCTGGAACAGGTTCTTGATACCTTCCCACAAAGCGGAGAAAAATGTGGCAATCCCACTCCAGATGGTCTGTGCCGCCGTGGAAATTCCTGTCAAGATGGTGAAGAAGAACTGGGAAATCGCTGTCCATGCCGCGCTGGCTGTCTGCTTAATGCTTTCCCACAGTCCTGTAAAGAACTCCTTTACCGCATTCCATATGCTGATGCACGCAGCCTTGATTTCATCCCAGTGAGCAATCAACAGCTTACCAATGGCAATCACCGCCACTATCACAGCAATAATAGCCAAGATTGGTACACCCAAACTGGCAATGACTGGAATCAAAGCAGAAATGGCAGGTGCTATCATGCCGGCCAGACTCATTACTGCACTGATTCCCGTGGCAATCTTACCTATGATAATCAGTACCGGACCGACAGCCGCCACAATACCTGCAATGATTACAATCATCTTTTTGGTACCATCTGACAGTCCGGAAAACCATGTGGTGAATGCCTGAATTTTCTCTGCCAGTGCCATAATAATCGGAGCCAGTACACTCATAATGGCAGACCCCAGTTCAATGGCTGTGTTCTTTAACTGGTTTAATGACTTCTGTATAGTGTAAGAATTGGTGTTCAGTTTTCCGAAAGCCGTCTCCGTTGCTCCGGTAGAATTCTGCATCTGTTCCAAGGTTCCATTAAAGGCTGCCGCACTGTCCCCAAGCAGAATCAATCCGGCTTTTCCTGCTTCTGCACTGCCCCATAAATCACCAAAAGCCAGCCCCTGCTCCTTTGCACTATCAGAAATTATCTGCAGTACATCGGAAAGGCTGGCTCCCTCCTGCATCAGTTCCAGAAAGGACTTTCCTGTTTTCTCTTTTAAGGTGTCCGACACCTTCGTGCCGGATTTTCCAAGCTCGTTCAGCATGGAGTTCATGTAGGTAGTGGATTCTGCAGTTGCCACACCATTGGAAGTCATAATGGCATACCCTGCCGCCACCTGCTCCAATGCCACACCATTAGCCTTGGCTGTCGGGATAATCTTACCCATGGAGGAAGACAACTCCCCAACTGTGGTCTTACCGAGGTTCTGTGTCTGAATCAGCACATCGGATACACGGTCCACCTCAGATGCCTCCAAACCATAGGCATTCATAATGGTTGTCAGGACATCCAGCGCACTTCCTGCATCTGCAAAACCAGCCCTTGCCAGTTTGGTCGAATTGGAAACGAAGTTGACCGCATCTCCGGTCTTCTGTCCCGCAGAAATAGCATCATAGACATTACTGGCAATCTCCGTGGAACTGATTCCTGTCTGATTGGACAGGTCAAGAATCGCCTTTTCCAGTTCCGATAAGGGAACCTCTGTGGTATCCGCAATGGTATTCACCTTCGCCATGGCATCCTCAAAATCCATCGCCATCTTGGCAGATGCCCCGCCGGCCGCAGTAATGGCTGCGGTAACAGGGAGCAGCTTCTTTCCGGCGGAAGCAGCGGCATCTCCGAACTTCCCAATCTTCTCCGCCGCCTGCGTAAATCCTGACAGGGAGGTATTAGTCTCCTTTGCCTGCTTTTCCAGGTCCTTTAAATTCTGCTCGGTTTCGATGATTTCCCTTTGCAGGGCATCGTACTGATCTTTGGTAATCTCGCCGCGTTCAAACTGTTGCTGTACCTGTTGCTGCGCAGATTTCAACGCCTCCAGCTTATCTTTCGTCTCCCCGATTGCATCTGTCAAAAGCCTTTGCTTCTGTGCCAGCAGTTCCGTATTGTGGGGATCCAGCTTTAAGAGTTTCTCCACATCCTTTAGCTGGGTCTGGGTGTTTCTGATTTCCGAATTGACACCCTTTAAAGCAGTTGTAAGTTTGGTGGTATCTCCGCCGATTTCCACCGTAATCCCTTGTATGCGGTTGGCCAATGGATACCCCTCCCTTACGTTTGGACGTAAATGGTAAATAACCCGTCCAGGTCAATAAGTTCGCCGCCCGATTGGGGCGGCGGTATATTTACCGTGTTTTTAGTTTTCTACATCGATCTGGCAATTCATCTGACCAAGGCATTAATTCTGCCAGTTTGTTTTCTGGAACATTATTCCTTGGATAGTGCATTAACTGTTCTAGCAGATATGAGAAGTACTCATACGGTTTAAGATTATTCGCTTTTGCTGTTTCAGCAATACTATATAAGGCAGCGCTAGCCTCTGCGCCGTTCTTCGAATCGATGATGTGCCAGCTGTGTTTACCAACACAGAATGAACGGACACTTCTTTCTGCATCATTGTTATCAAGAGGTATTTCCGGATCCTCCAGAAATACTCTTAAAAACTGTTCCTGATGGATGGAATAATTAAGAGCACCTGCCAGTTTTGAACTTTTATCCAGTCCCGTTTTACCGGCATACTCTTTTACCCACTCAAAATAAGCATCCACAAGAGGCTTGACTGAGTTTTTTCTATGATCCAGCCTTTCCTCATCGAATGATTTTTCATACATATGATCTACATGATAGATTGCAGCAATTCTTTTTACTGCTTCAGCTGCTATTTTCTGTCCAGATGTGGAAGGGCCGTTTTTTCCACTGGCTTTTACAATCTCAGCGAATCGTCTTCTGGCATGAGACCAGCATCCGGCAACCTTCAGATCATCAGACCGTTCTTTCGCCAGGGTGTGATATACCTGATAACCATCTGTTACAAGAGTCCCTTTGTATCCTTTTAGGAATTCTCTTGGAGCGGCAGTTCCTCTCGTCCCTGGATACTCGTAAAGGAAAACCGGTGGTTTTTCTGAACTGCCAGGTGAATGGTAGACCCACATGTACTGCTTGCTTTTCTCCGGCATTACAAAGGGGGTCTCGTCACAGTGTATATGATGGCTTTTCATAATCTCTGCCTTCATCATGTCACGTACCGGGCCAAGATAGTATTGATAAATACGGATCAGCCAGCCGGCCATGTCTTGTCTTGGAATGTTAACATCATTTCTTAAAAACTCTTCAGAAAGCCGGTTTAATGGTACTGCATTGACATATTTGGCGTTAATGATGGCGCCTGCCAGTTCCGGGGTAAGTATGCTGTGACTTAATAAACGCAGAGGAACCTCTGCGCGAAGAATCCCGCCGTTATCATGATTTCCGGCATATACTTTGATGTGATGCTCCAGTACTTCGAAGTGAGCCGGTACATACTTTAACTCTTTGTATATTTCATCTGGCAGATTATGCCATCCCTTGGGGAAATGTTCTGAGAGCTCTTTTTCCGTACGTTCATGTGAAACGACGATAGTATCGATATCCTTCAGATTAATATCACGCTTTCCCTTGGAACGAGGCTTGCGCTTACGAACAAGGACTGTTTCCATATCCAGTTCTTCGGAAATTCCATTCTCAGTCAGTGACTCAGCCTCATTGAAGATACACAGATTTTCAAAGTCAAAAGATAATTGCCCTTCTGTCGGCAGAGTCTTCTCAGATTTCCTGCCAAACCGATTCTGTGTAAGAATGGAGATTTGTTCCTTCATACTTTCAACTTGATGGAGCATCTGCTCATTCTGCTTTTGAATGGTAGTATTCTGCTCCGAAATAAGCTGGAAACTTTCATGCAGCTGCAAGTATAGCATAACAATCATATCTTTAGAGAGATTATTCAGTTCATCCTTAGTAATAGTAATCTTTTCCATAGGATTATTATACCATGAAAAGCTCTGAAATTCAGTATATTTCTGGTGTTTTTTAGCTTTAGGATAAAGGATTTAGCTGTCAAGATACTTTGTATAGTCGGGAGTTAATAGATCTCCGGTTTTACCTTGGATATCCTCCTTTTCTGCTCAATGGAAAGCCCCTCCATCAGCCATCGGAATTGCTGGTGGGTAATTGATTGTGCTTCCTGGGTACTGCGTGGCCAGTTTAGATGACCGTTTGTTAGTCTCTTATATAAAAGCAGCCAGCCGTCACCCTCATACAAAAGTGCTTTCATCCGGTCTGTTTTTCTTCCGCAAAACAGGTAAATACTTCCGGGTTCCGTTGGATCAAGCCCAAAAGAGCCACTGATGATAGCTGCCAGTCCATCCACCCCTCGGCGCAGATCCACATATCCAGTACAGATATAAATGTGCTTAAAACCAACAGCATCATTAAGCATTACGAACCACCTTCAGCACTCTGGAGAGAAGTTCCATTGAAGTTGATTCACTAACTCCCAATATAGTATTTCCAATAGCAATGGTCATTTGATAAGTAGAAAGATTTTCACTTATTGAAACAGGAACAGTTTTTTCCTGGAGAGTCGGCAGTTCAACAAAGCTGTTATGTATCAGAGCAGCTTCTTTTACTTTTCTTAGCCAGTAGTAATAGGCATGACGTGATAGCTGGTGCTGTTCACAGTATTCATTGACGTTCAGACCACTTTGACAACGGTCTTTAATAATTCTGGTCCACTCACTGAGTCGGATCTGGTTGGTTGCAAGTCTTGTGTCCATGTGGAGTTCCTCCTTGAGTTCTGTGTGAAAGTTTGTTAGAAACTTTTTCAACTTTACACCATTATCTCAATTTTATGAGGAATCCAAAAGTAGACGAGTTATTTACCATTTACGTTTGGACAGAAAAAATGAGCCAATTAAGGCTCAACAATGTATAGAAAAGACACCTGCCATTTCTGACCGATGCCTATGTATTATTGTTTATAATATTCAATTTCTAATCAAAATAATTTAAATCCAAAAATGCTATCTTATCATACTTAATCTGATAAGTGTCTAATACGTCCTCAAACGCAAACATTCCTTTATTTTCATATAAGAAATCTTTGAATAAATTTGGAGTCTTCTCTACATTAGAGTTCTTCAAAACTTTTGTGATAAATTTCATCCATTCTTCAATAGGCAAATCATAATGATAGTCGTCTGCTTCTTCAAAATGAATTGTAACCCCAACAACACAGTCTTTGCTATCTGTCCAGATTACATAATCCACCATAGTTGAAACTTTAATCCGTTCACCATGCTGAAATCCCAGCTTTAACCAATCATCACTATACATATATTGAACCAATCTCCTTTATAACTTGGAATTTGTGTGTACTCAACTGAATTTTGAAACAATCTATTATTCTTGTTTTTGCTGGATTTTTCTTAAAATTTCATGTTCCTCTTTAATAGCATTCCAATATAATGCTTGTGTGTCATATGCATACTTTACTTCCGCATATTTCACTGAATTATAAATGTTATTACTATCTTTCAGATATGTCTTAGGTTCGATTATAATAATACTAAAACTACTAAAACGTTCAAACATATCTCTGTATTTTTGACATCTTACATCTAATCCATACTGGACTACAAATACCTTTTCATGAAATTGGCTTTTCCATGGTCTAGTATCTTTTGAAGTTATTGGTAGCATACATTTTATATCAGATATAATTTCTTCTGATATATTACTTGCACTGGCAACTTGTAAACAAATCCATTGATTCTTTTCAGTTCCACCGAGCAAAGCCCACACTTTCTTCTCTTTACATCCCGATTTTATATTCTTAAATATCTTTTTTCGTTCATTTTCATCCAGAATGTCTCCTTTGCTAAACTGGCATAGCACACCTAAACCTGTATTCTCTTTATTATAAGCTTTTAAATCTATTTCTCTGCATCCGTATGGATATTCTGAATCGTATATATTATTATTCATTCTTTGCCCTTGTAATAGTTATTTATAAAACAACAAATTCCAATTTTTCGCTCCGTTCAACATTTCAATAAACTGGGATTTTTATATCCAATGATGTTATCCCATTAAATTTAGTATATATTTCATTGCCTTCATATATAAAATCACATTTTTTCAAAACTGCACTAGGTTTAGTATTAGTGAATCGTACCAAATCATTTACTTAACTCAATAAATACGTTTCCAACCAATCATACTTATCTTTAATGGATTCCTGCAATTCTTTTGTTTCTCTCTTCACATTTCTTTCTATGTTGCATAATTGAAGAGCATTTCCTACAACATACTCACTCTCCAATTGATTCATACCCAGCTTCACACTATTCAAATAATTCAAATATATAAAACCATCCATATCACGACACAAGATTTCGCCATTAAGCATTCTTTGTGTAGGATCTTTACGATACTTATTTTCGTTAAATGCATACAAATCTTCTGCATATTCAGGATCTACAATAACTCTTGGAAATCTTGCTTTCTTTGATTCTAAAAAGTAAGCTCGATTCATTGCTGGTCCAAACCAAATATTCCTTTCATTGTCATAAAACAAATTACCATGTGTAATTGCTCCACGAGCAATAAACCCATTCTTTAAAAATTCATACAATACTTTTTCTGTGTTATAACAAGCAATTCCCATTAGCTCATATATGTCTTTTCGACTATCTTCGATATCATCTTTATAGTCATAAATGATGTATGCACAATCTGAAAACACATGCGTTTCTCTCTTGTAAACAGTCCATTTATGAGTTTTGTCCAATTCCTTCTCTCGTTCTACCATTGCACTGAAAATACTCATAACATTGTACCATTCATCAAAATTTTCTCTATTTTGTGAGCCTAAAATATCAATGAATATGATTACTACTTTTCTAAATTTTTGCTCCATGTAAACACCACACCTTTCTACATGATATATTATTTTTCTATGATTTGTTCCATTTTTCTACATCATATTGTTTCATCTTCTCCCCCAACAAATTCAAATTTATTAACAATTTTCCAATAAATATCTCTAAGGATAAATATGTAATTGTATTAAGCCAATTTATCAATATCATTTGTCTCAATCTTTGTATTTCCACCTAGTGCAGACGCCAGCACCGCAGTGATAATACCAACAGCCGTCGCACCAACTACCACCATTGTAGCAATGAACTTTTTATTCTCTGAGTCTTTTTCATCCATCATTTTTGAGATTTCAAACATCTTATCAATGATATACTTTCTTTCTTCAAACAAAAGATTCTCATCCTCAAGTTGTTTTTGTAAAACCTCAATTATCGATTTACACGAATCATAGTACGATTGAACACTTTCCGTATTTGACTCTAAACCTTTATCCAATGTATCTTTATATCCAACCAACATTTCCTTTGCTGTGTTAGAAAACTCTGGGAATTGTTCTAACGCCTTCTTAGCCACCTCTGGATCCATCTTATCTAGCATTGATGCCATAGTAATAACCTTATCTTTTGTAAGATGTCGAAAATCCTCAATATCTAATTTTCTTAATACTTTCTGTTCCGTTAATGGTCTGCTCATAATGGCTCTCCCTCCTTGCAAAAACGACAAATTACTGTTTCCCGCTGATTCCATCAGCCGCTTTCTGCTACCAGTATAGCAGGAAACGGCTGCTCTATCAACGCAAATCAGAACTTATCCATATCGTCCTGAGTTGCGAGCTGGGCATACTTACACTCATCATTCCTACTCTCCGCATACATGTCATTAATCAGCCCAATGGAAAGCTGTTCCAAATCTTGCATAGTAAGTCCCAACTGCACACACCGCAGGAGGAACAGCGGCGTTGTCATTTCACGCTCTGTTGGGCGAAGTTTTTTTTAGCCTCCACATCTGTCTGCACATTCAATCCCCACAACTCTATCAGCTTCGGAAGCACCTGGTAAATGGAAAATGTATTAAATCCATCCAGCCATTCCTCCGGCGTGTCGGGAATAGAACCATCTGCATGTTTCGCCATCACAAATGCAATGTTCTCAAACATCTCCAAAGAAAACAGGTCAAGCCCGGACTCCCCTTCTTCCGAGCCATTCACACTCTGTTCCAACGCCCGTAAATCCTTATAAATATCCCTCTGGAACTTCAAGCGGTAAATTCGCGGAATCGCCGCTGACGCCTTAAATAAAACATCCTTTCCGTCAATCTCAATCGTCCTGATAATGCTCATGTCCTTTCCTGCCTCCTATGATTTTTTCGTTTCTGATTCTTTTTCTGCTGTTGCTGCCGCTGTCCTACTTATAGCCTGTGCTGAAAGAGCAGATACCTGTGTCGCTTGCACCGCTGGAGTACTGGCGGGCATATACACCGCCTCATACCACTTATCGTACACAGCCTGTGTGGTGGCATCCCCGGTCTTTGCCTTCACATACCCGCTTGCCAATGGTCTTGCTTTAATGGTCAGCGTTTCTGTCTGCACTTCTTTGGATTCCTCATTGGTCTTTGACTCAATCTTCGGTCTGGATGCAGAACAGTTATATAGCACATGGCGGATTTTCTTCACGTCCCCATCAAACTCAAAGAGCAGGGCAAAGCTGCCTGTCTCCGAATTGCAGTTTTCTACCAGCACCTTGTTAGCATCTGTTTCTTCCTTCAAAATGTCCGTGCGGAAGGACTCCGGAATCATAGCAAGCTCTAAATCCCCGTCATAGCCCATGTTGTTATTGATAATGTAATACTCAATGCCGTCCGCATAAAAGGATTCCGGCTCTCCGTTGGGATCCAGGCTGATGGACACTGCTCCCGGAAGTGCCGCCGGAGTCCCAAATGTACTCTCCCCATTTTCTCCTGCCTTAATCGGTGCATAATGGGCATTGCACAGATTGAACTTCACTTTATTTTCCACTCACTAAACCTCCATTTCATATAGTACCTCGTACAGATTTTCTGACTCAATCCATACTTCGCTTTTCCCATAAAAAATGCCATGCCTGGTAAGTACAGCCTCGACCTGTTCTTCCAGCTCTATGGATTTTTCATCGGTATACAGTTCCAGATGCAGTCGGTTCACTTTGAAATAAGCGATCCCGTCCGCCGCAAAATTGTTAGCGCCCGGATAAAGAAAGACTAAAAAGGGCGGATCAGGGGACAGTCCCTCTACAAAATGGTCATAGGCAAAGGGCAGTCCTGTTTCCTCTGCCATTGCCACTACCTGTTCATGGTTCATCCCGAAAGCCCCCTTTCGATTCTGGAAACTAGTTCTTCTGCTCCTCTCTGTTCCGCCGGAGCAATATGTGGAATGGCAGCCACCCGTCCGCCTCCCCGTTTTGCATGCCCATGTTCCAGAAGATGTGCAATCTGATATCGATCACGGCTGTGTACCACCATGGTGAGGGAATTGGCATTTTCCTTCACCTTTTTCGCCGCCCAGCTTTTCTTGTACTTTCCGGTACGCACGGGGGCATTTTCCTGGATTTCTTTCTTCACAGACTTACTGGTTTCTGTGACACATTCCTTCATTACTTCATTGGATAAATCTGCATACTCAGACATGGACTGTGCGATGGCATCTGCCATCTGGTCCACGTTCACCCTTCGCTCTGCCATATCCTACCTCTTTCCTTTCTCTGCCCGCAGCTTGATGGTTTTCTTCTGATACTGCATGAAATCCACGAAGGTGATATTGTAAACTTCCCCTTTGAACATAATCCGGTATAAGGTGCTGTCCATGGATTCCAGTTCCCTGCAGTACCGCACAATAAAATAGAGGGAAGCCTCCTGGTTCACCTGTGCCGCCTCCCAGTATTCCCGACCGGACAGGTTATTTACATAAGCGTGGCAGGAATAGTAATCTACCCATACATTCTTCTGGTTTCCGATCTTATCCTTCGTGATGTTATTTTTCTGGATCAAGATACGCTCCCGCCACTGTCCGATCTTCATCAGAACACCTCGTCCCTCTGCCCGAACAGCAGGCACTTCAGCATCAATGTCAAATCTTTGAAATCCGCCTGCTCCCGGTTCTCGTACAAGTAGGAAATGCCATACAGCACGGCTGTCTTCACCGGATCCGGCACTTCCTCCATCTCCTCAAACGTCCGGTGTAAAATGTCACTGCACAGACTTTCTGATGTGGCACACAAGGCCAGCAGGAAATCGTCCTCACCGGTGCTGTCAATCCGTACATATTCCTTGATTTCTTCCAATGTGGCTACCATAGATGTCTCCTTTCCATACAAAAAAAGACCTGCCCACTAAAGCAAATCCTAAAAATTGATTCAGGTACCGCTTGCTGCCTTCATGGCCAGCACTTTCACCGCTTCAGGCAGAATCAGCTTACCGTCCACTCTCTGGCTTCCAAGGAAGCCAACCTGACCGTTGGCTGCAAATAACTCATTCAGACGTTTAAAGGAACGCCCCTGTCTGTCGGCAATCCAGTAATACTTGAAATCACCAAAAGCAATGACTTTTCCTCCTGCTGCAATGGCCGGTGCATAAGCAGAAGTCACTACGGGACGGTTTAAAACCGTATCCGGCTGTCCTGCCTGCACGGAAGGCTGCCAGATATAGGTCCCGTTATTGTCCTTCAGCTTACGGAGTGTCTTTACCGTGGAATCGTTCATCACAAAAGTGGATTTCTTACGGTACGGGCTTTTCACAGAATAGAACAGATCCATCACATCATCAAAAGTAATGTTTGCCGTGGCTGTGGTCACACCCTCAGAAGCTCCGCCGATGGGATTGAAAATTCCGGTAGGTTTCCCCTTACCATCGCCCACAAGGAATGCTTCCTCCTCTTTCGCACCGATTCTTCTTGAAAACTCATTGGAGATATAGGCTTCCATGTTAAACACGCTGTCATTCAACAACTCGTCAGAGACTTTAATCATGGTTGCCACCTTATAAGCCGCAATGGATACCTGTCCAAAAGAATCATCAGATTCCGGAATCTGTCCTTCCTCATCTACCCATGAAGCCTCTCCCTTGGTAGCCACCACCGGAATTTTCCGGTCACCGCTGGAAGTCTGGATTATGGTTGCTAGAGTACGAAACACGTTTTCTTCCTCCAGTCCCTGCACCAGCGTCTGCTCAAACTCATCCGGCACTAAATATCCGCCCTCGGAGTCCGTACCAATCTGCAGTGCATTATTCACATCGTAGTAATTCTTCTTACGCATGGCGTTCCAGAACTCCCTGCGGTATTCCATAGCTGCCCTGCCCGTCTTTTCTTCACCGGATGGATTTCCATTCGGTTTGTTGGTAATCGGTGTACTGGTTGGCTTTGACAGTTCCAGATCAATGGCAGCCTGGCGTTCCAGACGCTCAATCTCTTTGCCCAGGTTCACCACATCTGCCTCCATTTTTTCATACGCGGCAGTATCCTCCGTACTAAGGCAGCCGTCCTCACTGCGCTTCTCATCCAGGAATTTCTTCGCCGCTTCCCACGCTTTTGCTCTTTTTTCCCTTAATTCTAAAATCTGTTTCATGGATTCTTCCTCCTCAATGACTTAATAGATTTAAACGCTTTTCTAACTGCTCCGCCGGAATTCCCTTCTTTTCCGGTTTCTTCGGGATTAACTTATCTAATAGGGAATTGGCAACCGCCGCCCTGGAAAACATCATTCCTTCCAGTTCCAGTCCATTTTCTTTTTCCCTGTTTCCACTTTTGTTTTCTAAAATCTCATCCGCAAATCCAAGTTCCACTGCCTTCCTGGCATTGAACCAGCTCTCTGCATCCATCAGATGGGAAATCTTTGGCCGGTTCAGCCCGGTCTTTATTTCATAGGCGTTCATAATGCTTTCCTTCACCTCGTCCAGCATGGATCCGGCTTTCTTCATCTCCTCCGAATCCCCGATGGCAACCGTCATGGGGTTATGGATCATCATCATGGCAACCGGGGACATCTGTACCATAGTTCCTGCCATAGCAATAACCGAGGCTGCCGATGCAGCCAGGGCATCCACCTTCACGGTCACATTTCCCTTGTAGTCCATCAGCATGTTATAAATCTGTGCCGCCGCAAACACATCTCCGCCCGGAGAATTAATCCAAACCGTGATATCACCGTTACCGGATTCCAGTTCTCTGCGGAACAGTTCCGGTGTCACTTCATCGCCATACCAGGTTTCGTCTGAAATTTCCCCGTCCAGGTACAGCGTCCTTCCTCCTACGTCCTCATTCTTCACCCAGTTCCAAAACTTCCGTTTCACCCGTATTCCTCACTTTCTTACACACAAAAAGGAACCTGCCTCAGCAGCCTTATACCGCTAAGTTGGTTCCTCTTCTTTTTCTGTGCCATTTCCGGCAAACAGCCCGGCATCCTTTAATTTTGTCATATTCCCGTTTATCAGATAGAGGTTTCCCCCTTCCTCCTCCGGTATCGGGTTTAAATCCTCCAGCTCCCGGATATCGTTGGCGGACATCCAGCCGTTCTGCCTTGCTGTGGCATAACCGGTCATACGGCTTTGATAATCCCCACGGAGCAGTCCGTCCACATTTAATTTAATGAAGTATTCCTTCTTCTCCTCCGGAAGCAATAGTGCCTTCTGCAAGGACTGTTCCCAGCGGATTACCCATGGGTTCAGGGTATACTTTACGAACTCCAAAGACTGTTGCTCAATGTTGGAAAAGCTGGACTTTTCCAAGTCCCCTACCATGTGTGGCGGAATCCGGTATAACCGGGCAATCTCATTAATCTGAAACTTCCTGGTTTCCAGAAACTGTGCTTCCTCCGGCGGAATACCAATCTGCTGGTATTTCATCCCTTCCTCCAGCACCGCAATCTTATGGGCATTATTGGTACCACGGTAGACCGCATTCCAGCTTTCTCGAACCTTGCCTGGGTCTTTTAACACTCCGGGATGCTCCAATACGCCGCCGGGATTTGCCCCGTTGGCAAAGAAACTTGCTCCGTACTCTTCACAAGCCTGTGTCATACCTACAGCGTTCTTTGCCATAGCAATGGGCGAATACCCAACAAGACCATCAAAACCAAGCCCCGGGATATGCAGAACATCCTGCCGCCGGAGATAAATCTGTCCGTAAGTGCTAAAGTTCGGATTCTCTTCAGAATCTCTGGAATAAATATAGATAATCTCTCCATTATCTGCCCTGTCCACCTGCATCTTGTTTGGCAGTAGCGGATATAACCCAATCACCCGGCCTGCGCCATCCCGGATAATCTGTGCATAAGCATTTCCCCAAATCAGCAGATGGCTCATCAGTGTTTCACGGAACACGAAAGAAGTCATTTCCTCATTTGGCTCATCGTGCAGAATAGGATAAAGCGGATGGTCAGCCACCCGCTCCTTCCCCTTGTCCGTATATTGATAGATGTGCAGCGGAAGTGAAGCCACCGCCTCTGCAAGAATCCGCACACAGGAATACACTGCCGTAGTCTGCATGGCTGTCCGCTCATTGACCGGCTTGCCGCTGGTGCTTCTTCCAAATAAAAAGGATAAGGCAGAACCTGCATAAGAATTCCTTGGCTTATCCCTTGCTCCACGTATTCCCATTAAACTTCTGATTCCCATCTGCTTTCCTCCTGAAAATGGGCAAAAAGAAAGCCTTGAGACACCATACTCCCAAGGCTTCTTATAACCTGCTTACTAATAAAACAATTTCGTATATTCAGTTTGCGTGTCTGCGATATGATAAACATAAACAGATGTTTCTATTGTCTTATAGATTACCACATGCTTTTTACATATCACCATTCGGTATTCTCTTTCATTAAGCCATTTATCAGGTGTTAGGGAGCCAGAATCGGGGAAATCCTCTAAACGTTCAATGGCATCTAAAATATGGTCACTGACTTTTAATGCCGTTTCTACATCAAACTGCACTGCATAATAGTCTTCAATTCCCTTCAAATCCTCCCAGGCAGATGGAAGAATTTCCACCTTATGCTTCATTTAAACGCTCTCTTAATGCTTTTCTGGCTTCTGAAACACTCATGGTTTTTGCTCCGCTAAGACGCTCCTGCTCTGCCTGCAGCACCCTCGACCGTAGTTCTAAAATCTGCTCCCGTTTTTCAAAGGCGTCAATGCTCATCAGCACCATATCACCTTCACCATTTTTAGTTATATAAATAGGTTCTTTTGTCTCTTTTGCCAGATTGGAAATCGTTGTATAGTCATTTCTCAATGCCGCTGACGCTTTAATAATCATACCCTGCACTTCCTTTCATATCATTATTATGATATTATTATAACTCTTTTTTTCTATAAAGTAAATAGACTTCTAACTCTATTCTGTGCAGATGACTTCTTTAAAATACTAAAATCCCTCTATCATCGTATACACTTCCTACGTTGTTCCCGATATTCCGGATTGCACGGTCCAAAGCCATAATTGCCGCCACCGCACCATCAATCTTTTCCGTGGACTTCTCCTTATCCGGCTTAATATTCCCTGCCGGGTCCTGACGGATAAAGATGTTATCCATCATCCAACGCAAAACCGGATGTCCGCCATGTGCCAGTTTCTTCTCCAGTGTCAGCTTCATCAATTCCTTGCTGGGCGGTGACATATCCTTGAAACCCTGCCCGAATGGAACCACTGTGAATCCCAGTCCTTCCAGATTCTGTACCATCTGCACCGCTCCCCAGCGGTCAAAGGCAATCTCTTTAATATGAAACTTCTTTCCCAAATCGTCTATGAATCTCTCAATAAATCCATAATGTATCACATTCCCCTCCGTGGTTTTCAAGAATCCCTGCTGCTCCCACACATCATATGGTACATGATCCCTGCGTACGCGCAGACGCATGTTCTCCTCCGGTATCCAGAAATACGGCAGGATAATATATTTTTCTTCTTCTGTCCTCGGAGGGAATATCAGGACAAATGCTGTAATGTCAGTGGAACTGGATAAATCCAATCCGCCGTAACATTCCCTGCCAATCAATTCGACTTCATCGACTGCAAAATCACAGGCATCCCACTTCTCCATCTGCATCCACCGGGTAGACTGTTTCACCCACTGATTCAGACGGAGCTGCCGGAAGATATTCTCCTCCGCCGGATTATCCTTTGCGCTCAGATAAGCGTTTCTGACTTTTTCTATATCAATGGTGTATCCCAGAGACGGGTTCGCCCGATACCAGACCTTCTCCGATGACCAGTCCGCAGCATCTTTCGCCCCGTAAATCACTGGATAGAACGCAGAGTCAATCTTTCTCCCAAGGATAATATCCTCTGCCTTCTGGTGCTGTTCAAAACACACCGAATTCCGGTCATTTCCTGCCGTTGTTATCAGAAAAAACAATGGCTGTGTTCTGGCATCACCGGATCCCTTCGTCATGACATCAAACAGTTCCCGGTTCGGCTGCGCATGTAATTCATCAAAAATAACCGCATGGACATTCAGACCGTGTTTCGTATAGGCTTCTGCGGAAAGCACCTGGTAAAAGCTGTTGGTCGGCTTATATACCAGCCGCTTTACCGACATGACCGGCTTAATACGTTTTTTTAATGCCGGACACTGATCTACCATATCCACCGCCACATCAAATACGATAGACGCCTGCTGTCGGTCAGAGGCACAGCCGTAAACCTCCGCGCCCCATTCCCCGTCTCCGCAGGTCATATAAAGAGCAACAGCCGCCGCCAATTCCGATTTTCCATTCTTCTTCGGTATTTCCACATAAGCTGTGTTGTACTGGCGGTAGCCATTATCCTTAACTGTACCGAACACCTCTCGGATAATGGTATCCTGCCAAGGCAGTAGTTCAAAGGGAACTCCCCTCCACCGACCTTTGGTATGTTTCAGGCAATTGATAAAGTTGACCGCATGTTGCGCTTTTACCTCATCAAACATTACCGGCCACCACCTTTATACAGGAGCAGTTCCATGGTATCGCTTTCCTTATCCTCCCCATTCTCAGACACAATACGGCTTCTGGAGGATGGGGTAAGCCCAAACTGCTCACAGAACCGGTTCATGATTTTCAGATAGGTCTGAGCAATAGAAACCTGCGGCACCTGCTGCCAATAACCGGAAGGTGTCTTTACGATGGTTCCATGCTGCGTAATAAATTCCTCTGCCTCTTTCCACCGGGCATATGCCTGACAGTATCCGGCAAAAGCCGCCATATCAATCTCAGTGAGGATGCCAAGCTGCTCCATCTGCTTTGCCATACGCTTCCATTCCTTTTTCGCTTCCTCCTCCAGCCAGACCGGACAGCGTGGAGCCTTCTTATCCGGTTTTGGTTCCTGCGTGTTTAAACTCCGCTTTCCCGGATTCCCCTCCAGTACTTTTACCGCGGTAGGCTTTGGTTTTCTGCCGCTCTGTGCCATCTGCTCCACCTCCCCTCTGTGTTTCCGGCAAAAGAAAAGAGCCTCCGAAGAAGCTCTGATTCCTTGATTCATCAGCTTATTTTTATGGACAGCTTTCCTCCAAAGCCCGTTTTAATATAAAGTCATCAAATCCATATTTGATATAAGCCCTCTCCAGAATCCCGTAATAATTGTAACTCGGCTTATTTTGTGGGTTTCTCTCATCCATGATGTAAACCATAGCGTTGCGTGTCTCTCCGTTTACAAGAACCGGCAGTTCCTTTTTATAATAAAACTTCGGACACCCTTCATAGCGGTCCAGTCTCCGTTCATCTTCCCTGCTGATTTCCCAAATCAGAACCGGAACATGACTCCCTTCCTCCGGTTCAATCGTAGCGTAGGCTCGATCCTTACCGCCTTTGAACAGCAGCCGGTGGCTTTCCACTACTGCCGTACCAACAATTCTTGCATCCGCACACCTGTAAGCCATCTGTTCCTCATCCATGTTACTTCCATAAGCAATATACAGTTTCGTCATATAGCATCTTCCTTTCCTTTTTATAGTTAATTCTCCCTCCTGCCACCCCAAGAGCGATCAATCCGCCACTTGGGGGAAGGTTATGTACTTATGCCCCGTGTCTCCAGGCTGAGTTTCCATCGAGATGTTTTAAAAAATGCAGTCTGCAGGTTTTAAATTCGTCCCCAATGAGTCCAAGCCGAATCATCCAGCACCGGAATGCGTATTTCTCGTTATCCGTGACCGTTCGTCTTGGAGATGCTGATTTCTGTGCCAGTGCCTGATGGCTGACCGCCAGACAGAACTGGATGTATGCCTTAACCTCCCCGCCGTGAGTAGTGCTGTTGAAAAGCCGGAACTCCACCGTACCTTTGTTGAAAGTGGCGTGGAGGTTCAGTCCATGGTAACGGGTGGAATTATAATGCTTATTCCGGTTGCTGTTGGGGTCTTCTGCATACCAGAGATCCTTAAGCTCTGCCATCGTCTTCGGCTTTTTCTTGTTAATAGTTTCAATCAGTTTCTCATTCACTTTCTTGCAGTAGGAAAGCCTCCTTGGGTCAATCTGCAGGGCTTTGTAAAGGATATCTTCTTTGCTTGCAATGATGTTCACCATGTTCCGCAGTGTCTGCGGGGTGTAACGGCTGGCATCCACATGAATGTGAATCCCGCATTTCTCCCCAGCAAATGCCCCTTTGTGACGGAGCTGCCGGATGATTCCCTGCAAATCCGGAATATCTTCGTAGGTTAGAATGGGACTGACAATCTCTGTTTTGTAAGTATCATCCGCACTTACAATTCTCCCCTGCACCTTTTTCTTTGCCATAATGCTGGAATCATAGGTAGCTTTCCAAATCCTGCCTTGCCGGTCTGTTGCCTCGTAGGTTTCGTAATAGGTTCCTGCGTAGCAGCTTTCAGTCCCGAAATACTCTGCAATTACCGCTGCCGCTGTTTCCCTGGTAATCCCTGTCAGTTCAATCTCAATCCCGAATTTCTGTGTTTTCATGTATCTATGCGCCTCCTGTGCTTTCTTCATTTTTTTCTGGTATCATATTGAGCAGGCTCAATAAGCGTAGTCTATTAATCACTCTAAAAGCACATTTTATCCAGTTAATCCGGCGCGTAATGTACACAAAGATTTGGGTGGAATCTGCCCATCAATCGTGTGTTTTTACGGGTTTCTTCTATATCGATAATAAGGCAGGAAACCATGTTTTTAAGCCGCTTTCTAAGGTTCTTCCATCTCCTCTGGAATTCCGGTTTCTTCTGAAAGCAGTTGGTTTACCGAATCATTCATCAGGGTATCTTCCTCAGTTTCTGCCTGCCCTAAAACTTCCTGCTCCGCCTGCTTCAGTGCTTCTGCCCTCTGGCGGCCGCGTACCCTTGCTCTTTCAATATCCTCCGGGGTGCGGAAAGCAGAATGCCCTTTTAAATTGGCAAGCATCACCTTGCGTATCTTTTTCCCCTCGGTCCCGCCAAGACCCAGGCGTAAAAGCCAGATGCGCATATAATACTTCTCGTTCTCTGCAATGGTTTCTGCCGGATTCACCCGCTTGCTGTCTAAGGCTGCCGCACACATACTCGATGCCAGTTTTGCATAAGCTCCCATGTCCTCCTCATTTTCAGAAAATGGAAATGCCTCAAACACAATCTCGTCCTCTGTAAAATAAAAGCCTTTGTTCTGCTCATTCCCTTTACAGGAATGGAGCAGTTCCAGAAATTCTCCTCTGCCCTCCGGCTCTGTCTCCTGCAATTTTACAAGGAACTCATCATTTACCTGGAAAGCTTTTCTCCCAACGGCTTTGTTCAGAAGGTACTGTTTGCTGTGGATCATGAAGACCAGGTTCTTCAAACTCAATCCCGTATGCTCTCCTATAGGAATCTTAATCTCCAAACCCTCCATCTCCTCTTCCCTTTCCACCAGTCCTCTTTCCACCAGACCAGCAAGAATCATTTCCTCCAGCTTTTCATCCCCGTCCGGGAATTCCACCTCGCCGATCCGGTTCACAATGCATTTCCCAATCTGGTATCCGCAACTTGGGACACCCAGGTACCGGGAACTCTCCCCTGTGATTTCGCAGATTGCCTTGACAACGTCTTTTCTGTTTTCCGTAGTTGTTATTATTTTCTTCATAAGCCTTTACCTCCGTTTTTTTGTACTACATAAATCACTCTAAACGGGTGTAAAGTCAATGCAATTCTCCATCTTTCCAGATTATTTTTCATCCTCCCGGAAACCGTAGTTATCAACCGTTCCACGGGATTCCGGCAGTGCCATCGCCACCGCATAAGCCACCGTGGCGGTCACCGCATTCCCTGCCTGCTTGTAAAGCTGGGATTCGGAATTGACTGCTGCCGCCCTCTCATACAATGTATCCGGAAATCCCTGCAACCGGAAACACTCACGTGGAGTCAGCCTGCGGATACGTCCGCATTTTAAGACGGCTCCCATCTGACAGCCCGTGTCCAATGTCTGGGAACATCCTTTACCCACACGCCCTCTCCGGGTTACACTTTTCGGATATGTCAGACAAATCCCATCACCGGGATGAGCAATGTCATATCCCTGCCTTGTGCCATTCCGGATAGGAAGTTCCACCTTGTCTTCCTGCAATGATTTTTTACATAGGTAGACACCATGCCGGTCTTGGCCGGTCAGCGTAAACATGGGCTCCCCATCTTCTTTCATCCGCCTGCCATTCTGCCACTTCTCTATCCTTTCCGGTGTCAGAACCGCATGGACTTCCATCACACCAGAATTACTCGCAGGATAGTTGATAATACCTGCGTTATATCTGGCCTGGATACATCTTGCCACTTCTGTGACCTTAGGGCGGCTGCACTGGTCAATGAAATACAGCCCCGTCCTTGCACCCATTCCTCCGCCATTAGCCCCAAGGGTAACCGATACCCCGTCCGGATTATAAACCCGGTATCCCTGCATCCCCCCTATAATCTGTTCAAGAGTTCTGCTGTCTTCTCCGGTGACAAATAATATTTCCCGTCTGCCTCTGTTTCTAAGATTTGCGATAAGGAACACCCGCTCCCGGTTCTGCGGGACTCCGAAATCCTTAGAGTTAAGCACCTGCCATCTCGTGTCATACCCTGCTTCATCCATTTCAGACAAAACAGCGGCAAAATCGAATCCTCCATTAACTGAGAGCAGGTTCTTAACGTTCTCAACAAGTAAGTATGTGGGTTTACCACTTTCTTCTTTGCCTTTGACAAGGTCAATGATGTTGTAATAGATTCCACTTCGCTTTCCACGCAGTCCCCGCTGTTTCCCGGCAACGGAGATGTCCTGGCATGGAAAGCCGAAGCACCAGATATCTGCGTAAGGCACATTCTTCGGTTTAAGCTTTGTGATATCATCTGCAAACCACTCTCCCTTTGTGTCGTACATGGCTTCATAGGAAGCCCTGGCATATTTGTCATACTCACAATAACCGATACATTTATGTCCTGCATTTTCCAGCCCAAGCCGGAATCCTCCGATGCCGGAGCATAAATCAAGGAAGGTCAACTGCTTCATCAGCTCCACCTTCCCTTTTCAATTCCTCATATTTTATTTTCTGTCCGCTGCGGATGACAAAGACCTGCTCCGCTGAACCGGCCTGCTCCACATAACGGTTCACAATAACATCCACGAACTTCCCATCCAGTTCTGCCATATAGCAGATG
The DNA here is from genome assembly GCF_043633585.1 of Lacrimispora sinapis. Lineage (NCBI taxonomy): Bacteria > Bacillati > Bacillota > Clostridia > Lachnospirales > Lachnospiraceae > Lacrimispora > Lacrimispora sinapis. The sequence goes on along the minus strand of NZ_CP141832.1, from coordinate 1,654,934 downwards.
CGGTTGGACTGTTCACAGGCAATAAGCGTGGAACCGGAACCTCCAAAGGGATCCAGAACGATACAATTGCTCATGCAGGAATTCTGGATCGGATATGCCACAAGCCCTACCGGTTTCATGGTCGGGTGATCCTTAGACTGCTTCGGCCGGTCAAACTCCCATATAGTGGTCTGCTTCCGGTCGGAATACCAGTTGTGTTTCCCGCCCTTTTTCCAGCCAAACAGAACCGGCTCGTGCTGCCACTGGTAAGGACTCCTTCCAAGAACCAGACTCTGTTTTTTCCAGATGCAGGTACCTGACAGATAAAATCCTGCTGCCTTGAATGCACTGCGGAAATTTAATCCCTCCGTGTCGGCATGAAATACATAGATAGATGCGTCCTGCTCCATACTCGCTTCCATATTTACAAAAGCAGCAAAGAGGAACTGGTAAAACTTTTCATCCTCCATGTGGTCATTCTGAATACTGCCTGCCGTTCCCTCATAATTTACATTGTATGGCGGATCGGTCACTACCAGGTTCGCCTTCTTCCCATCCATCAGAACATCATACGTTTCGGGCAGAGTGGAATCACCGCATACCAACCTATGCCTGCCAAGCAGCCACACATCTCCCTGCTTTGCCACTGCCGGTTTCTGCAGCTCCGCATCTACATCAAAGTCATCTTCGGTGATATTTTTGTCATGAACCGTATTAAAAAGCTGTTCAATCTCCGGTGGCTCAAATCCGGTGAACGCCACATCGAAATCAGATTCCTGCAAATCTCGGATCAAGTCAGCCAGCAGTTCCTTATTCCATTCACCCGTAATTTTATTCAGGGCAATATTGAGTGCTTTCTCCTTGGTCTTGTCAATCTCCACCACGATACAGTCAATTTCCTCATACCCTAAATCAGATAAAACCGTAACCCGCTGATGACCGCCAATGATAGTCAGGTCAGAATTGACAATGACCGGCTCGACATACCCAAACTCCTGAATGGAGCGTTTGATTTTCTCATATTCCATATCCCCCGGCTTCAGCTTCTTCCTCGGATTGTAGGAAGCAGCTACCAGTTCTTTGATTTTAATTCTCCGAAACTCCATTCTCTTCTCCCCTCCAGAACCTGTCTTTGATGTAGCAGTTGTGACCGCAGTATTTCCGTTTTTGGTTCCCATAGGAAACAAATTCCTTACCACAGTGCGCACAGGTCATCGTGTATAATGCGGTATCCTTCTGCTCGGAAACCTCCGGGTGGATCCTCCACCATATTCTCCTGCAGGTTTCCGAACAGAACTTCTTAGGACGCCCGGTAGCCGGCTGTTTTATTTCCTTTCCACAGTACAAACAGGCTTTGCCCTTGGAAATCTGTTCCGATACATTCTTTTCCAAAGCTGTGGCGTACCCAGCCAATCCTTTGCTCCTGCAGTAATTCCGGACAATGTCACGGGACAGCCCTGCCTCCGTGGCAATCCTCCGGTAGCCTAAACCTTTCAGTCTCAGTTCCTAGATTCTGGTTTCCTGCACCTCTGTCATTTCCTTTCGCACCTCCTTACAGAAAAAACCGGGAAAAGCAGATAGTTTCTGTCTTTTCTCGGCTTCAAAACATGGATTTCCGGTACTTTTTGGCAAAATCCCCTCCAATCAATTCAGCGGAAATCATATGTTTATGTACAAAAAGGCACCTATTATCCTATCCCCACTGACGGTTTCTGCGAAAATTCACGTCTTGGGGGGCGGCGGTTTCCAGGGGACGGGGTTCTGGAGATTCGGACTCCCCCTCCCTTCTTTCTTCTCTCCCACAAATTCATAACCTGAACAATAATCCCGGATAATATTTGTCTAAATTGCACCCCAAAATCAACTGGATAATTTGTTGTTTTTGATTTACTATGGCTCTACCAAAAGAAAGAAGGAGGAAATACTTTATGAAAACTAAGCAAATGAAAGTTCTTTATGCCAGCCGTTCAAACTCCAAACGATATACTGGCGGCAAGACTTATACCTGCACGCCAAAGATATCTATGGAAGGAAAGTGGCTGGAGGAATTGGGATTCCATATCGGGGACGCAATCCAGGTATTCTATGAGGACAACTGGATCCGCATCGCTCCCGCTATGGTATGTGAAGAACAGGCACAGTACGAAGCAGAGCCGGATAGATGAAAAAGAAGAGATAAATTCAGAACTGAAAGTTCCCTTCTCATATCTCATTTCAAACACCCTGCCCTTTTCACCTGTTCCTGATCCAAGATACTGCAAAAACAAAAAACATTCAGATGAAAAGCCATGGAAACCTCCCAAGGCTTTTCTCTGTCAGTATTTGTATTCCTGATAACGGTCTTCCGTCATCGTCTTTCTATCATGACAATTCTTACACAGCGCCTGCCAGTTGGACTTATCCCAGAACAATTCTTCATTTCCACGGTGCGGAATAATATGGTCCACTACGGTGGCTTTCACCAGTTTCCCACGTTCCCGGCACCGGACACACAGCGGGTGTTCTTTCAGATACCTGCGCCTGGCTTTCCGCCAGCGTCCGTTATAACCTCTCTCTGATACTCCGGCACGCTCTGTCTGATACAGATAGCTGTGTTCTTCACAATAGGCTGACTCTGTCAGATTCGGACATCCCGGATACCTGCAGGGCTTCTTCGGCTTTCTCGGCATCTAAATTCACTCCTTCCGTATGTAGTGGCAGGGTGAAAGGATAAGTCCCTGCCAGTGCAAAGGCATAAAAAAAGCCTCATGGAATTAAATCCACAAGACTCTTTACATTTCTTCGCAGCTTAATCATAACACAAGATCCGGTAAACTTTCAATCAACTCATTGTCTACACTTAGTCTACCCATTCAGCTTAACAAATAGGAATCTGTCTGCTGCCCGCGCAGTTCATAAATCCGTTTCAATTCCTCCACGGCTTTCTTCCTGTACTTTCCAACCATAGCATGGCTTACATTATATTTTATCATTAGCTCCTGCCAGCTTGACTGTTCTATTATCATATCCCATATAATCTCAGACAGACGCCCGCTCAGTTGGCGAATAGCATATTCCAGGAAATCCATTTCTTCTTTAATCTGTTTATAACGTCCCAGCAAAAAATCGAACCACTCATCATCCAGCCTTTCCTTTACCTGCCTGTAAACCATGGCGGTCATTCCTGTTTTATCAGAAGTACCGCTGGTCTGTACACGCTCTCCCTGTGGTTTTGAAAAACACAGGCTCTCGATAACGTCCTCATATGGAATTCCCTGGAATCGGCCCAACTCAAATTCTAACAAGGCCAGGCTATGTTTCCATTCCCGGTATTCTTTAAAGATTCTTTCCACATCCATCCCGGATACCTCCAATCCTGACCTTTACCGCCTCCACCAGTGCGGATTGCCCGGTATTCTTTCTCTCCAAAGAAGCAAACACCTGCTCATCCATGGTACCTTTCGCTATCAGATGATGAATCACCACCGTTTCTTTTTGTCCCTGTCTCCAAAGTCTGGCATTCATCTGCTGATACAGTTCTAATGACCAGATAAGTCCGAACCAGATCAGTGTAGAACCTCCTGCCTGCAGGTTCAGCCCATGCCCGGCAGATGCCGGATGGATCATAGCAAGTGGTATCTCACCGTTGTTCCATTTCTTAAAATCCTCCGAAGTGTCCAGTTCCACCGCCTGAAACCGTTCCTTTATCCGCTGTTTATCATGCTTATACCAGTAAGCCATCAGCACCGGCTTCCCATTTGCTGCTTCCAGTAAATCTTCTAAAACGTCCAGCTTTCGGTCATGGATATGCCGCACATCCCCGCTCTCATCATAGACTGCTCCGTTTGCCATTTGTAACAATTTATTAGAAAGTCCCGCCGCATTAACCGCATCCACATCCCCTCCTTCAAAAGGAAGAAGCATATCCTTTTCCAGTTTCCGGTATAGATCATACTCTTTCTCATTCAGGCTCACCTCCACCCGGTTATAAATACATTCCGGCATTTCCAGATAGTCCACCGCCTTCATGCTGATAGTGATGTCTGAAATCAATCCATAAATTTGTTCCTCTGCTCCATCTTTTGGCTTATAGGAATACACCATATCCCGGCTCTGCTTATCCGGCAGAAAGAACCGATCCCGGTACGTCCCGATAAATCGTCCAAGTCTCTGCCCCATGTCCAGAATGCCAATTTCCGCCCAAAGGTCAATCAGACCGTTTGGTGCGGGAGTTCCGGTCAAGCCCACAATCCAGTGTGCCTTCGCCCTTACTTTTCTAAGAGCTTTGAACCGCTTTGCCTTGTGGGATTTGAAGGAGGACAGCTCATCGATTATAATCATGTCAAAATCCCAGTTGCCCTGCCCTACCAGCCACTCAACGTTCTCCCGGTTGATCACATACACATTCGCCTTCCGGTTTAATGCCGCTTTCCTCTCTTTCTCCGAGCCAAGAATGGGAGAAAGCAGCAATCCATTCAAGTGATCCCACTTCTCATACTCTCCCGGCCAGGTATCCCGTGCTACACGCAAAGGCGCGATTACAAGAACCCGCCTGACTTCAAAGTAATCCAGCAACAGCTCCCAAAGGGCGGTCAGCGTAATTACGGTTTTCCCTAACCCCATGTCTAAAAGAAGCAGACTCACCGGGTGTCCAATGATGAATTCCTTTGCGTAATCCTGATATTCATGTGGATTGTATTTCATCCAGTACACCTCCAATCATCTCAGTTCTATCTATGCAGTAAACCGGAAAGCCCAGGGCTTCCAGTTGTGTTCTCCTTTTCTCCTGCAGAGGACGCAGCTTCTTTCCGGGAGCCTTCAGCTCTACAAAAGCACATCTCCCGCCCGGCAGAAGCACCAGACGGTCCGGTACCCCATCCAAACCCGGAGAGGTGAATTTCACAGCCCTGCCGCCACGCTTTTTTGCCTGCCGTTGCAGGGCTATCTCTATCTGTCTTTCTTCTGCCATACTTTTCAGCCTCCCTTCCAAATGTTCTGCTGCCGATTTGCTGTTCTTGCACGTATATAACGTAAACACGCATTTGCACACATTTTCCTCTATCCTTTTTATCATTTCATAAATATAAGGTGGTATCAGCAACAACGGCAACATATGCACGCTAACGCTCATCATTACTGCCTTTACGCCTGTTGCCCTTCTAACTCATTTAAGGCAGCTTTCCCGGCAACAGCAACAATTTTCTTTGTTGCCCATCTGGCTAATTGTTGCCTTTTGTTGCCGTAACATTTTCCTCCCGGCAATACCCCCTGACTACTCCATAAATCGGAAACCGGATTTTTGCGTCCGACTTCCTCCAGCCATCTATATTTGCCATAATCGCCGTGATCTCATTGGCGTCCTGGCGCTTGAGGTTCGAGCGTTCTTTACCAAAGCACTCACACCATATTTCCATATTGCAAACACGTTCCCTCTTTTTCACACCTATTTCCCGCTGTTCTCCGAACTCAGAACCATTCACATAATTCCGGCGGTCATAAAGTTCCATGCTCTCCCAGTTCTCCGGCAGCAGCTTTTCCAGGTATTCCTTCACAATGCCTTCCCGCTCGTCAACCTCCATGGCAATCTGCTGCTCCTTGATTGCCATCTGTTCCACCGCTTTATCCAGACACAAGGATTCCCCTGCTTTGTAATATGACAATGCCTCAGCCCAAATCTGGTGGACGTCCTCCTCGGTCAGTTCCCAGGATGACTTCGCTGCATCACCGGGTGTTTTCACCGGCCAGAACCTCCGGTTACCTGCGGTATCCCGAAGATACCCGTTCTCCGCATTCGTAGTTCCAATAAAGATACACTGCCTTGGATGCGGCGTTGCCCTGCGTCCAAAGGATGCACGGTAAATGTCAATCTGCCTGGAAAGGAACCCACGAAGTGTTTCAATCTCCGTTTTCTTAAGACCGGCCAACTCTCCGATTTCCAAAATCCAATAACCCTGCAGTTTTTCCGCAGCGGTCTTATCCCTGGTATCATTTAAGAGCAGAGAGTCATTGAACCACTCCCCGCTCAGCTTCGCGATCAGCGTGGACTTTCCTTTTCCCTGCGGACCGTTCAATACCAGCATGGTGTCAAATTTACATCCTGGACTCATCACTCTGGCTATAGCACCGCATAAAGTCTTTCTGGTCACCGCACGCACATAAACATTATCCACCGCACCCAGGTAATCCACTAAGAGGGTATCTGCCCTGGGCTTTTTATCCCATTCCGGCAAAGAGTTTAAGAATTCCCTGACCGGATGATAGGAACGGTCATCCACTACCTTCGTCACAGCAATGTCATAGTTCCTGGCAGAAAAATTCCCATAGTTTAAATCTACGTAGGAAATAAGCTGGGAATCGTCCGCATCCCGCCAGAACTTCCCCGGATGCTCCCAAGGCACCTCCCCTTTAATCTCCATACCGTCGCTAAACTGGTTAAATACAATGGACTTCAGTTTTTCATCATGGTTCAAAATCAGCAGGAGATTTTTCAGGTTGTTGACAAGCACGCCTTGGCGGTTGTATTCCAGTCCCAGCCTCCAATCTTTTTCCGCAGCAAACTCCCAGTTGACTGCCTGTTCCTTTTCTACCAGAAGTTCCAGTTTTACCTTCTCATCAGATACAGCGAACTCGCTCATGGCCTTGAAAGAAGGCAGCTTACTGCTCTCCGTATCTTCATCCGCCTTTATATCCAGTTCCCCGAATTTATGAATCCGGACCATATCAAAGGCATTCATAAGCTGACCGCAGGCAGGATCCGTGGCATGATGGGAATAGGCGAACTTTCCCGCATAGATTACAACACCCGCCTGGGAATCCGCCGATACGTAGTCATACCTTCCCGGTATCTCGCTTGTGGTATAGATGTCTGAAAGAAAAGCTTCGATGGCATCTTCAATGGAGTATGCCCGGCAGAATGCCCCAATGGTTCCTTCCTTAGTAAGAGGATCCGCCTGCTTTTTCATTTCCCGCTGTACAATGGTCTGCTGACGGCTGCTCACCGGCCACTGGGAAGAATCATGCCAGTTCTCATATTTCTGCAGGACAGTATCCGGATTCAGAATCTCACCTTCAATCTCCCGGAATATGAACTCTCCATCTGCGGAAGTGCTTGGCCAGTACATCAGCCGGGAAGGTTCATAGGTGGTATCATCAAACAACTCCATACCGATTGCTTCCGCTACTTTCCTTGCTACTGCTTGGTACTCATCTGGTGTAATATTCCTGGACAACGGAATCACCAGCCGGAGCCTTGGCTTTTCCATGGTATGTTTATGTGTGGAGTATAAGTAACAGTGAAAGTCATGGAACAGTTCAAGCTGGTCTGCAATATCTTCTGAAGCATAATCCATATCCAAAGTTAGCCCGGAACGGAACACCACACACTCCTTCTTCCGCCGGCCGTCTTTCAGCTTCCCAAGCACAAAACCGCCCACATCTTTGATATCATCCTGTCTTGCCTTGGACAGTTTTCGGTACTGCTCTACTGTTTCCGAGGTGCGGATAGTTACGGCAATCCGTTTCCTGAATTCCTCCAGTTCCATCTCCACGCCATTCCACTTTTTGTCTTTCCTGGAATTCCCCACTGAGACATACAACTTCATTTTCCCAGCCTCCTCAATCTTTTTTATAAAAACTGCACTCATAACCGTCCGCCCGGAGTGGCAGACCATCTGCCCATACAGGCGGCACTGCCATAAGCCTGCACAGTTCCTCCACAGAACCTTCTCCTTCCGGTACTTCTGCTATAATCTCATCATGACAGTGCATGACAATTGCATATCCTGCTTTGTCTACCCTCAGCATGGCTTCCGCCAATAAATCTCTGGCTGTCCCCTGTACGATGTTCTCAACCAGCTTCGGTCCATAGGTTTCTATCCGGCACCATTTCTTGTTCTCTCCGATTCCCTCATAGGTCAGTCCTTTCCGGTCAAACTGATTCATCTCTATTCTTGGCTTCACATAGGACAGCTTACTGCCCGAAGGAAGAATGACAAAAAGAATCCCGCTACGGTATTCAAACACAATTCTTCCTGCCTGCGTCCTCTTTTTCTCGGTGACTGCCTGGATTGCAGCCTTATCCACCTCCCACCAGAATTGTGTGATATGGGGATTGGCTTTTCTCCAGGTTGAAACCAGGGAAGAAAGTTCTTCTTCCTTAATTCCCATGTCCATCGCTCCCATGGAAATGAGTGCACCTGCGGCTCCTCCGTAACCAAGTGCCAGCTCTGAGATTTTCCCTTTCTGCCGCAGTGGGGAACCTTTCGTAACCTCCTCCATCGGCACATGAAACATGGCGGAAGCGGATGCCTCGTAAATCTTTCCATGCGTGGCAAACACATCTAGCCTCCATAGCTCCCTGGACAGCCATGCCAGCACTCTGGCTTCAATGGCAGAAAAGTCCGCTACCAGATACCGATAGTTCTCCTTTGGAATAAAAGCGGTGCGGATAAGTTCTGACAGCACATTTGGTATAGACTCATATAAAAGCTCCACTTCCTCAAACCGCCCATTCTTCACCAGCTTCCTTGCAAGTTCCAAATCAGGGAGATGGTTCTGAGGGAGATTCTGTACCTGTACCAACCGCCCTGCCCATCGGCCTGTGCGGTTTGCCCCGTAAAACTGCAATAAGCCATGCACCCTTCCGTCTGAACATACGCTGCGTTCGATAGCTTCATACTTTTTCACGGAGGTCTTTGCCATCAGAAGCCGTAGTTTCAACAATTCCTGCACTTCCCCTCCGGATTCCTGGATCAGTTCCCTGACCGCCTTTTTCGCTAGGCTTTCCACCTCCACTCCCTGTTCATTCAACCATTCCTTCATCTGTGCAACGGAATTGGGATTTTCCATTCCGGTCAACTCATATGCCCGTTTTGTCACAATCTCCTTATGGATCAAATCCCCGGATACCGCCTGCCGTACCAGTTCCTTATCCACCAGAACGCCCCGGTCATTGATTTTCTGATCCAGACGATAAAGTTCCATTTCACGCTCAGGAACGGGGAAGTTTTTCAGCTTCTTCCGGATCGCATATTCTACATCCACGTCCCGGATACAGTAGGTTTTGAATAATTCCCACTTCTCCGGTGCATGGACCGGAAGATTTCTGGTTCTTTCTCCATTACTTTTCGTTGGCTTGCAGGGAACGCAGAAATAGCGGATTAAATCCCTGCCCTCTTTCAGCTTCTGCCTTTCCAGCCCCAGCAGCGCCCCAACGTCCTCTAACGACCGGGGAAGGGCAAGCAATGCTGCCTGAACCGCGCTGCAGTGCCAGGATTCCGGTGACAGACGGACACCGAAATATTTACTCAGACAAATCCGCTCAAAATTGGCATTGAACGCAGTTTTTACCACAGCAGCATCAAACACCGCTTCCTTTACTTTCTCCGGCAGCTCCTCCCCTTGGGCCAAATCTACAATCCTGATGTCTTCGTCATTAAATTTATAAGCAAACAAAAGGACTTCAAAAGCAGGGCTGTCCGCATACGCATAAGCCCCGCATTTTATCAAGTCCACATCGGAATAGGTCTCTATATCAATTGCCAGTGTCCGTTTCATCTGTATCACTTCCTTTCCTGCTTACCTCTATGTAACCGGGCGGATACTCCGTCCACCCAGTACCATTTATCCTAGAAAATCTTCCTCTTCCAAAGCTTCAAAGTCATCTTCTGCATTCGTTCTGCCACCAAGAGGCTCCCCGTCCTTTAACTTCTGGATATTCCCAAGCCCTGCGGCAATGCCACGGTTTCCGTTATTATTGAATCCATAGAAATTGACGGAAATCCTGCCATAACAGCCGGAGTATACCTCGGACTGGTCCAGGATTGCCTGCACATTCTTATCCACCACCTGGGGAGCCTGTCTGGAATTGGCATTAAAGAAATAGCTGTCCGCATAAGCTTCATCCTCCGGACGGTCAATGTCACCGTCACGTAAAGGCAGTTTCAAATTGGCAGGAATCTTCCCTCCCCACTTGGAAAGGGAATCCTTCTTTGCCTGTTCAATGGCTGACTTAATATTCCCAATGGTTTCCGTATCCGATTTCGGAATAATGGCTGATACGGAATACTTCGGTTCCCCTCCATCTACTGCATTCGCCTCCCAGCAATGCAGATAAGAAAATCTGCAAGGTACGATTACTTTTGTGATTGGTGCATTTTTATTCTCAATGTTCATATGGTTTACTCCTCCTTAAAATCCGCTTCTGCAGCTGCTGTTTCCACCGGCTGTCTCTTGTCCGACTCCGGTGCCAGTGTAATTTTGCCCTGTGGCTTATACACAAATTTTCCAAGTATTTCTGCAAACTTCTTTTTCCCCATCAGCTTTTCCATCTCCGTAATACCAATGAGTACCTGTTTATAAATATCTGTATACCCGGCTGCATTTGCAGCTTCCGCTGCTTCCTCATCACTGCTGTACTTACGGTTGCTCCGGCCCTCCACCAGCTTGAACCCATTCCAGTATTTGCCATGAGTGATTGCCTCATCCTGGGCATAGGCATAGATATCTGCTGCCCATTTGGCAAGCTCATCAGCTTTTTTCAGTACCTCTGCAATTTCTTCATCGGAAAGCAGAGACGGCTGGCGAAATTCCATTTTCGCCAGTTCCAGGAAGCTCTCCGCCCTGACCCTGCACTGATTCCTGGCTTTGCAAAACCTGCACCAGGAACCGGAAACAAATTCACCCTGTCCTTTATTCGCCAATGCTGCTCTTGGAATCAGGTATTCTTCTGCCCATTTTCTCAAACCAGCCACCGTAATCTCCCAGGTACTGATAGATTCCAAACGGGGCTGATGAATGGTAAGGCTGACTCTTTCAATATCATAAATAGCGTCGAAAAGCTCCAATGCCCCCAACGCATACAGCATCATCTGCGGATTTTCCTCCGCTTCCACAGCAATGCCTTTTCCATACTTCAAATCAATGATGAACAAGGTCCCGTCCGCCACAATCACTAAATCCCCGGTACCGAACCCTTCTGGTACATACCGGGAAAAATCCAGATGCTGTTCAATGAGAATGACCGGGTCCTTGCAGGACTGTTTCGCCTTTTCAATCTGTTCCATGGCAAAAGAAACGTATTCATCCGTATAATCTTCCATCTCATCACAGTCATAATCGGAAACCGGACGCCTGGAACGCTTCTTAAGCAGACGTTTCAACTTATGTTCTGCCAGGGCATGGGCGGCGGTTCCTTCTTCCGCATAAATACTTCCTCCGTCCGCTGGGAACTGCTGTTCCAGCCGTGCAGACGGAGTACAGTTCAGCCATCGCCTGGAAGAAGATGCGGATAACAATGCATGCCGCCCCATTACAATTTCTCTGCATCGGCAAACAGTGCCGAATAATCTTTCTCATCTACGGCTGACAGCTTCACAGCACCATATTTTTTCAGAAGTTCTTTAATCTGTACCGTCTTTCCGTCCTGGGATTTCTCCGCCAATATTGCCCGGATCTGCTCTACGGTCACTTTCTTTTCCTTGGTATCTGCTTTTGCAGTATCTGCCTGCTTCTCCTGCATTATATCCTCTGCTCTATCTGTACATGGATTTATCATCTCTGTCTGCCCGGCAAGGCTCCGTAGGCTCTCCGCTACCATAGAGAATCCTTCTGCCATTTTCAATAATTCACTGCCCATCTAACATTCCTCCATCTCTTCCAATCGTTGCATTAATTCCTCAGAGAACATGGTACACAGCAATAATTCCTCTCCGATTTCTCTTGCATCAAAGTATTTTGCCCGGTCGCCATATTCCAGGCAGGCTTTCTCTATCAGACCGCGTTTTTCCTCATCTTTTTCATTTCCAAATACCCATATTTCGTCCACTTGTTTTGCCAGCCTCAAAGTCAGCAAATGTTCCACTGCGGTTCCAATTTCATCCATGAAAATATTATGGAAATTCAGATAAGAGCTGATTGGCAGGGCTCCCTTATGGGTAGCAAAACGGCAATATTCCAAAGCCCTGGCCTGGTCATTTTCCTCATTTCCCGTTATCTTTGTTACAATCATTACCAGCTTCATCCGGCATTCCTCCTTCCTGTATCTCTTTGAACCAGACCGGAATTCCATGCTCTATGGCAAACTTCACTTCCTGCGCCATGCCATCCGTTGTCTTTCCATATACCCAGACTTCATCACACTCCTGCATCAGTTCCAGTCCCATGGAAATCCCATCCGTTCGCTCTTTGAGACTATCCTCATTCAGAAATTGAGGGAACATAAGATGCGGAGCAATCGGGAGACAGCCTTCCTCATATGCCTTTCTGCAAAATCTTGCAGCTTTTTCGCTGTTCCCTTTTACATCTCCACGAAAAGGGCTGCATATAAAAATCTTTTTCATCTTTTCCTGCTATCCTTTCCGCACATGGCTAATGACTTCTTTTTTTCTGAAAGGAACGCCAGGAATCCTTTTTTGGTTCTCTTATTCGTTACCATAATCTTTGAACACTCCTCTCCACTTACAATAATCCGCACTGTCCTCATAGCAAAAACCTCCTTTCCTTTTGAGACATTTTCAAAGCCTCTATCTTATAGCCACGGGAAAGTGATCTTTTAAACTAATCCAATAGTTTTTTTATCTTATCCGGGATTTTTTTCAGTCTCTTGGATACGGCCATTGCTGTAATGCCTAATTCTTTTCCGACTTCCGCCATGGTCTTATCCTCAAAATAATATTTCTTAACAATTATGGAATCCTTACGATCCAGTTTCTGAATGGCCCGGTGCAGCCTTTCTTTCTCATCTGAATGAATGATGATTTGTTCAACATCCGCCCTATTGTCAGCAAACTGCATTGGGCTATACCCATCACGGATCTCCTGCATGAATTCCAGAGAATTATGCCGTCTCGTTTCGGTACGATTTCTCCTGAACTGCATCTTCTCCATTTCGATGATAACTTCACCAATATTGTCATCCACTTCTATTTCCAAACTCTCTCCGGTTAAAAACTCATAATTGATTCTCATACTGCTCCTTTCTTTACCCGTGAGTAAAGCGGCAGCAGCAGAAATGGAAAAACAGGCAAAAAAATAGCCGGAGTAAGCTGGTATTCCGCTTTACTCCGGCTATTTGGTGTCGCGCTTATGCGGACCCTTTGCTCGGTAGATTTCTTTTAATAGGTTACTAATTCTTCTTTAATCTTTTCTTCCTGAATACTGCAAATCCTGTAACGGACCTGTATGATATTCCTGCAATGGGGACATTTCAGTTCTACCCATATATCCCCGTTTGCAGATGAGCATATATCAAATGCCCGTTTCCGGCATATAGGGCAGTTCATTTTCTCCTTCATCCTGGTATAGCTCCTTTCCTGTCAATGAGTTAGTTGACATATGGTACAAAAAAATAAGCTGATAAAAATGTCAACTATGTACTTGACACGCTCCCTTTAAAATCAGCACTCTGACATTCACAGAGTGCTTGGCATCTGCCGGAATATGTTAAGCTGTCTTTCATCATGATTATTTTGATTCTTGCCTGCATATTGGGTGAATCCCAATTGGGACAATCGGATACTGGCAGAAATGGGTGATACCTGAAATATCCCTGAAAGTTTCTCTGCTAAATCTGATTCATATAAGGGGTGACAGTCAAGTCTGTTACTGCATTGATAAACGGTGTTTTTGGCATCAATATAGCGGCACTGAAATATTTTGCATGATGTTCCAGCCAGTCTATATCCGTAACCAGCCTTTTCTTCCCGTTTATCTCTAATCCACCCTCAATATCTGCCTTTTTACATCCTACTATTTCTGATGCTACTATTTTTTTCTGGTTATTTCTGCTTTTGGCATATGCATAAAAGTCCGAATGAAATACCCAGTGCCCGCATTCATGTCCTATCGTGGAGCGGAGCCGGTGCTCCTTCCAATCTTCCAAAACTGTATGGTCGATGAGCATGGTACCTCTCTTTGCATACAGATAATCCGCACATTTTTCTTCCGGAAGATAAATAGGAACTCTTTCTGTCTCCTGGAATACCATCCTGCCTAAAATCAGCCCGCAATGGGAAAGGTACGTATAATCCAAGGTCAAGTCGAGATAAAATTCTGCAAATTCTTCCATATTTACTGGCTGTGGGGTTTTTAATACGGAAGGATTATAGTCTTTTAGAAATTCTTCTGCATGAGCATCGATCTCTCCATTACACATGATGGGTACACCATTTCTTTTTTTCCTTAACTTTGGCTGGTACATAATCGGTTCACCCTCTCCTTGCCTTTAATTCATTCAGCAGGACCTGCCACTCTTTTTCCCCTGCACCTGTTTCCATCGACAGCCGCAATGCCTCTATCACATAGGAATTGCAGAGCATATAATCTGCACAATCCTGGGGTGTTGTAATATCATTAGATGACCGAGACTCTGCTGCCATATCATAAAGTGTATGGGTTTGCTCATCGTCCAACATTAAAAAATATGCCAGTAATTTCAGTCTCTCTGCCGTAAAGGTGCTGCTTCTTCCTTTCTCAACCTCACTATAGAACTGTGGCGATACTTTTATGGCTTTCGCCGTTTCCCGTAGAGATTTTCCTTTGCTTTTTCTAAGTGTCTCCACGTATTTTCCAAATCTTAATCTATGGTCTGTATTCATAGCTTTCTCCCTATAAAGAATTTTATATGGTAAGCATTGCCATGAATACAAACATCTATTCGTCAACTTGTTAATTGACATAAATATTTTTTGTTGGTTTTGGTATTTTGAATTTTATAGACAAAGTCAGATTAAAAAATCCCCTGCTGCCTGCTAAACATTAAGCTGACAGTGGGGATATATGATTTGAATTAGAATTGTTGCTGTCAGAAATTCAAGACAGGATTCCGCATTTTAAAGCATACTGGCACATCTGCTCTTCTTCGGTGTAGGTTTCATCATATTTACTCTTAATCTTCCCTACTTTGATATCTTCCATTAAGTCTTCCAGGAATTTCTTAAAATCCGGGTTGCTATCGACCAGACGGTTAATGGTATCCCAGTCAAGGGATTCCTTTTCCTTTGCCGAGAACAGGATTTCACTTTGCATGAAATGCTCCGCATCTAACCGGATTACTCCGATCCCGAATGCATTGTTTAAACGGCGCATTTCATCCATTAATTCCGGGTTCTCCGTAATATGTAGTGCTACCAGATAGCCTTCATGCGCCCAACTGGAATTGGAAACTGCCTGGAAATAATACTCCCGGAGGTTGGCAAGATTGATATTGATTTTCATTTCAAAGGAATACAGCTTATAAGGATTCACTTTTAAAATATCAAATAGCTTAAGGGTATTCGGTGTATAAGATTCAAAGGGAAAATGTACCCCTACAAGATCCGGGTGCAGCCATTTGTTCTTTCCACTCTTTTCACGCTTGGAAACTTCATGGTATATGGTTTTTGTAGAGCATTTAAAATGTTCATCGGAATTCACAAAACTGGAAAGCAGAATGTGTAAATCCCGTTCTGCAAATTTCAGCTTCTTTCCTGCCCGTTCCTGCCTGTCCTCATACTCCTGTAATCCTGCCGTTTGACCTTTCAGGAAGAACTTGACCGGGCGTTTGCTTACCTGTTCAAATATCGTATCCTGGTTGTTCTTGAGGTCTACATATATTCTGGCTGACAGGGTACGGATAGGGGTTTTGCCGGAGGAAGAAAGTTTCTCCAATAAGCCATATCTGCCCGCCGCTTCCCACAATTCTTCTACTGACAGTGGTATGTTTTCGTGTTCTAATACTTCTTTTGCTAAATCTAAAAAGCTATAACCCATTAATTAATTTCCCCTTTCGTACATGTTATTTTTTATTGTATCACATTCTAGGAAAGTTTGGGAGAATCCCCAATAGAGATATGTATCTATCTGATATATTTTTATTCTATATTAGCTACTTTCTTTTTTCAATTGATATTTCATAAATATAAGTTGCCTCTTAGCTAAACCCTAATTTTTCTTCCATAAACAATTATCAAATTAAATACTCAACAGATTAGAAAAATCCATCTGCTTTTTTCATCTTTTTCTTTATTTATATTTTTGTTATAATAGTTTCATAAGATGCTAGGAGTATTTTATGATTATACAAACTGAAACCTACCGACCTTTAGAATGAGATATTGCAAATTTATTTGTTCTTGACGAACTCGTTATACACAATAAACTACTTTGTTTTAAATGATACTAAGAGAGACGTTGTTGACCATTGCGTTGTAATTCCTGACTAACCAGAAAATGTTGACAATTTTCAATTAAAATTGAGGAGGACTTCAAATGGAAGATATTATAGATATTGGTCAAACCATAAGCGCTAATATTAATGAACTAATACAGAAAAATGAATCCAATACTGTTCAAAATGATGATTTTACAAAAACTTGGTGTGACTTAGTCATGCTTCCTGCAGCCCGCATTGAATATATAATCCAGACATCTGTTCACACACAAAAAGGCTATAATAGAGATGAAGCCGTTATATATGGACAGCTAATACGTATTTACAAAATGCTCTGTTTTCAAAGACGTTTAGTGTGTAAAAGAACAATGACCACCGAATTGGCTGGTTTTTTTGAGAGAATGTTATTGGAAGATAATATGAATCTACAATACTTTGTTCTCAACTACCAAAGTTCACAATTAAATGATTTTCGCGTACATAGCTTAAAACCGGAAGCCTTTTTTGAAAAAGCAATTAACGATGACATTAAAAAAAATGGAGGAAAAACATCACCATGGCAGACAGAATTATTAAGTTCCATACACAACACTTATAATAAAGCTGGAATATCTTATGAGGAAGTCAGAGAAAATAAAACTAAAGTTCCCAACATTAGTGACAAATTCCGCTCTACTGGAAATCAGCGTCTATACGATATTGCATACAGAACCAAATGTCATAATATTCATGGCGATTGGGTGGATATCACCCAGAATTACTTGAATTACGACAAAGCCTCCGATACTTTCAGCCCTAATTTTCAAGAACATGAAGCCGATATTCGCCAACTCAACCCAGTATTGATTATATGCTGTGATACAATAATAAAATTCATTAAAGGTTTTTCTGGTCATGGCATATCCCAAGATTTATGTACAGAAGTTGCCGAAGATCAACAACTGATAGTTCTCCTTGAAGAAATGCATGATAACTTTTTAAATAAACGGGATTTGCTAGATGGAATTGAGAGCCCACTGTTGCAATAAACATCTCTTTAGCATACTCCCTTATCATAATTATGAAAATACGCATATTCCAATATACCTTTTAGCGAAAATCTATCTTTTCCGCAAAAGTCCTGAAACAGACATTTTGGCGTTACCCCATCCCCCTTTAGGATTTCAGTAACGCCAAACAGATTTTATTAGCACAGACTCATAATCTCAGAAAAAACCTCTCAATCCCACATAAATTCAAGGTTTCCTCGACAGAAGACAAACCGTTTCAACATTCGCCGTAGAAGGAAACATATCCACGCAACACACCTTCTCCACCCGATACCCATTCTCCTGCAGCACCACCAAATCCCTGGTTAGGCTTGTTGGCTTGCAGGACACATACACCAGCCTGTCCACGCCAAAATCAATGATCTTTAAAAGAGCCTTCGGATGGATTCCATCTCTGGGAGGATCCAGAATAATGAGATCCGGTTTGTCCTTTAGTTCATCAATCACCTTCAACACATCTCCGGCAATAAATTCGCAATTGTCCAGGCCGTTAAGTTTGGCATTTTCCCTGGCAGCGTCTACCGCTTCGGAAACAATCTCCACTCCCACGACTTTCTTGGCAACCGGCGCTATGATCTGAGCAATGGTTCCTGTTCCGCTGTATAAGTCAAATACCACCTTATCCTTTGTTTCACCCACATACCTTCTTGTGGTTTCATAAAGCACTTCCGCTCCCAGAGAATTGGTCTGAAAGAAGGAAAACGGAGAAATTTTAAATCTCAGTCCTAAAAGTTCTTCATAAAAATAATCCTGCCCGTACAAAATATCGGTCCTGTCACTTTTTACCACATCCGCAAGACTGTCGTTCAACGTATGAAGGATACCAACAATCTTACCGTTTAACTCCAGCTTCAGCAATTGCTCTGTTAATGGAGTCAGGTCCATGTCTTCCTGTGTCGTGGTTACCAGATCGATTAAAATTTCACCGGTCTTAATGGCACGGCGGAC
This sequence comes from Lacrimispora sinapis, assembly GCF_043633585.1. Classification (NCBI taxonomy): domain Bacteria; kingdom Bacillati; phylum Bacillota; class Clostridia; order Lachnospirales; family Lachnospiraceae; genus Lacrimispora; species Lacrimispora sinapis. Next base: position 1,636,832 of record NZ_CP141832.1, on the reverse strand, counting down.
CAAAAGATGCCGCAGATATCCGATATGCTGCATTTTCTTATAAAATCCCGTTCCCCGGGCTTCAAAATATTCCTTGACTGTTTTTAATATATGGCAGAAATCAGAATTTACGATCCTGCAATCCGTGGTGGTCACCACATCATAAAAACTGCCCCTCTTGTGCATTCCAAGAGCCAGAGGGCCATCTTTGTATTCGTCTCCAAAGGAAAACTCCATCTTATTCCGGTATCCGTCTTCAATAGGACTGGCCTTAATTCCTTCAAAATCATAGGACTCACAGACACCGTCAATTAAATCTTTTACCTGTTTCTCTTTGATTTTTAACTGCTCTTCATAAGGTATCGTCTGATACGTACAGCCTCCGCAGCTTCCGAAATGAGGGCAGGGGTCTGCCGCAGTCTCCAGACTGGAAGGTTCAAGCACCTCAAGAATTCGGCCTTCTGCCTTTCCACCACGTTTCTTGTTGATCATCACACGCAGCTTCTGCCCCGGAAGTGCATGCTTCACTGTAATTTTTCCCTCCGGCAGTTCGATGATCCCTTTATCCGGAAAATCAAAACGGCCGACGGTTCCTTCGTATATCTCACCCTTTTTCACTATGCTGACTCCTATCCTTTTAATTATATCCAATCGAGCAAAAAGCGTGTCTCATCAATTGAGGCACGCTCTCTCTCTATTATAATGCCAATCTTACTTTTCAGAACTTTCGTCGGACTGGTCGTCTTCAAAGAAATCATCGTCGAAATCGTCATCAAAATCATCTTCAAAATCTTCCAAATAATCCGGTGTGAAGAAACGATATACGGTATAGGCAATTCCTGCCACTGCTGCTACCGCACCTACAATCGCCAGTATCCAGAGGATACAGTTTTTCTTCTTCTCTTCCTGTTCTCTTTTATGAAGCAAATCATTCACTCTGCTTGAGTTCATAAGATCTTCCAGTCTGCTCATAGCCTCTTTGCTCATTGCATCAAATCTGTTCATGTCTCCACGTCCTTTCTGAGAGCCTTGCTTTCCTTAATTACGGCAAAGGATTCGTCTCTCTGCCTATGGGAGTTATTATACCATTATATCGGTTCTTTTACTATCATTTTCACAATTTTTTTAAATTTTATGTATTTATAATTTAATTTACAAAAGTTTCAATTTAGCAAAAGAAGCGAACATTTTTTTAACGCCTGCTTTCTCGAAATGAACGGTAACTTCGTAATCTCTTCCGCCATCCTTAATTTCCATCACCTGGCCTTCTCCAAACTTGATATGGCTGACCCGGTCACCTTCTTTATAGTCTAAGGAAGCTGCCTTCTCAACCGTAAATGCCTTTCCAAACCCAGGGCTTGACGCCGGCTGCGCAGTTTTGGAAGCATAGGCGTTCTTACCCGGTCCGAAACTGCTGACTCCGGCGGAACGTACGGACGGCTTTCCCCATGGCAGTGCACTGTCATCAAAATCGGTATTACTGCGCACCGATGAAAGTCTCGGTTCCAGTTTGTTGGAATCCAAAAGGTGGTCGGGGATCTCCTCCACAAACCGGCTGACCTTGGAATACCGGGTCTCTCCATTGACCATGCGCTGTCTTGCCGCGGTCATCATCAAGAACTTTTGTGCTCTGGTAATCCCCACATAGCAAAGCCGGCGTTCCTCCTCCACATCTTCTTTATCATCTGAGGAAATGGACATCATGCTTGGGAATAAACCGTCTTCCATTCCGCTTAAATACACTCTGGGGAACTCTAACCCCTTGGCGCTGTGGAGGGTCATAAGCGTCACCCGGTTTTCCGAATCATCCATCCGGTCTACATCCGCCACAAGAGCTACTTCCTCCAGGAATTCATTGAGATCCGGATGTTCATGGTCCCCTTCAAAGCTGACCGCTTTATTAATAAGCTCTTCTATATTCTCAAGACGGGTCTGGTACTCGATTTCTCCTTCTGATTCCAATTCCTTTAAATATCCGGTTTCATCAAGCACATCTTCGATCAAATCATGGATGGAGTAGGCCTCTTCCTGAATCCGGTCTCTAAAATCCTCGATCTGTGCGGTAAAGCCAAGCACCTTATCTGCCGCTTTTCCCAGGCCAGGAACTGCCTTTGCCCGGCAAAAGGCGTCATAAATGCCAAATCCATGCTCGGACGCAAACGCCTGAATCCTGGATAGACTGGTGGCTCCGATGCCGCGCTTTGGAACGTTAATAACTCTCAATGCGGAAAGATCATCCCTTCCATTGGCAATGGTTTTTAAGTAAGCCAGTACATCCTTGATTTCTTTTCTTTGATAGAAGTTGACGCCTCCCACCATGCGGTAAGGTACATTGTGCTGAAGACACTTTTCTTCAATCAGACGGGACTGGGCATTGGTCCGGTATAAAACGGCACAGTCCTGATAGTCGGCAGCGCTGTTTAAAATATCCCGGACAATGGCATCCGCCTCCTCACCGGCATTTTCAAACTGCTTGAAAAGGACCAGAGGCCCCTCCTCATTGGCGGTCCAAAGGGTCTTGTCCTTCCGGCCCCTGTTGTGGCGTATGACTTCATTGGCTGCATTTAAAATGCTCTGGCTGGAACGGTAATTCTGCTCCAGCTTTATGACCACTGCACCAGGATAAGCCTTTTCAAAGTTTAAAATATTCTCTATATTCGCCCCTCGGAACTTATAGATGGACTGGTCATCATCCCCAACCACACAGAGATTCCTGTATTTGCCTGCCAGAAGACTGACCAGCTTAAACTGGGCGGTGTTGGTATCCTGATATTCATCCACTAAGATGTATTTAAAACGTTCCTGGTAGTAATTAAGAATTTCCGGATTGCTCTCAAAAAGCTGTACCGTCTTCATGATCAGATCATCAAAATCCAGGGCATTGTTCTTCTTTAACTGGCTTTGATATTCCTTATAAACCTGAGCCACTTTTTTCTGACGGAAATCACCGGTAGAACCGGCTTCAAATTCCGCAGCTGTTATCAGCTCATTTTTCGATGAGGAAATCACACCCAGCATTGCCCGGTCTTTATACACCTTTGGGTCCAGTTCAAGTTTTTTCAGCACATGGCGCATCAGCGTCTTTTGGTCGTCGGAATCGTATATGGTAAAATTCGTGGTATAACCCAGGCTTTCAATGTGCCGCCTTAAAATACGGACACAGGAGGAATGAAATGTGGAGACCCAGATGCTGTCAGCTCCGAATCCTACCAGTCGGTCCACGCGTTCCCTCATCTCTCCGGCCGCTTTATTGGTAAATGTAATGGCAAGGATGTTCCATGGATTAACCCCTTTTTCTTCTATCAAATAGGCAATCCGGTGTGTAAGTACCCTGGTCTTTCCTGACCCGGCTCCAGCCAGTACAAGAAGCGGTCCCTCCGTATGGAGAACCGCTTCCTTTTGCATGGGATTTAAAGTATCATAAATGCTCATAAATTATACCGTTTCTTCCTTTCCTTCCGCTTTCATGCCCAAATAAACCTTCAGTTCCTCTACCTGGGACTCTGCCAGCCGCCGGCCGTCTTCATAAAGTGCCTGCAATTTACGCTTATCCTGTTCGGTTCTATGTACCGTCACATGTTTATCCGGCCGTATAACATAGATTCTACCAGCCTCTTCCAGCCGGTCGATCTCCTCCTGCATACGGTTATATCGGTCGGGAACCTCTTCAAGCGCCTTCAAAAAATGGGGCAGAGGAGCAAAATAACGCTCATATCCTCTTTTTGTCCATTGATCCAGAGGCGGCTTCCGGTATCCCCGTTCCCTGGTGAGGACCACCACAATCTTTTCATATCCAAGATCTATGGCCCTCTGATAGGCGATGGGCATGGAACAGCCTCCATCCAGATATTTTTTCCCGCCGACACTGATCATACCGGAAAGAATGGGAATACTGCTTGAGGCCTTTACCGCACTGATAAAATCTTCACAGGTTCCTTTTTCAAAATATTCCGGCTTCCCTGTCTTACAGCGGGTAGCCGCCACTTCAAATATCTGTTTGGAATTATGAAAGGTATCATAATCAAAGGGAACCAGGGTATCGCTTAATTCCCCGAATAAAAAATCAAAATTAAAAATAGAGCGATTCTTTACCATGTTTCTAAAACTAAGGAACCGCTTATCTCTGACATAATCCAGATTCACCTTGATCGTCCTGCCAATCTGTTTGCTGATATAGCTCATTCCTGCCATAGAACCTGCAGAAACGCCATTTACATAGGACAATTCAATTTCCTTTTCCATAAGTACATCAAGCACTCCGGCGGTAAAAACCCCCCGAAGGGAACCTCCTTCTAAAACCAATGCTCCTTCTGTCATTTTATCACCTCACGTTCTATTCTATTGCATTTCCCCGGTTCGGTCAATCCTTTTCCATCTGGGAAAACTGGCTCCGGTATAATTTATAATAGGCTCCCTGGAGATTCAAAAGCTCTTCGTGGCTTCCGGATTCCATAATATTTCCCTGGTCAATAACAAAGATCCGGTCCGCCTTTCGGATGGTGGACAGACGATGGGCAATTATAAAGGAGGTCCTGCCTTTTAAAAGTGCATCAATCCCCTTTTGAACCAGCAATTCTGTGTGGGTGTCAATGCTTGAGGTGGCTTCATCAAGAATCAGGATTCCAGGCCTTGATACCATGGTTCTGGCAAATGCCAGAAGCTGTCTCTGGCCAATGGATAATCCGGCTCCCCTTTCGCTGATCACCGTATCATAGCCCTGTTCCAGTTTCATGATAAAATCATGGGCACTGACCGCCTTTGCGGCCTCCACGACTTCCTCCTCAGATGCGTCCAACCGGCCATACCGGATATTGTCTCTTATGGTTCCGGAAAAGAGGAAATTGTCCTGGGTCATGATTCCCATCTGGCTTCTTAAACTTTTTAAGGTGGCATCTTTGACCTCATGGCCGTCGATTTTTATACTTCCCTTGGTGGCTTCATAAAAACGGCTGATCAGATTGACAATCGTGGTCTTACCTGCTCCCGTAGGTCCCACCAGCGCAATGGTCTCACCTGGTTTCACCGAAAAACTAACGTTATTTAAGATCAGGCGGTCCGGTTCATCGCTGTAAGCAAAGGAAACATTTTCAAATACCACCTCTCCTTTTATTTCCTGCAAGTCTTCCGCTCCTGCCTGATCCATGATTTCCGATTCCGTATCAATGATATCAAAAATACGTTCTGCGGCGGATATATTGGTAGTCAGTTTATTATAAAAGTTGGCCAGATTGCGGATCGGGCTCCAGAACATGGCGATATAGGTGGAAAAAGCCAGAAACGTACCGATTCCGATCTGTTCCACTCCTACAATGCGGATACCGATAAAATACAGCAAAAATCCTCCCAGGCCCCAGGTGATCTCCACCAGAGGACCGAACGCATCGGCGACAAGGACCGCATCAATGAATGATCTGTAATGCTGATTCACCAGATCATGGAACATCTTCTTTGTTTCCGGCTCTGCGGCAAAGCTTTGTATGATCCTGATACCGGAAAGATCCTCATGGACATATGCATTTAAATTGGAGGTTTTCTTCCGATAGACCTGCCACCTTCTATGAACTGTGGTTTCAATGAAAAACATGCCCACGGCTAAGATAGGAAGTGTCAGCAAAGCCGCCATAGCCAGCCGGTAATTTTTCACCAGCATAATAACTGCCACGAAAATCACAGTCAAAAGATCAGGAATCAGCTGGGTCACACTATCTGATAAAACATCTTTTAACGAATTCACATCTCCAATGATCCTGGCCAGTATTTTCCCAGTGGGACGGCTGTCAAAAAAGCCGAAGCCCAGGGTCTGTATATGGCGGTATAACTCTTCCCGGATATTTAAAAGCACCTTATTGGACACCTCCGCCATCAAGCGCATCCGGATCTTGGTTCCCATCAAAAAAAGCAGGTACAGAACCACCGCCCCGGCTCCCAGCCGCAGCAGTCCTTTCATGTCCTTCTGTGCCACGCAAACATTGATGGCATACTCCATGATCAGGGGGGCCAGCAAACTGATGGTTATGGTTCCCGCCATGACAAACAACACGATCACGATTTCTTTTTTATAATCCAAAAGATACTTAAACATCCGGAGCATGGTATCCTTTTTTAAGACTTCCTTTTGGTCTTCATCTATTCTGCTGGAATTGACTGCCATTTTACTTCCTCCTCTCCGTACTGCACCTGATAGGTTTTGTAATACTCTCCCCGTTTTTCCATAAGCTCCTTATGGGTCCCCCGTTCAACGATTTTTCCTTCTGAAAGAATCAGAATTTCATCTGCGGTGCGCACTGCGGAGATCCGATGGGCGATGATTATTTTGGAGCTCTCTTTTAACTCCGATAAATGAGCTTCAATTTCCTTCTCAGTTTCCATATCAAGAGCCGATGTGGAATCATCTAAAATCAGGATGGGACTTTCTTTTGCAATGGCCCTGGCTATGCTGATGCGCTGTTTCTGACCGCCGGATAGTCCCACGCCCCGTTCTCCGATTACCGTATCATACTGTTCTGACAGTTTTGTAATAAAGCTGTGTGCCTCCGCAGAAATCGAGGCCTGCTGCACACTTTCCCACTGAGCCGCGTCCTTATTACCGGTTTTAATGTTTTCCGTTATGCTGTCGGAAAAGAGAAACACATCCTGCATGACCACTGAAATCTGTCCCCTTAAAAGAGACAAGGGAAGATCCTTTATATTAATTCCATCCAGCAGAATTTTTCCGTCCGTTACGTCATAGAACCGCTGGATCAGATTGACGATGGAACTTTTCCCTGAACCGGTCACACCCATGATCCCCAGTGTTTTTCCTTTCTTTAACGTGAAGTGAATATCCTCTAAAATGCGTTTTCCATTTAGTTCAAAGTTTACATGATCAAATTCCAGTTCCCCCTTAATTAGGTCCGGAGACACCGGCTTGTCATTGTTTTTGATCACCGGCTGTTCTTCCATGATTGCTTTGATTTTTTTGTTGGAAGCCATGGCAGCTGCCAGATCGTTGCTCAGCCAGCCGATCATTTCCATGGGCCAGATAATATTGCTCGCATATTCCGAAAAGGCACCTAAATCTCCCAATGTCATCTTATCATGGATCACGAGAATCCCTCCGATCACGATGACAGCCATAAGCAGTATTTTGGATAAAAAAGAGATGTTTGGCTGATAGCGGACAATGAGTTTTGCCTGCCTCATATTTAAGTCATAATACTTTTTGTTATGCTTTTTGAATTTTTCAATTTCATGCTCTTCTCTTGCAAAGGCTTTTACCGTACGCACACCTGCCAGATTTTCCTGCGCAACCGTATTTAATTCTGCGGTCTGCTCACTGATCTTATCGTAAACCTCACCAAGCCCGTTCTCCATCTTAATGGCGTACCAGGCGATCACAGGGAGAATGGCCAAAGGGATCAGTGTTAATACCGGACTGATCCGATACATGCAGATAATAACCACTACGGTATGAATGGTGCACTCCAGGACCAGCATCCCCACGAACCCAAAGGCATTCCAGATTCGTTCCGCATCATCCTTGATTCTTGCCATCAGCTCTCCTGTGTTATGATTATCAAAATAGCCCATGGATAAGGTCTGAATGTGGTCGAATAAATCTTTTCTTAATCGGCTGCCAATCCCGGCTGCCGCATAATCAAATATAAATTCTTTGGTATACTGAAACACCGCTCTCCCTAATCCGATTCCTACAAGTCCAAACAGCAGCTTCATGAGAATCTGCATTTTTCCGCCCACAATCACATCATCAATGATGTGCTTTGTGATTTGAGGCGCTGCCGCATCGAGAAGAATGCTGACGATCATGGCTGCGATCGCAAGGACGTACAGGAAGCAATACTTTTTTACATACTTCCATAGATTTTTCATACTTTCCTCCTTAATCTTTTACAAACACGAGAATATTTCACGCATCTATACTAAAAAAAACCGGAAAAAGCAGCATAGTGCGGCCTTTTCCGGTAAATTCAGAAAAAAATAGCCGCAGTCCTTTCAGACTGCGGTTTATACTCATAAAATACTCTTACTAAGAGCTGAAGTGATCCCTTTATCAAGTACGCGGGGAGACTATATTCCATGAGGCAGACTGAATGAATGTAACGTGAAATCCCATTCCATTAACTCCATTGATTCCAATCATGTTGTTGATGCTCATCATAGTTACTGCCTCCTTTTCTTAAAATTTCGTTAATCGTTTCAGCAATAAGAATACTGCCAATATTTTCATTTGTCAAGCAATTTATGAAGACAATTCCTCCTGCTGTTTTTTGGAAAGCTTGGAAAATACCAGATAATAGGATTTTTCAAGCAGGTCCTTTAATAGATTCTCAGGAACAGTTCCATTGGTTTTTACAGAATTCCAGTGGATCTTGTCCATGTCATATCCCGGAACAATATCTTCATACTGCTGTCTTAAAAACGCTCCCTCCGCAGGTTCCAGCTTTAAATTGATCAAATGGTCTTCTCCCTGCTCATCCCTGCAGACAGCCGCAAACATCTTATCACCTATAAAATATCTGGTCCAGTTCCATTCCTCTTTCACATCACTGGACACCCCTTTCATTGCTTTCAAATACTCATCAATCCACTGATACTTCATACATTGCCCCCGTTTTTTCACTTATTTTCTATTACGATTTCATTTTAGCCTTAAAAGACGCATCTGTTATTGCTGAGGAACTACTGCAAAAAACACCAACTCCTTATCTCCGCTATTAATAAGGCTGTGAGCATGTCCCTTGGGACAGTAATGACACTCGCCTGCCTTAACGGATTCTCTTCCTTCGTCAAACAGCACCGTTCCATTACCCTCAAGAATATAGATGATCTCACTGCTGGTATCGTGAGTATGCATTCCGATGGAAGCTCCCGGCTCTAATCTCCCCCGCTGGATCTTATTGTATTGATCCGCAAACATTCTGGTTTTAAATTCTTTTTCCCCTCCTTGAAACTGAGGCAGGACCGCTTCCTCAATTTCATTAAAAACAATCTTCATATCATGACCTCGCTTTCGTGTTTTTTACTCTGTGTGACTTAACCTCCAGTTATATATTCTTTAATCAAATTACCACGCATAAAGAAGAAAAACAACCATTTTAAAGAAGTTTTTCCCATTTTTATATAAAAAAAGAGACAGGCAAAAGGAAAACCATAAGACTCCTTTTCCTGCCCCTCCTTTTTTATCCTTTTTCTATCACAAATTCTGTTACAAGTTCCTTTTCGCCGCTGATGCAATATTCCGGGTGAACGGGTGCTCCCCAGCTGTCATCACCGCCTACGCCTCTCATGGCGCCCAGAATCGTTACAACCGTATTACGCACTGCAGGTAACTCTTCCCGGTGGGTCGCACATTCCAGTTCCTCTGCCGTATACGGGAGCACAGAAGCGTCAAAGGGCTCACTTAACGACCGGAACCTGATGGAATGGCCATCCATGCCGGATACCTTGAGCCAGCGGACTCCGGTTCTGTTTCCGCACTCCTGGGGAACCAGATAGCGGGATACGTTATTTTCCGGCGTATCTTTATAGATCCCAAGCCTTGCCCCCTGTCTCCGGTCACTGTAATTTTCCTCCGGTCCCCGTCCGTACCAGGTGAATTGTTGAACTGCTTCGGGCGTGATAAGCCTCATGCCAAAGGCAGGCAGCTGCGGAAGGCCCTTTTCTCCTTGATATACCGCATTCACTTTAATCCTTCCGTCTCCGGTCACTTCATAGGTAACCCGGGTCATTGTTTTGGGAATGGTGGTCAGTTCATAGGTATAGGTAACCTTGATCCGCCCCTTTGTTTCCTCCACCAGACAGTTTTTATTGTCATAACGGGGAAACCGTCCGGCACCGAACCATACCGCACTGTCTACAGAAAATTTGCTGCCCTTATCATTGTCTGTGGTCGCCCGCCAGTACACCGGCATGATCGGTCTTCCAACCCACTCCTTTCCATCATAAACGATGGAAACGATGCTACCCTCCTGTCTGGAAAACAACACCTGGAAGCCTTCTCCCCTAACACCGATGTTTACATCTCCATATATCACAGTAAGCGGCTTTTCACAACACGCTTTTGTTTCCCCTTCCACAACTGAACGATGCTCTCCAAAGGCGATTTCAAACCCGGCTTCCGCCCACAAGGTATCCTGCTTCAAAAGAGCGGAGACCTGGCTGACATATTCTCCGGGCTCAGTAAATTCCGGAACATCTACGTCAATATGGCTGGACGTAAAAGGGTTCACCGCTGCATAAAAACATTTCTGAAAAACGGGTTCCCCATCCTTTAAAACCATGTAGACAAATTCCAAATCGGAGGTATCCGTAAACATTCTTCTGTTTTCAATGGTAACACCTTTTAAATCTGGAACCAGACGGATATCCTGATATAAGTACTTCACTTCCTGGGCCTTGGGAGAAACGGTACGGTCTGCATAAATGATTCCATTTCCGCAGAAGCTGTAATCGGTAGGGCGGTCACCAAAATCACCGCCATAGGTCATATGCTCTTTGCCGTACTGATCCTTTTTCATCAGAGACTGGTCCATATAATCCCAGATAAATCCGCCCTGATACATGTCATACCGGTCTTCCAGCTGGGTATATTTATCCATTCCTCCGAGAGAATTTCCCATGGCGTGCATATATTCACAAAGAATGAACGGTTTTTCCGGACTATTTGTTAAATATTCCTCAATCTCATGCACCTTGGCATACATCCGGCTTTCCATGTCACTGATCTGATCATAATCCCGGTTGTGGAATACCCCTTCATAATGAACAAGCCTGGAAGGATCCCGATTCCGGAAGAATTCTGCCATTGCAAGAATATCCTCCCCTGCATAAGACTCATTGCCGCAGGACCAGATCAGAACGCTGGGATGATTCTTATCCCGCTCCAGCATGGATTTTGCACGGTCGATCACGCAGTCTTTCCATTCCGGAAGATTCCCCGGAACGTTCCAGGAAGGCTCCACTTCCCCCATCTTCTGCCAGGAGCCATGGCTCTCTAAGTTGGCCTCATCAATCAGATAGATCCCATACTCATCACAAAGCTCATACCATAAGCTCTGATTGGGATAATGGCTGGTCCGTACTGCATTGATGTTGTGACGTTTCAGGAACCGTATATCCCACATCATATCTTCTTTCGTGATGCTTCGTCCTCTCCTCACATGAAATTCATGCCGGTTGATACCCCGGAATACAATTCTTTTTCCGTTTAAATGCATGATTCGATTCTTTAATTCAAAACGCCGGAATCCCACCTTCTGAGGGACCACCTCATTTACTTTTCCCTCCTCATCCTTCAAAATCACAGTGAATTCATACCGGTAAGGGTCCTCTCCGCTCCACAAACGAACAGAGGGTATTTTTGCATAAAGTTCCACTTTTCTATCGGCAGGGATTCCATCCCAAGAAGACACCTCTCTGCCTTCCTTGTCCTTTAAGACCGCAGAAACCCTTCCTTTTGTCCCTTTTAAAAGTGTCAGTTCCCCACGGAACAGTCCGTTCTTACCATCTTCAGAAACATCTCCGTGGACAAACACATCCTCCACATGGCATTTGGGGACTGCATATACATAGACATCACGGAATATGCCGGAAAAACGGAAGAAATCCTGATCCTCGATCCAGCTGGCACTGCTTCTTTTATACACTTCCACCGCCAGACGGTTGGTACCGGCCTTCACCGCATGGGTAATTTCAAATTCTGACGGGGTAAAGGAGTCTTCCCCATAACCGATGAACGTCCCATTGAGCCATACATAAAAAGCGGTCTCCACGCCCTGGAAGGATAAAAACTGACGTTTTCCTTTGAGAGAATCCTTTAGTTCAAATTCCCGGACATAGCTTCCCACCGGATTGTTCTCCTGATCCGTAAACGGAGGCCGGATATCAGCCAGCCCATCCCACGGGTACATGGTATTGATATACTGACATCTGCCGTATCCGTTCCGTTCCATATGACCAGGGACTTCAATTTCTCCAAATCCGCTGTCATCATAACCTTCTTTGTAAAAATCTGCTTCCCTGTCCGCAGGGCGATTGGCGTAGGAAAACTTCCATGTACCGTTTAAAAGCTGGCGAAGCCCCATTTCCCCTTTCGAGGCTTCCTCCTCCGATTCATAATAACAATGATCGGAATGAGCCGGTATGCGGTTGACTGCAAAGACTTTCGGATCTTCGAGCCACTCCAATTTTGCTGTTTTCAGTTCCATAAAGAACCCTCCTTCGATTCAAACTGTGGTTCCATTTACCGGACAAAGCTTGTTACCATGGTCTCCAGGCGAACGGATTCCCCTTTTTTTATGCGATAGGATACTGCCGGAATGGATGCATTCGGATAAAGTACATTGGTATTCGGGTCTGCTTCTATTATCACGCCTTTGGCCCCGGGACCCTTTCCGGATACTTTGCATCCCTGCTTTTTCTGGAAAATATAGGACTGCTCTCCCTCTGCCTTTTGTTCGTACTCTTCCGTAAATTTCTCTACGGAAAAACCGCAGTCGTAAGCCACACAATCAAACTGGCTCTCGATTACATGAACTCTTAAATGGCCATAATCCTGAGGAACAATGGTGGTATTTACTTTGATTCCCGGAAATGGATGCCAGCTGCTGATGACCCGTTCTTCGGATACTTCATAGAAATCACTGTATTTTCTTACAAATACATAATCATCTCCGTCAATGACAAATGCCAGAGTGGAATCAGGTGCATTTTCATGAAGCACGATCTGACTCCTGGCCACCGAGAAACCAAATCTGGTGGAATATGCGAACTTTGAATATTTCTCAGGCACATGACCGTGTCCATATGTTTCACATACGCCTGCCGGATAAGCCACTACATCGCCTCCCCGGCGGTGCATCAGCATATCTGCCTGCTTTAACAGCTTTCGGCTGGAAAGTTCCGGCAGTGCTTCTCCTTTTGCGGTCCAGAACGGGTGGTCATCCGGCAGTCCCAGGCATAAAAGGGTCTTCATGCCCCAGTACGGCGAACCGGGTGCATTGTAGCGCTCTGCCATAATCAGGTTGGGATAGCTGTAGCCTATGGTCAGTACTCCATCCCGGTCAAACATCTTCTGCTCCATCCACCAGTTCAAATGACGGCTGATAATTCCCTTTACCACTCCCACCGGAATATCATCAAGACCGGCAAATAGGTACGCCGACCAGAATGCGGCCTCTCCAAACCGGTAGGAAAGACTTCTTCCGTAGGGAAGCGCTGCTCCATTTTCATCAAACCAGTAAAGAAACTCTCCGGCAAATAATGTGGCTCGTTCCTTAAAACGCAGGCAGCGTTCCGGGTCCTCCTTTTCCATGACTACCGCATAGATCAGTCCATAGTAATGGAGAGCGAAGGAAATGTAATAATCCTTCTGGCTGGATCCGCCATCCCGGTACCAGCCTTCCCCCAGATAATAGCTTTCTATTTTAGCGAGTCCCGAAGCCAGGCTTTCTTCGCTGTAACGGCACCCCAGTTTCTTTAAAGCCACATTGACAAGAATCATAAAAAACTGCCAGTTACAGTCAGGAATGATGTGCTCATTGATTCCGTAAAGCCAGTTTGCCAGATTTTCTTTTCCCTGATCTCCTAAGGGTTCCCAGGTTTTTTCCGGGGTGAAAATCAAGCTGCAGGCGATAGCTGCCATTTCTACAAACTTCTGGTCATAGTCTCCAAATCCGCCCCAATATTCCGGATGGGCTGGATCCGTTCCGTTTAAGAGGCCTTTCTGGTAAATCTCTTCAAACCCGCTGCCTCCTCCGAGCCAGAAGGGAACCAGTGCCCACAAGGGACGGGAAAACGCCTCCATCTCAATGCTGGTTTTGGGATATGTGACGCCGGTATCACCCAAATGGAGCCTCGCACAGCCTTGGCTGTACAAGGGCTTTAAGGGCTCCAGAACCTGAAACATCCATTGACGGAACTCCTGTTTCGTTTCTAGTTTCATATTATTCTGCCTCTTTTCAAATGATTTCAAATATTACCAATAAGGATTCCAATCCGTGGATAACCGGGTCAGGGCTTCCATATAGAAATAATCTCCCCAGATGTTGCATTCGTCTACCCCTTCCGGAGTGCAGGTATTGTAAGGAGACTTCTTGGAATAGGTGCTGTGAAGAACCAATCCATTGGATTCCTTTAAATCCTTTACCGCATAATGCTCCACGACAGATGCCATGATCTTTTTCGCCATGGAGGTATAATAAGCGGCCTCCTCTTCCTCCAGATACTTTGCCATCTCAAGCATACCGCAGGCTGCTATGGATGCAGAAGAGGAATCTCTTGGCTCTGTGGAGCCTTCCCCAAATTCCAGATCCCAATACGGAACCAGATCCGATGGAAGATGCTCCAGAAAGTATGTGGTCACCCGCCTAAAATCGTTGATGTATTCCGGACGGCTGGTATAACGGTAAGCCATGGCACAGCCGTAGACACCCCAAGCCTGGCCCCTGGCCCATGCTGACCCGTCTCTGTATCCCTGACAGGTAGCTCCATGATCCGGTGCTCCCGTCTCCATGTTCATGAAAAAGGTATGCCAGGTAGAATCATCCTCCCGGATCACATTGGCGAGGGCGGTATGAATATGTTTTTCTGCAATCTCCCGATATTTTTCATCGCCGGTTTCTTCCGTCGCCCAGTATAACAAAGGCAGGTTTAACAGACAGTCAATGATGAAGCGGTAGTTTTCCGGCTGATTCATGGGTCCCCAAGCCTGGATAAATCCCCCTACCGGCTGGAACCGGCTGATTAGCTGGTCTGCCGCTTTTATGGCCGCTTCTTTTCCCAACTCATCTCCTGCCAGTTTGTAGCCTGCCACGCAGGAGGGTGAATACAAAAATCCCATATCATGGTGATCCACTTCGATCTTACGGTCGATCCGGTCCAAAAAGCTTTTGATCTGGATCTGTCCGGCGTTTTTTAACTCCTCTGCCCTGCTCCATTCATAAGCCAGCCAAATCTGTCCGGTCCAGAAGCCGGTGGTCCAGTTCACATTAGGAGTTGGTTGGTAAAAACCGTTTTCGCTGTACGCTTTTTTAAAGGAATGGGTAAATTCCTTTAAATTATCTTTTACCTGTATCACCGCAAAATCCATAGCTTCACGGCATTTTTCCTCTGTAAGCTCCGGTTTTTCTTCAAACAGGGCTTCCATCTGCTTGCTCATCTTTTATTACCTCCTCGTAAAAGTCCTTCATTACTGAAAAAGCAGGCTTTTCCCGTTTCCGGTCCGCAGTCACAAGCCCTTTGATATTATATCCTTTTTGATATGCACCCAGCCGCTTGGGAGTCCGGTAATCAAACAATATCCATGGTGAAGTGCCCTGAATATAGTCGGTTTTCCGGAAAATTGCAACCTGTTTTTCGTAAATCTCCTTTTGCTCCTCTTCGGACCCCCGCACGTTACTGCCAGCCTTTCCATCGGGCAGATAACCATCTGCTCCGAATTCACTGATGACCACTGGTTTATCTGGGTTTGAGCCTTCTAAAATCACATTCAGCTTTTCATAATCCGGATCATACCAGCCATAGTATTCATTGAATCCGATGACATCCAAATGTCCTTCCAGCCTGTCGGATATTTTTAAATTTACCACATCCACCAGACAGGCTGCAGACACCAGACGGCTGGGGTCATAGGCTTTTGCGGTTTCAGCCAGTTCCCTCATAAAGTGATACCGTTCGTCTGTATCGGGATTTTCGTTGCCCACAGACCAGATCACTACGCTGGCCCGGTTAAAATCTCTTTTGATCAGTTCCATAAGCTGGTTTTTTGCATCTTTGAGGGTATGGGGATTGGCAAAATCAATCCACCAGTAAACCGGGATCTCCTCCCATAAAAGAATGCCTTCCTCATCTGCCAGTTGAGAAGCCCACTCCGTATGAGGATAATGAGCCAGGCGCAGAAAATTGCAGTTCATTTCTTTGGCTTTTTTAAAGGCCTGACGGATGTCTTCTTTCGTAACCGCCTTCCCATGCTCCTCCGTCTCCTCATGCAGACAGGCCCCCCGAAGAAAGACCGGTTTTCCATTTAAGAGGATCTTTCTTCCTTTCGTTTCCACCGTACGGAAACCGATCCGGTCTCTTACCTCATCAAGAACCTGCCCCCGGATGCGGAGTTTTACGAAAACTTCATATAATTTAGGGTCCTCTGGATTCCACAGAGAAAGCCCATCTGCTTTAAAAACAGCCTGTCCCTCTCCCTCTGTTCCAATGGATATCACCGTTTCTAACTGAAGCTCTGGAATGGAGAAAACGGCTTCTCCTTCTAAAAATCGTTCACAGCCGCCTAAAGATACGGAAACCTTTATCTCCTTATTTTCCCGGTCATTCAAATGAACGTTCATATCTTTGATATAAATATCGGGTACAAAAAGAAGGGATACACTCCGGTAGATGCCCCCGTATAAAAACCAGTCCGTATTTTCACTGGGGATCTGATCCTGACGTCTGGTATTATCTGCAATTACGATGAGTCGGTTTTCTTCCTTTAACTCTTTAGTCACTTCTACCCCAAAGGGCGTGGAACCACCCTTATGCAGTCCCAGAAAAACGCCGTTTAAAAAGATTCTTGCTTCATAGGATACGGCACCAAACTGCAGGAACACACGCCCCCCCGGATTCTCTTTTAAAAAGAACCGGCGGCTATATACCGCCGGTCCCTCATAATAAAAATATTCCGGTTTCACAAGGTTCCATACTGCCGGCACCGGGATCTCCTCCCAGTCATCAAACCCATAATCCAAAGGAACTCTGCGCCCCTCTGAATTTGTTTTCTCTTCCAGAAACCATTTGGCTCTGAGACAGTTATCATACATATCTACGGAAAAATTCCAGTTTCCGTTTAAGGACACTTCTTTTCTGCCGCCGGAAAGCACATAAGATCCGGCCTCCAATATGGGAGACATATAATGGTCCTTATAAGCTTCATTATGGATATTGTCCACGAAATTTTTTATTTGTTTCATCTCTTTACCCTTTCACACCAGTTGCAGCAACACCTTCCACAAAGTGCTTCTGCAGAGACAGGAACACGATAAGCACAGGAATCAGGGACAGAACCGACGCAGCCATAATCAAACCATATTCCGAACTATACTGGCTGATGAACATTTTCAGTCCTAACTGCAATGTTTTTTTTGCTTCTGACTTTAAATAGATCAAAGGTCCTAAGAAATCGTTCCATGTATTAACAAAGGTAAATATGGTCAGTGTGGAAAGCGCCGGTTTTGACAATGGCAGCATGATCCTTGCATAGATCTGATACTCGCTCATACCATCAATCCTTGCCGCTTCACACAGTTCATCGGGGATGCCCTGATAGAACTGACGCATCATGAACACGCCAAAGGCGGAGAACGCCTGGAGGAAGATGATGGCCAGATGAGAATCGTTTAACCCGAAGTTTCTCATCATCATAAACTGGGGAACCATGTATACCTGCCACGGAACCGCGATGGTTGCGATATAAGCCATAAACAAGGTGTTTTTGTAGCGGAATTTCAATTTTGCAAACGCATATGCTGCAAAGCTGCTGGTCAAAAGCTGCAAAGCAGTTACAATCAGCGTGATTTTTACTGTATTCAATACAAAGGTCATAAGCGGGATCTTTGTCCAGATATCCAGATAGTTCTGCCATCTGGGATTTTTTGGAATCCACTGGATTGGGAAAACAAATACGTCTTTATCCAGTTTTAAGGAAGCGGAAAACATCCAGGCAAAGGGAACCAGCATGGTAAAGGTCAGAATCACCAAAACCACATAAAGGAGGCATTTGCTGATTTTAGAATTTCTGTTTTTTAATTTCATAACGTATCCTCCTTTTCTTAGTTTGCATACTTCTTCTCACCACGGAACTGAACCAGTGTGATGACAAGAACCATTAAGAACAACACCATAGCTACCGCACTTGCATAACCTAAATTCCAGTTACGGAATGCCTCTTCATAAATGTGGTAAACAAGTACCATTGCCTGGGAGCTTACAATTCCATTGGAACCTCCCGCCAGCATATAAACGATATCATAAACCTTAAAGCAGTTGATGGTTAAGATAATCGTTACAAAGAAGGTGGTTGGCTGCAGCTGGGGCCAGGTAATATAGCGGAATTTCTGCCAGGCATTACAGCCGTCAAGACCTGCTGCTTCATAAAGCTCCCCGTTAATCCCTTGTAACCCTGCAAGGTAGATCACCATGTAATAACCCATATTTTTCCATACACTGAACAACACGATTGTAAACATGACCCAGTGAGGATCTGCGGCCCATTTTGGAAGACTCTTTGCATGAACTCCAAGATTATAAAGAAGCATATTGACAGGACCGCTCTTCATGGGGCTGAACAGCATATTCCATACTGCTGCCACGGCTACCAGGGAAGCCACGTAAGGAAAGAATCCAACGGTCCGGAAGAAATTCCTTCCTTTGATCTTCTGGTTGAGCACGATTGCTAAGCCAAGGGCACATGCCAGGGTCAAAGGAACCGTCGCCAAACAGTAAACAAGAGTATTTACAAAGGACGCCCGGAATCTGGCATTTGCAAACATATCTGCAAAATTGTTAAGTCCTGCAAACTGCATGGGACTGTTTCCATCCCATTTCATAAATGCCAGAACAAAGGCAAAAATGATCGGTCCCAGTGTAAAAACTGCAAATCCGATGAAATTAGGAGCAATAAAGGAATAAGCAATCAAATTCCTCTTTTCCTGTCTGGTAAAACGCTCTCCTGTCCGGACTTTTTTAATTTTTTCATCTATTATTTCGATCTTCGCAATCAACCCATCACGTTTTCTTGTGCTTGTGGCATCAGGAAGCATTTGAATTAAAGCATCCCGTTTTTCTTGCAAGGCTGTGATTTTTTCCTGTTTTTGCGACTCCGTTATTGTCTTCGCCATTTTGCTCTTCCTCCTTTTTCCACTATTCGTTTTATCAATTCTCAAATCAGAAGTTTCTTTAAATGAGGCGGGCTTTTCGCTGCCCGCCTCTGTTTGATCTTTCAGGATTTTACTGACCTAAAATTGCACCAACTTTTTCGTTCATCTGAGCAATGCCGTCATCCACGGACATGCTGCCTGTCATGATTGCATCATGAGCTTCATTTAAAACGGTTTCAATTTCAGAACTCTTTTCATTTACCGGCATTTCAAGATAGAGTTTGGAAGTATTAAGCGCATCCGTGCTGGTTGTGTCATCCTTGGGGAATCCGTCTGCTCCGGAAACCAGATCAGCAACCGTATTGTTCATAACAGCCGGGATGGTTCCTGTAGCTGCAAGGATCTCAGCACCTTCTTTTCCGCTTGCAAAATTGATAAATTCCCATGCAAGATCTTTATGAGGTGCATTGGAAGGAATTGCCAAAGAGGTAATGGTTGCAAGAGTGGAACCTGGTTCTACGCCTTCCGCATGAGGATATTTTGCAATGCCCCAATTGGTACAGTCGGTATATTCACCGGTACGGATCTTCTCCATTAAAGTAGAAATAAACCATGTTCCCATGTTCATCATCGCTACATTTCCCTGGGCAAATGCACCGGAATAATGCAATCCGCTGGTCTTTAACGTAGCATAATCCTGGCAGATACCGTCTTCCTGCTCTTTCAGCACCATCTCATAATATGGTTTTAAGAATTCATATTTTCCGTCTATAATGGTATTTTTGCCATCGAGAATCCCGAAGAGCTGTACCGCAGATCTCCAGGTATGATAATGAGCTCCATATACCTCCTGTCCTGGTGTGTCCACAGCCAGACTTCTTGCCAGAGCGTCATACTGCTCAAAGGTCATATCATTGGTTGGATAAGCAACCCCTGCTTTATCAAATAAATCCTTGTTGTAGAACAGTACCCAGAAGTCATTGCGGAACGGAATCTCATATAATTTATCATCCACCTTAATCTGATCCGTAAGACCCTTATACTGGGTTAAGTCCACATTGGAAGACTGGATATAGCTGTCCAGAGGCTCTAAAACCCCTTTGTTTACAAGCGTCATATATCCAGGAACATCCTTAACGGTCACAACGTCAAAATCAGAACCGCTTCCTGTTAATTCTGTTGCAAGAACGGTCTGGTAATCGGTAGATCCCAAATCTACCATTTCGATCTTTACATCCGGATGCTCCTTCTCAAATGCATCAATCAGCGGCTGATAATAGGTCGTTGAGCTGACATCCCAAACAGACCATTTTAAAACGGTCTTTCCATCTGCAGACTCCGTAGTTTCTGCCTGCTTTGTCTCTTCCTTTGTGCCTTCTGAGGAACCTGCCGTCGTTCCCTTTGTGCTTCCGGCACAACCAGCAAGACTGGTTACTACCATGGCACAGGCCAGTGCAAGACTGAGCGTTCTTTTTTTCATTGTATTCCCTCCTGATTTGAAATGATTAAAAAGTAAATGCCATCTGCGATCCGGCGATTTACCATACCTAAATTATAAAGGAACTTTTTCCATTTAAGAATGGAATATCTATTAGAAAAGATTCACTATTTATTCATAGACTTTTTTTAAATTTTCTAAACATGTAATTTTTTATGATAAACAGTAATATTTCTCTCTTGCATACATATTTACCTGTTTTTGCAAAAAACACACCTGCTTTTTCATTGACATTTTACAAGAAATAGGCTAACTTTGTAGAAGAAACCATCAAACAATACTGTATGAAAGAAAGAAGGGACATATTTTTATCATGTGGAAAAAGCTCCTCCCGAAAACGATACGGGGTAAACTTATGGCTCTTACCGCCTCTGTCACGCTGCTCATTACCGTTCTTACCACATCGGTCTGTTTCTGGGTCTTTCAGTCTTTTTTAAGAAAAAACCAGATTCAGTCCGCCGAATTCAGCTTACAGGTTGTAAATAATAATATTGCCGCTGATATGAAGGATATCATATATTTCAGCAAATGGTGCTGCTCCAACGGCGCCATGCTGGATTATTTAAAAGCATTTAAAGGCCAGTCAAAGCTCCCCACGTTTACCCAGGACAAGAAAAACTTACGTCCCCTGGCCCTCTCCTCACACAACCGTTTAAAAGAAGAATATTATAATACCCGGTCCAACGAGTACATTTCCCGGGTAATTGTTTCCACCCTTGATGAGAACAACTTTCTCCAAATGGCGGCCTCCGCAAGCTATACCTCTCCCTATGCCGCTAAAATTATCCGCCAGCAACGTTTTTTTACCACCCTCTATGACTCCAGAGACTTTCTCTGGATCGGTCTGGTAAAAGACCCCTTTTCCGATATCAGCGGGGAAATGTACATTCCCATAATACGTCCGGTATACAATGAGTTCAGTTCCCAGATCATCGGTTGGACCTATGTAGAGATCTCATCCCAGCTTTTTACGGATTATCTGGCTTCCTACCCTCTTCCTGATGATAGCTCACTTTATCTGACCATTGGGCCAAAGACCTACAGCTTTCGTTCCAATGACTGGCAGGAGACAAAACTTCCTTATAAAGATCCGGTCCTGTTACCGGAAAGTGATTCTTTATCCCAGGGAACACAGGTTTTTTCCGCTACCACAGACCAGGGGCAGAAGCGCATCGTAGTCGAACGTCCGGTGGAAGGAATGGAAGGATTCCGGCTGTCTCAGGTGTTGTCAGAACAACAGTTTGACCAGCAGAAAAATTTATATACCTTGCTGATTCTGGGAATATGCCTTTTTATCCTTTCTCTGGGTGTACTGTTAATGTTTCTGTTAAACCGGATCATTATGGGTCCGATTCACAAATTGAGCGGGAAAATATCTAAAATCTCCGCCGGGGATTTTTCAAGGGATCGGTCCATTGAATGGGACCATGAGCTGGGCCAGGTAGGAAGAGGCATCAACAGCATGTCACAAAACATCCTCACCCTGTTAGACAAAAGGGTTTCCGATGAAAAGCAAAAAAAGGATTTGGAATATCAGATCCTCCAAAGCCAGATTAATCCCCATTTTTTATACAATACACTTAATTCCATCAAATGGATGGCTACCATACAGAATGCTGCCGGCATTGCCGACATGACCACTGCTTTGGCCAGACTTCTTAAAAATGTATCAAAAGGAACCGCATCACTTATTCCCTTAAAGGAAGAGCTGGCTCTTGTAAAGGATTATTTTCTCATCCAGCAATACCGCTATGGAGGCAGTGTTTCCATTGAGTATCACATAGAATCGGAACAATTGTACGAGTGCATGATTCACCGTTTTTCCCTGCAGCCCATTATAGAAAATGCGCTGTTCCACGGAATCGAACCTGCAAAGACGGCAGGCAGAATCATCGTCTCCGCACAGACAGAAGAATTATTTCCGCAAAAAATCTTAAAAATAGAGATTACGGACAACGGGGTTGGTATGAGTCAGGAGACGATCCGGCAGGTATTAAAAAACGATACCGGCAGCGGCAGCAAAACGGAATTTTTCCGGCATGTGGGTATCAGCAACGTCAATAAACGCATTCAGTACGATTTTGGTCCGGAATATGGCATTACCATAACAAGCGAACCAGGAGCTTTCACCACCATGACTATCCGGATTCCATATGTACTTCATTCAGAAAACCAGTCAACAGAAAGGTAAGTTATGAAGAAATTATTGATTGCAGACGATGAACCTTTGGTTCAGATCGGAATTAAATCCATGTTAAACTGGGCGGATTATGACATTGAAATCTGCGGAACTGCCGTGAATGGGAAAAATGCCCTGGAAATGATTGCAGAATATTCACCGGAAATCGTTATTTCGGATATTCGTATGCCCATTATGAACGGTTTGGAACTGGCAAAAGCCAGCCGGGATACCTATGGAAATATTCCCCTTTTCATCTTTCTGACCAGTTATGAAGAATTTCAGCTTATCAAAGAAGCCATGTCCTATGAAGCCGTAGACTACTTAATCAAACTGGAACTGAACGCAGATTCACTGTCTGAAGCAGTAAAAAAAGCACTCTCCCGCTTGGATACCCTGCAGGTATCTTTGGAATACAGGGACTCCGGGCGGCCGCTTTTACAGAGTTATTATGAGAAATTTTTTATGCGGCTTTTACATAATTTATTTGACAGCGAAGATCAGTTTTTACTTCAGGCCAGGGATTTAAAGCTGGAATTTATGGAGAACTGCTATTTTGCGGCATTTTGTGAAATCAGGGAAGACGGGCATAAGGACATGGATTATACCAAGCTTATGAAGCTGTATAACAGCACCCTGCAGATGGCAAAAGAGATTATCGGAAAACATCTTCCGGCCTATGTCATCTCTCTGGATATGAAACATTTTGCAGTGGTCTTCCATCTGCCGGAAGCAGAAGATTTTAAAGAAGAAATCATCTCCCGCTGTTTTTCCAATGCGGCAGAAATGGTTCACAATTACTTTAATGTAACCTTATTTACCGGAGTGGGAACTCCTGTGAGCCACCCTATGAAACTCAGCGAATCCTATCAGGAAGCCCGTCAGGCATTTTCAAAAGCCTCTGAAAAAGAAACTGCCGTGATCTTTACTGCTTCTGATATGGCTTTTATGCGTAACGCCTTTAACATTACGGTATTTAAAAATGAGATCACAAAAGCCTTTAATGAGTTTGATACGGACGTGCTTTATCGGACCTTAACAGAGATCATCGAATTGTTTGAATCCCATCCCATGCGCTTTTCCCAGGCGGCGGACGGAGCCTGCAACATCCTTTATTTAGCCCTGTCCCTATTGCCTGACGGAGAAAAAAATATGGCGGAAATCTTCTCCTCCTACAGCGACGGTTACCGTTCGATTTACCGTTTCAGCAATGTGGAACAGATCTCCGAATGGATGGTCATTTTCCGCGACGGACTGTGCCAAATTCTTAAATCCAAACGGAAAACCTATAAAGCCCATGTTATTACAAATGTTCAGAAATACATTAACAATCATATTACGGAAAAGCTCAGTTTAAATGAAGTTGCCGGGATCTTTGGGTTAAGCCCGAATTATTTAAGCATCTTATTTAAAAAGAACTGTCAGCTTGGATTTTCTGAATACATTGCCCAGGCAAAGATAAACAAAGCCAAATCCCTTCTTCTGGAGCAGGACATGAAAATTTACGAAGCGGCCGATCAACTGGGCTTTGAAAGTGCCTTTTATTTCAGTAAAGTATTTAAAAAAATTACCGGCTTATCCCCCAGGGAATTTATACAGCAAAATACCATCAGCACCTGTGATGAGACTTAAGGAGAATGCGTCATGATTACAGAATTGGCAAAAAACATAAACAAACCATTATCCTGCTTTAATTTATATCCCCCCGCCTGTGAGCGAACGAAATGGGAATCGCTTCCGGAAGACTTAAAGAAACGTCTGGTAAACAACGGCGAAAAATTCTTACATTTTGAGTATCCGTCCATAACCGCAGTGGATTTTATGACATTTACCAGAACAGGAAACCGAAGTGATTTTGAAGACAAGCAATTTTCCAGAAGGATCGCTCTTGACCACCTTGTGCTGGCGGAATGCGTGGAACACCAGGGTCGTTTTCTTGATGATATCATCAATGGATTTTATGTCATATGTGAAGAAAATGCGTGGCAGCTTCCGGCCCACAATTCCTATATCCGGGATACGCCTCAGTTGATACTTCCAGATGTCACACGTCCTGTCATTGATCTGTTTGCCGCCGAAACTGCTTCCGTTCTTTCCATGGCAGAATATCTTTTAAGACAGGAACTGAGCGGGGTCAGCCCCTTCCTTTCTAAAATGATCAATAAAAACCTGGAGGAACGCATTTTCACGCCTTATCTTCAGGAACATTTCTGGTGGATGGGGGATGGTTCCAGCCAGATGAACAACTGGACCATATGGTGCACCCAGAACATACTCCTCTCCGCCTTTACCAGAGAGCTTCCAGAAGAAAAAAGGATGGCAATCTTTCAAAAAGCGGTAAAAAGCATGGACTATTTTCTTGATGAATACGGGGAAGACGGCTGCTGTGACGAAGGTGCCCAATATTACCGTCATGCCGGCCTGTGTCTGTTCAATTCACTTGAAATTCTAAATGATATCACTGACCAGACCTTTCTTCCCGCTTATGAAACTGAAAAAGTAAAAAACATAGCCTCCTACATTTTAAACGTTCATATTGATGGCATCTACTATGTGAATTTTGCTGACTGCTCCCCTGTTGCCGGACGATGTGGTGCCAGGGAATTTCTATTCGGCAAAAGGACCCGGAATAAAGAACTGATGGCATTTGCTGCCTCTGATTATCAAAACAGTGAGGATCCTTTGACAGTTGATGAACACAATCTGTTTTACCGGGTGCAGACCATATTCACTCATGAGGAAATGATTTCATATGAGAAAGCTCCCGTTATTTCCCATGAGGATACCTGGTATGAAAGCGTTGGTATTTTCATTTCCAGAGATGATCATTTTTGCCTGGCAGTAAAAGCCGGTGACAATAACGACAGTCACAATCACAATGATACCGGAAGTTTTACCATATTTAAAAATGGGCATCCTCTTTTTATTGATGTGGGTGTGGAAACCTACAGTAAAAAGACGTTTTCCCCTGAACGCTATGATATATGGACGATGCAGTCACGTTATCACAATCTTCCTACCTTTTTTGACGGAGATACAGAAATCATGCAAAAAGACGGCGCAGAATATGGTGCAGAACAGGTATCCTGTTATTTTGGAACTTTGGAAAGCGGAATAACCATGGATCTGGCCTCAGCCTATGCAGATCCAAGGATCCGCTCTTATATCCGCAGCGCAGTGCTAAAAAAGGGAAACGGGATTGTTATTACAGATCACTATGATGGCGAATTAAATCCGGTCCTATCCTTAATGTTCTATGAAGAACCAATGGTTTCAGAAAATTCCATAACCATTGGAAATCTGGGGAAACTAACGGTGGAGGGTGCCGCATCTATAAGAAAAGAAACCATTCCGATCACCGACAAGCGATTACAAACCGCATGGAAACATGATATTTACCGCTTGTTGATTGCTATAAAAAACCAGGATTTGATATTGAACATTTACTAATTTTAAAATCTTTCCAGTTATAAAATATTATCATGGATTATCTGAAGTATTTCTCTTTACAGGGGAATACTTCTTTTTTTATCCAATAATAATTCTTATTTTCTTAATACTTTTCGTATGATTTTGCATCAGTTACCAAATCACATTTTTTAACATAAATTATATAGAACCAATTAATAATTCACTACACGTCATAACTATTAAAGTTAAACGGAGGAAAACAATGGATAATATTGCTTTACAACTAGAACTAAATTCTTCCTCTACTGTTGATTCAGGCGCAAATGTGCTAATTGATAATATTCTATTTCTATCTTGAAATATTACCTATAACTCAGCTGCAAACGGCATTTCGTTTGCCCTGTCAACTTCTCAGGGAGATTTTATCATAGGTAATTCACCAATTAAAACAGGTGAACTATACGGAATTGGCATTATAGAAGTTTTAACCGCTCCGGTTACCCTGTCTCTTGTTAATATCAGTAACTCACTGATATATTTTTCTTTAAATGTTCCGCTTAGAGGGTCTATGGATATTATTGAAGAAAATGGTGCGGGGATGGTTCCAGCGGTCCCACCGGACCGACGGGTGCTACCGGACCCACCGGCACTACTGGACCTCCTGGGCAGACGGGTGCTACCGGACCCACCGGTGCGACTGGACCTTCCGGACCGACCGCGGCTACCGGACCCACGGGGCCGACCGGTGCTACCGGACTTTCTGGATTTAAAATTAGTATCCGCTGCAGACTACAATATTACGGCAGAAGTAATACTTTATAGAGATGGCACACTTCTAAATATCAAACAATTAAACAGATCAGGAGCAACTGCAGGTACTGAAATCATACCATTATTGGCACTTATGTTGATACCGCTCCTGCTGCAGGAACTGTAACTTATGAAGTCAGGTTAATTGTTACCGGGTCTGCAAATATAACTTCCAGCAATGCAGCCAACTACAGCTTGAACGTAATTACGTTTTAATTTATAAAGCCCCGGTCTACGGGGCCTTATGCAAAACGATATTTAAAAACAGATCACTACTCTTTATGTATCATAGAAAACAATTATTTTAAGTAAATTTTGTCTCTAACAAACTTGACACTTTATACATATGATATGTTATAAAGGAAATAAAGCCCTTTATAAAAATATACGCATCTTCAAACTATTTTACAGGAAAATATTACACCTTGACAGGAGGGAGTTATAATGAATAATTGTAGAGATTGGGACGGAAACCGCTACGGTTGTGGCGGTGGCTGCGTTGGTCCACAAGGACCAAGAGGATGCCCTGGACCCACCGGCCCCCAAGGACCAAGAGGTTTTCAGGGACCTCCTGGACCTCAGGGACCTAGAGGTTTTCAGGGACCTCCTGGACCTCAGGGACCCATTGGACCCATTGGACCTCAGGGACCTGTAGGGCCTCAGGGACCTCAGGGTATTCAGGGACCGACTGGACCGACTGGACCAACTGGTGCCACTGGTGCTGCCGGTGCTCAGGGACCTCAGGGTATTCAGGGACCTATCGGACCTGCCGGACCAACTGGTGCTCAGGGACCTCAGGGACCCATTGGACCGACCGGACCTGCCGGTGCGACTGGTGCTCAGGGACCCACTGGACCGACCGGACCTGCCGGTGCGACTGGTGCTCAGGGACCTCAGGGACCCATTGGACCTGCCGGACCTGCCGGACCGACTGGCGCTCAGGGACCTCAGGGACCCATTGGACCGACCGGACCTGCCGGACTTGCCGGACCTACCGGACCAACTGGACCGATCGGACCGACCGGACCTGGCGGCGGTGCTGGAGCAACTGGACCGACTGGACCAATCGGACCGACCGGACCGACCGGGCCGACCGGACCAGCAGCACTATTCAGTGGACTTCAGGCACAGCTTACCGCAGGCACAGAAGTCGCAAATGGAAGTCCTGTTTTATTTAATACCGTTTTGAGCGACCTGAGTCCTAATATTTCTTACAACCCAGCTACAGGTATTGCTACAATAACCGCTGCAGGAAATTATTATGTAGCTTGGTGGGTATCTACAGACGGAGCAGGACCAGCCACTTTTGTACAATTCACACTTCAGTCTAGTGGAGGAGCAGGTGTACCTGCTAGTTCACCAGTCGTAACAGGTCAGTTAAATGGTTCTGCACTCATCACAGTTGGTGCGGTTCCTGCAACCATTCAGCTTGTTAATACAACTGGCCAAACCGTTTTCTATGGTGCGACTCCGGTCATTGCAAACATTGTTATTTTAGAAGTTTGACAACCATAATACGCCCATCCGAAAACATTCCTATGTACAAAAATTCCAAAAATAAGATATGCGTCGGAACTAATACTTCCGGCGCATATTCTTTGGAATTTACATCTACATAAGTGGAGCAAACAGTCTCAAAGCTCGTCCTGCAAATCTCTCGTACCATGGATATTGAGATAAGTCCTCTAATGTGACTCTTCTGCTTTGAGCCAATGTTTCCTGGAAATCCCGTTCAATATCTCTGACCGCTTCATTGCAGTACAGATAGGCAGCACATTCAAAATGCAGATAAAGACTTCGGAAATCCATGTTGATGGTTCCTACCACTGCTTTTGTATTGTCACTGGTAAATACTTTTGCATGCATAAAGCCAGGCAGATATTCATAAATCCGGACTCCTGCCCGAAGCAATTCCCCATAATGGGATCTCGCAAGCAGAAATGCATATTTTTTGTCGGGTATCCTGGGCATGATAATGACTGTGTCCACTCCCCGTTTCGCTGCAAAAGCAAGGGCTTTCACCATTCCGTAATCCAGGATCAAATACGGTGTCATAATATGGACATACTGTCTGGCTGAATTGATAATATCCAGATATACCTGTTCCCCTACGCTCTCCTCGTCCAAAGGACTGTCTGCATACGGAATGACAAAACCCTCCATACTCAGCTCCAGCGGATAAAAGTATTCCGGATCTCTTAAATACTTACTGTAATCCTCCGGTTCCGTTTCAGAAATATTCCACATTTCCAAAAACATCATGGTAAAGCTTGCAGCCGCATCCCCTTTGAGCATAATTCCGGTATCTTTCCAATGTCCAAACCGGACACGCCGGTTAATGTATTCATCCGCCAGATTCATTCCACCGGTAAATGCAGTATGTCCGTCTACCACCAGTATTTTACGATGATCCCGGTTGTTCTGATAGGTGGTCAGCACCGGTTTGATGGGAGAAAAAATCTTGGCTTTTATTCCTTTTTTCTGTAATTCCTTTGTATAGCCATAAGGAAGCAGGGTAAGGGAACACATCCCATCATACATAAAACGGACTTCCACTCCCTCTTTGGCCTTTCGTTCCAGAATTTCCAGTATCTCATTCCACATTTCCCCTCGCTCAACAATGAAGAACTCCATAAAGATAAACCGTCTGGCCTCTTCCAGTTCTTTTTTCATCGCTGCAAACATGGTTTCTCCCAATGAAAAATACTTTACATTGGTGCTGCCGTAAGCCGGATAATGACTGGAATTCTTAATATATCTGGCAAGATTGGCATTCTGCCTGCTCATTCTGGACAAATTTTCCATAACCTTGGGAGACTGGACCAAGTACTTTTCCGTATTTTCCATATTGATTCTTAATTTCTTATTCATTAATTTGCCAATGATCTGAAGTTCCACAAACAGATAAAAGAGCATTCCAAATACGGGTACTGCTGCAATCGGAATCATCCAGGTCAGCTTAAAAATTGGATTCTCTTCTTTATTTAGAATATAAATAATAACCAGTGCGCTAAGGAGAGTAAAACCACCGTAAAAATAAGCCAGATAGCGGCTTAAAAAACGATATGCCGCAAAAAGTATGACTATCTGGGCAATGAGCGCTATGGCTCCAAATGTAGTCCGTCCAAAAATAACCCGCAGCATTCCCCTAATTTGCTTCATCCTCGTAACCTCCATATGCAAGTCCATGCAGCTTTGATATGATTCTCTTAGTTTAGCACAAAAATAACTGGAAATAAAGTGCCAAATGACTTCTTGAAATACCATTCGATTTAAAGTATAATGGAAAATAATAAAATTTATCAAAAGGAGACCGTTTATGGAGCAATCAAAGGTTTATTATACAAACTTTCATACCTCGTTTCAGGAGAACCTTCCGCAAAAACTGAAAAGACTGATTAAAAAAGCTGGTATGCTGGATCAAATCGACTTCCAGAACAAATATGCAGCAATAAAAATCCATTTCGGCGAACTGGGTAATCTTTCTTTTCTACGTCCCAATTATGCAAAGGCTGTGGTTGATCTTGTGCAGTCAGAGGGCGGCAAACCATTTTTAACAGACTGCAACACCTTATATGTAGGTAGCAGAAAGAACGCTCTGGATCATCTGGACACTGCTTATGAAAATGGGTTTTCCCCCTTTTCTACCGGTTGCCACGTACTGATTGCCGACGGTTTAAAAGGGACTGATGAAAGCCTGGTTCCTGTAAACGGTGAATATATAAAAGAAGCTAAGATCGGCCGGGCAATTATGGATGCGGATATTTTCATCTCCCTGACTCATTTCAAAGGCCATGAAAGCACCGGGTTTGGAGGAGCTTTAAAAAATATAGGAATGGGCTGCGGATCAAGAGCCGGAAAGATGGAGATGCATAACGCAGGAAAACCCCATGTAGAAGAAGAAAGCTGTGTGGGCTGCCACGCCTGTGAGAAGAACTGTGCTCACAGTGCCATCTCCTTTCAGGAAAAGAAAGCATTTATCGATCACAACCGCTGTGTGGGCTGCGGCCGCTGCATCGGAGTCTGCCCTGCTGATGCTGTCCAGTCTAACTTTGACGAGTCCAATGATGTTTTAAATTATAAGATTGCGGAATATACCCAGGCCGTAGTAAAAGGCCGCCCAAGTTTTCATATCAGTCTGGTTATGGATGTATCTCCCAACTGCGACTGCCATTCTGAAAATGATATTCCAATTATTCCGGATGTGGGAATGTTTGCTTCCTTTGACCCGGTTGCCCTTGATATGGCATGCGTTGACGCAGTGAACCGTCAGCCAGTGATGGCAGGCAGTCTTTTAGAAAAACACGGCAGCCATCACCACGATCACTTTAAAGATACCCATCCAAATACCAACTGGAAGTCTTCCATCGAGCATGCGGTAAAGATTGGACTTGGCAATTCAGAATATGAATTGATCACCATCTGATATCCATAGAAAAGAGAGCACGCATCTGTGCTCTCCTTTACTGCTAATCTTCTATTTTAAATCGAAACGTCCCGGCTTCGCTCAAAGGGACCTTATCTCTTCCAATCTGCCACACAGATATTTCCGAATCCTTTACTTTATTTTCCGCAACATTCTTTGCAATGATCAGCTGGGGCCAGACAAAGGTGGTTTCGACTGCTTTCCCATCCAGGCAGATTTTGGAATAAGGCGTAAAATTATTCCCGTAAATCAACACATTGGAATCATTATAAACCACGTCATCAATGGTGATATCGTCTATGCCCATTTTCAGATCTGTGGTCTGATAAGGACTTTTGCCTCCATACACCTCATGACTCCCATAGAGAATATCGTATTCCAGAGTTTTCATATCCTTTAAGTAATTATCTACATCCGCATGTTTATCGTTAAAATATTTCTGATGAAAACGCATCATCGTACCTTCATGAATGCCCAGCATGTCCAATACATGAGCTGCAAGCTGATAAGCCTCTACATCCTTTTTTACCACAGGTAAATTCATATTATTCCAGACCACATATTCCGTCTGAAAAAGCGTTTTGTTCTTCATCTCACTTTCTGACCACTCAAATCCGGGAAGATGGTCCCCATACATCACCAAGACCGTAGGTTCATTCCGTGTTCTCAGGGTATTCACCAGCGAACGTATGAACTCATCCATTTCATTGATCTGCTGGCAATAATACTCAAAACTAGGATATTTCCCATGTCCCTGAACGGAAATAGTATAAATAAAATCAGGGTTGGGTGTGGAATCCAGCGCCTTCATAATCTCTCCCGTCAAGATTTTATCCTTGCACCACCCAGTAGGATTCCGCTCAATATTGTTCATATATTCAATGGGCGTAAACGTATCAAAACCAAGTTGGGAAAATACACGGTTCCGGTCATAGAAGGTAGCTTCATTATTATGTATGGCATGAGCACTGTACCCGAGATTTTTTAAGTCAAAGGCAACACTTTCCGAGGAAGTCTTTTTTAACACGGTTTTATAAGGGTATTCTCCAGGTCCGAAAAAGTCCAGATTCATGCCGGTAATGGATTCAAACTCCGTATTGGCAGTTCCCGCTCCAACCACTGGTACATTCAAATAACCTCCCGGGTAATTTTTCTGCAATTGGTGGAAAAATGGAATCGGATCATATTTCACCGGATTGTTGTACCACAAAGAAGGGTCAAAAAAAGATTCCAGCTGAATCATAATAATATTTGGTTTTGTATTCTCTGACAGCGCATATAAATTTTCCGGTACCAGCTCTTCATCTTTAATTTCTTCCATGGTTTCGTTATCATAGCCTTCCGGCTTTGATATCCCTGTGTTAAACATGGAATTGGAAAAACAATATGGAAACCCAAAATTACGGAATGCATCACCGATATTGCCAAAGTGCACAGCTACCAAACCGGTCCTCATAGATATGCTTGTTGCGCCAAGAACCAACACCGCACAAACAGCTATCACCCCTGTTCCAAATCCGTATCTCACCTTTTCTTGCGAGACAGGTGCTTTCCGCCAGACAAAAACCAGGCACACGATAGCAAACAAAACCCCAAGTACGATCAGAATAATCTGCTGCCAGGTAAAGTAAACCGTAAACAGATTGACCGCATATTTTACCAGCCGGAAGTCTGCTGCCGTAAATGGTGTGGTCCGAAAAACAAGAAGTATTCCGTTCACCACTCCTAAAAAAAGCCATATGACAGACATTGCAATGCAGATAAATGTCTTTCTCCTCGTTACAAACAGAATCGTATAAGGCAGGGTTATAATCAGTGTATTCAAACAAAAGATGGGAAAACTGCCTAACATATATGAGCCAAGGTCTGCAAGGGATTTTCTGGCTGCCAGCTCAATCATGACATTTATTATGGCAGAAAGAGCAAGAAGCTTTCCCAGCCATTTGACATATCGTTTCATCATATACCTCTTTGCATCATATTTCTTTTTTGAGTCGGCTTTAGTCTACCACATTTTACAGAAAATTTACATACTTTTTATAAAAGAATTTATAGGCACAAATAAGGACCGGCCTTTTGACCGGTCCTTTCTTAATTATTCTTGTTCTTCTGTAGGTTCAAATGCCGCTTCCTTCCCCGCATTGATGCCAGCAGTATCAATTGATTCCACTGTCGTAGCTGTATCTTCCGGTTTTTCATCAAACGCTTCATTTGTTATCGGATCGGCACAGGTCTCTTTTACAGGGGCACCGCACTTTCCGCAATAAAAGGAATTCTTTGGAACTTTCGCTCCACATTCTGCACAAATACGGGTTCCCTCGCTTTGGGACAACTCAATCTCCAGAGCGGCAATTCTTTGCCGGCCAGCTTTTACAGCCTCATATGCCTTTGCATAAGCTTCTCCTGGCTCGTTGTTCGTTTCATAGAACTGTTTACCGATAGCAGCATAAGCTTCTTCCAGCTTTGTTCTCTCAGCACTTATCTGTGTCTTTAACTGTATCGTCTCAGTCAGCGCTTTCGCTTTGGTTGCGACCTCTTTGCCGGTATCGCTGAGTGTTTTCCCCAGCTCTTCAAAAAATGCCATCCGTGATTCCTCCTTTGACTTATACTCCTACCATTTTAACTTTATTGCAGGGAAAAGTCAATGAAAGACTGCTTACACGCCGCTTTTTATCTGATCAATATCCTTCCTGACCGACTGAGGAAGCTCTTGGACAGGAATGGTATATTGTATCTCGCTTCTACTGCCGGCTGATTCTGTTACAGCTGAGAAGCTGATTCTCTCAACCCTGTTGTTTACAAATGGATTCATATTGGAATACTCCTCGACAGAAGCATTTTCCATAATCTGCATCAGCAGTTCCGGGTCTGAAATGGTCAGATACTGCATCTTTTGCTTCTCATAAGCATAATTAAATTGTTCAAACTGAGTCATATCAAAATTGATTTCTTTGATCTGTTCCAGATTATTCCAGCTGTCCACATCCACCTGACATTCTTTAAGCAGCTCCAATGTATTCTTAAAGGAAGAATAGATGGGATAATACCCTCTTTCCGTAACGTCACTATACTGCCAGTAGTTCTGGCTCTCCATACGCTTGGTTTCTGCATCCGCCTGTTTTTCCGTAACAAACTGGATAGACCCGATTGGATTTTCCTTCTGCATGGTTTCTACTTTCAAATTTCTTAAATCTTCCTGGTAAACCATAAGGAGCTTTTCTGTCATCGCTTTATCGGTTCCATTTCGGTCCAGACTCACAACCTTTTTCTGGGCACCTCTGCCCACTCTCACCCATGCGGTATCCTCGGGAGTCTGGGTAAGCACTGGATAGACTGCATTCAGGAATTCCGGATTTTCATAGATCCGGACGATTTCCGGGCGCACTTTATCACCCGCCAATTTATAGGACCGATAAATATGTTTCCCGCTCTTCATGGTATATCGGACAGAGAATCGGTAAGTGTTCTCATTATCACCGGTACTTTTTTCGGATAAACCGCTTCGGTGCAGGCTTTGATTTCTTTCCACCGCCTCGCGCACCAAGGCCAGAACGGGTTTTGTATCTTTCAGCTCCATACGGCTTAATATATATTTATCGGAAGATACATTCCGCCAGTTATAATCTCCCTGCTCATCCTGCCAGATATCTCCATAATCAATCCAGTTCGTGGTGTTATCAAAGGATATCCCCATTGACTTTATAGAATTCTCTTCCGGTATATAGCTGTCAAATCCAAACCAATCATAATGAAAACTGCAAAATAGGACCCCAGCTAAAACCGCGGAAACAATCATTTGCTTCCAGTGGGAAAACAGCTTGCGGAAATCAAAATGGTAAATGATCTCAATGGAGCAATGAGCCAGCAGCGCACCACAGATCAAACCGAATGCCGCCCAGCCCAAACTGGAATGAATAAACCAGAAAAACAAACTTCCGTACAGGGAAACGAGGACCACAATGGGAATCCTGATGATTGGCATACTGATTTTAAATGCCATTGCTTTCCCGGCTGACTCTGACCCTCTTTTCTTGTAGAGCCAGAAGCACAAAAGTGCTGCAATGACAGTCCCGGCAATGACCGCTGCAATCCGAACCAGAAACTCTCCTGTAAGCTCCGGCTCCATCTTTTCTATATTTGTAACAAACAGCACAAACGGAGAAACCTTATCCATAAGCCCGTTAAATACAGTTTTCCCTTCCTTGTAGCTGGTATAAAAGAACTCATTATAGGATAAGTCCAAGGCGAACAAAAGACAGGCTGAATAAAAATGAAATACCAATGTACCCAAAATTCCTATCAATACATTTCCCGTCAAAATCATGGCAAGTACTGTTACTGTATACATCATACAATAATGTATGAGGAAAAACAGATATGCACCCAAAGAAACGCCGGCTATTTCTGCAGGAGAGATTCCGTTGGCAACCGTCACTCCCAGTGCAAGCAAAAGATTAATGCCATAGGCCGCTGCTGCGATTAAAATACCATTTATATAATTCGCCCAAAATAAATGCTTTCTGTTTACCGGAATTCCGTGGTAAAAGTCCACCTTTTGTCTGGAGTGCAGGTAAGAAAAACTGGTCACTCCCAGAATCATAGACAGAAAAATCACCAATGCGGCGAGAAACTCATTCTGAACTCCAAGCCATCTTTGAAGCTCCGAAATAACATACGGATGACTCATTTCCTGCTTTATATTCTCGTCAAGCCTAAGTGCTGTTCCTACCGGAAGAGCAAAGAAAAACAGCAAAAAAGCCACTGCCATTGACCAAAGCCGTTGTTTCCCATCCTCTTTTAAGAGATTAAAAAATAAGTTTTTTGATGTCATAACCGGCCACCTCCGTTTCACTGATAAATATTTCTTCCAGAGACAGTGGAATTATCTCATAAAATACCGGTTGGTATGATTCCATCCGTCCAATTACTTCTTCTTTGCTTCCACGCACGGTTAAGGTGTATAGCTTTCCTCTGGATTCCGTTTTGATGCGGTTTAAATCTACCAGGTCGTTCTCTGTCATCCCATCCTTTAACACGCATTGGATCTTGTGAATGTTAAGCTTCATATCATCCAAATCCCTGGAAAGCAATATTCCTCCCCTGTGCAGAAGTCCTACGTGATCGCAGATATCCTCAAGCTCCCTCAAGTTATGGGAGGCTATAATAGGGGTTAAATTTCGTTCCGCCATATCATTGGCAAAAATACTTTTTACCGCCTGACGCATCACCGGATCAAGTCCGTCAAAGGTCTCGTCACAGAACAGATACTCCGTATTGGCACAGATCCCGCAAATGACCGAAAGCTGTTTTTTCATCCCTTTGGAAAAAGTCTGGATCTTCCTTCTTGTTTCCAGTCCAAAATGATCCAATAGTGTCTGAAAACGTCCCCGGTCAAATTCCGGATAAACCCTGCTGTAAAATTCCATCATATCCTTGGGGGTTGCATTATTAAAAAAATACTGGTCATCCGAAATATAGAAGAAACGTCTCTTTACCTTTTCGTTCTCATAGACCCGTTCTCCGTCTATGACAACGCTGCCTTCATCCGGCCTTAATATCCCGCTGAGCATTCTTAAAAATGTACTCTTTCCCGCCCCATTGGTTCCGATAAGGCCGAAAACGCTCCCCTCCCGGATCTCAGCACTTACATGGTCTACCGCCACAATTTCATCAAAACGCTTGGTCAAATTTTCAGCTTTAATCATAAGTTTTATCCTCTCCTTCCAAATATTCCGGTTTTGTCCAGCCCTCTGCAATCCAGGTATGAACTTTATCTTCCGTAAGGCCAGATCTTTTTGCTTCATCAATCCAACTTCCAAGCTTTATCTTTAGTTCACTGTTTTTTAAAGCACGGATCGAACTGGTATCGGCCACAAAACTTCCTTTCCCTTTTACCGAATAAATGAATCCCCTCCGTTCCAACTCTGCATACGCTCTTTGGATCGTATTGGGATTAATGGATAAATCGGTGGCAAGACTGCGGACAGACGGCAGCTGGCTATCCTGTTCCAATACGCCGCAGATCATCAGATCTTTTAATTTTTCAACAATCTGCTCATATATGGGCCTGCGGTCTTTGTAATCAAGCAATATCATATTCCACCTCCAATATCTGTATTAATACTCCTAGTACACTAAGTATAGTAAAATACCTCTGATTTGTCAACCAGAGGCGTTAAAACTATTTAATTTCTCCGATCCTCAACGATCAGAATCCGTATGGCATTCTGGGTAAGGCTCCAGTTGAACACATACAGAGTGTATGATACATTCCCCCTGATGTATATATTGGAGCTTAATAAGATATTTCCGCTTAAAAAATTGCTTCCGGAAACCGAAACCATGTAATACCCCGTCGTTGTATACTGAAAATTAGTCACCTGCTTATAATTTACATTCCGGAAAATTACACTGCCATCATTTAACATAACATTGATTCTCCGGTTTGTTATGGAAAGATTGCATACCCGGAAACAGCCGGTATTGATTCCTCCATTGCAGAGTATATCTTCAATGACCATCAAATCAAGTCCGGAATCCGTATTGATAATAGCAATTGTAATTGCACTTTTTGCAGGAATCTGAATCTGCTTTTTTACATACTCATAGTCATTTTCACCGGTCACAGTAATTGTCAACTCCTCCGCAGATACCCGTCCATACTGGGTCATATCCCCATTATCAAGTCCATTTACCGCGATCTGGTCATTGATGAATACATAAAACGCAGGGTAGTCTGCCGCCGCATTTAAAAAGCGCACTAGTCCTACCTGGTCTGAATCGCAGTAATAACATGGAATAATCGGCTTTGGAAACATTGTTATTATGGAACTCCAGGTATTTTCATTTTCTTCTTCAGAAGATGGATTGTCAAATACCGGCCACTCATCCTGCTGGCCGGGAACGAGTATGTTTGACTGGTTCCC
Source organism: Lacrimispora sinapis (assembly GCF_043633585.1). Taxonomy (NCBI): domain Bacteria; kingdom Bacillati; phylum Bacillota; class Clostridia; order Lachnospirales; family Lachnospiraceae; genus Lacrimispora; species Lacrimispora sinapis. Next base: position 1,598,740 of record NZ_CP141832.1, on the reverse strand, counting down.
GTCTGAATAATCGGACTCTTCCCCTGCCGGTGTATCATGATCTCCTGTATCTGCAGGTGCCTCACTTTCTTGCGGAGACTGCTGAGGATTTGGTTCTGTATTTATGTTAGAATTTGCATCATTTTGGATATAAATTAAATCGCCCATAAAAACCCTCTTTTATGATAGTTATATAATAATTGTATTCCCCCAATGATACCCAGTGCCTGTCTCCCCACATTTGCCGGCACCTGCAAATAAAATCCCCATGACCAAAGAAACCTCTAGTCATGGGGATTTTATCTATTCTTTATAAAGACAATTAGTCATTTCCGTATAAAGTAACCAGTTTCTGCAGATATTCAAATCTTGCTTTTGCATCTGCTTCATTCTTCTCGAATAAGTCAGCTGCTCTCTCAGGGTTCTTCATTACTAAGGAAGCGTAACGAACTTCGCCCTTTAAGAATTCCTGGTATCCTTCTAATGCAGGAGCCTTGCTGTCTAAGCTGAATTTCTTCTCAGCAGCAGGGTTGAAACGGAAGTTATTCCAGTATCCGCATTCTACAGCCAGCTTCTCTTCTGTCTGAGCTTTGGACATACCTTTCTTAATACCATGGCTGATACATGGAGCATAAGCGATGATTAAAGATGGTCCCGGATAAGCCTCTGCTTCTGCAATTGCTTTTACAGTCTGAGCATAGTCAGCACCCATAGCGATCTGTGCTACATATACGTAACCATAGCTCATGGCAATGCTTGCTAAGTCTTTCTTCTTCGTATCTTTACCGCCGGCAGCGAACTGTGCTACAGCACCAGTCTTTGTAGACTTGGAGGACTGTCCGCCTGTATTGGAGTAAATCTCTGTATCAAATACCATAATATTGATATCCCTGCCGCTTGCAAGAACATGGTCAACACCACCGAAACCAATATCATAAGCCCAACCGTCACCACCAAAGATCCACTGGGATTTCTTTGCCAGATAGTTTTTGTCTTTCAGAATTGCTTTGGCTAATTCACAGTCACAGCCTTCTAATGCAGCAACGAGCTTATCGGTAGCAGTTCCGTTGGTTGCGCCAACTGCAAATGTGTCAAGGTACTCTTTACATGCTGCTTTCACTTCATCAGAAGCCTTTTCAGAGTTTAACAGCTCTTCTACTTTAGCCTTTAATCCACTTCTAAGTGCAGTCTGAGCTAAAAGCATACCATAACCAAACTCTGCATTGTCTTCAAATAAGGAGTTTGCCCATGCAGGACCCTGTCCTTTTTCATTTACAGTATATGGTGTAGATGGTGAAGAGTTACCCCAGATAGAAGAACATCCAGTTGCATTGGCAATATACATTCTGTCACCGAATAACTGAGTTACTAATTTTGCATAAGGAGTTTCACCACAACCGGCACATGCTCCTGAGTACTCAAGAAGCGGCTTTTTGAACTGGCTTCCCTTAACAGTAGTCTCTTTGAATTTCGTGATCACTTCCTGTTTGGTCGGAAGAGTCTGGCCATAGTCAAAGCCTGTCTGAGTTGCATCACAGTTTGCTTCCATGTTTACCATAGTAAGAGCCTTTTCGCCCTTCTTTCCAGGACAAACATTTGCACAGGAACCACAACCGGTACAGTCAAATGCAGATACCGTAATAGCGAACTGGTATCCTGCCATACCTGTCATAGGAAGTGTCTTCATAACTTCCGGCTTCTTAGCTGCTTCTTCTTCTGTTAAAGCAACCGGACGGATAACTGCATGAGGACAAACATAGGAACAGAAGTTACACTGGATACAATTATCTGGATTCCAGCTTGGAATATTTACTGCAATACCACGTTTCTCATATGCGGAGGTACCGGATGGTGAGGAACCATTTGCATAATCAGTAAATGCGGATACTGGTAAAGAATCACCTTCCTGAGCACTGACTTTTATCTGGATATTATTTACGAAGTCAACAACTTCCTTGTTATCACCGGAGATTTTCTTATAGTCAAGACCTTCATCCGTGCAGTTTTTCCAGCTCTCTGGAACTTCTACTTTGACAACACCCTTTGCACCAGCGTCGATGGCAGCCCAGTTCTTCTTTACAACCTCTTCGCCCTTACGTCCGTAAGTTGCTTTAGCTGCTGCTTTCATCAATTCGTTTGCTTTTTCAGCAGGAATGATTCCAGTCAGTTCAAAGAATGCAGACTGAAGGATTGTGTTGATACGTGTTGGTCCCATACCGGTCTCAATACCGATTTTAACACCGTCGATGGTGTATAACTGAATATTGTGATCTGCGATATATTTCTTTACCTGGCCTGGTAAGTGCTTGTCAAGACCGTCTTTGTCCCAAGGACAGTTCAATAAGAAGATACCGCCGTCTACAAGTTCCTGAACCATATTGTACTTACGTACATAGGAAGGATTGTGGCAAGCGACGAAGTTTGCCTTACGGATCAGGTAAGTGGACTTGATCGGCTTATGTCCGAAACGTAAATGGGACATGGTAACACCACCGGATTTTTTGGAATCATAATCAAAATATGCCTGAGCATACATGTCGGTATTATCACCAATGATCTTGATGGAGTTCTTATTTGCACCTACCGTACCATCTGCACCAAGACCCCAGAACTTACAGTTAGTAGTTCCTTCCGGAGTAGTAACAATCGGATCACCTGTTTCAAGAGAAAGATGTGTAACATCATCCACAATACCGATGGTAAATGGTGTTTTTGTCTTATTATTGTAAACAGCAACGATCTGTGCAGGCGTTGTATCCTTGGAACCTAAACCGTAACGTCCGGTCAGAATCTTAACCTGATCAAACTTAGATCCTCTAAGAGCAGCAACAACATCTAAGTATAATGGCTCACCTAAAGAACCTGGCTCTTTTGTTCTGTCTAAAACAGAGATTGTTTTAACAGAATCAGGAATGGCATCAATCAGAGCCTGTGCGCTGAAAGGTCTGAAAAGACGAACTTTTACAACACCAACCTTATGTCCGGCCTTTGTTAAATAATCGATTGTCTCTTCAATCGTATCATTAACAGAACCCATAGCAATGATTACATGGTCTGCATCTGCTGCTCCGTAGTAGTTGAATAACTTATAATCCGTACCGATCTTTTCATTGACCTTGTCCATGTATTTCTGAACAATTCCTGGAAGAGCATCGTAATATGGATTACATGCTTCTCTTGCCTGGAAGAAGATGTCAGGGTTCTGAGCGGAACCTCTTAAATTCGGCTTGTTCGGATTTAATGCATTACGACGGAATTCATCGACTGCATCCATGTTTAACATGTCTTTTAAATCTTCATAATCCCATGTCTCGATCTTCTGGATCTCATGAGATGTACGGAAACCATCAAAGAAGTTAATAAACGGCACTTTGCCTTCAAGAGCAGCCATATGAGCTACCGGAGTCAAGTCCATAACTTCCTGTACGCTTGATTCGCATAACATAGCACAGCCTGTCTGGCGGCATGCATATACGTCAGAGTGGTCACCAAAAATAGATAAAGCATGAGATGCAACTGCACGAGCGGATACATTGAATACTGCCGGCAGCTGCTCACCTGCGATTTTATAAAGGTTTGGGATCATAAGTAACAGACCCTGGGAAGCGGTATAGGTGGTGGTCAGCGCACCTGCTGCTAAGGAACCATGAACTGCACCTGCTGCTCCTGCCTCAGACTGCATTTCTGTAATCTGTACTGTCTGACCAAAGATGTTTGTTCTTCCGTCTGTGGCCCATTCATCTGTGGCCTCTGCCATAGGTGTAGATGGGGTAATTGGATAAATAGCCGCTACATCAGTATACGCATAAGAAGCATGCGCTGCTGCGTGGTTACCATCCATGGTTTTCATTTTTCTTGCCATTTTTGATTTCCTCCTGCAAATGTGAATATTAATAAATCGTTCCCATAATGGGAAAGTGACCTGACATTATTATAACAATTATTCAACAAAAAGCAAATATTAAAACTGGAAAATTAAGTATTATTTTTGAAACAATCGAAAAAAAGAGGACTGGAACAAAATATCTGTCCAGTCCTGTCTGTTATTGTCCGTTTATCCGTTTAATGGATTGGGAGGCACAATGGTTTCTGCAGGGGCTGTGGTTTCTTCCATATCGGAAGAAGGTCCCTGTGATTTTGATGGCTGAGTCTCCTGTGGGGTTGGTTTCTCCTGCTGGGTTTCACCGGAAGAAGAATTGCCCGGGGTATCTCCGGCCTGTGAAGCTTTCGTCTCTTGATTGGCCTGAGAACCTCCGTTAGTTCCTGCATCGGAAGGATTGGCTGAAGGAATCACCACTCCGGAGGTGTTCCTCTTGATCGTAGCCGCTTTTCCGCGGTATGTGCTGTTGTGGAAAAACTCATCACTTACCACAACACCGTTTTTCTTGGTCACGAGATTCGTCACCCAGCGGCTTCCTTTGGTCTCTGCCTTAACGATCTTCTCTACCCCGGCCGGGAGAGTCTGATCTTCTTCATATACTGGCGCAGGAGCATCCAGTTCGGCTGTCTTTTTGGAGGTCATGGACAAAGTGACTCCGTCTTCCAATATCGGAATGCCGACGATGGAGATCTTCAATTTCTGTTTTGCAAAGCTGGTTCTGATTGCAATGGAACTGGAAGAATTATTTACAAACTTCATATCCGGCCCGCCAAAACTCACCATGGCATCCTCTCCCGGTGTAACATAAGAAGGCTCGTAACTATGGGCATGGCGCTCTGTGGTCGTAAGACCGGCAAAAACCACCGCATTATATAAGGTAGACGATACCTGACATACGCCGCCGCCAGGCTCCTCGATCAATTCTCCGTTCAAATATGCTCCAGCAGGACGATACCCTTTGGCAGAAGAACGTTCTCCTGTTGCTTTATTAAAAGAGAACTCTTCCCCTGGTTTAAGAATCAGTCCGTTTAAAGCAGCGGAGGCAAGTTCGATATTCTTATTCCTGTCTTTGTTCGATGTGGTGGTGGTGGTATAAGTCCCAATTACCTTGTACAGCTCTTTTGCCTGGGCCTCTGTGATCTTAGGTGCCACTTCCTTGCCTGTGGCCGGAATAACCGCCTGAAAGTTCTTCGCCTTCAGCTGAGCAGTTATATCGGCTGAAAGTTTATCCTGGTCAATCACTACGCCGTTTTGTTCTCCAGAATAAATAAACTTACCGGTGTTTTTGTCAAAACCGGAAATGGAACCATTTTTCGCTGCAACGTCCCATTTCTCTGCTGCCGCTTTCACCACGGAACCGATCTCCTCTTCCATTCCATCCGTATCCAGAGTGTAGCTTTCTTTTGGTTCCCCTGTATATATTTCCTCCAGCAGAGCTTCGATCTTACTGTCCAGAAGGTTTTTTACTTTGAATTCGTCATTATTATAAGTAACCTTCATTCCCCATGGGTACTTTTTAAGAATGGCTTCACGGGCTTCTTCCCTGGACATACCGGCAATGGAAATATCGTCTACCTTTACGTCCTTTTTTAATCCCTGATCTGAAACCGTTGAGGAATTCACTTCAGCCGCCTTTGCTTTACGGCTTCCGGCAAATTTAACAACCGCCATTATACTGATCACCGCGACAACAGCCAAAATGATCCCCAAAAGTACCTTCGTTACATCGTATTGAGGTCCTCTTTTTCTTTTCCTTCCACGTCTTTGATAAGAACTGCCACGGCTGTAAGACTGGCTTGTCCTGCGGCCTGAGGATGACGTGTTTCTTTTACTTTCGTTCTGAGAGGAACGGATTCTTCCACCGCCTCTTTGTCTGTTATCTACCTGACTCATTTATTTCACCTTTTTACATGATTATGTGGTATTACATTGAGTAGTATACCATACTTTGTGGGAAATGCTATTACGATTTTATGAATTTTCTTAATTAATTTCCCCGTTTTTTCTGTATTTTACAGAACGTAAAAAACATGTTACTATAGTGTTACCAATCTATTTCATTTTGGAGGTTCTTATGAATTTTGTCGATTTACATGTTCATTCCACCGCTTCGGATGGTACCTTATCTCCCTCCGAAGTGGTGTCACTTGCTGCAGAAAAAAAGCTGACAGCCATCGCACTGACCGATCACGATACCATAGATGGAATCAAAGAAGCACAGGAGGCGGCTTTCGGCCTTCCTCTCGAAATCGTTCCCGGCATTGAACTGTCCTGTGTTTATTTAGAAGAAGAAATACATATCCTGGGGCTTTATGTCGATCCTTCCGACTCCTGTTTTTCTTCTGAAATCAGCGAACTAAAAAAAATCCGTGATAAGAGAAATGCCGAAATTATCCGCCGTTTCCAAGAAGCAGACATCCTGATCTCTCTGGAAGAAGTCATGGCCGGTAATCCGGGTACAGTAGTAACCCGTGCACATTTTGCGCGCGTGCTTTGGGAAAAGGGCTATGTAAAAACCATGGACCAGGCATTTAAAAAATACTTAAACTATGGAGGTCCTTACTGCCCGAGGAAAAAAAATATCACTCCGGAGCACGCGATAAAGATCCTGACCGGCTGCAATGCGTTTCCGGTTCTGGCTCATCCCTTACAGTATCACCTGGGAGACAAAAAGACGGAGGAACTGGTCTGCTATTTAAAAGAGCTTGGGCTCTTAGGTCTGGAGGTGTATCACTCCTCAAACAACCAGTATGAAAGTTTAAAGCTAAAAAGCCTAGCCAGAAAATATGGCCTTTTTCCCACGGGCGGTTCTGATTTTCACGGGAGCAATAAGCCTGATATTGAATTGGGGACCGGCAGAGGCGGTCTCCGCATCTCAAGCCTGCTGCTTGATGACATCAAACAGTTCCGAAATTCATTTCCGGGATAACATCAGCCGATTTTTCCTTCGTCAATAAAGCCTGCCAGTTCAATGGCAAAATAGGTGATAAGGATATTGGCTCCTGCACGGTAAATGCTGATTGCAGATTCGCATATGATTTTTTCTTCATCAATAAATCCGGCTTTAGAGGCTGCTTTTATCATAGCATATTCCCCGCTGACGCTGTATGCAGCCACAGGAATATCGTGCCTGTCTGCAACTTCCCTGATGATATCCAGATAAGACAGAGCCGGTTTTACCATGATGATGTCCGCTCCTTCGGCGGCATCAAGCTCCGCTTCCTTTAATGCCTCTTTCCGGTTATGGTAATCCATCTGATAACTCTTACGGTCTCCGAAGGCCGGTGCCGAACCTGCGGCTTCACGGAAAGGGCCGTAGAATGCAGAAGCGTATTTTGCAGAATAAGCCATGATCGGTACCTCTGAAAATCCAGCTTCATCAAGGGCTTCTCTCATAGAACCGATTCGTCCATCCATCATATCGGACGGTGCCACCATATCAGCTCCTGCTCTTGCGTGAGATACTGCGATCCGGTTTAAATAAGCAAGGGTCTTGTCATTATCCACGGTCTCTCCGCAAAGGATGCCGCAGTGACCATGAGAAGTATATTCACACATACAAACATCCGTTATGATATAGACAGAGGGATAATTTTCTTTGATATAGCGGATGGTCCGCTGAACGATCCCATCTTCCTCATATGCCTGACTTCCGCAGGCATCTTTATGTTCCGGAATCCCAAACAGCAGCACCTTTTTTACTCCTGCAGCCACAAGCCGGTCCATAATAAGGGAAAGCCGGTCCACGCTGTAACGGTACTGCCCCTCCATAGAAGAAATTTCTTCCACAATGCCTTCTCCGTCTACTGCAAACAAGGGATAGATCAAGGACTCCTTGGAAACCCTTGTTTCCCTTACCATTTTTCTCAATGTGTCCGATGTACGCAGTCTTCTCGGTCTGTATAATAAGTCCATTTGTCTTTACCTCCATTTTATTCCTGTCCTATTATACACCCTCTTTAAGAAGATTCAAGTAATTCTTGCAGCAACTCAAAAGATTGCTTATAATGGTATCTGTATCATACCAAATAGAAATGAGGTACTGCTTTATGGAAGAATTCTATCAGGCAATGGAAGAGAGAATCCGCATGGCCGGCTATGAAGGTCCGGTGAGCGGGGAAGAGATCTACAACGATATCTGCGATGAGATTGATGACAAGGAACCGGGCGCTTATGTTTTCATGTCAAAAAAGACAGACGACACCTTTTTTGAATACAAGATCCAGGTCTTTGAGGACCAGTTTAACTTGAGTGCGGTGGACATCCATACACCACACAAGGTCTATCATGCCGATTTTGATTAAGATTTTAATATGGGAAAATACGTTCTCCACAATACTTAATGAAAGCCGCTGACCGGCGGTCATTTTAAGAACCATGTAAAAATCCCCTGAAAGACGGGCACCAACGAATGTGTGTGCCTGCCTGCCAGGGGCTTTTTTATGGTTTGACCGCCTTATCTTTTTTGGGAGGATACCTTTTACTTAACCGTTTATTGACTTCCTCCCGAAGAAGGGTATACAGTACGGAACATAAAGGAATGAAGATTAACATTCCCACGATTCCCATGGTGCTGCCGCCGATGGTCACTGCCATCAGCACCCAGATGGAAGGAAGACCTACGGAATTTCCAACTACATGGGGATAGATTAAATTGCCCTCTATCTGCTGAAGCACGAAAAATATAATCACAAAAACAAGGGCATTGATTGGTTCTACCATCAGCATGAGGAAAGCTCCGATGACACAGCCTATAAATGCTCCAAACAGGGGAATCAGTGCTGTAAACGCAATCAACACACCTATGAGCAGTGCGTAGGGAAGCTGAAAGACGGAAAGTACAACAAAGAACATACTTCCAAGGATTACAGCTTCCAGACACTGGCCGGCAAAGAAGCTGGAAAAAGTCTCATAGATCAGATGCAAGATTTCCAAAGTCCGGTTTGTGACGGCTTCCGGAAGAAATGCTCTCATCAGCTTCTTAAACTGGCGTGACAGGGTTTCCTTCTGAAGCAGAATGTAAATGGCAAATACAAATCCAATGAAAAATGTGGTAACACCGCTTATAATGGACATGGCTGCAGACAGCGTTGAAGTAAGCACAGTGCCTGCACCTGTGGTCAAAAATTCAACCACACGGTTTAAAAAGGATTTCCAGTCAATCTGAATGCCATTGATATAATCTGCGATCTCAGGGAATTGGACAAACAACAATTCTGCTTCTTCTTTTGCCCTTGTGAGAAAAGCAGGGATGCTGTTCTGCAAACTTAGGAGGGTATCAATTACCTGGGGCATTACCACAAAAATCACAAGAACTACGATTCCCACCACAAATACAATCGAAAGGCACAGACTTAGGGGTCTGAGGGCCTTGCTCTCTTTCTTCAGCGGCAGAAGTTTTTCAATCCTCTGCATCGGTACGTTAAGGATAAAAGCCAATACTCCCCCCAAAAAAAGGGGAGTCAAAAATCCAAATAACTTTACTGCAAAACCAAACAGGCTCCGGTAATTAAAACCGGCCACCACTGCTACGACCGCAAATACGATCAGCCAGCGAAGCTTTTTAATAGTATTGTCATTCAATTCCATGATATTCTCCTTTTATTTCTTCCTGAAAGACGTCTTTGATCTCCTTCATGAAAGCATGAAAGGTACCCTGTGCCATCTTAGCACTTCCGCCGCCTCTGCCATTTAGTCTGCTGATCATCGTCTTGCAGAGCAGGCGCATGTCCGCAAAGCTGCTTCCTAATGCAAATTGATACATGTCTTCTTCTCCGGAGCATATAAGAACGATGCTTCCTTTGTTTTTTTCACACAGCATAGTACAATACTGTCTTAATTCTGCAGGAGCCAGTCCACGTTCAACAACCAGAAGCGGTTGATCGGATACCGGAAATTCCATGACCTTTTTCTCCAGCAGTTCCTTCACCAGCTGATTGATCCTGCTCTCCCTTTTCAACTTTTCTTCTTTCAGTTTCTGCGCGGCTTCCAGAATTTCATCGGGCCTGGCTGAAAAAAGTGCGGAAATGCCGGATACAGATTTTTGCTTTTTCCGGTAATCCTCAAGAGCCATCTTTCCGCACAGAATGGTGATTCTGACTCCGCCTTTATAGTTCATCAGTCCGGTCACCTTTATGATTCCAATTTCTCCGGTCGTATTTACATGAGTTCCGCAGCAGGCACATACATCTCCCCCCGGAATCTCTATGATGCGGACCTGCCCGCTCAATTCCTTTTTACTGCGGTATTCCAGCAGAGATAGTTCTTCTTTGGAAGGATAGGATTCCTGTATGGAAACATTCTCCCATATCAATTCGTTGGCTTTAGTTTCTGCGGCTTCTATCTGATCCCAGGAAAGAACTCCGTTAAAATCAACGGTTATCTCCTCTTTTCCCATATGAAATCCTACATTATCATAGCCATAATGCTTATGTATGATTCCTGATAGCAGATGTTCGCCTGAGTGATTCTGCATATGGGTGAATCTTCTTTCCCAGTCAATGGTTCCCGTTACCGTGCTGCCGGTCAAAACCTTTCCGTCCGTTATATGAACAATCCCTTTTGCATCTTCCCTCACATCAAGGACTGCTGCCTCTCCCAGTTTTCCTGTATCTGCCGGCTGGCCGCCGCCCTCCGGGTAAAAGGCCGTCCGGTCCAGTACCACCTCATAAAGCCCGTCCTTTCCGGGGTTACAGCTCAGCACCTTTGCTTCAAACGTTTTCCGATAGGGTCTTTCATAATATAATTTTTCCATCATTTGCTCCTTATTTCCCTGTTGTTACTAATTATACACAAGAATTGGATAAGTTCAATCATAACAAATATAAAATTTTACGAAAAAATGTGGAAACAGTGGCAAGCTGATATTCATACACTTACATTGTAAACAAATTATTTGGAGGAACCAATATGAGTGATCTGGCAGCAACTAACTGTGGATGCGGATGTGACAACGGAGGAAATAGTGGATGTGGCAATATTATTTGGCTTATCCTGATCCTTTGCTGCTGCGGCGGTAACGGTTTTGGCAACAGTTGTGGCGGATGTGGAAATGATGGATGCGGTAGTTGGATTTGGATCATCCTTCTTCTCTGCTGCTGCGGCGGTAACGGTTTCGGCTGCGGAAATAACTTCTGCTGCTAAACGCAAACATAAAACAAGGCCCAATCCTTTCATAGGATCGGGCCTTGTTTTCATCCATCAGCGTCTTTGATTGTTCTCTTGCCCCGGTCTTGTAAAAGGGCTTTGGCTTCCGCTTCCTTTCCCTGTATTCCGGTTCTGTTTCCTATTCATACACTCATCATCAATTTCATATACAGCATTTCCATCTATAATTAATCTGCTTCTCATATCTATATCACTCTCCTGTAATACTAATATATGCAGCTGCATATATTGTCAACAAGAAAAGTAAGGATATTAAACTATGAATCATGAAGAAAACGTCCCTGCAAATGATCTGGACTCCCTCATCAATAATAACCATCTTCAAATGATGAAGGCTGCCCTGCCTTATATGAACGTTACCCATCAACGTTTCATCTCGACCTTTATTAAATTTAACGAGCTGCAGCGCACCATAAATTTATTTGAAGAAGGAGAAGTAGCTGCTATGGGAATCTGTTCGGCCGGAGACAGGCAATCCCCCGATTCCCCTCTTGAAATGCTGAATACCATAAAGCCCTATGCCAATCAATCCGAGCAGGACCTTATTGATCTTATCATCAATTTTTTCCAGGGATTCAAACTGGCCGGAGCTTATCAGGAAACCGTTCCTACTTCTACCATCCCGGTACAGGCACAGCAGCAATCAGACGGAAAGAACAAATCCGACGGACAGAACAAATCCCAGAATCCCCGCCGTCAGAATAATCCTCTTGGAAGGCTGTCCTTTGAACAGCTGAAAAATTTCATACCTCCGGAACAGCAATCCCGTTTTGAAACCTTGCAGCTTATGATGTCCGCCATGCAGCAGATGAATTAATCATTATTCCCACAGGAATCTATATCACTCACCGAAAGGAAGGATACGAATCTATGAACTCCAACTGGAAACAAGATCCAAGGCTCAAAAAAATGAATCCCCAGAAAATTTCCATGCTGACGGAATTTGCCGCTAAGGTGGAATACGCTCCAAAGGACCAGCTTATGACCACCCTTTTAGCTTTAAATGCGGAAGCAAGTCAGAGAGGCATCCAGTTTAACGATGAAGAAACCGACCTGCTCGTCTCCATCATGAGCGCCAATATGACTCCTGCCGAAAAAAACCGGGTGGATACCCTACGAATGCTCTCTAAGAATTTAATGAGACGAAATAAAAAATAACAAAAAAACATTAGTATTCAGACTTTGCTCTGCGGATGCGCTTCTTTAAAAACATCAGCAAAGCGATACCTCCCGCTGCAAGGATCAAAATCCCAATCATGGAGGTGGCAAACCCGACTTTATGTACGATTGCTTCCCAGTTATTCCCGGCAGCCGCACCCAGGTTTACGAGCAGAAGGTTCCAGAAAAAAGAACCGACAGCCGTAAATATGATAAAAGTAAATACATTCATTCTGGCAGTACCGGCCGGCAAAGAAATCAGACATCTTAAAACAGGAACACATCTGCAGAACAGAACAGTATATTTCCCCTTTTTATGAAACCAGTCTGTAGATTTATAGATGTCTTCTTTCTTAAAGCCGAGAAACCTTCCAATCTTTGTATCAACAAGTGCAGCGAGTCTGTCTTCGGAAAGGAACCGTCCGGCTCCATATAGCAGAAGGGAACCAATCACAGATAAAACAGTGGCACCAATCACCACTCCTGCTATGGTCATCGCCGACTGGGTGGTCATCCATCCGGCAAAAGTGAGCACCAGTTCTGAGGGGATAAAAGGAAGAATGTTTTCAAGGATCACAAAAACCATGATAGCGAGATAACCATAGTGATTCATTGCCTGTATAATAAATTGATCCATTTTTTATGCCTTTCTGAATTTCTGCATTATTTTTTATATTCATAATTATTTATGATATATGGACAATAAAATATATGCATCATTTTATACTTATAATAAGGACATTACAGACCATGCTGACAGGCCATAATGTCCTTATTACCAATTATTTCAAAGAAAAATGGACGCCTATTTGCAGACGATATTTACAATTCTGCCGGGGACATAAATTTCTTTCACAATGGTTCCTGTTAGTTTATCAGAAATCAGCTCTTTCCCTGCCTGAATGGCATCTTCTTTGGATACGTCCGCAGGAAGAGTGACGACTGCTCTTGTTTTTCCGTTGACCTGAACGGCCACTTCAATTTCATCGTCCTTCATGGCCTCCTTGTCACATTCCGGCCACTGTGCATGGAATACGGAATCTCCTTCTCCAAGCTGACGCCACAATTCTTCTCCGATGTGAGGTGCAAATGGAGCAAGAAGGATAACGAAGGTCTTAAGAGTTTCTTTGTCTATGCCTCCGTTCTTCTTTGCAAGCTCAATCAGTTTGTTGTTGTATTCCATAAATCCGGAAATGACCGTATTCAAATTGAACTGATTAAAACGCTGGTCAATATCAAATATCAGCTTATTGCGAAGACGGATCATCTCCTTGGTGGCTTTTACGTCCTTGCCGCAGCTTTCAGTCACCAGGTTCCAGAAACGGTTCAAGAAACGGCTGACTCCTTCGATTCCTCTGTCATCCCATTCTGCATCAAGTTCCGGCGGGCCCACGAACAGCTCATACATACGGAGCGAATCACATCCGTAGTCACGGACAAGGTCATCCGGAGAAACTACATTACCCTTAGACTTGCTCATCTTGATTCCGTTCTTTCCGGTAATCATGCCCTGATTGAACAGCTTAACAAAGGGTTCATCAAAATCCAAAACTCCGATATCATTTAAAAACTTGGTGTAGAAACGGGAATACAGAAGGTGAAGCACCGCATGCTCCACGCCGCCGATATACATATCCACGGGAAGATATTTTTCTGCTTTCTCTCTGGATACCAACTCCTTATCATTATGACTGTCTACATAGCGGAGGAAGTACCAGGAGGAACCGGCCCACTGAGGCATGGTATTGGTCTCTCTCTTTGCAGGAGCGCCGCACTGAGGGCAGGTGGTATTCACCCATTCGTCAATGCCGGCAAGCGGGGATTCCCCTGTTCCGGTGGGCTGATAGCTTTCCACCTCAGGCAGTTTGAGAGGAAGCTGATCTTCCGGCACCGGAACATTGCCGCAGTGAGGACAGTGAATGATCGGGATTGGTTCCCCCCAGTAACGCTGTCTGGAGAACACCCAGTCACGAAGCTTGAAGTTTTCCGTCTTTTTGCCCAGCCCTCTTTTTTCAATCATGGCCGGAGCCTCTTTTTTAAGTACCGAGGATTCCATGCCGTTCCACTCGCCGGAATTGATCATAATTCCGTTTGCATCGGTATAAGCTTCTGTTAAGTTTTCGATTTCCTTACCGTCTTTTGCAATGACCTGGATGATCGGAATATGAAACTTCTTCGCAAACTCAAAGTCTCTGTCATCATGGGCAGGTACGCACATAATGGCTCCGGTACCGTAATCGGCCAGCACGTAATCAGAAAGCCAGATCGGTACTTTAGCCCCGTTTAAAGGATTTATTGCATAGCTTCCGGTAAATACACCGGTCTTTTCTTTGTCCTGAAGACGGTCTACGTTGGATTTCATGGAAGAATCATAAATATAGGCTTCAACCGCTTCCTTGTTCTCCTCCGTTGCAAGAGCTGCTGCAAGCTCATGCTCCGGCGCAAGCACCATAAAGGTGGCACCATGTAAAGTGTCAGGTCTGGTTGTATATACGGTGATGGATTCGTCTCTGCCGTCTACTTTAAAATTTACCTCAGCACCATAGGACTTGCCGATCCAGTCACTTTGCATTTTCTTCACTTTTTCCGGCCAGTCAAGCTTGTCAAGATCCTTTAACAGCCGGTCCGCATAAGCAGTGATTTTCAGCATCCACTGTCTTAAATTTTTCTTTGTTACAGCGGTACCGCAGCGTTCGCAGCAGCCGTTGACCACTTCTTCGTTGGCAAGTCCGGTCTTACAGGAAGGACACCAGTTAATGGGGAATTCCTTCTCATAGGCCAGTCCTTTTTTAAACATCTGTACAAAGATCCACTGCGTCCATTTGTAAAATTCGGGGTCTGTTGTATTGACCTCCATATCCCAGTCATAGACAGCGGAGATCTCATTGATCTGCCGTTTGATGTTGGATACATTTTCCGCTGTGGATTTTGCCGGATGGACTCCCATCTTGATGGCATAATTCTCAGCCGGAAGACCAAAGGCATCCCAGCCCATGGGATGAATCACATAATGGCCTTTTAATATCTGATACCGGCTCCATACATCAGAGATTACATAGCCTCTCCAGTGTCCTACATGAAGCCCGCTTCCGGACGGATATGGGAACATATCCAGACAATAATATTTTGGTTTCTTTCCATCATTCACATTGATGGGATTCTTCGCCCAGTTCTCACGCCATTTCTTCTCAATGGCACTGTGGTTGTAAGCTGCTGCCATAAAATTTCCTCCTTTTAAAAGGGATATCCCTTAGATCAGATTCACACGGTTAAAATAAAAAAGCGCCTCAAGCCATCAAAGGACGGCTATAGAGACGCAGGATTTACCGCGTGGTACCACTCTATTTCATACATTGCTCGTATGCTCTCAATCGGATACAACCTTCATATCCGCCTGCTGTAACGGTCAGGTCTCCGGCAATACCTACACAGAAGCCATAAACTTCCTTCCGTACGCTACTCCTAGGCCAGTTCAGCTGTCATCCCCAACCGGCTTACACCAACCGCCGGCTCTCTGTATGCTTCAGACTGCTTACTACTCCTAATCACAGTATTTTTGCTAACTGTAAATGTAACATAATTGGAGATATGTGTCAACCGGCTTTTACGAAATCTTGCTTTTACGAAATCTCCGAAATAACAAAGGTCACGGCAGATACCAGAAAAAAGAACACCATCCCAAAATTTAAAAACAGAACCTTGAATGCTCCCTTTCCCCATGCTTCATGACCTCCAGCCTGAAACACCAGGTTCTTTCTGTTTTGCAGGAACACAACCATTCCGGCAATCACTGCGCCCATTATAAAGATGCCGTATACACCAAGCAGCCAGGGCACATTTTGAACCTTCAGCCCTACGATAGAACCAAGGAAATTGATCATCATGTGAAATGCTATGGTATAACGAAGTCTGCCCGTCTGTATATAAATATATGCAAATACAATCCCAAGGAAAAAGGCATAAAAGAACTGATAAAAATTTCCATGGCTCAGTCCGAAAATAAAACCGGAAACAACAATAGCCGCTTTATCTCCGTAAAGTCTGATCCGGTCTATAAGAATCTTGCGGAATATAATCTCCTCACAAATAGGAGCCATCACTACCATCGTAAGAAAAATCGTCCAGCCGCTCAGCCCGTTTATAACCTGTTCCACCGGATTTATCATGGGTTTTCCCTGTAAAGCGGACACCAGGCTCATCAATGCCTGTCCGATCATATTCCCAAGGTATAAGCCGCTGATGCAGACCAGAAAACCTGCAGCCAGCCATTTACCACCGGCCCTCCTGGTAATGGGTTTATTTATCACAGGCATCTCCCTGATGATCACATATGTAACTATACCGCCCACCACATAATTAGCCATAGAACTGAAGAGTATATACCAGTCGCTATCCATGGGAATGGTAACACCAAGAAAAGACAGCGCTGCTATAAGCGTCCCGATCCCAAGCTGCAAAGCCAGGGTTATCATTAAAAATGTACCATATCCAATCCCCACTCTGGTAAATGCCTTCCTAATAATCCTTTTGTCTTCCGCCATTGCTTTCCCTCCTGCCAGTTTGTACCAGTTTATCACAGATCGGGCAAATGCGCAATTCTTCTGCAGCAGCATCGGATTTCAAAAAAGATCCGGCCGGGCATCACAGGATACCTTGCCGGATCTTTTCCCTCCTTTTACACCACGGCCTTATCGACCTTTGATGCCCGCTCCTCCACTTCTTTTTTCTGGATGTCTCCGGGGGCCATTTCATATCGGCTGAACTCATATTCAAAAGTTCCCATTCCTCCTGTCATGGAACGAAGATCCGTATTATAACCGAAAAGCTCTGACATGGGGATATCTGCCTCAATGACCTGTTTCCCGTGATGGTCGGAATTCATTCCAAGCACCCGTCCTCTCCGCCGGTTCAAATCTCCCATAACATCACCGGTAAATTTATCAGGGACTCTTACCTTTAGGGAAGCGATGGGCTCAAGAAGGACCGGATTGGCCTCCATAAATCCTTTCTTAAAGGCGATTGTGGCTGCCATCTTAAATGCCAGCTCGGAAGAGTCAACCGGATGATAGGACCCATCTATCAACGTGGCCTTTAATCCAACCACAGGATAAGCTGCAAGAGGGCCTTTTAAAACACATTCGGCAATTCCTTTTTCAACTGCCGGAAAATAGTTTCTTGGTACCGCTCCTCCAAATACATTTTCTTCAAAGATATAGGGAGTCTCTAAATCACCGGAAGGCTCAAAGATCATCTTAACATCCCCGTACTGTCCGTGTCCGCCGGACTGCTTCTTATATTTTCCCTGAACTTCTACTTTCTTCCTAAGGGTCTCCCGGAATGCGAATTTGGGTTTGCTCAACTGGATCTCCACTTTATAGCGGTTTAAAAGCTTGCTGACCACGACTTCCAGGTGCTGGTCTCCAATGCCGTATAAAAGAGATTGGCGGTTTTCCGTATCATTCACTGCCTTTAAAGTCCAGTCCTCTTCCATCAGCTTTGCAATGGCATTAGAAACCTTGTCATCATCCCCTTTTGATTTTGTTTTGTATCTCATATATGTATAGGGTGTGGATATTTCCGGCTTATGATAAACGATGGGAGCAGAACGAAGGGCAATGGTATCGCCGGTCTGAGTCACATTGAGCTTAGAAACAGCTCCGATATCTCCGGCTCTTAATTCTGGAACCTCCAGGGTGTCCTTGCCCCTTAACAAATAAAGCCTGCCTACCTTTTCTTCTGCATCTTTGTTCACGTTATAGATCACAGAATCAGGTTTTAATGTTCCGGTACAGATTTTAAGCAAAGAATATTTGCCAATGAAAGGATCTACAATGGTCTTAAACACACGTGCAGATAAAGAAACTTTATCGTTATATTTGGCAGTGAACCGTTCTCCTGTGGAAATGTCCACGCCAATGCATTCATAATGGTCGGGGGACGGGAAATATTTATCGATGGCCTGGAGTACCATCTTAGCCCCCTGGGCGTTCAGTCCGCTCCCCAGCATGACCGGAACGATATTGCCTTCGATTACATGCTCTCTCAGCGCAGCAGAAATTTCTTCCGCCGTGAATGCTTCTCCTGAAAAATAGCGTTCCATATATTCTTCGCTGGTCTCTGCCACCGCCTCCATAAGAGCTTCACGGGCGATTCCCAGATTTTTTTTGCTGTATTCCGGGATCTCACATTCCTCGTAATCGCTGTTTACGGTAAAACGTCTCCCTGCCATCTTGACCACGTTGACAAACCCTACGAATTTTTCATTTTCACGAATCGGAAGATGGAAGGGTGCAATCTTTCTGCCGAATTCTTTTTCCAGCTTCAGTAAAAGCTCACGATAGCTTGCCTGGTCGTCATCCATATTGGTTACAAAGAAAAGTCTCGGCAGCTTGTACTTTTCACACAGTTCCCATGCCTTATACGTTCCAACTTCAATCCCTGCCTTGCAATTTACCACAATTACTGCTGCATCCGCGACACTGATGGCCTCTTCGACCTCTCCTACAAAATCAAAATACCCGGGAGTATCCAGCAAATTGACCTTGATCGGGCCGTCTTCCCCTTCATACTCCAAAGGAATCAGAGACGTGGAGATAGAAAAATGTCTCTTAATCTCTTCTTTGTCATAATCGCTGATGGTATTGCCATCGGTCACTTTTCCCATTCTGCCAATGGCTCCTGTCACAAACGCCATTGCCTCTGCAAGAGTCGTTTTACCGGCGCCCCCGTGCCCAAGTAAGGCAACGTTGCGGATCTGTTTGGTTCCATACACGTTCATAAGCATTCCTCCTGTTCCGTATTTTATTCTATGAGAATATTTTACTAAAAATGTCGTATAATTACAAGTAAATCATACAATTTGTACAAATATATTTCGACATTTTTCTATCATTTCAAAAAAAAGAGGGGACAAGCCCCTCTTTTTCATCATTCCTTTTCAAAGAAGCTCTCATGAAGCTTCCCACTGGATTCAAAATAGTAATATGTCTCTCCAATATAGACCGGACCAGTAACCATATGTCCATCTTTCTCAAAATAATACCAGTCATCTCCTACCTGCTGCCAGCCGGTCACCATATAGCCTTCCGCATCAAAATAGTACCATGTATCTGCAACCGCTCCAAAGCAGCCCTTTGCATAAGAACCGTCGCTGTTTCTATATCTCCACCCGTCCGGTTCCTGCTGCCAGCCATATCTATTGATACCTGTTTCTATCTGAGCCTTTGCTTCCAGCTGCCCAGGTGCTCCAGGCATAAATGCAAAGACACCTGCCCCAAACAGACAGCAGGTGCTGCAAACAGCCAACTTTTTCCATAATTTTCTCATCACTTACCCTCCACTTGTTTTATACGATTGTCTCAGACGGTTTGATAGAATCTGCCAATAAAGAAATCCTTTCTCTGGCCTCCTGAAACCATGCATCCTCTGGATTGATATACAGAAGATACCGGATTTTTCCAAGAAGAGAATCCAAATACCGCCGTTCTTTCTCTGAATCCAATTCTGTTCTTCCGGTCCTTTCCAAGTGGGACTTGACCCCGAACTTCAGACAGTAATATACTTCCTGCCGCAGCTTTCTCCGGTAATCCGCAGATACCTGCACTTTTTCATTTACCACGATCCCTGTGACCGCCTGTCTTCTATGACAGGATAGTATTCTGGTCTTCTCTTCATTTAAAGAAAATCCCATCACAGATAGAAAATCTGAAACCTTGCGTATGACCCGCCCCGGAAGAAAATCACCGGAAAAAGTCATGTCATCGCAATATCTGCTGTATGAAATCCCCTGTTTTCCGCACCATTGTTTCATGTAGTCATCAAAAGGCTTCATGACCAGATTTGAAATGGCAGGCGAAGTGGGTGCTCCCTGAGGCAGAAATTCCCGGCAGCAGCACAGGGATGTCAGCATGGTTCCCACCGATAAAGGAAAATACTTACGGGAAAATACGCTTCCTAACACCATGGGAAAAGAAATGGTTCCAAAAAAATCTTTTATATCCAGCTTTAAAACCAGCCGGTTTCCTGTATGAACCGAGGCATTCTTTAACACAGAGGTTCCTTTTTGATATGCCGTGGCACAGGAGGAAACTGCAAATCCGGAAAGAATATGATTTAAAATGTTCTTTTGAATTTTCTTAAGCAGACAATCAGGTACCATCAGAGTTCTCCTGGTTCCGTCCCTTTTGGGAATCTGAATGACTTTATAATGACGTTCCGTATGATTGCTGACTGAATAAAGACATGCGATCACTTTATCGTCGGGCAATTTTTCTCCCAAAAGGCGAAAAGACAGCAGCATGTCCCGGCAATGCTCCGGCGTGCAGTATTTCCAAATATCTGACTGATTCATCGGCATAATCCTCACTCTATCTGAAATCTGACAATCAAACAGCAGAAGCAATACAAAAATGATACCGTAAGATGCGAAGATGTACAAGCAGCATGCGTCATGCACATGCAATGTGCAGCAGTACTTCGCAGCAGATTGCGGTCTTCTCCTATACTATAAATGTCCAGACAGCGACTCGCTGCCCTGCGGCAGTATTACCGATCAAACTATTGCTTCTGCTGTTATAACAGATATTCTACCATAAGGATTGAATTTATACCATTAATTTGAAGTTAAAAAGAAATAAAATCAAAATTTACTTTAAAGTGTTGAACTTTAAAGTATAAAAGCGTTGACAACCGGAAGGTTATCTTATACAATGGGGATTAACCATTAGCAAAAAGAGAGGAAATCTATTATGATTATTATTATGAAGCCCAATGCTTCTGAGGAAGCTGTGATTAAAATCAAACAAATTATTGAGGCGAATGGCCTTCAGGCACATTTATCCAAGGGGGCCGAAGTGACCATCGTAGGTGTCATCGGCGACAAATCAAAGCTTCAGGGTGCTAACATTGAACTGATCGAAGGTGTGGATAAAATCGTGAATGTGACAGAATCCTATAAACTGGTCAATAAAAAATTCCACCCAGAGGATTCCGTGATCACGGTCGGTACTGCAAAGATCGGCCCAGGCCACTTCACCATGATGGCAGGTCCCTGTGCCATTGAAAACAGGGACATGCTTCTGGAAACTGCGGCTGCTGTGAAAAAAGCCGGTGCACAGTTTTTAAGAGGCGGCGCATACAAACCGAGAACTTCCCCTTACGCATTTCAGGGGCTGGAGGAGGAAGGCTTAAAATACATGAAGGAAGCCAGAGAAGCCACCGGACTGAATATTATCTGTGAAGCCACCAGCTTACGCGCCCTTGAAACAGCCGTTAAATATGTGGATATGATCCAAATCGGAGCACGTAACATGCAGAACTTTGAGCTGTTAAAGGAGGCAGGCCGGGCCGGAGTTCCTGTTCTGCTAAAGAGAGGCTTATGCGCTACCATTGATGAATGGCTCAATGCGGCTGAATACATTGCATCAGAGGGAAACCCAAACATTGTCCTCTGTGAACGGGGCATCCGTACCTATGAAACCGCCACCAGAAACACCCTGGACATCAGTGCTGTTCCTGTGATCCGTTCCAAGAGCCATCTGCCCATTATTATTGATCCCAGCCATGCCACGGGAGTCCGGGCATACATTGAGCCGATTTCAAAGGCGGCACTTGCAGTTGGAGCCGACGGTCTTATTGTGGAAGTCCACCCATGTCCTTCCTGTGCTTTATCCGACGGTCCACAGTCTCTGACTTTCGATCAGTTTGATCACATGATGAACGAATTAGAACCTTATGCAAAACTTTCCGGGAGGGTTTCTTCATGAGTGAAGCTGCCATTGCCTTTATCGGGCTTGGTCTGATTGGCGGTTCCATTGCCAAAGGGATCAAGCGTGAAAAACCAAGTACCAGGATTATGGCTTACATGCGTTCCAAAGCGACGCTGCAAAAAGCCAGGGATGAGGGAATTGTAGATGTGATTTTAGATGGCATTGGGGAGGAGTTAAAGGAATGTGACATGATTTTCCTTTGCACCCCTGTGGAATATAATGCAGAATATTTAGAAAAAATCAGCCCCTACCGAAAACCTGGTGCCATTATTACGGATGTAGGCAGTACCAAGACAGACATCCACGAAGCAGTCATCCGTCTTGGCATGGAATCCTGTTTTGTAGGAGGTCATCCCATGGCCGGTTCGGAAAAAACAGGATATGAAAATTCCACCGACCTTCTGCTTGAGAACGCCTATTATATTATTACTCCCACCGCCAGTTCCTCCAGGGAGCAGGTGGACCGGTTGATCCAGATTGCCGAATGCATCGGTTCCATTCCCCTGGTTCTGGATTACAAAGAGCATGATTTTGTGGCCGCCGCCATCAGCCATCTGCCCCATATCGTAGCTTCAAGCCTTGTAAATCTGGTTAAGGATTCCGATAACGAACAGGAGCTGATGAAACGGCTTTCTGCAGGCGGCTTCAAAGACATCACCCGAATCGCTTCTTCTTCTCCGGTAATATGGGAACAGATCTGCATGACAAATCATGAGAATCTTTCCCTGATACTCAAACGATACATTGCGTCCTTAAACCAGATTCTTGAAGAATTGGAGGCAAAGAACCATTCGTATATTTACCATTTGTTTGAGACCTCCCGGGATTACCGGAACACACTTTCCGAGAAAGCCAGAGGCCCCATTGTACCGGATTATTCCTTTACCGTAAATATGGCGGATGAAGTGGGTGCAATCTCCACCTTATCGGTTATCCTGGCTGCAAAAGGCATCAGCATAAAAAATATCGGCATCAACCACAACCGGGAACACGGGGAAGGGACTTTAAGAATCTCGTTCTATAATAAGGAAACCATGGAACAAGCATGGAAACAACTGGAACGATATCATTATGATTTAATATCGAATTAAAGAGAGGTATCCTATGAAATTCACAAAAGCCTCCCCTTTAAAGGGAGAAATAACCATACCTGGTGATAAATCCGTATCCCATCGCAGCGTGATGTTGGGCTCCATCGCGAAAGGAACCACTGAAATCAGCCATTTTCTTCCTGGTGCCGACTGTCTTTCCACCATCTCCTGTTTTCGGAAAATGGGAATTTCCATTGAAATAAACGGTGACAGTGTGATTGTAAAGGGAAACGGACTGCATGGGCTGAAAAAACCGGCTGGCATCCTTGACTGCGGAAACAGCGGAACAACGACCCGCCTGATTTCCGGCATATTGGCTGCCCAGGATTTTGACGTGACCTTGACCGGGGACGATTCCATAAAAAAACGTCCTATGAAAAGGATCATAGAGCCATTATCCTTAATGGGCGCGGATATCAAAAGCATCTCTGACAACGGCTGTGCACCTCTTGCCATTTCGGGAAAACCCCTTCACGGCATCCACTATACCAGTAAGGTTGCTTCCGCCCAGATCAAATCTTCCATTCTTCTGGCAGGTCTGTATGCCGAAGGAGAAACAAAGGTAACCGAACCGTATAGATCCAGGAACCATTCGGAAATCATGTTAAACTACTTTGGCGCTGATGTGAAAACAGAAGGAACCACCGCCTGTATCACTCCGGCAAAGGAGCTTTACGGCAACAAGATCGCAGTTCCCGGAGATATCTCCTCCGCAGCATTCTTTCTTGCGGCAGGGCTTATGGTACCAGGTTCCGAGATTTTGATTAAAAATGCAGGAATCAATCCGACCCGTGACGGCATCCTTTCCGTATGCAGGGATATGGGCGGCAATATCACTCTTCTTAATGAAAATACGGATTCCGGAGAACCTACTGCGGATATTTTGGTAAAATCAAGTTCTCTTCATGGCATAACCATTGAAGGAGCCATTATTCCAAGGCTCATTGACGAGCTTCCCATGATTGCTGCCATGGCTTGTTTTGCAGAAGGGGAAACCATCATAAAAGACGCTGGGGAACTTAAAGTAAAGGAATCCAACCGCATTGAAGTCATGGTCCGCAATCTTTCTGCCATGGGCGCTGATGTTGAGGAAACAGAATACGGCATGATCATCCGGGGAGGAAAACCCCTTCACGGAGCCGTTATTGACAGCAGGCTGGACCATCGGATCGCTATGACTTTTGCCGTGACCGGATTGTGCGCAGAAGGGGAAACGGAAATTTTAGGCGCAGAATGCGTCAATATTTCTTATCCTGGCTTTTATCATGATCTTCAATCATTGTTCCAATAAAAAAAGAAATGCCGGATGGAAACGTTATTATCCCGGCATTTCTTTTTCTTATTATTTTATGCTGCGGTCAGATAACTTCAATCTGACATACCTTCATGGCATTGAGCGCATTCTCATGGCTCTCAGGCGTTACACCGGCACAACAGGAGGCATCCACACGAATGGGCATCTCAGGCAAAAACGCTTTGATTAACAGCGCATTGGAAATCACGCAGATGTCGGTACACAATCCAATGAGTTCTATGGACGCATATTCTTTGTTCTTTAAAAATTCTGCCAAATCTGCACTTCCAAAGGTATTCTTTTCAAATCTCCGCCCCGGGAATTCCTTCAGAGCTTCGTGAAGCCCCCAGCCGTTTGTTCCGCGAATGCAATGGACCACAGGAAGCTTCTTCCCCTCCTGGGTTTCCAGGTAATCGTTCTCATGGGTATCCAGGGTAAAGAGCACATCCTCTTTGTTCGCCTGATACTCTTCAATCTTCTTTTTTACATTGGGAACAATGGCCCTTGCCTCTTTGGTTCCCAGGGCCCCGTCAATAAAATCCTTTTGCATATCCACTACAATCAGTAATTTTTTCATAAGCCAACCCTCCATAGACAGATCGTATCTGTATTGCAGCATAATTATCTCTAAATAAAAAGAATGACTCTTCCTAAAACATGCAGAGAAGAAACCATATCTGCATATATTATAACAGATGTATCCTATTACATGCAAGTCTTCAAGGAGTTGCCAGGATTGGAAAAGGTCTTATAAAAATATTTTTCAAATATTGGTTGACAAAAACACTTTAACGCATTAAGATAGTGACTAAATAAAACAAACCGTTGAAAAAGAAGAGTAAGCTTTCCCTGCATTATTTCAGAGAGCCGCCGTTGGTGTGAGTGCGGTATAAAGCGGATAGCCGAATGGACTTTTGAGGGCGGCCCTGAACCAGATTTTCAGTAGGGGCTGACGGATTCCACAACCGTTATTTTTGTGGCATATATGTTTGTATATGAAAAGTGGACTTTTATAAAGTCAATTTGAGTGGCACCGCGGATTGTATAATTCGTCTCAAGTATGGTTTAGAACATACTTGGGACTTTTTTTATTTCAAAGAGTCTCCGCTGCCTTCCTTTTCTATCAACGAACAACCATTCAAGGAGGACATATTTATGAAAAAATCTGTTAAACTGTTATTAATCGCAGCAACCGCTGCCACAGCACTCTCCGCCTGTTCCAAGGCTCCTGCAAAAGCATCGGAAGGTTCAAAAGAAGGCAGCGCATACACCATCGGCATCGGCCAGTTTGCGGAACACGGCTCTCTTGATAATTGCCGGGAAGGCTTTTTGGAAGGGTTAAAAGAGGAAGGAATCGAAGAAAACAAAAACTTAACCATTCTGTATGAAAATGCTCAGGCTGACGGCGGCACAGCAAGCCAGATCGTGAACAATTTCCTCTCCAAAAAGGCGGACCTTATCTGCGCCATCGCGACACCAATGGCACAGGCGGCTTACAGCGGAGCGAAAAAATCAGAAGTCCCAGTCATTTATACCGCTGTTACTGATCCGGTCGCTGCTGCCCTCGCCAAGGAAGACGGAACTTCTGTCGGCGAAGTAACCGGAACCAGCGACAAGCTGCCGGTAGAAAAACAGCTGGAAATGATCCGTAAAATCCTTCCAGATGCGAAAACCATCGGAATTCTTTACAGCACCAGCGAAGTAAACTCGGAAGCTGCAATTGCCGAATATAAGGCTGCAGCCGCTGACTACGGCTTTGAGATCGTAGAAGGCCCTGTCTCCGCTCCTGCTGACATACCTCTGGCAACCGACAGTCTCTTACAGAAGGTGGACTGCTTAAATAACTTAACAGATAATACCGTAGTCAGCTCTCTTCCGCTTATTTTAGACAAAGCTGCAAAGAAAAACATTCCTGTCTTCGGAAGCGAAGTGGAACAGGTTAAAATCGGTTGTCTGGCCGCTATGGGACTTGATTACGTAGATTTAGGAAAGCAGACCGGTAAAATGGCTGCAAAAGTCTTAAAAGGTGAAGCCAAAGCAAGTGAGATGAATTTTGAAGTGATTAAGGAAGCAGCGTTCTACGGAAATGCGAAAGCAGCAGAAAATCTTGGAATCACCTTGCCTGCAGAGCTTACCGATTCTGCCGCTGAGATGTTTAAAGAGATCAAACAGTAATACTTATTATCGAACCATATTGGAGGAAGTCATATCATGTCAATCATACTTGGCGTTTTAGAAGAAGGTCTGGTTTATGCCATCATGGCACTGGGCGTATACATTACCTATAAAATACTGGATTTTCCGGATCTGTCTGTAGATGGGACCTTTCCGTTGGGAGGGGCAATTACAGCCACTTTGATTCTGGCAGGATTCAATCCGCTGGCAACACTGTTGATTGCTTTTGCAGCCGGTGTCCTGGCGGGATGTGTTACCGGTTTCATTCACGTAAAATTAAAGGTAAGAGACCTTCTGTCCGGTATTATTGTCATGACTGCGCTCTACTCGATCAATTTAAGATTGGCCGGAAAGTCCAACGTGGCGTTTTTCAACAATGATTCCATTTTTGAAAACGCTCTGGTGAGCCGCCTGGTTCCTGAAGGTCTTTCTGACATCAGCGTTATTATAATACTGGCTGTGATCGTCCTGATCGTAAAGCTTCTTCTTGACCTGTATTTAAAAACCAGATCGGGCTACTTATTACGGGCGGTGGGGGACAATGAGACCCTTGTTACCTCTCTTGCCAAGGATAAAGGCTCTGTAAAGATCCTGGGCCTTGCCATTGCCAACGGCCTGGCAGCTTTAGCCGGTTCCGTATACTGCCAGCAAAAAGGCTTTTTTGAAATCAGTATGGGAACCGGTACCATCGTGATCGGTCTTGCTAATGTTATCATTGGTACGAAACTTTTCAAACGGTTCGGAGCGGTTAAGGCAACCACCGCAGTTGTCATTGGTTCCATTATTTATAAGGCCTGCGTTTCCATTGCCATCTATATGGGCATGGAAGCTTCGGATCTAAAACTGATTACCTCCGTGCTGTTTTTAGGAATTCTGGTACTCAGCAACGGCAGAGAAAGGAAGGTAAAAAATCATGCTTGAGCTTCATAACATCAACAAATATTACAATCAGGGAACGGTCAATGAAATGTGCCTGTTCCGGGACTTTTCACTGACCATTGAGGATCAGCAGTTTGTATCGGTTGTAGGAAGCAACGGTTCCGGTAAAACCTCCCTCTTAAACATCATCTGCGGCAGCATTCCCTTAGACAGCGGCTCCATCCGCATCAACGGAATTGACATTTCCAATATGCCGGAATACAAGCGCCAGCGCCGCATTGGAAGGGTCTATCAGAACCCGTCCATGGGAACCTGCCCGAACATGACAATCCTAGAGAATATGGCAATTGCAGATACCAAGGGAAAGCCTTTTAATCTCCTTCCCGGAACCAACAAGCAGCGGATCACCTATTATAAAGAACAGCTTCGGTCTCTGGGCCTGGGCCTTGAAGATAAGCTTCACGTAAAGGTCGGTGTTTTATCCGGCGGCCAGCGGCAGGCAATGGCACTGCTCATGTCCACCATGACTCCTATTGAATTCCTGATTTTAGATGAACATACTGCTGCTCTGGACCCTAAGACAGCGGAGATCATCATGCAGCTGACCGATAAAATTGTAAAAGAAAAACATCTGACCACCATCATGGTCACTCATAACCTGCGGTATGCGGTGGAATACGGAAACCGCCTGCTGATGATGCATCAGGGTTCTGCAGTGGTCGATAAATCCGGAGAGGATAAAAATGGTCTGGATACAGAATTTATTCTTGAAAAATTTAACGAAATCAGCATTGAGTGCGGAAACTAAAAAACAGTCTATGCAAAAAGGACCGGTCAGAAATTATTG
This sequence comes from Lacrimispora sinapis, assembly GCF_043633585.1. NCBI lineage: Bacteria > Bacillati > Bacillota > Clostridia > Lachnospirales > Lachnospiraceae > Lacrimispora > Lacrimispora sinapis. The sequence continues at coordinate 1,570,503 of NZ_CP141832.1, read as the reverse complement.
ACCGATCCTTTTTGCATAGACTGGATGCTCATTTATTGGATTCTGATCCAATATCTTTGCTCCACAATTCCATCCACGATGACTTCGTTTTCCAGAATACCGCCACTATTAATTATCTGCTCATTTCACTCTGAGGACCTTTCTCATTGTGTTCCCGGATCACCGTGTCAACCTCACTTAAATCAGAAGTCGGCAAATCACCTGGAATGGTATTCTTTAATGCTGCGGTGGCGTTGCCGTACTGAACTGCTTTCATACAGTCTCCTCCGCTGCTTAAAAGGCCGTAAAGAGCACCTGCAATATAAGCATCTCCGCTTCCGATCCGGTCCACCACATCAATGTTATGGTAAGGCTCTTCCTCGTAATATTTCATTCTGGCCGCATCGTATATCACGGACCCAAAGGTATGGCTTTTCGGGCTATGTACGATTCTCTGAGTAGAAGCCACAATGGAAATCGGATACTCCTGGGTAAAGCTCTTCATCATCTCTTTGACCGTTCCCTGTTTTTTAAAGGTCAGTCTGGCGGTATCTTCCGAGCAGAAGAAAATATCCACATAGGGAAGGATCTGTTCAATGCATTCCCTGGCTTCTTCCCCCGTCCATAGATTGCCGCGGAAATTCACATCAAAGGAAATGATGGTTCCGCTTGCCTTAAATTTCTTTATCATATCAATGGCCGTTTTCCTGGTATTTTCGCAAAGAGCCAGGGTGATACCGGTCGTATGAAAGCAGGTCGCTGCCCGATACATCTCATCCGGGAAAGAGTCTTCACTGATATAGACAAAGGAGCTGTTCTTTCTGTCGTAAACCACCTTGGGCTTTCTCGGATAAGCTCCGTACTCATAATAATATAACCCCAGTCTTGCATTTGCACTTTGGTCATATACAAAATAGTCATCACTGATGCCATAGGAACGAACTTTGTTCTTTGCAAATTTTCCCATATCATGAGCAGGAAGCTGGGTCACCAAACCAGTGTGAAGTCCCAAAAGGGCTGCCCCCACCGCAACATTTAACTCCGCACCCCCAACCTGTTTCATAAAGGAATCACCCCGGACCAGTCTTTCCACACCTGCCGGAGACAGACGCAAAAGCAATTCGCCCAGACTTAATAAATCAAATGGTCTGTTGCTCATTCTGACATTTCCTCCATTAGTTTTAAAAAGGGGATCATTAAAGAATGATCCCCGATGTCTTATATTATTTGTAAATGGCAGGAATCCTTCTCCTGTCTGCAGACAGTCGGTCAGTCACTATCTCTGAACACGTCCTGATCCGTCTCCTCCTGCCAGAGTCTCAACATCCTCTCTGGTTACCAGGTTGAAATCTCCTGGGATCGTGTGCTTTAATGCAGAAGCTGCTACTGCAAATTCAAGTGCACCTTTGAAGTCCTTTCCGTCACTCATACCGGAAATAACGCCAGCTGCAAAGGAGTCGCCTCCGCCTACGCGGTCCACGATTGGCGTAATGTGATATTTTTTAGAATGATAGAATTCGCGGGTCTTACCATCCATGATACAAGCAGACCAGCCGTTATCCGATGCAGAACGGCTTTCACGCAAGGAGCTGATAACATATTTGAAACCGAACTTGTCGATCATCTGATTGAAGATGTCTACATAGCCCTGTAATTCCAGTTCTCCGCTTGTTACATCAGTATTGCCCGGCTTAAAGCCAAGAACCTTTTCCGCATCCTCTTCATTGCCGATACAAACATCCACATACTGCATAAAGTTTGTCATTACCTTCTGGGCTTTCTCAGAAGACCATAATTTTTTACGGAAGTTCAAGTCAACGGAAACCGTAACACCATGAGCTTTTGCTGCCTTTAATGCAGCTTCCGTCAGCTCTGCAGCACGATCGCTGACTGCCGGTGTAATTCCTGTAAAATGAAACCAGTCCGCACCTTCAAAGATCTCATCAAAGTTAAAATCAGCAGCCGTAGCTGTAGAGATGGATGAATGTGCTCTGTCATAAACAACGGAAGAAGCTCTCATAGCAGAACCTGTTTCTAAGAAATAGATACCAAGTCTTTCGCCGCCTCTTGCGATGTGCTTTGTTCCTACATTGTATTTTCTTAAAGCAGCAACCGCACAATCCCCGATAGGATTCTTCGGGATTGCTGTTACAAATTCAACGTCGTGTCCGTAGTTGGCTAAAGAAACTGCTACGTTTGCCTCTCCGCCGCCGTAGTTTACATCAAATTCATCTGCCTGAATAAATTTTTCATTGTTCGGGGTAGATAATCTTAACATGATTTCACCCATGGTTACGATCTTTGCCATTTTGTACTCTCCTTAATCTCCTGCTGATTTTAAATTATTTGCGTGCTGCTGCCACTGCCTCTACAAATTCTTTTGCTTTTGCGGTAACGGCTGCAAAATCGCCTGTTTTAGCGCCCTTTGTCAAGCTGCTTCCTGTACCGACTGCATATGCGCCAGCCTTGATCCATTTGTCAACATTATCAACGTCAACACCGCCGGAGGGCATGAATTCTCCCTGAGGAAGAGGTCCCTTAAAGGAACTGATTGCGGATGGTCCCATGATGTTGCCGGGGAATATCTTTATAACGTCACAGCCTGCTTCCAATGCGGTGATTGCTTCGGTAGGAGTCATAACCCCCGGAAGCATAGGAACTCTGTAACGGTTGCAAAGCTTAATGGTCTCAACATTTAAGCCTGGGCTTACTACATAATTTGCACCAGCAAGGATTGCTGCTCTTGCTGTCTCAGGATCAAGTACCGTACCTGCACCGATCACAACATCCTCATTCCTGCTATATTTTTCTGACATCTTTGAAATAAATTCAATGGGATTTCCTTCATCCATAGTCATTGTAATTTCAATAAAATTGATCCCCCCGGAAATGATGGCGTCAACTACTTTTTCACCCTGCTCTAAGTTTTTTGCACGAACGACAGCAACCAGACAGTCTTTTTTCATCTTTGATAAAACCTGTTCTTTTTTCATGATTGTTCCTCTCTCCTTCTTAAAGTTCGCATATACGAATTAACTTCATATTTACGATTCCTATACTTGAATATTAATCGTTTCTATTCATTTTGTCAACAGGTAATCCTTATATTTTTCCAAGAAATCCTAATAATCGGGAAACCTCCATGGCCTTTTCCGCTATGAGTTTACCCAGGGTTTCATAATCCTCGGTGGGTTTATAAAGCGTGGAAACGCTGATAGCTCCGAGCACATTGCCATCCCGGTCAAAGACAGGAGCCCCCACACACTGCATGTGTTCTTCCATCTCTCTGGCGTCGAACGCATAGCCTCTCTCCCGGACTATATTAAGCTCATGAATCAGCTGGTCTCTGTCCTTGACCGTCCGCTCGGTAAACTGGGTAAATTTAATGCGGCTGATCATCTGCTCTCTTTTTTCCTCTTCGCTGTACGCAAGAATTACCTTTCCAAGGGAAGTACAGTATAAAGGATTTTTGGACCCTACGGTAGCCGTCGTTATAATAGGATTCTCCGGTTCAAACTTACATATGTATACAACATGATGATCGGAAGGGATTCCGAAAAAGACTGTTTTCCCCACTTCTTTTGCAAATGCCTTTAAAACCGGCTCTATGATTCCTATAAAATCCAGATTATTGGTGTAATTGATTCCAATGCGGTAAGACATTAAGCCTATGGTATAAATCTGCTTCTGCCCCCGCTTCACATTTACCATCCCCATCTCTGCCAGAGTGGTAACGATATCGTAGGCACTGGTTTTGGGCAGGTTCAGTTTTTCACAGATATCATCTAATGTGGCACCTTCCGGTGTCCGGGAAATCATTTTTAAAATTTCCACTGTTCTTTGCGTAGTTCTATTCAGTTTCATGTCTTGCCTCCATTTCTAAGTCTTAGTATACTCCTGGAATTGAAAAAAATGCAAGTTTATTTTCGCATATACGACTCTTTTGTAAGCATTTACAAAAAAGTCATGTTTTACTCCAATATTTTGGGAAAATAACAAATCAGGGATTGTATTATTAATCATAATTAGATATAATAAAAGCGGTATGTAAATACTTACAATTACGGAGGTGCTGCTATTGAATATATACGATGTTTCCGAACATGCTCACGTTTCAATTGCCACCGTTTCCCGCGTGATTAACGGAAATCCCAATGTCAGTGAAAAAACCAGACAGCGGGTACTTGCTGTCATGGAGGAGCTTGGCTATACCCCTAATGTATTTGCCAGAAGCCTTGGCCTTAATACAATGAAAACCATTGGGATTATGTGTTCCGATTCCTCGGACCCCTGGCTGGCAGAAGCCATCTACTATCTGGAAAAAGAACTCCGGAGCAATGGTTATGATTCTATTCTCTGCTGCAGCGGATATCTTCCTGAGACCAAAAAGAAGTATTTGGAGCTGCTTTGTTCCAAACGGGTGGATGCCATTATTCTGACCGGTTCCCATTATATAGAGGCACGGCCCAAGGACAATGCTTATCTTTTGGAGACGGCAAAAGACATTCCTTTGATGCTGGTCAACGGAAGTCTGGAAGGAGAACAGATTTACAGCACCGTCTGCGACGACCATGCCGCAGTCTGCAGTGCGGCAGCAAGCCTGATAAAATCCGGGCGGAAATCCATACTTTATCTTTATTCCGGAAACTCCTACAGCAACTTGCGTAAGCTTTCCGGATACCGGAAAGCGGTAAGAGATGCAGGTTTTACGGTGAAGGAAGAACTTATGGTGCTTTGCCAGAAGGATCTTGACGCTGCGATGGAACAGCTTAAGAAACTCTCCTCCAGCGGAATACATTTTGATGCTGTTCTGGCTGCAGAGGATATTCTGGCGGTTGGTGCGGTCAAATATGCGGATCAGGCCGGAATTAAGATTCCGGAGGATTTAAACATCATAGGATACAATAATTCGATCCTGTCAAGGTGTACGACTCCTGAGATTACTTCCGTAGACAATAAGGTGGAAGCACTGTGTACCACAACCGTCAACACTTTGATGAAAGTGTTAAACAACGGGAACGTACCGGCTAAAACTACGATCACGCCGGAATTGATCAAACGAGGTACTACTAATTTTTAATTTTTATATACTTATATACAAGGAGGATTCACTAACATGAAACAGTTTATGGATCAGGATTTCTTATTGTCAACGGAAGCAGCAAAGGCACTTTATCACACCTATGCAAAAAAAATGCCCATCGTTGATTATCACTGCCACATCAACCCACAGGAAATCTACGAAGACCGCAAATTTGATAACATTACCCAGGTTTGGTTAGGCGGTGATCATTATAAATGGCGCCAGATGCGTTCCAATGGGGTTGATGAACGATTTATTACCGGCGATGCTTCAGACCGTGAGAAATTCCAGAAGTGGGCAGAGACGCTGTCAAAACTGATCGGCAACCCTCTCTATCACTGGAGCCATTTGGAACTTCAGAGATATTTCGGCTACACCGGTTATCTAAACGGAGATACGGCTGAGGAGGTATGGAATTTATGCAATGAAAAGCTTCATGAAGATTCCATGAGCGTCCGCAATATCATCAAACAGTCAAACGTTACGGTTATCTGTACCACAGACGATCCTGCCGATACACTGGAGTGGCATCAGAAAATCGCTGCTGATTCTTCTTTTGATGTAAAAGTGCTTCCTGCCTGGAGACCGGACAAGGCTATGAATGTAGAAAAACCTGATTTTGCGGCATACATAGCAAAATTATCCGCTGCCAGCGGCATTGAAATCAAGGATTTTGCGTCCCTTAAAACTGCACTGAAAAACCGTATGGAATTCTTTAAGAGCCAGGGCTGTTCCGTATCTGACCACGCCCTTGAATACGTCATGTATGTTCCTGCTGATGAAACAGAGCTTGAAGCTATTTTTGCAAAAGGTCTTTCCGGAAAAACCATTTCTAAAGAAGACGAACTGAAATATAAAACTGCCTTTATGTTATTCGTTGCAAAAGAATACAACCGCATGGGCTGGGTGATGCAGCTTCATTATGGCTGCAAACGTGACAACAATGCCATGATGTTTGAAAAGCTGGGGCCTGATACCGGTTATGACTGCATCAACAACTACGCACCATCCGCACAGATGGCAGATTTCTTAAACGCTTTGAGTGCAACCAATGAGATCCCAAAAACCATCATCTACTCCTTAAATCCCAATGACAATGCTTCCATCGGCACCATCATCGGCTGCTTCCAGAGCGATTTTCCAGGTAAGATCCAGCATGGTTCCGCATGGTGGTTTAATGATCACAAGATCGGCATGACCGAGCAGATGACCTCTCTGGCCAATGTAGGATGCTTTGGAAACTTCATTGGTATGCTCACTGACTCCAGAAGCTTTTTGTCTTATACCAGGCACGAATACTTCCGCAGAATCCTTTGTGAGTTGATCGGCGGGTGGGTTGACAACGGAGAATATCCAAATGACCAGAAGGCATTGAAAGAAATCATCGAAGGTATTTCCTATAATAACGCTATGAATTATTTTCAGTTTTAATATTTTCAGTTTTAAATAGAAATAACACATTATAAATACGAAAAACTCCCCTGCCCATTTCAATCCGGCAGAGGAGTTTTTTATATCAAAAGAGTGGCAGGGACTTAACTTGGTAAAACAGATGAGACTTCTTTAAAAATCCTTCATGATTTCCCGGATTTTCTCCGCTGTTTTCTCTCTCCCCACCGGGCATCCCGTGACCGGTGCCTTGCCCTCGGCAATGGCACTCGCCAATGCATCGCAGCCTGCATACCCGCAACCGCCACAGTTAATTCCCGGCAGCGCCTGACGGATTTTCACCTGTCTTTCATCTGTATCCGCTTTTAATTTCTCACTGGCGATGCCCAAAAACAGGCCGATCAACAGACCGGTCCCGCCTAACACGGCGGCCGCATAAATTATTCCCGTTATCATTTCTATTCTTCCCCCTTTAAATCAATCCGACAAATCCGAAAAATGCAATGGCCATAAGTCCTGCTGTGATAAGAACAATGGGTGAGCCTTGAAATGACTTGGGAATATCATTGTATTCAATCTTTTCCCGGATGCCTGCCAGCATAACGATGGCAATGGTAAAACCAATGGAAATCCCAATGCCGTTTACCACACTCTGAAGGATTCCGTAATTCTTTGATACATTGGTAAGAGCGGCACCAAGTACCGCACAGTTGGTTGTGATCAGAGGAAGATATACTCCCAGCGCTTTATGAAGAGGCGGCATGGATTTCTTTAAGAACATTTCCACAAACTGGACCAAAGCCGCAATCACCAGAATAAACACAATCGTCTGCAGGTATTCCAGATGAAGTCCCACTAAAATCCCGTTATAGATCAGGCTGGTGACCAGAGAAGAAATCGTAATGACAAAGATCACTGCAGCTCCCATACCAGCTGAGGTCTTTACGTTTTTTGAAACTCCAAGAAACGGACATAGGCCAAGGAACTGACTGAGCACTACGTTATTTACCAAGGCCGCACCAACCGCAATTAATAACAATTCTTTCATTGTTTCCTCCTCCTATTTCTCCCTTTTCCCGTTTTTGGCATTGCCGCTTTTACCACTCTTTTGCCCGGAAACGCCGCAGGTTCCCATACAGGAGCCGCAGCTGTCACAGGAATCAGAGGCCCCGTTCGTTGCAGATGGGGCTTTAAATTTATTCTGCAACGCCGTCAGACCAGCCAGGACGAAAAATGCTCCCGGAGCCAGGGAAAATATCGTGATCTGATACCCCTCTGGAATGAACGTATATCCAAACACAGAACCGGAACCCAAAAGTTCCCTCACAAAACCAATGCAGGTAAGTGCGATTGTAAAACCGATTCCCATTCCTAAACCGTCAAAAGCAGAAACCAACACTCCGTTTTTAGAAGCAAACGCTTCCGCACGTCCTAAAATAATACAGTTTACCACTATGAGCGGGATATAGATCCCAAGAGCCGTATAAAGAGATGGTACATAAGCCTGCAAAAGCAGCTGGACCGTGGTAACCAGTGTGGCAACAATCACAATATAGGCAGGAATCCGAATGGTATCCGATATGATTTTACGCATCGCAGAAATAATCATGTTGGAAAACAGTAACACCACCGCTGTGGAAATCCCCATTCCCAGCCCATTGATCACGGATGTGGTGACCGCCAGGGTCGGACACATGCCAAGCATCAATACAAGGGTAGGATTTTCTTTAATAATACCGTTCCATAACCGTTCCGTATATTGATTTTTCATCTTTCCACCTCCTATTGTTCTATGTGATGATACGCCAGATACAGTGCGGCATTGACCGCATTGGTGACCGCACGGGATGTAATGGTCGCTCCGCTGATGGCATTGATCTCTGACTCACCGCCGCTTCCTGACTGGGCCACAGTAAGCGTTTCTGCAGATTTTCCTGTAAATTGTCCCTTAAATGCAGGTTCTTTTGCCAGCTGCCCCAGTCCCGGTGTATCATTGATTTCCAGGACTTCAATTCCTTTTAAGCTTTTATCCGCATTGATTCCTACCAAAATCTTTACGGGCCCGTTATAGCTGTCGTTGGAATAACAGGTAACCGCATATCCAAGAACCGTCCCGCTTTCATCAATTGCTGCAAGTGCCTGGTCGATCCCTACATTGCCATAATCCTTTGAAGGAAGTTCGGCATTGCTGCTTTCCACGGCTTCTGTCAGTTTGTCATCGGTCTTAAATTCTGAAGCTTCCGGAAATACCGCCCGATTCGCTTCGTTCTTTGCGGACATACCTGACTTTTCAATGGTCTCCTTTGTAAGTTCATGCACGCCGCCAAGCAATAATCCGGAAATAACGGTGATCACAAATAAAATCAACGCATCTTTGATAATTCTGCTATTCTTCATTTTATCCTCTCTCCTTTCCAAACGCTTTTGGAAGAGAAATCTCCTCAATCAGAGGCACCAGAATATTGCTGAAAATAATAGCATAGGAAACACCTTCCGCAGAACCTCCAAACAAACGGAACAAGCCGGTCAATATTCCTAAAAGGATTCCAAACAGGATCTGGCCCTTAACAGTAATGGGGCTGGACGAATAATCCGTAGCCATAAAGAATGCACCAAAAATCACACCGCCGCCGCACAAATGTGCCAGCACATAAGTAAGATCCTGACGGCCGAAGATAAATACAAACAGAGCAAACGTAATCAAATACGCAGCCGGTATCCGGATAGAGATCACCTTCCGGATCAGCATGTAGGCAGCTCCGATTAACAGAGCAATGACCGATACTTCTCCCATGGAACCCGGGATCTTTCCGATAAACATAGCAGTCAGGTCCACGGACTGTCCTGCCTTTAAAGAAGCAAGCGGGGTAGGGCTTACAACCGCGTCATGGTATGTAAACGTGGTCATCTGCCCGGAAAAAGAAATGAGAAGAAAACATCTGGCTGCCAACGCAGGATTCATAAAGTTCTGGCCGATCCCGCCGTAAAGCTGCTTAACGACAATGATAGCAAAAATCCCGCCCAAAAATGGAATCCACAGTGGTATGGCAGGCGGCATATTAAGGCCTAAAATCATACCGGTTACAAGTGCACTGCCATCGCTGATTGTAACCGTTTTCCCCATAAGGGCTTCAAATACATATTCACTGAGGATACAGGAAATTACACTGATCAATAAAACCAGGGCGGCCTTTATCCCGAACTGGTACACCCCATACGCAGAAGCCGGTATTAAGGCAATGGCAACATCAAACATAATATTTGATGTGGTTACCTGGTCTCTGATATGAGGTGAAGAAGAAATGCTTAATGATTGTGTCATCTTTTCGCCTCCCGCTTGTTCTCTTTTTTAATTGTAATGCTCTGGTGGGTCTTAATAAATGTTTCAGTGAGGGGAATCCTTGCCGGACAGATATACGAACAGGAACCGCACTCACAGCACTCCATCCCGTTGAGCTTAAAAAACCGTTCCGCATCAGAATTAGCCGCTGCCAGGACCATCTTCTGAGGTACAAGGCGGCCAGGGCAGACCCGGACGCATCTTCCGCAGCGGATGCATGCTGCCGCCGGATTCCCGGCAGTCTCATCTTCAGCCATAGCGACCAGGGCTGAAGAAACCTTGGTCACCGGTATATCTGTATGAGCCATAGCCTGTCCCATCATAGGACCGCCGGAAATCAACTTTTTCGGTTCAGTTTTATAGCCACCCGATGCTTCCACCAGCTGTTGATAGCTGGTTCCGATTCTGACGCAATAATTCTGAGGGTTTTGTATCGCATCTCCTGTTACCGTAATGATACGGCGGATCAGAGGAGTATTTTCTGCGACAGCATTGTATATGGAAATCACCGTACCCACGTTATTCACAATACAGCCTGCTTCTGCCGGCAGCATATCGGAGTTTATCTTTCTTCCTGTCACATTATTAATCAGGGTTCTCTCCCAACCCTGGGGATATTTTGTCTTAATAGGAAGAATTGTAATGCGTGGTTCATCTTTTGCAAGCTCTTGTAATTTTTCGATTGCCTTGGGCTTGTTATCCTCAATACTGATAACGCCTCTTGCATGTTCAAAAAGCTGAAGCATAATCTGAAGTCCCTTTATGATCTTCTCCGGCTCTTCAATCATCAGCCGGTAATCCGAAGTCAGATATGGTTCACATTCCGCACCATTTACAATCACCGTGTCGATCTTTGCATCATCCCGCGGACTCAGTTTTACATAGGTAGGAAACCCGGCTCCCCCCAATCCGACGATGCCTGCCTCTTTGATTATATTGCGTATTTCTTCCTTAGATAACGTTTTGGGGTCACGCTTTATTCCAAAGGATTCTATTGTCTGATACGTTTCGTCATTTTCTATAATAATGGACATAATCATAGTACCATTTGCTATCATTCTCGGTTCAATGGCTTTCACGGTCCCTGAAACAGAACTGATTACACAGGCGGAAATAACACCGTCCATCTCCCCGATTTTCTGTCCGACTAAAACATGGTCTCCTGCTGCCACCAAAGGCTTTGCCGGAGCTCCAATATGCTGGGACAAAGGAAAAACCATCTCACCTTTTGACTGCAGCATCACTACCGGTTTATCCTCAGACAATTCTTTTCCCTCATAAAGATGAATGCCACCCTTTAATGTAGGTAAACCCATCTAATTCCCCCTTTCTCTGCAAATGCTTGTGGCTTAATCAGTATACCATAATATGGTATATGAAACAATGCCAATCATTTAACAAACAAATGTCAATTTTAAAATGTACTTCCCCTCATATTTTATTTCATACTATATTTTATATACCAATTTTCTGAAAATTATTGCATCATTGTTTCTTGATTTCATCAATCAAAATCAGGAGCATGGATAAAATTCTTCCATGCTCCTGCGATACCATCAACTGATATTCCCTTTTAATCCAATTCCACAGCCCCGGTGTAAAGCTGATAATATCTTCCCTTCTGTGCCAGTAAATCATCGTGATCTCCCCGCTCGATGATCTGTCCGTTTTCCAGAACCATAATTGCATTGGCATTGCGGACGGTGGATAATCGGTGAGCGATGACAAAGGTGGTACGGTCTGCCATCAGCCGGTCCATGCCTCGTTCAATGTGCTTTTCCGTTCTGGTATCCACGGAACTGGTTGCCTCATCAAGGATCAGAATGGGGGCTTTTGAAATAGCGGCCCTGGCAATGTTTAAAAGCTGTCTCTGTCCCTGACTTAAATTGGCACCGTCTCCCTCTAAAACTGTGTCAAAGCCCGCTGGCAGCCTCATAATAAAGGAGTATGCTGACGCTGTCTTTGCTGCTTCGATGACCTCTTCATCGGTCGCTTCCAGCCGTCCGTAGCGAATATTTTCCATTACGGTTCCGGTAAAGAGATGGGTATCCTGAAGTACCATTGCTATATTTCTGCGAAGATTTTCCTTCTTCAAATGGCGGATATTTTGACCGTCAATGGTGATTTCCCCACCCTGGATATCATAAAAACGGTTGAGAAGGTTGGTGATCGTGGTCTTTCCAGCTCCGGTAGAACCTACAAAGGCGATTTTCTGCCCTGGCTTCGCATAAAGACTGATATCTTTTAAGATCACTTTGTCTGAATTATATCCAAAGGTCACATGGCTCAGTTCCACATATCCGTTCATTGGCTCCAGCACCACTGCATCTTTATCATCCGCTGGTTCCGGTTCTTCATCCATGATAGCAAAAACCCGCTCCGCACCGGCAAGTGCAGTAAATACGTTGCTCACCTGCATGGAAATCTCATTGATGGGACGGCTGAACTGCCGGGAGAACGATAAAAATACTGTAAGTCCGCCAACGTCAAACCCACGAAGCACACACAAAAGTCCACCCACACAGGCAGTCAGTGTGTAATTCAACTGGCTCAAATTGCCCATGATGGGCATCATGACTCCTCCAAAGAACTGGGCATGGATCATGTTGTTTCTTAAATCTTCATTTAAAAGATCAAATTCTTCTTCTGCTACCGCTTCATGACAGAATACCTTTACTACCTTTTGACCGCTGATAGTCTCTTCGATATAGCCATTGACCGCTCCCAATGAAGCTTGTTGGGCCGTAAAGTACTTCTGGCTTCTCGATGCCACAGCCTTCCCCGCCATTACCATGATGGGAACAATAATAATAGTTACAATGGTCAGCCAGATATTAGTATAAATCATCAGGGCAAGGGTTCCTACAATGCTAAGTGCGCCTGAAAAAAGCTGAACCAGCGTATTGCTGAGCATCTGACCGATGGTATCCACATCATTGCTGAAACGGCTCATCAGATCACCGTTATTGTTGGTGTCGTAAAACCGGACAGGAAGGGTCTGCATTTTTTCAAAGAGATCATTTCTTATTTTCTGAAGTGCATTCTGGGCCACGGAAAGCATGATCCTGGACTGTATATAGTTTGCTGCCACACCAACAACTAAAATTGCTGCCATTACTGCCACTCCTCTGAACAGGCCGGAAACACTTCCCCTGCTGCCGTCTATGGGAGCAATATACTCATTAATGAGAGGCCGGAGCATATACGAACCAGCCAGCTGCGACAGCGTTCCTGCAATGACACAGACGAGTGCAATCCCCATAAAAAGTTTGTATTCTTTTAAATAAGAAAGAAGTCGTTTTACCGTTGCCCCGGTGTTTTTAGGAGCTGCCGTTTTTACTTGCTTTCTGTTCATACCATCGTTACGTTTTGGAATCGGCACAGATCGCTCGTAACGCTTTTTTAAGCTTTCAATTTTCTGCTGGTTCTCCATTTATGCACCCACCTCCTCTTTTCGATCCCGCTGCGAATAATAGATTTCCTGATAAGCTTCACAGGACTGCATCAGTTCTTCGTGTGATCCCATGCCCACGATCTCACCTTCATCCAGTACAATGATCTTATCTGCATTTTCCACAGAACTGATCCTCTGTGCGATAATGAATTTGGTGGTATCTTTTAAGGTGGTCTGGAAGCACTCACGGATTTTGGTCTCTGTTGCCGTATCAACAGCCGAAGTACTGTCATCTAAAATCAGAATTTTTGGTCTCTTTAACAATGCTCTGGCAATGCACAATCGTTGCTTCTGACCTCCGGAAACATTGGAACCGCCGTGGCCTAAATCCGTATCATACCCATCGGTAAAACTGGATACGAATCCATGGGCCTGAGCACTTTCTGCCATTGCAATAAGATCTTCCATGGTTGCATTTTCATCACCCCAGCGAAGATTTTCTGCAATGGTTCCTGAAAACAGAACATTTTGCTGTAAAACCATAGCAACGCTTTCTCTTAAATTTTTGATGGAATAATCTTTTACATCTATGCCGTCTACCAGCACCTGCCCCTGGTCCGCATCGTAAAGACGGGGAATCAATTGTACCAGAGAAGTTTTTCCGCTTCCTGTTGAACCAATAATTCCTATGGTCTCTCCCTGTTCCGCTGTAAAGTTTATCTTTTTTAAAACCATCTCTTCCGTACCTTTTGCGTACTGGAAGCTGACATCACGAAACTCTACTTTTCCTTTGGTAACCATAGCTGATTTGTTCGCCGAATGATCGTCTGTTAAATCAATCTCCGTATCCAGGATCTCATTCACACGCTTTAAGGAGGCCATTGCACGGGAGGCCTGTAAAAATACCATGGAAAGCAGCATCAGGGACATGAGAATCTGGATGATATAAATGGTGAATGCCGTCAAATCCCCTACCGGCATCTTCCCTGCAATAATCAAGTTACCTCCATACCAGACTACAGCAATGGTGGTGATGTTCATTGCAAGCATCATGACAGGCATGGTAGCTATAACGATTTTCATGGCTTCCAGACTGCCTTCCTTTAACTCTCTGTTTGTTTTCTTAAATTTCTCTGCCTCATAGTCTTCCCTTACAAAAGACTTGATGACCCGCACATTGGTCAATGCTTCCTGTACACCGGAATTCAGACGGTCGATCTTCTTCTGCATCGCCTCAAACCGGGGAAATGCCGCCTTTAATATAACGAAAATAGCCAAAAGCAGCAATGGAATCACTACAAGCAGAATGAGCACCAGCTGCCGGTTCATCAAATAAGCCATGATCAGACCGCCCACCAGCATTCCAGGGGCCCGAAACATCAGGCGGAGACTCAGCATAATAACATTTTGAATCTGCTGAATGTCATTGGTCAGCCTGGTAACCAATGATCCGGTACTGAAATCATCAATGTTTTTGAAAGAAAACTGCTGAACCTTATGAAAAATGTCTTTTCTTAAATCCGTACTGAAGCAGATCGAAGCCTTTGAAGAAAAATAGGAACCTCCAATTCCGCCTGCAGCCATAATAACGGCGATGAAAATCATGACTCCGCCCACACGCATAATGTATCCTACGTCTCTATCTGCTACTCCGTTGTTGATGATCATGGAAGTCAGCTTGGGAAGCAGTATCTCTCCAAAAACTTCCGTCAGCATCAGCAGCGGTGCCAAAATAAATGCGCTCAGATACGGCTTTATATATCTCCAATATCGTTTCAAGTTATAAATCCTCTCTTTCTGCCAGATGTTTATCCAAAGGTATTTGAGATAAATTATCATAAATACGGTTTAAAAATTGTTCCATGGCACTCAATTCATCTTTTGAAAAGCCATGAAACATCTGTGCTTCTACATTTAAAAAATATTCCCGGCTGATTTTTACCATATGCTTTCCTTTTTCTGTAAGACAAAGCTTGTTCATCCGGTTATCTTCCTGATCCACAAGCCGGGTAATAAATCCGCCCTTTTCTAATTTTTTCACAGAAACTGCTATGGTGGCGGTGGAAACATATAGACGTTCTGCCAGTTCCTTCTGCGATGCATTGTTATGGTCTGAAAGCATCATTAAGATCTGGTGCTGGCTCCGGTATACTCCAGTCTGCTTAAAACGCGATTCCAGAATCGAGCGGTACAGCTTCATGATCCTCATATATTCCATCATGACAGCTCTACGCAAGGAAAAAGGATTCTTCGTATCCTCCTCATCCCTTCCACACGTTGGTTCCATTTATAAAATGCCCCCTTTCGATTAGCCAATTAATAATTAGCTAATTAACTATGTGAAAGTATAGCACTGTATGTTTTTAAATGCAACGAAACAAATTATGTTTTTTTGATAAAAATTCTCTAAACTTTTGTATATTTTGCTAAAAGGTCCAAGATAGCAGCCACCTATTTTGGAACAATAACGGTTTCATTTTGTTCTCAGTGGTAATATCATAACCCATTTACAAGGTTCCATGTAATAAATAAGTTTTAAATTCATGCAGAAAGATTTCTTTTCAAAGGAAAAATATAACTGGCTGTAAAGCATATGCTGCAGACGGCGGGAAACATCTTGTCCTTCTTTTTCACATGGAGCAGCTTAAAGCTTTTCATTATTTATAATGAAGCCTGCTCCGCACACATTCCTCTGATTCCATTGCGGTCACATAAAAATGCGGAATCCGGCCAACCGTCTGTATACCGGTGGCTTTATTCCGCATTCAGCAGCTTTTTCGCTTCTTTTTCCGTTATCACTTCGTAGCAGTCAAATTCCGGGGCATCCGGATAAAAATACCCGAGCGACAGTCCTCGCCTCACCCACGCTCCTTGTTCATATCCGAAGAACTGTCTTCCTTCCTGTTTTATTACAGTTCCCCGGTTATCATAATCGGTCAGTTTTAAAAATCTGGTTTCATTCATGCGCTTTCACCTTTTCTATGCCCTTAGGAATCTCCATAGAATCCGACAATTCAAACATCTGATCGCCCAGCTCTATGTACCTTTTACTGCTTACGTCTTTGATAGGCCTTTGCTTCTCGTATAGTTCATGCATCTTTCCATTCTTCACTTCAAAGCTTTCCGGCGTGTGATACTGCAGTTCAAATGAAAGACCTTCCGGAGAACGCACGGTAGTGTTGATCCCGTTGTAAGGATTTTGCCTGTCGAGCCAGTAATTCTTAATCTCAACCGTATTATAACCGGAATTTAAATACAGCTCAATGGTTTTTTGAATTTTCTCCACCAGTTCTTCTCCGGAAGCCGTGTACGTATACCTGAGTATGTCTTTTACCTTATAAGTGCTTTCTCTTGGACCGCATTTTCTTCGCAGCTTTTTAAAATAGGATCTTCTGGATTTCACGCGGCTTTCCACTCCTGCCATTTCCATTCCAGCCTGTCTGGCCGTTTTTGTGACCTGTGCTGTGATTTCGGGTTCCCTCATTACGGTCCGGTTATAATAAAGCATTCCTCTTACCCGGAACATTACGAACCCTTTCTCTTTAAATACCTCTTTGTAATGGTTATACTTCGTTCTATCCAGCGAACATTTTTTTAACTTTTTCTCCCTGCGCATTGTCTTGAAAGTCCTTTGACATTTTTATCATATGATTCAAGATATGCCAGGTTTGCTGAAAACGTGAAAAGAATTAATCTTCCTTAATCTTCCCTTCATTATAATGCTTTCGGCACAATGCCACATATTTATCGTTTGCCCCTAATAAAATCTGTTCGCCGCTTCTGAGTACATTGCCGTTTTTATCAATGCGGGCGTTCATGGCTGCATACTTGCCGCACCAGCACGCTGTTTTTAATTCTTCTATTTCATCTGCAAGCTCCAAAAGCCTTTTGGAACCTGGAAAAAGATGGGAAGTAAAATCTGTCCGGAGTCCGTAGCACAGGACCGGAATCTGATAGTAGTCCACAAAGCCAGCAAGCAGATCGATATTACTTTCTGAAAGAAACTGTACTTCATCTACAATAATCACATCAAACTGTTTGATTCTATCCGGAGGATAGTTTTCTAACTCTGACCATAAAATGCATTCGGCTTCTAAACCAATTCTTGATTTGATTTTTTTAATATCATCCCTGGTTTCTATATCAGGCTTTACAAGAAGTACCTGTTTCCCCTTTTCCATAAAATTGTACCTGGTCATCAGTGCGTTGGCGGTCTTGGAACTTCCCATTGCACCATATTTAAAATATAATTTAGCCATCTTATTTTTGTATGATGTGTAAGAAACTAAATATCATACTTTTCCTTTCTTTTAATTTTATGAAGTGTCTGCAACTGTATCCAGACAGCAAGACACAAAAAAAAAGCGAAACCTCTTTGTAAAGCCTGAGTTTCCGCCGTTAATTAAAAGTGGAGCAGACGGGAGTTGAACCCGTAAATAGGCATTGACGGAAAAACCAGCAAACACCGGGATTCCTTATAAATACGAGGTTTCCCGGTGTTTTTATCTTTCTCTATGTGGAGCTGCTTTTCAGCTCATGTTGCACTTTTTCGCAACTATGCAACACGAAAATGCAACACGGAACAACCATGAATATATTAGCATAAGAATGGATTATTTACAATAGAAACAGACACTTACTTCACCAGCCCTGGCCACTGTAACGCGCCATCCTGATCAGGAGTGAGGGTCACTGGCTCCGTAATCATCTTGCCACCAGCGTCTACCGCGTAAATTTTACCAGAGTTTTCTACCAGCTGAGATTTACACATTGCGCCGTCCGGTCCCAGGTAATACCATTCCCCCTTGTATTGATACCAGGTGTTTTTTACCATCATACCAGCACCGTCAAACCAGTACCACTTGCCGTCATCCTTCACCCAGTCATTACAGACCGGCAAACCAGTATCTCCGTTATAGTAACGCAAGCCTCCATCCTCTTCTTTCCAGCCGGATTTCTTAACCTGGGACACTTCTACCTTAGACCATGTTTTCATGAATTCTTCTGGGTTCTTATAATATTTCTTGATTCCGCTGGTTGAACTGCCCCAGTCCGGAAGCTGGAAGTGTGGCTTGTCGACCGGTGACTTCCAGTTCCCTCCCCATTCCAGACCAATACTGACTCCAATCGCACCAACCTTACGAAAGAAGCCATCGGTGTCATTATATGCTCCCTGTCCATCATTTCTATAAAAATCAAAGGCAGTTCCCCACTGGTGATAGGAACTGTATGTACTGCCGGGGGCCTTGGTTACTTTTTTTCCTGGCTTTGTTCTTCCCTTTGCGTAAAGTGCATCCTGCTCTGCTACGGTCCGGAACGTTTCTCCTATGGCAATTTTTAACCCCTGTTTGCCGCACTCTTCTACCAGCTTAGCAGCCAACACCTGAAGCCTTGGGTGGCATAATGTAATATCTCTCATAATAACACCTTCCTTTTTCTTATTTTAACATAAATTAAGGCCCAGGAATCACCCAGGCCCAAAAGTTGCGACGGTCGCAATAGTTTTAAGTATTATCCGGTAGTTCGTCAGTATACTTTGACAAGAATTTCTTTATAATTTCCCAAACCCTTTTTACAGGTAAGCCGCACAGAGTCATGTTTTTAAGAATGCTGACCAGTTCATAAGCTATGTACAAAAGCCCGAAGAACTCCGCCACACCGATACCATCAACTGGCAGATACGTTCTAACAGCTTCCGGAATGAAGCCGATCAAGTTTAAATGCACAATCTTATCAAGTATCAGGAGAAAGGCAAGGGAGGCCACCATGGAGATTTTCCGGATTGCTCCATCAATCCCAAAACAGCTGTTAAATTCATGCTCCTTAATTGCTCTGATACAACCAAAGCAGGTATCCATTACTACCGCCAAAATAACCAGTTTAATAATTGGACTTCCCCATGCCAGGGCAAGCAGTTCTGTAATTCTATCCATTTCCGTTATCCTCGTTCTTCCTTAATTTTTGGTTGCAAGAATCTCTTTTTTCTGGTCCTCACTAATCCACTTTTTAATAACTGCATTTGCCAACATTGGCACCGTCAACGGTCCCTTGCCAGCTGCGTACAATCTCATTAATGTCTCAAACATATTTACACCTCCAGACTTGACAAAACTAATGTGTCAACGGTTGCTTTTAAGGACTGATTCTCCGCTTCCAGGGCGGCCACTCTCTCTGTCAGATCCGGGGTTTTGAAATAAGCAGTCATCACATCTGCCTTTACTTCTGTCACGCCGTCCTCTGCCGTGCCGATCACATAATTGGATTGCTCGGATAATTTTCCAGCATATACCAAATCTTCACGGGACCAGTCAGGATTTCCAGATAAATTAATTTGAGTAATACTTCCATTTGCTTTCAAGAGAGTTTTAATCTCATCGAAAGAAGACTCTCCCTTCTGGAAAGTGATGGTACCCCCTGAGTCTCCCAAACGTACTCCATCAACCACCAGGTAAAATTCCTGATCGCTAAATTTGATTTTTTCAATTTGATTCATAAATTGATTCCTTTCCGCCCGATTCGGGCATAAAAATAAGAGCCTTTTGGCTCTGGTTTACAAGTTTATTTAGTTCGGTAAATAGCAATTTAGGCAACAAAGCAAATACAGATGCGGTACCAATCGAATGGCTAGACCTAATCCGGCGTAGCGGTTTATATGCTGTAGTAAATAGAGCATATACGCCCGATGATACGAAAGAATTTATTTTTCAAGCATTCGCACCGTCGCAAGGTAGCTGGGTTGTGTGGCTTACGGCATATCAATTATACGGTGACCATGTATATATAGCGAGAATGGCAACCACAAATGGAACAAATTATACAGTCGGAACATGGCATCAACTTTTTTAAATTAATCATTTAGTCCATAGAGTTGTCCATGTGCCATTATCAACCTTTGCATATTTTATATTATTAGAGTTAATCGCAAGCTGATATATTTTGCCTGACCCAACATGGACCTGTATGTATACTGTATCGTTAGCTATATCATAACCAGCTACAAATTTTTGTGCCCCAGTCTCTAATGTAAACTTGCCAGTTAAACTTGTTAAATTGCTATTTAATGCATTAAGTCCCGCCGTTAAATTATCCCCGATGTCCAAGTCCTCACCCATACCAATGCGCTCATAAAGTTTATGGACAAATTTTGACGTTGGTATTTTAGTGGAATCATCAGCATCCATATTTGTGAGCATATTTTTCAGCAGAGCATTTTCATTTAACCCCATGGTCACCGCTATGGACTTTGCAATTTTACCAAGAGCAGTAGAAATAGCTTCTCCGGCTATGATATTGGCCATTTCTGTAGCCTGGGTGAAGAGAGTATTTATATCTATGCTGCCGTCCTCTCCCACTTTTATCCCTTCGCTGCCTTTTACGATTCCGGCAGTAGATTGTGTGGCAGTTTTTACGCTTAAAGTGCCATTACTGTCCACTTCTGTTGTTACACCGTCCGGCTTAACTGTTCCTGGTGTGCTTACCGTAGCTTTACTGGTTCCCTGGGCAGATAGCTGCCAATAATCCTCATCTGTTGGTAAAGTACCGACCGGGGGATCTGTATGTACTACATAGCTGCTGCCATCATAGGAAACCAAATTTAATAACTCATACTTTACATTCGGATCGTACTTCCCCATGGGAACCTCGCCTATGGTTCCATAAATTACTTCTGTTTCGTCCATTGCCATTATGTTGTTATCTCCTTTCCTATAAACTTTCCTTTTTCCAGACGAAAGCTCATGCCTTTAGCCAAAAAGGTACTTTTTAACTGCATTGTTTTTGGGTCAACCCAAAATCGGGGAATTGACAATTTTGCCACATGGTCAATCTGCTTTTTCAGATCCTGTACCTGCTGCCAGTACCACTTTGCATTGTCTTCTGCATCAGCCGGCACCACACCTCCTACTGCATACCTCATGGCCATATCTGCGCTGGCCTGGGCTTCAGCTGCACTCTGCTCTGCTTCCGTCTTACTGGTCCCTGCCTCGGTTGCCTTATCCCTTGCCACCTGTGCACTGTTCCCCGCCTCTGTTGCTTTTTGTGTGGTGGTTATAACATCGGCTGCCGTCTGGTTTACTGCTGCCGTGGCCTCTGCTGCCTTTGTTGTGGCGATTCCTGCTTGCCGCTTAGATACCGCCGCACTGTCAGCCGCAAGCTGGGCATTCTGGCCGGAAGTGGCTACATCCTCTTTTATCTGCCCGTAATAGAACTTGACATTATCCGTTTCGCTCCCTGGAAAATCATTATCACCTTCAAAATATGTTTTGGCGAATTTCTGATAATTTAGAGCTGCGTCCCGGGCTGACTGAGCATCAAGCATATATTGTCGGAACTCTGTCTGTATGGCAGCATCCAGTTTTGACATAGTAACAGATCCATCTACGATGCTGGCCGTCATGACCCGATTATTGATCGACATAGTGATCGTGGCAGAGCTGGCCACGGAATACACAAACCGGGTAAGGTCAATTATTTTCTGCGTACCATCTGCCAAAGTAAGAACCAGTTCATTATCGTCGTTGATGTCAAAGTTTGTGACCACTTTTTCGATATCCAGATCAAAAGTTTTTACTGATCCGTTTTGATAGGTTATTGTCCATATTCCGGCATCAACATCAACATCAATATCTTTAACCATGGCATTGACCATGGATTTATCTGCCTTGTTTGTGTCCATCAGTACAAGACGGTTGTCAGCTTCTTTAATCCCGTTTTCCATCTTTAGTAGATTGGTTCGATTGATGGCCGTCTTTTGAGAAGGTTCATTCTGCCAATCAGTAATCCTATAATATGGTTGTAAAGCCATTAGCCTTCACCTTCTTTCTTTTTAGGTCCATTGCTGATTTTAGTTTTTCTTTCAGGTGGATTTTTCCAATCATCGGCAGAATACATGTTTTTTAACTCTGCCGTTTCCTCTGTCCCTACCTCTCCCGGCATTCCAGATTCTAATACCTGCGCAATAGCAGATACTTGCCTTGCATTCTGGATTCCAATAACAGTAATTCCGTTAAGCATGTATTTGATCTGTAATATCTGTTCCTCCGTAAATGTGATTACTTTCAAGGTTTTACCTCCTTTCAGGCATACAAAAAGAGCGGGGAATCAATCCTCGCTCTGTGTAATATTTTATTTAATTATTGGTTACCGCCTCAATAACTACCTGACCGTCTTTTACCCAAGCTCCATCAGGGCCCACTGTGTAACCATCGGGTGTTGTGGTGTCATGGAGCATATAGCAGTATTCATCAAAATAGTACCACTTACCGTCGGCGGGATCGTGAAACCAGGTGTTTTGAAGTGCCAAGCCTTCGTGGTCGAGATATATCCATGCT
Organism: Lacrimispora sinapis; assembly: GCF_043633585.1. NCBI lineage: Bacteria > Bacillati > Bacillota > Clostridia > Lachnospirales > Lachnospiraceae > Lacrimispora > Lacrimispora sinapis. The sequence goes on along the minus strand of NZ_CP141832.1, from coordinate 1,547,989 downwards.
CCATCATATTCTTGATGCCATGCGTTTTTTATTGGGAGGTAATCCTCGTTAAGTGCAGTAAGCCTTCTTTCGTTTCCTCCTAATGGTCTGCGTTCTTCTGCAAAAGCTATAATATTTAAAGAAAAAATTAGCATTATAACAATAAAAAACAGACGTTTTGTTTTCATAACCTTACCCCCAATTCTTTTTTTCATATAATATCACAATATTTTATGCTATGCAAGTTTGGGTAAATTATGCTTCTAATTTTTTTATCATATTATACAAATAGTCAAGCGCATCAAATAACGTATACCTCTTCCACCAGTTATCACCATATAATTCGCAATCTCCGTTTATTTTTTTTGCATTAATAAGCGGTGTTTCCAAATGATGGTCGGTTAATATCGTGGTTCCTGATTCAGAGCTTAATTTTATTGCAGCAAACTTACCGAATGGTCCTCCCTGCGCTGTTTGGATAGCTATGGTACCATCGTTTGACCTTAATAAGTTCGCCCCATCGGCACTCACATAATAATCCCCAAACCCAACCGCATCGTCATTCGCATAAAATGTTTCTGATTCCAAGTTTCCGGAGAAAGTACCGTTTATCGCTCTGATATTCCGGCAGGTTAATACTCCGTCCTTTGTCATGCTGGAATAGTTAGATTCCCATGACAAACGGTTTGTTTTAAGGATAATATCATCCGGTTCAATAGAAAGTTGAGAAGAAACATCGCCCTTGCTTACTTTCAATGATATCTGCTCCGCTGTCTGTTCAAATTTTGAATTAGTTTCATTGGCAAGGCTGGTTACAGACATAGCTATCTGATCCGCTCTAATCCGCAATGACGCTTCTGCCTGTTGTGCCCTGGCCACTTCTGCAATGATCTGTTCTGCTGTTACTTTAAACTGCGCTTCGGTTTCTGCTTTTAAATCCGATACCCTGACAGATACCTCCTCCACAGATTTTTTTATAACCGCCGTTTTTCCTTCCAGTTGTATGATCTGCATGGGAATTCCAAAGTTTTGTTTTCTCTCCCTGGTACCCTGGGCTTCGTAGGTGTCTGTCATGGCCTGAATGCCTTTTAAGGTTCGTTTCAGACAATAAGTCTCAATCACATCATCAGAGGTATAGCAAATGATTCCGTCCCCCGGTTCTACCCACGGTAAGCCATCGGTGACGATCCTGCAGGGGCGATAAGATTTTCCGTATATCTGGTTATGCAGGTTCGCCGCTATGTTCAGTAAATCCGTTGAGGTTTTTCCGTATACCAGGAAATTCCCCTGTACGATGTAAGCGTTCTTTCCGCCACCGTATACGGCTCCTACGTCTCCCTCTTCCTGTCTGATCTGTACCTGGTCAATTCCATATACTAGGAAATCTTCATATCTGGATTCCCTAAGGCGAGACAGCGTTTCTCCCTCCATCTGGGAAGGAAATAAGTCGTCTGCCGGGTGAAGCTCCTCTGATGGATAAAGGCCAGACGCTCCCAGGAAGACATACTTAAACTTCCCAGTAGCGTCAATCTGGCCAAAGCAGCCGTTTATTTCACAGATTGCTTTCATTACATCACGGCCGGATATCTGAGACGGCTCTATGGTCTTTGTTACTTGCATATCATCAAGGGGTAAAGTAACTTCTCTCTGTGGTACTCCCACGTACTCACATAAAGCCGTGCGGAACTGCTTTAGGCTCATGGGGAATGTAAGCCCCTGATACCAGTCAGCCACGTCTACGGCAAAATTAAGCATTCTGTCATAAGCAAGGATCCTTTTCTTGCTTCGGTCCGCCTGACGCTCAAAGCTCTGGACTTTATAAATTCCCAGCATCATTTCGTAGCCGCCGACTTCTACGGAAAGGGTAAACCATTTCCCGGAAAGGTCCATCAGCACATCAGATACCGTTACTTCCAACGTAGCAGAAGCACAATGACCAAACGTCAGGGCATCTGTCGGACACAAGACCTGTGTCAGTGTCAGATTGTCATCCGGTACCTGCGTTCCGTCTATGGTATAAATCGGGGTATCATCTACCGGGAACAAATTATCTGACGGCCAAACATCTTCCCCTGGATAAAGGAAATTAATATCCTTGTCGTAGAATCTCATTTTAAATGTTCGCCATGTATCAAGCGAGCTGTTCGACTGCCGATACAGGGCTTTTATATCCTCTGGAATATTTAACACTTGCTGCCTCCTTAATATTCTATCAGTGTTATGGTAAAAGGTTCGTAAACCATATTTAAACGGTACTGGTCCACGTGACTGATTGTGTACTTGATATCCGGCATATAAAACTCTCCGCTGGCATAATCCATAATCTCACTGTTCCAGTAGGTAAGACGCACCTTCCTTTCCACCGCATTGATAATGCCAGAATCTACAATCGCCTTTAAAACAATCTTTTCTCCATAATACAGTTTTCGGATCGGCACTTCCATTTTTGATTTAAAGTAGGGGGAAGTGGTCCTGTTTAATAAGATAGTTGCTGAATCCCGGTAAGAATCCAGTTCCAATCTTTGGTTTGGTGTCTCACCATATGTTTCTATGTAACTGTTCGGGAGAATCGTATCTCCGAACTTTAACAACCAGCCTTGAAATGCCATGTTCTCCCTCCTTTATCCCATTAATGGGTTTGTACCCATAGCGTCAATTACTTCTTTGTTTACCTTAACCACTTCATGATGAATCTGATTTCCGCTTAAGAACACGTTAAGATTTATACTGCCGTTTCCAGTGGATCCGTTTGGAGTGCCAGTGGATTTTAACTGCTGGAGAAGGCCTGCAAGTCCTTCCAGGAAAGAGTTTCCTTCCGGAGAGTTTTTCATCGTCTGATACTCCCCTGCTCTTGGCGGAACAACAGTTCCTTGCGCCACTCTTGGCAAATAGGCTGCGGCATTCGGGATATTCATACCAGCAGAAAGCCCAAGGTCTATGCCGTCAAGTACATTCATAACACCGTCAAGCCAGCTTCTCACAGTATTCACAGATGACTTTGCCATGTCAGAAATTCCGTTATTGAATCCCATAATAAAATACTCTGCAATGGAATAGGATTCTCTGGACGGAGAATGAATGTCCAGTCCTTCCTTTGCCTCGTTTATGGCTCCCTGCGCCCACTTATTCATAGCTGCTTTGGTCAGATTGGAAAAGTCTGACATACCGTTTGCAAATCCTTCGTTGATACGCTTCGCCATCATGTAAAATGCATTGTAGAGTCCACCGGCTCCCGCGTAATTGGAATCTCCCCAGAACCATGTTTTTAAGTTTGAAGCCCATGATTCCATAGGAGCCTTTGAATTCATGCTTCCGGACTGTACGTTTTTATTAAACGCATTGACGATCTGATCAGCAAACCGGCTCCATATTGCGTCATTGATGCCTTTTCCTTCACTTCCTACAAACCATTTCTGAATACCGGCCGCCCAGGTTTCCATGACACTTTGAGATTTTGTATAATCCTGACTGATGGTGCTGTTGTAACCGGTTATGATACCGGAAGCCCACTTCTTTGATTCGCCTGAATTGTTGCTGGATAACCCCAGCTTACTGGTAAACCAGTTTGATATGCCGGAGGCCCATTTCTGCACGACACTCTGGGAACTGCTCTGTCCACCTTCTACACCATCATTAAAACCATCGACTGTATATCCTCCGACTTCCTTTAATACGGTTGACGGGCTGTGAATTCCAAGCAGATTTTTAATTCCGTTGATGAAGGGGTCTGTAATGGTAGACTTTATAAACCCTATCGGGTTTGCAAAGAATTCTTTTATCCCATTGCAGAATCCGGCCCACAAGTATTGCCCCATTTCCGCCATAACGGTTGACGGGCTGTGAATTCCAAACGCATCCTTAAACCCATTAATAAATGGGTCAAATACGTTCTTCTTTATCCAGTTCCCTATGCCGACAAGTGCATCACCAATTCCTTTTAATATTCCTTTTCCTACATTTCCACCGCATTCGTCTATCTTTCCCTGGAAGTAGTTCTGTGCCGCTTCCACGCCATCAGATATCAGTCCGCCAAGAAAAGCCGCAATTGCCCCAAGAGCCGCCCCAATCGCCGTAAACAATCGGTTGGCTACTGTAGTCCAGTCAATATTTTCTAAAGAGGTTGCAACCCCTTCCCCAAAGGCCCACCAGTCTGTTTCTGTAATAAAAGCAATTAAGGCATCTAAAAATCCTATTACTACATTGCTGATTGCGGTACCCGCACCTGCCCAGTCAAAATTCTGGAAAAAGGTACTTAAGCTAAGTGCAATAGAACTTCCAAATCCGGTCCAGTCAAAGGTTTCCGCAAAGTGGGAAATTGTAGTGAATACACCACTTAGACCTGCTGCAAACAACAGACCGATGTTCGCCCAATTAATAGTATCAATCGCCCCGTTTAACCCCGTCGCAAAGGAATCCCCCAAAAGTCCCCAGTCAATATGAGTAACGAGCAGTAAGAGCGTATTAACCAGGGTATTGATTCCGGTACCCATCATAACACCGATGGCATACCAGTCTATGGTTCTCACAAGACTGTTAAATAAGGTGGTAAAATCTGTTACAAATTTAGTAATCTTCTCCCCCACATTATCCCAACTGATAAAGTCCGTAAATTTTTGTACTGCTTCATTGATTTTTTCACCAATGATCTGACCGACAGCCGAAAAGTCACCTGCCCGGAAAGCCTCCATGATACGGTTTGCAAAGTCACTGATTCCACCTTCTATCTTTTCCTCAGTAAACATCTGAGAAGGATCCGTACCACCAGCTCCACCACTTCCGGAATCAGATTCATCCTTTTTTGTGAGCTCTTTCAGTTCATCAAATGGTGCCAGTGCTTTTTTTGCGTCCTTACCTGCCTTCTTTGCGGCTGCACCTGTTTTCTTGATACCTGCGGCATAATCTTCCTGTGTCTTTACTGCTTTTGAAAAGGTTCCCTTTCCGGTTAATGCAGAAAGAAATTGACCGATTACATTAATTGCCTGTATTAGTTTCTGTATCAGCACGTTTAGGATAGGCACTGCTACCGATATGATCGGTGCAAATGCTGCGGCTATGCTATTCTTTAACTGCATCAGCGAGGACACAAACGAACTCATGACTGCATTGAAGCTGCTGGAATACTGTGCGTAATTCTGAATGCCTTCTTTAAATGCGGTTGCAACTCCGCTCATAATCTTACTAATCAGGCCATACAAAAGCATCTGCTTTAAAATACTGCCAAGCCCCTGGTTATAGGATCCCATCTGCTTTTTTCCAAACAAAAAGGCCTTACCAACATTCATAAGGCCATTTGCTGCTCTTTTCGCAAATGTACCAAGTTTTCCAAGACCTGCTTTTCCCAGCCTTCCCACCACTCCAAGTAGCTTTTTTCCATAGTCTGCTGCCATGTTTAAGTATGTAGAAAACTTCTTAGTTCCTTCTCCTGCGCCCCCAAGAGAGTTTTTGTACTCCTTGATACGTGCCGATAAATTGGATATTTCTAAGGCATTGGAATCATATTCCGTATGACCGAACCCAACACCTGCTGCCTGTAACTCCTTCTGCCTGGCATTAAGTTCCTGCAACCTCCGACTTAAATCAGCAATTTCCTGATTGCTCACCTCTGCATTCTTTGCTATGTCATTAAGTCTGGCTGCCTCAGTAGCTGCAGTTCCTTCTTTTGCTATTACATCAGACAGCCTTTGCTTTTGAACGTACAGCTTATTATTTAAGTTCTCCAGGGCTTCCGCTTTCTTTGCATAGGCGGCGCTGTCTCCACCAGAAGTAAATGCCCGGTCCCGGTCAATGGTGTCTTGAAGTTCTGCCTTATAAGTTTCTAACCTTCTGGTCGTTTCTTCGATATCGTATTGCAGGCTCTTCCACCTGGAAGAATTCTTGCTTACGCCCTGTTCCTCCATCTTTGCCTGACGGTCAATCAATCCGTCCATCTTAAGCTGTGTTTTCTCTACCAGTTTGGATAGCTCCAGATATTCTTCCGTAGGTACCTGAGCGGTTTTCATTTCTCCCAATGCTGCGGAAAGCTCTCTGATTTTTTGCTCTGTTTGTTCAATCTGGTTTTCCAGCGAAGATATTTGCGTGGACTTATTAAATGCCTCGTTTACCCTGCGCCCTGCATTTTCCGCTGTCTTTGCAACGTTATCTGTCGCTCGTTTTAAAGAGCTGGTACCCTTTTCGAATCCGTCTGTGTTCACCTTTGTGTCAAACTTAAGGCTTCCATCAAATCCCATTGTCTCACCTCATTCCCGGGCATAAAATAAGACACCCTGCGGTGCCTAATCAAATACTTTATTTAGCTGTTCTATTTCTTCCTGTTCTTCTTCGGTATACCGTTTTTTGATATCACACAGGGTTTTATTACTTAGGTAGAATTCCTTTTCCCATTTCTCCAGGCTTTTTCCTTTTGCCCGTTTCTGCCTGATCCCAAGCACCGTAGAAAAAGTTCCTTCTTCAATCTCCATAAAATACCCCATGAACGTCCACCAGTGGATATATTCGGCAGACCGGACCTCTCTGTGAGCAATCTTATTTATGGCAGGGAAAATAATAGATTCATCCTGCTCCCAGTCAATGACTTTTATAGGAGGCTTTTTATCACTAGCCATCTGTCCACAATCAAGAAACCATTTTGCCTTTTCAGCTGCTTCTGTCATGCATTCTTCCGGTATCTCATTTAGCTGGTCCCGGAAGATACGCTTCATAAGGATATATAACTTTTCCCTGTCCGTATATTCCGGATCGGAACATGCAGTTAATGCTATCAGGATATTTCTATAATCGGTTTCAATGGGATAATCCTGACCGCCTACACTTAGACTGGTGGGAAGTACACCTATCATCTTTTAATGTCTCCCAGATACTTATTCATCTTCTTTTCTGATTTTCGGTTATAAGCCTCAATCGCCGGTCCCATCAGCCCCATCAGAGCGTCTATGACTTCTTCAAATAGATACTTTTCTTTCCCTCTGGAGCCAACGATACACAAGGGAGACTGGCCATTAAAGATAGTATCAAACATATCAGCATTGAATACATCATTAATGGCTTTTCGCATAGCTTTACTGAATTCTGCAATATAAGCTGCCCCCTTCTCAATCTCCCCTTTCGGGCTTCCATCTGGATTTAGTTCAATATCTTCTTCCGGTTTATAGTCCTGAAAGTCTTTTTGCATTTTCAGCAAACGGTTAATGATCTCTGGATCCGCAGGGTTAAAATATATCACCCTGGCCGGATCATCGTTTATCATGAAGCTTTCAAGACCTTCGTTAAATTTCAGGCTTTTCATACGTTTTCGCTCCTATTCTCCGGTTCCAGTTCCATCAGTGTCCGGGGTAAAAGTCTTGGTCTTTGTATCAAAGGTTCCCTTTGTTCTGTTTCCTGTGTGGTGGAGATTAAAAGGAATCTGGTACCCGGTTGTATCTCCGCCGTAGCTGCTGATTTCGATGATGGCTTCTTCCCGATAAGCCACATATACCTTCGGTGTCACTTCTTCCCACGCATGAGCTTCTATAACATCTGTTTTTAATTCATCAAGAGTCTGGCGCTCATCAATAATCTTCTGCAGCCTCTCAAACAAGGGAGTACCTACTTCTGCATAGTACGGTTCCACACTGGCCTGCGGCTGATAACTGTCAAGAATTACCGATGTCTCTCCAATAATGTTGTTCTTGGTATCTACATTGGCATTCATTTCTACGTTATACTCTTCCAGGTCACTCCCCAGTCTCTGGTAAACTGCGGTATCACCCGGTTCGGCGGCATTGATGTAATGCGCCATAAACATTCTTTTGATTTTTCCTACTACTTCCGGCATTTAGAATTCCTCCATTCTTATTTCATAATTGGCATAAATCTGTATCTGGTACAGTACGCCATCGTTTACCGTTGTTCCCATAGGCTGCATGGCCATGGCATTGGCCGTGGTTGCCTTTAGAAATCTTCCGGGCAATACCTCATCACCGATGTTGACCTCTATTCCATCTTCTTCCGGAAGCCGTTCCAGCCAGTAAGCCAGCTCCAGAAGAAAGTTACTGTTCGCCACCCGGCAATAATCCGTGAAAGACTGACATACTGCATATAGAACAAAACTGTGCCGCCTCTGCTGGTTTCCCAGTACATCTTCTTTTAGCAAGGTGTCTCCGGCACTGGAAAGACCATAACTGGTTGCATCACCGTCCGTAAAATCAATATGTAATTCTTCTCCTAAAAGAAATTCCTGTATTTTAGGATATTCTGATAACTTCTGTCTCATAAAATCAATAATGGTCATGATTAATTCCCCTTGTCTGCGATTGCCTGGGCTCCAGATAGGATATCATCCATGTGGTCTGCTTTCATACGTGGGAAAAACTCCTTTCCACGCATGGGAGCACCGGCATATTGCAATTCTCTGTCCGTAGGCACCTTGATTTCATCTTTCTTGGCCCAAGGGCTACCAGTTGTAGGTGAAACATACAGGATTCCTTTATGGAGATAATGAGCGTAGGGACCGGGAATATCAATCTGGCCGGATCCAATCACTGTAGCAAGCACCATCATGTGTTCCAGCTCTCCGGCCTGCCTGCGGGGCATGTAGTCGCTCATATACCGCAGGGATTCACTGTCTATGAACTTCTGCACCGGACCGCCCTCTTGCAGCCCCCTGCGCTTCAATAGTGCTTCATTTGGGAGCATATCAAGTTCAACCTTCATTGTGCCACCTCCTAGTTACAAGCCAGCTCATAATGTTGTACCGCTTCACTTCCATACAACTTGGCATCGACTGATGTTACAGTGAAACATTTATGGGCTTTCTTAAAAACGGTCAGGGAGTTTGATAACGCTTTTTGCGAACTGCTGTCAATCTCATCCGTAATAATTCCCTTAACAGCAATGTCCTTTCCCTGTGTAAATTCAACGGGAGATTCCAGGCTTTCTAAGGGTATTACAAGAAGAACAGAAACAGAGTTTTTTTCTCCCGTTCGTAGCAAGGTAGACTGTGAGATTTCCTCCCAGTAAACCCCCTCAATAGGCAGCCGTGTATACTTCTCTGCACCGTCTACTTTGCTATATAGATAAATAGTTGCATCTGCATTGGTAAACATATCAAATCCCCCTGTATAAGAGTCCGGTTTCACTCAGCCATTTATTCATGATGTGCAGAGCCGTCTTTGATTCGATATCCTCATCCGACTGGACTTTATCGGAATAGGTAACGGAGTAGGTACCGTTCTTTTCAGAGGTCTTTCCTTCCGCTGCCTTGCGCTCCTTCTCGTTGGTGTAACAATGCTCTGCCATTTCACAGCAGCACATCCGGATGTCATCTGTTAGTTCCTCCAATTTATCAATCCGGCCAAAAGTCAGGCTGTTCATGATCCGGCTGGCACTCCTGGCATAATAATCGAAGCCGGCTTTGATAACCGGCTTTCTTCCAAGCAAATAATCACCTTCATAAAAGGCTGCATCCGCATAGATCTTCACTAGCTCCTGCCTCCTTTATTTATCCCTCTGCGCCAGCTTTAGGAACATAGATTGCAAACGGGCAGCGTTTTGTTTTATCCTGTTCCAGGCTGTTAATCGGGTTAGGAATTTCCCAGCCAAGACGCATAACCGCACGCAGGGCAACCATGTCATTCTGCATTAAGTTGTAGATAATTTCTCCTGTAGCCGGGTCCTGAACAATGCCCTGATCGAACAGTTTAAAGGTAATATCCTGACGTACTGCATAAACAAGCTGGGAAAAATCACCGGATATCATCTTTGCTTTTGTCACATCAAAGGCACCATTTCTAGGGAACATCATAGCGTTTCCGTCTAAGGAGTACTGGGTACTTCCCTGCATATCGGTTTTAAACAGCGGACGGTTATTGCTGTCAACCAGTTCCCTTAACTCGGAGCGCATAGAAATATCAGCAATGTGGCCAGTAGGGAAGTAGCCAGATTTTTCAATCTTTGCAATAACCCCATTGGTTCCCATAATGTCCTTATACATGTTAGCAGTGGCCGTTACCGTTGCTCCTGCAGCTGTTGCAGTCGTGACAACGCCGGCACGCCAGTTGCTGGGCTTCTCATCATCAAACAAAATGGCACCGTCAATCTTTTTATGGAATGCCTCAACAAGGCGGGGTCTTACTTCTCCCCAAATATCGTAATCGGAATCATCAATAACTGCTTCTGGAATCGGTACAATGACTGCGATCTCTTCTGCATAGATTCTCTTTTTATCCCACATCATTTTAGTGGTCTGCTTCGTGCCGGTATCTCCGTTTACAAAGTATGCGACCGGAAGCATATCAAGGACGGGCATGACAGTACGGTTTGATGTCATGTTTGGCAGCTTGCGTCCCATGGAAAGGACCGCGGACCCTTCTGTTACTCCCTGGATAATCTCCTTACTTACCTGTTCTGGAATCAGTGCGTCTGCGCCGGAACGGTCAATCAAATTGACTGCAAATCTCTGAATGTCAATTGCCTTTTTTCTCATATTTTCCTCACTTTCTGCCGAAGGAACTTCGGATCATGTTATTAATTACTTCATTTGGGTTTGTTGCGCTGGATTCTCCGGAACCGCTGGAAGTAGTGCCGGTTGTAACCCGGTATCCTCCACCTTCTTTATACCTGGGATTTTCTTTCAACCACTCTTCTGCTGCTGCTTTAAAATCCTTTTTATCAGTTACCAACTGGTCGACCTTGAATCTGACGTAATCCAAATCTTCGCTTCTTACCTTCATTCCCGAAAGAATCTTTTCATTCTTAAGGTTGGTAAGCTCCTTGTTTGCTTCGTCACGTTCCTTTTCAATTGCCGATAAATCGGGCTTATTCTTTTCTTTGTTGGCCTTATAATCAGCCATGGCCTGCTGAACCTCCGCTTCGCTCATGCCCTGCTGCTGGAAGAAAGACTTTAAAGCTGCCTTTTCTGCCCGTTCGGCTCTCGCCGTTGCAATCTCTTCTGCCTGCTGATATGTAAATGTTCCTGCTCCTGCTTGGGCTCCACCCACGCCCGTTCCTGTTGCTCCGGCTGCTGCACCTTGTGCGCCAGTTCCCCCTTCGCCGCCGTCTGCGAAAAGCTGTAAATTCATTTTCTTATACATGGTTATACCTCCGTTTTAAGTGCGTGAACTTTTCCGGTGCTTTTATAGCGTCATCACGTTTTGGACAAAATAAAAGTGCCACGTTATCCATGACACACCTCTACATAAGTTCCATATTCTGTTTGTATATCCTGTAAAGCTATCTCAAGCCCTGCCAGTAGTATGATTGCTGTCTGGTCCGGATTATAGATCCTGAATTTAAGACTACCGCTGCCGCCCTCTTCCGTCACTTTACATGAGGACAATTCTTTTATGGCAGAAACCGTTCCCTGTGTCAGCGCTGATACTGCTGCACAAATAATATCCCTGCCTTCCGGAGCATATCCGGCATGACCAAAAGCATCGAATCCCCGGCACTCGCCATCTTCGCTTTTAAAGGTAATGGTTATCATACTTTCAACCTCTCCATCTGCTGCCTAAGTCCCATTGCCTTAGAAAAATCCGCATAGGTCTTTCCAGTTAATCTTTTCCGAATCTTAGCCGCATTGATATCATCGGCATCCACTTTTGCCTTTTCCATCAGCTTAATGTCCTGTTTCTGCTTTCGTAAGGTTCTTTCAAGCCTGCGCTGATACTGCAGGGCCCCGTAAGTATCATACTCTTTTCCCCTAAAGGATTTTTTTGCGTTTTCCTTGCGGTTTTGTTCTGCCAGCCATTCATCAGTATATTTCCGCTTTGAAATTCCCAGGATAAAAGGGAACCGGATATGATAGCAGTTAATACCGGCAAAGCCAAGCATTTCACCCAGGCCGCATACCGTCTTCATCTCTTCGGAACTGTATACTTTTCCCTGCCAGCTCTGATGATTCATGAAACCGGTACCAGTGTTTCTGGCTCCCATATGCCATTCTACTTCCCAGTAGTCCGTATGAAGTTCTGTTGCATTCTTTTCATTGACTTTATCGGTCAGCTGGCCCACTCCTGTCATAACTGCCCGGCGGGCAGCAACCTCTACCCGGTCAGAACGTCCCGAAGCATAATCCACGGTTCGCAACCCACTGGAGGTCATTTCGTCAATGACACCCTCAATGGCCTGGCTGTATGTTTTTACCCCTGTGACTATTTCCGTCATGGCCTTATCAAGCGTTCTTTCCAAATATTCTGAAAGGGGAGTGAATACCGTTTCTTTTCCCACCTTCACATTGAAGCCTGTAGTTTGTGTGATGTTCTCCATGGGACGCAGGCTGTCTTTTGTTTGTGCTTTAATAGCTTCAACCACCTGCTGCAACCACTTGTTTTCATGATAGGGAATGTAATCCTTTCCCACGGCCTGATAAAGTTCCTTATTCGTTACATAATCTGACCGGATAGCCTGTTCATATATTTTATCAATCTGGAGATCAGTCTCTTTTAGTGCATTGCTGATAATCTTCTTGATTTTGGCTTTACTCTCACCGATGGCAGCTAAGCGGCCCAGAGTCCAATCAATGAGCGGCGTAATCTCACCCGCATTTTTAATGCGCTCCACGATCTCCGTCATAATTGCCAGTTCCATTACCGTCATGGTACGTTCCGTTGGTTTGGGGAGGCTTTCGAGTTCGTCTGGAGTCAAGTAATCACCTCCTGTTTTTGTTTCCTTTTTCTTCCTTTTAGTACTATACTGTACTTACAGGCCATGCCCGGCCAAGTACAAAAGAAAGGAGAATTTCATGCGCCGATACAATTCACCCTTTAATGGAAATCAGTACGTCCTTAACAAATCTACCGGGGAAATTCACGATCTGGACAATGAAACTGATCTCTGTCAGATTAATGAAATAAAGCCGGAAAATGTACTTAACTGTGTAAGCTTTGAAGATGCCTGGCTCCGTGGCCGTTTACTCGGTCCACGCAACCCCAACGGTTGCTATTATTGCTTACGATCCAGAGATAATGGATAACCTTTTCGGGCTAAGGCTTCAATACCCCTTAACCCTTCTCCCGATATTTCTTCTAAAAGAAATTCCTCAATCTCTTCCGGAGTTTTCTTGTCTGAAAGGATATCAAAAATTAAAGAGGAAAACTTTTTGATATCAGTAATAGATTTTATGATTTCAAACTTATTCATCTCCCCACCTCCCCTCATCATTATTCCTCTGTCTCTACCGGATCAGGCAGATTCTTGGCTGCTTCTTCCTCTGTTTCGTTATACCACTTGGCACGGTACTCCTCTATCCTCATAGCACCCATGGCAACATCCAAGCGGTCCTCCTTGCGTTCGGTGGCTTTATCCTCAATGATGGAGTCATCAAAATCCACAAGCACCTCTGCTTCTTCATCTAATCCCTTACCAAGCACGTTTCCAAGCCGGAGAATGATTTTTACCAGTTCCTTGATTGCGGAATCCAATATAATTTCATGCTTCTTTATGGTTTTATACATATCAGAGTTTTCACTAATCACCTGGGTAGCTGTCTGTATGCTTCCGCTCTCAAAGCGGTAATGCTGGGTACCAAACCCACACTTTACAGAAAGAATATTCAGAAAATCATTCATGGCCCGGCTGTGCTGTTCCGCACGAATATCCATGTTTACTTCTATCAGCGGCTTATCCTTCAGCGAATCTTCCGGAAGCTGATAAAAGGTTACATCGTTTGGATCAAACACCGGATCGCCGTCTTCATTCCTCGCCAGCATTTCCGGAGCTACAAAAATACGCTTCTTTCCGAGAACAAATTCGTTCACATAAGAATCGTAAACGGTATCAATTCCCTTTAGCTGATCGATTGCATTTGCAAAGAGGGCAACTCCCATAGGGGAATCCGGGTCAATGTTGTTTACATTGTTTAAGCGGTCAATCACAAACTGCCTTTTGTCTGACCCTGTGTACACCTTCTCTGACATGCTCTCAAATGGCTTTAGCTGTTTCCAGTCCTCTGGTCTTATTTCTGTCCCTGCTCCAGAAGTACATTCCACTACATAATTCTGAATCACATACTCGTTCCCTTCCATTACGTGCATTTGAATATGAGCATACTTCTTCCCTTTGATCACACGAACTGAAACAAAGGCGCATTCTGTGATAATTCCGTTTACCCATGACAAAGGATAAATGTCTTCTGCATCAAAGTAATTAATGCTTATCGTCCCTTCTCCGGGAATGACGCTTCCATCAACGGCTATTTCCGCTTTATCAAGGAACGGTACATAGGCCACAGTTCCAGTATAGCACTTGCGCTCCTGGTAGTTGTTTGACTGAACGGCCCAGTTGTTTTGATTTAATATATCGTCAACAAAGTTCTTTTCGGGTTCCTCCGGCATTGTGATACCGACCTTTTCATTCATGAGATCATCTGCTAAATCTTCACTCAACATTTTGGCCATGCCTGCAGATAAACGATCGCATCTTACGGTATTGGCTCCATTGCATATCTTATATCTGTGAAATCCTCTGACATTTCCCTGGTACCAGCTTTTCCATACCCCAATTGCCCGGTACTGATCTCCTGATACTGTGTCATAACCTTTCTTTTTCAAAAACGTAACAATGTTAATCCTCTTCACCTCCCCCGGTCTGCTCTTGGCAGAAAATATTTTATCTTCTTCCACATTCCCATGACAAGGTACCTCATGGCATCGCAGCCGTGATCATTTTCCTTAACCGGCTCTTCCTTGCCCTTTTCAATGGATTTCTTATTGTACTCATATAGCCCCAGCTCCCAATCAAGTTTCGGCTGCATAGGTGAAATAGTAAGTATTCCATAGGATAGACATTTCTGCACTCGTTGGATTCCCACCGCCACATCATTTTCAGCCTTCTTAATTGTGATCTGATAGTCACAGTTCATGGCCTGCCTTCGAATTTCCTCTGCAAGCCCTGCTGCCGATGGATCAATATAGACATAAAAAATACTGCACTTATATTTCTCATGCAGTTCATCGGTCAATGCTATAAAGTCTTTTGCATACTCAGAAGGACTTTTCTGCTTTCCGGTATCTCTTCCGGAGTGATAATATTCTGTCAGGCCCTCTAACCTTCTTCTTTCCAGATTCAGTCCAAAAGGCTGGTACGTGGTTGCGTTCTGTTGACCATAGTCAACACCGATACCAATGATACGGTAACGCTCATTCTCTGGCTTATACCGGTTCTTCTCGCTGTACATGTAATAGATCAGTTCATCAACGCCTATCGGTTCACCAAGCCACGTCCAGCGGTACATTTTGGGATCTGTCTGCTCCATCATCTTGGCAGAAGCTATCAAGTCCTCACCAAGCCAGTCAACAGGTACATCCTGATAGGTTGAATGGATATGTATGCAGTCCGGCCTTTGCTCCATCTTCTTACACCATAGATTGATTGGAGCATTGGGATTCTTTGGAGGATTATAGAGGTAGATCATTTGGAACCCGGCTTTATTTCCTCTTACGAAGGTTGCTTCTATGTTCGCCAGTTCCTCTTCGCCCTCTCCATCGTCAAAGAATTCCGTCAGCTCGTCAAGGACAACCAGCTTAATAGGCTTATCCTCGTCGATGATACCTTTCGTATCATCAATTCCATCTGATCCGGAAAAGTAGAGGACCGTGCCATACTTCTTGTAGCGTATCTCCATCGGGGATTTTCCGATATCGAAACGGCTCTTGCTTATCTGCAGGCGATTGATTCCTCGAATCATTTCTTTGTAGACCGTCTTGCGGAGTTTGTTGTGCCGCTTGCGTAGAACTACTACAGAGCCTGACGGATCGGAAGCGATCTGGTAAATGGACCTTACCCCAGCATAGCTGGACTTTGTTCCCGCACGGCCGGAGGTCAGGATTATATGCTTATGCCTGGTATCATTGAACAGGGGCATGTACTTGGGTATAATAATGTCTGATATCTTAGTCTGTTTCTTTTGGCGCATCATTGATTATTTCCACCCCATCATCTTCATTTACCGGAGATTCTTTGTTGAGTCTATCGGCCTGTGCCTTAAACTGCGCAATCCGGGCTTTCTGCTCCTCTGTAGCAAGATTCCAGTCTTTATGGAGCATTTCATCGTATTGTTTGATCAGGGATCGCAGTTCTGACTGCGCCCTCGCCTGGGCTTGAAGGAAATGCGCCTGTTTATCCCAGGCTTGTTGTACTTCCCACTTTTCACCGATAATCTTTCCAGACTGCTTTGATATCCTTTCAACGGTCTTATCCTTCTGATCCTTCACATACATAATCTGCTGAGCCCGGATAATGGCAGCGTAGGCAATCTGAATCTGATCCCAAAGGATATCCAGAGGATTGATTGTCATATTGCTTACAATCTCTAAGGTTTCAGGAGGAAGGTACTTTGAAAACAAGCCGTGCTTCTCTGCATTCCTGTTGTTTTCCGGTGCTGACCCTCCCTTATTTCCAACAGCATTCTTGTTCCCCTTTGGGGGCCCTTTTTTATGCGAACGCTCGCTTTTTTTATCCGAACGTTCGCTTTCCCATTTATGAGTTGATTTCCAGCGGCGGACCGTTCCCTCTGGCAGATTTAGTTGACTTGCAATCTCAACCAATTTCAACCCGTTTAGGTACATGGCCTTTGCCTGTTCTATTCTTTCATCTGGCGCTCTGGCCATGCTTCTTCACCTCACTTGTGTTTGTTTTGTTGTATTAAAAAAGAGACGGGGTTGGCCGCCTCTCTTAACTACTCTCATTCTTATTTAAACAATATAAAGATTAAATTTATTCTTTTAAATTTAAAACATTTCTATAAGATGGATGTATTTCCCATAAATCATTATTATTTAAATTAACTGGTAATAATAGATTGGGATTATCCTCAAATCTTGTGAAACCTAATGCTTTATTATATTCATCATTTCTCAAAGTTATAAATCCAATTCTGTATAAAAAATGTGCTAATTGATTTTTATCTGCCCCTATAGCATTTCCATCTAGATAAATAGTAATCTTTGCTTTATTAAGGCTATTTTCAATAAAATTTAATAAATCAAATGTTCGATAGTACTTTTTCCCATTTCTAAATATTTCAATCAAATATTTTAGATTTGTACATTGATGACTATGTTCTTTATATAAATCCGCAATTCTATATTTTCCATATTCATCCATAGCAAAATTTATATTACCTGAAGCAATAGCGTCTTTGTATTTTGAATATGCATCTCGTGCTGCAATTTTGCATAATTGTGCCGCCCATCTGGGACGACCAGCACTAAGAATGTGAATAGCTCTATGAGGCGGCACGCACTTATCTCCCCACTTTATCGCACCCGAAAATACTAAATTAAAAATTTTAATCTCATCTTTATCAATGCTATATAAACGGGGTACGTCCAAAGGATGCTCCTCTTTAAAATATGTAAGAATTTTTTTAGCCAATATTTTTCCTGTATCGCTTGTGCTCCATTTTAAATCCAACATGTATTGTTCACATTTATCTAGTGCCTCATCATAATCTTCTAATATTGTCCAAACATCCGTACGCACAGAAGCTCTTATATTCAAATTTTTAACATCATTAACTAGATATCTGCAGGCTGTAAAAAACGTACTTACTATAATCTTATTTTCTTCAGTATTTGTAAATGTCGCATCTATATCATCAATAAACAACCAAACTTTAATTTCTTCACTTGCAGAGTATCTTTTTAATAATTCGATATTATTAGCAGACGATAATTTATTTATCTTTATTTCATTTGACTTTATCTTAAGGCTAAGCCTGTCGGCCAAGGCCGATAATAAATTTCTTCCCTTAAACCCTGTTAGTTCTGAAGTTTCTACTAATGTTAATGAATCATCATCATAAGCAATATCAATTTTTTTCCCTAATTCCACATTTATACGTGTACAAATTCTTTGTTGCCAGCAATTAGTTAGCTCTAATGCTGTTAAATCTTTAGGATCACTTAGAGCAATTAGTTCTGAAGCTTTAATGTTAATTTGTATGTCATAAGGACACTCGCTCTCCAATTTATACGCCGCATAATTTAATAATGCAGATTTTCCAACTCCTTTTCTCGACCTCACAAACTGCAATTTCTTTTTAGTCGAAAAAAATATATTATTTTCTGGTTTCTCTAAATAATACACACTTAATCTTTCCTTTGCTTCGTCTTCACCTGCTTCATTTCCAAATAAATCATCACTTAATAAGTCTTCTCTCAATTATTACGCCCCCTTGTATTTTTCTCCATCATACACCAAATTTTACCAAAAGAAAACACCCATCGACACAAAATCGACAGGCATTTTCAAAAAGGAGAAAATCAGAAATTTAAAGGGGATCCAAATTTATCTAATTTTGGATAATACTATTATAAATCGGCCATACGGCCAACACAAGGCCACGATTTTGCCAAACCTATGCCAAGCCTATTCAAGTACAATTGCGTCTGATCCAAATAAGTATACGCTTAAAATAGCAGTACAGTCCGCAATCCAACGCCTTGCTGTCCGTTCAGCATATCCATATTCTTCGGCCATCTGCTCATAAGTCATTTCATCAAGATAAAAATGTTTAAATGCATCGTATCTTTCGGGCCACTCCTTCCGGATCATTTCCTCTTCCAGAAGCCCCAGGCATTTATCAATATGTGCAATCATGACAATGCTCCGCAGCTTGCTTTTTATGATACTGTTTATGTAGATATCCTCTGCTGACAATTCTTCCAAATCTTCCCCATTGTCCACGTCCGACAGTTCCGACACACCTTCCTGGACGCTCTGACATATCCGGTTGTAATTCTCCATCAGTTTCTTGGCATTCTGAAATACCTTGGCCCTGTTATTCTTTTTCTGAGACTTCTCAAATATTTTCACAGCCTCCAGTGCTGCCGTTCTAACCAATAACTCCGCTGCTTCTTTTTCCAAGCAATCACCTCCCTACTGTCAATTTCTTCTTGGATCTATTCTTTTTCTGTTTATACAATTCGGCATAAGTCATGGTCAATGGCCTTTTTGGATCTTCCGGTCTGACCAGTTCTACAAGATTACGGTACTTTCTCACTACAACAACCTTACTGGAGTCCTCATAAACAAATTTGGATCCAACCTTTAAAGTCCGCTTAAACTCCTGCAGGTCCTGTACCGTAATATGGGGATTCTCCGGATGCGTCAATTCATCAGTTCTCTCCTCCCTCACAGCCTTAAACGTGTACCGGCCTTTATAGGATCTCCCTTCACGGGCATAATCTCGAACAAGATGTACGGACACTTGTAGCATTTCTGCCCATTCCTTGGATGTGCGTTCTCCTTGATATACCCCGTTGTCATACATTGCATATGGATATTTTAGCTTCATGACCCACCTCTCACTTTTCGCTGAAAATAAACACTGATACTGTATAAATGCCCTTGTTCTTCACAGTCACAATTTTTACGCCCACAATCTACAGGCCAATGTTTTCGACAAATTAAGCATATCATTTCTGTGCTTCCAAAAGGACGTATTCCTTCCGGGTGTTCCGGTTTCCGCTTCGGAGGCTCCCTGCGCTTTCGATCCGGACACAGGCTTGTATATGCATAAGCTGGCATTGTTGCGCTGAAGGTACCAGCTTTGGGTCCTTTCAGTATGTATTCCTGTTTCGCAGCCCTGGCCCGCTCTGTAGATATCATGGCTGCATGTTCTTCTTTACTGGTCAAATTTATTCCTCCCTTTCCCAGCGTTCCGGTAAATTTCAGTTTACTTGATAAACACTAACCACCTGGTTTTCCCTCTCTGATCTCCCAAAAGGGGCTTTCTATCAAAAGTTTTTAATACCTTGGCCAACGGTATTTGATCCTCGTTCCATTTAAAGACCAATAGTCCATCCGGTTCTAATACCCTTATGCATTCGTCAAATCCTGCTTTTAAATATTCTGGCCAATCCTTGGGAAGAATTCCGTATTTCAATCCTAACCATGATCCGGTGCCTGCATGTTCTAAATGAGGAGGATCGAATACCACTACCTTGAAAGAGTTATCCCGATATGGCATATTTCTGAAATCCATTTGCACATCTGGTTTTATTAAAAGCCTCCGCCCATCGCACAAAGTAGTCTCAATCTCTCGGTTATCCGCATATATCACATCCGGATTCTCATGATCAAAATAAAACATTCGGCTGCCACAACATGCATCTAATATTTTCTTCAATCCTTTTCCTCCCTCAAATCCTAATTTTACAGGCCTAACTTTTCTATTTCCCTCAAAATCCATTCGTATCTTTCTGTAAGTTTTATCTTATCCCCCACCTTCCACCAGTGGGTATGCTCTGTCTTTTTCAGGTTTTGAATTTCTCCCTTTATCCAGTCCTTCACTTCTTGAACCGCTTCCGGATCCGGACTGGAAGCCTTAAAGTACTTAAGCATTTTCCGAATCGTGGTTTTATTGGCTTCCTGAAAGAAAATATCCGCATTTATCTTCATAGCCCCGTTTGGAATCCCAAATTCAATGATCACCCTTAATCCTCCTTATCCTCGCTTTCAAACTCTCCATGACCCAGTTTTGAACATCGTCCTTTCGTTCAAGGGCTTGCATCACGTCTTCGTCCCGGGTTCCACTACATACCAGATGGTGAATAATAACCTTTTCTGTCTGGCCTTGGCGGTGTAGCCTTTTATTCGCCTGGGTGTAAAGTTCATAATTCCAGTTAAGCCCGAACCATATCACATGGTTTCCTCCTTGCTGAAGATTAAGCCCATAGGCGCTGCTGGCAGGGTGTGTAAGTAAGATATCAATTTCCCGGTTATTCCAGTCTTCTTCATCCTGCGTAGTCCTAAGCTCTCTCACCCTTAATCCGGAATCCTTTAGAGCTTTTAGGATCCGGTCCTTATCATGCTGATAGTTGTAGAAAACAAGTGCTGGTTTCCCCTGCAGGGATTCGATCAGTTCCATAAAGGCTTCAATTTTGCAGTTATGTATTTCATGGACGTTGTGATCCTCGTCGTACAAGGCTCCGTTTGCCAGCTGTAACAGCTTATTGCTTAAAGCGGCTGCACTGGTAACGCTTATTTCTTCTTCCGCTTCCGGAAGGGCCAGGACCATTTTCCTCTCCAAATCGTAATAGGCTTTACTGGACTTTGGGTCCAGAATAACCGGAATCTGGTTGTATGTCACATCAGGAAGCTGCAAATAATCTTCTGACTTCATGCTGATGCAGATATCTGATATCCGTTCCAGAATACTGTTTTCACTCCCCGGCTTTGCCTTGTAGTTGTAAATTACATTGTTTCCCCGGTCTCCCGGATCGAAGTACCGTTCCCGGAACTGGGTGTATCTCTTTCCCAATCGTTCACCCCCGTCTAACAGGAATACCTGGGCCCATAGATCATTTAACCCATTGGGGGAAGGAGTTCCGGTAAGCTCAATCAGCCGGTCGATATGGCCACTCATACTTGCCAGGGCTTTGAACCGTTTCGCCTTGTGGCTCTTAAAGCTGCTGGACTCGTCCACAACCACCATGTCAAACGGCCAGGCATTCCGGTAGTAATCCACCAGCCACACCACATTTTCCCGGTTAATGATGTAAATATCTGCCGGGGTGTTCAGTGCCCGGATCCGTTTGGACAGGCTTCCAAGTACCTGGGATACCCGAAGCATTTTGGTGTGATCCCATTTATCCTTTTCCTTGGTCCAGGTCCCCTCCGCCACTTTCTTCGGGGCGATCACCAAAACCTTGCGGACTTGAAAGCGGTTATACTTTAAATCCTTAATGGCTGTCAGCGTTGTAACTGTTTTCCCAAGACCTTAACCCATATCAAGAAACAGACCTAATTTTTTAACTTCCTGGATCTTGTCAATACAGTGTTGCTGGTAGGCATGTGGCTTGAATATCATGTGGCATCACCTCTCTTTCTGTCTCATGGCTTTATAATTCATACTTGCAATCAAGGGCTTTGCTGACCTCATCATATCCGTAGTCCCGGAAGAACTGGCTCAATCCATCAATCCCCTTGACCACCTCCACCGTCTGTCCCAAATCCCTAAGCCTTTTTATCTGCACTGACTGTAAAGCACTTAACTTTCCGGTATCGGTCTTAAGCTCCACAAACACCGGAGGCTTTCCCGGAAAAATTACTATCCGGTCTGGCACCCCACTGTTACCAGGGCTGACCCATTTATAGGCCCGGCCCCCCAGTCTCCTTACCTCGTTTGTAAGGATTTTTTCTATATCGCTTTCTCGCATAAAATCCTCCTTTCTTAAAACCGCCGTCTACCAAGTCACTATATACGCGTACGGGCTATGTAATTAGGCGCATTAGGTAATATGCGTATCTCTCTAATCTATCTATTTTTATATTTATATAGATAATTGGTTTACATAGTTGACATATAGTATTTTTCCTATATTTTATACGGATTTTAGTGTCAACTTTGTGCGTCAACTTTTAATTTTTCATAGTTGACATGGTTGACACTCGCCGTCAACCCTATTAATCATAATTTCGCTTAAATTCCAGATGGTTGACGCACTAAGTTGACGCTCTTTCAAACCCCTTTTGTCTACCATAAGCAGGACCATATCGCCGCATGGATTTATTCCGCTTCCAGCCCTTTGCGTTTAAAAGAATGTTGTTGATCTCCATGCTATCCTGCTTTTTCATATACCTGGTATCTCCTCCAAAGCATTCCGCCCATATCTCAACTGCACATACCTTTTCTCTTTCCACCAGTTCTGTGCCTTCTCCAAGTTGTAACTGCCCATTCCAGAACATTCTCCGCTTGCTTAAATCCAGTTGATCCCAGTTAGAAGGAATCTTCTTTTCCAGAAAATCCAGGATTACTCCTTCCTTCCCGGAAGTCTCCCGGTGGCTCTCCTGTTGTTCAAATGCCAAGGCTTCCACTTCTTTTGATAAGTACAGTTCTTCTCCAAGTGCCCAGTATGTATAAGCCTCCGCCCAGATCTGATCCACTTCCTTCGGAAGATCGTTCCACACAGATTTCTTCGCAGGATGCACACCTACATCAACGGGCCAAAAGCGCCGGTTCCCGGTAGAATCCTTTAGAAACTCGCTGTCATTGCTGGTACCGAAGAACACACAACGCCGGGGATACCGCTCTGTGCGTCGCCCGTATGCCGCTCGGTAGATATCCTCTCTTTTGCTTAGGAACTGTTTAACAGCGGATGTTTCCTGCTTCGACATGGCTGTAAGTTCTCCAATCTCATTGATCCATGTACCCTGTATGAGCTCGGCAGCATCTTTCCCTTCAAAACTTGCAAGACTGTCGGAAAACCACTCTTTTCCTAAGATCGCAAGAAACGTACTCTTACCAATTCCCTGTGGTCCAGTAAAGATAGGCATATAATCGTATTTCACGCCTCCTACGATCCCTCTGGCTACAGCTGCGCACAGGGACTTTCTCATAATCGCCCTGGTATAGATATTATCTTCTGCCCCTAAGTAATCAGGTAAAAGAGTATCCACCCGCTTCACACCGTCCCATTTTAAGCCTTTTAAATATCTCTTCACGTCGTTGATTGTGTTCTGGCCCCCTACAATAGAAACCGCAGCCGCCAGCTTATCCCTGGACGATATCCCGTAATAGGTCTCCATATACCAAAAGAATCCGTCATCGTCTGGATCCACCCACTGACGCTTTTCCTCCGTGGGGTTCCATGGAAGGGATCCCAATACAAGTCCCCGGTTTGCAAATTCATCGGTCACGATCTTTCCCTTAAGAAGTGGATCATTCTGCAAAACTATGATCACATTATTAACTGTCTTCTGGTAGTTTCCGTTTCCATCTACGGAAAGTCGGCTGATCCAGCTTAGATCATCTTCCTGCGGCTGCCCCTGCTGTTCTGGTGCTGAAAAGGCCTCTCTCGCCGCTTCAAACTTTTCCTTGGCTATAAGATCAGCTACGGGTTTATCCCCGACCGCCAAGCGGCTCATGGCCGCAAAGGACGGCAGCTTATTGACAGGGGTTCCATCTTTTGCTTCGTTATCCTTATCCCCGTACATATGGAGCCGGACCAGATCAAAGGCATTAACGAGCTGTCCGGAACATGGATCCGTTGCATGGTGGGAATACATGAATAAATCCCCATCATAGACAATGGCTCCACCTGCTGTACTTCCTCCTGTGTAGGTGTATCTTCCGGAAACGTCAGTTTCTTCGTACATTCCGGGTATAAATTTTTCCATTGCCTGGGTAATACTGTAGGTCCGGCAGAATGCACCGATAATTCCCTTTTTAGTCGTAGGGTCTTCCTGCTTTGCAAGTCTCCTACGTTCAATTGCTTCTGTTCCTGGAACCTGCGGCCATGAAGCTATATCATGCCAGTCTTCATACATTGCCAGAAGACCGTCAAGGCTACAGAATGGACTATCGTATACCTGAAACACATAAATGCTGTCAGCGCTGCAGCTGGGCCAAAACATCAGTCTGGAGGCTTCAAAAGTGGTCGGATCACAGAACTCAATGCCTATAAGGGCAGCCAGCTTCCTTGCTGCAGGTTCATATTCATCCGCTGTGGCAGTCCGGTCGAGGGGAATAATAACCCTCAACCTCGGCGCGTACTCTGCGTGCTTTCTGGTACTGTAAATTGCCGCAGCGCACCCAAGCCCATTTACTCTTTTTAGAATGTCCTCTGTATGACCTGTGGGAATATTATCAAGGTCAAGGGTAATTAAATCCCTCCCCTCCACATAACATGCCTTACGACGGTCACCGATCAGAGTACCACCTACAAAGCCGCCCACGTCCTTTAGCTCATCCTGCTGGCCCCTTGTGTATGATAAGTACTGTTCAAGAGTTTCCGTACTCCGGACAGGGTTCTTTAAACGGTCCACAAATTCCGACCACATGATGATACTTCTCGGCCAGTGCGTTGCTTTCCGGCTACCGGCTGTACTGATCTGCAGCTTTCTGTTATTCTGCACGTTTACTCCCTCCTAGTCCTTCATATAATAACTGCTTTCAAATCCTGCGCCTTTTAAGATAAGCCCCGGCGCCCAGGGAATCGGTTCCGCCATAAGATCACAGACACTTTCTACGGTTGTCTCCATAGGTGCATCTATGATCACCTCATCATGTACATGGAAAACTGTCTGTAATCCTCTGTCCTCAATTCGTTTTAGCGTCACCGCCAAACAATCACGGGCAATGGCCTGCACAATGTTCTCCGTCATTTTCCCGCCATAGGTAGAGGTGACTTCCCATTTCTTTGTCTGCTGGCCAACTTGGTAATAATGAACCGCCAGCTTACCGAACTGGTTTTCCTTTAGAAAAGGTTTCGGATAATAAAGTTTCCGGCCACTTGGAAGCTGCACCGTAAGGAAGGACTGTCCATAGACCAGATCTCCTTCGAGGGCAAAGATCAAGCCGTAAATTCCTTGTGGTTGTGCCGTCTGCATGGCGGTAACTGCCGCCTGTTCCACGGCGTACCATAAATCCTTAATTCTCGGGTTCGCCTGCCTCCACCTTTGTACAATGTCTGGTAACTCTTCTTCCGTAAGACCCTGATCCAAAGCGCCCATGGCGATCAGTGCATTAGGCCCGCCTTGATATCCCAAGGCAAGAGTAGCCACCTTTCCTTTCTGGCGTAAGGCATATTCGGGATTTCCTTTTGCTATCAGTTCAAGCGGAACATGGAACATCTGCGCGGCCGTTGCTTCATATATTTTTCCGTGAGTGGCGAATACCTCGTTGACCCACTGTTCCCCCGCCAGCCATGCAATGACTCGGGCTTCAATGGCTGAAAAGTCGGATACTACAAACTTGCGCCCTTCTGTTGGAATAAAAGTGGTACGGATTAGCTGCGATAATGTATCCGGGACGTTCCCATATAACAGCTTCAAACCTTCGTAATTCTTTGCCTTAATCAGCTTCCTAGCATAGTCCAGGGTTTTTATGTAATTACGGGGAAGGTTCTGCATTTGGACCATTCTCCCAGCCCATCGCCCCGTGCGGTTGGCTCCGTAATACTGCGTCAGACCTCTTATCCTATCACCCTCTCCGCAGGCAATATCCATGGCAACATACTTCTTTATGGAGGTTTTTCCAAGCTGCTGGCGGATCTCTAACATTCTGCGCACATCTTCCCGAAGATCGTTCCTGGTATTAAGCAGTTCCTCCACCGTAGCTTTCTGAATATCGGATAACAGATCAGGATCGGCTGAACACTCCTTAGACTGTTCGTTAAGCCAGGGGATTAGCTGCGCCCCGCTGTTTGGGTTAGAAAGCCCTGTAAGTACGATGGCTTCGTCCGTCAGCTTTTGGGTACTTACGGTATCTATGTAAAGAGCTCCTTCAATCATTTCCTTATCCACCTTGACGCCATAGGCATTCATAAGAACATCAAGCTGCCATAGGCGTTGTTCATCTTGGGGCATCGGAAACAGATTCAGGCGCTTTAGTATTTCTCTTTCGGTCACGACATCCTGCTTGCAGTATTCCTTGAATAAATTCCATTTCTCCTGATCATGCCATGGCTGATTCCAGGTCCTTCCACCATTTGTCCTTGTGGGCTTACAGGGAGTACAGAAGTACTTGATCAGGGCTTTTCCGACTGTCATCTTCTGCTTATCCTGAGGAAGCCCGATTGCCTTTCCGGTAGCTTCAAGTCCTGCCGTATAGCCACAGTACAAACCATGAGCCATGGTGCAGCGCCACTGATTGATTGGAGTTGTATATCCAGCACGGTTTAAGCAATACCACTCAAACGCTGCATTGTAGGCATGTTTCAAAACCTTATAATCCGAAAGAGCCGATATGATCCAGTCTGGAATATGCTCCCCATTGATCAGATCAACAATCTGAACGGGATTTTCGTCCCACTGATAAGCAAACAGGAGAATCTGAAAGTCCGGAGACTGGGCATATTTATAGGCACCTGCCTTTTTAATATCCACGCTGCTCCTGGTCTCAATATCTATACTTAAATGGTTCATAAGTCCCTCCTGTTAGATTGAGGGGCCTTTAAGCCCCTCTTGGTATTAATATGGAAGTCCGGTAATCGGATTGATTCTCGGCGCAGCTTGCTGTGTATATTGTGGAGCAGTATAAGATGGCTGTCCGGTTGTAGCAAAAGGCTGCTGCTGTGATGGTGCATAGCCCGGTTGCGCTGTTGGCTGTGGAGTTCCGAAAGCCTGTGCTGCTGTTGGAGCGCTTCCTCCCAGGGATTCCCCGTCTCGTCTTTTCTGCACAGGCCCAAGACCGCATCCGATCCCCTTCTTACCTCCAAAAGCGTAAGGGAAGAACGTCACATTTACCCGGGCATACATACCGCTGTAAACTTCGGACTGATTGATAATAGGATTTCCCTGTGCGTCTACAATCTCAGGCGGATAGTCAGCTTTTGCACTGGCCGTAAATACCCAGTGGCCTTTACACTCCGGACCAAAGGCCATACCATCGGAAGGTCTTACGCCATCCCCATCATAGACGGGCGTCGGAAGAATTGGAGGGCACTGGCCATTCCATTTTTCGGATATGCCTTTCTGCTTGGCTGCCTCTATAGCAGCGTTAATCCGGTTCATGGTGTCCGTATCCGTTTTAGGTACTAAAATGGTACAGCTGAACTTCTCTTCCTGCCCCTGCATCGGTGAATAGGGCTTAAATAAATGTACATAGGACAGTCTTACTTCTCCAGTTGTGATGTTTGTTAATTCGTTCATAATTAAATATCCTCCTTGAATGCGTCTTTCGCGCTTATGGTGTTTGTGATCGCCGGCCTCTTATCTGATTCTTTTACCAGCGCCGGTTTTCCTGGGGCCTTTTCTATCTTGTCCCCTACAAAAGTTTCAAAATCTTTTTTTCCTACTACTTTTTCTATCTGTGCCAGGGTAAGAGGCTTTCTTTCCCATAATACAGTCTCGGAAATTCCGTTTTCTTTCAGCTTTGAAAATGCCTCATCCATGTCTGTCCAGACTCTGGAGCCGCGGCCTTCTACTGCTTTCCAGCCAGGAACCTCCTTACCAGCCAAACATTCTGCAAGTGCACAGTCCTGAAGATCACTAAGCCACTTAGCAACATCTGCACCCTGGGTAAGATACTGTCCCATCTGTTCATTGGTGATCAGGGGAGGGAGCTTTCCCTTGTCAGGGGAGAATGCCAGTCTGACATTTTCTTCTGCCCTTGCCCGGCATCTGCCACGGGCCCGGCAGTATTTACAGGTCTTTGGGCCCGGAGAAAAATCCCCTTCTCCTTTTGTGGCTAACTCTGCACGCTCTTGCACGTATTTTCCCCATGCCAGCAGTTCTGATAGTGGACAGCCCCACTCTGAGATACCATCAGGAAGCCTTGGCTGGACAATGGACATCTTGATTTCTTCTATAGGATATAGAACTTTATAGGTTTCGTAGGCTCCCAAAGCATAAAGGGCAAGCTGGGGATTCCCTTCTGCTTTCACCCGCCCATCTGGACTTTTTCCGTACTTAAAATCTATAACATGCAGCACCTTACCCCCGATCAGCACACAATCCGCAGTTCCAAATCCTTCGGGAACATAGGCGCTAAAGTCTACCCTCTTTTCGATAGCCACGTAAGGCTCAATTTTCATGGCCAGAGCTACCGACTTTATGTAATCCAGATACTCATCCGTATAGCCCACCATTTCATCCTGCCAAAGTTCTTCCTTTTTCAGCTTATTGATTCCCGCAGTCAGCTTCCGTTTTCCAAAGTCTGTTGTGTAGAAATAGTTCCGAACTTTCATTTCTGCTAATTCGTGAGCAAGTGTACCCTCTTTTGCCGCCTCTGAAGTTGTGTCAGGAAACTGCTCCTCCAGCTTTGCACTGGGAGTACAATAAAGCCATCGGTGAGCGCTGGAAGCACTTAACAGGGCATGTGCCCGTTCCGCATGTCCCATTATATCTGTGCCCCCAATCCCCGGAGAGCTGTTGCAAACGCTCCGTACTGCTCCTGTGGGAGTGCGGGTAATGCCTCCACCCCAAACTGGGCCAGAAGGTTCAGCAGATCAGCCTGTCTTCCAGAATCCATAAGCATGACTGCTGCTTTTGTCAGATCGTCCATAGTATAGCTGCTGGCCGTAGTCTGCACCTGCGCAGGAATCTGCTGTGCGGGAGCTGTGTTCTGCACGGGCATTGCGGGGGCAGCCTGTGTCTGAATAGGTACGGTCATTGCTGGTGCTTGAGATGCAGTAGTCGTCTGTACTGGTGTTTGAGTTGCGGGAGACTGCTGCGCCGGCAGGGTTTCCGATATTGGTGCCGGTGCAGGGCTAGACTGTCCAAGCCCGGCCAATCTATTTGCGAAGTGCAGCATTTCATCTAAAGTTTCAAAAGTAACGTTAATCATAATTCGATTCCTCCTAATCCATCTTTTAATGTTATAAGTTCCTCTTTTGAGAGGGTGATACCTTTGGTCATTTCCGACCGGTCATCCGACCAGCCACGGAGATCGTACTTCGGGGAGTTGTCTCCCCATTTAACGAGGTTCAGTTCCTTGTGGAATTTTCCTGACTTCGGAAGCTCCACAAGGGTTTCTAAAATGTCACATTTTAAATCAGCCA
The DNA here is from genome assembly GCF_043633585.1 of Lacrimispora sinapis. Classification (NCBI taxonomy): domain Bacteria; kingdom Bacillati; phylum Bacillota; class Clostridia; order Lachnospirales; family Lachnospiraceae; genus Lacrimispora; species Lacrimispora sinapis. The sequence continues at coordinate 1,518,590 of NZ_CP141832.1, read as the reverse complement.
TTTTGATATCCTCCTAGCTCCAAGCTTTCACTGGTGCTACTGGTGTATTTGGCGGCATCGGAACATACTTAATTTCCAGGGATTTTATTTCACCCTCATCATCGGTATGTACTTTCATATCAACAATATCCATCTTGCTCAAGGCATCACCGATAGACATTTTATATAAGTCATTCAATTTCATTACTGTTTTTCTCCCTTCTTAGGCTTGATATTAATCTTCTTTATAAAAATCATTTCTCCACGTTTATTGATTTCAAAATCATTCCTTCTCTGATATTTTTTCCAGCCTCTTAGAGCCTTTGATTTCTTGTCTGCCTCTTTTGGGTCCCCATATTCATAGCACATGGCATAATGAGAAGAGCCCAGAAATTCCAGAAGCTTTTCAACCTCTACCGAGGTAGCATGGCTCACCTTGGCAGCTTTAGGAATATTTGCATCGTAAGTTACTTTTAGCGCCACTTTTTCCTTACCTCCTGTCAAATATCTGATATTTTGGTCCGTCACTGTATCCCCGTAGGTCAGATCATCAGTCCCCGGAATCACATCATCCAGGCTGACTGTCCGGATCTGTCTATCCTGCCTTTCCCGTTCGTGTCCAATGGATCTGCGCACAGCTTGTTTTACAATAGTTTTAAAAGACCACTTCCGAACCTCGGGCCGGGCAAACCATTTCTTGACTGCCTGCAGGTATCCGAAGGCTGCCACATCGTACAGGTCCTCATCCAGCTTTTGAATCCTCATACACCATTCAAGGGCGCTGTGGTTTTCTTCTGCAAATGCTCTCTCCTCTGGGGTGAGCGGGGTAAGCATGACACGATCACACATAGGCTACCCCCCCCTAAAAATCCGCCTCTCATAGGCTAGTCCTCATTGAGTTTGCGCATCACATCATCAAACAGCAACTCCATGGTAATCTTCTGCATAGTCTTATCTGGGTTCTTTTTAATTGCCACATAAACCAGTTCACACAGGCCAGCGAAAATGGCGGAGTCTGGCCCCTTTACTGTCGTGGATCTCTTTCCATTCAGACCGGACTCTTTGCAGAAACACATGACCACAGGGGCTTCCGCATCCTTCTTTGCCATTTCTTCCATGGCTTTTAATAAATTTAAGAACTCATCCATCTTGATTTCCTCCGATTCCCTATGTATAATAAGGGTGAATTGTTTTTATCTAATTACCCGAACCTTGGCAGTTCATACCTGCCGGGTTCTTTTTAATTTTCAGTTTCTCTCCGGTGACTACGTTCAGTAACCGCATCTTCCGGGCTTCATTCGATATGACCAGATACACTTCCGGATCATATCCATTCTGACGGATTATCTCCCGCTGGCCCCTGGTTGGCTTTCCTGGTCTTCCCATTAGCGTTTCCTCTCAGGATTAAGAACTCTCTGAATTTCCCGAAGGTGTCGCCTGATATCTCCCGTTCTTTCCGGCCCCAAGTCCTTGCACAACTCCTCCACTTCCTCGTTAATACTTGAAATCAGATCCGACAGACTTTCTTCTGCATAATATTTTTTCAGCAGAATACCTTCCTGGGTCGGAATGATCTCCATGGGGCAGCCTTCATTGATTCTTAAAATTCTTCTAATCTCCTTGGGAATGACAACCCGTCCAAGATCATCTACCCGCCTTACAATGCCACTTGCTTTCATAATTTTTCTCCTTTCACATAGCTTCTAAATGTGCACAATACGCCAACACCAGTAAAGCACACCATACCGCAATTAGTCTGGGCATGAGCCACTTCCACCATTCCATCAAACGTGACGGGCGGGTGTCGGTGTAATCGTCTAAATTTTCATAGTACTTTCGCATGGGAGTCCTCCTTTCACAACAAAATAAACTCTCTGACTTCCTTGCTTGTAAGCGGCCGCCCCAATACGATGCTGGCAGCTTGTACTGGTGTGAGTTTTAATGACTTGCTTAAATCCCATAATTCCCCCAGGGTAAAAGTCTCTGGCCTTGCACGTTTGTTTTGGACCGTCCGCTGAGTAACTCCCAGCTTAACTGCTATATTCTCATCATTAAGGCAATAAAGATCCATATTATTAGAGATGCAGGCCCTTACTACCCTGCTTGATGCCTCTTTGTCGTTTGGTTTTAACTTTGGCACTTGGCTTCCTCCTCTCATATTTTATACAGGTATATCTTCGGCTCCTCTCCGGGCATCGGATCCGGCAGGACTTGCAGGAACGTGTAATCATGTTAGGCTACTCCCCTGTAAACCACGGTACAAAGTTTTGCATTGCCCTTCGAGTCTACATAAGAGATTCCAACCGGATAGTTGTTTTCCGCCAGCCACAGTTTCACATCGTCAAAGACAGATGGCTTGTACTGAACAGTCACGTCAGAATGTCCATTTCTACTGAATGGAGTTGTTACGATCTCGCTTTCCTCCATATGGAGCTTCTGAATAATAGCACTGACCGCCAGGCTATGAGGCTTGTCACCAGTGGAGTAAATCCCAAGTTCTTTGGCAATCTCTGTACAATCGTAAAGTTTCGGCATGTCCACCTTGTCAGTAATCAGAGGGATTCCAAAGTCAATACCAGCTTCATTCTTATAGAGGTTGTTTACTGCAACGGCGATAAACTTTGAATCAACGCCAGCTTCCTTGTAAGAATCCTTCATGATCTTTGCGGCCATATTGACTGATGAAAGAGCCGGGCGCTTCGGTGTTGATCCCCTCTGTGGAATTCCTTCCCTGATCGTATCCTCCATATCATGGAACCGGTTAATGTATCGGGCGGTAAATTCTGTACCCTTGATTCCGGTCAGCTTGTGGGCGATAAATTCACAGCCTTTCTTGGTAACTAGGAAGCAAGGTCGAACCTCTCCTTTCCCATCTGTATAGGTTGACTCTTTGAAGAAATCAACCGGCTCAATCTTGAGCTCGTTAAGTTCTTCGATATAAACCCGAATATCACGCACAACATTTTTGTGTTGCTTTCCTACCATTTCAGCCACTTCTCGGCTGTCTAATGTTTGATTTAAACTTTTCATGTATCACTATTCCTTTCTTGTAAAATTTTTCAATTCTCCTTATACTGTACTTACAAGCTCCTGCCAGGGCTTAGTACGAATGAAAGGAGAACGGACATGGAGAACGCTAATTATTTTTCTGATCTGAGTGAAGCGGATCAGAACAGCTTGCTTGATTACATAATCTCCAACTTTAAAATGATTCAGAGTATCAATCATGAGCAGACCGCATACGGCTTAAAGGCACGATATAATCGTTTGACGGGTGCGAATAAGGGACACCATGTTACCTCGCGCTGCTTTATGGAAGCGATGGTAAAGGAGGGATACAGGGCGGTACCCGTGAAAGGGGCGGTCGAACCCAATTGGTACTTTAATGTTGGGAAGACCCATTTTACAGATTAACCCATTCTACAATCTCGTTTTTGCACCCCAAAAGGATATCGAACACATCTTTAATGGTTTCTTTTGGGGTATTTTTTACACAAAAAGCGATTGTGTTAGGTGCATCTTGCACATCCATAGGCCCTAGGGCATCTAATCTTGTTCCCGGCTCATCCGCGTCATACCCCGCATTTTTCAGTGTCTCCGCGAGTAATGATTTTCCTAAGCCACGTCCGTAAAAATAAACTTTCGCTTTTGCTTTCAGCGCCTGACGTAATATTTCGATCTGGGTCTCTGTCAGGCAACTGTTCAAAACCTTATGAAATACATCCATCTTTTTTCCCCTCCTTTTCTACGTCCTAAGAATACTTTTGAAGTACACGATCTTATCAGAGAAACCAGTTCTTGTAGAATCAATGAAATTAAATCCGATCACGTTTTTAACTGCGATTCTTACACGGAAGCGGAAATGTATGCTCGTATGTTCTACAAAGGTTCTTGTAATGGGTGTACCTACTGTATGCCAGAGAAAAATACTGGCTAATTATTTTGGGGGTGTTGCAGTTGCTGCAGTGCCCCTTCTAAATCTACTGCAAAATCTCTTTGTAGCATTTCTTCAAAATCTGTAAGCGTATTGCATTCGCTTTTTACGCCACTGAAAACCAAGTTAGCAAAGTTCTTCATAGGCATTTGCTTTAATGCTTCAAAATTAGTCACCTCTTTCACCTCCTTCAATGGTTGTCGGGTTACTGGATTTCTTTTGAATCTTCTAATAAGCTGTCTACGGTTACGCCTAATAGTTTTGCTACTCTTTTTAAACTTTTTGCTGTAGGACTTACCTTATTCCATTTGCACAAACTTCCAATTGATAAGCCTGTTTCCGATTCTATAAAATTAATGGACAAACCGGATTTCTTGGCTGCTTTGCAGATATTATCGTATACCATAATTTTGTTATCTTCCTGCTTCGTAAAATCACCTCCATCTTTTAGTTCTGAAAAAATCGCCAAAATATATTGACTTACTTCTGAAAATATTCTATAATTGGATTGTCGATCAAATTAATAAAAATTCCCAGATATTTTATCGCTATAATTATGCGATTTTTTCAGAACCTTATAATCACATTATACGCGATTATTTCAGAATGTCAAGGGTGTTTTTGCGATTTTTTCAGTATTTTTTTTAAGGAGCGCAAAATGGATCTTAAAGAGCGTATCAAAGAGCTATGTAAGAAAAACAATATTTCAATGAATCAATTAGAACAAGAACTTGATTTTGGTAAAGGATATATTAGTAAGCTAGGGAAAAGTACGCCCAATGCTACGAAAATCCAGCAACTGGCTAATCGGTTAGGAGTGACTGTGGACTACCTCATGACCGGCAACATGGAGTATGATAGTGAACATTACTACGTCAATGAAGAAACGCGGGAGATAGCGCAGGAAATTTTTGAAAACCCAGATCTGAAGTCACTATTCCATGCGGCAAAGGATCTGCCACCGGAAAGACTGAAAGCGCATATAGACTTTATACAATCTTTAAAGCAACAAGAAGACAAGCACAATGACGAAGGGTGTTGATAAGAATGAACAATCCTTTGCTTACGGAGGCAATAGGGGTACATTTTTTAGATATGGATGTAAAGATAGAAGAACAAGTGATCTGTAATAGTGACGGCAGCTTTACCATTATAATCAATTCGAGACTAAATCAGGAACGTCAAATGCTCGCATATCAGCATGCTCTTCTACATATTGCAAACGATGACTTTAATAAAAATAATGCTGATTCAATAGAATTGGCAATGTAATAAATGATAATTGATTAAAACAGCCTATGGCTTTTTAATAAATCAAAACAAAAGAAAAGAGGTATATGAGTATGGCTTTTGGAATAAAAAATATTTTACAAGGCGGTTTTGCTGGAAACTACAGTGAAGTTTCTGTTGAAGAACTAAACAAAGAATTTGGTATGTACTTAATGGAGGGCGAATCTATTACTTTGGGATTCAAACTTGTTCGTGATGCGCTTATTTTTACAGATAAAAGATTAATTATGACCGACAAACAAGGTGCTACAGGAACCAAAATGAGTGTTACATCTATAAACTTATTTTCAATTATAGATGTAAAAATGGAGACATCTGGCTTTGGATTTGACGATAGTGAATTAACATTCACTTATATTAGGACTCCTGAACTTAAAGGTCATCACGTGGAATATGCTTCACATAAATTGGAATTTCCTAAGAAATATAATGTTCAGTCTTTGTATAAAATTTTGCAAGAGCTGGCGTATGAAAATTGTCTTAAAATAAATAACTTATAATAAACTAAAACCGCCCCGACTGCAATCGGAACGGCTTTACATAGATTCTCTTACCGGATGAACCGAATAAGATATGATAAATTTGTCCAATACATTATATCATTTTCGATGCGTCCTGGCAAGAGGCGTATTTTTTATACCCAAAAATAGAAAGGAAAATGATATTATGGCAACAGCAAAGAAATTACCATCAGGCTCCTGGAGGTGCTTGGTATTCGATTACACTGATAATACAGGAAAACGTCATTATAAGTCTTTTACCTGTGATGACCCCTCTCCCTCTGGTCGACGTGAAGCAGAGCGCCAAGCTGCAAACTACGCCGCTACAAAAGAACAGGGAAAGATTGAAGCAAATACCGGTATGACCCTACAGGAAGCACTGGATCAATATTGTATTCTAAAAAGTAATGTTCTTTCCCCTAGCACTCTCAGAGAATATAAGCGAATGATTAAAAGCTATTATACTTCTTTAATTTCACTAAAAATCACCAAAATATCTACAGTTCAAATACAAAGATGGATTAATAACTTTTCAGATTCTCATTCACCAAAAACCACACGAAATGCTTTTGGATTACTTTCATCGACATTGACAATGTTTAAATGTACCAATGTGCTAACTGATATCACTATGCCGCAGACGATTGTTCCCAACCTCTACACCCCTTCCGATACTGATGTAAATGCGCTGTTAAAGCACGTCAAGGGCACTCACTTGGAAACAGCAATCTGCCTGGCGGCATTTGGACCTATGAGAAGAGGCGAAATATGCGCCCTTACCAAAAAGGATATCGTTGGTTGTAATATAACGGTTTCGAAATCCATGGTAAAAGGTGACGATGCAAAATGGCACATTAAACCACCAAAAACGACAGCCGGATATCGTACTATTGAATTTCCACAGTTTGTCATAGATATTGCCATAAATAATTCTTCTGGTGACAGGGTCGTTCCACTTTCCCCCGACAGTATCACAAAGAGGTTTATTGATACTATAAAACTGCTTGATATCCCACGCTTCCGCTTTCATGATCTGCGTCATTATGGAGCTTCAATACTTCACGCAATCGGTATACCAGATCAATACATAATTGAGCGTGGCGGATGGTCAACTGACAATGTGATGAAGACCATTTACCGAAACACTATAAATGAAGAATCTAAAAAAATAAACCATAAAATCAATGAACATTTTGAGAGTATGCAACACGATATGCAACACGAAAAAGAAAAAGCCTAGTATTTACTAGACTTTTTAAGTGGAGCAGACGGGAGTTGAACCCGTGTCCAAAAACTAATTCCCTGTTCTTCTACTATCATAGTCAGTTTATTGACATTCCCTCCGCTGCCCGGGAACTGACACCCTGACAACTTCAGTAGCTTCATAATACGTCCGCATACTCAAAGCTTTGTATACGTCGTTTCTCACATCGTCGATGCCGGGATCTTAAAGTGTGAGTGCCTTAAGGCCGACAAGCTGCATTACGCAGCTAAAGCTAATTTATTATTGTTAGCGTTTATATTTTGTTTGCCATTTAACGCATCGCATGCGGATAGCTTCACCAGTTGCATAGTCCCTGTCGAAACCAGTACTGCCCCTGACTGGTACTTTTTTCAAAGTAAATTTATACTAACATGAAAAAAAAGCTTTGTCAAGACCAGGCCATTTCCAGTTATAAATCATCAATCAGCGCGCTGCTTTTTGCATATGCCGTACTTTTTGCTTCAAAAAAATCTGTTTTAATGGAGTTTGCATTGCTGTACTGACTGACCCATGACATGCTTTCCGGTTCTTTTTCATGACCTTCATACAGGGGTTCCCAGCCCAGACTTGTGCAGCGGAGATTTCCCAAATATTTGATATAATCCGTGATCATCTGTTTGGTCAAGCCGGGCACTTCATCGCCGATGGCATAGCAGCCCCATGCAATTTCCTGCTCGCAGCCCTCCAGAATCATACTGCGGTAAATCTCTACACATTCCGGGGTAAATAACTGGGGTTCTTCTTTTTTAAGCTCCAGGATCATGTTTCGGAACAGCCATAAATGTGTATTTTCATCCCGGTTGATGTACCGGATTTCCTGAGAGGAACCGGTCATCTTGTGGTTCCGTCCCAAATTATAAAAAAACATGAATCCACTGTAAAAATATACACCCTCAAGAATATAGTTGGCAATCACTACCTTCATAAAAGCAAAGGCACTTTTATCCTTTTGGAATTCATTGTACAGATTTCCAATAAAAGTATTCCGTTCAAGAAGATGAGGGTCACTTTTCCACTGATAAAGCACTTCGTTCCTGGTCTGGGGTTCGCAGATACTATCCAGCATATAGCTGTAGCTCTGGCTGTGGACCGCTTCCTGGAATGTCTGTATGGATAAGCATAAATTGATCTCGTTGGCGGTCACGTATTCCCCGATCGCCGGTAAATTAGCGGTTTGTATGCTGTCTAAAAATACCAGAAATGACAGAATCTTATCATAGGTTCTCCGTTCTGAGGGGCTGAGCAGAGGATAGTCCTTGGTGTCTCTGCCCAGATTGATCTCTTCCGGAATCCAGAAATTATTCATCGCCTGGCGGTACCAGTCACTTACCCAGGGATATTTCATATGATTAAAATCATTTAAATTGGTGGTATTGCCGTTGATCATCCGGCGTTTTCTTACATCAATATCCCCATCGGGGTTAAAAAGAGGTCTTTTTTTCAATTGTTCCATTCTTTCACTGTACTCCCTCCTGTTTATGGTTCTCATTTGACCTTCTTCCCACGGCTGCAGGATCAACTGGAACAAACTTCACATTCCTCTACTTCCAGACTTTTGGATCGGATATAGTAGATGGTCTTTACCTTGCATTCCCATGCCAGAATGTAAAGCTGCAGCACCTGGCGCAGAGTATAATCATTGGTGATATAAAGGTTCATGCTCTGAGCCTGGTCCACATGTCTCTGACGGATTCCTGCTGCCCGAATGGACCACTTCTGGTCGATCAAATGGGCATTTTTATACCTCCAGAAGGTTTCCGGAGACAAATCCGGAGCAACCCGGGGGACCAGTCCGTTCTTTTTTTCCTCCAGATAGTATCTGCTCATAACAGGGTCAAGTCCTGCGGTGGTACCCGCAATCATACTGGTACTGCTGGTCGGTGCAATGGCAATGAGCCAGCCGTTTCTCATGCCCTGGGAAGCTACTTTTTTTTGCAGCCGGTCCCATTGCGGTGAATCATAATGCCGTTTCGTAAAATAGGCACCGGTCTGCCAGTCACTGCCTTCAAATTTTTCATAGCAGCCTTTTTCAGCCGCATAATCACAGCTTGCCTCAATGGCTGCAAAATTAATGGCTTCAAAAATCCGGTCCGCGAATTCCAGATGTTCTTCGGACTCCCAGGAAATTTGATTCTTTGCCAGCATATGGTGATACCCGCTTACCCCCAGCCCTATGGGACGGTAGCGGAGGTTGTTCAGCTTGGCATACGGCACAGGGAAGAAATTCAAATCAATGACATTGTCAAGTGCTCTTACGGCACTTCTGGTCAGCCTGGTTAATTCTTCTTTATCCTTCAAATCAATCTTTCCAAGAGATAAACTTGCAAGGTTGCAGACCACAAAATCACCTGGTTTTGTAACGGTCACCACCACAGTCTCTCCGTCAACCGTTTCATAGCGCTGTTCCACATCCTCCACCCCACTCATGTTCTGGGCGATTTCCGTACAGAGATTGCTGCAGTAAATGATACCGCTGTGATTGTTTGGGTTGGCTTCATTTACAATATCCCGGTTAAATGCAAAAGGTGTACCGGTTTCCACCGCACTTTTTAAGACCAGGCGGATAATATCCTTAATGGGAATGGTCCTCTTCTCTATCCGGTCATCACTCACACAATCAAAATACCGTTCTTCCCACTGGGTCCCATAAGAATCCTCCAAAGCCCAGCCCTTTACCGTGAGAATCTCATGAGGGCACATGAGATGCCAGTCTCCCTCTATGTTTTCCTTTGCCATTTTCCAAAACAGATTGGGGTAACACACCGCAGGAAAAACATCGTGGGCCTTCATGCGGTCATCTCCGTTATTGGTCCTAATAGTTAGAAACTCAGGCAAATCCTTATGCCAGGCATCCAGATATACCGCCACAGCTCCCTGCCGCACTCCCAGCTGGTCCACTGCAACCGCCGTATCGTTGGCCAGCTTGATCCAGCGGATCACGCCTCCTGCCGCTCCCTTAAAGCCTCTGATTGCACTGCCTGCCGCACGGACCTTGCCAAAATAAAGCCCCATGCCTCCTCCGAATTTGCTGACCTTGGCAAAGCTGTCAATGCTCCGGTAAATTCCATTCAGACTGTCCGGAACCGTATCAATAAAACAGGAGGAAAGCTGGTGATAAGGCTTCCGGGCATTGGAAAGGGTAGGCGTAGCCATGGTCACCTTTAAAGTGCTTAACATGTCATAGAACCGCTTCACCCAACCATCCCGGTCGCTCTTCTCCTTCATTGCAAGATGCATGGCAATCCCAAGAAACATCTCCTGGGGCGTCTCTAACGGTACATTCTGATGGCTGCGGATGACATAGCGGCTCAAAAGCAGTTCAAGGCCGGAATAGTTGAGAAGGTGATTTCTCCTTCGTTCCAGATACGTTTCATACCGGTCAATCTCTTCCTTGCTGTAGTGCTCCAGAATATAGTTTCCATAAAGCCCCTCATTTGTCAAGAAGCAAATTTTATCGTAAAAACTCTTGATCTTCTGCCGCTGAAGTTCTTCTTTTAAGGACATCTCAAATTGGAGCATCAAAAATCTTGCTCCGATATATTCCCAGTCCGGCGCTTCCTGAGTCGTCAGTTCCACCGCGGCCTGTATAAGAACCTTGAGCCGATGGGACGAACTTTCTTCGCTTTTATAAAATGCACAAAACTTATCTGAAAGAAGCTCCAGGTCATAGGCGGAATCGGTCCAAACGGACTGTATGTCCTCAAGCACCGCCTGAAACTCCGGTATCTCTTTAAAACAATCCAGAAGTATCTGTTTTCCATGTGTAATATCCATATGTTGTTCCTGCCATTCTATGGTATGATATCAATACCAATAACTGTTATTATATATTGTAGAAAGAATATACCACAAGATATAGTTATTTTCAACCTCTCATATACAAAATATTCTATTTTAATTCCACTTCTTTAAACAACGCGGCAACTGCAGAGCGATAATCCACAAGGTTCTGGGACTTCCTGATTTTTTTGGCATGTTTTTCTCCGTCTTTCAAGCGTTGTATCATATATGCCCACAGTTCCTTCATTTTAAACAAAACATTCCGGTCACCGGAAATTACGTTCTCATATCCGGCAAGCACCTCATCATGAAACTCTTTCAGTATTCCTTTATCCAGGACTTCCCCTGTTTGCAGTTCTCCTGCCAGATGAGGATCTGTCACCAAACCTCTTCCCATCATAACACGGTCAACGGTCGGAAAGGCATGTGTAAATCGCTTATAATCCTCTGCAGAAAAAATATTTCCATTATAACAGAGTGGATTTCTGCTCCCCGTAACCGCCTTCTGGAATACAGATAGATTGGGTTCATTCTTATAAAAATCTTTTTGAACACGGGGATGAATGATCAGTTCCTTTAAGGGGTATTTATTATAAATCTCCAAAAGCTTGGAAAATTCATCGGGATGATCCTTTCCGATTCTGGTTTTTATGGAAATATCCATATCTACGGCTGAAAATACTTCTTCAAGGAAATGCTCCAGCTTGTCCGTATCACTGAGAAACCCGGAACCTTTTCCTTTTGAAACAACGGTGGCAGAAGGACAGCCCAGATTTAGATTAACTTCTTTATAGCCATACGTTTTAAGCTCTTTAGCCGCCCAGATAAAATCCTCCCCTTTATTGGTTAAAATCTGGGGAACCAGATGCAATCCCTCATTGTGCTCCGGCAGAATGTCATTTTTCTCTCTGGAAGAAAACACCCGGTTCTGGGTGGGGACGAGAAAAGGGGTAAAATATACGTCTATGTCTTTAAAATATTTACGGTGGGCATTCCGGTAAACATATCCAGTGATCCCTTCCATAGGGGCAAAATAATACTTCATCAATAAAGCCTCTCTTTCCTGCTTTTGCTCTGTGAAATTATTTTATCATAACATAGGATGAATGCAAAGAAGACCATTTACAAAATCTTCCACAGAGTGCTATAATATGAGGTAAAATGCAATACTTCGGGAGGATCTGTCATGATCAAATTAAAGAATGTTTTAACGGCCTCTGCCAGGGTCTTTTTACTGGCTGCACTGATTTCCGCCACCGCTTCCGCTTCTGTCCGTGCCGAAGAAGAATCCGGACCTGCGTTTGCTCCTCCTGTTACGAAAGTTACAGCTCCCCAAATCGGTCCTGGCTTATCCAATTCCTCGAAATTAGTGGTAGTTCTGGACCCGGGCCATGGAAAAACCCAGGGTCACTACTCCGGATGCAGTTTTGAATATAACGGGGTCAAATATTACGAAGATGAAATCACCATGAAGATTGCAGCGTATACCAAGCAGTATCTGGAACAGAACACAGACTATGTGGTTTATTTAACGAAAGACAGCGCGGAAAAGACCGTTCCTCTGGAACAGCGGGCCGCTTTTGCTGCTTCGGTTCATGCCGATCTATTTGTCAGCCAGCACGTGGATTCGATCCCAGGCAACGGAATCACCCGCAATGCCTACGGCGTCAGCTCCATGGCTCCTAAGGCAGGCCGGTACAACAACGAGCTGGCCCTTCAGTCTCAGGAAGCTGCAAAAACCATTTTGGACCAGTTAAGTGCGCTTGGCCTTCATAACCGTGGTCTGATCCTCAGAGATTCGCAGAATGGAACCCATTTCGCAGATGGAAGCCTGGCAGATTATTATGCAATTCCACGCTATTCCCAGATGTATGGCATCCGCGGTTTTATCATTGAACATGGTTTCATAAACCACACCAGTGACTTAACTTTATTTCTTTCCACAGAAGATCACTACAAAGCCCTTGGGGAGGCGGATGCAAAGGGAATCATACAATATTTACAAAAAGCCGGAAAATGTAAGTTTACTCCGACGACCGATGCCCCTCAGGCTTCCCAAACCGACAGCCAGAAGGCCGGTGAATCAACAGGACCGTCTGCGGTTTCTCCGTAAAGCTCCTTCTATAACTCATAATCAAAACCCTCCTGCATAAAATATAGCATATGCTTTGCTATAAACCGGCAGGGGGGTTGATTTTGTCAAAAATATTAGATAATAATTACTACGATCTCATAATCAGTACTGCCTTGGCTCCTACCTATGACACCGGAGACAATATTACATACTTAAACAGGCAGAATTCCTTGCTGCATATCCCCATCGGCAACGCAAATCCCTGTGATTTAGGACGTCACTCTTACAGCAGTTTCCCTACACTCTTTACGCTGACCTCTACCGTCAGTCTGGAGAAATCAGGCGTCAATACGGTGCAGCAAAATCCTGCTCTTGCCCTGTTTGGAAGCGGCGTACTGGTGGCCATCATTGACACCGGCATCGATTACCGGCATCCTGCCTTCCAAAACAGTGATGGAACGACCCGGATTCTCTCCATATGGGATCAAACTATCCAGACCGGAACAATCCCTGACTCTTTTAACTTCGGATCAGAATACAGCAAAGAACAGATCAATGAAGCACTGAGTTCCGAGGACCCTCTTTCCATTGTTCCATCAACCGATCTCAATGGCCATGGAACTGCGATGGCCAGCATCTTAGCCGGCAGTCCAAACCAGGAACAATCCTTTCGTGGTGTTGTTCCTCAGGCTGAATTTATTATAGTGAAATTAAAAGAAGCAAAGGAGAATTTAAAAGCCGTCTACTTTGTACCCGAATCCGCCCTCTGCTATCAGGAATCGGACATTATCCTTGGGACCCGTTATGCGGTAGAAATTGCCGCCAATGCCAACCGCCCGCTTGTGATCTGCGTTGCACTAGGAAGCAGCCAGGGAGGCCACGACGGAAGAGGAGCCATCAGTGCCTATTTAGACCACCTTACATTACTCCCAGGTACTGCATCCTCTGTTGCTGCAGGCAATGAAGGAAACGATCAGAGGCATTATTTTAATTCAACTGCTGCCCCTCCTTATTATAATGATATCGAGCTGAGGGTAGGAAACAATGACACCCTGTTTTCTATGGAAATCTGGTCCTATTCTCCTGCCAGACTTACCATTGATATCTCTTCCCCGAACAGAGAATCCACACAGCCGATCTTTCCCACGATAAACCAGTGCAGAAGATTCAGCTTTATTTTCAACCAGACTACCATATATGTGAATAATATTATCTTTGAAGAAGAAACCGGGGACCAGCTGATTCTCCTTCGTTTCAGCAATCCCTTACCCGGCATCTGGTATTTACGTACTCAAAACCCGGAGAACGAACCTTTTTCGTTTCATTCCTGGCTCCCAGCCGGTCCGCTTCTTTCTAATGAAACCTTTTTTTTAAATTCAAATCCGGATACCACCATAACTTCGCCGGGAAATGCAAGACACCCTCTGACGGTGGCCGCCTATAATCAAAACAATGACAGCATCCTGCCGGAATCAGGAAGAGGATATACAAGAACCGGACAGATCAAGCCTGATATTTCCGCACCGGGTTTCCAGATCACCTGTGCGGTACCTGGAAATCAGTATGGGACCGCCACCGGCACCGGAGCCGCTGCAGCCCATGCAGCAGGCATTATCGCCATGGTCTTTGAATGGGCCATTGTCCGGGGCAATTATATAAGAATGACAGGAAATGATGTAAACCGGCTTATGATTAGCGGAGCCATCCGAAACGATGCGTATTCTTATCCCAATAACATCTGGGGGTATGGTCAGGTGGAAATCAACCGGCTGTTTGAACGGTTTACGAACCTCTGAATTCCAAGTAAGCAAAAAAATAAAACCTTCAAGCCGGCCTACTACTCAACCGCTTGAAGGTTTTCTTGTTTATTCTTCTACTACGAACATATCTTTACCTACACCGCAAACTGGACAAACCCAATCTTCAGGCAGATCTTCAAACGCTGTACCTGGCTCAATGCCGGAATCCGGATCACCGACCTCTGGATCATATACATATCCACATGGCTCACAAACATATTTTGTCATCCCAATCACCTCCTTTAACACAATGTGCTTCATTTATAGCATATTATACCATTAATATCAATAAGTTTATTCAATTTCTTACAGGATCTGGCAAGTTAGTTCTTTCTTCCTTATTAAAAATCTTCTCTCATAGGTGTGAAGATATCTACAAAATAAATTATCACAAGCGAACTATCAATTCCAGTTTTTCCAGACTTCCGGTTGGTACCCTACCGTTGCCAGCTTTCCGTTTCTCACAATGGGAGTTTTCAACACCTGCTGGTTTTCCAGAATCTTTTCATCTTTGTCCTCATCGGAAATATACCGGAGCAAGGTCAGCGTCTCCTGATCCCTGCAGTCCTTGGAAAGCATGGAATCTCTTCCGCCTACTGCCTGTTTCACGCTCTGATACTCTCCTTTGCTCATGCCCTTTTCTTTCATATCAATGAACTGGTACTTCACGCCCCGTTCCTTAAAATAGCGCTCTGCCTTTTTTGTATCAAAACATTTCCTGGTTCCAAAGATCTGTATATTCATGTTTTTATCTGCCTTTCAAACTTATCCTTGCGTACGGCTATTTTAACACAGCAAAGAGTCAAATTCAATAATAAGCCTATAAAAATGCCTGCAAAGTCCGGCGTACTGCTCCTGGCCCTGTCAGCATCCGGCTTAACATATCTGTGATTTTTGGGAAAAGTCCTGCTTTTACCAGATCCGTACCAAATATGACCGGATTTGATAACACACGCTCAAGGGCTGACCTGTCCGATAAGGCTTCTCCAAATTTTATTTCCTTTAACTGTTCTTTCAGCTCCGGCAGCATGGGATCGCTGCTGATCTCCATAGGCTGGCCTTTATCATCCACGCCCAACAGATACCGGAGCCAGCCGGCAATGGCAAGGGGAATGGCCGTCAAACGTTCCGCCTCCAACCTTTCATCTGCCAAATATGCTTTGATCGTCTCACCGAAGCGAATGGAAATCTTCTGGCTGGTGTCCGTAGCTATTCTCTGAGGAGTATCCGGAATAAATGGATTTGGAAGGCGGTATTCGATTACTTCCCTTATAAATTCCTTAGGGCTCAATATTCCCGGATCGGTCACCACAGGCAGCCCCTCCACATAACCAATCCGCTCTGCAAGTGCTTTCAGCTCTCTGTCCTTCATTTCAGCGGCAATGCTGGTATAGCCCAGCAGACAGCCGTATACCGCCAATGCGGTATGAAGCGGATTCAAGCAGGTGGTCACCTTCATGCGTTCTGTCTTGTTGACCGTATCCCGGTCAGTCATATAGACTCCCGCTTTTTCAAGAGCCGGACGGCCTCCCGGAAAACGGTCTTCCACTACAAGATACTGGGGAATCTCTGCATTGACAAAGGGGGCGATGTAGGTATTTTTACTGGTAATGACAGGTGCCATATCTTCAATTCCATCTTTTTCCAATGCTTTTTGTACCACCTCTGCCGGCCTTGGAGTGATCTTATCAATCATGGTCCACGGGAAGGAAATCTTTGATTCATCCTCCACCCAGGCTTTGAATTCGTCTGGAACAAATCCGGCCTTTCCCCAGGCCTCTGCAATGGAAACCACACTGGCTTTCAGTTTTTCACCGTTATGGCTGCAATTGTCCATGCTGACGAGGGCAAGGGGAAAGCCTCCGGCAAGATACCGCTTGAGCAGAAGTGCTGTCACCACGCTCATGGCATGAACTGCCTTTTGAGGTCCTTCTTCCATATCTTTTTTTACGATTGGGAATAATTCTCCCCGGAAATCTGACAGCGCATATCCTTTTTCCGTTATGGTAAAGCTCACCATTTGAAGAGAAGGATTGGTAAAGGCATTCACCAGGTATGCAAAATCCGGTTCGTTTCCTACAGCCGCCTTCACACCCTTTGCTACACTTGCAATCACTTCCCGTTCCATGGTTCCATCAGGCTTTAACCGGACCATCATGGTCATGTTGTCGTAAGGACGGTAGATTTTATCAATGATGTCGAAATCAAAGGTATCTGCTGCTATGATGCCGCTTTCCTCCAGCCCTTTCTCCAAAAGCTGCTGCTGCAATTGGGCGATAAACCCTCTGAATATATTTCCTGCCCCAAAATGAATCCATCTTGGGGCTTGATCCGTTGCCTGTACCATTTTTTCCCAGTCAAATTCCGGCAGCTTTACGGAAATATCCTCAAACGCCTTCCGGTTTGTAAGACAAGACCGATTCAGTTTCATATGATTTCTCTCCTATCCTTTCTTTTTGCGGGATTTGTCAACCGCTTCCCATAAGCCCAGCAGATAATTTGCACCAATGGCCCGGTCATACAGACCATAACCGGGACGCGCCTGCTCTCCCCAAATCATCCGTCCGTGGTCCGGGCGGATATATCCTTCAAATCCGGTTTCATAAAGAGCGTTCACAATCTCATACATATCAAGATCTCCGCAGGCAGAAAGATGAGCTGCCTCATCAAAATCTTTTTCTGAAATATGACGCACATTTCTAAGATGTGCAAAATGAACCCGCTGCATCCCTCCGAACTCCCGCACCATTGCCGGTATGTCATTGCTTAAATCGCTTCCCAGACTTCCGGAGCATAGGGTAAGTCCGTTGTAAGGACTGTCGTTTAGTGACAGAAAGGTACGGATATTTTCTGCGTTAGTTATGACCTTTGGAAGTCCGTAAAGCGGCCAGGGCGGATCGTCGGGATGAATGGCCATTTTAATATCATATTGTTCTGCATATGGAATAATGGCATCCAGAAAATATTTCATATTGTCCCAGTATTCTTCTCTGGTCATGCTCTGGTAAAATTCAATGTCCTGAGCCATGGCATGAAGCCGCTCCGGCTCCCAGCCCGGAAGAGAGTAGCCTCTTGCCTTCCCCTCCATGGCCCTTGCCATTTTCTCCGGATTCATCTGAAGCACCTCTTCGTGGCGGTAAGCCATCACAGTGCTTCCATCCTCTGCCCCATAAGCAAGATCACTTCTGGCCCAGTCCATGACCGGCATGAAATTGTAGCAAAGACATTTGACACCGACCTCTGCCAGGTGCTTTAGTGTCTTTTGGTATGCTTCGATGTATTTGTCCCTGGATGGCAGACCCTTTTTTATATCCTCGTGGATGTTCACGCTTTCTATCACTTCCATTTCAAGCCCTGCCTGATGGATCTCGTCTCTCAGCGCCTTTAAGGTTTCCAAAGGCCAGACTTCTCCAACCGGCACCTTAGGCAGACAGGTGGCTACTCCTGTAACACCGGGAGTCTGTCTGATCTGGCTCAAGGTTACGCTGTCGTCTCCAGCCGGGAACCACCGCATAATCATTTTCATCGTCTGATTCCTCCATTTTTTTATATTGTCCTTACGTTAAGTATATAACTTGTATACTAGTATTTCAATCTTTAATTTAGATAAATACGGAAAGATTTTTCAGGTAATCTGCACAAATTTCAGCAGAAATCCTGAAGAAACAGCAAAAATTCTGTATACAAAAAACGGCAATAGAAGGATCATTCCTTTTATTACCGCACTCATTTTCTAGTATGAAGAAAATCATTTAAAATATCCCGGATACGCTCTGCGTAAGGCCTCTTCGTCAAATTTATATCTGGATAAGTGATTTTCCATCAGGACTTTTGCTTTAATCCCGTCTTTTGCTGCAATGGCCTCCACGATCTCCTTATGGTCGGAAATGGTCTTTAAATCCTTGACCGCAGTCAGGGACATGCTGCGTATCCGGTCAAAATGTATGGTTATGCTGTCCATCAGATGATATACCTGATCCTTGCTGGTGATGTGAAAGAGCATCCGGTGGAATTCATTATCCAGCTCCAAAAGCTTTTTGGGAGACCGGTTTTCCATGTAAAATTCCTGGAGTCTTACGTTTTCTTTCAACGCCTCAAGGTCTTTTTCCGATGCCAGTTTACAGGCCAGCTCCACCACAGCGCACTCAAGCACCTCCCGCATAAAACGGGCTTCCTCCACCAGCTCGTAATCCACAAATGCAACCGCACTTCCTTTCTGCGGATAAACTTCAACGATCTTTACTTTGGAAAGTTCGATCAAAGCTTCTCTGACCGGCGTCCGGGAAAGCTTCATTTCGGCAGATAACTCATTTTCACTTAACATACTTCCGGGAATCAGATCAAGGTTAATGATATTATCCTTTAGCATCCGGAGCGCATACTCCCGTCCCGTTTCTTTTAAATTCCGTTCTGAAAGCCTCATATCATGACCCCCTTTTTTCATATGTTCTTAGAATAAGCCAAATCATTCCTGCTGTCAAGCACTGGTATACCAGTCAGAAAAAAAGAAAACGCCGCAGGAGCCAGACTCTTTTACGGCGTTTTTCTTCCTCTATGACTTTACCAGACTTCTTCTGAAATTTCTTTGACAAGTTTTAACTTCTCCCACTGTTCCTCTTCCGTCAAAATATTTCCTTCTTCCGTGGAAGCAAAACCGCACTGAGGGCTTAATGCCAGACGCTCCAGTGGAATGTATTGTGAAGCCTTGCGGATTTTTGCGATAATACGATCTTTCTCCTCCAGCTTTGGTGATTTTGTGGTAACAAGGCCAAGCACCACCTGTTTTTCTCCATCCACGTACTTCAGTGGTTCAAAATCGCCGGAACGTTCGTCATCATACTCCAGATAATAAGCAGACACATTTTCTTCTGAGAATAAATGCGGTGCAATCGGTGCATAGCCGCCGGAAGATGCCCATGTGGAATGATAATTTCCTCTGCATACATGAGTATTGATCACAAGATCCTCCGGCTGTCCCTCAATCACCAGATTGTTGACTCTCACGTATTTTCTCGCTTCCTCTTCCACGGATTTCTTTCCATTTTGTCTTGCTTCCCAGTATTTGGTGTCACAGAACATGCCCCAGGTACAATCATCAAACTGTACGTTTCTGCATCCTGCTTCATATAAATCTGCAAGTACGGTACGGTACGCGGCCGCAATATCCTGGATCAGGCTTTCTTCGTCTTGATAAAAGGTTCTGGTCTGTTCTAAGTTATCCCCTCTTTCCAGCTCTGCCAGGAACTGGGCCGGAGCCGGTATGGTCTGTCTGGCGGTCACAGTCTCATCTTCAAACAGCTTTACAAATTTAAAATGTTCCACAAACGGGTGATTTTCTCCTGAGATTTTACCGGTCAGCCCTGCAGTTTCTCCTCTGGTCACTTCCCCGTGAAAAGCATACCCCTGGGAAACCTCCTGTCTTTCTACGCCCTGGAGCCCCCACATAAAATCCAGATGCCACCAGCTTCTGCGGAATTCACCGTCTGTAATTACAGGCAGTCCAATCTCTTTTTGTTTCTCGATCAGCTCTCTTATGGCTTTATCTTCTGTTCTTCTTAATTCTTCTTCTGTGACCGTACCATTTTTAAAACCCTCTCTTGCCTCTTTCAAATACTCCGGTCTTAAAAAACTTCCCACGATATCAAATTTAAACGGTGCTCTTTTTTTCTTCTGGCTCATATTTTTATCTCCTTACATCCTTTATAATCTATGATATTTTCTTCCCTAATTGTAACTCAAAAAGGAGAATACGTATAATTCTATTAAATTATGACCTGGTATAGTTTTAAACTATATCAATTTGTGTTATAATACCAAAAAACTGATGCGGAAGGAATTAATTATGACCCTACAGCAGCTTCGTTACATCATTACCATTGTCAATTGCGGCTCGATCTCTGAAGCTGCAAAACAGCTATATATCACTCAGCCCAGTCTGTCCAATGCGGTGAAGGAACTGGAACAGGAGTATCATATCTCCATTTTCAACAGAACCTCAAAAGGGATCTCCCTTTCTCCGGATGGGTCCGAATTTCTTTCTTATGCCAGACAGATCCTGGAACAGACCGATCTTATGGAACAGCATTACCTGAACAAGAAGCCGTTAAAGCGGATCTGTTCCATTTCCACCCAGCATTATGCCTTTGCAGTCAATGCCTTTGTCAATCTCGTTTCCAGGCAGGAGCATGACGAGTACGAATTTACGCTTCGGGAAACCAGAACCTATGAGATCATCGAGGATGTGAAAAATTTCAGAAGTGAACTGGGAATTCTTTACTTAAATGATTTCAATGAGAAGGTGATGAAAAAACTCTTTAAAGAAAGCGGTCTGATCTTCCACCCCTTGTTTGAGGCTTCTCCCCATGTATTTATAAGCTCCTCCCATCCCCTGTCTTTGAGAGAGCTTGTGACCATGGAGGATTTAAAACCATTCCCATTTCTGGCCTTTGAGCAGGGAGAAAATAATTCCTTTTATTTTTCCGAAGAGATTTTAAGTACCGTTCCCCGAAAGAAGATCATCTACGTCAGTGACCGTGCCACGTTGTTTAACCTGCTGATCGGATTAAACGGCTACACCATATGCAGCGGGATCTTAAACAGCAACCTAAACGGCGATAACATCATTGCCGTCCCCCTTGGCACCTCTGAACATATGAGAATCGGCTGGATCACAAATCCCAAAGTCCATTTAAGCAGCTTTGCAGAAAATTATCTGGCTGAATTGAAAAGACTGATCCGCAGTAACGGACTGACCGTATGCAATGACGCATAAAGGGACAAAAAAGACAGTGTCTCCGAATTTTGAAATTCGTGATACTGTCTTTTTTGTTACCGTTCTGTAACCGGGCAGGTTTTATAGTTCAGACCTTCCCGAAAATATTTTACGATCTCATCAAACGCCGTTCTGACTTCCACACGGGGACCGGTAAGGATAAGGGTCCCGCTGAACCGATCCAGAAAACCGATGATCACATCCCCGCTTTTCACTGCGATATCCGCGGCAATGATAGCCGACTCCGGAGGTGTTATGTGAATGGTCCCGATGGACATTCCGGTAAAATCTGCTCCTGCATTGGTTCCAATATCCAGACCCAGATTTTTATATACAGAGGCCTCCGAGACGCCGATCACGTGTGCCAGCCTAATCTCCCGTCCGGCAACCGTAACATTGACCATACGCCTTGTCCTGCCGTTTCCTTGATCAAAGACCCTGGAAAAGAGGTTCTGCACACCTTCCTGATGTTCTTTATTATCTGTCATATTCCTACTCTCTCATCGAATCAGTTATTTCAGTTACAAATCCCATTCTCTTACGCCCTTTTCCTGGGCTTCCATAATTTTATCCCACGTCATTTCTTCCTTAGGCTCATTCAAATATTCCCTGAGAGCATCAATGCCCTCACCAGTCGTGCTGCTGACTGGAAAGATTTTTTCACAGCCGGCTTCCTCCAGCCATTGGCGGACCATGGATACATTGGCATTCGGGCAGTCGATCTTTGTAATGATTCCAATGACAGGCCGGTTGCAGGCGGTGGAAATACCAGGCGAAAACAAATTAAAAGGCTCATTGGCGCTGCAAAGCAGCCCAATGACATCCGATTCATAGGAAAAACAGCAAAGTCCCTGTAAGGACAGATTTTTGTTTTCCATATATTCCCCGGGAGTATCTATGGTGATATCCCAGTGATTGACATACTGGGTCTTATGATAGACAACCGGTTCTCCTTTTAAAGCCTGCGTAAGAGAGGTTTTCCCTGCTTCACTTCTGCCGCATAAAAACAATTTTTTCATAAAATCACCGCTTTGTAATCGGACAGGTAACATATCCTAAAGTGTTGTGAAAATATTCGACGATTTCTGTAATTGCAGCATTTACCTCTGCAATTTCTCCGGTTATGATCAAGGTCCCGCTGAACCGGTCGGCAAAGCCCAGATAGATATTTGCACTTTTGACTGCAATATCAGAAGCGATGACGGCGGACTCCGGCGGAGTCATATTCATAATGCCGATTGCAGAAGAACGGTAATCAATATCGGGGTTCAATCCCAATTTACGGTAAACGATGGGCAACGGCCCTCCAATGATATGCGCCAGTGTAATTTCTCTTCCGGCAACAGTTTCCTGAACAATGCGAATCTGTTCCCCATTTTCTTTTTCCATTATAAACACCTCTACATTTTTACTAAAAACCTGTCAGCTTAAATCATTATAACCATTGACCCCGAGGGGAATGTCAACGTCATTTTGACAAATTTCTTATGCTTTTTTCTCTGATTTGACCAGTTTTCCTGTCGTTCTGTTGGTTAAATTGTCATAATTATCATGTTTAATATAAATATTCAAAGAATAGTCAAAAAACTATTTCTGCCTTTATCTGCAGCATTGGCTATCTTGCGGCAGCCCTCTGCCCTTGAAGAAAAAACCTTCCCTAAAAGGGGAAGGTTTTTTCTCATTAATATCTCATTGGAATAACATTCATGTATTCTTCCACCGTAGCTCCCTTATAGAACATATCGATGATCTGTCTTCCCAATGGATTTAATTCTTCCGTGTTATACTGAGCAAGCTCCTGCTTAAAGAAATCGGTAAGGATCTTTGCGCCGGCATCGTATCCTTCCAGACCAACCTCATGCTGTGTTTCCGGTCTCAGGAACGCTCTGCTGATATATTGTCCGTCGATCTTTAAGGATTCCAGGCCAAAGCCCAATAAAGGACAGCGTGATTCTACCAGATGTTCCGGTTTGAATTTCGCACTTCCGCGGCGTGCAATATACTCTCTGGAAACCCACTGAGGCATAAAGCCCACTTCATATACCCCAATATGCTGATTTGGAATCAGAACGTAACGGGTATTGCTGGAGTTTACGATCTGGTCCAGAAGCAGATTTGCCTGAGTAACCTTTTTACCGGTTGCAAATGGCCAGTAAGAGCCGACCCCTTCACTGGTCATCTCCAGAGAATCAATAATACTCGGATTGTTATAGCCCCTTGGAGCTACCAGACGCCACAACCAGGCAAGGGCAGGGGGAAGCACCTGGAAGATTCCCATAATACCATACGATGGGTTCTCCTTAGTGCAAGCCGGTGTACGTACACCAAAGCTTCTTACATCCACTTCAACGGCACCGTCAATGGCCTTTTCAATCATCCTTCTTGGCAGAATGACTCTCGGGTTGGGACATGGTTTTCCGTTGGAGTCCATGATATGTTCCCATGGAAGGGCGGTGGCACCAGGAATGGCTTTCATATTCAGATAAACAAGCGGCTCTTCCGGCTGAATCAGCAGCTTTTCATACTGGGGAGAAGAACCGTAGTGCTTAATGTTATCAAGACGAAGGAACCAGGAGGACTCCGCATCGGTTACAACCAGCTTTTTGCTCTCATTCTGAATGGCAGGATGGCATAATGCCATATCATCGGTTACCGGAATTAAGTCGCAGGAATCGTTTAGAACCAGATAGCTTTTCTCTCCCGTCACCGTATTGGTACCCAGTAAGGCTCTTCCATCCATCTCTCGGTGAATGTCCTCGATCATCTCGCTCTTTCCGCCGCCTGAAGCGCCTTCATGCATGATGACGATCTCGTTGTCATAAGGGGTGATAACCTTTACGGTGGAAGCATGTGCGGTTACCCAGCCCTCAGACTCACCGATATTTAAAAGCACGCCGTAAATCCCCTTTTTCGCACTTGGACCCGGATACAAATTATAAGAATATACCTCATGGATCTGGTCCAGACGGTTATGGATCACAACCTGTTTTCCGTTAAAATGAGTATGACGGAATGGCGGTGCCAGATATACGATGGCTTTCAGATCAAACTCTTTGATATCATCAATATTTTCAAAGCCCTGTAAGTCTGCCAGTCCTGCAGCAAAAAAGCCTGCATTGATCGGAGCGATCAGGACAGAATCATATCCATATTCAACACCGCCGGACTTAAATGGGAAGAAAATCAGTTCCTGATCCTTCAGCCAGTCAAAGGTCTCCTTTCTCAAGGATTTAAAATCACTTTTATAAACATCCTCATATCTGGGTTTGTCTGTTGGTTTGTCATCAGCGATAATGGTACAGTTTGGATCACGCCTTCTCATATAGTCTTCCATGTAATTGACTACGATTCCATTGGTACAACGGGTAGCGATTGCTTCCAATACCATCCCCTTGCCTTTGACATCGTATTCAATATGGTATTCTTTATTTTCTGCATTCCCCATAGCAAGCTCCAGAAGTTCCGCTCTCGTTTTGGGAATTATGACTCCTTTTGAATGATCCAAAATTTCCAGTACATAGTCCGGCAAATTTAATTTACTTAAACATTGAAGCATTTTTTCCTCCATTCTTGTGCATGTTTATGCACATCTTTCGTTTGTTCTGAATAAAATTCAGATACATACGACGCTGTCGATTCTTTTTTCATTTCTGATGTATTACTAATCCCCTTTTGACTTTGAAAATAATGCTGACGTATTATTCTCCTAAAATCCTTCCCTGTTTTCATTAGAATCCATTTTTTCCTAAAAATATGTAACATTAAAGTCTTCGATCCATCTATCAGCCCCCTTCATGGTATATATGAAAAGCCGATATCCAAAAATTGGATATCGGCTTAATTACAACTTAGAGCAATCCCTACTTTGTGATGTTTTCCGTTACTATTTAACTGTATAGAGCACTTCTATCAATTCCAGCCACAGTTATAAAAATAACCTTTCACCTGATCTGGTTTCCTGTCAGAGTGGGTACTTGTGATGACAACATCCATGATATCCGTTCAAATTTTCAAATGTTTTTCTATAAAATCCACTAAAATCCTGTATAATTAACCGCCAATTATGACTTTATCAAATCCTTTCTCAAGGAATATTCCCTGCCGGACGGACTGCTGTCCTATCATTCATTATGCGGATTTATACATACCATACATTAGTGATAACATACCATGAAACGTAAGCCATGTCAACATTTTTTCATAAATCAGACACCATTTTGCTCCTGTTTAGAAGACAGATAAGTATACGGATTTAAAGTTCATCAATGGCTTTACCGATATCATTTCTCATGTATTTATTCTCAAAAGATACCCATTTTACTGCTTCATATGCATTGGCTCGGGCATCTTTTAAATCTGTTCCCAATGCGGTTATCCCTAACACCCTTCCGCCGTTGGTCACAATCTCTCCCCTATCGTTAAACTTACTCCCTGCATGGAATGCATAATAACCTTCTTTTTCTTTAAAAGCAGCAAGACCGGATATGGGAAAGCCTTTCTCATAATGCTCCGGATATCCATCAGAGGCAAGAACCACACATACCGCCGCATTGTCCTCAAACTGAAGATTGATCTCATCCAAAGTACCGTTAATACAGGCTTCAAAAACTTCCACAATATCATTCTTCATGCGTGGAAGCACAACCTGGGTTTCAGGATCTCCGAATCTGGCATTATACTCCAGCACTTTTGGCCCCTGCTCCGTCAGCATCAGTCCAAAAAAAAGGATGCCCTTAAATTCCCTGCCTTCTTCCTTCATTGCCTGAACAGTCGGTTTATAGATATGCTCCTGACAGAAAAAATCCACTTCCTCCGTATAGAATGGGCTTGGAGAAAAGGTACCCATACCTCCTGTATTAAGGCCCTGATCGCCATCCTTTGCCCGCTTGTGATCCTGGGCGGAGGTCATAATTTTGACCGTATTCCCGTCCACAAAGGAAAGAACGGAGACTTCTCTGCCGGTCATGAATTCCTCAATCACGATCCGGTCTCCGGAAGAACCAAACTGCTTGTCCAGCATCAAAGTTTTCACTCCATCTCTTGCCTCTTCCAGTGTGTTGCAGATCAGCACTCCTTTTCCAAGAGCCAAACCGTCCGCTTTTAACACAATCGGCATTTTGGCTGTCTCAAGATACTTCAGGGCCTCCTCTGAGGAATCAAAGGTTTCATATGCAGCCGTCGGTATGTTATACTTTTTCATCAAATCCTTAGAAAAAGACTTGGAACCCTCCAGGCAGGCGGCATTTTTACGGGGACCGAACACCTTAAGTCCTGCGGTTTCAAATGCATCTACCGCTCCCGCTACCAGAGGATCATCCGGCCCCACAATGGTTAAGTCAATCTCATGTTCTTTAGCAAATGCCACCTGCTTTTCAAAATCCATAACACCGATATCCACACACTCTGCAAACTCCGCAATTCCTGCATTACCAGGTGCACAATACAGTTTTTGGACTTTGGGACTTCTGGCCGTCTTCCATGCGATCGCATGTTCTCTTCCTCCGCCGCCTATGATCAGAACTTTCATATTATCTCCTCCTGTCCGTTTGCAATCATTTGAATCGCTTTCGGCAAAATGATCCATTCCGCCTCTTCCATGACCCGCTTTTGAAGCTCCCTTGGCGTATCACCTTTTCGTACTTCAACCGCTTTTTGCAGAATAATCGGGCCGGTATCTGTGCCCTCATCCACATAATGAACCGTTGCTCCTGTTATTTTAACACCTCTCTCCAATGCGGCTTCATGAACCTTCAGACCATAATATCCCACGCCGCAGAAGGAGGGAATCAGGGAAGGATGGACATTGATGATCCGATTTTGGTATTTTTTTATCATGGCTTTTGGTATGGCAACAAGAAATCCGGCAAGAACGATCAGATCCAGCCGGTATTCATCTGTTTTCTCCATCAGAGCCTGATAAAACTGCTCCCTGTTATCAAACTCACGGGGAGAGATACAAACTGCATTAATCCCGTGAGCCTTTGCTCTTTGAAGGGCATAGGCATTGCTGTTGTTGCTGATTACCACTTCCACGGAAGCATTGGTTATTGCCCCGTTGTCCATAGCATCCAAGATGGCCTGAAGATTGGTTCCGCCTCCGGAAACAAACACGCCGATTCTCAGCATAAGGTCACTCCCTTTTCCCCATTCGCGGTACGTCCGATCACATAAGGAGTCTCTCCTGCATTCCTGATTGCCTCCATCGCCGGAGCCACATCGTTTTCATCCACTGCCAGAATCATTCCGATTCCCATATTGAAGGTATTATACATCATCTCTTCTTCAATGTTTCCTTTTTTTGCCAGCAGTTTAAAAATGGCAGGTACTTCATAGCTGTTCTTATCCACAACGGCACAAATGCCGTCAGGGAGCATCCTCGGAATATTTTCATAGAAGCCACCGCCCGTAATGTGGCTGCAGGCTTTGATCTTCACTCCGCTGTCTTTGACGCTCTTTAATGCTTTTACATAAATTTTCGTCGGAACAATCAAAGTTTCTCCAAGAGTTTTTCCCAACTCCCCGTAATAGGTATCAAGGCTTTCCTTGGATACCTCAAATACCTTGCGGACAAGAGAAAAACCATTGCTGTGTACACCGGAAGATGCCATTCCGATGAGAATGTCTCCAGCTTTTAAATCCGCTCCCGTAATAAGATTTTTCTCGTCTACCACACCTACGGAAAAACCGGCCAGATCATACTCATCCTCCGGATAAAAGCCTGGCATCTCTGCAGTTTCCCCTCCGATCAATGCAGCTCCAGCCTGCTTGCAGCCATTTGCAACCCCGCTGACAATTTCTGCTATCTTTTCCGGAAAATTTTTACCGCATGCAATATAATCAAGGAAGAACAACGGCTCTCCGCCTGCGCAGGCAATGTCATTCACGCACATGGCCACGCAGTCGATTCCTACGGTATCATGCTTGTCCATCAAAAAGGCAAGCTTCAGCTTCGTTCCTACCCCATCCGTACCGGAAACAAGGGTTGGTTTCTCCATATCCTTAAATGCTGACATGGAAAAAGCACCTGAAAATCCTCCCAGGCCGCCAAGAACCTCTGGTCTCATTGTCTCCTGCACATGCTTTTTCATTAATTCAACTGACCGGTATCCGGCTTCAATGTCTACTCCGGCATTTTTATAATCCATAGCTTTCTCCTCCGCTTCCGGTAATTTTATTTCTTCATTTGGGCCGTATATTCCTTATAGCCAATCTGATCCAGTTTTTCTGCTTTTTTTACCACTTCATTTTTTAAATTTTCAGAATAATCCTTTAATTTCTTTAAAAGCTCTTCATCACTTGCTGCCAGGATTTTAGCTGCCAAAATTCCTGCATTGGTACCTCCGTTAATGGCAACGGTCGCAACAGGAACGCCGGAGGGCATCTGCACGATGGAATAAAGAGAATCCACTCCGCCAAGGTCTGAAGTCTTCATAGGGATACCAATGACCGGCATAGGGAACAGGGCTGCACACATCCCTGGAAGATGAGCGGCTTTTCCAGCACCTGCGATGATCACTTTAACGCCCCTTGCTTCAGCTGTTCTGGCATATTCAAAAAATACATCCGGCTCTCTGTGGGCAGAAATGACCGTGATCTCAAAATCCACACCCAGCTTCTCCAAAATCTCTGCAGCCTGAGCCATTACAGGCATATCTGAATCACTTCCCATAACAATTGACACTTTTGCCATAGTAAATTCTCCTTTTCCTTCTGTATGATATGGTAATTCATTATTAACGGTAATATTATTAATTAGTAAAATTAATAATTATTGTCTGTTAATCAACTACTGCTTATTAATTATAATACTAGTTTTTTTCTGCTTCGTCAATGGTTTTCTTCATTAATTTAAGTATAACCAAAGACAAACAAAACGAAAGCGCAGAAACTGGAAAGTTTTTTGCTCTCCACTTTCTGCGCCTGGTTATGTAGGCTTAATATTTACCGTTGTCATAAGAGTCACTGTCTTCAAAATAAACAGGATCTATAGAAACCGCAGGTGCTTCCGGTTCCTCCTCATAATGAGGAAGCTCGGGCTGTATTGTTTCACTATGGAATTCACCGGCTGCCTCACCATCGTATAACTTAAACTTCTGGACAAGTCCCTTCATGATCTGGGCCTGGCCTGATAACTCTTCGCTGGCAGCTGCACTCTGTTCTGCCGTCGCAGAGTTGGTCTGAACAACACTTGATATCTGTTCGATTCCCTGAGTTACCTGAGTTACTGCAACTGCCTGCTTGTCGGAAGCTTCTGCCACGTCTTCAATAATTGCATTGATCCGTTTTGTACTTTCCACGACTGCCTGCATGGACTTAGAGGTTTCTGCCGTGATCTTGGTTCCATTTTCCACCGCATGTATGCTTTCTTCAATCAGAAGGGTCGTATTTTTCGCTGCCTCACCGGATTTGCTGGCAAGATTGCGGACTTCATCAGCAACAACTGCAAAGCCCTTTCCTGCTTCTCCTGCACGGGCTGCTTCTACTGCTGCATTAAGTGCCAGGATATTCGTCTGGAAAGCAATATCTTCAATGGCCTTAATGATTTTACCGATTTCATTGGATTTGTCACTGATCTGCAGCATAGCCTGGTTCATCTCAGACATCTTTTCGTTACTTACAGCCACATTCTTTGTTGCTTCCTCTGCTTCCAGGCGGGCCTCTTTTGCATTCTCAGCGTTGCTGTTGATTTGGTTGGAAATATCATTAATGGTAGCTGCAAGTTCCTGAATGGAGGATGCCTGCTCCGTAGCCCCCTGGGAAAGAGCCTGTGCACCGGAGGAAACCTGCTCGGAGCCATTGGCTACCTGGTCGGCTGCTTCGTTGATGCGGGAAAGTGCGTCGCTCAAGTTATTCCGGATATTGCGTATTGCCTCCATAATAGGCTGATAATCATTGACATACTTCTCCCGGCATTTGGAACCGACTTGGAAATCTCCCGATGCCATAGCCCCCAAAAGATAAGTAATATCATCAATAATGTTACCGATATTGGAAATGGTGGTCCTCATGCCATCTGCAAGAACTCCCAGTTCATCGTTGGACTGATAGCTTAAATCTACATGAAGACTTCCCTTGGACATCTCCCCGGCAGCTCTTTCGATCTCTTTTACAGGCTTTACAATACTTTTTGTTATCATGGAAGCCAATCCGATGGTAGCTGCGGCTCCAAGGAGCTGAAATATAACAATAACAACCTCAGTGACTTTTATAACGGACTGTGCGTGCTTAAAGTCACTCTCGGCATTTGCTTTCGCAGAATCACTGATTTTCATTAAATCATCCTGAACCTTTAAATAATATGGTTCCAGTGAATCAAAGAAAAGATTGGATGCCTGACGGCTCTTGTTCTCTTTTGCAAGAACAAATATCTGCTCTTTAAAAGGTTCTGCTTCCTTCAAAGTTTTGGTCATATCGTCTACAAGAGCCTGATCCCCTCTGAAATTCTCTTTCAAATACTTGATTCCTTCTTCCAACTTATCGAAATCAGCTTCTGCTTCTTCAATATAGGAGGCCGTCGTATTCACATCCAGACTCATCGTCGCATAGCTTACGTTTTTCGCAGAAGACTGAATATCACGTCTCATTTCCACAGCGAGCAAAGAAACCTGATGGCCGTTGTTATAAAACTCAACAAACTTGCCATTATTCGTAACTAAGCCATATAAAGAAGTACAGGAAACGATTAAAAACAAAACGAATACAATTCCAAAAGCAATTGTAATCCTTTTACCAATCTTTAGATTTTTCATCTGGTATCCTCCATTTGCATTAATTTTCTTTTGTATCGTCTATCCCCATTATCGACATGATACCACAATTCTTAAGTGATTTTATAAAAGTCTTAATATAATCAGTACTTGACGATAAATTATATGATTCCCAGCATCAAACTTCTAACAAAGGAAGATTTAACTCTTCAATGCCTTCTAACACAAATTTGCCGTCGTCAATAATCTGCACCCGTTTCCCTTCCGGGGTTATGGTCTCAATGCGGTCCAGCTCGGCGTATGGTATGGTAATATCTGTGTGACAGCTGAAATAAGCCTTTGATAAGTCTTCTTTTCTCAGTTCTGACACCTCATTGTCCCTGGCAATCATTTCTTTTCCGTTTGGATTATAAACAGGACTGTCCTCTGCCCAGCTATAGCAGGTATCTCCCACTGCAAAATGAGGTCCCATTTTCTCAACAATTAAAATAGGCAGTTTGTCAAGGATTCCAAATTTTCTTGCCATAGCATATGCTGTGGTATTGGTGCCGATGGCAAACTCTCCCATAGGAAGGGTGTCATGATTCTTTAATATGACCTGCTTAATCAAGGCTCGTCCCTCCGCGGGATCTTCAAAGTTGCTGCAGGAATAATCGGTTATCATACCGTTTTGGAACGTCATCATCAGATTTTTAAACTGGAAGTCCATAATATAGACAGTGCTGACAAACAGTGTCCCTTCTGTTCCGGCAAGCACCGGGGATGTGAATACTTCCCCCAAAGGGATATTTACATCGGCCACACAGTTTTCAAATTTTGTTTCTTTTTCTTTGTCATGCAGCGAATGAAGTGCTACTTTCAGACGGGTCTTATTGTTGCCTTTTCCAGTAACCTCCACATATTCAGCTTCATCAAGTGCATCTATGATAATCTGCTGTAAGCCTTTGTATTTTTCATAATCAAGCGTATTGATCTTGATTGTCTCTTCAAAGATCTCTTCAAACCGCTCCCCGATTGTCGGAACAGGGAAGGCTATAATGGTAAAGCTTGTCTCTTCTCCAGGGATAAATTGATTTAAAATCACGGAAGTTTCATTGGACATCTCTGCCGCCAGCTTCTCCTGCTTGCTGTCAAGCCTAAAAGCCTCCGGCTTATTGACCGGGTGAAACTCTTCTTTTCCAAAGGTTTCTATCACTGCCGGACCAGCATATTGAAGCGCCAGGTCTTTATAGGTTTCATATGCCACCTTCATGACAGAAGCCTTCCTGTCCTTAAACGCCTTATTTAAATAGATGGCATTATCATAGCGGTGGTCATAATCATACTGGCGGTTGGGAGAAGTGCTGTAATACCCTGCTTTTCTACCTGCGTTCGTATTGACGGACCACACAGCAGCCCGGCAGAGAATGATCTTAAGGCCCATTTTTTCAAAATTCTCCATGGCATATTTCACCATTCGTTCAAAGCCCAGTTCGTAGCGGATCTGTACCGCTCCTTTTTTGGACAGATCCCTTCCCATGACCTCAAAGCCTTTGCGGTAGCCCTCCGTATAGGTGTCCGCCATAAGACGGACTTTTTCTTCCGGAAGAGAATTTAAAAATTCTGCCACTTTAAGCTCGGAATCCGAAATATATTCACCGAAATAATACAGGTATCGAAGATCCGATAAATCGTTTTCCTTAATGATATCTGCTGCAAAAGATAAAGAAGGATCTAACCCCTCCCGAACCCGGTAAGAGACCGTGTGATCCGTATAATCGCTGACGAACCAGTACAATACTTCCTTTATAGCGGAAACCTCCGGTGCCTCTTCTTCAAACATATTGTAAATCTCTATGAGCACTTCATTTAAAATAGTAATATCCGTAAGACGCCACTCATGAACAAAAACGATATCTCCCCTTATTTCCTTATATAAGTAACAAAGAAGCCGTCCGTACTCCTCCCCCAGCTGTGCCACTGCATAGGAGGGATTCGCATAGCTGCTTTCATAATGGCCCGGTAAAATATCCTCATACAGCCTGTGGTTCCACTGACTCAATTCTTCCATGGAAGCAGTCTTTTGATGTCCCTGTTCAATAAAAGCTAAGTATTCTCCTATCATTTGTATGAACGAGGCTGTTTTGGCAAAATAATCAAGGAACGGTTTCTGTACGGTTTTTTCCAAAACCATCTGACTGATCCGTTCCATTGATAATTCAAAGCGTTCCATTATCGCTTCATTTTCCTGTTGAAATTGTATTTTATAATCCATGTTGTTACCCCCTTATTCCGATAATAATTAAAACGATCCAAAAAATCACAAGAATCCCGCTGATTCCTATACCGATTCTGGACAGAATGTATTTTTTCTCCTTTTCAAAAAAGGAAAGGACACCATAGCCAATGGAAACAAAGGATATGATCAGACTACAGAAACAGACAGCCGCAACGTTCAGCTGCGCCTGCCCTGCCGCCATGACTGAACTGGCGATCCCAATGATTCCCAATACCAGCGCCCCAACAGAAAGCCCCAGAGACAGAAAACTTTTCTTGGCAAAAGGTTTTCTAATGTAGGACACTCTTTTCTGTTTTTTCACGCCTTTTCCTCCTAACTCTTATGTGCTGCACAATTTTATACAAGGTATAGCCCAGAATTCCTCCTGCCGTGTTCAAAATCATATCGTCTACATCAAAGCTTCCCACCTTAAATACCAGCTGAATGGTTTCAATCGTCAGACTAAAAAGGAAACTTAACAGCACCGTATTAAAGAAGCGGCGGCTTCGGCGGCTGATGACCGGCAAAAAGAAACCAAAGGGCATAAATCCTGCAATATTCCCGACGATATTAAGAAGAAAAGATTCAAGTCCAACTACCTTGCGGTAAACGATAAATCGCCGTATCTCCTTTAATGGGACCAGATTGTAGGCATAATCCTGCCGCAAGTGGCTCCCTCTGCCAAAGAAATCGGAAAAGAATAGAAAGTACACCAAAAAGAGTAAGTAGATTAAAAAAACAACCCACCCCATTTTCTGCCGCTTTGTCGCATTTTTAATCATAACAGCTCCATCTTTTCTTAAAAAGAGAAAGACTGTCTGAAAGCCATTCCTTTCTAACAGCTTCCTCCATGAGTAATCGCATTAAAATGTAATTTCTGATTTTCTTTTCAGCAGAAATGATCCATTTATAATTGATATGATGCCGGCAGTAAGGCCGATAACAGTCACAACAATCCCTATTGCAAGGCTTAATGCGCCCGCATTTCTCATAGTCTTGTAAACTCTCTCCATATCAGACTCTCCTTATCTTACACCATAAATTTCGTAATAAGTGTCAATGGCAGCTTTTAACGTATCATCAATGACGATCTTACCGCCGCATTCTTTGTTATATAAATGTTCAATGACTTCTGCCATGGATACAATGGCAGACGCTGGGAATCCATACTTTTCCTGGATCTCATCAAGAGCACTCTTTTCGCCCTTTCCCTTTTCCATACGGTTTAATGATACCATCAGTCCCAGGATCTCCACATCTCCCTGTGCTTTTATGATTGGGAATGTCTCTTCAATGGATTTTCCAGAAGTGGTCACATCTTCAATGATGACGACCCTGTCTCCATCCTTAATCGGACTTCCGAGAAGAATTCCCGTATCCCCGTGATCCTTTTCTTCCTTTCGGTTGGAGCAGTATTTGATTTCCTTGCCGTATAAATCGTGAAAAGCAATAGCCGTCGCAACGCTTAATGGAATGCCTTTATAAGCAGGTCCGAACAAAACATCAAAATCATCACCAAAATTATCATGAATGGCCTTTGCGTAATACTCTCCCAGCTTTTTTAATTGGGCTCCTGTTACATAGGAACCTGCATTCATAAAGAAGGGGGATTTTCTTCCGCTTTTCAATGTAAAATTGCCAAATTTAAGGACTTTGCTGTCCACCATAAATTCTATAAATTCCTGCTTATACTGTTCCATTCTTTTATCCTCTCTATTCTAATAGTCCTCACTTACCGTACTGCTCCGATCAGATCCCGAATGTCATCCACACCGTATTTCTTCATATATCCCTCAATGCCTCTCACTACCTCACTGGCTGCATAAGGATTTCTGAAATTAGCGGTTCCCACGGATACTGCAGTAGCTCCTGCCAGAATAAATTCCATAGCATCCTCCGCAGTCATGATTCCACCCATGCCGATGACTGGAATCTTCACCGCATTGGCAGCTTGATATACCATGCGGACTGCAATGGGCTTAATCGCAGGACCGGAAAGTCCTCCGGTTTTATTTGCCACGGCAAATGTCCGGCGGTTGATATCTATTTTCATCCCGGTCAGCGTATTGATCAGAGAAAGTACATCGGCCCCTCCCGCTTCCGCCGCTTTTGCCATAACCGTAATATCCGTTACATTGGGGCTCAATTTCATGATCACCGGCTGTTTCGCATATTTTTTTACTTCGCGGGTAATGGCTTCCACCGCTTTGGGGTCCTGGCCGAAGGCAATTCCGCCCTCTTTTACATTGGGGCAGGAAATATTAATCTCCAGCATGTCCACCGGTTCATCTGCCAGACGTTCCACCACCTGCAGATAATCTTCGGTTGTCTTTCCGCAGACATTGACGATGATCTTTGTGTCGTATTGCTTTAAAAATGGAACATCTCTCTTAACAAATACCTCCATACCAGGATTCTGTAGACCGATCGCATTGATCATGCCGCCGTAAGTCTCAGCAATTCTGGGAGTGGGATTGCCGGGCCATGGAACGTTGGCAACACCTTTTGTCACCACCGCGCCCAGATCATTTAAGTCAATCATCTCACTGTATTCTTCTCCGGACCCAAAGGTACCGGAAGCGGTCATAACAGGGTTTTTAAGTTCTATTCCAGCCAGATTTACTTTTGTATTCATCTTAAAAGTCTACCTCCTCTGCCCGAAACACCGGGCCGTCTTTGCAGACCCTTTTATTGTGTACCATAGAATGTTGATCAATTCCGCTGCTCTTGCAGACGCAGGCAAGGCAGGCTCCGATCCCGCATGCCATCCGCTCCTCCAAAGACAGATAACATTCCATCTGGTTTTCGAGTGCATATGCTTTGATTGCTTTTAACATGGGGGTGGGACCACAGGCAAAAATCACATCTCCCTTTAAACCATGCTCCCGTATCGCATCAAGGACATTCCCCTTTGTGCCTTCGCTTCCGTCCTCTGTCGCCAAAAAAATATCCCCATAGGGGTGAAATTCTTCGTTTAAAAAGAGACAATCCCGGTATCCCAGAATGATCTGCTTTTCGCAGGACAGCTGCTTTGCAAGCTCCAGCATTGGGGGAATCCCGATTCCTCCGCCGATTAAAAAGGCTTTTTTTCCGGGAGCACCTGCAGAAAGGGGAAACCCATTCCCCAGGGGGCCCATGATATCCACAGAATCGCCTTCTTTATAATGGGAAAATTCTTCTGTTCCGCTTCCCAGCACACGGTATACGATTCTTAAAAGGCCCTTTTCCCTGTCGACCTCACAAATACTGATTGGCCGAGGCAGAAGTTTAGAATTGTCTTTTGTATACATAGAAATAAATTGTCCTGGTACTGCTTGTTCCGCCATGTCTTTTGTTTCGATCCACATGCTGTATACACCATCTGCCAGCCTGATCTGACTGGAGACCCTTGCTGATTCCATTACTTTCGCCATGATGCCTCCTCTTATAATACCCGGTTGATGTCAGTCACCATATCGATCACTGCCTGCCTGGAGGCTTCCCCAAAATGCTCTGCTCCAAACCTTTTATATTTATCCTGCTTATATGCAGCAATGATTCCTCTGGAAGAATTTACAACTGCGCCCAGCCCATCTTCATTAAAACATGGTTTTAAATCCTCAGCAGTTCCTCCCTGTGCCCCATACCCCGGCACCAGAAAATATGTGTTTGGCATCAGTTTTCTGAGAATTCTGCTCATCTCAGGATAAGTAGCACCTACAACAGCACCCACATTGCTGTAAGTTCCATCCATGGATTCGGCTCCCCATTCTACAACTTTTTCCGCAACCAGCTCATACACTGGGCGTCCATCGACCAGACGGTCCTGAAATTCCCCGCTGGAGGGATTGGAGGTCTTGACCAGCACAAAAAGCCCTTTGTCTTCTTCGTTGCATACATCAACAAAAGGCTTTATCCCGTCGGTACCCAGATATGGATTGACCGTAAGAAAATCGGTGCCAAATCCCGAAAAGTGATTGCTGCCTACTTTTACCTTACCGATATGGGCAGCAGCATAAGCAGCCGAGGTAGAACCGATATCACCTCTTTTGGCATCTCCAATCACGAGAAGACCCTTTTCCCGGCAATAATTCACTGTCTTTACATAGGTTTTCAAACCTTCGATGCCAAACTGTTCATACATGGCGATCTGGGGCTTTACGGAGGGGATCAAATCGTATACATGATCTATGATTTCTTTGTTATATTGCCAGATCGCTTCGGCTGCACCTTCCAGTGTCTCACCGAATTCTTCAAATGCTTTCTTTATAACATGCTCCGGTATATAGTTAAGCATCGGGTCCAATCCTACACAAATCGGTGCTTTTGTCTTCTGGATTTTCTCAATTAACTGCCTGATCATTGTCTCCTCCTTGGTCTCTTTGTCCTTATTATTCTCTATTCTTTCCAATTCTATCATAAGAAGGAACTGGCTTCAAGCCTTTTGTTCCTCCGAACAAAGAAAGCAGACCTATGCTTTTTTAGAAAACTTATGACTGTATTCTTATTTACCAGCCGGTCAATTGAACGGAAGCATCCACCAATCGTTTCTCAAACTGGCTGTAAAAGTCCGTTCCAAAGTTATAAGGAGCCAGATAAAAATTCTTCAGCACATACAGGCTGATTTTATTTGCAAAATCCGGGCTATTTTCCTGTTCCAGCCTCTGCTGTAAACGTTTTAATAGAGAATGCCAGTCCCATATAAATGTTTCATACCGCTTTATATCCGAAGTATCCAGCCATTTCCGAACCTTCACCTTTGTCCTGGTTTCCATGCGGCATTCATTGGTCTGCAGGAAATACCGAAATCCCTGTTCTTCATAAATTCTTCCCAGCGGAAACAAACGGCAGATCCCCGGCCGGAATCCATGAATGCTGCAGCGTCCCTCTTCACTTAAAAATCCGCACCGTTCTTCTTTGCCAGACATCTTTAAGTTGGGAAGCACGATCCCGTCCACAACATTTAATTCAAGCTTATCTGCAAGCAGTTTCTCCATGGTACAGGAAAGGTTTTCGGTCAAGCGGAAACAGTCAAGAGGGTCCAGGATAACCGACTGCCCCATCCCCTGACAACAGGCAAAACAACCTTTGCAGTCTCCGCAATCCGCCTTCACCATATCATTTAACCCATATAATTTTCCATCTGAAATCTCTTTTAGATCGACTTCCCGCTTCATATGCTGAGTCCCCTCACTTCTTCTTATTAAAAACATGGCTATTTTATCATTTTCCTGAAATACCATCAATGTTATTTCAATTTTTTTCAAAAAATTAGCACTCACCTATTGACAGCGCTAATAATGTGTGTTATATTACAGCTATAACAAATAAACAAAGCACCGATCAAATGGTGCGATAGGATTGAATGAAAAAGGAGGAATAATTATGTTATTAGCCAGAAGAAACAATTTATTTGATGATTTTTTCAATGATCCGTTCTTTGCAGATGTATATCCGAACAGACAATCCTTAATGAAAACCGACATCGAAGATGATGGTACCAACTACATTATTGACATGGAATTGCCGGGATTTAATAAAGAAATGGTAAAAGCAGAACTGAAGGACGGATATTTAACCGTTTTTGCAGAGAATACCTCTGAAAATGAATCTGAATCTGAGAAAAACTATATTCGTAAGGAACGCTACCACAGTTCTTTAAAAAGAAGCTTTTACGTAGGGTCCAGAGTGAAACAGGAAGATATTAAAGCTTCCTTTGATAATGGTATTTTAAGACTCACCTTTCCAAAGGAGGCTCCTAAGGAAATTGAGGCCACTCAATACATTCCAATTGAATAATTCAAAAAAAGCAGAAGGCTTTCGTTTTGAGCCTTCTGCTTTTTTATATTTGATCCAATGCTTCTCAGTTGAATTCCTTTATATAAGCGGTCGTCACATAAGTCCCGCTTTTATAAGATTTTTTCGCCATGGCTTCATCTTTTTCCAGCTTTATGTTCATCCACATCTCTTCTGCCGCAATGGTTAAATGGGATAACATAATTCCAATGCATAATTCACGCATGGAAACAAGGGGTGATGAGGGCAAAAAATCTCTGCAGGCAAATATATATATCCGGTCATTATAAACGATGAAGCGCCAGGGCTGTGTATTCATGGAAGACGGTGCAAGTCTTGCAGCCTTTAAGATGTTCTTAATCGGTTCGCCTACTTCCTCTTTAAATACGCACAATTCTTTTAAAGGCAGCCGCTTAGCCGTGGCTGGATCACGATAGAGCAATGTTTTGGGATAACCAAATGCGATGGTAATCACCTGCTTATACTTTTCATGATTCTCTTTGTATACTTTTGTGTTTCCAAGGTAGCAGGTGCCAAGACCTTTTCCTGTCATGTACAGCAATACCGGTTCCAAAATATACCCGGCATTTGCCAGATATCCCTCCTTCTCCTCCGAGTAAAATACCAGATAATACGGTGCCTCTACTTTCCATAACCCCTTAACCGGCAGACGCCCATCCAGATTTTCGTATATTTCCAATTTTACTGAAATGTCCGGATCAAGCTTTAATACACAGTTCCCGAAATAAAGGATATCCTTTAAAAGCTGTTCCGAGACCTGCTCTCTTTTAAATTTCCTGATGGATCTTCTTTTAAATATCATCTGATAAAGATTCATACCTGCTCCCCTCTTCTCTAACCAGCAATCGGACTTAAATAAGCCCTCTCATTTCTTTTAAAAGCCCGGCAAACACCAAAAGCGCCTCTTTTACCGGTTCTGCTGTTGACATATCAACACCGCAAAGCTTTAAAAGGTCTATGGGAGTTCTGGAATTTCCGCCGCTTAAAAATTCAAAGTACCCCTTGATGGCTTCCTGATCTCCTGCGAGAATCTTGCTGCTTATGGCAACGGCAGCCGAAAACCCTGTCGCATACTGATATACGTAAAATGGCGTATAAAAATGGGGGATTCTGGACCATTCATAGTCAATCTCCGGATCAATCACCATATCGGGCCCAAAATAAAATTCATTGAGACGGTGGTAGATCTGGCAGAGAAGTTCTGAGGTCAATATCCGGCCTTCCTGCACCATACGGTGAGTCTCTGCCTCAAACTCCGCAAACATAGCCTGCCGGTAAAGGGTTCCTCTAAAACTGTCCATAAAATGATTGACCAGATAGGCGCGTTCCTTTTTATCTTCTGTCGTATTCAGCAGATGACGGATGAGCAGGGCTTCATTGCAGGTGGAAGCTACTTCCGCTACAAAGATCTTATAGCCCGCATCCACATAGGACTGGTTGCGGTCGGAATACCAGCTGTGAAGCGCATGCCCCATCTCATGGGCAAGCGTAAAAACACTGTCAAGCGTTCCGTTATAATTAAGCAGTACATAGGGATGGACCCCATAAACGCCCCAGGAATATGCCCCGCTTCTTTTTCCTTCATTCTCATACACATCAATCCAACGGTTTTCAAAGCCTTCCCGCAACAGCGAAAGATATTCTTCTCCCAAAGGCTTCAGCCCCTCCAAAACCATGGCTTTGGCCTCTTCAAAGGAAATCTTTTTTTCTTTTGCGGATACCATAGGCACATACAGATCATACATATGAAGTTCTTCAACTCCAAGTGCCTCTTTGCGTATGGAAACGTACTCATGGAGATAAGAAATTCCTTCATGAACCGCTTCTATCAGATGATCATAGACTTCTTCCGGAATCTCATTCTCAGCCAGAGAGTGGGCCCTTGCAGAGGGATAATTTCTTGCCGCAGCATAGAAAGCAGCCTTTTTTACGTTGGAAGCAAACGTCGCTGCCAGTGTGTTCCCAAACTGCTTGTAAACACCGTAGAGGGCCTCAAAAGCGGATTTTCTCACCTCTCTGTTCTGCTTTTCCATAAGAGCAATATAATTCCCATGGGTGATCCTGACTGGCTGGCCATTCTCATCCGGGATCTCAGGAAACTTTACATCTGCATTATTGAACATATTAAATATATCCGAAGAGCCGGATGTGGCCTCCATGGATTTTGCCAGGAGTGCTTCCATAGATGCGGATAACGTATGGGCCTTCTTTTTTAAAATAATCTCAAAGGTTCTTTCATAACGCGCAAGGCCTGGCTCCTTCTTTCGGAATTCGGCAAGGGTCTCCTCCGGAAGCCCAATGATTTCAGGTATCAGAAATGAGGAAAGTCCTGCTGCCCGATACGACAGTGTTCTCGCCTTTGCCGAGAATTCCTGATATTTTGCATTGCCGGTATCTTCATCTGATTTCTGTTTTCCGTAAACAAATAACGTCTCTATCTTTAAGGACACCTCTTCGTCAAACTTCAAACACGAAAAAAGCATCTCTGCGGAGTCCGCCAGATGTCCTTCAAACTTTTTATAACCGGAAAGTTCCTGCTCAGTTTCATGGAACAATTCCTCCCATGCCGCGTCTGACGGCAGAATATCCGCCAGGTTCCAGGTATCGCAAACTGGTATTTCATCTCTTTTTTTCAATGATATCCCTCCAACCGATTTACTTGTGTTTATTCTATCACCCATATTTCAAAGAAACAACCATAAATATGGAAATATTTTATTGAATTTACATGTTTTTTTGTATTATACTATAGGAAAACAAATCAGGAGTCCTGCTATGAATATAATCCGTACCAATTCCCCTACGCAAACACAAAAACATGATTTATACTTACTGCAGGATACCTGCAGAAACCATGACAGCATATCTTTGACCTTTCCAATGGAAGAGGATTGTATCTATTACTTATTATACGGCGAAGAGGTTCTCTTATCCGCTATCAGCGCATTTTTTACCGAAAATCAGGATTACGAATGCAGCGCTTTTACGGCCCCGGTTCACCGGAGAAAAGGATATTTTGTCCGTTTGCTCAAAGAGTTATTAAAGGAGACCGGGGAAACCGATCTGATCTTTCCCGTAGACGAAACCTGCCCGGACACGCTTGCAGCAATCAAAGCCATAGAAGCCTCCTTTTGGTACCAGGAGCACATCATGGAACTGCCTCCTTCCCAGCTGTTTAAAACCAGTCATTCCAAAGACAGACGCTATTCCGACAAGCTGTCCCTGACCATTGCCACTTCGCCGGAAGAGACACCGGTCCAATGTGTATTTTTGTTAGAGGGCAGCACTGTGGGGTCCTGCTTTCTGGATTTCTTAGACCATGGCACTTATTTTTACGGCTTTGAGATCGCAGAACCCCTTCGCAATCAGGGACTTGGAACCGCATGTCTTTCTCTGTTTTTGGATACTTATTTTGCCCATCCCAATGCCAAACGGTTTAAAAAGCTTTTTTTACAGGTATCCGGGCTTAACGAGCCGGCCCTCGCTCTGTACAAAAAAGCAGGATTCCAGATCACAGAAACCCTGTCCTATTATGTATACTAATTTTTATCCAGATCAAATAATATGTAGGAAAACAAAAAGAGTGGGAAAGGATTATAACTTCCTCTCTCACTCTATCTATATTATTCATCCCAGTTATGATAGGTTGCCTGCACGTCATCATCGGCATCTAAAAGATCCAGAATCCGGTTCATCTTCTTAATGGATTCGTCATCTGTCAGTTCTACCCAAGTCTGAGGGATCATGGTAACATCCGCTTCTGCCATGGCAATTCCTGCCGCTTCCAGCGCTTCTCTTACCGCACTGAACTCATCCGGTCCGGTAATCACTTCATAGCTGTCCTCTTCCTCTGAAAAATCCTCTGCCCCTGCATCCAGAGCGAGCATCATCAGTTCATCCGGGTCCATCTCACATTCTTCCTTGTCAATGATGATCTGGCCCTTTCTATCAAAAAGGAAGGAAACGCAGCCGGGAGTACCTACATTGCCTCCGCCCTTTGTAAATGCACTTCTGACATTTGCTGCCGTACGGTTTTTATTGTCTGTCAAGGTATCTACGATGATTGCAACTCCGTTGGGGCCATAACCTTCGTATGTAATTGT
Organism: Lacrimispora sinapis; assembly: GCF_043633585.1. Classification (NCBI taxonomy): domain Bacteria; kingdom Bacillati; phylum Bacillota; class Clostridia; order Lachnospirales; family Lachnospiraceae; genus Lacrimispora; species Lacrimispora sinapis. Next base: position 1,475,335 of record NZ_CP141832.1, on the reverse strand, counting down.
TTCATAATTAACAGAAGCCGCATCACCGGCCGCTTTTTTAATCCCGCGGTCAATGGTATCATTTGGCATGTTATTTGCTTTTGCTTTTGCAATAACATCACGGAGCCTACTATTATTTGCAGGGTCTGGTCCGCCTTCTTTTACTGCTACTGCTATTTCTCTTCCGATGACAGTGAAAATCTTGCCTTTTGCGGAATCATTCTTCTCTTTTTTGTGTTTGATATTTGCGAACTTTGAATGTCCTGACATTGTTTAAAGCACTCCTTTTCTTTCTCTATTTCGTCCTTTTCTTCTTAAAACCAAAATCTTTTCTATTCTAACACTATTTTTTTTATCTGGCAAGAAAAAATAATGCACAGCCACCGAATCCAACTGCTTTCACATATGGAATCTCCGGAGGCTGTGCCAGTTTTATATCAACGCTTCGGGGAATTCCTGATCTGCGTCCATTTTTTTAACAGAACCAGCCTTCCCCTTAGGCTCATCCGATTCCTCTTTATAGACCCGGATGGATTGAATGACTTTATTTTCCACCTGAAGAATCTTAAAGCGGTATCCAAGAATTGATACCTCAATCTGTTCCCCTTCCTGAGGAATCCGATTCAGTTTTGAAATCAGAAGTCCGCTTATGGTGTCGTAAGAATCATAATCCTCTTCTTCAAATTCAATGTCCAGGGTCTTTTCCACATCTTCCAGAAGGGTCATACCATTCATGATGTAAGAACCATCTTCGGAAGGTATAATATATTGTTCATCCACGTCGTATTCATCTAAAATATTGCCCACGATTTCTTCCAGAATATCCTCCATGGTCACAATACCGGCTGTCTGACCGTATTCATCCACCACAATCACCATATGGATCTTTCCGGACTGCATCTCCTTGAACAGATCATTGATATTTCTTGTTTCAGGAATGAAGACCGCTTCCCGCAGAAGACCTTCGATCTCCCACAGCTTCCGTCCCGCATTCTTTTTATTTTCTACCGCGATCAGGGCATCTTTCATATGAAGGATTCCAATTACATCATCCACATCTTTTTTATAAACCGGGTAACGCGAATTAAAGCCTTCATTCAGAATAAAATCAACTGCTTCCCGAAGAGTCATATCCCCTTCCAAAGCCACAAGATTTTTTCTATGGGTCATGATATCACCCGCTTCTTTTTCATTCAATTCAAAGATGTTGGTGATCATCTCAGCCTCTCTGGCTTCCAATACCCCCTGTTCATGACCTTCGTTTACCATAGACATGATGTCTTCTTCCGTAACGTTCTCATTATCTGATGTCATTCCGATTCCAAACAGTTTTAAGATGAAAAACGCCACCAGATTGGCCAACCATGCAAGGGGCATGATGGGTATCATAAGAAACGACACCACCGGCAGCAGCCCGTACCCCCATTTCTCAGGATTCTTTGCTGCGCACCGCTTGGGTATTATAATTCCAAAGCTGATCAAAAGCACGATCAGTATCACCGCAACCAGAAAAAGGCTCAACAAAGACAGCCATTGCCCCGGGAAAGCACCCTCCCTGGCCAGTATCTTTTCCAGATTTGCGCCCAATTCCTCCAATACAAAGGCTCCGGTGACCATACCGATCAAATTGGTGGTTATCTGGATGGCATTCACGAATCTGGTAGGTCTGTTCACAATATGTAACAGCTTCCCGGCCTTTTCGCTTCCTTCTTCCATCTCCGTTTCCAATTCGCCAGTATTCACGTTTTGGATTGCTGCTCCAAAACCATAAAATATTGCGTCCAATACGATAAAAGCAATAAAAATAATCACGCGTATAAGCGGATTGCCATCGTCCATTCTAACTATCGACTCCTTTTGTTCATTATCTTCCGTATTTTTCATGCAACTGTTTAAAATATACCATTTTATCAGCATTCCGTCAATAATGAACTATGTATCCAGTTCCAGGCTGACTTTTAATGCACAGTCCACTTCCTGCTGAAGTTCTTCATCAATATGACAGATCTTTTCTTTCAGTCTCTGCTTGTCAATGGTACGAAGCTGTTCCAGAAGAATCACCGAATCTTTGATCATATCACACTTTTTTGTGTCAAGCTCCACATGAGTGGGAAGCTTTGCCTTGTTCATTCTGGAAGTTATGGCTGCACAGATCACGGTTGGACTGTGCTTATTCCCTATATCGTTCTGTATAATAAGAACCGGACGGATACCGCCCTGTTCAGAGCCTACTACCGGTCTAAGATCGGCATAATAAATGTCTCCACGTCTGATTATCACATTCTCACACTCCGTCAATTTATTTAAGTCTAGTATTGACCTTCTTTGACTCGTGTATACACTTAAGTTTTTCCGCCGCATACCTTATGATATGATTTGGACATGGAGTTTGCTATCACACCCTTTGAAACCCTTTATAACAATCATCAAAATAATCTTTGGAACCAACGATCTGACCGTTCTCATAATACACCCTGGGGACCCGTTTTCCGATATCGCAAAGGACCTCGTAATGGAACCCGCCGCAGGTATCAGCGATATCTTCTACCGTGATCTGTTCCTGGCCCTGTGTGCCGATCAAAACAGCTTCATCGTCTTCTTCCACGCCTTTGATTCCGGTCACATCTACCATGAACTGATCCATGCAGACCCTCCCCAGAATTCTGGCACGCCGGCCTCTTATAAGGACCTCTCCTTTTCCAGAAAGATTTCTCGGATACCCGTCTCCGTATCCGACGGGTATGGTTGCCACAACCATCTCTTTTTCTGCAACAAAGGTTCCGCCATAGCTTACCGGGGTGCCGGGACCGATTTTTTTTATGTAAGAGACCACGCTTTTCAGTTCCATGGCAGGCATCAGCTTTACGGCCTCTTTGCCGACCTGGTCGGATGGATAAAGTCCATAGATGGAAATCCCCGCGCGCACCGCATGGAAATTTGCAGCCGGCAGATCCAGAATTCCCGCACTGTTGGAGCAATGAAGAATCGGAATGCGGATTCCTCTTTCCGACAGCAGTTTTACAAATCTGCGGTATTCCTGTATCTGTTTTTCCGTGGATGCCTTATCGGTTTCATCTGCCTTGCTAAAGTGCGTGAACAGTCCCTCCACCTGGATTCCGGGAAGGCTGCAGATTTTAGCCGCCTCCTCTGCTGCCTCTTTTGTGACAGGAAATCCGATCCGGCTCATGCCGGTGTCCAGAGCAAGATGAACGATAGCCTTCTTTCCCGCCTTGCTTGCCGTATCGGAAAGGCGGCAGGCCCTTGTATACTGGAAGATGGACGAGCTGATCCCATACTCCACCAGAAGATCATAGCCATCCGCCGGAACGACTCCCAGCACCAAAATTGGTTTTTTAATGCCATGCTTTCTTAATATTACCCCTTCTTCTGCTGTTGCCACCGCATAGCCCCAGACATAAGGATCAATGGCCCAAGCAACAGGAACTGCCCCATGCCCGTAGCCATCCGCTTTCACAACACCGATCATCTTTGTGCCTTCTGCCAGATTTGCCCTCATTGCTTCCATATTATGTTTCACCGCATCCAAATTCACTGTTTCAAAGACCCTGCCATATAATCTCATCTCTTTGTTCCCTCGTTTGCTCCTGCATTATTGTATATAGTTCTTCTGTCAGCTGACTGGCTAAAAGACTGTAACTTCCGTATTTTTCTCTTACTGCGTCTCCGGCACGGCCATGAAGCCAAACCCCAAGGGCTGCCCCATCCGACTCTTCAAGCCCCAAGGCCATAAGACCGGCGATGATCCCTGTAAGCACATCTCCGGATCCTGCTTTTGCCATGGCACTGTTGCCGCTCGAATTGATGTAGGTTCTCTGATCCTTGCATGCAACGATGGTTACTGCATCCTTTAAGACACAGGTGATCCCAAACCGGTCTGCATATTCCCTGGCTGCTGCGATTAAATTCTTTCTGATGGCTTCAATGGAACTGCCAGTGAGTCTCGCCATCTCGCCAAGATGGGGAGTCACGATAATATTTTCCGTAAAATAACCGGTCAGTTCCGGATTCGCTGCAATCGTGCTCAGACCGTCTGCATCCAGTATGATGGGGACATAGGCATTGGTAAGCACCTCTTCCACCAGATTTTTCACATATGCTTCCCGCCCCAGTCCTGGTCCCAGGACAATCACGCTTGCCCACTCGCACTGGGTTCTCAATAATTCCTGAAAAGCCTCTGTTTTGGCTTCTGCCTCTTTTGGATCATAAGTCACTATGACAGCTTCGGGAAGTCCGGTCTGAAGGATTGTCCGGTTTTCTTCTACGGTAAAAATTTTTACCAGACCGGCTCCTGTCCGGTAAGCGGCAAGAGCACTTAAATAGGCCGCACCGCTCATATTCCGTCCGCCTGCTGCTATAAGAACTTTTCCAAAGCTGCCTTTGTTTGAATAAGCCGGCCGTTTTGGAATCAATTTCTCATCCCCCGGTTCAAAGGTAAAATATCCGGTTCCTGTTTCCAAAAGACTCTTTTGGGGAAAACCAATATCAGCCACAGTTACCTGACCGCAGTATTCTTTTCCGGGATAAAGCATGGACCCCAGTTTTTCATATCCAAAGGTTACGGTTACATCTGCCGGAAAAGCGGTGCCCATGATCTGTCCCGTATCAGAATGGACTCCGGATGGAATATCCACCGCAACGGTAAATACAGGGCGGTATTCCATGAATGTCTCCATAATCTCCCGGTAGGCTCCAAGTATTTCCCGGTTAAGCCCCACTCCAAACAGTGCATCCACAAAAAGCATACAACTGCCCGGACTAAAATCAGGATACTCCACCAGATCAACGCCTACCTTTTCTGCAATATCGAGCTGTTTGACATATTCCAGACTTCCTCTATCCTTGGTTCCGGCAAGAATTGCCTGAACGTGATACCCATTTAAATGAAGCATCCTGGCGGCCGCCACACCATCTGCCCCGTTATTCCCGTTGCCGCAAAGGACCCATATGGGGTCTGTTTTTTGCACATGCTTTTTTACTTCTTCAAAAACCGCCAAAGCAGCCCGTTCCATAAGGACCAGAGATGGAATCCCAATACATTCTATGGTATAGCGGTCCACTTCCTTCATCTGACTTCCTGTAACCAGATACCTCATAATGCTTTCCCCTTTCTATAGAAAAAACAGCCGGCAGCAAAGAGTCTTTCCTCTTCGGCTGCCGGCAGGCATACTCCTTTATTCCTCAGGTTGTCTGTTCTCTTATACTCCGGCCTGCTCCTGGTCCTGCATGCTGCATACCCGGTATGACAGCCGCATCAGGCTCTCCGACAAATGGACATTCTCAACCACCACATCCTCCGGTACTGTCAAATCCGTGTGGGCGAAATTCCAGATAGCCTTGATTCCTGCCTTTACAAGGCGGTCTGCAATCTCCGGTGCCTTGGTCTTAGGAATGGTCAAAGCGGCAATCTGGACATCATTATCTTTCACGAACTGTTCCAGATCATCTACGCTGCGGATCTCTATTCCACGAACTACAAGACCGATCAGACGCGGATTAATATCGAACATTCCCTTGATCAGAAAACCGCGCTTTTCAAAATTTGCATAATTGGCGATTGCCTGCCCAAGGTTTCCGGCACCAATAATAACAAGATTATGCTGCCTGTCAATTCCCAGTATCTTTGCTATCTCTGTATATAAATATTTCACATTATAACCATATCCCTGCTGACCAAATCCTCCAAAATTATTTAAATCCTGTCGAATCTGAGAAGCAGTCACTTTCATGCGGATACTCAAATCATTGGAGGATACCCGCTCCACTCCTTCTTCCAGAAGCTCTCCAAGATACCGGTAATATCTCGGAAGCCTGGCAATCACTGCTTTTGAAATTTCTTTATCTGCCACATCTTCACCTTCTTTTACTTAGAATAAACTAACATTATTATAACTTCACGTCAAAATAATGTCAAACGAGTTTTATCATTGAATCCTTGAAAAAACAAAAGACCTATATTATACTAGTCCTATTGTCTTACACTTATTCAGGAGGAAATGAAAACATGATTCTTTCATGCAGCAACATAAGCAAAGCCTTTGGAAGCAATGAGGTCATCAAACACGCTTCCTTTCATATAGAGGACCATGAAAAAGCGGCGATCGTAGGCATTAACGGTGCAGGAAAATCCACTCTTTTGAAAATCATTATGGGAGAACTGCCTTCTGATGAAGGTGAAGTCATCATTTCAAAGGGAAAAACCTTGGGATATCTGGCACAGCACCAGGATCTCACAGGCGATAAAACCATTTATGAAGAAGTTTTAGAGGTCAAGCGGCCCATTCTTGAAATGGAAGCCAGAATCCGCCAGATGGAACTGGATATGAAACATCTTACCGGCCGGGAACTAAATGATATGCTCACCTCTTACAGCCGGCTCAATCATGAATTTGAACAGCAAAACGGCTATGCTTATCAAAGCGAAATAACCGGAGTCTTAAAAGGACTGGGATTTACGGAGGAAGAATTCCATAAACCTGTTTCTGCTTTGTCCGGGGGACAGAAAACCCGTGTGTCATTGGGACGTCTTCTTCTCACAAAACCGGATATCATCCTATTGGATGAGCCCACCAATCATCTGGATATGGAATCCATTGCCTGGCTGGAAACCTATTTGATCAATTACGACGGCAGCGTCATCATCGTGGCGCATGACCGTTACTTTTTGGACCGGGTCGTCACGAAAGTCATTGAGCTTGACAATGGAATCATGAATGTTTATCAGGGAAACTATACGGATTACAGCAGCAAGCGGGCCATGATCCGGGAAGCCCAGATGAAGGCTTATTTAAACCAGCAGCAGGAAATCAAGCACCAGGAAGAAGTAATTGCCAAATTAAAATCCTTTAACCGGGAAAAATCCATCCGCCGGGCGGAAAGCCGGGAAAAGATGCTGGATAAAATAGAACTGCTGGACAAGCCGACGGAAATCAATGATGAGATGCGGATTCGTTTGGAACCCAATATCATCAGCGGCAACGATGTTCTCACCGTACGGGGACTGAAAAAATCCTTTGACCAGAATCTTCTTTTTGACCAGGTGAACTTTGAGATAAAACGGGGAGAACGGGTAGCGGTCATCGGCGGCAACGGGACCGGAAAAACGACCATCCTTAAAATGATCAATGGGATTCTTTCTTCGGATGCAGGGGAAATCATTTTAGGCTCCAAGGTACATATCGGTTATTATGACCAGGAGCATCAGGTACTGCACATGGAAAAGACTCTTTTTGATGAATTGCAGGACACCTATCCTTCCATGAACAATACCCAGATCCGCAATATTCTGGCGGCTTTTCTCTTTACCGGAGACGATGTGTATAAACGGGTGAAGGATTTAAGCGGCGGCGAGCGGGGAAGAGTTTCTCTTGCAAAGCTTATGCTTTCGGAAGCCAATTTTCTCATTTTGGATGAGCCGACCAACCATCTGGACATTACCTCCAAGGAGATTTTAGAGGATGCCCTGGTAAACTATACGGGAACCGTACTCTATGTATCCCATGACCGTTATTTCATCAATAAAACTGCCACCAGAATCCTTGACTTAACTAATAAGACTCTGGTCAATTATATCGGTAATTATGATTATTATCTGGAAAAGAAGGAGTTAATGACCAGTCTTTATACCGATGGCCCCTCCGCAGATTCCGCTCCTCAAGCAGAAGTCTCAGAGACAAAGCTTGACTGGAAGGCCCAAAAGGAAGAACAGGCCCGGATTCGGAAACGGCAGAATGCACTCAAGAAAACGGAGGATGAGATTCACCGTCTGGAAACAAGGGATGGTGAGATTGATGCGCTGCTTGCACAGGAAGAAGTCTTTACCGATGTTCCCCGGCTGATGGAGCTGAACCAGGAAAAGGAATCCATTGGCAAACAATTGGAAGAACTCTATGAACAGTGGGAGGAATTGGCAGAATAGGAAAGCGGCCTGGATCTCTCCAGAACCGCTTACTCTTTTTTTACCTGTCCATATAAAATATTGTTTAATATCTCCGTCACTTCAGGAGCTTCTTTCTGCATTTCAGATCTGGTCGACGGAGACCCTGCATAAGCCCCTACCAGCTTTCCAAAATAAAAGACCAGATCATCTTCAAAATAGTCTGGTATATACACAAATTCATCTACAGAATCCCGGTTCATAACCAAATCTATGGCGGCCGTACTGTTACGGTCATAACATCCGGAGGCATAACCGATATATTCACCAAATGCTTCTGTCAAATCCGACGGATTGCAGATTTTGATCTTTTTATAATTGGTATCCAGCTTATGGCACACGTAATAAACGCCGCTTCCTGTGACAGGTGCAGAAAAATACTTTTTATTCGGATAATAAAGGACCTGCCAGCCCTGATCCACAAATTTCTTCACCCAATACCTGGGAATGTTTTTGGAGGCTTCTGTAAATGCCTCCTTAACTTCCGGCGTAATCGTATAGGAATCTTTCTTTCCTTGAATGGCTATATCCCTATCCCTGTTTCTTATGCCGTTTTCATCCATATAGGCAAGTCCCACATACTGGTTCGCTGCCATCTGGCCGTTATCAAAAAAATAATATCTCTTTCCGGATATATTTTTATAACCGGAGGATACCATCTCCCCTTTGTTGGAAAACCAGTACCAGCTTCCGTCCTTTTCCTGATACCAGCCCTTTTGTGCAAAACCGTCTTCCGTGTAATAATGCCACTTTTCCTCCTCCTCATGATACAGCCAGCCAACCTCCAGCTCCCCGCTCTCAGAAAAACAATACTCTATTCCGCCTATCTTTTTCCAATCCGTAGCCATGTAACCATCGTTATCAAAGTAGTACCAAAAACCATTTATTTTCTGCCAGGTATTCCTTTTGTAAGTTCCCCGGTCATTGATATACTTCCATCCGTTATAATCCTTTTGCCACTCCCATTTGGGCTCTAATGCCTGTAAATCCCCCTCCTGCAGCAGAGTGCTTGTTTCCTGTGCGGCTGAAGCCATGGAACTGCCCAGACATAGAGCAATACATATGGACGCCATAAACCATCTTTTTTTCAAGGATTCTTACACTCCTTTCAAGCCGTACTTCATATTTATTAAAATTTTACTATACTTTATTGGAAATGTACAGGTTACAAGTTATAAGAATTTATAAAGAATCTCTAAGGTTTTCTTTTACAATTTCACGCTTTTAGGATATAATAAGAAAAATAATTGGTTTCAGAAAGCGAGGTATCTCTTATGAAATGGAAGCGCCCACTGGCCATGATTGGAATTATTTTTATTTTATCCATGTACATCATTGCCATCGTATCTGCTTTTTCCCGTCATCCAGACTCCAAAAACTGGCTGATGGCTGCTATTTTTTCCACCGTTATCGTTCCGTGCATCATCTATGCCAGCCAACTGGTGTACCGGGTATTAAAGCCTGATACCGGAAAAAATCAGACAGAAAAGAAAGACCCGAAAAAATAAAAAACGGAGAACAGGATAAGCCGATGCTTTTTCCATGTTCTCCGTTTATTTAATTATCATTATTTGCGGTAAATGATTTCGTCTCTTCCTGGTCCATTGGATACCATTGTAATTGGTGTCTCAAGTTCCTGCTCGATGAATTCGATATACTTTCTGCAGTTCTCCGGAAGATCCTCGTATTTCTTGATGCCCCGGATCTCGCATTTCCAGCCTGGAAGTGTGGTATAAACCGGTTTTGCCTGATTAAGCTTTGCCGTGGTGGGAAAATCCTTTGTTACCTTACCGTCGATCTCATATCCGATACAAACCGGAAGCTCATCAAGATATCCAAGAACATCAAGTACGGTCAAAGCCACCTCTGTGGCACCCTGAATACGGCAGCCATATCTGGAAGCAACCGCATCAAACCATCCCATACGTCTCGGACGTCCTGTGGTGGCACCGAACTCTCCGCCGTCACCGCCTCTGCGTCTTAATTCATCTGCTTCCTCACCGAAAATCTCGCTGACAAATGCACCTGCACCAACTGCACTGGAATAGGCTTTTACAACCGTTGTAATGTTTTTGATCTCATAAGGCGGAATACCTGCACCAATGGCCCCGTAAGCCGCCAGAGTTGACGAAGAGGTCACCATAGGGTAGATGCCGTGATCCGTATCCTTTAAAGATCCTAACTGGCCTTCCAGAAGAATGTTTTTCCCTTCCTTAATAGCATCATGAAGATATTTGGATACATCGCATACGAACGGTTCTACCATCTCCCGGTATTCATGAAGGGTCTTTAATAATTCTTCCGGATTGATGACAGGCTTATGATAAAGATGCTCTAATAAAACATTTTTTGTCTCGCAAACACGGAAAACCTTTTCTTTTAAGGCTTCCTCATCAAAAAGCTCACTTACCTGAAAACCGATCTTTGCATATTTATCTGAATAAAATGGAGCAATCCCGGATTTTGTGGAACCAAAGGACTGTTTGCCCAGACGCTCTTCCTCATACTGATCAAACAAAATGTGATACGGCATCAAAATCTGTGCACGGTCAGAAACCAGAATCTGAGGTTTTGGAACGCCTTTGCTTACAAGATCTCCGACTTCCTTTACAAGGAACGGGATGTTTAATGCCACGCCATTGCCGATAATACTTGTCGTATGATTGTAGAATACACCTGACGGCAGAAGGTGAAGTGCAAACTTTCCGTAATTGTTGATGATTGTATGTCCGGCATTACTTCCGCCCTGATAACGAATGATGATATCAGATTCCTTTGCCAGCATATCCGTGATCTTGCCTTTTCCTTCGTCGCCCCAATTGGCGCCTACGATTGCTCTTACCATTTGATTGTTCCTCCTTCGAGTGAATAATACCTTTTACTACTCTATGATAGCGCAAAGTATTCCATAAGTAAAATCAATATTATTTATATTCCTCATAATTTTAGCTTATATCATTTGTCATTAGCTGCAGCAAACGCTTTCCAGCCGGTGAAACAGGGGTTTTGCCGTCTGTGATAATGGAAAAGTGGCGCTTGGGCATTTCCTCCTCAAATTTCAGTTCCAGTAAATTTCCTTTTTCCAGTTCCACCCTGGCAAATCCCGACATGACACAGCCGACCCCAAGATTGCGTATGGCAAACTGTACGATCATGTCACTGGTGGAGAGTTCAAATTCCGGCTCCACCTCCACGCCCCGCTCTGCCAGATACTGATCCATAAAGGTTCTGGTACTGGTGTTTTTTTCCAGAAAAATGCATGGAAGCTCCTTTAACACATCATAACTCAGTTTTTTGCCTTCCAAATAACGGAATTTATCACCGGCAACAAATACATTCTCCACCTCTTTCACCGGTGTGCTGAGCACTTCGGCCTTTGCTTCAAAAGGAGTACTGACCACTCCGAAGTCGATCTTTCCCTCATATAAAAAACGGAGGGTCTCCGGTGTCGGTCCGTTGGAAACCATAACTTTAATCCCCGGATAAAGCTCATGGAATTGTTCCAGGTAGGGCAGCAAATAAAACTGCAGAGTCATATCACTGGCTCCGATCCGCACCTCGCCCGTATCCAGGTCCTTCATTCGCTTAAGCATATTTTCTCCGTGCCAGATACTATCTAAACCGGATTTTACATATTCATAGAGAAACTCGCCTTCCCGGGTCAGACGGACTCCTTTTGAGGTTCTCAAAAAAAGCTGGCTGTCTGAGGATTGTTCCAGCTGCCTCACGGCCTGGCTCACCGCTGGCTGGGAGATGCATAACCGTTCCGCTGCCAGAGTGATGCTGCCCAGCTGAGCCACATAATAAAACACCTTATAGTATTCCAAATTGATGCTCATGAATTCCTCCTGATAAAAACAAAACGCAGGCAGACCAAATTTCTTTAGTCCGCCCGCATTATAACTATACGTTAATCTCTGCTGTCAGTCCAAGGATCTCTTTGTTTTCCTCAAGCAGAGGGTTAATTACTTCCTCCAGATAATTGGTAACCTGAACAGGAGCACAGCCAACATACCTTCCTGGTTCCATGCTCTTTTTTAAATCATCAAGTGTCAGATTAAAGGTCGGATCTGCTGCAATCAACTCCAAAAGATTGTTGTCAAGGCCGCGTTCCTTCACATTCCGTCCGGCTTCCATGGATAATTCCCTGATTTTTTCATGAAGCTCCTGACGGTCTCCGCCAGCCTTTACTGCATCCATCATAATATTTTCTGTGGCCATAAACGGAAGCTCTGCCATCATATGCTTTTCGATGACTTTTGGATAAACCACCAGTCCGTCTACAACATTTAAATAGAGGTCCAAGATACCGTCAATTGCAAGAAATCCTTCGGGAACGCTTAATCGTTTATTCGCAGAATCATCAAGCGTCCGTTCAAACCACTGGGTGGAAGAAACCAGCATAGGATTCATGACATCTGCCATCACATAATTGGAAAGAGAGGCTATCCGCTCACTTCTCATGGGATTACGCTTGTATGCCATGGCAGAAGAACCGATCTGACTCTTTTCAAATGGTTCCTCCACTTCCTTTAAGTGCTGCAGCAGGCGGATGTCGTTGGAAAATTTATGCGCACTCTGTGCAATGCCTGCCAAAACATTTACCACGCGGCTGTCCACCTTCCTGGAATAAGTCTGGCCGGAAACCGGATAGCATCCTGTAAATCCCATCTTATCCGCAATCAGAGTGTCTACCTTTCTTACCTTATCCATATCCCCGTCAAAGAGTTCCAAAAAGCTGGCCTGAGTGCCGGTGGTCCCTTTAGAACCCAGAAGGCGGATAGATCCAAGCAGATAATCCAGATCCTCCAAATCCATAGTCAGATCGTGGATCCAGAGCGTGGCACGCTTTCCTACGGTGGTAGGCTGGGCCGGCTGGAAATGGGTGAAAGCAAGGGTGGGAAGGTCCTTATAAGCATCGGCAAATCGAGCCAGCTCTCCGATCACATTGATCAATTTATTTCTTACAAGCTTTAAAGCTTCTGTCATAATAATGATATCCGTATTATCCCCAACGTAACAGGAAGTTGCACCCAAATGAATGATGCCTTTGGCCTTTGGACACTGAACACCGTATGCATATACGTGGGACATAACATCATGGCGGACCTCTTTTTCCCTCTGTCTGGCCACATCGTAATTAATGTCATCCTGGTGCGCCTTTAACTCTTCTATCTGTTCTTCCGTAATGGGAAGACCCAGTTCTTTCTCTGCTTCCGCAAGTGCAATCCAAAGTTTTCTCCAGGTTTTAAATTTCTTATCCGGTGAAAAAATGTACTGCATCTCTTTGCTGGCATATCGCTCAGACAACGGGCTTTGGTATCGATCTGTCATGTTTCCTATATTCCTCCTTGGGGTCATGTTAGTTTTATGTTATCATATTTTCTATTGTTTGAAAAGGGGAAGAAAAAACCGCCTGACGGGCCTCTTTCCAGCCAGTCAGGCAGTCCTCCCACCCAATACGGATCGTTTTATCTGCTGTATTCTCCGCGGATATCCTCTTTTGGCGGTTCAATGGGATAATTGCCGCTAAAGCAAGCCGTACAGATCGGCAGACCAGCCGCCATCTCCGGTAACCGGTCTATATTTAAGTAAGACAGGGAATCCGCTCCCAACAAGTCCCGGATCTCTTCTACGCTTCGGTTATGGGCGATCAGCTGGTCCTCATCCGGTATATCCGTTCCAAAATAGCAGGGATGGAGAAACGGCGGCGCACTGATGCGGACATGGACCTCTTTGGCTCCCGATTCCCGAAGCATATTGACGATCAACGCACTGGTGGTCCCCCGGACAATGGAATCATCAATCATAATCACACGCTTTCCTACAACCGCTTCTTTTAAAACATTTAGTTTAATTCTCACAGCGGATTCCCGGTTGCTCTGCTTCGGCTTTATAAAAGTTCTTCCAACATAAGAATTCTTAATAAAAGCCGTTCCATAAGGGATTCCGGACTGCAGGGAATAGCCGAGTGCCGCCGCATTGCCGGATTCCGGAACACCTACAACCAGGTCTGCCTCTACCGGAGAATCTATAGCAAGTGCACGTCCCGCACAGAGTCTTGCATGATACACGCTGACTCCGTCAAAAACACTGTCCGGTCTAGCAAAATAAATATATTCAAACACACATCTGGCTTCCTTTGACTTGTCTGTCTGGCAAAGTCTTGTATCGGAAACAATCCCATTCTTTGTAATGGTCACAATCTCTCCCGGTAAGACATCCCGGACAAATTCAGCTCCAATGGTATCAAGCGCACAGCTTTCCGATACAATGATGTAAGCATTATCCCTTTTCCCGATGCACAAAGGTTTAAACCCATAAGGGTCTCTTGCTCCAATCAGCTTCCTCGGGCTCATAACGACCAGAGAATAAGCACCTACAATCTTTTTCATGGCATTGGCTACTGCTGACTCAACGGACGAAGTCTTTACCCGTTCCCTGGCGATGTGGTAGGCAATCACTTCTGAATCAATGGTCGTCTGAAAAATAGCCCCGTCATATTCCAATTCTCTTCTAAGCTCCGGCGCATTCACCAAATTGCCGTTATGGGCCATTGCCAGAGTACCCTTTACATAGTTCAGGACAAGAGGCTGTGCATTCTCCCGTGTACTGCTTCCGGCCGTGGAATAACGAACATGACCTACTCCGATATTCCCATGAAGGCCTTCTAAAATCTCCGGAGTAAAAACTTCGTTACATAACCCCATCCCCTTATAGGCACTCACTTTTCCCTTGGGCCCTTCCGTATCACTGACGGCAATCCCGCAGCTTTCCTGGCCTCTGTGCTGTAAAGCAAATAATCCGTAATAAATGGTAGATGCAACGTCAGCACCATCAAAATCATACATACCGAAGACGCCGCATTCCTCATGTAACTCTTCCTCTATGTTGAAGTTTAATTCGTTACTCATCTAATGTTTTTTCCCTCTCTGTGCGGTTTACTGAATCCCAAGACGGCGGAACACTTCCTCATATGCGCCTTCTGCATCTCCCAAATCTCTGCGGAAACGGTCCTTATCCAGTTTTTCGTGGGTATCCTTGTCCCAAAGCCTGCATGTGTCCGGAGAGATCTCATCGGCAAGTATCACCTCTCCATGGTAACGGCCGAATTCAAGTTTAAAATCAATGAGGTCAATATTCAAACCGTCAAAATATTCCTGCAATACTTCATTCACTTTAAATGCATACTTTGTAATGGCATCAATCTCTTCCTGAGTGGCAAGATTTAATGCAAGTGCATAATAGTCATTGATGAACGGATCTCCCAGATCATCATTTTTATAGCTGAATTCAAGCGTCGGACAGGAGAACTTCACGCCTTCTTCCATTCCCATCTTTTTGGCAAAGCTTCCGGCGGAGAAATTCCTGATAATCACTTCAAGAGGAACAATCTCCACTTTTTTTACCGCAGTCTCACGGTCGCTTAATTCTTCCACCAGATGTGTCGGAACACCTTTGGCTTCTAACTTTTTGAAGATAAAATTGGTCATTCGGTTGTTAATCGCACCTTTTCCAACAATGGTACCTTTTTTCAGGCCATTGAACGCTGTAGCATCATCTTTATATGAAACAATCAATACGTCGGGATCTTCCGTCATATAAACTTTTTTTGCTTTTCCTTCATACAGCATTTCTTTTTTCTCCATGGCAGCCACCTGTCCTTTTCTGAATTAATTTATTAGTTTTTCAAATAAAACTATGGTGTTTCAGTAGAAATTATAATACACTGAAAATAGGAATGCAACTGATTTTCTTATTATAAATACTAATGACCACTATGCGTTTCTGTTTCTCAATCAGTTTTTTGAAAGACTGCCCGCTCTACTTTCTGCCATAGCTTCACTTTTCCGTCTTTCCAATCCAGGGAAAAACCATGTTCCTTTGTTTCCCCGGCATCAACAGAATAAGGATAACCTTTTTCCGTCTTTAATTCCATCTCTCTGCTGACAGCAAAGAGGGATCGGGTCTCAGAAAGAATGGCCTGTCCACAGCCAGGAATCAAAAACGCTGCTTCCAGACCGGCAAGCAAAAAAAGCACAGCCACAATGCGAGGACTTCTGCTGTTCATCTTTTTTACCGTCCACTGGAACTGTCTCCATGGTTTTCTTTTGTTATTATAGCGTTGCATTCTTAATAAATCAAATTTTTCTGTCACGAAACGGCGGCCCCCTGACATAAGGATAGGGTAAATGGGTCTGAAATCAAACTACAGATTCTTGATAGGTTAAAAGGAATTGATGTATGTTACAGGAAGATATGTTACAATCTATTATAACTTATAATAAAAAAAGCTTCAAGCATAAAATTTTGCCTGAAGCTTTTTCCTCATATTTCACCTTATCTTGCTGCTGTTGTGCTTTCTGTCGTTGGCTGGCCATTGCTTTCGCCTGTGATTTTGTCAACACCTTTTTCAACATCATTTACAACTCCGTTGATGACACCTGTACTTTCTGTTGTTGCTTCACCGTCATTTGTGGTTTTATTTGCTGAAGTAGTTTCTGCTTTTGTGGTGGCTGCAGTTGTCTGGGTAGTAGCTGCGGAAGTTGCTGCAGAGGTTCCTCCGTTTTTGTTGGTTGTTCCGCAGGCGGTAAGAGACATCACTGCCATAATTACAAGAAGGGTTAATACTAATGGTTTTATTCTTTTCATAATACATTCTCCTTTCATTTTCTACAATTAGTATGTGTAAAGGTCAAATGAATTATGGTGGAAAATTTTGGAAAATTTAGGATTCAATCACATCCTGCATCGTATATAATCCGGGTTTTTTACCTGCCAGGAATTTTGCAGCAGATATTGCACCCTGGGCAAAAATGGCCTTAGAATATGCCGTATGATTGAAAGTGACTACTTCATCTTTTCCTGCAAAAATCACATCATGCTCGCCGACGATGGTTCCTCCGCGAACTGCCTGGATGCCAATTTCTTTTTTATCCCTTGCGTTTCTCACCTGGCTTCTGTCATAGACATAGTGATATTCCTGGTCCATGGCTTCATTGATGGAATCAGCCAAAGCCAAGGCAGTCCCGCTGGGAGCATCTATTTTTTTATTATGGTGCTTCTCAACGATTTCTATATCAAATCCTGCCACAGCAAGCACCTGTGCCGCATCTTTTACAAGCTTCATAAGCAGATTCACACCCAAAGACATGTTGGCCGAACGAAGTACCGCAACATGATTGGAGGTCTCTTCCAGCTTTCTGATCTGATCATCGGAAAGCCCTGTGGTACATACCACAACGGGGATCTTCTTTTCCATGCTGTAATCAAGAAGCGCATCCACCGCTTTTACCGAAGCGAAATCCACGATTACATCTGCCGCAACCTCACATTCTTTTAAAGATGGAAATACTGGATAGGGATTTGCTTTCGTATCATGAGGATCAATTCCTGCTACGATCGTAATGTTTTTTTCTTCTGCCGCCATTGAGGTAATCACCTGTCCCATCGCCCCGTTGCAGCCGTGCATTATCATCTTAATCATGTTTTCCTCCATAGGTATCGCTTTCACGCATTATAAAATTCCATACGCTTTCATGGCATTTTTCAACCGTTCCTGGTTCTTTGGTTCCATCTCCGTCAGCGGCAGACGCAGAGGTCCTGCATTCTTTCCCATAAGATTCAAAGCAGCCTTGACCGGAATTGGATTCACTTCACAAAACAGGGCATTGATCAGCGGGATCGCATCAAGCTGTAATTTGGCACTTCGCTTTACATCGCCGTCAAAATATGCCTGGCAGATCTCGTGGGTCTGGGAAGGCGCGATATTTGAAAGTACGGAGATTACGCCTTTTCCGCCCAAAGAGAGAATCGGCACGATCTGATTATCATTGCCGGAATAAACATCGGCTTTTCCGTCTGTAAGATACATCAAATCCGCAATGGAACAGAAATTGCCGCTGGCTTCCTTTACTCCTAAAATATTGGAAACATTCAAACATAAGTCTGCGATGGTTTCTGCTGAAATATCCACTCCGGTTCTGGAAGGTACATTGTATAAAAGAATGGGGAGTTTTACCGCATCGGCAACCGCTTTAAAATGCGCTTTCAGTCCATTCTGAGTCGCTTTGTTGTAGTATGGAGACACCAAAAGCAGTCCGTCCGCTCCGCAGTGCTGCGCCTCTTTGGATAAATAAATTGCGGTATCTGTGCAGTTGGAGCCGGTACCGGCAATGACCGGTATCCGTTTTTTTGTCACCTGGCAAACGTATTTGATTACCTCCAAATGTTCTTCATGAGTCATAGTAGACGCTTCTCCGGTGGTTCCGCAGGCTATGATAGAATCCGTTCCTCCTGCAATCTGTTCCTCTACCAGTTCCTCCAGTTTCTCGTAGTTTACTTCTCCGTTTTCTTTCAATGGTGTGATAAGCGCTACACCAGCGCCTTCAAAAATTGCCATGATCTCATCCTCCTGATCCATTCTCATCATACATAGTAAACTTTCATCCGTCATCGCGGAAGTCAGGGAACCGCTGTCTGTACACGAAAAAACAGAGCTGACAACAGGGTCAGCTCTTAAAGTCCAGAATTTGGTAATCTCATCTTTCTTTAAGTAGCTCCCCATCCCACCAGGATGACAGTCATATGGCTCTTAACCATATGCCCAGAACAAATGCGTTCAGGCCGCACCGTTCTTCGGCGTCTCTTCCTTCCCTCTGCCCTCACCTGTACCTGATACATCGGACAGAGTACTCATAAGCAACGCAACCTCTACTCTATTATGTATGTTTCCATACTATCATTATTATTTTGTATTGTCAACTTTAACATGGTTGATTTCCAGAATACTGTCTACATAAGGCTCCACTTCTTTGGAGAACACCTTTCCGGTCATTATGATATCCATCTCATCATCCTTGGTCTGAAGCAGCTTAACCAGCTCCTCTGCCTCAATAATCTTTTGATCCAGTATTCCTAATATTTCATCCAGGATCAGCAAATCGCATTCCCCTGTCGATACGACCTTCCGGGCGAAATTCAAACCATTGCGGATATTCATCCGCTCTTCATCCTGTTCTTCTTTTGTGAGGTTTTCAAAAAAACCGTCACATTTTTCAAAGCGGAATATCTTCATCTCCGGTTCCAGGCGTTTGATAATATCTGAAGATCCACGCCCTGTACATCCTTTTAAGAACTGGATGACAATCACATTCCTGTTCTTCATCAGAGCTTCGATTCCCATACCGAATGCAGCTGCGGTCTTTCCTTTTCCTTCGCCGCATATAACTTGTATCGTACCTCTATTCATCCTTCAGCACCTCATAACAGCTAAAATGCAAAAACTTACATATTACGTTAGAACCTGCTTATCGTATCACAAAATTAACTATTTTGCAAGTTTTCTTACCATTTTCTTAATATAATTGCAACAGAATTTACTCTGCACATTCCAGCTTGCTGACAGATACTTCATAGGCGATCCGCTTCTCGCATTCTGTCTCACTCAATTTTTTGGTATACTCTCTGCTTTGGACCCTCCCCCAAACCTTCACTCTGGTTCCTACTGAAAATCCGGACGCGTATCTGGCATTTCGTCCCCAGGCAATACAAGGGATGTAATCGGATTTTCCGTAAGGGCGGTTTACTGCAAGCAGCAAATCGGCGATTTCCCTTCCAAGGGGAGTCTTTCTGTAAATGGGAGCTTTACATATGTATCCATCCAAAAAAATCTGATTGGTTTTTGTATAATCGGTAAATTCTTCCATAAAGTGTACTTCTCTTACAAACACGGACAGCACCAGACGGTTTCTGGTTCCTTCATGGCGATTGTAGGAACGGAACTGGCCGATTGCTTCTACCGTACAGCCGCTGTAATCTCCAGTTACGTCAATGAGACGCTCTGAAACCATTAACGGTATCACATCTGCCTGGTCACTGAGACGGTTTACTGCCATGTCCACCATATAGAATCCTTCTCCAAATACCTCATGGCTGAAGGTGAAGCCGGAGATAATCTCTCCGATAACGCTTACTTTGTTGTTTTCAATCATTTTTTCTGACATAGTATTTCTCCTCTTCTTTCACTTATTTGCTAATACGCTTCACAGCTATTATTAAATTTATGTGATAGAATGCTCTAAAATGATAAAAAACAATCCAAAAATATCGACAGAACCAGGCATGATGCACAAAAATAATGGAGAATGCCGCCAGATCACCGAATATTCGGCCACCTAAGTCAGCATCCTCCATTTTATTACAGATTATCCTAATGATTTTTTATTGCTGGAAGACCTTTTTCTCATGGTCGGGTCAAGAATTTTCTTTCTGATCCGAAGGCTTACAGGAGTGATCTCCAAAAGCTCGTCTGTATCAATGAAATCAAGGCTCTGCTCTAAGCTCATTTCCTTTGGCGGGGTCAGTTTGAGGGCTTCATCCGCACTGGAGGAACGGGTATTGGTAAGTTTCTTTGTCTTGCAGACATTAATTTCAATGTCCTCCGCTTTCGGATTCTGTCCAATGACCATACCGGAATATACTTTTACTCCGGCTCCGATAAATAAGGTTCCTCTTTCCTGCGCATTGAAAAGACCGTAGGTGATGGATTCTCCGGACTCATAAGCGATCAGGGAACCGGATTTTCTATAGGAAATCTCTCCCTTATATGGTGCATAACCGTCAAAAGCCGTGTTCATGATACCATTTCCCTTAGTATCTGTCATGAACTCCCCGCGGTATCCGATCAGACCTCTGGAAGGGATGGAAAACTCCAGTCTTGTATAGCCTCCGTTTGCCGGACTCATGCCCTGAAGCTCTCCTTTCCGGCCGGTAAGCTTCTGAATGACAGCTCCTGTAAATTCCTCAGGTACATCAATATAGGCGATCTCCATTGGTTCCAGTTTTTGATTTCTTTCGTTGTAATGATAAAGAACCTCTGCTTTGCTGACCGCAAACTCAAAGCCTTCTCTTCTCATGTTTTCAATCAATACGGATAAATGGAGTTCTCCACGTCCGGATACCTTAAAGCAGTCCGGAGATTCTGTCTCTTCTACACGAAGGCTGACATCGGTATTTAATTCACGGAACAAACGCTCTCTGATATGACGGGATGTGATGAATTTACCTTCCTGACCTGCAAGAGGACTGTCATTTACCATAAAGTTCATGGCAATGGTTGGCTCAGAAATCTTCTGGAACGGAATGGCCACAGGATTTTCCACAGAGCAAAGGGTATCGCCGATATGAATATCTGAAATGCCGGATATGGCAACGATAGCACCGATGGAAGCCTCCTGGACTTCTACCTTGTTAAGACCTTCGTATTCGTAAAGCTTACCTACTTTTACTTTGCGGAATTTGTCAGGTTCATGATGGTTTACGATCACACATTCCTGATTTACCTTAATCTTGCCGTTATCCACTTTCCCTACACCGATACGGCCCACGTATTCATTGAAATCAATGGTACTGATCAAAAGCTGAGTGGATGCAACCGGATCGCCTTCCGGAGCGGGAATCTGGTCGATAACCGTCTGGAATAAAGGAGCCATGTCCACATCTTCATCCGTAAGGGCTTTTTTCGCAAATCCAGCCTTTGCAGATGCATAGAGAAATGGGCAGTCAAGCTGTTCTTCACTGGCATCAAGATCCATTAAAAGCTCTAATACTTCTTCCTCCACCTCTTCCGGTCTTGCTTCGGGGCGGTCGATTTTATTGATACAGGTAACTACGGAAAGTCCCAGTTCCAGAGCTTTGCGAAGAACGAATTTGGTCTGGGGCATAACACCTTCATAGGCATCCACAACCAGGATAACGCCGTTTACCAGCTTTAACACACGTTCCACCTCGCCGCCGAAATCTGCATGTCCTGGCGTATCAATGATGTTGATCTTTGTACCTTTATAATGTACGGCTGTATTCTTTGATAAGATCGTGATCCCACGTTCTCTTTCGATATCATTGGAGTCCATAACGCGCTCCATTACTTCCTGATTTTCACGGAAAATACCGCTCTGCTTTAACAGGGCATCAACCAGTGTTGTTTTGCCGTGATCGACGTGGGCAATAATTGCCACATTTCTTACGTCTTCTCTTTTCATCTTCATAAAATGTACTCTTCTTTCTCTTCTTTCAACAAAGAATGCACTCCAGCCGCCCAAGAGGCAAAAACCAGAGAACATTTTTATAATACGGACAAACCCATGTCCATACCATAAAAAACTAAGGACCGGTTCTGTCCTTAGTTCCATTAACATTATCACGATTAGTTAGTATAACATCATGTATTTGATATTGCAAGATTTTTTTCTTGTTTTTTTGCAGTTACTTACCTATTCTGAAAATAAAAGGACTTCTTTTTCCAGTATGCCATAATAAACCTCTTCCAATTCAAGAAACTCTGCTTTTCCGCTTGTTGCTTCCCTTATTTCTGCATTTAACTTCCCGATTTTCTCATCAGGCACAAGAATGGTCAGCTCTACCTTGTCCGTATATTGGCTGTCTAAGGTTGTAATTTCCTGCTGTGCGAGTAGGTACTGAATCTTTCCGATTCCATTATAATCTGTGTAAACCGCAATTTTTTTAGCGGGTTCGACGGTTAATAGCTTACACGCTTTCAGTCCTTCTTTTACCGCTCCCGAATAGGCTCTCACAAGCCCTCCTGTGCCAAGCAGGGTTCCTCCGAAATAACGGGTCACCACCACACAGACATTTACGATCTGCTCTCCCTCTAAAATATCAAGCATGGGCTTTCCTGCGGTCTGGCTTGGCTCTCCGTCATCGCTGCAGCGTTTCTCTTCCCCTTTTTTACCGATGATCCACGCATAGCAGTTATGTCTGGCATCCCAGTATTTTTTTCTCATTTCTTCTATAAAAGCCAGTGCTTCCGCCTCTGACCGTACGGGTCTGAAATTCGCGATAAAACGTGATTTTTTTTCGGTGATCTCCCCGGTTGCGCCTTCGTATAAAATCCGGTAAGACGTTCTCATAAGCAGCCTCATTTCTCTTTACTTCCATAAATTTAAAAATTTCTCTCATTATATCGAAAATTGGTATTTCAATCAAGCCTTCATGTATATTTCTCCATTTTTTCTCCGAAAATGGTAATTGTTGAATTGCTGCCCTATTTTTGGTATAATGGACCAGTAAAGGAGGTTTCCTATGAATTACGGCAAACAAGCGACAGAGAAGAAAATCCGATCTGCCAATTCAAAAGCAAGGAAATACACCAATAAAGTTTTTCTGGCTTTTATCAAAAGTCTATTTGTACTGTGCCTGTTCGGCGGTATTATAATCGCCAGTGTTGGAATCGGCATGGTAAAAGGAATCATAGACAATGCTCCTGATGTAGATATATCAACCATCGTCCCCAATGAATATGCATCCACGGTCTACGACAGTGCCGGGAACATCACCGAAACTCTGGTGACTGCAGGTTCCAACCGGGAGGAAGCTACTTATGAAGAACTACCTAAAAATTTAATAAATGCTTTTGTTTCCTATGAAGATTCCCGTTACTGGGAACACAACGGAATTGATCTGCGTTCCATTTTACGTGCCGCAAAAGGGGTTTTGACCGGTGATTCCTCTGCAGGAGGCGGAAGCACCATCACCCAGCAGCTGATTAAAAACAGCGTGTTTGGCGGCGGTATGGAAAAAAGCTTCGGCGAACGTCTGGAACGTAAGCTTCAGGAATGGTTTTTGGCTGTCAAGCTGGATGGTGCCATGTCCAAGGAGCAGATCATTACCAATTACTTGAATACCATCAACCTTGGCAACAACACGCTTGGAGTAAAGGTAGCCGCCAAGAGGTATTTTAATAAGGATGTAAAGGACCTGACGTTGTCCGAATGTACCGTTTTGGCAGGAATCACACAGAATCCTTCCAAATTCAATCCAATCACCGGCCAGAAGTTAAACGCTGCAAAGCAGAAAGTAATTCTTCAGTACATGCATGACCAGGGCTATATTACAAAGGAAGAGGAAGAACTTGCTCTTTCTGACGATGTTTACTCCAGAATCCAGAATGTGGACATGGCAGCCAAAGAGACGTCCACTCCTTACAGTTATTTTACCGACGAACTGGTGGAACAGGTCATAGCAGCCATGAAGACCCAGTTAGGCTATACGGAAACTCAGGCCCACAACATGCTGTACAGCGGGGGATTGTCTATTTATACCACACAGGACCCTGGCATCCAGACTATAGTGGATGAGGAAATCAACAATCCTGAAAATTATTCGGCGGCCCGCTATTCCATCGAATACCGGCTTTCCGTCACCCACAAGGATGGGACTACCAGACATTATTCGGAGAAGCAACTCCAAAGATATCATAAAGAAAATGTGGATGCTGGGTTTGACGGATTATACAACACAGAACAGGAAATCCAGAATGATATTGACGGCTACAAGGCAGAACTGATCAAAGACGGGGACACCATTATAGGCGAAAGCCTTCATAAAACACTGGAGCCCCAGGCTTCCTTTGTTATTATGGATCAACGAACCGGGGAAGTGAAAGCAATCAGCGGCGGACGGGGGCAAAAGACGGCCAGTCTGACGTTAAACCGTGCCACCAACACATACCGGCAGCCTGGTTCTGCTTTTAAAATCCTGACTTCATTTGCACCTGCCTTAGATACCAGCGGGGCCACTCTTGGAACCGTTTATTACGATACCAATTACACGATCGGAAAGAAAACCTTCCGCAACTGGTATAGTTCCGGTTATCAGGGTTATTCCAGCATCCGGGATGGGATTGTTTATTCCATGAACATTGTGGCAGTCCGCTGTCTGATGGAAACAGTAACCCCGCAGCTGGGAGTGGAATATGCGAAGAATTTCGGGATCAGCTCCTTAACGGATACCGATTATAACCCTGCCCTGGCGCTGGGCGGTATCACAAAAGGTGTGTCAAACCTGGAACTGACCGGTGCTTTTGCCACCATTGCTAACGGAGGCGTGTATACAAAACCTGTCTTTTTTACTAAAATACTGGATCACAATGGAAAAGTCCTAATTGAGAACAAGCCGGAAACTTACCGGGTTTTAAAGGATTCCACTGCATTTCTTTTAACGGATGCCATGGCTGACTCCATGAAAAGCAGCAGAAAGTTTTCGAGCAACGGACCGTCTTCTACCAGTACGGCCGCAAGCATACCGGGTATGTCGGCTGCCGGAAAAAGCGGAACCACATCAGCAAACAATGATATCTGGTTCGTAGGATATACTCCTTACTATACTGCCGGCATCTGGGGCGGATGCGATGACAACCAGAAGCTTACCAAACAAAACGGAGGGACCTCCTTCCACAAAGCCATCTGGCGGAAAATCATGACCAGAGTACATCAGGGCATGTCAGACCCAGGGTTTGCCGTACCAGACAGCATTGAAACGGCTGAAATCTGCCGTAAATCCGGTAAGCTGGCAGTTACAGGAGTCTGCACCGAAGATCCGAGGGGCAATCCGGTGTATACGGAATATTTTGCAAAAGGAACCGTTCCCACGGACGTCTGCAACAACCATGTGCGTGCTACGGTTTGTGCGACTTCTCACAAACTACCCACCCCATATTGTCCGGAGCGTACCACCGCTGTATTTATGGTTCTGCCGGCCGGAGAAAATGGGATCACGGATGATTCAAAATATGCGATGCCGGGATATTGTACCATTCATTCGGCTAATTCCATTATTATTCCGCCGGGGAATGTTCCGGATAATCCAGGGCCTTCAGAAGATGCTCCTCAGCAATATGGTCCGGGACCGGCACCACAGGTACCTCAGCCGCCACAGACGCCGGGAGGCTTTTGGCCTTGGGGATACTGATTCCTTTCCAGAATAGGAGAAACCGCATCATAACGGTAACGCTGTACTGCGATGAGCAAACAAAGGCCGAATAAAGGGGGACACCCAAGATAGTGTCCCCCTTTATTCGGCCTAATGTCAACCCTTCATCTTTGGCTTAAATATAATAGAGCCTAAATATCCAAAGATAAGAGCTCCAGATATGCCGACTGCACTGGCAGTAAATCCTCCTTTGAATAACCCCAAAAAGCCATCTTCTCCTATGCTCTTCCAAACGCCCTTCCAAAGACTGTTTCCAAATCCAAGGAGAGGAACTGTGGCCCCTGCACCTGCCCATTCAGAAAATGGCTGATAAAGTCCCAGCGCACCAAGAATGCTTCCGCTTACCACCAGCAGTACCATAATACGGCCTGGCATTAGTTTTGTATTGTCCATTAATATCTGGATTAATGCACAAATCGCTCCCCCTACTAAAAATGCTTTTACGTAGTCCATCGCTTACTCCTTTCCTCTTATGACTGGTTTTCAATATGCTCTATGACAACTCCGTGGGCAATTCCGGGAATGGTTTCTCCTTCATTGAAGCTGACAGTGGAAAGCAGGGCACCTGTGGGGACAAACAAAACCCTTTTCCACTCTCCGCTCTGTACTTTGGGGAGAATATAAGCACATAGTGTTACGGCAGAACAGCCGCAGCCGCTTCCTCCCGCGTGGGTATCCTGCGCCTCGCTGTCATAGATTTCAATCCCGCAGTCCATATGAATCTTTTCCAAATCATGGCCTTTGTTTTTCATAAAGTCCAACAAAATGGTGCGGCCCACCGTTCCCAAATCTCCTGTTATAATTTTATCGTAATAGGATTCATCCACGGAAAAGTCGTCAAAATTCTGCTGAATGGTGTGAAAGGCTGATGGAGCCATTGCGGCTCCCATATTCATGGAATCCTTGATTCCCATATCCACCATGCGTCCCGTGGTGATTCCGGTTATAGCAGCAATTCCTTCCTTTTTGTTTTTACCCAGAATGATGGAACCGCATCCGGTTACGGTCCAGGAAGCGGAAAACGGCCGTTGATTTCCGTATCCCAGGGGGAAACGGAATTGCTTTTCTGCCGTTGCAAAGTGGCTGGAAGCCATGGCCATGATTTTATCGGCATAGCCGCCTGCTACGGTCATTGCACCAAGGTTTAGGGCTTCCCCCATGGTGGAGCAGGCTCCGAATAAGCCAAACAGCGGTATTTCCAGATCCACAGTACCAAAGGAAGTGGCGATCAGCTGTCCAAGCAAATCTCCCGCAAACAAATAGCGGAGATCTTTTCTCCGGATATCACCTTTTTCTATGGCAAGATCAGCGGTCTGTTTTTGAAGAGCACTTTCTGCTTTTTCCCAGGTGTCCGCTCCAAACATATCATCCTGCTCTACCATATCGAATAGTTTTCCCAAAGGGCCTTCCCCTTCTTTTTTACCGACGATTGATGCCATACTTTCAATGACCGGCGGTTCCTCAAATTTAATGCTTGCTTTTCCTACCTGCATATCTTCTCTCCATTTCTCTAATTGTTCCTTCCTACAGTATCCCAAAAGCCATTAATACATAGGCGATAACTCCAAGAATCCAGGAGCTTAATATTCCATATAAGATGACGGGTCCGGCGATGGTAAATATCTTGCAGCCGATCCCAAATACCTGGCCTTCCGCTTTAAATTCCACAGCCGGGGCCACGACAGAGTTTGCAAAACCTGTAATCGGCACCAATGCACCTGCACCTCCGAATTGGACGATTTTCGGATAGATATTCAGTCCCGTTAAAATGACGCTGGAGGCAATCAGGACCAGAATCGTCCAGGATGAGGCAGCCTCTTTTTCAAGTCCCATATTCATAAAAATATTGGTGATGAACTGGCCCAGGGTACATATGATCCCCCCTACCAGAAATGCCTTTATGATGGAAGGCCATTTTTTGTGTACCGGTGTTACTTCTTTTACATACGCTTCATACGCTTTTTTGTTTATCTCCATTGTTTTCCTCCGTTCTGTACCATAGTTGCCGCATTTACTGTCCGAACCGTTCCGCAAAAAATACCAGGGATCCCAGTAATTTACCAAGGCCCAGGGAAAGAATGATATACTGCAGACCAACCCCAAGATGAATTCTGCGGCTGATGACAGGAAGTGCTTTTAACGTTTCTGCAAGTGACATGACCAGACAGCCTACAAAGATTCCTACGGCCAGGCCATAAGTCCCCAAAGCTACATTCCCCCCAAAGCCAATTGGAAATTCATAAATATCAAAGATATTTCCGAGTACACCTCCAAGAATGATGCACGTTTCAAAAAGAATGATGTGTTTATGGGTCTTGGTATATCCAATAATCCGGGGGAAAACTCCGATCATCGCTAAAAAAGCAAAAACGCCGGCTGCGATAATGCCGCCAGCGCTTAACCCGATAAAACCAAGAAATACTTCTTTAAGTAACATCAATATCGGACTCCTTTCTTCCATCGTTCTGGATCAGAGTTTTGCTGACATTATCTTCATAAAGACGCATTTCCACCTCAATAGGCGTCGGATCGGTATTGATCTTGAATTTTGCAAAATGATTAAAGAATCCGACGATTCCCAAAAACAAGCCGACAGAATAGCAGATTTCAAGAATTGTAAATCCGCTTGATTCTTCTCTCATTACAATTTTATAAATTTCCTTAAATACATCCGCAACATTCACATCGTTGTTAAAGGTAATAATTGCGAAAGAAGCACCACAGAAACATATGATGCATACAAATATGGTTTTGGCCCATTGCCATGCCCAGTGAGGAGGCTTGGGTTTATGGTAATCAATGATATATTCTACTTTCCCCACATTTGTGACAGAAATGGACGGGTCCATTTCCACCAGCTTCTTAATGACATCAAGAGCGCTTTCCACATACCTTTTATTCTGATCCAAATGAATGGTTTTGATCCTCATGGCATTGCACTTATTCATTGTGGCAGAATCGTCACAATATACATCTGCTACATCCTTTAATTGGATGTCTTTATGATGAACCTCGGTAATTTCTCTAATATTTAAGTATACTGTTTTGTTCATGAAATCACCGTCCCTATTCCGGGAAATGCTTCTACAAGAGTACCTTCTTTTTCAAGACCATCCGGCATAACAGCAATCATATACCAGATAGCTGCTGCAATTGCAATCAGGCACACGATAAGAAGTGCCATGACAAGCTTGTGTTTAACGGATTCCATACGTGCTCACATCCTTTTCTCTGGTTTTTCAGAATTAGTATGAGCCGTACCAATTTTTTTATTCTATAATTTTTCACGCATTTGTTTTAAAATCTTTTTTTCCAGCCGGGAAACCTGAACCTGGGATATTCCCAGTTTTGCTGCGATCTGACTTTGAGTTTCATTGTAGTAATAGCGCCTGATGATGATTTCCCTGTCTT
Organism: Lacrimispora sinapis; assembly: GCF_043633585.1. Taxonomy (NCBI): domain Bacteria; kingdom Bacillati; phylum Bacillota; class Clostridia; order Lachnospirales; family Lachnospiraceae; genus Lacrimispora; species Lacrimispora sinapis. Next base: position 1,446,201 of record NZ_CP141832.1, on the reverse strand, counting down.
TGTCAGAAAGCTCCGTAAGCAAGTCCCGAAGCACCATTCGGTTTAGAAGCTCTTCCTGGGCTGAGCTTTCCTCTTCGATTTTATCAATCAGCAAAATGCTGTTTTCATCATTTTTATTGACGGAACGATATAAAGATTCCACCTCGGCACCGGCTTCCATGGAGGCTGCTACTTCTTCTTTGCTGGCCCCGATTTCTCCGGCGATCTCCTCCACCGTAGGCTCTCTGCCAAAACGGAACACCAACTCTTCTCGCACCCGCTTCACTTTTAATGCCATTTCCTTAATGGAACGGCTGACTTTGATGATTCCGTCATCTCTTAAAAACCGTTTGATTTCTCCTGTAATCATGGGTACCGCATAAGTGGAAAATTTCACATCATAGGATAAATCAAATTTGTCAATGGCTTTCATCAAGCCTATGCTTCCGATCTGAAATAAATCCTCAGGTTCATACCCCCGCCCTGTAAATCTGCGTACAATGCTCCAGATCAACCCGAAATTGTCGGTCACGAGCTGATCCCTTGCCGCTTTATCTCCTTCGTGAGCCATTTGTATCAATCTCATGGTCTCATCCATAAGGCTCACCCTTTAATCTTCTTTTTCATGGTCACGGCAGTTCCTTCATCCGGCGCCGACTGTACTTCCACCTCATCCATAAATGCTTCCATAAAGGAAAATCCCATACCGGTGCGCTCTCCGTCAGGATCTGTGGTATACATAGGCTCCATGGCCTGCTTAATATCCGGGATTCCAATTCCGGTATCCCGAATGGTAATGGTGATCTCCTGACCTTCCACTCCAACTTCCAGGTATATGATCCCTCCCTTCCCCTGATATCCATGGATGACTGCATTGGTAACTGCCTCCGACACGGCTGTTTTTACATCATCCACCTCTTCCAGAGTAGGATTTAATCTCGCCATAAAAACAGCCACTGCCACTCTGGCAAATTCCTCATTCTTTGATAAGGCCTCCAATTCCATTTTCAGAATTTCTGGTTTGTTTTGTTCAGACATACGTTCCTCCTCAACCTGTGACTGCTGCTTCCTTAGAGTCATATAATTTCATTAATTTTAAAATGCCTCCCATTTTAAGAATGCGGAGAGCCTGGGCGCCTGCACCGTAGATGGCAACGGTTCCTCCGCTTAATGCCATCTGTTTATAACGATTCAGCAAAATTCCTAATCCCGAAGAGTCCATGAATCTGGTTTTTGTAAAATCAAACAGAATCCGTTTGATGTAATTTTCCGAAAGGATCAGATCGGTTTCGTATTTGAGTCCTGAGCAGTTATGATGATCCAACTCCTCCGGCAGATGTACGATCAGTGTATGACCATCTGCCTCATATGTAAAGTGCGGTTGATTCATATGCAATCTCCTCCATTCTTTATTGTCTTTCCGTAATAGAAAAAAAGACACCACAAAATAAGATTTCTCTTCTGTAGTGTCTTTTTCACAGAACGTTTTTAAAAACCGCGTTCTGCTTTTGCTTTTGCAGATAATTCCACATCTTTGCTGTTATTGATAATATCAGAAAACAGTCCATTGGCCTGGTCCTTCTGGTCCATAGCCTTATAAATGACTGCTGCCTTAAATTTTGCCTGCCAGCTGGCTGGTTTCAGCTCAATGCATTTGGAATAGTAAACAAGTGCTGTCTGGCTGTCACCGGCTGCCGTTGCTTTATCCCCAAGGTTTTCCAGTACGGATGTGCCTTTCTCAGCCATATCTTTTCTGATCTCTCCAATGACTGCCTGTACATCCTCTGAAGTGATAAGAGTCGGGTCCAGACCGGCATAAATCTTGACTGCCGTATTAAAATCATCCTTTTTATACGCTTCAAGAATGCCTATGACTGCCTGGTACTGGGCTAATATGCTGTCTGCATTATTGGTTAAAGATGCCAGGGAATCCTCTGCTGCCTTTTTCTCTGCTTTTAAATGTTCCAGCTGGTCACTGAGGCTGTCCACTTTTTTATTGGCCTGACTCAGCAGTTCGCTGTATTTGAGCATCTCCCTGTTATGAGCCTCATTGATGGATTTTGTATTGGCAGGCATGACCACAAAAAAGATTACGGCTGCCCCCAAAACAAGTCCGGCCAGAATATTCATAACGGCCTGATCTTTGGTATTCTCCCGGTAGCTGGGAGGTATGATCACATCATCATCTTCCATCTGCCTGTGGGAAAGCACATTTTTCAGCTTTCGCTTTTCCGGTTCCTTCTCAGGCTTCATATTCACACCGGAAGACTTTATTAACGATTTATAGTACAGGGCTTTTGGGTGGCTGCAGTCAATCTGCAGCACTTTATTAACTGCCTTTCCGGCTTTTTGGTAATCTCCTCTGGCAATGCAGAGTATGGCAAACAAAAGCTGGGCTTTTACATAGTTGGGCTTGCTTTCCACCACCTTGTTAAGCTGTAATATCGCAAGGTCCTCGCTTCCGTTCTGTGCATATACCAGCGCCTGATTAAATCTGCGCACCAGACGCCGCTCATTATCCATAGTGCCTTTTTTCCGCTGTATCTCTCCCAGATAATAATCTGCCCGGTTCTCCTCCGGCTGAAGATTCATGCTGATTACCCATTGAACCAAAGCATCGCCCACCTCTCCGACCTCATAATAAATCAGTCCCAGAAGGTTTCTTGCATCTGTCATATATTTATTAAAATGCAGGCTTTTCTTCAGGCATTCCGCTGCTCCTGATAGATCCCTGAGCCTTGCCTTTTCCAGTCCCATGTTGTAATAGCTGTTTGCTATGAAACGGGTTTTTCTTTCATAATCCATATCGTAACCGCCTATTCCTTGCTGACTTCTTTGATAAGATCCATTATTAAGTCTTTCATATCTGTCAAATCGCTTTTTACAATGGCATCTTCAATGGCATCAACCTCAAGGCTTGGCCTGTATTCGTTAATTTCAGCTTCAAAATCAATCATAAACCGTTCCTCCTTAAAACTGCTTTAATTTCACCCATTAAGTAAAGGGAGCCAACGCAAAAAAGCAGGTGGCCTTCCTCCCTTTCTTTCAGCATATATAAAACAGCCTCTTCTACTGTGGTAAATCCTATTGCCTGGTTTTTGCATACACTTTGAAATTCCTGAAGAAGAATTTCCGTGTCCATTCCCCGTTCCGAATCAATATGAGCCACCGCCACCTGATTGAGAGGAAGGGCATTTGCAATCCTTTTTATCATTTCACCGTGAGCCTTGCCGGATACTGCCGAAAACAACAGGTCTGCTTTTTTTTGTCTCTTTTGGCATAAACCGGACGCCGCTTTTATAAATGCCTCGATTCCACCCGGATTGTGGGCCCCATCAAGAAATACGCCCGGCAGAACTTCTTCCATCCTCGCCGGCCAGCGCATCTGCGCAAATCCGTCTCTAATGCCTTTTAATCCAGCCAATCCAGCCGCCTCCAAAGCACGATAGGAAAGAAGTCCATTCATGACCTGATATTCCCCGTGGGAAGGTATAAAAACCTCGGTAAGCTCTCCTTTTGTATCAAAAAATCCGGCTTTAAAGCCCATATCTTCGTAACTGGTTATCTGATAGTCCTGCCTGTCCACCTCGTAAAAGGAAACACCAAGTGCTTCTGCCCTGCGTTTTATTACGGAAGCCGCCTGACGGTCATTCCCGTCAAAGACCACCGGGACACCTTTCTTAATAATGCCAGCCTTTTCCGCTGCGATTTTTTCAATCGTATCCCCCAGATATTCTGTATGATCCAGACTGACCGAGGTAATTACCGATACCATCGGGTGTCTTATGACATTGGTAGTATCAAGCCTTCCTCCCAGCCCTGTTTCCAATATAACGTAATCCACGTTTTCTTTCCGGAACAGGTCCATGGCCATATAAAACAGAAATTCAAAATAGGAAGGATGGCAGAACCCTTTCTCCATCATATTCTCTGAAAGTTCCCGAACACTTTCGTAGCTTTTTAAAAATGTATTTTCAGATACCATCTTTCCATTTATGGAAAAACGTTCTCTTGTCTCAATCAGATGGGGAGAGGTAAATGTCCCCACACGAAACCCAGAGCTTATTAAAGCAGACTGAAGAAATGCGCATACCGATCCCTTCCCATTGGTTCCGGCCACATGAAAAATCTTCATATCCTCATCCGGCTCTCCCATCTCACACAAAAAGCTTCGGATATCTGCCAGAGAATTTTTCTTTTTGGCCCACATGGGAATCCTGCCTAAGTATTCCTCTGCCGTCTCGTTCACCTTCATCGTTAAAGTACCAACTTCCATCGTTAAATTAAACCTTGATTTTACTCCTAAAAGGGAAAATCAACCATTTGATAGGTATAAGAAGCAATCGAACTTCCTCAATTTATTATAATATAAGTCCGTCAATATGCAACCCATTTCTTTCGCAAAAAGCCCTTAATTTCTACAATGACTCCCGAATTACCGTTCTTTGTCCAATAAAAAAGGGAGCATCGCTTATCAAAGCCATACTCCCTGTCTTAATGATCTCATTCTCCGCAGTATGCAACCGCTTCGATTTCAATCAACGAATCTTTCGGCAGCGCTGCGACTTCAAAAGCTGCTCTGGCGGGACAGGCACCTTCAAAAAAGGTAGCATACACTTCATTCATGGCAGCAAAATCACTGATATTCTTTAACAGTACGGTTGTCTTTACCACATTGGCCATGGTTAAACCATCACTTGCCAGAATGGACTGAATGTTTGTTAAGGACTGTCTGGTCTGCACTGCAATATCATCTCCTGTAAATGCACCCGTAGCCGGATCAATCGGAAGCTGTCCGGATACAAATACGTAATCCCCGCAGCGCACTCCCTGGGAATAGGGACCGATGGCTGACGGTGCTTTTTCTGTAGCCAATACTTTTTTCATCTTGTTGTATCTCCTTTCATTCGCCAAATTAATAGTTTAAGATTAACATACATTTTCCAAAAGTCAAGAATCTCTTATATGCTTTTGATCCATTTGACACTTTATCACCTTTTACTCTTGTCATCTGGTATTGAATACTATATAATACCATAAAGGGATTTATTTCTTGTGCAGGACATTCTGTGCACAGAACGGAGGAACACATGAAAACAAACGACGAAAGAATGCAGGATATCGTAAAGCACCTGGAATCATTTCAGCATATCAAACCGGAAACCATTCCTAACATAGATCTATATATGGACCAGGTCACAACCTTTATGGATGAGCATTTAAAAGATACAAAGCGCTATCCGGAAGACAAGGTCCTTACAAAAACCATGATCAACAATTATGCAAAAAATAATCTTTTACCGCCTCCCAATAAAAAGAAGTATACAAGAGAACACATTCTTTTGCTTATATTTATCTACTATTTTAAGAATCTTCTTTCCTTCCGTGATATTGAGCAGCTTTTCCGCCCCATAACGGAAAAACATTTTAACCGGACGGAAGATCTGCCTCTGGAAGATATCTACAAGGAGATCTTTGAACAGGAGGAATCTGAATTAAGCAGGATTAAAGCGGATGTTTTGGAAAAATATGAACATGCCCAGTCCGCGTTTGCCGACAAAGACTTAGATCCTGAGGATCTGGAATATCTGCAGCTCTTCTCCTGGATCTGCGGACTTTCCTTTGATGTTTACATGAAAAAGCAGGTCATTGAACAGCTCATTGACGATTTGACAGAAACTGCTCCGGGGAAAAAGAAAAAATAGTATAAAACAAGGGACAGCACCTGTTTGGGCCTGTCCCTTGTTTTTATCCTTCTTTCTTTTCTTCCAGACGTTTAAATACCATATCATAGCCGTCGTTTCCATAATTTAAGGAACGGTTGACTCGGCTGATGGTCGCAGTGGAAGCACCAGTCTTTTCTGCGATCTCCAGATAAGTACGGCCCTCCCTCAGCATCTTCGCCACCTCATACCTTTGAGATAAGCTTAACAGCTCATTGACCGTACAGACATCCTCAAAAAAAGTGTAACATTCTTCCGGTGTCTTTATGGTCAAAATGGCTTCAAACAGATGATCCACCGCATCTGTCTTAATCTTTTTATTCATAGTATTATTCAATCCCCTTTATTAAACTTTTACTCTAAAAATATTTTAACATACTAAAGTTGTAAAATCCACCCCCGGCGCATCAGGAGAGCATAAATTTTTCCACCACATGGGCGATCCCATCCTCGTTGTTGGAAAAGGTCACATAGTCCGCCGCTTTTTTTACCGGAAGGACTGCATTCTCCATGGCAACCCCTAGTCCTGCATACTCGATCATGGATAAATCGTTATATCCATCTCCGCAGGCAATCATCTCCTCCCTGCTCATGCCCAGGCGGGCAAGCAGACGTTCTAAGCTGGCCGCTTTGTCGATTCCTTTTGGAAGAATCTCCAAAAAGAACGGTTCTGAACGGTAAACACTGTAATCACTGCCCAAAGATGCCTTTACCTTTGGTTCCACCTTCTGAAGAATCTCCCCATCCTCCAGCATTAAGAACTTTACGACCGGGAACTTTAGGTAGGCTTCCATATCTTTCACTTCTTTGACTTCCAGCTTATTGATGGCAGCTTCTTTCTTCACGTATTCATCTGAAGCATCCGGAGTGATGATCAAGTCATCCTCATAGGTAAGGATGTTCACTCCATGTTCTTTGGAAAGTCTTAAAATGGTTTTATTAGACTCCACCGGCAGTTCCTTTGCAAAAACTGTTTGTCCGCTGCTGCAGTCAAGAATCCGGCCGCCGTTAAAAGATAAAATATAGCCTCCGGTCTTGTCAAGCTCCAGTTCTCTGGCAAGCGGCATGATTCCATAGGTCGGGCGGCCGGAAGCCAGAACAATAACACCGCCCTGACGTTTTAATTCAAAAAGTGCCTCTTTTGTTTTGGGGGTGATCTCCTTGTTCCGGTTCGTCAGCGTCCCATCCAAATCCAGCACAATCATTCGATAGTCCATGATAGTTCTCCTGCTTTTGTTAATTTACCATAGCAGTATAACACAGTTTATCTTCTTAATCCATTGTAAAATGAAGAATCGGAAAAATGATCGTAACAGATGCCTGTCCCTTCTCATACAATGCTAACAGAACAACCAAAGAAGGAGGAACCATGTGAATCGTGCATTTATTTTATTATTGGCGGCTTTCATGGCGGCCGCGTCCTTAACAAGCTGCAAACATACGGCCAGGAAACAAATCCAGCCTCTTTTCTTCCATATTACATCTGAAACCATGAGATTATAATTTTTTTTGAGACAAGGTACCAATTGGTCAGGGATTAATAATATGTAGTATTAAGATTCCCTAAGGAGGATTGTATGAGAAAAGCTTTACACTCTTTTCTGACTGCCATACTTACCGGGACTGCCATACTCAGCCTGACAGCCTGCGGTTCACAAGCAAAAGCATCAAATTTAACTCCGGTCACCTTAAACGAAGTCGCCCATTCCATTTTTTATGCCCCCCAATATGCCGCCATCGAGCTTGGATATTTTGAAGATGAGGGCATCAATTTGACCCTTGTCAATGGAGCAGGGGCGGATAAAGTCATGACTGCCTTGATTTCCGGCGATGCGGATATTGGATTTATGGGGTCTGAAGCCAGCATCTATACCTATGCCAACGGCTCTGAGGACTATGCCGTAAACTTTGCACAGCTGACCCAGCGTGCAGGGAACTTCCTGGTAGGAAGAAACAGCCAGCCGGATTTTAAATGGACGGATTTAAAAGGAAAAAAGGTACTTGGAGGAAGAGCCGGCGGAATGCCACAGATGGTATTTGAGTATATTTTAAAGAAGAATGGCATGGACCCGGCTACGGACTTATCCATTGATCAGAGCATTAACTTTGGCTTAACTGCCGCCGCCTTTACAAGCAACGATGCAGACTATACCGTGGAATTTGAACCGTTTGCAACCGGACTGGAAAAGGAAGGCAGCGGGGTTGTTGTGGCCTCTCTGGGCGTTGATTCGGGCTATGTCCCTTATACCGCTTACAGTGCAAAGAAAAGCTATCTGGAAAAGAATCCGGAAACCATTCAGAAGTTCACCAATGCAATCCAAAAAGGATTGGAATATGTAAACTCCCACTCTTCTAAGGAAATTGCGAAAGTGATCCAGCCCCAGTTCAAAGAGACCGATGAAGAGACCATTGCTGCAATCGTGGACCGCTATAAAGCGCAGGATACCTGGAAAAAGGATACCATTTTTGAGAAGGAAAGCTTTGATCTTCTTCAGAATATCCTGGAAGAATCCGGTCAGCTAAAGGAACGGGTCCCTTATGAAAACCTTGTGACTACCGTGTATTCAGAAAAAGCTGCAAAATAAACTATGCAGGCATTCTGTAATAAAGCAGGATGCCTGCATTTTTTCTAATGACAGGTATCTGGGGTGAAACAATCCCTGCAGTCGCTCATATTAAATTTAGGTGTGCATAATATAGAACAAATGCTTCTTTTGAATAAGTCCGGGAGGCAAATTTGGAAAAAATTCTGGATAATGATTATTATGATCTTATTATCAATAATGTGTCCGTCCCCCAGGTTGATACGGGGGATAACATTACATTGCTGAATCTAAGGCATTCTCTTTTAAATATACCCAGAACAGAGTTTGATCCGTGTATCCTGGGACAATATCCTTACAATAACTTTCCAACTTTATATACCCCTACCTCAACCATCAGTATCGAAAAATCAGGGATTGGCACGGTCCAGCGAAATCCCTTTTTAAATTTACTTGGAAGAGGGATTCTTATCGGCATTGTAGATACCGGAATCGATTATACCCATGAGGCCTTTCTTCATAATGACAACACCACCAAAATCCTTTCCATCTGGGACCAGTCCATTCAAACCGGCACGCCTCCCGCGGGCTTTACCTTTGGCACAGAATACAACGCAGGAATGATAAACATTGCCCTGCGTTCGGATAATCCTCTTTCCATGGTCCCTGTCAACGACACAAACGGGCACGGTACGGCCATTGCAAGCATCATTTCCGGCAGGCCAAATGCAGATAATTCTTTTTCGGGGGTCGTACCGGAATCGGAGTTAGTGGTTGTAAAGCTCAAAGAAGCAAAGCCCAACCTAAAGGAAGTATTTTTTGTTCCGGAAAATGTACTTTGTTACCAGGAATCCGATATTATACTGGCACTCCGCTATCTGGAAATCTACGCGTCAAGTGTCAGCCGGCCTATCGTCATCTGTATCGCTTTGGGAAGCAGCCAGGGAGGCCATGACGGCAGCGGTGCCTTAAGCAATTATTTAAACTATCTTGCACGACTTCCAGGAGTTGGGATTTCTGTTTCCGCAGGCAATGAAGGCAACCGCCGCAGACATTATTTCAACAGTACAACCAATGCTCCCTTTTATAATGATTTTGAATTGCGGATTGGGGAAAATGACAAACTTTTTTCTATGGAAATCTGGCCATATGCCCTGGGTCGTCTTTCTGTGGATATCTCCTCTCCAAACCGGGAATCTACGAATCCAGTCTATCCCACAATCAATGACTGCAGAATGTTTAATTTTATTTTCACCCCCAGTCAGATCTGGGTCAATAATTTTATCTTTGAAGAAGAGACCGGCGACCAGCTTATGCTGGTGCGTTTTCAGGATGCGCTTCCGGGCGTATGGAGAATCCGGATCCAAAGTCTGGATAATGCCCCTTTGTCGTTTCATGTATGGCTGCCTTCCGGAGATATGATCTCAGATGAGACCTTTTTTCTCAATCCGAACCCGGATACCACCATCACCTCTCCGGGCAATGGAATCAACCAGCTGACGGTTACCGCCTACAATCAGTTTGACGAAAGCATTCTGCTGGAATCCAGCAGAGGCTATACAAGAATCGGCCTTGTGAAACCGGACATTGCCGCCCCAGGTTATCAGATCCCGTGTGCTTTACCCGGTGTCAGCCAATATGGAACACTGACAGGAACAGGGGCTGCGGCTGCCCATACGGCAGGGGCAATTGCCATGGTTATGGAATGGGGCATTCCGAGGGGAAATCTTACCTATATAACGGGATACGATGTGAACCGGCTTATTATAAGAGGGGCTAGACGTGACAGCTCCATAATCTATCCGAATAACATCTGGGGATATGGACAGTTAGATGTGAACAACTTATTTTTAAGGCTGGCAAATATTTAATGTGCCATCATCTGCTTTTTTCCATGCTCATAAAGGCATTTACTGTGCATAATATATACTATACGCTTCATCAGGATAGACAGGAGGCTGGATTTTGAGCAAAATTATTGACAATAATTACTATGACTTAATCATAAGTAACATAACCGCTCCGTCCTATGATACGGGAGATAATATCACTTTACTGAGCGAACGCAATTCTTTGCTGCATGTGCTCAGATCTCAAATCGAGCCATGCGATTTAGGCAGCCAGCCATATAACTCCTTTCCATCTCTTTATACCCTTGAATCTACCGTGAGCATTGAAAAATCCGGTATCGGCACCGTTCAGAGGAATCCGTTTCTTAGTCTGTTCGGCCGTGGAATCGTCATTGGGGTCATTGATACCGGCATTGATTACCAGCATCAGGCATTTCTTAATAACGATGGAACCACCCGGATCGTTTCCATATGGGATCAGTCCATTCAAACCGGTCCGGTCCCGGAAGGCTTTACCTTTGGCACCGAATACACCAGAGAAGCAATCAACCAGGCATTGAGCTCTGAAGACCCTCTTTCGGTGGTGCCCTCTGTGGATACCAACGGTCATGGAACTGCCATTGCCAGCATCATTGCGGGAAATCAAAATGATGAAGTGTCATTTTCCGGAATCGTTCCGGAATCCGAACTTATTATTGTGAAGCTGAAGGAAGCCAAACAGAATTTAAAAGATATCTTCTTTGTAAAAGAAGATGCGTTATGTTTTCAGGAATCGGACATTCAGCTTGGGGCCAGGTATATGCTTCTGGCCTCCCAGAAACTGGGCCGTCCGGTAGTCATCTGTATCGCTTTGGGAAGCAGTCAGGGCGGGCATGACGGCAGAGGGCTTTTAAGCAGCTATTTGACTTATATCGTCCAGCTTCCGGGAATTGGGGTTTCCGTTTCTGCCGGAAATGAAGGCAACAAAAGAAGGCATTACTTTAACAGCACAGCAGTCACTCCCTTTTACAATGATTTTGAATTGAGAATCGGAGAAAATGATAAGCTTTTATGGATGGAACTTTGGCCGTATGCCCCGGAAAGAATTACCATAGATGTTTCTTCTCCCAATCGGGAATCCACACTGAGAGTCTATCCTACCATCGGGGAATGCAGAAGATTCGACTTTATATTCACTCAGAGTGTCATCTGGGTGAACAACATTGTTTTAGAGGAAGAAACCGGCGATCAGCTCATCCTGATCCGTTTTCAAAATCCGGCTCCCGGAATCTGGTATTTCCGGGCGCAAAGCGTGGAAGAAGAACCTTTTTCTTTTCATTGCTGGCTGCCAAACGGAGATATCATTTCCGACGACACCTTTTTTCTAAACCCGAATCCTGATACCACCATCACCTCTCCGGGAAACGGTGCAAACCAGCTTACCGTGACCGCTTACAATCATCTCAATGACAGCATTCTTGGGGAATCCAGCAGAGGATATACGAGAAACGGTCTGGTAAAACCTGATATTGGGGCTCCCGGGTTCCAGCTCCCATGTGCGGTTCCAGGTAACCTGTATGGAACTGCTACGGGCACCGGAGCGGCCTGCGCCCATGCTGCCGGCATCGTGGCAATGGTTATGGAGTGGGCAATTCCCAGAGGAAATTACATTTCTATGACCGGAAACGATGTAAACCGGCTTATCATTCGAGGGGCAAGACGCACCACTACAGAAGTTTATCCCAATAATGTATGGGGATACGGTCAGATCGATATTAACAACTTATTTGAACAGCTCACCAACATCTGATCGTTTTGCAAGACCGTTACTTTTTTATTTTTGTGCAATATTTCATAAATGCATTTTAATCTTTCACACATACTACAAAAGAATAGGAGGTATGTCATGTTTCCCGATAAAATTTACTATGAACCCGCTTCCCTCGATTATGAGCTGGGCAAGTTTTTAAAAGAAAAATACAGTGACGTTCCCTGGATTGCGATTGAAAGCCACAACAAGATCGACGAGTTAAGAACCCGTCCTAATAAGGAGTTTCCTTCTCTGAAACAGCATATGGTCATCGGCGTACGCAAAACCCATAATTTTGTACCCAACCATAAGGTCTCCGATTTTCTTGTGCCCTATACTTCTTCCGGCTGTACCGCCATGTGCCACTACTGCTATCTGGTCTGCAATTACAATAAATGCTCTTACCTGCGTTTGTTCGTAAACAGGGAAAAGATGCTGAAAAAAATCATGGACCACGGAACCCGTTCCCAGAAGGATTTCACTTATGAGATCGGCAGCAACAGTGATCTGGTTCTGGAAAATACCATAACCGGAAATTTATGCTGGACCATTGAAAATTTTACCAAAAGCCAGTACGGCTCTCTTACCTTCCCCACAAAGTTCGATAAGGTGGACTCGCTGCTTGACTTAAATCACGGGGGGCGTGTCATCTTCCGGATGAGCGTAAATCCTCAATCCATCATCAGCCGCTTTGAACCAGGCACCTCCAGCCTGAATGCCAGGATTACGGCGCTGAACCGAATGTGTGATGCCGGTTACCGGGCCGGTCTGTTGATTGCACCTGTGATCTTGACAGAGGACTGGAAAAAACTGTACTCGGACCTAATTACGGTACTTTCAGAGCAGCTGACAGAAAAAACCAGGAAAAGCGCCCCCATTGAAATCATCTTTATGACCTACAGCTACGTTCATAATGCCATTAATACCGAAGCATTCCCCCTTTCCGATCAACTTTATTCCAAGGAATTAATGACAGGCAGAGGCCGCGGCAAATATTGCTACCGGACGGATTTAAGAGCTGACGGAGAAGTGTTTTTAAGACAGCAGATCGAGGACAAGTTAAGCGATATGACGATTTTATATGTAGTTTGACCATGTTATACGATTGTTTTTTGCAATTGGTAAAAAGATATGCTATAATATACTTTTTCTAAATACCAATGATAACAAAGGAAAACCACTATGTATAATGACTTATTTTCCATCGGAAACATTACGTTTCACGGCTATGGCCTTATGATCGGCATCGGAATCCTGGCTGCCTATCTGACTGCAGAAAACCGTGTCAAAAAATCAGGACTGGATTCCGAACATGTATTCCCACTTCTGTTGTGGGGATGCGGATTTGGCCTTGTAAGTGCCAAGCTTCTTTATTTTATTACTATCTTTGAAGATATAAAAAAGGACCCCAGCCTTTTATTAAACCTTTCCGGAGGTTTTGTGGTGTATGGCGGAATATTCGGAGGAGTTGCCGCAGGCTATGTTTACTGCCGAATTAAAAAAATCGGTTTTTTCACCTATCTTGACCAGATCGTTCCCTCGATTTCCCTGGCTCAGGGATTCGGAAGGCTTGGCTGCCTGCTGGCCGGGTGTTGTTATGGAACTCCATACAAAGGACCATTTTCCATTGTCTTTCACACTTCCCAGTTTGCGCCAAATGAGGTCTCTCTGTTCCCTTCCCAGGTCATTTCAAGCGGATACGACTTTCTGCTTTTCCTCATCTTATCGGTCATCGCAGGAAAAAACCGTACCCAAGGAAAAGTTACCGCTTTTTATCTGATTTTCTATAGCATAGGAAGATTTTTAATTGAATTCTATCGCGGGGATTTAATCCGTGGATCGGTGGGAGTGCTTTCAACGTCCCAGTTTATCTCGCTGTTTGCTGCCGCCGCCGGTTTCTTTCTTTTATGGAAGACACGGAACAGAATCAACAAAAACAAATAAATTATAAAACAAACCGATATGCCCGGGAATTTTTCCGGGTATATTTTTATTTTTAATTCAAAATCAAATAAAAAACCGCTGTAATTAGTAGTTATATATGGAATATACATAATTATAGCAACCTTTTTTTTGCAAATTCTATTATTTTTATGTCGATTCATGTCGATTATACAGTTGTTGAACAGACATAAACTATCCAAAAGCAAAGGAAGGAGGTTATTCTCTTATATTCACACCAAATATCTGCTGCAATCCATGCAGTAAATTTTTGTCTGTTAATTGGTAAAAATTTCCTATATGCAATAACACTGTTAAGCTGCACAGAAGGTTTGCTTTTTTACTGATTACTTGATTAAGGGAGCATAACACATTATGAAAAACAAGAAAAAAATAAAATTCAACGATTTTAAGCTTGCAACAAAGATGTCCATTATTACGGGCGTAATTCTTTCTGTAAGTTTAATTTTGCTGATTGCTATCTCTGCAGTGCAGGCGAGTAGCGCATTGTCAAAAGCAATCAACGGGGAATTTTCCGGAATCGCTGCAAAAAATGGACTCATGGTTCAGTCCATCATTAACAGTGCAACAAATACGACCAAAGAACTGCAGGACTATTTAAACAACGTTTATAACGGAAACCAGTCTGCTGCCGGTGACTGGACTGGTGAAAGAAAAAAGAGCCACATTTATAATGCGGAGCTGACAGAATCCAATTATGCCATTGAAACCTATATCATGAATACGGCCTGGGCTGCGCTGAACAACAGCGAAGACCTTTACGGCGTTGGCGCATTCTTTGAACCGGGACAGTTTGATTCTTCCGTCAAAGATTACTCGGTCTATGTGGACAGAGATAATATGAAAAACAAAACAGCCCAGTCTCTCGGCGCATACAGTGAATATTCCCAAAATGATTACTATAAAGTTGCAAGGGATACCAAAGCTCCATTTATCACCGATCCCTTTGATTACAAAGGCACAATGATGAGTACGGTTGCCTTTCCTATCATGAAAGGCGACAATGTAATCGGAGTCGTTCTGGCGGATATTAGTCTTTCAAATTTTTCCAAGATCAAAACAACGGATTCCAAATATCCAACCATGTATGTTGATATTTACACAGAAGGAAATATCATTACCTTTGACAGCAAGTCAAGCGATAACATTGGAAAAAAGCTGGAGGATATAATACCTGCTTCCGAGTATAACAAAATTGTTTCCATGCAAAAGAATAAGCAGGAGTTTCATGTAGATACCAAACGATCCGACGGTACCTACGAATCCAGACATTACTATCCGATCACCTGTGAATCACAGACCTGGTGGGCTTCCAGCAGTCTTGACAAGTCCGATTTGAACAAAGACGTTTTCAGCATCGCCATTATTATGATCATCATGGCTGTAATTGCCATTGGTGTTATCGTGACCATTGTTACCATTGTTATGACCAAAACACTCCGTCCAATCAATGGTGTCGTCACCGCTGCGCAAAACATTGCCCAAGGAAACTTAGACATCGAACTGGATATAAAATCCAATGATGAGATCGGTGCCCTTTCAAAGACCTTTGTTGGTATGGCAGATAACTTAAAGCTGATCATTCGGGACATCCACTATCTTCTTGGTGAAATGGGAAGCGGTAATTTTAAAGTAATGACAGAGAACGAAGATAAATACGTTGGTGCTTACCGCTACCTCCTGGAAGCAATGCGCAATATCCGTTTTACGCTCAGTGATGCTCTCTTAGAGATCGACCGTGCTTCGGATCAGGTTTCTACCGGCGCTTCTCAGGTTTCCGATGCGGCACAGGCTTTAAGCCAGGGTGCTACGGAACAGGCTTCCTCCATCGAAGAATTATCTGCAACAATTACAGAAATTGCAGAACGAGTGAAACAAAATGCTTCCAATGCTTCTGAAGCAAATTCCTTATCCCAGGAGGCAAGTCAAGGCGTACTGGCCGGCAATCAGAAGATGAATGATATGATTGCTGCCATGAATGATATTGCCAACACATCAAATGAAATCGGCAAAATCATTAAGACTATTGATGACATTGCATTTCAGACCAACATTCTGGCGCTGAATGCTGCCGTAGAGGCCGCAAGAGCCGGTGCTGCAGGAAAAGGCTTTGCCGTTGTCGCGGATGAAGTCCGCAACTTAGCCGGTAAATCTGCAGAAGCAGCAAAGAATACCACAACACTGATTGAAAATGCCATAGCAGCCATCGGAAACGGTACAAAAATCGCCGGGGAAACGGCAGATGCACTTCGCCTTGTGGTTGAAAAATCCAATGTTTCCGCTGTCCGTATCGCTGAAATTGCGCAAGCATCTACCGCACAGTCCGATGCAATCATGCAGGTTACAACCGGTATCGACCAGATTTCTGCTGTGGTCCAGACCACTTCTGCTACCTCAGAAGAAAGTGCTGCTACCTCCGAGGAATTATCCGCTCAGGCAGTAACGTTAAAAACACTGGTAGGAAAATTCCAGCTGATGGATACCCAGTCTGATGTATTTGGCACGAATTCCGTCCAAACGGAGCAGACAGAGCCAGCAGAGACTTATGAAACACCTGTGGAAGAACATTCAAACAGCAAATATTAATCACTTTCTTCCATAGAAAGTTAAGGGCTGCCCCAATATCCCATAAGGATACTGCGGCAGCCCTCTTCTTTACATTTTTCATCACTTGTGATAAAGTATTTTCTATATTATTTGATAAATTGCAAAAGGAGAAACAAATGCTGACTGATGATTATGCAACAAAAATGACAAGTAGTGTGGTCGGTACTTTATTAAAATTGATTTTTCATATAGAACTGGGAAAAAATGACGATCGTGCCTTTTCGGATGAGGAAATGAAGGACAAGTATCTGGAGCTTACACAGCTGATAGACGATGGGGACCTAAACGGCGCAGAAAACCAGATGTTTGATCTTCTGGACCCTGATAACATGGAGATTTTCAAATTATCTCTGATGGTTTATTATTATATGAATGAAAAAGACGCACAATTTCTGGAAGAACATAATTACTCGAAAAGTGAGATTACGGATGGATTAAGACACGTATCAACACTGTACGGCTATGAGAGCATGGCAGTGGCTCTTCTTGGACATGCTGCAGAATAAATTTTATCCCATAGAAAGGCTGCTGCAGACTCACTCGATTCTGCAGCAGCCCTTTCCTTTCTTATGACCGCTTAGTTACTGCCTTGCCATATGGCCGTTCAGCTTTTCTACCAGTTCCTCTACGGAAACGCCATGAACCATACATGCCTCCTCCAGGCTTTCCATTGTTGAGGAAGGGCATCCAAGGCAATGCATTCCCATTTCAAAAAAGAACGGTGCGGTGGACTGGTCCTCTCTTAAAATTTCTCCGATCAAAGTATCCTTTGTTACTGTCATATTAAATTACCTCTCTTCTCAAATTATTTTTTGGGGGTTCAATAGCTTCCAGCATCCTTGCATTTCCATCTTTCTGCAAGAGCATCTGCTCCAGTCTTGGGAGGGAAATTCCAAGAGTTTCTTTCAGTACATCTTCAATGGTCTCTACTGCAACCACGGAAAGCTGTTCTTTTACTTCTTCCGGTACCTCTTTTAAGTCAACCAGATTATCTTTTGGTATTAACACTTTTTTTATACCTGCCCGTTGTGCACCTAAAAGTTTTTCTTTTAATCCTCCAATCGGAAGAACGGCACCTCTTAACGTGATTTCACCCGTCATTGCCAGCCTGGAATCCACCTTATTGCCTGTAACCAGAGAGGCCAATGCCGTAAATAATGCAATTCCTGCGGAGGGACCATCTTTTGGTACGGCTCCGGACGGTACATGGATGTGTAAATCCTTTTCCTTAAAATTAAAGGTATTTAACGGAAGTCTGGATTTTAATAAGCTTAAAGAGATCCTTGCAGATTCTTTCATTACCTCTCCCAGCTTTCCTGTGAGGATCACGTTTCCATTCCCCGGCATATCTGTGGCCTCAATAAAGAGGATTTCACCGCCCACCGGTGTCCAGGCAAGTCCTGTAACAACCCCGGGAGGATTGTCTGACTGGGCTTTTTCATGACGGGATACCTGTCTGCCAAGTACCTCCTCCAAATCCTCTTCCCGGACCTTAAAGGGCTGTTCTCCTTTGTTTGAAACAATTTTCTCACTTGTAACTCTGGCCAGGGCAGCCAGCTGTTTTTTCAAGCCTCTGACTCCGGCCTCCAGTGTATAGTCACTGATGATCTTTTTAAGGACAGAATCTTCCAGCACAAGCTGGTCTGCCTTTAGTCCATGTTCTTCTAAAACAGCCGGCAGCAGATGATCCTTCCCAATATGGAACTTTTCTTCCATGGTATAACTGGAAATGGAAATCACTTCCATACGGTCCAGCAAAGGACCCGGAATGCTCTCTAAAGAGTTGGCCGTTGCAATGAAGAACACATCGGACAGATCGTAAGGCAGATCCAGATAATGATCCGTAAAGGTTGCATTCTGCTCCGGGTCCAGCACCTCTAGCAATGCGCTGGAGGGATCTCCATGGAAGCCCCCGGACATCAGCTTATCCACTTCATCAAGGACCATGACCGGATTGGAATGTCCCGCTTTCCGGATGCTTTGAATGATTCTGCCTGGCATGGCGCCAACGTAGGTTCTCCGGTGCCCTCTGATTTCGGATTCATCTCTTACACCACCTAAGCTTATGCGGGTATATTCCCTTCCAAGTGCCTCTGCGATGCTCTTACCAAGACTTGTTTTACCGGTTCCTGGCGGGCCTACCAGTAAGAGTATGGAACCTTTCTTATTTTTATTCAGCTGCATTACGGCCAAATGCTGTATGATTCTGTCTTTTACCTTTTGCAAGCCATAATGGCGTTCATTGAGGATTCTCCTGGCTTCTTCCAGATCCGTGGCTTTTGCCTCTTCCTTTTTCCATGGAAGCTGAACCAACAGGTCAAGATAATTGCGGATTATATTATAATCGAACTTATTAGGGCCCTGATCCTCCAGCTTGCGGTATTCTTCAAGAGCTGCCTCTTTAATCTCAGGCGGCATTCCTGCTTCTTCGATTTTACTCAAATAATCCGGCTCTTTCTTGCTGTTTTCTTCTTTTCCTTCGTTCAGTTCTTCCTGAATGGCCTTTAACTGTTCCCTGAGAACCGATTCTCTGTAGTAACGGTTGGCTCTCTCGGAAAACTTTTCAGAAATCTGCATCTGCAGCTGAATCATTTCCTTATGTTTTAACATATGATCCAGAAAACGGAGGCTTCTCTCTTTGACGGACCGCATTTCCAGTAATTCATACCGTTCATTGACCGGCAGCTGAAGGAATTGGGATAAGTATACGATCAGCGCGTTTAAATCATGAAATTCTTCTATGATCTTCTGGTACTGCTGCCCTCCCGTGAATTTAGAGCTGACCTCACCGCTGATCTTCTTGATATAACCAAGCATCTCTTCCCGGCTTTTTTCATCCAGGTCATCAAGATCCGGAGAAAGGTCATAATCCGCCCACAAAAGGTCATCTTCTTTCTTAAAGTCCTTTACGTCGACCCGTTCTGTTAATTTAACGGAGACCTGGATACCTTTTTCCGTCTTTTCCAGGCTGTTCACTTCAAATATCACACCGGTACGGAAGAAATCCTCCTCTATCTTT
Organism: Lacrimispora sinapis; assembly: GCF_043633585.1. Classification (NCBI taxonomy): domain Bacteria; kingdom Bacillati; phylum Bacillota; class Clostridia; order Lachnospirales; family Lachnospiraceae; genus Lacrimispora; species Lacrimispora sinapis. Next base: position 1,426,729 of record NZ_CP141832.1, on the reverse strand, counting down.
TCTGTTCTGCCGAAATTCTGTTTCAGCGGCAATGCGATTTTTACAACTTCATCGCTCTTCAGATATTCTATCTGCGCTTCGTCAAAAAGCTCCATATGAATCGAAGTTACCACATCCGGCAATAAAACTTTGTATGAGACTGGAAAAACAATCCCTGTTTGATTATTGTTGTTATTTTTCATCGTTTTATCCTTTCTGTGCGTATTTCTAAAGTGAATGTTCATTTATAATCTATTATTTTTTTTGCGAGATCTTTTACAGATCTTCTCTGTATTATAATCCCGCATATATCTATCGTAATATTGCATATTGTATGATCTTTATCATCTCCTGCAGCAAATCTTCCTTCTGTGCTTCACTCTTCCGGTTATCCACTGCAATCGCCTTTACCGGCTGGAACATGATCGCAATTAAATTGTCTTCTCTGTAATCTTTTATAACGTTGGCATTCTTCATCTCTGTCATCAGATTATAAATTTTACAAATTCCCTGCTTTCCGGTACACTTCCCTGCCAGAGAGGGACAATTGGAAAACTGCTCTACAAAACTGAAAATCTCTTTGTTCTCTAAAATATAGTTATAATAGCTTCTAATGAGGGCCTCAATCTGCCTCTGTCCTTCCATCTTTCGGTCAACGCAGTCTAACAGATAGGTATAAATCTCTTCTGAATACTCCATGTAAATATCATGAAGCATATCATCCTTATTCTCAAAATAGATATATACTGTTGCCGGCGAAACCCCTGCCATCTTGGCGATTTTGGAGACAGAAGTGCCATGAAACCCCTCCTGCAGGATCAGCTTAATTACTGCTTCTTTTATGCTTCTCACTTTTTCGTCGTCTTTTTTTCTCATTCCATCACCTCTGTGATTCTATAATAAATGATCATTCACTTATTGTCAAGTTATTTTTTTATCGTATGCTGTTATGCTATTCAAAAATCTTCTTATTGGGATTCCGGGGAAACCAGCCTTTTTCTACCCTTTGCTTCTGTTCAAAAAGTTCCTTGATACTCCATAAAAGCGAAAAACCCAGAACTGCCAGAAGCGGGGACAGCACTCTTCCCGATGAAAATAGGGAAAGCACAATGCACACAATTCCCGCAGCCAGAAATGCCGGCCATATTTTTGTTCCAAAATAGTACTCTGCCTTAATGACAACCGGATGCAGCAATCCAATCAGAAGAAACGTTCCCATTCCTATTATAATTCCCTCATAATTCATAAGTTTTACCATTAGATTTTCCTGTTTTTGTATCAGGAGCTTCCCCTTTCCTAGTCTTAATTACAAATAGAAAAACATAATTATGGAGGATAAACGCGACGATAAGAAACAGGCGTATCGCCCGGTTATCCAGAAACAAAAAAGCGAAAAGCATCATGGTTCCAGCCGTTAATTGAATGACAAGCTTCTGTTTGCGGGGCAGGGATTTGTCCTCTTCAAAGGGCTTTACATAGGTTTCAAAAAGTTTTGTACCACGAAACCAGCGGTCCAGTCGATTGGAACTTCTCGTAAAGCAGAACAAAGACAGCAGAAAGAACGGTGTTGTCGGCAGCCCCGGCACTCCAACTCCAACCGTTCCCAGAGCCAAAGACAGGATTCCTAAAACAAGCAGCAGAATCTTTCCCATTCAAACACCTCCAAATTCTTTTTCATTTTTTTTTATTCTATTGTTGGTTGAAGAAATATATACAAAAAATGCCTGATAAAACAAGACTGTTTCTACCTTTTGACAAAATAAAATTGAGATCTATCTGTTTCTGAAAAGCTTTGGATTTTTACGTGAAAGATTTCTCCGATGCAATGATGCAGTTCATCATCAAGTACAGAATTACAGGCTTTGATTTTTCCATTTTCCATTAGAATGATGTAATCTGCGTAGTTTAAGGCCAGAGTCATATCATGGAGAACCATGACTATCGTTTTACCCAGTTTTTGATTTTGTTCTCGGAGCAGTTCCATCATTTCATAGGATACATTGATATCAAGATAGGTGGTCGGTTCATCGAGAAATATAACCGGCGTATCCTGGGCCAACCGCATGGCAAGAAATGCCCGCTGGCGTTCCCCGCCTGACAGCTGATGCATATTTTTATATCTGAGAGAATGGCAGCCTGTCACTTTCATGGCATATTCCGTGATGGTCCTGTCCTCTTGCCCATAAGTTTTAAATGGGGACTGATAAGGATATCTTCCGGACAGGACCGCGCGTTCTACAGTCATATCGGGGATGGGATTATTTTGCAGAAGTACGGACACCTTTCTGGCAAAGGTTCTTCCCTTAAATGTGCCGATTTCCTGGTCCTCTAAAAACACGTTTCCCTTCTGGGGACGCAGCAGGCGGCAAGCCAGCTTTAATAGGGTACTTTTCCCGCATCCGTTGGGGCCGATGATCGCCGTAACTTTCCCCTTTTCAAAGGTCACGTCCATATCCTGTATCAGCGGCTGATGATTGTAGGAATAAGTCACATTTTTCAATTGGATCATTTAGATTCCTCCCTTTTACTTGGAGCGGCTTCAATCGGTGCCTCTGCTTTTCAGGATCAGATACAGGAAAAAGGGACTGCCAAGAAAGGACATCAAGATCCCGACCGGCAATTCATAAGGAAGAAAAATAGTCCTGGCAAGCAGATCGCACAATATGACAAACATTCCTCCCATCAGCGCACTGGCGGGAATCACAAAACGGTTGTCTGACCCAATGAGCAATTTCACCCCATGGGGAACCAAAAGTCCCACAAATCCAATCAGTCCGGCAAAGCTTACGGCTGCTCCGGCAAGTACGGCCGCTATTGCAATATACAGAAAGCGGCTGACCAAAACATTCATTCCCAGTGTTTTGGCACAATCAGCCCCCAGATGAAGAAGATTCAATCCATGGGAGCAAAGCATTGCAAGCATCAGACCCAGAAGAATCAATGCGGCCGGAAAAGCAATGTTCTTACCCGTCAGAGAGGAAAGACCCCCTGCCAGAAAATTGCCTGCTCCCACATAGGCATCGGGATTGAGGATCATGATGGTGTTCATTCCGGCGGTGAAAATGCTGTTGACCACAAATCCGGTCAGTACCAGCAATAACTGGGACATCTGTCTCCCCGCTCCGGCTAAAAGGATCAGCAGGGAGGCCAACAGTGCACCAAGAAATGCCCAAACCGGAAGAAGGCCGGGCTGGGCCGGGAACAAGGCGGAGGCCAGCAGAACGAAAAATCCGGCCCCTGCATTGACTCCGATAATGTTTGGGCTTGCAAGGGGATTGTTCAGCACAGACTGTATGATGGTTCCCGATACCGCAAGTCCGCTTCCCGCCAACAGTGCACCAAATACTCTTGGAAAACGGACGGTCCGAATGATCCGGTATAAAAAGTCATCCGGGTTTTTCCGGATAAGGGTGTCAAAAAATACCGGCACTCCAATGGGATTGGCTCCCAGGCACAAGCCTGCCCCCACCGAAACCAAAAGACCGGCGGCGGAACACAGCAAAAGAAGCCACGCCTTACGGTTTGTTCCCATACAGGATTTCAAAAAGGTATGCATAGCTATCTCCCCATTTCGCATCTGGTTTATATAGAAACTTTTCCTTTGGCAGCACAATATACCGGCCATTTTTCACTGCACTAAGGCCATTCCAGGCCGGATTGTTTTCTACGGCCTCTTTTAAATTTTTCTTTGCCAGTTCTTCATCATTTCCCATAGCAACAACAAAAATATAATCAGGATCGGCTTTCATAATGGATTCTATATTAAATTCCTTTAAAAGGCTCTGGTTTTGATCCGCAATGTTTTCACAGCCTAAATCCTTTAACATCTTCCCGGTCATGCACTGGGAATTCTTAACGAGGGCTCCCCCTGAATAGGTAATGAGGAACAAAACGGCGGGGGATTTTTGACCCTTGGTTTTTGTAATAATGGTATCAATCTGCTCTTTTACCGCCAGACCGTTCTTTTCATAGAGATCCCCGCGGCCTGTGATATCCGTACATAGTTTCAGCATCTTTAAGTAATCCTCAAAGTAAGTCACTTGAAAATATGCGGCGGTAATACCTGCCTGTTTTAACGTATCCTTTAAGGCCACATGTTCCTTGGTTTCGGAAGACAGGAGCACTAAGTCCGGATCACAGGCGATGATCTGTTCCACATTGGGACGGTTGTAGGTTCCCACAGTTACTGTGTCTTTGGGAAGTGTCAGCCCTCTTTCCTCATATGCATCGTCCGTAACTGCCGTCAGCTTCCCGCCTGCGTCCAGCCAGATCTCTGCAAAGCTGCCCATAAGTGCCACCACTCTTTTTGGCTCTTGAACGGTAATCTCCTGACCAAGGGCATCTGTAAATTGGTATCCCTCTCTGGAAGGAGCTAGCTTTGTCTGCTTATGGTTACAGCCTGCTAAAAGGCTTGCAAGGATGAAAATAATTGCCCCATATACGATTTTTTTCCCTTTCAATTGACCAGAAGCCCTCCTGTTTCCAACTGTTTTCCATAAGCACAGTAACTGTCCTCTGCCATATAGTCGCCTTCATGGTAATACCCGGCTCTTGCCCGGCAGCCGCCGCACTCTATCTGATAGACACAATCACCACATGTCCCTTTATATTGCTGAGTACGCAGATGCTTGAATAACCCGCTGTTCTCCCAGATCTGGTCAAAGGGCTGTTCCCGGACATTGCCTGCTTCCTCTACCATATAGGCACAGGGCCTGACCGTCCCTACCGGATTGATGATGCAGTAGCTCAATCCGGCCAGACAGCCTTTTTGAAAGCGGGTTTTTACCTCCATCTGCCTGGCTACCCGGATAAATTGAGGCGCGCAGGTGGGCTTGATATCAATGGGAACGTGTTTTTGCTTTTCCATAATGGTTCTCAACAGTTTTTCATATTCCATCACCTCAAGGGAGGTTTTCTCCAAAAACTTTCCTCTTCCCACAGGAATCAAGAAAAACAAGTAGCTGGCAATTGCTCCTGTTTCCACACAAAAATCTATGATGCCGCATACCTCCTCCTGATTCCAGTCCATAACAGTGGTATGGATCTGAAAGGGAAGACCTGCCTTTTTGCAGTTTTCAATGCCTTTCAGGGTCAATTGGAATGCATCCTCCTTTCCCCTGAAAAAGTTATGCCTTTCTTCTATTAAGCTGTCCAGACTGATGCCCATGGCCTTTGCACCGCACTGTTTCAGCTTCACAGCTGTTTCTTCTGTGATCAGCGTTCCGTTGGTTCCAAAAACCGGACGCAGTCCTAAGGAAGCTGCGTAAGAAACCAGTTCATAGATATCGGGACGCATGAGCGGCTCTCCTCCGCTGAATATCATAATTTTAAAACCGGCCGCTGCGATCTCTCCGATCATTTTTTTTGCTTCGTCTGTATTAAGCTCCTCTGCACTTCTGCCTCCGGCATCCTGATAGCAATGCCTGCATTTTAAATTACACTGATTTGTGGTCAGCCAAGATACGATCATCCATGTTCTCCTTCCATATGCATTTTGCCATAAGGATTAAAAGTATATGCCTATTATATGTGGGCGGCCTGTTCCATAGAATCAGGGCTTTTCCAGTGTTGTTGAAAAACAACGGCACAATAGTAAGCGGCAGAATATACATATTTACAATTTAAGTCAGTAAATGGTATAATGGATCGTAAGATATCTTTTTAACATACATAGCTTCATTTGATACTTCCTATATTTTATATACCAGAAAGAGGTGGTCCCATGTCAGCCAATATGATCTGCAATAAGCCCATGCACGAAGAATGCTATATGAAAGACCAGTGCTTAAAATACAATGTCTGCCCCATGGCCCTTGTGCAGGAACTGCTTTCTGGAAAATGGAAAATTCTGATTCTATGGTATTTAAGCAGCAAGACCCTGCGATTCAGCGAAATCAAAAAAAGGCTTCCTCAGGTGACCCAGAAAATGCTGACCTCCCAGCTGCGGAGTCTGGAAGAAGACCGGCTGGTGAGCCGGAAGGTCTATCCGGTGGTCCCTTCCCGCGTGGAATACAGCTTGACCGAACTGGGTACAAAAATCATCCCTATTCTGGAACTGATGCACGCGTTTGGGAGCCAGTATTTAAGTACGGAACCCGACCCAGGCAATCCATAAAAGGGAGCAATAAATGAAAATGCGCCCAAGCACTTGACAACGCTTTGGCATGGTGCTATATTAACCGTAATTGAATAAATATCTTCAGGGCAGGGTGAAAATCCCTACCGGTGGTAAAGCCCACGAGCCGCAAGGCATGATTCGGTGTAATTCCGAAGCCGACAGTATAGTCTGGATGAAAGAAGATGAAAACACATGTTGTGTGTATTGTAAATGTCTCTGAAATCGTTTTGATTTCGGAGTTTTTTTATTTTTGATACAGCTTCCCTCCATTCTGTGACTCCATGCCTTGAACGATATCGGTTCAAGGCATTTTATTTTTCAGGAGGTGTCCGGTTGACTGATATTGATTACATGAAACAAGCATTGGAACTTGCCAAAAAAGGGATTGGCTGGGTCAATCCCAATCCAATGGTAGGAGCTGTTATCGTAAAAGATGGCACTATCATCGGAATGGGGTTCCATCAGAGGTTTGGTATGCCCCATGCGGAGCGTGAAGCCCTTTCGGGCTGTAGGCAATCCCCTCAGGGCGCAACCCTTTACGTGACTTTGGAGCCCTGCTGCCATTACGGAAAAACACCGCCATGCACCGATGCAATTTTAAAAAGCGGCATCCGGAGAGTTGTGATCGGCTCCCTTGACCCAAACCCTGTCGTTGCAGGCAAAGGGGCCAGCATTTTGCGTCACCATGGAATCGAAGTTACAGAAGGGGTTTTATCCGAAGAATGCAGGAAGCTCAATAGAGTCTTCTTCCACTTCATTAAGCATCAAACCCCTTATGTGGTAATGAAATACGCCATGACCATGGACGGAAAAATTGCCACTTATTCCGGAAAGTCCAAATGGATTACGGGAGAAGCCGCCCGTCTGCAAGTGCAAAAGGACAGACACCGCTATTCCGGAATCATGGTTGGCGTAAGTACCATACTCACCGATGATCCCATGCTGACCTGCCGCTTCAATGGCTGCAAAAGCCCTCAACGCATCGTCTGCGACACAAGCCTGAGGACACCTCTCTCCTCCCGTGTCGTTCAGACTGCCGATCAGTACAAGACCATTCTGGCTGCCTGCTGTACCGACCAAGCCAAAATAAAGCCTTATGAGGAAGCCGGCTGTGAGGTCCTTACGGTTTCTCAAAAGGAGGGAAAGGTGGATTTAAAGGAACTGATGATACAGCTTGGGAAAAGGAACGTAGACAGCATTCTTTTGGAAGGAGGGAGTACATTAAACTGGTCCGCATTAACCGATGGAATCGTAAATAAAGTCCAGGTCTATATTGCACCAAAGCTGTTTGGGGGCATCCATGCAAAATCCCCCGTTGGTGGAATCGGCATGGAATCTCCAGACAATGGGGTCTCACTGTCACCTCCCCAAATCACTGTGCTTGGAGAGGATATTCTTTTAGAAAGCGAGGTGCTTTGATGTTTACAGGCATAATTGAAGAAATCGGTACGGTGCGGGGCGTGAAAAAGGGGGCATATTCTGCGGTTCTGACCGTTGGTGCCTCTTTGATACTGAAGGATATCAAGGCGGGGGACAGCATTTGTGTAAATGGTATCTGCCTGACCGTGACTTCCTTTACCGCCACAGCATTTACCGCAGATGTGATGCACGAAACCCTGCGCCGCTCCTCTCTTGCAAGGCTTTGTTCCGGTTCCACCGTCAATTTGGAACGGGCAATGCCAGCCAATGGGCGGTTTGGCGGTCATATTCTTACCGGACATATCGACGGTACCGGCATCATCCGTTCCATTGATCGGGATGACAACGCCATCTGGTACACCATACGGACGACTCCCGGAATCCTGCGTTACATCGTCGAAAAAGGCTCTATTGGGATTGACGGCATCAGCCTGACCGTTGCCAGACTGTCAAAAAATGATTTTGGCGTATCCGTGATACCTCATACCGCCAAACAAACCACTCTGTCCGGCAGACGGGTCGGAGATACTGTAAATCTGGAAAATGACTGTGTAGGAAAATATATTGAAAAATTCCTGGGAGCAGCAGTCCCGTCAAAGGGCACTCCCAAATACGGTCTGGAATAGGAGGAAATATGTTTGCATTTAATACCATTGAAGAAGCACTTGAGGATCTTCGCCAGGGAAAGATCATACTGGTTGCCGACGATGAATACAGGGAAAATGAAGGGGATTTCATCTGCGCCGCCCAATTTACCACGACGGAACATGTGAATTTTATGGCAGTCCACGGAAAAGGGCTGATCTGCATGCCCATGAGCGCTGCGCTTTGTCAGAAGCTGCAGCTCCCTCAAATGGTTTCGGAAAGTACCGATAACCATGAAACCGCTTTTACGGTCTCCATTGACCACATCCGTACGACCACCGGAATTTCCGCTGAAGAACGGGCAATCACGGCCCGCGCCTGTGTGATGGAGGATGCAAAGCCGGAGGACTTTCGCCGTCCCGGCCATATGTTTCCCCTGACTGCCAAAGCAGGGGGAGTCTTAAAACGGAACGGCCATACGGAAGCAACCGTGGACCTGCTCCGTCTTTCCGGTCTGAAAGAATGCGGGTTATGCTGTGAAATCATGGGGGAAGACGGAACCATGATGCGCACCCCTGAACTGATCAAACTGGCAGAGACTCATGGACTGACCTTTATCACCATTAAAGAACTTCAAAATTACCGGAAAAAGCATGACAAACTGGTAGAGTGCGCCGCAGTAACAAAGATGCCCACCAAATATGGGGATTTTAAAGCCTACGGTTATGTGAACAAGCTAACCGGGGAGCATCACGTTGCATTGGTTCGCGGAGAGATCGGTGACGGAACCAATCTCCTGTGCCGCGTCCATTCCGAATGCCTGACCGGAGATGCCTTTGGTTCCCTCCGCTGCGACTGCGGCCAGCAATTTGCGGCAGCAATGACCCAGATCGAACAGGAGGGACGGGGCATCCTTCTTTATATGCGGCAGGAAGGAAGGGGCATCGGCCTCATCAATAAGCTCCGGGCCTATGAATTGCAGGATCAGGGCATGGATACACTGGAAGCAAATCTGGCTTTGGGCTTTGCCGGTGATATGCGGGAATATTACATAGGTGCTCAGATCCTGAGGGATCTGGGAGCAAAGACCCTGCGGCTTTTGACAAACAATCCGGATAAGGTATACCAGCTTTCTGATTACGGGATGGAAATCGTAGAACGGGTCCCTATCCAGATGAATGCTACCGCCCAAAATTTATTTTACTTGAAAACCAAGCAGGTCAAAATGGGACATTTATTCAATTATAAAAAGGAGATGTAAGCATGAATGTATTGGAAGGAAAATTAGTATCAAATAATATGAGAATCGGGATCGTTGCCGCCCGTTTTAATGAATTTATCACTTCAAAGCTCCTTTCCGGCACGCTGGACGGATTAAAGAGACATGAGGTCGCCGATGAAAACATTGACGTAGCCTGGGTTCCCGGAGCCTTTGAGATTCCTCTGATTGCATCAAAAATGGCAAAAAGCAAAAAATATGATGCTGTCATCTGCCTGGGTGCAGTCATCCGCGGCAGCACCAGCCACTATGATTACGTCTGCAATGAAGTCTCAAAGGGGATCGCACAGATAGCACTCACCCAGGATATCCCCGTTTTATTCGGTGTGCTGACAACGGAAAATATCGAGCAGGCCATAGAACGGGCCGGAACGAAAGCAGGGAACAAAGGCTTTGACTGCGCTGTCAGTGCCATTGAAATGGTAAATTTAATGCGCGCATTTTAACACTTCTGACCGCAAAATAAGCAAACAAAGCAACAGATATCATGTTTTGTTTTTAAAACAAGTGTTTTTTATTTGGTATTTTCTCCTTATATTTTGTATAATAAAAAGGACAGCGGCCAAGGCTTCTTTGATGTGTTAAAAGTTACAACAATAAGGAGAAAAAACATGAGTGATTACAATATTTCAAGGGTTTCCCCCGATGATAAAAGAACCAACAAACTGATTGATGAATTACTTTCAGGAGAAGGAATCCGCAGAGACAAGAACCTCGATTACACCTGCGCCATGTTTGACGAAGATTTTAACGTGGTCGCCACCGGAAGCTGCTACGGCAACACGCTGCGGTGTCTTGCGGTAAGCAGCGCACATCAGGGGGAAGGTCTGATGAACCAGATTATGACCCATTTGACAGAGGTACAGTTCAGCAGAGGCTATTTTCACCTTTTCCTGTACACAAAATCTTCTGCCTCCAGATTTTTCTCTGACCTGGGCTTTTATGAAATTGTGAGCATTGACAATAAAGTGGTGTTTATGGAAAATAAAAGAAGGGGATTTTACGACTATATAGACCGTCTGAGTGAGAATAAGAAAACCGGGAAAACAGTGGCCGCCATTGTTATGAACGGCAATCCCTTTACCTTGGGACACCTTTACCTTGTAGAAAAGGCGGCGAAAGAAAATGACGTGCTTCATCTGTTCATTGTCAGTGAGGACGTGAGTCTTGTTCCGTTTGAAGTAAGAAAACGGCTCATTATGGAAGGGACCGCTCATCTTCCCAATATCTGCTATCATGACAGCGGCCCTTACATCGTCAGCACCTCTACCTTCCCAAGTTATTTCCAAAAGGACGAGAAAGCTGTCATCGAAAGCCATGCGCTTTTGGATCTGGAGATTTTCGTTAAAATATCCAAAGCACTTGGAATCAACAAACGGTATGTGGGAGAAGAACCCAATAGTCAGGTAACAGCGATCTATAATCAAATTATGAAAGAACGGCTTCCGGAATCCGGCATCGACTGCATCATCATTCCGAGAAAAGAAACAGACGGAAGCGTCATCAGTGCGTCAACCGTGAGAAAGCTGATAAAAGACGGAGATTTTTCTCAATTAAGCAACTATCTTCCCCCGACTACCTTACGCTATTTTAAAAGCGAAGAAGCCGAACCTGTGATTCAGAAAATCAGGGAAGCTGACCAGGTAATCCATTATTAAGACCTTATTTTATAACCACAGAAAGAGGCGGCCATTCACTAAGAAATGACCGCCTCTTTCTGCATTAAAATGTTTTTGCAAACTCTCCTGCTTTTTCAATGGTCTCTGCGATGATTCCATCAACATCAATTCCCGTTACGTCAAGCTGTTCAGCCGCTATGGTTGTATAATCTGTAACTCCCATAAAGCCAAGAATGGTTTTTAAGTACCGGTCTCCCATTTCCATTTCTGCAGTGATACCGGAACTGTATGCACCGCCTCGTGTGGTGATATTGACAGCTTTTTTGCCCTTGCATAATCCTACAGGACCCTCAGCCGTATACTTGAAGGTAATGGAGGAAACGCAGATATAGTCAATGTATGCTTTTAAAATTGCCGGCATGCTTAAATTCCACAGTGGTTCTGCAAAAACATACTTATCTGCCTCTGCAAACTGATAGGCGTATTTTAAAACCGGATGCTCCCTGCCCTCTCCCGGGGACGGCATATGATAGGCAAGATCTTCTTCCTCCAGAAAGTGGATTCCAAGCTTATAAAGATCCAGAACAATTACTTCGTCCTCCGGATGAAGCTTTTGATAACGCTCAATAAATGCATCGGATATTTGAAAGGTTCTGGAAACGCCTTCTGGTTTTGCATTTGCTTTAATATAAAGAACTTTACTCATAGTGATAGTCTCCTTATTGTTATTTTTTTGACGATTCAATGCAGGTGTCATCTCTATTCCCTGTCATCGTTTGGATATTTTAATTATAACATTCCCAAAAAAATTAACAAGTAGGCACAATTAAGTGGTGTGGTTTCCAAAAGGGTACCTCAAGGAAATTCCTGGTTTCTTTTTGTTACCTTGGTACCCAAATGGTGCCTACTTTACGATGTGGGATATAAGTATTATAATAAGGGTAAATCGTATATATATTGACCGGTCCGGCCTTTTTATATGCAAAAAGGTTAGTCTTTTCTAACTAAAAGATCCTCATGGCTGGAATTATTTTAAAATTATAAGGAGGTATTTATCATGATTGCAACGATTGTCGTCGCAGCACTGATTGCTGCTTATGTGGGTTTCATTGTTGTACGTGGAATCCAAAAAAGGAAAAACGGAGAGTCCGGCTGCGGCTGTGGCTGCGGCTGTTCCGAATGTCCGGAAGACACCCGATAATAATAGATGCATTTCTGGATATGAAGTTGTTGCAGAAGGGGACGGAAAACCGTCCCCTTCTGTATTTTTTTCCATCAGCGAATACTCTGTACGATTTCCATCATCTGATCCTGGGAAATCCCATTGGTCAGTTTTATGGAGTAGGAATATCCTCTGACTTGCCAGACCGCCAGAACATACTGATCCTGATCTCCTTTGATGGTCACATTCATATCCTCTGAGGGAATATCCTTTACACTGGTGTATTGGTTATGATCTCCGCTTACATCCTTCTTACCGGCAGACATCCGGAAAGAAACAGCCTGGTCTTTGCCGGTGTAATCAATTTGAGCGGTCTTTTTCCTGTAGGATGAAAACCGGATTTTTTCCGCCTCAAACGGCAGCTTTTGCACCTGACGGACATTAAACCCCACCGCTCTCGATAATTCTTTCACAGAACGGTACTCAATGCTATGAGAAACCACCTGCTGGTAAAGCTCAGACAGGGAATCCCTTTTATTGAAGGCGAAAGAACCCCCTAAAACTAAGATGACAAAGCAGGCCCCAATCAACAGGCATTTCCCGAACGGAAAGGGAGTGGCCGGCTTTGGTTTTGTTTCATTTAAGTCCAGTTGATGAATGTGCTCCATGATCCTGTCCTGAATCTCCGGCGTTACTTTGATATGTTTCATAATCTGATTGTATCTATGCATCAAAGTCATACACCTCCTTTAGCTCCTCTTTCAGATTAAGTCTGACTCTAAGCAGCAGAGATCGGACAACGGTTTCTTTCTTTGATAAAAGCTCTGCGATCTGTGCGGCTGAATATCCCTCCTGATAAAAGAGATGGAGAATTTCTCTGTATTTTTCCGGCAATTCCTTGACCGTCTTCCACACAAAGACCAGATCCTCTTCTTCAGCTGCCTCCAGGTCTTCACTTAATTCATCGGTTTTTGGAGGTTCATCGTAGGAAATTCTCTTTTTGCTGTTATTGATGGCCACACGCATAAACCAGGCTTCCACCTGGCTGTCTGATTCAAATTGGGGAGCTGTTTTTATGTAATGGACAAGAGTTTCCTGCAAAACAGCTTCTGCATCGTCTGAATGATGCAGATAGGAATAGGCCAGGCGCAGAATGCTGTTTCCATACTTCTGAAGCATCTCCTGGGCATTTTTCTCCATCTGAGCTCTGCGGTCCGCCTCGCTGACGGCAGGCGCCGCAAGTAAACGCAAATACAATTTTTTTGCTGCCGCCAAAAACATACTTACTTTCTTTTGTGTTTCGTATACACCTGTCATTTTACCACCTCCAGGTATGGGGGAAGGCTCGTTTCATTGGCCTGCTCCCCGTTTTCTTCTTAAAGGAACTTACACTGATAGTATCGTTATACTGCCATTTTTGCAAGACCATTTTAAAAAATGATAAAAAAAGAACCTGACTGCTGCTCTGCAATCAAGTCTTTTTTCTTAAACCAGGTTTTCTCTTTAAATTTTCTTCCATGAGATAACAAGCAAATCTATTTCATTTTCCGATATCCTTTGCTGTCGCCATCACCCACATAAAGGAGATCATCAAACGCAGATACATTGAGCCGTCCGGAACCATTTAAATAGGCTTCTGACACAAGGCGTCCTTTGATTTTTGCCAGAATGTTTGTGATTCCCATATGATTTTCACTTTCAATCACATCCGTCATTCTGCATTCGATGGAAATAGGACACTCTTCGATGATGGGGGCACTGACAACCTTTGACGGTACCGGTGTCAGAGAAAGGCTGTCAAATTTTTTGCATTCTGCTCCTGTATTTTTTCCGCAGAAATTTACCGCTTCCACCTGACTGCTGTCCACAATATTTACTACAAAATCAGATACCTCCTTGATTCGGTTCAATGCATATCCTTTTGTACTGAAGCCTATGGCCATCATATCCCTTAACGAATACGTGGAAGATATGGTCGTTATATTGGGGGTTCCATCTGTATCATAGTAACTGACCAAAACGATTGGAAAGCCGTAATACAGCTTGTCATAATATACGTTTACCTTTTTCATGTTTACCTCCATTCAATGATAAAATGTTTGATTGCATCTGCAAGCCAGCACTTACCCTGTAATAGTATCAAAAAAAGCCCGCCAGAGACGTTGCGCACGCAACATCCCTGACGGGCTTATACGGATAAAGCAATTATGCATTCATGAATAATTTCATATCATCATCCACGCTGCCGATTCCTGCAATACCAAAGGTTTCAACAAGAACCTTGGCAACATTTGGAGATAAGAATCCTGGTAATGTAGGTCCTAAGTGAATGTTTTTCACGCCTAAGTGAAGAAGGGCAAGAAGCACGATTACTGCCTTCTGCTCATACCAGGCAATGTTGTAAGCGATCGGAAGCTCATTGACATCATCCAGTCCGAATACTTCTTTTAACTTTAATGCGATGAGTGCAAGAGAATAGGAATCATTACACTGTCCTGCATCAAGAACTCTCGGAATACCGCCGATATCACCAAGCTCCAGCTTGTTGTATCTGTACTTTGCACAGCCGGCAGTAAGGATCACCGTATCCTTTGGAAGTTTCTCTGCAAATTCTGTATAGTAAGATCTTGATTTCACTCTTCCATCGCATCCTGCCATGACAAAGAACTTCTTGATTGCGCCGGATTTTACTGCGTCTACCACTTTGTCTGCAAGTGCAAACACCTGATTGTGTGCGAAACCGCCCACGATGGTACCAGTCTCGATTTCCTCCGGGCTTGGGAGCTTCTTTGCAAGCTCAATGATCGCGGAAAAATCTTTCTTTCCGTTCTCATCTGCCTCAATATGAGTACATCCTGGGAAACCGGTAGCCCCTGTGGTGAAAATTCTTGCTGCAACTTCCGGAGACTTTGGAGGAACGATACAGTTTGTAGTAAACAGGATCGGTCCGTGGAAGGACTCGAATTCTGTCACCTGTTTCCACCATGCATTTCCGTAATTTCCTGCAAAATGATCGTATTTCTTGAATGCAGGATAATAGTGAGCAGGAAGCATTTCGCCGTGGGTGTAAACATCCACACCGGTTCCTGCTGTCTGCTCTAAAAGCTGCTCCATGTCAGTTAAGTCATGACCTGAGATAAGAATCGCCGGGTTCTTTCTTACACCGATATTAACGGTGGTGATCTCCGGATTTCCGTAACGGGTAGTATTGGCTTCGTCAAGAAGTGCCATAGCGGTTACGCCAACTTCGCCTGTCTTTAGAGTCAATGCAACCAGGTCATTTACTGATAACGTATCATCCAGTGTTGCTGCCAAGCCTTCATACATGAAGGCATAGATATCGTTGTTCTCTTTTCCGATGTTAAATGCATGCTCCACGTATGCAGCCATACCCTTAATACCATAGATGATCAGTTCTCTTAAGGAACGGATGTCTTCATTCTCAGTTGCAAGAACCCCTACATTTGCAGCCTTGGCAAGCATGGATTCTCTTGAATCTACGGTAAACAATGCAGCATCGCTGTTCCCATGATAACCTGCGTCTTTTGCAAGCTGGTCTCTTAATCCAAGTACCTTTACAATCTGTGCTTCAATTGCGTCCGCATCAAAGTTTGCATTTGTGATCGTGATAAAAAGGCTTTTTACCACCTCACGGTCAATCGCAAGGATATCGGAGGCTTTCGTGTTTGTTTTTACAACCACCTCAGAAATTCCTTTTACAGCGTAAATAAGCAGATCCTGAAGCTTTGCAACCTCCTCGGTCTTACCGCAGACTCCCATAACCGTACATCCTGTGTTTTTTGCTGTCTCCTGACACTGATAACAAAACATGCTCATATTCATTACCTCCTGTAGTAAATTATTATGCATAACACCCTTTATAAGAGGGGTGTTTGTACTCGTCAACAACTTTGTTGAGATTTGTTGAATCAAGGAACATCTGCTCGTTTTCTGTTCTGTCCTCGATCCTTGTACAGGATAACATCATCACAGAGATATGTCCGTTGTTATTACAACATAGTGAAATCTTTTTGATATTTTTTATTCAGAAACAATCCCGAAGCATGGAACAAAGTACCTGACTATGGGATTTTCTCTTCTTTGTTTCCGTTCCAATCAAACAGATCCTTGAATACGTGCCATACTGAGACTTAAAATAAGAAATGACGTTTCTCTCCTTCATTAAAGCTTCGTACCCCTTTTTATACTGCTCCCAAGTGATCCATTGCTTGAGATAAGGGTCCAGCAGACCGCTGTCCGGAGCAAACTTCCGGTCGTGGACATAGTCGGCATGGACAATGGTCCTGACCAGATACTCCAAGTCTCTTTTCTTTGTAAATCCACACAACTGGGAGTCATTCTTCTGCCTGATATCCAACACCAGATCCACCTGGTATTGTTTTAATGTTTCAAAAAAATTTTCAGCGCTTGTTTCATAGGCACTGAGTGCATAGATCTCTTTCATTTGCAATCCCTCCTTTGCCGCTTGCTTTGAATCTGCTTTTCCTTCACTTCTTATTACTATAAAATAATCCGCTCAAAGAATATCTGTTTTTCCGGTATAAGTCCCTCATGCAGAACGTCCGCGGTACCCGCATACTGGAATCCCAGCTTTTTATATAAGCGGGCCGCCGGTTCATTCTCAGCGTGAGTATCCAGCCTCATCACTTTACAGCCCAGTTCCTTTGCCTGATTTAAGGCATAACCAACCATCTTTATTCCCATGCCTTTTCCCGCCTTTGAAGGCGGGATGCAAAGCGTATGCAGGACAAGCACCTCAGCCGGATCAGCCGGATATCTCCAAGGAATTTTAGCATATTCTTCGGACTGCAAATGATTTAAAACCATGCTGGCACAGATCTCTCCATTCTCTTCCAGCACATATAACGTCCCCTCTTCATAGCTTTTTTGAGCATTTTCTTTTGTAGGATACACATCAAGGACCCAATTGGAATGACTTCCATGTTCCTTCTCATAAAGCAGCAGCTCCCGGTAAGTATGGGCCACTGCCTGAATGTCTTCTTTGCCTGCCTTTTTTATCATGATTGCCTCCTGATTTTTCTTTTTATAAGTAAAGTACTTATTATTAATAAAACTTTATTTCAATCAGCCATCTAACGATGTAGTTGGGAGAATTTATTTTTTCTATTATAAGGCACTGGCTTATAATTATCAAAGAGTTTCTATGGTTTGAATAACTTTTCTGATATCTGAAATAATAATACAAAAATAAAAAAGCGAGGGATTCCAATGGAAAACAAAGCAAAAGGACTTACTGCAGGCCGTTTGACAATGATGGCTCTTGGAACCGTCATCGGCGGTTCCTTTTTTATAGGTTCAACGGTTGCCATTCAGGCGGCAGGACCAGCAATTATTTTTTCTTATCTGATTTGTGCTGTTATGGTCTACTTCATCCTTTTTGCACTTTCGGAAATGACAGTATCTCATCCGGATTCTTCTTCCTTTAGAACCTTTGCATCGGAGTATATCAACAAAGGAACTGGCTTTGTGGTGGGCTGGGTCTATTGGACCGGAATGGTCATTTCCATGTCCAGTGAGGCTACCGCAGTATCCTTATTGTTCCGAACCTGGTTTCCGGCCGTTTCAATCCCTTTTCTTGGCACCCTTCTCATTGCCGGTGTCACCTTATTAAACCTTTTGGGAGCCAAACAGCTGAGCCGTTTGGAAAGCGTTCTGGCCGCAGTCAAGATTCTGGCCATTATAGGATTTATCCTTTTAGGGTGTCTGATCATCTTCGGTGTCCTGCCCGGCTCTACCCCACTGGGGATCAGCACCCTTCGTTCAGAACCATTTCTCCCCGGCGGAATAAAAAGCCTGGCCGGAAGCATGCTGATCGTTTTGTTCTCCTTTGCAGGCTTTGAAATCATCGGACTGGCTGCCAGCGAAACAGAAAACAAGCAAAAAAATGTGCCCCGTGCCATCCACCTAACGGTGTTTTGGCTCGTGACACTTTATATTCTGTGTGTTTTAGTCCTTTTGCTGCTGGTTCCCACCGGGTCCTTAAATGAAGACGTCAGCCCTATGGTTACGGCCCTCTACCGCTATCAAATGACCTGGGCAGGTACTGCCATGACGGTCATACTCATTACCGCAATCATATCGACCATGTTAGCCGCCATGTTTGGAATCGGAAGAATGCTCCGCTCTCTTGTGGAAGACGGGCTTGGGCCTGCATTTTTAAGAGACAAAACAGATGTTCCTTACAGGGGAATCCTCTTTTCGGGCTTCTCCATGATCCTGTTTTTATACGTGGGGCTATTGTTCCCTGAGGTCTATGTGTTTTTGATCAGCTCCGGAGGATTTGCACTGCTTTTCACCTATATCGTACTCATGGTTACCCATATCCGCTTTCGGAAAAAGAACGGGAAACCGGAAGGAAACTGCCGGCTGTGCGGATTTCCGTATAGTTCTCTGTTTGCAATGGCAGGACTGATCATCGCCATGTTCAGCATGCCGTTTTTAAAAAGTCAGACCCTGGGATTTTTTGCAGGAATTGCTCTTGTGGCTTTTTTCACGGTCTGTTATGCATTTGTTCATGAAGCAGACAAACACAAACTGCATCGGCAAAATCAATATCCGGCAGGAACCTCGGAGCATCGCCGTATCTTAACTGAATTTTCAGAGGAAATCTATGATCCGGACAGGAAAAAGAAATAAGTCTTTTTTATTTCATTTCCACCAGCTGAACCTCATAACCATCAGGATCATGGATAAAAATAAATCTGGTAGACGGATTCGGTGAAATCGGCCCTCTAAGAACCGGAATTCCCAGTTTGTCCAAATATTCCATCGTCTCTTCCAAGGAATTAACCGAAATACCTACAGAAATGCCGGATTGCTTCTGACCGCTTTGAGCGTTCCCGTCACAGAGCAGTTCTACTTTCGGCTGTCCTTCTTTTCCAAGCATGGCCATCTCTACACCGCCTCCGCTGTGTCTGCTGCTGACCGGAAGCTTCAGCACTTCATGATAGAAAGCAAGGGATTCTTCAAAATTTCCTACATGCAGTGTTACCCAACAAAAATTCATATTTTTTCTCCTTTTATTACACTTTTTTAATTGCATTGATTATACAAGTATAGCAGAACGGATCAATTAATGTCATACCTATTTTTAAAAAATTTCAAACTTATTGATACATCCCATCTTATATTGTAACACTTTTTCCGTTTTAAAATATATTAGTCTCAGGAAACTTTTTTAGCCTCCGCTAATTCTCTCTAATGATAAAGATACTCGTTTCTTTACCGGGATGCATCTTGCACTTTTCTGATTTTAGGTATATAATATAATTAATTTAGGTATACCTAAAACAGGAGGCAGTCCTATGACACCAAACAAAGAAGATTATTTAAAAGAACTATATAAGCTGGGAGGCTCCGAACACCTGGTAAGCAACAAGGAGCTATCGCAGAAATTAAAAATAGCGCCGGCTTCAGTATCTGAAATGCTGACAAAGTTAAGTCAGGAATCATTGCTGATTACGGAGCCTTATAAAGGAGCAAAGTTGACAAAAGAAGGAATCGGGATCGCAATCTCCCTTTTGCGGGGCCACCGCCTGTGGGAAGTGTTTCTTATACGGCACCTGGGTTATTCCTGGAGTGAAGCACATGAAGATGCGGAATTATTGGAGCACGTATCTCCTGTCCGGCTGACGGGCCGGCTGGAACGCTTTTTGAATTATCCTGCATACTGCCCTCACGGCAATGCGATTCCCGATCAGAACGGACAGATAAAAGAAGGAGAATTAGTTCTTCTCTCCACCCTGGCTGCCGGAACAACAGCCATTATAAAAAAGGTACAGGAAGAAAAAGAACTTCTTGATTACTTACAGACTCAGGGAATTGAAATCGGAAGCCAGATCACCGTCCTTGCCGTTGATGACTACGAGGGACCTTTTACCCTGGTACTTGGAGACAAAACAATACAGATCAGCCATAAAGCTGCCTGCCAGATTTATGTATCTACAAATGAATGAAATTTATAACGATTGAAATGATGGAGGATTAACATGATAAAAAAATTAATCATGATGTTAAGCATCAGCCTTATCGCATCCTTATTTTTGACCGCATGTCAAAAAGCTGACCAGAAAAACGAAAGTGATACGTTAAATATCGTAGCTACCACCACCATGCTTGCCGACCTGACAAAAGTCATTGGCGGGGAACATGTGAATGTAGACGGACTTATGGGACCGGGTATTGATCCCCATTTATATCAGGCAAGTGCCGGAGACGTTACTTTGATGCAGAATGCCGATGTGGTCGTCTATAACGGTCTGCATCTGGAAGGGAAAATGGGTGAGATCTTTGAGTCACTGACTGACCGGGGAAGCAAGGTCATCTGCATTGAAGACGGTCTTCCAAAAGATCAATTGCTATCCTGGGCGGATGACAGCTCTGTTCACGACCCTCATATCTGGTTTGATGTTTCCCTTTGGAAATCTGCCGCTAAAACTGTGGCAGACCAGTTATCCGAAGCAGATCCTGATCATTCCCCATATTACAAGAAAAACTTAGAAGCCTATATGTCAGAACTGGAGTCACTGGATACATATATTAAAGAACGGGTAAAGGAAATCCCGGAAGAACAGCGGGTTCTGATTACAGCACACGATGCATTTCAATACTTTGGCAAGGCTTACGGCCTTGAGGTGAGAGGATTGCAGGGAATCAGTACCGATGCGGAAGCCGGTACTGCTGACGTGAGCAGCCTGGCTGATTTTATCACCCAACGGAAAATTAAAGCCATCTTTGTAGAATCCTCGGTGCCCCCGAAAACCATAGAGGCCCTTCAGGCTGCCGTAAAATCGAAAGGATTTGATGTAACCATCGGCGGAGAACTTTACTCCGACTCTCTTGGGGGCGTGGATTCCGGAGCGGAAACCTATCTTCTGACTGTAAAAGCCAACGTTGACACCATTGTAGAAGCATTAAAATGACAGATTGGGAAAAGGAGGACCCCCTATGAAAGTGAATCCATCGGATTATGCAGTCCATATAGAAGATTTAACCGTTGCATATGATTCCAAACCGGTCTTATGGGATATTGACCTTGATATTCCACAGGGCAAGCTGATGGCTGTGGTCGGTCCCAATGGGGCTGGGAAAACCACTCTCTTAAAAGCCATGCTGGGACTTTTGGTCCCGGTAACCGGTACGGTCCATTTCTTCCAGGAGAAAGAAAACAATCTTCGTAAATTAAAAAATCAGGTAGCCTACGTTCCCCAAAGCGGAAGCGTTGACTGGGATTTCCCGGCAACGGTAAAGGACATCGTTCTTATGGGCTGTTACGGAAGGCTTGGTTTTATCCGGCGGCCCGGTAAAAAAGACAGGGAAATGGCAATGGAATGCTTAAAAAAGGTGAGCATGGAGCCGTTTGCAGACCGCCAGATCAGCCAGCTTTCCGGCGGTCAGCAGCAGAGGGTATTTTTAGCCAGAGCTTTGATGCAGACGGCAGATATTTACTTCATGGATGAACCCTTTAAGGGTGTAGACATACAGACAGAAAAAGCAATTGTTCAGCTCTTA
Source organism: Lacrimispora sinapis (assembly GCF_043633585.1). NCBI lineage: Bacteria > Bacillati > Bacillota > Clostridia > Lachnospirales > Lachnospiraceae > Lacrimispora > Lacrimispora sinapis. Next base: position 1,405,016 of record NZ_CP141832.1, on the reverse strand, counting down.
AAAGAGTTAAGAGAGTCCGGTAAAACGGTGGTTGTGGTACACCATGACTTACAGACAGTTGAGGAATACTTTGACTGGGTCACACTCATTAACATCAAAGTAATCGCAAGCGGCCCTGTAGAAGAGGTATTTCATGAGAGCAATTTAAAAAAGGCATACCGCAGCTCCGTAAATTTATTGCAGGGGGCCATGTAAGGAGGTGACACTATGGAACAGGTATTTTCCCTTTTTAAAGACTACACGTTCCAGACCGTGGCACTGGGCTCTGCCATTCTTGGATTATTAAGCGGCGTTTTAGGAAGCTTTGCTGTGCTTCGCAAGCAAAGCCTTCTGGGGGACGGTGTCTCCCATGCCGCCTTACCCGGTGTCATACTGGCATTCGTTCTGACCGGCTCCAAGAATACAGAAGTCCTGTTGCTTGGAGCACTGATCTCAGGCTTAATTGCCACTTTATTCATCATCAGCATTGTAAAACATACCCGTATTAAATTTGACAGCGCTCTCGCCCTTGTCATGTCTGTATTTTTCGGATTTGGTCTGGTACTGCTGACCTTTGTCCAAAAAATACCCAATTCCAATCAGGCCGGATTAAAACGCTTTATCTTTGGGCAGGCATCAACCCTCCTTAAAAGAGATGTTATCTTTATGATGCTGTGCGGAGTGATCCTGCTCTTCCTGGTACTTTTATTCTGGAAGGAATTCAAGCTTTTTATCTTTGATATGGAATATGCCAGAAGCCTTGGATTTCCGGCTAACAGAATCAATCTTTTACTTTCCTTTATGATCGTTATGGCCATTATTATCGGCTTACAGACGGTGGGAGTAATCTTAATGAGTGCCATGCTGATCGCACCGGCGGTTGCTGCCAGACAATGGACCGACCGCCTGTGGATCATGGTGATGCTGTCCGCTGTCTTTGGGGCGGTATCCGGTATCCTTGGGACCATTGCCAGCTCCCTGACAGCTAAACTTCCTACGGGTCCTGCAATTGTAGTCTTTATCAGCTCCATTGTTATATTCAGCATTTTGTTTGCACCGGGAAGAGGAATTATACAAAAAATACTTAATCGAAAAAACTTAAAACAATTAATAAAAAACAAAGGAGGGAATGAGGATGTCACCACAATTTGAAATTCAGCTGATTGCCGTTATTGTTGCGGTTGCCTGCTCGCTGCCGGGGGTGTTTCTGGTTCTGAGGAAGATGTCAATGATGTCTGACTCCATTACTCATACCATTCTTCTTGGAATTGTCCTTGCCTTTTTCGTGACCCATGACTTATCTTCCCCTCTCCTGATTGCAGGAGCTGCTTTGATAGGCCTTGCAACGGTTTGGCTGACGGAAACGCTGAACCGGACCAAACTGCTTTCTGAGGATGCTTCCATTGGAATTGTATTTCCGCTGCTATTCTCCATCGCTATTATCCTGATTACCAAATACGCAGGTTCCGTCCATTTGGATACAGATTCCGTTCTTCTAGGGGAGCTTGCCTTTGCGCCGTTTAACCGGCTGGTCCTGTTTGGCTATGATATTGGTGCCAAAGCAATCTACAGTACCCTGGCACTGTTAATTATTAATCTCATTTTTATTATTGTATTTTTTAAAGAATTAAAGGTGGTCACCTTTGACCCTGTGCTGTCGGCTGTTCTTGGAATCTCTCCTTCCCTGATTCACTATGGGCTGATGATGCTGGTTTCCATGACAACCGTAGGCGCATTTGAAGCGGTTGGTTCTGTACTGGTCGTGGCGTTTATGATCGGGCCTCCGGCTACCGCTTATCTGCTGACCGATGACCTGAAGCACATGCTGATCCTCAGTGCGGGAATCGGAGCCTTCAACGGTATCGCAGGCTTTTATCTGGCGTCCTGGTTCGATGTTTCCATCTCCGGCAGTATGGCAGTCATGACCGGATTGGTATTCTTTGTTGTATTTATCACAGCTCCTAAAAGAGGCTTTATAAGTTCCATCAGAAGGCATCAGAGGCAAAAACTGGATTTCAGCAGGAAAACGCTCTTATTTCATTTATACCAGCACGAAGGAAGCGAGGAAGAAACCCAGGAAGCTGGTCTTCATACGCTTTCCGCACATTTCCACTGGGAAAAAGCGTTTACCGATAAAATTGTCAATGCTTTATTAAAGGATGGAAATGTGGTGATTGAAAAAGATACGATCAAACTGACTGCAAAAGGGAGAGAGGTAAGCGATTTAGAATATAAAGCTATATTTTCCGAATAGAATCATAAAATAGGAGTGTTAGCTGTCTCTTTTTTTAGGAGGAAATTATATGGCAGGGGTAAAGTCAAGATCATTCAAATTCAGGATATTGAATCGTTTAATTTTATGCTTATACTTTATCGGTATCGCTTGTTATCTGTTGATGTTTTCTAAAGATTCTGCCACTGCTGCCGGTGAAGAAGCCTCACTTACCCAAAATGAATTCGGCGACGTGCTGCCAGGATTGAATGAGACTTTAAAAACCATCACGGTTTCCAATGATGATTTTGGCTTCTGGGTCTTTGAAATAAGCAATAACCCACAAAAATATGTGGGTTACAAAATACGATTGACCGGATTTGTCTCCACCGGCCCTGCCCTATGTCACGAGGAGGAATTCATGGCTTCCCGTATGCTTATGACCTGCTGCGCAGCCGATGTTACTCCACTGGGACTGATCTGCAAATATGATAGGACCGCTCAGCTTAAGGCCGGTTCATGGGTGACCGTGGAAGGAATTCTTTTTTCCTCAGAACAGGAATTTAACCGCCAATCCTATGAAAATCCAGAAATAGAGGTGACAAAGCTCATACCTGCAAATGAGGTGAGCGGATACGTATATGCTTATTGATGCCTTGGTCTGATCCCACACTGCACCTAAATTTCTATATCACCAGACGAAATCCAGACCTCCACCCTTTTTTTCTAATTAATTTTCCCTCACCTTAATATCCAGGATGTCCAGGAAAAACATAAACAGCGGAATGCCGAAAAGCAAGCCCCATACCCCGATATAATGTTCACTCACAAGTAGAATGAGAAACACAAGGAACACGGGAATCTTTGTTTTCGCGGACATCAGCTTGGGATTCAGCACATAAGTTTCCAGGGAATGAAGTACCACAATCATCACAATCACTTCAATGATCTTAATGGCACCGCCGATATTAAATGCAATGATGGCAAGAGGGATCAGGGAAATGATCACCCCGGCAACCGGAATCAATCCGAGAATGAAAATCATGGCCCCAAGACCCAGGGTCTGGGGAAATCCCATTACCGTAAGGGCCACTACGGATAGAAAGGAGTTAATGAATGCAATTAAAATCTGCAATTCAATCACTTTCCCAAATGAGTTTAAAAACTTCTTTCCATAGAAGGTGAAATACTCATAGAAGAAAGAGACTTTACTCTGTTCCATATGCTTAAAAAAAGCAATAATCTCCTCCTTTTCCAGTAAAAAGAGAAAGCTGATTAAAAAAGACAGCAGCAAATTGATGCTGAATGTTCCCGCCGTTGCAACAAAACCAAGAAGATGGCTCTCTGCCATCCGGATATAGGAATCAATCTCCTCCTTTGGTATGGCATTGATAAGACCGATATTCACTTTTGACTGAACCTGATTCAAATCAAAGGTTGAGAGCAGACCGATGATATCAAGAAGCTGCTGGGTCACCATTGGGATATACACGATTCCTAAAACCGTAAAAAACAAAAGAATCACCATATACATCAAAATCGTAACCAGCTTCCGGCTGACTTTAATATGGGCATTCACTTTATCATAAATGAACTTCTGCAGCTGTCCAAAGATAAATGTTACGATAAAAATAAGCAAAAGCTGATTGAGCATCCCCCGAAAGAAATACATAAATAAAACCAGCAATAGAATACTGACTAACTTTTTAACTATAGTATTATTCATTAAATCATCAAACCTGTCCATCCATTATGCCTCTCGTTCTTAAAAAGAAATTTTTCTGACTATTAACAAAATTATAGTCGAAATATTGACTTTTGGAAATACCTTGAATAAAATATGTTCCATTTTATGTCATGAAGAAGTTTTTATAATTCCATGGGTCAGCAGAAAATCGGTCCAGAGATGGTAATACGCCGCTTTTAAATGAACATTGTCAAACGTATCCTCCGCCGGTATCCCACCTGTCTCATCAGCAATGGCCTGATTCACATCAATATAAAAGACGCTGGTATTGTCCGCCAGCGTTTCTATGGCAGCATTTCTTTCATTTATGTTTTGATTGTTGAAGATTGGGTCCGTATCCGATTTCTTTTTGGAGACTTTCATGATCCCTTCGATAAATATCAACGCATCCGGCTGAAGCTCCCTGATTCTTCCAATTACCTGACGGTACCTTTCTGCAAATTTCCCGGTCGTTCCTCTTCCCAATTCGTTGATCCCCAGCATAATATAAATCTTACCAAATTTCTGTTTTTCCAACGCTTTATCTATTGTAAGTTTTTCCCCGTTCACTTCTGCGATCTTTTTGTCAAAAACATCATAGATTGTAAGGCCCACATCTGCATAGTAAACCGGATTCTTCCAGCCGGAATACTGGGATAAACCAACCGTTCTGGAATCTCCGATGAATAAAGCATCATCAAAATAGCTTTGATCCACGGTTGTAAAGAGTGGAGAACCTTCAGGGACCGCTGCTTCTGTACTGGCTGCCGATTCCGTACTGGCTGTGGATTCTGTGCCGGCGGTTGTCTCCTCCCCTGCAGATGCGGAGGATTCCGGGACATTGGCATCTGCCTGTTTGGAACCAAACGCCAGGATATCCCAGGGGTACTTTCCCTGTTCCATTCCTTCAAAAACCGCTGCCAGCTGGGGAGATTTTATCAGATCCACAGAATTTTCGGCGTAAACATTATTTTTGCCAAGATATCCAACCAATGACAAGGCCACGGTGCTGGCAGATAACAGAACCAGCAGACGGCATCTTTTAAAGTCTCCCATATTTTTCATCGTTATCCTTTCGTCCTATGTAATACTAAAATTTAAAATATAAAAACGGATTATTCGCCCCATTGGAAAGCAGGTAAACACAATACCAGAATATCACAAGAAGAAACACCGTACAGATCAGATGATTCTGATATTTGCTGAATATCTTTTTCCCATAGGGAAGACAAAGAAATCCCCCGGCCAGAAACAGCCATTTATACTGTAGGAGGTATTTCGTAAAATCTCCGGGATTGACATTCACTCCCTGATAAAGGCCAAACATTCTGCCAAGATAGATGCCCAGCTGTTTTAGATGATTGATGGCAAAAATCATCCACGTAATGGGTATCACAAAAAGCATATAGCATCTGGATAAAATCCTTGATTTGTCCAATACCGGCTTAAAAAATAGCTTTTCAAGGAAAATAAGCAAAAACAGCACCAGTCCCCATAACACGTAATTCCAGCTGGCTCCGTGCCATAATCCCGTAAGGAGCCATACCACGAAAAGATTCCCTGCCAGTCTTACATTGCCGCGGCGGTTTCCTCCCAGGGGGATATAGACGTAATTTCTAAACCACATTCCAAGTGTCTTGTGCCATCTGCGCCAGAATTCTGTTACAGATTTCGCTATGTAAGGGTGACTGAAGTTGGAAGGCAGGTAAAAGCCCAGCATTCTCCCGATTCCGATTGCCATAAGGGAATAGCCCTGAAAATCCAGATAAAGCTGTATGCTGTATCCCACCGATCCCAGCCAGGCAAGGGGCGTGGAAATGCTTTCAAAACCGATGGTCTGTATATCGTTCCACAAAAGACCCAGCCGGTCAGCAACCAGAACCTTCATCCCAAGTCCCAGAATAAAAAATCTCAAGCCCATTTCCAGCTTGAACAAACTGTATTTTCTGACAGACAGTTCTTTTGCCAGTTCCCCAAAGGAAGTAATGGGACCGGATATTATTTTGGGGAACATGGCCACATAGGTGGCAAAGCCGGATAAGGTAAGTTCTTCTCCAATGTCCCCCCGGTACACATCCACAACGCAGGAAATGATCTGAAACGTATAAAAGCTGATTCCCAGCGGCAATTCCAGGTGGAAAGAAGCAATGCTGATACCGGAATGAAACAGTTTTAAGAAAAGATTCACATTCTCTATGAGAAAATCAATGTATTTAAAGAAAAACAACGTCCCTATATTAAAAATCAACGCTCCCGTGAGCCATGCCCTTGCACGCTCCCGGTGCTGCAGCATCTGCCTGACTGCCAAGTAATTAATTCCAATGGACGCGAGAAGCAAAGGAAGATACCGAAAATCTCCCAGGGCATAGAAACAAAGACTTCCTATAAAAAGGATCTTATTTCTATGTTTGTCAGGCATTGCATAATAAATCACCAGAAATATCGGAAAAAAGCGGAATATAAATTCTAAACTGCTGAAAACCACCGGGTTGTCCTCCCTCTCGCTGCTATACTGTGGTTCAATGATATTTCCTGGAAACACATACCACAAAGACCTATTATAAACATTTATTTTCAGAAAGCCATTAATTATGCATTAATTAATTTTAAGTTTTTTCGACATATTTTTACAAAATTTTAATAAATAAAAAAACAGCTATCCTTCCATCCTGTGGAAATGATAGCTGTGTGAACCATTTTTTACGTTTTGAACCGGTTACTCTTGTTCCATATTGTTTGATTTCCCGGACTCCCAGTCTTTCGTAAGCTTTACTACCACACTGCCAAGAAGAAGCAAAGCCGAAATATTGGGGATGACCATCAAACCATTAAATAAATCCGCCAGATTCCACACAAGATCGACTTTAAGTGCACAGCCAATTCCTACAAATATGGAAACCAGGATGGCATAGACGGATACGGCCTTTTTACCAAATAAGTATTTTACATTTGCAAGTCCAAAAAAGTACCAGCCCATAATCGTCGCAAAAGCAAAGAAAAACACGCAGATGGCGATGATCACATACCCGAAATGCCCAAAGACCTGGGAAAACGCTGACTGTGTCAGTTCGATTCCTGTAACAAACCCGCCTTCCGTATCGGTTGTGCCAAGAACACCAGAAGTTAAAATCGCAAGAACTGTCAAAGGCAGTAAGACAATGGTATCAATGAACACCCCCATCATGGCCACAAGGCCCTGCTCGCAGGGATGCTTTACCCTTGCCAGAGCATGTGCATGAGGGGTCGATCCCATACCGGCCTCATGGGTGAACAATCCACGGGCAATCCCAAAACGAATGGATTTCTGCACGCTTACTCCCAAAACTCCCCCCAAAACTGCCTGAGGCCGAAAAGCTCCAACGAAAATATCATAAAATGCAGGAATAATATTCCGGAAATTCACACCGATCACCACCAGAGAAGACAGGGTGAAGAAAACCGCCATAAAAGGAACCACCTTTTCCGCAACCGCAACGATCCGCTTTACGCCCCCCAGGAAAACAAGCAGAGAAAGGATTGCCAGACCTGCGCCAATAGATTCCGAAGGAACCCCGAACGCTGCCTCCATGGCACCGCCTACGGAATTTGCCTGAACCATATTTCCCATAAACCCCAGTGCAATTATGATGAAAACAGAAAAAATGGCTGCAACTATCTTACCGGCTGGTCCCTTGATAGCAGCACGTATGTAATATACAGGTCCTCCCACCAGTTCTCCATTGACCGTGGTTTTATAACGCTGGGCAAGGGTGGCTTCCGCATAGATCGTGGCCATACCTAAAATGGCGCTGACCCACATCCAGAACACCGAACCAGGCCCACCGGATACCATGGCTGTCGCCACACCCGCCAGGTTCCCGGTACCGATCTGCGCGGAAACGGAGGTGAGCAGCGACTGAAAGGATGTCATCCCTTCTTTTTCACTGGCCTTCTTGCCTCTTAAAGTGATCGAGCCAAAGGTCAGCTGAAAGCTTTGCTTGAATCTGCGAAATTGTACTCCTTTGGTGAGAATGGTAAAATACACCCCTGCACCACAAAGAACAATGATCAAAAACACATCCCATAACACCTTGTTGATACTGACGACCAATTCTGAAAACCATTCCATACTCTAAAATCTCCTCCTAAATTTTTATACGAATACCCAGCTTTTATTGAATTTTGAACATCCGCAGTTTTTTCAACAAATAAAAAAGCCAAACCACAATAACATGATTTGACTCCGGAAACCCACAAATAAACTCAAATTTTCCACCTATAGGTTCTCTGTCCTTTCGCCTGAGAGATTAAAACGAATCGTTTCGTTCCTTACACCTTCGGCACTCATGAAATGAGATTCTCCAGAGTTACATCCATTTATAGTCCACACCCGGATATCCAGGCACCTGAGAGTGTTACTCCTTCGGTAGGCTTACGCCACTTTCCTACAAACTTCACTTGCTGATATTATATTGTTTTTAATACTAACACATTGGGAAACCAATGTCAAATCCATGCGGTTGCCTCCATGTGCCTGCTTCCTCATAGACATCGGCCCAATCAGGTGGTATAGTGGAAACAGAAATGAGAAGTGGAGGGATTTTTAGTGATTAACGATTCCGGATATTACAATACGGAGGAACGAGGTGCTGCTGATATGAAGTATGATATTCTGGTCAACAGTGCGGGACATTATCGGCTGGTCACACAGCAATGTTTTGAGACTACCCGTCCATACGGACGTCAGGATTATCAACTACTGTATGTTGCCAAGGGCCGGGTGTATTTTCAGATGGAAGGAAAGCTCCATCCGGTCGGGGAGGGCCACATGGTCTTATATCATCCGGGTGACAGCCAGTATTACCGCTATGAGCTGATCCACCAGCCGGAGGTCTACTGGGTCCATTTTACAGGCAATCAGGCGGAAACGCTTTTGACCCAGGCAGGCTTTGGCAAAAGCGGGATTTACCGGACCGGTCCTCAAAGCGAGTTTGTCTTACTGCTTCAAACGATGATCCAGGAACTTCAGGTAAAAAGGAGCCGCTATCTCCCTATCACCAATTTATATATGAAAGAATTGATTGAGCTTACCGCAAGGTATTTTTCCGAAAATGAAAATGGACGGTGGAGCACCACCGGTTTCATTGAAAAGGCTATCGTCGATTTCCACCAGTCCTACCATCTTCCATTAAGGATCAGCAATTACGCAAAAAAATACAATGTCAGCTGCTGCTGGTTTATCCGCTGTTTCAAACGATACACCGGTAAAACACCCCAGCAATACATTATGGACATCCGGATGAACAAAGCAAAAGAGCTTTTGTATTCCAGTTCCTTTGGCTGCAATGAAATCGCCCAAAGCATCGGATATTCAGATCCTCTTTATTTCAGCAGGATTTTCAAACAGTCCGTTGGAGTCTCACCGCAAGAGTACAGAAAGCGTATCCGGAGTCAATCGGATGAAATCAAATAACCCAGGTAATAAAAGAGAAACTGCTGCAGACACCGTCCCGGCAGTTTCTCTTTTCCCTATGATTTATTGTTCTTTTATGGTGCCTGTTCAATTACTGGCATTCATCTCTTCCACGACTTTTGGTACGTTCAGCATTTCAGACTCCGTCTTATATTTTGTCATGCCTTCCTCCACCGTCATATCGCCCATGATAACCTTTGCAATAATTTCCTGCTTTAACATTTCAAGATCCGATTTGATTTTCGTAAGAGTTGAAGATACCGGGTAAACATTTTTTGCAACGCAATGGGCATTTACGATTTTTAGAGAATTCTCTACCTCAGGTGCCAGCTCCATCTTTTTATCATCAACCTCAAGCGGGCTGATGGCCAGCCACGGGGTAATCCATGCTTTTTTCAAGGTCTCTTCCGGGTTTGACAGGGTTGGGAGTGGCTTCAAATGGTCTCCATCCTGCTCCCAGTGAACGCCCTCCACACCGCTTTGGAACAATACCTGGCCCTCTCCGCCATCGTGCATGTATTCGATCATGTACTTGAAGAGGGAAGCTGCCTTCTCTTTGCTTGCCTTTCCTGAAATGCAAAGAAGATTTGGTACGGCAAATTCGTATACAGCCCCTTCTATTGGCTCAATGGCTATGACTTCTGCCTCAGGAACATTCATTTTAAGACGCTCTGTCAATGTCTGCCCCCATAAGCCGCCCCAATAATTAAACACGCCAACCGAACCGCTGTACCACTGATCCCTGCAATTGGAGGTGGTGTTGGTAATTACTTCACTGTCCAGCAGCCCTTCCTCGTAAACAGCACGCAGATTGGTCAGCGCCTGGGCCATATTTTCCTGCCCCATTCCATCCACCCATTTTCCATCGACCTTTTTAAACTCGGGTGTTGCCCCCTGGAAAAATTCTGGCAGGTTCATGGCAGATTTCAGTGCCGGTGCGGTAATGGGTACGGTGCACTCCGGAATTTCCTTTTTAAATCTGCGGAGCATTTCGATAAATTCGTCATACGTGGTTGGAACCTCCATTCCAAGGCGGTCCAGCCAGTCTTTTCTGACATACGTCACCGCACCGGACGGTGTCTCCATCGGCACACCATAAATTCTGCCGTTCAAGCTTATTGCTTCCCAGGTAGCAGGATCCACCTTCTTATATAATTCCGAGTTCTTGACCAGGTCCGTTAAGTCTGCAACCGCATTCTGCTTTGCATAAACGGCAAGGTTCTCACCGGTCAAGTCAAACATATCGGGTACCGTGTCCGAAGCAAAGGACAATTCAAGCATCTGTGAATATTCATTATTGGATATTATATCCAGATTCATCTTAATCCCGGTCAAGCGTTCATATTCTTCTGCCCACTGAGCCGTTCCATTTTCTTCATTTAGGCCGCTATGCACCATCCACCGGATGCTTTCCGGTTTCTCCGCCTCTGCCGTATTCCCTGTGCTTTCCCCAGTTTTCCCCTCCTGGCTCTGGGCAGGTGCCTTTGTCGATGCCGTTTCCGTTCCGCTTCCCACACAGCCGGTCAGAACTGTGGCTCCCATGACGGCTGCCATTGTGACCGATGCTGCCTTTCTCATCCATCTCATGATGAAATCCTCCTTATATATAAATTTTAATAAAACCGCTGCGTATAACTGCCGCCTTTACCCCTTTACGGCTCCAATGGTGACCCCCTTTGTAAAATATTTCTGGACAAAGGGATAAATGATCAAAAATGGGAATACCACCACAATGACTACCGCTGATTTGAGCATTTCCTGGGACATGGTAAGGGTGGCGGCATTTCCTGAGATACCGTCATTTAAAATCAAATCTCTCACCTTCACCTGAAAATTCTTCCAGTTGGGATTGGTGATATAGAGAATGAAATGCATGTATTCATTCCAAAGTCCCACCGATATGAACAGGCCGATGGACGCCAGGGCAGGCTTTGAAAGGGGAAGCACGATTTTCCAGAACGTATCCACTGGCGTACAGCCATCAAGAGCCGCCGCTTCGTACAGGGACTGGGGAATCGTCTCAAAAAAGCTTTTCATCAGAATGATATTGTACGCACTCAAGCTGCAGGGAATGATCACTGCCAAAAGATTGTTCATCAGACCCAGATTTCTTATATTCAGATATGCAGGGATCATCCCGCCGTTGAACAGCATGGTGAAAAGGATTAAATTGGTCAATATTTTTCTTCCCGGCATCTCTTTCTGAATGATCACATATGCCCCTAACGTGGTCAAAAGCAGGCCCACTGCAGTTCCGGAAGCCGTTGTCAGAACGGATACCAATAGGGGCCGGTACAATGTAACATTTTTTAAAATCATGGTGTAAGCGGTGAAATCCCACATTTTCGGCCAGAGCCGGATTCCATAGGTGGATGGGTCGACTGAATCCACAAATACTTTTAATAAAGGAATTACCATCGCACACATTAAAATGCTCAAAAACAGATAATTAAAGATCAGAAACGCGGCTCTTGCCCGATGCCCTTTTTTTAGTGAAAACTTTTCTCCTGTTTTTCCTGCCATTATAGGATTCCCTCCCCGTTGATTTTTTTGCTGGCCCTGTTTGCAATGGTTACAAGTATCACCGATATGATGGATTTAAACAGGCCGGCAGCAGTGGACAGCCCATAATCCGCACTGGTGATTCCAAGGCGGTATACGAAGGTACCGAGAACGTCGGAGACTCCGAGGACCATGGAATTTTGCAGCACCCACACCGAATCAAACAGGTTTAAGACCTTGGCAAGATTTAGGATGAACACCACCAGAATCGTGCCTGAAATGGCGGGTAAGGTAATAAACCAGATCCTCTGCAGACGGCTGGCCCCATCAATGCGGGCCGCCTCGTGCATCTCCTGATCCATACCTGCCAGTGCCGCAATAAAGATAATCGTTCCCCATCCGGTTTCCTTCCACCGGTTCACCACATAAAAAACCGGTCTCCACCAGTCTTCATTGGCCAGAAAATAAATTGGTTCTCCCCCAAACATGGTAATGATCTGATTGATGATTCCATTTTTCGGAGATAAAAACATGGTGAATATGGAAGCGACTACCACCCAGGATATAAAATGGGGAATGTATACTATGGTCTGTGTTAGCTTCCTGAATTTAATCAGAGTGATTTCGTCGATGAGAAGGGCAAGCCCCACGCTGAAGACAAGCCCCAGCACCATGTTGATGAAACTGATCTGAAGAGTGTTTCTGAATGCCCTCCAGAAAGCGGGACTGGAAAACAGGGTCTTAAAATTTTCCAGTCCGATAAAAACCGGATCAGTAAACGGCGTATATTCTGTAAAGGAATATAAAATACCGACCATAGGAAGATAACTGAACAGAATCATGCAGATAAGGACCGGCAGGAACATGACGTAAAACCACCGGTTGTGATAAATACGCGTTTTCAAAGGCACGTTGCTGTGTTTATAAACTGCTGTTTCTGCTTTCTTAAACTTATTCATAACATCCCTCCATATCATTGGGGCTTTTGTGCATCCCGTCTGTTTATTTATCATAACAGTTCTTGAAACACAGCATAAGATACAATTTTTTTCATCTAAAAAATTGTACCGAAAAAGGAACCATTCTTCTGATTTCTGAAAAATGGTTCCTTTTTCCTTTTTCCTTTTCGTTCCTCTATCAGCTTCTTGCCTCTTTGGGACTGATTCCCTTTACCCGCTTAAAGGCACGGCGGAAGGACTGAACGCTGTTATATCCCACCATAGCCGCAATCTCATTGACCGTCAAAGAGCCATCCTTTAATAATTCACTTCCTTTGTCAATGCGTAACTTTTCCAGATAATCGGCAAAATTAATTCCAGCCTGTTCCTTAAAGACGGAAGACAAATACCCCTCCGACACCCGGAATACGGTCCCCACCTGGGCCAGACCAAGACCGGAATCCATATAGTTTTCTTTCATATAGGCAATGATGTTGTCAATCATAATCCCCCGCTGCTGTTTCTTTTTCTCTCCTGTCTCCTGGCAGATCCGCTGACATACCCGGTCCAGACGGTCAAAATATTCCTCATGGCTTTCCTCCGGGTTTATCACGATCTCATTGAGCCACAGAATTAAATCCTTTCCGGAACTGTCCTGTTTTAAAAACCTGGAAAGAAGCTCCGTCATTTTCCGGTTGAATTTAATAAACAGGGAACGTTTTACCTTCCGTTTCTCAAAATTCTCCCTTTTTAAAATCCTGAGAAGCTCCCTCACTTCTTCCAAATGGCCCCCGCGCAGGGATACTTCCAGCTTCTCCTCCGCAATATCGGGGAAGTAACATTCATTGTCACTGACCAATTTTGCATTATATTCCACTACCGGCATCTGAGCGTCCGCGTGCGCCAACGCATATCTGGCTTCTTCTCCGGATTTCCATAAATAGAGCAGATCATCACAAACTTTTCCAATCCCCCAGCTGGTATTCACCTGATATTCTGCCACCAGCCAGTCATATATCTCTGCAATGGTCTTTTTAATCCCCTCATAATTATGTTCTACGGCGAAGATCACGAAGGTATCCCGATAATTCTTCTTATAAAACCAGACTCTGTCCTGATAGAGTTCTTCCAGCTTATTCCGGATCAGCCTTATGATGATCCTTAATTCATCAAGGGTCTGGCTGTCGATATCATTAAAATCATTGTTGGAGAACAGTTCAAAGGATGCGACCACGTATTCCGTATCGTCCATGGAAATACCCGCTTTTCTTGCCGATATCCGCAGCTGGTTTTCGCTGTCAAAGCCGGCCTTTAACAGTTCATGGAAGAACTCCTTCTTCCTGGAGGTCTTATCCATTTCCAGCTCGGAAAGCAGATTCTGGTGATCCTGCAGAATTCCGGTCACCACTTCCCCCATCTTCTGATAGCTGTCCGTATTCTTCCCTGCTGATGACAGGACTCCCCATATTTCATTAATGGGTCTCCCCTTTTTTACTGCCATCATAACGGATACCAGGATACCGATTACAATTGCAGAGCCGCCCAGGAAAAATACCAGATTTTTCAAAGCTCCCAATCTTAAAAGGGCTGTCTTTTGGGGTACCACAAGAACATAGTCCCACTTGTTTCTTCCGGACGTGACCCGAATCACACTTTGGCCCTCTTTTTCAAAATATCCGTGAGAATCAAACGCATGTTCTGCCAGTTCCGGCTCCTGCCGGCTTCCGTCTGACCACAAAAGATTTCTGTCATGGTCAAAAACCATGATTGCATATTTTTCTCCTGCATAAACATTGCCAAAATCCAAAAGTTCCTTTAAGCCGGATTCCTTCAGCCTGTAAACCAATACTCCATTATTGTCTCCCACCAGATACTCGGAAAATGGTTTCCGGTATTCAATGGTATTCCCCTGCTTTTCATATACCGGAACCCGCAGTTCTGGTGCTACCACGTTTTTCCGCCACGAGGTCAGGCTGGTCCCCCAGTTTTGCAGATACCGCTGGAAAATTTCCGGTCTGTAATACGTTTTGCTGTATAAAATCAGATCCACTCCCTGAAAGTATAGGTACCCCTCATCCAAAAGATCAATGGTCTGGTAATGTGTAATATCATAGAATTCATTGACTGCATCAATGGCTGTAATAATGTATTCCTTATCTGTCTTCCTGGACCGCCCCATGGACTTTATGGCGGAATTCTCAGTAATCTGCAGTGCCATGCTTTCCAGACGCTCTAAATTATTGTCAATAATATTAACGCTGCGCTGCAGCATTTTCACATGGGAATCCTTGATCTCCTCCTCCACGATGAAAAAGGACCGCGAAAACCCGTAACTTAAAATCAGAAAAGGCACTACCAGAACCAATATGTAAGAAATCAGAAATTGGATGATCGAATTTCTTTGATAAAGCTTCCAAATTTTTTTCATACTCTCCTATTCCTGCCTTAAAACTTTTAACAATGCTTTGAATTCCCGAACTCTCAAGATCAATTGTACAGGACGCAACATTATTATGACAATTGTACATCTTTTTCTGTGTATTTACAAGACAAAATAGTTATTATACATATATATATTTATACATGTAAAGATTATACATAGTCATTTTAGACAAGTACAAGCCGGTTTATGCTTACAGAAAGTCATATATTTGAAACCATCGTGATCCAAAAAAAGCCACAAACCTCCTGTATGAAGATTTGCAGCTTTTTTACATGATTTTCCTATGTCAATCTTAATGCATTCCCTGCTAGTCCAGTAAATACGCCCGGTCAAACAATTCAAAATCTTTGAAATCAAATCCTGGAGAAACCATACAGCCAACCAGCACAGAACGTTCCTTATTAATCGCAGAACCAAATATATATCCCTTGGGAACCAGATCCGATCCATTTTTACCACTTCCTGTTTGCTGTTCCATTTATTATATATTACATTTAGGTTACAATAGTGTTACAATCAAATTGTTCAAAAGTAAGAACAATATAATAAAAGGAAGGGGATTGGTATCATGTTTTTTGACTTCAGCTCATGCAACTTTAGTGATTTATTGGAATTAATTTCCCAGTTCTGCAAGTAATTTACGCAGGGTCCAGCCATTAAGACTGGACCCATTTTTTGTTTTTTCTTCTTTCCAGAACCCGGGATTATAAAAAGATTGCGTTATACGCCATCGTGTTTATTTCCCATTTTGTAATCATCTCTTGCCCAGTTGGGGGCATTGACGGGACCAGCTTTTGCATTGCCATTTTTTGCCGGGCCCTGGATCTCCGGCACCTGTGCCTGTTCATTTTTTGGGCGGTGCATTTTCTCATGATTTTCTGTTCCGTGGTTATTGGAATCATAAGGATCGGGTCTTCTCATACCTGCTTTTGCCATAATGATACCTCCTGTCAGCCTTTAGTTTCTGTATTTTCCCGCTAAACTATGCAATGAAAACAAACGAAAAAAGACCCTCTTTGCCGTTATCATCTGTTTACCGTTTTTCGTGTCTATGATATAATACCCCTTAAAAACATTTTTTTCGATTACTTTCGCCTTCAAAGGCAAAGAAATTTTGAAAAAATGATAGAAAGGAAAAAAACATGATAGGTTCAGGGACAATCGTAAATAGCATTGGTGTGATTGCCGGTGGTATCATCGGACTCTTACTGAAAGGAGGCTTAAAAAAGAGATATCAGGAAATTCTTATGCATGCACTGGGGCTTTCCGTCATATTCATCGGTATTTCCGGAGTTTTACAAGGGATGTTTCTAGTCAGTGAATCAGGCATCGAAACAACAGGTACCATGAAACTGGTGATTTCCTTGGTGCTTGGTGCTGTTTTAGGCGAATTTATCAACATCAACAAACACACGGAAACCTTTGGACAATGGCTGAAAAAGAAATTCGGAAGTGCGGAGGACAATAATTTTGTGGAGGGTTTCGTATCCACTTCACTGACGATCTGCATCGGTGCCATGGCGATTGTGGGTTCCTTGCAGGATGGTCTGACCGGTGACGCTTCCATGCTTTATGTCAAGGCGGCCTTAGACAGCGTTACCGTTATGGTGTTTGCATCCATTTTTGGCAGAGGTGTTATTTTTTCTGCCATTCCACTCTTTCTTTTCCAGGGTTCCATTACTTTGCTGGCGTCTTTTGTACAGCCCTTTATGACAGAGGCGGCAATCAGCCATTTATCCTTTGTGGGCTCTGCATTAATTTTTTGCGTAGGAACAAATTTAATGTTTAAAACCAAAATTAAGGTAGCCAATCTGCTGCCCTCTCTGATTATAATTGTATTCATACATACGCTTCCAATATAATTTACGTTTATAACCGGGATTGGTCCGATAACATACGAAGCAATGCTCTTATATCCAATATTCCATATCCCCAGACATTATCCGGATAATATCTGGAAGGATCCCTCCAGGCACTCTGGATCAGCATACCATGGAGCTGGTTTCCATTCAATGCGGCATTATTGGTTCTTATGACCCACTCCATGATCATAGCGATGGCACCCGCTGCAAAACAGACCGCAGCACCGGTTCCATTCAACACCCCGTATCCACTTCCCGAAATTGCACAGGGAATCAGGGATCCGGCAGCGGCGATATCAGGTTTAATACCTCCGGTCCTGGTATAGCCTCTTCCCGATTCCACTAATATGCTGTTAGTGACAGGATCATAAGCAGTGACCGTTAAAATATTGATGGTGTTCCCCGGTGAAGTTATGGTGGTATCCGGATTGGACTCATAAAAATAGGTTTCGTTGGAGATCAGATCATCCGACGGCAGCCATGTATGAAAAGAAAAAGGAGTATCCTCCACATCTACCACCCGAAAACTCCAGACTCCTGGGTAGGCATTACGAAAACTGATTAATATCAAAGGATTCCTGCGCCTGCTTCGGAATATAAAATTATGGACCAATACAACGCTTTGACTCTGTTCAAAAACAAATTCCTTACATTCCAGAGAAGGAAGAACCGCTTGCGTGGTTTCTCCAAGCGGTGATATGATCTCGATGGATAAAGACGATGGTGCATAGGGCCAGATCTCCATGGAAAACAACTTGTCATTTCTCCCTACGTTCATTTGAAATTCATTGACAAAAGGTTCCGAATAAGTGCTGTTAAAATAGTGTCTCCCTTTGTCTCCCTCATCTCCTGCCGCAGCACAGATCCCCATATTGAGCAGCCGAGATATATTATCCAAATAATCACTGACAGGATTGATCCCATCATGGCCGCCCTGACTGCTGCCCAACGCAATGCATAGGACTAAAGGACGTTTTAACCTCAGGGACATATTCACCAAATACCGGAGGCCCAGCATCACATCTGTTTCCTGAAAACATACCGAGCCATCCGGAATATTGTAAAGCTGTCTTAAATTCTGTTTTGCTTCCTTTAGTTTTACGATCACAAGTTCCGATTCCGGTACGATCCCGCTGAAATTCCGGGTAAAGTCACGCCTGCCTGCAATCACGCTTGCGACTGCGGTTCCATGTCCGTTGGTATCCACGGAAGGAACGATCTGCAGGGGGTCGGAAGAATCCAATGCCTGATTGATCCTGTCACTCGTATATTCACTGCCAAATGTAAATCCAGGGGGTATGGTGCCTCCCTGTACGGTCTGGTCCCATATGGAAGCAATGCAGGTGGTCCCATTCCTGTTTATGAATGCCGGATGCTGATAATTGATACCGGTTCCAATTATTCCTGCGAGAATCCCATTTCCATGAAAATCATATTGCGAATTGATAAGTATCGCATCACTGTAGGCAATTCCTTCACTGACTTGAGATACCAAAGTGTATATTTCAGGGAAATAGGAATAAGGACTTTGGGTTTGATCACAGGTATTGATTTCAGCGGTCCTGACATGTAATATGGAATAGGTCTCGTTCAGAGGGGTCACGTTCTCACCCGTATTGTATGTGGAACTTACTATATTTTCAATGATCAGATCATAATAATTCTCATCCAGAATTTTTTCCATACAGTTTCCCCTTATTACTCAGCAAGTCAATAATATATATGCAAAACCAGTTCGATTATGTGGATATAGGAAAGAATATCAATAATATCAATCAAACTCGAGGTCTGATTTTGTTTTTTTCTTTCCGCTCATGATCATATAGTAGACCGGCAAAAGAAGAAGGGTCAAAACCGTGGAAGCAGTAAGGCCGCCTACGTTGACCAGAGAAAGGCCCTGCATGATCTCTCCGTTATCGCCCCCGCCCATTGCCATAGGCACAATGGAAACGATGGCAATAAGGGTCGTCATTAAAATAGAACGGAATCGGTTGGTTCCTGCCTTTACTACTGCAGTCGTTTTTTCCATGGTCTCGCAGTATTGGTTTGCCGTTTCCACATACAGGATTCCTGATTTGACTACCGTACCAACCAACATCAGGAAGCCTAAAAGAGATGGCATATTGATCTTGATATTTGCAGCCACCATTAACCCAAAGGCTCCAATCAGGCTAAACGGTATGGAAGTCATGACCATCAATGACATCCTGGCTGATTCAAATTGAGCCGCAAGGACTACAAAAAGCAGGAAAACGGCTGTAACAATGGCCATAAACAGATTTTTAAATTCTTCGGCCATGGTTTCTTCTTCACTGTTCTTCGCCCGTGTAACTGTAGCATCCAGATATTTTCCAACCATCTCATGATTGATGTTTTTTATCACCTCAGCCTTTTCTTTCTCCGTCTCCACCTCATCGGTAAAGGAACCGGTAATTGTAACCAGATACTGTTTATTTTTCCGATTGATTGCAGTAGGACTGTCTTCGTAACCGATATCTGCCAGGTCTGTCAAGGCAACGGAACCACCGGAACTGTTGGGAAGCAGAATTCCTTTCACCTTATCCAGGGTATCATAATAATTTTCTCCATATTCAAGCTGTACAGAGATCTCCTCTCCATTCCGGTCCATGGTTGTGGCTTCCACACCGCTCAACATCTCGTTTATGGCGGCACCTACCTGGATGGGGGCCACCCCTTCTGCCGCCGCCTTGATGGAATCCACGCTGATTTTAATGACGGGTGCCGCATTTTCAAGATCGGAATGTACCTTGATCAGCTCGGTGCGGCCTGACAGTTGGTTTACCATCTGATCCGATATTTTTTTCAGCTTATCCAGTTGGGCGCTTTGCAGGATTACCTCAAAATCTGAACTGCTGCTCATCATATTCACGCTGGAAGAGGATTCTACCGTAATGCTGCAATCAGGAATCTGGCTCATTTTCTTTTTCCAATGATTCACGATTTCTTTGGTGGAAAGAATCCGGTCATCCTTTAAATAAGCGGTTAAAGTGCCTACATTTTTGCTGGTTAAACTCAATCCTCCTCCCCCATAGGTTACCATATAGGAATCCAGGTCCTTTTCACCGGTCACAACGGCCTCTGCTTTTTGAAGAATCTTATTCACCTCCTCCAGCTTTAGTCCGGGTTTTACCTCGATGGAGACGGCAATGGTGCCTTCATCCGTATCAGGCATGAGCTCAAAGCCCAGCTTTCCCGCCAGAACTGCGGAGGCCGCCAAAAGAAGGACCGACACGATCATGACAAGGGCTTTTTTACGGAGAAGCCTTGCGGCAAGGGCTGTGTAACCAGCCTGCACCACTCTCACAATGCCCCCTACCGGTGAGTCATTCTTTTCTACAGGGCGCAGTCTGCTGTAACACATGGGCACAATGGTCAGGCCGGAGATTGCCGATGCCAGGGACGTGAAGATTAGAGTAAAGCCCAATGGCATAAACAGCTGCCCGGACATTCCCTCCAAAAAGGCAAGGGGAATAAACACCACGCTGTTGGTTACGGCTCCGCCTAAAATAGCGGCAAAGACCTCACTGGTACCTCCAACCGCTGCTGACATATAAGCCTTAAAGCCTTTTCCCTTCTGGGCTTTGAAGCAGCTGTCAAGGACCACAATAGAGTCATCCGTCATGTTTCCGATCGCCAGCACGATACTGCTCATCGTGATTAAGTTCAAGGAAAACCCCATGACAGACATCATGATCAGGGAAATGAGCATGGATATGGGCATGGAACTTCCTACGATCAGAGATGCCTTTAAATCACCAAAGAACAGGAAAATAATAACCATAGCAATGAGTACCGCTGTGATCATGGTGTCCTTTACGTCATTTAAGGCAGACAGGATCTGGTCACTGGTATCGTTAATTTCGATAAATTCCACATTGGGATATTCCGACTTCAAATTTTTAATGGTCTCCTTCACTCCCTTGGAGACCTCTACCGCACTGTTTTTCTGCTGCTTGTTGATGGATAAGGTTATGGTCTCCTGACCGTTATACCGTCCAATGGTATCCTGCTTTTTCAATGCTTCTTGTATTTCAGCTACATCCTCTAGATAAATCGTCTTTCCGGCCCCTGCGACTAAAGGAACCTTTTTCAGCTTATTGACATCATCCACCTTCACCGATGTAACCACGGACAATTCCCGTTTCCCTACCCCTGTACTTCCTGCCGGATAGCTGAAGTCCGCCGCCTTGATGGCCTGGGTAATGGAATTCATGGTCAAATGGTACTGATTCATTTTCTCCGGAATCAGGCGTACGCTTACATAGTTTTCCTGACCGCCGCTTATATCCACACTGGCAACGGAAGGTATTTTTTCAAACTCCGGCATGATGGTATCATTGACGAAATTATACAGGTTGTGCTGGGTCGGATCATTGACAGCCAGTACAACTGCAGGCATGTCATTGATATTAAACTCCATTATTGTAGGGGTTTCCACATCATCCGGCAGTTTTATTGCATCTATCTTTTTCTTTAAATCAGAATACGCTTTATCCATGTTGGTGCCATATTCATATTCCAGCATTACCATAGAAACATTTTCCTGGGAAACGGACTGGATGTTTTTAATACCGGAAAGAGTTCCTACCGCGTCTTCAACGGGTTTTGTCACCAGGTCATTGACATTTTCCGGACTGGCTCCCGCGTAGACGCTGCTGATCAGCATCATGGGGAAATTCATCTCCGGAGTCAGCTCCATCTTAGATGTAAATACGGAAGACAAACCAAATACCAACAGGCATAGAATGGCCAGAACCATTGTAACAGGGCGCTTTAAAACAGCTTTTATAATTCCCATACACTACCTCCTCACTGTAGAAAATCAAAAGTTACCGCTGTGCAGCAATGAAACACCTCCCTTGTAGATTTTTGTTCTGTACTCCTTTCGATTCTATGATAGCTTCCGCCGGAAATAAGGCGTCGTCTTAAATGAGGTGTTATCATAATTTATCTGCAAGTCCAGAAAAACATGCTATAAAATGCATTATGAAAAGATTAAATAAATATAAACAACTTTTTTTCGCATTTTATGAAAATGATTCTGTGAACGGATTGATCTATTCCTTGGTACGGTGTAGACTATACTTAAAAAAGCATATCTTTAATTTTATTTACAGAAAAATGGGGTTACTATGATGTGGATATTGTTTGCGTTCGGCTCCGCCTTTTTTGCCGGAATCACAGCCATATTGGCAAAAATAGGTATTAAAAACACGGATTCCAACTTGGCAACCGCACTTCGGACCATTGTGATTTTGATTTTTTCCTGGTTCATGGTCTGGATCACCGGTGCCCAGCATACCATAAACACGCTGAATCCAAAAACAATTATTTTTTTGGTTTTATCGGGTCTGGCTACCGGCATGTCCTGGCTTTGCTATTTCAGGGCGCTCCAGCTGGGCAATGTGAATAAGGTAACTCCCATCGACAAATCCAGTACGGTACTGACTATGCTTCTGTCCATGGTCTTTTTAGGCGAGGCCATTACCGGAATAAAAGTTTTGTCCCTTTTTCTTATTGGTGCAGGTACCTGGATGATGATAGAGAAAAAAGAAGATGCCAAAAAAGCCATAGACCATCGGTGGCTTATTTACGCATTGGGTTCTGCCGTCTTTGCCAGTCTTACTTCCATTTTAGGAAAAATCGGAATTCAGGATGTGGATTCCAACCTTGGAACGGCAATCCGTACGATCATCGTCTTGCTTATGGCATGGATTCTTGTTATCATAACGAAAAAGCAGTCTGAGATAAAAGAGATTGATAAAAAGAATTGGTTGTTTCTGATCTTGTCGGGCCTGGCTACGGGCATGTCCTGGCTCTGCTACTATAAGGCTTTGCAGAAGGGCCCCGCAGGCATTGTCGTTCCTATTGATAAGCTGAGCATACTACTTACCATCGGATTTTCATATTTCATCTTAAAAGAAGAACTGAGCCGTAAATCCTTTGGCGGTTTGATTCTGATTGTTATTGGTACCTTACTGCTATTGATTTAACCAAAGAAAAGAGCCAAACAGGTTCAATGGTTTGGGAACTGAGCTTTTGAATCCCCCCATTGATCCGGACCCCGTATGACACAATCATTCTCGGCACTCCTGTTTGGGCCGGTTCCTTTGCAAAGCTGAAAAAAGCAATACCGGACAATGAGTTTATTGGCGAGATTGCTTTTGTTGATCCTAAAACTAAACCGGAAGGGAACGCTTCTAAAGTGATTGCCTGGACCAAAAGTCTGACCGGGTAAAATTGTTTGGCACCAGTCTGTAAATTTTATCATCCCCATTGTAGGGAATCCCTCTGCCGTCCATGTTACTGGTGCTAATATAGATGGAACCGTCCATTGCCTCATAGGCTTCCCTTAAACGTCCGTAAAGTCCGTCCAGCAACCGTTCTACACCTACCACCTGGGTTCCCGATTCATCAAGTGTAATTGCAAGGAGTACATTCCCCCGAAGTGTGGATACAAGCAGCTGACCGCTTCGGGGTCCTTCGGTCACAAAGGTAAGCCCGGCAGGAGCCCAGGTATTGAGTCCGCTGTGTATGACAGGCTTAATAAAATCATACCCCTCTATTTCTTCATCTCCTTTTACCAGAGGCCATCCATAGTTGCCGCCTGGCTGTATGAGATTAATCTCATCATGCGCGCTGTCCCCGTGATCCGTGGCATATAAAACGTTTCTGTCATCCCATGCAAGGCCCTGGGGATTGCGAAGGCCAAGAGCATAAACCGGAGAACCTGGAAACGGGTTATCCGGCGGAATACTTCCATCGGTTGCGATACGCAGAATCTTACCGGCCAAACTGTTGATATCCTGGGCAAGTTCCCGTCTGCCGGCATCTCCCGCAGTGATATACAGATAACCGTCAGGTCCGATTTTGATCCTGCCGCCGTTATGGATACGGTCTGCCGGTATGCGGTCCAAAAGAATCGTCTCTTCCGATGCGGTATTTCCGTCGATCGTCATGCGTACCACACGGCCGTAAATCCCATCGTCGTCTTCATAGTTATACATAAGATAAATAAAACCATTGGATAAAAAATCCTCATCCAAAGCGAGCCCCATAAGCCCGCCTTCTCCCATACTGACAAAAGGCGGTTCAAAGGTATACACCGGCACCGGATTTAATCTGCCATCTTCCACGACACGCAGAGTTCCGTTACGCTCCGTAAAAAAAACTCTTCCGTCTTTACTTACTTCCACAGACCAGGGAACGTAGAGATTTTCTGCGATGGTCTGGACCTCAAATAAGGGACCTGGAAAGTTTCCGTTCATCATCTTGTCTTCCTTCCTGCTTTAACGGCATTGTCAGCCGTGTTCCTTCTAGCATTATATGGAAGAAATCAAAATCTCATGAGAAGTTCTGTTTCCTTTCCTGCTATCCATTTACCCGCCAGGGGTTATCCCTCCCCTCTAACTCATATTTGCAGCTTAATATGGAATACTCCACCATATCACTCACCGCTTCTTCGGTATAAAAAGCAGTGTGGGGAGTGAGGATGACATTGGGCATAGACTGCAAAAGGGCGAGCTCCCGGTTGGAAAGTACTTTATATTTCAAATCTTTATAAAATACCTTTTTTTCATTTTCCAAAACATCCAAAGCTGCCGCCCCGATTTTCCCCGATTCCAGACCTTCAATCAGGGCCTGAGTATCAATCAGTGTACCACGGGCGGCATTGATGAGAACTACACCGTCCTTCATCTTCTCCATTTCCTTTTGCCCTATCAAATGTTTCGTCTCTGCCGTCGCAGGAGCATGAAGGGAAATAACGTCGCTTTTCTGTAAGAGTTTCTCAAAAGGAACGTAGGAAACAAAGGGAGCAAGTGCTTCGTTCGGTTTCAGGGTGTGTACCAGAATTTCACATCCAAACCCACGAAGCCGCTGAATGACAGCCTCTCCGATCCTTCCTGCCCCAATGATACCTACGGTGCAGGTACGAAGCTCCCGGCCCCTCACACTTGTAAGGGAATAATCCTGTACTGATCCCCGCATTATAATCGTTTTAACTTTGCGCAGTGCCATCAATATGAGCATTACCGTATACTCGGCCACACTGGCCGGAGTATAATTGACGGTGGAGACAGGAATGTCCAAAGCGTCCGCCGCCTCTATGTCGATATGGTCAAAGCCGACAGAGCGGGTGGATACGCAGCGGATGCCGCTTGCTTTCCATTTTTCAAGTATCTCTTTGGTAATGGAGGTGGTCACAACGCTGACCGCGTCACAGCCTTCTGTCTTGCCCGCGTTCTCTAAGGTGGGGCTGTAAGGCAGTGTATGAAGCTCCACCCCATATTGTTCTGCAAATGTTTGAAAGAACATTGATTCATCCGTACGGACGTTGTATGCCAGCAATTTCATAAATCTTCACTCCTTTTTTGGGTTTTTCCGGCCTTCCGATGCAACAGATCCTATAACCTTACAATCACACAAATCCTGCCAAATGTCAAGTCTATAGGGGGAAAACAAGAACCGCAGCCCGGTTTGCATCTCCACAAATCAAGGCCGCAGACATCCATGCCTGCGGCCATTGCTTATTGTATCGTATAGTGACTTAAAATCTCCTCCAGCCGGGGCCGGTCCTCCTCGATCCAGTCATAAAAGTCCTTGTTTGTCTTTGATAGCTCTAACGCGATCTCATATAAAAAAGCAGGCACGTTTTCCCTTAATATGTCACCGCAGTAATCCGCAAGCCTTGCTTTTCCTACCCCCAGCTTTCCGCCCAGATGCAGCTCAAAGGCATCCTTTGCTTCTCCCTGGATATTGATTCTCTTCCCGCAAAAACCGATTTTTCCGATCTCATGGGCGCTGCAGGAATTGGGACATCCGGAAATATGGATTTCAGGCAAAACATCCTCTGTAAAATTCTTTTCCTTAAAATAGCCAATTACCTCTTTCAGTGTCTCCTGGCTGTCAAGTATACCCATCTGACATGTTGGCACACCAATACAGGCAACGGACCGTTCCAGACGGTTTTCTCCTCCGATATGCCTGGTCAGCTCCAGAATGTTCTCGGCTTCCTGTCCGTTTAAATTTCTAATATAGAAGCCTTCAGACATGGCAAGTCTTATTTCTGCTTCGGGAATTACCTTTACATGGTCGAATAAAAGTTCCATATCCTTTAGTGATAACTGTCCTCCAGCCGGATGGACATAGACACTGTATAGTCCCTCTTGCTTCTGCTCGATCAAGCGCTTGCTTTTGACGTCTGTTTTGATCCCTGTCTTGTTATATTCCTTCCCGGTGACAAAAAGCGTCCGGTCCCCGCCTTGTTTTACTTTTAAAAGATGGGCCCTGTAGCATTTCATAAATTCTTCTTCTCCCATGCGATCCAGGATATATCTCATGCGGGCCTTGTTTTTATTTTGATAATCTCCCTCGCTCATAAAAATCTGGGTAGCTGCTTCTACGTGGTACAGCACATCCTCCGGCTTGATCCGCTCCGGAAACTCTGCTCCAAGCCTGGAATTTCTACCAAGTCCACCGGCTAAGTAAACTCTGAAATATTTCTTTCCCTTTTCTTCCACCGCCAGAAATCCCAGATCAACTGCGCCGGTATTGGCTGCATCTTCTTCACTGTTTGAAAATGCGACCTTTAATTTTCTTGGCAGCTTATATGTATAAATCTTTTGGAGGAAATAATCTCCCACTGCCAATGCATAGGGAGATACGTCGAATGCCTCTCCTTTTTCCACACCTGACAGTGGGGATATGGCAACGTTTCTTGGATAATTTCCGCCGGAACCTCTTGTATATATGCCCTGCTTGATTCCTGCTTCTATGACTTCGCAGATCTGGTCCATACTGATTCCATGAAGCTGAATGGCCTGACGTGTTGTTAAATGCACTTGTTCCACACCGTATTTTACCGCATAATCATGAATGAATTGAAGCACATTCCACTGAACAATCCCAGAAGGTACCCGGAATCGAACCATAAAATCTTTTTTATTTCTATGGGCATATACCCCCATCCCCCCGGAGGCTCCCTTAAAATCCATTTTACTTATTTCACCATTTAAAAATTGATATCCTAATTCTTTAAACCCCTCAATTTCTCCTAACAGTACTTCATCTAATGTTTTCACCATTCACCGCTCCTTTTTGACATTGCATCCTATTTTAGGATATAGTATACTGTGTTTAAACCAATAAGTATAATATTTATTTTTTATTATACCTATTTATATTTCTAATGGATTATAACCGAAATACAGAAATTACGAGGTAGGACCTTTGATTGAAGAATTAAAAACATTTATTGCTGTGGTTGATAAAAAGAGCTTTACCAAAGCAGCAGCAGCCATTAATATATCCCAGCCAAGCGTAAGCCTTCATATCTCCAATCTGGAGCATTATTTTCACACCAGGCTCATCGAACGCTCTAATAAACAAAGAAACATTTTCATCACTGCTCAGGGAGATATCCTATACAAACGCGCAAAGCAGATCTTATCGGTTTTGGAAGAAACCAGGGAGGAGCTTTTACAAACAGACCATTCCCCCAGCGGCACATTAAGAGTGGGGGCCAGCATGACCATTGGAGAATTTCTTCTTCCTTCTATATTAAGTGAATTTATGAAGCTATATCCCAACATAAAACTGGAAATAACCATTGAGAATACGGAGCATATCTATGAAAAATTCAAAAATTATGACATTGATCTCGCTTTGATCGAAGGAACTGTGCCGGTTGAAAATTATATCCATCACAATTTTTATAAGGACCGGATGGTCATCGTTGCCCCCGCGTCCTTTCATTACGACCAGGGAGCACAACTCAAGCAGTCCTTATCCAATCAGACCTGGATTCATCGGGAGAAGGGTTCCGGAACCGGGGAAAATCTAAATATTTTTTTAAACAGCTACGGCATATCCCCCAAAAACTTAATTACCCTGGGAAGCAACTACTCCATTAAAGAAGCTGTAAAAAATAATATGGGAATCAGCTTCATTTCCTCTTTGGTGGTGGAAGAATCCGTAAGGAACAAAGAAATCAAAATCATTCCACTGGAAAATCAATATTACAGATATTTTTCCTATCTCATTCATGAAAATAATTTACCGAAAGCAGTTGAACTGTTTATTGAACGATTGCCTCAAACTGAGGGGAATGGGTGATTAAGTCTAAAACGTAACAAAAACAGGAGCAGAAGGTTCTTCAGCCCCCTTGGCTCCTGTTTTTGTATCATCCAACCACTTAAAAGCAGGGAATTATTTTTTTATTTTATTTTTTACTTTTATCAGTCTGACTAAATTACCCCGTTCATTCTCATCAAGTCTCATCTGTATATAACGGATGCTCTCCTGCAGCTGAGGAATGGTCATAAACTCAAGTGCATTGACTCTTCTTCTTATTTTTTCAATCTCATTTGCTAACAGCTCACAGCTTTTTTCCAGTTCAGCCAGATGGATGATGTCTTGCATCATACGATGACATTTCCTGAGAGAAGCATCAAGTTCACTGTTCGTATAAGAAAAACTGTAAGGATAAGAGATTTCATCCTTTGGCAGAAGAAAATCAAATTGGGGTACACGAACTCCCATAATTGAGGCTTCCGAGCCGGTTATATTGGCTGAATTTCCGGAAGAGAGGAACGCTTCCTCCAGAAAGTCCGGAGACAGTTCCGCACCGACCAGTGCAAATTGCTGATACAGATCGGAGAACTGTTCGGTCAGCCTGGCTCTTAAATCTTTACTCTCACGAACCATATCTACAAAACGGTGAACTAATTCATCCTGTTTCCCCTTGAGCAGTTCGTGACCCTGTTTGGCAACAGCAAGCTTTGATTTGAGTTCCGCAAGTTCCATTCGATTGGGGTTCACATTCAACTTTTCCATGTCTGTTACCCCTCTTTCTCTGGGTGCTCCTCAAGGGAATGTTCACTCTGGTCATCTGGTAAATATTCCTTTATAAATTTTTCCTTGATTCGTTTTAATTCAGATTTTGGAAACATGGAGAGCAATTTCCAGCCAATATTCAGTGTTTCTTCAATGCTGCGGTTTACATCAAATCCCTGAGCGATGTATTTGAGTTCAAATTCATCTGCAAATCTGGCATATAATTTATCGGTATCCGACAACGAGGATTCCCCTAAAATCGCAGACAGTTCTCTCGCTTTTTTCCCCTGGGCATATGCGGAAAATAACTGGTTCATGGTATCCGCATGATCTTCACGGGTCTTTCCTGCTCCAATTCCCTTATCCTTTAGTCTTGATAAGGATGGAAGCACATCCACCGGCGGCCAGATTTTTTTTCTGTACAGATCCCGGCTCAGTATGATCTGCCCCTCCGTAATATAACCGGTAAGATCCGGGATCGGATGGGTCTTGTCATCTTCCGGCATCGTTAAAACAGGAAGCTGAGTGATGGAACCCTTCCGCCCTTTGATTTTGCCGGCACGTTCATACAGATTGGCCAAATCGGTATACATATAACCAGGGTATCCTCTTCTGCCCGGTACTTCTCTTCGCGCCGCACCTACTTCACGAAGTGCCTCGCAATAGTTTGTAATATCAGTCATAATAACCAGAACATGCATATCCTTTTCAAAGGCCAGATACTCCGCCATCGTCAGGGCCATACGCGGAGTCGAAAGACGTTCAATCGCCGGATCATCCGCCAGGTTTACAAACATCACCGTTCTCTGCAGGGCACCTGTTTTTCTGAAGTCTTCAATGAAATATTCCGCCTCTTCAAAGGTAATGCCGATTGCAGCAAATACCACGGCAAAATTCCCCTCGCTGCCTTTCACCTTGGCCTGCCTTGCGATCTGAGCCGCCAATTCTTTATGGGGCAAACTCGATGCAGAAAACACCGGGAGCTTCTGACCGCGCACCATGGTATTTAACCCGTCAATGGAAGAAATTCCTGTCTGGATAAACTCGGAAGGATAATCCCTTGCAACAGGATTGATGACTACACCGTTGATGTCCATATATTTTTCCGGCAGTAATTTTGGTCCTTCATCAATGGACTTGCCCATACCGTTAAAAATACGGCCAAGCATATCCATGGAAACTCCCAATTGCTGGGGTTTTTCCAGAAAACGAACGGAGCTTTTTTCCATAAGGATTCCATCTGCCCGTTCAAACAGCTGGATCACCGCACTGCTTTCGTTAATTTCCAGAACACGGCCCTGTCTGATTTCCCCGCTTTGCGTCCTGACTTCTACCATTTCATCGTAGCAGACATTTTCAACCTTTTCCACTACCATAAGAGGTCCCACAATTTCTGATATGGTACGATATTCTTTTATCATCGTCTGTTCCCCCTCTCCTGTATCAGGCTGTTGATCTCCTGTTCCATGACTTCCTGAAGTTCCCCGAACTTTTCCAGGGAATCTTCCGGTATTTCTTTTATTCGTCCCAGTTTTTCACGAACCGGCAGATGTAAGAGATCCTTTAAGTAAATCCCATCCTCTAATGCCTGCTTTGCTTGTGCATGAAATTTTAAAATTGTCTGAAGCATATAAAACTGCTTCTTTAAAGGGGTATAGCTGTCTTCCTCCACAAAGGCATTCTGCTGCAGGAAATCCTCTCTCAATGACTTTGCTATTTCAAGCTTCAGCTGGTCCTCCTGGGACAGGGAATCATATCCCACCAATCTTACAATGTCATTTAACCGGCTTTCTTCCTGTAACAGAGCCAGCGCTTCTCCCTGTAATCCGGAATAATCCTGATCCACATTTTCATCCATCCACTTCATAAGATTTGAGGAGTACAGGCTATAGGAAGTCAACCAGTTAATCGCCGGAAAATGACGGGCATAGGCAAGACTGGAATCCAGTCCCCAAAACACCTTAACGATACGAAGTGTTGCCTGTGTGACCGGTTCCGATAAATCTCCGCCTGGAGGAGATACGGCCGCCATGACCGTCAAGGTCCCGATTCGTTTCTCCTGTCCAAGGCATATTACTTCTCCGGATCTTTCATAGAACTCTGCGAGTCTTGATCCCAAATATGCCGGATATCCTTCTTCTCCAGGCATCTCCTCCAGGCGCCCGGACATTTCCCTTAACGCCTCCGCCCATCTGGAGGAGGAATCCGCCATCAATGCCACCGAATAGCCCATGTCCCTATAATATTCTGCAATCGCAATCCCTGTGTAAATAGAAGCCTCTCTGGCCGCTACCGGCATGTTTGAAGTATTGGCAATAAGGACCGTACGCTTCATCAGCGACTGCCCTGTCTTCGGGTCGATCAGTTCAGGAAATTCATTTAATACATCGGTCATCTCATTGCCGCGTTCGCCGCAGCCTACATAAACTACGATATCCACATCCGCCCATTTTGCAATCTGGTGCTGCACAACGGTCTTTCCGCTACCAAAAGGTCCCGGAACACAAGCAGTTCCCCCCTTTGCCACCGGGAAAAAGGTATCTATGACACGCTGGCCGGTAACCAATGGTTTTTCAGGTGTCTTCTTTTTATAATAAGGCCGTCCACGTCGAACCGGCCATTTTTGAAGCATGGTGACATCTACCTGGGTTCCATCCTCCTGCTCCACAACAGCAACCGTATCTTCAATGGTATATTCCCCTTGGGAAATACTTTTTATCGTGCCCTTGATTCCTTTTGGTATCATGATTTTATGCTGAACGATGGAATTTTCCTCTACCGTTCCTATTACATCGCCGGTTAAAACCTTGTCCCCCGCCTTCAGGCATGGCACAAAATTCCATTTTATCTCCCGGTTTAAAGCTTTTACGGAAACGCCCCGGTTAATAAAATCTCCTGACTTTTCCATAATGATGTTTAATGGTCTCTGAATCCCGTCAAACATGGATTCCAACAGCCCTGGTCCCAGTTCAACACTTAATGGCTCTCCTTCTCCATAAACCGGTTCCCCAGGTCCCAGCATGGAGGTCTCTTCATAAACCTGAATGGAAGCTCTGTCACCGCGCATCTCTATAATTTCACCAATCAAATGCTGATCGGAAACCGTCACCATATCATATATTTTTGCAGTGTTCATGCCTTTGGCAATGACTAACGGACCTGCAACGCTTATTACGGTACCTAATCTCAAATTTTCTCTCTCCTCTCATAGTAAATCTCAGGAGGCCGAAGCCTATCATATATTCATCCCGACTGCTCTTTCCACATTCTTTTTCATTCTCAATTCAGCAAGTCCATGGGAACCTTCCATAGAAGGAATGACGGAGATTGCAGGGAGCGGTTCCCTGCCAAAATGCTCCAAAACTTCACTAAGATGACTTGCAACCTGCTCTGTGATCAGAATGATAGCATACCCGTCCTTTGCCAGTTGGTTGACAAGCCTTCTATTCTGCATAACATCGGCTTCGTCTGCTGCAAAAATATCGGCACCAAATGCCTTAAAAATCAAAATAGATTCCCGATCTCCTATTACCGCCATTTTATACATAACTTTCCCCCAGCTTTCCAATTAAGATATGATCCGATATGTTTCTGGACTTACAAGTAAGCAGCAGCCGGATTTGCCGGAGCTCATTTTCTTTTGCCATCAGATATGCATACAGAATTTCAGGACCATAGGAAATCAGCTTGGCTTTTTTTAAGTGCTTGATCAGGCTATCACGAAAAAGCGTCTCCAGCACTGAGAAATTATGATGGGTCTCATAGGCTTCCAGTCCCTTTTGAACCTCGGTGTTGCAATATTTGTTGGAAAAGGAAGCTGCCAATGCGGAGAACGGAAGGGAATAGTTCTGAACAAATACATCTTTGGTCAAACGTCCTCCCGGTTCATAGCAATACTCAAAAAAAGCGGAGTCCTTATTCATTTCTCTTGCACGCAGCATTGTTTTTATATTATAAAAATCAATCCTCATCTGTACCTGTTCCGCTATAAGCTCACTGTTTAATTCTTTTCCGATCCTTTTCATGGCTTCAAACATTTTTTTATCCAGAAAAATCTCTTTCCTCTGACTGTCCTCTTCCATGAGAGAAGCCTGTGCCAGCAGTTTCTCCATATCCTCTGAAAGCGGCTCTGTACTTTTTGTCTTTGACAGAGCTTTTTTCAAGGCACAGCGAAGAGCATGGAATTCATAGGGTAACAAAACTATATCAACCGCCGCTTTATGAGGAGACACTTTATAAAGCAAGTTGCACACCCGTTCCCATTCTTCTTTTAAAACAGCCTCTGCCTGATCTAAAGTACTGACCGCGGTCAAGTTATAATCCGTATCTTGGGAAAGCCCCTTTGCTATATCAGAAAAATGCTGGAGTGAAATAAGGCTGTCTAATTTGGATTTTGTAAGAAGCCTGCTTTCCAGTGTCCTTATAAAGCTGGATGCAGTTATAAAATCAGTATCCTTCAAGTTCACGTCTCCTCTCCATACAAGATATCCACTACCTCCCGCTCCATTTCCTGACGGATCACATCAATCCAGGCTTCAAACGTATAGTTTTCTTCTATCCCGTCCCTCATCAGGATAAATCCTCCTGCCAACGGCTGATAAACTGTTTTTAAGGGAGCCTTGTCTTTTCCAACCAGACCGTTAAGAAAAGAATCCATATCATATTCCGGCCTGTGATACTTTTCCGGCAGAATCAGGATATCATTGCTTAAATCCTTATCTAAAAGCATCCTGGTCAGCAGCTCCTTATATTCCATGATATCCAGGTTTTTTAATTGCATTAGTGCTTCATGGAATACACGGTCCATGACGTTTTGTTTTATTAACAGATTTTTATCTCTGATCTCAATCTCTTTTTCCGCACAAATCCTGTGATACAGTTCAGCCGCTTTTACTTCGGCTTCTTTTATTCTGTTTTCGCAGATGCGCTCTATCTCACGGATTTCCTCTTCCAGCTCTTTTTTACTGTTCTCCACAGCTTTCTCAATCAGCTTTTGTGCCTGGTTCTGTCCGTCTTCTATTATTTTTTCAGTCAATGCTTCTAAGCTGCCCAACTCCTCACTTCCTTTCAACCCAGATCCATTATTTAGGGTAGGTCACAAATAACATAATGATCGATGCTACAAAACCAAGAATCGCATAAGTCTCAACAATGGCTGCCAGAATGATACCTTTGGTATTATGCTCTGGATTTCTTGCAAGAATCTGCATACCCGAAGCCGCTACCTTTCCCTGGGCAATACCAGAGAGTAAACCGGCAAGTCCTACGGGCAGACCGGTAAACAGAAGATAAAGTCCCTGGGCCAAGCTTGGATTATTCCCAATCTGCAGCAGAACTAGAAAGCCAATGATAAAGCCATACAATCCCTGGGTACCTGGCAACAGCTGCAAAATCAGAGCTTGTCCAAATTTTTCAGGTTCCTCCGTGATAATTCCTGCCGCTGCCTGTCCTGCTACCCCACAGCCTTTTGCGGAACCCACACCAGCCAAACCAACTGCCAAAGCTGCACCCGCAGCCGCAAAGATAAAACCACCGTATTCTAAGAAATAACTTGAAATTGTCATCATTCATCCTCCTGATTTGTACTCTTAATTGAAATATAATCGTTTTCTACTTGAAAAGGCCGGTATGCCTTTCCGCCGCCTTTATAAAATTTACCGAAGAATTCCACATATTGCAGTCTGCAGCTGTGGACATACGCACCCAGCAAAGACAGACCCAGATTCAAGGCCTGGCCGAACACTGCGATCAAAGTGCCAAACACCAGCTTACCAAGGACTCCCGGAATCAGTCCGGACATCAGATTAAAAGAAAAAGCGATATAGGCCCCCGAAAGTCCAAGTGCTACGATTCTGGTGTAGGAAACAATATCTCCGATATAACTGGTAAGGCCGTATACACCATAAAGGCCTCCTCCGATTTTCCCTCCAAGGGTTTTGCTGCTTCTTCCCTGGGTTGCTGCAAGTCCTGCGATGCAGATTCCAAAAATGATGCCAAAGAGCTTGGGACTGCCCAAATCCAGCATTCCTGCACCAGTTAAAAGCAATAATATACCGCTTGCCAGGGTAAGCATCCAGAGAACCGAATCGCAGAAGATCCCTGCATAATCTTTTTGTATATAACTGTTTAACCCCTTCATGACCAGACCGCTGAAGATATGAATCACGCCAATCACAAGTGACAAGACCAGCATAAATACGATATCGGTCTGGGTGTCCAAGATGGGTTTAAATCCCCCTCCCTTCACAGGAACAGGAGCAAAAATGGTGATACCGAACATACTTCCGTATAAAAATCCGCAAAGTATTACAGATATCCCAAGATAGAAAAACATCTTGACGGATCTTCTCGTCTTTTCCTTAAAATCAATCCATCGCAACGCGAAAAAGCAGCCAAGTGTCAATATCAATCCATACCCCACATCTCCTACCATCATACCGAAAAATATGAGATAGAAAATAGTGAGTATACTGGTTGGATCTAATTCCTGATAAGCTGGAAGGCTGAACATCTCCGTGATGCTTTCAAAATAAGTAAATATCCCCTTATTTTTCAGCTTGACTGGTGTTTCTGCATCCTCGGGGGACACGTCTTCTGCCTCCAGGTAATAGCTTTGAGGAAGCATCCGGTCCAAAATGTTGTATAATCCGGGGATATCCTTTTCCGGTACCCATCCTTCCATATATATTACGTGTCTGCTGTTTAAAAAATTTTCAATCACCTGGTTTCGGCTTAAAACCGTATTTACCGCATCCAATTCGATCAAAATATCATCGTATCTGTGTCCCAAAGTATTTAATGCATCATTGCACCGGACCAGTTCGGATTCCGCCTTCTTTAACCGGTTTACGTTATATTCAATCAATTCCCTGGGCGGTTTTTCAAATGAGAGATCCAAGATGGGAATGGACTGCTGATTCAAGGAATCCTGTACCTCCTGGTATTTTCCCCGTTCCGATACTGCGAGATAGACCGTATCCTGCTTCACCTTACCCAAAGGTTCTAGATACAATTCAGGAAAGGCTTCCTTCCAAGCCAGAAAGGTTTCTTCCTTTGCCGCCTTCACTGCAATCAAAAAGGCTTTCACCTTTTTTAAATCATTCAGATCTGCGGTACTGAAATCAATAAAGGCATATTGCTCCAGCTGTACATTCTCTGATTTTGCTTTTTTTATTTCCTGAGCCAGAGCATCCTTTTTATCCAGGATCTCCTTTACCTTTCTGTGCGTTTCCTTTAATTCCGGCTTACACAAATAGTTACAGCATTCTTCATAGGTCAGCCGGGGACGTTTGGCGGTAATGGATTTTTTAGGCACATAGGGCTTTAAGGCTTTTAACGTTGCATCAATCACCTGCTTTTCCTCGATTAGCTCAAAATCCTCCACCGGTGCTGTTTTAGATAAGAAGACATAGTCCTCGGGCAGCTCCTGCAATTCCAACTCTTTGAAATGAATGGTACCTGATTTTTGGATCTCTTTTAACAGCATGTCGCTTTGATCACGAATGGCGGTGATGGAAACCTTTTTCATTTTTTCAACTGCCATACTTAAACACCCGATTCACAATCAAATTTACAGCCTTCTCCACCTTTGGCTCCGGAGGATTTTCATATTTTTCCATCATAGGCTGATTGCTTTTTTCCAATTCCAAACATTTGGCTTTTGCTTTCTCCCTTGCCTTCAATAAGATTTCCTGCTCCCGCAACAAAGTCTCCTCCATTTTCTTTTGCCGCAGTTCCTCTTTTTGTTTTCTGTTTTGACCGACTTGCCTCTCCGCTTCTTTTTGCGCTTCTTTCACCAGGGAAATGGATCGCTCTTCTGCATTTTTAATTGCTGATAGGGTACGAATAGACATGAAATCACTCCTAACGTAATAAAATTATTAGTCCTTTGGATCACAGTTATCTGATTTTAAATAAAAAAAAGAAACTGAGTACAAGAAGCCTGGGTACTTCCCCCTGAGTACCCAAACGACTTGTAACAGTTTCCTGTCCAACCGATAACAACCAAATTTCTAATTAGATAGTTTATAACATATAATTTTATTTGTGTCAATATTATTATTATGTCTCGGATTCTAATTTTTATTGGAAATTTCCGCTGTTAAACGGGAATGATTTTAAGAGGAATGATATTGTATTTCATCATTTCCCATGCTATAATCACATTGATCGGAAATAAATTGTTACTGACGGGCATTATATAAGCAACGGCTTTTTAACAAAGGGATGTTGAATATGTAATGTCTTTTGTGTAGGAGGAAATTTTTGGATATAAACAAATTAAATACGGGCAGGCTGATCTTAACAAAGAAACTTCGCTCTGCACTGACACCGTCTCAAATCGTTACTATTAGTTTTCTGATGATTATTTTAATAGGTTCTGTTTTATTAAAACTTCCTGTTTCCCAGTCTGCTTCTGCTGGAACGGTTTCATTCCTTGACTGCCTGTTCACTGCCACCTCAGCCGTTTGCGTTACAGGGCTTGTTACTGTGACAACGGCTACCTCATGGAGTTTATTTGGTAAAATAATCATTTTACTTCTTATACAGATTGGCGGTCTGGGGATCGTTGCCATTATCACTTACCTGGGCATTCACCTTGGAAAGCGAATCACGTTAAAAGAACGGCTGACCCTGCAGACTGCTTTTAACCATACTGATTTTCATGGTATGGTGCGCATGGTGATGTTCGTAATAAGAGGAACCCTGATTTTTGAAGGAATTGGTGCGGTTTTTCTTTTTATTGGATTCCTGATGGAGGGACATGATGTCTTTACTTCTTTGTTCTATGGCATTTTTCACTCAGTCTCCGCCTTTTGCAATGCTGGGTTTGACGTGATCGGAGACAAAAGCCTGATTCCTTATGGGACCAATTTTCTCATTTGTATTCCCATTATGCTGCTCATCATAATCGGCGGAATTGGTTTTTCAGTTTGGGTTGACTTGATATACAATATAAAAAATTATTTTTCATTAAAAATAAAAAAGAGATGGAAATTTTCCCTCCATACAAAACTGGTTTTGATCACCACAGGTCTTCTCTTATTCACCGGTTTCCTGTATTTTTTAACTGCTGAATACAATAACACCCGGCTTTGGGGGAATGATGGATTTGGAGAAAGGATGTTTAAAGCCTTCTTTCAATCTGTGACTCTTAGAACTGCCGGATTTGCAACCATAGATCAGGGCGCTCTTGGCGAAACATCAAAATTTATTTCCAGTTTGTTTATGATTATTGGTGGTTCCCCCGGCGGTACTGCAGGTGGGATCAAAACGGTCACTTTGGCTGTTGTTATATGCAGCGTGTGGTCCGTCATAAAAGGCAGATATACCATAGACGTATTTCACAAAAATATCCCTTTGCAGTTGCTGCAAAAATCTCTTACGATTATTATCATTATGACGGTATTGCTTTGTACCGGTACTGCCATTTTAACATTGACAGAGTATAACAACGCCTATTCCCATGGGACAGTAGACCTGTTCTACGAAGTAGCCTCGGCTCTTGGAACCGTTGGGCTTACAACCGGAATCACTCCATTTCTCAGTTCACAGGGAAAGCTTTTGCTGATTTTGTGTATGTTTATCGGGCGCATCGGTCCTATTTCCATATTGATTTCATTATCCAAAAGAGGGGAAAAAGCAAATAATACGATTCGATACCCCAAAGAAGACATTTTAATCGGTTAAAGGAGCCTTGCTATATGAATAAAATAAAATTTGATAAAAATGCACAGATCGCAGTTCTGGGTCTTGGCAAGTTCGGACGCAGTATTGCTGCTACATTGCATGAAAATGGATTACAGGTACTTTGCTGTGACATCAATCCCACCCTGGTCCAGGAAGCTGCGGAATATTGTACCTACGCAATCGAAGCGGATGTAACGGACCCCTCCTCCTTATCAAAGATGGGGCTGGGGAATTTTGATGCTGTGGTTGTGGCCTTCAGCTCCGACTTTGAGGCAGCTATTATCACCTGCATGATCGCAAAAGAAATGAACATTCCGTTTGTTCTTGCAAAAGCAAATGGCACACGCCAAAAGAAAATCATGGAGAATATCGGTGTAGACCGGGTTGTTCTACCCGAAATGGAAATGGGCGAACGGATTGCATACCAGTTTATCACAAATGACCCGATGGAATATATTCACCGCTCAGACGAATATGAAATCATAGAGATGCATCCCAAACATGGCTGGATCGGAAAGACACTTCAAAAACTGGCACTGAGGCAGACAGAAGGAATCAATATTCTGGCAATCATACGTGACAGTAAGGTCATGGCTGTTTTAGGTCCCCAAACCGAAATCAAGGAGACCGATAATCTTATCGTCCTGAGAATGTTATAGGAGTTTGGCAGGCTTAAAACAATTTCTGCACATTAGAAGCAGCGGAGGCGTTTTCTTCCCCCGCTGCTTTTTTAATCCTCTCTATTCAGCCTTTCTGCGGTCAGTCATCCCCTTGTAAAGCATCATAACCAGTTTCTCCGGTTCTTACTTTCACTACATCTGTCACACGGTATACAAATATCTTTCCATCTCCGATATTACCGGTATAAAGTGCTTTCTTTGCCGCATTTAAAACCTGGGACACCGGCACCTTAGACACAACAATGTCTACCTGAACTTTTGGAAGCAAATTGGTTTCTACAGGAACCCCACGGTAAATCTGTATTTGACCTTTTTGTAACCCGTACCCCATGACCTGAGTGACTGTCATTCCGCTCACTTCAATTTCATTCATCGCAGTTTTCAATTCCTCCAGTTTATCCTGGCGGGTGATGATGGTAACCTTAAATATCTTTTTCCCAGGAGCCGTGTCTGCTTCCTCATTTTCAGAAGCCGGAGCCTTCGATGGCGCCAGAGGCACTGATGTTTCAGCCGCCGGTGGGATTTCGGAAGAAATCATGCCGGTTCCGGCACCGTAATAAAGATTGCCTGCCGGCATAAAATCTGCATAGGAACTGGAAAGCCCATGTTCTTTGATATCAAGCCCTTCCATTTCTTCTTCCGGGGATACCCGCAGGCCCACGGTTTTCTTAATGATTATAAATGCAATGGTAATTGTCACTGCGGTCCATAGAAGAATACAGAAAACTCCAAGCAGCTGTATCCCAAACTGACGCAGCCCTCCTCCATAGAACAATCCTTTTGTAACCGCTCCGGTGTCATAAATCCCAAACAAGCCTACCGCTAATGTGCCCCATATGCCGTTTACGCCATGGACCGCCACCGCTCCTACGGGGTCATCCACATGAAGCTTCATATCTATGAATTCTACAGCCAGAACTACGAGAAATCCGGCTACAATCCCAATAACTACAGAACCGGCAGCATCCACATTGGCACAAGGGGCTGTAATCGCCACCAGTCCCGCCAGAGAACCATTGAGCGTCATGGAAACATCCGGCTTTCCATTTTTAAACCAGGTAAACAGCATCGTAGTCACCGTAGCAAATCCGGCAGAAATGGTCGTTGTACCAAATACCTGAGCCAGCTGTTCCACGGAGGTACAGGCTGCCCCATTAAACCCGTACCAGCCAAACCATAAAATAAAGACTCCCAGAGCTCCTAAGGTAATGGAATGTCCTGGTATGGCATTGACCAGCGTCTTTCCATTTTTATCTTTGGTGTATTTTCCTATACGCGGCCCAAGGATCGCTGCTCCAATAAAGGCTGAAAGACCGCCTACCATATGAATGGCACTGGAGCCGGCAAAATCAACATATCCAAGGTTAAGGAGCCACCCGCTTCCATTCCAGATCCATCCTGCTTCGATGGGATAGATCACGGCACTGATCACAGCACTGTAAATCAAATAAGCGCTGAACTTGGTCCGTTCTGCCATGGAACCGGAAACAATGGTTGCTGCCGTTGCACAAAATACCAGGTTAAAAACAAAGCTGGACCAGTTAAAGCCTGCAAAATCAGTGAACAAGTCAAGATTCGGGATTCCCACCAATCCCATAACCATATCCTCTGCCATCATAAGGCCAAATCCCAAAAACAAAAATACTACGGTTCCAATGCAGAAATCCATAAGGTTTTTCATAATAATGTTGCCCGCATTTTTTGCCCTGGTGAATCCGGTTTCAACCATGGCGAACCCAGCCTGCATAAAGAATACAAAGGCCGCGCCGATCAAAAACCATATGCTGAACATATTGGAATTTGCCTGTGTCAGAATATCGCTTACATTCATCTCAATTT
This sequence comes from Lacrimispora sinapis, assembly GCF_043633585.1. NCBI lineage: Bacteria > Bacillati > Bacillota > Clostridia > Lachnospirales > Lachnospiraceae > Lacrimispora > Lacrimispora sinapis. The sequence goes on along the minus strand of NZ_CP141832.1, from coordinate 1,363,837 downwards.
CCTCCTCTAAATAAAAATAAGGCATACTCCACCTCATTTATGGAGTACACCTCTTTGTGCAGGGAAGAGCATCTTTTCATTCCCAGCTAATAAAAAAGCAAAGGTACCAGAATTTCTTCCCTGGCCCCTTTGCCTACTGCTAATAGTATATACAAAGATTATTATATTGTCAATCATATACTTTAACTATAATTGAATTTACAGTTATAATCATATATCGTTTATTTTTTACAATAATTTTATCTATTCTAAGGAGATAAACTTTAAAATCTCCAATAAACACAAAAATTGTGTAATGATCGACCTCTTTATGTCCAATACCTATGATCCAATCTCTTTTTTATTTAATATTCGTACTGCTTTATAGAAAAAACAAAGGGTGAGAACCAAATACAGCCCTCCTGCCGCCGCATACAGCCAAATAACTCCCAGGGGCCTTAAAAGCCACAAAACAAACATCAGGGCGGCCGCTACCCCCATATAATGGCCAAAGAGAGTGCCTATTTTTTCCTCTTTCCAGGATAATTCCATCTCTCCGGCAGCCAGCTTTTGAAGTGCAGGAACAGAAAAAATCAGGGAAATGACTGCAAACAGCCCAACACCGAATATCATGAAATCATTCCGCTCTCTACTAAAAAGTCGTGGGCAACTTCAGCAGGCGTCTGCTGCAGCTCATCCACCTTGTAATTCAGCTCCATCATGACCTCATTTGTCAGCAGCTGTCCCAATTCCTCCATAAGTGCCGGGATTTCAGGAAACTTTTCCAGTGCATCCTCCCGAATGACCGGTATGGCATAGTAGGGCGGGAAAAAGTTCTTATCATCAACGAGAGTTTTTAGATCGAATTTCTTTAAAAGCCCATCCGTGGAAAAGGCATCAATCATATCAACCTCGCCTTTTTCCAGAGCCAGATAGCGGGGTGCACTGTCTAAGGTAAGCTGATTCCCTACCTGGAACCCATAAGCCTTCTGAAGACCGGCAAGCCCGTCTTCACGGTTACTGAACTCAAATGTGGTACCGGAGGTCATGCTGCCGGCTTTTGAAGCCAAATCACTGATGGTCTCAAGCCCATACTTCCTGGCGGTCTCCTGAGTGACTGCCAGCGTATACGTATTGTTAAAATTCATCTGCTTTAATACATTCAGGCCGTACTGCTCTTTCAATTCAGCTTTTACGGTCTCATACACCTTTTCCATATCACTGACAGGCGGGTGTTTTAACATATCCGTATAAGCGGTTCCGGAATATTCAATATACATGTCAATGTCGCCGCCTTGAAGCGCGCCGAAGCAGACCTGGGTCCCTCCCAGATTAATTCGTCTGTTTACGGAAATATCCGTCCGGTCCTCGATGAGGTCCGCCATCATATTACCCAGGATTTCCTGTTCCGTAAAATCTTTGGAACCTATGGAAATGGATCTGGAGCCATCCATCTTGCCTCCTACCGAGGTAAATATAAAAATTCCAGCCAAAAACAGGGCAGCCACGCTGAGTCCTGCCTTCTGTGCCGTACGCCTTTTTTTCTTTAAGGCTGCATCTCCCTTTTGAAGACTTACCGGGGTCACCAGCTTCTCAACCAGGCCGATGAGGAAATCCACCGTCAGGGCCAGCAGGCAGGCGGGTATGGCTCCGGCCAGGATCTGGTTATTATTTACCGTTTTAATACCGGAAAAAACAAGATATCCCAGACCTCCGGCACCGATAAAGGCTGCCATGGTCATAAGCCCCACCGCGGTTACTGAGGCAATACGCACTCCTGCCATGATAACAGGAAGTGCCAGAGGGATCTGTACCTTTGTCAACACCTGAAGGGGTGTCAGACCGATTCCCTTGGCCGCCTCCAGCGTCTGCGGATTGATATTCTCAATTCCCGTATAAGTATTCTTAATGATGGGCAGCAAAGAATAAAGGACTACCGCAACGACGGCTGGTACCGTACCGATCCCAAACAGAGGGATCATGAACCCCAAAAGGGCCATGCTGGGAATTGCCTGGATTACATTGGCAAGGGATAATACCGGTTTTCCGGCTTTTGATGTATAGGAAATGAAGATACCAAGAGGTACTCCAATCAGAATCGCCAGTCCTACCGAAACGGCAGTCAGCTTTAAATGTTCGATCACTAAAGAAAGGATCTGCGGATAATTGCTTCCTATATAATTCCAAAAACTCATTGTGCCTCTCCCCCTTCATAATCAAAATACTGCTGACTTAAAGTCGTTACCAGACTGCTTCGTGTGATCAGGCCAGCCAGACGCTTTTCCTCATCCACCACTGGTACTGTGGAAACGTTGTTTTCCGTCACGATTTTCAGCGCATCCAAAATACATTGATCCGGTAACAGAAACGGGAAATCTTTATACATATATTCTTCCGCCGGTCTTGCCCGGTCTTCCACGCCTCGTAATTTCCCGGCTTTTACAATTCCAGACAAACGCCGGCTTTCCCGCTCTACTATCAACAGGCTGTCAACCTTGTTCTGACGCATCTTGTCAATGCATTTTAAAACGGGAAGGTCTTTGAATGCAGTGACCGGATTCTCGATCATAATGTCGGACACCTTTATAAATTCCGGGGAAGACCAAATCCTGTTTTTCCCTACGAAGTTTGATACAAACTCATCCTTGGGATTGTTTAAAATATTTTCCGGGGTATCATATTGAAGAATGTTACCATCTTTCATAATACAGATCATATCTGCAATTTTAATGGCTTCATCCATATCATGAGTAACGAAAACAATGGTTTTTTTCAGTTTGGACTGAAGCTGTACCAGCTCATCCTGAAGGTCCGATCTGGTCATAGGATCCAAAGCGGAAAAGGGTTCATCCATCAGAATAATATCCGGGTCCGTGGCAAATGCCCTGGCAACCCCTACTCTCTGCTGCTGCCCTCCGCTGAGTTCCGTAGGGTAGCGGTGCAAAAATTCCTTGCAGTCCAGACCCACCATCTGCATCAGCTTTTCTGTATTTTTTAAAATATTCTCATCAGATCTTTTTTCAAGCTTTGGAATCAGTTCAATATTTTCCTTCACCGTCATATGAGGAAATAAACCTGTCTGCTGGATTACATAGCCGATGCTCCTGCGCAGGGCCACCTCATCCATGCTGTTGATGCTCTTGTCATCAATATAGATCGTTCCCGATGTAGGCTTGATCAAACGATTGATCATTTTTAAGAGAGTTGTCTTTCCGCATCCACTCTCACCGATAACAGCTACAAGGCTGCCGCTTTTTATCGTAAATGTAACTTCATTTAGAACTTGTTTTGTCTTATAACGTTTTGAAATGCGTTCAAATCGTATCATTCTTATCCCTCCTTCTCAACAAAGTAACAACTTAATTATAGCGGAAAGTTGTTACTTTGTCAAATTAGAGCAAAAAAAAACCTGAAGTGCTGCCACTTCAGGCGTAACCATTCCGGTTTATTTTGATGGATATAAGAATTCTTTTACCCTGTCTAACGTATCATCCTGGGTCACAAAAAATATGGTATCGTTTTCCGAAAGAGCCACGTAGGGTCCAGGGGATTTTATCAGGGTGTTGTTTCTGCTGACTCCGATCACCGTAGCCCCTGTACGCTGCCAGAATTGTATTTCCGTCACTGTCTTATTCAGATAGACACAATCCTTGGTAATCCTTATCTCAAAGGGCATAAACGGATTTAAGGACCGGAAATGTACGGAAGCCTCAATCAGATCCTTTAAACAATCATTTAAGTACTCCATCTCCTGCTTCTGACGGCTAACGCTTTTTAGCAAATTCTCCTTAATGGTATCAATGGTCTGCCGATTGCCATTCTGCTGAATATATTCCGCCGCCTTTTTCTGGGACTTGATAATAATCCCGTTGCCTTTTTCAGAACTAACGATTCCCAGGTCACTCAGGATGCAGATTGCCCGACGGGCAGTTTCCGGAGATACGCTATATTGACCGGCAAGGGAGGAACGGGCATAAATCTTCTGCCCTTCCGGATACTCCCCATTGGCGATCCTGGCAGCCACCTCCACCGCAATCTGCTGATAGCGGGGAATGGCTGTTTTACTTTTTAACTCTATTGCCATACAATTCACGTTTCCTTTTCTGGTATAATGTTTATAAAACAAACTCAGTATAGCCTAAAACGTAATACAAGGCAATATGAAGAAGGGGATTTGTTTATAAGATGTCCATTTAATCCTTATAGTTTCCCTGTTTTTTGTGATTTTCTGCTCTTTTAATATTTCAAAATAATGCAATCACTTTTACGGAAATCTTATTGCCGGGGAAGTTTTTTAGCGGGAAGCCATTCGGTAAATCGCTTTCATGTCTTCTTTATTTAGTACCTTAAAGTTTCCTATGGTTCTCTGATTATCAAAACTGCATTTTTGTGCCAGTTCTTCAATCTGCATTTCCGTTAATTCTATATTTAAATCACTTATTTTAACAGGCATTCCCAGGGAAATAAAAAATTCTTCCAAAGCTACGATTCCCTCAAGTGCCGCCTTTTCTGGTTGGGAATAATCACAAGGGATATTTAAAACATGGGAAGCAAATTGCAGGAATCTGTAAGAATTTTCTTTGAATACATATCTTGCCCAGCTTCCCCATATTGCTGCCCAAAAACAACCCGTGTAGGGGCATAATACTCAAAGTTTACCATAGGTTCTTACCTCCAATCGTTTGATACCCATACTGTAAACCCTTGAGTATACTCAAACGCAAGAAGTATTTTCGTTTTTTTTAAATTTCCAAAAAAATCTTGACATTGTGTATGCTTGGTCTATAAAGTATAAAATGTACTTCTTCATTGGTCATGGAAAACAGGAGGATAAACATGTTCGATACGATCGCACAAGCTTCAAAAAAAACAGGAATCTCCATACACACTTTGCGTTATTATGATAGAGAAGGGCTGCTTCCATTTATTGAACATTCAGCCAATGGAAGCCGCTTATTTCGTGAAAGCGACTACGAATGGATCGCTGTGTTACAATGTCTGAAAAATACAGGAATGCCTTTAAAGCAAATTAAAACTTACATGGATTGGTGTATGCAGGGAGATACCACACTGGAAAAAAGGCTTTCACTTTTTCAATCTCAAAAAATTGTTATTGAGCACCAGCTCAAGGAATTAAAAACTTATCAAAACATTGTGGAATATAAAATCAAGTATCTAAAAGGGCGTATTGATGGCACAGAGGAAAAAGGGGTTTGTCAATTTTAATCTTACCGCAACGATACATCCAGTTCCGTAACTTCCTTTTTATACTCTCTTTCTATTTCGTTTTTATCATGTAAGGGATCCCAAACCTGTGCAAAGAAAGGATCTACCTTTGCTCTGGCTGCATAATTCCAGCTTTTTCGTTCGCATTCGGGACACCAGTGCCCTCCTTCTAAAATAAGCCGGGGACTGGCGTCAAATTCATGGCCAAAGGCACACTTGAATTGAAGTTTACTTTTCCAGTCGCCTTTCTTCATGGTAAGAGATTTACATTCCCCTCCCCGAAATTCAGCGGCACCCTTTACATCCTCCAAATCAAGTGCTTCTTCCGGTTTTGATTCATCATAACCATGGTAAATATGCACGACCTTATCCCAATTTTTAAAGTGTTCAAAATCGTTGATGTTTTCCGGAATCTTCTCCCATGCTTTTTTGCTGCCCCAATAGGCATCAATATGGGCCTCCATATTTTCCTCAAGATAGCGGACCGTTCCATGCTCCGTTCTGGCTATCTTTAAAAACATCTTCTTCATCATATTCCCCATAAAGTTTTGTCCTCCGGGCAGCTTGCACAGGATTCGTGCCATTGTGCCGGTCATTCCCAGGTTCTTATGATAGCTATCATAAAAATACTGCATGGAATCATGTCTGAAATGGAGATGTTTTTCTAATTGATCCGAATCCAGATAATACTGCCCATGGAAATTTCTTGTTGCATACCATTTCGGATTGATGACATGGTTTAAATCCTTAAATCCGATGGCACCATACAGTTTTTTGTACATGGTAAAGGTATCTACCCTGCAGCTTTCTCCTCCGCCAATATTATAAATATGCCCCCAGAAATCCTGGGAAAGCTCACCCGTATAATGAAAACGTGCAAGATTTCCAAGAAGTATTCCCGAATCACGGTCAGATACGTATTCCAGCACATTATCCAGACAGTTATGAAACATAATGGCATCCTTTACATTACTCATAACCGGACCCATAATTCCGGTCTGTCTCAAACTGACCCAGTATTTTAAGCCTGATTCGACCAAAAGACGTTCGGCAGCAATTTTAGACACGGCATAATAATCATAGATACTGGGCTTTATAGGATCTCCGACTCTTCCCCAGTGAATCGGCGGCATCCGGTCCCCGGTTTCGGCTATCGTACCGATGGATACCACTTTTACTTCTTCCATCCTTCCCTGCTCTCTTATGGAGTCTATTATATTTTTCATGGAACCGTAATTAACTTTCATGGCCAGCTTTGGCTTATAATCTGCTGCAGGTGACACCAGAGCCGCTACGTGGAGTATGATATCCGAATTTTTAACACACTCGTAGACATCCTTATAGTTGGTCAAATCCCCCCAATAAATGGTCAGTCCCTTCCTGTTTTCAAATTCTTTCATCTTTTGTCTGTCTGCTTCCGTATCCATAACCAATGCGGTAATATCCTGTTTATCCGTATCCTTTAATAACTCCTTCAATCCCAGAGAACCCATACCGCCTGATGCCCCGGTCAATAAAACCCTTTGTTTCTTCATTTCTTAATCTCCTTTCACAGCTGATGCATCCATTCTTTTTATTCCTAGATTATACCAACCTGATTTTAACTTTTTATTAACTTTTTTTATGCGGGATGACCGTATGTTATCGGGTCTTCCAATCATTTTGCAAAACAACTGCCTATATCTAATATATTAAATATATCGTTTATAAATTGTTAACATTAGGAATATATAATATATTTATTAAACTAGAACAAGGAGGAATTATGCTTAATATTCTTGTAGCAGAAGACGACCCGAAGTTACAGCACTTGTTTTGCAGCGTTCTAAAAAAGCATCATTTTAATCCTCTCCCTGCCGGGGACGGTGAAATCGCTCTTAAAATCATGGAACAGGCACATATTGACCTGGTAATTACTGATATTATGATGCCCAACATGGATGGTTATGCACTGACAAAGCTTCTCCGTGAATATGACTCTGCCCTTCCGGTTTTGATGATAACGGCAAAGGATCGCTTTGAAGACAAAAAACAGGGCTTTCTTGTGGGTACCGACGATTATATGGTAAAGCCTGTGGATGTAAATGAGATGATTCTGCGCATACATGCTCTGATTCGGCGATCGAAAATCGTTTCTGAGCACAAAATCCTTTGGGGGAGCACCACCCTCATTTATGACAGCCTGGTTGTATGCTATGACGGTAAAGAGGTCCAATTGCCCCAAAAAGAATTTTACATCCTGTATAAACTGATGTCCTATCCGGGGACAACCTTTACCAGGCAGAAATTAATGGAAGAAATATGGGGGATGGATACGGATTCGGAAGAAAGGACCGTCGATGTCCATATCAACCGTATTCGGGAACGGCTCAAGGACAACCCTGATATTAAAATCATCACAGTACACTGTCTGGGATATAAAATGATAAAACCGGAAACACAAAGAAATGATTGAATCGGTCGTGTGCAACGGCACGTCAGAAAGGAAAAAAGTTGAAAAAACGTAGAATAAAAAGGCAGGCAAGCCTTTGGCAATACTTTGTTATGATCGTTTTAGGAATACTGGTCATGACTTCCGTGATCATGTACGTTATCATTTACTTCGTTATCAATGCCGGCCTGCTGTCCCAGCTGTCATTCAGCCTCCCTTTTGCCATCAACACCATCCTTGCGATCAGCATATTGATCGGCACCATAATATCATCTCTTGTAGGCAAACGCATCCTGGCTCCCATAACCAATTTAAACAAGGCTTCCAGAGAAATCGCTGAAGGAAATTTCAGTGTCAGGCTGGATAGTGCCAGCCAGATAAAAGAAATCACAGAAACGTTCACAAACTTTAATCAAATGGCCACGGAACTTTCCGGTATAGAAATGATGCGCAATGACTTTATCGCCAATATATCCCATGAATTCAAAACGCCGATCGCAGCCATTGAGGGCTTCGCAGCTTTGCTGCAGGACGGGGATTTAGATGAAGAAGAACGGATGCAGTATACCCAGATGATCCTTGAAAGCACCAGACAGCTAAGCAGCCTTTCCACCAATATCCTTAAACTGTCCAAGCTGGAAAATCAGGAAAAAATTACGGGGCAGGTCTCCTACCGTCTGGATGAACAACTGCGGCAAGCCATATTGCTGCTTGAAAATTCCTGGACGGAAAAAAAGCTGGAACTGGAACTGCATTTACCGAAAACCTACCTTTACGGCAATGAGGATCTATTGATGCAGATCTGGACCAATCTGTTATCCAACGCCATTAAATTCACTCCGGAAGGAGGGCTGATCCGAATAACCATTGATCATGATGAAAAAAACGTCTCTGTTTCCGTTATGGATACCGGGATAGGGATATCGCCAAATGAAAAAAAGCATATTTTTGAAAAATTTTACCAGGCTGATAAATCCAGGGTCCGGGAGGGCAATGGACTGGGATTATCCCTGGTATTCCGTATTGTCAGCTTATGCGGCGGAACCATAGAGGTCCAAAGCGAACCGGGGCAGGGAAGTGAATTCACCATCCGACTCCCGAAACAGTAAGCAGATGTCTTACAAATACAGGGGAGGAGGGACTAAGAGATAACTCCGTCACTCCTCCACGATCCATTTTTCTTTTTAAAACCTTAAAGTTTAAACGCTGCTATTTTTTCTACTGTTGATTGGTATTCTTTTAAAACATCATCTATGATATCCTGCACCCGTTTTACTTCCTTAATCAAAGGTACAATCTGTCCGGCCATAACAGCACCTTTTTCTGTAACGTCCCCTTCCAGCATCGCTTTTTTCAGAGAGCTTTCCGCTACTTCTTTCAGCTTCACCGCCGCCTCTTTTTTGCTGTAATTATTTTCAATTTCTGTCATTTCATCGGAGAGCTTGTTCTTTAACTGCCGGCATGGTTCATCCGTACAAGTTCCGGTTATAACGGTTTCCATATCACCCGCTTTAATCATGGCTTCTTTTACATTGGGATGCACCACAGCTTCCTCTGCACACATGAAAATGGTTCCCATCTCGATCCCATCTGCTCCCAGCGCGATGGCGGCTGCCATTCCTCTGCCGTCGGCAATGCCTCCGGAGGCTGCCACAGGCTTTGTTAAGCAATCCACCGCCTGAGGTACAAGGACTGTGGTGGCTTCATAGGTCGTATGTCCGCCGCCTTCCCAGCCTTTTACAACGATCGCATCCGCATCTGCCTTTTCTGCCGTTATCGCATCCTGAATGGTTCCTGCTTTTACAACAACTTTAATTCCTAATTCATGCCATATGGAAAAATATTTTTTTGACAATTCTAAATCAAGCCCTATCAGCGTATCCGCATATATGACAGGCGGTTTTTCCTGAGAGACAATCTTGGTGATATGATCCAGTAAATCCGGAACCATGATCACATTGATGGCAAACGGTTTTTTAGTCAGGCTTCTTGTGGCGGCAATCTGTTCCTTAACAAATTCCAATGGAGCAAAGCCTACCCCTAATACGCCAAGACCTCCGCTCTCAGAAACAGCAGCTACTAACGGTGCCGTGGAAACCCAGGCCATCGGCCCTTGAATGATCGGTTTTTCAATTCCCAAAGCTTTACAAAGACGGTTTTCAGACATTATTTTTCTCCTTTTTACATGAAAATGTATTTTGTTAATAAATAAACATTTAAATCCTGTATAGGAATATTATAATGAATTACGGCAAAAAATAAAATCATTAAAGAATGGCAGGAGTGTTGTTTAAGCAACACTCCTGCCAACATTTGTTGTTTTATTAGTCGTCTCTTTCTCCTTTTCAACAACGTTTCTTCCATCCGGTCACAGATAAAGCTTCGGTCTTCGGTCTCCCAGCCGTATCTCCCGGAAGCTTTTGCATTCCTCCAGACTGATTTCACAGACCAGAACCTCTGCCTGATCACGGGAAGCTTCCGCCAGCACCGCACCGTTTGGCCCGATGACCTGGCTGGGACTGCGCACTCCGCTGATTGGCTTCTCATAGGGAATCCCCATGGCGGCAGCCACAAATATCCCGTTTTCATAAGCCCTGGCCTGAGCGTAAAGATGCTCCCACCCCCAGGTGGGGACCACAATCAGCTCTGCCCCCATCAAAGCCAGAGTCCTTGCAGTTTCCGGAAACTGCATATCCCAGCATATGCAAACACCGATGGTGCCAAAAGGAGTGTCCCATACAAAAAAATGATCTCCCGGCTCTATGCTTTCGTCTCTTCCTGCATGAACCTTATCATAGACATGAATCCTATGGCCATCCGGAGCATAGATGAACGCACTGTTAAAGCAGGGGCAACTGCCGCTTTCCCCGTTTCGCTTATTGTAAGCACCAGCCACAACATAGGCTCCGTATTGCTCTGCAATTTTTCCCCACCGGTCCCAGAGCGGGTCCCTTTCATCCGGAACCATATCCGGAAGATTTCCCCCGTGAAAACGTTTTAATCCCGGAAAATTAACTGCTTCCGGGGTCACGATCAGTTTACAGCCCTGTCTGCCTGCCTCTTCCATGAGCCGGGTGGTCTGTTCGATCATAGCTTTCTGGTTTTCCAATGCCTCTTCTATGGTTTCCATAGGTTCTGTATCATGAAAATCATAGTTTCTATTCTGTTTGGTCTGGATGAGTCCAAGTTTCAATTTTTCTTTCTGCATAATTATCCTCCTTCAAATAAAGATAAAACACAGGCAATGGAATCCAATTCTTCCATTGCCTATTCATAAGTAACCGTAATTTATGCAATACCAAAAAATGCCAGAACAAAGGACACCACCAGGATTCCGCAGATGATATAGAGAGGATTGGCCCCTTTCTTTAAGAGCTTATAACATCCAAGAACACTGAGTACCGGAATCAGTCCTAATAAAATCTGATCCAGATAACTTTGAACATTTAACACCTGTCCGCCAATGGTTGGACTGATTGCAAAGCTGAAGTTTACAGACTGGGCGGACATGACACCGATCATCATCAGTCCCATGATTGCGGCAGACTTGGTAATGGAAGCGATTAACCCTGACTGGGTAGCCTTTGCAATATAGTTCCCGCCCAGCTTATATCCCAGGATACCTCCAAACCAGCGGAATATAACCGACGGAATGTTGTACGCAACCAGAAAAATGATAGGTCCCAGAATACTTCCCTGCTGACTTAACCCTAAGGCAAGCCCTGTTGCAATGATACGGAAGGTTCCTACAAAGAAGGAATCTCCAATGCCGGCAAAGGGGCCCATTAAACCGACCTTAATGCCATTGATGGATTCGATATCAAACTTCTCCGGATTTTTAGCGTTTTCTTCTTCCATGGAAAGAGTCAGTCCTAAGATAAAGGGTGCCATCTGAGGAGTAGTATTAAAAAACACAGCGTGCCGTTTCATAGCGGCCCAATACTGATCGTCATTTTTATACAGCTTTCTCAGAAAGGGCTGCATGATCCATGCCACGGCAATTCCCTGCATCCGGACCCAGTTGATGCCCTGCATGATCCACATATGACGCCAGAACAGGGATTTCATCGTCTTTTTTTCTTCTTTGTTCAATACTAATATACTATTTTTTCTTGTTTCACTCATGAGAAGAAATCCTCCTTTTCACTCTTTGCCGGTTCATTCTGCACCACTTGCCTGGACTGTGCCTGCTTGTTCCGTGCAGAATCCTCAAAGAAATAGAATACAGCAATACAAGCGGAAAGAATGGCCATCGGCATAGTCATGGAAGTGGCGGAAAAACCTGTGGCACCCTCTCCTCCTTTTACGGACTGAATGGCAGGAAGCAGTGTATTCATAAATGAAGTCATGTATTTTACTGCAAAGAAACCGATGAAGAAAAAGCAGACCACGGATTTGTCCCACAGCATTTTCAGCAGCATTCCAAAGCCCAGTGCTGGAAGAAGTCCTGACGCAATGGAGAAACCATGCATAACCCACTCTGGCAGTCCGTTGATAAAGGTCTGGATGCTTCCGGTCCCAAAGGCAATCGCTAAGAACGTTACCAGAGCGTATGGCAGCGGATGGATAAAACAGGTAAGGTAATGAAGCATGGAATATTTTTTGAAATCATGTTCTTCCAAAAATTTATCATACATGGGAACCAGGGCCGTCCATACGATGGTTTCTGCCTGGAAAATCAAAGTTGCCGCCAGAGAGATGGGAACCGCAAGAGTGATGGCAACGCTGGCGTCCTCATTCAAAAGAATGGAGAAGGCTGCTCCAAGAATCGCTCCTGACATATAGTCCTGGGGAACGGAGCCGCCGATCATGATGGCCCCGATAAACACCAGCTCCAGGCTGGCACCCAGAAGAACCCCTTCCACCGGATGCCCTAACACCAGACCCACAAGAGGCCCCAGAATCAGCGGACGGATTCCGATCTGTCCGATCCAGTCAAAAAACTTTGCAAAATACATCACACATGCAACTAATAATGCCTGTACTATCATATTCTCCTCCTTACTTAATCAGTTCACTGATCGGTTTTTCCGGCTTTGTAGGAACCAATTGATAAATGGATTTAACACCTGTCTGGAGAATGGCTTTTAAATTCTCTTCGTCCTCCTCATTCACATAAAAGGTGTCTCCCAGCTTCTTTTTACCGGAGACATCCTCGGATATCAATCCGTAATTTCCCACATTGAAAAGCTGCAAATCATTTGCCTTTAGAGCGATGGTCTTGGCATCTTCCGTGTTATTGACAATCACCAGTATCTTCAAATCTTTCGCCCGGGGATCATTGACCACATCAATGGCATCCTGTACCGGCATGATATTGCATTTTAAATTAGCCGGAGCTGCCATCTTAAGACTTGCTTTCTGGATCTCATTGGCTGCTACTTTGTCATTGGCTACAATAATATGGGTTACGGAAAGCTGTTTTGTCCAGAGCACTGCGATCTGCCCGTGGATTAAACGGTCATCAATTCTTAACATTGTAATCATATCGTTTTTACCTCCATTTTCTTTTCCTCTTGGTTTCCATCCTACCAAAACATTCAAATTCATTCAAAGAAAAAACGGGGTTATCTAAATTTTCAACCCCTTTTCCCAAATTCTTTACTGTTTTTTATATTCTTTGTTCTGCTGCAGCTTTTTATCCCATAACCTGTCTAAAAATTCTGCTGTTTCCTGAACCGAACTCCTGCCTTCTGCAAGTTCTGTCATTTGAAGATACATCTGGGATGCAAAACCTTCCGGCGTTTTTCCGGAGCTGATGGCATCATTTTGGATCACCCCATATTTGGCCGCATACTTCATTGCCTTTTGCTGGACCGGAAGAAAGGGGTTGTCTGTTTTTTCAGCCAGTGCGGAGATTCCGTTCATTTCAAACAGCACCTCCCGGTAATTCTCCGGACTATAAAAATAAGTGAGGAAGCGGACCGCTGCTTCATATGATTTCGGATCTTTTGCATACTCATTGGTAATGGACCACTCTACATTTCCATTTAATTCCAGATAGGGATCCCCTTCTCTGGCCGGCAAAGGAAACCAGCCCATGTCAAAATCCGGCTGTGCCTTATATATCTGGGAAAACATCCAATTTCCCGAATAAAGCATGGCAGCTTTCTCCTCCACCAGCCGTTCTACGGTCTGACTGTCCGTTGTTGTTTTATATGCATGATCTACATACCCTGAATCAAAAATCTCTTTTATATCTGAGAGCATCTGCATGGGGGCCTCATCGGTCCAGTGGACCTGACCGTGATTCCTCTTGTCGATCCACAAAGGCTCCTGTTTCTTTACGTCATTGGCAAATAATCCGCTGATGAAAAGGTCCCAGTGCCAGGAATCTCCCATTCCGGCAGTTAAAGGATAGACTCCATGTCTCTTCAGTGTCTTACAGATCTGAAGAAATTCCTCATAGGTGGAAGGTTCCTGTAAGCCGTACCGGTCAAAAATCTTCTTGTTATAAATCACACCCTGGCATGTGTAAAACCTGGGAATGGAATACACCTTTCCTTCCACCGTTTTGGTGTGCTCTGCCAGCCTGACCAGCTCGGGCGGAAGGGGCGCAAGCTTTCCAAGTCCGGCATATAATTCCACATTTCTCATTTCCACAATTCCCTGAAATTCACCTAACGCCTCCATCAGATTCAGGCTTTGCTGGTAATCAAAGCTCTCTGCGTTGACAGCCGCCTTCACCACCACCCGAATATCCGGATTTTTCTCCATAAACGTTCGCGCTGTATTCTCCACAGAATTTTCCCAGGAGGCATCTCCCCCGGAAATCAGCACCGGCAGAATAACCGTTTCCTCCTGCTTTTTTATCACACCGGTACTGTTCTGCTTTTTATGGATTGCAGCCCCTAACACCACGCAAAGGATCAGGACCGCCAAACCTATCACACCCGCTTTTTGATAACCTCTGTTCATATTTTCCCGCTACTTCTCCTTCTGCTTCCTGAAATTCTGGGGAGACACCCCATAGAACTCCCGGAACTTTTCCCGGAACTGTCTGTCGTCTCTGTACCCCACTGCCTTTGCCAATTCATAGCTTTTCATATCCGTGGTATGGATCAGCCGTACCGCTTCTTTCATCCGCAATTCTGTCAGATAACTCTTAAAGTTCTGTCCGGTCTCTTTCTTAAAAAAGGCGCTCAGATAGGCCGGATTCATTCCGATATGCCCCGCTACCTCATCAAGCGTAATAGGGTCCCCGAAATGCTCCTGCATATATTGCTTGATTTTTGCAGTAGCCCCGCTTTCTTTTTGCATGGATAACAGCCTGATCCGAAGAAGAAGCTGGTCAAAGTAAGACAGCAGCAGTTCCTTCAGCCCGTGAAAGGTAGGCTTATTCCGGAGTCCGTCAAGGAATTCTTCGTGCTCCTGCCGGTAACTGTTGTCAATGAGACCGCAATCAATGAGCATCCGGTACAGTTCTTCTGAAAACACGATACACCCATTGGATACAGCACTCCGGTTCCCATAATAAATGCTGCCCAAAAGTGTAACGGTCTCTTTGATGAGCTGGTTGATCTGTTCGGTTTTCTCATTTGAAACTATCATTTTTCTTAATTCCCTTAAATTTTCCTCATATTCATCGAGGGAATGGGAATAATTCTTCTGGATCTCGTCATAATCAATGTACTTTTGCTCATTGAAATAATACATCTCCAACGAAAATTTTGCGGTTGTGTAAAGATACTTTAACCGCCCCGCTTCCGAATCCCAGGCCCCCACCCCGATGACAATTTCGATGG
This sequence comes from Lacrimispora sinapis, assembly GCF_043633585.1. Taxonomy (NCBI): domain Bacteria; kingdom Bacillati; phylum Bacillota; class Clostridia; order Lachnospirales; family Lachnospiraceae; genus Lacrimispora; species Lacrimispora sinapis. The sequence continues at coordinate 1,348,456 of NZ_CP141832.1, read as the reverse complement.
GATAGTGGTCCTTTAAGAATTTTACTGCCTCATCCACAAGCTTGCGGATCTGTTTGCGGTTGTCAGGGGCGGATAGAAGAAAGAAACAGGTGCCGAAATCTTTTTTCAGAATACAGCCCCGTTTCTGTTCGCCCAGATACCGGGACAGCTGGTCATAGATTTCAAATTTGAGAATATTAAAATTTTCATCCGAGTTTGCCATTCCTTTTTTTCTTAAAATGCGGAGAGCCGCACATACGGCCCCTCCATCGGTAAGAAACAGGGGCGCCATTGATTCCAACAGTTCCTCCTGTTTTCCTCCGGCAGACAAAAGCTCCATAAATTGGCGCTCTACCGGACTTACTTCCTTTTTCAGCACACGGTACCTGCCCTGTTCCCGGATGTCCTGGACTGCCTTTCCCACCACAGCCGCCAGATCTTCTCTGCCCACAGGCTTCAGCAGATAATCAAATGCCCCATATTTGACCGCATCTCTGGCATAGGCAAATTCCTGATAGCCGCTTAAAAACACGACCCGGACACTGCTGCATTCTTCTCTTAACGACCGGAGCATCGCAAGCCCATCCAGGTTGGGCATAAAAATATCAGAAATGACCAAATCCGGCTGTTCTTTGTGAATCAGCTCCAATCCTGCCTTACCATCCTTTGCTTCACCGATGATAACGGCTCCCAGTGCCTCCCAATCAATCAGCTTTCTCAATCCCTTTAAAATCATGGCTTCATCATCTATCAGCAGTACTCTTATCATCTGAATCTCCCCTTCGTTCATATGGCATCGTTACAATCACAATGGTCCCGGTCCCCGAGGTGCTGAGAATTTGGATTCCATACTGCATTCCATAATTTTTGCGGATTCTTTGATGAACACTCAACAGACCCACTCCCAAATCCTCGGTCTTTCTTCCTATTCCATCCGGTTGCGACAGTTGACTCTGGATCCGTTCCAACTCCGCAGATTCGATCCCTACTCCATTGTCCATAACCGTTATCTCCAGGGTCCCCTCCAATACTTTTGCGGAAACATTGATCGTTCCTTCTTCCTTTTTCATTTTCAGCCCATGGCTTACTGCATTTTCTACAATCGGCTGCAGGCAAAGCTTTAATACGCTGGCATCATACAAAGACGCAGGGACCGATACGGTCATTCGGATGCGGTCTTCATACCGTATCTTCATGAGCATAAAATAATCCTTTACATTGGCAAGTTCCTCCATGAGACTCACCTTGTCACCGCTCTCTCCGATCAAATACCGGAGCTGTCTGGCAAGACTTTCTATCATATCCGCCGTCTGGAAATCATCATTGGTCACAGCTGTCATCCGGATGACGTCCAGAGTATTATAAAGATAATGAGGCTTGATCTGGCTTTTGATGGCTTTCAGCTCTGCCTCCCGCTGACTGATCTCCGCTCCATATACTTTTTCGATATAGTCCTTCAACTGGCTTGCCATTTGATTGAAGCCTTCCGCCAGAATCCCGATCTCATCCTGGCTGGTAACCTCCACCCGGGTATCTAGGTTTCCCTGCTGGATTTTCACCATTCCGTCTTTCAGCCTTCGGATGGGAATGCTGATTCTTGAGGAAAACAAAATATAAATGGCCATCAGAAACACAGAACTGACTGTCAGCACGATCAGGATATAACGCTCGTTCTTCGCTACATTGGCCAACACATCGTTTCTGTGGATCTTTACAACACTGATCCAGTCACCCACCTGGTTTTTCCGGTATAGGTAATAAGAATCGTCGGTTTCCATCACTCCCTGCCGCTCTGTGGAGGCCCGTTCCAGCAGAAGCGGCATAAGATCGTCCCGTTCCCGCTCCTGATTGCTGTATATCGTTTCTCCCTTCTGATTCACGATATAAAATCCGCTCTGCTTTCCCAGAGTGACAGAGCCGATCATATCCTCAAACATTTTTTCATTGATATCCAGATACAGGGTACCCAGCCGTTCCTCCACAGACCTCAAGCTGGAAATATCAAAAAAATCCCGGCGGATGGTGATGACTCCGGTGTTGATATTGGTAAAATAACGGTCCATATGGACCGGGGAAATGACAGCATTATGACTGACCGGCTCTGTTTTTACCCGTTCCAGTTCCTCTTCTCTCCACCGCTTCATCCCCTGAGGGTCCGCAATTTTACCTACCTCCCCGGAAATATAATATACATTCCCGCTGTTATCCAAAAAACGTATGCTGGTAATATAAGTCTCCATATCTATTTTAGACAGTGCGCGCCGGATATAAATATCTCTGTAATCCCCCGATACATCCGGATTTTTTAAAACTTCCCATAAATAACGGTCCTCGTTGACCGGCTGTATATACAATTTTGTAATCTGAGACTCCCATTCCCCTACCGCTCCATCCACATAGCTGACCAAATAATCCAGCGTAGTCTGCCCATTGGACAGCATGACCTCTTCCACGTTGTTCACTAACGTGGAGAAGAAAAAACGGCTGATCAGCAGATAGGGGAGCAGACCGATCACCGCAAATATTACTGCAAGTTTTGTAAATATTCCAATAAACCGCTTTTTTTTCCCCATATGCCACTCCCAATCCGCAAATTCTTATGTTATTTCATGCCAAACATAAATTTTACCAATCTTCCCCTTATATTGTAATAATAGTAGAATTCTGCCGCAAATACAATGCTGACATTCTTATTATTAAAAAAAGCCTCCTCACAATGATAAATAAAGTAAGGAGGCTCACAACTATATGTGATCGTGTCCGAATCTAATGACCGCTCTGCCATATCAAAAAGTCTTAGTCCAAAAGCCGCAATCCCGCTTTAAAGTGATCCATTTTCAGACTCTATACTTTCATCAATCTTAGCACAGCTATTTTACCGGCTCAACAAAATGATTCTCTCATCTAAAAAAACAACCGATTTTGCTAAAAAAAAGTACACCTTTCAGACTTTAAAATTTTCCGCCTTTTTTAACATGTTTCCGGTTGCTGCCATAAGTACCTGGGAGGCGGCTGCCACCTCTTCCGTTGAAGAACTGATTTCCTCAGAGGAGGCCAGAATCTCCTCTGCTTCCGAAGATATTTCCTCCGAAGCCGACGCAATTCCTTCGATCTTATCTATAATCGTATCCTTGTCGCGTTCAATGTCCTGGGCTGAAGTCTTTATGGTATCTATCATCGGAAGCATTTGGCTGATTCCTTCTATAATCTTTTTATAGGACTCCAAGGCTGTCTCAACCACCTGGGACTGGTTGTTTAACTCCTCATCCATTACCGTGGAATTCTTTACAATGCTTTCCGTTTCTGCAAAGATTGCTTCTGCTACCTGACTGATATTTTCTGAGGATGCCTTTGACTGTGCGGCCAGTCTTCTTACTTCTTCCGCTATCACGGAAAATCCCTTGCCCGCTTCTCCTGCTCTGGAGGCTTCAATGGAAGCGTTTAAAGCCAGCAGATTGGTCTGAGCGGCTATGGAGTTGATAAAACCGGTGATCTCATGGATCTGATTCATGGATTTACCCAGATTTTGAATCTTACCAAAGAACTCCTGAAAGCTGCTGCTGATGTTAAGCACAGACTGGCTCAGTCTCTTCATCTCTTCATTGCTGTCCGTAGCCATGACACCGATCTCTCTGGAATTGGAATCAACCACATGGATACCCCGCACCATAGCAGAGAGCCTGCTGCTGAACTCCTCTAAAATCGAATTGATCATCGCTAAATTTTCCGACTGCTGACTGGTACCCTGAGCGATTTCCGTAATCATATTTGAAACGTTATGGGAGCCTGATGATATTTCCTCCATAACAGTAGATAAATTTTCCGACTGGGTATTGATATCCACGGAATTCTTTTTGATTCCGCCGATAATATCTCCCAGGGATTTCTGCATGGCATTCATAGAGTTTGCCATTTCCCCGATCTCATCTCTCAGCTTCAGGCTCTTTCGTGGTACCTCCCGGCTTAGATCTCCTTCCTCCATGTGCTTTAAATGCCTGGAGGCTGATTTTAAAGCCCGGGCAAACACACCCGCAATGAGGTACACGACCAAAAGGCTGACGACTACAAAAATAGCAGAAGATTTTATATCATCCGCTTCTAATTGTTCCAGAACAGCCAGGGCTTCTGCCTTCGTCATTGTAATTCCCACAGACCATTCTGTTCCCGGAACCGGCGCATACCCTACGAATTTATCGGTCTTATTGTACCGGAATTCTCCGATCCCCGTTTCTCCCGCAGTCATATGGGACTGGATCTCACTGACTTTTTTAAGCTCGGGGTCCTTTTTGGCGGCTTCAATGCCGCTGTATTTCTCTCTCACCAGCGTTTCATCAGGGTCCGCAATGGACACCTGCTCTTTATTGATCATAAACGCAGTCCCGTTTTTACCGATCTTCGCCTGATTGGTCAACTGGCTCAAGTAATTTCCATCCCTTGTTTCCAACAGGACTCCAACGATCTTTCCATCCTTTTTAATAGGGACCACATAAGGCACTACCAAATCTCCCTCCGCCGTAACGACAGGATCGGAAACCACAGTTTTCCCTTCCAGGGCCTTTTTATAGAAATCGTATTGGGTCAGGTCTGCGGTGGACCCATCGGTATTAACAAGGTTTCCGTTCAAATCCACGATTCCAAAGCGGAGTCCGCCCAATCTCTTATTTTCTTCCTTAAGAATATCAAGCTTTTCCTTCAAAGGAATTTCGGGGTCCTGGATATCAGTTCTTGCTGCAATGGCTTCCAATACCTTGATCTCTCCTTCGATTCTTCCCTGAATATTGCCCGCCGTCTGCTCTGCGATCTCAGGCAGAAACAGTTTTAAGTTTTCTTTCAGTGCATGAAGGGAATTTAAGTAAGAAATTGTGCTCAGACCCACACAAACAATTATAATTAAAATACCAAAGAGTACGGTAAGCTTAAATTTTATGCTTTTCATAAAAACTCCTTTATCTTTTGTTAATCCATTCTTCTAAATAGCCTCAATCTAACCGATGTCAGCTTCCGGTACTCCAGCGGTATGAAGCACATCTTTTTTATAGTGTTCTCCCCATTGATGCATTGCTTCCAGAACCGGAGCAAGGCTGTATCCGGTCTCTGTCAGGGTATATTCCACTCTGGGCGGTACCTCCGCATATGCCCGGCGGTAAAGCAATCCGCAGTCTTCCATTTCCCGAAGGTTTGCCGTCAGGACTTTTTGAGAAACAGAACCAATTGATTTGCGAAGCTCTCCAAACCGTTTCGTTCCATCCATTAAATCTCGAACGATTAAAACCTTCCATTTATTTCCAATCAGTACAAGGGTCAGCTCTACGGGGCAGGCCGGCAGTTGTTCTATCATATATGTCCTCATCTTTCAATAGTTTATCCTTGTTATCTTAGGCACTAAAAGGTGCCTGCTTTACGGTTATTTCCAAATGTATTATAATTAAGACCAATGCGGATTACATTGATGCGTTTTATGGTTAGATAATCCTAACCTCAAAACGCAATACCCCCTGTCCACGGAAAGATGGACAGGGGGTATTTCATAGTTTCTATCGAGCTGCTATCAGGAAATGACAGAAATGCGCTGCTTGATATGATTTCCCTTTTCCGCTTCATCAATCATTGCAATGGCATAATCTGCATAGCTGATATAGCTTTCCCCCTTATCATTTGTAAAGTACTCTTCTCCTCCAAGCCGGTATTTTCCGGTTCTTTCCCCTTTATCATCAAAGAAAGAGGCAGGGCTTAAATATGTCCAGTTTACATCCTCATGTGTCCTCAGCTCATCCAGTGCCAGTGCCATTTTGGAAGCGGTCGGATAGTACTCCTTAGGAAAATCCGGAGTATCCATAAGCCTCTTGGTATGGGAAGAATCTACATAGAGACTGCCTGCACCACCTACAAACAGCAAACGGTTGCTTTTGCCGCTGAGCAGATCCGTAAGGTGTGTTACAACTCTTTTATGAAGAAGAGTATCCTCATTCCAGGTGCCAAAAGCACTGATGATAACCTCATAATCCCTTAAATCATCAAAAGTAAGATCAAATAAATCCTTTTCAATGATTTTGCAATCTGTATTCGGCAGTTTATTTTTATCTCTTACAACTGCTGCGACTTCATGCCCCCTCCGCTGTGCTTCTAAAAGGAGTTGACTTCCCTGTTTTCCCGATGCTCCGATAATCATTAATTTCATAATGTATATCTCCTTTCATTCTATTGTGATTTCATTATAGTGTATAATGGTATTATCGTAAAGTAGGAACCATTTAGTTACCTAGGTTACTAATAGATACTAATAGAGAGCGAACCAAAGCCGGCCAACGCTTTCCACCATTGATTTTCTACTTTTATTTTTGTCAGTAACAGGTATTTTCAATCGGTTATAATTCAATTATAATGGATTAAGAAGAAAAAATGGCTAACAGGCACACTGTTGGTTGAAAGGGGTTGTCCAATGGAAGATCGAACAGACTTACGGGTTGTGAAAACACTGGAAAGTATAAAAAATGGATTTGCTTTCTGCATAAAGCAGAAAAAATTTTCAAATTTAACGGTAACAGACCTTACTGCTGCTGCCAGGATCAACCGGTCCACGTTTTATAAATATTATAACGATAAATATGATTTAAGGGATTTTCTGATAACCTCCACTTTAGAAGAATTATCTGCCCAAATCAATATGGAGCCATTTCATCTGGAGCATAACAGAGTGAATATTTCACTGGATCTTTTAAGGAAACAACTTCAATTTATGTACGACCATAAGGAATGGTATCTCATATTATGGGACAAAAATACAGAATTATATGTTTTTGACGATATGCTTCACATTTTTGAACAACGCACCAGAGAAAACTTCTCTAATCTTCTTCATCAAACACAAAATACGGAGTTTCACTTAACAGAGAAGCAGGAGCTGTTTGTCCGTTTGTTTTCCAGTTCTGCGATGACAACGGTGAAATGGTGGTATGAATATGCACCCAACCTGTCTTCTGCGGACGTCTCCCAAATTATCATTGATAATATAAAATACGGAATGCGGGCATTTTTATAAGATAAGAACGCGTTGATCCTATCCTCATGATCCACTTGCAGACCCGTTATCCGATCATAACGCTCCTTTGGACCACGAGGATAGCAATGCTTATTTATATAACGTTTCTACCTTTTTTACATCCGCAGCCATCTTTACACGGAAGTTTTTCTCCCCTTTATGAAGGGGTTTCCATACCTGTGCAAAGAAAGGGTTCACATCAGCAATTTCCCCATACTTCCATTCCTTACTGTCACATTCCCTGCACCAGTGTCCGGCAAATAAAATCAGATATGGAGTTGCTGCAAATTCATGTCCGAAGGCACATTTCCATTTTAACGGTGCATAAAGACTGCCCTTTTCCATGGATCGGGATAAGCATTCTCCGCCGCGGAACTTTGCCGCCTGCTGCATATCATCTATATCCAGCTCTTTTGCCGGTTTTGTCTCATCAAAACCATGGTCCAGCTTTCTTGGTGAATCGCAGGGAATGGAAATTACGATTTCATTCCAGGATTTTGGGATTGCTTCATACTTTTCCTTCGAGCCAAACCACACGTTTATTCTTTCTTCATCATGATCCGCAACAAACTGCAGAACGCCGCCGGGACGGCTGATAATTTCTTTTGTTTTTGCCTTTTGCTGCTCTTTTGTGGGCATCGCAAAGCCCGGTCCTGCTGCTTCTATCATCGACGCCATTTTCTGAAGGTACTCTTTTTGCACCTCTGCAAAGGATTTCGTGCGGAACGGCACCAGCTCCTGCAATTCGTCTGCATCGGTATAAAACTGTCCGTGGAAATTGCCGGCTGCCATCCAGTTCGGTTCATAAATATCCCGTAAATCCGAGCCTAAAGAAGCACTGAAGGTATAACAGGTCTGACGATAATCGGCTCCCCCGCTTAAATTGTAAACCCTTCTCCAGAATTGATCCGGTACCGTATCCAGGCATACATTGCGCATCAAATTGCCGGAATCTTCTGCATTGGACCACTCCAGACAATTATTATAGGGCTGATGGCTGATAATAGGATATTCTCCGCTGGACGGATTCACAGGTGCCATACCGGTCTGCCTTATGGAGGTCCAGTACTTTAACCCTGATTCAATTACTGCACGCTCTGAAAAGCATTTGCTGATCGCATAATAATCGTAGATGGAAGGCTTTAATGGATCACCGACACGCCCCCAATGAATGGGCGGCATGCGATCCCCTGTCATAGCTACCGTTCCAATGTATACAAAATGAGTTTTATCCTGCTGACCAAAATCCTTTATACTTTTCAGCATGGATAAGGTGGAGCCGTAGTTGATTCTCATTGCTTCTTCCGGCTCCTCATCTGCGAATGGAGATACGAGGGCACCTACATGCAGCACGTAATCCGCATCTTTTACACCTTCTGCCAGTTTTTCATCATCCTTTAAATCTCCCCAGATGATTTCTAATTTGCCGTCAAAAGGCGCCAGCTTTTTTTTATTTGTTTCCGATTCTCTTGCTAACACCCTAAGCGTAAATTCATCCACATTTTCCATAAACTTTTTGACGGTTTCCATGCCCATTTGTCCTGTGGCACCAGTTAAAAATACAATTTTCTTCATCTGCACGATACCTCCTGTGGGATCTTCGATTAATTATTTATGATTCTATGATCGTTTTCTAAATACATCTGGCTGCCTCGTATGCTTCCGAAATAGCATTTAAGGCTCTGCGCGCTTTTATGGCATCACCTACCACATAATATGGAATATTTTCTTTTTTACATACGTTTATAATCTCCTCCGTGGATCTTTTTTGGGAGCCAACTGCAATTACGGCATAATCTGCCGGCAGACTTATCTCTTTTCCTTTCACTTCAACGATTACCTGATGGTCCCGGACTGCTTTACAGGCTGCGTTGGTTACGGTTTTAATGCCTGATTGGGCAATTGCCCTATTGACAGCAATTTTACGCATATCTCCCAGATCAATTCCTACTGCTTCCCGCATTTCCACTACCGTAATCTCACAGCCTCTTTCCCGGAGATATTCTGCAGCCTCTAATCCCACCAGCCCTCCGCCGATCACAACCACATTCCCGGATAAGTTTTTCGTTCCCTGTAATACTTCCTTAAAATTTGTTACATAGGATTCCTCTATGCCTTCCAGGTCCGGAATAAAAGGCTCTGCGCCGATGGCAGCAATGACTGCATCCGGCTTTACACCTTCAATCAGTTCCGGTGTAACCGCTGTATTCAAATGTACCTCAATACCAAGCTCCTCAATATTTTTTGCGGCCATCCGGACCGCCATCGCCGTATCCTCTTTCCTGGGTGCTGCGCCTGCCATCAAAAGCTGGCCTCCCAGATGGTCCTCTGCTTCATAGAGCACTGGTATGTGACCTCTTTTAAAAAGAATATCGGCGGCCTCCAGACCTGCAATCCCGCCGCCTGCAATCAGAACCTTTTTGGGGGATTGGGTTTTTGTAAGCTTTAATTCCTCCTCTAATCCAAGGGCCGGATTTCTTAAGCAGGTAATATGATCCTTCGTCTTGTCCACAAAATAATCATAACAGCCCTGATCACAGCCGATGCAGTACTTGATGGAAGACAATTTCCCTTCTCTGGCTTTATTGCAGAACTCAGGATCAGCAAGCTGTGCTCTGGCCATGACGATCAAATCGGCTTTGTCCTCTTTTAGTATCTGCTCCGCGTATTCCGGAGTATTGATACGTCCTGCCGGCATCGTAAGCATACCAGTTTCCTTCCTGATACGGGCAGCTTTCTCCACATTAAAACCATGAGGCAAATCCATCGGGGGCGTTTCATACATCACTGCACTGGTTAAAATATTGCCTCTGGAAATATTGAGAACATCCACCCCCTCTTTCCCCGCCATTTTACAAAATGCAATCACCTCTTCCATGGTCAGACCTCCGGCAAGTTCATCATCATGGCAGTCGATCCGCATAAAGACGGGCATTCCCTCCGGGATATTGGCCCGGATCGAACGGATACATTCCAGCGGAAATCTGGTGCGTTTCTCAAAATCTCCTCCATACTCATCCTTGCGGTGATTGATTCCGCCAGATAAGAAAGAATGGGGTAAATACGTATGTCCGCAGTGAAATTCAACCGCATCAAAGCCTGCTGTAACCGCTCTTTTTGCGGCATTTCCATAGGCCTCTATCACGCTGTTAATCCGCTGTATGGTCATTCCCGGAATCGTAAAGCCGGCAGATACCTCCATATCCGATGGAACGAGAACTTCTGCCGCAGGGTCCATTGATACTGCCAGGGAGCCTTGCCATAGCTGTACACATATGCTTCCTCCGGACTGATGTACCGCCGAGGTGAGCTTTTTCAATCCGGGAATATACCGGTCTTCACTTATGGCTAAAAATGCATTGGGTGAACTGGCCGGGTCAACGGAACAGACTTCTGTGGTATTCATACCAACTCCGCCTTTTGCTCTGGCTGCGTGGTAATGGATCAGTTTCTGTGTAACTTCTCTGCCATTCCAACCGGTCATATGAGTTCCCATTCCTGCCATGATCACTCGGTTGGAAAGCTTTAAATCGCGTATGCGAATCGGTGTGAATAGTTTATCAAATGGCATCCTTTACCTCCATACCTTTCCTATAAAGACTGAAAAATACCATCCACTGTGATGATCTGTCCTGAAATGAAATTGGCTTTTTCCGAGGCAAAAAACACAGCCGTAGCTCCAATTTCTTCCGGACTTCCCAACCGTCCTGCATATATACGGCTTTTTACCCAGTCTTTTACCTCCTCCGATAAATCAGCAACCATATCCGTATCAATGGGGCCGGGGCATATTGCATTTACATTGATTCCCAATGGGGCCAAATCTCTTGCAAGAGTCTTCGTCAGCCCGTGAAGTGCTGACTTGGAAGAAGCATATGCAGAACTGGCGGAAGCTCCTGTTTGTGCGCTGGTGGACGACATAAAAATGATACTTCCTGATTTTCTTTCCATCATATGCGGGACTACCAGCTTTGACATATAAAATGCCCCATATGTATTCACCTTCATGACCTGATCAAACTTCTCCAATGTGGTTTCAGCGATCGAACCGTTGGCTTCTATTCCTGCGTTATTGACTAACACATCAATACGTCCAAATTTATCCAGTGCTGCCTGTACCATTTTTTCGCATTCCTCAAATTGGGATACATCCGCCTGATGGATCAAAACCTCTGCCCCTAAACTTCTGCACACACCTGCTGCTTTTTCAGCACGTTCCATATTCCGGTTTCCATGGATCACAACATCATAACCTGCCTGTGCAAATTCTTTCGCACACCCGGCTCCGATTCCCCTGGAGGACCCGGTAATAAGCACTACTTTTTTATTCATGTGATTCGTCTCCCCTTCCATTTTACGGTAATTAATACCTTTATTTTAGTTGTTTTAAAATAATATGGTACATCTCATATGAAACAATTATCTTGTATCATATGAAACATAAGTACCATAATATTCCATTTTTATTATTCCAGATACACCCTTACTTCACCTGTAATGCCGGATAAGGCTGTGGGCTTTTCTTCTAACGGAAACCAATGAGATGAATTCTGTTTTTGCTGCTGCACTTTCCAGCCGTGACCGGGTTTCCTGGCAAGTGAAATTGTTTCCTATGTGATCGAAAGAACTCTCTGATTGATCATAAAAAATGCATCTTGATCGGCCCTAAAAGCATGATCAAGATGCATGAAGTATCGTTTATATCTCGTATTGATCCATATCAAATTTAAATTGTGTGATCTTCTCCCGAAGCAAGGCTGCCTGAGCCGAAAGTTCCTCGCTGGAAGCTGAGCTTTCCTCTGCCGTGGCCGCATTGGTCTGAACCACTGTTAAAATCTGCTCCAGCCCTTCCGTAATACGGGAAATAGACTGTGCCTGTTCTGTGGTGACGTTATCAATCTGAAGAATCAGATCATTCACCATTTCATTCTTTTGGCTTATCCCCAAAAGAATGGTTTCCAGATCAGAAGCAATGGTTATTCCATCGGAAACCCGTTCCTTGGAGTCAAAGATCAATTCCGTGGTTTGCTTTGCAGCTTCCGCCGACTTAGCTGCCAGATTGCGGACCTCATCTGCCACTACCGCAAATCCCTTTCCGGCCTCTCCTGCGCGAGCGGCTTCCACGGCTGCGTTCAATGCCAGAATATTGGTCTGGAAGGCGATATCTTCAATCACCTTTATAATTCCTGTGATCTGCTGGGAGGATTGGCCGATGCTTTCCATGGCCTGAAGCATGCCTTTCATCTGCGCCGTTCCATCATTCACACGCTCCGTCGTCTGTTCCACCTGAGTGATGGCCTGACGTACATTAGCAAAATTGTCATTCGCCTGTTTCTCCACATCTTGAAGCGCCCCGGACAGTTCTTCCACGGATGCCGCCTGCTCCGTGGTCCCCTGGCTGAGAATCTGTGCTCCGGCCGACATCTGGTCCGCACCTGCATCTACCTGCTGGGCTGCCGTATAGATTCCGGAAAGCGTAAGACTCAGTTCCTTGCGGATCTTGTTCATCGCTGTCTGGATTCCCTCGTAATCTCCCTGATACATTTGAGGGCAGGAACTTGTAACCAGCAAATTGCCTTTCCCCATTTCCTCCAACTGGCTTTTTATATCAGAGATAATCAATCTCAGATTGTCTGAAATGTTTAAAAAGCTTTGGGTAAGCTGGCCGATCTCATCATTGGGGATACGGATTCCGGCAGCTTCCGACAAATCACAATTGCACATTTTTTCTGCAATCGCTACAGCGGTTTTAACCGGACCCATGGTTTTTGATATAATCACGGTACAGATACCGATCAGCACCAACAATTCTCCCAGGGTAATAAGATAAACCAGGAATGTGGTTTTGTTGCTCTTATTTATAATATCGGCTGCATCGTAATCACAGCCCAGTACGCCAACAACTTCATTTTTATCATTTAAGACAGGAACGTAAGAAGTTATCAGCATCCCATCTTCGGTATCATCAATTTTTGGATCCTGTATGGCTTTTCCCATAAAGGCCGGTTTCAGTTCTTCATAAGAATCCGTAAATTCTTTTCCAACCGGCTCTTCTCCATCTGCATCCACACCATAAGAAACGGTCGTCCCGTCACTTGTCAGCGTGTAGACATATTTGATCAGAGTGTGTTCTCTGGCTTTATTGAGCTGCTCTGCGATCTGCTGATAAGCCTGAGTGCCCTCATCTCCCGGACCAATGGTTTTCAGTACATCAGCATCAATCCCCTGCACTGCAAATTGTGCAGCCACCTGGGCCTGTTCTGCTGCAATTTTTGTCATGTTGTTTTTCATCGTACCGCTTAACCACATTCCCATAGAAACAAATGCAATAATATTTAAAATAACTACAGGGACTAAAATCTTATGTCTGACGCTGACATATTTCACTTTTGTATTCATCTGCTTTATCCTTTCTAACAACCGCATATTTTTATTTCCCCTAAATCGACGCAAGCGATTTGCATAGAAATGATGAAAGTGGGTTGTAACTACTCACAGCAAAGACTTTAGCATAGTGTAATTACTTCTGCAACCTATTTTTTGTAAAATGAGAATTTATAGGAATTTACATTGCTGATTGACAATCACCTTCTGCAATAATAAACTTTAAAATAGGCTGTTAATATAAAGATACTGCAAAACATTTTCATGATTCCAAACCTTAACGGAGATACATATAGAGAAAGCCAGGGAGTGTATCTCTTATTGGATCACATGAAGTCAAGACCACCCGTAAAACGGGTGGCTTGTGAAAAGGGTATAACCCTTTGATACTAGGCCAGCGTCTCAAGGCGCTGGCTTTCACTTCGTTCAAGCCACTATGCTTTTGACTCGTTGCCACCCCTGAAGGGGCCTTTGTAATACCGACTAACCCTTAAAAGGGTCCTCGTATTCTTTTACACTTAGTTTATCTTGTAAAATATCCGCTTTCTCCTGCTCCTTTATATATTTTCGGATGGTGTCCTCATTTAGTCCTACCGTGCTTACGTAGTATCCTTCCGACCAAAAATGTCGGTTTCCGAATTTATACTTTAGGTTTGCATGGCGATCAAACATCATAAGGGCGGATTTTCCTTTCAGATAACCCATAAAGCTAGATATGCTAATTTTAGGCGGAATACTTACCAGCATATGTACATGATCTGGCATTATATGGCCTTCTAAGATTTGTACTCCCTTATAATTGCATAGTTGCTTCAAAACATCTCTCAAATCTTCCTTGTATTGATTATAAATTACTTTTCGTCTATACTTAGGTGTGAAGACGATATGATATTTGCACATCCATTTCGTATGTGCCAGTTCATTGGCTTTCTTCGCCAATGAAATCACCTTTCCTTTCTTTAATAGTGGCTTGGACACCTCTATTATAATCGGAAAGGTGATTTTTTGTATAACTTACTGACTCGCACCCGCATAGCGGGTGGTTTATTATTTCACATGGATTCATTTCTCTTAAAAAGAAACTCACCCATGTTCAACAGGCTAAAGCCCATAACAAAAAAAGACTGCCAAAATTCCTGACAGTCTTATTCTCCGCTTTTTCCCTCTCCTTAATTTAACGCAAGGTACATAATATGCATATCCGAATATTCTCCATTTTTTAACCGGTATCCCCTGGGAACGGTACCAATGATCTCAAACCCTATTTTTTGATAGGTATGGATAGCTGCCGTGTTTCCCACCACAACTGCGTTGAACTGCATTCCCTGAAACCCCAGCTCTTTTGCCTGCTGGATACATTTGCGCACCAGAGGCTCCGCCAGCTTTCTGCCCCGGAACTCCCTGGCGATTGCAAAGCTGGCATTGGCTACGTGTCCGCATCTGCCTATATGGTTCGGGTGCAGAATATAATAGCCCGCCACTTGATCCTCCACCAAAATACAGGTGACTGCGGACTGGCTCGCAAGCATCTCTTCAAATTCCTCTTTCTCACAGAGCTTCTCTCCGGGAAAGGCATTCCCCTCCATCAAAATATCATTCCAAATCTCTTTTAATAATTCCACATCTTCTTTTTGATATGTACGAAAAGTAACATTCATATTCATTCTCCATCCACTTTCTACCTTGTATTTCTGACTTTTGTGTAAATATTGAATAAACTACACCCTTGTCATCCTATTATATTATATAATATCATTTGCTTTCTATCAAGGTAACAACGAATGGCTAACTTATACATTTTTTTTTATATCAAAGTTTGGACCGCCGCAGTAAGTTTTTCCAGCTTCGTTTTTCCATCGGCTTTACTCTTTCCCTTTACCCCCATATAAAGCTTTCCCTTGGGTTCTGTACCTGACGGACGGATGCAACACCATGCTTCCTCCTCCAGTTCAAAATACAGTACATCCGAGACAGGGAGTGCCATGGCAGTCTGTTTGCCGGTTTCCATATCCTTTCTTACCCCTGTTTTGTAATCCCGAAAGGCCTTTACCTGATAATTCCCGAGGAATGAGGGCGGGTTCTTTCTGATGGTTTCCAGAATCCCTTTTATTTTTTCCGCCCCTTCTCTCCCTTTTAATGTGACCGTGGAAAGATCTTCCATATAATAACCATATTTCTCATACAGACGGTCCATCTGACGGCAAAGGGTGATTCCCTGTGACTGATAATAGGCGGCTGCCTCACACAGTGCCATCACCGCCACGACTGCGTCCTTATCTCTGGCGTGAGTGCCCAAAAGGCATCCATAGCTTTCCTCATAACCAAATAAAAATTGGGGGCTGTTGTTTCGTTCAAATAACTTCATCTGTTCTCCGATGTATTTAAATCCGGTCAACGTTTCTATCAGCTTTACACCGTAAGCGTTTGTGATTGCCTTTGCCATCTTGCCGGAAACAATGGTAGTCACTACGACCCCGTCTTTTGGCAGCTCCTGCCTTGCCTGCTTCTGGGATAAAAGGTACTCCAGTATGATCATGGCCGACATATTTCCGGTGAAGGGCCGATAGGTCCCGCAGGTTTCATCCTTTGCATAGACGCCCAAACGGTCTGCATCCGGATCTGTGGCAAGCACCAGATCAGCATCCACCGTTTCTGCCAGTTTTAGCGCCAGGGAGAATGCCTTTTTATCTTCGGGATTGGGATAGCTGACCGTGGGGAAATCCCCATCGGGCTGTTCCTGCTCCGGCACAGTATAAACCTGTTCAAAGCCAAGCTCTTTTAAGATCCGGCGCACCAAGAGGTTTCCGGTTCCGTGAAGAGGCGTGTATACAATCTTTATGCCGTTCCCCTGCTTTTTGATGATCTCCGGATGGAGGACCAGTTTTTTTAATTTTTCTATGTAACGGTCATCCAGTTCTGTTCCGATCCATTGGTACAAGCCCTGTTCAAGTGCCGCTTCCAGCTTCATGGTTCTGAGACAGGCATAATCTGTTATGGCATTGACCTCTGCCATGATTTCCCGGTCCTTGGGCGCAGTAATCTGTGCACCATCTTCCCAGTACACCTTATAGCCGTTATATTCTGCCGGATTATGGCTGGCTGTAATGACGATTCCGGCAATACAGCCAAGCTCTCTCACCGCAAAGGACAGCACGGGCGTGGGTCTTAGGGATTCAAAAACATAAGCCTTAATTCCATTTGCCGCCAGACAAAGAGCCGCCTCCCTGGCAAACTCTTTGGAATGGTTCCTGGAGTCATAGGCAATGGCCACCCCTTTTTTCTCTCCATTGTTCAAAATTATATCATTGGCAAGCCCCTGAGTCGCCTTGCGCACCGTATAGATGTTCATCCGGTTGGTTCCCGCTCCAAGAATTCCCCGAAGCCCTCCGGTTCCAAATGCCAGCTCCTTATAAAAACGGTCTTCTATTTCTTTTGGGTCATCCGCAATGGCCCTCAGCTCCTTTTTTGTATTTTCATCAAAAATAGGACTTTCACACCACAATTGATAGTTCTTCCTGGCTTCCATGGTTTTCTCCCTGCTTTCTATCTCAGGCAAGGATCAGGGACAGGAGATAAAACGGCTCTGCATCCTGATCCGTTGCCTTTATAATCTCTATTAAAATCTCATGGTCACGTGTTTGTGCATGGTGCAGCACCGGCTGAAGATAAAGACAGTCGCCCCAGGTCTCTTCAAAATTGCCGTCTAAGAGGACCGCATTTTTCAGGTCCCCGTCCACCACCAACCGCGCCACCGGTGTGGGGTGCTTTACCGATTTCCGGTATTGGACCGCCAGGCTGCTGCATTCCAGATGAAACACGATCTGATCTCCCACTTTGCTTCCCATCCAGCCGCCTTTAAAATGATCATACTTATTTTCTTTTTCCCGATGATCCGCACAAAAGCCTGACAGCCCGGGCATACAGTTTTTATTCTGATACCGCATTGCATGCTCGTACCCATTGGCTGTTAAGGGGCTGGGATAAGCGGGTTCCTCCTCTTCCTGGTCCCGCTCTTCCCACACCTGTTCCAAAAGCCTTATCAGCTCCCCGGCCACCAGCTCATGCCCCCTGTCATTGGGGTGAAGATTATCAGGCGTCAGTTCCTGAGCCTGATACCTTCCTGCCCTGATATCTGCATAAATGCTCTCTTTCATGCTCACACAGGGGATTCCATAGTGAGCGGCAACTGGGTTGTGATACTCCTGGGCATTGGCTCCCGTATCATAAAATACATTGTTTAGAACCACGACTGCCGGCTTGGTGTGCCACTGGTACACCTTTCGGATCACACCTTCAAATGTTTCCTGGAAAAACCCGTTCGCTTCATCATTGACCGAAAAGTCTACAAAGACGATATCCGGCTGCTTTTCCAATACATCCGCTTCCGCTCTGGCAGCACCAAACAGAGAGGAAGTCCCTCCGATTCCTCCGTTTACATACCCGATGTCTGCCTGCTTAAATGTTTCTTTCAACCACTGGCAGACCAAATATGCATAGCACCGTTTTTCATCTGTGGCCAGGCTTCCCTGGGTGATGGAGCCTCCCAAAAAGCCCACCACAATCCTTTCCCCTCTGAAAGCCCGTACCATGCACTGTTTCAGACGTTTCCAATTTCCTCTGTTTACAATTCCTTTTGCATATGGTTCCTGTAATATCATCGTTTATTTGCCTCTTTTTTGATTCCTATTGTCTCTCCGTTTTATAGGTCACCTCTGTTGCATCACTTTTCACCCCGCGGATATCATCCACATACATCACGGATTCCACCTCCGTCTGACCAATGGTATTGCACCAAATACCAAAACTGGTAATGGCGGAAGGATCAAACGTTCCTCCATTTTTGCCTTTCATGGCAGAAAATGGAATGGTAATATACCGGGACTCTGTGGTTGCAGCAAATTCCGGAAGAAAGACTTCAAAATCTTCTCCATTGCTGGTGAGCTGAATCACCAGTTTCTGTCCCTTTCCATCCGGTGTAACAAAGAGCTGCAACGCCTGATACTCCTTCCAGTCCGCGTCCAGCGGTTTGGTGGTTCCGGCCCAGCCTTCGCTGCCGTTCATGGACGAGATGTGATATTGAAATGCCATCCCATAATCCCCCTCTGCCTTGTGTTCTTTTGAGAGTTGGAGAAAAACACTGCATCCGGGTGCTGAATTGACCGTCCAGTTCTTAGCCAGAAGCTCATGATTTCCAAGATAATCTTCAAAAGAATCAACCACTGAGGGGTCCTGCTTTTCTTCCTCCACATTATAGAGCAGATTCATGCGGTTTAAGGTTTTTCCATCTGCCTTCAGTTCAATGGTCCCCAGGCTTTTTCCCAATTTCTTTAACTGTTCCCCTGATACGGTGGCCGAATAAAGATGCTTCAGCCCGCCTGAATCCTGTTTCTTTTCCGCTTTCAATTCAACAACTGCCGTCTGATCCTGGTTCCCAAGTACAAATTGTACGATCCCCGCATCTTTGCTCAAGCTTGCTGTAATTGTTTGCGTCTCATTCAATCTGGAACCGGAAACAGGGCTCAAAAAATATCCCAGACATTCCTTTGATACGACAGAAGGTGCCTTACTTTTCCCGTAAAAATTGGTTCCATCTGCAAACACCGTTCGTTTGTCATTATAAAAGTCAATGAATCCATCCGCCATCTCATGGCCGTGGACCGCATCCGTCTTATAAGGGGCAAAAAAATTGTTTACTCCATCAAAATTAGCCCACACCATGAAATAAGGCATTTTTGACTCCTCTGCCACCTCAAGGATTTCTTGAAACCAGTTCAGCCTTGTATTTCCAAAGGGCGCAAGTCCTCCATAGTTCTTTCCGTCACCCAGAGAAGTCATCACCCGCATTCCGGTCTCTGAGACAGCCGGTATCTTGCCGTGTTTTGCCGCGATTTGTTCCACCAGCTTTGCCGTATTGCGGAAAGACTCTATAAAGCCATCCTCCTGTTTTGGATTGTCATGGTACATATCGAAGGCGATCACATCCACATAGCCATCCCCTGGATAACGGCTTTCATAATCAGCCTCATCCGAAAACGGGCCATTAGGGGAATACACATACAGAAAATTATGGACTCCTTTTACCTCCGTCAAATACTCTTGCGTATAACGGAAAACATTCTTATAGGTCTCCTCCTCACAGTACGCGGCTCCCCACCAGAACCAGCTTCCATTATTTTCATGAAAGGGGCGAAACAGCACAGGAATATCTTTCTCCTGAAGGAGCAGGGCATACTTTGCAATCAAATCCAGATATCCGGTATATACCTGGTTTAGCTTTCCGCCAGGCAGTAACTGTTCCATGACCGCTCCGCTGGTGTCATCGGGCGAATAGCCGGAATAATCATAGGTTCCATTCTCATCCTTTCCTTTTTCTGCCACCTTTGAAAAATTTGGCATATGGGCTGACAGGGTAATGATTCCGCCCTGAGCCGCAGCCTCGATGGATACGCCCGCCGCTTCCTCTGCCGAATCCTTTTTTCCATCTGCAACCGGCAATTCTGCTCCGGTAAAGGACAGGGTATCAATTCCGCAGATTGCAGCAATGGAACCGGTCAAATCCTTGGTATCCGAGGGCGACGATCCCTCAAACGTTCCTCCCCCTTTGTGATGCGTGTCATTCTGGTGCCCATAAAGCACATAACCGGCTTCCCCTGCCCCCTTTAAATAAGCAAAAAGTTCCGCCGCCGGCGGCAATGCATTCTCATCTGCCAGCTGCACGCTGTCGGGGAGAGAAAGACCCGATACCAAGGTAGCCTCTCCCGGCAATGCGTTGATCCGCTTATACGGTGATTCCGTATTCCCCTTCGTGCTTTCCACCTTTGCGGTGCATCCTACTAACATGGCCATAACCAATAAGCCGGTAATCACCCGGCTCCCTCTCATTTTGTTAAGCATAAACCCTCCCCATTCTTCTCCGTTTATGATTCCCAAATCGTTCCCGGCAGTGCTTCAATAAACCGGCATAACTCCTCTGCCATCTTTTCTGCTTCTGAAATTCGGATATGTCCCGGAGTCCCCCTGCCGTTATTGGTATACTGAAAATGATACACCCGGTCATCCCCCAGCCGCTGACACACTTCTTCAATGGCTGCATCCCAGTTAGGGTCATGTTCCAGAATGGTAGTCGCAAGAATAATGGCGGCTTTGGGATATTTTTCCCGGATCTTTTTTATCCAGGCTTCATACCGTTTCTTCCAATACTGTGCCTTTTCCCCATTGGGATCTTCTTTCATATAATCCTCCGGATGATTGTCATTCTGCCCGATTGCAGCGATCACCACATGAGGGGTATATTTTGAAAAGTCCCAGTCCGTCATTTTCCCTAACTCCGGACAGTAATGGACTTTATCCCACACCGATTCCATCCCGGGATAAGCAGGTGCCGAAAACCATCCGGTTCCGTCAAGCAGGGCGATTCCTCCCTGGGCGATATCGTGGATCTGAGCATTCAATTTTCTTGCCGCTATGGCACCATAGGAATACCAGCTGTTGGAATACTCCCCGTTGTGCACCGGGTCAGGCTTTCCTGCATACTCCTCAAGCTCCGACACTTCTCCGGCGGATACGGAATCTCCGTATACCTCAATCTTCCGGTGAGGCTTCTCTGGCGGTTCCAGGAGAACCCCGTTTCCAAAAATCTCCAGCTCCTCTAAGGCAAACTCATGGCAGGCATCCTGCCTTTTAAAAAGGATCACCTGGTGTTCCCTCTCCGGAAGTCCCTCTGCCAGCACGAGCCTTGCACTTCCCTGCTCCGGTAAGAGCACTTTTTTTTGTACCCCGTCCACGATGATCCCAACGTAATTGTCCCAATAAGCCTTCCGGTTGCAGACAACCACTGCCGCACCGGTCCCCAAAAAAGCAAAGGTCAGAGAACTGGCCGGAAAGATAAATTCCGGCCTTTTGGGATTGGAGTCATCAATCCGGCCGCTGTACTGCAGCTTTTCATGGTCCAGTTCGATTTTCATATGCTGTTCTCCATTTTGCTCCTGTTTAACAGTTTTAGATTTTTCTCTATCAGCTCACAGCGCTGTGCCACACAGTCTGCGGAACGGAGAGGATCTTTCGGCGTATGAAATGCATAGTCCTCCAATCTCTCAAGAGTTGTGGTCGCTACATGCATTCTGGTATCGCTGGACGCATAATAGATATAGACTTCTCCGTTTTCCCGCGCAATTGCCCCATTGGTAAATACCACATTGGACACATCTCCGACCCGTTCCTTCCCAAGAGGAGCTAAGAACACGCCGGAAGGTTCTGCAATCACTTTGGAGGGATCTTTTAAATCCGTCGCAAATACATAGAGCACATACCGAAGGCCAGCCGCAGTCCCCCGTACCCCGTGGGCAATATGAATCCAGCCCTTTTTGCCCTTGATGGGAACTGCACCTGCCCCATTTTTCACTTCCGTAAGGGTATGATAGACCCGTTTGCTGATGATTTTCTCTTCTTCAATGACTGCATGGCAGATATCATCACAAAGACCAAAACCGATTCCGCCGCCGCTTCCTGTCTCTAGAAAGCCGTCCATTGGTCTTGTGTAAAATGCATACTTTCCATCGACAAATTCCGGATGCAGTACCACATTTCTCTGCTGGGGAGAATGTACGGTCACCAGATTGTCAAGCCGTTCCCAGGTCTTTAAATCTTTGGTTCTTACGATTCCAGCCTGTGCAACGGCCGCTGACAAATCCTTGCTATCCGGGTCCTTGCCTTCCGAACAGAATACCCCGTAAATAAAGCCATCCTCATGCTTTGTCAGACGCATATCGTATACGTTGGTTTCCTCTTTATGAGTATCAGGCAGCCGCACCGGATAATCCCAGAACCGGAAGCCATCAATTCCGCTGTCACTTTCTGCAACTGCAAAAAATGATTTCCGGTCATTTCCTTCCACCCTTGCCACCAGATAAAATTTTCCATTCATTTCAATGGCGCCGGAGTTCATGACCGCATTAATGCCCAAGCGTTCCATAAAGAACGGATTGGTTCTGTCATCCAGATCATATTTCCAGTGGAGAGGCGCATGATCCCTTGTCAGCACCGGGTATTCATACCGGTCATAAATTCCATTGCAGCGTTCTGATTTCTTGTTCTTTCTTTTAATCAGCTTTTCATATTTTTCTGATTCGATTGCGTATTGGCTATGAAGCATCCTGTAACCTCCTTATGACTTCAAAACACATTCTTCCGTTATGGTAAGGGCATTTCCATGGCTCCACTATGGGCTTTTTTAAGGGCTTGCGGTCCTGATCCAACGCCCAGTACCATTCAGAGCCTTTTCGTTTGTCTACCAGACAGGTCCTGATAAAATTCCAGATATCTTCTGCTGCCTCCCGGTACTGCTGCTGGTCCGGTGACTTTTCATATCCATTTAAAAAGCCTACCACTGCTTCTGCCTGTACCCACCAGACGCGGGTCGTGTCCTTAACCCCTCCCTCGGATTCATTTAACACCGAGGAATCCACATAAGCCCTGTCATAAATATTTTTCGTGATCTTTTTGGTAATCGGTGACATCCGCTCCGTATAGACCGGGTCCTGTAAAACTTCGCAGCCACGGTCAATGAGCCACGCTGCTTCAATATCATGGCCATAGGAATAAAGGTCAATCAGCGTGTTCCAGGTCTTGTCAAAAAACACTTCCTGCCGGCCCTGTTCTTCGTTGTACACATGAAGACAGAAGGTATCCAACATTTTCCTGATGCAGGCTCCCACCTGTGCCTCTTTTGTAACCCGGTACAGTTCCGTATAAGCCTCAAGCACATGGAGAAGGGTGTTCATGGTCTTTTCTGCCATCACTCCGTTTTCCGACAGCTTTTCATTGTCAATGGCATGAAAGGCTTCATCAAAGGCTTCCAGATACCCGTATTCATCGGTGCATTTTTCTTCCACCAGGAAAAACAGCTTTCTGGCTTCCGCTAATGCTTCCTCATCCTTTGACGCATCATAATAGGAAGAAAGTGCATAGATTGCAAAGGCCTGATTATAAGTATGCTTAATTCCCTCCTCCACGTTTCCGTCATAGGTCAGGGACCAGTACAGGCCCCCGTGGGTTTTATCCAGACATTTATTTTTTAAAAATTCATAGGCATGGCGGGCATAGTCCAACAGGCTCTCATCCTTTAAAAGCAGATAAGCATTGGAAAAGAACCAAAGAATCCGGCTATTTAAGATGCACCCCTTGACTGCCTTTTGATCCACACAGAGATCATAGCCCACATACCCGTAAAAACCACCGTTTTCCTCATCCCGCAAATGCTCCCAAAACGGGATAAGCTCCCGGATTAAGTGTCTTGTAACTTCCTCTTTCATCATGATCTTATCCTCTTTCAGCGAAGTCCGATTTCCCTATCGCTTTCTGATACCCGGCTGTGGTCCTTAATATAGGCCACAACCTCATGAACCGTCGTAAATGCCAGGCCCACATAGCTGTCCGCAGCTCCATAATAAATGGCAATTCTCCCGGTCTTTGCATCGTGAATGGTGGCACAGGGAAAGGTCACATTTGGCACAAAGCCCCGTTCTTCATACCACTCCTGGGGAGTCAGCAAAAAGTTTGCACAGCGGTATTTGACAATTGACGGCTGATCCCTATCAAGAATCGCTCCCCCGATGCTGTACACCAGCCCATTGCAGGTCCCTGTTACCCCATGGTAAAAGAGAAGCCAGCCCTCTGTGGTCTCAATGGGAGCCGCACCTCCGCCGATCTTCACATTCTCCCACCAATGGTCTCCGTTCTTTCCCATTACATGTCTGTGTTTTCCCCAGTAAACCATATCCGGGCTTTCCGACAGATAGATATCACCAAACGGTGTATGGCCGCTGTCACTGGGGCGTGACAGCATCATAAACTTTCCGTCAATTTTTCTTGGAAACAGCACAGCATTCCGGTTAAACGGCAAAAATGGATTCTCAATTCTCGTAAAGGTCTTAAAATCAGTGGTCCTTGCCATGCCAATGGAAGCCCCGTAGCAGTCCTGGCACCACATCATATAATAGACTTCCTCCACCTTGACCAGTCTGGGATCGTACGCATAGATTGGCATAAAAGGATTTCCCGCTTCATCTACAAACTGGATCTTCTCCTTTTCAAACGTCCAGTCAGTCCCATTCTGGCTGCGGCCTAAATAAATATGAGGCACCCCATCTGTTCCTTCTCCGCGGAACACTCCGATAAATCCGTCCTCGTAAGGAATTACTGCACTGTTAAAAATACGGGCAACTCCTTCCAGGGGATTTCTTCCAATAATCGGATTCCCTGAATATCTCCACACTGGCATAAAACCTTTTGTCTCCGCTCCACGCTCCTGCCACGGCATATTGGGTACATTTGGTCCAATCATTTTTACATCGCTCATTGTTCCTACCTCTGTCTTCCTTTTTTATGTATGTTTTATCACTGTCACTTCCTGCTTTTTCTATCCCTTTACCGCCCCCTGGGTCAGTCCGCTGTATATCTGCTTCTGGCAAAGAATAAAAATGAGCAGAGCCGGAATCATGGTAATAATGACTCCTGCGCAGATATAGTTGTACTGGTTTCCCAGAGGACCGGTGAATTTGAACAGGGACGTCGCCACCGTTACCAGGTTATTCTTATCCTGGAGATATAAGTTTGCCGCATAATATTCATTGTAAGTGCCTACGCCCTTTAAGATCATCACCGTAATAACGGCAGGTTTTAAAAGCGGCAGCAGCACCCGGAAAAATACGCCGAAATAGGTACATCCATCCATAATTGCCGACTCATCCAGTGAGGTGGAAATATTTTCAAAAAACTGAATGAAAATATAGATGGACATGATATCCGTTCCGCACATCATCACAATGTATCCCGGAAGACTGTTGATCCAGCCAAGGCTGTACATGATCTGATACACGGACACCTGCATGGCAATTCCCGGCAGCAGAGCGGCGAACAGGAACAGATTACGAATGAACCCGTTTCCCGGAAATTTGAAACGGCTCAGCACATAGGCCAGCATAGAGCCGGAAAGCACAGAACCAATCAATACAAACACCAGAATGATTGCCGAGTTGCGGAACGCAACCCCCATATTGGCCTTCTGCCATGCTTCAATAAAGTTATTGAAATACAAAAAGCTATTTGGAGGGGACATAACACTGGTGGAGGCATATTCTTCCGGTGTCTTAAAGGCGGTAAACACGCAGACAACTACCGGGAGCACCGAAACGATTGCGCCAGCTAACAGAGTCCCATACCGGATCAGTGACCATACAAACTTTTTTATGGCTGCCCTTTTGCTCCTTGTCATCACAAGCCACCTCCTTTATGAGCCTGCAGCTTCTTCTGCTTTCTCTGGCTGCGGATGGAGTCCTGATCTCCCACTCCGAGGAAATACCGCTCTCCCAGCTTTTGAAGCAAAGCCGCCAGAAGAATCAGTACAAAAAGAACAATCGCCATTGCCGAAGCAAGACCTACCTTCTGGCTCTCATGGGCCAGCTTATTCATAATTACGAAATACGTGCCTGTGCCGAATTCACCGCCTGTGATGACATAAGGAGGTTCAAATACACTAAGAGAACCGGTGATGGCTAAAATCATATTCAGAACAACGATTGTTTTGATCCCAGGAAATATAATGTAACGAAATTTATTAAAGCCAGAAGCCCCATCAATGGCAGCCGCTTCATACAGCGTGCTGTCAATGGACATAATGGCCCCGATAAACAGCACCATGTTCTGCCCCATATAACGCCAGACCGAGGTGGCTGCAATGGAGATATTATTGATGCTCTTATCCTTCAGCCAGTAGGGAAGGTCATCCAGTTTAAATCCGCACCATTGCAGCACCGTATCCAGAACAAACCCTCTGGTATAGAAAAATTTAAAGATAAAGCCGACCGCAATTCCGCATACCAGATAAGGGAAGAACATCAGCCCCTTAAACACGCCCGCTCCCTTAATCCGAAAGCTCAGGATAGAAGCAAACCATAAGGCAAAGCCCAGCTGCACAAAAGAAGCAATGATATAATATCCACTTAATTTCAATGCCTGGAAGCAATCCTTTCTTGAGAACACCTCCGCATAATTTTTTAGGCCGACAAATTCTCTGTCACCGATGTATTTCATATCATAAAAGCTAAACTGAAACATCTTAAAAAATGGAATATAGGTAAATACCAGTAACAGAAGCAAGGGGAACAGCATAAATGTGACAATGCAAAGCCTCTTGTTCACCTTTCCCAGCTGTAACCATTTCCTAAAGCGTCCGATCTGTTCCGCAAAGCCCAATGAAGTTTTTTCCTGCTTCATATTTTTTTCCTCCCGGCCATACCTAATGGGTGATACCAAACTTCTCCTGTGCTTTTGTCCACTTTTCGTTCCACTCTGCCGCTAACTCCTCCATCGTAGGCGTCTTATCAATGGCCGCTTCCACAACGCTCTTTGCCATATCACCGGAAACATTGATCCCCAGCTCGGATTCATTGTTTACATCATTGTTGAGTGTTTCTTCCCCTTTGGGAGTCGGGACTGCATACAAAAGCTCCACATCATTGAAAGAAGAAAGGAAATCCGGCAGCTTTGCATTGACAGAAATGGGCAAACCACCTTCGTCCTTTTCAAATCCGGACTTTTCCACCAGCCATTTTACATATACCATTGCCGCTATCTGCTGATCTGCGGAACGGTTGCAGTTAATGCCGTAATTATAATCCGGTGCTACACTGGTGTACTGTTTTCCATTTACCGTGATAGGAAATGGCATATATGCCACATCATCTCCATGGGGGCCTGCTTGCTTCATCTGGATAATAGACCAGGAGCCAAGAGCCATGCAGGCGATTTCACCGTTATTCAAACGCGCCTTGCTGCCCTCCCAATCCGTGGTGGTGGGATCGTCCTCGGTCAGCCCCTGCTCCACAGCCCGGTAAAGTGTATCGTATACCGCATAAGGTCCTGTCTGATCGCCTCTGTCCGCAAACGGATCTTTCCCTTTTACCCGTCCTTCATGGGCAAAATCCGCCTGGCCTGTGGCACATGCGTCAATATACGCATCCCAGGCCGTCATGGTCCATCCGGCTGCAAAATTGGTATACAGAGGAATCGCATCGGTATTGTCCTTTACCTTCTGAAGAGCCGCAAGAAATTCATCCGGAGTCTTAGGCACTTCCGTCACTCCTGCCTCTTTGAATATTCTTTTGTTATAGACAATTCCCTGGATATTTCCCATGGAGGGAATTCCATATACCTTACCGTCGTAGCTGTAATCCTGAAGCATGGTATATTCTTTGGATAGCGTGTCATAGTCCCCCATGGAAGTGAAGTAATTCTGAAGCTCATCCTTATCCACGGTTGACGGTATCATGCAGATATCTCCCCAGTCTCCGGTGGTCAGCCTGGTGGTAATATCATCTGCATAATTGGTAATTCCTTCATATTCAATATGGATGTCAGGATAGATCTTGTTGAACTCTTTTATGTACTCTGCAAACGTGGTATCAACAACATCCGTCTTATGGGTCAGAAATTTTAAGTCGGCTTTTAAATCCTTGTAATCCTCTCCCAGTTTGATCTGCTCAAAGGTAATTCCGGGGCTCACTTTCTCGGCTGTCTTTGCTTTGCCCCCAGATCCGTCAGTTTCTCCACTCCCACATGCTGTAACGGAAAGCATCATTGCTCCGGCCAATGTAAGGGCAGTGATTTTCTTGATTTTTTTTGATTTCATAGCCTTCTCCTTTACTTCATTTTAATTAACTTTTAAGTATATTTAATCTTATCATATTTGTATTTTAATCTCAAGCGCAAAGTTTGTTTTAATGTATTTTTGACGTTTTTACGTTTTTACCACGCTTTATTTGTGCATTTTGTATATAACTCATTCCTGTGAAGTCATACCATTATTTTTATCTATATTTGTTTAATTAATTTATAAATTAATTTAAGTTAAGTTAATTTCCATCATTCACACTATGCTATATTCATGATAAATATGCTTCCCCGAATTTTACTGCACAAAAAAAGGCAGCGCTTTTGCTGCCTTTCTATTGCTTCAATTACCGTTCTATCGTTTTCACACTGTTACGTTCTATTATAAAACTATCCAGATACCTTACTCCGCAATAGCTCCGGTCCCCTCTGATTTTTTTCAGCAGAATCTTCACCGCTTCCTGCGCCATGGCCTTCATGTCCACATGATACGTAGTAAGCTCCTTTGCAAAGGGATGCCCATAGAGATAATCATCATATCCTACCACCGAAACATCCTCCGGTACCCGGTAACCGGCGGCGGTCAGTTCATCATACACCAACCCCGCCACCAGGTCATTGCAGCAGACAAAGGCCGTTGGCATTCTCTCCGGAAGCATAAAACGGACCTCTTTCTTCACCAGCCTGGGATCATCAATGACCCAATCCGGATTTAAGGGAATCTCCTGCTCCTCCAATCCCTTCCGGTAACCAAAATACCGGTTACACAAGTTCTCGTCGGTAGCAATCTCTCCCACATAGGCAATCTGTCTATGTCCGTGGTTCCATAAATAACGGGTCATCTTATACATGCCGATGTAATTATTTGACATCACCGCATCGCAGGTCAGCTCATCCGAAAAAAAGTCCATCAGCACAACCGGAACCGTTCCGGGATCAATGATTCTTTTGAGGTAGGTTTCATCCATTTTCCCGATGACAATCAGTCCGTCAATGCTTTCTTCCTTCAGCATCTTAGGCAGTTCCTTCTGCTGTTCCTCTTCTGTCCCGATAATCTCCAGCATGGTTAAGTTCTGCTTTCTTGCCGCTTCAAATGCGGTCTGCTGGTACATGGCCCAGTAAAAGGAACCGCCCACATCAATATACCGGTGGGCCACGATCACACCGATGGTA
Source organism: Lacrimispora sinapis (assembly GCF_043633585.1). Classification (NCBI taxonomy): domain Bacteria; kingdom Bacillati; phylum Bacillota; class Clostridia; order Lachnospirales; family Lachnospiraceae; genus Lacrimispora; species Lacrimispora sinapis. The sequence goes on along the minus strand of NZ_CP141832.1, from coordinate 1,319,214 downwards.
AACGCGGAGCCAAGGGGTTTCACACGCTTCACTTTACCGTAACCAAGGGTTTGAGCCTTTGCAATAATCCGGTCTCTCATTTCATCGCTCACGCCTTTTTTACCGGAAAGGGCGTTGGACACCGTTACTACACTGATTCCCAGTGCAGCCGCTATATCCTTCAGCTTAACAGCCCCTGCCATGATGATCCCTCCTGTCCGCAACCGAATTTCCTTCCCGCAGGCTTCCCTCAATGATGCGGATTCCTTTGGGTTGGCCATTTTTATGAATCCTTTTTAATAAAGTAGAAACACTGATCTCTGCCATGACTCTTTCATCATTTTCATACGTCATCAATTCCAGCCCTTCTACCTGACCTTTATGGATACGGTCATAAGCAGCAACCGATACCTCCTCCGGCACCGCGATTTTTTGCTCTCTGAGCTTTCTTATAAGGAGTTCCGCACTTTTTTCACAATTGCAGACAAAGGCAGAGGGGAGGACCTGGGGCAAGGTCCATTCAAACGCAGATGCATCCCCCTCTTTTTTACGGTCTTTAAGGGGCGGAAGCTCCGGAATATGATTCAGTAAAAGAGCCTTGCAGTAGCCCATATACCGATCCATAATGCTGCCGGTGGCTCCCGGGGTCCCAACAAACATGATCTGCCGGTGGCCATAATCAATGAGCCGCTGTGTAACTGCCTGCATTCCCCGGAAACCGTTTGTGATGATAAAATCAAGCTCCTGATCCCCATTGTAAAAATCCACGCATACCATGGGCTGCAGGGAATTTGTCTTAACTGCCTCCAGAAATTTAGGATTTACTTCGCCCACCATAAGGATTCCATCAATGGAGGTTCCGGAAAATACCGCGGGCGGCTCCTCCAACCGTTCCCTGCCTTCGTCCACTACCTCAAGGATGGTAAGTGCTCCCTGCCTTGCCGCCTCCTGAGAGATCCGCTTATAAATGTCCATATAAAAGGAATGGGCTTCCTTTACATAACGTTCCGCTATCACGATCCCGATCCGCTTTGATTCCCCGGAGGGCTCCTCCGCTTTCTTTTGATATTCCATCTCTTTTGCAAGAGCCAGAATCTGGCTGCGCACCTCTTCGCTTGCGCCCTTTTTCCCCAGGAGTACATTCGATACCGTTACTGTGCTGACCCCTGCACGGTCTGCAATCATCTTTAACGTTACTTTCTTCTTGGTTTTTGGCATACTTATGTCTCACTTTAACTTAAATTTAATTAAATCTAATTAATTTTATCATTAAAACGGACACAGGTCAACACTTCTAAGAGACAGAAAACGGTCGGAGTTCTTTTGAAATAATCCTATACAAGCTCCGGCTCATCAAAGTCCAGAGTCTCATCTGCATCTTCTGCCTGAAGGGGAACATCCTCCTGCGTTCCATCCTCCACGCGGTAAATAATAAAGCCAGACTTCCGGCTTCCTCTTTTGCTTTTTACTTTGTATTTGCTGCCATCGTCAAGCTTTTTCGTCACCCCGCCGGTTTTTACTTTTCCATCCCGGTCCACAAGAAACATTCCGGTTCCGGAATCTCCTGCAAGCTCCGGAATATAGACCACTTTATAATCCAGATCATCACCGGCGGTAACCGCAAGTCCCTTATAATAAAGGACCCCGTTGTATATGCCGGTAACTCCCTGTCCTTCACTGTAGCCATCACCAAATTTTTTTGCAAAAAGGTACTGGTACTCCGTTCCATCCTCTTCTTTTTTTACTTTTCCGGTGGTTCTGGATGTGGCCGTACCAAAATAATAATAGCCCTCCTTCAGTGGATACGTCCCATCTGTGTTGTAGATATAAATCAGTCCGTCAACAATTTGTCCGTTGGAATCAAAAATATAATACTTCCCATTAACCTTTTTTAATATGACATGCAAAAGATCTCCGCCGCCCCCCTTTAATCCGTATTCCCCCACGGTCTTAACCTTACGGGCTGTTGTCATACGGCTTGCCTCCGAGGGAGACGCTTCAGAGGGAGAAGCCTTTGATGCCGAGTACAATTTCCCCTTTGTGTCAAAATAATACCATTTTTCGCCTTCATCCGGATCTCCTTCTTTACCGGGTGGTACAATCTTCAGCCATATGTTTTTCTGAACCACACCGACTCCCTTTTCCCCGCAGTAGTAATACCGGCTGAAATCCTGATTATAATGGTCAAGCAATTCTTTCTGTGTCGTATCATCGACCTGAACATAGGCATTGGTTTCAACTGTCTTATAGGCCCAGCCCTCAATCATTCTGCCCTGTTCATCAAAACAGAAATCATAATCACCGATTTTTGTTTTGGTATTTCTCCGTAATTTTCCGTTTCCTTCAAAATTGTACCAGTACTCTTCTCCCGTATTTTCTTCATCTGCGGGCGGTGCCAGCTGATGCCAGCCGCTTACCCTTACTCCATCCTCCTGGCAGTAATAAGTATCACCGCCGCTGATCTCCTCTGTCAGTTCTTCCGCTTGCCCATCCCGGTAAGTGATCCAGCCGGTAAGCATCTTTCCCTCCTCATCAAAAAAGTATTTTTTATCACCGATTTCCTGTTTGCCTGTCACCATTTTCCCGTTGCCGTCAAAATAGTACCAATGCTGGCTGTCGTCTCCGGATTCCTCCCAGCTGTCTGTAAAGACCCATTGATTCTTGACTCTTAAGCCCTGTACATCCACATAATATTTTTTTTCTCCGTCATCGACCCAGGTATCCGTAGACAGTCTTCCCGTCTGATCCAGATAATAGAAGCCCTTCTCTCCTTTCTTCCATACGTCTGCCGCATATTGTCCATCCTCTTCGTAATACCAGCCGTCCTCCTTCTCCGTCCAGCCGCTTGCCTTTGCCACTATGCCGGTATCAAACACCATGATTGTGCTCACCAAAGCAATTGTTGTGATACTGATCCATGTTCTTTTCAATTTGATTTCCCCCATATCATAATATTGACATTTACAAATTGATTCCTTGGTTGCTTTCCCCCTGTCTCCACCTCCTTTTTAAGCCCTCTCCGTTCTGGCAGCTCAATTATATTACATGCTGTCTGTCCGGCAAAAGTCAGTAATTTTAACGGTGGAATACTTCAGCAGAATTTATATCAGTATAAAATTTGATCACGCTTACTATCTTAACTTTTTGTAATTGTATCCATATAAGTTTTTATGTTTTAATGAAATTATGTCATATGTTACAATAAAACATTTAGGAGGGTGTGAAAAATATGCAAAAACACAAGGGGTACTTACGATGTACGGCTGCACTTCTTTCCGCAGTCTTGATTTGCACTACAGCGGCAGGCTCTGCATACGGCCAGATTTCAACGGAAACAGGAATGCTGCCGGTCAAAGCAGAGGAACCGGTGCCGCTCAACGATCTGCTTCTATTCGGCAACAAAGCCTCCGAGCAGGAACACGCTTTCACCCAAACCGGGTCCATAGCCGCAACAGACACGACCCGGTCCAAGCAGACCATGACAGAAGATGGCCTGTATCAGGGAGGCGGGCTGGGGGACGGACTCACCTACCGGCAGCTCTTAATCCCTTCTTCTGCCGACGCTCCTGCCAGATTAAACTTCACCTTAAAAGCCGATCCGGCAGCACAGAATTATATTACCGTCCGTTTTTCAGGTTCTCAGTACGACAGGGGAAACCTAATGCTCTACGGACCAGACGGCGATACCTCCATACTCAATCCCAGGGCCGGACTGGAATACAGCGAGCTGGACAATGGGTTTTATCCCTATGGACCGGTATTTGAAGGACGTTACTATTATTCTACCTATAAGATCCCACAGGGAATGGTAAAAGCGGACGGAACGCTGACGCTCTCGATCATGCAGTGCGGAAAATTTAGTGCGTACGGAACCGGAACGTATGAGCCGGTAAAACAAAACAGCCGCTTTCTGTACTCCATCGCCTCCCATACGGACCCTTATTATACGCCTCAGGATGGATTTAGGGGAAGCGCTCCTGTGGGAGAACCGGCCGGAGAACAGGGTATCTCCGCCTATGATTATCTTCGGGGAGAAGTACATGACATGACGAAACAAATTCTATCCTGGCAGCTTTATGGGGAGGACTGGGAAAAGAAAAAAACAAAAGAGAATGCCTTTATGGAGGGGGCGATCATCAGAAATCTTCCCGTAAAAGATGCAAACTTAACCGGAACCAGTGATGAAGTAGCCCGCCGGTATACCCTTGAGGCAATCAACCACCAGAACTGGTCTACCATGTCCAATCTTCTCATGCTGGCAAACTCCTATATGTTTGATTTCTCAGGAGAATATTATCAGAGTGATGAGATCCTTGACCGCTACATCGCACTGTTGGATTTTTATCAGAAAGCCCAGGATCAAAACGGAGGCTGGTGCATCAGCACCAAAGGGCAGAACCAAGGTGCATGGATCGGTGCTTCCTTAAACGGGGACGGAACCAGAGGAACCGGAGAAGACTGGCCCCTTCTCTCTCTGGGAGTGGATGCCATGATGCAGTCTTTTATCCAATTGAACGATTATATCATGAACAGCGGCAGCCAGGATATGATCCAGCGATACCAGGAACTCTTAAATGAAAAAGTTGATGAATCCCTCACCGGGACGGCCCGCCGGACCAGACGGGAAACCTATATTGATATGTTCGGCCGGCTGCGGGAGCGTCTGGCCAATCCCCATCAGGGAACAAAGGGTGATTTTTACTCTCCCGAAAGCAGAGCCGGCACAGCCAATCAGGATTTCGGGTTCGCACACAGTGCCAATAAGATCATAGAGCTTCTTGAGAAACATTCCGGCGGACAGTCGAACACCCAATTCCATGCAAAAGACCCGCAGCAGTATCTGGATATGGTAAGCTATAAATACGGAGAAATGGCAGACGGGCAAAAATGGTTTTCAACCGATAACCGGCTGGGGCTGGAGGGCGGTGCCAGCCATGGAGGCTGGGCCGGCGATTACGGCACACTGCTTATTGATGTAACAAATAAGTATGCGGAAAATGCAAGATATTTTGATAAGAAGACCCAGAAGATTTTCAACGATACAGCCTATAAAACCTTTGAAAGTGCAAAGTATTTTTATTATCCCGGCGTGGATAAAGATGGCCATCAGGTGCTTTTGAGTGAAGTTTACGCCTCCAGCCGCAACAACGGATACGGTCAGAAAATCGTATATCCCATTGCAGGGTATACGGCGCTGGAATTGGGATCAGAGGGTGCATTCCGCTTCCTCTCCAAATACATTGCTGATAACCGGGGGTATACGGATACGCTAAGGGAAGATTTTGAAACCAAATCTCCCCACATTTATACAAGAATGATTGAAACACAGGACATTTTAAAATATTATAAGACCGTTGAAGAAAAGGTGAAAAAAGAAGGAAAAAATCCGCTTCTTCCCATGGAAGACGGACATAAAGATTTTGTGTACTATGATATGGACGGACAGGTAATCGTATTTAAGAATAAAGGAGACAAAGGATATATCACCTTCAATTACCGGAGGGATGACTGGAAGTATAACGACAATACCAGAATCCACTTTATCCAGGATGACATGGACCGGATCGCAGATGTAAGAGGAATCCACCAGGGAGATACCTTTGTTTGGAATGACAAAAACCATTTTACCCAAAAAGGAAATCCAATCAAGCATACCCGGTTTGACGCAATGAGCGAGACCCGGTATGGGAAATACATTTTTGCAATAAACCAGTCTAAGAAGGATACGGAAATCGGACAGCCCGGCCACACCTACTTTTTGAAGGAAACGGTCGGTGTCACCAAAGCAAAGGACCTTGTATCCGGACAAATCTATGAGAATCCGGAAGGAATAAAAGTAAAGGTCGGGCCTTCCCAGGCTGTGGTGTTGGAAATTATGGAATCGGTACCGGTCAGACATGCCGGAGCCATCTATGTGGAGGGGAATCAAGTACTTGACTCCGATGTATGCTCTGCACTTCCCGGAACGTCCATGACGTTTAAAGCCAAAACCATTGACGGCTATAAACTGGTCAGCAGCCAGGAACAACCGATTACGGTAGGTTCTAACGACAAAGACAACATTGCAGTATTCCAATACGAAAAGAACGAAGCGCCCAGATTCACCTCCGGGCCAAGACAGGTGGAGGAAGCCCCGTGGCAGGTAATGAATTACGGCAGCGCAAAAGGAGACATTACAACCGATGAAAACGGAAATATAACTTCCATATCCTCACAGGGAACCACCGGAAAAGGGAACCTTGAAAAGACAATTGCCTATAAGGAACTGACCGGAGATTTTGAGATACACGTGAGACTGGATCATTTTGACCGGACCGCCACGGATTCCGACTATTTCGGTATATTTTTTACCGATCATTTAAAACTGGAACAGGCAAATTTTGCAGAAGAGCGGCATTTTTCTAATAACAACAACATATTGCTGGTGTCCCATAAATCCGATCAGGAAAGCAATGTTACCGGTTATTGGTCCGGCGATATGAATAACAAATCCGTTCCTATCCACTTTATCGTAAAGCGCACCGGTAATACCATAGAATACTGGTACAGCCTGGATGATGGAAAAACTTATCTCCAGACCTCCAAACCGAAGATAACCTTTGATATGGGAGACGTTATTTATGCCGGTGTATCCATGACCGCCGCAGAAAGTAAAAACACAGCTTACATCAGCCAGTTGGAAATGAAAGGGGAAAAGGTGGGGCGGACAATAGAAACCGGCACTACTGTTTCTATTAATTTTAACGCTTCTGACCCGGAAAATGACACCTTAACCTATACCTTTTCTAAGCTGCCTGAAGGCGCCTCTATCAAAGACAATGTTATCACCTTCACACCAAAGAAGCCGGGGGAATATCTATTTGAAGCTGCAGTAAATGACAGCTACCACAAAAACCCTGTAACGAAAACCATTAAAATCAACGTCGGTTCCTGACAGCAAAAGGGAGAATGCGATCTGCATTCTCCCTTTTGCTGTCAGGCTTTCTTTCATATTTTAATTGTGTTCTCCCCGCAGAAAACAGCCGTCCTTCCATTCCTCGATCCATACCCGGATCTCTCCGTCCCCGCTGTCCATGCCCTCTGTCCGTATGAGAATCCTTCTTCCATCCGCCAAGTCCACGGCAACTGTCTTTTCGTCTTCTGCTGTCACTTTTTTTATGACGTATTCCCTTTCGGTGGTTTCCAGCACCGTAATCCAGGCGGCCTCTATTCCCTTCTGGGAAAACGCCGCTGTACGCCTGCGTCCGCTTTCGTCTCCCACCGGATAGTCTCCTCCGATCTCAGAACGGAACCGGACGGCATGGAGCCCTTCCAAATCCACGGTGATTCTTCCCTCCTTCTTTAGATCCACCGGTTCCGCAGGTACTGCCTGCTTTTGCTCCTTTGCCTGGATTTTTACCGGGCCTCCGCCATAGTCAATCCCGATTCCATTACCAGGATCAATATTTTCGGTCTCATAAGGCAGCTCCGATAAATAAATCCAGGTTCCGTCCTCCGTTAGAATTGCAGGATCTCCCCAGAATATGCTCTTTTCCATGTCTGCAAAATGATGTTCTTCAAACTCCACCTGATTTACTCTGGTGGTAAGAACGAGCTTACCTTTCCCGGAAATATCTGCGTCCACCGTCTCTCTTCCAAGGATCCATGCGCCGAACCGCCCGTTTGCAAGTTCTTTGCCGTCTGCCTCCACCGAGTAGAAAAGCTGTTTGTTTACTCCCTGGTATTCCGGGTCACAGCCAATGGCCAGAACCCCTTTTGCCGGATAAGCCCCATAGAGCCTGGTGTGCATGATCCCCGGCTCATTATAGCCGGTCCTGTTTCTGCACAGCCACTTATTTCCGTTGTTTTCCGTTTCCGTGTACTCCACGGTAAAATCAAGAACTGCCCCCTGCTCCATCTCATACCACTGGCAGTCTGTTATAAACTGGGCGCTTCCTAACATATCGGTATCAAGCTGTTCAGCCCACCGCTGCACAACCATAGGACGCTCCTTTAAGTCCATAACCTTACGAAGTCCCTGCAGATGGTAAAGACAGGCAAAATCGTGTTCCGCTTCTCCCTTTGCATAGTCGAAATTTACCACAAACTCATCGGTCACAACCGTCAGCCGCCTGGTTAAAACCGGCTCCGTAAAGCCGCTTCTAACCGAATATTCCGGTTCCGGCTCCGGAGTGGGTAAGTATCTGCCCTCATTCCAGGAGCGTTCCTTTAAGGTCCGGTCCCCATTTACCTGCCAGCCGCCGTAAGGGGGATGGCTCCATGGGCCTTTGCTTTGGACCGCTGCCGCCTGCATCATGGTTCCGGAGTAGAAAAGAAGACGTTTGGGAGGGACTGCCTCCTGCATCTTGTAATCCACAACCACCATGTTATGATTTAAAGAGGTTTGTGTATAAAATTTGTACATCATGGTGTGATAGCTGTACCAGATATTTTCCGGCCCGGTCAGTGATCGTCCAAAACGGCTGAGTCCGGTCATGCTCACCCGGTCATAATGGCCATGGGCACCGCCATGGGACCCGTATTTCAACACCACCTGAAGCTGTTCCCTGTCCGGTACGCCCTCTTTTCTGGAACGAAGCACACATGCACCGGAGCTGTCTGCAAAATCGCTGACCGGAGGTTTTCTCTCCTCCTTTGGAAGCTCACCCACTCCAAAGAGCAAGTCTCTGTCCTCCTCCTTTGACAGCCGCAAAAGGGCAGCATACTCTTTCTTTCCATAGAGGGCATAGGCTAAGTCATACCGGGAATCCATCAGCTGACGGGAAGTTCCCTGCACATGCATTTCCGAGGAGTCATTCAGCCCAAAGATCACCCCCCGGTAATCATAGAAATTCACCAGACTATCCCACAACATGGAGATGTTCCGGTAGGTTTTATCGTTTCCGCCCCAGCTCTCGGCAATCAGACCATCCTTTAATAGTTTTACGCTGTCCACCCGTTTGCTGTAACTGGCCGGAACCGTAAGGAAACGCAGGTCCATGCCAAAATGCAGCATTACATGGGCGATTTCAGAAAATATCCCCGCCGCAAGAAGATTATATCCGATGGAAGCCTCATACCACCAGCCATCGCTCATCACCCCTCTGGACAGGATATCCGTCATGCCCCCCGTACCATAAAGAAACCTTTGGATCATGGCCATATCCTGAAGCACGCACGCCCCATAAAGCGCCCCTTCAATTTCCGCAAGCGCCCAGTTGGATACATTTCCCTCTCTGGCAACCTGGTCGATATACCCCATGAATTTTTTTAAAACTGCCTCCATGTTTGAGTGGTCCTCTTTTGTCAGTTCTTCACAGTCATAGAGAAGGTCATAGGCAAAAGCCACGCTTTTAAAGAACTCTCCCTCATGGACCAGCTCCTGATTGCATGCCCTGGGATTTACAAGGTATCCCCGTTTCGGATCGGATAGCTCCTTTAAAAACAGGAGGGCCTTTTGTTTGAACGCTTCTCCCGCTCCCAGCCGGTACAATATGGCGCACTTTCTGGCGTGATGGCCGTCATCGGTCCAGAATAAATAATCGGTTTCTCCTGTGATGCGGGGAGCCTCCCAGGCGGCTTCTTCCTTCACACAGCCTTCATAATTTTTTCGTGCCCACTCATAATTTTTGATCTTTTCTTTCACAGCCGCCAGCTCCGTCTCCGTCAGCAGCACAAAGGGATGAGCCAGCCTTGCCGAGGTATAGAGGGTAAGTTCCACCGCCGATCCTGCGTCACCGTCTGGAATGGCCTGGATCAACTGTTTTTCATAGCCGCCCTCCACAATGCGCTCAGAAACAGGCACTTCAATGGAGAATGTTTTTTCCTCCAGCCCCTCCAGTTCTATTTCTTCAGGCATATGCACCTGCTCCGTGGCTTCATTCCCGTATTTTTTCCAGGACAGATTCACGCTTTGAGGAGCATCTGTGCAGTTTTTTAAGGTCATCCGGTAGACGGCTGTGCTTCCTTTGTCCCCTGCCTTGCCATACCGGTCCGGGGAAAGAGTAATTGCCTTTCCCTCCTTGAGCCTGGCCGTTAAAAGAGTAAAGGGTTTCTCTCCTTTCACAGCCACTCTCCTGACGAATGTTAAGTAATTGGAGGAGGATGAGCAGTTGTCAAACGCTTTTGCCGGAAGCTCCAGATCATAGGTCCCTGTTTTGGACACGCCTGCCCTGGCGGTGTAGGTTTCAAACTCTTCTGGCTTCCCATCCCGGAATAAGGCGATGTCAACGGTCACCTGGTAGGTATTCTTCTCTTCGCATTGAAGCTTGAAATCAAAAAACGGATACCGGGTCAAATCATAAGCCCTGGAATTTTTCAAAAACATTCCATCCTGATAAAAATAAGAATCCTCCTTTGTGCTGTCGGGATATTGATGCACATAAGCGGCAGTTCCCAGCTTCTGCCATTCTTTCAGTTCCACTATTCCATCTGTTTTCTTCATATTTTCTCCTGTTCTATCTCTTAATAAATCTTGAAAATTAAGCAGTTATCGTCTAAAATATTAATAATTAAAAAAAGGAGCTCATGTCTATGAATCGCTTTTATAACACATTCCGCACATTAAAAAGCAGCCGTTTTTTCCGTAAAGTCCTGTTTTCCTTTATCTTTACCTTCAGCATCATTTTTTTCATTTTCTTTGCTATCATCATCGGGGGCCTGAACCAAAGCTATAAAAAGGACAAGATCAAAACCAATGATTTATCTGTCTCTCACTTTGAACAGACCACCAACAATATATTAAAGGATATTTATGGCCATACGGTCACACTCTTCACCAGAGACCACACCCTCTTAAACCTGATCTATGGAAACGAATGGGATACAGGCATGCAGCTGGAGGCCATAAACACCGTCAATGCCATACAGTACAGTTCGGATTCCATCCATTCCGTGAACCTCATCAATTTTCGTCTGAAAAAAGTCATGACGAATTACCAGTTCTGCAGCTTTGATGACTTTTATGACCAGGAACTGCTGAGCCTGTTGGAAAAAACTGCCCCCTCGCCCTCTCCTGTCTTTTTTATGCCAAGGAAGGTAAACCGGTATGCTCCCTATGCAACCCGCCAGCCTGACGATGTCTGGTCCCTGATCTATCACAGCAGCAAATCCGGTGCCATGGTCATCAACATCGACAGCAAGGCCTTTTCCGGTTTCTTAAACACCGGTGATTCAAATAAAAGCCGCTTCTATCTCTTAAACAGTCAAAATAAAATCCTCCTTTCTGACGGTATGGATAACTTCGGTCTTTCCTTTACCGGGAAAGCCCTTTTAGACAAAATCAAAGCCCTTCCTCAGACAAACGGCCACTTAACGGCTCGTTTGGAAGGTGAAAAATACACGGTCAGCTATGCCAAGGACTCCTCCTTTGGTCTTGTTTTCTTAAAGCTGGAGCCATACACGATTTTTGACGCCGCCAACGGGCTGCTCGGCTTTTCCCTTGGTATCTCTGTTTTCTATCTCCTCCTCTGCCTGTTTCTGGCCTTTGTAATGAGCGGGATTTTATATAAACCAGTGGACCTTCTGAAGTCTTCGGTGCTCTCAGCACTTCCTGAGCTTCCAGAAGAAATCAGCGATGACGACTTTACCATGCTTTCGGGCGCCTACCATACCATCTCCATGAGGAACCGCCGTCTGGAAAAATTTAAGGATGCGTATCTGTCCCGCTCCCAGGAGCAGGAACTGATGAAGTTTCTTCAGGGAAGCTCCGCAGCCGTGACCCCTGCCTCTTATACTGACATTTCCATGCTGTTTGATCAGAACCACTTTATGGTTGTGCTCATGGAGCTGGATACCCAGAAAGAGGATGGACCGGATTCCCTGACCGGACGGCCGGGGGATGTGGGACTTGTGATGTTTTCCATCTCAAACATTGCAGATGAAGTGTTTACCTCCCTCTGTCCCTACAAAAGGATTGAATCCAACTACTCCCGGCTGGTCTATATCCTGAATTTTGACGGAGAGCTTCCGGAAATTCCAAAGGCATTGGAACAGATCCACAGCCTTGTCAATGAATATTTTAAAGTAAGCTTTTCCATCGGAACCAGCTCCACCGTCTGTGAACTTGACGACCTGCCTGCTGCAAAAGCGGAAGCGGAAAATTCTTTGAACAGACGTTTTGTCAATGGGTACAACTCCATTCATTGCTTCCGTCATGAGGACACTCCGCCGGAAAACAGCCAAAGCTATCCCTTTGAAACAGAAAAAGAACTGCTTGCCGCTTTAAAAGGGCTGAATCATCAGAAGGTTATGGAGGCCTTAGACTGCTTTTTCCAGAAGATCGCCTCCTATCCATATTCCCAGATCCGTCTTTATCTCATGTGGCTGAACTACAATCTTCAGCGGTTTGAGTACATAAACAATCTGGAAACCACACCGGTAGACTTAGAAACAGCCCACACCCTTTCGGAAATCCGCACCATGCTGGAGCACCGCTGTACCGCCGCCATTCAGTTTCTGGAGAATAAAAAGGTGACCAACAGCGACAGAGCGGAACTGATCACCAGGCTGTCCTCTCTGATTGATGAAAACCTCTGCAATCCCAATTTATCCGTGGTCTATCTGGCAGACGAGGTACATCTGTCCGTCAATTATTTAAGAAGCATTTACAAAGAGCAGACCGGGGACTCCCTCTCCGACTTTATTACCAGAAGGAAGATGGAGCTGATCAGCGATCTGCTGCTTCATACCAACATGACGATCCAGGATATCAGCGACAAGCTTGGATTCACTACAAAAAACTATTTCTTTACGTTCTTCAAAAAGCACACCGGCATGACACCGGGCCAGTACCGCAGTCTTCACAAAAATACCGATTCACCCCTTGACGGAGCCGACCGTTAGTCCCTGTACGAAATACTTCTGCAATAACGGGTAGAGGAAGATCACAGGCCCGATGGTGACCACCACAGCCGCCATTCGGAATCCATAGGTGGGCAGCGTTTCCTGAGACAGCAGCGCTCCCGCCGGCAGGGTGCTGGCGTAATTTACCTTTCTAAGGATGGACATGATTAAATACTGGAGCGTGTAGAGCTTCTCTTCCGAGATATAAAGAAGCACCTTGTACCACTCGTTCCAATAAGAGAGTGCATAGAACAGACCGATGGTAGCAATTCCCGGCGTGGAAACGGGAAGTACAATCCGAAACAGGATGGTGATGTCATTGGCTCCGTCGATCTTTGCCGATTCCGCCAGAGATGCCGGAACGCCGTTGAAGAAGTTACGCATCAGAAGACAGTTATAGGCATTGACTAAATTTGGCAGAATCAGAACCCAAATACTGTTTTTTAAATGCAGAACTTTCGTGATCATTAAGTAATTTGCCACCAGGCCGCCGTTAAACAGCATGGTGAAATAGATAAACATGGCCAGTCCTCCACGAATTGCCAGGTTCTTTATGCTCATGGCATAAGACACACTGCACGTAAATATCATGGAAAGCGCAGTTCCCACCACAGTGGTAAAAATGGTCACTTTGTAGGCAGATAAGATATCCGAAGCCTGAGCCACCATCCTATAGGATGCAGTGGAAAATTTCTTAGGAATGATGTTATAGCCCTCCTTCACCAGAGTGACCTCATCCGTAAATGAGGAACCCAGCACCACAAGAAACGGTATAAGACAAAATACAGAAAACAATGTAATAAATATATAAAAACCCGAATTTAAGGCGGCGTCCCCCTTGGATTGCCTGACTTTTCCCATAATCGCTTACTCCTTTCTTAAAACAATGCAGATTCCGGATCTGCCTTTTTCGTAATATAGTTTGTAATCATGACCATAATAAAGCCCATAATGGACTGATACAATCCAACAGCAGAGGACATTCCCATGTTATTTGCCTCTACCAGCTGCCGGTATACATAGGTATCAATAACATCCGTGGTCGGATAAAGAACAGAATTATTTCCCACCAGAGTATAAATCATGCCGAAATCACCGTTAAATATCTTTCCTACACTCATGATGAACAGCAGAATAGCCGTTGTCTTCAGGAGCGGAAGTGTCAAGTAACGGATTCTCTGAAACCTGGAGGCCCCATCCACTCTTGCTGCCTCGTACATCTCCTGATCAAGCCCGGTAATGGCTGCCAGATAGACGATGGAACCGTAGCCAGCCCCCTGCCAGACCCTAAGAAGGGTGAGCAGAAACGGCCAAACCTTGGGACTTTGGTAAAACGGAATCACGTCAAGCCCAAGGGAGAGGAGCAGCTTATTGACAATTCCCCCGTCGGTCTTTATAAACGCTTCCATCAAAAGTGCTACCACCGTCCAGGAAATAAAATGGGGCAGAAGGATCACGGACTGGGACACCTTCTTAAACCACCTGTTTGACACCTCGGAAATTGCCAGGGCAATGAGGATCGAGCTTACCATCGTTGCGATGATAAAAAGAGCATTTAAAAACAGGGTGTTAAATGTAACCTGGAAAAAGGACTGGGACCCAAAGAAAAATTTGAAATTTTTCAGTCCTACGAATTCACTTCCCCAAATTCCTCTTGCAGGACTATATTTCTGGAATGCTACCACAAGCCCGCATAAGGGTGCGTAGGCAAAGATGCAGAACCAGATGACAGCCGGCACACAGAGGAATACAAGAAATTTGTTGCGTTTCATGTCAAAACGTAAGTTTTTAAACATCATTTCATCTCCATTTCTTCATTTTTATATTGCCGGCAACTCAGTCCGGAGAACATGCAAACCGGCTAATCACAGAGTATCAATTCCGCCGTCCAAATAAAATCCAAAATGTTAAAGAACCGTTCATTCGTTATGAATGGAAGTAAAAGCCTGCAATCTGTTTTTTAACGATAGGGCTATGAATGTTAATGAACCGCTTGTTTCCGTCGTTGCTGCATAATATAATAAAACCCTGAAATACCAACTCGAAAGGAGGTTATTTATTGAACAGCCACTCTATTTTTTCATACAACAATCCGCTGACCCAGTTTCTCGTAAAGCTCTTAAAGCTGCTGTGGCTCAACATTCTCTGGCTGGTGACAAGCCTTCCCCTGGTAACTGCGGGGGCTTCCACCTGCGCCCTCTACTATACCACCATGCGTCTTGCCAGAGAGGAAGAGGGATACTTAACCAGAGACTTTTTTTCTTCCTTTAAATGCAGCTTTAAAAAAGCCACCTTCTTCTTCTTTTTTATTGTGGGAGTAACGGCGGTCTGCGCTGTGGACTTTTTCTATCTGGGAAACAGCCAGAATCTGCTGCTCAGGCTTTTGGCCTTTTTTATTGCAGGGGTTTTGCTGGCTTTTTCCTTTGCCGCCGTCTATTTATTGCCCCTGACGGCACAGTTTGAAAACTCGGTTCCCGGAACCTTCCAGGCAGCTCTTGGCCTTGTCAACAAAAACCCCCACTGGTCCTTCTGCCTGGTGATTTTAAATCTTCTTCTGCCGCTGGTCATATTGTTCCGCTTTTTGCCCCTGATCATCTTCGGCCCGGCTCTCCCTGTATTTTTCCAGGCTTATCTGTTAAACCGGATCTTTAAAAAGTATGTGCCCGGCGGAACATTTCTTCCAGGCAGTCCCATAAAACGCGAAGGAAAATCATGAGCGGTTACTTTGAAGAAGAACTGCCCGTCATACAACAACAGCAACGCGTCTGTTTCTCGTATGGCGGGCAGTTCCCTTTTTTTGTCTTTCTTTTTCTTGTCTTACTGTTTTGCTTTTTCGCTTAAAAACTCATTGATCTGAGTTTCCAGGGCTTTAAAGATTTCTTCACCGCCGTTTTTCATGGCTTCATCGGTGTTACTCTTCAGCATTTCCTTTGCTGAGGCGTATTCCTTTGTCCCGTCATTTAATATACCATGGAGCTTGATGGTGGTGATACGGTCTGTTATAGTCTTTACCTGTGCGACCGTTGTAGACAGCTCCACATCTGAGGTGTTGAAGTTAAAGCCGCTTACAGGTGCCGCCTGGAAACTGGATTCCTTTAACTCCCATACCCTGTATTTTAAAGCGTCCTTTGGCAGAGTATCCGAAAATCTAACATAATTCGGGTTCCAGGTAAAGGCATATCCATGGAAATTGTCGGGATAGGTGGAAATCGACTGATACTGGTCTTCTCCAACCGGCTTCCAGTCAGTTCCTTCTATTCCCAGTTCAAACAAATCGTGATTTGCGGCATCTCCAAACATCCAGTCAAGGAATTTCATGGTCTTGTCAATCTTTTTGGAGCTTGCCGGTATACTAAGCCCGTTGTTGGCTGTAAATGTGGTGGTAATTGCACCATCCTGCATATTGCGTACCCGGTCTACATAAACGAAAAATCCGTACTCTGCCTCCGGAGAATACTGCTTTAAGTTGGTCACGATCTTGGTGGTATCATCAAGGGTTCCTATTTCTGAAGCTGCATCCCCTGCATAAAACGGAGTGTCCGCCTCCTTGATTGTCATGGAATCAGCGCTGATGTATCCGGCTTTCTGCCATTTTGCAAATTCATCATACCGTTTTGCACCGAAATCATAATTAAATGGTTCTGGGAAGTTCTTAAACGCCTCATCTCCCGCGCCTTCCGCAGCCATTGCCTGCACCTTATTGTCTTTAATGTATACATAAATTGTTAAATTTGCGGCTTTAAACATCTGAATGCCTGCCTTTGTCATATCCTGTTCGTTAGACAGCAGCTCATAAAAGCCTCTGGAATCCATAACGGAAAGCGGCAGGATCTTGTTTTCCTTTGCTTTCTCCCAATAAGCGGTCAAATCCTCCATGCTTTCTATTTGTCCGTCTGTTCCGATTCCCCATTTCTTCGCCCAGTCCTTCCGATAATGAACCACCGGGATTCCCGTACCGTAAGTACGCATCAGAGGGATGTAACACTGGGAACCATACCATTTATTATTTTCCATTACCTGTTTGGAAAACGCCTTTTTCAGTCCCGGATATTCATCATTGTTAAAATAAGAGGACAAGTCCGCATAGTAATGATCTGCCGCCAAATCCCTTAAATGACACCAGGGTGCATCAAATACCAGATCGTAGTCATCGCCTCCCATCATAATCAAATTCAGTTTTTCCTTATAGTCCGCCGGTTCCACCCAGGTAATATTCAATTCGACCCCCAGAGTGTCCTTTGTCTCCTCCAAGTATTTGGCATATATTTCATCCCAGCCTTTTTCCTTGGCACCGTTAAACAATATGTTGATCGTATTGTCTCCGCCCGACGCACTTTTTTCCCCATTGCCATCTCCGCTTCCAGTACAGCCCGCGGTCATGGCAGAAACCATTGCTGCAGTCAGAAAAACCGCTGCCGCTTTCAATGTCCGCTTTTTCATTAAGCCAAACTCCTTCCCATTCTCTTCTCATTTTTTTCCAAGGTTCTTTCTTGGAGACTGCCTGCGTCCCCGCACCAGCCCCTGGTTTCATTTAAACAAAATATTCTGGAAAAAACAATTTCAAAAAATGAAGAAACCGACGGCTCTTCACTTTTTATACCCCTTCCATAAACGAAGGCCGCCGGATAATTCTACAGCCCGGCGGCCTTCCAGCTATGAGCAGATATTCAAAAACCGGTATTGGCTGCTTTCCTTATGACCAGGAACCGTAAGATTCCCTTCCCGGTCACGCCGTACCACCACACGGCCGATTCCCTGTTTCTCGTATTGGAAAGAAGTAAAATCATCCTCGTATAAGGTAAACTCCGCTTCTCCCTCTCCATAAGACCGTATCTCCATCTCAAACACCGGTTTTTCTCCCACAAAGAGAACCGGCTTTGCCAGCACCACCAGACTGTTGTCTCTCACAAAAACCGGAATCTCATCCGCTTCTGCCGTTACCTTCATCCACTGGCCGCCTTCGTAAACCCTATCCCGAAAGAAATCGTGCCACCTTCCGGCTGGAAGATAGACCATCCTCTCATTTCCATCCTCCAACGTCAGAGGGCAAACCAGTAAGTCTTTTCCGAAGAAATACTGGTCATCAATATTTCGGGCCTCTATGTCCTCCGGCACATCAATGGCCATGGCCCTGACCGGCGGAATCCCCTTCTCATGATATTCCACAAACGCGCTGTAGAGATAAGGAAGCAAGGACATACGCAGTTCAAACAGTCTTCTGCACGCATCTGTGTAATATTCCCTGTCCTCCATCAGCTCGTTGTCTAAATTCTTTTCAATATTCACCTGCTTCCATGGCGGATTGGGAATCCGCCAGCAGTTTAACAGTGCCTGGGGAGAAAAGACGATGGTCTCCACCCTTCTAAGCAGATCCGTTCCGTTTGCACAGTCTCTCACCTCTGGTGCCCATAATAAACCGGAAAAGGAAGAAGTCACCATTCCCCGGATAAACTCCTTATGGCCGTATAAGTCCGAGTACAGGACAAATGGAAGGGGGGCCGCTAACGCTCCGGAGGAGCGTACCTGAGACAGGGTCCGTACATCCTGGTTTTTGAAGGATTGAAAAATCAGGTTTTGATACAGCATCCCCACGGCACTGTGCATCTGCTCTCCGTCCATGCCGGAAGGAAATACGGTGGAATCGGGAAAAGACCAGTTGGAGGGATTAAAATCAGAATTATCACACTCATCCAGCTTAAATCCAGTGATTCCCTTCTTAATAAACTGTTCCTCATGCCACTCTCCGAACACGTTTTTTGCCTTCTCCGTGGCAAAATCCGGCACCAGGCCGTTCCATACCTCGTAATCCCCGCTGTTTGGAAGCAAATCCTCATAAAAGGGAGCCGCCGGATAAACAAAAATATGTTCCCAAAGATTGATATGATACCCTTCATCCTTCAGTTCCTCTGTCATCCTTTGGTGGTTGGGGAACAAATAGCTCCATTCATACGTGCAGGAATAGGAATGGGAATGCCAGCCCGGCTCTAAACCGATCACGTCAACCGGCAGCCTGTCCTCCCGGAATTCATCCGCCAGCCGCTTTACATGGTTTTCATCGCTTCCGCCATAGACCCGGTACCACATGCCAAGTCCCCACATCGGCGGCAGGCATCCGCCTCCTGAAAACAGATTATACCGTCTGACGACTTCCTTTACATTGCCAGCAAACAGATACAGCTCGATCCCCTCAGCCGCCGGGATCTCAATAATCACCTTCCGTTCCTCTTTTGCACGCTTGAATGCGTACAGTGCAGATTCACTGAATTCCTTATGAGGCATATTGACCTCTTTTTTCCCGGAAGATATGCCCCGTTCCGTATTCGTACCCATATAAAAGGAAGTATAACGGTAGGTATCCACAAACAGCCCGTATCCAGCCGTAGAAATATAAAAGGGAACCGGTGCATGGCTCTCTCCCGTATCCATCTTAGGATCGGAATTCACCTTAATATACCGCCTCCGTCCAGCCGCATTCAGACTCAAAAGCTGGAGGCCAAATCCAAAGATATCCTCATCGGTTTTCATGGGAAGGGTGACCGTAATTCCTCTTGCAGACTTGGCAAAGGAGATATCGTTCTCCGAAAGCGGCAGGACTGCCGGCTCCTTGCCCTCCTCTCTTCCCATACGTTCCAGTTCCTCTTCGGCAATCTTATGCTCTCTCATGGAAACCGGAGTAAACTGCTCCGGAGTCTCATATGTGATCTTCCATATTCCTTCCGCTACTTTTTTCATTCTACCACACTCCTCATCTCCTGTTTTATTACTTTACAATGTTCTATGATATATGGCTCTCTATCAGCCAATATCACTCTTCCGCCGCCATCCCGGTGGCATCTGTCAGTAGCCTCCTGAATGGGTTTTGTGTCCTCCGTTTTTCCGTCTGCCACAGCACCATATTTATTTACATAAAAATCCATGCACCTTCCTCCAGCTTCTGAATATTTTTATTTCTTCCATTAAAAAATACCAGAGGTATACAGGAAAAGAAACTGCATTATTTAATTATAAAGTATATTTTTTAACAAATTGCACAGCTACTGGTCCTGATTCTGCCTTATGAGGGCTGGATGATATATAAATATGGACCGACAGCAAATTTTCACACTGTCGGTCCATATAAAATCACCAATATTCTGTTAAGGTCTCAGCAGCAGCTGGCTGTACTCCACCTGGCCATTGGGATTTTCCGGATAAAATACAACAAACAGCATATGTTTGTTCCCATTATTCACCAATTCACCTCCGGTATTTCCGTTCTTATTAAAAATCAGTCCTTTGGCTTCTGCCTGTACACCATTCGTATTCTGCAAATCAATTCTGGCTAAGAGGCTTCCGGTATTTCCTGCCTCAATATCCGATGTCAAATACTGGCCGTATCTGGTTCCATCCACACTCTGCAGCCGAATTTCCACATATCCTTTTGTCGTACTGGAATATTTGATTCCAATCTCCTTTGTCGCTTTGCCATCCTGCTGCCAATCGGGCGTTGGATAGGAAATAATTCCTTTTTTCCCTTTTACAGCCACACGGCCGTCTCCTTTTACAGAGGCATTGGAAACCAATGCGAATACTTGATCTGCCAATATGGTGTTTTTAGGATTCTTCTTTTTCTCCGGTAAACGATGATACACTTCTGTCCTCGCCGGATTGGAATACAACAGCGTCCCCATTCCCGTTACATCCTCTGAAATAGGTTCCGGCAGAATGGTTCTGTTATTGACCAGCTGCTCCAGATAAGTATCATTTCCCTGTGCACCTGAGTTATTATACCGGTAGTAATTGTATGCAGCTTCAAACATGGGATCCTCCAGCAATCCGTACCCCCGGTTAAATGTGGTGATTGCCTTAGTATGATGTTCCCAGGGATATGTATTGGTATAGGAAACATCATACCCTAAATTGTATTTTGCCATAAACTCAACATTCTTTAACAACAGCCTGTCATGACTTTCAAAAATACTGTTATCTCCCTGGTTATCCGCAATCTTGGCGGAGGTTACAAGAGAGGAAGTAAGTACAATGGCATGAACCATATCCCGGTCGCTCTCTTTATTCTGTCCGGTCACAGGATTGATTATATAAGTCAGGGACCCTCCCGTCCCCTTTACCTTGGGCTTTCTTTGCCATGAGGCCCCGCCTTCTGTATGGTCAGGGGAAACGGAGGCAGTGATACTCTTGACGGTCTTTTCATAAAGATTTTTGTCACCTGCAAATACCGCATAGGACAATGCCCCAAAGTCCGTAAACGCAGCATGTCCATGTGCAAGGTTATCCATATCGTACTTTGACATGAGACCGTCAACATCATTTCTCCAATCCAGCAACCTTGCCATACTGCAGATCACATCCGCTCCGCTGTCTTTATTAAACATATCAATCAGAGCTTTGGTTTCTTTATTTCCCCAGCCGCTATACTTATCATAAATCAAGATTTCCGCAGCACTGCAGAACTTCTGTGCTATGACCCCTGAAATCACCGTACAGTCATATAAGCCACCGTCTTTTAAGCTTCCGATTCCCTCAAACTGATTGGAATAATGCATCATAATGTCCCTTGCGGTTTTTGCATAGGTCTCATCCCCAGTGATATGATAATACACACTCAGATTATATGCCTTTGATGCATTAATCCTCATATCATTAAAACCGCCGCTGTTTGCGCGGGTGATCTGGGTGGTACCCATCTTAGAAAAATCAATATATTGACCGCTTGACCGGTCATAATAGGATTGAACAAGTGCTTTCAGCTCCGGAAACGCTGATTTCCAAGGTTCTTTTGCTCCGTTTCCTGTCGCATACTGCTTCATCCAGGCCAATTCCTGCGCATTGTTTATTATCCCCGGATGTACAAATGCGTTCCTGTCTAAGGTTCCCTTTGTATACGCAGATTGGTACTCAGAAGCCGGTTCTGCGTGAACCACCTGACTTCCCAGACAAAACCATGCAAATACAAACAATGCCGAAACAGCGGCCGCCTTTTGAATCATATCTTTTATCATACATCCTCCCTCTTATTAAAAAAATCTTTATTTACTACATATTTCATTATATAATTATATTTTTTATAAGTAAACAGAAAATTTTTAAAACAGAAAGATTGTAACGCTATTAACTGATAGATAAAGGTTGCCTGTCTCTAACTTTTTTTCTGCAGTAAACCATGCTGTGAAATCAGTTTTTCAATTTCCAACCGCTCCGGCATGACCTTTAAGGCGCCTTTTCTGGTCGTTACAAGTGCGGCGGCGGCATTGGCAAAGTGGAGCATTTCCCCAATATTGGATTTGGTCAGTCCCCCCAAACCGTGAAGCAGCACATAATGCAGAACACATGCACAAAAGGTATCTCCCGCTCCTGTGGTCTCTATGGTATCCGGCATGAGAAAAGGCTCTGCCTCCACGGTCATATCCTCATAGTAGGCTTTGCTCCCCCATTTTCCCATGGAAACTAAAATCAGAGGAATATCGTACTGGCTCCTGATTTTTTCCACTCCCCGGTCATAGTCCTCTTCTCCGGTCAGCCACTGTATTTCATTGTCTGAGATTTTTAATATCTGGCACTTTGAAAGGCCATAGTTTACCTGTTCTCTGGCCTCCTCCATGGAATTCCATAAGGGCGGCCGCAGGTTTGGGTCAAAGGATATCATCGCACCGTATCTGGCCGCTGTTGCAACCGCGTATTTCGTCGCTTCCCTTACCTGCTCATGAGTCATGGACAGCGTTCCAAAATGAAAGATCCGGGTATTCTTTAAAAGATCCGTCCGGATCTCTTCCCGTCTCAGCATCATATCCGCTCCCGGATTGCGGTAAAAGGAAAATTCCCGGTCTCCATCCTCCAGCGTATGGACCATGGCAAGGGTCGTATGGACCTCCGGGTCCAAAATCAAATTTCTGGCATCAATGCCCTGCTGTTCCAGGGTATCCTTTAATTTCTCCCCAAAAAAATCCTTTCCCACCTTGCCGATAAATGCCGTCCGGTATCCCAGTTTATTCAGCATGGCCAGCACATTGCAGGGAGCGCCTCCGGGATTTGCTTCAAAGAGCTGGTTCCCCTGCCCGCTCTGTCCATTTTCCGTAAAATCAATCAGCAGCTCACCAAGCGCTACCACATCATACTGCTCTTTCATGTCTTTCCTCCTCACTTAAAAGCCTTCCCCCTCAATCAATTGCACGCTCCATCCCATAGGAAATAATACTGGTAAAATACGCCCTTCCCCCAAAAGCGCGGACCGTATTTTTGTTCTGGTCATTTGAAGCAAATACATTGCAGGAATGATTGGTCTGATATTGGCTGCTGAACACCTCAATGGAGCTTTGGTCGGAAAAGAAGTGGATATCCAGCAGTTTTTTATCCAAAAGCTTTAAAGGACTTTTCGTCTGTCCCCGGCTCCAGCCGTCACCTTGGTTTCTGTCAAAGGTCATCTGCCCATGTTTTAAATCCAGGCACACCACACTCTTGAACTTTCCGTCGCTCCGAAGCTCAAGCACCACGGTTTCTGCCGTCGTCCGTTCCAGATCCAGCACAAGACGGCATTCAAAAGCCACTCCGTCGCCAGCCGACACATCCACCGGCCCATCTTCCACCTCTACGTTATAACGGACATTTTCCTCCGTCCGCAGGCTTTTAAGCTCCTCCACCGGAAGAAACTGCAGGGTGTTATCCGGCATCAGACGCACCTGTCTTGGAATGGCAAAGGAACCGCACCAATGTTCCTTATAGGTAGGGCCCCAGTCCTTCCAGAACGGCATCCAGTCCCACGCATTGGCCCAGCCCACAATCAGGCGCCGGCCTTTCGCATCGAGAAATGACTGGGGGGCATAGTAATCAAAGCCCCAGTCAATCTCTCCCATAACGGTATGGTAGAACGTTCCGGTCTTATAATCCATATCGCCCACCAGATACACACAGGTACGCTCGTTTAGTCCCATGGGAGAAAACATCAGCACATATTTATCTTCTATAGGAAAGAAATCAGGACATTCAAACATATTACCAAGCTCGCCCCTGCTTTCCGCCATTACATTGACAAACTCCCATTCCAGCAGATTGTCTGAGCGGTACAGCAATGCCTTTGCTAAGTCATCCTTCTTGGCTCCGCACACAAGATAGAACCTTCCCTCATGCTCCCATACCTTGGGGTCCCGGAAATTTGCCGGATCAAAGCCCTTGGGAGCGGTAATTACCGGATTTTTTTCGTATTTTTCAAAATGGATTCCATCCTCGCTGTATGCCACGCACTGGGTCTGGACAAATCCGTCTCCATAATTGGCTGTACCCGTATAAATCAGGAACAACTTTCCATCATGTTCTATGGCACTGCCGGAAAAGCAGCCTCCCTCTTTATGATCGTCATAGGGTTCGCTTGGCGCCAGCGCGACAGGCAGATAGTCCCAGTGAAGCAGATCATCACTTACGGCATGGCCCCAGTGCATGGAACCCCAGAACGAATCATACGGATTATACTGGTAAAAAAAATGGTACTTGCCACGGAAAAAAATCAGGCCGTTAGGGTCATTTAACCAGCCCTCCTCCGCCATGAAATGATACCTCTGCCGCATGAGAGCATTCTTCATAAGGGCTTTTTTGGCATTTATTTCTTTCTGGGCTTTCTTAATATTTTCAAGGTGATGTGACTTTGACATATGTGCTCCTTTTCTGTCAGCGGTAACGATCCCGCAGTTTCTTTGCAAATTCCGTATTTTCCGCAGAATCTTTTCTGCATTTGCTTTCTTTGATTCTGAACTGTTCTTCCCGCTTGGGAGCATATTCCTCCCAGCGCGTTTCATAGGCTGCTCTGGCCGCCTTCATCTCCTCATTTAATTCCACTTTGGGCTGCTCAATGGCAGGAAGGGAGGCTGTAACCGGGATTCTCTTTTCCACCGGAAGTATGGTGAGGGGCTTCCGGGTCGGCATGGTCTGATACCAGTATGCCGTCGTGCTCCAATCATCGGATAAATGATTGGCATGCCCATGTTCGATGGTCACCTTAATGCTTTTTTCAAACCGTACCGGATCTGTAATATGGAACCGGTAGGCTGTATGGATTCCTTCCGTATTGTCCCCTTCATGGAGGATGGTTCCAAAGAACGGCCCATGGTTTCTCTGCATTCCCCAGGCGTGGTTAAAGTAATCCTCAGTTCCGGTACCATTGATACTGGGCATCTTCTCCCCATCAATGAAAAACATGTCGTCGCCTTCTCCCCACCAGCTTCCCTGGTAGTGCTTCACGCTTAAATTACAGCCCACATAATGGCCCGTGCCCTCCGCTTCCAGCACCACATAGTTTCCTTCACCATCTAAATTGGAAACAGAATTGACCTCTGGAGAATTGGTCTGCAGATCTGGTCCCCAGCCGTCACATGGACATTCCCTGTGCCATGACGCATGGAAATAAGCGGTTTCCTCAGCCATAGGTTCCTGATACAGCTCGTAATCGATATAGAAATACAGAATAAACGGAAGCTCGTTTTCATTGACGATCTCGATCTTCGCCTTCTTATTAAATGGCATCGGGAAGTAACAGGAAACCGAACAGGGGGCTCCGTACTTTCCGGCCTCCTCCGGCTTTAAGGAGACATTGAACGGCAGGGAGGTGAAATTCCCCGGATAGCTGTTGCCGATACAGAAGAAATCTCCCAAGGGAGCAAGCACACTGGGCGTATCCTGATCATCCCAGGTGATCCTGATCAGCGCCTTTCTGTAATAAAAGGGGTCATAGGCATCCCATATAACGCCCAGAGCGGGATGGATTTCCATAACAGGGGCGGCCTTCGCCTGCATCTCCGGGTCCAGAAGCCCCGGCTCTTTTACCTTCCGGCAGGAGGAAGTCATCCAGATATGGGTGATACAGGCCGGGCCTTCGATCTCCCCCAAGGTGATGCTCTCTCCTGCAGGTATTTCCCAGTAATCCTGATTGCGTCCGCTATGGTCCCAGCTGGAAAGCCTTGCGCTCCTTGCATGGGTTACCTTTGTTAAATTTTGAAACATTCCTGATACATGATCCATCTTTTTATCCTCCTTATCCTTTCACGGCACCAGCCGTCATACCATCTACAATATTTTTTTGAAACAGGCCATAGAAAATCAGCTCTGGTATGATAATCATAATACTGGAAGCGATAATTCCTCCATAATCCACAGAATATTTCCCTTTGAAAAAGGATATTCCCATAGCCAGGGTATAATCCTTTGCCTCCCGCAGCATAACGGATGCAAAGGGATATTCATTCCAGATATAAAGTACATTGAAAATAACCACGGTGGCAATGACCGGCTTTGCCATGGGAATGATAATCGTTCCAATGAGCTGCCAGAGATTGGTCCCATCTACAATGGCTGCCTCGTCGATTTCTTTCGGAAGAGCCTTTAAGTATCCCACGAATAAAAGGGTATTAAATGAAATGGAGCTTGCCACATAGGGCAAAATCAGCCCGGCTTTCCCCTTTAACCCAAAAAGCAGGTTTATTTTATATACCGGAAACAGCAGGATAAAAGGAGAGATCGCAAGCCCCATAATCAAAAAACTGTAAAGTGCGGTCTTTAGCTTACTGTTAAACTCCATGCGTGCCAGCACGAACGAACTGAGAAACGTAATAACAAGCTCCAGCAGGATCGAAATGACGCAGATTAATAAGGTGTTGGAATACAGTTTTCCATAATCTAAAATCTGCATTGCATTCACAAAATTCGTCAGATTAAAGGAATCCGGCATGGACAGGGGGGTAAGCATGATCTCCTGGTTTGTTTTCATGGAGAGCAAAAACATCCAGGCGAAAGGAAATACAACGATCACGGTAATCACAGCCATCAAAAGATACATGACTGCCAGTTTCTTTTTACTTCCCATTGTTTCCTCACTCCTTTCTTTCCCTGAAGACAAGCTGATAGACAGCCACAACAAACAGGCAGAAAATAAAGGTCACCGTTGCCAGGGACATGCCATAGCCGTATTCTGCATTTTTAAACGTGGTCGCATAGCTGTAGGTCACCAAGGTCTCAGACAGATGGTTGGGACCGCCGTTGGTGGTCTGCTGTACGATTTCAAATATCTTGAAAACCCCGGTAATGACCAGAATGGCTACGGAAGATATGGTCGATCTCATCATGGGAATGATGACGTATAAAACCTTTTGTACCGCCGA
This sequence comes from Lacrimispora sinapis, assembly GCF_043633585.1. Classification (NCBI taxonomy): domain Bacteria; kingdom Bacillati; phylum Bacillota; class Clostridia; order Lachnospirales; family Lachnospiraceae; genus Lacrimispora; species Lacrimispora sinapis. The sequence continues at coordinate 1,292,275 of NZ_CP141832.1, read as the reverse complement.
TGCCCCGTCAATTCTGGCAGCCTCCAAAACTTCCTCAGGTACCATCTTTAAGCCGGCCACATAAATGGTAACAATATACCCCAGCTGCTGCCAGAAATAGATGACCGCAATGGAAAACGGTGTCAAATGCGCCCCGCCGATCCACTTCTGTTTCAGAGCGGAAAGCCCTATGGCCTCCAGCAGGTTGTTTAGGATTCCCACCTCCGGGTCCAGGATATAGACCCAGATAATCCCCACAATAATAGGTGCAATAATCGCCGGTGAGAATATCAGCGCCTTGGAAAGACCGTTGAATTTTAAGTTATTATTTAACAGCAGCGCGGTAAGAAACGCCAGAATCAAAAGAAGCAGGAAATCAACCGCCAGGATTATGACCGTATTTTTAAGGGAAAGCCAAAAGGTCTCGTCCGAAAAAAGCCGGTTATAATTGGAAAAGCCGATCAACTTTGCCCGGCCTATCCCGGAGTATTTGGTGAAGCTGTAGCCGATTGCAACCATAATGGGAGCAATGATATATAAGATATAAACAAGGATTGTGGGGAGCATAAGCCCCGCCACATACCTTTTTTTACTTAACCAGTGCATGTATGGTTCCCCTTTCCTTTAAAGAAAAGTCCCTTATTCATAGGACAGCTGCTTATCCAGCTTATCAAGTGCCTCCGTCGGCGTATAGTTACCAAGCATGACGCCAAGCATGGAATCGTAAAGCTGCGTCTGTACGGCGGAAGAAAGGATCTGATCCGGCTGTACCGCCGGGCTTTCCCAGTTATCCTTCATGGCATTCATAACAGCCTTTAACGCATACTGTCCGTCGGCTGCTTCGATTCCGGTATAGTTGGTTGCGGGGAACACAGAGCCTTCATAGGATATCTTTGCCGCGTCCTTACTGTAATAGAATTCCAGGAATGTATATACCGCCTTCTCGATTTTCTCATCCTCTGCCACCTTAGCACTCACGCAGATGGGTGCCGAAGGAACCTTCATGGCTCTTTTTTGTTCAAAGCTGCTGTCTGAAAAAACAGGTCCCCACCAGAAGCCTATCTGATCTCCCATCTTCTCATCCAGTTCCGCACAGTCCCACGCTCCCGTATTGAGCATCGCCGCCGTACCTGCCTCAAAGTTGGTCTTTGCGTCAAAATAGCTTAATGTGGACATATTTGACGGAAATGCTCCTTTTTTGCCAAGCTCCTCCAATTTTTCAAAGAACTTTATCATGTTCTCGTTGGAAAACATCTCTTTTCCGTCCAGAATATCGTGGATATAATCGGAGTATCCGTACCGGTCCATGGCTGCCAAAAATCCCCAAACCGCATAGGCATCCGTACTTCCCTGAGCTACGGGAGTGATGCCGGCGGCCTGGAATTTCGGGATCATCTCAAGCAGTTCCTCATAGGTGGTTCCATTGACCGGTTCCTGTACTCCAGCCTTTTTGAACGCTTCCTTATTATAGAAAAAGCCCTCCACATTGCACTGATAAGGCAGTCCATACTGGATTTTATCCTGAAATGCTTCCTTTACGCTGGTATCTAAGGCTTTGTCCACCTCCGGATATTGGGATAAAAAGCCGGATAAATCCAGCAGATACCCGGCTTCTGCATATTCCGGGCCGGATGCGGAGTCCAGCCAGAAAATTTCCGGAAGAGTTCCATCTGCTGCCTTCAGCTTTAAGCTGGTATCATGGGCCGATTTTTCAGCCGCCTCGAACTCTACCCGATACTTCCCCTTGTATTTTTCATTAAATGCCTCCACGATTTTGTATGTGACCGACTCCTGATGCTCCGGATCTGCCACATGAATTCCAAATTTGATCGCCGTCTCTCCTCCTGATTCGGAGTCCATTGTTTTCTTTGTGCTTTCTTCCCCCTTGGGACCATCTGTTTTGGCCGTTTCCTTTGTGCCTGATGCTGCCGTTGTATCCCCCGTTTTTGTGACGGAACTTCCGCCGCTGCAGGCCGCTAAACAGGAGGCGGCTGCCACTGCTGCAAGTCCGATCCATAACCCCTTCAATCTCATAGTACCTCTCCTTTCGTTTTCTCCATGTGGAACGCGTTCCATATGGTTCCTTTTTTAAGGATTTATCGAAAATAGATAAATCCCATACGTTTTCCCCGTTCCCATTCATTATCTGCAGCATATCAATTGCAGAACTGCTGCTGTTTCGTGAGGACCACTGTTTTTTTTACTGAATTCTGTCCTCTTGTTGTTAGTTTATATCAAAGAATTCCATTTGTCAATAGATTGCAGTGTAAAAACGTGTACATTTTTATTCGATGGAAAGGGTTCCATGCATAAATAATTTGTGCATTATTCACTACACTTCCAATTTGCCCGCTGTTTTCACGTAGTTCCACCTTCCCGCAGGAAAACATCTACCATGATCCGGATGTCCTTCAGCCCTTCTTCTTCTCCATTTCCCCCCTCAATTTTCTTTACGATTAATTCCGTACACTTTTTTGACAGCGTCTCGATTGGCTGGACGATGGCTGTGACTTCCGGATAAATATTGGTGGTAAGCAGGGTTCCGTCATAAGCAACAATCTTTAAATCCTCAGGAATCCGTTTCCCCTGGGTAAGTGCTGTCTTCATATAAGAAACTGCCATCAAATCCGCACCAAAAACTCCGTCTATTTCCGGATTTTTAAAAAACACTTCTTCCGCCACCTGCTGAAAATAGTCTGCGTCAAACCGGTTCCATTCCAGCTCATAAGTCATAACGGGAATTTTAGCATTCTCCATACGCCTGGCAAAGGCCGTATGCCTGTCATGGGCGGGAGAATTCACTGCCTTGGACCCCTGGAACTGGATCACATGGGTACAGCCGGCTTCAATAAGACGCTCCGCTGCCATGGTCCCCCCCTTCCAGTGGTTTACTCCCACAACCGGTATATCCTTTCCCAAATACCGGTCAAAGGAAACAACCGGTTTGTCTGTCTTTAAGTAATTCTCTATATCCAGGGAATGGACGCCGGTAATGATGCCGTCAACCATATGGCGGTCCAGCATGTCAAGGTATTCCCGTTCATAATTCTTGGTCTTGAAGGTACTGCATACCATTGTCTTAAACCCGTATTCATACAAATCGCTTTCGATTGCCCGGACAAGATCGGAAAAAAACGAATAAGCGATGTCCGGTACAAGCACCGCAATGATCCCGGTCTTTTTATGATACAGGTTCCTGGCCAGCTCATTGGGTGTATATTGAAGTTCCTTCATAGCCAGCTCGATCTTCTTCTTCGTTTCCTCAGATACATATCCTGTTTTATTAAGGGCTCGTGATACAGTCCCCACGCCGACTCCCGCTAATTTTGCCACATCCTTGATCCCTGCCATCTTATCATCTCCAAACACTTCTTTACTTTTTATAATCCATAATTTCCATTGTATCATTCTCTCCCGGTAATAGCAATCAGCGGGCGGTAAGATATCCGTTTTGCCGGCCCAAGAACAAATAGCCGGATCGACATTGTGTGTATTTGGTTGAAAATACAATAAAATGCAACATTTTGCAGGAATGTTTATAATTATTGACTACATTTAAGAAAGTGTTATAAAATAAACCAACAAAAACAAACGATTGCATGCAAGTTTTGTTGGTTTATTTTCACAGTATTTACCGATTGATCCTATTCGATGAGAAGGAGGCTATTTATGGAAAGCAATGATGCAGGAGTTTTAGGTTTTGCACAGAAGTCTAATGATAACATGGAAGTTTCTGCTGATAATGTATTAGGGTTTGATCCAGGAACCGTCAAGCGTCTTCCGGTAACGGAATTATTAAAAAAGGTGGGACCTGGGTTTATTTTGGCAGGGATTGTACTTGGGCCGGGGTCCCTGACAACATCGGCTATGATCGGAGCACAATACGGATACCGTCTCCTTTGGATTATGATCCCCGTGTTATTTATGGGAACTACATTCATGCTGACAACTTACAGGCTGTCAATGCTGACAGGAATGCCTTCCATTCATGCGATCCGACATTATTACGGAAAGACCGCCGCAGGTTTTGTTGGCATTGCCACGTTTTTAGCCTGTATGTTCTTTACAATCGGAAATATTTCCGGCATAGGTGCAGGGATGAATTTAATATTTGGAATCAACTGGAAGTCAGGGGCTATGATAATTATGGCTGCCATTCTATTCTGCTATTTTTCCAAGAACGTTTATAATAAAATAGAAAAAGGGATTATGGCTGCGCTTTGTGCGATGACAATTGCCTTTTTAGTCGTCCTTATCATGTCCGGCGGACCCGAACCGGGGGAAATGGCCAGAGGACTTTTACAGTGGAAGTTTCCCCGAGGAAGCCTTCCTGTAATTATAGGTTTTATTGGTTCCAGTGCTTCTCTCACCACAGGTATTTACGGAACATATCTGGGCAATGAAAAGAAATGGAAAAAGCAGGATTTGTTTAATGGAGTCATGATGACCGACGCGGCAGCACATATTTTTGGAGTAATCATTATCAGTATCACAATTATCCTGGTAGGTGCAATTGTCATGAATCCGACCGGTGCAGCGATCAGCACTCCTGCTGATCTGGCTGCTATGCTGGTTCCTGTACTGGGAAATACGGCTCCTCTCGTTATGGGGGTCGCCCTTCTTGCCTCAGCTTTTTCCGCCATTTTAGGAAATACTGCAAGGGGCGTTGTACTGTTCAGTGCAGGTGTCAACCAGCCAACAGCGTTAGATGGAAGGAATATCAAACTTGGTTCCATGATGGTTCTTTTTGTAGGTACGGTCATTTGCTTCAGCTATGGAAAATCTCCGGTACAATTAATTTATTTTTCCAATGTGGCCACCGGCGTTGCGACCCCCGTAGCGGGATTATTTATTACCCGGATGATTTGGAGGAAAGACATCAACCGTGGGATTAAAGAACCAAGAGCACTGCAGGTTTGTATGACAATCAGTTACATATTCTACTTATTTGTAACCATATATGCATTATCTGGCGCAGTTTTAAAATTCATAAATTCAATTGCAGTATTATTCTAAATAAAAAGAAAAGCATAAACGATTTCTGCAAAAGACTGGAATTGCCTGGATAAACCACGAGAGAAAGCCGGGATCGGATTGAATTTCGATCCCGGCTTTCTCTCATGCTTGATACAAAAATTTGTATTTGCTTTAACGGTCAGGATTGATCCCGGAACTGGTTCATGTCAACTTTAGCAAGTCCGCTGCGTTCAAGACCCAGAGCAATCCAGTCCTTTTCTTCCTGATTCAATGGCAGTACGGGTTTACGCATGAGTCCGGAGGTGAAGACTCCCCGCTGCACCAGCGCTTCTTTCAAACGTGCATGCGCTTCCCCGGACGGCTGACCTCCGCCATAGATTGCCTGAGAAATATGGTAAATCCGGTCCGACCAGTCCTGTGCTTCCTTCAACGTATGTTTGTCGGGATTTTTAAATACTTCCCATGCCGGGCAGATTATTTCTGGAACGCAGCCTGCAAAGCCGATCAAAGCGCCATCCATTCCAGGGAACCAGCTAACGCACAGTGTCTCGTCGTGGCACGTAATCAGAGATATGTCCGGACACTCCTTGCGAAGCAGGCGTACATCATGCTCATAGACAGAAGTAACGCGGGTTCCCATTTTGATGCATTTCACATGTTCAATTTCCCTGCACATTTTAATCAAGGTCTGTACCGGATAAAATGCCTTACTGATTGCCGGATATAAGTGAATGATAATATCAATGTCAGCACCTTCCGCTACGTCCTTGACATACTCAAACGGTGCATCCTCATGCATTCCAAAACGGAGCCACATATGAGGAGGCATTAAAAGAATTCCATCCGCCCCGGCTTCCTTTGCTTCTTTTGCCATTTCGATGGACTCTGCGGTATTTTCGCAGTTGATTCCTGAAATAATGGTCATGACATCTCCACATTCTTCCCTGCAGATTTCAACCACCCGTTTCCGTTCTGAACGGGAAAGACCTGTAATTTCCCCAGTATGGCCATTGCATACTAACCCCTCGATTCCCTTTCCATAAAATGTTTTGATCCAGCGAAGATATGCACGGAATTCTTTTTCATCAATAGAATAATCCTCTTTTAAAGGAACAGAAACAGCCGGGAATATTGTTTTGAAATTCTTAGTTTTTGCCATAATATTTCTCCTTTCACTCGGTCATTTGTTTGATATGTAAGCACTGCGCACATGCTTCAAGATTTAATACAAACGTTTGTATCTCTTGTGTAATTCTTTTATATCACTTGCGATTTATGGCGTCAACATTACAGAAGGTTCCTGCAATTTTTTGCATGATTTCAAAGGATTCTCGGGGATTTGCAGTGGTATTGACAGAAAAGACCGGAACTACTATAATGACGTCATGAGAAGCAAACGTTTGCATAAGTTTAAGGAACGATTGATTGGATTGTAAGAGAAAGGAGACAGACCGCGTATGGCAACTTTAAAGGATGTAGCAAAACTGGCCTGTGTTGATGTAAGTACGGCCTCCAGAGCACTGAACAACACCTCCTACGTCCATCCGGAAACAAAAAAAAGGGTATATGCTGCCGTCAAGCAGCTCAGTTACCACCCCAATCTTTTGGCAAAAGGTCTTCGTCAAGGGAAACGCCATACCATAGGGGTGGTGGTCCCCAGTATCAGCATGTCCGTGTTTTCGGAGATTACCCAAGGGATAGAGCTGGAAGCCCGAAAGTTTGGATATGAAACCCTGATCTGCTGTACCATGGATGACCCCAATGTGGAAAAAGAGTGTTTAAACCGGTTAAGAAATGGGTTTGGAGACGGTATTATCATCGCTTCCACTGGGGAAAACGCCCGCTTGATACGCGATATCAGGGACAGTGGAATATCGGTTGTCCAAGTGGTGCGGCGGCAGGATAAAACCATGAGCAGCGTTGTAACGGATTATCACGAAATCGCTTATAACGGAGTCAAATACCTGGTATCAAAAGGCTGCCGCCATATCGGTCTGATGAATGGGTTTTCCAAACTGATTCCATACCGTGACCGCTACCGCGGCTACCATGATGCCATTTACGAATGTGGTTTGACTGAGAATGTGGCTGGACTCTCCGGTCCCTCCCACAATTATTTTAAGGAAGGCTTTGAAGGAGTATATCAGCTGTTGGAGCAGGACCCCCATCTGGATGCCATTATGGCTGCGGTAGATATGTATGGGATCGGTGCTATCAGGGCACTGAAAAAAGAGGGGATAAAATTCCCCCAACAGATCAAGGTCATGAGTCTTACCGGACACTGTATCGGTGATATGCTTGAAACTCCCATGACCTCTATGGAAATGCCGGCTATGGAAATGGGCAGCAAAGCAGTTGAGCTTTTAATAGGAGAAATGGAGGCCGCACAGGAAATTGTTCCTGCGTATCAGCACATTATATTCCACGCTTCTCTGGCAGAACGGGAAACCACATAAACCGTAGAATCAAATTTATTTTATACCGAAATTCGTCCCTCTGCGGTTTCATGCAGAGGGACGATACCAGACAACACTATGCGATTTTTAATTGCGCACCGAAGGCATCCTATACGATAAAATCAGAAAATTTTTCATCCACTAACTCTTTATCCTCTGTGTTTGCAACTAATTCAAGCTCTTCTTCCAAATTCAGGCTGAATATCCCCATAATAGACTTTGCATCCACCGTATACTTTCCCTGTGATAAATCCATATCACAATCAAATTGACTGCATATGCGGTTAAACTCCTGAACTGCACCAATTGTCGAAATCTTTACCGATCTTTTTATCATACTTTCTCTCCCTTTATTTTATATTTTTTCCTGATTGATCTTAAATACTCTTTATCTCGCTTTATTCAAAAAGTGATAGAGTGCACCAACCAGATTGGAATCGTTGAAATACCGGCAGGCCGTCACAACCGGTGTGGGAATGAATGGGGAAAAGTTACGGAATGGATGCTTTTCACACAATTCCTCTACGTTTTTTTTCACATACCGGATCAAAAGCGGCTGCTGGCTAATCCCTCCTCCAATGGCAATTACTTCTGCATCCAGCACGGTCTGTAAATTATAGATCTGCACCGCAAGTCTTTTTGTATATTGATCCAATGCTTTTAACACCCGCTCATCGCCTTTGTTGGCCATTTCAAAGATCTTTATCCCGTCAAGCTCTTTTTGCGGGATTCCCGTTTCTATGGACGTATCCTTTGCTAACGCATCCACCCCATTGGTCGATCCCCAATAACCCTCCGTCTGATCCAGGCATCCTTCATTTACTGCCAGATAGCTGAATTCTCCTGCCGAAAAATGATTTCCCTTGTAAAGGCTTCCATTTATAACCAGCCCTCCTCCAACTCCTGTTCCAAGAACAAGGACGATGCCATTTTTAACCTCCTTCAGACTTCCTTTCCACAGTTCTGCCAGAGCCACACACTTCCCATCGTTTTCAATGGTAACCGGTACCTTACACCGCTCTTCTAAAAGTTCCACCATATTTTGTCCGGAAATGTAGGTCAGAGAACCGCCTGTGTAGCAATACCCGGTATCACTGTCCAGAATCCCGGGGCTGCTCATGGCAATCCCTTTCACCGTTTTCTCATACCGCTGATAAATAGATTCTAAAACCTCCAGATAATCCTCTAAAGTATATTGATCATACGGAGGGGTCTTTACCTTGCCTTTTTCAATAATTTCTGCATTTTCATTCATAACAGCATATTTGATAAAGGTTCCTCCTGAATCAATGACAAGATATTCCATTTCCTTCACTCCTCATTTGTTAATTTCCGAAGCAGATAAGAAGGGGTACAGCTCCAGGCGTGGCAATGGCTGTTGACGGCAGATGAACCATAGGGCGATTCCTGAGGATTATCCGGATTATATAATTCCCAGAAGGTATCTGCTCCCTGTAACAGCATACCTCCCCAATAATACTTCATGTAGTCTATGGCCTTTTCCTTCTCCCCGCAGAGATTCAATGCTTCTACAAAATGATGATTCATATAGGGAGTGACCATGCTCATCTCCGGTTTCAGTTCCACGATACGATCCAACAGCATTCTGGCTTCTTCCCCTGCTTTTACACCGGCCAGTATCATCCACACCTGGCTTGCATAGGAAATCTGACGTTTTTCACCGCTGACAAATACCCCTTGTTTTTCATCCCAAAAATAATCAAGGGCTGCGCTGACACACCGTTTTCTCTCTTCCTCCAGTTTTGCCGCAAGTTTCTCCTGACCGAAAGCATTGGCCATAGCAATGGCGTCCTTCAGCACATAGATATAGATTGCCTGGGCACTGGCCTGTTTATTCAGTCCTTCTTTCCAGTCAACAAAGCAGCTGTCACCAGCTTCCTCCGAAACCACGTTTCTTTCATCGAAGCACATTCTGGACAATTCAATCTGACGGTAAGCGGACGGCCACAGTTCTTCCACCGTCTCTTTATCATTGGTCGCTTCATAATACTCTTTTAAAGCGGAAAGGAAAAGCAGGGAATAATCAAACATAAACGTATCATCCACCAGATACTCCGGTTCCGTAAAAAGACAAGCACCGATGGCTCCATCCTCCCTGGTAAGCCCGGCAAATAAATACATACACCGTTTTACCAGTTCATTCTCCTGAAACGTTGCATAATTTGCCAAAGCCTGAAGCCTTAAATCTCCCAGCCACAGTCTCCGGTCACGCTTCGGTCCATCTTCAAACACCGATTGCATACAATTTTGAAGCGTCCTCAGACTGACTTTATCCATCTGCCGGAGAACCGGATCTGATGCAGAAAACGGCTCGATGTTTTCCATATCTACCGCCGAAACTGCCCTGCAAACCACTTCCTCCACTACAACCTGGAATTTTACAGAAGTATCAACCGCATATATTTCCAAAAACCGGAACGCATACCGCCTTGGCAGATGCAGCCAGGCCGGCAGAACATCCACATGAATGTATTCTTCCTGAATCCAGCCGCGGCTGATCCATCCATTATATTCCTCTGAATTTTCCTTAATTTCTTTTGGAACCTCACCGAATTTCAGTCTTAAATAAGCCGGTGCATCCTGAGGACTTCCTACGGATTTCAGCTTTAAGCTGACGTAGCCTACCTGATGGTCACCAAAATCCAGAACCAGGGAATCCCCTTTCTTTAGTGAAATACGGTCTAATTCACCAATATCCGCTCTTGGTTCCACCTTCCCATCATCACCGATGGATACGATTTTAATCGGTTTTACCTGCTTTTCCAATAGCTTAGGTTCCAGCTTTTTTGCCTTTTCCACAAAATTATCATTCGTAACTCTCTTCATATTTAAATCAATACTAACTTTTGCCATAATAAACCTCTTTTCCTAATGATCTTTTCTTCTTGCTTCTAACTCTCTGTTGATCTCCGGCAACCTCTTGTCTAAATCATAAAATAAAAATGTTACGATTGTTAATATATTGGTTGCAATGGGAATCCAAATATACATTGCACTGATTGCATTCAATGCAGACGCAGACTGTACCGGGGCATTGGCAACGTAGCCGCTTGCTGCCAGCATTGCGGCTGCTATTGAACTGGCAACAGCCATTCCCACCTTACCGATAAAGCCGTTTACCGCAGATAAAGTACCGGAAATATTGATTCCAGATTTCCATTCCCCATAATCCACAGGGTCCGGCTGGATTGCAAAATGCATACTTCCCTTTAAACCATAGCCAAGAGCTGCAACCACTACTCCCAAAAGCACCAGCGGAATGAACTTGCCTCCGATAAATACCAAAACCAAACCAGCCCCATGCAATACAGATCCTGCAATCATTAAATTTCTTTTTGTGGCCAGACGGGATAAAAACGGAACGCAAAGGTTTGTCACCACAGGAATCAGGGTCGTGATGGTAGCGGCAACACTGGAAAGTTCTTTGTTTTCCAGATTATAAGTAAAGTAATAAATGATTGCTCCTGCCTGGATCACATACCCGCCGAAAAACCAGATAATATTGGCAGCAAACAGCAGCCACGGTTTATTATGGAACAGACAGCTCAGGCTCGCTTTTAAACTTACTTTCTCTTCACTGACCCGCACTCTCTCTTTTGTATTGAAAAAGCAGAAAAAGAATACCAGACAGCCAATGATACCGAAAATCGTCATTACGATGCGAAACCCCAGTGCTTCATTTTCTCCCCCCAATTGGTCCACCAGTTTAAGCGCAAATGCGGATACAACGGTCGAACCTACGGATGAAAAGAAGACACGGCTGGTTGCCAGATTGGTTCTTTCCCTGGGGTCCGCTGTTAGTGCCGGTAAAATAGCTGCCATGGGAATATTGACTACCGTATAAGCCAGAGATAAAAGCATATAGGTTACATAAGCATAAATCAACATTCCCTTTTGTGATATGTCAGGTACACTGAACGCAAGAACTGCTGTAACCGCAAAAGGAATGGCACCTGCGAAAATCCAGGGCCTTGATTTTCCCCACTTCGTGTTCGTCCTGTCTATGAGGAACCCCACCGCCAAGTCCGTAAAACCGTCAAAGATTTTGGTTACCAAAAACAGGACGCTTACCGCTGCAGCGTTTAAATGCATCACATCGGTGTAAAAATACAGCAGATACAAGGAAATAACCTGCCAGATCAAATTACATGCAAAATCAGAAGAACCGTATCCGATCCTCTGTCTCCATAGATTTTTTTTCATCTCTTTTTCTATCGTATTCACCATATCAAATCCTTCTCCTTTATTTGATATTGGTATGATATCATTTTACATTTATTTTTAATATTGAATATTTTATGGTATTGACTTGATCTTTTTTAAGATGTTATACTCAAAACAACAGAAAGTGATTCAGAGGTGCTGCTATGAAAATAATCAAAGAAAAATTTAAAGATTTTATGCTTTCTTATACGGAGGATGAGCTTTTTTACCGCCGTCTTTACGAAGCAGAACAAAAACATCCGGAAACCTTTGCCCAATATGTTCATTCCCTGGACAAAAACTTTATTGAGCGCCGTCAGCTCTATGTTCCTGTCCTTCATGATACCTGGTTTCCATACATATCCGAAAACGATTTTTTTCAGACGAATACCCAGAACATATACATTGCAAAGCACAACCGTTATTCACCGGTATACCTCCACGAACATGAATTTTATGAATTTTTTTATGTGTACACCGGTTCCTGCATCAATACGATCAAAGGCAAAGAACAGACCTGCCAGACGGGAGATCTGTGTATTATTCCACCCAATACGAAGCACAGCATTGCCGTATTTGACGACAGTGTCATAATCAATGTCATGATTAAGTCCAGTACCTTCCACGGAACCTTTTTTGAATTATTTAACAACAATAACGTGTTATCCCATTTTTTCTCCCATACCTTATACGAAAAAACGGAAAACAATTATCTGCTGTTCCACACCCAGTCAGATCATGTAATCCGTTCTCTCCTCGAAGATATTTATATTGAATATTACGGTCATAAAAAATATTCCAATTCCCTGCTGGACAGTTACCTTTTAACCTTTTGGGTCATACTGCTGAGGCACCATGAGAACCATCTGGAAAGTTTTCTCAACACGACCCACCCGCATCTGGCCGTACTGGATATTTTGAACTATTTTCAGGCGAATTTTATGGATATCACCCTATCCTCTGCGGCTGAGCATTTTGGATTTTCTGTTCCTCATTTCAGCAAGCTGGTCAAGGATCATACCGGAAAGACCTTTGTCCAGCTGATCCGGGATATCCGTCTGGAAAAAGCATGCCGCGCCCTTAAAACAACGAATTTAAGTATTTCTTCCATTTGCGAAATAATCGGGTATATGAATCCCGAACATTTTAACCGCATTTTCAAAAAAGCCTATCATATGACTCCAAGTGAATACCGAAGGATTCATAAATATGGTTAGAGCTTATCTGTAAAACCACCGGGACTCTAAAAAAGTATTATTCGGTAATGACATCATATTTTTTTAAGCTGCAGCATGCCCTTCCCTGCACATCGAAGATAATTTCCTCCGCATCTTTTGGTGTAGCGATCAAAGAAGTCATTGCCTGCTCACCGTCATTGACAAAGATTTCCACAGAATACTGGTCTAACAGGATACGGAGTTTGATTGTTCCATTCTGATGATCCACCTTCATGCTTCTGCTGCTGATCACATCTCTTCCGTAACCGGAGTAAGTACGGTCAAACGTCAGTATGCGTTCCTTGGTATCCAGTACAATAGCAGAATAATACCTGTCATTTGCGGCAACCTTTATGCTGAATTTCTCATAATCCCCTTCTTCCACTTCGATCGTTAAGTCTGTTCTCCTGCCGGATATTCCTTCTAACCTTGTCTCTCCCTCTATGGAAACGGAATCATAGGATACTTCATTTTGATGATATCGTTTTAGTTCCCTGACTGGCTGCTGGCAGATCCGCCCGTTTTTCACAGAGAGCTCTCTCGGAATCGTCATCATGCCCGACCATCGAAAGTCTCCGTGACGCATATGGTTATCCCATGACTGCATCCAGGCGATCATAATTCTGCGCCCGTCCTCCGTTTCCATTGTCTGGGCCGCATAAAAATCCAGTCCATAATCCACAGACTGTAAACCGGTCCGTTCAAAGCTCATGGCTTTTTTGTCATACTTGCCTGTTACAAAAATAACGTTGTTTCCGTTGTGGAATTCCAATCCCTCCGCATGCATATCCTGCGGGGAAACCATGAGCACATGTCCTTCACCAAGAGCAAAGAAATCCGGACATTCCCACATGCTGCCATGAAGGTTGGCACTTCGGGCAAGTATGGAGCAGAAGTTCCACTGGTCTAATTGTTCTGCGGAATACAAAGCGATCTGGCCGCTTCCGTCTTCATTCCGGCTTCCTGCTACAAGATAGAATCTTCCGTCCTCTTTCCAGATTTTAGGGTCCCGAAAATCCTCCAGACTGCTTCCCTTTGGCAGCTGGCTGGCCGTTATCACCGGATTATTCTCCAGCTTTTCATAGTTTAATCCGTCTCCCACAGCAATACACTGATTTTGCCGGACTTCCTTTTTTCCGTTCTGCCCTTCCACTTCCTCAACACCGGTATAAATGAGCACCTGTTTTCCCTTATCCTCCAGAGCACTCCCTGAAAAAACGCCGGAACTGTCATACGTTTCATCAGGCGCCAAAGCAGCCGGAAGATATTCCCATTTGATAAAATCCCTGCTCTTTGCATGTCCCCAGTGCATAAAATCCCAGTGGGTATCGTAGGGATAATACTGAAAGAACAGATGATATTCCCCCTGATACATGGAAAATCCATTGGGGTCATTTAACCAGCCTGTGGGCGCCGAAAAATGAAAGCCTGGCCTCTGCTCGTTTGAGATGGTTTTTAACGCTGTCTTTTCGTACTCCCTTGCTTTTTTCAACATTTCGCTCAACATCATAATCGCTTCTCCTGTCACTGTGCTGTCTCTGTCTGAGAACCTGACTCATTTGTGAGGGACCTCTCATATTCATCAAAATATTTTTGCTTGATGGCCAGGTAATCGGACAGTCCGTATTCCTCTAATTTTTTTAAGTAAGAATCCCATTCTTTTTCAATGCCTCCGTTGAGTATCCAACTGGCCTTCATCTGCTCTACATACTTCTTAATATCCGTATCATACTGGGACACTTTATTGGTATCTTCAATGCTCATAAAAACATTGGGATATACATAGTTACTGTTCATATCTTTTAAATAGGTCTGATGCATCTGGTCCAGCCGCCATTTCGCATCATTTGGCATCGTCACATAAATACCATAATAATCATTGAGTACCGCCAAAGGACCATTCACCGACTGGTTCTCCCGGATTTCCACTGGAGAATTGTCTCCCAGATCCCTGTGTCTGAGCATTTTTTCTCCCTTAGAATTGGTACTCAATTCAAAAATATTGGCCGCATCCGTTTCCCCATAAGTTCCCCAGTTATTCTGTATGGACTGCATCGGCGCATACATCTGGTCGATCCACGCGGCAGCCAGCGCCGTATTCCTGCAGCTGGTAGTAAGAACACAGCGGCCTCTGTCAAATCCGCTGGTTTCACTGCCGTTCTGTCTTGTGATATTTACCAAGCCCTCGGGACCGGCTAAAGCAGGAAGCATGACATAATCATTATAATTATCAATATTGGCGATATCCCAGGTAAAGCATAGTCCGTAACGATGATTTTTTCCTTTCGCCACATAAGTTGCCCAGTCCTGGGTAAATGCTTCCGGGTCCACCAGATTTTCTTCCACCAGATGGTGCAGCCACCCTATCCCCTCTTTATACCCCTCCTGTACCGCAGTATAAATAACCGTTCCGTCATTGGTAACTGCAAAATGATCTCCCGTATCCCCATAACCTTCCCCAAAACCGTTTAACAATATTGCGGGGTCCTGATCGCCATTATTAATGATAAATGACATGGGGATCACATCACCTTCTATCTTAAATTCCTGTTCCAGCCGATCTGCATTGTCCCGGAAAGCGATCAAAACCTGCTCTAACTCATCGGTTGAGCGAGGCACTTCCAAGCCCAGGAAATCCAGCCACTTCTTATTGATATAGGGAATATTTCCAATTGCCTGAATAGCTTCCTTGCCTGCTCCTAACTGTTCGATCCAGGGAAAAGAATAGATATGTCCATCCGGCGCTGTGCACATAACCCGGTATTCCGGATACTTTTCAAAAACAGCCTGCAGGTTCGGCATATACTTATCAATTAAATTTTCCAGAGGAATAATGATCCCTTGTTTGGCATACCGGAGCAGGTCGTAATCATTCATGCCGGCTTGAAACAGTCCATCCGGAAGATTTCCAAACTGGGCAAGCGCCAGATTTTTCTTATCCGGAAACTGATCCGTTACAAAACAGGTCCAGTCGATCCGAACATTTGTCTGCTCCTCCAGCCTTTTAAAAATCACCTTTTTATTGGGGTCCTGGATCGTTCTGGCCGGAGCACTTGTAATAAATGACAGCTCCTGTGTTTCTTTTAAGGGAAATGCTACCGCTTCAACCGGTGTGTCCGGATTTACATCTGCTGATTTTATGTCCCGGCCAGTGCACCCGGCCAGGGATAATAAAATAATCACCGATGCAAAAATCCTCATAAACTGATATGTGTTCTTCAAATCAACCCCTCCTTCTTATCCCTTTACAGAACCTACCATCACTCCGCTGTCAAAATATTTCTGGAAAAACGGATACATGACCAGCAGCGGCAAACTGGAGACCACGATGGTTGCATATTTTAACAGCTCAGCCACCTTAGCCATCTCTGCCGTACTTTGAATATCGGCAATCATACCTGGCTGGGGTGTATTTTGAACCAGTATGGACCGAAGTACAAGCTGAAGCGGCTGCAATCCGGCATCATTCAAATAAATCATTGCGTCAAAATAACTATTCCACATACCCACAAACGACCACAGCGCCAGCACTGCAATGATGGGTTTACACACCGGCATCATAATTTTAAAGAAATGCTGTATTTCGCTGGCTCCGTCAATTTGTGAAGCTTCTCTCAATTCTTTTGGCAGGGACTGGTAATAGGTTCTTGCCAGAATCATATTCCATACGTTACATGCATTGGGAAGCAGTATGGCCCATATGGTATTCACCATATGAAGCTGATTAATCAGAATAAATGTGGGAATCAATCCCCCATTGAAGAACATGGTAATAATGAATATGGTATTGAAAATGCCTCTCCCAGCTAATTCCTTTTTTGACATGGGATATGCCGCCAGTAAGGTAATAAAAACGGATATGACAGTAAATGCACAGGAATAAAACATGGAATTGATAAACCCTCTCCAAATCATACCATTTTCCAATACCCGCTGATAGGCATTTAACGTCCAGTCACGAAGCCGAAAACTCAATCCCTGGTTGTTTAATATATCAGGGTCCATAAATGATGCGATAACTACATATAACAGAGGTATGAAAATTGCAGCTGCAAATGCGCCCAGAAGAATATATCCAATGCCTAAAAGAAATCTATCGGATGTTCTGAGCCGTGTTTTTCTTTTTTCGTTCATAATTTTTGCTCCCATCTCATATGCCTTCTCCCTCATTTAAACGCTTGACGACTCCATTGACCAAAAGCAGCAGTATCACATTAACAACAGAATTAAACAGCCCTACCGCCGTTGAATATCCGTAGTCCCCATTTAAAAGACCAATCCGGTACACATATGTAGATAATATTTCAGAAGCCGGGAGATTCATATCCGTCTGTAATGCATATGCTTTTTCAAACCCAATGCTCATAATATTGCCTGCCTGCAAAATAAACTGGATGACAATGATGTTTTTGATGGCAGGAAGTTCTACATACCATATCTGCTGAAGAATGTTTGCACCATCCACCAGTGCCGCCTCCTCTAAATCCTTGCTGGCATTGGACAGCGCAGCCGTATACATGATGGAGGCCCACCCTGCTCCCTGCCAGATCCCGCTGGCTATGTAAATTGTCCGAAATGCCTCCGGCATGGTCATCCAGTTGATATCCGTTCCAAGTACCTGATTCACCGGCCCGATGGGAGATAAAAACATTCTTACCATACCGCATAGAACGATGACCGAGATGAAATTCGGTGCATAGATCAATAGCTGTATTTTCTTTTTGATTCCGGTTCTGCGGATTCTGTTCAATAGCAGGGCAAGTATAATAGGAACCGGGAACCCCCACAGCAGTCCATATACACTCAGCTTCAGCGTATTCATCAAATACTTTAGAAAATCAGGAGAAGATAAAAACCGCTTAAAATACTCCACTCCGACCCAGGGACTACCGAAAACTCCGTCAATTACATTAAAATCTTCAAATGCAATCAATACGCCCCCCATTGGTATGTATTTAAATAGAATGGTAAGCGCCAGGGCGGGCAATAGAAAAACAACATACAACTGCCAGTTTTTTTCTATATAGCGAACGTTCTGTTTTATGGATCTTTTCATTTTTAAAGGTTTTGTAACACTTTTTTGTTTTATTCCCATTTTTTCCCCTTTCTCACGGTGCTGCACATAATAACCGGTAAAGTAACCGGTTACTTTATGGTTATATTGTAATGCGTTCTCCATAAGACGTCAATCTCTAAAATATTTTTTGGCAAATATTCCTGTTTTTCCCGTCTTCTTTTTGTATAGTATTTACAAAACCGGTTACGTAACCGGAAACTTTCGCAATTGCAATTTTTATAACTTTTTGCTATGATTTAGTATGCGGTCAAATTAAAGAAGAACTGGGGATGAATCCATGAAAAAAAAGAATATAACCTTTGAAGATATAGCAAACTACACAAACTTTTCCAAAACTACAATTTCCCGCTACTTTAATAATCCTGATTCCCTGACTTTAGAAAACCAGGAAATCATCGCAAAAGCCCTGGTGGAACTGGATTATAAGGAAAATAAAGTTGCAAAAATTTTGGCCAGCGGCAAAACAGAGTTTGTTGGAATCATTATTCCTAATTTGTATCTCCACTATTACTCTGAAATGTTAAACCATATTCTTTCCACTTATCAAACATATGGCTACAAATTTCTTGTTTTCGCAGGAAACTCAAAGGAAGACATTGAACGTCAGTATATCCAGGAACTTTTGGCTTACAAAATTGAAGGAATGATTGTTTTAAGCCACACCATCTCCTCAAAAGAACTGGCCTCTTATAACCTTCCGATCGTAACCATTGAACGGGAAGACAAATACACCTGCAGTGTAAACACGGATAATTATATGGGAGGGATTCAGGCAGCCAGCCTTTTATATAAAAATAACTGTGACATATTGATCCATGTCAATGTAGATGTCCCTCCGGAAATTCCTGCTTATGGGCGGATCAAAGGATTTCTTGATTTATGCGGGGAACACCAAATCCCTCATGAACTGATACTGAAAGACTTTGGGGATACCTATCAGGATAATTTAAATTGCATCAGAGAAGTGGTAGAATATCTGGATCAGAACTATAGCGGCAAAAAAAAGGGGATATTTCTTGCCAATGACACGTATGCGAATATGCTGGTCAACACCCTCATCAGAAAACACGGGTCCCTGCCTGCTGACTACCGCATCATAGGATTTGATGATTCCCCCATATCCAGGGAGGCCGTCATACCAACCAGCACCGTAGGCCAGCAGATTGATAAAATAGCCCTTGCTGCCATGGAGCTTCTTGTTGTGCAGATGAACGAGCGAAAAAAAAGAAGACCGGTCCCTTTGGAGAAGGTGGTCCATAAGGTCATTCCTCCTGTACTGATTTCGAGAGATACATCCGGTCCTTTCTGATTTTTCCATTTTAACGGTTCATGCCCCGGTACTGCAGCTGAAGCTGACACAATACCGGGGCATATGTAACCCTGTCCTTACACTCTTATTCTTCTATTTCCATCTCTAACAGAGCGCTTCCAAGAGATTTCCCATGCATATCCATCGCCAGAGAGCGTGTGATACCGCCGCCCAAAGCATCCTCCATTACAAAATTCAGGGCGCTGATCGTCTCGATCTCGTATCTGGTCACCTTCCCATGAACAATATCCTTAAAATACTCTTTTACCCGTTCTTCCGTCACTTTTTCTTTTATAAGTGCATAATCTTCATCATGATATGCAATGACAGATATAATGGAGATATTCCCCTTATCTCCGGTTCTTGAATGTGCGATTTCTTTTAATTTCATTGTTCATTTACCTCCAGATATCCAACCGATATCTTAAAATCCTCAACCGGAATAAATATAGATGCAATGCTAACGATATCCTTTATATTCTTTGTTGCTCCCCCTCCGCCTGACGGTCCGTTGGTATACAAAGCCTCCACTTCATTTCCCACCAGAGTTGCTTCCTCCATGGTTTTCACACGCGCTGCCACTCTCAGCCTTACTTCAGAACAATTACCTGTATTTAACTGTTTTGAAATGGAATCTCCATATAAGGAATTTAATCCGATAAAATCATAGCGGATTTCTTCATAAGCAAGTCCGATTTGTTCAAACCGTTTCTCCAAAATTTCTTTTGCCAGCTGTGCTTTTGCCACTGCATTGCCTCCGCCATAGCTGATCTGTCCTTCCCCAATGTAGCAGTCATGGTATCCCACACTGGTTTTATAGTTTCCTGTGGGCGCTTTTCCAGATGCGCCGGAAATCCGCACCCGGTCTTTCCCTGCTTCCTCAATTCTTACTTTACTGAAATCTGCGATCACATCCGGGGTAAAATAGTTTTCCGGGTCCTGGATTTCGTAAAGGGTCTGCTCCTGTACAGTCTCCTTAGTCACCATCCCCCCTGTTCCGGGTAGCTTGGTGACAATCCCGTTGCCATCTTCATCCACCTCGATCATTGGAAAACCCAGATTCCATAATTCCGGAACTTCCTTGTAACCCGGATCAGCAAAATAGCCGCCTGTCACCTGTCCGGCACATTCCAGAAGATGACCGATCCAGGTTCCTTTTCCCAATTTATCATAATCATCCATGTCCCATCCGAATTCATAACACAAAGGTCCTAAAGAAAGAGACGGGTCTGCAACTCTTCCGGTGATGATGATATCTGCCCCGTCCCTCAGTGCCTGGACAATCCCTTTGATGCCGATATAGCCATTTGCCGATAAAATGGTTCCTTGTATATCGGATAATCTTCCGCCTGTTTCAAGCACCTGGTAATCCAGGTAATTTTCAAGACGGTCACTGATATCATCTCCTAATACATAAGCGATTTTAAGCCTGGTAATACCCTTTTTCCTTGCCATAGCCAAACAAAGTTTTGCCGCACTCTCCGGATTTGCTGCGCCCATATTGGTGACAACTTTTACCTTATGGTCCTTTAATGCATCCAGTATCTTATCGAACCGGTATTCAAACAGTTCGTTATAACCGAGTTCCGGATTTTTCTGCTTTGCTTTCTGTGCAAGAGAAATGGTACGCTCTGCCAGACACTCAAATATAATGTAGTCCAGATTTCCACGCTTTATTAAATCAATCGCCGGTTCAATCCGGTCGCCTCCATAGCCTGCACCCGAACCAATTCTAATTTGCTTCATACTCTTCCTTCTTTCCACCGCAAGGGATAGATGAATAGGTATGCGACTGCCAGTCACATACCTATTCGCCTTGCCCCAGCAGATCTTTTTACTATCCTCTTTGCTTTTATCAGCGGACGGAGTTCTTTCTATTTGACTTTTTCCGGCAGATAGAGAAGATTTCCCTCTTTTCCGTCCATACGTTCATGCGTTCCAGGTTTAAGCTGGTGACAGAGAAACAGGTCATGCCCATAGAGCTTTATTGGAACGTGATCATCTTTTCCTGCCAATACAAGATCACAGCATTCAATCACATGATCAAGCAGCTCTTTTGGTGAGGTAAATGTGCCATGGTTCCGATATACCACATCATACTGGTCTTCATATTCCTTCAGATGCAGCAGGCTTTGCCGGTATTCGGATACATTGGATGAGAACTCATCCATCAGCATCACCGCAACCCCGCATGCATCACCAAATATAATGATACGCTCTTCCTTCAGCAATGCACACATCATGCCTGGGGTATGTCCTTTCACGGAAATCATTTCAATCGTGATCCCGCCCAGATCAAAACACTGGCCATCTCTAAGCGGACGGAATTCTCCAGCATAAACAGGAGGAAGTTCGCTTATATCGGATACCTGAAGCTTTAAACGGTTCCTCGCATCGGAAAGACGGTGTTCTGTACTTGTTTTAAAACGGTAAACCGGAAGGTCTTCCCTATTGAGATACACTTCCTCAAACAAGCCTGACGACCCCATATGGTCCAGATGGGCATGGGTGAGCACAACAAAAACCGGACGATCCGTCAGCCTCTGGACATATTCCTTTATATCTCCCAGTCCGTTGGTGGTATCCAGCAAACAGGCTTTCTCTGTCCCTTCAACCAGATAACAGCAGACACCAGTGCGATCAATGATGCGCCAAAGATGGGGACTTAATTTCTCATGGGTATAGCCATAATTGCTCATAACAGCTTCCTCCTTACACATTCTGCTCTGGTTATTCTACAAGGCTTTCATCAATTTTCATAACATACATCGTAATAAAACCAATAATCGTTCCAGCTACGGTCGTCACAATCAGGGCAATATAATTTTTCATATCACCGCCCAGGAAACCGGCAAAGGAGTAAATTCCATTTGCAGTATTCAGTACATTTGCAGTCAGATGCATCAAACCGGCAATCAATCCGGTCAGCGTACCAGAGATCACACTTGCGTACAGCGGGGTCCGGTATGGGATCTGTACCCCATATTTGTAGGGTTCTCCTACCCCTCCGATGAGCCATGCAAACACATATCCGGAATACAATGTACGTTTTTTCTTATCTTTAACCAGTACCAGAACAGCCAGCATACAACCGAAGGTCGCCCAGCTTCCGGCAAACATCGCAGGAACAATAAAAGTATCATATCCAAGAGTTGCAAAGCTGGTGACTACAAAGGGAACCAGTGCAACATGCATACCGCACAGTACCAGAAGCGTCCAGCTGCCTGCAAGAACGGCTACCGCCAAAGGGCCTGCAACGTGATTCAGTGCTACCAGTCCCGTTGCAATCCCATTGCCCACGTAGTATCCAAAAGGAGCGCACAGGCAGAGTTCCACCGGGAGCATAACAGCCACGGTAATCAGAGGAACCCCGATGACCTGAATTGTATCAGGAATGTGTTTGCGCAGGAACTTTTCCACATAGGAACCGATCCATACCGTCAGAAAGATAGGAAATACGGTAGAAGTATAGTTCTGTACGGAAGCCGGAATCCCATATACGCTGAACGCGGTTCCTTCCGTTGCTAATTTGATCAAGGTAGGATGAACCAGGATCGCACCAAACAGCATGCCCATGACCGGTGTCATTCCAAACCGCTTGGCAGCCGTATAACCAATGATGATCGGCAGGAAATAAAATCCTGCATCGCCGACCATGGTCAGCAGAATAAACATATGGCTTTCCGTATCCAGGACGTTAAAAAGATTGGGTCCAAGAACGGAGGCCAGCATCTTCGCCATACCGCAGCAAAGCAGTACCGGAATCAGAGGAGTCAGGCAGCCTGCCAAAGCTCCTATGATGTTGTTTATAACATCCTTGAATGTCTTTTTTTGTTTTCCTTTGGCTGGTGATGATCCATCTGTCTCTTCTATTACAGGTCCTTTTTCTGAAGGGCTGTCAAGTTTCTGTAATTCTTCATATACCTTGGCAACCTGGGGGCCAATCACGACCTGTACCTGCCCCCCGTTTCTTACTACACTCAAAACCCCGTCAATTTTTTTAATTTCATCATCCTTGGCAATCGACTCGTCTTTTAATCGAAATCTTAACCGGGTCATACAATGTGTAACATCAATTACATTTTTTCTTCCGCCTACAGTCTGTAATACACTTTCGGCAATCATCTTATTGTCTGCCATTTTTCTTTTTTATGGGAGGCCAGTCATGATCTGGACTCCGCACATCTCCTTCCCCATTAAGTAGACCGGTTTACTTGATATTTTCAGTATAACGTTCTACTAATTACTTGTCAACATCTTTTCTTTTTGGTATGATAGATTTATTAAAAAGATACAAAAATAAATGATCATTTTTGAGGAGTATGTATAGATGGCGGGAATCAGAGAAGTTGCAAATCTGGCCGGTGTATCCAAAAGCACCGTTTCGATCGTTATAAATGGCAAAAGTGAAGAAAGAAAAATACCGAAGGAAACACAGGAAAAGGTGTTACAGGCCGTAAAGGAATTAAATTATCAGATTAATTTGTCTGCAAAACGGCTGCGGGTTCCTGATACCCGTAAGACGATCGCTCTGTACTGGACAACCGACTTTCGCGATATTATGCTTGCCCGTTTTTTAAAAGGGGTCCAGCAGCAGATCAGGGATTCCAACTTATCCTATGATGTTATTATCTATCCCTATGAAAATAATACCCTTTCCAAAGAGGAGTCCCTTATCTCCGTTTCCAGCTTTCATGGGGCATTGATTGCAAATGCCGGCGAGGAGGACTTAAAGTTTCTCTCAACATTAAAGCCGACGGTCCCTGTTGTTTTATACAATCGTATTTTGGAGAATTTAAGCAGCGTCTATGTAGATGACTCTGCAATTGCCCGTAAGGCGTTCAGTCTGCTAAAAAATAAAGGCAAAATCGCTATTGTAAAGGCTCCTCATGCTTTTGAAGGTATGAAGATACGTGATACCACGCTGAAAAAGCTTTTATCGGAAAACTCACAGGAATATGTGGAGTGGGATGTAGCGTCCAATCAATCCTATGATGGCTACCAGATCGCATCCAAGATAGATTTTCAATCAACCAGTGTGATTTATACTGCCAGTGATATGATTGCTCTTGGCATCATGCACTACTGTTACGAACATCAGATTCACATTCCCGAGGACATCGAGATCCTGGCCATCGGAAATGGTCTGACGCATATTAATGAATTTCTTAATCCATCGTTAAGCACCATACAGATCCCCATTGAAACAATGGCTGCCGAATGTCTTTTGATGCTCAACAAGCAATTTCAAAACCCGAAATTGAGACGCAAAGAGATTCTTCCCAATATTACTCTAAGAAATTCTCTAAAACAATAATCCGCTGCTGCACTCAAACGCCCCGATCCGGGAATCATACATCATACTTTTATCCCGGATTGGGGCGTTCGTATGTTAATTGGTTGTCTATCTGAAAATCCCCAGAATATATCCTGCAGTCAGCCACATAATGTTAAGAATCCAAAGCGGTTTGAATGAAAATTTTACATAATCCGCCAGCTTCTCTTTTGCAAGGTCACAGGCCAGATAAATCTGGGGCTGCGCCACCGGAGAAACCATTGCCCCCATATTCATCAAAAGGGTGAGCACTACGACCTGGTTGGGAATTCCGTACTTTCCACTGATTCCTGCTACGACCGGAACAAAGGCATATTGCCATATATCGTTGGTAAATACTAACATCATCGGCATACTTAGGACAGCAACGATCAGATACAGCCACGGGCCAAGACTGGACGGAATGATATTTACCAGGAAATTTACCATTGCATCCATCATTCCGCTTTCTGACAAAACACCTACTACAACACCAGATAAGAACACCGCACAGCCTACCGAATACATCTGCCTGCCATATTTTTTAAGCAGCTCATCCTGCAGCTTTAAATCCGGATAGTTTACGGTCAGTGCGATTACCAAACCAATCGCAAATGTGATGTAATCGTCACAGGGGACAAAGGCGAGAGCCAAAATAATCCCAATGGTCAGCAGCAAATTAAACCAAAATAACTTTGGACGTGCCAGCTCAGAATATTCCATCTTAATTTCCTGCTGGGGTCCTTCCACGGTCAATCCCGCGCCCTTTTTCTTCTGAACTCCAGCCATAATCACTGCCGAACCCACGCACATTGCAACATAAATAAAAAGCAGCGGCAAAAGACTTATAAAAATATAATTATTGGGACTATCAATTCCTCCAAGCAGGGTGGAAGCACGTAAGTTCCTGGAATTCCAAGGTGTCACAAACAGGGCACACATAGAAGCAGAGCACAAAAACATAAGAACCTTGGGATCAATTTTCAGCTTTTTATACAACGGAAGCATCATAGGTATGGTAACTAAATAGGTAGCAGTAACACTGCCGTCGATTTCCGCAATCAGGGCCACCAGCACCGTGATGACACAAATGACTCCCACACTGACTTTCATTTTCTTCAGCAGAATTTCCACAATCCGGTTAAAAAGCCCCGCATCTGACATAACTGAAAAGTATGGCAGAGAAAAGAAAACGACAAATAAAATATCTCTGGTTTTCTCAAGTCCCTTTTCCACGTAACTGCTGACCTCCGCTACGCTGGCTCCAATCAGAAATGCAGCCGCAATCGGAATTACCGTAAACGCAAACAACGGACTGACCTTCTTTTTTAATAACAACGTTGTAATTAACACCATAACTACAAACCCAACAACTGCAGTATAGCTCATAGCCCCTCCTCCTCATGAACCAGTCATCTTCACAGCCCCGTTATCGTATCAAACAGGGTTTTTTTGCATCAAACTTCCAGCCATGTATGAGGTGCTGCATCCCCACAGAATCATCACGTCCGCCCAAACAGCAGCGCTTATAGAGTTCATGGGCCTGCCGGATCTGGTCCAGATCGGGTTCAATTCCAAGTCCTGGCTTTGAAGGTACTTCTACGCATCCGTCTTTGATCTGCAACGGCTCTTTGGTCAGGCGTTCCATTCCCTCCTGCCAGATCCAGTGTGTATCCAGCGCATTGTACTCCCCCGGTACTGCAGCCCCCACCTGCACACACATCGCAAGAGAAATATCAAAATGATTGTTGGAATGAGAGCCCCAGGTGTAGCCAAAATCATGGCACATCTGTGCCACCCTGACGGACCCGTTCATCGTCCAGAAGTGAGGGTCTGCCAGAATAATATCAACCGCCTGAAGCTCCAGGGCATGCCCCACCTCTCTCCAGTCTGTTGCGATCATATTGGTCGCAACGGGAAAACCGGTTCTCCTGCGGAACTCACTCATGATCTCACGGCCGGAATACACTCCTTCCGCTCCGCAGGGATCTTCGCAATAAGTGAGGATTCCCTCCATTCCCTTAACATACTCCACTGCCTCCTTAAGCTTCCAGCACCCATTGGGGTCCAGATCAATCCGTGCATCCGGAAATTCCTTTTTCAAGGCACGGATCACATCCATTTCTTTCTTTCCTTCTAAAACCCCGCCCTTTAATTTAAAATCACGGAATCCGTATTTTTGACGGACTGCCTTGGCCATTGATACAATCTTATCTGCAGTCAAAGCCTCCTCATGGCGTAACCGGTACCACTCGCACTCGGAATCCTTTTCCCGCTCATAGGGAAGGCCGGTCTTATCCGGATTCCCCACAAAAAACAGATAGCCAAGCATCCGTACCTGAGCCCTTTGCTTTCCATCCCCCAGCAGTTCACAAACCGGAACATTTAAGTATTTTCCCAACAGATCCAGGCAAGGTGCTTCAATAGCAGTAAGAGCATGGACCCCGGTACGCAGGTCAAAGGTCTGATTTCCTCTGACGTCATCCTCTCCTTTGGAATCCAAAAACTTTTTCACCTTTAAAAGAGTATTTTTGTATTCAGCAACCCGGGTTCCTTCCACAAGTGGGATACATTCCTGTAAAGCCTTTGTGATCTTTTCTCCTCCCGGAACTTCACCAACGCCCATCTCACCATTGTCCGCATATAAAACAACCACGTTTCTCGTAAAATATGGTGCATGGGCCCCACTCAAATTTAATTCCATACAATCTCTTCCTGCCACTGGATAAACTTCCATTTTAGTAATTACTGGCATCTCTCCTACCTCCAATTTTTATATTTTAAGCAATTTAAATATTTCTATTGCTTTTATTGTGATTTTATTGTACAAAATATATATAAATATGTCGAATTACTTATATTTCTAATATCACTAAGTAAAACTTATTCTTGGAAGAAGGGAACTGTCTTGGATCTTCGTCAAATTGAATATATCATCAAAATCGCCGATGAGCACAGCATTACCAGAGCTGCGGAGCAGCTATACATATCACAATCAGGTCTGAATCAGCAACTATTAAAACTGGAAAAGGAATTGGGACTGCCGCTGTTTCACCGCAGCAAACACGATATACAATTAACAGAAGCCGGTAAGATTTATGTAGAAAGCGGAAGAAAAATCATTCAATTGAAAAAAGAAACTTATAATAAGATTTATGACATCGCAAACAACAATGCAGGGACCCTGAGGATCGGTCTGACACCGGAACGAGGTACCACCATGCTTCTTAACATCTACCCCGAATTTCACAAAGCATTCCCCGGAGTCACCATCGAACCGTCAGAGATTCATGTAAAAAAGCAACTAACCATGTTAGCAAAAGACAATCTGGATCTGGGTTTTTCCACTTTAACAGACATTGATAAGACTCCCAGCATTACATTTCACCACGTGAAATATGAAAATATCCTACTGGGTATCCCCAGATCACACCCCCTGGCCGCGCATGCAAATCCGCCCTATAAACCGTATGCAACCATTGATCTTTCCCTATTTCAAAATGATACCTTTGTTTTGATGTTTAAGGATTCTACGTTGCGCAATGTCATAGACCCACTGTTTCAAAAGGCTGGGTTTACCCCCAGAGTCCTGTTTGAAACTTCCAGCAACCGCACACTTTACACCATGGCAAAAACAAATATGGGCTGCACCCTGATTCCGGAAACTTATGCACTGGAACAGGAGGAAGTGGCCTATTTCCTCTTGCCTGAGGCTCCGAAGTGGGAAATGGCAATCACTTACCACAAAGGCCACTACCTCTCCAGACCTACGGAATATATGATAAACCTGATTCAAAATTATTGGAATCAATGATTGAATGAAGGTAAAAAGAAAATAACGGCTTTCCTTTTAACCGCATACTTTATTTTTTTATATACATGATATTTATAATAATATATCATATTTTGTACCATACTGTTATCAAGTAACTATTATTTAAGTATCAGTTTCAACGAATTAATGAATTGACATAGTGTAAAAAATATTATAATATTAATCTATAAATAACGTTACCGTAAGGAGAGATTTCCAAATGCCTAAAACCAGAAAAACATTTTCACTGACTGATAAAGAGATGCAAGTAATGAAAATATTATGGAAAAGTCCAAAGCCCTTAATCGCATCCGAGATTACCCAAATGGATGAATCCCTAAATAACAACACCGTTCAGGCTGTTATCAGAAAGCTGTTGTCAAAGAACATTATCAAGGTGGCTGATATTGTATATAGCGGTACTGTTTTGACTCGTAGTTATACACCTGTCTTATCAGAAAAGGATTTAATGGTCCAACAATTTGTTGACCAGGTACATGAAAATGAAGAGACGTTACCGATTCCCAATTTAGTGGCAACCCTGTTAAAGCATGAAAAAAATGAAGAGAAAATCATTGAAGAATTAGAAGCATTGCTTGAAGAAAGAAAAAAATCACTAAAATCAAAGGAATAATCATATGGTCATTTCACCTGCTTCTTTCATTACTATATTAATGATATTCAATATAGCAATTTTATTTTTATGGCTATTTTTGAAAAGCCATAAAATGATTGTTCAAATAAGAATCAGTATTCTTTTGACCGGAATTATATTGGTATTAGTCCGACTGGTGATTCCCTTTGAATTCCAATTTCAAAGAACAATCGGAGACAAGTATTTTCTGCCCACGCTTTTTTCTTTCCTATACACTCCTATTGCCAATGTTTTTTCCTTTCGGCTTTGTATTTATCACGTTTGTTTGTTCATTTGGTTGTTGGGGATTATTTTCTTAAGCGGCAGAATCATGTATTGTTATACCAGATTCAAAAATAGAATTGAACAAGAATCCTTTGTTCCTGACGATTTTGAAAAAAAGATCCTGGAAAAAATAAATTGTACACACAAAAAGCCAAAACAAATTACCATCATAAAAACGAACCTTGTTCCTGTCCCCTTGCTATTTGGACTTTTTAAGCCAACAATCTTATTGCCTGATCTTGATTTATCAGACCGAGAACTTTACTACATATTGCTGCATGAAACCACACATTATTATCATTACGATTTATGGATTAAACTGCTTATAGAATTTGTAAGTATTCTGTACTGGTGGAATCCATTGATTTACATTCTGAGACCGGAAATTGATAAAATCATGGAACTAAGAGCGGATGAAGTTGTCACGAAGTCGTTCCATGAGGCACAAAAATTAGAATACCTTGAGTGTCTTTTGAAAATTGCCAAGGGAATGACTCCTGCCAATATAAATAACTTTTCGTTATCCTTTGACAGCAGAGCCGCTTCTGTTCTTTTTCAAAGGTTTCACGTAGTATTAAATAACAGCACCAGAAAATCAAACATTACTTGTTCTATTCTGCTTACAATTATTTCTTTGTTTTTAATTTCAGCTTCATTTATTGTTATTGAACCATATTCAGTGAAAACCGATGTCCAGCAGCAGACGGTGCAAATAACACCCGAAAACTCTTATTTAATACGCAATCCCAAAAAAGGTTATGACCTTTACGTTAATAACCAATATTTTGGTAGTGTTACTGAAATCAGTGATTTATTTTCTAAATTACCAATATATAACAATTCCAAGGAGGTACCGATTCATGAAACTTAAAAACAGAAAAATTTATTTATCAATGGCAATCTTAACACTATGTGTATTACCATTTCCTGTAAATACATCCGCTCAGACAGTACAGGAAAAAAGCGTTTCCGTTGAACTCACTTCATCTATCACCGATTCAAGCGACGCACATCTTTACGCTCCTATCATTGGTTGGCGCTATAAATCTGTAAATGGAAAGGTTTATAGACGTCAATATAACTATTCCAGAGAAAAATGGATAGGCGAATGGGAGTTATGCCCGTAAAAGAAAAGGGAATCACTACATAGTTATATAAGAAAATAAATCACATATTGTCCTCTCCGCCAGAAACAAGACGGAGAGGCTTTCATTCTATCCTAATTCTATCCGCTGTTCCAAATTAACTCATTTTAAATCATTTTCCTTTATATTCCCCTTCGTTCATGATTTCAGTTGCTTATATGCTTATTAGGCAAAAAATTACATACAAACCGCTAATTATTACATCATCCCCCTTTCCTGTGTTTAATTATAATATAATGTAACCAGATTAGTTAATCACTTTATATTTTTAATACCACGTATTAATCCCATCATTTCAAATAAATCTGCTTAACTAATCACCAATCAAAAATGAGGAGGAAAATGAATGAGACCAAAAAACCCGTTTCGATTATTTGCAGGAGTCATTTTAACAGTCGCTATGCTAGGCAGTACAAGCAGTGTAAAGGCAGAGACCCAAAATGCCAGTTCATCTGATACCTACATAGCAAGAGATGCCTTTTATGACATGAATGATACTTCTGTAAACAGACTTTCATCCGAGCATTTCCAAATTATCTGGGGAAAACAGGATGAAACAGGAACCGTTACTCGT
Organism: Lacrimispora sinapis; assembly: GCF_043633585.1. Lineage (NCBI taxonomy): Bacteria > Bacillati > Bacillota > Clostridia > Lachnospirales > Lachnospiraceae > Lacrimispora > Lacrimispora sinapis. Next base: position 1,261,270 of record NZ_CP141832.1, on the reverse strand, counting down.
GAGTTCGTAAAGGGGAATCTGGAAAATTTAGAGACAATCAGAGATTTTTATGTCAATGAATTAGGATTCTATGATACTAGTGTTTCTGTAAACAGCCCCATTGATTCCAAAACGCATTACAAAACCAATCTGTACATAAATAAAACAGGTTTATCAAAAATAGCGAGTGACTGGGCATACATGTCCAGTGACCGTGACGGATTTGCATATATGGCTGTAGAGCCTGGTGCAATGCGTGTTGATCCGCCAAGCTGGGTAATTCCTCATGAATACGCACATGCGATTACCATGCATCAACGTGGTATCGTATCAAATCCATGGTATGAAACTACTGCAAACTGGTTTCGGGATCAGTATTTAGGAAGTACCTATTACAAATATGGAACTACGGTTTATGGACCGACTTCAGATTTCTTTCAGCCAATCGTACTAAACTCCGAGTATTATTTTCCGCATATGAAAAACTATTATGACGCATGGCCATTTTTACTCTACATAACGGAAAACCCTGATCATATGAAAGGATTAGGTCTGGATTTAATGAGAAAGATGTTCCGTGATACCGGCAATGATACTATGTTTGACAAACTTTCCAGGTTATCCGGTACTTCAACAAAGGATATGCTGGGTGGTTACGCCAGAAGAATGGTAACAATGGATTTTAAAAGACAATCCAGCTATTTGAACTATTTAAATGAACTTTTACAGGATTCCTCTAATTATGATAAGATTTATACCACTCTGACGAGCACTGGGGATGGATGGCTTAAAGTTCCGGAGGCAAAAGCTCCCATGCAGGGAGGTTACAATATTATTCCCCTCGATATCAATCGGAACAGTGAGCAGATTACGGTAGATTTTCAGGGGACAAGCTCTGTTTCAGGCGCCGATTATCGTGTAAGCATTGTAACCAAAACAAAGAACGGGGATACCAGATATTCATCCACATGGAATAATGGCCGAAACAGCATGAAACTTCAAAAAGAGGACGAGAAGGCTTATCTGGTGGTCTGTGCTACTCCGGATACAATGCTTGATTTAACCTCCTTTGATTTGGATGCAACGGGTTCCAGATATCCTTATAAAATCCAGGTTTCCACAAGTGGAGATAATCCCCCTGAAACAAAAAATATCGCTTTGGAAGCAACCGCAAGCACCTCCTACTGCTCCAGCTGGGAAAGCATTGATGCCTTAAATGATGGCTTTGATCCGATAAGTTCCAATGACAGAACGCATCGTGTATATGGTAACTGGCCGGAAACCGGCACCCAATGGGTACAATATGATTTTACCCAAAATTATACCATATCCCAGTGTGACATATACTGGTTTAAGGATGATCAGGGTATTGATGTCCCTTCCTCCTATAAAATTCAATATTGGAATGGCAGTAAATGGGAGAATGTGAAAAATGCTTCCGGTCTGAAAACCAATATTAATCAGTATAATACTACAACCTTTAAACCGGTAACGACCAAGTCTCTTCGGATTCAGATGGTTTCAAATGGAGCATCCACAGGAATTTTGGAATGGAAGGTACTGGGAGTTGCCAGTAATTAAAGGGGCGAAAATAAATTTCACATGCAGCTTCTCCTATATTCCGAATCAAAAAAACAGCAGCTCCGATTCCAGGCATTACAGCTTGGAACCGGGGTTGCTGAATTTCCAATTAAGGATTTTCCAATTAATCATCCAGAGAATGACGTTCCCCAATTTGGTAGTCATCCAAATGCTCAAACATATATCTTACCGTTCTTGGCTTCTTTCCGGTTAGTTTATAAAAGTCATCCGTAAATTCTGCCATTTTATTGAGTCTGATTGCCTGCGCAAACGTAACCATACCTTCTGATGAAAATGGAGCTTCTGAGCCTTTTTTAAACTCCCCGTCTGTTGTTCTTGGAACACCCATTGCATCAAAAATAGCATAATTTTCTTCATCGGTCACTTCTTCATAACGGACATTATTTCCGGTCACTTCATTTCCGATGGAAATAAATTCTGATATGGTCATAAGTTCCGGTCCATTGATATTTAAAACAGCATGATGGTAGTTTGTTGATGCAAGTGCATACGCAACTGCCATTGCACAGTCCTTCCGGGAGATATAAGCCATTTTACCATCTCCCTGGCTGTTCTTCATCACTCCATCCATTTTTACAAAAGTAAAATAATTTGTTATCATTGCTTCTGCATATTGCGAATTACGCAGGAAAATGTAATCAAGCCCCTGTTCTTCAATATATTTTTCCGTATAAGCGTGATCAATCTTTTCAATGCTTGGGTTGGTTTCATCCGCTGCATTTACAAGGGAAGTATAAATAATCTGTTTTACTCCTGCTTGTTTTGCGGCATCCACTACATTTTTATGAGCAGCCTGTCTCTTTTTACCTACAAAGGGCATAGAAATTAATGCTAACTTATCCGCACCTTCAAATGCCTTGGCAAGACCTTCTGCCACATTAAAATTAGTTACTCTTGTTTCTACCCCCATATCTTCATACTCTTTCAATGCGGCCTGGTTATAACCGCATAAAATCAACTGATCCTTGTCTGCGATCTCCAGCAAGAATTTTGCTGCCTGACCTCCTAAGTTCCCATCAACACCTGTTAATAATAATTTTCCCATTTTCTTTCACCTTTCCATTTTTTTATTTCCTTAACTATATCAGATACCCTGCTTCATGCCCTGAATGAACGGCATGATATAATGTTCCCTGTCTGGTATTGCAATCGCCGATCGCAACCACATCAACCGCAGTCTCCTGATATGCTTCAACCAATTCGTCATTTGACCGGACGCCAAATGAAACCACCATACTATCACAAGCGATGTTCACGATTTCACCTGTTTCATTCTCAAATACGGCGCCGTTCTCATCGGTCTTTAACATTTTCAGCCCACCAAGCATTGTTACGCCTGACTCTTTTAACATGTTAATGATGGCAATCTGATTAAAGGTTGCTCCTCCCGAACCGAACCGGTCTGTTGGAATCATGTCGACCAGGGTAACGGATTTTCCTTGTCTGCTTTGCGCAAGAGCTGCTTCACATCCGGTCAGCCCTGCACCAATTATCAAAACTTCCTGGCCCGTTTTGGCTATACCGTTTTCTACATCGCCCACCCAAAAACAGCGTTCGTCCTCATGAACAAATGGAGGAATAACCGGTGCTGCTCCTATGGATACCAAAACGGTGTCATAGTTTTCTGCTTCTATCATTTCAGGTGTTGCCTCAACTCCCAATTTGATTTCAATCCCGTCCATGGACTTTACGGCACGGATCGACCATTCACAGTAGTTTTTTATATCTTTTTTAAATTCCGCTGCGCCTGCCATATTTAAGACACCTCCCAGGCAATCACTTTTTTCGTATAGGACTACCTGATGTCCACGGGATGCTGCTGTTCTTGCCGCTTCCAGACCTGCTGCACCACCGCCGATAATTGCCACCTTTTTTTGTTTTTCAGGTTCTTTCACCGGCTGATACAAGGTTTCCATCCCCATTTTCGCATTTACCGTACACCGCACCGGAGCCAGCTGATAATGGGTTTTATGAATGCATTGGTTACAACGAATACATGGCCGTGTCTTCTCAGGCTCTCCATGTGCTGCATTTTTCACCAGATTGGGATCAGCCATAAGCCCCCTGGCCATGGAGACCATATCAATTTTCCCCGCCCGGATCGCTTCTTCCGCTTGTTCTAACGTAACGGAGCCGACTACTGTTACCGGAATATTAACTGCTGCTTTGATTTTTGCTGCATCTTCAAGATTGATTCCATGATCAAAATAAATCGGCTGATTGATATATGGTGCAAGACTTTGAATGGAGTGCATACCTCTTGAAACATGAAGCAGATCAATTTTATCAGAAATAGATTGTGCAAATTCAATAACCTCTTCTAACGTTGGAGAACCTTCTATCATATCATTTGCATTGATTCGGTACTCAATCGCCATCCTATTTCCAATTTTTGCCCGAATCGCCTCCAATAATTCATTGGTAAAACGGGTCCTGTTTTCCATAGACTGTGTTCCGTATTCATCGGTTCTTTCATTGATCAGCTTTGATAGAAAACAACCTGGTAATTGTCCATGTGCACCATGAATCACTAAGCTGTCAAATCCGCAGCGCATGGCTCTTTCCGCGGCATTGGCAAAATCTTCAATATAATCTTTGATTTGCTGTTTCGTGAGATCCGTAGGGTCGATTTCAACAACTGGCTTTGCTGCATGTTTGTCACGATTTTCAAAACCGCCTGCTTCTAAGCTGATTGCAAATAATTCCATTCCTATTTTACAGTTATACATATGTGTCATATCACATAACATAGATAACTCATTCACCACAGATTCTTCCCCAAGCCTCAGCAAATGGGTAATATATGCTGGTAAGTCTCTGTTTACCGTACCACAGCCAATATTGATGCAGGCACAACCACCAGACACAATCCCTCTGACCCATTCAATGAGTGCCTGATTTACATGCCCGTCTGCAGTCGCAAAGCTGGGCCATACAGGTGAAAATGAAACTCTGTTTTTTAATTTCATCGGTCCTATCTGAATGGGTTTTAATACATGTTTATAATCAGTTTTCATAATATCTCCTTCTCGTTCCTAAACCATTCATTTTTAAGCTTTTTTACAATGGCCCTGAGTAACCAAGGCTAACGCAGAAACGAAAGCATCTGCCATAGATCCATTTCTCCATTATTCCTGTTAAAAAAACAAAATGGAAGGCAGGCTGGATTAAAAATCAACCAATTGCACACAGTCTTTTGCTTTTGTTATAGATAACCTCTCCACACTTCGTTTATATTTTAACAATATCATCGGCACCTTGTCCAATAATTAAAACCAATTATGTAACAACAAAATGCAATAACACCCATAGCATTTATTTTACTTTGGGTGTCAGGAATCTATATCCAACTTTTGAGTTCCTCTTTTATAATATCAATCAGCTTTAATAAGGAGGGATTGTTGGTATTCTTTTTCCAATATGCCTTTACTTCAAAGGGAACTTTTTCTATTGTTTGATCAATAAAAACTATTTTATTGGGATTAACAAAATTTTCTATTTCCGGCAGGAAGGAAATCCCTAAGTTAGCGCTTACCAGCATTACCGCATCGTCCATATTTTCCAACAGAAAAGAGCTGTTAAATTCCATTCCCGGATTCCTTTCATCATGGTGACTTTCATACACCTCCTGCTGTTCCGCATTCTTATAATAAGAAATAATGGTTTCGCCGTTTATATCGTCTGAGGTTATAAATGACTTTGAAGCAAGTGGATGGTTTATATTCACACACAATTTAGGCATTTGTTCATAAACTTTTAATTGGCTTAATTCAACAGAATCCAAATGAAAGCAAAATCCCAAATCAATGGTATTATTCAGGATATTGTTTTTCATATCTGTATAGTTGCATTGAACAATACTGATCTGTGTCATTGGGTATTTTCTATGAAAATCAGCAATTACCTTGCTCATTACATCCCGGTCCAACATACTAAAAAAACCAAGTTTGATTACGCCGTCAATCCCTTGTGCGTAGGCTTGGGTTTTTAAAATTGCATTATCATATAACCTTACCAGCCGTTTCGCTTCGGAAAGAAAGATTTCACCCGCAATCGTCAATTTCACTTCCTTTTTATCCCGGTCAAATAGCCTGACACTCATCATATCTTCTAATGCGGCGATCTGCTGGCTTACCGCAGTCTGCGATAAATACAAAACTTTAGCTGCCTTGGAAAAGCTTTTAAGCCTTGCTACCTCCATAAAGCAGCGAATTCTTTTTAATTCCATGATTGCTCCTTCATGTAATACCTTTTTTTGTACTTCACACCTGCAAATCTGCTTATTTTCCGGATTATATTATAATTTACGATGCCGCCCACCGCTCCTACCACTGGAATTCCCTGAATGAATTTTGCGGTCAGCAAGGCCTCCGAGAAAATAGAGGAAGTTGTTTTTATGGATTCCTCCAGATCAATTTCCGAAACAATGCCGGAATCTATGCACGCTCCCAATTCTTCCAATTTTTGGTTAAATTCCTTTTGCTTCTCCTGTTTCGTCATGGCCGTACGGATCAATAACAGAATATATGCCTTTTCTTCCTGTGTTTCGTAATTGTATCCATAGCTTAATGCAATTTCATAGACAGATTTCAGCACTAAGGACAGAAACAACGGGATGTCAGGCAGACCGATCCCCAAGGCACCAAGGACACCGCCCTCTATTACGGAGATGGACGAATTGATCCTCTGAGACTGCATGGAATACCGGTCCAGACGTTTCATATATTTTCTTTCGGTTCTTTTGCCTAAAGCATAGTTGTTTAAATCGTATTCCAGCTGTATTTTATCTTTATCATACGTTTTTTCTATATAAAAATTTCCTTTTTCAAAAACTAACCGGAAGCCCTTATAAAAAGCTGTCTCCAAAGCCGCTTTCAGCTTGCCCGGAATAAAACGTTCCATTTTATCCGCAACAGGCCCTATGGCCGCTTTGTAAAAAGAATTTTCTTTCTTTTTGAGTAAATTCTCCTCTTCTTTTTTTATCCGTTTCATCTGCTTATCAAATTGCCGGTTCTTATTCATCAAATTCTCCTTTCCGGGAAATAGCAAGGCATTGCAGGTGTTCGGGCTGATAGCTCCATTCCATTGGCTATAGCTCTGTTTTGTCACCCATGCGGAAAACTGTATTCTTTAAACGTTTCTTTCCTACAGACAAATTATAGCGTCTAAAACTAACATACCATACTTTAACACCTAAATCCATAAAAAAAGAGGGAAGTGATTCAACGGTTTAATTTTTGCTTCGTAGAAATTGAAAGTATAAGGACGGCCAGTTTTAGAGATAAAGCGGCTTGATCTGCAAAAATAGTAGTTAATGAATTAAACATGATAGTTTTGTAGTCATTGACTTTTTTCTTGCTTTACAGTAGTATACAAAGATTATAAACCATTAAAAAAAGTTTTATAAACGATACCATATGAAAGCTGACACCGTTTGGATCTTCCACTTATGAGGTGAACAAAATTTCAAGCAAGACGCAGAAACAGTAAAAGAGCATCTTATATCTGCGGAACACAAGGGAGTAAGAGTCGTTGCAGGAATATATGGGGAAAGAACATTTTGATGCAATGTGCCAAAGCAACGTAATAGTATCCTATTTAATGCAAACTCGATGAAAGGAGTTTTAACCTATGCTGAATCATTTAAAAATCGGAATCGTGGGATGCGGTCATTTGGGACAAGCCATTGCCCAATCATTGATCGTAAGCGGACTTAACAAACAGAATCTATTAATTTCATACAGAGATAACCCTCGCACGTATGAAAAACTTAATGCACAGGGCTTAACCTCATGTCTTTTAACCAACCAGGAAATATTTCAAAAAGCGGATATTATTTTAATCACATTAAGGCCTCAGGATATTACCCAATTGAGGAATCTTGCTGTATCAGAGAAAGCACTGGTTGTTTCTTGTATGGCAGGCGTATCCACAGAACTGCTATATCAAATAACGGGTATCCATACATACCGCATGATGTTCAGCGGTCCTGATACTATCGTATCGGAAACAGGAGTAGCAGCCATGTATCCAGAACAGGAACAATTGAAGACGTTGCTGCGCTGCATGAATCTGACCTACATTAAGACGAATACAGAAAGCAATTTAGATATCTTTACTGCCGGTGTTTGTATGCCTGCGGCTATACTAAAGACAGAAAACCCAATTCAGCAACAGGTGGCTATTGAAAAAATCGGATCAGAATATCCTCTCCTTTCCGAACTTTATTCATGGGCTGTAACGGTTCTGCCCTGTTTTCAAAATCAGATTGATAAAGAGGAATATGTTGCAAGGATGATTACGAACGGAGGAATTACAGAGGCAATTATAAATAGCCTGATGGCGGGAGACTCCCTTGATATTGCCTTGCGAAAGGGAATAAAAAGAACCCAGGACATTTCAAAATCCATTCAACATACCATCACCGATCGTATGCAGGGTATCTCTGATTAACAACAATTACGGCAGCATTCCTCTGCTGCCGTAATTGTTGTGGGTTCAGGAACGCTCCCTGACTCTTAAATCCGATGATTGTCTATTCTTTTATCATATAGGAATATACTCCGCTTCCGACTTCTTGTTTTGTTCCATCGGGAAGCTCTATGCTTGCCCTGGTATTACAAGGTATTTCAAACTCAAAATAAATAGCGCCATCTTTGTATGCCCATGCGGACTTAATCGTGCCGTATGCTGAATCGTAGCTGGCATTGACATATCCAAGTCTTGAATCGGTCTTAGGGGAAATAGTTATCCTTCCATCCTCAACTCTTATGCCAGCTGATGAATCCATAAGCCAACTGCATACGGCACCAAAGGAATAATGATTCATGGAACTGCTCACGCTTCCATCTTCTTTCACTGCATCCCATGTTTCCCAAATGGTTGTCGCTCCATTGTCCACTGCATACAGCCATGAAGGAAGCGTCTTTTGAAGGAGTACATCATAAGCCTTTGTTGTATTGCCATAATCGGACAGGGTTTGAAGCAGGCTGCCTGTTGACAGAAAACCAGTGTTTAAGTGGTTGTTATTATTTGTAATAAGTTCCGCCAATTGGTCCGAAGCGGCCCCACTCTCTTCTTCATCTAAAAGTCCCATGCTGATTGGACGGATGAAGCGGCTCTGCCTGTTTTTTTCTGTAATTTTTCCATTCTCTGTAAATACCTGCCGATATGCCTGCTTTGCTTTGTCTGCTGCGTTCGCATAATACTCTGCATCTTCGGTATGCCCCAGTGCCTGGGCCATTTCTGAAAGTTCCTTACAGGATTGATACAAAAACGCTGTTCCGACCTCCGGCTCTCCCATAAGAGTATTGTTCGCCAAGATTGTAACCATAGTGACCGTATGATTATAATCAGCCTCCAGCCATTCTCCCCAGCCGAATCCCTGATCCGCAAAATAAGGGTACAGACTTTTATCCAATTGATTCCTGTAATACAGATGGGTTTTGGAGGAAGCACGGGTTAAAGCATAGTCCACCCATCTTTTAGATGCTTCATAGTTATCCTTTACTACCTGTAAATCTCCTGTATTCTTCCACATATCATACGGAATTATCACAATCGCATCACTCCAGCCATGGCTTGAATCAAATAAACTTTTTGTCAGCTTAGTGGGTGCAAACTGCATCAGGGAACCATTTTCATGAAACACGTGGGAATAGCTTTTGAGCCAGGAATCATATACCGGATAGCTGTCCATGAGATACAAGCCAGTTGGAGCAAAAATCTGCCCATCGCCTGCATATCCGCTTTTTTCACGTGTTGGGCAGTCTGTCATAACACCTACAAAATTAGACTTCATGCTCCATAACGTATTGTGAAATAACTGATTTACTTTTGGATTGCCGCTTTCAAAAAATCCAGTTTGCTCCATATCGGAATAAACAGCAACGCCTTTAAAGTTTTCTGCAGTAATCGGTATATCGGTCTCAACTTTGACATATCGAAATCCAAAATAGGTTGTTGTAGGATGGTAAGTGTTTTCTCCTTTTTTGCAAGTATATAAAACGTTCTGCAAGGTAGGAAGTGATTGAGAAGCCTGAAAATTGGAAATTGTAAAGTTCCCGTTTTCATCCAGGGTTTCACCATGGGTAAGCGTGATCTTCTCTCCCCCTTGTGCATTGATATCAAGCTGCACATATCCGGAAAAATTTTGTCCGAAATCGAGCACGGTTTCTCCAGCCGGTGTGGTGATAATTTCTGGTGTAAATTCTTCGTGCTGTGTAATTGGCTGACAATCACTCCCTGTCAGATTATCATAACCGTAATCTGGCGTTGTGACCGCATGCCACGTAAAATCGGATATATTCTTATTTGCATCATAGACCTCTCCATCATGCAAATCATTTTGAGAAAGCCATCCATCATTTGCAGCTTCCCATGTCCCGTCCGTTTGTAGAATCACGTTGTTCCCAGACCTGGCTTCACAAAGAAATGCCGCATCCGTACCAAACGAATTAATTACCTGTTCTTTGTCAAGACTGCCTCTATACCATCCGTCACCAATCTGTACAAAAATTTCATTATCACCAGCCTTTAAATATGGTGTAATGTCATAGGACTGCGTCTGTAAAATGTCCGTATATTGTGTAAATCCAGGTGCCATAAACCAGTCATCCACGTGAGTCCCATTCACCCACATATCATACACACCATGAGCAGTTGCATACAGCATAATTTTCTTACCGGCAATCTGCTCCTGTGTAATTTCAAATGTTTTTCTTAGGTATGATGCAGAATGACGGTTCTTTTTTGTGGGTGCAGTTGTGTCTGATTCAGGATTAATCCACACAGCCTGCCAATCATCCTTTGCCAGAGAAGTCCCGAAAGTATCCGACAGCGTCTTCCCTGGGTTTCCAGCTTCATCATACAAAGTTAAATACCATACATAGGATTTTCCACTTTCCGATTGAAAATCCGGTTCAAAGCGTACCTCCGAGGAATCAATTTTTCCGCTGCTATATACCTCTTTCTCATTCTCGGTAATTGATATTTCAAAACCGCTCTGGTTTTTGGCATTTTTCGGCACCCAGGAGAAGGTAACATTCCCTGGTGTCAGACTTTTAGGAGAAACAAGCATGTTTGTCTTCCTATGATCGCCATAAATACCATTATATTCGTAGGAAACATTCTTAAACCCAAAGGGGTCCTCTGTATTGACGAAATCATATGTCTGTACCTGTTCCGTACTCTCTACATTTTCTGCCTTCTGGCTGAAGGCTTTGTTAATCGCATAGTTATTGGCTAAAAGAATCACCCCAGCGACACTACAGGCAAAAACAACAATGCTTTGAACTGAAATCAGTACCTTTTTGGACATCTTTTTCTCTTTTATATTCTTCAGATCTTTATATAGGTGTTCTCCTGAAATTAAACACCCAAGTACCATCATTGATAGACCGAAAAAATTACCGGCAAGTCTTGTTCTTGCCACAAGAAATATAATGCCAAGAAGCAATGCTGCCACTCCTGCTCCAAGAATAACTATTTTGTATTTTGCCAAGTTTAAATTTCTGGTTTTTCTAAATTGTTGAAATAAATGGATTCCCAGAGTGATTGCTATACAAACCAATAGTAATGCTGCAATGGGATTGTCATAATTAAACGGAAACGGAGAGCCCAGCAGCAGCAAAGCCAACAGTCCGACCAGTATATCAATTATTCCTATTATCATATAAATTGTTTCTCCTGTCTCATATTTTAAAAGTACCTTGAATTTTTATATTATATGGTTATAATTTAAACTTTTCTTTAACAAGTATCTCTTATATGATAAATTTTTTATTCTGGAAAATAATGCTTATTATGTGATTGAGATGATTTTAGTAAATATTATTCTTACTAGGACTTAATTTTTTAGAATATTGCTATCTTTCCATGGTAAATTGATTTGAGAAATTTGGACTTTAATCTATTTCGTCTGGAAAGAAGATTTTCAGAGGTTGCATTTTCTGCATTCATATGAATGCGCTTTCAGATTAAGAATTCACCACGTTTCCGTAATATTTAAGAGGGAAGGGGAACGGCACATTTTTGCAAACTCGTTGGTACGAATTTTCAAAGATATCTACACATTTTGTGTTTTACCATAATGAAATAGATTTCCACTATTAGATGTGATTTATACTTTTATAGATATAACATTTTTAGTGTTGGCATGTGGCTGAAAAATATCCTTATGAATTCATTTTGCTGGGTATCAAATGGACTGCGCAAGACATTAATATTACTGTCTGGTTAATTGTAGGCGGTCCAGATAATTGACACTGGTGAAGGTTCGCATGATTCCCCTTAAAAAGTTGTCTGGAAAACGGTTAAAAATCCATTTTACAAAAAAAATAAAGCGGTAAAGTAATTAATTATACTCTAACCGCTTTATATACAGTTATTATGCAATTACCATGCATTCACTACATTCACAATCACCATTTCTTCGATCTTTTTTGTTGGTGAAATTGCCGCCGCAAAGGTTGTTAATATGGCTAAAGTAATTATAATAGTTAAGACGAGTAAAGGTGGCTGCCAATTTTGACCCCAGTTTGCTGTAATTAACATTTTAAAGAAGAACCGATGTAAAAAAAGTCCTAAAATGCCTCCCGTAATACTGCCGGTTATGGCATATGCAGCTGCCTCTGCCATAACTACCCTCTTTAACTGCCCGCCTGACATACCAACTGCGCGCATGACTCCATAATGATTCATTCTGCCAGACACACTGGCATTAACCGTATTAACAATATTAATCAGTGCGACAAAGGCTATTACCAGTAAAAATCCATATACAAATACAGCCATTGCAAAATAACCGGTACGGACTTCATTGTTGTGCTGCTGCAAATCAAGAAGCTTTATATGGGCAGGAAGCCTTTGTCTGACCTGATCAGATATATCCTGTGTTACCTGCATATCAATAATCTTATAATCAGAAATACCGGTTAGTGAAGTAAACGTAGATTCGGAACAGACGATAATCCATTCACCGTTCGCAGAATCAAATGGGACTCCTGATACAATTCCAGCAACTTTTACTTTATATGGTATTGCTCCAATATTCAGCGTAACTACATCTCCAATCTTCCAGCCAAATCGTTCTAAATACCCATAATCAACCAGTACACCGTTTCCATTCTGCACCTGATCAATATCGCCCGAAATCAGAGCCTCCTTCGCCCATTGAAACTGCGGTTCATCATAGGAAACAAGGGTAGCTGTATTTGCACCATTTTTATCGCTGGCCTGGATATTGGTATAAAACATTCTCCCATACACATTTTTTACATATGGAAGTGATTTAAGGCTTTCTTTCAGAGAGTGATTAATCAGTGCTGTATTTTGGTCTCCTTCCAGTGTCATATCAGGAGCATATGGCTTTAAAGGACTTAATGCATGATTCATGAAGGTAACAAGGATCGTAAAACACAAAAAGAGTATAATGCTGATTGCAAAAGACCCAGAAATCAATATCATGCTTTTAGTGTTTGAAAAAGCATGGTTTAATCCCATCGCTATATCAACAGGAAATAGTTTTGTATTTGATGCTTTTGTAATACTATAATTATTAAATTGATTGATATTGCCTGTAACTGCTTCTTGGGGCGAAACCTTAGCCGCATGTTTTGCCGGTGCATTAGAAGCGATCATCACTACGATTATTCCGGTACTTGCACCGGCAAGAATTCCCGGTAAACTGATTTTAAACATCGGCATGATTGGAAGGTACTGGGAATTTAATTCATTTAGAACGGCAATCGCTACCCATAATATGATACTGCCGGCTAATACCCCGGCCGGAATCGCTCTGAAACAATACTGCAGACCTTCCAGCCTGACATAACGTTTAATTTGTTTTTTTGTCGCACCCAGGCAGCGCAGCAGACCAAAAAACTGAGTCCGTTCCAATATACTCATATTAAAGCTGCTGGCAATCATAAAAACGCCTGCCAGTAAAACGAGGACGAATAAAATACCTGCGGTAAAATAAACTGACAGCATCGTAGAATTATCACTCTGTCCCATTAATCCCAGAAGCATCACATTTGTTGAAACCTGCTTATCAGACAATTGATATTCCGCTTTCAGTTGGGAGATCGCTTCAGTAATATTTAATTTATTTTTAAATTGTATATAAAAAAACTCTTTATACTGACTGGCCGGAAGTTCACGCATTCCCTCTGGAGATAACTGCAGACCGTGAGCATCCGATCCTTTTAAAGTGGAATAATCCCCATACATTCCGCTTATCTGATACTGCCGTACCTGACCATCGCTAAAAGCAACCTCAATCCAGTCCCCAATGGAAAGGTTAAATTGTTCCATCGCCGGTCTGTCCAGTAAGGCTTCCCGGGCAGAAGCCGGATAGTGTCCGCTTGTCACAACTAAATTCATTTGTTCAGCAAGCTCCCTGCTGCTACTCTGCACAATTAATTCCTTCCCCTTATAGGTTGTATCTGCAGCCATACCAAGATACCCAGCCACATTTATATCCTGCCGTTTTCCTATTTTTACAGCAAGATTATTCGGAAGATCAGATATGATGGCATGCCAGTTGCCATAGCGGCGGATTGCCTCATCTGTTTGGGATCTTAAGCTCATATCTGCCATTCCAAAAATAGTTGTTACCAGCATAACTGATACAGTAATGCATATCACTGTCAGCCGACTTTTGCTTTTGTGTACTCTGGCATATTGAAAAACCAGGGAAAGATAGCTTTTCATTGAACATACCTCCCCAGATCGGTAAGTATGCCGTCCGTCACTTCTAAAACCCGGTCAGCTGCAGAGGCCAGACCCCTGTTATGTGTAATCATGATAATCGTCTGCTGGTAACGTTTCGATGCTGTTTTTAAAAGTGCTATTACTTCTGCACTATTTTGAGTATCTAAATTTCCTGTGGGTTCATCTGCAAGAATTAACATAGGACGCGCAATCAGAGCTCTTCCGATTGCCACTCGCTGCTGCTGGCCTCCGGACAACTGACGCGGTAAATGGCTGCGTCTGTCTTTTAAAGATAGTACAGAGAGTATCTCTTCTACGTATTCCGGATCCGGTTTCTGGTAGTCAAGCAATAGAGGAAAAACAATGTTCTGCTCTACATTGAGTTCCGGTATTAAGTTAAATGCCTGAAAGATAAATCCGATATTTCTGCGGCGAAATATGGTCAGTTCCTCATCCTTCATTTGAAAAATATTTTTTCCGGCTATCATCACTTTACCTGACGATGGCATGTCAAGTGCGCCTATCATGTTCAGTAATGTACTTTTTCCAGAACCCGATTCACCCACTACTGCAATAAACTCACCTTTTGGAACAGTAAAATTCACATTTTTTAATGCATCAACTGCCGTTTCTCCTGAACCATAGGTTTTACAAAGAGCACTGATTTCTAATAAACTCATAATCTGCCACGCCTTTCTAAACAATTGATTTCACACAATTCATTGCCTTAATTCCACGTTAGAATAGCATTGTTTCATTACCCGCACATGAATCTCTGATTACATTTTAGTAATATTTGGAAAAAACATTGTAAAAATACTTCTCTCGCCCAGAACCCTATTTACGGAGATGGTTCCATTGTGTGCCTCTATAATCGCTTTTGCAAGAAACAAGAAATAGCTCTGTTGCGCTATTGTGTTATCTCCACTGGTTACTGGCACCTCAGACTCCCCGTCTGGATATTTTTTACATAAATGTGATCTCAAAAAGATATCCGGAACCAATGGCTCCATAAAGATTGACCTACTTCATAGTATATGTTATTTAATTTGGTCAGCCTTTCCTAATTTGTTCAATGATTCATATAGTAAGAACTATCAGCACCAGATATTACGGAAATTCCTAAAGCAATCAAAATATATATAAAATTATAAATGTAAAATTTTTTGCCACCATTATTGTCTCATAACCTAAAACTGTAAATGCTAAACCACTGTAAATGCACTTTTTATAACCAATTTTATTTGCAAGTTTTTCAATTGGTATCTCAAGTATCAATGAGACAAAATCTGTGATAGTAGTGATTAATCTAATCTACGTAAAAGAAAATCCTTTCAATGTTAAAAACAAGACCTGTGTTGTTCCAACAAAGAGGTTTCAGTAAACAGCGAATATAGCGTAAATAACTTGATGTTCTTCTTATATTTATTCATGATTACTGCCTTGATTAAATTTCATATTAATATATAACTTTGAGCTTACTAATTTATTGAGTATGTTTTATAATTACTTTTTCTGTCTATACAATATTACTTATTTAATGTTTATCCAATATTAATTTTACTATTTTCAATCGCATTATTTGACATTTTTTTAAGCGATATTATTAATAAATTTCTCCTTCACAGAAAACGTCATATTAGATAATTAATAGTAGGAACCAGACCTTTAGCAGCTTATACCATCTTCAGATTGAATTGGCTGATTATGTAAATTGGTTCAACAACCACAGGATTCATTCTTCACTGGGATATTTGACACCGGTGAAGTATAGAATGATTACCCTTAAAAAAGTTGTCTAGAAAACTGTTGACAATCCTATGTTCAACTTTCTGTGTCCATACTTATATACTAACACCATTGTATTCACGAACAATCGTTGTCCATTTAGAAAGTCGCATTTCATGTGTGATTTTATCCATAGACCAGGTACCTCCGTAAAAGTCGTAGTTTTTTAAAGATAAGGACATTATCTCAAAAAAACTAGCTAGAAGCGAGGTACCTATGGACTACCGTTTACAAAAATCTTGACACTATCCGACACTACGGTAGATTATGTAGCGGATACGTAAAAAACAGGCGATTCCCCGGAGCACATGCTCCACACAGGGAATCGCCATACTGTTACCCAGTGCCATATATCTTGCACCATCCAATGAATTAGGTATGTTCGTACCTAAAAAAATACGGTTCTTGAATGACATAGAAAAAGAGGCTGCATTTAACCATTAAAGTTCAGTTTACTGATTTTATTAATATACCATATTAATCTTGATAACATAGTTCTTATGTCTTTTGTTTTCTATTCAACAAATAAATTATAATTGGGATAATTAAAATAATCCAAAACAATACATTACGATGAAGAATTCTCCATCTCCCAAAGCCTTCTGTTAATTCATACTTATTAAAAATTTGTATAAATAGCGACAGCCCAATTATCTGAATTACTTCAAATAAAAAATATGAACTTAGATACATTTTTAAATTAATTTTTCTTGTAAGCAATATAATTCCGATAAAAGTCAGAAAGAAAAAGCTGGCTAATAGAAATGCATTGGTACAATATTGGGAATATTTTTTAAGATTTTCGGCTTGTACGGCCATTTCTTTTCGCTTTTCGACTGTTACTCCATTTGCTTCCAGCATTAATCCTATATAATTATATATAAATTTTAGAGCAAGCATATGAAAAGATAACACTAATATGGATAATACTGTAACACCACCAAAATACATCTTTGTTTTTTTATTTATCATCATTCTTTCAGTTTCCCGCTTCTGTACTCACCGTATATTGATGGATTCCAAAATCATATTCTTGTGAATAATGAGAGTATGTACCTATTGAACGTAAACTGGCTGTGAAAAAAGCTTTAAACTTATCAGGAGAAATTGAGGAACTTGTTCTAACATTTCTATTAATTAATGTCCAATCTTGTAAATCAGAATATTCTGCTCGAACAATTTTTGCATTATAAGCACGCATTATTTCCCCTGTATTGGGGTTGTATATTATAGTACCGCCTACTTCCATTGTAAGATAGCCTTTATGTCCATACTTATCTGATATTAGCATTGAAGTATAATCACTCACATATTTAGAAGTTCCCATAGCATTTACAGCTACCCTATTTTCTATACTACTTTCCACCCTATAACTCAGATTAGAAACATTATTTTCTATATAATTCCGAATTGCTTGATAATCTCCATTGTTAAAATTTACAGTGTTATAAGAAAAAAATTCTGACGTAATGTCTTTACCTGCCTTATTTAAAATCACTGTTGTGTCTTTATGTTCAAAATATCTAGTTATCATTTGTTCAAATGATATTTTTCGAGCTGCCACATTTTCATTTGCAAAACTAGTAAATACAGATAAATTCACCAACATAATTACTGATAAAATTAAAGTTAATATTTTTTTCATAGGTTTTCCCCTTTCATAATTAAGCGATTTTTTTATACTCATGAATCAGAATGATAGTAAGCGCTATATAAAATAGCGTATTGCTTTTTCTGATTTTTCATTTCAATGAAAAAATCAGACATTACCATTTTCCAAGCTACAGGATCCCTTCATTGCTTCCGACCAAGGCATCAGTTTTTCTAAGATACTATCGGGCTCATTTTTGTAGTCCAGCATCTTGGCCATTACTGTTTCCAGGTAGAGACGGATTTTTGCTGTTTCTGTAAGTGTATAGACTACCGCACTTGCTCTAGCACCTTTTACCGTGTCATGAAATAGGAAGTTCTTTCTTCCCATGACATATGATTTTACAGCTCGTTCCGCTGCGTTATTACTTATGGAGCATCTTCCATCCTGAAGATAGTTCTCCATGTAAGGGCTTTGGTTTTTTGCATAGGTAATAGCCTTGGCAAGCTTTGACCCACCAAGGGCATTCATCCCATTGATCCATTTCCAAAATGCATCCAGTACTGGTCGTTCCCGCTCAAGACGCTGTTTCTGGCGTTCTTCTGGTTGTAACTCTTTCAGAGTCTTTTCAATCTGAAAGAGTTGTTCGCAGTAAGTATACCCAATATATGCTGGTGAGGCTTTTGCACTTGCTCCCTTTGTCTTAGGGATTGCTTCGAACATATATCTTCGAAGATGTGCCCAGCATCCGCACCTTATGATATCAGTCAACCGATTGTATCCGCTGAATCCATCCGTATGAACGAAGCCATGGAAGTCCGCGAGGAACTTTGCTGCATGATAACCGCCTCTTGATGGCTGATATTCATAGATCACAATCCGGTGTTCCTCAAAAGCGCCGCTGGTATACAGCCATATATAAGACTTTGATTCCGGAGTCTTATCACCTTCATGAAGTACCTGACAGGTAGTTTCATCTGCATGAATGACGGACTGCTTAAGAAGATACTCATGAAGCTTGTTATAAACAGGCTCAAGATATTCCGCCGCACAGGTATTGAACCAGCTGGCCATAGTACCCCGGTTCAGCTTGACACCAAGCTGTTCCCAGTCTTTTTCCTGACGATAGAATGGCTGACAGTTGATGCATTTCTGGTACATGATAAAAGCAACCGCAGAAGCGGAGGCCCTGCTATGACTGATTAGTGACGCTGGAACCGGAGCTTTCTCGATCGTTGCTTCCCCATCATCACGACATACCGGACAGGCATAGCTGTGTTGTACATACTGGACACGCTCGACCTTGGCTGGCGTAATTCGGATTTCTTCACGAACCACCTTGGAACCGATATCCTCCATTTTTGTATTACAGTAAGGATAGTTAAGTGCATCACCTTCCAGTTCAAGATCGATCGTTGTGATTGGAACATACCTGGCTAGCTCTTCATGGGTGGCACGGGATTTCTTCTTGTGAGAAGTTACGCGGATTGTTTCAGGCACCTGGACTGGTTCGTCTATTCCAAGCGGATCAAACAGACTAAGCTGTCCATCAATACCTGGAACATTCGCTGATTTCTCACTGGAAATACCGAAAATCTTTCGCTTTAATTCATGGATCGTTTCCGTGAGGTTTGCAATGGTCTGATTCAGTTGTTCCATCTGACGATCTTTCGACTCAAGCTGCTTGAGCAGATGATTGATGAGTTCATTGGTATTAAGATCTTCCGCTTTCCCAGACGTTTCCATGACCATGCACCTCCTTAAATGATGGAATAATTATACTACAAAACGAATGATAACGCCAGTAAATAAGCCAGCTTGCATTCATTTCATCAGATACCTAGAAGGGCTTTTTGGCAGTTGATTTGATTGCCTTTGGCTGGCTGATGGACAGACCTTCCATAAGCCATCGGAACTCCTGCCTTGTAAGGTTCTGGACCTCACAAGAATTACGTGGCCACTGGAAACGGCCAGCATCTAATCGTTTGTAAAGAAGCACAAAACCATCTTTATCAAAGTGCAATGCCTTCAGCCTGTCACATCTTTTTCCGCAGAAGAGAAAAAGTGAATTACTGTAAGGATCCAACTCGAAGGAATCCCGGACAATCGCCATGAGACCATCTATGCTGCGTCTCATGTCCGTGTAGCCACAGACCAGATAAATCCTGGCCACGCCGGAGAGATCACCTAACACAGCTGCTGCAACGCAGAAAGCGTTGCTCTGATAATGGCGGCATCTGCATCATTGCTAATCGCTACAACAATACCATGAAATTCAAGACGGATTGGGATAGAATCCGGTAGATTATTAGGATTAAGTACTTTTGTTTCAGACAATTCATTGTAGTGGACTGGTACAACTTCCTGTTTCTTTAAAACCTTTGAAACTGATGCTGGTACAGCAGATGCATTCCTGCGCAGTCTTTTGATGTTGTAATAAAAAGAGCTGGTAGAAATGCCGTTCTGATGACACCATGCATAATCAGATAAGCCGCTAACGCGGCACTTCTGGATGCAGTTCATCCAGTATTGATCTTTTTGAGTTTTTGTCATTGATTAAATCCTCCAAAAAATAGTTGGAGTAAAATGATTCAAAAGTTTGAAATTAATAGCAGTGAAATGCTACAACTTTTGCCGTTCAAGATTAGAACTCAGAGTAATTTACTCCAACTATCCTAATCTTACGGGAAGGAAGATCAAAATGCACTACGATGGTTTATGTAGCGCTTACGTTGAAAATGTACCTTTCATTATTTATCCTTGATTTTACCAAATGTCCCGTCCCTATAATTAAAATTTTAAGCCACAAGCTTTCATGCCTGCGGCTTATTGTTTAAGTGGAGATAGTGGGATTCGAACCCATGACCTCTTGAATGCCATTCAAGCGCTCTCCCAGCTGAGCTATACCCCCTGTGGAAGCGCAAAAAAACGGAGCCCAAAACAACATTTTAGAGCACCATTTATTGCTAATTTTTCACCCAAATACCACAATATGTTATGGAATAGCCTTTTGTATTATTTTTCAAGAACCAAAATCCAAATGAGATCATCAATTTGCTCACTACTGCAAGAATACCCAAAAGATTTTGCATCAGCTTCAATGTTTATTACTGTTGTAAAATATTCATCTTGTAAATCTCTATATTCAGCTTTTGTACAATATTTCTCAAAATCTTTCCTTGCCATGTTATCATAAAACATCAGATCTGTTATAATAGCTCTCCCATTTGACTTTAAAACCCGATCTATTTCTTTCAGCGCTATCTTCCTTTCATCTCTATTGCAGTGATGAAACGCATAACAGCTTACGATAGTATCCATAGTATCCTCCTGTAATGGTAATTCCATGAAGGTTCCTATACGAAGTTTTAAATTAGGAAATTTACTTTTTGCAACCATTAACATATTTACGGATTGGTCAATACCTATTATATTCTGGGTTTCCATTAATCTACCAGCCAAATTACCAGTACCTACACCAATCTCAGCAACATTTCCTATTCTCTCATTTACTTTTTCCTCTGTTATCCGTATAACTTTATCGTAATTTCTATAGAAATCTAATCCAGAGTGCGGCTTTTTTATAAAGTTATCATAATCCATTGCCAAAGCGTCAAATCCCCATTTATCCTCCCAGCTCTCCAGCTGAGCTATGTAACCGGCAGTTTTTTTCATGGCTGTAATTAAACTGTCCAGATAGTGATCATCTTCAAACATTAAATCTATACATTCCTCTATTGAATCACTTATCAATTTCATAGTGTGTATATGATGATTTAACTGGTTATACTGCTTAAAAAACATTTCAATAGGCTTTCCATCATCCGTAAGTATCCTTGATATATTTTCAATAGAAAATCCCATTTTTCGATATAGCAAAATCATTTGGAACTGTAGCATATCTTCAATTGAATACATTCTATAGCCATTATCATTTCGTTTTGGGGTAAGCAATTTCTTTTTTTCATAGAATCGTAAAACATTTGGGTTCACATTAAATTCTTCTGCAACTTCGTTAATTTTAAACATATTATTATCAAAGACTGATTGCATATAAATCTCCTCCTATTGATTAAGAATTATTTGAATTAGTTCTACTCTATATACTTATTATAAAGGTTAATGTAAGGTAAATGTCAATCATTAATATAACTACCAAATACAATTTAAAAAAGTGATTGAACATTAAATTCTGATTATATTTATCAGTGCAAAAAACAGAACATATATTTTAGCATTTAACGTTAGGCTAAGGTTAATCAACAATATTCATAATCTTATTTATTATTTTATACTTTTTACAGTTTAAATTTACATTAATTAAATCTATGTTTTAAAATTAATTATGTATTTTTTATAATTATACAATACTCGTATTGACTTTTTTAATTAACATTGTTATCTTGTTTACATCAAGTTAAGCGCTATCTTGAAACTATACAAGGAAGGAGGATTATAATATGAAATCTATTAATACAAATATTGTAAAAACCGCCGATGCTGCTGTTTCCAATACAGCTGTATGCGGTTACAATGCCGGCTAATTATAATAGTATCAAAATACGGTTCTGGCTATAGCTAGGACCGTATTTTAATAAGAGGAGAAAAATGATGCATTTTGCAAAAGAACACGATATATTTGAACTTTCTAAAGAGCAATATCTGTTAATAAACTATGTTAGTGGGGCTGCTGATATCATAGATAATTCCTGTAAAATCGCACTGGAAAAAGGCGATTACAAATTATTAGATAAAAATATAATTGATGAACTAATTAGTAGAAAATACCTTTTTTCATCTATTCAAGAGTATGAACAGTATTTGTTCGAATTAGACAAAAAACTTCTTAGTGTGGAAAAAACTCAAATGCCAAACTTTCTATTAATTCCTTCTTATAACTGCAATTTTGAGTGTAGCTATTGTTATCAAAAAAGTTATCAAATTGAAAAATTTTATGGTAACAAAGATTATAGCAAAAATATTGTAGACGCCATGTTTGCGGCAATGGATAAAATAATAGAAAATACAGGTAATCAAGAAAATAAAGACTTTATTAAGGTTACCTTAATGGGGGGAGAACCACTTTTTTCACATAATGATGATATACTGCCATTCATATTTGAAAAATTGAAAGATAAAAAATATAAAGTATCTGTCATCACCAATGGTTATGAATTAGATAACTATATTCCTTTTTTAAGAAAACTAAATATAGATTTTATTCAGATAACCATGGATGGAACAAAAGAAATTCATGATACAAAGAGATTTAACAATAAGCATGTAGGGACATTTGATGTAATTATGAAAAATGTTAAAAAAGCTTTAGAAGCTGGTCTTAATGTGGAGATAAGAAATAATGTTGATGCCGATAATATTCTTAATCTACCAGCATTTGCGTATGCCCTCTCGGATCTAAAAAACGACTTTCCAAACCTGCTACACCCATACATTTATATTTTGCAAGATGGGGGCTGCTCTGGAAACAAGACAATAATAAACGAAGTGGAAAGCCTTGAAACAGTATTGGCACTCGAAAAAATATATCCTAATTTAAATATTTTCAGAAAAACATTCCATGGAATAGATTTAATTAACAGTATTGTTAATAATACGCCCTTCAAACCTAAAATGAGTAACTGTGCTGCATGCAGAAACCAATACATATTAGATGGTCATGGCAACATATACAAATGTTGGTTTGGAGTAGGGAATGACAAGTTTAAAATAGGTAATTATATTTCCGATTTAAAAATTTGCGATGTTGCTGATACAGCCTGGAAAAAGCGGAATATTATAAATTTGAAGAAATGTATACAATGCAAGTATCGCTACATTTGCGGTGGTGGATGTGCAAATAGGGCAACGATTGATCCAGATACAGGAATAAGAAGAGAAAAATGTGCCGATTATAAAAAAATAATGGGAATTTACTTTAACCATTTATTCGTGGAGAATAGAAATGAAGAAATCATATGTAAATAATATTTACTGGCTTATTATTACACAATTTTTAACATTTTTTTATATGGTTCAAGTAATACAAACTATTTTTATGAGTAAGCACGGACTTTCCTTATATCAAATAGGTATAGTATATGCTGTATACCAATTTTCAAAAATTGTTCTGGAATTACCTACTGGAATTATCGCAGATAAATATGGAAGAAGAATTAGTACAATCTTAGGTGATGCATTCCTTATAGTTTCAAACCTCTTTGCTTACTTTTTGAGAGACTATCAGGGTTTTATCATTGCTGCAATCTTTCAGGGAGTTTCATATACTTTAATATCAGGCGCATCAGATGCTTTGTTAATTGATAGCATTTATGCATCCCAAAACAAAAAGATAGTTGATAAAATTCATGCTATTTTACGTTGTGGTAGATATATTGCAATATTCTTGAGTTCTGCTATTGGTGGAATTTTAGCGGAACAATCAATGGATCTTGTTTACCAGATAACATTAGTACTTCAATTTTTACCCATAATTGTACTTACTATATTTATAATCGAACCACCATATAAAAAGGACGATACGGAAAAATATAGTTTTAAAAAAGCTATTCGTCATTTATTGGACAATAAACTTATACTACATTTACTGCTAATTGGAGTTTTTACTTCTATCGCACTGATCCCAATCGAAAGCCATTATTTCAATTACTATTTATCGTTTGGCATTAGCGAAAAGTTTTCTGGTTCAATCTATGGATTACAATATCTGATGTCGTCAATGATTGCACTATTTATATATAATACCCTAAAAAAACACTTTTCTGTAAAACTCGTTATTTATCTACCGTCCTTAATTATGGTATCGTTAGTGTTTTTTGCAATAATACCTGGTGTAATTACAAAAAGTATCTTTTACTTTATTACATTGCTTTTATTATGTTGCTATGCTCCCATGCTGGCCAGTTTTATCCATGGTGCGCTAGAAAGTACGTATAGGGCTTCAACTCTCTCAATACAAAGTCTGCTCATGGCAATGCTTGCATTTGTAATTCAGCCAGTATTTGGCAAAATCTCAGACTGCTATGGTTACAATAAGGCGATTGTCCTTATATCAATTATTGCATTTCTGTTTTTAACATATAATGCAAAGAAATTAGCAAATTTTCAAAACAAATTAAAGAATTATTTATAGAAATTTATGATCTATTCAAAATTCTGATATGCTGAGGATATCACTTTTAAAATTCTTTTTATGCATTTGATCATTATAATTTAGATTTGTAAAGTAACAATAAAAAGGTACATTTCAAAACTGAACTGACCCCTTAAAATTAGACTTTATGGGGTCATATCAAACTGAAAACGTACCTTTTTTGCCCTTCATTTACCAAGTGTCCCGTCCCTATAAGTTTTAATTTAAGCCACAAGCTTTCATGCCTGCGGCCTACTATTTAAGTGGAGATAGTGGGATTCGAACCCATGACCTCTTGAATGCCATTCAAGCGCTCTCCCAGCTGAGCTATACCCCCATGGCAGCTATTATAGCAAACCATCAAAAAAATTGCAACAAAATATTGCAATTTTTTCGATGGGTGTTATAATACATCCAGAGCATTTGCATATAGTTGTCTTCAGGGCAGGGTGTAATTCCCGACCGGCGGTAAAGTCCGCGAGCGCGTATTGCGCAGAATTGGTGTGATTCCAATACCGACAGTATAGTCTGGATGAAAGAAGATGTGTTAAATAAAGATAATACACCATCTATTATTAACACCTGAAGGGCACACTTTCAGATGTTACTTATTTTAGGAGGCATGTATTATGAATATGAACAAAAAAACCAGCAGACTCACCATTATGGCTATGCTTTGTGCACTGGCGTTTGTGGCAGTTCTTGTTATTCGGATACCCATTATACCTGTTGCACCATTTTTAGAATACGAACCAAAAGACGTGATAATTTTGACGGGAGGGTTTCTTTTTGGACCTTTGCCCTCTGTTCTGATTGCAGTAATTGTTTCTTTTGTTGAGATGATTACCATAAGCAGCACCGGGATAATTGGATTGATTATGAATGTTCTGTCTACAGTGGCATTTGTTTGCCCGGCAGCCTATCTCTACAAAAAACGCCATTCCATGTCGGGAGCATTGGTGGGAATGATTTTAGGCACGGTTCTTATGACAATCGTTATGGTTTTATGGAATTATTTAATCACTCCCATTTATATGGGATACCCCAGAGAAGCTGTCGTGCAGCTTCTTCTGCCAGCGATTGTTCCATTTAATCTGATAAAATGCGGAATTAATACGGCACTGACCCTTCTTATTTACAAACCGCTTGTTACAACGCTTAGAAAATCGAATCTTTTGGCTTTACGGCCAGAGGATGGGCAAAATACAGGGAAAATAAATTTAGGCACCGTTCTTATTCTTGGAATTATACTGGTAACGGTCATTATGATCATTCTGGTTTTCCAAGGTATTATTTAGAAAAATTAAACAAGCAGCCATTCTTTCGCTGTCCGAATTGCCCCTTAAAGGCCAGACCTAAAATCTGACATTTAAGGGGCAGTTCAGTACTGGGAAAGTGGCTGCTTATTTCAATTTATT
This sequence comes from Lacrimispora sinapis, assembly GCF_043633585.1. Taxonomy (NCBI): domain Bacteria; kingdom Bacillati; phylum Bacillota; class Clostridia; order Lachnospirales; family Lachnospiraceae; genus Lacrimispora; species Lacrimispora sinapis. The sequence continues at coordinate 1,235,028 of NZ_CP141832.1, read as the reverse complement.
TTTCAAGAAATGCTTTCCACCGTTTCAAGCTGTCTTTCTCAAATACATACTCCGGCGTAACAAGGGAATCCTTTATTTCTGAAACATAATACCAGGGATCTTCCTTGTGGAGTGGATTCTTCAGTACATGAAATTCCTGTGCCGGCATGTATCCCTGTGCGAGAAGAAAGCACTTATTCCCTTCCTGATCTTCTGCCACGTCTACCACCATCACACAATGTCCCGGAGTTCCACCCCTGATAAATAAATCCCCAGCCTGTAACTGGTCAAAAACGATGCCACCGCTTTCATTTTCCAAAGACAGGGTTCCTGCATAGATCATGACCTGCCTCAAGTATTTGAGAAAATTTTCTCTGGAATCATCAAAGACTGCACGTTCCTCCCAGCGCACCTGGTTTCCTTCTACAGATAAACGCTTTCCCGATCTCCAGGAGGGGTAATCCATTAAAAATCCATTGGTAAGATGAAAGGATATTGCATCATATACCCCCACTGACCACAGGTATTCCCCATAGATCCTTATGGCACTGTCCGCACACTGCTGTAAATCACCTTTCACCAACGGCATGGAAAACACAGCTGCATGGACTTCCTGTTTTTTCTTTCTGCTCCCATCAAATAAAAGTACAGGACTCTTATCCGGCTTTAACGCATAATTTCTTAGAAATCCCTGAAGACTTCCCAAGGGTTTTTCTGTCCTTTCATAGCCATCAGGAGGTATCAATCGTTCTTCTAACGTATTTCCTGATGGATTGATAATAGATTTTTGCTTTGGTTGAGCAGAAGCAGCTTCTTCACCTTTTTTTCCTGTTCGCTCTGTCAGATGAATGCCCCGCGGTTCCTCACTGGGAAATCCCGCATGAGGTACCTGATTTGTTTCCAGTATAACTTTTGGTTTGTTTAAAAGCTCCTTATTCTGTACTGCTGCCACACAGAACAGTCCGCCTGTAATGATTATGTAGATCCATTTATTCATAGTTCGCCTCCCCCCTCATGGTATTATTTTTATCATGACTTCATAGAGCAGTATAACATGACGGGACATGGTTTGCCGCATTTATAAAAGATTGCTTGTCCCTCTCCTGTGTCCGGTTAATCGCTCTGATAACTCCTGTATATGAAGTTTTTTTATAACTCATAAGACAGTAAAATGATCTGCTAATTCCAATACGTAAAAACATAACTGCCAGATATCTCCCGAAAAGAATTTATACCGGAACGGCGGAAAATTAAAGTACATTTCACAGGACAAATATACTTTCCTGAAACTTTACCGGAACCATTCACTAAAAAATCATACTTTAATTCTGCTGCTGCAAATAAAATCAGTACGCTGGCAATCAGACCAGCTATATACAAGGAAAACTTCTCCCCATTTCCATCAATAGATTCCCGAATGAAAAAAAATCCTGCCTATGCATAAGCCATTCTTAAAGGATCAGGTTTTTTTTTCCCACTGGCGACTACTAAAGCGCCAAGGATTCCACCCAATCCCAGTATTTCGGTTACTGCGGATAGTTTCCATACTTCAAGGCCCCTTCCTCACTTTAATCCCACTTCCTGCATCAGTTATTATATCAGCGTAATGACTGCCAAGTAAAGCACAACTTATAAAGACCATCAAGTGAAACCCCTGGATAAAAATTACATTTAAATCATTAAAGCTTTTTATCATTTCTTGTTCCACAAACTTGCCGGGAACAGATGACTTATTTTAAATGTGCCCTTGTAACACCGCCACAGAAGTATCCTTTTAGGGTATTTCATAACAAAAGACCAATTACCGCAATCGTAAAGATCAAAGAAAAATCAATCGTCCTCCTGTGGCAATTGAATGGATTTATCCCTATAAAAATCAAATGCAATCCTATTCATAATCAGAACAAAAAATCCCATTATAAATTAATATCTCTGTTCTAGCTTCAACGTAAGAAATTGAAAATACAAAATTATATATGAGTCTTTTCGTACACCTGAAAAATCAAATAAATTCCATATACCAAATACACACTTATTCCTTTTGACAAAAGTATGCACCCTATTAAATAGGGTGCACACAAAGGAAAAATTTAATCTAGTTTTTTGACCACCAGAGTAGCATTTGTACCAGCTGGAAGCGACAAGGTCAATCCAAGTGCAGCCGAAACAGCCAAATCCAATACATCGTTAGCAGCAAGAGTTAATATGGCATTTCCAGTAAACTCCGAGCTGATACCAAGAGTCAACCCCTGCGTATTGGTAAGACTTGGAATATCGGCTCCGTTCAGACGTACCGCAACGGTTGTAAGAGCACCAACTGATACTGACCCCCGAAGCAGGAAACTAACTTCATACGTTCCTGGGTTGACAATTGTAATACTTTCAGCCGGTTGATACGTAACATCATTCGACGGCATGGTATTTGTCAAATCAACCTGTGATTCAATTCCAAGCGCAAGTATTAAGGTCTGTGGATCATCGCTAAAGCGGCCGCCAAAAGCCGCCAGACCTGCAGGGCCGGTTGGTCCTGTATCTCCTGTCGGACCGGTTGGCCCCGTATCTCCTGTCGGACCGGTTGGTCCCGTATCTCCCGTCGGACCGGTTAGTCCTGCGGCTCCCGTCGGGCCGGTTGGGCCAGTATCTCCCGTCGGACCGGTTAGTCCTGCGGCTCCCGTTGGGCCGGTGGCTCCCGTTGGACCGATTGGGCCCGTATCTCCCGTTGGGCCGGTTAGTCCTGCGGCTCCTGTTGGACCAGTTGGACCCGTATCTCCTGTCGGACCGGTTAGTCCTGCGGCTCCTGTTGGACCGGTTGCTCCCGTATCTCCTGTCGGGCCGGTGGCTCCCGTATCTCCCGTCGGACCGGTTAGTCCTGCGGCTCCCGTCGGGCCAGTTGGGCCCGTATCTCCCGTCGGGCCGGTTAGTCCTGCGGCTCCTGTCGGGCCGGTGACTCCCGTATCTCCCGTCGGGCCGGTTGCTCCCGTATCTCCCGTCGGGCCGGTGGCTCCCGTATCTCCTGTCGGACCGGTTGGGCCGGTGGCTCCTGTTGGACCCACAGGTCCTGTGGCTCCCGCCGGACCGGTCGCACCTGTTGCTCCTGCGGGGCCGGTGGGACCGGTTGGGCCTGTTGCTCCCGTTGGGCCGGTTCCACCGGCAGAATCCTGATCATCCTCAACAATGACCAGCGTCCCTTTTAAAGGAACTTGAGTTGCGAAAAATATCGGTGCATTACTGATATTAACAAGGGACAAGGTAACTGGAGCTGTAGTTACATCTACGATTCCAATTCCATATACCTCCCCAGTTTTAATCGGAGAATTTCCTTCCAGAAAATCTCCCTGTGAAGAAGACAGTGCAAAAGATGCACCATTTGTTGATTGAGAAGACTGTGTTGCAAGCCACCAATCAATTACGAATCTCCCCGCTTCCAGAAAAGTAATTACACCAGTTGCCGGGTTGTAAGATATACCACCAGCGGAATAGACAATGGTATCAAAAGGAACGTTGGCATTTGATGCAACACTTGTCGCTGTATTCAGTTCAATCTGAAGCGCACTATTAGGCATAGTTAATCCTCCCATTTAATTATATTTTGGGCATGTATCCATATAACAGATCATGCCTACTTATATTTTATGATCCGTACCGTGTTTTGGTAACTTGCAGGGCAATCAGACAATCCTGTTTCCTGGATTCTTTTATTGTTTTTTTTCTATCCACAAATAATATGGCTGGACCTTTTTATTTTTAATGGATAAGTGAAACAATAATCCGCTGCGGTTGATATTAAATAGACAGAAAACAAAGCAATGAAAGATTAAGATTACGATTCATTGAAAACAAAAAAGAAACTGCATACCATCTAATTTCAATCAAATGATATGCAATCCCTTATTTGAAATCTTTATTCAAAAACAATAAAATATATGCTAATGGGAGCAAACTTATGAAAATGGGTTTTCAGTCTTATACATCATTCTCTTCGGCTGATTAAACCCGATATCTTCCACGCCTAGGTATTTAAAAACTTCAAAGATGGCCTTCCCATGGTGGCCAAACGCTACGGCTCCGTGGTGCGGGAAATTCTTTTCAATCAGCACATGGCGGTAGAATCTTCCCATTTCCGGGATTGCAAAAATACCAATTCCTCCAAAGGAGCGGGTGGCTACGGGAAGCACCTCTCCCTGAGCAACGTAAGCGCGGAGCAGATTGTCTGCAGTGCTCTGCAAACGGAAGAAAGTAATATCTCCAGGTGCAATATCTCCTTCCAAAGTTCCCTGGGTAACCTCTTCGGGAAGGGTTCTTGCCATGATCATCTGATATTTCATGGAACAGGCAGAAAGCTTTCTGGAACAGGTATTTCCACAGTGGAATCCCATAAAGGTATCCTGATGGGTATAATTATAATTCCCCTTGATATCTTCTTCAAAGATATCATCCGGAACCGTATTGTTGATATCAAGAAGGGTTACAGCATCAAGACTTACACAGGTACCGATAAATTCGCTGAGTGCTCCATAGATATCCACTTCACAAGACACAGGAATACCCATACCAGTCAGTCGGCTATTCACATAACAGGGAACAAAACCAAACTGGGTCTGGAATGCAGGCCAGCACTTTCCGGCGATTGCCACATATTTCCGGTATCCTTTGTGGGCCTCCACCCAGTCCAGAAGAGTCAGCTCATACTGCGCCAGTTTTGGAAGGATTTCCGGTTTCTGGTTTCCTGCCCCCAATTCACGCTCCATATCCTTTACCACATCAGGGATTCTTGGATCGTCTGCATGTTTGTTAAATGCTTCAAATAAATCAAGTTCTGAGTTCTCTTCGATTTCCACTCCCAGATTATAAAGCTGCTTGATGGGCGCATTGCATGCCAAAAAGTTTAAGGGGCGGGGACCAAAGCTGATGATTTTAAGACTTGAAAGTCCTACTAAAGTTCTGGCGATCGGAAGGAATTCTTCGATCATATCTGCACATTCTTCTGCCGTTCCCACCGGATATTCCGGTATGTATGCTTTTATATTTCTCAGCTTTAAATTATAGCTGGCATTGAGCATTCCGCAGTAAGCATCTCCACGTCTCTGGACCAGATCCTTGCCGCTTTCTTCTGCCGCTGCAATAAACATCACTGGTCCGTCAAAATGCTTGGCTAAAAGAGTTTCTGATATCTCCGGGCCAAAGTTTCCAAGGTATACCACAAGGGCATTGCAGCCTGCATTTTTAACGTCTTCCAGCGCCTGGACCATATGAATTTCACTTTCTACGATACAAACCGGACATTCGTAAATATTTTCCGCATTGTATTTGGCTCCGTAAGCTTCTACCAAAGCCTTTCTTCTGTTTACGGATAAGGATTCCGGGAAACAATCCCTGCTGACCGCTACAATTCCTACTTTTAATTCTGGGATATTATACATATTATGACTCCTCCTGTTATAATACAGGCATTCCATCCTGGATCATGCCCGATACTGATAATTTTTTGAACGAATTATATAGAGAGATTTTCTCCTGTGATCCCTATATAAGCATCTTCTGAAAGTCCGCCTTCCTCATGACCGATCAGCCATTTGTTTTTTGCAAATAAGAGCCGGTCTTCTTTAGAACGCGTCTTACCAAGCGGTTCCAGGTCCGTATTGGTCCCTCTCGGAAGAACCACCACGCAGCGGAAACCGCCTTCCTCCACGTGGCATGGTGCATAATGCAGGGTGGTTGCATATACCTCAATCATGGTGCCTGCTGGAACAAGAAATGCCTCCATCAATCCGGAATCATAGGTGAATTCCGAAGTAATGTCCTGCTGCCTGCCGAGAATCAGGATGAGATCCGTTACCGCAATGTTGATTTCTGAATCCCGATGGTATTCCACGGCATTTAACTTTTTGTTATGTCCGTTGCAGTACCCTACCTGAATCGGCATCTGCCCATACAGCCTCTTTTCGATTTCCTTCGCAATGTCTAACCGCTCCAATTCCTTTACGGATGGAACATAGATCACATCATCAGGCAGCGGGGTACTGCCCATTTCCTTTAAAATCTCCCCTGTTTCATAACCTGCAACGACTTTTCCATACGTGCGAAACGCCTGGTCTGTCACCGGTTTGACTGCTAACCCCATAAACCTTACCTCTCCTTTTTTATTCTCCGAATACAGCCAGATAATCCTGTTTGAACTTTTCAATTCCCTGGTCTGTAAGAGGGTGCTTTGTCATCTGTTCCAATACTTTATAAGGAACAGTCGCAATATCAGCGCCAGCTTTTGCACAATCAATCACATGGATGGGATTTCTTACGCTGGCTGCAATGATCTCCGTCTCGATTCCATGAAGCTCAAAGATATCCATAATATCACTGATTAAATTGATTCCAGGCATGGAAATGTCGTCAAGACGGCCAAGGAACGGAGAAACGTAAGAAGCTCCTGCTCTTGCTGCAAGAAGGGCCTGGGCTGCGGAAAATACTAAAGTCACATTGGTCTTAATCCCTTCTGCATTCAGAACCTTTACTGCCTTTAAGCCTTCTATGGTCATTGGAATCTTTACCACCATGTTTGGGTGGATGGCTGCAATCTCCCGGCCTTCTGCTATCATTCCTTTCGCATCGGCGGTTGTCGCCTTCACCTCACCGCTGATGGGTCCGTCCACAATGGAAGCGATCTCTCCGATGACCTGAACAAAATCTCTGCCCTCTTTTGCAATCAGTGAGGGATTGGTAGTCACTCCGCAGATAATTCCCATTTCATCCGCCATTCTGATTTCTTCCACATTTGCCGTATCAATAAAAAAACGCATATCCTTTGCCTCCTGTTTATTTTATTCCATTATAAAGATGCCAGCTGCTTATAGCTGTCTTTTAGATCTTCATAAAGTTTTTTGTATATTGAGTGATACTTTTTATAAAGTTCTGCCTGTCCTCTGTCCGGTCCCGTGGATTTGTCTTTGGAGATCATTGCATCACAGGCCGCTTCCACGCTTTCATAGATTCCGCAGCCTACGCCGGCTAAAATCGCCACTCCAAGAGCAGGACCCTCCGTCTGCTCCACGGTCTTTACTTCGCAGTCATACATATCTGCAAGCATCTGCCGCCAGACGGGACTTTTTCCGCCGCCTCCGCAGGCCATCATCTCTCCTACTTCAATTCCCATCTCTCTTAAAATATCGTTGCAGTCACTGAGGGAAAAGGAAACCCCTTCCATGACCGCACGCAGCATATGGGCCTTTGTATGGATGGCGGACAATCCGAAGAAAACGCCCCGGCAATCCGGGTCCAGATGAGGGGTACGTTCTCCCATAAGATAGGGCAGATACAGCAGTTTATCGCTTCCAGCCTTCACCAGAGCCACATCCCGGTTGATCAGATCATATACATCAATGCCCTGCTTTTCAGCCTCTTCAATGTAATCCTGGCAGAAATTATCCTTAAACCATTTCAAAGACAGACCTGCTCCCTGGGTAACCCCCATCACATGCCATGCGCCCGGAACTGCACAGCAGCAGGTATGGACTCTTCCCCTGGGATCTATGGTGATCTGGCTGCTGTGGGCAAATACAACACCTGAGGTTCCTATGGTGGTGAAAGCGGTCCCATCCCGGACCACCCCGGTCCCAACTGCTGCCGCTGCATTGTCACCGGCTCCGCCTACTACCTTTGTCCCCGCAGAAAGTCCTGTCTGAGCCGCAATTTCAGGCAGAAGTGTACCAGTCACTTCACAGGATTCATATACGGTTCCAAGAAGGTCGGGATCAATATCCAGTTTATGCAGAACTTCTTCGGACCAGCACCTTTTTGCCACATCAAGCAGCTGCATTCCGCTGGCATCGGAAACCTCGGTCGCATATACTCCGGTCAGTATGTAACGGATATAATCCTTGGGCAGCAGAATGTGCCTGCAGCTTTTATAATGCTCCGGCTCATGTTTCCTCACCCACAAAATCTTAGCCGCAGTCCAGCCTGTGAGAGGAGGATTGGCTGTGATTTCAATCCACCTTTTTCTAGGCATGATCTTCTGCATATCTTCTACTTCCTCACCGGTTCTCTGATCACACCAAATGATGGACGGGCGTATTACTTCATTGTCCCCATCAAGCATGACAAGCCCGTGCATCTGGCCTGAGATCCCGATTCCTTTGATGTCTTCTTTTAAAACACCTGATTCCTTCACCACTTTAGAAAGAGTCTTAAGCACTGCCTCACGCCAGTCCTCAGGCCTTTGCTCCGCCCAGCCGTTTTGAGGCTGATAAAGTGGGTATTCCCATGATGCGGAAACAACCACTTTCCCCCCTTCCTCAAACAGAACCGTCTTGGTGGCCGATGTCCCTACATCGATCCCGATCAGATAATTCATCCTGATACCTCCTCATAAAGTCTCTTAACCTGATTATAATATACTTAAAGAAAAAAAGCGTGCTCTTATTTGTCCAAGTAATAGCACTTTCTTGCACTTTTTTATTTTCATAAGCAACAAACTCAAAAATTAATTCAATCCTTTAAAATATGTACCGACAAAAAATTCCGACATAGAATAGATTATATCACTTTTACAGGAGTGGGCTCTATGTTTGATCCTTATCTGGTGCTGACACCTATGCACTATCTCTATCTTATCGGCGTCATCGTTATTCTGTCAACAATGGTTTTAAGAAAGGATACTCTTCTGGTCTGCATCGGATTTCTTTTTCTTTTGGGGATTGCAGGTCTGGGAACTCTAACCGGAGGCATCATGACCGTATTTAACGCCATTTTATATGCTTCCAGGCAGTTTATGGAAATTATTGTGACCATTGCCTTAGTTATATCTCTGTCCAGATGTTTAAAGGATCTGGGAAGTGATTATCTCATGATGGCTCCTATGTCAAAGATTATGACATCTCCTTCCATTACCTGGTGGATACTGGGTGTAATCATGCTGGTATTCTCCCTCTTTCTCTGGCCCTCTCCCGCTGTCGCTTTAGTAGGTGCCATCATTTTTCCCTTTGCAGTAAAAGCCGGACTCGATCCTTTGCTTGCTGCTATGTCCATGAATCTATTCGGGCATGGAATCGCTCTCAGCTACGACTTTGTCATTCAGGGAGCACCTGCCATTTCCGCAGGAGCGGCCTCTATTGAGACCTCTGCGCTCTTAACGGAGGGCAGGCCGCTGTTTTTGGTAATGGGTATTGTTACGGTTTTCTCCGCATACTTCTTAAACAGAAAGGAAATCTCAGCCTGCTGTCCAAAACTCTATATTCAGGAACTTCCCGAACGGGAGCCAGTGGATATTGCGTCACTTTTTATGGCAATTGTGACTCCTCTCGTATTCCTTGCAGACATTGTACTCATGATTGCCTTAAATTTAAAAGGGACGGAGGCCACCAGCATTATATCGGGCACAGCCATTTTGCTGATGTGCATTGGAGCCATTCTGGGCTTTGGAATTCATTCTATGGAAAGAGTCACCTTTTATATCACGGAAGGATTTCTTTTTGCCATTCGCATTTTTGCTCCCGTCATTATCATCGGAGCATTTTTCTTTTTAGGAGGAGATGGAATATCTTCCATCATGGGGGATTCCTTTCAGAGAGGAATCATGAATGACTGGGCCATCTGGATGGCTCATAATACTCCTCTGAACAAATATATGGCAGCCGTTCTGCAAATGGCGGCAGGATGCCTGACGGGCCTGGACGGATCAGGCTTTTCCGGTCTTCCCGTTACCGGTTCCTTAGCCAATACCTTTGGTACTGCCGTAGGAGCTTCCGTTCCGGTTCTGGCTTCCCTCGGTCAGATCACCTCAATCTTTATCGGCGGAGGCACCCTGATCCCCTGGGGACTTGTGCCGGTTGCCGCCATCTGTAATGTAAATCCTCTGGAATTAGCCAGAAAAAATCTGATTCCCGTTATCATTGGTTTTCTGGCAACTTTTGTGGTTGCCTGTTTTCTTATATAAACGTCCAGCTCTGAGGAGGAATTGCTATGTGTGGAATTGCTGGTTTTTACAATGCAAACCGAGATTACCAAAAAGACAAAGCCCGTTATGAGAACATACTGGAAAAAATGTCAGCCGTTCAAAGACACCGGGGACCCGATGATTCGGGCATCTGGCTGTCAAAACACTGCGGCCTGTCCCATGCCCGCTTATCCATTATCGACTTGGCAAACGGCAGCCAGCCGATGAAAAAAACGATAGCAGGCAAAACCTTTGTCATTAGTTACAATGGAGAAATCTATAACACAGAAGAACTTCGGAGAGATCTGATTCAACAGGGGCACACCTTTTCCACCACCAGTGATACAGAAGTAATTCTGACCGGATATATGGAATACGGACCGGATTTTGTCAAACAGCTAAACGGCATCTTTGCATTTGCCATACAGGACCCTTACCGGGAGGGCTTATGCCTCTTTCGGGACCGTTCCGGCGTAAAGCCGCTTTTCTACACCATTCAAGAAGATGAGATCATCTTTGGGTCAGAGCTGAAAGCCGTTCTTGCTTATCCGGGAATCCGGCCGGTACTTGACCGGGACGGCTTAAATCAGGTATTCTCCATCGGTCCTGCCAGAACTTCCGGCTGCGGTGTGCTCAAAGGAATGAAGGAACTTCTTCCTGGCCATCTGCTTTTCTGCTCCAGAGACGGCTTCCGTCTGAAATGTTACTGGAAGCTTGAGAGTCATCCCCATGAAGACAGCTATGAGGAGACCATCGAAAAGACTTCTTTTCTGGTCCGGGACTCCATCAGACGGCAGATGGTTTCCGATGTCCCCATCTGTACATTTTTATCCGGTGGCCTGGATTCCAGTCTGGTCTCTGCTGTTTGTGCGAAGGAACTTAAAAAACAGGGAAAACGCCTTACTACATTTTCCTTTGACTTTGTAAACAATGACAAATATTTTAAAGCCAGCTCTTTCCAGCCATCCCAGGACCGGCCCTTTGTGGATCAAATGGTGAAATTTCTGGATTCAGAACATCATTACCTGGAATGTGACAACGTGACTCAGGCTGACCGGCTATATGATTCTGTCATTGCCCATGATCTTCCGGCCATGGGCGACATTGATTCTTCTCTGCTTCATTTCTGTTCTTTGGTAAAACCACATAACAAAGTGACGCTGACCGGAGAATGTGCAGACGAAATCTTTGGAGGTTATCCCTGGTTTCATAAGGAGGAATGTTTCAAAGCCCATACCTTCCCCTGGACCATGGATTTGACCCCCCGCAAAGCATTGTTAAAGGAGGACTTTATTGACCATTTACGTATGGACGAATATGTAAAGGAAACCTATGAAAAATCCATTGCGGAAACACCCACCCTGGCAGAAGACAGTCCCAATGAAGCAAGGAGAAGAGAAATCTCCTACTTAAATCTCCGCTGGTTTATGCAGACCTTATTAAACCGCATGGACCGTACCAGCATGTATTCCGGCCTGGAAGCCAGAGTTCCCTTTGCAGACCATCGGATCATCGAATACGTCTGGAACGTTCCATGGGATATGAATACCAGGGGCGGAGTCGTAAAAAATCTTCTCCGCCAATCTGGAAAAGGACTCCTTCCGGATGAGGTCCTGTTTCGGAGAAAATCGCCCTATCCCAAGACCTATGATACCAATTATGAAGCTCTGCTCATAAGCCGGGTCAGGGAAATGGCATCCGGTTTTGCCCCTGTTTTGCAGTTCCTTGACAGGAAAAAACTGGAAAAATTCTTAACAAGTCCTTCCGATTACGGAAAACCATGGTATGGCCAGCTGATGGCTGGTCCCCAGATGCTTGCCTATCTTCTGCAGATCAACCATTGGATGGAGGTTTACCGTATTTCAGTGGAGTAAAAAAAAAGGAAGTGCGAAGGCCCTCGGCAAAGGCCCCGCATTTCCTTTTTTCTTTCCTTTTCTTCCTGCAATTTACAATTTTCTGCAGGCATCGTCAGTATTTCGTAAACATAGAAAGAAAACCGTAAGACCGTAAATTCTCCTTTTATGGTAAACTATGTTTGGCAACATGAGACTGAAACTAAGGAGTTTTTTATGAAATATTACAGCATTGGCGAAGTTTCAGACCGTTTGGGTATAAGCCGTGATGCGCTTCGGTTTTATGAGAAAAAAGGAATCATTCAGCCAAAAAAAGAAAAAAACGGATACAGGACCTATACCTACGATGACCTCCATAAGCTATCCAGCATCATCTTTTACCGCCGGCTGAATTTCAGCCTGGATGACATTTATCAGATTCTTTATCGTAGTTCCCTTCCTTCCTACCGCACCATGATTCAGGAAAAAATTACGGAAGAAAAGCTGGAGGTTGAAAAACACCAGCAATCCCTGGTCCATCTGACCCATTTAAAACAGCTTTCTAAAAATGTAGAGCTGTGTTTGAACCGATATGAAATCCGGCCCCTGCGCCGACAATATAAAATACTTGACAGCAACTTTATCCATCAGAAAGGAATCTCTGATCTTTGTTACTTATATGAGGAATACCGCATGGAACATGACGGACCTTTAAAAACAAACCAATACTTCGTGCTGGCCGGACATACTGCTGCAGCCGTGAGGCTTTATGAAGAAATAGAGAAATTTCCCATTTTACAGCATACCAGCTGCGTTTATACCATTATCGCCTCAAATCAGCCTTTCGCAGACCCGCAGGCAATGACGCACGCAGCAAATTGGGCCATATCACAGGGATATGCCCTTTTGGGCACCGCTTACAGCGGACATCTGCCAGGCTACACCTTTCAACAATCTGAATCGGACCCGGTTTATTATATAGAACTGTTTTTGCCGATACAGACAGCCGGCAAATGCGATTGACCAGAGAACAAGATGCAAAAAGAGGTGCAATATGATGCTGGGAAATTATATTGAGATCATTTAGCCATGAGTATAGAAAAGCTTAAAAGGGTGCCGCAAAACGAAATTCACAAACAAGATGGAATATCTGGTCATAAAAACAAAACCGGAATCTTGTATGAATCATTGATTTTGCAACACCCCTTATTTTGTTATTTTGTCTTATTCCTGGCTTCATGTTCAGAAGCAGGACGGAAGGCAGAACTGTAAATATACGGGACAAGGACGGTCGACACATTTCTGTGTCTTCTCAGCTTCTGCATGATGAAATACGTGGTCTGGTTGTGTAAAATATTGGCAAACCAGCTTTCCTCCATAAAACGGGACATAACGACAGTGATCATATCTCCCGGCTTCAGGTTCTCTTCTTTTTTGGTGATGTATTCCTCCACCGGCTCAATTAACTCCCGGTAAGGAGACATGACAACCTCCAGAGGAACATCAATTCCGGTTTCCACCCAACGAGTCTGCAGCAGTTCACTTTGGCTTTCATCGGTGGATATATGAAGTGCAACCACATTGGAGGTGATTAAATTAGCATAATTCAGCGCTTTCAGCACCGAACGGTTGATTCCTCCCACCAATACGATACAGAGATTGGTGTCCTTGCTGACGCTCTTATGATAATGGGCCATAAAATCATTGACCTTTAACTGACGTCCCACAAACTGATAGTGTTTTTCGATCCGGTTCATGATGGAAACGATGATCGGGATGACAATTGCCAGCATCCAGGAGCCTTGATGGAATCTGGTCACAAACACGATGACCGTTCCTGTTCCGGTCATCAGCGCCCCCAGCCCATTGATCAGCATTTTATACCGGTAACCCTTCCCCTTTACCCGGATCCACCGGAGCACCATACCGGTCTGGGACAGCGTAAAGGATAAGAACACTCCGATGGCATAAAGCGGAATCAGATAATGGGTTTCCGCATTAAAAACGATGAGCAGCAAAGCCGCAAGGAAAAAAATGAACAAAATACCATTGGAAAAACTAAGCCTGGTGCCGCGGTGCATAAACTGGCGCGGTACATATCCGTCGTCTGCGAGGATGGCAAGCAGAGTCGGAAGGCCATTGTAGGCGGTATTGGCTGCCAGCAAGAGGATCAGAGAGGTCGCAAACTGGAGGATATAAAACATGATTCCAGGTCCGAATATGGCCGCTCCCAACTGTGAAATGACAGTTTTCCCTTCTAACGGTATGATGTGCAAAGATGTAACCAAGATTACAGATCCACCGAAAATCACAATGATGATCCCCACCAGAATGAAAAGCACGTTCTTCGCATTCCGCTGGGACGGTTCCCGAAAGCTTGGTACTGCATTGCTGACCACCTCCACACCGGTAAGTGCGGAACAGCCGGAAGAAAATGCCCGGAGCAGCAAAAACAGGGAGACCGTGCCGAATCCGCCCGACACAGGCTTTATGGATTCCGCATTATAAACTGGCGGAAGATTTCCTGTTAAAAGTTTGACAAAGCCAGTCACAATCAGTGCCAGCATAATAAGAATAAATGCGTAAGTCGGTATGCCAAAAAGTTTTGATGACTCTCTCATTCCTCTTAAATTCAAAAGAGTGATCATGCAGAGAAATAAAAGTGCGAACAGCAGACGATAGGGGCTGAAGCCGGGAAATGCGGATACAAGGGCCGCCGTTGCTGCCGATAAACTTACCGCTACCGTCATAATATATCCAATCATCAGTGCCGATGCGGCAACCAGCGATGCCGTCTTTCCAATGTTTTCGGCAGATACCACATAAGCGCCGCCTCCATTGGGATAGCAGGAAATGATCTGTGAGTAAGAAAATGCCAGTACCAGAAACAGTAAAATAATCGGGGAAGTAACAAATCCCAGATAATTGACTGCCGACAAGCCCAGAACGGGTACCAGTACCAAAAGCATCTCTTCAATGGCATAAGCCACAGAAGATACCGCATCGCTCGCCATAATCGGCACGCCCCAAAACGGTCCCAGCTTCTCTCCTTCCAAATCGTTGCTCTTTAGCGCATTGCCCAACAATATATGTTTTAGCTTTCTCTTTGAATACATAAATAAATCCCTCTCTGGTATGAATCCTGTTTAAATTTAGTATAGCCATTTTCCTTTGGATTAAATATCACCGATGAACCATAATAGGCTTTATTTTATTGATTGTCAAGTACCGGTTTTCAAACAATCCCACTGAAAAACACAAAAAAGCCAAAAATGTACTCACAACATAAAAGCAACGCTCTGCACGGAAAATCATGCAGGGCATTGCTTTTTATTATATCTGGATTTTATGATTATATTTAGATTATTTGAAATAGTTCACACCGGATTCAAAAATCTTCATATCCTGTTCTCCATAGATATTTATGGCAACGGCTTCTCCTCTTCGCTCCGAATGAGCCATCTTACCAAGGATACGGCCGTCAGGACTTGTGATGCCTTCAATTGCCATATAAGAGCCATTGGGATTCCAGAATTCGTCCATGGTGGGACAGCCCTTGTCATCCACATACTGGGTCGCTACCTGGCCGTTTTCAAATAGCTTGTCAATCCACTCTCCGGTGGCTACAAAACGGCCTTCTCCATGGGAAGCAGGATTGCAATACACACCGCCCAATTCTGCACCGGAAAGCCATGGGGATTTGTTGGTCACCACTTTTGTGTAGACCATCTTGGAAATGTGGCGTCCAATGGTATTCATCGTCAGAGTCGGAGAATCTTCCCTCTGCTCCACAATGGTTCCTTCCGGAACCAGCCCCAGCTTGATCATTGCCTGGAAACCATTGCAGATTCCCAACATCAGTCCGTCTCTTTCATTCAGAAGCCTGCGGATCTCTTCCTTGATGAAATCATTGCGGAACACCGCCGCAAAAAACTTGGCTGATCCATCGGGTTCATCACCTGCGGAAAACCCGCCGGGGAACATGACGATCTGGGCTTTTTCTATTTCCCTGCGGTAAAGCTCCACAGATTCCCTGATATCGTCTGCACTTAAATTCTTAAAAACCCTGGCTGTCACATTGGCACCCGCACGTTCAAAGGCTTTTGTGCTGTCATATTCGCAATTGGTTCCAGGAAAAACAGGAATAAATACATTGGGCTTTGCTACCTTGTTTTTGCATACATAAATCTCTTTTGTATCGTAAAGTGCTTCACGGACCGGTGTATTTTCTACGCCTGATTCTGTCGGGAAAACGTCATTTAAAGGTTCCATCCATGCTTTCAGTGCTTCTTCCACAGAAATGACCACATCCCCATAGACAAACGCTCCGTCATCCGTCACCTCTCCTAAAACCGTATGGGAAAAGCCAAGTTCTGAAACCTGTTTTTCCGGAACCTCACAGACAAGATTTCCCCAGCCGGCAGCAAAGAAATCTTCCGGTTTAACATGGGTTTCAATCTTTACTCCCATCTTGTTGCCAAAGGCCATTTTGCTGACTGCCTCACAGATTCCATGGCTCTCCACCGCATAAGCAGAAACCACACGTCCTGCACAGATATCTGCAAATACAGCTTCATATCCCTCCATGATCTGGCTGTATACAGGCAGATCATAGTCATCCTTTTCTATACGGAACAGAACGATCTTGTTTCCGGCTTTTTTAAATTCCGGTGTGATAATATGGTTCTGGCTTGCAATATCCACCGCAAAGGAAACAAGAGTGGGAGGTACATCAATATCCTGAAATGTGCCGGACATACTGTCCTTTCCTCCGATGGAAGGAAGGCCAAATCCCATCTGAGCGTGATACGCACCGAGAAGTGCCGCAAAAGGCTGGCCCCAGCGAGTTCCATCCTCCGTCATCCGTCGGAAATATTCCTGGAAGGTGAAACGAATCCTTCTGTAATCTCCGCCTGCTGCCGCAATCTTGGCAACCGATGACAGCACTGCATAAATGGCTCCATGGTAAGGACTCCAGCTAGACAGATACGGGTCGAATCCATAACTCATCATGGTAACGGTATCTGTAGTTCCCTCAAGCATGGGAAGCTTTGCGACCATAGACTGAGTTTCTGTCAGCTGGTACTTCCCCCCATAAGGCATGAACACACTGCCTGCACCGATGGAACCGTCAAACATTTCCACAAGCCCTTTCTGAGAGCACACATTCAGATCAGAAAGCACTTCTGACCACGCCTTTTTCACATCTGTAATCTCTTTTTTATCAAAGACATTTCCGGCTCTGTCAGGCACTTCTAAAATAACAGAAGCCTCCTGGTGGGCACCGTTGGTATCAAGAAATGCCCGGCTGATATCAACAATGGTCTTTCCTCTCCAGTTCATGACAAGACGTTTTTCTTCCGTCACCACAGCTACGATGACAGCCTCTAAATTCTCTTCTGCCGCAAAGGCAAGGAACTTGTCCCCGTCCTTTGGATCAATCACCACAGCCATACGCTCCTGGGATTCGGAAATGGCGATTTCTGTACCATCAAGGCCGGCATATTTTTTCGGGACCTTGTCTAAATCAATCTTTAAGCCGTCCGCCAGCTCACCGATTGCAACGGACACTCCGCCTGCACCAAAATCATTGCACTTTTTAATGAGCTTACTGACTTCTTCCCTCCTAAACAAGCGCTGGATCTTACGTTCGGTAGGCGCGTTTCCTTTCTGCACCTCCGCCCCGCAGGTCTCAATGGAGGCTTCCGTATGGACCTTGGAGGAACCCGTTGCCCCTCCGCATCCATCACGGCCCGTACGGCCTCCGAGAAGGATGATGATATCTCCAGGATCAGAAGTCTCCCGGATGACATTTTCTCTTTTGGCCGCTCCCATGACCGCTCCGATTTCCATTCTTTTTGCCACGTAATCCGGGTGATAGATCTCTTTCACATATCCTGTTGCAAGGCCGATCTGGTTCCCGTAAGAGCTGTATCCCTTTGCCGCACCGGTCACAATCTTTCTCTGCGGAAGTTTTCCCTTTAAGGTCTCGCTTAACGGTCTTGTGGGATCTGCAGCTCCAGTCACACGCATGGCCTGATAGACATAGGTGCGCCCGGAAAGAGGATCACGAATGGCCCCGCCGAGACAGGTAGCCGCTCCTCCGAAAGGCTCGATCTCCGTGGGATGGTTGTGGGTCTCGTTCTTAAAGTTGACCAGCCATTCCTCTTCTTTGCCATCATTTAAAACAGGAACCACGATGCTGCAGGCATTGATTTCCTCCGATACCTCCAGATCCTCCAGCTTTCCTTCCATACGCAGTTTTTTCATGGCCATAAGCGCTAAGTCCATCAGACAGACGTATTTTCCACTCTTTCCCTTTAAGACCTCTTCCCGGTCTGCAAGGTACTGGTGATAGGTCTCCTCTATGGGCTTCCGGTAGTCTCCGTCGGTAAACGTCACATCCTTTAACTCCGTCTGGAAGGTGGTGTGGCGGCAGTGATCGGACCAGTAAGTATCAAGCACCCGAAGCTCTGTCATGGTCGGGTCTCTGTGTTCTTCCTCTTTATAATATTTCTGGATATGAAGAAAGTCCTGAAACGTCATGGCTAAATTCAAAGAATCATATAGATTTTTTAATTCCGCCTCATTAAAATCCTTAAATCCGTCAAAAACGTTCACATCGTCAGGCGTTTCAAATACCGTAACAAGTGTCTCCGGCTTTGTCTCATCCGCTTCTCTGGAATCCACCGGATTGATGCAGAACGTTTTAATGTCTGAAATCTGGCTTTCCGTAAATGCACCTGTAATCACATAAGTCACAGCGGACTTAATCACAGGCTCTTCGTCTTCCTTTAACAGCTTGATGCACTGTTCCGCGGAATCAGCCCTCTGGTCAAACTGTCCCGGCAGATATTCCACGGAAAATACCACATCTTCTTTATCCACCGGAAAGATTTCCAAAAAGTACTCATCCACCGGAGGCTCGGAAAAAATGGTTGTAAGAGCCAAACCAAAGATTTCATCAGATAAATTTTCCATATCATAACGGATCAGCACCCGCACATTTTCTACGTTTGAGATCCCCAGATAGCTTTTGATCTCCTCTTTTAATTCTATGGCTTTCACGGCATAAGCTGGTTTCTTCTCCACGTACACTCTTCTTACACTCATAATTTCCTCCTTGTAAAGAATCCATATGGTAATCTGTATTACCATCATACCATAAGATATATCAATTAGTGAAATTAATATATCTTATGGTATTAATCAGTATAATTAATATAAAACTTTTCTATTATAAGGCAGCTTTATTTGTTCGGCTCAATTCGACATTATTCGATATTTTTTTCATAAAACACTTGAAAGTTTAAAAGTTTTACAATATAGTAGTAAAGGATTTTTTTACAAAGGAGCGCAATTAATATGGATCTTGAGCAACAATTAAAAGACTTATCCCAGAAATATTCATTTGAAAACACCCACTTCAAAACAGATGAACAAATCCCGAACTTAGAGGTATGCCTGCAGCTGCAGGAGAAACACATTGATACGTTTATTGAGAAAGCCGGACAGCTTAATTCCATTGTGGAATCCTGTGCCAACATGATCAGTATCTTCGATACTTCGGTTTCCAGGGAACTTCTGATGCAGACCACGCTTCGATGCGGAGATAAAAACAAGCTGTATATCCGCACGACTCCATCCATGTTAAAGCTTCTGGTAGAAACGCTGTTTGATTAAAAATCACCCCTTTAAATGGGTACTGTCATTCCGGTCAAGAAGCACAAAATCCTCTGTCAGCGGATCATATTCTATCGAGGTAATGCTGGCATTCCCTACAATCACATGGTCCTCCTGGGGTGCCTTGCGCATCATATAGGAAAATAAATGGGCCAGTGTGGCTCCATGGGAGACAATGGCTGTATCCTCCCGCCCATTTGTGATTTTCAGTATCTGGTCCCATGCCTGCACGCAGCGGTTCATGATGGTTTCATACCGTTCCCCGCCGGGAGGTGCCGCTTCTGCCGGATTGATGGACCAGCATTCATATTCCTTTTTATAAGCTTTCTGGATCTCCTCCCATGTCAGCCCTTCCCATTTGCCAAATTCCACTTCCATCAGCTGTTCCATGGCGCAGACCTCTACCTGCTGTCTTTTCCCGATCTTTTCTGCCGTTTCCCTTGCCCTGGCCAGGGTACTGGAAAATATTCTGGCAACCGGACGGGTATCCATGGCTTCTGCTAACTGTTCTGCCTGTCTTATCCCCGTCTCATTTAACGGTATGTCATGACTTCCCTGAATCTTACCCGCTATGTTCCAATCCGTCTGTCCATGACGTATGAGATATATCTTCATCTTATCACTCCAAATTTCTTATCCTTCGTAATCCGGTTCTTCCTCTGTGATCAGCCCGATTCCTTCTACATCAGCAAGTGCTTCCAGATCCATATTTTCCGCATTCAGACTCACCGCGTCCATTGCCATTTTCATGATTCCCCGTATTTCACCCACGGTCATTTTCATTTTATGAGCCAGTTCCTCCACGGTGGCTTCCCGCCCCAGTTCCTCGGCCATTCCCTGTGAAATCTGCTGGAGCACATTCACTCTTGCAGCCAGCTCTTCTCCGGTCTGCTCCACAGATGCTTCTTCTTCCACCGCTGCAAGAAGAGCCTCCTTCATCCGGTCACCTGAATAACGGTCAAATTCCGCTTTATCCTCCCCGCCGTTATACTGGTCCACCGCCATGATCAAAGCCATATTGGCTTCCTGCACCAGATCCGTAAGAAAGACGCCCCTTCCTTCAAATTCCTTTGCAACGGAAAGTGCGGTCTTCAGATTGCCTTCAACAAGACGTTTTTTTGCTTCCTCCCGGCCTTCTTTTACCGCCTTTAAAAGCTGTACCGTTTCTTCTTCCGTACAGGGAACGATATCTCCCATTTCTTCTAAATACATCTGATAAAAATCATCATGCATATGCTTTCTCTCTCCTTTTTTATTCTATCCGTGATACCCGCGCCCGTAACTATACCGCACCTCAGGAAATTTGTCAAATTCCTTTACAAACCAATCAAATACGTGATAGAATGTCCTTATATTTATAAGGAGGACTAATAATGGATATCAATTTTGAATTGTATAAAGTCTTTTACCACGTAGCGGCTACTTTAAGCTTCTCAGAAGCCTCCAAGCAGCTTTTTATTTCCCAGTCTGCAGTCAGCCAGTCCATCAAGGTTCTGGAAAAAAAGCTGAATCAGACTCTGTTTATCCGAAGCACAAAAAAAGTCCAACTTACCCCGGAGGGCGAGATTCTTTTAAAACACATTGAACCGGCCATCAACTTAATCCAAAAGGGCGAAAACCAGCTTTTAGAAGCCAATACCTTAAATGGCGGCCAGCTTCGCATCGGTGCCAGCGACACCATCTGCCGTTACTATCTGGTTCCCTATTTAAATAAGTTCCACAAGGAATTTCCGAACGTTCATATTAAAGTCACCAACCAGACCTCCATTGAATGTGCCCACTTACTGGAAAACGGTCAGGTGGACTTTATCATCACCAATTACCCCAACTCCGGTCTTTCCAGCTCGCAGAATGTGCGGGTCATCAACGAATTCGCCGATGTTTTTGTTGCCAACGAAGAATATTTCCCGTTAAAGGGGGAGACCGTAAGCCTTCAAAAGCTTCAGACCTATCCCATTCTGATGCTGGACCGGAAAAGCACTACCAGCGAGTTCCTGCATCATATGTTCCAGAAGGAGCAGCTGGATCTGGTTCCTGAAATCGAATTGAGCAGCAACGATCTTTTGATCGACTTAGCCCGCATCGGATTAGGCATTGCCTTCGTCCCGGATTTCTGTATTCCGGAAAATGACAAAGATTTATTCCAGGTGAAGCTGACGGAAACCCTTCCTACCCGCCAGATGATCGTGGCCTATAACGAAAGTATTCCCGTTTCCCAGGCCACGAGACAATTTATGGACATGCTTTAAAAAATCTCATGAGGGAGAGGCTGCAAAATAAGCAGTACTCCCTTTCAATCTGTGACGGTGTACGCCATAACCGAATAAGACCATACCTCATTCTCGAACGAAAAATCATCGTCTCCTCTTTTTTCATTCACAAAGCCTGCCTTCTCATAGCATCGTATGGCCCCTTTATTTGAATCAAACACATTCAACGTAATCCGCTTCATTCCAAGGATCTCCACACCATAACGGATTGCCATGGTCACCATCTCATGCCCCAGCCCTTTTCCCCTCTGCTCCGGATCTATTACAATAAATCCAAGGTGGACACTTTCTGCTTCATAATCCACCCGTGACATCTGAAAACTTCCCACAGGAACTCCCGAGTCATTCAGCGCAGTAAACCCCCAGGAATATTGATTGTCCTCAAATTTCTCATAATATCCGTTCATCTGCTCTTCAGTCAGCGGAAAGGAAAAGCTGTCTCTGCACCACATGCGCATCATGCGTTCATTGGTCAGCCAACGTATCACGAATTTCCCATCTCCCTTTTTACAGGGCCTTATCCTCAATGTTTCTTTCATCTTCCTGTTCTCCTTCCTATTATCTCCCGGACCAGAAGTTTTTCAACACTTCTCCCACACGGTTTAACCGCACTTCATAATACCCGTCCCACTCTCTGGGAAACAAAGCCTGATATTCCGGCTTTAAAAACCGTTCGTCAAGAAGGGCGATGACGCCTTCATCCTGAACCGTCCGTATGACTCTTCCTGCCGCCTGCATGACCTTATTCATGCCTGGATACTGATAGGCATAATCAAACCCTTTCTGTTCCTTCTCATCAAAATAATCTTTTAAAATATCCTGTTCCGTACAAACCATGGGAAGCCCTGTGCCGACAATGACCGCTCCGATGAGCCGCTCTGCCTTTAAATCAATCCCTTCCGAAAATACACCCCCCATAACACAGAGAGCCACAAACGAATCCTCCCGCTCCCCGGAAAACTCCTGGAGAAACTGCTCTCTCTCCTCTTCGTTCATGTGGGAGACCTGGGACCGGTAAGCAAACTCCCCATTCTGCCCCATTGACTGGGCCAGCAAGGCTTCTACTTCCCTTAAATATTGGTAAGACGGCAGAAATACCATATAGTTCCCCTTACGTGCCGAAACGATGGCCCGCAAATAATCCACCACCTTCTGATACTCCCTCCGGTTTCTTCTGGTGTAGCGGCTGCTTACATCCCCAGCTACCATAAGCAGCCTTTTTCCCTGGTCAAACGGAGACTGGGCATAAACTGCATATTCCTCCGGGTCACCGCTCAGCAATTCTTTATAATAGGAAACCGGAAGAAGGGTGGCTGAAAAGAACACCGTACTGTTTCCCTTATTCAGACACTCCTTTAAATTGCTGGACGGATTGACACAGAACAGTCGCAGCATAAAACGCCCGTCATGGCAAAGCTCCGTATAGATCCGGTAGTTTTCATCCAAACGTTCATAGATATTAAGGAAATCACGGAGACGGAAATAGAAATCCAGAACCAGATCCCGGTCCCCGAATTCCTGATGCGCCTCCATAAACGGTTCCATCTCTCCAAATAAAGACATGATGTTATTCACAAAGAAACGGATATCTTCCAGTATCCGGAAGCTTTCGCATTCCCGTTTCATTTCCAGAAGTTCTTTGTTGCACCGGTCAAGCAGTCTGGCTATTTTATGGTCCATGGGCTTGATAATCTTTTTAATAAGAAGAAAGTCCTCTTTATAGACGGCTGCACTGTACATTTCCCTTGCCCTTGGCACCAGATTGTGGGCCTCATCTACAAGAAATAGATACTCCCCGCTGACCCCTTCGGAAAAATACCGTTTCAGCCGGATATTGGGATCGAACACGTAGTTATAATCACAGATGATGGAGTCCACCCAGTTGCTGATATCCAGGCAGAACTCAAAGGGGCACACGTGATACTTTTTGGCATATTGAAGCACCACTTCCCGATTGATGCCGGTTTCCTGATGAATGATGTCATAAACCGCCTCCCCCACCCGGTCAAAATGTCCTTTTGCATAGGGACAGGCATCGGGATTGCACTCCGGGGTATCCAAAAAGCAAAGCTTTTCCTTGGCAGTAATAGTCACCGTATTTAAATAAAGTCCCTGACCTCTCAGGATCGAAAAAGATTCTTCGGCAACACTTCTTGTAATGGTCTTTGCCGTTAAATAAAACAGCTTATCCCCCAGCCCTTCCCCCATAGCTCTTACCGCCGGATAAATGGTGGAAAGGGTTTTTCCGACACCGGTGGGTGCCTGGATATACAAATTTCTTTTTCTTGAAATACTGCGGTATACTGCTGCTACCAGTTCCTTCTGACCGGACCGGTAGGGATAGGGAAATGGAAGCTCCCGTATGGATTCGTCTCTCCTTACTCCATGAATGTATAAATACCTGGCCCATTTCATATATTCATGGATCAGCCCCTGAAACCATTCCTCTAGTTCCTCAAAGGTTTTTTCCACCTGAAAGCGGCGGATCTCCTCGGTTTCCAAGTTGCAGTACGTCATCTGCATGACAGCCCCGGAAAGCTTATGGTCAAAGCAGTAAAAATACCCGTAACACATTGCCTGGGCCAGATGAACGGGAATTGGTTCCTCCAGATACGATAAATCCATATACATTCCCTTGATCTCATCAATGGTAACGCCTTCCGGATGGTCGATGATTCCATCCGCCCTTCCTTCTACCAGAATCTGAAACTGATCTTCTGACACCCTATGTTTTAAAGACACCTCCGGGCGGTAATCGGGCCCCATTCGGCGCTGAATCTTCCTGTGTATCCTGCTGCCCTCCTGCATGGCTGTCTTTTCTGCTGCGGAGGTTCTCCGGTTGTCGATATCGCCGGTACGCAGTACAAACTCAACCAGATTTCTCACTGATATTTTTATGATTTTCTTTTCTGAGTCTCCCATTCCGGCTTTTCCTCCTTCTGCCTCCCTTTTTTCTGACAATTTTCAAACTAAAAAAGGAAACTGTACGCCATATGGCTTACAATTCCCTCTCTTTCGTTACGCTTATTTACGCTGCGGAAGTGTTCTCCGGGGCTTTCTTTTGAAGAAATGCTTCAAAATCCGCATCTTCCCCATGAAGCTCCACAGTCAATACCTTTGTTAAATCCAGACTTAAAACTCCTAATATAGACTTTGCGTCAATGGTTACTCTATTGTAATATACGTCTATGTCGAATTCACATTTTCCGGCAGCAGCAACAAACTCTTTTGCCTCAGCAACAGTGGGCAGCATGATCTTAAACTGTTTCATAATTAAAACTCCTTTATTATAAACAAATAGTCATCAAATACTTATATCATGATTGACACGATTTGTCAAATTATGCGGACCCTCCGGGAATATTTTCTTTTTTTGTGCCTATCATGCATTTTAAAATCCACTGTTTTGGAATATTTATCCATTATTTTGCTGAGATTTATTTTCATTGGGGAATTATTGTCAATGATACTTTTTATCAGGTCCGATGCAATTATTTCATCTTGTTTTTTCATAATTTTACCACAATCAGACACGCTTTAACAGTAGAATCTATTTTTTATTTTTTTCAAAAAATGGTTGCAATTTAAAAACTTCTATGCTATACTTTCTAGGTGCTCGCGTAAGGGTACATAAATACTACCATAGGGGAATAGTTCAATGGTAGAGCAACGGTCTCCAAAACCGTAAATGGGGGTTCGAGCCCCTCTTCCCCTGTTTTCATTATCTCAAATTCTTGTAAAATCAAGGTTTTGGGATTTTTTGTTTTTCAGGCTCTTTCTCCCTCATTGAGGGGGAATACTTCGTTTTAATGGCAACAATGCCAATCCGATTTCATAGTATATATCAAAAGTCTTAAGGTTAAAAACGATGTATATGTATACCCATCAAGGCAACTCTTACTTTTCCATGCAGCAGACATATCAGATGTCTTTCATACGAATTCTTCACGCTTCTCCTGATGCTCCCGCGGTGGACATTTATGCAAATAACAATCTCATTGCAGAAGGACTTTCCTATAAACAAATGACCAATTACCTTCCACTCGTACCTGGGAATTATCAGATACAGGTGTTTCCGGAAGGAAATCAGATGAACGCTGTCATAGATACAAATATAACCATTCCTCCGGACAGCGCATTTACGGTAGCAGCTGCAGGCGAATTAGCAAATATAAGTTTAATGCCTATTCCTGAAATATTTACACCTAATATGCCAATGGGAATGGGAAATTATTCCTATGTACGGTTTGTACATTTGTCCCCAAACGCTCCTTCCGTAGACATCACACTTCCAGACGGAACCGTACTCTTTGAAGATGTTTCCTATACACAATTTACTGACTACATTGGCGTCACTCCGGGAACCTATACCCTTCAAGTCAGACCGGCGGGAAGCAATCAGGTTGTATTGACCATACCAGACCTGTATCTGATGCCCGGCGCAATTTATAGTGTCTTTGCGGTTGGCCTTGTTGGAGAAACGCCGCCATTAGAAGCGATTGTTGCTGTAGATGGGGAGTATCAATAATGAAACATTGAAAAGAAAATATTTATTATCTCTGTTTTGAATATTATTTAGAAAAAATAAAATAATATATAATATCCTATAAAATGGACTGAAGTGTTAGGAAGCTGAGGCAGCTCTCAATCAATTAAAGTCTGAAATTGCCAATGAAACTGGAATCCCTGTAAAGAATAACGATTACAGAGGAATGACTTTGAACCAATACGGTTATATGGTTAATAAAATGATTAAAGAGCAGAAAAAACAGACGATAGCAAACATAAGGTTAAAAGAGGATTTCGATGGAAAAATTTACAAGTGGTGCGGAATTACCGGTAGGCTTTGGTCTGGCATTGGAACAATATCATGCATTGGACTATTTTTTCTCCTTACCAACTGAAACCAAACAGCAGATCATTAACCATGTCCATACCATAAAGTCAAAAAATGAGATGCTGGAATACGTGGAATCAACGATAGCCACAAACAGAAAAGATTAAGGGGCTGTAAAATAAGTCCTTAAAGAATCGCCAGTTCCGGCAAATGCCGGTTCTGGTGATTTTTCGTTTTTTTATCTACTTTTTATGATAATGATTGATTTTTTCAAAAAAAGCGTACGCTTAATAAAGCTATGAATATAGTTCTTGGATTTTAAGCAGGCGACTTGTTTCTCTGCTTTTTATTATGATATTTATAAAGATTAAACCCACAAGAAATCAGTGTGAGTTCAAGAATTACGTTTTTCTCACCTCTTCGAAATAATCTTTTGTAGGATTTATCCCATTTTAAAATTCCAAATGCCCCTTCTGCCTGAATACTACGATTCATCTGAATGGTTCTGTTTTTGCTTGCCTTAGGACAACAATCGTTTTTTAATTGGCAGCCTTCACACGATTCGCATTCATAGAGTTCTTCGGTTCTTCCATATTTGTTTTTATAGAAAGCATCATACTCCACCTCTATCACCTGTTCCGATTTGCGTGAGGTTTTTGTGAGATAGTGGAGTGATCGGGGACCCGTTCATCCAAATCTAATCCGAAATCCAATCAATAAGTATTTCACTTAGATAACTGGATCAATACTAGGACGTCCGTTATTATGGCAGTAAAACTCTTTTGTTTCCTCATAGATAAATGAGAAAACGACCAATTGCTCTAACTTTCGCAGGAAATGATTCTCCGGCACAAGATCTTCTATCGTAAGCATGTGAAATTTCCCGGCATGGTGGTAAGTTCGTCCATTGTCATAAGCTTTTTGCCAAGCCGCTGCATATTCTGTCCATAGCTTTCCGACTGGCTCCGTGTTCGGCTTTCCGTCTGCATGGAAATGGTTTCTTTCCCCAAAACCTCCGAAAGCTCCTTGATGGTACTATGTTCCCTTCCACCAAGAAAAATCACGCGGTCTAATTTCATTTCATCGTAGCTTGCTCTCGAAGCTCCCCAATGTCAAAAGGGGCCAAACGTGCGCCACAGCTAATCAAAATGGATTTTGTGGTCTTGCCGCTTGCTAATTTGAACTTTTATACTGCCTTACGGCGAAGTGGTGGGGGGTCCGTTTTTCCAAGCCCATAAACATATAGTCCACGGCATTTTTGAAATTTTCATCATCTACCTTTGTTTCCATGCTGTTAATCATATCCACAAGGGTATTGATATTGCGTTCTTCCTCCGGCCCCTCAAATACGATATAGCCAATTAAAGCACAGTACAAAAGGGTTCTGATTTTGTCCAGAACGGGTCGCCCTCCTTGCCGTCCCCCTTTGTGTTTTCGATTAAAGCGTTGACGAACTTTAAAATATCGCTTTCCGTCTTGATGTAGGAAAGTGGGTTATATTGCATGGATTTTGAAAAATCCACACTATTGAACACCTTTATTTTATACCCCTGTGCCTGTGAGTATCACATTGTTGCTGAATTTGGGGTCGATAAAGGGCTTTATGTCCTTTTGCGTCTCCCATGAAGCGTTTTGTCAAGTGTTATTTTTGTTTATTGACGCAATTTTGCTCATGTGGATGCTTAAAAGCCGTTTTCGTGGGTGGGTGTTGTATTATCCCTCAGACTTCAAAAAGTGATTTTTATAGATAAAGCTTTCAGTTGACAAATGCATATGTGTGCATATATAATTCAAATGAGGTGATGTTATGAATGCAAAATGTAAATTGCCAATTAAAAACGATGAGTCCTCAAAAGAAATAGAACAGGCAATTGATTTTGAATTTTACAAAATTTTATTCGAGCCTGTAAGAAGCGAAATTATGAAATATCTTGCTGTAAACGGTTTAAAAAGCATTAAGGAAATTGCTGAGAACTTTACGCAAGACCGTTCAGTTATTTCAAGGCATCTTGAATTGATGAATCGTTATGGCATTGTTAGCAAGACAAAGCTAAACAGAAGTACATTATATGATTTAAACAATAGTTATGTCATTGAAAAATTTGAATCCACTACCAACAGCTTAAAAAAATCAGTTAAAAAATAGGCAGAAATGCCTTTTTTTTATCAACTAAAGAGTGCATAAATGCACACATAAACAATCAGACTGCCGTATTTACAACAAATTAAAGGGAGAACAAGATATGAATATTTTAGCAGTCTTAGGTAGTCCAAGAGAAAACGGAAATACAGGTCATTTACTAAATTAAATCTATAAGGTGTTAATAATCATCATGTTGATATTAATATTAATCAGATTTTTTTGCACGATAGGGCTATCAAAAACTGCAAAGGCTGCAATGCCTGTCAAAGTGGTAAGAGAAAATGTATTAAACAAGATGAAATGCACAATATATTATATATCCTCCCGTTAATAATGCTGATATTATGATTCTTACAACACCTGTATATGTTTTCAATATGTCTGCTCAACTAAAAGTTTTTTTAGACCGTTTACATGCTGTTGATTATAGAGTCTTTAAGGGTAAAAAAATAGTATTATTAACAACGTATGGTGATAATGAAGAGGAACACTCCGGCGTCCAAAATGTCATTAAATCAATTAGGATGACTGCACAAATGCTGGAGATGGATTTAGTGCAAACACTGAATATCAGCACATATTCGGCTCCAATTACTAAAAATGAAAAAGCTTATATTTTGGGTAAAAATCTCGTAAATAAAGAACAAGGAGAATGAAAATGAAAACAATTATATTGGCACACCCATGGCACGGAAGTTTTAATAAAGGCATTATGGATACCATCACAAAAAGCTTGGATGAACACAAAAAAAGTTATACTGTAATAGATTTAAACAAGGATGGATTTAATCCTGTTTTAAAAGAAGAAGAGCTTGCATTGTTTTCAAAAGGCGAGTATAAAGACCCTCTTGTGGAAAAATATCAAGGCATACTAAAAAAAACAGATGAATTGTTTATTTTATTTCCAATTTGGTGGTATGATACGCCTGCAATACTTAAAGGCTTTTTTGATAAAGTCATGCTAAAAAATTTTGCTTATGTTGAAACAAGTACAGGATTAAAAGGACTATTGACGAATATAAAGAAAACAACGGTTATAACAACATCAAATTCACCTAAATGGTACGTACAATATTTTGCTGGCAACCCCATTAAAGGCTTGCTTATCAAGACCAATTTAAAAGGAATGGGCATAAAAAACGTTTCATGGCTTCATTGCGGAGATACCAAAAAAGAATCTTTACAAAAGAGAAAGTTATTTTTGAAAAAGATTAAGAATGTAAGCATTTAGCTTATACACTATTTAAGCTTTATGATGGAAACAGAGTATAAGCATACTACGGGATTCGCCTTTGCCTTTATTCTGTTCTTTTGGAAGAGGTCGCGGATGCGGGGTGCGCAGCCCCGTAAAACTTTCAATCAGCCGCGATTTCAGCTGTCATACTATATAATTATCATTGGTGTTATTATTTATTCGCATAATTAATTATACCAAAAAATCGCTGAAGTCTCACGACCTCAGCGATTTTTCTTGTAGGGGAGTTTTTTTACAGCCCCTCTTTTTTTGAACGGCTGCTTATCATAACGTCCGCCATTTATAAGCCACCATATTTTTTTGACAAAGCCTTCCTTGCCTCTTGTGCATCCCAGGCACTGAGGAAGCCGCCGGTTTCTACATCTGCCGCAAAAATATTTTTTAATGTATAAGCTTCCGCCTCCTCTTTGGATAGCTGAATGCGGCTGCTTGTTACTTGAAACCCAGGACCGTAAGAACCGTATTCTGCGAAGCGGGCATTCTGATATTTGCTGCTTCCCATATTCGTATACCCTGCATCTGAAATCTGCGGTCCCATATAGCAGTTGAGATAGACTGCCGAAGCCGTAGCTCCCCATGGACGTCCCAGGTATACTTTCCCATTTCCCACTTCCTCTGCCGCGTATAATCTGCAATCCAAAAATACATATCCAAAAACCCTTGTGGATTCCGTACTTGGTGCGGTGATGTACCCAGGAAGCAGGGATACGATATCACAATCTTCAAACACGGCCTGCGCCCTGCCGAAAATAAAATCAACATTCCCTTCCACATAACATTGCCGGTAGTATTGCCTGCCTCCCAGCCTACTGGCTCCATCGGCACATAACGTATCCTGGTATCCCAAAAACCTGACGTTGGAAATGATACTCTGATCGGCATTGTTATAAAATGCAACGGCTTGCTTTCCGTTGATCGTAGAATTTACATAATCAAACGTATTTGCAATGGTCATGTTTTCTGCCGTAAAGCCGGCCGCCGACGAAGCTACCGTAACGCTGGAGCTTCCTCCTGTACCGTAGTCTTTCCCGTCCGGCCGTTTGCTTCCACTTGCCTTATCGAAATACAATACGGTTTTTTCGCTGTCCTCTCCGATCAGACTGACATATGGTGACGTAACATCCACCTTTTCATAATAGCTTCCGTTCCGGATAAAAATAACGATTGGTTTCTTGTTATTGCCCGGTACTGCCGAAACCGCTGCCTGAACTGTTTTAAAGGTAGGGATGCCGCTCTTTGTCTGTCCGTCCGTTCCGCTGTAAGAAGAATCCACCAACATATCATAGCTTTGAAGTCCTACAAAATGAAATGGTTTTCGGGATATGCGTCCTCTTTCATCCTTATGATATAATACTACATCATTGCTGCCATTCTCAATGGAAAAACGATAATTGAACTTTTTCCCGGCTTTTATCTCATCACTTTTTACGGTATTTCCATTAACGGTCAGCCAGACAGTGCCCGCCCGGTCTACGGTGCCTTTTAAACTCACATTTTTTTCAGACAATATGGTGTCATTCGATTTTTTGGTCACCGTAAAGACAGCCGCTTCCGTTCCATACGCATAAGTCCCTTGGTGTCCGGCAGTCGCCATGCTAAAAACCGGAGACGACGGATTGCTTGAATTGGTATCACTTTTTGCAATCACCTGGTAATAATAAGGCCGCTCATTTTCCACCGTATCCGTATAGCTGTGTTCTGAAGTGGAAGCAACAAAATTAAAGGCTCCTGCTTTAATCTTGGAACGGTATATCTCATATGCTGCGGCCTCTGGAACCGGGTCCCAATTGAGCATTATGGCTCCGTTCCTGCTTTCAGCGGTGACGGTCGGGGCGGTTAGAGGAAGGACAAACTCCACGGCTTCGGAAATAACTGCCGTTGTCCGTTCTCCTTTGCATATTCCGTAGATTTTAAAACGGTATCCCCCATTTTTTGCCGGGGAAAACGTGTAAGAAGTCTCCTCCGTTTCCTCCAGTAATTGATAGGTGTTTCCTCCATCCTCTGATACTTCTAACACATATCTTCCGTCTCCAGCCGCCCCTTTTCCGGTCCAGGCCAATAAAATACTGCTTCTGTCCCCGGAAATTTCAGTTTTTGTGATCCCAGTTACAATCGGCGGGATGCCTTCTTCTTTGTAAGTATGATTCTGATCGTAAAGAACTGTGCCGTTTTCGTTTTTCAGGGTCAGATTTTTGATTTCCGCAGACACACCAATGAGTGCCAGCCCATAAGACACTTCCATCTCCGGGGTCAAAAGCATTTCCGTTGTTTTGAATTGCTTGGAATCCGTTGTTTTATCAGCCATATTGGTAAACACGGCCCGATAGCCGGAAGCATTTTTTTCAAATACAACATGATATCTGGTCCCTACGCTTACCGTATATTTGGGACTTCCGTTTCCTGCGTTTCCTGTCCCCTTGATCCAATAGCCTGATAAGGAATCGGACCCTACGGTGCTGTCATACCCCCGGAATCCCAGGCTGGCATACAGCCCTCCCTTTTCCGGTTTTTGAAATACCCCCACAAACAAGCCGGTCCTTGTTGCGTCCTCTCCGGTTATGGAATAATTCTTGATTTTTAAATCCAGGCTCATGGTCTGTGCTTCGGCAGTTTCCGGAAATCCCAGATAACTTACATGAGAGCCAGGGTCTCCGGCACTTTGGGGCATAGCTCCTTTGGTGGCTGTCTGTGTCAGTAGCATTGCCGAACCAAATGCAGACGTTTTCAATAAATTGCCGGGATCTGTAATTTCCAACGCATAAGTGTCCGGCAAAGAGGACGCATTGACGGATACGTTGGTAAATCTGGCCGTGTTCAGTTGATAAAGCTTATTTGCCACCTGATTTGCATCGGCTGCAAAACCAACATAGACCTGTTCCTTCATGGGGATCACTCTTGTGCCGATTTTGATCCACTCCTTTCCATCCTCAGAGCCATAGGCCGTAAACGCATCACCGGATCGAACCAGCTTCATCCAGTATCCGTTTTCTTTCCTTCCGCTTTTAAAAGGGATGTCGCAAACAAGAGAAATGCCCTTTTTTTCGGCTGCCGATACGCTGTCAAGACTTTCTCCAAGATAATCAAAGGCACCTCCGGTCTTATTTCTTCCGGTTAAATAGGCGGACCAGGTAGTCTTTGTATATTTCACCCAGGATAAGCCCAAAGCCGCTGTTTTTGCACCATCCGTCAAATCTTCCCGGATCATGATTCCGGAAAAAGCATGATTATCCACGGATGTAACGGAATTTAACCTGGCAGTAATTTCCACATCTCCCTTAACTTCCTGATAGACATAATGAAAATCATCTTTGCCTGCATCGTAGCTGTCAGTGCCCTTTACACTTCCCTCTTCTCTTCCTAATTTCCCGCTGCCTTTAACCGTAAGCGTTCCATTTACCAGACTTCCAGAGCCGGGAACTAAGGGATGCCCGATATCCATTGAGGACCAATTTCCCAGATCTCCTGTTTCTTTTGCACCGTTAGGCGTATTGATATGGATCCGGGAGGGAGAGGTTTGTGTTGCATTCCCTTCCGAATCTGTCACCTTTGCAGAGATATCATAGGAACCATCTTCTAAGCCGGAAATAGAAAAGGAATATGGGGCTTCCCAGTCTTCTCCTATTTTTTGCGCTCCATTGAAAAACTCCGCTTTCACAATGGGGTGTCCGTAGGCAGAGGAAGCTTGTACTTCAACCTCCACCGGTTGGCCAAGGATAAATTGGGCATTCTCCGGAAGACTTAATTCTGCTGTTGGATTTTCCGCTTCCTTCTCCATCGTAACCAATGAATTCAAATAATGCTCCAAATTAGAGTAGCCGTCCTCCCCAATGGTCCTGCCGTCTTCTTTATCCGTTGGGTCCAGACCATGTTTCAGCTCCCAGCCATCTTCCATTCCATCCTGATCCCGGTCAAAATCCGCCGCTCTGGCTTCTTCTAATGCGGGATATCCTCCGATCTCTTCTTCTGTATTGATGTATTTTCCTTTTCCATTCCGAACCTCATATGTGATCCTGGCATCAATGGCATCCCGTCTGGGATAAGTGGCACCTGCTTTCTTTAGAACCTTCTCATATACATTGACTGCAGGCTCTACTGCCAGGGAATCAATTCCTTCACTGGAATAAGGCACACTTGCAATGGTTGTTTTATGTTCTCCTTCCTTTTCGCCGGAAAATTGAATGCCCAGACGGTTATCCTCAGAAACCTTTTTATTTCCTTCCATATAATTTCCATTGATATAAAACCCGCCGACTTTTGAAACTTCTCCTGCATCAGCCACACGGTCTGCCACCCTATCACGGGTTCCGGGTCCTGCCTTTAAATAGTTGTTGATATAATTAGTATTGGCAAATCCCCCTCCATAGAAGGAATAATAACCCCAATTATATAAAACATTATTGCTTACCTGCACCGTGGCAACGTGATTGGCATCTGCCGCTCCCCCATAGCCTCCCCCGATTCTGGGGTTTCTTGAAGTATGATTTGCAATCAGGTTATGATGAAACGTTACGTTGTTTCCGCCAAAAATCCCTCCATAGCCATGTCTGCCTTTGGAATGACCTGATAATGTCAGGCTTTCTGACACAATGCTCCACTGTACGGTCCCGTCTTCCCCCCGGTATGTGGACAGACATTCATCCGTAGAAAAGCTCATTGAACAATGATCAATGATAAACGTGCGGTTATCCCTGCCCCAGAGAGAGTCCATGGAATCTGCACCATTATAGATATTGGCAGCTCCCGGACGAAAACGGAGATAACGGATGATCAGGTTCTCAGAATTGCTTATATCCGTTGACCAGCCGGAAAGAGTAATGCCGTCTCCCGGAGCCGTCTGTCCTGCAAGTGTGAGATTTTTCAGTCCCTTAAAGGATAGGTTTTGCTTCAGTTCTATCGTACCTGCCACCGCAAATACAATGGTCCGGTTGCTTTTCAGACCGTAGCGCAGAGAACCCAAAACAGGCGTCTCACCAACTCCATAATCTTTTAAATTAGTTACGGTGTACACTTCCTGCCCGCGGCCCCCGCTGGCGAACCGGCCGCCTCCTTCGGCTCCCGGAAATGCCAAAATACCGCCTTTGTTAAAAGAAGTACTGCTTCCCCCTCCGTCCTTCTCCACCTCGGCAGAGAGTTCCGATCCATTCCCGGTGGCCCCATTGACCGCCACAGGAAACGGAACCAGTGAAAACGCCATCGTTGCCGCCATCAATAAGGAGATTCCTCTTTTTTCAACAAAAACCTTTCCCCTCTTCCATTTTTGTGTTCTACACCCTCTCCCATTCATTTTAATACCCCTCCTTTTCATAAATAAGTAGTTCTATATGCTGCGGTTAAGTTTTAAAAACCGAAAACATAACCGGACATATCATTGGATACCATTCATGAAATAAAACCCCCGTATTATAAATATATCGGTTGAGGGGAATATTTAGTACAAGTGATCACAAAAGGAAGAGGGGCGGCAGGATTTACTTCTATCAATCCGTTAAACCTATAATGGCATCTCTCACATTTCCAACTCCAACCAGACGAATCCCATCTACATTACTCATCTTTTCCATACAGATCTGGGGCAGTATGCAGGTTTTAAATCCCAGCTTTTTCGCTTCATTCACTCTCTGCTGGGCCATGGAAACGGCTCGTACTTCCCCGGATAAGCCAACCTCTCCAAAGATAATGGTTTTGGAATCTACGGCCCGGTCCTTCATACTGGATACAATGGCCATTAAGATGGCAAGATCCAAAGCCGGTTCATTCATCCGCAAGCCGCCTGTAATGTTTACATACGCATCAAAGTGAGACAGATCATAATGACACCTTTTTTCTAAAACTGCCATCAATAAATTTACCCGGTTATAATCCGTACCGGCTGCGGTACGCCTCGGCATACCAAAAGCCGTTGGAGTAATCAGTGCCTGTACCTCTAAAAGCATGGGTCTTGTCCCTTCCATGGAACAGGCCACCACTGCCCCGGAAGCGTCCTCCGGCCTGCCGCTCAGCATATACTCCGACGGATTTAAAACCTCTGCAAGCCCGCTTTCGATCATCTCAAACACACCGATCTCATTGGTAGAACCAAACCGGTTTTTGACTCCCCGGATGATCCGGTAAGATGCACTTCTTTCTCCTTCAAAGTAAAGCACCGTATCAACCATATGTTCCAGCACTCTGGGGCCGGCCACCACCCCTTCCTTTGTCACGTGACCTACAATAAATACAGCGATCCCGGAACCTTTTGCTATCTGTAAAAGGATGTTGGTGGATTCCCGCACCTGGCTTACGCTTCCCGGCGCAGAAGAAATTTCTTCCCGGAACATGGTCTGAATGGAGTCAATAATGACCACATCCGGTTTTTCTTCTTTAATGGCTCCTTCAATCAGTTCCAGACTTGTCTCACAAAGAAACAGCAGATCCCCGGTCACTTCTCCGATCCGGTTGGCCCGGAGCTTGATCTGCTTTAAGGATTCCTCTCCTGATATGTAAAGTACCTTTTTCCCGGATGCCGCCAGATTGCGGCATACCTGCAAAAGCAGAGTGGATTTTCCGATTCCCGGATCACCGCCTACCAATACCAGAGACCCCTTCACCACGCCGCCGCCAAGGACCCGGTCCAGTTCCTCATACCCGGTTTTCATGCGGTCCTGCTCATCCAAATGGATTTCCGAAAGCCTGGCAGGCTTCGCTTTGCCAGCACCCATCCCTCGTTGTGATACAGGCTCCTTTTTGCCCACCGGTTCTTCCACAAATGTATTCCATTCCCTGCATCCCGGGCACTGTCCCAGCCATTTTGCTGATTCATATCCACATTCCTTACAGAAAAATGCAGTCGCTTTTGCCTTTGCCATCTGGTTTCCTCCTTAAAAAAGCGGGTCCGGCTCCTGATTTAAGAGCCGAACCCATCTTTGATTCCTGTTATTTACGGTTGATCTTCACAGATACCGGTGTTCCTTCATTCAGTTCTACGCTAACGTAAAGCTTACCGCTTCTGTTGGTTCTCATGCTTCCGGCTGCTGCCCCTTCCACATATACCTCATATTCGGTATCTTCTGCCAGTTGAACCGTCAGCTGTGCATCCTTATCACCTTCGACCAAAAATTCCACTCCATCATTGGAGACGGTAAAATTCTCTACCGCAGTTCCCGGTACGGATTCGTATACAAACATGCCGTTTCGTTCCAGCTTGGTTATCTCATAGAATGTCTTGACTTTATATAAATCACCTTGGTGCTCAAAATCCTGTAATTTTGACTTTGTTCCTAATTTGTAATTACCAAAACTGATTGTTCCGTCTTGTTCAGTGCGGATTAACTCTTCAATTACCGGCATCGGTTTGCCCTCCTAGTATTTTGTTTACTTATCCTTTTTTTGCGAAGAACAGATCCTTTCGCTTGTAGCTATTATACACGAATCACAGTAAAATGACCAGCTATTTTACCAGTTCTCTTACAGAAAATTTAAGCCCCTCCGCATCGGCTGTCACAACGACTTCATCGCCTTTCTTAACAGCACCGCTTAAAATTTCTTCTGCCAGTCTATCCTCCAGACAGTTCTGAATGGTTCGTCTTAAGGGCCTTGCCCCGTATTTCTCATCATACCCTTTCTGGATCAGATATTCCTTTGCAGCCTCTTCCACGTTTAAGGTAATGTTCATCTGTTCAGACGTCCGCTTCATGATATCCTTCATCATAATGGTGACGATATCCTTCATATGATCCTTGTTCAATGGATGGAAGACGATGATCTCATCAATACGGTTGATGAACTCCGGCTTAAATAGCCGCTTTACTTCCTCCATCACCCGGTCCTTCATGAGCTTATAATCCGCTTTTTCATCAGCAGCCGCACCAAACCCCAAACGTTTCGGAGATATGATATTTTGTGCCCCCGCATTGGAGGTCATAATAATGATCGTATTCTTAAAATCAATCTTCCGGCCCTGTGCATCTGTGATATGTCCGTCATCCAAGACCTGCAGCAAAATATTAAATACATCCGGATGAGCTTTTTCGATCTCATCAAAGAGGATTACGGAATAAGGATTTCTTCTTACCTTTTCACTTAACTGTCCGCCCTCATCATAACCAACATATCCTGGCGGGGAACCAATCATCTTGGAAACGCTGTGCTTTTCCATATATTCGGACATATCAACCCGGATCAGTGCATTTTCCGTTCCAAACATGGACTCAGAAAGCGCTTTGGACAATTCTGTTTTACCGACTCCCGTAGGTCCTAAGAACAGGAACGAGCCAATGGGACGCTTTGGATCTTTTAAGCCAACCCGTCCTCTCCGGATGGCCTTTGCCACTGCTGTTACCGCTTCCTCCTGGCCGATGACTCTTTCATGCAGGATCTTTTCCAAGTTTCTTAAACGCTCGCTTTCCTCTTCCTCCAGCTTTCTCACCGGAATCTTGGTCCAGCTTGAGATTACATCCGCAATCTCGCCCTCATCGACCATCAGGCTTTTGCTTGACTTTTCCTTCTGCCACTTTTCACGGATCTTTTCGATTTTTTCCCGTTTCTTTTCCTGCCGTTTTTTGATTACTCCGGCTTTTTCATAAGCTTCCGCTTTGATGGCAGCCTCTTTCTGGTCTTCCATCTGTTCAATTTCCGCTTCCAGTTCCTTGATCTCCGCCGGTTCCACATATGTGGTTAAGCGGACCTTGGAAGATGCTTCGTCGATCACATCAATGGCTTTATCCGGAAGGAACCGGTCGTTAATGTACCGGGAAGATAATTTTACCGCAGCCTTCAAGGCTTCATCTGTGATGGTCACCTTATGATGGTCTTCATAACGGCCCTTTAACCCTCTTAAAATGCCGATGGCCGCCTCTTCCCCAGGTTCTTCCACCGTTACAGGCTGGAAACGGCGCTCCAGAGCAGAATCCTTTTCAATGTATTTCCGGTACTCCTCAATGGTGGTGGCTCCGATTAACTGAAGCTCTCCTCTTGCCAGGGAAGGCTTTAAAATATTAGAAGCATCAATGGCTCCCTCCGCACCTCCGGCTCCGATAATGGTATGAATCTCATCAATAAACAGAAGCACCTCCCCATCCTCGATGACCTCAGCGATGACCTTTTTAATTCTTTCTTCAAACTCTCCCCGGTATTTGGAACCAGCCACCATACCGGATAAATCAAGAGTCAAAAGCCGCTTTCCGGCAATGGTTTCCGGCACATCCCCGGCGGTGATCATCTGTGCCAGACCTTCCACCACTGCAGTCTTTCCCACTCCCGGCTCACCGATCAGACAAGGATTGTTCTTGGTTCTTCGGCTTAAAATCTGAATGAGGCGCTTGATCTCCGACTCTCTTCCGATCACCGGGTCCAGCTTTCCTTTTGATGCAAGCTCGGTTAAATCTCTGCTGTAGCTGTCCAGGGTAGGCGTGTTTCCCTTGGTCTTCTGGGATTTCATCAGTTCTTCTTTATTGGCAGGAGCATCTTCTCCCATGGCTGCAAGTACATCAATGTATAATTTTTGAATGCTGATTCCGATGGTATTCAACAGCCTGGAAGCAACACAGTCATTGTCACGGATAATCGAAATCAGTAAATGTTCGGTTCCGATTAAATTCGCTTTAAACCGTACCGCTTCCCGGTAACTGTTCTCCAGGACTCTTCTGGCACCCGGCGTATATCCGCCGTCTTCCTGAAGACGGACTGCCTGGTCAGGAGCGATCAACTGGCTGATCAGGTTTAAGACCTTTTCTTCCTTTACTCCGTTTTCTTCCAAAACCTTGGCAGCCACTCCGGTGCCTTCTTCCAGAAGTCCAATCAGCAAATGCTCGGTTCCCACATAGCTGTGACCCAGACGCTCTGCTGCCTGTACGGCCAGATTGATTGCCGTCCTGGCTTTTGTCGTAAATCTGTCTATCATAAATCCAATCCTCCTGTCAATTTATTTCCGGCAACTCCCTGCGGATAAACTCTGCTCTGGCCACATCCAGCTCTTCCTTATTAAGGGGTCGGTCAGATATCTTTTGCAAGTTCGCCGGCTGTATTCCAAGCATCAGACGGTAAATCGAAACATCTTCTTTCGTCTGGATCAAACTGTCCGTCCGTGCAGCCAATAACTGGGAAAGAAAAATCATAGCATCTCTGAAGGTCAGCCTTCTGGCATATTTTAAAACACCGTAAGACTTGTAAACCTCATCTTCCCGCTCGATTTTTTGTCTCTGGAGCAATAATTTCCTCACCTGCATCTCCTGGTTCGTCAGCTGGATGGCAGCTTTTGTGACCGTATCTATGATTTCCCGTTCGGTCTGTCCAAGCGTCTTTTGATTGGATATTTCATAAAGGGACCCAAAATTCTCTTCCCCTTCTCCAAATGCCCCCCGGATGGCCGCTCCAAAACGGCTCATGTCCCCGATCAGACTTGAAAACCTTCTTCCCTGGGACAGCATCGGCAGATGAACCACTACGGAAGCCCTCAGTCCTGTTCCAACATTTGTAGGAAAGGAAGTCAGATACCCATACCGGTCATCAAATGCATACGGGAAACGTTCATTGACGTAATTATCGATCCGGTCTGCCCTCGTCCATAATTCCTCTAAGCATAATCCGGTTCCAAGAAGCTGGATCCGGATATGATCATCACAGTTAAGTACAATTCCCGTGTCTTCTTCTTCGGAAAGAAGAAGACCGGCAGGATATTTCTTTGTAACAGCAGCTGAATTCAATACCCGCCGCTCTTTCAGCGCTACTTTATCAAGCTCTTCCAAATCTCCCAACATGGCAAATTCAAAGGTCTTTCCCTCTGATTCCCCCAGGTCCTTTAAACCAAATTCCAGACGATGAACCATCTCACCGCTTTCTTTTTCATCCAGCTTTACAGGAAACCGAAATTCCTGCAAATTTCTAGCCAGGCGTATCCGGCTGCTGATTATGCCCGGCCGGCAGGCATCAGTCTCCTCAAACCACCTATGCATTCGTCTCATTTCCTTTCTTAAGCTCCCGTATCCTGTCGCGACACACAGCGGCAGTTTCATAATCCTCAAAGCGAAGAGCTTCTTTTAATTTTGAATCCAACTCATACAACTCTTTTTCCTCAACAGAAGCTTCTTCCGTAATGGATTTCCCTTTTTTCTGTCCATTGCCGGAACCATCTTCTGAATGCTGATAAACCGGTGTTTTTCCAGTATGGATTAAATTACCCTGAAGCTGTTTTAAACTGTCTTCCATTAAAGGACCGAATACGCTGTAGCAATCCGCACATCCGAACCTGCTGTCCCTTACAAAAGCATCGTAAGTGGTGCCGCAGGTCGGACATACGATCTGATGGAGTTTATCCGGACCTTCATCGGTTTCCTCAACTCCTAACAGCCCCGAAAGCAGCTTCCCCAAAGGAAACTCTCCGTCAAAGATGGCGGCGTACACCCCAAAATCCATCTCTTTTGCACACTGTGCACAAAAATGGTGCTCCTTCTTTACTCCGTTCACAACTTCTGTATATTGAATATTTGCTTCGCGGATTTTACATCTCTCGCATAACATAATGAACCTCCAATCCAGTGAATCAATCTTCCCTCTGGCTTTTTAAAAATGACTGAAATATCTCATCAACCAGCTGGTGTACTTCTTCACATGTCACATTTTTACAGACACCTCTGGCCAACACAACACTTAGATCCTTGCGCATCTCGCTTAGGACCTGGATTTTATCCACATCTAGAGATACAACGGCACCTTTGCGGCGGTCAAGCTTCACAAATCCTTCCTGTTTCAGCACAGAGTACGCCTTATTTACCGTATGCATATTAATCCCTATGTTGTCGGCCATCTGGCGTACGGAAGGCAGGGGATCCCCTTCTCTGATACTTTCTGTGGCGATTCCTATGATTATCTGGTTCCGAAGCTGAATGTAGATTGCTTCATCACTGTTAAAATCAATTTGCAAAAACATATTTTCACCATCTTTCGTTATATCTGTTATATGAATATTAGCACACATCACTAATTTTTTCAATACTCATATCCTTACCAGATTTCAAACTTTTCTCATTATAAAATTTATCCTTTTATCTTTTTATATTTTATTCAGGTGCTTTCCCATAATTTACTACTGATTTTGTATCTTTTCCCGTATAAGCATATAACGTTTCATGAAATTACTCTTATTGCAAAAAAGAGCTGCTGCATGAAAACTGATCTCCAGCCCCACACAGCAACTCTGTTCGTTCAAAAATTTCTATCGTTTTAAGGTTATGTCTGGCACAGAAATTTTAAATCAGTCATCGATATCCAAAAATTCAAAATCATCTTCATCCCCGGAGGACTCATCCTGCTTGGGCTGTCTGACGTTTTCCTGCCGGCCTGACCTTTCCATTTGTGCTTCTTTTTTCACTGCCGGACGTTCCGCCTTATGAGAGCCCAAAGCCCGTTCCACGTCTTCTAAACTGGATTCTACAATAAAATCATCCTCTTCCGGCTTGTCCATGGTGATTTCCGGCTCCCCGGATACTGGCTGAATCTCAGGAGACGTTTTATCAAACTCTTCCCGGCTGTACCTTTTTATCCTGCTTGAGGGAAGTTCTTCTTCCGGCTCGTGGTAATTTTGATTGCCTTCTGGTGTGGGTTTGCTTCCATTACCGGAATCCTTTCCCCTTCTCAACAGAAGGATCACTGCCACAAGAAGCGCCAGAGCTATTACGCTTACCACAATCAGAATGTAAAACTGTATGCGGTAATCTTTGGTCAGGGAGTTGTAGGTTTTGGTCAGTTGCGCATATTCCTCCCCGGATACTCCTGAAGCGAAATATCTCTGAATCGTTTTTTCTTTCAGATCATAACGGTAGAAGCTCTTCTCCCCATTCCAGTTCATGGCGTAAAAGACACAATATTCCGGTTCTGCCTCAGTTTTTGCAACCCAGCCGGTCACCCGCACTCCGTCAATATCCACCTGCCGTTCGGTAAAGCCTTCGGGTATCTTGGCATCGGAATCAATGGGAATCACAACGATGGCCTTGGAGCTGGTCTCAACCTGAACGAACTGGGACCAGGAGTCCGCACTTTCATTGTAAATAAAGAACCCTCCATTTCCACCCGCATCCTTTAAATAGAGCAGCAGAAGGTCTTTTTCCAGTCCCTTGCCCGACATCACCTCGGTTCCCTTATAGGAATACGTGGAAGACTCAAATCCTTCCGGAAGCGTGGACTCATCAAATGAGGTGGCAATGCGGTATTCCGTTCCGTTGACGGTTACCTTAAGATCCCCAAATTCTGCTTCCTTCGTTTCCCCGTTCTCATTGGTAGCGGGAACGGTCTCTCCGCCTTCCGGCTTTGTTACCTTTATGGTGTAATTCTTAACGGTCTGGCCGTCCTCTGCAGTAACCTTTACAACCACCTGGTTTTCTCCGGCCTTTAACCCTTTTTCCCCCTGAAGCGTGACATGGGCACCCGCATTGGCTGCCACTGCATTGACCACCAGATCCGCCGTGTTGGCATCTACTTCAGCCGTATACTGATCCACAGAAGGGGAAAATGCGGGAGTTAATGTTCCTGGAGATATTTTCAAAGATTTTAAGGTGGCATCCTTGGAATAGGTGGCCGGTGAAGTCACCTTGACCGTAGAACTTCCCTGCCTGCTTACCGTAAGAGGCTGGGAATTCACATCGTAAATCTCCTGGGAGGTCACATTAATTTTCGCATTTCCTGCCTGCAGGGTCTTAAATTTCAATGAGAATTGAAATGACTTCTGATCGGCTGAATCCATGGTTCCCAGAATCTTGATGGCACCTGCACCGCCGTTGGCATTGCTACCGCTTACAAATTCCAGAATATTCGGGTCATAAGCCAGCATGATTTCCGCTGTTCCCAGCGGCGTGTCACTGGTTACCTTCATGGTTACGGTCACTTCATTCCCCACCATGACCGATGGGTCTGAAAAAGCAATTTTTGTATTGGAGGCCCAGGAAACCATCTGTCCAAAGGGCATCACCACAGCTATCATACAGACAGCCAGCACACTGACTATGAGTTTTTTTAGTTTCCTATTCATATTGTCTCCTATTTCTGCAAATCTTTAGAGTCCCAGGATATTCTTTTTTAAAAGCAGAATATCCTTAGAATCGGCTTTGCCGTCTCCGTTTAAATCAGCTGCTTTTTTCTCATGATCCGAGAATTTTTCCAGTCCAAGAATGTAACGCTGAAGTTTTAAAACATCCTGGCTGTTGACTTTTCCGTCTCCGTTAATATCTCCCAGGGAATGGGAGGCTTTTTGAGCGGAAGTGCTTTCCTGGGGCTGTATCTGTTTCACAGTCTCTGGTGCATGCTCCGTCACTTGAGCACTCGCTCCCGGTCCCTGTAAAATGACTCCGTTGGAAGTCTGCACGGAAATATTACTATTACCCACCGGGGCAATGGTAACATTGCTTCCTCCCGGCGTTCCTTTGTTCTCTTCTTCTTTGGTACGGCTTACTCCCGGACCATAGCTGCTTCCGGAGTTGGAGCCTGAACTGCTGTTCTCAGTTCCTACACCGGAGGTATAGGTAGGTCCATTGTTCTGACGGACTACGTGGAGAACATATTCTCTCACATTTCCATTCTG
Source organism: Lacrimispora sinapis (assembly GCF_043633585.1). NCBI lineage: Bacteria > Bacillati > Bacillota > Clostridia > Lachnospirales > Lachnospiraceae > Lacrimispora > Lacrimispora sinapis. The sequence continues at coordinate 1,190,556 of NZ_CP141832.1, read as the reverse complement.
GGCTGTCACCGTTACCTTGATATCATTGTTGCCGCTCTGAAGGGCAATGGTACCGGTTCCGCTGACAGAGGATGCGGAATTCAATGGAGAGGCAGACACTTTGATGTTGGATACCGTTGGATCAACAATTAAATTGTATTCCAGCGTATCTCTGCGGAACGTAGGTGTCATAACAAAGCCTTCCACATTTAAACTTGAAAGCATATTGTTCGGATTGCCGTTGCCGGTTGGCTGGCTGGCTGGAGTCTCAGGCATGTTATTGTATACCGGTATCTTAAACTCCAGGGCCGTTTTCTTCATATCCGCGTTATAGGCTTTCGAGAAAACAGCTCCCTCTGAGGCAGCCCCCTGTACATTGGTCATATACTGATGCTTATACAGATTTGAACCCTGAACATTAAATTTCTTCAGATAAAATGTATCCTGCCCAACTTTTACATAGTTATTACCATAATATAGTGCTCCGCCCAAAATTGATTTTTCAGGAGTATTCCACGGTCTTTCGTAATTGCCTGCCTGGGAAGCCCACCATAAGCCTCTCTGTACGGCCGACATACTGCCGGACTGGTATGCTTCTATATTAAAAAAGTTGTAATATCCTTCGTAGCCGGGTTCATTACCGGAAACACTTTTGCCGTTACCTGCAGAACCCTGTTCCTGAATGATCATTGCTGCCAAAACATAAGGATTGACTCCCGACTGGGTAGCCGCATTCATGATCATACTGGCATAAGAACCGCTTCCGGACACCGTTCCGGTGGTGTTAGAGGAAGACGGACCGGTAAGACTGGCACCCGGCCCATATTCCATAAGAACCCGTGGATTTTTGGGGGTGATGGAGGCATGGGGTGCTTCCAGGCTTACATTACCGGATCCGGAGCTTTCCGTACTTCCTCCTTTGGAAGGACTGACCGCCCCGCCCGGTCCTACTTCACTGGCTTTGCCAGAGCCTCCGGTGGTTTCGGTTGTACTTCCCCCGCTTTTAGAACCTCCGGCCAAAAAGGTTCCCTTGATCATGGTCTGAAGACCATCCATGGTTTGCTTGCTGCTGTCATAGGAATGGCTTAAAAACTGAAAAACATTGGTCTCATCAAGAAAGTTTCTCGGATCCATATAATACTTCACAATATCTTCCGAAGCCGTGACCCAGCTGCTCCCGTCAAAGCCGACCCAGGTGCTGGTATCCCAGTTATATGCGCCGTTCAGCATGGACTTCCAGGAGCTAATACTGCTGGTATGCACCAGTGTCTTCCCTACCTGGCTCTCCTCCTTTACTGCTGTATTCCAGTCCAGATTGGTCTTTTGTGCACGGAATACCCACTGGGGATACTGAGCATGGAGCTGACGCAGACGTACTTTATAACTTTCCGGAAACCCTTCTGCAGTGAGATGGGATTCAAAATTGCCATCCTGGGTGTAAGATACCGGAAATTTAAGAAAACTTTTGGAAACATACCCAGTGACGGACTTACCACCCGTACCGGAAATGCGGATCTGATACCACAGTGCCCCGTCTGAAGCGTTTTTTTCATCCGTTACTGTAACAGCAGCGCCGTTGGTCAATTTTGTTACGATAGAATAGGTCGTACCAGGGCCGCTCCTCACATTTAGTGAAGTTGCATTCACCGTAGCCGACCTTTCTGTGTATGCATACGCATTGATGTATGGTGAAACTACCCCCAAACTGGAGTCCAGCACCAGGACACTGGCCAGAATCGCGGCCATCTTACGAGCTTTTTTATACTTTTTCATCTGTTTCTCCCAATATGCCCTATGTATTTTAAAAACTTACAATTATATGTAAATTATCCATTTCTTTATTATAATGACAAATCATACCATGTGTCAACTGAATCAGTTAAAGTTCAGGCAATTGGAATTATTTGTAAGAAAAACTTTAAAGTTTATTAAAAAAGGCCTCCCGATCTGGGAGGCCTGAAGTCCGGTTATACCGGATATGCTTTGCTTTCTTTATCTGCAACCGTCTGATCCACACCGGTCTGCTGCGCAGCACGGTATTCAAAGAAATCTTTTGCAACAGCCGGGAACAGTGCATAGGACAATACATCTTCATCCTGCTGTTTCCACTGGGCACATTCTTTCTCGAATTTAGGAAGCTGAGGCTCGATCTTATCTGCCGGACGGCAGGTAATAGGAGTTTCATCTCCGATGATCTTCTTCTGCACTTCTGCATTAAACGGTTTTACGGTCTGTCCGAATTCACCTAAGAACATCTTCTTTGTCTCTTTGGTAACCATCTTATAACGTTCCCCGCTGATGACATTTAAAACTGCCTGTGTACCAACGATCTGAGAGGAAGGTGTAACAAGAGGTGCTTCTCCAAGGTCTTTTCTGACTCTTGGGATTTCCTGAAGAACTTCCATATATTTGTCTTCCTGTCCGGCTTCCTTCAGCTGGTTCACCAGGTTGGAAAGCATTCCGCCAGGTACCTGATACTGCAGAGTCTTAATATCAACACCAAGCACTTTTGGATTTAAGAGTCCGCTCTTTAATGCTTCCTCACGGATTGGCTGTAAATAAGCACAGATTTCTGCCAGAAGATTCTGGTCAAAGCCTGTATCATATGGAGTGCCGCGGAAAGTCTCAACCATAACCTCAGTAGCCGGCTGGCTGGTTCCAAGTGCAAGGGGTGACATTGCTGTATCAATGATATCAGCACCAGCCTCCACTGCCTTTAAATAGGTCATGGAAGCAACACCGGAAGTGTAGTGCGTGTGAACATCAATCGGAAGACTGGTGGATTCTTTCAGTGCGCTCACCAGCTCTTCTGCTTTGTAAGGAATCAAAAGACCTGCCATATCCTTGATGCAGATAGAAGAAGCACCCATGTCTTCGATTCTTTTTGCAATATCTTTCCAGTAATCCAAAGTATATGCATCACCCAGGGTATAGCTTAATGCCACCTGAGCATGACCTTTTTCTTTATTACATGCGCTTACAGCAGTCTGTAAGTTACGCATATCATTCAGACAGTCAAAGATACGGATGATGTCAATACCATTTGCCAGAGATTTCTGAACAAAGTACTCTACCACATCATCAGCATAATGATTGTAACCTAAGATGTTCTGTCCGCGGAACAGCATCTGCAGCTTTGTGTTCTTAAAGCCATCCCTTAATTTTCTAAGTCTCATCCAGGGATCTTCCTTTAAAAAGCGAAGGCACGCATCAAAGGTAGCGCCGCCCCAGCATTCTACTGCATGATAACCAACCTTATCCATCTTCTCCACAATCGGAAGCATCTGTTCGGTTGTCATTCTTGTAGCAATCAAAGACTGATGAGCATCACGAAGGGCTGTCTCTACAATCTTGACCGGCTTTTTCTCTATATCTGCCATTGTCTTACCTCCTGGTTATTGTTCAATCTGCTCTGTTAAGAGCCTTTTCCTATACCGGCTGGTTGCACCGGTCTTTTATCCTAGTTTAAAGTAGCTAATGTTGCACCGGAATTAACAGCTTCGCCGGTGGTTACATTGATACTTGCAACAGTTCCGTCAGAAGGTGATACGATTTCATTTTCCATCTTCATAGCTTCAAGAATAACCAGTACCTCTCCCTTTTTCACTGCCTGGCCTGGGCTGACCTTAATACCCAGGATCTTTCCTGGCATTGGAGCGGAAACGGTTACGGAACCCTGTGTGCCTGCAGGTGCTGCTGCAGGAGCTGGAGCAGGTGCTGCTTCCTGAGCAGGTGCTGCTGCAGGTGCCGGAGCTGCTGCTCTCGGTGCTGGTGCTGGTGCCGCTGCTCTTGGAGCTGCTGCATGGGAGCCGCCCTCTTCTACGGTTACGTCATAAACATTACCATTAACTGTAATTGTATAATTTTTCATGATGAAAATCCTCCTGATTATTTAAGCGTTTTTCCATTTACCGGCTGGTGCACGTCTGATTGAGCGGACAACCAGGCCGCTTGGTGAACTTCCTGTACTTGCAGCAATCGCAGCAGTAATGACAGCCACCAGTTCCAGATCATCTACAAGGTTTGCCGGTTCTGCACTGACAGAATCCGCTACGGACTCAGCCGGAACAAAAGCTGCTGCATTGGCATTGCCCTCTTCAGAGCTGCCGTCTGATGCCCCGTTGTATTTACGCACAGCAACGATCACCGCCGCAAGTACGATAGCACCTACTGCCAGCCAGCCATATAAGTCTTCCTGACTGTTTGCGGTCTTTTCCGGATGAAAGGTTGCACTCACTACCTTTGTCATCCGGGGATCAATTGTGACGGTAAAATCCAGGTTCTGTTTTTCAAATACAGCATTTACGGTTGCGCTGTATCCTTCTTCTGTAGCCTTTACTGTGACATCTTTTCCAATGGATACCAGAGCTCCTAAATCCCCTTTGATACTCTGCCAGGAATCTGCCGTTGCTGAAAGTGCTGCAACGCTCTCATCGCTCTCCATCTTGGCTTTGAATGCCTGCACATCTTCGTCTTTTAAATCCACAAACGCCTTCAGATAAGGTTCCGGAAACTGTTCCATCTGTTTCTCAATATTGGCATCGATCTCGGTTGGTGCGGTTTCAGCCTTACTGTTTATCGTGAATGAAAAGAGGCAGACTGCCATTGTAAGTCCCAATGCTACTCGTTTCAAATTCAGTTTCATATCCCTGTCACCTCATTCTAAATCGTGCCATGTTTTTTTGCGGGACGATCCTCATTTTTTGTAAATAACATCTCAAATGCAGCAATTACTCTGGCTCTTGTCTCGCTGGCATCGATGATATCATCAACATATCCTCTCTTTGCTGCAGAAACAGCACTGGACTGAAGAAGCTTATAGCTTTCCGCTTTCTCATGAATGAGCGCTTTTGCGTCATCTGCTTTTGCAATCTCATCTGCATACATGATCTTTGCTGCTTCCTCTGCGTCCATCATGCCGATGGAGGCTTTTTCCCATGCATATACCACATCGGAACCGATGGACTTGCTGTTCATGGTTAAGTATGCGGTTCCCAATGCTTCTCCGATCACAACCGTTACCTTAGGTACTGTTGCATTGGCAAATGCATAAGTTAATTTTGCTGATGCTTTTGCAATGCGCTTTTCTGCACATTTGGTCGCTTCATAGCCTCTCACATTCACAAGTGTTAAAAGAGGAATATCAAATGCATTACAGAAATGAACGAATTCTGCCGCTTTTTCACATCCGTCTGCTGTGAGAAGAGCCTCATAGCCAGCTGTCTTAACACCGCTTTCATCATAAGATTCCGTTCTGTTCGCAACACAGCCTACGGTTGCGCCGTTTAAACGGATAAATCCAGTCACCATGGAAGGAGCATATTCCTTCTTAGTCTCCATAAAGAAATGATCATCGGAAATCTGGGTAAGTGCAACCGCTGTATCTCCAACGTAATTAGCCAGGTCAGAACATACACGGTTCAAATCGTCCTTGCATTCACTGTAAGATAAGTCATCCTGATTGTTGGCAGGAAGAATGGAAACAAGAGTTCTGATCTTTGATAAGATCTCCTCACCTTCTCCTGTAAAGTCCACCATGCCGGCTTCTTTGCTCTGGAAATCAGCGGAAGCTGTGTTGCATTTCTCCGCGTAATTTTCTGCAATGGCATTGGGCGCATTCACAAACAGCTTTCCGCCCTTGGTCTCCATAAAAGTAAAATCTGCCATAGCTGCGGAAACAGCCATACCGCCGCCGCATGCCCCGAATACTGCTGTTATCTGGGGAATTACACCGGATGCCAGAGTCTGGCTCAAATAAACCTCGCCAAAGCCATTCAAAGCATCGGTTGCTTCCTGAAGTCTCAATCCTGCACAATCAACTAAGCCAATCACAGGTGCTCCTGTTTTCATAGCCATATTGTAAAGTTTGGTGATCTTTTTCGCATGCATCTCCCCTACGGAACCGCCAAGAACTGATGCATCCTGACTGTATACATAGACAAGACAGCCTTCAATCGTACCATAGCCAGTAACAACACCGTCAGCCGGAGTTTCCTTTGCTGACATGTTAAAGTCTGTGCTCCTTGCAGTTACATAGCTGCCAACTTCAACAAAACTATTCTCATCAAGCAAAGCATGAATCCGATTACTTGCTGATGTTTGTGTTGAATTACTCATTTTGCAATCCTCCATTTTGTAATAAATATATAATCCTGTCCGCACCAGGCGGTTGGATTATAGAATAACACTAAATTCTGCCGATTATAATTGTATAATTAAATTTTACGAATTTCAAGCTGTTTTTAACAAAAAAAGAACAGAAATCTATTGATTTTTCACAATCAGTAGATTCCTATTCTTACCACAAATGAACATTTTGATGTAATGTGTCGAGATATCCGTCGTTTTGTATATTTTTGTCTCAAAATTTAGTTAAATATTCACATAGCTATTCTATGATTTCAATAATTCCAATCGTACCATCCGGTTTTACCTGAAATGTAATATTGGAATCTCCCTCTCCGAGAACTACTCCTTTTTGTGTTTCCTTCAGCGTACCGGTATCAACATTGGCTACTGCTACCATCAAATCATCACCAAATACCATATCCGGATTCTGCTTTGTTAAGTCTCCGCTGTTTTTAAGAATGATCTTTTCCTGGTCTCCGGTTATGAAAACACATGGATATGAAATTAAATCTGCCAACGCCTCCAGATCCCGGTCTGAAACAGCCTCCTGAACCTTTTCCGCAAACGCTTCTACCTTTTTGTCCGGTCCCTGGCTTTCGCTGCTTTCCATTGCTCCCGGGCCTGCCTCGCCCATAACTTCTGCTTCCTCTTCTTTGGGGCTTTCAGATGTTTCTTCCTGTATCCCAGCTCTTTTCATAGGGCTGTCTCCCATCTCCGATTCCGTTGTCTCTATAGGAGTACCGCTGGAATCCGAAGCTTCCTTTCTGCCACAGCCAGCCGTTAAAAGCGCCGCCACTAATATGGCAAAACATATGCAACTGATTTTTTTCTTCCTCATTTCCTGGTTCCTCCCTGCGTCCATTCTTTGCTTCGGCCACAGTATAGCACCTGAAAAGATCGTAAGTCAATAGACTTTCTAAAACCGTAAACCTTAGACTGATTTCTGTAAGAATCTGTTATTTTTTGTTCTGTTATTTGTATTCTTTATGAAGCGTAAATCCTCTTCCCCGGACTTCATTTACCTGATTGATGATCATAAATGCCTGAGGATCTATTCCCATGACCATTTCGTTAAGCTTTGAAAGCTGTCTGCCTGAAATTACAGTTAAAACGGCAAAAGATGCCTGTCTCAAATGTCCGCCTTCACTGGCTAACAGCGTGGTTCCCCGGTCCATTTTTTCCTGGATGCATTGATTGATTTCTTCAAATTTTTCGCTGATGATCTTTACCTGCATCTGATTCCTTCCGATTAAAAGCACTTTATCGAGCACCACCGTATAGATGAGCACAAGCAAAATTCCGTAAAGAATCTGCTCTTTGTCGGAAAAAATCATCTGAGAAAGAAGGATGATGCTGTCAAACACGGACATGGTTATGGATACGGATAAATTTCTCTTTTTATTAAGAATCAGCGGAGGGATATCCATACCTCCCGTAGATGCTCCGGCCCGGATCACCATTCCGATTCCGGCTCCGATCAATAGTCCTGCAAACACCGTCGCCAGCATCCGGTCACCGGTAATCCCGGTATTTCCGAACACCCTTTCAAAAATCCCTAAAATAAAGGGATAATAAAACGTACTGATCATGGTGGTAAATGCAAATGCCTTTCCTAATACCAGGACTCCTGCCGCAAACATAAGAATATTAAAAACTGCCACAAAAGCCGCTATGGGAATGCCCAGCTGGTGCTGGAACACCAGGGCAAGTCCCGTTGTCCCTCCGGTAATCAAACCTCCTGGTAATATAAACAGTGATACTGCCAGTGCATAGACCGTATTGCCTGCCAGTACCGTTGCAATCTTTTTTATATTCATTGAATAAAACTTCCTTTCCTGCAGTAAACAAACATAAATACTATAGCACGGGTTAATATTTTGTTCAATTTAATTTCTTATTTTCCTGTGTTGGAATTTTGTGTTATACTTATTTTGACATCGTAAACAAGGAGGAAATTCATGGAACTATATCTAATTGTAGCCGCTATCATCTGCATTCTCTGTATTTTAGCCAGTAACCTGTCTTACCGAATCGGCGTTCCGTCACTGCTTCTTTTCATTCTTTTAGGCATGATGTTTGGAACGGATGGCATTTTCCGGATTAATTTTTCAAATTATGCTCTTGCTGAGACCATCTGCTCCATTGCTCTGATCTTTATCATGTTTTACGGCGGGTTTTGTACCAACTGGCATGAAGCAAAGCCAGTAGCAGCCAAGTCGATTATCTTATCCACCTTAGGCGTTATCCTCACTGCCGTTATCACTGGATTCTTCTGCTATTACATATTAAAAACATCTTTGCTTGAAGGATTTCTCATCGGCTCTATTTTAAGTTCTACGGATGCCGCAAGCGTTTTTTCTATATTAAGAGTTAAAAAATTAAATCTGGTTAATGGTATGGCTTCTGTTCTTGAAGTGGAAAGCGGAAGCAATGACCCGGTCTCTTATATGCTCACCCTTATTGTTCTTGGAATTATGAGCGGAAAGTCTTCTGCAGCCAGCATCGGCATTATTTTCGGAGAGGAAGTGGTGTTTGGCCTTCTTTTTGGTGCGGCTGCCGGTTGTGCCGGATATTTCATTTTCCGGATCGACCATTTCAGATCCAGGGAGCTGCTTCCCATTCTTGGCATGTCCATAGCTCTGTTGACTTATGGACTTTCCAATTCCGTGGGAGGAAACGGGTTTTTAAGCGTTTACATAGCAGGGATCATCATTGGGAACAGCAAGATTCATTACAAAGCGGAAATGGTTCACTTTTTTGATGGAATCTCGGGTATGATGCAGATCGTACTGTTTTTCCTGTTGGGACTGCTCTGTTTTCCTTCCAGAATCATTCCGGTGATCTTACCATCGGTGGGCATCTGGGCTTTTATGCTGCTTGTAGCACGTCCAATCGTTGTGTCTCTCATCCTTACTCCCTTTAAAGTTCCTTTCCGTCAGCAGCTTTTGATATCATGGGCGGGCCTGCGCGGGGCAGTATCCATTGTCTTTGCCATACTGGCTGTTTTAAGTCCCTCTGCACTTGAACTTGACATTTTCCATATTGTTTTTTGTGTCTGTCTGCTTTCCGTATCCATTCAGGGATCTTTACTGCCTTGGATGGCAAAAAAACTGAATGTGATCGGGCCTACGGACAACATTTTCAGGACCTTTAATGATTACAGCGAAGACCCGTCTGTCCATCTGACGGAAATGCGGCTGCCAAAGGGTCATCCCTGGATCAACCATACTTTTAAAGATATTATTATTCCGGATGGAATGATGGCAGTTATGATTTTGAGAAACGGCAAAACATTGATTCCCAGAGGCGATACCATGGTGCTGGCGGATGATGTGGTCGTCTTAAACAGTACCCCCTATACGGATAACACCTTGAAGCTGAGAGAAGTCCAGATCGGTCCGTACCATCCTTGGGTGAATCAGAAAATCAGCGACCTTACCCTGCCCCAGGATACTCTGATCTTCCTCATTCAAAGGGCGGGAAGTTCCTTAATCCCTGACGGCCAGACCTATGTGAAAGACGGGGATTGTCTTATCCTGAATGCATAAAGGGGCTGTCGCAAAAAAGACTTGCTGGAAAATATTGCACAAAAAATGCGTCTTGACTAAGCTTTAAAAGCTGTTTCAAGGCGCATTTTTATGCGATTCATAGGATTATTTTGTACAAATTGCTATCACCGATTCATTTTGCCACAGCCCCTATAGAGAGAGGTCCAGCTCATTCTGTTAAGAACTTTCTTCTCAGCCTATGTTTTTTATCCGTGGACAGGCCAATGCGTTCCGTCAGGTAAGCATCTATGGTTCCGGAACATTTCTCCATTGCTGAAAATGCATGAAGGATATAATCCTCTGAAACGGTTAAAAGCACCCGCACACATTCCGCAAGGGTATGATCCCCGGTTTTTTCTTTTACCAGCAAAGAAATCTTTTCTGCTCCATCCGTAACATAGGTATTGGTCACTACAAAATCATTGATAACGGTGTCACGGTCCACTGAAAGTGCAGAAAGAAGCAGTGCGGTTCCAATGCCGACCCGGTCCTTCCCTGCACTGCAGTGCCACAGCACCGCTCTCTCATCCGCTTCCAGCAGGAGATCAAAAAATCGTCCGTACTGTCTGGCTGCAAAGTCACTGAGTGCAAGGTCCTCATAAAGCTTCTTTATGTATTGCTCCGGTTTTCCCCCAAGAGTCACTGCATGATCCATGATACCTGCAAAAATTTCTTTCGGTTCTTCCCTCTCTCTTCTCTCTTCCTCTTCAAACGTGATCCCTACGGTCTTTTCATCAAGTATGGGATTGAAAATATTGATAACCCCAGGAATCTCAGGATCGGGTTTTTGTCTGCGTTCCGTATCTGTGCGGAAATCAATCACAGTTCCCAGACCGTACTGCTCCGTCAGTATTTTAATATCGTTATCCGTGGCTCCAAATAAAGCTCCGCTGCGGATCAGCCTGTTGGGAAGAATGGATCTGCCGTCTGTGGTTTTCAATCCTCCCAAGTCTCTGGTATTGGGAAGCTTCTCTAAAGGAATACGCCCGATGCTGCTCATTGTTTCTTTCATCTTTCTGTTGACCTCCTCATGCAAATACAAAGCCAGTAACTTTCTCCAGTATAACATACGGATTCGTTATTAGGAAGAAAATATGCACCCAATTCCCGGCATGGAAAGATAATTCTTGATGATGGTCTTTACATACCACAATGGGGTGATTCGGTCTGCCCCTTCCAGCAAAGAAACCGGATAGGTTTTTAACACCTCCCCGTTCAGCCGGTAAATTACGGTTCCAACGGTCTGCCCTTTTTTTACCGGAGCTTTTAATTCTTTTGGAAGTTCTATATCTACCGTTACTTTTTCATCATCTGCCAGGAGAACTTTTAAGCTTCGTTCTTCCGACTTGCCGATATCACAGGGCACCATCACCGGATCTTCCAGTCTGCCGGAAGGCGGAATTCCATTTTTTATAAGAATGTCCCCAAACTTTGTTTCCTGGTATACCTCTCTATAATGGAAACGATCCAGACCATATTGAAACAATTTCCTTGCATCCGACCATTTATATGTTTTATGAGGAGGCCAGCCACAGCCCAACAAGGCAATGGTGTAAACTCTTCCTTCATTTTTTAATGCACCCACATAAGAATATCCGGCCCCTCCGGTAAATCCTGTTTTTCCGGAAAATGCGCCGCTCATAGAAGTCAGTAAAGCATTATGGTTGTTGCATCCAAAGGAACGTTTTCCTTCCAGATCCTGAAACGAATAATTCTGGGTTCCTGTTATTTCCAGAAATTCGTCTTTCTTGGGAGACTGGCCGATGCAGTAATTCATGATCCTGGCTAAATCTGCTGCTGTGGTGGCGTGTTCCTTCACCTGTCCATCTTTTTCTTCCTTGGCATCCAGTCCGTTTGGCGTAATGAAATATGTATTGCTGCATCCCAAATCTCTTGCCTTTTGATTCATCAGGGCTGCAAAGCCCTCCATGCTTCCCCCCACATGCTCGGCAATCATCATGGCTGAATCGTTATGGGATTCCAGCATCAGGCTGTAAAGCAAATCCTTCAAGAGGAATGTTTCCCCTTTATAGACCCCAAGATGGACCTTGGGCTGAGACGCTGCTTTCTGACTGGCTGTCACCGTATCGGAGAGATTTCCATGTTCCAGTGCTATGATACAGGTCATGATCTTTGTAGTACTGGCCATGGGGCGTACCAGATCCTCATTTTTCCCATATAGAATGCGGCCGGTCAGGGCATCCATCAAAACCGCTGACTGAGCATGAAGATTTAATTCATCCTTTGTCTGGACCGGTTGGTTTTTATCTTTTTCTTCTTCTACCGTTACTTTCCCATTGACAGTCTCTCCTTCTGCCAGCCGAAATACCCATGTCCCCGTCTTAAAAACCAGGACAAAGGCTATCACTGCCAGAAAACCCCCTATGACATGCCTCATGAAAGAGCCTCCCGCTTGACTTTATTTTATCCTATTCCGTAGTTTTTTTAATTATTCCCTTTACTTTCCGAACGTATTTTCGGTATAATAAAAAAACGAAAGGAGAATATCATGGAACCTCAACGACTGATTTTTCATATTGATGTAAATTCTGCATTTTTAAGCTGGGAATCTGTCTACCGTCTGGAAAAAGACCCAAAAGCGCTGGATCTAAGAACCATCCCATCGGCGGTAGGGGGAGATGCCGCCTCAAGACACGGAATTGTTTTAGCCAAATCCACTCCGGCCAAAAAGTTCGGAATAACCACCGGCGAGCCCATTGTCCAGGCCTTAAAAAAATGCCCCGGGCTAACCGTAGTACCAGCCAATTTTCAAATTTACACAGAAAAATCCCGGCAGTTAATGGCAATTTTATCCGATTACACCCCTGATATTGAAAAGTTCAGCATTGATGAAGCTTTTCTTGATATGACCTCCACCATCCATCTTTTCGGTCCTCCCTTAACGGTGGCAAACCAGATCCGGGAAAGGGTCTTATCAGAGCTTGGTTTTACGGTAAACGTGGGCCTTGCTCCCAACAAGCTGCTGGCAAAAATGGCCTCCGATTTTAAAAAGCCCAATCTATGCCACACCTTATTCGCCGATGAGATAGCAAAAAAAATGTGGCCGCTTCCCATCGGAGAACTGTTTTTTGTAGGCCATTCCGCCAAAAACAAGATGAAAAGCATTGGCATCCATACCATCGGAGACTTAGCCGCCTGTGACGTAAATTACTTAAAACATCTCCTGGGCGAGAAATATGCCCTCCTCATCCACGATTATGCCTGCGGCATCGACAACTCCCCGGTAGGTGAACGGGACCCCATATACAAAGGATACGGAAACAGCACCACCCTCTCCCGGGACATTGATGACTATGATGCTGCCCGCCAGGTCCTGCTTTCCCTATGTGAAACCGTAGGCGCAAGGCTTCGCCACGACCATGTTCTCTGCGACTGCGTATGCGTGGAAATCAAAGACTGGGATTTTCACAGCCAGTCTCACCAGACGACCTTAAACAACCCTACCGATTCCACCGCTATCATTTACGAACATGCCTGCAAACTTCTAAAAGAATTCTGGGACGGGACGCCTTTGCGGCTCATTGGTGTGCGGGCCACAAAGATCACCGAAGACGGGTACAGCCAGCTAAGCCTGTTTGAATCGGAACAGTCGCGGAAGATGAAGGAGATGGAAAAGGCTGTGGACCATATACGGAACAAATTTGGGATGGATAGTGTGATGAGGGCGAGTTTTTTGAAGGAGGATAAGATTGTGGAGCATGTGACAGGGAAGGGGAAGCATTTGTGAGATTTTTTTGTTGGGGGAGGTTGTGAGAAAGAAGGGGGAGGGGGAGTTGGGGAGGGCGGGGTTTCGGCAGATGAACTTCTAAGGCCGGAAGGGCACAAAAAATATGGGACCGGAAAACTCCGCCCGAATTTCTGAAAGAAATTCGCGCTCCGGGTTTCCTTACAGGTTGGCTTTGAAGCCAACCTGCACCCATATTTTTTGCACCCTTCCGACCTAAGAAGTTCCATATCTGCCTGCAAACCACCCTCCCCAACTCCCCCTCCCCCTTCTTTCCGGCTAGCTTTATAAAAAACTTAGAAAGGCATGGAGAAGAAAAGAAAAAGCAAAAGCTGTATGATTCATGTACTATTGACTAATGTCTTTAGTCTTTAATCTTTAGTCTTTAGTCTTTATGTTTTTACGTCTTTATGTTTTTACGTCTTTAGCTTTTCTCCCCCGCCAACACGCTCAGCGGAAATGGAACGACACAACCCAGCTGAAAATGAGGGAAGGGTTCCGGTTACAGCGAATTTTGCAGGACGTCGATAGGCGTTAGGGAGATGGTACGGGAAAATGAGGGTAAAAAACGGACACACAAAGTCCGTTTTTTAGACGCCCTGAATCGAGTTTTCATAAAGAAAACTCGATGAATGGTGTCGGTGCCCTCATTTTTCCGTGCCATCTCCCTTACACCTATCCCGTCCGAAACATGAGCGTAACCGGAACCCTTCCCTCATTTTCCCCAGCAACTCCCCTTTCCATTTCCTCACATCACATCCCCCCAATCGACTTAAACCCTTCCCCATAAACTTCATTAGAATCCGTTATAATCAGGAATGCCTCTTCATCCACCTGATGAATGGCCCGTCTAATTGGTACAACCTGGCTGTTGTTGCATGCGCACAGAACGATATTCTTTTCAGCCAGGGAATAGGACCCCTGGCCTTTTATAAAGGTACAGCCTCGTCCGGTGGCTTCTTCAATTTGATGAGCCACTTCTTTTTCATGGGAGGTCACGACAAAGACCAGTTTTCCGGCACCCAGTCCGTACATGATTTTATCAATTACCATGGTTGTTACGAGAGAGGATATTAAACCCAGAATAACTGCATCTACGTTGCGGAAAACCAGTCCGCCGGCTAAAATGACAATGGCGTCGATGACCAGGGATATCTGTCCGATGGTGAAATGAGGGAATATCTTGCGGATTGCCATGACCAGGAAATCGGTTCCCCCGGTAGAGCAGTTTCTTAAATAGACGATGGTCAAGCCTAATCCGGAGAATATTCCCGTACATGCCGACGCGTACAGAGGGTTTCCATGGTAAACGGGAAACAGGGGTACCACATAATCGAGTACAAGAGCAAAAATCAACATACTTTTCATAGAGCGAAGCAAAAAACGCTTTCCTAAAAGCTTATAGCTTACTAAAATGATAGGAATGTTTAAGACGATGGACATAATTCCCATGGGAATTCCGAAAAGAAAGCGAAGGATTAAGGCAATACCTGATACTCCTACAGGTGCAAACTCCGCATTTACCGCAAAGTTATAAATTCCAATATTGAATAATAATGCTCCCACCAGATCAAATAGCAGATCCATTCCCAATTCTTTCGGCGGGTATTCCTGTCTGATTGCTTTCATACGTATACGGCCTCCATTTTCTGATTTTCCTATCAGAGAAAATAATCTTCAATTACAAATTCTTTTTTGCCGATTTTTAAGGTCTTTATCAGAACCGTTTCTTCTCCTTCATCTTCGGAACAGATTCCTGTCACTTCAATCGGTGTCCTTCCATAGGATTCCTTTAAAGTCACTTCTTTATCCATAATTCCTTGATCGGCCAAAGCTTCTGACAGATCCAATAAAACTTCTTCTACATCTTCTTCTATCCGATTTTTTTCAAATTCTTTTTCTATTGATTCATAAATATCCTGATTAAACATGATTTATGTCCTCCTTTATTTTCTACTAGCTAATTATAACCTTTCGTTTTTTCTTGTCAATCCCATAACGCCATGATAGAATCCCTTTATGAAAATGACAATGACTTACCGCATAACACAACCACAGATAGAAATGACCGTGGAACAATATCTTTTCGATCAGGGATATTCCCGGGGGCTGATCCGGCATTTGAGAAATACGGAAAATGGGCTGACCATTGACGGGAAACTGGTTTATACCACACATCGGCTGGAGTGTGGAGAGACTCTTACGGTTCTTTTAAATGAGGAGGAAAGCTCAAAGCATATTGTTGCCACTCCTATGCCGCTTCATATCGTTTATGAGGATGAACATCTGTTAGTTGTGAACAAGGAAGCCGGTGTTCCGATTCATCCATCACAGGGAAATTTTGACCATACTCTGGCCAATGGAGTTGCCCATTATTTCAAAGAAAAAGGAGAAAGTTTTGTTTACCGGGCCATTAACCGGCTGGACCGGGATACGACCGGACTATTGATCCTGGCTAAAAATCCTTTAAGCGCATGCATCCTTTCCGACATGGTGAAACGGAGGGAGATCCACCGCAGATACCTGGCCGTCGTCTGCGGGAAACTGCCGGAAAAAGGGACCATTGACATGCCGATCAAGAGAGTGGAGGGCTCCACCATTGAACGGTGTGTGGATGGAAATGGGGAGGAAGCCCGTACTCACTATAAACGGCTTTATTATGACCCTGTTACCGGACATTCTCTTGCCGGGCTTTGCCTGGAGACCGGGCGCACCCATCAGATCCGGGTTCATTTAAAATTCCTTGGATTTCCTCTGCCTGGAGATTTTCTTTATCATCCGGATTACCGGTATATTAAAAGGCAGGCACTTCATTCTTTCCGCCTTGATTTTCTTCACCCCATAAAAAAGGTGCCTCTTTCCTTTGAGGCACCCCTACCAAATGATATGCAGTTCATCGGAATCACATCCACCGAAGGCCTTTGGGATAGTGATTTTTAAAAATTCCGCCCGACAATTTGGCAAAGCCAATGGAAAAACCGTCCGTGTTCATTAAGACCCAGCCTTTTTTTGAAAGCTGGGAACGGGGAGAGGCTTCTTCAGAGAGTGTCTCTCCTTTTAAGTATTTGACCATTTCCACTCCATCAGCTGGAAAATCAGCCCATTGCTTTACTTCTTCCTTTTTCAGGAAAAGTGCCAGAGCATGGGAAGGTTCAAACCGGTTCTTTTTTA
This sequence comes from Lacrimispora sinapis, assembly GCF_043633585.1. NCBI lineage: Bacteria > Bacillati > Bacillota > Clostridia > Lachnospirales > Lachnospiraceae > Lacrimispora > Lacrimispora sinapis. The sequence goes on along the minus strand of NZ_CP141832.1, from coordinate 1,173,984 downwards.
TGGTACCTATGTGAAGGCCGGGGCGGACGATTTTCATGCCTTTGAAATCTATCATTTCCGGCGGGATTAAGTAAAGCTGTTCCCCGAAAAGAATGTACTCTTTCCGCGTTAGATATTGGTCTGGCTCAACCAAAAATTCTTTCAGGAATCCTTCCGCCTCTTTTCTTACGGACGGGTCCGTACAGTAGGAAGGATCGGTGCGCTTTAACGGGCCGTCACAGGTTCCTTCTTTTTTTAATACTGCAAGGTAATGTCCCTCTCCGTCTGATTGATGGGGCCATATCCGATAGGTCCCGCTTAGATCGCTGCGCCCGGTTTTGCTCCATTCCGGGCGTCCGTTGGAAAGCCCCTGGCGTTCTCCCATATCCAGAATGGAAAATTCAGGATTTGCAAGTAAAAATGCTTCTATCACCTGTTCATTCTCTTCCGGAGAAAATGTACAGGTGGAGTAGACCATGGTTCCTCCAGGCTTTAACATAGCCGCTGCATTTGACAGGATCTCTTCCTGCCGTCTGGCGCAGATAGCAACGTGTTCGGGGGACCACTGGAGCCTTGCTGCCTCATCCTTTCGGAACATGCCTTCCCCGGAACAGGGTGCATCCACCACGATCCGGTCAAAAAACAAGGGAAAGCGTGCTGATAAACGGCCGGAATCTTCATTAGTCACCACCCCATTGCCGATTCCAAAGCGTTCCACATTCTGAGAGAGGATTTTCGCCCTGGCAGGATGAATCTCATTGCTTACCAGAAAGCCCTTTCCTTCCATTCTGCCCGCGATGTGGGTGGTCTTTCCTCCCGGTGCCGCACATAAGTCAAGAATCCGCTCTCCAGGTTGGGGATCTAACAGCTCTACCACCGCCATGGCACTTGGCTCCTGAATGTAATACAGACCGGCTTCATGGTAAGGATGCTTTCCCGGACGATCTCCTGCGTGATAGTAATATCCTTCTCTGACCCATGGAATTTTTTTAAGTTCAAAGGGGCACATCCGGTCAAATTCTTCTTCTGAAACCTTTAATGGGTTTCTTCTAAGCCCCTGAACCCGCTCTTTTTCATAGCTGCTTATAAAAGAATCATATTCATCTCCTAAAAGATGTTTCATTTTTTCGCTGAATGCATCCGGTAATTGAATCATTGTTTTTCCTCTGACTTTAAATTTTTTATAAAATATCAAATTCTACTGTTATTTTCCCAGGATATTGACAGAATAGTAAGAGATAATCTTTGGGAGGTGTAGCATGCTCTTAATAACCATTACCGCTTACATTATCATCCCCCTCTATACCATCCTCTTTGCCTGGGGGACTGATTGGTTTGCATTGAATTTTTCCGTACTGGGGAATATATCCAGCCGGAAAAACTTATTCCTCATTTGGGGTATTATTGTAGGGACTTACTTTTATTATGTTCTGAAGCAGATCATATACAGCCTGCCCCGGAACGAAAAAGAAAAGGCTATCAGTATCTTTGCCCTTTTGTTCCTGGCCATGGGGGTATTGACTCCTTATCTCCCCGATTCCCAGCCTCTTCAATCAGTTCTGCATGTGGTGTTATCCTTTATGTCATCAATTTCTCTTCTTATCTGCCTTTATATGATCATCTGGAAACTGTACTGCATGAATCATATTGCTTATGGTCCATACCTGCTGGGCCTTGTGGGAATAACTTTGTTATCCGCTCTGCTCTTTCTTTTCACAGGCATTGTAAGCACCGCACTGGAAATATTCTTTGTCCTCTCCTGTGCCATTCTGCTGCAAAAACTCTACGGCAAATTATACGCCTACAGACTTATATTCCGATAGCATTAGATTCTATATAATCCAAAACCGGGACCTGCCCTTAAAAGGGCCTGCCCCGGCTCTCAACTGCTTATTCCTCGTCTTCGCCTACCAGCTCATCATATTCTGCTTCATCCAGTAATTGATCAAAGGCATCTGCAACGATTTCATATTCATCATCATCTTCGATATTCTCAAGATCCGGTTGTCCGTCCTCTTTCTCAGAATAACGATACAGATAAACCTCGCCTTCTTCTGCCTCAGGGCCATCCATGGGAAGCAGGGCAATATAGTCCCTTTCGCCTGCCGTGAAAATGGTAAGTACCACACATTCCAGCTCTGATCCGTCATCAAGGGTCAGTGTAACTGTCATCTCCTCCTGGGGTTCCATCTCATCGCGCTCTAAATTAGGATCCTGTGCCATCCTGATACCTCTCTTTTTAAATTAATCTAGTTGTCATGGCGTACTTTGTATGCCTTTCTCCACTCTATCAAACAATTCGTCAAAAATCAAGGGATTTCGCGTTCAATATTCAATTCCCCGTCTTGCAGCAATTCCCCGGTCGTAGGGGTGCTTGATTTTTTTTATTTCAGACACGTAATCTGCCATTTCCATCAGCTTATCCGAAGGATTTCTTCCTGTGAGAACGACTTCAAGTCCTTCTGGCCGGCTGGTTAAAAAATCAAGGACAACTTTTTCCTCCACCAAACCATAATTGCATACCGCCATGATTTCATCCATTACAAGAAGATCATACGCTCCCTCAACCGCCTTTTGCAAGGTGGTTTCAAGCAATTCTGAATAATAGACCTTTGCCTCTGCTTTTTGAGCTTCCGACATTTTTGTAAAAAAACCGAAGCTCCGTTCACAGGGAGTGACCGTAATTCCAGGCAATGCCTGTAATGCCTTCACCTCTCCCGAATGATCGGTTTTTAAAAAACGGGTAATAAGGACGTTCTTTCCGCTTCCGCAGGCACGCACTGACAATCCAACGGCCGCAGTCGTTTTTCCCTTTCCATCTCCACAGTAAATGTGTATGCAGGATTTCATAATCATCTCTCCCTCCTGTTAATCCCGTTCCAGATACTCCCGGACGAAACGGGAGACCTCCTGTTTTTTGCTGTACCGCTCACGGACATAATTGACATGAAGACGTTCTTTGGCTCTTGTCATGGCAACATAAAACATCCGCCGTTCCTCCTCTATATCCGCAGGCAGGACTGCCTTGTGGTGGGGCGTTACCCCCTCATTGGCATCTAAAATATATACGATCCGGTATTCCAGACCCTTGGAGCTGTGCATGGTCATAAGGGCAACTCCGTCGGTGCTGCGTTCCTTTGCCTGTACCTGGGCCTTCAGTTCTTCCCCATACTCCTTCATATGACGAAACCACTCATCAAAGGTGGGATAGTTTGCCGCACTTTCCTTTAACTGATCCAATATCTCTAACAGATCCTCCGGCTTCATCCGGCGGTACTGTGCATATTCCCGGATGTAATCATCATAGCCCACTGCTTTTCTGATATAATTTACGGCGGCAACCGGTGCCATATTCCGAATCATTTTAAGATCATATTCCAGCTGTTCGATTCTTTCCACCATAAATCCTTTATCCTGATAAAAGGACTTCACAGACTCCCAGCTGACCGTGGTTCCATCAAGCGCATCCCGGCTCACATAACGGTTGGGACGGTTTAAGAACTGGAATACGTTCCCTCTGCTTAAATCCCCCATGGCCCCTTTGATATAGGCGGTGATATTTTTACAGATCCAGTGGTCATATAAGTTGGGAACCGAATCTTTCATGGAAAATGGGATGTTGTATTCCATCAGCTTTTCAATGAGCATTCTGGGGCCAAGGTTGGTGCGGTAAAGAACTGCCATGTCTTTCCAGGCAAATCCGGCCTTTTTATAATCCATGATCTCCTGTACGATCTCCATGGTCTCTTCTTTCGGATCCTGCCACATTCTGGTGATCACCGGTTTTCCGGTTCCCTTTTTGGTTACGATATTTTTCGGAAACCGCATCTCATTATGAACGATCAGTCTTCCGGCTGTCTCTACAATTTCCCTGGTGCTTCTGAAATTAATGTTCAGCAGTACTTTTTTTGCATCCTTATAATCCTTTTCAAATCCCAGCATGATTTCAGGTCTGGCTCCCCGGAACCGGTAAATGGACTGATCGTCATCTCCTACAATAAATAAATTATTTTCCGGTGCCGCCAGCATCCGAACGATCTCATACTGCACCCGGTTGATATCCTGGAACTCATCAATAAGGATATACTGATATTTTTTCTGCCATGCCTGCAAAATATCCTTTCTCTGCGTAAATAATTCATAACACATTACAAGCATATCATCAAAATCAATCAGTCCTGCCCGCCGAAGCCTGTCTTCATAACCGCAATAAAGCTGCTTGAACAGTTCTTCCGAACAGTTTTTGGAGTAATAATGATTAAGCCCGATCATTTCCCCTTTCACAGAACTGATTTCTGACAAAATGGAACTGACAAAATCCGCTTCATCCTCCACTTCCATCTTACACTGGTCCATTTCTTCCTTAATATATTGAATCCTCTGTTCCTCTCTCACAATGCTACGGGCATCGTACCGGTAGGCAAATTTTAAAATACGGAAAAATATGGCATGGAACGTCCCAAAGCTGACGGATGCTGCTTTCCCTTCCATCAGCTTTTCAAAACGGTCCTTCATCTCCGATGCCGCCGCTTTTGTAAATGTGATGACCAGAATATTGGATGGATTTACGCCATAATGTTCGATCAGATAACAAATTCGGTGAGTGATGGTAAATGTTTTTCCTGATCCCGGTCCTGCCAGAACCAGCATAGGGCCTTTTTGGTGAAGGATGGCCTCTTTCTGCGCTCCTTCGTATGTAAATTCCTTCATTCCTTCCTCCATTGTGCACAAGAAAAGCAGAGACCCGGTCACTGCCGGAGCCTCTGCTTTTCTCTTTCTTTCTCTTATAAAGCCCCATTGCTCAAAAGATGGATTCCCTTTCTGATTCGATTTAAGGATTCTTCTTTTCCCAGGACTTCCATGATCTCCGTTGCGCCGGCAGGAGTCATCTGCTTGCCGGATACCGCCGTACGGATCGGCCACATCACAAAGCCGGTCTTACACTCTTTCTCTGCCACATATTTGGACAGAGTACTATAAAGTGCATCATTGCTGTAATCCTCCTGTGCTTCCAGAATGGGAAGGATATCCTGCAGTAAAGAAAGAGCCGTCTCGCTGTTTGTCTTCATCTTTTTATTGGTATACATGGAAATATCATATTCCGGCAGCGTCTCAAAGAAATCAACCTGGTCCGCAATATCCGGGAAAATTTCGATTCTCGTCTTTACCATAGCTGCGATCTTCTTTAAATCCAGATCCTTCTTAATCACTGCCTTTAAATAAGGCTCAGCCAATTGATAGAATTTATCAAAATCCATGGATTTCATATATTCACTGTTCATCCACCGAAGCTTTGCCATATCAAAGACAGCCGGAGATTTGCTTAAGTTATGGTAATTAAACTCTCTTATCAGATCCTGAAGAGAGAATATCTCCTGATTGCTCTCCGGAGACCAGCCAAGCAAAGCCACATAATTAACGACCGCTTCCGAGATAAAGCCCTGCTCGATCAGATCCTCATAGGAGGCATGTCCGCTTCTCTTGCTCAGCTTCTTATGCTCCTCATTGGTGATGAGAGGACAATGGACATAGACCGGCACCTCCCAGCCAAAGGCTTCATAAAGGCGGTTATATTTAGGGGAAGAGGATAAATACTCATTGCCTCTTACCACATGGGTGATCCCCATCAAATGATCATCCACAACGTTTGCAAAATTATAGGTAGGATATCCGTCGGATTTTATCAGTACCATATCATCCAGTTCTGAGTTATCTACGGAAATAGTGCCGTAAATCTCATCATGGAACGTGGTTGTTCCTTCGGTTGGGTTATTCTGGCGGATGACATAAGGGATACCTGCTGCCAGATTTGCTTCTATTTCTTCTTTTGAAAGATGGAGACAGTGCTTGTCATAAGTCATGATTTCCTGTCCATCTACGGTCTTTTTTAACGATTCCAGTCTTTCCTGGCTGCAGAAGCAGTAATATGCTTCTCCTTTTTCGATCAGCTTTTTCGCATAATCCAAATAGATACCGGAGGCCTGGCGCTCACTTTGGACATATGGTCCCACACCGCCATCCTTATCAGGACCTTCGTCATGGATCAAACCTGTCTCTGCCAGGGTTCTGTAAATAATCTCGACAGCGCCTTCCACGTAACGCTCCTGATCTGTATCTTCAATGCGGAGAAGAAAATCACCGCCTTCATGTTTAGCTATCAGGTACGCGTACATTGCGGTTCTCAAATTCCCTACATGCATGCGGCCTGTAGGACTCGGTGCGTATCTTGTTCTTATTTTACTCATTGTGAACACACTCCTATATCTTCTTTCTTATGATGGGCTGATAAAAAGTACCAGCCATGCGGCAAAATCCCAAAGCCGCATAGCCCATTATATACCGAACCACTTAAAAAAACAATGATTTGGGGAAATTATCTTACGATTACATGCCAGGTCCTGCGGACTGGACACCATCTTCAAAATCTCCGGGGCTAAAGCCCGGCTCTGCCCCCACTCCCGAATCAATATCACCGGGGAATACTGCAGGTGCAGTCTCCGAAGGCTTTGTCATTCCCGGACCGATCTCCTGAGGCTTGGTGGAATCCTCTTTCTCCGGAAGGGAGGATACATAGCTGACCGCCTCATCAAGCTGCGGTTTCAGACTGTCATAATACTGGGTTCCGTTCAACTGGGCAAGCAGGGACTGAGCGGTGTTTACCTTTTCCGCTGTCGTGCTGTCCCGGTATTTCAGACCGTTAAGCTCTCCAATCAGTGACTGGAGAGAGGCAGCTGCCTGTTCCACAGCCTGCTGTGCAGCCACAGAATCTTCCAGATTTTTCTGGGACTGGGATTCCAGCTTTTTCCGTTCTTCCTCTTCCCTCCATTTTACCGCATCGGCTTTTGCCGCGGCCTCTGCCACGGAAGAAAACAGATCTTTGACTCCGGTTTCACTGGTGGTCTTCTCTCCTCTGGAATCCACATTGGACAGATAGACCGTGGACGGCATATCCCAGTCTAAGGGCGGAAGGTCTTTATTGATGTTCTTCATAAAATCATGCCAGATTCTTCCCGAATAGGTCTTTCCATATACCCCTGGCATTGCCTTCGGTGTATCATATCCTACCCAAATGGCGGTGGTATAATACTTGGTATACCCGCAGAACCAGGTATCCTTACTGCTGTTGGTCGTACCGGTCTTGCCTGCAGCCGGAACGGAAAGGCCAAGGCCGTAACCGGTACCGTAAGGTTTCTCCAGCGTTCCTTTTAACACATCCGTAATCATATAAGCGGTATCTTCGGTAAAGATCCTTTCATCGGCCTGGCTTTCATTATAGATTTCTCCGTCATACTGGCTTTTAATACTGGTGATGCAGGACCGGTTGCTGTACATTCCCTTATTAGCCAAAACAGAATATCCTTTTGCCATGTCAATCACACGGGCACCTTCTGTAAAACCTCCGATGCTCATACTGAAATTGCCGTTATCCATGTAGCTCAATCCGGTAAAATGCATTTTCCCCAGATATCCGATTCCCTTATCCACCCCGATATCTGCAAGCACCTGCCATGCCACCGTATTTAAGCTTCGGTTCAATGCCTCTCTGACGGAAACAGCACCATAATACTTTCCTCCGCTGTTTTTAGGTCCTTTATCAAATAAGTGGTCATTCATCAGCCTGGAAGGATAATAAAATCCAGTTTCAAAGGCGGGCGCATAGTCAATCAATGGCTTAATGGTGGAACCTGGCTGGCGTTTGCTCAAAAAGCCTCTGTTGTATTCATCATCAGTTCCCCGGCCTCCTACGATGGCGACCACGTAGCCGGTCCGGTTATCAATGCAGACAGCGGCTCCCTGCAATGCGAATTTTCCATTTTTCTGAACGTCTTTAAAACCTTTCAAACGCTCATCAATGGTGCTCTGCAGAGAATTCTGTATGTCGGAATCAAGGCTTGTATGTATTTCAAATCCACCGTTCCTTATCATATCACTTTTGGACTGGTAAATTTCCTGATACTGCTCTTTGTATGCATCATATGCAGCTTTGTTTGCAAACACATATTTAAATACAAAACCATCGTTCTTCATCAGCTCTAACGTGGCTGCATGAATGGCATAACTGGTCTGGTAATTCTCTTTTGTGCCAGGCTCATAAATCTTTGCAACGGTTAAGGGCTGGGCCAATGCATAATCTCTTTCTTCTTCCGTGATCATCTTGTTTTTTGCCATATTGTTGATGATCTGGTCTCTTTTTTTCTGAGAAGTCTCAGGATGGGCCACCGGATCATACTTGGAAGGATTGTTGCTGATGCCGGCCAGTGTCGCCGCTTCCCATATGGTTAAATCCTTGGCATCTTTGTCGAAATAATAGCGGCTGGCCTCCGATACGCCGTAACAGCGGTTGGCATAAAAATTGGTGTTGCAGTAAAATTCTAAAATCTCTGACTTTGTATACTTTTTCTCCATCTGAGGGGCCGCAAAAAATTCGGTCAGCTTTCTCTGAAAGGTCCGTTCCTGCGTCAGATAGGTATTCTTAATTACCTGCTGGGTAATGGTACTGCCGCCCTGGGTAATGGTCCCCTTGTTCTTAATATATACCAGACCTGCACGAAGCAGGCCTTGATAATCAATGCCATGGTGCTTATAGAATCTTCTGTCCTCCTGTGCCACATAAGCTTTCTGGAGATTTTCACTGATCTCCGAAATAGGAACATACTCATAATGGCCGGAATTGATGGTTCCGATTAAATTCCCGGAAGAATCAAAGATTCTCGTATCCGTAGGCTGGGAAAAGTCGGTCTTGCTTGTCTTACTCATAATGGAATCGGCCTTTTCTTTACAGGCCAGGATCTCATCCTGATATTTTAAAAATACGGCACCGCCGGCCAGGCACCCTAAAACCATAACCGCCAGAAACACGAAAAGAATGATTTTTATGGGCTTAAAAAATACAGACCACATACTTTTCTTCTTCTTTTTTCGTTTCTCCATTTCGATGTGCCTCCTTCTTATTCTTTGCATATGACAAAAACGGGAAGTCTCTTAACTAAGACTTCCCGTTTGTTTTTCAAAGCTGATGACGGGAATCGGACCCGTGACCTCCTCACTACCAATGAGGTGCGCTACCATCTGTGCCACATCAGCTTATGAATGGTTCCTCGCTTGAACCTCGTATATCATAGCATGGGAAAATCTGTTTGTCAACATTTTTTTAAATTATTTACTAAAATGTACACAATAGCAAAAACTTCAAAATTCTGCCTGCTGAACCGCCGGTAACTTTGGCCTGATTGGAAGCTTTTTTATAAAATACCTTCAAAGCTTTCCTTTAGGGTCTGGCAGGAACTGTTAAACCGGTTCGCCTCTTCTTCTGTCAGAGTTAATGGAAGCACACGCTGAATTCCGTTTTGGTTTACGATACATGGAACTCCTGCATATACATCGGTCTGTCCATACTCTCCCTTTAACATGGCCGATACGGTAAAGACGCTGTTTTCATCTCCGAAAATAGCTCTGGTGATTCTGGTAAGAGACATACCGATCCCATAATAAGTGGCTTGCTTGGCTTCTATGATTTTGTATGCAGCTGTACGTACCTCTTCTTCAATCCGCTTTAATTCCTGCCGGCTCACCATATCCTCTTCTCCTCCGGTTCCGCAAAGGGATAGGATGGGCTTTGTCGCAATCATTGCCTGGCTCCATGGCACAAACTCACTGTCCCCGTGCTCTCCGATTACATAAGCATGGACATTTCGCGGATCCACCCGTAGAGATTCCCCAAGCAGATACCGAAGTCTTGCCGTATCTAAAGTGGTCCCGCTTCCAATTACCCTCTTTGGATTGAAACCGGATATCTCATAAGTAATTCTTGTCATAATGTCCACAGGATTGGTTGCCACCAGGAACAATCCATTAAATCCTGACTCTGTGATAGGCTGGACAATGGAACGGAATACGGATGCATTGCGTTTCAATAAATCAAGCCTTGTTTCTCCAGGCTTCTGAGCCACTCCGGCGCAGATCACTACGATATCCGCATCCGTACAGTCTTTGTACTCCCCGGCATAGATCTTCATGTGGGAACCGGAAAAAGCCAGTCCATGATTTAAATCCATGGCCTCCCCTTCCGCCCTCTTCCGGTTAATATCAATTAAAACAAGTTCATCACAAACGCCCTGATTCAACATGGAATAGGCATAACTCATTCCCACCATACCGGTACCGACCAATGCAACTTTTCTTTTATCTGTTCTCATAATCAATCACACTCCTGTCATTAATATAGTTATTTTATCTTGCGGCAGGGAAACTATGCACATTTATATTCCCCGTTCTATTTTTTTAACCATCAATTCACTGTTGCTGCTGTATATTACAGCGTTTTCTCTGGTGATCTTTCCTTCTTTATACAGGTTTAAAAGGCTGGAGTCCATGGAGACCATACCTTCTGCCTGTCCGGTAGCTATGACAGAATCAATTTGATGGGTCTTTGCTTCACGGATCATATTCCGGATGGCATTGTTGAAAAACATAATCTCAAATGCCGGCTCAACGCCTCCGTCGAGTGTGGGAATCAATTGCTGGGAAACCACTGCCTGAACCACCATGGAAAGCTGCATCCGGATCTGCTGCTGCTGATTGGGAGGAAAACTGTCGATGATCCGGTCAATGGTATTGGCAGCCCCAACGGTGTGAAGGGTGGAGATCACCAGATGGCCGGTTTCCGCAGCCGTCATGGCGATGCGGATGGTCTCGTAATCTCTCATCTCTCCCACCAGGATCACATCGGGAGCCTGTCTTAAAGCCGCCCGCAGTCCGGTCACATAGCTGTCCGTATCCGTTGTGATCTCTCTTTGGGTCACCACGCTCTGTTTATGGCGGTGCAGGTATTCCAGAGGATCTTCCAGAGTAATTACATGAGCATTCCTGGTGTTATTTATTTTATCAATGATACAGGCCAGGGTAGTTGTCTTTCCGCTTCCCGCAGGGCCTGTCACCAGCACGAATCCCTTTGTCATTTTGGAAATGCCCATAACCGTTTCAGGAATGTGCAGTTCTTTGTAATCCGGCAGATCAAAGGTGACCACCCGGATCACAGCTGCCAGGGAACCTCTCTGGCGAAAAACACTGGAACGGAATCTGGAAACACCGGAAAGTGCAAAGGAAAAATCATCATCACCATGTTCCCTTACTTTATCCATGCTTCTATTACCCGCCAGTACATACAATTCCTCAATCAACGCTTCCATCTGTGCAGGGAACAGCTTTTCTTCGTTTTGATAAACGATCCTGCTTCCGATTTTATAAGAAAAGGGCATCCCCGGCACCAGAAAAATATCCGATGCATTCTGTGCCACAGCAGCACTTAACAAATCCTCTACCTTCATTTTCCCGTCTCCTGCTTTTTTAAATCTTCCCCAGTCCACACTGCCATGGAATGATCAATCTCATAATCTTCAGACGGTATCACATTCCATTTGGAAATTCGTACCTCTCCTTTTCCTTCAAAGCTAGGAACCAGCTCGATGAAAAGGGCCTGGGAATGGGGCATGGGAATCTGGGTAACCACCGTTTGCTCTTCTTTATGGTAGTAATTCCCCAGTTCCTGAGCCAGCATATCCTGAGTTCCAGTTTGTCCCTGTCCCTTCTCCTTCACCTCCCTGACTTTATTAAGGACCATCTGATAAAAGGCTTCCCCTTTCCCGTCTGCCCGGTAATATTCGGTTATGGCAGAGGCATTTCGCTCTGCCATATTATGTTCGCTTTTTGCAGTGCTCAAAGACAGCATTCCAAATGTCACAAGACACATGACAATGAAGATCAGAATAAGGGAAGGACCTCCTATATTGGCTCTGTAACCGTTTTCCTGTTTCGCCATGAATCCACCTCCGTCAATCTTTGCTCTCATGCCGTTTTACCGTAAGGGTATACAATTCTTTTCTTCCCTTTTTAACGGTCAGTGCCAGTTCCGTATCCAAAGGAAACTCTGCGTCTGCAATGAATACCGCCTGATCTTCTTCACATGGATTCCCGTTTTTATCAAATCCCAGGGAAAGAGATTTTCCATCATGCTTCTGCCCATAGACAGAAAATGTATCCATAAGCCCTTGTCTGCCGTTTGCTTTAAAAACCTCTCCTGTGCTTTGAGCAAGAAAAACCGCCCGGTTTAGGTCCGCTGCCTCCCGGCTTATGGAATCCGCCTTAACAAAAGTCTGAATACAGATTCCCGCACAAAGGATAAAGAAAAAGACAACCGCTGTCATCTCCATCATAAATACTCCGGAATGGCTTTTTCTATTCATCTTCATATCCTCCGCTTCTTAAGGATAACCAGACAGAGCTTCCAAAATCTCCTTCTGTCTTTATATAGAGAAGCTTTCCTTCCATCTTCATGGAAACCGGACTGCATGAGAGGATCGCATTGCCATCTCCTACGGAAAGCCCGCTTTGACCATCGGTAAATAATTCCCATAATTTACCATCCTGATAATAAATGTCTGTCACATAAACAGCTCCGTTGATGGTCTGTTTCAGTTCTAAAATGGTTCTTCCTGACTCTTCCTTTAAAGAGACGGCCCCTTCTTTATCTCCCTGTCTCACTTTGTTGGCAATATAGCTTAATGCCACATCTTCCCGGTAGGTATTCTCCGCCCGTGTATTAATATTCTCATAAACCCTTCCTCCGATGAGCACCAGAAAAAGAGCGCTTAATACAAATACTAAAAACAGTAAAAGGGTAAAAAGAGCACCTGCCAGCCGGCCTCTTTGATCTTCTCTCCCGCTCATTTTCCACCTCCCGGTCATTGTTCATGGAGATTGACGGTAATATCCGGCATGAAGTTTGAGGCAAAGCCGTTGTAAAACACATCATATCGTTCTTTGTCAATCTGTATTCCGTAATTTTCTTCCAGATATTCCACACTGGGCGGATATCTTCCTTCTATGGCATAACACTGGACCGATGCTCTCCGAAGGGCATCCCGCAGAGTTTCAGCACCTTTTAAATCCGTTTTACGGGAAAATAATAGGATTCCAGAGATAAATAAAGCGATCATCCCCGCAAATACAGCCAGAGGGATCACACTTCCAATCATTTCCTTTAGAGAATTTCCATTCCTCATTGAAACGCCTCCTAACCGATGGCAGATAAAACACCCACAAGCGGCAGCATAACAGACAGGAGGATCAGTCCCACTGCTACTGCAAGAACGGCAACTGCGGTCGGTTCAAACCGGCTGACCAGATGTTCTATGGCCATATCCGCTTCTTCTTCATAATTTTTTGAAATCTCTTCCATCACGCTGTCCAGCCGCCCGCTCTTTGTGCCTACCTTGATCATCTGCACATAGAATCCCTTAAACATTCCCGTGTTCTTCATAGCCGTATAATAGTCGGTCCCTGCTTCCATTTCTGCGGAGCAATGTTTGATCTTTTCCTCCACAGACTTATTTTCAACCAGGCTGCCGGCAAGCTCCATTCCCTTTTCCAGATCCAGTCCGCTTTTTAAAGTCAGTGCCATAACCGCAGTGAAACGCCGATTAGCTATCGCAAGTGCGATCTTATTCTTTCTTTTGATCCACTGCAAAAACCGCTCTGCCGCAGGAATTCTCTTTCCGTATTTTCCGAAACTCCAAACCAGGAAAATCACGATTGCAAGAACCCCTCCCAGAATCAGAGCTGCTCCCGAGAAAATACTTCCCAGTCTGGTGGCAGCAAGAGAAACCGGCGACATCTCTGTCCCCAGCTGTTCATATACCCGTTCAAATATGGGCATGACCTTTGTAAACAAGACAAACAGTACCACCAAAAGCATGGTAATCATGATCAAAGGATACGTCACCGCATGTTTTAAATTTTTAAAAAGCAAATATTCTTTCTCATAATAATCTGCCAGAGATTCCATGATCTGGTCCAAGTTGCCGGTTTCCTCTCCAAGCCTTGCCATTCGGACCACATAAGAAGGATACACTCCCGCATGTTCCAGCACGGTTGAAAACGGGCTTCCAAGTTCTGCTTCTTCCGCCATCTGCATCAGGAGTTTTTTTTCTTCATCCCATACCGCATCCTCCGCCATAACAGACAATCCCTCATCAAGAGGGATTGCAGCATGAAGAAGAAGGGATATCTGAAGGCAGAAAGCGGAAATTTCCCTTGAGGAATATATTTTTTTCGCATCCTTAGCCATATATCGTCTCTCCTATTCCTATGTAATTTCTTTAGTAAGTATATTTCCCCTTATAATTGGAGCTGTTGGTGATGTAGTCCCTGATCGCCGGATCATTGGCCCCTGATGAAGCAAAGGTAGGGTCCATGAGCTTCCAGTCATTGCCATCAAAATAAATGATGTTATCCACCCAGCCCTGGCCTTCAATATAAACATTGACCCAGGCATGGTAAAGGCTTCCTGTATAGCCTACCACAAGCTTTGTAGGAATCCCCTGGGATCTGAGCATGGCAGTCATCACTGCCGCATAATCAAAGCAGATCCCTTTTTTCTTCGCCAGCACCTGATCCACATTGGGCAGATACCCGGTCTGTACCGAATTGGCCAGTGCCGTATCATACGTAAAATTATTGACTACATAGTTATAAACGTTATTGACAACGGCAAGAGAATCTGCCGCCGGGGCTGCAAGTTCCGCTCCTTTTTTAACGACCGCACTTTCCGAAGTAAAATTCACATACTGGTTCGGATAAAGAAATGGTTCAAACTCATTGACCAGTTTTACCGGAATCTGATTGCTCGACTTTATGGCATACTGGGTTCCCTGTACCTGTTCCAGAACACGGACCGTGTAGGTTCCGTTTCCTTCCGTCAGGGGAAACACCTCATAGGCGGATCTTGCATTTAAATCATAGGTATAAGTCTCACCGCCATTTTTTATGACCTGTACTTTTATTCTGGAAGCATTTCCTGTATACTGTACCATTACATAGCCATGGCTTGCATTGGATGCATCAAGGGTGACAGAATTACTTCTAAACGTTACGGTTCCCGAAGCCTGGGGCTTTTTCACACTTTTGCCTTCCGGTTTGGAAGATAGAGGAACCCCTTCATCCTTTATACTTACTACGGTTTTCCATTCAATGCTTTCTTTTGTATTATCTGCTGCAGTAATGCTTCCCTTCGGGCCGCAGCCGTTGATGGCTAATAATATACCCCCACAAACTGCCGCAAAAGCCGCACCTCGTTTTTTCATACTTATTTTCTCCTTGTACGTTATCCCAAGCGCTGTCTCACGATCTCATAAGCCAGTACTCCTGCTGCTACAGAAGCATTCAGAGAATCAATATCCCCTTTCATCGGAATGGAGGCAACCATATCACAGTTTTCCTTCACAAGCCTTCCGACACCGTTTCCTTCACTGCCGATGACAAGGCCGATAGGCCCTTTTAAATTCAGGCGGTACATGGTCTCTCCCCCCATATCGGCACAGACAAACCACATACCTTTTGCCTTCAGTTCCTCCATGGCAGCAGTTAAATTGGTTACCTTTGCAACCGGTGTATAGTTTAAGGCGCCGGCAGAAGTCTTGGCAACCGTAGCGGTCAGTCCTACCGCCCGGCGTTTTGGAATAATCACGCCATGGGCTCCGGCTAAATTGGCGGTACGGATAATGGCACCCAGATTATGGGGATCTTCAATCCCATCAAGCAGGAACAGAAACGGCGGTTCCCCTTTTTCTTCTGCAGCCTTTAACATATCTTCCACTTCTGCATATTCATAGGCCGCTGCATGAGCGATCACCCCCTGGTGATGGCCTTCCTCTGACATCTGGTCTAACCGCTCCCGCTCTACGAAATTGACGATGGTATCCGTCTTTTTCGCTTCCCGGACAATGGACTGAATGGGGCCATCCTGGACTCCCTTTTGTACATAAAGCTTATCAATCGTCTTTCCGGAACGGAACGCCTCCAATACTGCGTTTCTTCCTTCTATGGTAAATTCCTCTATCATTCCAGTTCTCCTATTCTTTCAAGTCCTTTGCCCACTACGGCTATGAGCCGTTCCAATTCACCGTTTAAATACAGATAACCGCAAAGGGCTTCAAATCCGGTGGCGGTCCGATAATCTGCCATTGTGGCATGTTTGGCCGTGGTCACGGATTTGGCATTGCGTCCACGCTTGTAAACAGCGATCTCTTCCGGCGTTAAATCTTCCTCCTCCAAAAGCCGGCGGATGATGTCCGCCTGTGTTCCTGCATTGACCAGCTTAGCGCTTTTTTTATGCATGTTGTTGACCTGAGTGCTTCCATGGTTCATCACCTTGGTGCGGATGATCACCTCATAAACGGCGTCTCCGATATAAGCCAGAGCCAGAGGGGAATAGCTTTTTATATCCACTTCTTTTAAATGCAGTGTTTCTTTAAATAAATCAGAAAAACCAGACAGCGAAATTATATTCTCTTCCATTTTACACCTTCCCTGGTGTCCTCCAGAACAATTCCTTGATCCAGTAATTTTCCGCGAATTTCATCTGCCAGGCCAAAATTCTTATCCTTTCTGGCCTGCTGCCTTGCTTCGATCATGGCCTCGATCTCATCGTCAAGAATTTCTTCCTTCTTCTCAGTGATGATGCCCAGAACATCGCAAAGCATTTCAATGGTTTCCTTTAAGAAACTCACATATTCTGCAGAACTGTTCTCATCGGTAGTGGAGTTGCTTAACTTTACTAATTCAAAAATAGCGGATATTGCATCTGCTGTGTTAAAATCATCATCCATCGCAGTCTCGAATTTGACAACCAGTTCTTCCACAGGCTTTTTATCCTCGCCTTCACGAAGAGTCTGTGTCTTTACTTTGGCCTGAAGATCCTTTAACTTATCCACAGCTGTCAGAATCCGGTCCAGGCCGTTCTTGGAAGCTTCCATCAATTCGGCACTGAAATTAAGAGGACTTCTGTAATGAGCACTGAGCATAAAGAAACGCAGAATCCGCAGATCATATTTCTCGCCAATATCTCTGACCGTAAAGAAATTCCCAAGAGATTTGGACATCTTTTTATTGTCTATGTTCAAGAATGCATTGTGCATCCAGTATTTTGCAAATTCTTTTCCATTGGCTGCTTCACTTTGGGCGATCTCATTCTCATGATGAGGGAATATTAAATCCTCTCCCCCTGCATGGATATCAATCTGATCCCCAAGATATTTCTTTGACATAACGGAACATTCAATATGCCATCCCGGTCTGCCTTCACACCATGGAGATTCCCAGTAAGGCTCCCCCTCTTTTTTCGGCTTCCATAAAACAAAATCCGAAGGGTCCTCCTTGCCGTCTTCCCCGGTCACCTTGATTTCCCGGAAACCGGATTGCAAGTCTTCCAGATTCTTATGGGAAAGTTTACCATAACCTTCAAACGCTTTGGTACGGAAATAAACAGTTCCGTCCTTTGCTGCATAGGCGTGACCGGAATCAACCAGTTCCTTTATCATATCAATCATTCCGCAGATCTCCTCCGTTGCCAGAGGATTCCTTGTGGCCGGCTTTACATTCAGGGCTTCCATATCTTTTTTGCATTCTTCAATATAGCGTTTTGATATGACATCTGCATCTACCCCTTCTTCAATTGCCTTTTTAATGATCTTATCATCTACATCGGTAAAATTGGAGACAAAATTAACCTCATAGCCTTTATATTCAAAATATCTCCGCACCGTATCAAATACGATCATAGGCCTTGCGTTGCCGATGTGTATATAATTGTATACCGTAGGGCCACAGACGTACATCTTGACCTTTGATGGCTCTATCGGCACAAATTCCTCCTTTTGTCTGGATAATGTATTAAAAACCTTCATAATAATTCCCTCCTGTCTTACCAGTTCCTATTTCTTACAGCAGCCTCCGCAGCTGCCGCAATCCGCTCTCATGATATTGTCATCATAGCAATAATCCTCTACAGACGTAAGAAGAGTGATCGCCTGAGCGGAAATGCCTTCTCCTGTTCCCGTAAATCCAAGCCCTTCTTCTGTAGTCGCTTTTACGTTCACTTTTCCCACCGGCAGATTGAGCGCATCTGCAATGTTCTCCATCATCTGGGGACGATAAGCCAGAAGCTTTGGCTTCTGAGCAATGACCGTTGCATCAATGTTCTCGACAATATATCCCTTTTCCTCTAAAAGTCCTGCTGCCAGCTTTAACAGTTCCATGCTGGAAACATCTTTATACTGAGGGTCATGATCCGGATAATGCTCTCCGATATCCCCTAATCCGGCCGCACCAAACAGTGCATCAATGACCGCATGGATCAATACGTCTGCATCCGAATGGCCCATAAGTCCTTTTTCGTACGGAATCTTTACGCCTCCGATAATCAAATCTCTTCCTTCTACTAATTTATGAACATCATATCCCTGTCCAATTCTCATAATTTATCCTTTCTTCTATATATATACAAACATTGCTATACAATCACCCGCAATTTTTTACTGATACAGTGAATCTGTACATCTTTTTGGCAAAAACAGCTTTCTCCGTCGGTATGAACCGCCAGGGGCTGCTCCATATGAATCATAATCTCTTTACAGGTATAGAAACGAATCCCCATATTGGAGGATCTTTTGCCTAATAGGGAGCAGGCCAGAAATGGAATAAGCTTCCGCTTTTTCCTGGTATTCATCATACAAACCGTAAGTTTCCCATCTTCAAAGCTGGCATCCGGAGCAAGCTTAAATCCTCCCCCTTCATAGGGGTGAATATGTGCAGATATAAAATACGCGTGGTTAAATTCCACCTTTTGAACCCCATCCAAAAGAATATACCCTTTTGACGGCTTTGCCAGCATTAGCTGCTTGAGCCCCACCAGGAGATAAGCCAGGCGTCCGACATGGAACTTATAGAGCAGTCTTTTGGTTTTTGAAAATAAAATGTTATGGCAAACAGCCGCATCCATTCCGATGCCGGCGCTTACGCTGAACCGTCTGTGGGCGACTTCTCCGTCTCCGTAAGTCAGAACCCCGTAATCCATCAGCTTATAATATTTTGGATGCAGAATCTTCTTTAAACACCGAACCGGATTCCCCGGCAGTTTTAAGCTTCTTGCCAAATCATTACCTGATCCGGCAGGAATATACCCTAATGTAATAGAACCACAGAAGGAAAGCCCATCTAAAATCTCGTTCACTGTTCCGTCTCCGCCTACAGCGATGATGACTATGGATTCTTTACAGCCGCTTGTCAGCCGGCTGGCAAAGATTCTGGCATCTCCCGGCTTCTCTGTTAAGAAAGCCTGATACTCCACTCCGGAAGCATTTAACGTATCTTCCAGCTTTTTCCATATAGTTTGTCCACGTCCGCAGCGTGAGTTGGGGTTTACAATAAAATAATACATGGAATCCCTCCACTTTTTGCTATTTGTTAGTATATCATAAAACAGCAAAAATGAATATAAAAAAAATGGAAAAAGGCTGTCGCTTCCTGTCGTACAAAAAACCCTGTAATCTTATGATTACAGGGTTATCAATAGCGGAAGGGAGATTCGAACTCTCGACACCACGGGTATGAACCGTGTGCTCTGGCCAACTGAGCTATTCCGCCATATGAAATTGTGAAGTAAACGCTTTGTTTACCAATGGGACCTACAGGGCTCGAACCTGTGACCCTCTGCTTGTAAGGCAGATGCTCTCCCAGCTGAGCTAAGATCCCAGTGCTTGTCCGGACGTTTGTTTTTCTCTCGTTCCCGACTGCTTCATTAGTATAATATGAATTGTATCAATTGTCAACACTTTTTTGTCAATTTTTTTCCTTTTTCCCCCATATCTCTGAAAGCCTGATTGTTACTGGGTTTTCTGCCGGTATCTTCCAACTATACCTTTTGAATTACAGCTAAAAAAGAAGCCATCCGTGAAATATTATGATTTCCCGGATGGCAAGTGATTATTCTTTTTTCAAAAACACGGCTTTATTATTGTTTTTATTCTCCCGCACTTCCAGCTGCACAATGCTGTGTACAAATTTGGAAAATGTGGAATAGCCGTAATCCTTAACTTTAAAATCTGCAAACTTCCGGTGCATTCCATTGCCCAGAGCTGCAAGCTCCATACCGTTTTTGCCGCTGCCTTTGACTAACTTCACCGCATAATCGTCAAGCTCCTGCCGTTTTGTGCGGTTATCCTTCATGCGGACGGTCACCACATTATTGGATTTTCTCAGTTCAAAGCTGTCCATCTCTTCCAGAAATTTTGACAAAGAGCTGTAGCCATAATTTCTCACATCAAAATCAGAATATTTTTTTACAAGTCGGTTGCCGATCTCACCCAGTCCGGTCGCCTTGTTTTTATCGTCATTTTCTAAAATAATGGATGCAATATCCTGCTCAATCACTTGTTTTCCAATGGCTCCGCCGCCGGTTCCTTCTTCATCCTGATCGAGAAGCACCTCTAAGTTGGTGAAAACCGTGCAGGCCGCGCGGAAGGATTTGGGTGTTTTTTCCTCCCCCATTCCGATGACTTCTTTTCCGGATTCCCTAAGCCTGCTGGCAAGGCGGGTAAAATCGCTGTCACTGGATACGATGCAGAATCCATCTACATTGTCCGTATAAAGTAAATCCATCGCATCAATAATAAGTGCGGAGTCAGTTGCGTTCTTTCCAACGGTATTGGAAAACTGCTGAATGGGAGTGATGGAATTTTCTAAAAGCTCCATCTTCCATTTGCCCATCTGGGCGCTTGTCCAATCACCGTAAATCCGTTTGTAGGTAATGACACCATATCGTGTCATCTCATCCAGAATACATGTAATATACTTGGCTGATATATTATCAGAATCAATTAATACTGCAAATTTTTTGTCACTCAAACCTCTGCTCTCCCGTCTTAATTTGTTTTTCCATATTCTGTCTTTTCCCTCGTATTCCATTTCATTATATTTCATTTTTCCATTTATTACAATAACATTACGGTGGTTAATATGGGAGAATTTTTGCAATGTATTTTTCATTCTTATGTTCATAATAAAAAAGAAGGATGAATGACAGAACTGAAAGGAGTGTTTTTATGAATTCAACGACTTCATGCGGAAATGATAAAACAAAACCATGTCCTGCAACACCATCGGCAACGGTTCAGCTTGCAATTGCTACTGTGCCTATGCAGCCTTGGGAACAGCCCTATGACCCGGCAGCAGCTTTAAAAAACGGCACCATATTTCCAAGCCTGAATCTTCCCTTCTATGTTACGGGAGGTGAGGCATGATGGCAGACCGCAATAATCTCTTAAAACAAATTACAGAAATCAGTTTTACGGTCAACGACTTAACCTTGTATCTGGATACTCATCCAGTGGATCAGGAAGCGCTGACTGCATTTAAGCAAGCCATGGAACAGAGAAAGCAGCTGTTAAAAAACTACGCAGAAAATTTTGAACCTCTCACCATGGACTGTGTCTGCCCGGATACCAATAACAAAAATGACATCAACACAAAATACCCAGGGCAGAAGCATTTCACCTGGGCCGATGGTCCCCTGCCGTGGGAAGGAGGTAATGTATAATGTGGAGTTATGAAAAAAGACTGCAGTTCCCGGTAAACATTAAAGAGACCTGTCCTAAAACTGCCTCTCTGGTCATCAGCCAGTTCGGCGGTCCTGACGGAGAATTAGCTGCTTCTATGCGGTATCTTTCCCAGAGATATACCATGCCATGCAAAGAAGTGGGAGGACTTTTGACCGATATCGGGACAGAAGAACTGGGTCATCTTGAAATGATTTGTTCCATTATCTATCAGCTGACGAAAAACTTGTCTGCGGAACAGGCAAAAACCGCAGGGTTTGATGCATATTATATTGATCATACCACCGCGCTCTGGCCGACTGCCGCTGCCGGAGTTCCCTTCAATGCATGCGAGTTTCAGTCCAAAGGCGATGCCATCACCGATTTGATCGAGGACCTTGCCGCAGAACAGAAAGCAAGAACCACCTATGATAACTTAATTCGTATCATCACAGATCCAGACGTACGGGAACCACTGAAATTCCTTCGTGCAAGAGAAGTGGTGCATTTCCAGAGGTTTGGAGAGGCCCTTGAAAAAATCAAATCTGATTTAGATGCGAAAAACTTCTACTATTTCAACCCTGAATTTGACAAACAATTTGTCAAAAAACCAGCACAGTAATGAATCTGACATTAATATAGAAGAAAGGCCGGAACAGGATTACCTGTAATTCCGGCCTTTCTTCTATATTGAAAAGCTATTTCTGCTCTTCATAACTGTATTTTAACAATTCATAGATCTCCTCCGTCACCGGATCATCTTTATAATACGCATCAAGTAGACTTATGATTTTTGCAGCAAACTCCGACGGAACCGGAAGATCTTTTACTGCTGCATGAAAATCCTCTTTCATCTGGCTTACCATGTCCTTTTTTTCAGGAACAGGCAGGCCATAGATTTTATAGAGCATTCCCATGGCCGCACAAGCCTCATTGGGGGAAGTCAGTGGTGCATTATCAAATCTGGTTTTAATTTCTACCGCCTGTTTGTTGATGTAAAATATCATATCATCTCAATTCCTTATATATTTTTAACCTGTGCAATGTCGATGAGGGTCAATTCTTTGGCCCGGTTTTCCATACTGGTCACCAGGGCTGCTGCCGTATCCAGGGAAGTAAGAACAGTCACGCCGGTTTCAATGGCATTTCTGCGGATCGTAAACCCGTCTTTGCTTCTGTCGGCCCCCTGAGGCGGGGTATCAATGACCAGATCAATTTCATGCCCCAGAATCAAGTCCAGCAGATTGGGCGATTCCTGTTCCAGCTTCCGCACCATAAGGGCTTTTACACCGTTTTCATTTAATACCTTCGCAGTTCCGGAGGTGGAGAATATCTTATAGCCCTGTGCCTGGAACCTTCTTGCAATTTCAATGATCTCTTCCTTGTCGGAATCTTTTACGGTGATAATCATATTCTTATGCCTGGGCAGCTTAATGCCTGCTCCTGCAAACGCCTTATAAAGTGCCTCGTTAAAGGTCTTGGCAATTCCAAGACACTCTCCCGTGGATTTCATCTCCGGTCCCAGATTGATGTCTGCGCCGCGGATCTTCTCAAAGGAGAATACCGGCATCTTTACGGCAATGTAATCTGCCTCCGGCTGCAGCCCCGGCTCATACCCCAGCTCCTTAATGGTATGGCCGCAGATCACCTGGGTCGCCAGAGGAACAATAGGAATTCCGGTCACTTTACTGATATATGGCACCGTACGGGAAGAACGAGGATTTACCTCGATAACATATACGTCTTTTCCGCTCACAATGAACTGAATATTGATCATACCCTTTACATGAAGAGCCCTCGCCAGTCTTCTGGTGTATTCCACCAGCTTTCCCTTGACTTCCTCGTCAATGCTCTGAGCCGGATATACGGAAATACTGTCACCGGAATGGACACCGGCACGTTCGATATGCTCCATAATGCCAGGGATTAAGATCTCCTGGCCGTCGCAGACTGCATCGACTTCGATCTCTTTTCCCATAATATATTTATCCACCAGAATCGGGTGTTCCTGGGCAATCTGATTGATGATTCCGATGAATTCGTCCACATCCTGATCGGAAATCGCAATCTGCATTCCCTGTCCGCCAAGTACATAGGAAGGTCTTACTAACACCGGATAACCAAGCTGGTTTGCCACCGTCTTCGCTTCTTCGGCTGTAAATACAGTCTGTCCGGCTGGTCTTGGGATCTGGCATTCTTCCAGGATCTTATCAAAAAGCTCCCGGTCTTCCGCTGCATCTACATCTTCTGCTGCGGTTCCAAGAATGGGGACTCCCATCTTCATCAGCGCTTCGGTCAGTTTGATGGCAGTCTGTCCGCCGAACTGTACCACTGCTCCGTCCGGCTTTTCGATGTCCACAATGCTCTCCACATCCTCCGGAGTAAGAGGTTCAAAATACAGTTTATCGGCAATATCAAAGTCTGTACTTACGGTCTCAGGGTTGTTATTGACAATAATCGTCTCATAGCCTTCTCTGCTGAAGCTCCAGGTGCTGTGAACGGAGCAGAAGTCAAACTCGATTCCCTGGCCGATGCGGATAGGACCGGAACCCAGAACCAATACTTTCTTTCTTCCGGAAGTCTGAATGGCTTCATTCTCACTTCCAAAGCAGGAGTAATAATAAGGTGTTTCGGCGGCAAATTCAGCCGCACAGGTATCTACCATCTTAAATGCCGCTGTAATGCCGTTGTCTTTTCTTGTCTGATGAATGTCTTCCACAGAGATTCCAGTCAGCCTGGAAATCACAGTATCCGGGAATTCCAGACGTTTGGCTTCCTTTAATAATTCGGTGGTCAGAGGACCTTTTTTCAGTGCTTCTTCCATCTCCACAAGAATGGCCAGCTTATCAATAAACCACACATCGACCTTTGTGATCTCATGAATGGTCTCATAGGAAAAGCCTCTTCTGATCGCCTCTGCAATGACCCAGATTCTTCTGTCATCCACCAGATGAAGGGTTTCTGTCAGTTCTTCATCCGTAAGTTCCGTAAAGTCATAAGACAGCAGGCTGTCCACATGCTGCTCCAGAGAGCGGATGGCTTTCATAAGGCCGCCTTCAAAGCTGGTGCAGATGCTCATGACCTCACCCGTTGCCTTCATTTGGGTCCCCAGAGTTCTCTTGGCACTTAAAAACTTATCAAACGGAAGGCGGGGCATCTTAACCACACAGTAATCAAGCATGGGTTCAAAACTTGCATAGGTTTTTTTCGTTACCGCATTCTTGATCTCATCCAGGGTATATCCTAAGGCAATCTTTGCCGCCACCTTTGCAATGGGATATCCGGTAGCCTTTGATGCTAGCGCAGAGGAACGGCTTACACGTGGGTTTACCTCGATCACGCAGTACTCAAAGCTTTCCGGGTGAAGGGCGTACTGTACGTTACAGCCGCCTGTGATCCCCAGCTCGCTGATGATCTTTAATGCGGAGGTACGCAGCATCTGGTACTCTTTGTCTCCAAGGGTCTGGGACGGTGCCACTACGATGCTGTCTCCGGTATGAACGCCTACGGGGTCGATGTTTTCCATATTACATACGGTGATCACATTTCCTGCACCGTCCCGCATAACTTCATATTCAATTTCCTTCCATCCGGCGATACAGCGTTCTACCAGAACCTGTCCCACACGGGATAAGCGAAGTCCGTTTTCAAGAATCTCACGGCACTGGGCCGGATTCTCAGCAATCCCGCCGCCCGAACCTCCCAGGGTATAAGCAGGACGAAGAACGATGGGATATCCGATTTCTTCCGCGATCCGAAGTCCGTCTTCCACATTCTCCACAATATCGGAAGGAGCTACCGGTTCCCCGATCTTTTCCATGGTTTCCTTAAACATCTCACGGTCTTCTGCCTTTTTAATGGTGAGAGCCGTGGTTCCGATGAGGCGGACGTTGTGCTTTTCCAAAAAGCCGTTGTCAGCAAGCTCCATGGCAAGATTTAATCCTGCCTGGCCGCCCAGGGTCGGAAGCACGCTGTCCGGTTTTTCTTTTAAAATAAGCTGCTCCACCACCTCGACCGTCAAAGGCTCGATGTATACTTTATCTGCAATATCCTTATCCGTCATGATGGTGGCAGGATTGGAATTTAATAAAACAACCTCTACGCCTTCCTCTTTTAAGGAACGGCATGCCTGGGTCCCGGCATAATCGAATTCTGCAGCCTGGCCGATGATGATCGGGCCGGAGCCAAGAACGAGCACTTTCTTAATATCCTGAATCTTAGGCATTATTTTCCTCCTCCATCATGTTTATAAACCGGTCAAATAAGTAGCTGGAATCCTGTGGTCCCGGACAGGCTTCCGGATGGTACTGTACGGTGAATATGTTCTTATTGGTATACTTTAACCCCTCATTGGTTCCGTCATTGACGTTTACGAATGCAGGAACCGCAACAGCCGGGTCCACGGTATCTTCATCAACCACATAACCGTGGTTCTGGGAGGAAATATAAACGCGTCCGGTTTCTAAATCCCTGACCGGGTGGTTTCCGCCCCGGTGTCCATACTTTAATTTATGAGTATCCGCTCCGGTTGCAAGTGCCATAAGCTGATGCCCCAGGCAGATGGCGAAAATGGGAACATTGGAATCGTACAGTTTCTTTATCTCAGCAATGATTTCCGTACACTCCTTTGGGTCACCAGGTCCGTTGGACAGCATGATGCCGTCAAAATCCCCGGACAGGATCTCTTCTGCTTTTGTACCGGCAGGATATACCGTCACTTCGCAGCCTCTCTCATTTAAAGAGCGGGCGATATTCTTCTTTGCCCCCAAATCAAGGAGTGCAACTCTCTTTCCATCGCCCGGAAGGACATGCTTTTCCTTACAGGTAGTAGCCTTTACCACACCGGTAACAGAATATTTTTTCATACGTGAAATGACGTCATCAAGATCAAAACCTTCATTGGTTGTAATCATGCCGTTCATCGTACCTTTTTCTCTTAAAATTTTTGTTAGGGCTCTCGTATCGATACCACTGATACCTGGAATGTCGTTTTCTTCTAAGAAATGCTGAATGGTATCCCCACATCTAAAGTTGCTGGGGATTCTAGATAATTCTCTGACAATGTAGCCATCGGGCCACGGTTTTAATGATTCCATATCTTCCCGGCAAATGCCGTAATTGCCAATTAACGGATAAGTCATTACAACTGCCTGCCCCGCATAAGAGGGGTCGGTGAGGACTTCTAAATATCCCGTCATGGAAGTATTGAATACAATCTCGCTTATCACTTCCCGTGTTGAACCAATGCTTGTCCCTGTAAACACAGTGCCGTCTTCCAGTATTAAAAAAGCTTTCATACGCAAAGTCCCAATCCTTTCTCAATGCTATGGTTATTAGGCCGACTGATATCTGCCCAAATTGAATAGATTATACATTATCCTGTGACATTTTTCAACCGTTTTCTTCGCAATTCTTTTTCCATTTTTTATTCATGTTTTTTTAATATTCTAAATAATATCCATATAATGTTGTATAATTATGCAATCTTCCTCTGGTATTATATTCAAAAGTATACTTTCGGCCCAATTCGGGGAAAATAGGACCGAGGTGATAAATATGATTGATAACAGTGATCTTCCAATCGGATTCACCATGGAATTGGCACAGCACTCCGACATTCTTAACCGATTTGCAGGCCTTTCCGAACCTGAGAGAAATGCCATCGTAGAAGGTGCAAGAAACATTGACAGCCGTCAGGAAATGCGCAATTACGTGGAATCCATGTTTCACGAACCCAAATCATCCTTTTTCTGAAAAGTCCCCCGCAGAATGTTTTTTATGACTCTGCGGGGACTTTTGTAATGATTTCTGTCATCCGGCAATATATTTATAACAATCATTCCATTAAGGGGAATCCTATGAATCCATACATGACAGCAAGAGCACAGGAAACCACTGCGACCGGTTCTCTTCTGGTAAATGTTGTTTCAAATGAAAACAACTTTCCCATACAGAATGCAGAAATTTCCGTTTCCTATACCGGAGATCCGGAAAGTACATTGGAACAGCTTGTTACTGATTCTTCCGGGCAGACGGAGCAGGTAAGCCTTTCCGCACCTCCCGTAGATTTAAGTTTATCTCCCAGCCTTGTCCAGCCTTATTCCCAATACTCACTTTTCGTCCGCGCCCAGGGCTTTGAACCAGTTTCCATCAACGGTACGGAAATCCTCGCAGACACCTTGGCACTTCAGCCCGTACGGATGGTTCCCATCGTAGATGAAGTATCTCCTGATGTGCCCATAGTTATCCCGGACCACACACTGTATGGGGAATATCCTCCCAAAATTGCCGAAGCAGAAGTAAAGCCGGTTGCAGAAACAGGAGAAATCGTCCTCAGCCAGGTGGTAATTCCTGAAACCATCATCGTTCACGACGGTGTTCCTACCGACCCGACAGCACCTAATTATTACGTTCCTTACGGAGAATACATCAAAAACGTCGCATCCAGTGAGATTTATGCCACATGGCCCAGAGAAACCATCATCGCCAATGTTCTTGCCATTATGAGCTTCACCTTGAACCGGGTCTATACCGAATGGTACCGGAATCAGGGATATGATTTTACCATCACCTCCTCCACTGCTTTTGACCACAAATGGATCTATGGGCGCAACATTTATGAAAGCATTTCCCAGGTAGTCGATGAAATCTTCAACAGCTATTTGTCCCGTCCGGGAGTCCGCCAGCCCATTCTTACCCAGTACTGCGACGGGCAGCGGGTCCGGTGCCCAAACTGGATGTCACAATGGGGAAGCTGTGACTTAGGAGAACAGGGCTACACCGCCATCCAGATCATCCGGAACTATTACGGAAGCGATATGTACATCAACACCGCAGAACAGGTTTCCGGCGTTCCGTCTTCGTTCCCAGGTTATAACCTGACCATTGGGGCAAGCGGAGATAAGGTCCGGCAGGTTCAGGAGCAGTTGGATACCATTGCAGGCGTTTATACTGCCATTCCGCGAATCACTGCCGACGGTATCTATGGACCGGATACGGCAGAAGCAGTCCGCCAGTTCCAGAGTATTTTTAAACTTCCTGTAACAGGTATTATTGATTTTGCCACCTGGTACCGGATCTCCCACATCTATGTGGGAATTACCCGTATTGCGGAATATTCTTAAAGAACATACGGTTTTAACAGAAAGAAGGAAAGACCTCTCAAATGCAGTTATTGACCTCATATCTGCATTTGAGAAGCCTTTCCTTCTTTTAGAAAAATCCGCATTGGCTACTGTTTAAAGCATCACCCTTTTCCTCCCAGCAGGTCCGCAGCTACATATCCAAGAAGGGCCAGTGCAATCCCTCCCATAAGTTCATACAGCGCCACGCTTTTCCATGGAACGTCCCACAGGATTACAATGGGGGAAGAAAGAACCAGACCGATCACGATCCGGTACATCTGACATTCATGACGGGTCAGGAGCTGCTCCACGGCTCTGGCAAATAAAAACACCCCGACCGCCATTCCGGCAAAATACGGAGCCAGCACCACAACATTAAAAAGAAGTGTGGAAAAATCCATAACCGATAAAGCCCTAATGCATGCATTATTGGCCTGAAGAATGGGTTCGTAAAATCCCAGCATCATCATGATCATGGAACCGCTGACTCCTGGCACGATCATAGTTGCTGCCGCCACCAGACCGATGAAAAACAAGGTGATGAACCAGAACTTTCCGGAAGAAAGATAAGCGGCTCCGGTTGCCAGATCCATTGTCCCTCCGCTCTTTCCGGAAGCGATCGCGGTCTCCGCCACGAAAGTAATGAGAACCACCAAAACGCAGGTGGTCACCGTCGTTAAAATACCTTTTTTCCGGTCGGTCTGCTCCTTTGAAAAGGATTTCCGGAATAAGGCGGGAAGCCCTCCGGCGATCAATCCTAAAAATGACAGTTTGGTCTGAAGGGGATATGTATGAAAAAGATATTCAAAAACCAGAGAAAGGAAAATAATACCTGCAACGGCTCCGATCCCATATGGAAGGAGAATCCGAAGGCTTTTCACCGGTTCCTTAAAAATTCGGTTCACCGCATGAATGATCTTATCGTACACGCCCATTGTAATGGCGAGCATTCCTCCGCTAATGCCGGGAAGGATGTTGGCCACTCCTATGATGACACCTTTTAAAAGCTCGCTGATATACTTCAAGCAATTCCTCCTGAATTCAATGGTATATCATATCCTATGCCTTTTTAACGGCTTCTAATACATCTTTTACCTGACTGAGCCTGTAATCGGCCAGACTCTGGTCGAATCCGTACCGCGTATCTATGATGGCGGCAATCTTCATTCCCGCCCGGTAAGCTGCCTGAATCCCAAGAGTGGAATCCTCTACTGCAAGACATTCCCGGGGAGCAAGCCCAAGACACGCGGCGGTATGCAGATAAATCTCTGGATCAGGCTTGCTTCTTTTAAACTGGCTGCCGCTGATGACCTCTTCAAAATAAGACCGGATTCCGTTTTCCTCCAGGATTCGTTCCACCAGTTCTAAATGAGTGGAGGAGGCAAGAGCAAGCCGGTATCCGTCTGCTTTTAACTGTGAGAGGACCGCCGTCGCAGCGGGGCGGTACAGCTTTCTATAATCAATTTCCCGATAAATGTCCTTTTTCCGGAATTCGTCTCTTAATTCTTCCCAGGTTTGTCCGTTGTTCACCGCCCGCTCCATAACCTCCCAGGAATCCTTTTTGGTGGCTCCTGCCATAGGATAAAGCTGTTCCAGCCTTACATTCGGATTTTTAGTTCTTGCAAATTCCAATTGATATTCCAGATAAACGCCTTCGCTGTCGATCAAAACACCATCCATATCAAATATAACCGCTTTTATCATGTTCTCTCTCTCCTTCTTCCGTCTTCTGATTCAGACATTAAGGGACGGCAGGGCTTTTGTCAAGCATGAAAACGGAAAAAAGCCGCAGGGGCGTGGACTTTCTTCAAAGCCTGCGTCCCGGCGACCCATAAATTTCAATATACAGCCGGTCTTTTTACCATAAATGTATTATACCCATACCTTCTGAGTGCCTGTTCCATACGCACTGCATTATCAATGTTACGGAATGCACCTACCCGAACCTTATAAAGTCCGTCTTCCTGAACAATAAAAGCAGGAAATGACTGGGCCTTTAATTCATTGAGCTGGGCCTCTGCCAGGGAACGGACCCGGTAAGCTCCGGTCTGGACCTGATAATATTCCGTATAAGTCTCTTCCTGCTCCTCAATGGTTTTCATGATACTGTCAGCAATGGACTTTGCAATCGCTTCAAAATTCTGGTCAAACAGGTAATTATCTGCCTCGTTATCTATAAACCCTGCTTCCACCAAAACCGACGGCACCTTTGTCCTTCTAAGAACTACCAGACCCGGACGTTCAATGACTCCCAAATCGGCAAATCCGGTCTCAGCCAAGGCTTCCATCATATTTTTAGCCAGCATAGACTGGATTCCTTTATCTTCAAACACAAGGACTTCTGCTCCTGAACCGGTGCCAGGTACTGGCATTGCATTGCGGTGTATGGAAACAAAAAAGTCTGCTTCTGCATCATTTCCCATCATGGCTTTCTCAAGAGGTGTATTGTAGGTATCGTCAGTTCTCGTATACCTGACATCGACTCCCCGGTCTGCAAGAACCCGCCCTACTGCCAGCGCAAGCTTTAAGTTATCATCTTTTTCCTGCCGTCCGTTGTAGGTCGCACCCGGATCTGCACCGCCGTGGCCGGCATCTATTACTACGATCTGTCTCTCAGCCAAAAGAAAAACTCCTTTCACATACCTCTATTCTATAACGTATGTGAAAGAAGATTCCCCGGTACCAGTTTTTGCATAAAATTTATTCTTTTTCTCCCAATTCCGCCATAACATCCACACCTCTTGGGCCTACGGGAGTAGAAAATACGATCTGTGTATTGGTTTTTCCGTATTTTTGAAGCTGTCCGATGAAAACATCAAGTTCCATGGTGCTTTGAAACGCCACTTTTAGCAGCATGGAATAATCTCCGGTCACACAGTTGCACTCCAGCACGTTTGGTATGGACTCCATACTGGAATAAAACTGGATTTTATCCACTGGAGAAACGTCTAAATTTACAAATGCCGTAATGTGATATCCAAGCTTCATAGGGTCTACCTGCGCATGGTATCCGGTGATGATTTTCTCCCGCTCCAGCTTCTCGATTCTGGAGGAAACTGCAGGTGAGGACAAAAAGGTTTTTTCTGCTATATTCTTTAAGGATGCCCGGGCATTCTTCTGCAGGGTCTGCACTATTTTCTTATCAATATCGTCCATATCTTCCTCCTTGAAATAAAAAAAGCGCCAGTACTTCCCAAGTACTGAACGCTTTTGTTCTTACAAATGAAACTGTAAACTTATAAATCTTTCTTATATTTAATAATATCGAATTATCAAATACTTGTCAACCTTTATTTTCTTAGGGAAGGCATTTTTTTAAGTCTTTCAATGGCCTCTACCGTATTTTCGTAGGTTCCGAATGCGGTCAGACGGAAGTATCCTTCTCCGCTTGGGCCGAATCCGCTTCCAGGAGTTCCCACTACACTTGCTTCTTCCAGGAGCAGGTCAAAAAACTCCCAGGAAGTCATGCCGCCCGGTACCTTTAACCAGATATATGGAGCATTTACACCGCCGTAAACCTCACAGCCTGCCTCTTTTAACCCGTTATAGATAACGTTTGCATTCCTCATGTAATAAGCCACCTGCTCTTTCAGCTGTGCTTTGCCTTCCTCAGAATAAACCGCCATTCCGGCTTTCTGGATGATGTATGGGGCTCCGTTAAATTTGGTTCCGTGACGTCTTGCCCACAAAGCATGTAAAGACGTACCGCCTCTGACCAGTTCCTTTGGTATTACGGTAAAGCCAAGACGGACTCCGGTAAAGCCGGCATTCTTTGAGAAGGAACGGAATTCAATGGCACAGGTCTTCGCACCCTCAATCTCATAAATGGTATGAGGAACATCCTCTTCTGCAATATAAGCCTCGTAAGCGGCATCATAAAGAATGACCGCACCGTTCTTATTGGCATAATCCACCCAAACTTTTAACTGATCCCTGGTCAGGGTCGTACCGGTGGGATTGTTTGGAACACAAAGATAAATTAAGTCCGGAGTTCTTTCCGGAAGCTCAGGCACAAACTGATTCTCTGCCGTACAAGGCATATAAATGACATTGCTCCATTTACCGGTAACTTCATCGTATACTCCGGTTCTTCCTGCCATGACATTGGAATCCACGTATACAGGATACACCGGATCACAAACAGCGATGGTACAGTTTTCGTCAAAAATCTCCTGAATGTTTCCGCAGTCACTCTTTGCACCATCCGAAACAAAAATCTCATCTGCCCCGATCTGGCAGCCTCTGGAGATATAATCCTCATTTGCAATGGTCTCTCTTAAAAAGGCATAGCCAAGGTCCGGTGCATAGCCATGAAAGGACTCTGCACTCCCCATCTCATCAACCGCTCCATGAAGTGCTTCAATAATAGCAGGTGCCAAAGGCTGGGTAACGTCACCGATACCAAGTCTTATGACCTTCTTGTCTGGATTTGCTTCTATGTAAGCATTCACCTTTTTTGCAATTGTAGAAAACAGATAGCTTCCCGGAAGCTTTAAATAATTTTCATTGATCTTTACCATTGGTTCCTCCTGTATTGTATGAAAGATTTTTTATGTCGAATTCTCCCTGAAACACTTCCACTGCCGGACCGGTCATGAACACATGACCGCTTCCTTCCCGGTCCCAGTGTATGGTCAAATTTCCGCCTTTTAACTCCACCTCTACCGTATCCCCGGTACGTCCGCTCAGGGCACAGGCCACTGCACTGGCCGTTGCTCCGGTGCCGCAGGCCCAGGTTTCCCCGCTGCCCCGCTCCCAGACTCTCATCCGGATGTAGTTTTTATTTATAACTTCAATGAACTCAGAATTGGTTCTTTCCGGAAACCGCTCATGATGTTCAAATGCCGGACCAATGGATTCTAAATCCAGCGCATCAATGCCATCCATATAGTAGACCGCATGAGGGTTTCCCACCGAGATCCCGATAAACTCGTAATCCGTACCGGAAATGCAGATGGGCTCCGGCACCTTGCTGGTGACTTCCGGTATGCCCATATCAACGGTTATCTTCACGGTCCTGCCGCCTTCTTCCGTCACCTTTAAGTGCTTGATCCCTGCCTCTGTTTCCACATCAAATTCCGTCTTTTCCACCAGACGGTGGTCGAATACGTATTTTCCCACACAGCGGATTCCGTTGCCGCACATGGCACTTTCCGATCCATCTGCATTAAACATGCGCATACGACAGTCTGCTGTTTTGGAAGGGCAGATAAGAATCAGGCCGTCTGACCCGATTCCAAAGTGGCGGTCGCTGACCTTTTTGGAAAGCTCCGCCGGATTTTCCACCGTTTCTTCAAAACAGTTGATATAAACATAATCGTTGCCGATTCCCTGCATTTTAGTAAATTTCATCACTATTTCCTCAACTTCTATCGATTGATTAAACTCATAATCATCTGGGCAGTTTCCACCATATTGGTTCCGCTGTCCATGCTGCATTTCTGGATATACCGGTGGGCATCTGATTCGGACATGTGATTTCGCTCCATCAGCAGTTCTTTTGCCTGCTTAATCAGATCCACCTCTTCCTTACTCCGCTCCCTTGGCTGGTTCTTTAATTTTTTCCGTCTTCTGGCCATGGTTTCCATCATCATTTCCAGAGTGCTTACCAAGTCCTGGACTTTTAACGGAAGCCCCAAACAGACCACGTCTTCCGGCGCTCTTCCGTTCCACTGGCTGGGAGAGGCCACAAGAAGCATCTGCATTCCCGGAGGAAGACATTCGTAGATTTCCTGATATACCATATCAGCAAACCTGCATCCGCACACCACGATCCCGCTGCCCAGTTCATCGGCACTATTGAGCGCCTGAGAGCCGGAGGTGCAGACCGCGGAGACCGAAAAGCCATTTTTCATAAGAATATTTTTTATATTTTTCGCATCTTCCGCCTTAGAAAATGCCACTATTACATTGGTCAAACACTCTCACCTCCAGATAACCGTATCGGGGATACAAAAGATTAATACTTATTCAGGTATTCATCCACTTCCCAGTCCGTTACATGGGCCCGGAACATACGCCACTCGGCTTCCTTGGCTTCTAAATATTTGGTGAAGATATGCTCTCCCAAAACGTCTTTCATAAATTCATCCTTACGGAATGCTTCAATGGCCTCCCCAAGTGTTTCCGGAAGCTGTTCGATTCCTCTGCGTGATATCTCCTCCTGAGACATGGCAAATACATTGCTGTCCACACTTTCCGGCGGTCTCATTCCCTTTTCAATCCCATCAAGACCTGCGGCCAGACATGCGGCCAGAGCCAGATATGGATTTACGGCAGAATCCGGGCAGCGAAGTTCGATCCTGGTGCCTTCTCCCCTGGAGGATGGAATACGGATCAACGGACTCCGGTTTGCTTTAGCGGACCATGCGATATAAATGGGAGCATCGTATCCCGGAACGAGACGCTTATAGGAATTGACCAGAGGATTGGTCAAAATCGTCATGCCCTTCATATGGTGAAGAATGCCGGCAATAAACTGGTAAGCATTCTTACTTAACCCCAGCTCATCCCTGGAATCCTCAAACATATTCCGTCCGTTTAAATCAGTCAGGGACATGTTGATATGCATACCGGAACCATTGACCCCTGCCTTGGGCTTGGGCATAAAGGTCGCATGGAGGCCATGCCGTTTTGCAATGGCTTTCACCGCCATTTTAAAGGTCATAATGTTATCTGCGGTTACAATGCCTTCCGCATATTGAAAATCAATCTCATGCTGTCCCGGGGAAATCTCATGATGGGAGGCTTCAATCATAAAGCCCATCTCTTCCAGGGATAATACCATATCCCTGCGGACATTTTCAGCCTGATCAATTGGTGCCACATCAAAATAACTTGCTGTCTCATGGGTATGAGTGGTGGGACAGCCCTCCTCATCGGTATGAAACAGAAAAAATTCACATTCCGGACCTGCATGAAATACAAAGCCCATGTCCCTGGCTTTCTTTATTACTTTTTTAAGCACGTATCTTGGATCGCCTTCAAAAGGAGTCTTATCGGGAGAGTATACATCACACATGAGTCTTGCTACTTTTCCCTGCTGGGGGCGCCATGGAAAAATCTCAAAGGTATCCAGATCCGGATAAAGATACATATCAGACTCTTCACTCCTTATAAAACCTTCAATGGAGGAACCATCAAACATGCAGCGGTTTTCTAATGCCTTGGAAAGCATGCTTTTGGTGATAGCGACGTTTTTCATCATACCGAAAATATCCGTAAACTGGAGGCGGATAAATTCTACATCCTCTTCCTCCACGATACGGAATATGTCTTCTTTGCTATACTTGCTCATAATACAATCTCCCTTTCTTAATCCTAGATTTCCAATCAGAAGTATTTCCCAAAAAAGGGGTGGGCAAACACAGTCTTACAACAATGGACCGTCTTCGCACCACCCGCAATATGTGTAAAATATATCAGCTGGAAAAAAATTTGTCAATGTGTTTTTTTATCTTTATCTCCATACTTCAATGCTCGAATGGCGTTTAAAATGGCCAGTACTGATACACCTACGTCCCCAAATACGGCGGCCCACATGGTTGCAATTCCCATAGCAGACAGCAAAAGGATGAGCACTTTTACACCAATGGCAAACACAATGTTCTGCTTTACGATGACCATGGTCTTTCTTGCAATCAGAATAATATCCGTAAGCTTTGAAGGTTCATCTGTCATAATGACCACATCGGCTGCTTCCACTGCGGCGTCAGAGCCGATGCCGCCCATTGCAATTCCCACATCCGCACGGGCAAGAACCGGTGCATCGTTGATGCCGTCGCCGACAAATGCCAGCGTGGTGCCTGCTTCCTTCTTTCTCAAAAGTTCTTCCACTTTCCCTACTTTATCTCCGGGAAGCAGTCCGCCGTGAACCTCATCAAGTCCCAGCTTTTCACCGACTGCACGGCCAACCTCCTGTTTATCCCCGGTAAGCATGATAAGCTTTTTCACTCCCGCTGATTTCAGTCCCTTTAACGCCACCGGCACATCTTCCCGGATGGCATCGGAAATGGTGATGGAACCAAGATAAGAAGCATCTTCTGCTACATAGAGTGTGGTTCCTATGATGGGTTCTTCTCCCGGAATTAAAATCCCAAGCTGTTCCATAAGCCTTTTATTTCCAACCGATAGACTGCGTTTTCCCTCTTCCAATAAAAGCTCCGCCCGGACACCGTAACCGGCAAGCTCTTCCACACTTCCCAGCTTTGTCTGATCCACAGGTTTCCCATAAGCCTCTTTTACGGACAGGGCAATGGGATGATTGGAGTGAAACTCCCCGTAGGCTGCCAGTTTTAGAAGTTCTTCTTTGGTAACTGACACCGCTTCAATTTCTGTGACTTTAAACTTGCCGGTTGTAAGCGTACCTGTTTTATCAAATACTACCGTATCCAAGGAAGCCATAGCTTCCAGATAATTGCTTCCTTTTAAAAGGATTCCCTGTTTGGATGCCGCACCAAGTCCGCCGAAAAAGCTCAAAGGCACAGAGATCACCAGCGCACAGGGACAGGAAACAACCAAAAAGCTGCAGGCACGATAGATCCAGGTGCCCCAGTCACCGCCGGAAACAAGCGGCGGAACAACGGCCAGAATTACTGCAAGGATTACAACGGCAGGAGTATAGACTCTTGCAAACCTGGTAATAAAATTTTCGGCCTTTGCCTTTCTGGAGCTGGCATTTTCCACAAGTTCCAGAATCTTTGCCACGGTGGAATCATCAAACAGTTTGGTTACCCGGATCTCTAACACGCTGTTTAAGTTGATGGAACCGCTGATTACCTCATCGCCTTCCTTTACTTCTACGGGCATGGATTCTCCGGTTAAAGCCTTTGTATCAAGACCGGCGGCTCCTTTGGTCACGATTCCGTCTAAGGGTACCTTCTCTCCAGGCTTTACAACGATGATATCTCCTACCTGGACCTCATAGGGATCGACACGCTCCTCTTTTCCGTCTGTCAGGAGATTGGCATATTCGGGGTTAATATCCATCAGTTGGGTAATGGATTTCCTTGATTTATTGACCGCATAATCATTGAAGAGTTCGCCGATCTGATAAAACAGCATAACTCCCACGGCTTCCTCCATGGCTCCAATTCCGATGGCCCCGAACGTGGCCAGAGACATTAAAAAATTCTCATCAAAAAACTGACCGGTTCTCATGCTGTGCAGAGCCCGCAGAGGAACATCGTATCCTGCTGCAAGATAGGAAATAATAAAGGGAACCAGATACCAGGAATTTTTTCCTTCAAAAACCAATCCGATTGCAAAAAATACAGCACTGGCTGCCAGCCTGATTACCATCTTTTTTTGTTTCTTTGTCATAGCGGCTCCTTTGATCTACCGAAGTATTTTAAATTCGGCTTCCGGTTCGATCTTATTTGCAATTTTTCTTGCAGCTTCCATCACTTCGTCTGTTTTCGTCTCCTCGACTTCTACCGTCAGCCTTTGTGTCATAAAGCTTAAAGAAGCACTTTCCACACCTGATAATTTTTTAACGCCCTCTTCAATCTTTGCCGCACAGTTGGCACAGCATAAACCTTCTAATTTTACAATCTTTTTCATATTATTCTCCTCATTCCTTTATTAAAATGATTTAATTATTCATTGATATGCTCCATTCCCTGAGCCAGAATCGTCTCGATATGGCCGTCTGCCAGAGAATAAAAAACCGTCTTTCCTTCTCTTCTAAATTTCACAAGGCGCATCTGCTTTAAAACACGAAGCTGATGAGAGATGGCTGACTGCCCCATTCCAAGCAGATTGGCGATGTCGCACACACACATCTCCGACTGACTGAGAACATAAAGGATTTTCACTCTGGTAGGATCTCCAAAAACCTTATAAAATTCCGCCAGGTCAAATAGCTCCTGTTCCTTTGGCATTGCCTTCAGCACCTTATTTACAACCCCTTCATGGACACAAATGAAATCACATTGGTCGATTTCAGGTTCCGTTATCATTTTTTTACCGTCCGGTTCCATTCCACACCTCCTTTGTGTTACTATTAATATATGAATATCTGTTCATATGTTTATATTAACATTTTTCCCGGAAATGTCAAGATTATTTTTTCATACACTTGACAGTAAATTTAGGCGGTGGTAAACTGAAATTCCTTTTCCATTCTATCTTCAATTCTTACATTCAGGAAAAGAGAATATTAATACCACGGTAGAGTCCCCGGGTCATTTTTTTTAGCTCCCGGAGAGCAGCGCCAGCAACCATTTATCGTCTGCGCTCACCGCTTGGCAAGATATTAGAACGCTCTCACCGGTTATGACAGGTCTCACTGTCCGCTGCCGGAAGGATCACGTTCAAAAATATTACTACCAGGAGGAACCAACATGATTCAAGTGGAACACATCAATAAGATTTTTAAGGTCGCCAGAAGAAGCGCCGGCTTTTTGGAAGCCATGAAGGCACTTTTTCACAAAGAGCAGGAAGTAATCCATGCTCTTTCAGACATCTCCTTTTCTATCGGAGACGGAGAAATGGTAGGTTATATCGGTCCCAACGGGGCGGGTAAAAGCTCTACCATCAAAATTCTAAGCGGTATCCTTACCCCCGATGACGGCACCTGCATCATAGACGGCCGCGTTCCATGGAGGGAACGGAAAGAACATGTCAAGAACATAGGCGTTGTATTCGGACAGCGCACCCAGCTCTGGTGGGACGTTCCGATCATAGACTCTTATGAACTTCTCCGCGACATCTACGACATTCCCAAGACATATTACCACGAAACCCTAAGCGAACTGACGGAACTTTTATCTCTGGAAGAACTATTGCGCACCCCGGCCAGGCAATTGTCCCTTGGGCAGCGGATGCGCTGCGAAATCGCCGCCTCTTTGCTCCACAATCCGAAAATTCTGTTTCTGGACGAACCCACCATCGGCCTAGATGCGGTTTCCAAGCTGGCGGTAAGGGATTTTATCCGCAGGCAGAACCAAAGGCACAATACCACCGTTCTTCTTACGACTCACGATATGCAGGACATGGAAGCCTTGGCGGACCGGGTCCTTTTGATCGGCAAAGGCCGGCTCCTTCTTGACGGAACCCTCGACGAGTTAAAATCCCACCGGCCCAAAAAAGATGCAGCCTTAGACGAGATCATTGCGGCCCTTTACCGGGATTTTGAGATTTAGGAGGCGGAATATGAAAAAATACTGGTCGCTTTTCCGCATCCGATTTATCCACGGGCTTCAATACCGGGCAGCCGCCCTTTCCGGTATGGTCACCCAGTTTGTGTGGGGCATGATGGAAATTCTTTTATTCCGTGCGTTTTACGAAGCATCTCCGGAAAGCTTTCCCATGGACGTTCACGCTCTTACCACCTACATATGGCTTCAGCAGGCTTTTCTGGCTCTATTTATGACGTGGTTCTGGGAATCCCAGCTTTTTGAATCCATTACCACCGGGAATGTGGCTTACGAGCTCTGCCGCCCGGTCCGCCTTTATAACATGTGGTTTGTCCGGGGACTTGCCGTACGCCTGTCCAAAGCAGTCCTTCGGTGTATGCCCATTCTGGTGTTCGCATGGTTTCTTCCGGAACCATACGGGCTTTCCCTGCCAGACCACTTAAAAACCTGGTTTTTTACTCTGGTATCCATGGTTCTGGGACTGCTCTTTGTGGTGGCTTTCGGCATGATCGTTTATATGTCCGTATTTTATACCATTTCCTCCCAGGGGATCAAATTACTTGTGACCTCTCTGTCGGAATTTTTAAGCGGTTCAGTGATCCCTCTGCCTTTCCTTCCCGACGGAATTCGTGAGTTTGTAAGCCTGCTGCCCTTTGCCTCCGCCCAAAATGTCCCCTTTCGGATTTTCGGCGGAGACTTAACCGGTCAGGATATGTATGCAAGCCTTGCCTTGCAGGTATTCTGGCTGACGGCCTTC
The DNA here is from genome assembly GCF_043633585.1 of Lacrimispora sinapis. Classification (NCBI taxonomy): domain Bacteria; kingdom Bacillati; phylum Bacillota; class Clostridia; order Lachnospirales; family Lachnospiraceae; genus Lacrimispora; species Lacrimispora sinapis. The sequence goes on along the minus strand of NZ_CP141832.1, from coordinate 1,133,558 downwards.
CTGCTGATCGGGCGGGCTTTGGAGCAACATGCATTAAAACGAATCGTGATTCAGGGGGGCTGAAAGGAGACAGGATATGAATTCCATACGTTTATACCAAAAATATTTTTTCATTCATTTAAAAAGTATGATGCAGCATAAGATTTCATTTTTATTGACCACTGTGGGACAGTTTCTGATTTCTTTTAACATATTCCTTGGTGTCTACTTCATGATGGACCGGTTTAAACAGGTGAAAGGATTTTCCTATGAGGAAGTTCTGCTCTGTTTTTCCATCACATTGATGGCATTTACCATAGCGGAAACCATTTTCCGGAGCCTTGACACCTTTGAAACCATTATCGGAAACGGAGAATTTGACCGGATCCTGCTGCGTCCCAGAAACTGCCTGTTTACCGTTTTGTGCAGCAAGATCGACTTGACCAGGCTCGGCCGTCTGCTGCAGGCTGCCGTTATGTTTGCCTATGGAGTATCTGCCAGTTCCATTGAGTGGAACCTGGCCCGCGTGGCAGTCACAGTTCTTATGATTGCAGGAGGCGTGGTGGTATTTGCCGCCATATATCTGATCTTTGCCTCCATATGCTTCTTTACTCTGGAAGGATTGGAATTTATGAATGTATTTACGGACGGAGCAAGGGAATACGGCAAATATCCCATCGGCATTTACGGTAAGACTTTGCTTACCATCTGTACCTACCTGGTCCCCTTTTCCCTGTTTCAGTACTACCCGTTCCTATACCTGACCGGAAAAGCAGAAAACCCATGGTATGGTCTTCTTCCAATTGCAGGCTGTCTTTTTCTCCTGCCTGCCGTTCTGTTATGGAGGTTCGGGCTTTCCAGATATCAGTCCACCGGTTCCTGACAATAAAAAAGCAAAAGCGTAGCATAAGCATCTGCTTTCCTTGGATAAAAAGCTTTTCCTTCTGTTATGTATATAAGGAATAACCGGCTGGGAATCTATGCATACAAAAAACCGTCCATAAGGGCGGTCTTTTTGTATGCTAAAGTATATTCCGTTGTCTTTATGTTGGACATTCTTCTGTTTCCATTTAACGGATCATCGCTCCGTCGGTACCAAAAGCATAAGAGTTCCCATCTATTACCAAAGACGTATCATGAACCATGGTTCCATCGTTATCCAGATAATACCACTTATCTTCCACTTCAATCCAGCCGGTCTGCTTGAAGTAATTTTTCATATAATACCGTTCCCCGCCAATGGTCTTCCATCCTTCGGACGGTATTATACTGCTGTAATCCCGGAAGGAAAATTCGATGGTCACATCTCCTTCAATTCCCTCCACTCTTCCCTGATCCGTACACTGCCAGATGGTCCGGTTCTTACAGTCATTAATGCTACCATATCTGGCATACCAGACATCGTATGGGACCTGATCCATATCAATGTAATTCGTAAGCCATTTGTTATTGGCATACACCATAGGCCGGTATCCCGCATCTGCAATGACTTTGCAGAAAGCATTGATATTATCCGTAATCTGCTGTCTGGTCAGATGATTGTCCAAAAGATATTTAGACTCCACGTCATATGCGATCGGATAAGATATGGGGTAATCCTTTACTTCCCGAAGCACGTACTCCGCTTCCTGTACTGCCGTCTGGGTATCCAGCGCCTGTGTATAGAAAAATACACCTGTCTTTATACCGCTTTTTGCCGCATTATTCATATTGACGGAATAATACGGGTCTTTATCATTTAAATAACCGATGCGGACCATGGCAAAGGAGACTCCGGATTTCTTTACCCTCTCCCAGTCGATGCCTCCCCCGGCTTCATTCTGCCGGTTCTGATATTTTGAAACGGTAATTCCTTTTTCCAATGCACCGGCAATGGGTTGTCCGGATGCATCCACATATTGTCCATTTTCCAGGTTCCACGCTTCCCCGGAAAAGACATTCATAGGGGTCGCCATCATTACAGAGGCAACAAGACCCACAACCATACCTGCAGCAATCCTCACTCTTATGTTCATGATATAATTTCCTCCAAACGCAGCTTTTTCATGGTCTTTCCCCCGGCTCCTTACGGAATACATTGATATCGTGGATCAATGTCTTTACGCTGTCAAAAAACAAATCAAAAGCTCCGAATTCATATAAATTAAGAATCAGCATACCAACGGGCACCGCCAAAATCATTCCCGCGATACCGCTTATTTTAAATCCAAGATACAAAAACAACAACGTCATAAAAGGATCAAGTCCCATGGTGTCCCCTACGATCTTTGGCTGTATGATCTGCCTCAGTACCAGGGTCAGTACGTAAATGGCGATCAGTCCAAAACCAAAGGCAAACTCCCCGGAGACCATGCGGACCAATGCCCAGGGAATCAAAATTGTACCAGTCCCCAAGATCGGCAGAAAATCAAGGATTGCTATAAGCACCGCAAGCAGAAGTGCATAATCCACTCCCAGAACCAGAAATCCAATGGCCAGAACCGCCGCTATAATAAACATGATCTTAAATTGGGCAATAAAATATCCCCCGACCAGATGCCGCACATCTTTTTTCAAATAGCGGTAATATCTGGTTCCCCCCTCTGGAATATAACGATGAATGACTGCCATGAACTTATCTCTGTCCACAATGAACAGATAGGAAGAAAAAATCGTAACGATGGTGTAGACCAAGGCCGCCGGTATGCTTTTCACCATATTTCCTGCTGCCATAACCGTAGGAGAGGCGATCTTCTGTACTGCCACATTCAAATATTGCTCCATATGGGAGAAAAACTGATTTACCGAATTCTGAATACCCATGGGTAGAAACTGCATAATTCCCTGTATGTTTAAAAGCATCTTTTGAATCTCCACCCAGGCCGCTTCGTAATACTGGGGAATATGGTCCACAAATTCTATGGATTCATAAACCAGCTTTGATACGAGGAAATAAAGGGCCGTTATGATCAGAAAGAGCACTGTTACCACAATCAGCACAGAACTGTGTTTCCGGACGATCTTCAGACGTTTTTCAAAAAAACGCACCAAAGGATTGGCTATGACTGAAATGACCCATCCAATGACAAACGGCAGAAAAAATTTCAATAATTTAGGTCCCCATACGCAGATCAGGTATAAGAACAAAATGGGTATCACAATATTAAGCATTAGCTTTAAATACTTTTTCATATCTTCCATTTCCATCACCTGTGTTTATTGTACGATCCCAACGGCTTTTTGACAAACGAATTAATCCGAAAGAAAAACCTCTAAAAACTCAAAAAATTTCTTCATTTCCTCATCCGTACCGATGGAAATGCGCAGATGGTTGTCAAGTCTTGGCTGATCGAAGTAACGGACATATATGTGGTTCTCACGCAGAGCCTTATATATGTCTTTTGCACTCCGGTCTTTGTGGGTTGCAAAAATAAAATTCGCCATGGAATCCGGGAAGGAAAACCCAAGTTTTTTAAGCCTTAACTTGGACTCTTCCCTTGTTTTTACAATTCGTTCAAGGCTCTCTTTAAAATACGTTTCATCCTTTACCGCCTCTGCGCCTAATTTTATAGAAGGCATGTTCAGGGTATAGGAATTATAGGAATTTTTCACATCATTGACCGCCCGGATTAAATCCGGATGCCCGATGGCATATCCGATTCTCAGCCCCGCTAAGGAACGGGATTTGCTAAAGGTCTGCACCACCAGAAGATTCTCGTATTTCCGGGTGAGTCTCACGGCGCTTTCACCGCCAAAATCAATGTAGGCTTCATCGACGATGATTACGGAATCCTGATTATGGGCAATGATATCCTCCACCTCTTCCAAAGGAAGAAGCAAACCGGTGGGAGCATTGGGATTCGGAAATATGATGCCCCCATTTGCCTTATAATAATCTTCCTTATGAATACAAAAATTTTCATCAAGAGCCGGTGTTTCATAAGAAATATGAAGCAAATCCGCCCAAACCTTGTAAAAGGAATAGCTTACATCCGGAAACAATATGGGCAGCTCGGAATTAAAAAAGGTCATAAAAGCCATGGCGATCACATCATCAGACCCCACCCCCACAAAAACCTCATTCTCTTCCACCTGATAATATTCAGAAAGAGCCTTTATAAGCTCTGAAGAAGTGGAATCCGGATATTTGCGGAACTGGCCGGCGTCCATCTCTTTGAACGCCTGTTTCACCCCCGGAGCCGGGGGGTATGGATTTTCATTGGTATTCAGCTTGATCGGCTTTTCACTCTTTGGCTGTTCTCCGGGCACATAAGGAGCGACCCTTCGTATGTTTTTCTCCCATGCTCTCATTCTGCTCCCTCCTTACGTTCCATCAGTCCATAAGCTTCTGCTATTTTTTTAAATGCCGGAAGAGAACGGACGATCTGGTCATAAGAAACGCAGTATGCGATCCGCACGTAGCCCGGGCATGCAAAGGAGCTTCCGGGAACCAAAAGCACCCGGTGTTCCTTACAATACCCGCAGAATTCCTTATCATCCACCGGAGCCTTCACAAACAAATAGAACGCCCCCTCCGGTTTTATGCATTCAAACCCATACTCCTTCAAACTATTGTAAAGAAGTTCCCTGTTTCTGTTGTAGGCTTCCAGATTCACCTGCTCCTCCAAGCAGCGCATGATCACCCTCTGCATCAGGGATGGGGCATTGACACACCCAAGCACCCGGTTTGAGATGGTTGCCGCAGCAATCACCTTCTGGGAGTCATCGACTTCATCGGGAATCACAAGGTAACCAATCCGCTCTCCCGGAAGGGATAAGGATTTGCTGTAGGAGTAGCAGACAAAGGTATTGTGATAAAACGGAGTCACATAAGGGACTTCTGCTCCGTCATATGCCAGTTCTCTGTATGGTTCGTCGGAAATGAGCACGATGGACTTGCCATACTCTTTTTCCTTCTTTTCCATGATCCCTGCGATTTTCTCCAGAGTCCCTGAAGAATAAATGACTCCGGTGGGATTGTTAGGCGTATTGATGATTACGGCCTTTGTCTTTTTTGTGATCCTCCGCTCAAATTCCTCAAGATCCGGATAAAAGGTTTTGGTATCCGGAGGTACCACCACAAGCACACCGTCATAGTTTCTCACATAAGAGCCATATTCCATAAAATAAGGGGCGAAAACCACCACCTCATCTCCCGGATCCAGTATGGTTTTTAAAATCACATTCATACCGCTGGCAGCTCCAACCGTCATAAGAATATTTTCCAGATGAAAATGAGTCCCAAACCTCCGGTTTAAGGAACCGGCTACCGCAGCTCTTACATCCTCATATCCCGCATTGCTCATATAGCCATGAACGAACGTGGTCTCTTCCTCTTTGATGATGTCCAGAATCGCCTGATTGACCGCTTTTGGAGCGGGTACATTGGGATTTCCCAGACTGAAGTCATACACATTTTCCCGGCCATAAAGCAGAGCCATCTTCTTTCCTTCTTCAAACATGGCACGGATTGCGGAATTATTTTCTACAAGGGGTCTCATCTTGTCTGCTATCATAATCTTATTCCTTCCTTTATCCTGAAATGATTTTATGGGAATTATATCACAAGTGCAGGAAAGGGTCTATTCTATTTTTTTACTTTTTCACTTTAAAGCAAAAAATCCTTTTCAAAAACACTTCTGACCGCTTCATAGCAGCGTTCAAAATCAGAATCCTCCATGGAAATCATGGTATATCCCGCACGCACCGGCAAAAAAAACTTTCTCTCTTTGGCAGACATCTCTTGGTTCAGCATCTGCGTAATCCGCTCCTTTTTATTCTCCGCATCCTCTTCCCGAATATTTTTACAAAGCACCATCACTTCATAGCCGCCATTCAGACAGATGATATCCTCCTGCCGGAAGAAGCGTTTCAGCCGGTCCGCCTGCCTGCTAAACAGTGCTTTTGAATCTCTGCCGTCTTCTATTCTCTGTTTTTCCGGCCGGCTCAGTTCAAAAAGAACCAGCGCAGAGGTCTGGAATCTGCGGCAACCCAGGTATTCATTCATCATGGCAACAGCAAGCGCCCGGTCCGGCAGTCCCCTTACCGGTGAGGAGATTGGAAAGTCCCCGGTCTCCCTGCGGCTCGTCATATCTTCAAGGAATGCTTCCTTCAATGAAACTCTTTTCCAATCCTCTGTATTCAGCATCACCCCATACAGAGACTCCCGGTTCTTTTCAGACAGCCTGAAATGAAACAATGCCTGAATATAGCCATGGGTGGTCAGCACCCGGCACTTTATATCCCACAAGGTTTTTCCCGGTTTTAACTGCTGCATCATATGAAAAATCCTTTCCCGTTCATCCGGGTGGACCATATCTGCAAAATTTCCATGAAACTGAACAGACAGATCCTCTTTTGTATATCCGGTGATTTCTTGAAACCCCAAACTGGTATAATGAAACTCCATGTCCCTGGTTTTGCCCAAGCGAACATATCCTCCCGGTATACAGGAGCTTAAAAAATCCAGTTCATCCTCCTTATTTTCCAAAATCTCTACCGTATGTTTCAGACTCTGCTCGGCAAGAACCGCATCTGTAATGTCCATACACGCACTTATGACCGCCATTCTTCCATCTTCCGCCTGTATGAAGCGGCCTTTGGTCATAATCCACATAAAACTTCTATCCCGTTTCCTGATCCGGTAGCGAAACCGATATTCCATGCCGGGAACACTGCAGCGCAAGACTTTTTCCCGAAGGGTCTCTCTGTCCTCTGGGTGAATGATGTCAATGATTCTTCCTCCAATATCCCTTATGAACATCTCGTAAGTATCATATCCCATTAAATGCAGCATCTCATTATTGGCAAAGTACAGGGGAAGGTCCTCTTCGCAGTATATACCCATAAGCCCTGCAAGCTTCATCACTTCACTCAGAATCTTCTGGGAGTCCTCCAGTTTTTTTCTTTGCTCCATCTGCTCGGTGGCATCCCGGACTGTTCCGTAATAAAGGCACCGCCCATCCTGCTCCCGTAAAAAGAATACACGCAGGTGAATCCACATAAACTCTCCGCTTAACCGCAAACGCCTGAAGATTCCTTCCGCCCCGTGAACCGGACTCTTATATGCATTCTCAAAAATACGAAGTACCCGGTCCCGGTCATCTTGATAGACCTTTTGCTGCAGGAACTCTCTGCTCTCCCCCAAATCCACAGGATTATCCCCGGTAATACGGTAATATTCTTCATTCACCCGAAGAAGCCCGCAGTTGTCTTCGTATACCTCATAAAGAGCAATAGCTCCCAGCACGTTGTTCATCATGGCTTCACTGGTGATGTTTTCATTAAACAGATCTTCCAGTTTCAGTTCCCTCATCTGACGGGCCTGAATCCCCCTATAGTCCAGATTGCTGTCATTTTTTAATAGTTCTTCCATTTCTGTCACAGACATGGGTTTGTAATAATAATATCCCTGGCCGTATATGCACCCGATATTGATGAGAAAATCCGCCTGCTCCTTCTCTTCAATCCCTTCTGCAATGACCTTAAACTGCATGACCCTGGCCATTCTTACAATGGTCTCCAAAATCCCCATTCCCCGTCTCTTGCTGTTTTCGTTCATATCCAGAAATTTGGTGTCGATCTTTATGACATCCACATTCACATCCCTGAGCATGTTAAGGGAAGAATAGCCGCTTCCAAAATCATCCATAAATACCGGAAATCCGGCTTTCCGGAGATCTTCAACAACCTTCCGGATCAGTTCATAATCTTCTGCATAAGCACTTTCTGTAATCTCAATCTCAAGATACTTGGGATCAATCTCATACTGTTTTACCAGCTGCTTGAATTTTTCGACTACATTGATGCCATAGATATCCATGCGGGACATATTGACGGAAATCGGAATCGGATGACATCCTGCCTTGATCCAGGAACTGAACTGACGGCAAACCATCTCCCATATATAAAGATCCAAATGGATGATAAAGCCGTTCCGCTCCAGATGAGGGATAAATTCACCAGGAGAAATGATTCCCCGGACCGGATGCTGCCAGCGGACCAAAGATTCCATGCCGATGATCTTTCCTGTCAGCATATTGCACTGAGGCTGAACATAAAAGATAAATTCCTGATTCTCAAGAGCTCTCTGGATCTCAGACAAAAGCACCTGGTCATCCTCCATCTTCTGTTTCATTCCAGGATCATACCAGCCAATCCGCTTGGCATAGTTGCCTTTTATGGAATTCAATGCAATGATCGCACGGTCGTACATCGTACTGACCGAAAGATACCGGTTTTTGATAGAATACACACCAAAGGCCGGAAGAAATCCTCCATAGCCGCCATACTGCCTTGCATAGCAGTTGATCTGATGCTCCAGCTGATTTAACAGGGACAGGTCCTGAGGCAGAATGATAACAAAATCATCCCCTCCCATATAACCTGCTATGGATTCAAAAGTCCCCTCCATCTCCTTTAAATATCCGCTGATCTTAATCAGGAAGCGGTCTCCTTCTTTCTCCCCGTACCATTCATTGTAGAGTTTAAAATGCTCGATATCAATGGCAACCATAAAATAGGGGGCTTCCGGCTTCCGCTCGAGAAAACGTCTTGCTTTCTCAAAAAAAGGACCGTACCGGAGAAGCCCCGTTAAAGAGTCTGTCTCATCTCTCTTTTCCTGCTGTAGTTTCTGTTCCTCTTCCTTCTTTTTTAAGTTATCTATATCCTGGACGTAGCACATGATGATGGGACCTTCACAGCTTTCGTCCCGAAACAAAACCGCGCTTAAACGGACCCAGCGATAGCTTTCGTCTAAGAGCTGCTTACGAAATTCTCCTTTCATGATCCTTCCATTGGAGTTCAAACGATCCAAAAGACTTGTACATTCCCAAAATTCACGAAACGCTTTTCTGTCATCAGGGTGGAGCATCGTTTCTGCCACCTCTGCATACATCTGGTCCAGCACTCCCTCCGAAGCAGGAATTTTGAATTTGTCTTTTTCACAGAACAGAATCTTATAGGTATTGGACCATATATGAAGTTCAAATAATTCATCGTATACGGTATTATCTGTTAAATTATAAAATAAATTTCGATTCTGTTCCACTACAGGCCGGAACATGATCAGCCTGCTCCCCTCATACCCCGGCCAGTCAATCAGTCCCGAGGATAGATTCAGCCACAGCCTGGAGGCAGCATCGTAAAATATCATATGTCCGGAATCCTTATGAAGCTCCGGCCAGACCTTACAGAATGCAGAATCACTCCCCAACTCATCCAGGCAGTACATTCCTGTTTTTAGATTGGGATAATAGGCTTTCGCCCTATCATTCATGTAAATGATTCTGTAATCCTGGTCTATGATACAGATACCGGCCTCTCCATTATCAGCCGACATTTGGTTCATACATTTCCGCCTCTCCTGCATCTCATTAACTACGCACCTACTAAACTATTGTAATATTATAGTATGAAAATGCGGTTTCCGTCAACAGATTCGCAGTTGAATAAATCAGTATTTTTATGCATAATCTTTTAATAATATTCATAAAGTCTGGTTTTATAAGAAAAAAATGTACAAATATATAATAAAATTATAAGATAGGAAGGAAAAATAATCTGCATATACCAGATTTTAACGAAGTATTTATTTCTTGCCCCTACTGAAGTGCTTTCAGCTGCTCTGTCAGTTCATGAGAAAGTGAAAATCTGCCTACATATCCTACTTCTCCCGTCATCAGCACATTGCCGTCTTCTTCAATCTCAACCTCCAAGACTCCGCCGGGCATATGCACATACATCTTTGGATCAGTCAGGCCCATCCGATAGGCGGCACCTGCAGCTGCACAGCCGCTGGTTCCGGAAGCAAGGGTATATCCGGCGCCCCGTTCATAGATTTCTATCTCAATATTAGTACGGTCTACCACCTTTAAAAGCTGGGTATTGATCTTTTCCGGAAAATACTCCGCGGATTCCGAATATTTCCCGATCCGGCATACCAGCTCTTTTGAAATATCGTTTAACCAGATCACGCAATGAGGATTTCCTATGTTTACACAGGTAACCCGGTAAGGAATACTGCCAAACATCATGGTCTCATTTAACACTTCTCTTCTCGGTCCCGTTACAGGAATTTCATCGCTGTAAAAGCTTAATTTCCCCATAGAAACTTTGATTTTGGTTCCCTCTTCATTTAAGTACTGCAGCGTCTGCTGTCCGCTTAATGTATTGATGATAAAGCGGTTCTTCTGCACATATCCCGCATCCTTTAAGTACTTGCCAAAAATACGGACTCCATTGCCGCTGATTTCTGCTTCACTTCCGTCCGGATTTAAAATCTTTACTTCCAGCTTATCCTGGCCAAGAATCGGTCCCACCAAAAGCCCGTCAGACCCCACACCAAAATTACGGTTACAGATCAGACGGATATTTTCTTTCGTCAGTTTCAAATCATTTTTATTGGGATCAAAGATGAGATAATCATTTCCCAGTCCATGGTATTTTTCCAAAGTTATATTCATTATAAAACTCCTTTCCTGCGTTTGGCATTACCGTTACTTAGGTCTTTCTATGAAATCCCCGCCTGCACAACGTTTTTCATGTTGATTTTCCTTTTACCTGTTTGAAACAAAAGCGATATAATTTTATTATATACAGCACATTTTATCATTTCTACCAATATAATGCTTTTTATATTGCAAATAGTGTTGTATTATAAAAGAAAGAAAAGGAGGGAGCCGCCACCAATGGATAACTATGAAAAACGGGGATATTTAAACAGTGATTTTAAGCTGTTTCATCTTATTGACACAAAGAAACAGGATTTTGAATACCATTACCATGATTTTGATAAAATCATCATTTTCATTCAAGGAAACGTAACCTATCGGATCGAAGGCTGTGCCTATCAATTGGAACCCTATGACATCCTGCTGGTAAATCACAATGATATCCATAAGCCGGATATTGATCCCTCTGTTCCCTATGAGAGAATCATTGTATATTTGTCTCCCGGCTTTTTACAGGCATATCAGTCAGACACTTATGATCTCAGTGCCTGCTTTAAAAAATCCAAAGAACTTCATTCTCATGTACTCCGGCTTCATTCCATGGAAAAAAGCAGTTTGTACCGCACACTGACGGATCTGGAATATGCGTGCACTCATGACGGGTATGCCAGAGACTTATACTGTCAGGTGCTTTTTCTGGAATTCATAATCCAGCTAAACCGGGCTTCTCTGACAAATCTTGTAAAATATTTATCCCCGGCCACCGGAGACCGAAGGATATTGGCCATTATGGATTATATCAACAGCCATCTAATAGAAGATATGTCCGTAGACGCTATCGCAGAATCCTGTTATATCAGCAGATACCATCTGATGCATCTGTTCAAAGAGGAAACCGGTTACACGCTTTTTGACTATATCACAGAAAAACGGCTGCTGCTGGCCAGAGACCTTTTGCGGAGAGGACTTTCTGTCACCGAAGTCTGCTTTCAAAGCGGTTTTAAAAATTACTCCACCTTTTCCAGGGCGTACAAAAAGCATTTTCACATTTCACCTTCTGAAACAATAAAAGAATCTCAGCTTTTTTAGACAGCAAAAAAGATGCGCCGAATTAAAACGCATCTTTTTTTTGCAGCAATATCTCCATTCAACCGTGTCTTCCATCGTTTCGCCAGGAGCAGAACACATACAAGACACCGGTCATTCCAAGATAAAACCAGGTGGCCGGATTGCTGAACCAGGTGGTAAAAAATGACAGGATCATATACATGGCAAACTGGGCGTAGAACAGATAGCCAATGGGGTTACGGACCCGCTTGACCATACGCATCAGGAAAAATGCGGCGATTCCCAGAATACACCCAAGAAGCAGAACTCCAACAATGCCAAAATCATAAAAGGAATCATAAAACAGTGTAACCGTTGTCAGTTCTTCCTTTGTCACATAAATCGGAAAGTCAACAAGGGCCGGAACAAGGAATTTCAGTCCGGTCAGCGCCCATAAAGGAAACAGCATGCGAAGACCAAAGGTATGGGAAGGAAGCCACTCCACCATGCAGTTGAAATTATCGTAATTATTAGCTATATACATATACGGCTGAGTGATGAAGATTGGCATATGACTGTTCTTCATCTGAAAGATGCCGTTTAAATACGTCACATCATGGCCTCTTGCTATGGTAAGGAGCACATAAATCGGAATCATTCCAAGCGCCAGTCCCACCGCATAGAGGATTCTAAGTCTGTGCTCCATGGCAATGTAGGTGAGGACCGCCAGGCCCACCGCCAGAATCAGCTGAAAACGGGATACGCACAGCACAGGGATGGCACAGGCAATGATGTTCATCAGGATTGCCACTACAAACCGAAAGCTGTTCCTCCCCTGCTCTATGCTGAAATACAGGACTGATATTGCAGGTACCAATACGCTTGATACCGTAAAATAATGTAGTCCGGTAATATGAAAGGAGGAGTAAGCATGGGGAACTCCCTTTACAAAAAACGGGATAAATCCCAGCACCACCGCCTCAATGATAAACGCTGCCACGGAGAGAAACGTAACCAGGAGCATGGAAAGAAACAGCGGCTTTTCATAGCCTTTAAAGCTGAACCAGCTGGATCGGCGTCCGCCTGCTTCCCCCTGCATTCCCGCCATAAATTCAAACGCAACCCAAAAGCCGAGAAATGCCACCAAAAAGCAGAGCCATGTAATAATATTCCAGTCGCTGGACAGTTCTGACAGCTTTAGGCAGGCAACGCCTTCCCCGCCTACCCAGAATAAGGAAAACAATCCCCTTAAATGAATAATATTTTCCGTTCTCCGATAATCGTACCAGTACAGAAAAAGAGCTGTCAGCATCAAAACAAGGCCCGACAGCCAATAAACTCCTGCTCTTGCAAACAAAAAAGACGCTGCATAACTGATCAGATAAACACTCATCATTCAAATCCCCTTTGGTAAAAAATCACAGCGCATCCTTTCTATGGAAAAAGGCAGCCAACGCCAGGCGGCAGCTGCCTTTTCACTTTAATTCATTAAGAACGGCTGATGAACTCTTTCAAATAATCTTCAATTTCCTTTGTGGTTGCAAAGGACATGGCCTTATCTGCTATTTCCTGTAACTCCTTGGTGCTGTATCCGGTAATCAGCTTTCTTGCATTCAAAATGGCGGAAGCACTCATGCTGAACTCATTCAAGCCAAATGCCAGAAGCAAAGGAATCATGAGCGGGTCACTGGCCGCTTCCCCACACATCCCCACCATAATGCCTTCTTTTCGGCCGCATTCGATGACATGACGGATGCTTCTTAACACTGCAGGGTTTAACGGAGAATACAAATAAGAGACTTTATCGTTTCCACGGTCTACGGACATGGTGTACTGTGTTAAGTCATTGGTTCCTATGCTGAAGAAATCAACTTCTTTTGCAAATACATCTGCCATCAGAGAAGCGGCTGCTGTCTCCACCATAATACCGATCTGGATGTCTTTCTTATAAGCAATCCCTTTTTCATCCAGTTCCTTTTTCATCTCTTCCACAAGTGCTTTTGCTTCTCTGATCTCCTCAATACAGGTCACCAAAGGCACCATGATTTTAATATTTCCAAAGGCACTGGCCCTTAAAAGAGCACGAAGCTGAGGCTTATATACATCTTCTTTGCGGTCTAAGCAAAAACGAATGGCCCGATAGCCCAGGAATGGATTTTCATCCTTGACAAGCCCCATATATGGAATCTCTTTGTCTCCGCCAATATCTAACGTACGGATAATGACCGGTTTGCCGTTCATGGCAACTGCAACCTTTTTGTAAGCCTCAAACTGCTCTTCCTCGGTGGGCATGGCTGAACGGTCCATAAATAAAAATTCAGTACGGAACAAGCCAACGCCTTCCCCGTCGTACTGCAGAACTTTTTCCACATCTTCCGGTTTTCCGATATTGGCTACCAGTTCAACCGTAACACCATCTTTGGTAATGGTTGGCTTTCCGATATACTGCTCAAGCTCTTTTTTCTCTTTTAAGAATTTCTCTCTTTTTGCAGCATAGTCTGCCCTGACGGATTCTTCCGGATTGACAAAAACGGTTCCGTCGGAACCATCTAACACAACATCATCTCCGTCCTTGACCTTGCCCAAAAATCCCTCCAATGCAACAACCGCAGGAATTTCCAAAGCTCTTGCAAGAATTGCACTGTGAGAAGTCTTTCCACCCAGCTCTGTCACAATTCCGGTCACATTGGCCGGATTGATTCCTGCTGTCATGGATGGCGTTAAATCTCTGGCCACGAGCACACTTCCCTCCGGAAGGGCGGCAATATCCACAGAGCTTACGCCCAGAAGGATCTTCTGGATTCGTGTCTTAATATCACGCATATCGGTAGCTCTCTGCTGCATAAGCTCATCGCCCATAGAAGCGAACATATCTGCATACGTGTTGCATACGGTTTCAACCGCATATTCACTGCTGACTTTTTCCCCCGAAATCGTAGTCTCAATCTCACCAATCAGCATAGGATCAGAAAGGAGAAGGATATGTCCGTTTAAAATCTCCGCTTCCTTTTCCCCAACTCTTGTTGCCAGATCCTTAGACAGGGCCTCTGTTTGCTCCATGGCCTGCTTTACCGCTGCCTGAAAACGGACTTTTTCTGCTTCCGTATCTTCTACATTTCCTTTATTAATAACCAGTTCTGTTTCTTCTACGATTACGGCTTTCCCAATGCCGATTCCCGCAGATGCATTTGTTCCTTTAAACATTGCATTTCCTCCTTATTAATTATTGTAATGGCATCTATTCGCCAAGGCCTTCCTCAACAGCCTTGACCATGGCCGCCAGAGCTTCCTCTTCATCCGCCCCCTCACAGATAAAGGTTATCTCATCGCCGCTTTTTACGCAGGCGCCCAATACGCTAAGCACGCTTTTTGCATTGGCAGTGGTATTCTTAAAACGAAAACTCACTGTGGATTTAAAGTTCATGGCTTCCTTACAAAGAATCCCTGCCGGTCTTAAATGAAGACCAGTTGGGTTCTTTATAGCAACTTTAGCGCTGACCATACTGAATTCCCTCCCTTTCTTCCTCATTCTCTCCTTGAAAAGAAAGAACAGTCCTTCTATTGCGACTCCGTCGCTTCTGTTGTTGATGCTGTGGAACTTTCAACCGTTGCGGCTGCCGGCTCTTTAAGAGCCAGCGTCACATTGAACGGTGTATAGCTAACCACTTCAAAGCCTCCAGAAATCTCAAATTTCAAGACTCCCGGATTTTGTCCGGTATGAAAATTTGTAACATCAAGAATCGCATTCAGTTTATTTATATCCAGAGAATCAAGATCCTCTTTCAATCCCCTGATGGTGACATCTGAGTTTTTTTTGTCGAAGCTGTAACCATAATCAGCTTCCATCCCCAATTTGTCCAGACTTTCCAAGTCCAGTGTAAATGTTCTGGTCGTCAGCGGTTCTACTTTGAGTTTCACCGTAACATTTTTATATTCATTGCCTACAACGGATGTGTTGGGAGGCAGATATTGGCTTAGATCGAGATGGACGATTTTATCCCCAGTCGCACCGCTGATGTTTAGCTTATCTGATGCAACCGATAACGTGGACAAGGAGGCAAGAACGGATTTGGTTCCGACTACCGGCACAGACTTCACACTGCTTTCCACTCCTGTATACCGATATCCTTTTGCCACTTCCCCAGTCACTTCAAAATTCAAAGACAGATTTTTCGCCTTCAAAATAGATACATGGCATTCTATCTCATGAGGGCTGACGGTTATCTTATCTCCAAAATCCAGTTTGTTGCCGTTGGCATCATAAAGGACCGGTGCCGCAGTCACATCAAAATCTGCATTCTTATTCTCTACATCGACCTCCACGCCCACATGGTTGATCTGGCCTACAATGGATTCCGGGCCTTCTACCGTCACACTGTCCGAAGAAGGAAGAATGGGGCCCCAGGCATATCCCTCCTCAGGATTGCCTTCTGTTTTGACCTGTAAGTCAAATTTCTTACGCTGCAGAGCTTCCGTATCCACCCGCAGCACCATCGGCTTTGCGGTAATGGCATCACTCTTGACAAGATTTTCCTTATCTTTATTAATCTCAACCGTAACCGGAACGGCTCCGGTCACATTATAATCCTTTAAATCAACATACGCATGAAAGTCCGAAGCTTTCACAAGAGAACGGTCCCTTGTTCTTACCTGATAGCTGACAGTCACCACATCTTTGCCCACAATCTCATAAGTCAGATTATTGGCTTTCAGCACATTGGCATTGCGGACCTCAACAGTAACCACCTGTGAGTCATCAACAATCGGATTGGAGATATTGACAATTGCCATCCAAACGGCAAAAGCAAGCACCAGGGACGCAACCTTCAGACCAAGATTATTTAGTATCTTTTCCTTCATTCTTCCGCCTTCCCTTCAAAATCCTGAATCTGCTTCCTTCCTCTGCCGTCTGCTTCACCTCTGAAAGCACAGACCGCAGCATATCAGCATCTGTGATTCGTTTCAAACCGCCTTCAAGCGCCACCGTCACCTTCCCGGTTTCTTCCGATACAACGATGGTGATGCTGTCACTGACTTCACTTACGCCGACGGCCGCCCTGTGCCTGGTTCCAAGATCCTTACTGATGGTCATATTATCAGACAGCGGAAGATAACAGGTCGCAGCAGTCACACGATTGCCCCGGATCACGATGGCACCGTCATGAAGAGGGGTGTTATGCTCAAAAATATTGATAAGAAGCTGACTGCTGACAATGGCACCAACTTCGATTCCTGTCCGTTCAATTTCTTTTAAAGAATCTCCCCGTTCAATAACCATAAGGGCACCGGTCTTCACCTTGGCCATTTCAAAGGTGGCCTTTACCACTTCATTGAGGGTCTTATCGGTAAAGCCCGAATTATCTTTTCCATCGTCAAAGGTCAGGATTCCGGTAAAGGGATTCTTGCTTCCCAGCTGTTCCAGTGCCTTTCTTAACTCGGGCTGAAAAATCACTATCACCATGGTTACTGCCGGAGTCGCAATCTTATTCAGTATCCAGAGAAGGTTATCCAGTCGGAACACATAAGCAAAGACGTAAAAAAGAAGGATTACTACGATCCCCTTAAGAAGGGTCCATGCCCTAGTATTCATGATCCAGGTCAGCAGCTCGTACAGCAAAAACGCTATAATTATGATCTCAACCAGGTTTGTTTTTGAAATCCTGGGAAGAAAGGATACCCAGGAATACATTCCATCTAAAAAATTCGCCATCCAATCCACCTCCCTTTGATTTCTTCGCTACCTTTGCGGCTTTTGGAGTTTTGTGGCATTAATTTTCTGAACCTTTACATCAGGCGTGCTGACCGTCAGCTTGGGAACTGCCTTGACGTAATAATAATAGTCGTCATCTTCAAATTGTACGTATTCTGTCCGGGAATAATCCACTGCAAACACAAAAAATGTATAAATCGCAGCAATCAGGATGGAAACCAGCATTCCCAGCAGAAGCCGGATGACGGAAACAGATACATCCAAAACAATATCACCGATAAATATAACACCAAGCTGCGTAATGGTTCCCCCGATAATAGCTATGATCCAAGAGTAATCCATGGATAAATTCCGTATGATCACTACAACAATCAGGGACAGGGCGAATGCCGCAACCATAAGCAGCATCTGTTTATTAGCCAGCAGGCTGTTCATCAGCTGCATAAACTTCTGCACCGCGTCAACAGACATATCATTGGTCAGAACCCCTGCGTTCTGCTTCACATACAGCAATGTATAATAAATAAAAACACCGCAGCTTACAGGAATAACAGAAATAACGCTTCCGGAAAGCCCCACGATCAGCGGGATCGCATATGGGATTCTCAAAAGGAAAAAAATCGGAGTCAGCACCAGAAGATAGCTGTCACCAGGCTGAAATCCGTAATAAAGAAGTCCCACGACCAGGAAAAAAATGGCCATCACCAGAGTGATCTCAATGGAAATCCCAGACAAATGGAGCAGCATGAATCCGGCTGAGAGAAATGAAATGGCTCCATAAGGCAAAAAAGAGCACACCAAAGCCAGAACCAGCGGAACAAAAGGTTCTGTCAGTTTTGCGTTAAATCCAATATTGCCGTTCATCAGGAAAAATGCCATACAGCTGAATATAAACTTGATCACAGGCGTCACATAAATATCAAATCTGGCGTAAAACTCTTTCAACCGCTCTTTTAGTACAAGAAGGCCCATCATAATGTCCGCCCTCCTTTTGTTCTTTTTAAAGGTCTGGTATTCCCTTCGTACCGCTTGTCCAGTCTTTTCAGTCTGGATAAGTATACTTTTCCCGCACGGGCAGCATATTCATACCGCTTTCTATATACCAGAAAGCTGATTCCCAGGTAAATCACCAGTCCTGTAAGATAAATGATACCGACCCGTATTCCGGTGGCAGTCAATACCTTAACATCCATCGTAGTAAGCCATCGTTCCATATAATACAGTCCCCATAACACAAGGCATAAAACAAAGCTCAGAGTGTAACTGAAAAAGGACTGAAACAGTTTATTGCCGATATAATCGCCTTTGAAATATCGGTTAATGGAAAAGATCCTTTTTCCCTCATGCTTTTCAAACCTGGCAAGACTGGTCATTATTTTTATTTTCTCTTCACTAAGCATATGGTTTTCCTCACTATACCATAAGATATCAATTTATTATAGCATAGAACTTAAGACTTTGCGAGTCAAATAAGGAATTTTTATTATTTTGTAATGAACCGGGCCGGCTTAACTTATCCGCGCCATTCACCAGACATTGGGCTTCCCCTCAATCATAATACACATCTGATTCCGGAAAATAAAAGAATAGCGCAGCGGTCACGCTGCGCCTGATTACTCATATCTTAAAGCATCAATGGGGTCTGCTTTGGCAGCTTTTGAAGCGGGATATATCCCGAAAAATATGCCTACCAGAGCGGAAAAGCCAACTGCCACCATGATAACAAGCGGCTTAATGACCACATGCATACCAAGCAAGGTTCCTCCCAGCAATACAATACCTGCTCCTGCTGCAATTCCCAGAATCCCTCCAAATGCAGAAAGAATGGCTGATTCCGTTAAAAACTGCACCAGCACATCCGTTGTTTTTGCTCCAAGGGCCTTACGGATTCCAATTTCCCTGGTCCGCTCAGTAACCGATACCAGCATAATATTCATAATGCCGATTCCACCTACCAGCAGAGAAATGGCTGCAATCCCTCCTACGGCTGCCGACAATCCGACCATCACCGTATCCACACTTTTCATCTCGGAAGCCGCTGAGTAAAAGGTTATTTCCTCTTTGTTCCGGTTCTTTGTTTTGGCCACATAAGCCGAGAATTTTGTCGCAAAGGCGTCCATATCGGTTCCTTCTTTTGCGTACACGCGTATGTTATAAATGCTGTCATTGGGCCAGGTCAGCAGTGTGTAGGGAAGATAACCTGCCTTTGTTTTGCTGGTTCCCATCATCATGGCTTCAATCGGTGTCTGATCCAGCCGGTACACGCCTACCACATTGAAATAACTGATTTCTCCATAAATGGTGGTGCGGAACGTTTTTCCTACCGCATATTCCGTACCAAACAGCTCCTTAGCTCCCTCTGCTTCCAGGACCACGTTATTTTTCCTCGCCTTTATGTCGCTTTCATTCAAATTGCGCCCGGAAATAAGATGGATTTCATTGACATCGGGATAGTTGGCATCTATCCCTTCAAAATTATATTTTACCTTGGTGCGGCCATTAATGGCTTCTGCACTATAACTGGGACTGCTGTCAATATAAGCGATCTCATCCTTAAATACCTCCTTGATCCGGTCGATTTCATCAAGCTTGAAATAATCCCCTGATCTCATATCTTCCCCATCCTGGGGCGAGACATACACATAGGCAAGAGTCATTCCCACATTCTTATAAAGGTCGGACACCATAAAACGCATGGTATCGCCAATGGATACAATGGCAATGACAGCACCGATACCGATGATGATCCCAAGCATTGTTAAAAAGGACCGCATCTTGTTGGCCTTGATTGCCTGTACCGCCATACTCATATTTTCAAATAGCATGATGCCTCCTCCTTTTACTCATAACGCAATGCCTCGATGGGATCTGCTTTGGCGGCCCTGGAGGCCG
Source organism: Lacrimispora sinapis (assembly GCF_043633585.1). NCBI lineage: Bacteria > Bacillati > Bacillota > Clostridia > Lachnospirales > Lachnospiraceae > Lacrimispora > Lacrimispora sinapis. The sequence continues at coordinate 1,113,500 of NZ_CP141832.1, read as the reverse complement.
GATAGAGACCAAAGAAAATACCTACCAGAGCGGAAAAGCCAACCGCCAGCACCACCACGGCCGGATTGACCACCACCGTCATTTTCAATAAAACGCCGCCGATCTTTACAAGAGAAATGCCCAGAATGATTCCGATGATGCCGCCGCTGGCTGATAAGAATGCCGATTCAGTCAAAAACTGGATCATAATGTCTCTTGTTCTCGCTCCCAGGGCCTTTCGTATCCCGATCTCCCGGGTCCGCTCTGTGACAGAAACCATCATGATATTCATGATGCCGATTCCGCCTACCAGAAGGGAAATGGCAGCGATCCCGCCCACGGCCGCCGACATGGCGCTCAGCTGAGCATCCGCACTTCCCATTTCTTCCACAACCGACTCCGCCCTGATTTCGGATTCCGGCCTGTTTTTCAGCTTGGCAACGTATTGGGTCATATCAGCCATCAGCTGTTTCATATTCACTCCGTCCCGGGCGTAAAAATTTAAATTCTGAAAGGTATCATTGGGTTTGACCAGTACCGTGTCCGGAATAAATCCAGACTGGGTCTGCCCGGTTCCCAGCATCATGGCTACCATGGGAGAAAGGTCTTTGTGGTAAACTCCCACCACCTTATATTCCTGGGTCACTTTTTTCACTGTCATCCGAAACGTTCGTCCCACACAGTCTGCAGTTCCAAAAAGCTGAATGGCCCCTTTGTCTTCCAGAACCACATGATTGAGAGCACCTTTTACATCCGATTCATTGAAAAACCGTCCGTAAATGATATTCACAGGCTGCACGTCTCCATAGTTATAATCCACTCCCTGAAACTGGTACTTGACCTTTCTGCGTCCATTGACTGCCTCTGTTTGTTCTCCTGAACTGCTGTCGATGTACTCGATCCGGTCCTTATAGATTTCCTTGACCCGTTCCATCTCATCTCTCGTAAAATTGTCAGACAGACGAAAATCATCCACTCCCCAGTACACCATGATGATGCCCCGGTTAAAGCCGATATCTTTATAGGCATCCGCAAATAAGTTTCTCATGCTGTCCCCCACCGCCGCAATGGCGATCACAGCACCGATCCCGATGATAATGCCAAGCATGGTCAAAAAGGACCGCATTTTATTGGCTTTTATCGCCTGAAAAGCCATACTCATGTTTTCAATCAGCATGACGCCCCTCTTTCTGCATTGCGGCGGCTTCCTCCGGCGTTAAGTTTTGAGGAATATTGGGAGTGTCGCTTACCAATTTCCCATCCCGAAACCGAATGATCCGCTCTGTAAATGCTGCGATATCTTCTTCATGAGTTACAAGAACCACCGTCGCCCCTTCCTTATGAAGCTGGGAAAACAATTCCATGATTTCCACAGAGGAAGCCGTATCCAGGTTCCCCGTAGGCTCATCGGCCAGTATGAGGGGCGGTTCATTGGCCAGTGCCCTGGCAATGGCCACTCTCTGACGCTGTCCTCCGGAAAGCTCATTGGGCATGTGCTCATACCGGGTTCCAAGACCTACCCGGTCAAGCAGCTCCAGCGCCCGCTTTTCCCTTGCTTTTTTTGAAATATGGGCATAGGTCATCGGAAGCTCCACATTTTTAAGCGCCGATGTACGGGATATCAAGTTAAAGGACTGGAATACAAACCCGATTTTCCGGTTTCGGATGGCTGACAGATCATCCGGCGGAAGGTTGGCCGTATCAATGCCATCCAGATAATAATGGCCCATGGTGGGACGGTCCAGACAGCCTAAGATGTTCATAAGTGTTGATTTTCCGGAACCGGATTGTCCCATGATTGCAACAAACTCTCCCCGCTTGATCGTTAGATTGATCCGCTTTAAACCCAGCACCTTAATGGACCCGGTGTCATAAACCTTTACCATATCCACCAGTTTTATCAAATCATCATTGACATTTTCCGTTATATAGGACGGAAGCTTTTCTTTCTTTTTCCACATGCTGCCTCCCCCTTTACTGAGCAGACGGAGCAATCACCACCGCCATCCCATCCTTTAATAAATCAGAAGGAGTATTTATCACCTGCATCCCCTCCTTTAGGGCACCTTCTTCGACCGGGATGATTTCTGTTTCAATGTCACTTTCCACTCCGGTCTTTACAGGAATCATCTTCACCTTATTCTCTTCTGCCACAGCGATCGCCATGGTTCCGTCAGGCTTCTGGATCACGTTAGAAAAAGGAACGACCCATACGTTTTCCGCCCGGTTCAGCTCGATCCTTGCTTTTGCCGTGATACCTGCAATCAGCCTGCTGTTCTGATCAATGATCCGTATGGTGGTAGGAATGACACGTTCTGTGGAGCCGTTGCCTTTTTCTTCACCGGTGGGGGAGATCGAAGTAACCTCGCCCTTTACCACTTCTCCGTTTAAGATGTCGGCAGTGATTTCTACCGGCTGGCCGATAGCCACCTTTCCGATGGAATATTCACTGACGTTGATCTTCATTTCCAGGACATCCAGATTGTTGATGATGAACATGGGTTTATCATCGTCGGTTTTATCGGCAAAACGTCCCACTTTACAGTTTACACGGACAACCGTTCCGGCAATGGGGCTTGTAACCTTTGTATTGGCAAGTGCTTCTTTTTTCTGTTCTACTTCAAAGGCTTCTTTTTCAATCTGAAGAGCATAGGATTCGTTGGCTACCGGTCTTCCGTCTTTTAATGTGTATGTATTCATCTGCCTTCTGGCATCCTCCATGGCATTGGAGGCGGTTTCTAATTCCACCTGGGTAGCACTTCCCGCCTGAAACAGCGTCAGGGTCCGGTTATAATTCGCTTTTGCAGTCTCATAATCCTGCTTTGCCTTGGAATATCCGTTTTCAGCCTCCCGCTGTTTGTCCTGATATGTGCTGACTGCTGTGTCATAGGCATTTTGAGCGATATCCAGTTCTTTTTTCGCATCCTTATCATCTAAGACAGCCAGTACCTGGCCCTTTTCCACCCGGTCCCCTTCCTTCATGGGCAGTTCCAGGATCTCTGCGTGAAGGTTGGAAACCACCTCCACACTGTCCGTTCCCTGAACAGGTCCGCTGACCGAAAGTTCTTCGACCACGTTTCCCTTCTCCAAAGGAGATACCGTAACCATCATAGCACTGCTTCCTCCTCCTGCTGCTTGAAAAACAAGGAAGAGACCAAAGAAAGCCACCACGCCTATGGTGATTATCTTTCTTTTTTTGCTCCATTTTTTTCTTCCTTTTTTTTTCTTACTTCCTCCGCTTTCCTCTTTCATCAGATTCTGCAGTTCTTTGTCAAATTCTTCATCGGGCATTGGCTCCGCCAGCGATTCCGCTTCCAATGTTCCGCCATTTTCTTTGCCTTTTCGCTTAAATAGATTCATTCCTTTGTCCCTCCTGGTTCATACATTCTTTTTTTCATTATAACGGGTGTTCACAAGATTTTTAAGTATAAATTTCTTATAATTTTCTAAATATTTATACTTCTTACATTAAACAGAAAAATTTTCCACTTTTCTTGCAGAACCACCTTTTTTTGTTCCGGTCTCATCAAGAGCTTTCCATTCTTCGCCTGATTGTTGTTTTGCAGAGAAGGAACAAGAAAAGCCTCCCAATCCATTTTCTTGTCTGAAAACAGATTCAGGAAGCTTTTACTTAAAATATTATACACTTCTGAATTATATCATCCAGAAGTTATCATTACACACAATGCTCCGGTAGGTTTCAAATCTGGACCACTTATTGACAAAGGAACCTCTGCTATCCTTATCCATGTGGTTATATTCACATAAAAATGTATCAAAGTCAGACTTGGATTTTATTTCCAGGGCAAACCCTCTTTCATCCAGTATGGGGAGTCCGGCATATTCAAAATCCTTTAATTCGATCATATCCGCAATCGTTCCATTCCGGATCAGGATTGCGGCATTGTCTTCCACATCAACGATATCAAAAAACTCCGGATAATGGAAGCTGTCACCTCTGATAGGAACGGGATCGCCCACATGAAATGTTCTGTCTTTTGTTTTTGTTTTTGATAAAAACGCATTTTCCAGGTTAAAATAGAACTCTTCAAAAATATATCCCCCTGCCCGAATGGAATCTTTTTCAAAATAGGGTTTCTCACTTAGGGTCTCCACCTGCTCTACTACTCCACAGGCAGAAGTCATATGGCTGACCCGGTCAATCATAATAAGTTCTCCAAGGGTCTTATGCTTCTTAAATTCATCGGTCACTATTTTTTCTGAAAATTCAATTTCACAGAGAATGATTTCATTTTTAGAAACCTGATCCACCTGCAGATGATCCCCTGAATTCACATCAATTTTGTATACAATGTTCTTAATTATGCCAGGAATCATCTTGGTTCCCAATTTTACAAGATAATCCTTTCCTGCACTTAATGGCTCATCATCCATCCATAGTATGGTGGCCTGAACATTCTTTGCAACCGGAAGTTCTTCCTTGTCTGTCAAAACACAGCCCCGGCTGACATCCATTTCCCGGTCAAGCTGGAGGGTGACCGCCTGCCCCGCAAATGCCTGGGTCTGGTCTTTGTCACCAACCAGGATTCGTACCACCAAAGCGCTCTCATTGCTTGGCAGGGAGATTAATTTCTGGCCAATGTTTACGCTTCCAGACTCAATCTGCCCCTGAAACCCCCGGAAGTCATGGCTGGGACGGCAAACTCTTTGTACCGGCATATAAAAATCCGTACCTTCGTCGCTTTCTGACACATCTACGGTTTCCAAATGTGTCATTAAGATGTCTTCCTGATACCAATCCATACGTTCCGACTTTTTCGTTACGTTATCCCCTTCTGTGGCACTGACCGGAATGATTTTGACATTCTTTAAGGACAGCTCCTCTGCCAAATCCAGAATATCCTTCTTTATTTCAAGGAACCGGTCTTCCCTGTAATCCACCAAGTCCATTTTATTGACTGCAAATACAAAATGATTGATCCCCATTAAAGAGCAGATCCTTGCGTGGCGTCTTGTCTGAACCAGAACCCCCTGAGTGGCATCCACCAATATAACTGCCAGCTGTGCAAAAGAGGCTCCGACAGCCATATTCCTTGTATATTCTTCATGTCCAGGCGTATCGGCCACGATAAAGCTTCTCTTGTCCGTTGTAAAATAACGGTAAGCCACATCAATGGTGATCCCCTGTTCTCTTTCTGCCATCAGACCGTCCAAAAGAAGGGAATAGTCAATCTCTCCGCCCCGGGAACCTACCTTGCTGTCAAGAAGCAGCGCTTTTTCCTGATCTGCATATAATAGCTTGGAATCATAAAGAATATGTCCGATCAGCGTTGACTTTCCATCGTCTACACTGCCGCAGGTGATAAATTTAAGCAATCCATTCATTAAAAATACCCTTCTCTCTTTCTTTTTTCCATACTGGCCGCTCCACCGTCTTTGTCAATGACGCGGCTGGTTCTCTCTGATTCTACAGAACTTAAGGTTTCTTCTATGATCTCATCCAAAGTAGACGCTTCGGATAAAACTCCCCCGGACAGAGGATAACAGCCCAGAGTCCGGAAACGGACTTTTTTCATCTCCGGGACTTCACCCGGTTTCAGCTTCATCCGGTCATCATCTACCATAATGATATTGCCATCCCGATATACGACCGGCCTTTCGGCTGCAAAATAAAGGGGAACGATGGGAATGTTTTCCTGCTTTATGTACTGCCAGATATCTTTTTCTGTCCAGTTGGAGATAGGAAAGACGCGGATGCTCTCCCCTTTGTTTATCACCGTATTGTATAATTTCCACATTTCCGGCCGTTGGTTTTTCGGGTCCCAGGCATGAGACTCGTTCCGGAACGAAAAAATCCGTTCCTTTGCGCGGCTTTTTTCTTCGTCACGCCTTCCGCCGCCAAAAGCTGCCGTAAACCCATATTTATTAAGTGCCTGCTTTAAGGCCTGCGTTTTCATGATATCTGTATACGAGGAGCCATGATCAAAGGGATTGATTCCCTTTGCCACACCCTCTTCATTGATGTATTCGAGCATTTCGATTCCAAGCTCTTTAGCCGTTCTGTCCCGAAATTCAATCATTTCCTTAAACTTCCATGTAGTATTGACATGAAGAAAAGGAAAGGGAGGCTTCTCCGGATAAAATGCCTTCATTGCCAGATGCAGCATCACCGAGCTGTCCTTGCCAATGGAATAAAGCATGACCGGATTCTCACACTCTGCTGCTACCTCCCTGATAATATATATTGCTTCTGCTTCTAACTCATCCAAATGGGATAATCCACTCATCATCATCTCTCCTAATATTTGTTTGAATCCTTGCTGTCTACATCAATGGTTGTTACGGTCCCGTCACTTCTTTTTATGTTCCAGTGAAGAATGCTTCCTTCATATACCACATTCATGGTGCTCCCATTGCCGCCGATGTCCGCTCCCAGATAAAAATCAATGGCAGAAAATCTGCATTCCTTTACACAGGAAACACAGCCCCAGCAGTCCTTGGGGTATTTGATGTATGCCTTTTTGTCTTTTTCTTCAATCAGACTGCCTGGACAGACTTGGAGGCATTTCAGACAGCCTACACATTTTTTTGAATCAATCCTTATGCTCATATTCTGTCTCCTTAACAATGTCTCTGTCGATCATCTTTAATGTTCCGTCTACCAACCTGGAATTTACATACTTATAGTAATGATCGTCGGTTTCTGGATAATCCAGGTTCTCGTTAAAGGAATGCCACCTTGTTTCCTTGCGGTGAAGCAAATGGGCGATCACAGACCGGCAGACGATCAACCGTTCCTTAAGCTCATAAACAAACAAAAGCTCATGCATATCCTCTGCCTTTAAATTCTCTGCAAGGTCCATGATCCGGGTGATTTTTTCATCCGCCAGGGAAAGCTGCTTCTCATTAAACTGGTAAAGAGCGGAGATTCCTCCTGCGTACTCATCCATTACCTTCTGCATGGCCTCTTCAAGCTCTTCCGCGGAAAATACAGAATGTTCCCGGTTTAAGATCTCCTCGTACGCAAGGATTTTGGACTCAACAGATCCGGGATTTACGGAAATCTCTACGTTTTTATGTACTTTGCTTATGATGTCCAGAGCAGCGATCTCCCCTTCTGCCAGTGCACCGGTCACATACTTCTGGGGACAGCCGCCGGACACATCACCTGCTGCATACAGACCCTCAATGGTTGTCTCTCTTTTTGTATTCACCCAGTAACCGCTTGCCGTATGACCTCCCACAATATACGGTTCGGTCCCTGAGATTTCCACATCCTGTTCACTTGGATTTTTTCCGCTCTCCAGCCATTTTAAGGTCTGGCTGGGTGCCATATTGAGATAAGCTTTTAATAATTCCTCGTCTTTTTCCTTTCCCATAACACTGGTCTGCAAGTAACAGGGACCGTTTCCGATCTGGTTTTCCCTGACCGTACCGTATACCCGTTCGCTGGTGGTAATGCCGTACTTCTCTTCATAGACCTGGCCATGGGAATTGATCTGCTTTGCTCCCACGCCCTGGGCAATGGTGCCGGTAGGTGCGATGGTGTCCTTACATCTCAATGCAATAAAACGCATCTCAAAGGTGGTCATTTCCGCACCTGCCAAAATCCCCATGGCATATCCGGCTCCTGTATTGAATGGAGGATACCACATTTTATGGCGGGAAAATCCGGGATTATTGGGCTTATAAAGCCCGGCGGCACCTCCCGTTGCCACGATCACCGCCTGGGCTCTGATCTCATAGGCCCGTTCCTCTTTGATGCTGAACCCAATGGCACCCTTGACTTTATTTTCCTCCACCAACAGATCGGTGATATTTACTTTATTCAAGATGGTTACATCCGATGCTTTCTCGACGGCATCTGCCAAGAGAGGCTTAAAGTTTTCTCCATTGATTTTAATGTTTCGGTTTCCTCTTGCCGCATAATTTCCCTGCTCATCCTTTAAAATCACAAGGCCAAGCTGTTCCATTTTTTCCGTCACGGAATTAAACCGTTCCGCTGCCGTTAAAAGCAGATCCTTCCTTACGATTCCGCCTGCATCTTTTGTTGCATAATCCACATAATCCTGGGGAGTTTTTCCTTTTACGATATAGGCGTTAATGGCATTGACCCCTGCTGCAAGACAGCCGCTTCTTTTTATATTTGCCTTTTCTGCTATGACAACGGAAAGCTCCGAATTCCGGCTCAAGGTAAGAGCCGCAAAACATCCGGCTGTTCCTCCGCCTATAATAAGAACATCCGTTGTAATGACGGTATGACCCAATTTTCTATCCATTTTATCTACCAAACCTTCCTGAGCGCTGTCTGTTAAAAGGTCACCAGTTCCTTTCCCTCCAGCTCCGAATTTTTTAACAAATACGCTTTTTTATCATCGAATGCATACAGCCGATACACGATTACATGCATCCGTTCTCCTATTTCAATTGGTCTCCGTTCCAGAGACCTTTGGGTGGTCAGGACCATATCTCCCACTCTTAGCTTGACTTCAAGGCAGTTTCCACGGAAGGAGATATCTTCAACGACTCCTTCTTCCGAATAATCAATGACATCCTTAAACTTTATATTATCGCTTTTAAAGCTCTCCACAAACTCCGGCCGAATAATCGCCCCTTTATAATTGCCTTTTTTAAATCCTTTCAGCTTATAGTACTCCTCTACCTTTGAGGACTGGCCAATAAACTCTGCAACAAAAGGTGTAGCAGGATTTTTATAGATCTCAATGGGAGAGGCAGTCTGTTCGATGCGCCCCTTATTGGTGATGATAATCTCATCCGCCACCTCCACCGCCTCATCCTGGTCATGGGTCACAAATATGCTGGTTATGCCTACTTTGTGAATCATTTCACGAAGCCAGCACCGAAGTTCTGCCCGCACCTTGGCATCAATGGCGGCAAAAGGCTCATCAAGCAAAAGCAGGCTGGGACCGGGAGCCAGCGCTCTGGCAAATGCCACCCTTTGTCTCTGGCCTCCGGATAATTGATTGGGATATCTTTTTTCCAGTCCGGTCAATCCGGTCAATTTCATCAGTTCAGAAATTTTTTCCCGAATCTGCTTCTTGGGTACTTTTTTGATTTCAAGCCCAAAGGCCAGATTTTCATAGACCGTCATGTAACGGAACAATGCATAATTTTGAAATACAAACCCGATCCCCCTTTCCGCAGGTGAGATGTCATTGACTCTTTTTCCGTCGATGATAATGTCTCCGGAATCCGGCGTCTCAAGTCCTGCGATCATCCGAAGTATCGTGGTTTTTCCGCTGCCGCTGGGCCCCAGAAGGGCCACCAGCTTCCCTTTTTCAATTCCGATGTTGATATTTTCCGAAGCCTGATATCCGCCGTAGGTTTTATCAATGTGTTTCAATTCAACGTACATAACTCCCTCCTTTTCTTATACCTTCAGATATTTTTCAACTTCTTCCTGGCCTGGTATTCCACGATATTTCTGGCGACAATGACAATCACCGCTATGATCACAAGAATTGAAGAGACTGCAAATGCCGCTGTAATGGAATCACTGGAGCCATCCAGATAAAGTGCATCTATTTCCAGAGGTAAGGTAAAGGTCTCACCTCTTGTTTTTGACAGCGCATTGACTGCTCCAAACTCTCCCAGGGCTCTTGCCGTACATAAAATGATGCCATAGAGCAGCGCCCATTTGATATGCGGAAATGTGATTTTCCTAAAAATGGTAAATCCTCCCGCTCCCATCAGAGCCGCCGCTTCCTCTTCATCCTTTCCCTCCGCATGAAGGACCGGGATGAGTTCTCTGGAAACAAAGGGAAAGGTCACAAATATGGTAGCCAGCACCACTCCCGGTATAGCAAAAACGATCTGTATGTCGGTCCCAAGAAGATCATTCAACCGATTGATATAGGGGCTGGCCCAGCCCAACCGGCCAAACGTCATAAGAAAAGCAAGACCTGCGATGACCGGAGAGATGGAAAAGGGAATGTCGATGAGTGCAGAAAGCACCTGCTTTCCCTTAAATGAAAATTTAGTGATCAGCCAGGCTGCCATAATGCCAAAGAAGGTGTTGGCCAAAACTGCAATGACCGTTGCCAGTAACGTTACTTTTAACGCAGCTATGGTATATTCCGTCCCCAGGGAAGCGAAGTAGAAACGAATGCCTTCACTCAGGGAATTGATGATTACGGATATTAAGGGCAATACCAGCATCAGTCCAAGGAATAGTACACTTATGGCGATTAAAATGATCTGGACTGTCCTGTTTTCTTTTTTTCTGCTCGTTTCCATGAAAACCTCCTATATGAAATTGGTACGCCTGGATTGGCTGATCTGTATCATATTTATAAAAAGCAATATGGCGAAGGATATTATCAGCATCACCAATGCAATGGCAGTGGCACTTGCATAGTCCACGTAATTGAGTTTCTGCATGATCACATAAGAAATCACCTGAGTATGCTCCTTGGCGCTGTTTCCCGATATATAAATCACACTTCCATACTCACCGATTCCCCTGGCAAACGCCAATCCAAAGCCGGTCAATAAGGCTGGCTTTAATTCCGGAAATATGACTTTAAAAAACGTTCGTATTTTCCCTGCTCCTAATATGTAAGCCGCTTCTTCGTATTGACTGTCCAGTTTCTCCAACACCGGCTGAATGGCTCTGACCACGAAAGGTATTCCGATGAAAATCAGGGCAATCACAAGCCCGGTCTTTGTATAAGACACTTTTAATCCAAGCTGATCCAACGGCTTTCCAAGTATGCCTGTATCCGAATAGAGCTTTGACAGTGTAATCCCCGCTACTGCGGTAGGAAGGGCAAAGGGCAGTTCAATCAGCCCATCCATAATCCGTTTTCCCGGAAATTCATACCTCACCAGCACCCATGCAAGAATGATCCCGAATATACAATTAACGGCCGCTGCAATCAAGGCGCTGGTAATACTGGTCTGAAAGGCATGGAGCACATTCTCCTTTGTAATCAGCCGGAAGAATTCCTGTGGCGAAAGATTCAGGGAAAAAACGAGGACAGATAACAGCGGAAGTAAAATAATCAGGGAAAGCATCATCAATGTGATCCCCATTGAGAGCCCAAAGCCTGGTATTACTCTGTTTTTTCTATGGTATTTCTTTATGATTCGTTTTGTCATACCCATCTCCATTCATGTTCCGTCAGTTTATAGAGTTTCGTTTTAATTCCCATAAATCTCATCAAAGATTCCGCCGTCTACAAAAAATTTGTCATACACCGCATCCCAGCCGCCGAAATCGTTGATGGTACACAATTTCATATTCAAATCAAATTTATTGGAGAATTCCTTTAATACAGTCTGATTGGATGGTCTGTATCCGTATTCCCCAATCATTTTTTGGGCCTCATCCGTGTACAAATGATCCAGATATTCTTTTGCGATCTCCTGCGTGTTATTTTTATCTGCATTTTCATCTACAATGGCTACACTTGGCTCCGCCAATATGCTGATGCTCGGAGAAATAATCTCATAATCATCGGGATATTCCTCAACGGTCATTATAGCTTCATTTTCCCAGGCAATTAAAACATCTCCCTGCCCATTTTCCACAAATGTAGTAGTTGCTCCCCGGGCGCCGGAGTCCATGACTGTCACGTTGTTATAAAGCTTTGCCATAAAAGCCTTCATTTCATCTTCATTACCATGAAACTGCTGTGCGGCATAATTCCATGCGGCTAAAAAGTTCCAGCAGGCACCTCCGCTGCTTTTGGGGTCAGGAGTAATCACCGCTACGCCCTCCTTAATCAAATCGTCCCAATCCTTAATCCCCTTTTCATTTCCCTTCCTGACCAGAAAAACGATGCTTGAGGTATAAGGGGAAGAATTCCCTTTAAATTCCTTGATCCAGCCTGGTTTTAAAAGCCCTGCTTTTTCAATCAGAGTGATATCGTGGGCAAGGGCAAGGGTCACTACATCTGCATTAGCTCCTTCAATAACGGATCTCGCCTGGCCACCGGAGCCTCCATGGGATTGAACAACCTCCACCTGCTTTCCTGTCTTTTCCGAATAATACTTTTCAAACAGTGCATTGTAGGCAACATAAAACTCCCTGGTCGGATCGTAGGAAACATTTGTAATGGTGATAGTTTGGGAAGCTTCTTTTCCGGTTGACTTCGCACAGCCCGCCAAACCAAACACCACCATAACTGCCAGGAATAAGGAAAACCCTCTTTTAAATTTTCTCATCATTTCCTCCTTTTTGCGTGTGTTTGTATAAATATACAAAAAAAACGTGAAAACACTGCCTATTTCCACTTTGAAATCAGCAATTTTAACGAAAAATCTGCTGACATCTACTATATATATTCACCCCCCCTAACACATATACATTTGAAATGCATATATACATATTAATTAAATATGTTAATAGGATTTGTCCAGAATGTCAACACTTATAATCAAAATCTTAACGGATTTAAAACAAAAAAATAAGCACCGCCACCTTTCTTCCAGGTGACCGCACTTTACCATTTTACCAATCAGCCGGCCGCTCATTGATGGGGCTGATTTTTTAATATATATTTCTCTTTTGTCTACACACATCTAATTTCCAGGAATAATATATACCAAAAGTAAAAACAGGTCTTTTCTATGAATGAGCATTACCCCTTCGTAAACCCACCTCTCCCCTACGCATACGATGCATTAGAGCCATGTATCGATGCTTTGACCATGTGTCTGCATCATGACAGGCACTTACAGACGTATGTCAATAATTTAAATGCTATCTTAAAAGACTGGCCCGATCTGCAGGACTGGTCATTGGAGAAACTGATCTGCAAAGCAAACTGTCTGCCGGAATGCATCTGCCAATCCATCATAAACAATGCAGGCGGCGTCTACAACCATATCTTTTATTTTAACGGAATGTCTGATTTAGAGTCGCGGCGCAATGCAGGTATGCTCTACCCTGCCATAATAAATGATTTCGGTTCCATTGAAAACTTCTACGAGGAATTTAAAGAAGCAGCATTATCTGTATTCGGGTCCGGGTATGCCTGGCTGGTCATGGATAATAACTGGAAACTTAAATTTGTCACTTCTGCAAATCAGGATACTCCGATTGTAAAAAATCTCTGTCCCATTGTAACAATTGATGTGTGGGAACACGCATATTATCTGAAACATTACAACGAGAGAGCTGCCTATATCGACGACTGGTTCAATGTCGTAGACTGGTGCCGTGCCAACGAACTGTATCAGGGTTATATCTCCGGACGTAACTGATCGTTATTTTAAAGCACTGTATAACGTGATAACAAATATGCAGTGCTTTATTTTTTAAATCCCTCTCTGCCAGCATTTAATATATTTAATTTTGTATTTTAAAATGTGAACACCGAATTAAGCTCATGATATCTTGTGTGCGGAGTTTTGCAATCCGCCCGGTATCAGGGAGCTGAGCCAAAAAGTGTATTTTTTTCCGTGTTTTTAAAAAGGTTTACGGATTGGCCCCTTTTGAATACAGAGATAAAAAATCAGCAGAGTAATGTGTGTTATCATAACCCTAAATCCCATTAATTGCGTTACGGAAATAATAGCTTTACGAACTAACACCGTAATTATTCTCCAACCTCAAACGTACATATTAGAATTCCCACTCCCCTCTATCAAGCTAAACCAGCTCGTCATAACTTACAACCTCATTGTAAATTTCCATGTACACCATTGATTATGAGGCATAGACAGGGCTTGATCTTACCGGCTGCTTTCTCAAAGCACTGTATTGGGGATTTTTATCTGTGAGGGTAGCATAACATTCCTTTCACAAATTATTCCAGTTCGTGTCAAAGCAATATTTTTTAGGGTATATCAGATATCACTATCCAATACACCCCATAATTAATCTAATCAATATTTGCCATGTTGGTCCATATTATCTGAGTTAAATCCATCATTGCGTTCCTTTGATTCCAGTTTTGGGTTAAATTCTCCTCCCAAAGTATTTTTTTTGATTTTAAATTTATTCACTTCCTGTTTAAGCGTATGTGCCTGGGCAGAAAGTTCCTCACTGGAAGCGGAGCTTTCTTCCGCAGTTGCAGCATTTGATTGTACCACGGCAGAAACTTGTGATAATCCATGATTTATTTCTTCAATCGTTAAAGCCTGAGCGTTAGAAAATTCCTCAATCTTTTTAATTGCATCGACTGCCCGAAGGGCCTTATCTGCAACCTCCTGTAACACTCTGCCTGTTTCATCGGCAAGCTTTTCTCCTTCTAAAACGGTTGAAACTGAATTTTGGATTAAATCAGAGGTTTGCTTCGCTGCTTCCGCTGATTTTGCAGCCAAGTTACGCACTTCGTCAGCTACAACGGCAAACCCTTTTCCTGCTTCTCCGGCTCTTGCAGATTCTACCGCTGCATTTAGGGCAAGAATGTTGGTCTGAAATGCAATATCCTCTATGACTTTTGTAATGTTTGATATTTTAGCAGAAGATTCTCCGATCCCCTTCATTGCAGTATTAAGCTTTTGCATATATTTGTTGCTGTTATTTATGCCACTTTCTGCATCAAGTACATAATTACTAGCTACTTCAACAAATTTTACATTCTGTTCTGCCTGTTCTGTCACACTCGCAATCGAAGCATTTAATTCTTCTACGGTAGCAGCTTGTTCCGTTGCTCCTGAAGCCAGGATCTGGGATGAGGATGACATCTGTTCTGCCCCTGAATTAACCTGGTCTGCCGAAATAGCAATTTGTGAAAATGTTGAACTTTGTGACGCAATGATATGTTCAAGAGATTCTTTTATAGGCAAGAAGTCATTTTTATAATTTGTTTCAATGGATAAATCCAAATTTCCTTTTGAAATCTCTCCTAATTTTTCAGAAATGTCGAAGATATAAATCCTCAAATTTTCAAAAACTGTCCGAAAACTATTGGCTACGGTTCCAAATTCATCCTTTGATTCATATGTAATATTGGCATTAAGATTACCATCTGCCAGCAAACAAGAGGCAGCTTCAATTTCTTTTAAAGGTTTAGTGATAGACCGTATTATATAAAGACATAACATAACTCCAAAAATTAAAGATACCACAAATAATATAATTGATATAATAAGTACAGACTGTGCCAGCGTTTGGGCTTCATTATAAAAATAGGTGGCTACATCGTTAGAATCATCTATAAGTTTTTTTGTAAGATCCACCAGTGTTAGGGAAGCAGGATAATATTCATCTAATAATATTTTCTTTGAAGTCTCAATGTCTTTGCCATCCAAAGAGGACATAAACTTCTCTTTCATCGGCTGCAGCTTGTCCCATTCAGATTTTACTTCCTGAACTAATTGTTTCCCCCCATCCGTCATCAGGAGCGGCTCAATCTTGGTAAGTGAATTTTCAAAGTCTACTACCCTGCTATTTAAATCATCTATCCATGTCTGGCGATTGGAGACATCATCAATTATGATATAGGACATATCCTTTTGAATTCCCTGAAGCTGCCTTCTCATATTATTTACCGTATTAGTGACCGTAAATGGACTTGTAACAAACTGTTTAAAGGAACCCGTTACCGTATGTAACCCTACAAAAACCGAAATAACTACAGTAATAATGAAAAGAGCCAAAATAGTTGAAAAAGATACAGCAAGTTTTTTTGATACAGATAAATTTTTCATACTCCGCCACCTCTATTAATATGTATTTAACTTCTATTGCTTGTCTCTATCATACTCTCAATCTTATATTCTGTCAATTTAGTTCATACTATTTTCTACATATATCTACAATTCACGCCATATTCCTAAAACCTATGATAATTGTATGTGTTTATAAAATACAAATGCGAATTGTCACAACTAAATTGTTGTAATTTACAAAGATCCGTATATAATTTATATTACAAATTATTCATCCCAAAACACCGCCAGCTTATATTTTATTAATATAGCCATCAGTTTCAATTTTTCTTTTTATCCGTGCTCATTTGTCTCTCAATTTTTTTGTAATTTTCCAGTACGACATTTAGTACGTCCTTCATCTGGCAGGGGCTTTTTTTCTATTTCAAGTTTATCCATTTTCATCACCTTCCCTGTTTTTTAATTTTGAAAACAAAAAAGGACACTTCTTGTTAAAGAAATGTCCAAATAATGAAAGCAATTTTGCTATATTATATTGTGTGAACCAATTACTGATATTTCATACTTAGATGTATAGAGCTTTATCCCGGCTTATATCAGATTAGCTTTTGATGTCAATTCAGCTTATAATCAAAGCTAAACCTGTGTAGACCATTGATTTTATTAGGTTTTACTTCTCCAACGACTTCATCGTCGGGAACAACAAAACATCTCTGATCGCATAAGAATCGGTAAGCAGCATTACCAGCCGGTCAATGCCGATACCAATACCGCCTGTCGGAGGCATACCGATCATCAACGCATTGACAAAGTCTTCATCCATGGAATTGGCCTCGTCATCTCCTGCTGCAAGAAGTGCTTCCTGAGCTTTGAAACGTTCGATCTGATCCAGCGGATCGTTTAACTCCGAATAAGCATTCGCCATCTCACGCTTTGTGATAAACAGTTCAAAACGCTCAGTGTATTCCGGGTTCTCCGGTTTCTTCTTGGTAAGAGGAGAAATCTCTACCGGATGGTCGATAATGAAAGTAGGCTGTATCAAATGTTCTTCTACAAACTCTTCAAAAAGAAGACTTAAGATATCCCCTTTCTTATGACGGGCTTCATAAGCCACATGATATTCATCTGCCAGTGCTTTCGCTTCCTCATCGGAATGAATCTGGGTAAAATCAATGCCTTTGTATTTTTTCAATGCATCAACCATAGAGATTCTCTCAAAAGGCTTGGATAAATCAATCTCCACCCCATCATACTGAACGGTAGCAGTTCCAAGAACTTCTAACGCAACTGAACGGAACAGATTCTCAACCAGATCCATCATACCGTGGTAATCGGTATACGCCTGATATAATTCCAATAAAGTGAATTCCGGATTATGACGGGTATCAACGCCCTCATTACGGAAAACACGTCCAATTTCATAAACCCGCTCTAAACCGCCTACGATCAGACGCTTTAAATAAAGCTCCAGGGAAATACGTAACTTGACATCCTCATCAAGGGCATTGTAATGAGTTTCAAATGGTCTTGCTGCCGCACCGCCTGCATTGGCAACCAGCATCGGTGTCTCCACCTCCATAAAGCCCTGGGCATCCAGGTGGTTACGGATGGATTTGATAATATGGGATCTTTTAATAAATGTATCCTTTACCTCAGGATTCATAATTAAATCCACATATCTCTGTCTGTAACGAAGATCTGTATTGGTCAGTCCATGAAACTTTTCCGGAAGAATCTGCAGACTCTTGGCAAGTAATTGTACGCTCTCTGCATGGATGGAGATCTCACCTGTCTTTGTAGTGAATGCGGTTCCCTTTAAGCCAATGATATCACCGATATCCAGCTTTTTAAACTCTTTGTATTCTTCTTCTCCAATACTGTCTCTGGCAACATAAGATTGGATATTGCCTTTTAAATCCTGAACATTACAAAATGAGGCTTTTCCCATGACACGCTTGGACATCAAACGTCCTGCAATGGATACTTCCTTGCCTTCCCATTCCTCATAATGCTCTTTAATATCCCTGCTGTGTACGTTTACATCGTACTTTGTAACTTTAAATGGATCCTTTCCCGATTCCTGAAGTTCTGCCAGCTTCTCGCGGCGAACCTTCAGCAAATGGTTTAAATCTTCTTCTGCAACCTGATTCTGGTTCTGTTGTTCTGCCACCTGTCTGCACTCCTTTGTGAACTGTAATAAAAAAGTCCGATTCGCCTGACGGCTCTTCTAACGGCAAATAAACGAAGCTCAGTCTGCACTGTACCTGACCTCGCTAAATAACTTGCCTATGACACTCTCTGGATCTCCAACACCTTATACTGGATCACACCTGACTGTGTCTCTACATCAACCACGTCTCCAACTTTCTTTCCGATCAGTGCCTTGCCTACCGGAGATTCGTTGGAAATCTTATTCTGAAGGCTGTTCGCTTCTGTTGAGCCTACGATCTTGAATTCCATCTCTTCATCTTCATCCACGTCATAGACCTTTACTTTACAGCCGATGTTAATCTTGTCTAAATCAATTTCGTCCTCAACAACGACTTCTGCGTTCTTGAGCAGTTTTTCCAGTTCTTCAATACGTAATTCGATGTCTCTCTGTTCATCTTTGGCGGCATCATACTCAGCATTCTCGGATAAGTCGCCTTGTTCTCTGGCTTCCTTGATTTTCTGGGCAACTTCTTTTCTCTTAACTACTTTTAAGTTCTGAAGCTCATCTTCGTATCTTTTTAGACCTTCGTAGGTTAATATATTTTTCTTATCTACCATGGTTTTCGATTCCTCCTGGTTTCTTACTCTCTCATCCGCATTCCAGATATTATAGCGTAAACATCTGTAAATGTCAAGAATTCTGCTTGGTTTTACTGGTTACAAAGCTCCGATTCTTTCTTCCACGAACCGCCTTAATTCGTCCATGGTTTCTACCTGATTGATGTCGTTTCTCAGTTTGGCAGAATGAGGAAGTCCGGCGGTATACCATGCCATGTGTTTGCGCATCTCCCGCATAGCAACCACCTCTCCTTTTAATTCCATCTGCATACTGCCATGCCGGAGGATCATCTTGCTGATTTCCTTTGCATCCGGCTCCGGAAGCAGGGTTCCTGTCTCCAGATAATGAAGGGTCCTTGAAAAGATCCAGGGATTTCCCTTGGCTCCTCTGGCGATCATCACGCCGTCACAGCCAGTCTCCTCAAGAAGTGCCTTGGCATCCTCCGGTTTGAACACATCACCATTGCCTATGACTGGAATGGAAACCGCTTCCTTTACTTTCCTGATAATATCCCAGTCTGCAGTACCGGAATAGTATTGTTCTCTGGTCCTGCCATGAACTGCCACGGCTGCAACTCCGCAGCTTTCAGCCATTTTGGCAAACTCCACCGCATTGATGCTGTCCTCGTTAAAACCTTTTCTGAATTTTACCGTCACAGGCTTTTTCACCGCTTTTATCATAGAAGACAAAATACGTTCCGCCAGCTTTATATCCTTCATAAGGGCGGAACCTTCGCCGTTATTCACAATCTTTGGCACAGGACAGCCCATATTTACATCTAAGAATGCAAAAGGCCCGGATTCAATCTGGGCTGCCATCGCTGCCATAATGGAAGGATCCGACCCAAAAAGCTGGACACTTACAGGGCCTTCTCCGTCTGCCACTTCAAGCAGTTCTTTTGTATTTCGGTTTTTATATAAGATCGCTTTGGCACTGACCATCTCAGTGACTGCCATACCGCAGCCCTGCTCTCTGCAGAGAAAACGAAATGGCAGGTCTGTAACTCCTGCCATCGGCGCCAGTATCAGGTTATTGTCAAGCGTCACATTACCAATTTTCAGCTTCACGTATCTATTTCTCCGTCTTCCAATTGTTCTCCAAGATAAAACA
Source organism: Lacrimispora sinapis (assembly GCF_043633585.1). Taxonomy (NCBI): domain Bacteria; kingdom Bacillati; phylum Bacillota; class Clostridia; order Lachnospirales; family Lachnospiraceae; genus Lacrimispora; species Lacrimispora sinapis. The sequence goes on along the minus strand of NZ_CP141832.1, from coordinate 1,094,095 downwards.
CCCGGTAATACACTTCCAAAGATTCCAAAAGTTCCCTCTTTTCCTTCCGGTACTGTTTGATTTTTAATACGCTTCCGATCTCATCAAACAGATAATCACTTTCCGCCGCTGTCACTTTAAATTCCAGGGTGCCGTCCTGCTCATACTCAAGGGTCAGAATTCCGCCCACATCTTCCGTATACAGCACACACATGATCTGCAGTTCCTGTTTGATGTGTTCCGGGAGACTTGAAAACTGCTGGTTAAAATAATATTTTTGTTCATAGGAATTGGCACCACACAGCACCACATTGTCTCCATCATGTTCCATCTTTATTCCTGTCACCGCTCTTTCTTATATCCTATAAAGGTGTTTTCATATGTTTTACTGGCTTTATATTGTAGCATAACCAACAGGAAAAGACAAGTTTAAAAATCCGTGGTGCAACGCTTCATCAGCCTGCATGGGATTTTGTTGTCCCGGGCCACTTCACTGGCGTCTCCGTGAAGAATCTTCATCATATTGCTGACAGTCAGGTTGCATATCTCTTCTACCTTATTATCCACGGAAGAAAGCTCCGGATCACTGCAGATAGAAAGGGTGGAATTGTTAAAACCGGTGATACATAGGTCCTCCGGTATCTTTAAAAGCTTTGCGTTTGCATACTTAATCGCTCCTACTGCAAGTCCGTCGTCGGTGGCAACCACACTGTCAAACCTTAAATCACGGCGTTCCAAAAGAATATCACGAACCGTATGGATCCGGTTTTTCACATACAGCTTTAAATCCCCAAGCACAGGAAGTCCATGACTTTTTAAAGCGGATTCATACCCCTCCAGCTTCTGGGTCGCACTGTAGGAATGGGAATCACAGAGAAAAAGGATTCTTTTTCTTCCCCCCTCGATCATCTGGCTGGTCACTTCATAGGTCGCCTGATAATCATCCCCGTAAGCGCAGTAAACATTTTCATGATCCAGAAATCCGTTTATTAAAAATACAGGGACTTGCTTTGCCGCTTCACGGACATACTGAACCGTACTGTCGTCCTCTCCCGATCCGGCATAAACAGAACCCACCATAATTAGCGCGTCGACTCTTTTGGCAAGAAGAAGCCTCACGTACTTTTCCTTGACAGATTGTTCAAACCCGCTGCAGCATAAAATGCAGTCGTAACCGTGCTCATGCATGCGGCTCTCTAAATGTGCCACTGCAGCAGCCATATAGGCATCCGAAACATCGGGACACATGATTCCAATGGTTTTCATGGAATCCAGTCCCAGTCCCCTGGCAAATACATTGGGTGTATAGCCATTTTCTTCCATAATATCCCTGACTCTTTGTTTCGTCTTCTCGCTGACTCGCGGGCTGTCATTGACCACCCTGGAAACCGTAGCGATCGAAACACCTGCAAGCTGCGCAATATCATAAATGTTCATCGTAGTCCTCTTACATCATAAATTTCAACGTTGGTTGTGCAGCCTTCCGCTATTTTTGAAAGAGAGCGTAAGCGCTTACACTTTTCCCGGTCAATTATACAGGATATAAATAAAGAAATCAACTGGTTTTCCTTATCTATATAGGGAAAAAACGCCATTTTTTTGTCCTCCAATCGGCTTATATAGAAAGAAAAACCGTTCTTTTTCCTTTCCCTATTGACTAAGAGATTAAAATAGTGTATGTTTTATGTAAGTACTTACATTGTATGTGATTGTATAAAAAATGGTACGAAGAAAGGAAAGGAAGCTTATGCAGGATTTTATCAAAATTCATCCCGAGGATAATGTAGCTGTGGCTCTAAAGCCCTTAAAGTCCGACTCTTTCATGGTTGTGGACCAGGCAGCGGTAACTCTTTTGGAAGACATCCCTCAGGGACACAAATTTGCACTTACCGATATACCTGCCGGCTCATCCGTCATCAAATACGGCTGTGCCATTGGCATAGCAAAGGAGAATATTGCGGCAGGGGCCTGGATTCACACACACAATTTAAAAACAGGGTTGGGGGACTTACTTACTTATACTTATAACAAACAGGAAATCAAACTTGCTCCCACAGAAGAACGAACCTTTTTGGGATACCGCAGACCCAACGGAAAAGTAGGCGTGCGCAATGAGCTCTGGATCATTCCAACCGTGGGCTGCGTGAATAAGATCGCTTCCGCCATTGAACGGGCCTCACAGAAATTGGTTACCGGTTCCATTGATGCGGTAGCGGCTTTTCCTCATCCATACGGCTGTTCCCAGATGGGCGATGATCAGGAGTATACAAGAACTATTTTAGCCGATTTAATCAATCATCCAAACGCCGGCGGGGTCCTGGTACTGGGACTTGGATGTGAAAACAGCAACGTTCAGGAATTAAAACGCTACATCGGCGAATACGATGAGCGCAGGATCAAATTTGTTGTCGCTCAGGAATCAGAGGATGAGATGGAAGACTCCATGGCAATGATGGAAGCATTAGCCGAATACGCAGGCACATTCCACAGAGAACCGGTCAGCTGCAGCGAACTTATCATCGGTATGAAATGCGGCGGTTCCGACGGGTTATCCGGCATCACCGCCAACCCAACCGTTGGCGCCTTCTCGGATATGCTGGTTTCCAAAGGCGGTACTACAATTCTTACGGAGGTTCCTGAGATGTTCGGTGCGGAAACACTTCTTATGAACCGCTGCCACGATGAAGATACCTTTGAAAAGACCGTGGATCTGATCAATGACTTTAAAAACTATTTCACCAGCCATAATCAGACGATTTACGAAAATCCATCTCCTGGCAACAAAAAAGGAGGGATCTCCACTCTGGAAGACAAATCTTTAGGATGCATCCAGAAATCAGGAAGTGCAGAAATCGTTGATGTATTAAAATACGGCGAACCGGTAACAACCAAGGGCTTGAACTTATTAAGTGCTCCTGGAAACGATCTGGTCGCTTCCACCGCACTGGCTGCTTCCGGAGCGCATATCGTTCTCTTTACCACCGGCCGGGGAACTCCGTTTGCTTGTCCGGTTCCAACCATGAAGATCGCCACCAACACTGCACTAGCAACGAAAAAGAACAACTGGATTGATTTTAACTGCGGTGTACTGGTGGAAGGCACAGACATGGACACTCTAAAGAATCAGTTTTTTGATTTTGTAATTGAAGTGGCTTCCGGGAAAAAAGTCAAATCGGAAGAAGCAGGCTTCCACGACATGGCTATCTTTAAGCAGGGCGTGACATTATAATACATTTATTTGAGAAAAAGGAGATTAATTCAAATGGAAAAGTTATGTTATGCAACACTGGAAAAACAGGGGTATGACGGTTATCTTTTAAAAGAGGCACCGGAGCGGGTTCTCCAGTTCGGAGAAGGAAATTTTTTAAGAGCGTTTGTTGATTATTTTATTGATATGCTGAATGAGAAAACCGGCTTCAACTCCAAAGTTGTTTTATGCCAGCCCATTGCCGCAGGTCTTGCAGATATGATCAATGAACAGGAGGGCCTTTATACCCTCTTCCTCCGTGGATTTGAAAATGGGAAAAAGGTAAATGAAAAACGTGTGATCTCCTGTGTAAGCAGATGTTTAAATCCTTATGAGGATTATGAGGCAGTACTTGCCTGTGCCGATAATCCTGAACTGCGCTACATTGCCTGCAACACAACCGAAGCAGGAATCGCTTATGACCCTTCCTGTCAGTTTACTGATGTTCCGGCTGAGAGCTATCCCGGAAAGCTGACGCAGTTTTTATATAGAAGATTTGAGAAATTCGGGAAGGAAGCTGGAAAAGGATTTGTTATCCTTTCCTGTGAGCTAATCGACAACAATGGGAAAGAACTGGAAAAATGTGTTTTGAACTATGCACAGCAATGGAACCTGGGCGAAGCATTCACAAACTGGATCAAAACGGAAAACATTTTCTGCTCCACCCTGGTAGACCGGATTGTAACCGGATATCCAAGAAATGAAGCTGCTGCTATCTGTGAAGAATTGGGCTATCAGGATAACATCATTGATACCGGTGAGATCTTTGGCTTCTGGGTCATTGAAGGTCCTGAACATTTAAAGAAAGAACTTCCATTTGAACAGGCCGGCCTTCCGGTTCTCATCTGCAACGACCATAAGCCCTACAAGCAGAGAAAAGTCCGCATCTTAAACGGTGCCCACACTTCCTTCGTATTAGGCGCTTACCTCGCCGGACAGGATATTGTTCGTAACTGCATGGATGACGAAGTGATCTGCGGATTCATGAACAAGACCATTTACGATGAGATCATTCCTACATTGACACTACCCAAAGAGGAATTAATGAGCTTTGCCGCCTCTGTTACCGAGCGCTTCAAAAATCCATTCATTGACCATGCACTCCTTTCGATCTCTCTTAACTCCACGTCCAAGTGGAAAGCTCGTGTTCTGCCATCTTTAAAGGGCTATGTAGATAAGACGGGAACGCTTCCGACATGCATCACTGCATCCTTTGCATTCTATATCGCTTTCTATCATGGCATGAACTTGACCAATGATGGTCTGATTGCAGCCCGTCCTGCCGGCAATGAATATACCGTAAAGGATGATAAGCCCATCCTTCAGTTCTTCTATGACCACAAGGATGACGATGCAAAAACTCTTGCTCATGCGGTCTGCAGTAACGTTGACTTTTGGGATGAGGATTTAAGCAAGATTTCTGGTTTTGAAGAAGCGGTGACCGGATATTTAAAAGCCATTGAAGAAAAAGGTGCCTACGAAGTAATGAAAGACTGCTTAAACTAACCGACCGGTAAAGGCTGTAGCAAAAAGAATCTGCGATAACAAATTATAACAAAAAAATCCTATTAATAGCATAAAAATGCGTCTTGATTTCAAGGCGCATTTTTGTCATTCCTATTATTCTTTTCTATCAATTGCACTCCCAGATTCATTTTGAAGCAGCTTTCTACCAATAATATCAGAAAGAATAATCTTCAAGAAACTTCCGTGACCATTCTGCATTATCTGGTTTGCTGTCTTCAATTGTCATCTGAACAAATGGCTTGTCTTTTTTCACGAATTCCAGAATTGTATCATACTTCATGGTACCGGTTCCCGGCGCGCTGGAAACTACTTTGTCGCCTTCAATCACAAAGTCTTTCATGTGAACCACATCGGTATATTCCCCCAGGTCTTTGATGGCTTCTGCAATCACTTCCTCATAATGTTCGCTGTTTTCCACAGAGAGAAGGTTTACCGGATCCAGGATGATTCTTAAGTTGGGGGAATTGATTTCCTGCAACACCTTTAAAGCCTGTTTGGAATCATAAACAATGTGGCTCCATACCGGCTCAATTGCCATAATAACACCAAACTTTTCCGCACACTCCACGACCGGGCGCAGATTCTTAATAAAAATCTGAAGAGACTCTTCTGTATGGCTGGCTGGCACAAAACGGTATTCTGCATTAGGCGCTCCCGTCTCCGTTCCTACAACGCTGCATCCTAATATAGAAGCAAAACGAAGATGTGCAAAATAACGCTCCTGGATTTTTTTAAGCTCTGCCGGGTCTGGGTGAGCCAGATTTAAGTAGCAGCCCAAAACTGCAATATCCATATCATACTTCTCAAACAGCTTGCGCAGATAAGTGGCATAGCCAGGGGTCAAAGCAGAATTCTCTACCGAATGATCTTTGACTGTTTTTGTTAAAGCCAAATGAACACAGGTAAATCCCTGTTCACGGGCAATTTTTACTCTCTCCTCAATGGTTCCTGGTGCAACGTCATGTAACCGGATTCCGATCTGCATCATAACATCCTCCTTTATTTTACTTCATACTGATCCACATTGGACACTTCAAAAGCTTCCCCTTCCTGTCCGGAAACCTTTACATTCTCACAAACAAAAGTTTTTACGTTATTGATTAAGAACCCTTTTTTTGAACACTCATCCATGCCGCTCAACATGGCTGGAACTCCTTTTTTTGCCTCATCCGCAAAGGATACTTCAACATTCTTTAATTCAATACGTTCGATTTTCTGTTCCGGGAGTCCGTAAAAGAAGGAGGCTGCCACATGGCAGTTTTCTGCTTTAATATCGGTAAAGTAGAGTTTTTTGATCTCAGGCGTCCGTTCATCCACCGGAAGTGCCTCCCTGGACTGCACGTATTCAGATTTCCCATCCGGATCGCAGAAATAAAAGGAGTTTACAACAAATGGCGTCATCACATGATCCATATGGATATGATCAAAATAAATTTCGGAAAGCACAGAGTCCCTGCCCCGTCCTCTTCTGGTTTTAATTCTAAGGCCCCGGTCCGTGTGGCGGAACAGACAGCTCTCGACGTGAATGTTCTTTACGCCTGCCCCAACTTCACTTCCTACGGTAACTGCCCCATGTCCGTTTTCCATGAAACACTGACGAATCCTGATATTTTCGGAAGGCGTCTTAAATGTTCTTCCCATGTAGATTTTTCCGGACTTAATGGCAATACAGTCATCCCCTAACGAGAAATGAAGTCCAAGGATCTCAACATCTTTGCAGGATTCCGGATCTAATCCATCCGTATTATGGGAATTGGCAGGGTTATGGATGGTCAAATCAATAAATTTCAAATCCTGGCTGAAATAGGGGTGAAGCACCCAGGCCGGACTATCCTTTAAAGAAAATCCCTGTAAACGGACATTTTTACACCTTTCCAAAAATACCATTCGGGGGCGGAAGGCAATCTTCATCTGGCGGACATTGTTCCACCAGTTGTCAAAGTCCGCCTGCCCATTAATCAGGCCTTTGCCGTAAATCACCACATCCTCTACATCAATACCGGTAATGATTCCGGCAAACATGGGAAGAGGGTTGCCTTCCCATGTTCCCAGATGATACTCTTCCTTTTCGTCATAGCTTTCGATGACCCCCGGAAATCTTGGAAATCTGTTACGGTCCGTATCTGCCCGAAGTTCAGCACCTTCTGAAAGCTCGATCTTAATATGGCTCTTTAAAAACAGGCTGGTGATGCGGTAGGTCCCTTTTGGAATGAGGACTCTTCCAGCCTTTGGGCAAGCCATGATGGCTGCCTGAATGAAGGGAGTATCATCCTGGATTCCATCTCCCTTTGCACCGACTTCCCGCACATTGATGGTCACGAACTCATACTCCGTGCGGAAGTTTATTTCTGCTTTTTTCCCATCTCGTTCCAAGCACACCTTGTAATCCGTTTCCGGCTTTAAGTCAAACAAAGTAAATACCACCTTTGCAGTCTCTCCATGGGGTTTCCCATTCACAAAAATCGTTCCGGGAGTTTCATATTCGTAGATCTGTTCTGTCATCGTTTCTATGGTTACAGAACGTGCAGTCTTTAAAGCAACTCTAAGTTTCATTCTGACTTAACCTCACCTTTTTTCGTATAGTCAAAAAGGGCGCAGCAATTGAATACTACACCCATTTTACTAAAATCAGCCTTTTACGCCTCCGGCAGCGATGCCATCAATAAATGCATCCTGTGCACAGAAGAACACGATCAGAGATGGAATGATGGAAATTAAGGACATTGCCAAAATTCTATTCCACTGGAATCCGACATCACCATCCATGGACATACGTAAGTATATGGAGTTTGTATATTTGGGCATATCGGAAATGTAAATCAGGGGCCCCATAAAGTCATTGCTGGTCCACATAAACTGGAAGAGGGCTACGGAAACCAGGGATGGCTTCAGCATAGGAACAATTACATACCATAATGTCTTAATAGAATTACAACCGTCAATCTTTGCGGCTTCCTCAAGTTCCCTGGGTACGCCCCTTAAGAACTGTACCAGCATAAATAAGAAATAGGTATCACCTGCAAACAGAGAAGGTATGACCAGAGGAAGGTAAGAATTGGTCCAGCCCCACTGGTTAAACATGATATACTGCGGTGCATTCAAAACTACCTGAGGTAAGAACAGCGTGGAAATCATCAAGGAGAAAAGGATTGCTTTTCCTTTGAATTCAAAACGTCCGAACCCATAAGCAGTAATTGTAGCCGATAATAAGGTAAAGATGACCTTTGGTACCACGATCTTATATGTATTGAGCATGGATTTGATCAAATTGATCTTGCCGCCGTAATCCACAAATGCATTTTCATAGCCATCCATTACCGGATTCTTCGGCCAGAACCAGGCGCTGGTAAAAATTTCTGAGTTTGTCTTAAAGGTAGCACCCACCATCCAGATCAGAGGATACACCATAATAAATCCAACTGCCACAAGCAGCGTATAACGGATCACTGCGCTGATTTGTCTTTTTGCTTCTTTCGTCATGTCATCTACCTCCCGTCTTCATCTGAATAGTAAACCCACTTCTTCTGGCTTACAAACGCGACTGCCGTAAATGTCATGACGATCAGGAACAGAATCCATGCCTGCGCACTGGCCATACCCATCTTATGACGTAAGAATGCATTGTTATAAATCAAAATGGAAATTAATGTAGTCGCTCCGTTAGGTCCTCCCTTTGTTACAAGGAACGGCCCGTTGAACTCCTGGAACGCCTGGCATAACTGGGTGATTAAATTGTAGAAAATAACCGGTGTGATCAGGGGAACTGTGATCTTGAAAAACTGCGTCCATTTTCCTGCTCCGTCAATGGAAGCCGCCTCGTATAAATCCTCGGATACGCCTTTTAAGGCTGCAAGAAAGATAACCATGGCTGATCCAAACTGCCAGACTCTCAGAAGTACGATAACAGCCAAAGCACCGTTTGCCGAAGACATCCAGTTGATCTTTTCTGCACCGAAAATTCCCAAAACCGTATTAATCAAACCATCGGTATTAAATACCGCTCTCCATAAAATGGCAATGGCAATGGAGCCGCCCAGAATGGAGGGAATATAATATGCAGTTCTGAAAAAGTTTACACCTTTTAATTTAAAATTCAGAATATATGCAATGAACAATGCAAAAATCAGCTTTAACGGAACATCAAAAATTGCATATTTGAAGGTTACATAAAAAGCTCTTCTGATATCAGAGTCTGTAAAAATCTTATCATAGTTCATCAAACCTGTTTTTGATATGCCGTTAAACAGATCATAATTTGTAAAGCTGTAGTACAGTGAAGAAGCGAACGGATAAATCTTAAAAAGTATAAATCCAATCAGCCACGGTAACACGAAGAAGAATCCTGCATTATCTGCCAGAAACTTATGAATACCTTTCGACTTCATACTGCTTATACCTCCTGTTTTTTAAGTATTGTATATTGTGCGCGGATCATGTTTTCCAATCCTGACCAGGTTTGTTTCCCGTCACCCGCGATCGTTTGCCATGCAAGTTCTCCGAAATTGCTGTATTTCTCTTTTTGAAGCACACCGGTATTACAAGCCTTCAGGATGGAATAACCGATTTCCAAAATTTCAGAAGAATCCGGAAGTTTTTTCATCTTCTTCTTGACTATATCCTTAAACAAATCTCTTAATTCCCTATAATATTCATAGATCTCTTCTGACATCTGACTGATGGTTTCGATCAAAGCAATCAGCTCATTTCCCGTGAATGATTCCTTGCCCCGAAACATCGCCGCAATTTCATTATAGTGTTCTTTTCTTTTATACTTTGTCTCATACGCCGTAACAAATGGCATAAAATCCAAGGTCCATTCCTTTGAATGAATTGCAGATTCCATCTTCCGTCTGTATTCCTCATCGCCCGTTTGCCCGTAAGCAAAAATATATGCTAAATAATCCTGCACCGGCAGACTTTCTGCCGTCCCTTCCGTGGCTTTGTCCCTGCTTAAATGAGTCATCACAAACTCTTTGAAGGCTTCATCTCCAGTAGCCTCATACATCTGTACTGCTCCCATTAGCTGGTATGGTTTCAATGTCTCGTTTCTGCACTCCATGACTTTGTCTGCCCTTTTCTCTATGGGAGCCGCCATAATCATATGGCGGCTCGTATGAAATATGTATTGTTTTCCAACGATTTTATTCGATTAGCTTTCCAGTGTATCAGTAATGCCCTTAATCAGCTCTTTTGCAGCCGCCTGGGAATCAAGTTCTCCTGAGCTTAATTTACCAAATACCTTGTAGTAAACGCCGTCCGGGTTTGCCTTTAAATCATTGTGCTCAAACTTGCTGTCCAAAGTAAACTTGCTGTAGTTCATAACCTTTGTGTTTGCTTCAATGGTCAGGGCATCGCCAAGTTTATTATCTTCAAGAATCTTTAAGCCTGCTTTAGAGCAAGGAATTCCTCTTTCTGTTGAACAGATCTTCACACCTTCCTCTTCATTTAAAAGGAAATTGATTAACATAGCAGCTTCCTTTGGATGCTGTGAGTTTGCTGATACAGCAAATGCCATGGAGATCTTTGTAAAGCCTCCGTCGTTGTCTCCCATTTTAACAAAGTCACCAACAACAAATTCCTGACCCGGCTTATTGACACTGCCTTCAAGAGCTTTTTTGAATTTAGAAGCAGAGGAGTCCCACTCAAAGATACCTGCATACTTTCCGTCAATCCATTTTGCATTCTTGTCAAGAGAGTCGGCCATATCTCCATCAATGGTTGCCTGTTTCGGAATGACATGCTTTGCTTCAAGCTCGTTGATGAAATCCATACCGTCTTTTACTTCCTCTTCGGTATAGTTGATCTGTCCTCCCTCTACCCAGTTCTTGCCATATTTAGATTCCAGATAATATACCATTAAGATCATACGGTCATACTGTCCCAGTGCCAGCGGATACATATCAGGATCCTTTGCCTTAAATGCTTCCCCAGCTGCATACAGAGAATCAAGATCGGTAGGAATTGGTACTCCAACCTCATCAAAAGCGGTCTTGTTCCAGTAGAATAAACGTCCTGTTAAGGAAATCGGAACAGCCATTAATTTATTATCCACTTTGCATAAATCAAGACTCTCCGGTGAGAACTGTGTCAAATCAAGAACGTCGGAGTAATCTTCCAGATTAGCAAATGATTTTCCGCCCTGACTATAGGATTCAATCCAGTTCCAGTTAATCTGCATCACATCAGAGGCGTTGCCCCCCAGGATATTTAAGGACTGCTTTTCTTCCCAGCCTGTCCATGCACCGTACTCGGGAGTTACTTTTATATTCGGATATTTTGCCTCAAATGCTTTGATTGCCTCTTCTGTTGCTGCATGTCTGGAATCCCCACCCCACCAGGAAAACTTGAGTTCCACCGGCTCTCCGGACGTTGTTCCTGAAGCTGCCGAAGTTGCCTCTGCTGCCTTTGTGGTTTCAGCCGCACTGCTAGAATCCGTAGTACTGCTTTTACTGCTTCCACAGGCAGATAAAGACATAGCCATAACAGTCGCTAACCCCATCGCTGTCCACTGTTTGATTTTTCTCATCTTTCTCTCTCCTTTTTCTTACTCTTTTCAATGAGTTTTTAAAAAGCCCGGTGCAGCATCTACACATTTCGACATTTTTCCACCTTGTTGCGTAAGCGCTTACACTGTGCTTTTTCTATATTATAACATCTATTATAGTTTAATTCATTTCAAATACTGCACAAAACATTGCATATATTGACATCCTATGGTATGATTTTAGTAATTTTAGCTAAGGAGATTAGGATATATGAAAGTACTTACCTCATATTCAGACGGAATCGACTACTGTATGGCTTCCAAATACTTCTCCATTGCACATCTTAATAAGGACTCAGGCATATTAAGTATGCACAGACATCAATGCTATGAATTTTATTTCTCTCTCAGCGGGGGACGCACGTTTTTAATTGATGAAAGAAATTACCGGATCGAACCTGGTAATTTGTTCATGATCAACCAGCACGAAAAGCATCAGGTACTTCAGCTCAATGCTTCGGGGCCTCATGAGCGGTTTGCGGTTTTTATTGATCCCGGTTATTTAAAAACCATTTCAACACCAAAGACGGATTTGACCTACTGCTTTTCCCACCGGCCGGAAAAGTTTTCCCACCGCCTTGCGTTAAATCCGAGCCAGCAGAGACGGTTTACTTATTATTTTAATAAATTATCCACAGAAGAAGGATTTGGACAAGATGTGGAAGAGCGTTCCACATTCGCAGAATTTATGGTTTTTATGACAAAGCTAACCATTGATGCGTCTCTTGGAGATAAAACGGAGGACCAAAGACAGTATTTTAACAGCAAGGTCGCCGATATTCTCACCTATATCCATCACAACATTGATTCCCAATTGAGCATCGGGGAAATAGCCGCACATTTTTATTTAAGCTCCTCTTACCTTTGCAGACTCTTTAAAAAAGGCACCGGAACTACCATTAATTCCTATATTAACACCCGGCGCATTGAACTGGCTCAGACGCTTTTGGCTGGCGGTTACAGCGCCAATGAGGTTTACAGCATGTGCGGCTTTAATGATTACAGCAACTTTTTTAAAGCCTTTACCAAAAAAACCGGGATTTCACCGAAAAAATATGCACAGAACAGCTTAAGATAGACAAAAAGAGGAGTGGAGCCAATGTGATGTGGCTCCACTCCTCTTTTTATATTTATGATCACGAATAAAATTCCCATCCGGTCCGTTTCATCTCCGTATAAGCCAGGAGGAACGGTCCCACGCCCTTTGCATCATCTTTTACCACCGGCTCTGACATATAATAGTCATAGGTGCCGTTTCTTCTGTCCTTTCCGCCAAGTCCTGCCACAAGGCAAATTCCGCCAAGGCTCATATTCCCCTTTTCCAAATCAAGATACTTGTTGCAGATTCCCTCAAATGCCTTCTTTCCGAACTGAGCATAGGATTCCGGAAGATATCCCAGACGCACTCCTTTTAAAATCGCATAGGAGAAAATGGCACTGCCGCTGGTTTCCAGATAATTTCCGTCCATTCCGCCTAAATTGACGATCTGATACCACATACCGCTTTCATCCTGATACTTTAACATAGCGTCAATGAGATCCAGAAATTCTTCTTTCATCTGTTTTAATTCTTCTGCATCGGAGGGATCGGCCTTATCCATCGTATCCAAAAGCGCCATGGAATACCAGCCAAGTGCTCTCAGCCAGAAATTCTGGGACAAACCGGTCACCTTATCGCACCAGAACATCTTACGTTCGGAATCATAGGCATGATAATAAAGACCGGTCTCCGTATCCTTCATATGCGTTTTCACATTCAAAAACTGGCGGTAGATATCGCCGCAGTTCTTTTTGTTGTTGAACCGTGTTTCATATTCCATATAAAATGGCTGGCACATATAAAGGCCGTCAAGCCATACCTGATTGGGATATATATTTTTATGCCAGAAATTTCCTTCTTTGGTTCTTGGCATCCTTTCGATCTGGCTGTAAACCAGATCAATGGCTTTTCTGTATTTTTCCTTACCGGTCAGATCATAAAGCTCAAACAGAGTTTTTCCTGCATTTACATTATCAATGTTTTTCTCCTCCACGTCATAACCGTCGATGGTGCCGTCTTCTCTCACCCGGTGATCAATAAATCCATCGGCAAATTCCAGATACTTTGGATTTTTTGTAATGGCATACATCTCTAAGATTGCTTTGATCATACAGCCGTCTATATAATTCCAGCCTGACTTTTTCCCCTGAAGGAGCTTTTCAATGTTCCAGACCGGACGGTCCGGTGTGCTCTTCTCCATCAGCTCACTGATATACATTTCAATTGCATCCATGCTCGTCTTCCTCTCTCTGCGTTCTTATCCGAATTTACTTCCCCTGCGGCTTTTCATGCAGTTTCCGTTTCTGCTGTGCCCCTGTCCACCAAGCGGTATTCCCGGCCACATCTCCCCCTGCCGGAATCCATTTTCCATGGAGGTAAGGACCATAACCGCCCCTCCACTGTGGTCAGCCTTCTATCAGAATAACCGGAAATTCCCAAGTTGTCAAACCCCTTCAGGAAAATTTATCCGGGATCAAGACCTCGCTTTTTTCCGCTCTGTTCCTTTGTAAGAACAGTTGGGAGATCCCTTTTATGTCCTGTCCTAACATTCTTTTTTTATAAACCTCCGCCAAATGACCTTGTTGCAGAGGTTTATCGTTAAGCATTTTGTTTGTTTTGCACATTTTATTATGAACTATATGATTTTTATAGTTTAATTTTATCAATATTCAAAATGTTAATTTTTTGACAAACAAAAAGCAGCTTTATTTTAGATAATATTCCTAATAAATCATTTAATTTTTATTCACTTTTCACCTTTTATCTTTTAAAACTTATGGTAATATAGTTGAAGTGTGTGTAAGTACTTACACGATACATACGAATTTATAAGAACGCCGTTACTGCTTACGATAACATACGGCAAATAGAAATTATTATAATACCGGTCATTCTTATGGAGCCGGCATAATCAGCTGTTATTGGATTATCCCTAACAGTCTGGGGAGAGGTACTTTGAAAAAAGGAACTGGAAATGCAACGGCCAAAGAAGCAATTGCGAAAGAAAGGATCTTAATTAGATTATGAAGAATTTCACAGAGAAAATTTACATTACAGAGGAGCAGGCAGGTCATGGAAACTCAACGGTTCCTGCCAGTCTGAACGCTTATATCCTTGATCCGATTTCCATCTTCCGTGAACGCAAACGTCCGGCAGTGATTATCTGCCCGGGAGGCGGTTACGAACACTTATCGGACCGGGAAGGGGAACCGGTAGCCATGCAGTTTTTGTCTATGGGATACCATGCCTTTGTACTGCATTACAGTGTAGCGCCGGTGGAATTTCCTTATCCCCAGATGGAGCTGGCTGCGGCCGTATCATTGGTCCGCTCCCATGCATCGGAATGGCAAATCGACACGGAAAAAATCATTGTGGCAGGTTTTTCTGCCGGGGGCCATCTGGCCTGCAGCCTGGGAGCTTTCTGGAACCAGGAATTTCTTTTCGGTCCTCTGAAGCTGAATCCCGAGGATATCCGGCCAAACGGTTTGATTCTTGGTTATCCGGTCATTTCCTCCGGTCCCTGCTGCCATCCCGGTTCTTTTACCAATCTGTTAGGAGCCAGGGCAGAGGATCAAACCCTCCGCCGTCTTGTCTCCCTGGAACACCAGGTCGGCTCCCATACGCCAAAGACCTTCCTCTGGCATACCTCCACCGATCATGCCGTTCCCGTAAAGAACAGCTATCTGCTGGCAGACGCTCTTACCGAACACGGGGTAAATGTGGAAATGCATATCTATCCGGCAGGCTGCCACGGACTGTCTCTTGCTAATCAGGAGGTCTCCGGAGAAGACGGAACGTATATCGTTCCCCAGTGTCAAAGCTGGGTCCCTCTGGTCCGCACCTGGATGGAACATCTGTAATGAAACAGAGGTTCCTTACAGCAGTCCTGTGTCCGTTTTATCTGACCAGCATTTTACTGATCTGATACTGGTCTTCCGGAATGTCTTTTGTCATGGCCAAAGCTTCCTGGATATCGATATCAACATATTCTCCGTGCTTATAGCCTACGACCCGGTTGCTCTTGCCTTCACAAAGAAGTTCCACGGCTCTTGCACCCATTATGGAAGCATAGACACGGTCTTTACAGGTCGGTGCTCCGCCTCTCTGCATGTGTCCCAATATGGTGGCTCTTGTCTCAATGCCGGTAGCTGCCTCGATCCTTCTTGCCATGGAGGCGGAATGACCGATTCCTTCCGCATTGATAATGATATGATGCTTCTTTCCACGCTTTCTGTTGTCAATGATGCGGTTGATCAAAGACTGCTCGTCGCCGTCATACCGCTCCGGAAGGAGAATGTCCTCCGCACCGTTGGCAAATCCGCACCAGAGAGCAATGTAACCTGCATTGCGGCCCATAACCTCAATGATGCTGCAGCGTTCGTGGGAGGTTGATGTATCACGAACCTTATCAATGGCTTCCATAGCTGTATTTACAGCCGTATCAAAGCCAATGGTGTAGTCCGTACATGCAATATCCAAATCTATGGTTCCCGGAAGTCCGATGGTATTGATTCCAAGAGCAGACAGCTTACCAGCTCCGCGGAAGGAACCGTCTCCGCCAATTACAACAATACCGTCAATGTTGTGCTTCCGGCAGATCTCAGCACCCTTCTTCTGCCCTTCGGCAGTGATAAACTCCTGACATCTGGCTGTATAAAGAATAGTTCCGCCGCGGTGAATGATATCAGACACACTGGTACTGTCCATATCCACAATCTCTTCCTGCAGAAGGCCCGCGTATCCCCTCATAATTCCCTTTACCTTCAACCCTTTATGGATTGCAGTCCTGACAACGGCACGGATCGCAGCATTCATCCCCGGTGCATCGCCGCCGCTGGTTAATACGCCAATGGTTTTCACTTGATTTGCCATAGTAACTTCCTCCTGATTTACGGATATCTATTTTTTTGTTTTTCATTTCGTACATGTTGTATTCTAATTCATTTTCCCAATCTTTTCAAGTTTTTTTTCCACAACTTTGACATTTTTTTCACCAAGTTTTTTTACCAGGTGGTCTAACAGCGCTCCACCGGCATTCACATTCCGGTTGGAAGGCAGTACTTTCTTGGCCCGTTCCTTCTCCAGATAAATGATGACAGAATCATTTCCCTCGGATTCTTTTAAGTCCTCGAGAAGGTCCCGTTCCATTGCCGAATACTCTTCCTTATCCGGGAATTTCAGCCAAAGCTCCTTGGGCAGATCGGAAAAAGGTATCACACGTTCACAAATCAGCTTTCCTACCGGATCATCACCGATGGAGACCCTCCCCTGAATAAAGACCTTGGATTCCTCCACAAACAGCTCCCGCTTGCTCTCATAGTCTTTTGGAAAAACGATAACCTCGACGGAACCCAGAAGATCTTCTAATGTAATAAATGCCATCATTTTGTTATTTCTTGTAGTTTTTACGGTTTTGGCTGTAATCATACCTCCGATCGTCACATAGGCACCATCCGTAACCTTGGCGGCTTCGGTTTCCTCATCCACAAGAAAATCAATGGTAAATGCGGTAATATTATTCCTCCAGGTGGATTCATAGGCTTCCATCGGATGACCGCTTAAATAGATGCCAAGTGTCTCTTTTTCAAATGCCAGCAGATCCTCCTTTGAGAACTCTCCCACATCCGGGAACGTGACCTGATAGCGGCTTTTTTCCTCGTCTCCTGCGATATCAAACAGGGTCATCTGACCCTCCATGGTATTTTTCCGTTCCTTGCTCCTTTGGTCCAGCAGTTCCGGCGCTATGAGCAGCTTTTGCTTTCTTGTGCCGGGAAGGGTGTCAAGCGCTCCTGATTTTATAAAATTCTCCAGGGTTCTTTTATTGACCTCCTTATTGCTCATCCGTTCAATGAAATCCTCCAAATCATGAAAGATGCCATTCTTTTGCCGTTCTGAAACGATTAGCTCCACCACCGACTTTCCAACGCTTTTAATGGCTGATAAACCGTAACGGATGGATTTGCCTGACACGGAAAATCCGCTTTCTCCTTCGTTGATATCCGGTGGAAGAATGGAAATGCCCATCTGCTTGCAGTTTAAGATGTATTCCGAGACCTTTGATACATTATCCATAACAGACGTTAATAAGGCTGCCATAAACTCCTGGGGATAATAATATTTTAAATAGGCAGTCTGATATGAGACCACCGCATAGGCAGCCGCATGGGACTTGTTAAATGCATATTTGGCAAAGTCGATCATCTCATCATAAATGCGGTTGGCAACTTTTTCATCAATTCCGTTGGAAATACATCCGGCAACCCCTTCTTCTATGTTTCCATAGACAAAATTCTGCCGCTCCTTTTCCATGACGGAACTCTTCTTTTTTGACATGGCTCTGCGGACCAGATCGCTTCTCCCCATGGTATATCCGGCTAAGTCCCTTACAATCTGCATCACCTGTTCCTGATACACAATACATCCGTGGGTAGGACCTAAAATTGGCTCTAGCTGGGGACAGTCATAGGTAATGGAGCCGCGGTCGTTTTTCCCTTTCAGATATTTGGGAATAAAATCCATAGGGCCTGGACGGTAAAGGGAGATTCCGGCAATAATATCCTCCAGGCTCTCAGGCTTTAATTCCTTCATAAAGCTTTTCATGCCAGAACTTTCCAGCTGGAACACCCCTTCGTCCTTACCGGTTCCAATGGAATCCAGAACTGCCTTATCGTTATAATCAATCTTGTCCATATCAATGGTTAAATTCCTGTTTTTTTCCACGCCCTTCACCGCATTCTGAATGACGGTCAGTGTACGCAGCCCAAGAAAGTCCATCTTTAAAAGCCCCAGTTCTTCCAGAGTCGTCATCGTAAACTGGGTGGTGATGGTACCGTCCGCAGCTCTTGAGAGAGGAACGTATTCATCCACAGAGGTCCGGCTGATGACTACGCCCGCCGCATGCATAGAGGTATGCCTTGGAAGCCCCTCCAGTCTCATGGACATGTCGATCAAATATTTTACCTCAGGATCTTCATTGTATGCCTTGCGCAGATCAGGGCTTTGTTTTAAGGCCTTTTCAAGGGTCATGCCAAGATCCCCCGGGATCATCTTTGCAATGGCATCACAGCGCGCATAAGGCATATCAAGAACCCTTCCCACATCGCGGACCACACCCTTGGCCGCAAGGGTACCAAAGGTGACGATCTGTACCACCTGGTCCTTCCCATACTTCTGCATCACGTACTCAATGACCTCCTGGCGCCGTTCAAAGCAAAAGTCTATATCAATATCAGGCATGGATACACGTTCGGGATTTAAGAAACGTTCAAAAAGGAGGTTATATCGAATGGGATCAATGTTTGTAATTCCCAGACAATAGGAGACGATACTTCCTGCTGCCGAGCCTCGTCCGGGTCCCACCATAATATCCCTGGATCTTGCATAATGAATGAAATCCCAAACGATCAGGAAATAATCCACATACCCCATGGAATGAATCACATCCAGTTCATAATTAAGCCTTTCCTTTAAGGTCCCGTCGTCATCCGGGTAATGACTTTCAAAGCCTTCCGCACAAAGCTTATTTAAGTAAGTCCAGGAATCAAAGCCTTCCGGCACGTCATACTTTGGAAGCTTCGTCACACCAAACTCAATCTCCACATTGCACCGCATGGCGATCTTATGGGTATTCTCAATGGCCTGTTCTGCGTAAGGAAAGAGTTTTCTCATGTCTTCTTCCGACTTGCAGTAGTACTGTCCTCCCTCATAGCGCAACCGGTTTTCATCCGCCACTTTTTTCCCTGTCTGTATGCAAAGCAGAATATCATGGGGAGCCTCATCCTCTGCATAGGTATAATGGATATCATTGGTGGCAACCAGTTCAATCCCCGTTTCCTCGCTCATGCGCAGAAGGCCCTGGTTCACCGTCTTCTGTGCCGGAATCCCATGATCCTGAAGCTCCAGGAAAAAGTTCTCCTTGCCGAATATCTCCTGATAATGAAGTGCTGCTGCCTTTCCCTGCTCATACATGCCACGGCTGATGAAACGCTGCACTTCTCCTGCCAGACAGGCACTCAGCGCAATGATCCCTTCATGGTATTTTTCCAAAACTTCATAATCCACGCGGGGTTTATAATAAAATCCTTCCACAAATCCTTTGGAAACGATCTTCATCAGGTTCTGATAGCCCTGATCGTTCTCCGCCAAAAGAACCAGATGGTAGTACCGGTCTTCGCCGTTTATGATCTCTCTGTCAAATCTGGAGCCGGAGGTCACGTACACTTCACACCCGATAATGGGCTTTACTCCCGCTTCTCTGGCTGCTCTATAAAAATCAATCACTCCATACATTACCCCATGGTCCGTAATAGCCACGCTGTCCATGCCCAGTTCCTTGACCCGGTGCACCAGCTCCCTGATCTTACTCGACCCATCTAACAGACTGTATTCAGTATGGACGTGTAAATGTGTAAATGCCATCTGTTCGTATCTCCTTCTTTCCTGATTTCTTCTATTATAACATAAACAAAGTTGCCCTGAAACATCTTCTGACAACTTTCCCCATAATACATAAGAGGCGGAGCTCCATCTGTGACAATGGAAAGCTCCGCCTTATAAACTTCATATTTTATTCGATTTAATCATTGTTACTTAAATATTTTTCAATTTCGGCAACAGCCTGTTCTTCATCGCTGCCATCCGCAGTGACGGTTATCTGTTCTCCAGCCGCAAGACCCAAAGTCATCATACCCATAATACTTTTGGCGTTGACTCTTTTGGATTCGATTTCAACATAAATGTTGCTTTCATATTGGCTCGCAACCTGAACCAGCATAGCAACCGGTCTGGCCTCTAAGCCTGTTGCAAGTTCCACGGTGACTGTTTTTCTTACCATAATTATCCTCCTCATTCCAATGAACGAATCTACTCCATTCCGCTGCCCATGCCTGTGGTGCGCAGCCGTCCTGCCAGATCGCAAAGCTTTCTAAGCCGGTGGTTCACTCCTGATTTTCCTACAGGCGGGTCCAAAGCTTCTCCAAGCTCTTTTAACGTTGCTTCCGGTCTTTCAAGTCTCTCCCTGGCAATCTCACTTAAGTTTTCCGGAAGATGATCGAGTCCGATCGTATCTCTGATATATTCTATATCTTCTATCTGCTTGACCGCAGCTGATACCGTTTTATTAATATTGGCCGTTTCACAGTTGACCTGACGGTTCACACTGTTACGCATGTCCTTTAAAATCCTGATATTTTCCAGTTCCATCAAGGTGACCGGAGCTTCCATCACATTCAGTATGTCCACGATCTGGCTTCCTTCTTTGATGTAAACAACAAAATACCGTTTTCTCTTTACAATCTTTGCTTCAAGGTCAAAGGTTGCAATTATGGATTTTAACTGTTCCGCTTTTTCTTCTGTGGCGCAAACGATTTCAAAGTGATAGAATTTCTCAGGATCGCTCAAGGAACCCGAAGATAAAAAAGCTCCCCGGATAAACGCTCTTCTGCAGCAGGACTGTTGAATGACCACGTTCCGGACTACATTTAAGTTTTCCCCCACTTCTCCGTTCTCATCAAGAAGCTTTGTCGCATACAAAACCCTAAGGGCATCCTCATGCTCCCGGATCGTGACCGTATAAGTACGGTTCTTATTTAAGTAAGCGTTTCTTCTAATAGAAACATCAGTACTAATATTAAATGTTTTTTTCAATAATGTAAAGTACTTTCTTGCAACTGCCACATTTTCCGTATGAATTTTAATGGTATAGCGGTCATCCTCGGATATGATTATTTTTCCGCACAAGCTGATAATTGCAGCCATCTCTGCAATCTGGCAATGCCTTGCCGGGCTGATCTGCCTGGAAAGCTCTTCTTTTAATTTGGAAGAAAATGACATCTCTATCCGATCCTTTTCCGTATATTGTCCTTGTCAATGTCTCTGTGTTCTATCTTAATCCCGAACTCTTCGCGGGATTTTAACCTTTCGTAAACCGCCTTCGAGATGGTTACCGAACGATGCTTGCCGCCGGTACATCCAATGGCTATAACCAGCTGGTTTTTCCCTTCCAGCACATAATTGGGGATGAGAAAATCCAGCATATCATAAAGTTTGTCCAGAAATAAGGCAGCAATGCCATTCTGCATTACATAGTCCCGCACCGCTTTCTCTTCTCCGGTTTTATACCGCAGATCTTCTACATAGTAGGGATTTGGGAGAAAACGGACATCGAATACCAGATCTGCATCCGATGGAATTCCATATTTAAACCCAAAGGAAAGTAAGGTAATGTATAAGTTGCGGTAAGATTCATGATTTACAAAAATCTTTTCCAGTTCCTGTCTGAGTTCTTTGGTGAGAAGCTTGCTGGTGTCAATAATATAATCGGCCTCTTCCTTTAAAAACGCAAGCTTTCCCCGCTCTTTTGCGATTCCGCTGTCGATCCGCCCTCCCGCAGCAAGGGGATGTGCCCTTCTGGTTTCCTTATACCGTTTGATCAGGATCTCATCTCCTGCATCAAGGAATAGGATCTCAAAGGGCACCCGGTTTCTTGACCACTCATCAAAGATCCGGTTTAGTACGGATAAGTCTTCTCCGCTTCGGATATCAATTCCCATGGCGGCATTGGGTGTACCTTCCGGATTATTAAGAGTCAGTTCTGCAAATTTTTCTATCAGAGGAATGGGGAGATTATCCACACAGTAAAACCCCATATCTTCCAACATCTTTAACGCCTGTGTCTTTCCTGCGCCTGACATGCCCGTTACAATTACAAGCCTCACTTTAGTCTCCTTTGCACTGTTAGAATTTACCCAGTGTCTTTACTTCCATCTCAAGTTCTACTCCCGAATTATTCCGTACCCGTGTCTTTACCTCTTCCACTAACGCCATAATCTCTGCCGCAGTGGCATGATCTTTATTGATCACGAACCCGCAGTGCTTTTCTGATACCTGGGCACCGCCTACGGAAAACCCTCTCAAGCCGGCATCCTCAATCAGTTTTCCGGCAAAATATCCTTCCGGTCTTTTAAATGTACTGCCGGCACTTGGGTATTCCAGAGGCTGTTTTTCTTTCCTTCTGCCTGCAAGTTCATCCATCCGGCTTTTTATGGCTGCTTTATCTCCTTCTTTTAAACGGATCAATGCTTCCAGCACCACATATTTGTTTGGAATAATACAACTGGTCCGGTATCCCAAAGAAAGTTCTTTTACGGGAATTTCTTTTACGTCTCCCTCCGGAGTCAAAACCCGGACAGAGCGTAAGACTTCCTTCATTTCAGAACCATATGCACCGGCATTCATCACTACCGCACCGCCAAGAGTGCCTGGTATTCCGGCTGCAAATTCAAAGCCGGTGAGTGAAGCCTTATACGCTTCCTGTGCGATCCGGGCTAAGGATAATCCGGCTCCAGCCTTAACGATTCCCTGCTCCCGGTCCACTTCACAGCCGTTAAAGCCGTTCATGGATATTACAACTCCGTCAAAACCTTCATCCCCAACCAGAAGATTGCTTCCGTTTCCGAGTATGAAATAAGGCACCTCCTCCTTCCGGCAAAGAAGCAGCACGGCTGCAAGTTCCTTTTCATCTGCCGGAGTGACAAAGCAGGCGGCAGGTCCGCCTACCTTGAATGAGGTATGCTTGCGCATCTCTTCCCCCACCTTTATATGGTTTTCATCGGCTGCACCAAGAAGTTTTTTATATAATTCAGTCATCAAACACCTCAATCATCCTGTTTTTTTGACAGGTTTGCCTGGACGCGGTTGTATAATTCCTGAGCCGCGTTGTACCCCATCTTCTTTTGTCTGTAATTGACAGCCGCGGATTCAACGATAATGGCCAGATTACGTCCTGGACGTACCGGAATGGAATGACACACCACCCGGTTGCCTAAAAATTCTGTATACTGGTCCTCGATCCCCAGTCTGTCATATTCTTTATCCTTATCCCAGTCCTCTAATTTAATTACCATATCAATGGCCTGGGTGTCCTTTACACTTTCCACACCGAACAGAGTCTTCACATCAATGATGCCGATTCCCCGAAGTTCGATAAAATGCTTGGTAATCTGGGGAGCGCTTCCAATCAGGGTGGCATCGCTGACCTTGCGGATCTCCACAACGTCATCTGTCACCAGACGATGGCCTCTCTTAATCAGTTCAAGAGCCGCTTCACTTTTTCCGATCCCGCTCTCTCCCATGATCAGCACACCTTCTCCAAATACATCCACCAAAACACCATGGATGCTGATGCAGGGAGCAAGCTTTACCTTCAGCCAGCGGATTACCTCCGCCATCAAATCCGAAGTAGTTTTATCCGACACCAGGCAGGGAACACCGTAATGGTTGCAAAGCTTCAGCAGATCCAAGTCCGGAGTCTGGCTGCGGCTGTATACCAGGCAGGGAATCTTGCAAGCCAGGAGTTTGTTGTACATCTCAAGCTTTCTTTCCTGACTCATCTGGTTGATATATTCCTGCTCCACGTAACCGATGATCTGCACACGCTCATTATCAAAATGATCAAAAAATCCGGCTAACTGCAGCGCCGGACGATTGACATCCGGATGGCTTAACACAATTTTCTCTGCATCGATCTCCGGAGTCATATTCCGGAGACTCATCTTTTCAATCAAATCTGTAATCGCTACTCCATGCATGGCGATACGCTCCTTTTTCCATCTGTTTTTTTCATACTAACACAGATTCTGTATTTTGAAAAGCTATAATGGTCAATGAAAGAACTCATAGACGCTCTTTGCAGACCTGGCATTCATCCCCGGTATCTTTTCCAACTCTTCCACCGAAGCTTCTTTTATTGCTTCTATGCCTTTAAATTCACGCATGAGAGCCTTTCTCCGGTTGGGTCCGATTCCCGGAATATCATCAAGAATGGATTTTACCTGGCCTTTGCTTCTCAGACTTCTATGATATTCAATGGCAAACCGGTGGGCTTCATCCTGGATTCTGGTAATCAGCTTAAAGCCTTCGGAATGCCTGTCGATAGGAATCTCCACATTGTTAAAATAAAGTCCTCTGGTCCGGTGGTTATCATCTTTGACCATGCCGCAGACCGGAATGGAAAGACCCATCTCCTGCATCACAGAAAGAGCAATGTTTACCTGGCCCCGTCCGCCATCCATCATGATCAAATCGGGAAACCGGGTGAAGCTTCCCAATTCTTCATCCACCCCTTTTTCCCTTAACTCTTCCACTTCTTTTAATCCATGGGAAAATCTGCGGGTCAGGACTTCCTTCATGGAAGCATAATCATTGGCTCCCTTGACCCACTTGATCTTGAATTTCCGGTAATCGTTCCGTTTTGGTTTTCCATTTTCATAGACAATCATGGAACCTACTGACTCAAAACCGCTTATGTTGGATATATCAAAGGCTTCGATCCGTTTTACTTCTGTAAGGCCAAGCCAGCCCCCCACCTCATTCATGGCACCGATGGTACGGAGTTCTTCCCGCTTCAGCTTTTCCTTATCCTGAGATAAAACCAGGGCAGCGTTCTTTTCCGCCAGTTCCACCAGACGTTCTTTCTGGCCTTTCTGGGGAACCATGAGCTTCACTTTCTGGCCCCGTTTGGCGGAAAGCCATTCTCCGATTACCGCTTCATCCTCAAGCTCCAGCTGTGTCCACAGCTCTTTGGGAATAAAGGGAGTTCCTGCATAGAACTGTTTGACAAATCCGGTCAGTATCTGCTTCTCATCCTCAGCCGCTCCGATGCTCACGTGAAAATGTTCCCGCCCGATGAGCCTGCCCTCCCGGACAAAGAATACCTGAACCACGGCATCCTTTTCATCCTTTGCCATGGCTACGATATCCCGGTCTTCCATTCCGCTGTCCGTAATCTTCTGCTTCTGGGTGATCTGCTTCACACTGTTTAATAAATCCCGGTATTCTATGGCCTTTTCATAATCCATCTCTTCCGAAGCCGCCTGCATCTTTTCTTCCAGATGGCGGATAACAGGAGCATATTTCCCACCGAGAAATTCAAGGGCCTGGTTTATGGAATTTAAATATTCTTCTTTGCTGATATATCCCTGACACGGTGCCGAGCACTGTTTGATATGGTAATATAAACAGGGACGCTCCTTGCCGATGTCTCTGGGCAGATTCCGGTTGCAGGTCCGGATCTGATAAAGCTTATGAAGCAGTTCTATGGTGTCTTTTACTGCGCCTGCACTCGTATAAGGCCCAAAATATTTGCTTTTGTCTTTTTTCATGTCTCTGGAAAACAGGATTCTTGGATAATCCTCATATACCGTCACTTTGATATAGG
This sequence comes from Lacrimispora sinapis, assembly GCF_043633585.1. NCBI lineage: Bacteria > Bacillati > Bacillota > Clostridia > Lachnospirales > Lachnospiraceae > Lacrimispora > Lacrimispora sinapis. Next base: position 1,068,543 of record NZ_CP141832.1, on the reverse strand, counting down.
GATAGGTCTTGTCATCCTTTAACATGGTGTTATAGCGCGGCCGGTGTTCCTTGATCAGATTGCATTCCAGCACAAGGGCTTCCAATTCTGAGTCTGTTATAATGTATTCAAACCGGGCGATTCTCGATACCATCTGTTCGATTTTTGCCGTCTTGTTTCTGCTGCTCTGAAAATACTGCCTGACCCTGTTTTTCAAGCTGATGGCTTTCCCTACATAGATAATTTCGTCCCGCTTGTCGTGCATAAGATACACGCCAGGCTGGGACGGCAGTTTTTTTAATTCTTCTTCTATATTAAATTCGATGTGGTCCATTTATACGAATCACCTCCCCCTTTAGGGGGTTCTCTCTTTTCCCTACGGTCAAATTCACCTTAATCTTGCTCCATCGTATTTATTCTGCAGTTCCAGATATCGTTCCACTGCGTAATATTTCTCTTCCGGTTCGGAATCTTCTCTTCCAATCTCCAGAATCTCGCAAATGGCTGAAAGCTCCTCCGGCGTAAATTCATCTTTATTCTGACGAAGGATCTCCAACTTCTCATGATACGTCCTTGCGTCAAGAAATGCAAGAAGATTTTTATTGGTTCCAGTATGTTCTGCTTCTAAAACAGGTACCTCCTGTTCTATCTCTTTTCCAGCACGGTCGTCCAAATCCACCTTTTCAAACCGGTACTTCTGCTTCACATCCGGATACTTTTCATGGTCCACTTCACTGACAAACATCTCAAGGGGGCGCACGTAGACTCCGAAGGCTCCATAAAGTGCCTGATAGACCACCATCTTTTCTCTTGTCTCCGAGTGAACGGCAACCGCCAGCACCTGATACATCTTATTTTTAAAATGTCTGTAAAATTCTCCTGGTTTGGGCGTTCTGTCCATCGCTTCCCTCACTTCCTAATGACCGGTACCTCCTGTGGTAATAATTACCACATCGGGTTTTTTCCTGGTTTTTTTGTTTTTTTCTTTTGTTACGGTTTCTTTTAATTCCATGGATTCTTCCTGGCGTATGGTTTCTTCTACCGCGATCTTTCCCTCCAGGCTCTTTTCTGCTTCCTTACTCCGTTCTTGCTCCTCTGCCTCTGCATTTGAATTTGCGGCACTGGTTTCATCCGGACTGGTCAACGCTTCCCTGGACTGTCTTACGCGTGCGATCTCTTTTTCTTCCTTTTTTCCTTCTTCTTTGCTCAAAAGACCATCCCATGTATAACGGTTTGAAGCACTCCAAAGAATCCATTCATCATATCCTGCATCGTAAACAGCCTGTATCTGCGCACGGACCTCTTTCGGACCGTATGAAATATGGTCTTTTAAATAAGAAGCGGTAAAATCCTGAAGCCAGGGACGGACAATGGCCTGCTTTTCTCCGCTTTTTCTGCCCTCAGCCAAATCCTTCTTAGACAATTCAAGTGCGGCTAAAATGGTACGATACGGTTCTGTATCCGGATGGTCAATGCCGAAGTTTCCGTCTCCGTAATGAGAGGGATAGATCATGGGGCATATATAATCCAGGTGCTGTGCCATATCATGATAGACCTGTCCCACTGCCTCCGCATCGACCCTGCTGCCAATGATGGTGCCGAATACATCGGCTGATACGAAAATATCCCGGTCAGAAAGCTTCTCATAAGCATACTGGATAAATTCCGTAATGACCTCTGTTTTGGACCTTCCTTTGGTATCCGCTTCATCAAACACCACCTGTTTCATGGAACGGTCCGTAGCAAAGCGGATGTAGTCAAACTGGACTTCATCAAAGCCTGCTTTGGAAGCCTCGGTTCCCACTTCCACCAGATAATCCCACACCTCCTGACGGTAGGGATTTACCCAAGCCAGTCCTTTGTTGTCCCGATGAAGACTACCGTCTTTGTTCTTTAAGCTCCATTCCGGCTTTTTTTCTGCCAGATATGGGTCACGGAAGGCCACCACCCGGGCAATGGTATAAAGCCCTCTGGCTTTTAGTTCTGCCATGAGGGCATCCATATCCTTTATATACCGTTCTTCTGCACCGATCTCTTTGACCGTAGGGGCACCCTCCATGGCAAAGGTAATGCGGCCATCATCATTTTTCACATCAATGACAACCGTATTGATCTCTGTTCCCTCGATCTTATCAAGAATTGACTGAAATCCCTGGGAGCCTGCCATATAACCGGAAATATAGATTCCTTTTACCTTTACTGGTTTCTTCGGTTGGGCGGAAACTGCCACAGTGCTTTCTTTTGTTTCCTCCGATGAATGGTCAGCCTCCTCTAAATCGGAAATCTTTTTATATCTGCTGCATCCGGTTGCCACCAACGAGCACACAATTACTGCCAAAAGCCATTTTTTCATAATACTTTGTTCACTTTCTTTATGGTTTTAGGTGTTGTATTGTAATAATTATTTAACATTTTACCATAATTTGTAAAATTTTCCAAATAAAAATTTTATGTACCGGATGCAGCCTTCTTTTAATAGCCTCTTATTTCATAAACAATGTACTCATAATCAAAGGTATAGCCAAGCTTTTCAGAAAGTGCCACAGAACCTAGATTCTGGGCATCCCAGCTTGGATACAGCCCTCTGTTCAGACACTCCAGGATCAGCTTTGCCCCACAGGCAAGAGCCGCTCCCCGGCGTCTGTAATCTGCTCTCGTATCAATCTCAATCTCGATTCCGCCGTTGTATACAGTATACGAGGACGCGCCAGAAACCACCTGGCCTTCCACCAGGGCGGCAACGCCAAGCCCCCGCCTTTTATAGTCCTCATATCCATCAAATTGGGAGCATAAATCTCTGGACCATGACTCTGCCATGATCTGGTTATAAAGCTCCCGGTCAATCATGCGCAGAGAAAAGGGTGCCGGAAGCTGCTCAACAATTTTTTCCAGATGCTCCCGGTCAAATCCATTGGGATTTTTCTTAATGGCATAGCGGGTCATCTTTTTTGCCTGGGACTGCCAGACCTCTTCGATTGCAGATGCCCATTTATCATCTCTGGGTACCATAATGATGAAGTCGGATTCCCGTCCCGACGGTTTGTTACGGATCAGCTCTTTGTCCGGCTTTCCAGAAAAAAAGCAAAAATCTCCTAAGACCACCTGAGCGGACTGTGGATCAGCCCCGTCATCCGCATAGGCCCTTCCCATGATCCCCTGAAGACAGGACCAGATCATGGTTTCTTCCCAACCGGAAAACAAAGGCTCTAAAATCGATTGATCACTTATTTCCACAATGCTCAATGTTTACATTTCTCCTTCCTGTTATTCACGCCTGCGGCAAAAGCAGGAAAGTTCATGATCGTTTATAACACCTACTGCCTGAAGATAAGAATACATGGTGACAGAACCTACAAACGCCATACCTCTCTTTTTTAAGTCCTTTGAAAGGCGGTCCGAAAGTTCGGTTTTAACCGGAAAGTCATCATCCTGATTCAAGATGATTTCTCCATTTGTAAATCCCCATAAATAAGCTGAAAAAGATCCGAATTCCTCTTGAATCTGCAAGAAGACTTTGGCATTCTTTACCGCGGCCTCCATTTTCTTCCGGTTTCTTATCAGTCCTGGATTTTGCATCAGCTCTTCGATTTTGTCTTCCCCGTAGGAAGCTGTTTTTTCTGCACTGAAACCGTCAAAGGCTTCCCGGAATTCCTCTCTTTTTCTCAATACGGTAATCCAGGAAAGGCCAGCCTGAAATGTCTCCAGAAGAAGCATTTCATATAGTTTCTTATCATCATGGACCGGCACGCCCCATTCTTCATCATGGTATTTTACGTAGACCGTGGATTTTTCATCAACCCAGAAACAGCGTTTTTTCTCCATTACCTTGCCAGTACCTCCGGTCCATCTTCTGTGATTAAAATGGTGTACTCCCACTGGGCGGACAGACTGCCGTCTTTTGTATAAATCGTCCAGCCGTCTTTGCTGTCCTGTACCACATCCGCCTTTCCTGCATTTACCATCGGCTCAATGGTAAAGACCATGCCAGGCACTAAAAGCATATCTGTTCCTCTTGTGCCAATATGGCTCACCCATGGTTCCTCATGAAACTCCAAACCCACTCCATGTCCGCCGATCTCCCGGACAACGGTAAATCCATTGGCATATATATATTCGGATATGACTGCACCAATATCCCCAAGATGTCCCCAGGCCCGTGCTTCTTTAAGACCTAAGTCCACGCTTTCCTTGGTCACACGTACCAGCTTTTCCGCTTCTTCAGAAACCTTTCCGATACAGTACATTCTGGATGCATCTGCATAATAGCCATTCAAAATAGTCGTTACATCCACATTGATGATATCACCGTCTTTTAAAATCCGCTCAGGGGTGGGAATCCCGTGGCATACGACATCATTGATGGAGGTGCATACGCTCTTTGGAAAACCTTCAAAATTAAGGGGTGCCGGGATTCCTCCCAGACGGATGGTATTCTCATGAACCAGGTTATTGATTTCCTGTGTACTGATTCCTGCCTTTATATGTTCTCCTACGATATCAAGGATCTGGTTGTTGACAATACCGGCCTCACGGATTCCCTGGATCTGCGCTGGTGTTTTTATCATTTTGTGGTCAGGGACTTCCTCTCCCATGATTTCATAATTCTCAATTCTTTGGTCAAATGCCAGATGGCAATTCTTATATTTTTTACCACTGCCACACCAGCATGCATCGTTTCTACCTGTTTTAAGCATTCGTTACCTCCTTCTTACTACTTCGTTTTATCATTTTTATGCCCGAATGTAAAGTCTTTCATTCAAATAAACAATGAGGAAAAATCCCATGGCAATTCCATATTTTCTATGATACAATTTATGGGTATTAGGGTCAAAGAGTTCAAGAAGGCTCAAAAAAGCACACGCAATGGAGGGACAAATGAAATTTGGATTTGATAACAACAAATATTTAAACATGCAGTCAGAGCATATCAAGAAGCGGATCGGCCAATTTGGAGACAAGCTTTATCTGGAATTTGGAGGCAAACTGTTTGATGATTACCACGCTTCCCGAGTGCTTCCGGGATTTGAGCCTGACAGCAAACTCCGTATGCTGATGCAGCTTTCTGACCAGGCAGAAATTGTGATTGCCATTAACGCTGCCGATATCGAAAAGAACAAGATCCGTCATGACCTGGGCATCACTTATGATGTAGATGTATTCCGTCTTATTCAGTCCTTTACGGATAAAGGACTTTATGTGGGAAGTGTTGTAATTACCCAATATTCCGGTCAGAAATCTGCCGATGTGTTTAAAAAAAAGCTGGAAAAAGCAGGAATCCGCGTGTACCGTCACTACATCATTGATGGTTATCCAGGCAATATTCCTTTTATTGTCAGCGATGAGGGATACGGCAGAAACGATTATATAGAAACAACGAAACCGCTTGTTATCATTACTGCTCCCGGTCCGGGCAGCGGAAAGATGGCCACCTGTCTTTCCCAGCTCTATCACGAGAACAAGCGGGGCACCAAAGCCGGTTATGCAAAGTTTGAAACCTTCCCGGTCTGGAACATTCCCTTAAAGCATCCGGTAAACCTGGCTTATGAAGCCGCAACTGCTGACTTAAACGATGTAAATATGATCGACCCCTTCCACCTGGAAGCCTACGGAAACACTGCGGTCAATTACAACCGGGACGTGGAAGTTTTTCCTGTGCTCAGTGCGATCTTTGAAGAGATTTACGGAGAATGTCCTTACAAATCTCCTACCGATATGGGAGTGAATATGGCCGGTTTTTGTATCATTGATGATGAGGTCTGCAAAGAAGCTTCCAGACAGGAAATTTTAAGGCGTTACTATCAGGCACTGTTAAGGCTTGCAAAAGATATGGGTTCCAAGGATGAGGTATATAAAATCGAGCTGCTTTTAAAACAGGCAAAAATCACCACAGACAAGCGGCAGGTGGTAAAGGCTGCCAATGCGCTGGCTGAGGCAAAAGGCTCTCCCTGCGCCGCCCTGGAACTGGAGGATGGCACTGTCATTACGGGAAAGACCACCAATTTACTGGGAGCTTCCGCCGCACTTCTGCTCAATGCAGTCAAGGTCCTGGGGCAAATCCCCCATGATGTCCATCTGATCGCTCCGTCTGCCATTGAACCCATTCAGAAATTAAAAACCAGGTATCTTGGAAGTAAAAACCCAAGGCTTCATACCGATGAAGTCTTGATCGCATTGTCTACCTGTGCCGCCACTGATCCAAAGGCTCAGACCGCGCTGGAACAGCTTCCCAAATTAAAGGGCTGCGAAGCACACACCTCCGTCATCCTCTCCGATGTGGATATGAAGATCTTTAAAAAACTGGGAGTCAATCTGACCTGCGAACCATTATATGAAGAAAAAAATATTTACCATTAAATAAGCAGGTGTGCTGCAAAAGAAAAAAAATTCCTTTTGCAGCACACCTGCTTAATTTTCTAAGCTATTCACTTGTTTTTCCACCATGCTCTTCACTCCGGTCCGGTCTACCAGAAGAGCCGCTGCAAGCTCCCCGTAGAGAAGTTCCTGAGCCATGTTAAAGTAAAAATCATCCTTTGCCGTACTTTTCTTTCCTTCAGCCAGCCGTTTCTGTTTCTTCAAATAGAGGGTTTTTATGATCTGCATCCAGCCGGAACATTCATTTTTCTGCATAATCTCTTTGTATTTTCCTTCTCTCTGCCTGTCATCGAGCACCCATATGGTCTCCATTTCCGGAATCCGGTCAATGAGTTTTAAGGCTTCCTCTCTGGTAAAGGCCGCTCTCATCTGGGCCTTCTTATTGTCTACGGGTGTATAAACCGCACTCTGCTGCTCCTCATAAAGCGGCTTTAGAGTATAATAGAGCCGATCCTCATCCGCTGCCGACATGGTAAGGCATCCAATATCCTTCACTTTACAGATCCCATGGGTACCGTACATAACCAGATCATTTACCTGAAACATAACACATTCCTCCTGACTGAATGACACACAATAATACCAAAGTTACAACTACTCTACCATTAAGTGTAACACTTTGAACCCTGTTTTGTCAGTACTATTTTGGTTTTTTACTATTTTCGTGAAATATCACTAGGATTACCCCCTATATTATTTGTGCAAATTCATTAAAATTCCCACAAAAACACCCCAAATACTCAGACACATTTAAAATGTCAGATATTTGGGGTGCCTTATGTTATGCTTCTTTCCCAGCCACCAGCTTCACTGCTGCACTGGCTCCTACCCGGCTGCAGCCTGCCTCAATATATGCCCTCAAGTCTTCCAGGGTCCGCACGCCGCCGGCTGCCTTGATCTTTACCTCCGGACCGATGTGCTTTTTGAAAAGTGCAATATCGGAAAGGGCTGCCCCCGCGGTACCAAAACCGGTGGAGGTCTTAATATAATCTGCTTTTGCAGCAGTCACTGCGTGACACATGGCGATCTTCTCTTCCTCGGTCAAGTAACAGGTTTCAATGATGACTTTTAATATTTTATCACCAACTGCCTGTTTCAGTTCCCTGATCTCATCCTCCACTTTGCCGTAATCCCCGTTTTTCACATCGCCTATATTAATTACCATATCCACTTCCGAAGCTCCGTCTGAAACCGCTTTCCTGGTTTCCAGGACCTTTGCTTCCGTTACGCTGTAACCAAGCGGGAAACCAACTACCGTACAGATATTAAGGGTTGGAAATTCTTTATGTACTCTGCTGATGTAACTGGGAGGGATACAGACAGAGGCCGTCTTATATTCTACGGCTTCCTCACAAAGCGTTTTGATCTCCTTCCAGGAAGCAGTTGCTTTTAACACGGTATGATCGACGTAACTTAACATTTCTAAATCTGTCATTGGTTTTAATTCCTTTCTGCTATATCAGGCGTTCAACGCCATTTTTTGTAACTCTGGCATAGATAAGGGGAATTTCATGGGGCTGGTCTGCGCTGATGGTTACGGCTCTTAACATCTCTTTTTCGGAAACAGCAAACAGCTCCTCCTCTGATGCATAAAGAACAGCAATCACATCTCCCTGGCAGACCCGATCCCCCACCTTTTTTTTCAGTTCAATTCCGGCAGTATGGTCAATGACGCTATCCTTGGTAAGCCTTCCAGCCCCCAAAAGGGAGGAAGCGATTCCGCACTGTTCGGTGTTCATACGGGTGATATACCCGTTCTTTTCGGCTTTTACCTCTTTATAAAACGGCGCCGTTTTAAAGAGTGACGGGTCCTTTATGACAGAGGAATCTCCTCCCTGAGCCTCTACCATTGCAATCAGACGATTCCGTGCACTGCCATCCTCTATGGCTTTTTCCGCCATGGTTCTGCAAGCCTCAAGGCTGCCCTTTCCTGCCAGATAAAGCATTCCGGCCGCAAGCTGCAGGCAGATCTCCGTCAAATCCTCTGGCCCGTTTCCATTCAGCGTCTCCACCGCTTCTATGACCTCTAAGCTGTTGCCGATCCGGTTTCCCAGCGGAATATCCATGTTGGTGATCAGTGCCATGGTCTTCCTGCCGGCATGCTCACCAATGGCTACCATCTTCTCCGCTAAGGTAACGGAGTCCTCCAGAGTCTTCATAAATGCTCCGCTTCCGGTCTTCACATCCAGCAGGATACAGTCGCTTCCTGCTGCCAGCTTCTTGCTCATAATGGAGGCGGCTATTAAGGGAATACTATCCACAGTTGCCGTCACATCCCTAAGGGCATAAAGCTTTTTATCTGCCGGAGCCAGATTGCCGGATTGACCGATCACAGAAAGTCCTGCCGTATTTACCACATGAAAAAATTCTTTTTCCGTCAGTGTGGTCTTCATGCCTGGAATGGACTCCATTTTATCCACCGTCCCTCCCGTATGGCCTAAGCCCCTGCCGGACATCTTTGCCACCTTGACACCACAGGCAGCCACCACGGGTGCCACCACCAGCGTGGTCTTGTCACCAACGCCTCCGGTGGAGTGTTTATCCACTTTGACGCCTTCAATAGGGGATAGATCCACCATATCCCCGGAGTGCGCCACTTCATTGGTGAGTATGGCTGTTTCCCTGTCATCCATCCCCTTAAAGTAAATGGCCATCAGCATGGCTGACATCTGGTAATCAGGAATCTCTCCCTTCACATAGCCAGACACCATAAAACGGATCTCCTCCTCACTCAGAGTTTCTCCATTCCGTTTTTTTGCAATAATATCATACATCCTCATGGTTTCCAAAGCCTCTCATTCTTTCAGCTGGATTTTAAATTCTCATTTGTGAAGCCCAACGGGAGCATATCCTTTAAGGCATATACCGAAGTCTTGTCTCCGGCTCCCAGTATGATCAAAAACTCATCCGGATCACAAAATTCAGCCATTACCTGCCTGCAGACTCCGCAGGGAGCACAAAATCCGCCTTTTTCCCCTTTTTTATTCCCTACAACCGCAATGGCTTCAAACTCCGTAACGCCTTCTGACACTGCTTTAAAAAATGCCGTCCGTTCCGCACAGTTCGTCGGAGAATAAGACGCATTCTCAATGTTGCAGCCCCGATAGACCGTTCCGTTTTTTGCAAGAAGGGCTGCTCCCACAGAAAAATTGGAATAGGGGACATATGCGGCCTTCTGGGCTTCATAAGCTTCCGCAACCAGCATATTTTTTGTTGTTTCATCCAGTTTCAAAAACGTACCTCCTGTTATTTTGCTACTTCACTTAAAAAACTTTTTCCTGCGATATCGCCTTTAACTCCAAATAAATCCAGCACAGTGGCTGCGATATCTGCAAACGTATCCTTGGTTCCCACAGAAACACCTGCCTTAATGCCTTCCCCGTAAATGAGCATTGGCGTATACTCTCTGGAATGGTCTGTGCTGGGCGTTCCGGGATCACAGCCGTGGTCTGCGGTGATGATGAGCACATCCTCCGGACGCATGGCTCCTAAAAATTCTCCCAGCTGCACATCAAAATCTGTAGCTGCCTGAGCATATCCCCTGACATCGTTGCGGTGCCCGTATACCATGTCAAAATCCACCAGATTCACAAAACAGATTCCACGGAAATCATCCTTCTGTGCCTCTAAAGTCTTTCTCATACCATCGGTGTTATTGACAATAGAGGTGGTTTTATCAATACTTTTTCCTGCGAAGATATCATAGATCTTACCGATTCCAATGGTATCATAGCCAGCCTCCTTTAAACAGTCCAGCATGGTGGTCTTAGGGGGAAGCAGAGAGAAATCATGGCGGTGGGGCGTTCTTTTATATTCCGGATAAGTCCCTTCAAAAGGTCTTGCAATGACACGTCCTACGCTGTGTTTTCCTTTTAATATCTCCCTTGCGATCTTACAATAGCGGTAAAGCTCTTCTAAGGGAACCACTTCTTCATGGGCTGCGATCTGGAACACACTGTCCGCAGAAGTATATACAATCAAATCTCCGGTCTTAACATGTTCCTCACCGAAATCCCGGATGACATCGGTTCCGGAATAAGGCTTATTGCACAATACACCCCGTCCGGTCTGCTTTTTAAATTCTTCAAGAATTTCATCCGGAAAACCATCCGGATATGTGGGAAGAGGTTCCTCCGATATAATTCCTGCGATCTCCCAATGGCCAATGGTGGTATCCTTTCCCTGAGAGCTTTCTCTCATACGGCCGTAGGAGCCAATAGGAGCAGATTCCTTTTCCCCGGCTGTCACTCCATCTATATTGAACATTCCCAGTTTTTTTAAGTTGGGGGTGTAAAACTCTTCTGCCTTTGCAATGCTTCCCAGTGTATTGCTCCCTTCATCATGGAATTTGGCAGCGTCAGGCGCTTCCCCGATTCCAAAACTGTCCAGAACAATTAAAAATACCCGTTTTGTTTCTGACATATTCTTTCCTCCTGTTGCGAAAAGGGATTGCTCTGCAATCCCTTCCCCGGTTCATCAAATTTTTTCAAATCTTTCTACATCTGTTACAAATATAGTAGCTCCGCCAAGTTCAACGGTCATGGGCATCATCATAAAGCCTGATGATACGGATGCCAGATTCGGTGCCGGAACGTTCGTTGTTATTTTCTGGCGTTTTCCACAAGTGTCTTTAATAAGGGTGATGATTTCCTCTACCTGTTCATCCTCAGTACCAATCATTAACGTTGTATTTCCCTTTTTTAAAAAGCCGCCTGTAGTGGCAAGTTTTGTCACGCTGTACTGGTGTTCATTTAGCGCGTCAGTCACCCGGTTTCCATCATCGGAACTGACGATTGCATAAATAATTTTCATATCTGTCACCTCACTATTCTATTGGGCAAAACTGCATTTATCAGATGATTCTATTATAAAGCATAAAGAGAAAAAATAAAACAACCAATCTTTAATTATTTTTAAGTTTTCTGTTAATACCAATATTTTGCATCTTTTGAAGGAGTTTTTCATATATACGGTCCCTCATCCAAGGTTCCTTGACTGCCTTCAGACACGGTTCTAAGGAAAACCATCCTACGGCACTGTTTTCATCTTTCTTGTTCCGGATCTGCTGGTGCTCATCGGCCTCCAGCAAATAAGTCACATTCAGATGAAGATGGGAGGGAACATACACACCTTTTTTTTCGTGTCCATTCACCGTAAGGATTTCAAGGGAAAAAATATCCTTACAGACCGGTGTTACTTGTTTTATACCGGTTTCCTCCATAGCTTCTTTGACCGCTACTTGAAGCAAGTCCATACAACCGTCTGCATGCCCTCCGGTCCATGCCCAGGAATCATAAATATTATGATAAGCCATCAGCACTTTATCACGGGAGGGATTAACCACCCACGCCGATGCTGAAAAATGTGCTTCGTAATTATCCCGGTAAAAACAGGAGTCTCCCTGATGCAGATAGCGGAGAATGAGTTCCTTATCTTTTGTTTCCTGCTCATTGAATGGGGAAAAATCTTCCACAGCCTGTATTAAATTATCCCTCTGGTCCATGTTATTTCGTCTCCTTCTTCTTTTGTACTTCTTTTCTGTCTTCTTTTCATTCTGCTTTTCGTTCTTTTTTGGTCCTTTTTTTGTTCTTTCCCTGTTCTTTTCTTGTTCTTCCCTTTTTCAGTCATACTATATCATCTCTGGGATATATTTTAATGAGTAAATGAAATTGAGGTATTATATGGACTTATCAACTCTGGTATTTGAGGACAGTTCTCCATGGCCCTCCATTGAGGTCGATTCCAAAAACCAACGATATGCCGCAGCCATACTGTCTAACATCGGTGCTTGCAATTCTGAAATGTCAGCAATCAGCCTTTACGTTTACAACAGCCTCCTTACCAAAAGCTACTTCTCCGATATAGCGGAATGCTTCCATAGAATCGGTATTGTGGAGATGCATCATTTAAACGTCTTTGGTGAGCTTTCCATCCTGCTTGGAGCAGACCCCAGACTGTGGAGCTATCAAAATGGGCGTATGCAGTACTGGTCACCCGCCTGCAACCGCTACCCCACCAGGATCGGAGCCATTGTCACCAATGCCTTAAACGGGGAGCTGGAAGCCATTAAGAAATATCAGTCCCAGGTCCAGTGGATCGAAGACAGCAACATCAAAGCCATCTTAAACCGGGTTACTGCCGACGAACTGTGCCATGTGGAAATCCTCCGGTTCATTCTGGCTGAGCTTCATCAGGATTCCTTTATTCAATCTGCCGAGTTAAGAAGCAATGATAAAATGCCTGAAGATGCAGAGCCGGCTCAAAATGCTGAGGCTGCTGCTGAGGCTAAGGCTATTGATGATACTGAATCTATTGATGATTGATGCCGCAGCAGATAGCAGCAAGCTTGCATAATGAATTACTGTTTTTTATGGAAGGTCTGTATTTCCTCTGTTCTGATTTCCAGGCCTTCCTGATATCCTTTTTCCATCTTGTGTCTCGCCTTTCGGTTTTCCACAGTATCAAAAATAATGGAAAAGTCATAATTTTCCGGATACATCTGTGAAGCGGCAACCAGCCGTTTCACCCGCTTATGGTTGATCCATATTTTTTTATCCGGCATCTGGACCTGCATAACTCCCTGTTCATTGACCGGTCTGCAAACGATGCCTTTTTTGTTGTCCGGATAAATCATCACACTGTCACCTATGGCGAATAATTCTTTCATAGCAGTATTACTCTTTGCTGTCTTTTTCTCTTTCTCTATCCTTGGGCCTTTTGATGACTGGAATTGTTTTTCTCCTGGTTTGGAATCATGGATTGGGTGGTTCATGCTTTCCCATTCTCCATAGGCATAATTTCTGGCCTTTTCTATCATATCCTCAGTCATTCCAAGCCTTCTTGCGATGGCAAGAGCACAGCTTTCTCCCGCTTCCCCGATTTCCATACGATAGAGAGGTTTTAAGGTTTCCTTATCAAAAGCCATCCGTGCATTGGTGATGCCTTCTGTTTCTTTTGCATAGGTCTTTACTTCCGGATAATGGGTAGTAGCCAGGAATAAGCACCCTTTGTGCCGCAGTTCATCTAAAATGGCAATGGCAATTCCCATACCTTCCGCCGGGTCCGTACCGGAACCCAGTTCATCCATGATGACCAGGCTCTCTTTTCCGGCTTCTTCTAAAATCTTAAGCACATTGGTGATATGAGCAGAAAAAGTGGACAAATTTTCTGTAATGTTCTGACCGTCTCCTATATCACAAAGCACCTGACTGTTCATACACAGATCCGCTTTTTCACAGGGCACGTGAAGTCCGCATTGAGCCATAAGGGAAAATAATCCTACGGTCTTAATGGAAACGGTCTTACCTCCTGTGTTCGGCCCTGTGATCACGATGCCACGTTCTTTTTTCCCCATTTCAAAGTTGAGGGGCACCACTGTTTCCGGATTCATAAAGGGATGGCGTCCATTTGTGATCTGTATGATCCGATCCGTATGAATTGACGGTTCTATGGCATTCATTTCTTCACTCAGCCGTCCCTTTGCAAACAGAAAATCAAGCTTTTCTAAAAAGTGTTTATTCTTTTCCAACACCGGAAGATTCTCTTCCACCTCTGCGGTCAGGGTATAAAGAATCCTTCTTACTTCATTTTCCTCTTCGATCCGTAACAGCTCCAGTTCTCCGTTCAATGCTGCAATGACGGCCGGTTCGATAAACAGGGTGGAACCAGTCGAAGACTGATCGATCACGCTGCCCGGAACAGATGACTTATAATCTTTTTTTACCGGAAGGCAGATTCTGCCGTTTCTTATGGTAACAAAGGAATCTGAAAAATACTTTTTATTTGCTCTTAAAAGATTCTCTGCTTTCGTCCGAAGCTTTTCTTCCAATCTGCCTATTTCCTGACGGACATTCTTCAAACCCCTGCTTGCAAAATCCTCTACTCTTCCGTTTCTGATACTTTCATAAATGGCTCTGGAAAGCTCATCAAGGGGATCCAGCTCCAGTTCATAATAAGGCAGACTTAATTCCAGATGCTTGCAACGGTTCAAAAACTCCTTATAGCGTTTGACTCCCGTAAGCATAATCCCTGTCTGTTCCAGTTCCTCTGCAGTGAGGCAGCCGCCCTGTTTTGCAGTGGTTATAATGTCAGAAAGATCTTTCATTCCTACTGCGGGAGGCAGCCCCATTTGGTCCAGAATCGTTCGTGCTTCCGTGGTGTCCCGGAGATCCTTTTGCACCTGGCTTTCCTTTAAGCTGGGTGTTAAATTCCTGATTTGTTCTTTTGCCGCTTCCGTATGAGATAGGTTCTCTAATTTTTCTAATATCCGATGAAATTCTAATGTATGAAATGTTTGATCCATGTCTTTCTCCTTGTTTTATTCCTCTTTAAGATTCATAAAATCCATGGAGCATGACAGCAGTTAGCCGTTTATACAACAAAAAAACCTGTGAGATCACAAATCGACATCTCCCAGGTCTTAAACCTAATCCGTCTGTTTTGTATCTTCATGGGCAAAACAGGTACACAAAACAAAGGACAAGCCAGTCTGCTCTCCCTGTGTGATTCCTGTTCTCAATATAAAACTGCTTTATGCTCCATGTTCAGACACAATTAACATACACACACTTCCTATTCTTAATCTTTTATCAATATAACACGAATTGACCAGAGGGTCAATAAATTTCTTGCATTTTCCACCAGTCAGCAAGCATAAGAATTTCTTTCTCATTCAGGCAATGAATTAACGTTCCTTTTCTCATCTGACTAAGACATTCTTCATAATCCAGCCATAGTACGGATTCCACTTCTGACGCCTGAAGGACCAGATCATGTTCCTGAACGGGCTTATGGTAAGCATATACTTTGCTGATCTCATGATTGAAAAAGGGCTTTTCATGAAACTCAGTTTTATCCAGCTCCTCCCGAAGTCCTACATAGATAAGCTCATCCGGTTCTGCCTTGATTCCCAGTTCTTCCTTCAGTTCTCTGACTGCGGATTCCAGATAATCGCAGCCCGCCGGAATATGTCCTGCGGACGAAACATCGTAACAGCCAGGATATGAATCCTTGTCTGAACTGCGTTTTTGCAAAAGCAGGTCAAACCTTCCTTTTTCATTGGGTCTTATTACCCACACATGGGAAGTCCCGTGAAGAGTTCCTTCCCGGTGAACCATAAACCTGGCTCTTATTTTTCCTGTTCCATTGCCTTCAAGGTCCCGTTCCTCCAGAAGTTCCAGGGGAACTCCATTTAGAGAAGCGGCAGCCAGGGATTCTCCCTGGTATTGAAGTTTTAAAGAAAAGAAGGGCAGCTCGTCTTTTAAAAGTTCAAAAAATATCAAATCCCCTTCCCAAAGGGGAAGCTGTGATATTTTTTCTTTTGGGACCCATTCCAGTCTGCCTTCCCCGCATTCTTTTATGGTACCCTCAAACTCATCGGACGTATAGAGAAACATATATTCATCAGGGTATTGATCCGACACAAAGGTAACGATTCCTCGCTGTCGATAGGAAAGCAGATGAAGGCCGGTCTCTTCCCTGACTTCACGCAAAAGACATTCCTCCGGGCTTTCTCCTTCTTCCAGATGCCCCCCAACGCCAAGCCACTTGTCCTGATTTATGTCGTTCTTCTTTTTAATCCGGTGCAGCATCAGATAGGAGTCATTCTGTTCCATATAGCAAAGCGTGGTAAGATCCTTATGAGCCATCTTCTATCTCCATTCAGTTCTTTTCTGTAATTACTGTATTGTCGTTTAAATCCGGTTCCTCGTGCTTTACGCTTACGGCGGTTTCCCCTACCTCTATCTGAACCACACAATTGGTCTCCTGCTCTTCATAGATGACCGGTACTCGGTATAAACCTGGCGTATTCCAGTCACACCGGGTCAAATCGAACCGGAATTTGTTATAATCATAGAGTTCTGAGGAAAAATAATTTTCCGCTTTCAAGTCCAGAGCTGTTCCAACACTGGTTTTTGCATAAAAGGTGGTTGTGACATTCTCATCAAAGATTGGCTTTGTTCTGCTTTTAAATATTTGTAACAGCAGAAGAAAGACCGCAGCCAGAGCAAAGACTCCAAATACAACGAAACGAATCCCCATTTTTCTTTTATTTTGTTCCATTTACTCCTCCATACTCATTTCATTTTCCATTCATTTGGATACGTTCTGCTTGTTGCATGACAGCATAAAATAAAAAACCTGACTACAGGTTATCGCTACGATGACTGCAGTCAGGCAGGATACCTGGATATCAACCCGGTTAAAATTTTCGTATTCATCTTACCATAGAATTTTAAGGATAACATTTCTAGCTTTCTTAATTTTCTCTGAATTTTACTCAATTTCTCCTGGGAAATAATTGTCTCATTTGATTTAAAGTTGTTTATTTTATCTGGTATGACAGGTTGTACAAATTCACATCTGCAAACCGCAATTATACGATCCTTCTATCGTTATGGACCCATTGCCTGGCCACGGAAGGTAGATCACATTCTTCCTGGAAAACACTGTCCAATTATAATATATGTCTTGTCTGCAATCCCAGTGTATAAGGACAGGTTTCCGGCTTACACCTAATTATGGAAATCTATGATTCGTGATTGAGTAATTGATTTTTATTGTTTAAAGGCGTGTATGCTATGAAGTACAATATAACATAGGATAGAAATAAATGCGGTTGAAACTCAAAATTCAAAAACATTTGAAGGAATTGAAAGAACCCATCACCTAATATTTCGGAACTATCCAGATAATATTAAGCATTTAAAAGAAGATATTACTAAATTATTCAAATAAATACAGAGGAGTAGGTTGATTGTATCATTTTCCCCTATTTAATGACAATATCAATTAAAACAATCAAGATTCTTTCTATAAGAAAATTTATCATCTTACAATGGAACGGATTTGTATTTTAAAATCCTTCCCCGATCAGGAGGATGTAAGTTTTAAGCCGCAAATACCAGAAAAGATCAAAAACAGAAACAAGATTCTAAGCGTAGTAACCGGCTCATGGAAAATCAGCATACCTAAGATCGCGGTACCTAGCGCACCGATTCCGGTCCATATCGCATAGGCTGTTCCAATCGGCAGGGTTTTCGTTGCAAGTGCCAGCAGATAAAAGCTTACCATCATACCGCCGATGGTTATCAATGATGGCTTTAATCTTGTAAAACCCTGAGAGTATTTAAGCGCTACCGCCCAAACCACTTCAAAAATTCCTGCAATAATCAAATATATCCATGCCATTATATCACCTCCTTCTGTAACAACATAAAACTTGAGGATATCCGATTCATAACTCCCAGGCTTTTGTCCTTTTATAGCATAGCAATCATGCTATGAGCTTTTTCTCGGTCACTGTCCAAAAAACTGTGTGAGCCGAAAATTTTACTATGAAACTGACTTGTTTAATTTCAGTTCAAACCTGCAAACAATATATGGGATAATGATAAATCAGCCAAGAGTTTGAATGAATTTATCCTGATGCCCCGGAGCATAGTGTTTTTTTAATTTTTATCACTGCATTTGACCGCATCTATCGCCAATACTACCATCAGCGCGAGAAGACTGTCCTGTTCCTCATAGACATCAATGATATAGGTATCTGTAAAATTAAAAAGCTGTTTTTCAATCGTAGCGACCACACGACCGTCTGAAGTAAGAATTCGGTAATCCCACTCCCAAAAGCTGCCCTCCACGCGCCAGTCATTGCAGTCAACCGTAAAAGACGGCTTAAAAAATGTAAATTCCTTGGTAATGGTTCCTACGGTTTGCCCGTTCATCTGTATGGAAAAACGGGGCAGAAATGAGATTACCTGCTCTTTTAAGGTTGCCACATGATTCTCGTTGCGGTCATTGATTTCCAGCTTATGCCCCCATGCCAGCTTTCCTCTGACCGTATATACGGTTGCCCCGCTTTCCTCGTATATGTCATAGCTGTCGAACCAGGAGAAAAAACGTTGTTTGAACATTAATTTCATTTGTTTGTCGGTTCCTTTCTTGTTATTGTTTTTAATATCGTTATTATCGAGATATCTCTCAATCTAACTTCTTCTCACACCATTCCGCCAAAACACACTCCTGGCATTTTGCCTTCCTTGCAGTACACACCGTCCTGCCATGATAGATCAATTGAAAATTAATCCGGTTCCAATGATCCTTCGGCAGTACCTTTTGCAGTTCCAGCTCCACTTCAGCCGGATTCTTCCCACATGCCCAGCCCAAGCGTTTTGATATGCGGAATACATGGGTATCTACCGTAACTCCCGGTATTCCATAGAGATCAGCCAGAAATAACGTGGCCGTTTTTCTGCCCACACCTGCCAGACAAAGAAGCCCGTCGATATCCCCAGGCACTTCTCCCCCCAGCTCTTCTACGATCTGCTGACAGCATTTCTTTAAATTCTTTGCCTTATTTTTATAAAGTCCGATGGAGCGAATGGCATCTTCGATTTCTTCCAAGGGTGCTTCTGCCATATCCTCTGCATTCTGAAATCGTGCAAATAACTGAGGCAGCACCTCTTCCACCTGCTTATCCGTACTCTGGGCACTAAGCATAATGGCGGCCAGCAGCTGCCATGGCTGCTTATGATAGAAGCCTTTTTTTGTAACACCATAGATTTCATCCAATTTATCCAGTACACCAATTACGTGTTCGTTTTTCATATGTATTTTATTCCTCCTGAAAATCTGATTTACTTCTGTATTATTTTCAAATGATTTTCAACGGCCTTGTCTGTTTTCTTTTTTATCTCTCCTGGTTCAAACAACTGAATGGTCCCGTATTCTCCATCGTATCCAGGACTGCACATGACCTTTTTTTCCCTCAGACGGGTAATTCCTTCGGCAATCCATTCACCGGAGACTGTTCGGATGTCTTCCACAGGCAGGTTCCTGAGGATGTCAAATTCTGATCCCAGAGTTTCCACCATGGTTTCATACTGGCTCTGTACTCTTTTGCTGGCAGTGGTGTAACCGGTAGATGCAGAAATGACTTCCAGTAAAGGCACCACACTTTCAAACATTTTTCCTTGGGGAAGAACGAAGCCTTCCCTCCGGTCGGCCAGCTGTTCAATTCGGTGAAATACTCCTGTGGTCAGCTTTCGTCCGCATACCGGACATTTGCCGGAATATTGACGGGCTTGGGCCGGAGACAGACAGAGATTGCATTTCCGGTGTCCGTCATAATGGTATTTCCCCTCTTCCGGAAAAAATTCTATGGTTCCCTTTAACCCCTTCCCCTTTAAAAGGGCATTACTTAGCCCCTCATAGGACAGTTCGATGTCAAGAAGATTGGCTTCCCTCCCAAGCTTTGACGGAGAGTGGGCATCCGAGTTTGAAATAAGCTGGAAACGATCCAGGGCCGACAGTCTCCAGTTCATAGGAGGATCGGAAGAAAGCCCGGTTTCCAGTGCATGGATATGAGGGGTTAAATCTTCAAAACATTCTTCTATGGAATCAAATCCGGAAAATGCTCCTAATAAAGAAAAATGAGGCGTCCAGATATGAGCCGGAATAAAGATGGCTTCCGGGCAGGACTCCAGGACAATTTCCAAAAGATCCCTGCAATCCAGTCCCAATATGGGTCTTCCGTCGGAATGAAGATTTCCGATGGCCTCCAGTTTCCCGGAAATAAGTTCTGCTGCCTCAATATCAGGCAGAAGAATCACACTGTGAATTTTTCTCACTTTTCCATTTTTCTTATAGATGGTACTAATTTCACCGGATATTACAAACCTGGGAAATTGGGTTTCTGACAGCTGCCCCTGTGTTCTTTTATATTCTTCCTTTAACCGATAGAGTCCGGCTTCTGCCGGAATCAGTTTTTCCTTTAGTTCCTCCCGCCAGGCAGGATGGGTGAAATCTCCGGTTCCCAATAGGTCAATTCCCTTGCGTCTTGCCCAGAAATCAAGAGATTCCGGGGTACAATCCCTGCTGGTGGCTCTGGAGTAATGAGAATGGATATGTAAATCTGCTATGTACATTTATTCACCTGCTATTTTTTCTATTGCATTTCTTATGTTAATATTCTACACTACAAAAGCAGGCCTTTTATGGGTAAAATTTTTCCTGTTTGTTTTATATAGAGTAAAGGGTCCTGTTCTACTTGGCTTGCTGGATAAAAAACGAATCTCTGCGACCAATGCCATGAGCGTTGTTTTTATTTTTCCATTATAACACGGCACTATTTTACTGGAAAGCCTTTCTTCTAACAGGGGTTTGACTCCGCATTTCTTTTATGCTAGGATATGCCTATCAATTAAAAAGAAAGGACTTTTTCAATGAATTTAATGAATCTCATGCAATTAAAAGAAGCCTGGACCGTTTTTAAAAATAATCACCCAAAATTTCCTCTGTTTATCAATGCGGTTTCAAACAGTGCGCTGAAAGAAGGAAGTGTGGTTGAGATCCATGTCACCTCTCCGGAAGGAAAAAGTCTCACCACCAATTTAAAGCTGAAAGCATCGGATTTAGAATTTATAGAACAATTTAAATCATCATTACGATAACAACTCCTCTTCAAAAAACATTGTTGTATTTACCAGATTATGGTACAATGAACCAATCATAATGGTAAATCGCTTCTCCGGGATGTTTTGACTGATCCTGGGAATGCACAACAGGAGGAATATAACCAGAATGAAAAATTTGATAAAGATATTTGCTGTCACATTGCTTTTATCCCTCTCCATGGCATCCGCTGCATTTGCCGGCACCTGGATAGAGGATTCCCAAGGCTGGCGATGGCAGGAAAAAAATCAGCCTTTTCCCGCAGCCGCCTGGGAATGGATCGATTCTAATGAAGACGGAATGGCAGAATGCTATTATTTCGATGAAAATGGATATTTACTTACGAATACCACCACTCCGGATGGCTTTTCGGTCAATGAGAACGGAGCATGGGTTGCTGACGGAATTGTTCGTCAAAGGGCAGCCAATCCGATGGCCGCAGCGTCTGTTAAAAAGGAAGGAAGAGAATTATATCTTAATGCCATAAAGAAAACCTCTGCTTTACCCGGTCTGGATCTGGATGGGAACATACATATGAACCTTTCCTATTCTGTAATGGAGATCCCTATTTCCATGCTGCTTCATTTGAAATACCACGACCTTAACACACCAAACATGGAATTTCTTTCAGAAACCCAGATGGATATGTTAGGAATAAAAGATACTCAGACCTCTTTTTATACCGATGGGACCTATTATGCGGATATGGGCTCCAATCAAAAATATAAGATGAAGATCGGGCATGAGGATATGTCAAAAAATCTCACTTTGGGAGGACTGACCGGACAGTTCTGGGCATTCCTTGATCATGTTCAGATCGCTGACGGGGATGGAGGCAGTAAAATCCTCTTATACTCCAATCATGCGGAAGGAATGGAGGCTTATCTGGAAAAAATCAACGATGAGATATGGCCATCTCTTAATGATGTGGATTATAAGATCAATTCCATAGACGGAAAAGCAGTTCTCACACCAGATGGATATTTTTCAAAGGAAGAGATCGTGATTCATTTAACCATGGCCGATGATGATGAAACCGCCGGGCTGACCATGAACATCAATCTGGATTATAACAACCCAGGACAGAATGTAACAATTCCATTTCCCTCCACAGAAGGATATGAAGTCGTGGTTTATTAGCAATGAGGGAGGAAACCTTTTCCAGGGTCTCCTCCCGTTTTTTATTTCTGAGCATACGTTTTACCTCGAAAGCATAATTTTAAAATCAAGACAAATAAAACCGGGAATAATACGGCTGCCAATATTCCCATTTGTAACCTGTTTCCCAAAAGAACCGATACCTGACCTACTAACGCCGGACCGCTGGTGCAGCCCAAATCTCCTGCAAGAGCAAGAAATGCAAACATTGGCGTTCCCCCTCCCCGGATAGAAGCTGACGCCATGCTGAAGGTTCCCGGCCACATGATACCTACGGACAAGCCACACAGACCGCAGCCAAGAAGTCCCAATGCCGCATAAGGGGACAATGCAATCAGAAAATAAGAAGCAACACACAGGATTCCGCTGCCCATCATTGTCCTCTTTAAGTCTAACCTTTCTCCATACTTTCCGTACATTGCTCTTGATACCCCCATCATAACCGCAAAAAACATAGGTCCCATAAGATCGCCTACGGTCTTCTTTACCCCCAGCCCTTCCTCTGCAAATGCCGAAGCCCACTGGCTGACCGCCTGTTCTCCTGCACCGGCACATACCATCAGGAGCAGGAATACCCAAAAAATCTTTTTACCGGCCAGAGACCGGAGGGAAATCCCCTCACCTCCTTTAATAAGAGAAGCAATGGGCACCTGGAAAAACATGGTCAGATTCACCACCGGAACAAACGTCCATAAAACCGCCAGAATCCGCCAGTTTTCCAAACCAAGGAGCACGAAAAATAGAGTGGACAACAAAACGACTCCAACATGCCCCCAACAGTAAAAGGAATGGAGCATGCTCATGGCTTTTTCCTTATTTTCTGTAGGACATGCCTCTACCATAGGACTTACCAAAACCTCTAAAAGACCGCCCCCTGCCCCATAGATCATAACTGCTAAGAGAAAACCGATCCAAGGATCTGAAACGATATCAGGAAGTATGGTAAGAGAAAACAGCCCCAATGCACACAGTCCATGAGCAGTGATTATGGAAATACGGTATCCCACCCGGTCAATGATTCCGGCAGACAATAGATCCACAAACAACTGTATCCCAAAATTGACTGTTACCAGCAAAGCGATTTTTGATAAAGAGATTCCGTATTCTTTTTCAAACGTTAAAAATAAAAGAGGAACAAAGTTGTTGACAATGGCCTGTACAATGTAACTCATAAAACAGGCACGAATCGTTTTGTTATAATCTTGATTCATTTCCGGTCTCCCATCATTCTTTTTTGTATTATACCGCATATCTTTTATAAAATCTTGCAAATTATGGCCAGTTTGTGATATAATCCAGCCGACCATTCAAAGGAGGACTATTTATGCAAAGCACCAGGACAAAGACGGATGAGACCATGATGGAGCTGGTTACCCACGGCTCGGCAGCCTTTCCGTTCCAATATTATCATGAAGATCTGGGAAAATTTGAAAACCGGTGCATTGACTGGCACTGGCACAGAGAATTTGAACTGGTGACGGTCAAAAGAGGCATTGTGCAGTGCTCCATCGGCAACATCAACCATATTCTGGAAGAAGGAGACGGCATTTTTATCAATTCAGGTTCCATACACCGTTTTGCCTCTGCCGGGACAGGGGTGATTCCAAATGTGGTATTTGCTCCAGAATTCATCGCTCCGGATAGCAGTTTAATCCAGGAGCGTTTTCTTGCCCCGTTTCTCGACTCTGGAATCTCCCATATGGTATTAAAGACCAGCATTCCCTGGCAGAAGAACATACTTCTTACGTTATTAAGGCTTTACGGCTTATGCGAAGACCCGACCCCCACATGGGAATTAGAGGCTCATGCCATGGTCTGTCAGATCTGGTCCGGGCTTTACGAACACCGGAATGAATTTGTCACCATGGAAAATACAGGAACCAACCGGATATCTCAAGTGCGTTTCCGCCGAATGACATATTTTATCGAGCAAAACTACCAAAAAAAGCTGACGCTGGAGGACATTGCAGCTTCTGTTGGGGTAAGTAAGCGGGAAGCCCTCCGCTGCTTTCAGTGCTCCGTACCTCTCTCCCCTATTGAATATGTCAATAAATGCCGGCTCCAGAAGGCCTGGAAGCTTCTGCTTCATACGGATCTCTCCATCACGGAAATAGCGGAACGCACCGGATTTGAAAGCTCCAGCTATTTTGACCGTTTGTTTAAAAGAGAGTTTCATATAACTCCCGGGAAACACCGGAGCATTTCAAAAAGCCAGAAGGAGCACCACAAGAAACCGGAATAAAAATACCGTATGTGCAGACGGCTCTCTCATGGACAGCTCTGCACATACGGTATTTTTCACCGCCTATCTAAGTTATGAAAATAACTTGGGCTTTATATATAAACTGAGAAGAAAGAAAATAAAAAAGTATATAAGCACCACAAGAAAACAGATTTCTCCTGCCATGCGCAGCTTGATCACCCTTTCTCCTTTGCACCATTTATAAAAATAATAAGAAATCAAAGCAATTCCAAATGTTCCAACCACAATTGGCAGCCAGGCCATTATAAGAAAAATAAGCTCCATCACATTACTCCTGAAAACCGTCTTCTTCTTATCTTCTCCCTTTTTGGCCGGCTTATAAGCAATGTTTTCACAGAATTCTTACTGTTTTAAACGGAACTGGCAAATTAAGTCTCTCAAAGACTGTGCCTGACCGGTAAGTTCTTCACTTGCTGCAGAATTTTCTTCGGCTGTGGCCGCGTTGATTTCCACTACCTTGGATATCTGACCGATTCCGTCATCAATCTGTGTGGCGGATAACGCCTGATCTTTGGATGCGGAAGCGATACTTTCCACTTTTTTCATAATCACCTGGGTTCTGTCTACGATCACATTCAGCTCTTTGGCTACTGCATCTGCAATGACCGTTCCCTTTTCCACGGCCTGGAGGGAATCTCCAATCAACTGGGTGGAGATTTTGGCTGCCTCCGTACTCTGGCTGGCCAAATGGCTTACCTGATTTGCCACAACAGAGAAGCCTCTTCCTGCTTCTCCGGCTCTTGCCGCTTCAATGGAAGCATTCAGTGCCAAAAGATTGGTCTGGGACGCGATATCATTGATGGTATTAATAATTTTACTGATGGCCTGGGAAGTTTTTCTGATGGCCTCCATTGCAAGGACCATCTCCTTCATGTTTTGATTTTCCTGGGTGATATTCTTTGTGACTGTGGTGACCTCTTCACTGATGTCTCCGGCATTCTGGGCATTTTCAGAAATACGGGCAGTCATGTCCGCTACCGTATGGGAAAGCTCTTTTACGATTTCAGCCTGATTGACTGCGCTTCCTGCAAGCGTCTGCGCGGATTCCGCAATCTGTACGGAACCGCTGGATACCTGTTCTGAAACCTGACTGATATCACCCAGGCTGCGGGAAATCTTATTGGTAAATATCTTGAGAGATTTTTCAATGTTTTTGAAATCTCCTAAAAATTCATTTTTAAAGTTGACATTGAAATTTCCGGAAGCCATGCTGTCCATAACGAAATCAATATCTTCAATATAGGAAGCGATCTTTTGAATGGAAGTCCTCAGACTGTCCGCCACTTGTCCGATCTCATCAACGGATTCGTAGGTGATCTTCGTATGAAGGTTCCCTTGTGCAATCTCCTTCGAAGCTGATTCCAGCTCCCCCAATGGAACGACGATTCCCTTTATAAGACGTTTTCCCATAAAAATTGCCGTAATTAAGGAAATAATAGAAAATACAGCTACTAAAACGGTGGTAAAATTCTCTACTGCAATGCTTGTTTCATATTTCAGCGAAGCCTCTTGATCTGACCGGTTTCCTGTATCTTCCAGTACGTCAGCAAGGGCTTCGGAGGAATTATTGAAGTTTGAGTTATAAAAGCTCATTGCTGCTTTTATATCCCCTGTCTCCACATAATCCAGCAAACGGCTGCTATCCTCTTTAAACTTGTTTAATGCTTCTGTTAATACCTGATCTGTATGGTCGTCATTTAAATTGGTGCTGATGACGCTTATGTATTCCTGTATCTTATGAAACCGCTTGTCCAGATCTTCTTTTTCATTTTTAATAACAGCCTGATCATTGCTTAATATTGACAAAAGAATCCGCTTGTTAATCGCCTGGACATCTTTTCGGATCTCCATTTGTTTCCGTGTGGTTTCATATTGTACATGAAAAAAAGTGGTAAAATTATTGCCGATGATCCGAAAACTGATGAGTGAAAAAACAGATGATAAAATAATAATAAAAACTAACACAGCAAATACACGATTTAAACGACCGGAGATTTTTAATCTGCTGCTTTTCTTCATAGGTGATCCCCCTTTTTATCTTTTGCTATCAGAATAACTTTCATGTATTAATTATACCAATTTTCTGCCATTTATCAACATCTTTCGCAAACATTACAATTCTTTAAGATGATATTCCCTTTATGAAACAGTGATTCTTCTTATGGAGTGATTTTATCTTAACATTTATTAATATACATTAATAAATCGAAAAATTTTTGTCAATTTTATAAATTTGTACAATATAACACTTCCATTTTCCATTGCAAACTTTGCATAAACACAGGAATTTCCCTTAGGTCACAGCGGGCCTTGAAGCGGAAGGAACTCATTGATGCTCCCGGGTACAGCCAATAAAATGGGAGCAGGTGCACGTTACACGTTGCATACATGCAGGGTGCACCTGTCAAATCCTATATCTTTCCTGGCTCATATTCAAAGCTCACATAATTGCTTGCAAGGTTAAAGACCAGATCGTCTCCCTTATACAGCAAAAACCTTCCCCGCTTCAAATGTTCTTCTTTTATAAAACGTGTCATTTTCCCCTGGTTGGGAGCTAACAGTTTATGGGAAAATCCTGACTTTCCGCCCATATTCTGATTGGACAAATATACCTTCAAACTGTATATGCCCTGCTTTAGCACAACCGAAGTCCGCCTTTTACATACTACCTTTACACCTAAGTAGGTGGCAAAACGGTATTCCCTGCCTTTATACTGGACCACACAGATGCACCCCTGAAAGCTATAACCCATAAAAGGAATGTGGGCTACCGATATAACAATGGAAGCCTCCTCCCGAAAGTGGTTGCACTGAATCCATAAGTAGTCCTTTGGAAAGGATCTTCCTCTGTCCCCCTCTATATAACCCTTCCCCCCATTGAAATTTAAAACTCTGCCATTGATCTTTACACTTCCATAAAGAGTGTGTGCCATGCTGATCACTTCATGCCTGCATTCCATAAATGGCACCAGCTCAAATGGTCCCATAATGGAATATTTGATGGGACTTAACGAACTGTAGCGGATCACCCCATGAATGGAAATATCCTGGGTCTGTATGTTGAGCTTGACCCCATGAATGGAAAATACATTGCACCCCAGCATGATCCGCTGCTGTCTTTTGTCAACCAGATAATCTTCCTCCGGAAAATCAACCGAATAGGAACTTTCGTTCCAGATGATTTGTAAAAAGGGATGCTTTGTACCATTTTTATCAATACTTGCACCAGGGATCAAGGCAAGTACCGTATCTTTGTTTTGGTGCTTATAATACCAGCCTTCAAAAATTGCATAATGAAAAATCCGGTTAAAAGAGGTCACGCATAAATCTCTTAAACTGTCTCTCAATAATACCGTTCTGGTCTTTACTTTCTTATGAAGCCTTTTTATCTCAGTTATGTTTCCAGGCTTTTGGCATGTGCACAAATTTTTATTATATATCATCTGCCCTACTCTCCCATCCGATTCATTCGTTGTATCACTTTAACCATAGCTTTTCCAAATATCAGGTTCTATAGTCAGCATATTAAACCAAATTATAAAAGGAGGATGGGAAGAAGAAATTGAAAAGTTCCTGTGTTGAATTAAAATTGCTTTTTCAATAGAAAAAACCTTTTAAAAGGAAATAACTTCCATGAAAAAGGCTTTTGATTTAGGCTTTTATTTTATTTTTTGTTTGGGGTGATTCTTTGAATATGACGTCAAACAATAAAAACGTTTATAGAATCTTATTGGTATATTCCCGTATGACATTGACAGAATCTATGAATTTCCCCAATTCTTCCTCTGTCATATGGATTTCCAGAATATCCGCTGCTCCGGTTCGGTTCAATATAGTCGGTACTCCGGCAAATACCTCCTCCTGACCGTATTCTCCTTCTAATAAGGTAGAAACAGGAATGATCCGGTTCTCGTCGTAAAGAATGGCCTTGATGATCCCTACACAGGTGGTGGCGATTCCATAATAGGTAGTTCCTTTTCTGTTGTAAATCTCCCAGCCTTCTTTTGTTGTTTTCTTCACAATCTCATCTAAGTCTACTTCACCAAGCATCTCTTTGTTGTCTTGAATAATGTCCTGGAAGGACTTTCCTGCTACGGTAACGGTTGACCAGGGAACCATCTGAGAATCCCCATGCTCCCCCATGGAATATGCATATACACTTCTTGGGTCCACGTTTACCAGTTCTGCAATGAAATTCTGCAGTCTTGAAGTGTCCAGCGCACTTCCGGTTCCAATGACCTGGTTTTTCGGAAGGCCGGATAATTTATAAACGTAATGTGCCATGATATCAACGGGATTGGATACAACGAGAAAGATACCGTCAAACCCGCTGGCCATAATCGGATCTACAATGGTTTTTACGATTTTTGCACTGACTTCCAGCGTATCCAGTCTGGTTTGCCCTTTTTGGGGCGGTGCTCCTGCCGTTATCACAATAATATCTGCATCTCCACATTCCGCATAGGTTCCGGTACGCACCTTTACATTCCGGTCTAAATATTTAATGGTATCCCGCAGATCCATTACTTCCCCAAGAGCACGTTCTTTATTAATGTCGATCATCAGGATCTCATCACATACCCCCTGTGTCACCAGGCTGAAAGCGGTAGATGAACCAACCAGTCCACAACCAACGACAACGACTTTTGATTTTTTTATTTTCATATCTGTTATCCTTCTTTTTTAAAATTTTAGCAGTATTTATCATAACTCAAAACTCTCAATTTATCAAAGATTTTTTAAGTAAAAGAAACATTAAAATAAGGACAGTGCCGTTGCTGTGCTCTATCCCTATTGATAAATTGCTGACGATTCAATTGTTAAAATTTGAACTTAAATGAATTGATACTCTATAAATGCTGCAGCATGTCTTCCAACTTCTTTGCTGTGGCATTTAAATTGTTGATAGAATTCACCATATTCCGAAATTCGCTTGTTTCCTCATCAAAGATTTGGTTGGATTCCGTGATTCTGTTATTTATGGTAGATATAGATGCATTGATATTTTTCAAAACAGTATCAATCTGGTCGATAAAGTCTGTGGTTGAAGCGGACATCTTTCTTATTTCGCCGGCAACTACGGTAAAGCCCCTGCCTGCTTCCCCGGCTCTTGCTGCTTCAATGGCTGCATTTAACCCCAAGAGGTTGGTTTGTGTGGAGATATCCTTCACAAATTCCAGGATTCCATCTGTATTTTTCGCACTTTCGTTGGCTTCAGTCGCCTTCATGGATATCTCTGTGTTCATGTTTTTTAATTGCATCATGCCAGAATTCACACTATTGGTAGATTCTGTGATTTGATGGATTCCATTGGAAAGGCTGCTGATTAAACCGAACAATTCATTTCTTTTTTCCAGACTCTTTCCTAATGATAAAACTCCAATCACATTTCTGCTTTGGTCAAAAACAGGAACCGCATAAGATTTAAATGGGATTCCGTAAACTGATTCCGGCACATCTTTAATGGTGACTCTTCCAGTATCCAGGGCTTCCCGGATCGCCCCGCCTGGCGGAATCTGCTCTCCTGCTGTAATACTAAATTTTAACCGGCTTCCATTGGTAACCAAAACGAATTTCTGCCTATCGGTTAATGCGAAAGCCACATCCTCTTCAAATAAATTTGATAGGTACGGGATTACGCTATAAAAAGAATCCAGTAAATCATTTCCTGTGATTTGATTGTTCATGATACTTTCCCCCTTCAATTTATGCGGCATTTTAATCTTATGTAAATAATTGCTGATCCGAATTGACAAATTTTGTCAGATAATTCTATTTTATTACATTTGGAGGAGGATGTCAATGACGGTGAAAGGCTTTAATGGGGAAAGGTTTTATGTTTTCCATAAGTCGATTTGTTTTATGCTATAAGCTGCATACATAGTCTGTTTCACTTCTCATCGAAATTCATTAAAGTCACCTTTCCTTTCCATATTTTCATCTTTACAACACACGCAATGCGTGGTATATTTATCTTAGAAAAGGAACAACCGCCCACAAGGTGGTTTGACCAGTTAAATTGAGAAGCATAAGCCACCCGAACCGACCAAAGTATCAGGGTGGTTTTTGCTATGTATTGTTACTTACTAAACGTAAAAACGAATGTAATGCCAGAAGGAAAAGACCAAAGTTCATTAAATCCTTAAAGTCAAACTTCATAAGCATCACCCCCATTCTATCAAAGAATGAGGTCAACACACCCTGTAACACGATTATTCCATGATGATATTCTACCATATTATTTTATCCCTGACAACTCATATAACCACCATATGACTGCGTAAATTTATCTTCGGATTTAATGGTTTAGAGTTCACCCACGATGCTCTGATAACGTATCAGGCAATGACTTGTGGCTTCCGAGTTAGATTGCAGAGCAATCATGACGAGCAGAGTGACTTACTGATTTTCCCATGGCTTTGTATCATAATCCCCAAATATGAGAATTAAAGTATACGATTTTCTTATTCTGCTGAGAGATACTATGGGATATACGGTCGGTATATTTCCCCAATTCTCCGTGCCGGTTTCTCTCTGACCTTTGGATCACTTCTCCACTCAGGACATCGTATTCCGCTCCTACTGCCCTAGGCTGCTCCCTCTTTTGGTATCTCACTAATTCCAGCATATCGCCTCCATTCAGATAATACGCCCTGAGCTGTGCCATCTTTCCCGCTCCCTTCCGGCTCCAGCCCATTGGTCTTGAACTCATACGGCTTGAGAGTACATGGCTTACATGCCCTTCTGTACTGCTTCCTTTTACTCCAGCCGGATGACTTATCCTCAGCTTCGCTGCTGCCCAGTTAGACAGAATGTATTCCCTGGCTTCTCTGATTCTTTTTACTCCTGTTTCGTCCTCCAGATATTCTTCCAAACGATCCACCAGCCTTGTGAATTCCTTCTTTGAAGTCATTGCCTGATACGTTATCAGAGCATCGTGGGTGAACTCTGCACCATTAAATCCGAAGATAAATTTACGCAGTCATAAAATAACTGTAGGCCTTGAAATTTCCAAAGACATGATTTATAATAACAATATAAAAGAGCAACCGCCCACAAGGTGGAAGCCCAATTAGAGATTAAGCGTCCTTACGGACACCGCCTATCCTGTTGGCTGACAGGGTAGGCATTTTTACTTTCGCTTATTGTTCCTATCTATGTAGGTCAGTAATGCGATCAGGAATGACCCGCCTAAAAATAATATACTTATGGCCTGGTATGTATCCATATGCATCACCTCCCCTCTTCTGCAAGTTGGGAGGCTTCCACCCTGTACACGGTGCTCATGGAAGATTATAACATGTACCGGCCCATTTCACAATATGCTTTTCTTCTGCTTCAAAAAACCTCTGTAAAATTATATTAATGTCACAGCAATGTCACAAGGCAAAAATAAACCTCGAAAACCCAGTGTTTATGCGGGTTCCGAGGTTTTTTCCAATCATTCAAACTCACGTCTTGATACTTTGATGTGTCATGAAAGCACTGTTTTATGGACAACTTATGTCGTTTTCTATCGCACATTTGTTCTATTTGCAATGGCTGAACAATTTTGTAGTTCCACTTTAGTTCCACAAAGGCAGGACCGGAATGCCGGAGACTCGCCTATTATTTTATTCATATACATTATTTATTTGCAACGCCTGAGTAATTATGTATTACCATTTTAGTACCAATAAGAGACGGGGTTGCCCGTTTCTTGGGAAACCGCTTGTTTATTTTTGATTTTTCCTCAATCAGCTTATTTATAACATTTATGTAATCTCTGTAAAATAAAATTCTATTTACTCTAAAAGATAGGGCAAAACCTAAGATAACTCCACCCATTACTATAATTATATATATTACACACATAGAAACCATAATGAAATTCATAGTATCTTTAAACTGATCTAGCCTTTCGGTAAAAAAGTCTACTTGTTGATGCACAATTTTCTCATAAGCAGATTTGTTCGTAATCATATTCTCAAGGTATTTATTGTTTATGTCACTCTGAAAACTATCTTGATATTGCCTAACTCCGAGAAATATAGATGGAATGATTAATGAAAAAGATATTATTAGAGTTAAGAAAGGAATCCACAGAGATACCATTGCTTCACGTCTTCTCTCATTCTGACTACACATCTTATTCAAATAGGCTTTAAAATTAATTAAAAATTGAATGTTATCAATTTCCTTATATTTTTCAATAATAGAATTTTCCCAAGTGCAATAATTCTTATACTCTTTTGATGAACCTATACCTTTGTAACCTCCATATTCTTTATCTTCTTCAAAATTATATTCTTTCATACCAAATCCCCCATTTTTTTCTTTCATCATACACCAAACTTCATTAAAAGAAAACCCCATCTTTCGACAGGTGTATTATTTATTTGCTATGACCAATCCAAAATTGACTTGGTGAGGGACAAACGTCCTTTTCGTCATGAGATACGAAAACTTCTTATACTTCCATTCAACACAAAATTGTTGTCAGCTTGCTATAACGAAAAACCTTCGGCCATTAACCAGCGCACTTTTGCGCTCGTCTCTATGACGAACGTAACGGGTATCAATCCGTGATCCCATTCAACACTAATTTTGAATACCGGGGCTCTACATCATGTTGACCCCTACAATCTGAGGGGGACAATCCGTCCCTAACCCTCCCTCAAACCGAATCCTCATTATTCAAGGCGTTCGACCAATGTGTCGAACAGGGATATAGACTGAGCACCTGTAGTAGTATGAAAGGGTAATTTTCCCCTTACCTCTACATCATAGCCGACTTTTCAGCTCTCCTGGCCTGTTGCGACCGTCGCAACTCTTCAAGCCACCGTTTATGTTCTTCCATGCGCTCTGCCAGTTCTTCCCTTGCTATGACCGCCCTCTCTGTAGAACTGGTCCATGTCCTATTAAACCGCCCCACACCATTCCCCGAAAGCCCCATACTGTAAATACGGTCCTCTTCTGGCAAGAATGGTCTTAACCGATCTGACCTCTTAGGCTTCCGCAGCTCCCGGAGTGCCTTAGCCTGATCCTGCCGGATAGCTTCACAGGAAACACCATATTCTTTTCCTATCTCTGTCATGGTCATATTATCCTGGTACTGCTTGCGTATCACTTCCGGCTGCCGCCCCGGTAAACTGTCCACACATTCCCATAACACCGCCTTAAGCTGCTCATGCTGCATCCGATCAAGCAAATCCCCTTCCATGTCCTCACCAGAAGGAACACCATCACCCAAGGTAAGCCCTTCCTCTTCATATCCCTTCACAGGAGCGTCCAGGCTTCCCAGGTTTGCTATACAGGCGTTTCTATGGATATCCCTAACCTGATCTATACTTAAGCCCATTTGAGCGGCTGTCTCCTCTTCTGACGGTTCCCGGCCATGCTCTTTCATAAAGGAATCATAGAACCGCTTATATTGCCTTAAACGTGCCTGGCTCTGGAAGGAAAGGCGTAGACAAGATGAGTTTCGCTCTATGTATCGCATGATCCGCTGACTGATCCAATATTCTGCATAAGTAAGGAACTTGCAGCCGGCTTCTGGATCATAGCCGTCTATGGCATCATATAGGGCAAGATATCCCTCCTGCTCCAAGTCCTCCACATCTTCATAGCTCCGGTGCTTCCAGGCTATTGTATGAATAAAGGCTTTCACCTGATTGTACAGGGTAAGCATATTCTCTGCCGGATCAATCCCGGCTTTAATCCTGATTACAAGTTGCTCGTTGGTCATGTCCTGGTCTCCCCTCTTGCTTCGCTCTCGCTTCGATTCCTCTGTTCGCTCTCTGTTGGTTAAAATCTCCGGGCTTCGTCCGGGCTTCAAAACCATAAACGCCTATCTTGTCTGGCTTAGAATCCGCTCCAATTCATCAATCTTTTTCTGCTGATCATCCGTCCGGATCGCAGACAGTACCGCATTGCAGCCTAATATAATGGTGTTGGCTGTCTTATTATCCAACTCACCATTAACAACCATATTCATGACTCTGGAAAGCGTCCTGCGTACCTCTGTGGCCGTCCCGGTCTTAAGTCTTATCTGTGCCATCTAATCACCTCTCATTCTGTTAATCCTCCCTCACCGGAAGCGTGTACAATTGCATACATGAACTGATCCCATTCCTGGGTTTTCATTTCCGGTGCCTGATAATTATCCCCGGCCAGAAGCTCCAAAAGCTCCATACAGGGCTTACCCAAGTATGGGTTATTTTCCTCCAAGCGTTGCGTAATACTAAGCTTAGGAAGGGCCTTTAAAAGTAACCGATCTATCTTATCCATGAATATATCTCCTATTTATCAAAATGCCCCAGGCAATCACAAAGGAAAGTCCGGGGCACCCTTCTTATTCACCTGATGGAACGTTTTTATCCGCAGCGGCATCCTGCAGCATGGACCCGAACCGTTTTACATTTCTAAGATGACCATATCCATCATCATTAGGAGCCAGGGCATCACCCAATGGGCTGCCGTGTCTTATTCCTACATATACACCGTTTATAAATCCTTCCCCTGGTCCAGAATTTGTATTGTCCTTATCTCCCATTACTTCACTCCTTCATGATCTCTAATGTAATGAGCAACCGCATGGTATCGGCCTGATCAATGTCCCGGTTAAACTCCTGGGAAAGGTGTTTCATCACCTCGTCCATGGCAGATACGTTGTGGTCAATCCTGTCAATTCCGAATATCTCTGTCACTCCCTGGATATTCCCTTTAACAAATACTCTCCGCAGCAGGTTCATGGTATGGTAGTCCTGTCGGAACGGCTCTACCAACTCGGTAAGCTCTTCAAGGGTCATGGAATCCCCGATTGTCTTAAGAAGCTGCAAGGCATTGCTTAACTTGATATCAAAAGCCTGATCCCTGGCTCCTACCGTCTTACCTTTTAACTGCTCATTCTTAGCGTCCTCTGTGATCTTCTTAGCCTTTGAAATAAGCTCATCCTGAATGGCCTTACAAGCCTGTTTCTCCTGGGCAATTAAGGAACGCTTAAAATCATCGGAATACCTCTCATCCTGCATGATAGAAGCTGTCTTTTCTTTCATGGAATCACGCAGCGCATTAAATTCTCTTATAATCTTTCTAATCTCTTCTACAAACTTTACCATATTATTTTCCTTCCCTTCCTTACGCAATCAATTCCAGGTTATCCCCCAGGCGGTCCGTTACGAACTGGACAAAGCTATCCATTGACATAGAAACACTAGTCATTCCCTGGTTAAAGCTATTCCAGGACTTTGATATGGTCTGCATGGTGGCAATGTTTATATTCTGATCCACATTATCCCGGAGCTGCCCCAGGATCCGTCTGTTATACTCC
Organism: Lacrimispora sinapis; assembly: GCF_043633585.1. Lineage (NCBI taxonomy): Bacteria > Bacillati > Bacillota > Clostridia > Lachnospirales > Lachnospiraceae > Lacrimispora > Lacrimispora sinapis. The sequence continues at coordinate 1,033,006 of NZ_CP141832.1, read as the reverse complement.
CGGTTATCAGCCGGGATCAGTAGCGCGCAATCCTTCAAGGCTATGTTTTCACTCTTAACCAGGACCGCCTTAATAAGTGCCAAGGCGCTATAATCTTCCAGGTATGTATCAATGATGTTCTGTACGTCCTCTTTTTCGGTTACGGCTCCCATTTCCAACATCTTCACCACATTGGAAAGCCCGGCCTGATATCCGGCATCAAAGAGTTTCCCAGTGCTGCTCTTCTTCCATCTCTCTGCCAGTCCTTCAAGTCCCTGATCTATGGCTGCTATAGCCTTATCATGGTAAAGCTGAACCGCAGGAGCGAATCCGTCAAGAAGCTGCTTAATGGCTTGTTCCCTGCCGATCTCTGTATAGGCTACATTGTTACGGACTCCTTCTACCTGGGCTTGCACCGTTTCATACCGATTCTTGAATTCCTTAAAAAAGTTGATTAATTCTGTTTTCTTACTCATTTCATATCCTCCGTTTCATGCTCCGCCTTTGAATGGGAGCCTTTTAATTCCTCTTTGATCTGAGCCGGCACGCCAGAATTCAACACTTGTTCCATAGCCACAATCTGTCTGGCATTCTGCATCCCGGATGTGGATATAGCGTTCAACATCATCTTAAGCATTACAACCTGTTCCTCTGTGTATGTAATTAATTTCTTCATAGCTTCTCCTTTTTTCATATAATTTGAGTTCATAAGCAATCCTTATCTGCTTTCCAGTGCTTCTAAGCGATCATAAACATCTTTTAAGGTTCGGGTAAGCGTCCATCCGGCCCACCATGAATCCCCGGTTACTTTTATATCACTTGCATAAACCATATCGCCGTCAACGGCAAACGTATAGTTGATGATATTAGACGCACCGCCGCCGCTATAACCAGCCCACAAAGCAAATCTGCGTGCAGATGCTCTAGCAGACATTCCAGTGTACTGATCAGCAGACATAAAGAGCGCGCGGTCCGTATATGTGGTGCAAAATTCACCAATATAAATTTCATCATCTGCCGCAGAGAAGAAACCGCTGTTAATATCTATCTCTCCGCCTATCAATTTACTTCCGTAAATATTTGAGCCTCTAATATCACCGCTGAAAGTGGCATTTCCATCTTTATCTATGGTAAGGTTATTTGCGTCTACAATGAAATGTCCAGTCGTAAGCTCTATCGCATTCCCGGTAATTTTCAATTCGGAATTGAGATTATTGGTAACATCACCCTTGCTTACTTTCAATGATATCCGCTCTGCTGTTTGTTCAAACCGGGAATTGGTATCATTGGCAAGGCTGGTTACAGACATAGCTATCTGATCGGCCTTAATACTCAACGATGCTTCTGCTTGCTGCGCTCTGGTCACTTCGGCAAGGATCTGCTCCGTTGTAATAGCAAATCGTGCTTCCGTTTCTGCTTTTAAATCAGATACCCTGACAGATACTTCCTCCACAGATTTCTTGATAACTGCCGTTTTTCCTTCCAGTTGTACGATCTGCATGGGGATTCCAAAGTTTTGTTTTCTTTCCTTGGTTCCCTGCGCTTCGAAGGTGTCCATCATGGCCTGAATGCCTTTTATGGTTCTTTTCAGACAATAAGTCTCAATCACATCATCAGAGGTGTAGCAGATAATACCGTCCCCCGGTTCCACCCAGGGAAGCGCGGCTGTCACGATCTTACACGGCCTGTAAATCTTCCCCGATATTTGATCATAAGCTGTGGCCGCTATATTCATCAATTCCTTTGCACTTTTGCCGTAGACGAGGAAATTACCCTGTATGGTATAAGCGTTCTTTCCACCACCGTATACGGCTCCTACATCCCCTTCTTCCTGTCTGATCTGGACCTGGTCGATACCGTACACCAGGAAATCTTCATAGGTGGTCCCTGATGGGTTGTAATATGAAAGAGTTTCTCCCTCCAGTTCGGAGGGGAACAAATCATCTGCAGGGTGAAGTTCCTCTGACGGATAAAGACCAGATGCTCCCAGGAAAACATATTTAAACTTTCCCGCTACATCAATCTGGCCAAAGCACCCGTTTATCTCACAAATTGCTTTCATCACATCACGACCGGATATCTGAGACGGGTCTATGGTCTTTGCTACCGGCATATCGTCCAGCGGAAGAGTGATGTCCTTTTGCTTGATTCCCACAAACTCACAAAGGGAATCCCGAAATTGTTTCAAGGTCAGGGGGAATGTCAGGCTGTTATACCAATCAGCCACATCAATATCAAATTTCCTCATGCGGTCAAATGCTGTGATCTTTCTCTTGCTCCCGTCCACCTGCCTTACAAAGCTGTCCACTTTGTATATCCCAAGCATCATTTCATAGTCCCCTACTTCTACGGACAGGGCAAATTCTTTCCCCGTCACATCCAAGGTGACGTCTGAAACAACAATTTCCATCATTGCTGAACTGCATTGCCCAAATTTTAGGGCATTGCTATCACACAGGGCCTGCTCGAGGACAAATGTTTCTGATGATATCCGGTCCCCATCAACCAAAAGCATAGGCGTGTCGTCCACGGGAAACAGATCGTCAGACGGCCAAACGTCTTCCCCGGGATAGAGCAGATCTATTTCTTTATCGTAAAATCTAAGTCTGGCTGTCTTTACCGTTGGTTTGGATATATTGTTTCTTCGGTATAAGGCTTTTATTTCTTCCGGAATATTAATCATGGCTTATCGCCCCTTTCTATACTGAATTCTGCAAACAAAAAAGACGTAGGAACAACGAACCATCAATTTGATGAATCGCTATTCCCACGCCTTATTATGGCTTCCAGGCTGTCACCTAGGGTACTTGTCAATATTTTGTTTGCTTATAGATATTATACCAGAAGGGGAGGGGGTATGCAAGCGAAAAGCCTTGTTTTACAAGGAATTCCTCTAATATTTCATGCTATTTACGCATCAAAAACCTTACTTGCAATAAATAATTAGTAAACAAAAAAACAATTACTCTCTTATTTGTTTTCCACTCAAACTTAATGATGAAGAAGCACTATTTTGAGATTCACCTTTTTCTAGCTTATATTCAAATCTTTGACAATATTTATTATTTAGAATATCTTGATAATGCACTTCCAAAAGATACTCACCAAAACAAGTAGTGTACTCTTCCGAGAAAATATGTAAATACATCTTATCTCCAACCTTTAGATCAAATGGCAATATATATTTCGGTTTTTTATCTTTCACTTTATATAATCCGACTACAAAATGCAAAGCAACCCCATTTCCTACGTTCTCCAATTCTATAGGTACTGATACAACATTTCTTTTACAAGTTCTCGTGACTCCATCTGTGCAAACGCTTTCCCAGCCATCGTTTGCAACTAATGTTTCTTGTCTTTCAGTCAAATCTTTTTTATAATCAATTTCATTATTTTCTATCACTATATAACATTTTTCCAAACGATATTCTCGGTATTTTTTCAACTCATTGTCCGGTATATTATTTTTCGTGTCAGTATACCCCATCAATGATATCAATTGCTGCAAGCCTGCTGGTTTTTCTTGTTGCAACGCACACAAAGAAATATATGGCAAAGATCTATTTCTCACATCCTCTTTATAGTTTTCTTGTGAATATTGAATTGTCCAGAACACCCCAATTACAGTACAAACCCCACCTATTATAGCACCAATATATCCTCCCCAAAATCCAGCCCAATCGTTATCACCTGATGGCAATATAGGTATAACCGAAAGAAAATAAATTAATACTGGTATTAGCACGGAAATCACAATTATTGAAAAAACCAGGTGCTTCTTAATGCAATCAAATATTGAAAAAACCAGGTTTTTTTTAATGTAATCAAATATTTTTTTCATTTGTACCCCCCCCCCCAACATTTTTCTATAATCATACACCAAATTTTTCCAAAAGAAAAGCACCCAGTTTCCCAGGTGCTCCCTCTTATTCTTTCACCTCAATGTATGCCTTTTTAAATTGCCCTTCCTGATTCCTTGCAACTTTCAGACTTTTAACCTCTGGCCGGAGCCTGTCCAATATCCGCTTAAGCTCCTCAGGCCGTTCATAGGATACTTTAATCTTTATCATGGCTATTACCTTACCAGATAGCCGAAAGCCGCAGCCAGAAGGCAATTAATGACCATGGAACAAATAGTAAGCCTGTATAAGAAAACATTCATGCGTTCCTCTCTTTCTGTTGCGATATCGCAACTTCCGCTCCCGGTAGTATTGGTAGCACACCGGGTTAAAACTTCACGATCAAATAATAGGTGTCTGGTTTATGCTTCTTGCTGATCCTGGAGAAGAAGCTCCGCAACGTCCCGATCACAATTATGCTTGTCCATAAGTTCATACAACTTTAATTCCCGATCCACATCATCATCGGCGGCCAAGACGTTACTTAAGTTTGACAGATTTTTCATAAGTTCATAAATTAAATCATTTACTATACTGACCTTCACACCTGCATGGTCATAATATGGGCCCATAATCTTCCACGCATCTTTTGGTGATTCAACTTTTTCACAGAAGTAGCCCTGATCTACGTCCTCAATTATCACTTTAGCTTTTTTTGCCAATATCTCAATATCCGTCATTTTACTATCAATATATGATTCTCTGGTCATTTTACAAAATCCTCCTTTGATTTCTCGCCGGAACCGTGCTATTATGTAAGTGTTTATACTTAGCGGTTTCGGCTGCTATGGCCCTGTGGGAAGGTGGTGCTTCCTATGGGGCTGTTTTAATAGTTTCCGCTTAGTATTCCCTTGACAAACTGTTCATCATCTTTTTGAGCCCTCTTTGTCCTGATACTGACTTCTGGCAGTTGTACAGACAAACACATCCGGTTTAATCGGTCTATGATTCGTCCATCGTGTTTTAAACTGCTCTTAGGAAGATTAGAGGTTACAATGGTTATTTTTCCATTGCACATCCGGAAATCAAATAAGTGAAATAACTCCTGGTTCTGCCATTCACCACTTTTTTCACTTCCCAAATCGTCAACAATAAGCAAATCACAATTAAGGTAGCCATACAATTTATCTGGTACATCATGCCCCTGTTTGTATGACTCTTTTACCATCTGCAAATAATCTACCGTTGTAATAAACTTAACCCTTTTCCTATATTTTCCTTCTATGGAACGTGCCAGGCAGCAGGCAAGGAAACTCTTACCGCTCCCCTTTGTATCGCTCCACAAATATAATCCCTTACTATGCTTTTCCCAGGTTTCAAATTCTTTCCAAAAGCTCGTTACTAAGGCTTCAATTTTCTTAATGTCCTGCCCGTATTCTGCAAAACTAAATTTGCTCATATCTGCTTCTGCAAAAATCTTAGGGATTCCGGTATCCCCTGACCATATCTTTCCTTTACAGTTCGGACACTCTTCCCCTACATTCACAGAAATAGACCTATCATATTCCGGGACAATAATCTTTTCAATGATGTATCCCGTATCATGACAGAGACTGCACTTATACCCAGGAGTCAACGTATTGTGGCTTATTCTCAATTTTGACCTCCTTTCCCTCATTGCTCTGGTTTGTATATGGAGCATACCCTCCCCGGTTCTGAGCACGTTCTAACCAGCCATTTATAAACTGATCTACACCCCGACGTGTCTTTTTCTTTTTTGGATTGCTTTCAAGCCAGGCTACCATCTTTTTAAACTCCTGCTCTACATCGACAGCAGGATACGCCTGTTTCCATGTGGATATCTTATCCAGAGGTACATCGTATGTAGTTTTATCAATCAGAGGGAGCAAAATGCCACTCCCGATTAGAGCGGGCTTGTCCGGCTCTGAGCTAATAGTATTTATATTATTTATATTGTTATTACTGTTATTATTAATGCTAAGGTTATCGGCACTTCCATTTTCCGAGCACCCGAAATCGTCGTTTTCTGCATTTTCCGAGTATCGGAAATCAATGTTTTCTACGTTTTCCGAGTGTCGAGAATCTTTATTTTCTATAAATCGAATTTCGTGATTTAAGGTATATACATTTTTTCCTAGTATATTCCCCTTACACTCCCTTACTACGGAAACAACCCCTAGTGCAACCAAAGGATTCATATACTTTGAAAACCTTGTTTCGCTCATTTTCAACTCATTCAACATCATTTTTCTGGAGGGAAAACAAGTATTTTCATAACCGGCAAAACTGGCTAAATAGGCATATATCGCCTTACTTTCTGGTTCAAGATTAGGACTTCGCAATACTTCCTGAAACACGATTCCGTATCCTCCTTTTTTCATTCATATATTTTATCCTTTTCAACTTCATTCTGAATCACATAGTCCTGTAGCATCTGCGCGTATCTTGCCAACTCACGAATTGTTTCTAACGGAATGGAGACGTAATTTCCGGTAACTTTACTCTTATTTTTTGCTGCATTTGACAAAATTGCTTTTATTTCTGAAATCTTAGATACAGCTTCATACCTCTCCATTAGTTTCCTCCTGTCCTGAAAGTCCTGTTCTTTCAAAAAAGTACTTCCTGGGAACTCTCCCAGCTCTGGTTATGTAGCCTTTTGCCTTAAGTTCTCCATTCATTTCTTGAATTAACTTATAGCCATGCCTTTCTGAACAATCCATAATTTCTGCTACCTCTGCAGCGGTGATCAATAATTTACTCAATGTGCTATCTCCTTTCTTCTGGTATGCTCTGCATCAATTACTTTTCGTAGCTTAACAAGCTCCTGATCAATACTTTCCAGCTCCGGCCAGAACGGCCTTGTTTTCCCGATTAATAACCAGGGGAGAATTCCCTTGGTTGATGTGATGTTTCTATGAGTGCCATTTCCACTCATTCCATGCCCCGGCCCGGTGCATTATTCGATAATTTCTTCTGGTTCAACCCCCAAAGCTTTAGAAACCTTTCCCAACAACTCCGGGCGGCAACTCCGGCCATTCATTACCGCCGATAATGTCTGACGGGAGATACCGGCCTCCATAGCCAGTGTTGCCTGATTAATAACGAGCTTTGCCATTAAAAGGCTTACTTTAGTTCTGTTAAGTCTCATTTCCTTGCCTCCTTTAAACTACGTGTTTTAACGTATTTAAATTACGTGTGTCATTATAATACATATTTTTACTACGTATGTCAAGAAAAATATTGATTTAAATTATGTATTGTGCTATTCTGTGACTGTGAAAGGAGAAGAAAATGAATAAAAAAGCTATCGGAGAAGCAATAAAAAAATATCGCAAGCACGTCAACATTACGCAGAAACAATTGGCGAAAATGATTGAAAAATCAGAAAGTACAATTCAAAAATATGAAAGCGGTGAAATAGAAGCTCCTTTAAGCGTTTTGGAGCAAATATCAGATTGTTTAGGACTTGAAGTGATCGAGCTCCTTGAAGCAGACAGTGATCAAAATGTTATTGATTATTGGGGAAAAACAGATAGTGCTTTATTTGAATATTGTAAGGCACTCGGATATGAGTTTAAGAGGCATCCCGACTCTGATTACCATGAATTGCTAATTCACTATGGATACAGCTACGACATACCAACGGATGATTGGCTCAGGTTTATTGACGATGTAAAATGGGATGTAAAAGAAAGATTCAACGAACTTATGAAAAAATATGCTTCTTCTAAAAAAATCATAAAAGAATAAAATTTTACACTAATAAACATACATATCCATTTCTATTCATTCCATGCCCCGGCCCGGCCAGAATGAAAGGAAAGATATAAATGCCAGTTCACTATGAAGAAAAAACAAAGACATGGTATGTAAAATGCTATTATGTCGACTATACAGGAACCAAACGTCAACGAAAGAAACGAGGTTTTAAGCTTCAAAGGGAAGCAAAGGAATGGGAACGTAATTTTCTTGAAACACAGCAAGCCGATCTTACAATGACCTTTGAGAACTTTGTTAGAATATATAATGAGGACATGAAGCACCGCCTACGGGAACATACTTACGTTCAAAAGCAGTATGTCATTGACAAGAAACTGCTTCCATTCTTCGGTAAACTCCCCGTCTCCCAGATTACCCCTGTCAACGTCCGCAAATGGCAGAATGAGCTTATGGCCTACCGGGACGATAACGGCAAGGCATATTCTGAAACCTATCTAAGAACAATCAATAACCAACTAACCGCAATCATGAATTATGCAGTCCGGTATTACAACCTAAAAGAAAATCCCTGCAGAAAAGCCGGGAGCATAGGCAAAGGCCACGCAGAAGAAATGCAGTTCTGGACAACGGGAGAATTTAAGAAGTTCCTGGAAAGAATTACAGACAAGCCCCAGGCAAGAGCCGGATTCCTCACGCTTTACTATACCGGGATACGGATCGGAGAGCTTCTGGCCCTGGAATATGGAGACATAAACTTTGAAGAGCGCAAGCTCTCTATCAATAAGTCATATCAGCGGATCGGTGACAGGGACGTTATAACGCCGCCCAAAACTCCCAAAAGCATTCGCACAATATCTATTCCGGAATTTCTCTGTGATGAACTAAAAGCCTACACAAGCAGACTGTACAAGCTCCATAAACATGACCGTATATTCCCTTATACAAAACATTTCTTTGAACATGAAATGCGCCGGGGAACCAAAGACGGAGAAGTGAAGCGCATCCGCCTGCATGATCTCAGACATAGCCACGCAAGCCTATTGATAGAGTTGGGATTCTCCCCCCTGGCCATAGCTGACCGTCTGGGCCATGAGAAAGTAGAAACCACTTTGAACACCTATTCTCATCTGTTTCCACACAAGCGTGACGAGGTGGCCGAAAAGCTTCAGGATTGTTTCTAGTTCCATTTTAGTTCCATTACAAAAAGAAAAGAGCCAGATTCCCTTGAATTTACAAGGTTTTCTGGCTCTGTATATTTTATTCAAACTCAATAGTAGCCGGCGGCTTCCCCGTACAATCATACAGCACTCGGTTCACGCCTTTAACTTCATTTACAATTCTTCTGGTCACAGTCCCAAGAACTTCCCAAGGCAGTTCCGCAGACTCTGCGGTCATGAAATCAGAAGTGAGCACCGCACGAAGTGCAATGGCATAATCATAGGTTCTCTCGTCTCCCATGCAGCCGACCGAACGCATATTGGTGAGCGCTGCAAAGTACTGTCCAAGTCCCTTGTCTACGCCTGCTTTTGCAATCTCTTCTCTATAAATCGCATCTGCTTCCTGTACAATTCTTACTTTTTCAGGAGTCACTGCACCGATGATACGAACACCAAGTCCTGGGCCAGGGAATGGCTGACGGTATACCAGATATTCTGGAATGCCCAGTTCCAGACCTGCTTTTCTTACTTCATCCTTAAAGAGTAATCTTAACGGTTCAATGATTTCCTTGAAATCTACATGCTCCGGAAGTCCGCCCACGTTGTGGTGGGATTTAATCACGGCTGATTTACCAAGACCGGATTCAATAACATCTGGATAAATGGTTCCCTGTACAAAATAATCCACGGTACCGATCTTCTTTGCTTCATCTTCAAAAACGCGGATAAATTCCTCGCCGATGATCTTTCGCTTTGTCTCCGGATCTTCTACACCCTTCAGCTTGTCATAAAAGCGGTCCTGAGCGTTGACGCGGATAAAATTCAAATCATATTGGCCTTTGGGTCCGAATACGGCTTCTACTTCATCTCCTTCGTTCTTGCGGAGAAGGCCGTGATCAACAAATACACAGGTAAGCTGTTTTCCAACCGCTTTTGCCAGCATAACTGCAGCAACGGAGGAATCTACGCCGCCGGATAATGCGCAAAGCACTTTGCCGTTTCCGACTTTGTCCCGGATCGCCTGAATGGAGGTTTCCACGAAAGAATCCATCTTCCAGTCACCGGAGCATTTGCAGACATTGAAAACAAAATTAGAAAGCATCCTGGTTCCTTCCTGAGTATGCATAACTTCGGGATGGAACTGTACTGCAAAAATGCCTCGTTCTTCACATTCCATGGCTGCAACCGGACAAACCGGGGTATGGGCAGTAACACGGAACCCTTTCGGTGCTTCTTCTATATAATCCGTATGACTCATCCAGCAGATGGTCTTTGGACTTACATTTTCTAAAATTTTGCTGTTGGCTTCTACGTCTACCTCAGTCTTACCATACTCGCTGACCGGAGCTGTGGATACTTTACCGCCAAGCATGTGTGCAATTAACTGGGAACCATAGCAAATCCCCAGGATCGGGATGCCCATTTCAAAGATTTCTTTCTCACAGCGAGGAGATTCTTCCTTATATGCACTGTTTGGACCACCAGTAAAAATAATTCCTTTGGGATTCATTTCCTTAATCTTGTCCATGGACAGTGTGTAAGGATGGACCTCACAGTAGACGTTGCATTCTCTGACTCTTCTGGCAATCAGCTGGTTATATTGACCGCCGAAATCCAGAACGATAATCATTTCTCTTTTCACGGGTATTCCTCCTAATTTCATGTTTAACAAATAGCGCTTTGGGTTACATTATATTCTACTTCCATTGGCTTGACAAGTATTTTCTTATTTTGACAAAAAAGAGTATGATTGACTTTATCACGTTAATCTAATGTTTGTTTTCCTGATTTATTTTTCACGGTTATTTCACATTTTCTACAACATTTCCTCACAGGGATAGGGTAACATCATACTTGTAAAGAAGAAATGCCATTTTCTCATATTACTTTCTCAACATTATGCTGGCAGACATCCCCCTGCTGCCAGCATCTCCTTTTGTCTGTCCTAACCCCCAAAAACATCAATCCCGATATCATCTTCCATTCATGATATAATGATATCATCCATACCAGGAAATACACGAAAATCCCGCCTTTCCAGAAACTGCTTAAAAAAACAGCAGCTTTTTTGAAATGCGGAATCTCCGGTATTTTAAATAACTTCCGTTAAAACATGGATTTTTAAGATTTACTCCAAATACTTTTTTATATAATGTCCTGTATAGGAACCAGGACACTGAGCCACCTCTTCCGGCGTGCCCTGTGCGATTACGGTACCGCCTTTGTCCCCGCCTTCAGGACCAATATCAATGATGTAATCGGCGGTTTTTATTACTTCCAGATTATGTTCAATGACTACCACCGTATTGCCGCCGTCAGACAGCTTCCGCAGAATCTCAATCAGCTTGTGGACATCCGCAAAATGAAGCCCTGTGGTCGGTTCGTCCAGAATATAGATCGTCTTACCCGTTCCACGTTTGCTTAATTCCGTAGCCAGCTTGATTCTCTGGGCTTCTCCGCCCGATAGTTCTGTGGAGGGCTGACCCAGCTTGACATAGGAAAGTCCTACCTCGTTAAGCGTGGAAATCTTCCTTGCAATAGAAGGTACATTCTCAAAGAATTTCACAGCTTCTTCCACGGTCATGTTTAATACATCATAGATACTTTTGCCTTTGTACTTTACATCAAGGGTCTCGCGGTTATAGCGTTTTCCTCCGCAGACTTCACAGGGAACGTAGACATCAGGAAGAAAATGCATCTCGATCTTGATGATACCGTCACCGCTGCACGCTTCACATCGTCCGCCTTTTACATTAAAACTGAAACGTCCCTTGGAATATCCCTTTGCTTTGGAATCCGGGGTGGAGGCAAACAGATCACGGATCAGATCAAATACACCGGTATAGGTGGCCGGGTTGGATCTTGGGGTCCGCCCAATGGGTGACTGGTCTATGGCTATGATCTTATCCAGCTGTTCAACGCCTTCCAGCGATTGATGCTTGCCGGGAACGGTTCTTGCCCGGTTCAGCTTCTTGGCCAAAGATTTGTAAAGAATCTCATTGACCAGGGAACTCTTTCCCGAACCGGATACACCTGTTACACAAGTCATCACGCCTAGTGGGAACTCTACATCAATGTTCTTTAAGTTGTTCTCCGAAGCTCCTTTGACCTTTAAAAAGCCGGTCGGCTGTCTCCGCTCCCTGGGGACCGGGATTTTAATGCGTCCGCTTAAATAAGCTCCTGTTACGGATTTCTTATTCTTCATGATCTGCTTTGCATTCCCAACTGCCACTACCGTACCGCCGTGTTCTCCGGCTCCAGGACCGATATCCACGATGTAATCAGCGGCCATCATGGTATCTTCATCATGTTCTACCACAAGTACGCTGTTGCCAAGGTCACGGAGATGCAAAAGGGTCTTTAGCAGCTTATCATTGTCTCTCTGGTGAAGGCCGATACTCGGCTCGTCCAAAATATAAGCAACCCCTACAAGGCCGGACCCGATCTGGGTCGCCAGACGGATTCTCTGGGCCTCTCCTCCGGAAAGAGTACTGGTGGAACGGCTCAAGGTCAGATAGTCAAGTCCTACATCAATCAGGAATGAAATCCTGGCCCGGATCTCTTTAAGGATCTGGTCACCAATGGCATGTTGCATAGGGGTAAGCTCCAGTCCGTCAATAAATTCACGGGAACGGACAATGGACATATTGGTGGCCTCGTAAATATTCTTACCGCCAACCGTAACTGCCAGAGACTCCTTTTTCAGTCTCATGCCGCCGCAGGTAGGGCATGGAGTGATGCGCATAAAGGTTTCATACTCCGCCTTGGAAGCCTCGGAATACGTCTCCCGGTATCTTCTGGACACATTCTGGATCAGCCCTTCAAATGCCACATCATAAATTCCCTCTCCACGCTGTCCCTTATAATAAACCTTAACTTCTTTTCCGTTGGTTCCATAGATGAGAACATCATGGACTTCCTTGGGATAGTCTTCAAAAGGAGTGTCCAAACGGAAATTATATTCCTTAGAAAGAGCTTCCAGGATGGCCCTGGTATAGCTTCCTTTGTCCGTACAGGACTGCCACCCCATTACTACAATGGCCCCTTCATCAATGCTCAGACTCTTATCCGGGATCATCAGATCTTCATCAAATTCCATCTTGTAGCCAAGTCCGAAGCAATCCGGGCAGGCTCCAAACGGATTGTTGAACGAGAAGCTTCTTGGCTCCACCTCATCAATGCTGATGCCGCAGTCCGGGCAGGAAAAGCTCTGGCTGAAATTAATGGGGGTTCCGTCAATTACGTCAACCACCATCAATCCGTCCGCCAGTTCCATCACCGTCTCAATAGAATCCGTCAAACGTTTCTCTATTCCTTCCCGTATGGACAAACGGTCCACGACCACTTCAATGTTGTGCTTGATATTCTTATCCAGTTTGATTTCTTCGGAAAGCTCATAAAGATTTCCATCAATGCGTACTCTTACATAACCGCTTTTTCTGGAACTTTCCAATACCTTTGCATGCTCGCCTTTTCTTCCTCTTACCACAGGGGCAAGAAGCTGGATCTTGGTTCTCTCCGGCAGTTCCATAATCTGATCCACCATCTGGTCTACGGTCTGCCTGCGGATCTCCCTGCCGCACTTGGGACAGTGGGGAATTCCGATTCTGGCATAGAGAAGTCTCATATAGTCATAAATCTCGGTAACCGTTCCTACGGTAGAACGGGGATTGCGGTTGGTGGACTTCTGGTCAATGGAAATAGCCGGGGAAAGCCCTTCAATGTTCTCCACATCCGGCTTTTCCATCTGTCCTAAGAACTGCCGGGCATAAGAGGACAGAGATTCCATATACCGCCTCTGCCCTTCTGCATAAATCGTATCAAAAGCCAGGGAAGATTTTCCCGATCCGCTCAAGCCGGTTAAAACAACCAGCTCATTCCTTGGAATATCCACGGAAACGTTCTTTAAGTTGTGCTCGTTGGCACCTCTTATCTTAATATACTGTTTTGCCATAATGTACTCCTGTAATAAACTGATATCCTGATATCACTGCTTGGGAATAGGGGCCTTCCGGTCCCATTTCTCATTAATAACAACCGATTTTCCCAATTATAACACATTTTATTTCGGATTGCAAACATTTGTTCGATATCAGTTAATCCTATTATTTACCCCAATAAGAGTAAACCTTCAGACGCTCCGACATCAAAAAATACACACCTTGTTCATTATATACCTGAAACCAGGCAGAAGAAATTATGAAATCGCATCCATTCATAATAAAACAGTTATAAATCTGTCAAATTCATAAGTGTAACTATGTTAAGAATCCTCTTCATCCAGTTCCCGCATCAAATCCGGGAAACTCTCTCTTTCAAATTCCTGAATGGAAATGGATTTCTTATTTGGATTGGCGAACACAAAGGTCTTATCCACATTTTCCACGTAATTCTGGATCTTATCGTTGGTGGCGCTGATAATTGCCTGAAAACCAAGTCCACGGATCAGTTCAATGCAGCTTGCCACCTTTTCCGCATCCATCTTGGAAAACGCCTCATCAAGCACCACCAGACGTATGGTCGGATTTCTCTGTATCTTCGGAGATAAACTGATACGGTACGCCTGTGCAAAGCTTGCCAGAAGCGCTACGTAAAGGGGGTTCTGCCCCTCTCCTCCGGAATTTTTCTTAAGCATTTTACTTAAACGGATTTTAATGACCTCATCCTCATTCTGAATCAGCTGCTGCATGTCAAAGGACAAATACGTGCGGTAATCCGCATACCGGTCCATATTCCGTTTGGCTTCTTCCATTTGTTCAGGCGTGGCATTGTCAGGGGGGATAAAAATATTGATCAGATCGTTGATGATCTCCCCATATTGGTTTTCATGTTCCATGGTAAACAGATTCATCTGGTCATCCACGGAATCCGTAAGCTGGGATGGATTGACTTCCAGGGAATCATCCATGAACATATCGTAATATCTTCCGTCAGGACCTTTATTTTTTCCAATGACAAACTGGTATTTATCCTTGCCGAAATCCAGACGGCTGATGATGCGGTTCAGCTCATCCCTGCGCTGCAGGGCATCTCTTATGGCACTCCGAATCTTGAACATGAAGTCATCTTTGAAATGAAGCACCGCTGACTTGGCCTGCTCTGCTGCCATCTTCTTATATTCCTCTAAATTTCCGCATTCCATGATTTCCAGCAGACGGTCGTACTCCTGATTATCCTTTGCCGTTAAAGAACAGTTCCGGTTGGGGTACTTCCTGGCATACTCTCCTCTGGCTGCCACGAGCACACGGAATGCTTCGTCCCTGGCTTCCTCCGTTTTCTTCGCAGTTGCAAAGAATTTATCCTTCATCCGGTCATATCTTGGCAGTTCCTCCGTTTTAAAGTACTGTCTGCCTTCTGCCTCCAGTTCTTCCTCCGGTTCCAGAGCCTTCGTCTTTATAACCAGTTCCTCCTGCAGCTGCAAAATCTCCTTCTGAAAGCCTTCGATTCTGCCATTGCATTCAAACATCAGACGGTCCACAGCCCGTTGCTCTGCCCTTTTTCCTTCGCAAAGGGTCAGGACGGCCTCCCGCTCCTTTTCCCATTCACTGACATTCCGGGCCTTTAATTTCTCTAGCTTTTGTTCCAGCTTCTTTTTCTCTTTTTCTTTTTGCTTTAAAGCAGCCATATCCTGCTGCCACTCTAAATAAACTCCGGTATCCTCTGCCAGTCCCTCCATGGAAAGAATTCTCTGGCATTCCTTTAAAATGGCCTCCTGAGGCTTTTTCTCCTCAGCCAGGGCTTGCAGATTCTTTTCCAGAAGGCGGATTCTTCTGCGGACACTGTCCTTGCCGATATAAGCAAACTTGGTGTAATTGTCCGGGTTCATGCGCTGGAGCCGGAAGGTATGGTAAAGCATACAATCCGGAGTCACTCCGATGCGGCATTGGCGCAGTTCATCAAGGTCCCGGCATTTTACTACCCTTCCCAAAAGAAGGTCGATGTATGGCTGCAGATAGGCTTCACCGGCGATAACTTCTTCCGATAAGGCACCAGCTACCACTTCGCTGGCCGTTTGAGAGGCTTTTTCCGTGTCCAGAACCGCTACATTATAATATTCGTTCCGGTCCAGTTCCTCGTAAACAGCCATTGCTGCTTTGGCATAGGCCGGAGGCACTACCAGAGACAGCTTATTGTTGCCCAGATAGCCTTCTGCTGCATTTCTCCAGGTCTCATCGCGGATGTCTAAAAGATCCGCCAGCACATGGACTTCCACCACCTTGCCCGTTTCCTCCAGAAGTCGCTTTTGAAGGATGGCTCTTGCCCGTTCCAGGTACTTGGGATATGCCTTATTTCCTGCTTTCAGCTGGGCCAGCTCCTCGGTGGTCTGACGTTCCTTTTTGCGGATATCGCGAAGGGCGGCCTCCGCTTCCCTCTTCGTTTCTTCCGTCTCCTTTTGCAGCTCTAAAATGGACTGTTTCAGACGGACCAGAGTCTCCTCATCCACAGTATTTTCCTGGAATGCTTCAATGTCCCAGATGGTCTGGTTTGAGGTGGTTTCTTCTTCTATCCACTGCCCAAGCCTTTCTGATGCCTGAGACCACTTGACAGCACTTTTATTCAAATGATTTATCAGTTCCTCCGTAGAACTTAACTGATTCTTTAAATCTTCATATCCGGTGGAGGAAATCTGCCTTAACAGCTCCTCTCCCTGAACCGTCAAATTATGGATCTGGCCCTCCAGACCCGTTTTCTGTTCCTCCTGACGGAGGTAATCCTCTTTGGCGAGCCGGATCTTATCCGTCAGCGCCTGTATCCTGACCTGGTAATCCAGGATCTCCGCTTTGCGGAAGAAATACATATTTTTATGAATTTCCTTTTCCAGACGCTGTACCGTCTCAAATTTATCAGATAAATCCTTTAAAATGCCGATCTCAATGGAAGTATCCTCGATCTTCTTGCGCATACGTCCGTACTGCATGACACTTTCCTGCATATCCTCGATATGAATGTCTTGTTCCATGCAGATGTATTCTTTCACAAAATCCTCCAGCTTAATGTTCATCCGGAAGGGAATGGCCCGTTTGAACAGAAGAGGGAATTTCTCCGAATCCAGACCACCAAGATACACATCGTAGAGCTGTCTGCGGAACCGTTCATTATGGGAGGTTGCAAAATACTCCTCTTTGGAATAGTTGGCCCGAAGGGCGGCTGTAATTTCTTCCATGGTCATGGCACGGTCAGAAGTCCGGTATCCATTGTCCCATAAGGGGCCTTTGTGCCAGAAGAATTTCCTGGATATTTCATTGGTGGAGGTATCCACATCAAATACTACGCCAATGCACTGAAACGTCTTGGTATCCGTCCGTTCCAGTTCAAGTACAATGGTAGTGGAAAAATTTTGATTCCTTAAATAGGCGAATTCATTGTTCTCTCCAATGTTGACCATGCCTCGCAGATACTCAATGAGATTCCGGTCCGAATCATCGGCAGCTGCCTTATTAAAGAATCCGCGTCCGTCGGTGTTGGCATAGAGAAGAATCTGCATGGCATCAATTACCGTGGATTTTCCGCTGCCGGAATGTCCCGTAAAGAAATTGATCTCCTTATGAAAGGATAGGGTTTTCCGGTTAATATAATGCCAGTTGTTTAACAGTATTCTGGAAAGAGCCTCAAATTTCTGGTTCGTCATCGCTGTCATCTCCTTCCTCAAATGATTCTAACAGGCCCCGGACATCATCCCCAAAAAGCACTACATTGATGCAGGGATAAATGATCAGCCGGCTGTCTCCTTCTAAATCCTCCAAAAGCTCCAAGGGCTCCAAAATTTGATATTTCTTTAACAATGCGATGGTCCGCCTGATTTCCGTAGCAGCAGGCTGTTTTTTAAAGAGCCGGTAGCCTCCCAGCTTTTCGTGGATTTCACTTAACGTGGTATACACATTGACGCTGGTGGACACTTCAGCCATCTGCTCGTCATAAATCAGCTTTAACACAAGAAGATAGAGGGTGGCCAGCTTCGGGAGCTTGTCTCCCATGGTAGTCTCTCCCTGAAGGTAAATGATCCCAAGCTGGCTGTTTTCCAATACAGTCACACCGATTACCGCAAGGTAGGTGCGGATAAATTCCAGATGCTTGTTGCAGATTCTAAATTCCGGATTATAGGCGAAGCGTCCGGTACGTTTCTCGTACTTATGCTCCAGCACAAAGGTCTGGCGCAGGAGTATCTTTAAGCCGTCAGTGACTTCTTTTTTCTCCTCCTGGCTCAAGGCATCATAATATGGAATCTGGCCCATGGTGCCAGTGGTTTCTTCGTATGTCATGATTCTTTCCTCCTTACAAACACCAGCCTGGGATAGCGGTATCTTCCATTGTCTATCATTTCCGGGTCCGGGTCTTTCACCTGGTAAATGCTTTTTTGTCTGGTAGAATAATCATAGGCCAGTATCAGCATTTCAAAATCCTCCGCTGTCTTTACCGTATGCTCCGTCACCTCCATGCGGCCATTTTCCATATGCTCTTCCAGGTAGGCTTCGATCTCTTTCCTGCTGTAACGGTTCTTTAAACGGTTTAAGTTTAAAATCTCCTCTGCGGACAGCTCTTCGGACGCCTCATCCGGAACCAGCGTTTCTTGAAAGACAGACCTTGGCTTTCTCTTTTTATAGAGAGCATGCTCCGATAGTATGGATACCTGGGATAGGTTCATCAGACTGCCCGCCTCACCTATCGCTGCCTCCTGATCCTCTGCTTCGGAAAGGTGATTCAAAAGGCGGATGACCAGACCTTTCATGTTATCCTCCTGGTTTAGAAGATAATTCAGTCTTGTGACGGTTGCCCGGATATACCTCGAATGCTCCTTGTCCATATTGGCGATCCGGTGCTCAATGTCATCAAAGCCCCGCTCAATCTGATCCAGCTTCTCTGAAACCTCCGCGGCAGTCACCTTATTCCGGCTGCGAATGCTCATTTCCTCCATCCACTTGACATCCTCCCGCATGGCACTGATCCACCGTTTAATATCATTCTTATACAAATAGAAATTATCTGAGGTTTTTAAAATGTGGTATTTCTTTTTTACGATCTCCTCCACATACCCTTCCAAATGGTCTTTTAAAAGCTCCCCATATTCCTTTTTCTCCAGCAGACTGGCAAAGAACTTATCCATGTTGTGAAGCATGTCCTGAAGCGTCTTATTGAGCCGCCTGGTATTGACACAGGCGGTATTTAAAAGACTGATATTGGCTCTTTTATCATTTTTCAGAGAAAATAATATGGCGTAAATATTTTGGATATAAATCTGGGTCTCATCTTCTTCGTCTGTGGTAAGCTTAAAAAATGCCTCGATCATAACAGCCGCATAATCAGGGATTACAATATGGACCGTCATGGAGGCATAGTCATCGACTTTACGAAGCCATCCGGCTCTTAAAAGCCAGTTTAACACTCTGGATGCCGGCGGCTCTGTCTCATCGGACTCGTCCTCCAGCTCATCCTGCCAGATTACAAAACGCTTTTGAAGAAAATATTCATCCAACACCTGAAGACAGACCTCTCTGCTTAGAAAGTAGTTGCTGTATTCGTATTCCTCATTGATCCTGAGCAAAGCTTCTATGTAAGTGGACCGGTTGACGGAGCGGAACAATCCCCAGAAACGGTCCGGTATTTCATTCATCAGTATCATAATTCTTTCGCTTCCTCTCCCAGCCGTTTTTCTTAAAAAACGGACAAAAAGAAACGGCTATCACAGGTTCATGACAGCCGTTATGTCTTTATTAAGGCTTCTTTTTATATTATAGCAAAAATCTCCATTTCTTACAATAACATTATGACCCTTGTGTTTTTTCCAGTCCTTATGCAAAAACAGCTTTCTGCAGGGACAAATCCGTGCAGAAAGCTGTTGGCTTAATATTTTGAGAAGCGGTGCTCCGCCGTCTCTTCCTCCCGATATGTATCCTTGGAAGAATCGCCGGCTGCAGTATCTCCTGTCTCAGAAGAACCGTACTCCATTACGGCTGAAGTGCCGGTATCCTGAAGTCTGAAACGTTCCACTTCCTCTTTTAATAACTGAGCCTGAGCATCTAACTCTTCGCTGGAAGCAGAGCTTTCTTCCGCCGTAGCCGCATTGGTCTGGACCACTGTGGATACCTGATTCAAGCCCTGGTTAATCTCATCAATGGCCTCCACCTGTTCATAAGAAGCAATGGCGATCTCCTGAATGGCCTGTTCCACCAGCGCGGCCTGTTCTCCCACCTCTTTTAATATACGGGTCGTTTCATTAGCAATCCTTCCGCCCTCTGAAACGGTTTGTACGGACTGGCCGATCAGCTCTGCCGTCTGCTTGGCTGCCTCTGCGGATTTACCTGCCAGATTACGCACCTCATCCGCTACCACTGCGAATCCCTTACCGGCTTCACCGGCTCTGGCAGATTCTACGGCCGCGTTTAAAGCCAGGATATTTGTCTGGAACGCAATGTCTTCAATCACCTTGGTAATGCTTGAAATTTTCTCGGAAGCGTGCCCAATCTCCTTCATGGATTCATCAAGCTTTGCCATATGGACATTGCCCTCGTTCATTCCCTGTCCTGCCTTTTTTACATAGTCTGTGGCCTTCTTGACATTCTCTGCATTCTCCTGGGCACGGTTGGATACGTTTGATACGGAAGAACTGAGTTCCTCTACGGTAGCCGCCTGCTCGGTAGCTCCTGCCGCAAGTGCCTGGGACGCATCTGATATCTGCCTTGACCCATCCGCAACCCGCTCCGCAGATTCTTTGATCTTAGTAAATACGGAATTTAAGTTTAAAGTGATCCGGTTTAAGGAATCCTTGATCTGTACAAAATCCCCCTTATAATCCTGGGTTGTCGTAACGGTGCAGTCCCCATGTTCCAAACTGCTTAAAACCTGGGAAATCTCTTTGACATAATGATTAAGTGTCTCCACCGTACCTGTAAATGACCGGGAAAGGACCTCAAGCTCATCCCCGGAATTCACCTGGGGTACTTCGGTATGTAAGTCTCCCTCTGCCAAAGACTCGATCCGTTTTACCAGATGAATGATTGGAGTTACGATAGGGGAGGCAATCCGGAATGCAAACAGGAACGACAGTGCGATCATCAGAAACGTCAATCCTGCGGTGATTCCAAGGGAACGGTAGAACGCTGACATCATCTCCGATTTATCGGATACAATTGCAATGGACCAGCCATCCGTGTTTTTAATGGGCGTATATCCCATAATCAAAACCTTCCCCTTGAAGGTGGATTCCCTGATTCCCGTATTTCCTGCAATCATATCCTTAATATTGGCGGAAAGTACGGAATATGCCTTATCGTTTTTCCCAAGCTCAATATAATTGGTTTCCTTTTCCACGGTCTCTCTGTTCTTATGCGCGATCACCTTGCCGGCTTTATCCACGATAAATCCATAGCCTGATTCCCCAACGGATACTCCGTCGATCATACGGCTGAAGGCATCCGCATCAACAGCACCAGCCACAACCCCGTTAAAACGTCCGTTATTGACCTTGGCTGCAATCACCAGAATGGTCTTTCCCAGTTTTTCACTTTTGATGGTAGATGAAATGTAGGTCTCTCCATTCATTGCATGGACAAAATAATCCTGTTTGCTCACATCGGTCCCAGTGGTGGCTTTCCCGTTGGAGTCGATGAGATTCAAAGCCACAAATCCGTATTGCTCTGCCATCTTATCCAGAACCTCTTTATTCTGTCCGGCAGATGTAATATTCTGAGCAACCGACTCAATCTTTGTCTTATAGATTCCTATGGCATTCTCAACCACCTGACTGTAGCTTTCCGCAGACTCCATGAGCCTCAAATTGGTATTATCTAACGTATTGTGATAAAATAAAAACCCATTGACCGATCCAAAAAGAACGGAAATCGAGACGGAAAGACTAATAATTCCTATTAATAAAGTCTTTTTAATCGACCTTTTCCTTCCTGTTGAATCCTGGCCTTTCTCTGACTTACTTAAATCCTTACGAAATACCCGAAACTTTTCCACCATAGCCATATCCCTCCCTTTTTTTGCATAGCAAAAAATTATTCATATTTGGTTTAAATGAATTATATAACACTTATTAGATAATTGTCAAATACTGTAAATTACTGTTGAAATTTTGTTGAAATTTTGTTTTTATTCTCTTAGTTTTTGAAAATAAATCAAAAAAAAGACCGCTGCGGCACAAGCTGACAACGGTCTCTTTCTTTAATTTTTTATAGTTCCATTTGAAGAATCTTCTTCTTTTGTATCTTCTTTTTCCACTGACCAGTCCGTAAGGCCGTCAGACTCTTCCGATTTGTCTTCGTTCTCCGATTCCTCAATTTCTTTATCCGGCTCCGGAATTCCTTTTGCTTCCCGGAAGATCTTCATAAATTCCTTACCGGTAATGGTTTCTCTTTCGATTAAGAATTCCGCAATCTTATCCATGACATCACGGTTATCCATGAGCAGGCTCTTGGCTTCTTCATAAGCCTCCTTTAACATTCTCATAACTTCTTCGTCTACCTGGGAAGAAGTGGCTTCCGCACAGTTCATGACCGTCCGTCCGCTTAAGTACTGGTCTTCCTTGGCGGCCAGACCGATAAGACCAAATTTCTCAGACATGCCGTACTGGGTGATCATGGCACGTGCTACCTTGGTGGCCTGTTCAATGTCATTGGCAGCACCTGTGGTAATGGAATCAAATACGATCTCCTCCGCTGCGCGTCCGGCAAGATAACCGACTAACATGGCGTGCAGCTCTTTCTTGGAATTGAGGAACTTCTCTTCCTCAGGCACCTGCATCACATACCCCAAGGCTCCCATGGTTCTTGGAACAATGGTGATCTTCTGTACCGGCTCCGCATCCTTTTGAAGGGCGCTGACCAATGCATGGCCGACCTCATGATAAGATACGATCCGGCGCTCCTCTTTGTTGAGTACCCGGTCCTTCTTCTCTTTTCCGACTAAAACCACTTCCACTGCTTCAAAAAGATCCTTTTGGGAAACGGCATGACGGCCGTTCTTTACCGCTAAAATGGCAGCTTCGTTGATCATATTGGCTAAATCAGAACCAACGGCTCCCGATGTTGCAAGAGCAATGGCATCCAAATCAACGCTGTCATCAAGGAGTACATCTCTTGCATGAACCTTTAAAATATCCACACGCCCCTTTAAATCAGGCTTATCCACAATGATCCGGCGGTCAAAACGTCCCGGACGCAGCAGGGCCGGGTCTAAAATCTCCGGACGGTTGGTTGCCGCAAGAACTAAAAGTCCCTTGGAGGAATCAAATCCATCCATTTCAGAAAGCAGCTGGTTTAAGGTCTGTTCTCTTTCATCGTTGCCGCCTCCGAATCTGGAATCACGGCTTTTTCCGATGGCATCCACCTCATCAATAAATATAATACAAGGCGCAGATTCCTGGGCCTGCTTAAAAAGATCACGGACACGTGATGCACCTACACCTACGAACATCTCTACAAAATCAGAACCGGACAGAGAATAAAAAGGAACATGAGCTTCTCCGGCAACTGCTTTGGCCAGAAGCGTCTTTCCGGTTCCTGGAGGTCCTACGAGCAGGGCTCCTTTGGGAAGCTTGGCTCCGATCTTTGTATATTTACCAGGATTGTGAAGGAAGTCAACAATCTCAGTTAGGGATTCCTTGGCCTCGTCCTCACCTGCCACATCCTTAAAGGTGATTCCAGTCTCCTTTTGCACATAGACCTTGGCGTTGGTCTTTCCAACCCCCATCAGTCCGCCTCCGCCTACCCGGCGCATCATGAAATTCAGCAAAAATCCCATGGCAGCGAACAAAAGCAGATAGCTGACAATGGTCTGTATAAAGAAATTACTGTCCCGGCGGGTTCTGACGGTCTCCACACCTGCATCACGAAGACGTTCCGCAAGGTTTAAATCATTATCCATACGCACCGTATAATAAGAAACTCCTGGTTTATATCCTTCCCAGGTCTTCTTCGGATTGATGATAATCTTCGTATCATCTACATGAACCGATTCAACCTGCTTGTCATCGACCATATTCATAAAGGTGTCATAACTCAGTTCTTTATTGGTCCTGGTGGTAATTGCATTGTGCAGATAAGAGATCCCTGCCACCGCAATCAGAAACGTAGTGACCCATACGACGATTGCCTGAGCGTTTTTCGGCATCTTATTCTGATTCTTGTTATCCATCTGTGTAAAGTCTCCAATCCGGATAGTTTCTACCCATTCTATATCTCTATCATTATAGTGTCAGTCTCCCCATAAATCAAGAAAAGAATTATAAAATCCTTATAAACAGCCGGACTGGTTTTATTTCTCATAAATGTATTTACCGTTCTTCCCGGAAATAAGCCTGACCGAGACTTTCCGGCGGCTGGTGTTCTCTTTTCTTCCTTAAACTGGAAATAATTAAAACAATAATAGTTACGACATAAGGAAGGGCCTTGAATATTTCCTGGGTTCCGCGGCTCAAGCCGGGGATATATAAATAAAGAATGTACAGGCCGCCAAACAGCAGAGAACCCCAGATGGCACCTACCGGTTTCCAGAGCGCAAATATCACCAGGGCAATGGCCAGCCAGCCTCTGTCTCCAAACCCATTGTTCGTCCAGGTACCGCCGGAGTATTCCATGACAAAATACAGGCCGCCAAGCCCGCTCAAACCTCCGCCGATACAGGTAGCCAGATATTTATAGGCGGTTACATGGATTCCGGCTGCGTCTGCGGTTGCAGGACTTTCTCCAACGGCTCTTAAGTTCAGACCTTTTCTGGTCCTGTTTAAGAAAAAGCTGAGTGCAATTGCCAGGATAATTCCAAGATAAGTCAGAAAACCGTAGGAAAACAGGGCTTCCCCAAGAAACCCCAGCTTTGACAGTCCGGGAATCGGTGTTTTAAATGCTTCTCCTGTCACAGCAACGGAAATCTGTCCCACACCGCCTGCAAGCTTTGATAAAGAACCTCCGAAAAAATTACCAAAGCCCACGCCAAAGGTCGTCAGTGCCAGTCCGGTCACATTCTGATTGGCCTTTAAGGTTATGGTGAGAATGCTGTAGATCAATCCTCCAAAGGCAGCGCAGAAAAAAGCAAAGAAAAAGGAAATAAGAATCCCGATGAGCCCATTTGGATCTGCAGCAGAATTTTCATATAAAAATGCACCGATCAGTCCGGCAATGCCTCCCATATACATCATGCCCGGAATTCCCAAATTTAAATTACCGGATTTTTCTGTCAGGATCTCTCCCAGTGCTCCGTACAGGATACCAATTCCCTGACCAATGACTTTTTGAATAAATATTACCAAAAATTCCATGATGGTTCACTCCTCCCTATTCTGCCGATGGACGTTTCCCGCCCCGGAATCTCACTTGATAGTCAATAAAGAATTCACAGCCCAGAATAAAGAACAGGATGATACCTGTAATAACATCAGAGGCATTTTCATTTAAATTGAACTGGGAAGCAATCTGACCGGCCCCTTTTTGCATGAATACAAGGAAAAATGAAACCAAAATCATGGCAAAGGTGTTGAATTTACTGAGCCAGGAAACAATAATCGCTGTAAAACCACGCCCGCCTGCGGTACTGGTGGAGATGGTATGGCTGGCACCGCTTACAATAATGAAACCTGCAATGCCGCATAAAGCACCGGAAATCGCCACCGTACGCATAATGACTTTTTTCACATTTATTCCTGCGTAACGGGCGGTATTTCCGCTCTCTCCCACAACGGAGATCTCATATCCCTGTTTGCTGTGTTTTAAATAGAAGAACATGGCAATGGTCAGTCCTAAAACAATGACCAGGTTCCAGCCGTATTCCAAGCCGAATAGCTTGGGGAGCCAGCCGCCCTTGGTTGCAGAATTGATGGTCCCCACGGAATTGGAACCTTTGGGATTCTCCCAGAAAATGATTCCAAAGGTGATCACCTGCATGGCTACATAATTCATCATCAGGGTAAACAAGGTTTCGTTGGTGTCCCAGTATGCTTTAAAAAATGCAGGAATGGAAGCCCAGATCATGGCTGCCACAGCACTTCCTAAAAACATCAGAGGAAATAAAACCAGAGGAGGAAGGGTATTGCCAAAATAAATCATCATGGCCGCAGAGGTAACCCCACCGATCAGCACCTGTCCTTCTGCCCCGATATTCCAGAATCTCATTTTAAATGCCGGTGTGATCCCCACTGCAATACAAAGGAGGACCAGAGTATCACGGATGGTCATCCAGATTCTCCTTTTGGTACCGATGGCACCCTCCACGATTCCTTTATATACTTCCAGAGGATTAAGTCCTGTCAGTGCCACAATCACCAGTGCGCATACGACCAGAGACAGAAAAACTGCAATCAGACGGATCGCCCATGCCCTCCAAGGTTCCATGGATTCCCGCTTTGTCATTTGGAAAAGCGGCTCTCTTCCCTTCATCATTTTTAAATTCCTCCTGTTTTCATCATCAGCTTTCCGATTTCTTCTTTTGTTGCTGTTCTTCCGTCTACGATCCCGCTGACCGTGCCGCCGCACATCACGAGAATTCGGTCACACAGCTCCATCAGTACATCCAGATCCTCTCCCACGCAAACAACGGCGGTTCCCTTTTTTTTCTGTTCATTGAGCAGGTGATAGATGGTATGGGAGGAATGGATGTCCAGACCGCGGACCGGATATGCCACCAGAAGCACCGCTGGCGCCGAAGCGATCTCACGTCCTACTAACACCTTTTGTACATTGCCGCCGGATAGCTTTCTGACAGGAATCGAGGTTCCCGGGGCAGCGATTCCAAGCTCGTGAATCAGCTGCTCCGCCAGAGCTTTCGGTGATCTGCGGTCTGCAAAAAAGGAGCGTCCTTTTTTGTAGCTTCTCAGCATGACATTGTCCGTTAAATCCATGGTTCCTACAAGCCCCATGCCCAGACGGTCCTCCGGAACAAAGGAAAGCCGGACTCCCGCCTTTGCAATTTCGGCGGCACTCATTTCGGTCAGTTCCTTCTCTCCTCCCTCCGGCGGATAGTATACGGCAGAACCGGAGGAAGAAGGGATTAGCCCTGCAATGGCCTCTAACAGCTCTCTCTGTCCGCTTCCTGCCACACCGGCAATTCCTAAGATCTCCCCGCTGTTTGCGGTAAATGAAGCATTCTCAAGAGTCTTTACTCCCTCCTTGCTGACACAGCTAAGACCGCTTACCACCAGACGTTTTTCAGGAGAAACCGGATCAGGACGTTCGATATTCAAGTCCACCTTTTTCCCTACCATCATCTCTGTCAGGGTTTCTTCCGTCGCTTCCTTTGTTTCTATGGTTCCGATGTACCGGCCTTTCCGAAGGACTGATACCCGGTCAGATAAGGTGAGAACCTCATGGAGCTTATGTGTGATTATTATAATGGAATGGCCTGCTTTTCTCATGTTGCGGAGCACTGCAAACAAGCGGTCCGCTTCCTGGGGAGTCAAAACAGCGGTAGGTTCGTCCAAGATCAAGATGTCCACCCCGCGGTATAAGAGCTTTACGATTTCGACCGTCTGTTTCTGGGAAACAGACATGGTGTAAATTTTCTGTTCCGGGTCTAAATCAAATCCATATTTTGCCGTAAGTCCGTTTATCTTTTCGGTCACTGCCTTTCGGTCAAGCAGTTCCTTGCCCGGCAGACCGAGAATGATGTTTTCCGCAGCCGTAAATACGTCCACAAGCTTAAAGTGCTGGTGAATCATACCAATCCCCAGATCAAAGGAATCCTTAGGGGACCGTATGGACACTTCTTTTCCGTTCACAGCAATCTGTCCTTCATCCGGGTAATAGATTCCTGATATCATATTCATGAGCGTGGTTTTTCCGCTTCCGTTTTCACCCAGAATGGAAAGGATTTCTCCTCTTTTTACAGACATGGAGACTTTGTCGTTGGCAATTACTTTGCCAAACCGTTTGGTGATATTTTTCAGTTCAATGGCATAATTTTCGTTCACCGGGGAACCTCCGTTTCTTTAATAGCAAAAAGCGGGGCCAAAGTATCTGGCGCCGCTTTTAAGTCTGACTCATTTCCGTCTGAGCATTTAATTATCAATGGTTGTAATTCCATCAATCAATATATCAAATGCCGGTGCAGAACCGTATTCAGACTCATGGAAATATCCGTCAGAGATATATTCCACATCACTTCCATCTTTTTTGTAGGTTTCCAGCTTTTTGCCGCCTACCGTAAAAGTAGAGGTATCAAATACGTGAAGCGTTCCAGCTTTGATCGCATCTTCCACTTCTTTTACCTTTTCCTCCGTTCCCGGAGCCACCACATCCTTATTAAGTTCTGTGATAGAAACTGCTCCGTCTTTGTACCCCTGGCACCAGTCTGTGTCAATGGCCTTGCCGTCAATGACGCTCTGTACCGCATAAGTGACATAGGGAGCCCAGTTGATAGACGCGGAGGTGAGTGCTGTCTTAGGTGCAGTTGCCAGCATGGAAATATTATAGCCTACGTCCGGAACACCAGCCGCTTCACAGGCAACAGGAGCACCGGTGGTATCGGCATGCTGGCTGATCAGAACACAGCCGCCGGAAATCAGAGCATCGGCAGCTTCTTTTTCAAGATCAAAGCTTCCCCAGCTGTTGGTGTATTTTACTTCCATTGTGGCCTGTGGACATACGGAACGCACTCCCAGGAAGAAGGAGGTATAGCCGCTGATCACTTCTGCATATGGATAAGCACCCACATAACCGATCTTAACTGCATCCTCTTTAACCTTGCCTTCTTCAATCATCTGATTTAACTTCAGACCTGCCACCACACCGGATACATAACGTGATTCAAAAACATTGGTAAAATAGTTGTGCATATTGCTTAAGCCGCTTGTTTTCGCCTGATAGCCGGTGGCATGGCAAAACTGCACCTCCGGATATTCCTTGGCTGCTTCTATAATATAGGATTCGTAGCCAAAGCTGTTGGCAAAGATAATGTTACAGCCCTGATCCGCTAAATCCATGGCTGCATCTTTTGCGGTTTCATCTTCCGGCACATTCCACTTTACAATGATCTGGTCATCGGATAAGCCGAGGGCTTTCTTCATTTCCAGAGCACCGTTGTAATGAGCGGCCGTATAGCTTTCATTCTCATCACCGATATAAATAAAGCCCACCTTAATGTCCTCTTTTGCAATCGGACCTTTGGGAACGGCAGACTCTGTGCTTCCAGCTTCTGTTGCCTGCTTTTCTGTGTTCTTTGAACCAGTGGCGGATGGGGAACCGGAGCTACCGCAGGCTGTTAATGACAGAGCCATAATACCTGCCAAAGCCAGACCAACCAACTTCTTTGATTTCATAACCTAATCCTCCTCGATCATGTGCATGGGTTGATTTTAAAAAAGCGTCAGATACTGTCTCTGCATATCTGACGCATTTGTCAACCCTTATGAAATGTAAAATTTACATTACCCAGTATAACATTCTTTTAAGGCTTGTCAATACGAATTGTGTCATTTTCTGTACTATTTATTTTGCTCATAAGCACACTTAATTATTATTGATAAGTGAAGATTATGTCAAATTTTTTACAGAGTCATGGCTCTCTTTATTGTCAGAATTTTCACCTTTAACAAGCCAGATGTGTGTCTCTGTCAAAGCAGCCCGCGATGTCTCTCAGACCGTCAAAAAAAAAGTTTTTGGGGGCTGAGACCAGGCTTCACGCAAAAAGCAGACAGGAAGCTCTCCTTCCTGTCTGCTTTAATGAAGAAATCTTACCAACTCCTTTTCCGGCTTTATTGGAAGTGAAAACACCTGCCCTTATGCGGATGCTTCCGTTTTCCCCGGCTTCCAGTGCAAAATTATCTTTATTAATGCTTCCGTCTCCTCCTGCGTTGCCAAACACAGTTCCCTTCCACGGATCAATGACCGGCCAGAGAGCACTGACACCGGAAGGTCTAACATAGACCCGTTCCTTATACTGAGGGTTGACCGTAAGCATCTGGCTTTTGGGGGCAGCAGCACCCGGTCTGATAAAATTCTTTAACGGATTGCCGCTCTTCATCAGTTCATCCGCCACCAGCCAGGCATTGCAGGCAGCTCCGTAAAGATTGGTGTGTGTATCATCAATGCTGATTTCTTTGGAGGAAGTCCACGCATGGCGGTCTTTTACCCCTTCTGCACCAAGCTGCTCATAGATTGCCCTGGTTCTTGCCGTTAAGTCCACCACGGTTACTCCTGTCTCAGCACCCAGATCACGGATAGACTGTGCGTAATCACCGCCGGGATATGTTCCCTGATCCGTTACCTGATCAGAGGTAATGTGGCCGCTGGGACCGTCATACTTATTATCTTTATTTCTTCTGACTATGGGCGTGCACAGAATCGGAGTGGCTCCGGCATCCTGGGCTTTCTTAATATACCTTGTGTAAAGGGAATTCTTAAAAGACCCTGCGTCACCGATTCCTCCGTTTGGATTTGTATACCGCTCTGCTTCTGTCTTTTCGTCATTGTGGCCAAATCCAATGATAAGAAAATCACCGGATTTCATGCCGTTTAACAGCGTTTTATATTGTTCCGTGGAAACAAAGCTTAAGGAGCTGGTGCCGGGGATAATAGTAATCATCCTGGAAGGCACTGACTGTTGAATCTCCCACGACCCATACCACAGGCCGTTCCGGTGTTCCGCCTTTTCTTGCGCCTGCATACTGAGGAGCAAGGGCGGTCAGTGTAAGAAGTCCTTTCATATCGATGGAGCCATCCTCCAGACGCTCCGGTATCCTTTTGGTATCAAGACTTTCAAACATGGAGGCGCTGATTGCTTCTCCTTTGCTGTTCACCGATTTTCCCCCATGATAAAAATAATTGTTATCGGTGTAAATCTCCGAGGCATCCTGACCGTTTAAATCAATTTTTTCTTCCACATCAAGATATTTATCCCTGTAAGAAATCAGTCCGTCCGCCTTAAATGCAGTTGGGATTCCCTTATTGCTGTACAAAGCTACATTCGGTCCCTCATTATTGTAGGAAATGGAACGGTAAACTTCAATGTCCGGGCAGGAGTTGGAATCAATTCCCTTGGCTTTATTTTCATAGGAAATGCTGTTTTTCAGCACATGATGACCGGGCAGGCCGGATCCTCCCATTTTGAACCCATTTCCGTTTCCTGCATCAATAATCTGGCCGTCTCTGATGATATAGCCGTTTTTGTATGCAACACAATTCTGAATGGTGACGGAACCAATGGTACCGGTTCCTACTTTTGCAAAGAAGTCCCAGCCGTCATCGGCATTATAGCTTGCGATACAGCCATCGAATACATTTCCTTCCCCGCAGGTCAGCTTTGCTGCGAACCCGTCCGCATCTTCCATTGCAGCATCTGAATTGTTATAGGAACTGCAGTTTAAGATCAGGTTATTGGAAGGCCATTTTTCAAACGGTTCCTCCGATGTTCCACTGATCTGGATTCCTGTGTTTCCGTTGTTATAAGCATTTACCTGATCAATGGTATTATGGCTTCCTGCTACCTGAAGTCCTGCTTTTAAGTCTTTTGTATTGGTAATATCAATATTTTTTAAATGCCAGTAGCTTCCCCAAAGCTGAACACCGGTACCCTTTCTCTGGAAATCAAAAACCGCACGGCCATGTTCCGAAGGGTCAGTTTCCATACGAATCATCTGGTCTGCCGTACCGTCAATGCCCCGTTCCATGTTAAGGCCGGAAAGGTAATAGGTGCCAGGTGCAAGATATATGCTTTGCCCAGGCATCGCATATTTCACCGCTTCTTCAAGGGGAATCGGAGAAGCCTTGCTTCCGTCTCCGTCCGCCGTTCCTTCCGGAGAAACATAAATGACGGATTCCGGATAGGACTTGTATATAACTGTTTTTGTAACAGACTGTGTACTGTAAGAACTTAATTTCGTATAGGAGGCAGGCTGAAACGATCCTTGCGGAGTGAAAACCATAGTTACCTGGTTCTCTCCTTTGTTAAGATAAAGGGGCTGTACCACTTCCTGTCCTGCCTTCACCTTCATAGACTGCATGGATAATCCATTTAACTTTGGAGTTACCCAGCCATCTGCGTTGGCCTTGAATACCGCCTGATATCTGCCTGTTGCAGAACTGGAGGCAGATATGATCTCATAATCCGGCTCCACATAGGTGATTGGACGAGGAATTGCAGGAGGATCAGTTTTTCTGTCAGTTACAGAAAATTCTATGTTTGAAAAGGTTACATTGCATCCTCTGGCTGCGGCCAGACCTACATAAATCTTATCCTTATCAATTTTGCAAAGGGGGTCTTCTTTACCGTCCAGATAGTAGACCTCCTCCATCTTCTCACCCTTTTTATTAATATAGGAAGCATGATATCCTGTATTGGTGCGCTTTAATATCATGGTATAGGTTTCATTTTTCTTGATCAGTATGGAGGAATCAAATACCCCATCCTGAACGGTAAAACTATTCTTCTCGGGAGCCTTTTCCGTGGAACTGATCCCGGAAAAGAACCGGAATCCCAATCCGTCTTTCAGGCTTTTTGTCTCGCCATCTTCTGTCTTATAACTAAGCTTTGTTCCGATGGCTGCCATGGAATTGGTATAAAATGCCTTATCACTGACCTTATTCTCTCCGATGCTGTCTCTGGCCAATAAAGCAAATCCTTCCTGTCCGTCCGGAGATGGATTAATATAATCAACGGTCACGTCTGCTTTTAAAGAGAAATTTTCCTTTTCCGGATCAATGCTTGTATAATAATAGGAAATTCCGTCATATCCGTCGGTAGATACGAACTTGCCTCCCTTCTTATCAATACTCCCGTCTGCCTTTACGGTACAGGAGGTAAGACTTACAGTACTATCAATGGAACTGC
The DNA here is from genome assembly GCF_043633585.1 of Lacrimispora sinapis. Taxonomy (NCBI): domain Bacteria; kingdom Bacillati; phylum Bacillota; class Clostridia; order Lachnospirales; family Lachnospiraceae; genus Lacrimispora; species Lacrimispora sinapis. The sequence goes on along the minus strand of NZ_CP141832.1, from coordinate 1,000,536 downwards.
CTTCCTTAATGGTATTTACACTTCCACTCGTTGACGTTCCGAAATATGCAAATTTCCACACCCTTTCTCCATCCGTCTCCGAATTCTTCGGAGCAGAAGCCCATGCCGCGCTTCCTGCCGTAACGAGCGAAATTCCGCACAGACAGCAAAAAGACAAAACTTTAGTCAAATATCCTTTTTTCATGATATCCCCCTCATTCTAAAAATAATATCAAAATACAATTTTGTAAAATGGAATAACCTTAATATGCCAGGACAAATACCAGGCATTTTCTATAAAACCCAATGTAAGCGCTTACACTGTACAACATATACTATATTATCACACGTAAATTATTTTTTCAATACAACATAGCCAATTACCCTCTTGCAAGTATATCATTTGCATATTTTTTCCAATTTTCGCCATTTATATTTATGCAATATGACTATAAACTTGGTTATACTTTACTATCTTAGTTTTTTTTAAAAAGACTGGATTTTTTTTTGATTTAGATGTATAATTCTATTTTTGAAAACATCCCCATACCATCACCACAGAAGGAGGTTACACTGTTATGTCAGTGAAATACGTATTTGTCACCGGAGGTGTTGTGTCCGGTCTTGGCAAAGGTATTACCGCAGCATCACTTGGACGACTGTTAAAAGCCAGAGGCTATAAAGTCACCATGCAAAAATTCGATCCTTATATCAATATCGATCCAGGTACCATGAATCCGGTTCAGCATGGAGAAGTTTTCGTCACGGAAGATGGAGTGGAAACAGACCTTGACCTTGGTCACTACGAACGTTTTATTGATGAAAGCCTGACAAAGAATTCCAATGTCACAACCGGAAAGGTCTATTGGACCGTACTGACCCGGGAACGCCGCGGGGACTTTGGGGGAGGCACCGTACAGGTTATCCCTCATATTACCGACGAAATAAAAAGCCGCTTTCACCGCAACCACAATTCCTCTGAAACAGAGATTGCCATTATCGAAGTCGGCGGAACGGTAGGCGATATCGAAAGCCAGCCTTTCTTAGAGGCGATCCGACAATTCCAACATGAAGTAGGCCACGAAAATGCGATTCTCATTCACGTGACCCTGGTTCCATATCTGAAAGTTTCAGGAGAACTGAAAACCAAACCGACCCAGTCCAGTGTAAAAGACTTACAGGGAATGGGAATCCAGCCCGACATCATCGTATGCCGTTCCGAACTGCCCCTTGATGACGGAATCCGAAGCAAGATCGCACAATTCTGCAATGTTCCCAAAACCCATGTAATTGAGAACCTGGATGTTGATGTACTATATGAACTTCCGCTTGTAATGGAACAGGAAAACTTAGCTCAGGTTGCCTGTGAAAGTTTAAAACTCCCCTGTCCAGCACCGGATTTGACCGAATGGGCTGCCATGATCGACAACTGGAAGCATCCGGAAAAAGAAGTGACCATTGCTCTGGTAGGAAAATACATTCAGCTTCATGATGCATACATTTCCGTTGTGGAAGCATTGAAACACGGCGGTGTTTATAACCGGGCAGATGTAACTATCAAATGGGTAGATTCTGAACTGGTTACCGATGAAAACGCAGAAGAATATTTCCATGATGTAAATGGAATTCTGGTTCCGGGAGGCTTTGGAAGCCGGGGATTTGAAGGAAAAATCTCTTCCATTCGATATGCCCGTGAACATCATATTCCGTTCCTTGGCATATGCCTTGGCATGCAGATGGCCATTGTGGAATTTGCCCGCCATGTAGTGGGCTTTTCCGATGCTCATACCGTCGAACTGGATGAACAGACCACGCACCCTGTCATTCATTTGATGCCGGATCAAAACGATGTGGAGGACATCGGCGGAACCCTCCGTCTCGGTTCCTATCCATGCGTCCTGGACAAGTCCTCCAAATCCTATGAGGTGTACGGGGAGGAGCTGATCCATGAACGCCACAGACACCGTTATGAGGTAAACAATGACTATCGGGAAGATTTGGTGAAAGCCGGTATGAAGCTTTCCGGAATCTCTCCCGACGGACGGATTGTAGAAATGGTGGAAATCCCGTCTCATCCATGGTTTATCGCAACTCAGGCCCATCCGGAATTTAAATCACGCCCAAACAGACCTCATCCCCTGTTCCGTGATTTCATCAAGGCGGCTGTTGAAAACAAATAAAATAAGATTTTTTAGAACGAAGGAGTTCGGGTTCTTGCAAAAGAACCTGGCTCCTTTTTTGATGGGAAAAGAGGATTTCACTTTAAATTATTATTTTCTTTTCATTTTTTCTTGCACTTTTTTCATCTTCTGCTATAATATAATGCAACGTGTGTCCACAGGAAAGACAGTTGTATTTACAGGAGATACACATAAAGGAGGATATGTTATGAAATTAAAAAAAGTATTTGCACTCACTCTCGCGGCATGCATGAGCACCAGTCTCATTGCCGGCTGCAGTAACTCAGGTTCTTCATCATCTTCAAAAAGCGGCGAAAAGGTTATCAAAATTGGGGTATTTGAACCGACCACAGGCGAAAACGGAGGCGGCGGCATGCAGGAAGTGCTGGGAATACGTTACGCCAACCAAACACACCCGACGGTTAAGATCGGAGAAGATGAGTATAAAGTGGAATTAGTAGAAGTAGATAATAAATCCGATAAAACAGAAGCGGTCAACGCTGCACAGAAGCTTGTAAGCGAAAAGGTATCCGTTGTTCTTGGAAGCTACGGCTCCGGTGTTTCCATCGCTGCCGGACAGATTTTTGCAGATGCAAAGATCCCTGCCATCGGTGCTTCCTGTACCAATCCCCAGGTAACCCAGGGCAATGATTACTATTTCCGCGTATGCTTCCTGGACCCGTTCCAGGGAACCGTTATGGCAAACTATGCAAATGACAACGGGGCAAAAAAAGCAGCCATCATCACCCAGCTTGGCGATGACTACTCCTCCGGACTTGGTTCCTTCTTTAAGACAGCCTTCACCGGCTTAGGCGGATCTGTCGTCAGTGAAGAACAGTTCCAGACTAACCAGACAGACTTTAAGGCCATCTTAACCAACATCAAGGCCCAGAACCCTGATATCATCTTTGCACCGTCTTCCATTACCACGGCTCCCCTGATCATCAAGCAGGCCCGTGAGCTTGGGATTACCGCAACCATCGCTGCCGGCGATACCTGGGAGAATTCAACCATCATTGAAAATGCCGGAGCTTCCGCTGAGGGAATTGTTCTCTCCACCTTCTTTGATGAAGCAGCACCAGCCAGTGATGAAGCCGCCAGCTTTGTCTCCGGATTTAAAACCTATTTAAAAGAGCAGAAACAAGATGAGATCATTCCGGCAGTATCCGCACTTGGCTATGACGCTTATTTATGCGCATTAAAAGCAATTGAAACGGCTGGCTCTGCCGACGGAACCGCCATCAAAGACGCATTAAAGGGAGTTACCATTGACGGCGTTACCGGCACCATCTCTTTTGATGAAAATGGAGATGCAAAAAAGGATATGGCATTTATCAAAACCGTGAAAGACGGCAATTTTAAATTCCTGACAACTACTACGGTAAAATAATCAAATAAACCGCAATTAAGCAATCATCACCGAATGAGTGGGGACGCACTTTCTTCCCCACTCGTTCCATTTGTAACAGGTACTTATCCCATATACTTTACAGATAGGAGGCTTTTTGCCACATGAGTCTTTCAACCTTTTTACAGCAATGTCTGACCGGAATTTCCTTAGGCGGTGCTTATGCCCTCATCGCCATTGGCTATACGCTGGTTTATGGAATCCTTCGCCTGATCAATTTCGCTCACGGAGATATTTTCATGATGGCCGGCTATTTTATGATATTTGCTATGGCAAGTTTTCCATGGTTTATCTCCATTCCACTGGTGTTACTCGTAACGGTGGTTTTGGGCGTGTCCATTGAACGGATCGCGTACCGCCCTCTTCGTACCGCCCCCAGAATGTCTGTCATGATCTCTGCCATCGGTGTATCCTATCTTTTGCAGAATCTGGCTACATATCTGTTCACTGCCCTGCCAAAGGGATATCCGGAGCTTCCCGGTCTAAAGAAGATCTATCAGATCGGCGGACTCTCCGCCTCCTTTGTTACCTTCCTGACGCCGGTCCTTACCCTTTTCATTGTTTATGTGCTCATGATTTTGATCAATAAGACAAAAATCGGTATGGCAATGCGCGCTGTGGCTAAGGATTACGATACTGCCTCTTTGATGGGAATCAAGATCAACCGCATCATCACCTTTACCTTTGCTGTTGGCTCTCTGCTTGCGGCAGTCGGCTCTGTACTTTATTTTACAGACCGTATGACCGTATTTCCCTTCTCCGGCTCCCTGCCGGGCTTAAAATGCTTCGTAGCAGCTGTATTCGGCGGAATCGGCAGCATACCGGGTGCGGTCATCGGGGGATTTATCCTTGGACTGGGTGAAACCGCCCTGGTTGCCATGGGCTATTCCACCTTCAGTGATGCATTTACCTTTATTCTGCTCATTGCCATTCTCCTGATCAAACCTACGGGATTGTTCGGCGAGAAAACAACCGATAAAGTGTGAGGTGCTTTTTATGAAAAAAACAATATCCAAAAACAGACTTTATACCCTGATTGCACTTTTGTTCGTCATTGGCATTCTTGGTATTTTACAGGCAAACAGTGCTAAGTACAGCTATCAGATCTCCATTTTGGAGAGAAGTGCCATCTACGCTGTGGTTGCCGTTTCCATGAACCTGCTTACCGGCTTTACGGGGCTGTTTTCCTTGGGGCAGGCCGGCTTTATGGCCATAGGAGCCTACACCGTTGCCATTCTTACCATTCCGGTCGAAAGCAGGGCCAGTGTATATTATGTGAATGGGATTGCACCTGCCATCGCCAACCTTCAGTGTCCTTTCTGGCTGGCACTCATCATTGCCGGGCTGATCTCCGCAGGCATCGCTGCCTTGATCGGAATTCCGGTTCTGCGGTTAAAAAGTGATTACCTTGCCATTGCCACACTTGGTTTTTCCGAAATTATCCGGGCCGTAATCTCCGCTCCCCAGCTAAACAAGGTGACCAACGGTTCCTACGGACTTAAAAATATTCCTGGATTTCCAAACCTTTATGTGGCATTCGGACTGTGTGCCCTTTGTATCCTTTTGATGGTCCTTTTGGTCAATTCCTCTTACGGCCGGGCCTTTAAAGCGCTCCGGGAAGATGAAGTGGCAGCTCAGGCCATGGGACTGAATCTGTTCCGTTACAAGGAACTGGCATTTGTGATCTCCTCCTTTTTTACAGGTGTCGGAGGAGGCCTTCTGGCCATGTTCATGCGTTCCATTGATTCCAAGACATTCTCCATTAATATGACCTATGATATTCTCCTTATTGTGGTTTTGGGAGGGATCGGAAGCATTACCGGAAGCGTAATCGGCGCCTTTTTGGTAACAGCAGGAAGAGAATGGCTGCGTTTCTTTGATAATCCGCTGACGATCGGAGGTATTGACATCCCATTGTTCCGCTCCGGTTTCCGTATGGTCATCTTTTCCATCCTTTTAATGATGGTAGTGCTCTTCTACCGCCGGGGCATTATGGGAAATAATGAGTTTTCCTGGGACGGACTGGGGCGGCTGATCCGCAGCATCCCAGGCAGATGGAAGAAGAAAAATAAAACACAGAAGGGAGAAAATGCATAATGTCAGCAGAAGCAAAAACTCCGGTGAGTGTCCTTCACATGCAGGATGTAACCATGCAGTTCGGCGGCGTTGTGGCAGTAAACGGTTTGACCCTGGATGTCAATGAAGGGGAAATCGTTGCCTTAATCGGTCCTAACGGTGCCGGAAAGACAACAGCCTTTAACTGTGTGACCGGAATCTATGAGCCAACCTTCGGGCAGGTGGATTTTATGGGGAAAACCATATTATCCAATACTCCAAAGGGGAAAATGCAGAAAATGTATCTGGGCGAAGTGGTTCCAAGACCTCTTCCGGTGATCCGCAATACACCGGATAAGATCACCCAGAAGGGAATTGCCCGTACCTTCCAGAACATCCGGCTTTTCGGCCAGCTATCGGTCTTTGACAACGTCCTTATTGCAAAGCACATGAGGGCCAAACAGAATGTGATCTCTGCCACACTCCGGCTGAATCATAAAGAGGAAGAACGGATGCGTGCGGAGACCACAGCCCTTTTAGAGGAACAGAATCTTCTTCATTTAAAAGATGAGATCGCCTCTTCCCTTCCCTACGGCTTACAACGGCGTCTGGAAATTGCAAGGGCACTTGCTACAGAACCTAAGTTTCTGCTCCTTGATGAGCCGGCCGCAGGAATGAACCCTCAGGAGACCCAGGAACTTACGGATTTTATCAAACAGATCCGCGATTCCTATCACCTGACGGTATTTATGATTGAACACCATATGGATCTGGTCATGCAGATCTCAGACCGCATCTATGTACTGGATTTCGGTAAACTGATTGCTCAGGGAACACCGGAGGAAATCCAGAACAACGAACGGGTCATTGAAGCATATCTGGGGGTGAGCGACGATGCTGAAGATTGATAATTTACGAGTGAATTATGGGGGGATTGAGGCCGTAAAGGGAATTTCTTTTGAAGTACCGGATAAAAGCATTGTGACCTTGATCGGTGCCAACGGAGCAGGAAAAAGCACCACCCTCCGGTCCATTGTAGGGCTTGTCAAGCCTGCCGCAGGAAGCAGCATTACCTTAGACGGACAAGAGCTGATCGGTATTGACACGACCGGGATCGTAGCCAAGGGAATCGCACTGGTACCGGAAGGGCGCCATGTATTTCCGGATATGACGGTCATTGAAAATATAAAAATCGGAGCTTATTTGAGAAAAGACAGCCTGGAAGACGATATCAACTGGGTATATACTCTTTTTCCAAGATTAAAGGAACGCAGCTGGCAGCTTTCCGGAACGCTTTCCGGCGGAGAACAGCAGATGCTTGCAGTGGCAAGAGCCTTAATGAGCAAGCCAAGAATCTTAATGATGGACGAACCGTCTCTTGGCTTGGCACCGCTTATTGTAAAGGATTTATTCTCGATCATCAGGGAGATTAATAAAAAGGGCGTGACAGTGCTTTTAATCGAGCAGAATGCCAATATGGCCCTGCACACGGCGGATATCGGCTATGTGCTGGAAACCGGACGGATCACCTTATCCGGAGCAGGAAAAGAGCTTCTGGCGGATGAATCAGTGAAAGCCGCTTACCTTGGAAAGAAAAAGAATTAATTTTTATCTTCTCCATACATTTAGAAAAAGGCAGCAGATGCTTTTGCATCCGCTGCCTTTTTCTGTCTGAAAAAAAAAACCGTTTCAATTTTTCTTCCCTCTGCTTATCCCTGTCCGAATTATAATTACTGGATTTCAAAAGATTTAACCTTATTCGACATATTTCGACATTTTTCGAGTCATTGTTAGTATTTTTAACATTTTGTTTGTAAAATATATACAAACTCTTAATATTTCTTAATATTTAAGTACAAATCTTAATTAAACAAAAAGGAACACGATAATATCAACAAGAAACAAATAAAATCCAGTAAAATGAAATGAGGTGATTCCCTTGGACTATTTATAAAAATGAACTGTCTGTAACCTATTAAAATGCATGCAAAAGATACGATTTATAATATGCATATGACAAAACAGAAAGGAGCTATCTTATGCGCAAAATGATAAAGCACTTAGCAACAGCAATTGCTGTTGCAACCATGTTTACAATTACCAGCTCAACCGTTTTGGCGGCACCTTATAATCACAAAAAACAGGATTTAGTTCAGCCAGACGGGACGAAAGTTCAGGTTGACATTACAGGTGATGAGTATTTTCAGCACATTGAAAGTTTGGACGGATATACCCTCTGCCGTGATGAAAACGGCTGGATCTGTTATGCAAAATTAAACGAGGACAAGACGGATTATGTTTCCACCGGTATTGTTTATAAGTCAGAGGATTCAAAAAGCATCAATTCCATTGACCAGTCCGGTCAGGATAAAAACAATCTGGAAAAACATTTAAAGATAAAAAAGGAAGCGATTATAGAAAAGTCTGATAAGGTAAGAAAAAGGCTTCATGGATGGGATTTTAAAAACACTCCCGATTCAAAAAATCAAAACAGCACTGGATTACTGGATTTAAAGTTAAAATCATCCGGTGATGTAAAAGGATTGACCATTTTAGTTGATTTTCCTGATACCAAAAGTTCTATTTCCAAATCTCAGTTAGACAGCTTTTTTAACGCAACCGGCTACACCGGCTTTAACAATAACGGCTCCATCAAAGATTATTATTATGACATCTCCGGCGGAAAAGTCACATACACAAATACTTTGCTGGGCTTCTACACCGCCAAACATCCCAAATCTTATTACGATGACATCTATGAAGAGACAGGTTCCTATGGCAGGTCTGATGAACTTGTAGAAGAAGCCATCCAATGGGTGAAATCCACAGGTTTTGACCTCTCCACTTTGACAAAAGACTCCAACGGATTTTTAAAAGCCGTCAATATTCTTTATGCAGGAACCGCTGACGCAGGCTGGGCAAAGGGATTGTGGCCGCATCAAGCCTGGTATCCAAATTCAGATTATATCAATGGTGCCAGAATCCAGAAATATGAAATGTCTGACATTGGAAACGACATATCCATCTATACCATATGCCACGAAAGCGGACATATGATTTATGGATATCCGGATTTATACGATTACGACGGAGATTCTCATGGTGCCGGAGTATATAGCTTAATGAGCTCTGCTGCAAACGAAAAAAATCCGGTGCCGCCGGACCCTTATTGCAGAAATGTGATTTCCGGATGGAATACTCCCATAAATATGAATGATTACGAGGCCGGAACCACCTTTACCGCAGTTGCAGACAATAACGGGAATTCTTATTCCTACAAATGGTCAGGGAATAAACCCAATGAATATTTTCTGATCGAAAACATTCAAAAAACAGGAAGGTATGCAGACGTACCGGATTCCGGACTCGCCATCTGGCATGTAGATGAAAATGGAGATAATTCCAAGAACAGCATGACACCCAGCAATCACTTCATGGTCTCTCTTGAACAGGCCGACGGGAAATTCGACATGGAGAACAACAGAAACGGCGGGGACAGCGGAGATTTGTTCCACGCCGGATATAAGGATTCCTTTACCAATGATACTACTCCTGATTCCAAATGGTGGAATCAATCACCTTCTGGCCTGGAAATCTCACAAATCAGCAATTTGGCCAGAGAAATGACCTTTGTTCAATCTTCCACCAATCCTAATCCAACGCCGGAGCTGACAAACATTGCCGGACAAGCTACCCCTTCAGCGTCTTATGTATCAGACTGGGAATCAATCTTTGCGTTAAATGATGGAATTGATCCTATAAATTCCAGTGACCGAAGCGGGGCTGTATACGGAAACTGGCCGGAAACAGGGGCTCAATGGGTTCAGTACGTTTTTCCAAAAGACTACACCATTTCGGGCATTGATGTTTACTGGTTCAAAGACGGACAGGGCATTGATGTACCGGCCTCCTACAGTATCTTGTATTGGGATGGAAATGACTGGCAGGATGTGGAAAATCCGAACGGTCTGGGTACCGAAGTCGATCAATACAATACAACAACCTTTACTCCTGTAACCACAAATGGAATCTCTATTGTCATGAATTCAAAAGACACCAAATCTACGGGGATTCTGGAATGGAAAGTATATGGGGAATAATACATAAGGTTTGATAGAGATCTAAACAAAGGGACCTGTAACATCAACGCTTTTCCATAAAAGCGATGGGTTACAGGTCCTTTTGTTTTGCATATTTGGATAGGAATTGATACGCTGCCAGACCACATCATGGGATCACACGGCGAATGGTCACCGGTTTCCGGTAATCCCAGGAAGATATTTTGATTCCGCTCCTTCGGTTGGCCGCATGAATGATCTGCCCTTTGCCGATGTACATGGCTACATGATCAATCTGGCTGCCGCTGGAGTAAAACAGCAGATCCCCCGGCTCCATACTGGAGGCAGGAATGGCTTCGCCTTCTGCGGCCTGTTGTCTGGACGTCCGGTCTAAACGGACTCCGGCTGCATGTTCCATGACATACTGGACAAATCCGGAACAGTCTGCACCGGTGTTGGGATTGGTTCCGCCCCACCGGTAGGGATTTCCTACGAATTTCACCGCGTAGTTCACGACCTGGTTTCTTATGTCATCATTTTTCTCTGCTTCCGGTATGGTGTATGCAATGGTGGCATAATCCGGCGCATAAGCATAAGCGGTCTGGCCTCTGTATTCAATTTTGGCCCATCCGTCCTTGCTGGATAGGAAACGGTACGTCTCTCCCTCATGGATTCTGCCTAAAATCTCTGAATCCGTATTTGGTTGTCTGCGGACCCGGAGGGTCTGGGTATCTACACGGAGCAAAAGCCTCATATCATAGTAAGCGATAGCTCTGGCTTCCTTTCCGGTGGCTAAGTATTCTCCATACACATAGCCGGTTACCTGCCCTGATTTTATTTTATACCAGCCATTTTCCTCGGACAATACACTGCTTCCGGCATGGCTTCTTAATTTTCCTACGATTTCCGCATCATTCTTTGGTTCTTTTCTGATATTTAAGGAATCCTCCACTTTGGCCACTCCAATATTTTTGAAAATGGTGTTAAAGGTTCCATATCTAATTTTATCCTGCGTAAGACCGGCCGGGCTTTCTTCTGACTTCTGTTTCTGGGATTGTTGATACTTGTCCATATAGACTTCCATACCAGCTACCGGGGAACCGGTAGTCACAGCCGTCACGGCACCTGCGGCCTGCACATCTGCTGCTGCCATCCACACGGCACTGCCGCATGCGATGGCAAAGCCCAGCACCTTCCATGCTTTGTCAGTCATATGCACGTTCCTTCGCAAGTTTTTGATTGTGAACCAGGCGGGATTGCCGCCCCTCTTTTACAATTAAGTTGTTACTGCTTTGACAGGTTCTTTAAATACTCCATTCCGTAATCCCTGTCTTTTTCTATCTGCACTTTTAATTGCTCCAATCCGTCGAATTTCCGTTCCGGGCGGACAAAGTGCAATAGCTGTACTTCTATATTCTTTCCATAAATATCCTTATTTATACCATAAATGTAAGTTTCTGCTCCTACGGGGGATACACCTTCTACGGTGGGCTTCTTTCCGATGTTGGTGATTCCTCCATAAGCATTACCGTCTATATAAACCCTGGATATATAGACGCCGAAAAGGGGCAGGTGCTTTTCCGGTTCAGGGACGATATTGGCTGTGGGAAATCCCAGAATCGGTCCTCCCATATGATTGCCGTGAACAACGGTTCCATGGATCGAATAAGGCTCTCCCAAAAGCTCATTGGCCTTTTCCATGTTTCCCGCATCCAGCAGTTCTCTGATATATGTACTGCTGATGTCACGGTGATCGTCCTTTTCTTTTTGAATGACAATCAGTTCATACCCGTAACGTTCCTTCCACCGGTTCAAGCTGTCCGCATTCCCTGCGCCCCGGTAGCCAAAGGTGCAGTCTGTTCCTACCACGATGGTCCTTGCATTCATCTGGCCCATCAGAATATTCTTTACAAATTGCTCCGGCTCCATACGGGCGGTTTCTTTCGTAAAGGGGTATTCCACCAGATAATCAATGCCCATTTTCTCCAGATTATTTTTTCTCTCCAGATTGGTGGTTATGACCCGTTGAGACCCGTCGTTCTCCAGAGAATTGGGAGACATGTCAAAGGTGAAGACTGCCATCTTGTAGCCTTTCTCTTTCTGAACCTCCGCCATTGTCTGGAGCAGCTTTTGATGACCTCTGTGGCGGCCGTCAAACTTTCCAAGGGTCACCACTGCAGGTTCTTCTATCTGAAATTCTCTGGTTCCGGTTATATACTCCATCTTTCTTTTCCTCCCAGAAATACCTTTTGGGGCTTCAGTAAGTCCTCTTCTCTGCCTGGCTCATAGACCCCGATGAACTGGTTGCTGCTGTCATATACCCTGACCGGTCCAGCCTCATGGGTGTATTCCCCCAAAGCCTGATTCCGGTAAAAAGGGTTTCCGTTATGCACCAGCTTATCAAAATCCGGCTTCATGACCAAAGCCGGATAATCACCAAATACCTTGTCCACGGCAAGGATATGCTCCGCCAGTGCTCCTTGATCCCTAAGTGCTTCAATTTGGGAAAGAGTCAGGCTTTCTTCTAAACAAAATTCGGAAACCCGGGTGCGCACAAGGGATTCCATGCAGCCTCCGCATCCCAGCTTCCTTCCGATATCATAACAAAGTGTCCGGATATAGGTTCCCTTGGAACAGGTCACTGTCATCGTAACCCTGGGAAGTTCTATCCGGTCCACCCGAATTTCCAATATTTCCACCGGTCTTGCTTTTCGTTCCACTTCTTTTCCTGCTCTGGCCAGCTCATAGAGCTTTTTGCCATCTACCTTTAAAGCAGAGTACATGGGCGGAATCTGATCATAAGGCCCCAAAAAGCTAAGTACCGCTTCTTTTACCTGTGACTCGTCAACTTCGACCGGATATTCTGCCAGGACCTTGCCGGTGACATCCTGTGTATCCGTTTCCATGCCCAACAGCATAACTGCTTCATACGTTTTGGTTTTATCGGTCAGCATATCACAAAGCTTTGTGGCCTTTCCCAGGCACACCGGGAGCACCCCTTCTGCCATGGGATCCAAAGTTCCTGTATGTCCTATCTTTTTTTGCTTTAAAATACCTCTCATTTTGGCTACGACGTCATGAGAGGTAAATCCTTTTTCCTTATAAACATTGATGATGCCGTCTGCCATTGCCCTTATCTCCTAATCCAGCTGTTTTACGATCTGATCCGACAGATTGTTGATCACATCATGAACACTCCCTGTCATGGTACAGCCAGCTGCTTTTTTATGACCGCCGCCACCAAAGTAAACGGCAATTTTACTCACATCAAGACTGGTATTGGAACGCAGGCTCACCTTATATTCTCTGCAGGCCGTTTCATACATGAAAATCGCACATTCCACACCTTCTGTAATCCGAAGCTGGTCAATGATCCCATCCATGTCACCGCTTGTGACTCCATAAAAATCCATATCCTTTTTGCTGATCACACTGAAAATGCACTGGTTATCATGAAAGGTTATGCTCTCCAGCAGCGCTCTTCCAAGAATCTGGTTCTGGAGATAGGTTTTCCGGTAAAAGCTGTCGTCGATGATTCTGGAAAAATCAATTCCCTTTTCCATCATCTTTCCTGCAATTTCCATGGTCCTTCTGGAGGTACAGTCGTATTTAAACACTCCCGTATCATGAATGATTCCGGTGTAAATACATTCTGCCACCTCTTTGCTGATCTTATCTTCCTCAAACAGACCGAAGAGCACTTCACAGGTAGAGCTGGCATGGTCCTCCACTATATTTTGATCCGCATACCTTACGTTGGTAATGTGATGATCCACACAAATGCTTTTTTTCGCCGACTTTAAATATTTGACCGCTTCCCCGAACCGAAGGGTGTCACTGCTGTCAAGGCAAATGCATAAATCATATTCTTTGTCTTCCGTAAAATCACTGACAATGGTGTTAAAATTTTTTAAGTATCCAAATTTATCCGACGGAGTCTCCAAATAAATCACAGCCTCCACTTCCGGATAATTCTCATTTAAGTAATTGTAAACCGCCAGACAGGAACCTACACAGTCCCCGTCCGGACGGACATGGCCCATAATGGCCGCTTTTTTTACATCTTTAAGGATCGTATCAAAGGTACTCAATGGTCCACCTCCTTAATCTTTGATGTCTTTAGTGACCTCGTCGATCAGTCTGGACATGTTGACACCATACTCTATGGATTGATCCAGAATGAACTTGATTTCTGGTGTATTTCGCAGATTCACTCTTCTTGCCAGCTCCCGGCGGATATAGCCTTCTGCGCTTTTTAAACCTTCAATGGTAGCTTTTCCTGCTTCCTCATCACCCAGAATACTGATATAAGCCTTACAGAATTTCAAGTCCGGAGTTACCTGTACGGCAACAACGGTAGTCATGGGGTGAATTCTTGGATCTTTGATTTCCAAACGGATAATCTGGCTTAATTCCCTCTGGACCTCCATATTGATTCTTGTATTCTTTATACTGTTTTTACGCATGTTATTCCTTTCGCTTTTATCCGCATTTTCAAAAAGACCAGCCCGCAAATACGGGCTCATCTTTCTAAATTCCAGGCGGAGAGTTCCTAGCGGGGAACCTCTACCATGGCATATGCTTCAATCATATCGTCTTCCTGGATATCATTAAACTTTTCAAATACAAGACCACACTCATAACCGGTCGCTACTTCCTTCACATCATCTTTAAATCTCTTTAAGGAAACAAGCGGACCATCGTAAATCTTTTCTCCGGCTCTTGTGATACGAACACTGCAGCCTCTGGTGAATTTGCCATCCAGGACATAGGAACCGGCAATGGTACCAACTCCGGAAGCCTTAAAGGTCTGGCGCACAACGGCATGACCGATGATCTGCTCTTCAAAGATCGGATCAAGCATTCCCTTCATGGCGGATTCAACATCTGCAATCGCCTGATAGATTACTTTGTAAAGTCTCATATCTACTTTTTCCCTGTCCGCAATGGATTTGGCTGTTACATCAGGTCTTACGTTAAACCCGATGATAATCGCATTGGAGGCGGAAGCAAGGGAAACGTCGGATTCATTGATGGCACCTACGCCGCCATGAATCACTTTTACCACAACTTCTTCATTGGACAGCTTCACAAGACTCTGTTTTACCGCTTCTACAGATCCCTGTACATCTGCCTTCACAATGATCGGCAGTTCTTTTACATTGCCGGCCTTGATCTGGCTGAACAAATCATCCAATGATAACTTAGCTTTTGTATCTTCCAGTAATTTATTCTTTCCTTCGGAAATAAATGTTTCCGCAAAGCTTCTTGCTTCTTTTTCATTGTCAGTTCCAACTAAAACTTCGCCTGCATTGGGAACGTCGTTCAGACCAAGGATCTCAACGGGTGTTGAGGGACCTGCCTCTTTGACTCTGCGGCCCTTATCATCCATCATGGCACGAACCTTACCATAGCAGGAACCGGCAGCGACCGTATCACCTACATGCAGGGTTCCCTTCTGTACCAGTACAGTAGCAACAGGACCTTTTCCCTTATCAAGCTCGGCTTCAATGATGAGACCTCTTGCGCGGCGGTTCGGATTCGCTTTTAATTCCTTTACTTCAGAAGTAAGGAGAATCATTTCAAGAAGTTCCTTGATTCCTTCTTTTGTATGTGCAGAAACCGGTACAAAGACAGTGCTTCCGCCCCAATCCTCAGAAATCAGTTCATATTCGGATAATTCCTGTTTTACACGGTCAATATTGGCACTTGGTTTATCAATTTTATTTATTGCAACAATGATCTCCACGCCTGCTGCTTTCGCATGATTGATGGCTTCCACCGTCTGTGGCATAACACCGTCATCTGCAGCAACCACTAAGATTGCAATGTCTGTGGACTGGGCACCTCTCATACGCATCGCTGTAAATGCCTCATGTCCAGGTGTATCTAAAAATGTGATCTTCTGTCCGTTTACATCTACCATATAAGCACCGATGTGCTGGGTAATACCTCCGGCTTCTCTGGAGGTTACGCTGGTCTGACGGATGGCATCAAGAAGAGAGGTTTTACCATGATCAACGTGGCCCATAACACAAACAACCGGCGGTCTGGAAACCATGTCTTTCTCATCTTCTTCTTCTTCCTTCAGCAGTTCTTCAATGACATCTACTTTGATTTCTTTCTCACAAAGTACGTCATATTCCATGGCGATCTCTTCTGCCTGCTCATAGTTGATTTCTGTATTGAGTGTAACGATTTTGCCCTGTAAGAACAGTTTCTTTACAATCACAGACGGCTGAAGCTTCATGTGCTCAGCCAGTTCTTTGATGGTTAAGACCTCAGGAATGGTAATGGTTTTAATTTCCTCTACCTTAGCCTCTTTATGCACCGGTGGCTGGATAGGAGTTTTTAATCCTTTGCCGCCCTTTGCCAGAGCTTTCTTTGCCTCATCATCTTTGTCTCTCTTATCAAAACGGTCATTTTTATAAGAGTTCTTTACCGCTCTGTTGCTGGTTGGCTTTGACTGAATGGGTGTATCGAAACTCTTCGGAGCACCATCTCTTCCGGTACGTGCTCCCTGGGATCTTCCGTCACGATTGCCCTGGTAACCGCCCTGACCCTGCGGTCTTCCATCACGGTTTCCCTGATAGCCTCCGCCCTGGGGACGGTTTCCCTGATAACCTCCGCCCTGGGAACGGTTTCCCTGATAGCCTCCCTGGCCCTGCGGTCTTCCGTCACGGTTTCCCTGATAGCCTCCGCCCTGGGGACGGTTTCCCTGATAGCCTCCCTGGCCCTGCGGTCTTCCGTCACGGTTTCCCTGGTAGCCTCCGCCCTGGGGACGATTGCCCTGATAGCCTCCCTGGCCCTGCGGTCTTCCGTCACGGTTTCCCTGGTAGCCTCCGCCCTGGGGACGGTTGCCCTGGTAACCTCCCTGGCCCTGCGGTCTTCCGTCACGGTTTCCCTGGTAACCGCTGCCCTGGGGACGGTTGCCCTGGTAACCTCCCTGACCCTGCGGTCTTCCGTCACGGTTTCCCTGGTAACCGCCGCCCTGAGGACGGTTGCCCTGGTAACCGCCCTGGCCCTGCGGTCTTCCATCACGGTTGCCCTGATAGCCTCCCTGGCCCTGCGGTCTTCCGTCACGGTTTCCCTGGTAACCGCCGCCCTGAGGACGGTTGCCCTGGTAACCTCCCTGGCCCTGCGGTCTTCCATCACGGTTTCCCTGGTAGCCGCCCTGGCTCTGAGGTCTTGCGCCGTCACTTCCTGCTGAATTATGTTCTCCTGCTTCTGCTGCTGCAGATGATACAGGCTGTTCTGTTACCTGCTGATTTCTAACAGGATAATCTCTTTGTCCGGAGCCTTGATTGGAGTTCTGGTACGGTCTGCCGTCTCTTCCTCTCTGGCCCTGCGGTTTCATCTGCGCGTTTTGAGGGCGGAATACCGCTGCTATTTTCTTCTTTGGTGCATCGTCATCTCCATCTGTGGTGTCTGAAGGTCCGGAAGAATTACTCTTACTATGACCACCCACTTCTTTCTTCACGATTGCTGCCTGCTCTTCTGTAATATTTGATGAACTTTTTAAATTTATACTATGCTTTTCCAAGATATCCAGTATCTCCTTACTACTATCTTTTCCGAGTTCCTTTGCCAGATCATATACTCTCATGCTTTCCTCCATTCTGTGCACATTCTACAGCACATGCTGGTAGATGTGAAGGCTGATTCTCACAATCACTACCGGCCATTGTATTCATTAGTTTCACGACTGCCTTAGCAAACCCGTTATCCACGATAACAAGAGACGCCCTCATCTCTTTCCCCATCGCGTGGCCAAGTTCACTTTTACTTGCAAAGAAGTAGATAGGAACCTTATAGTAAGTACACATGTTGGTAAACATCTTTTTGGTATTATCTGAGGCTTCCTCCGAAACAATTACTAATGATGCCTTTCCTGCCTTAACAGATTTTTCTGTCATAAATTCCCCGCTCGCAGTTTTTCCTGCTTTGGTGGCCAGACCAATCAGATTCAGGATCTTCTGTCTGTTATCCAAACTCTTCCATCTCCTTTTCCAATGTTTCGTATACTTCTTTTGGGATCGCCATCTTGAAAGAACGCTCCAGGCCTTTACTTTTCACTGCCTTCTTAAAACACTTCATAGAAGGGCACAGATAAGCCCCACGGCCATTTTTACGCCCTGTCGCATCGAGGACAATCTCATCCTCCGAGGTCTTCAGCACACGAATCATCTCTTTCTTATTTTTCATCTCACCACAGCCGACACACTGTCTGAGGGGTATTTTTTTTGCACTCACGCTTCCATCACTTCCCGTTTTCTTTATTCCTGGTTGTCACCAGCCAGGCTGTCTTCCTGACCGCCATAAGGATACTCTTCCTGGTAGTCTGTTGTTTCCTGATCGCCGTCTTCCAGAAATTCGCCGCCAAACCCTTCATTTCCTTCCTGGTATTGAAGTCCCAGCTCTTCAAAAAGGCCAAGCTCTCTTGCCTGTGTCTCGCTCTTAATATCAATTTTATATCCAGTAAGTCTTGCTGCAAGTCTTGCATTCTGACCCTCCTTACCAATGGCAAGGGATAACTGGTAATCCGGTACGATAACCTGTGCTTCCTTTGAATCCTCATCCGCAACCACACAAATAACCTTTGCAGGGCTTAACGCATTCTCAATCAGATAGGCAGGATTATCATCCCAGTTAATAATATCAATTTTCTCGCCTCTTAATTCGTTGACAATGGAATTGACTCTGGCACCGTTTAAACCAACACATGCGCCTACAGGATCTACATTGGCTTCATTGGATTTCACTGCGATCTTCGTTCTGGAACCAGCTTCTCTGGCAATGGCCTTGATCTCTACGGTTCCATCCTTGACTTCCGCAACCTCGGATTCAAAGAGGCGTTTTACAAGATCCGGATGGGTTCTTGAAACAGAAATCCTTGGCCCTTTTGGAGTATCCTTTACTTCCAGTACAAGAACCTTGATATGCTCGGTTGGCTTAAATACTTCGCTCTTTACCATCTCTGCTTCGTTTAAAATAGCGTCCACTTTTCCCAGATTAATGCTCACATTTCTGCCCAAGTATCTCTGTACAATTCCTGTAACCACTTCCCTTTCCTGGCAGTACCAGTCATTGTAAAGCGATTTTCTTCCTTCTTCACGGATCTTCTGCAAAATCACATTCTTGGCATTCTGTGTAGCAATTCTTCCAAATTTTTTTGAATCTATCTGACAATGAATCACATCACCCAACTCATATTTAGGATCTGTCATCTTTGCATCCGCAAGACTGATCTGGAGCAGAGGATCTTCAACTGTTTCAACCACTTCTTTTTCCGCAAAAACATTAAAATCACAGGTATCATGATTGATACTTACCTTGATATTATCTGCTTTTCCAAAATGATTCTTGCACGCCGTCAGGAGGGAATTTTCAATTGCTTCCAGCAGGGTTTCCTTGCTGATGTTATTCTCCTTTTCCAGAATATTCAGTGCTTCTAACAGTTCCTTATTCATTTTTTTATCCTCCTAATATTTCTTACTGTTTAGAAATCAAATGCCAGACGGATCAATGCAATTTCCGGACGGCCAAACACGAGCTCGGTTTCATCTTCCTGGATTATGGTTACAGTTTCCTTATCGTAAGATTTCAGTGTTCCATTAAAATCCTTTTGTTTATTCAAAGCCTTATATAAACGGATTTCCACATCTTTTCCAATACTTCTTTCAAAGTCTTTATCCTTTTTAAGAGGTCTGCCAAGTCCAGGGGAACTGACCTCAAGAATGTAGCTGTCCGCAATAAAATCTTTTTCATCCAGCCAGTCTCCCAGCCTGCGGCTGATAATCTCACAGTCGTCCACTGTGATTCCGCCTTCTTTATCTATATAAGCCCTTAAATACCAGTTTCCTGCTTCTTTTACATATTCCACATCAACCAGTTCAAAATTGTTCTCTTTCATAAGGGGCATCAAGAAGCTCTCTGTCTTTGCTTCGTACTCTTCCCTTTTTGCCATCTTCCTCCCACCTTTCCAAACAAATGGAAAGAGTGGACTTCCGCCCACTCTTTATCCGTTAAACTGTCATGTTATCTTTAGTAGTATAGCACCATTTTTTTGTGAATGCAAGGTTTTTTTCTTATTTTTCCAGTTTTTTCGATTTGTTTCCACGTTCCAGCCCGTATTTCCATCCGAATCATCCCTTGGAATCGGAACTCCCTTGATTTTTTCTTTTTTCAGTCTATATTATATAAGGAAGAAACGGGATTTCAAAATCATACATTTTTCTTCATTTATTGACAAATAAGAAGGGATTTTTAGACATTACCTCACACTCCATTTTTTTGTACATATTATAACACTATATCAGATTAAATGATTTAAAAGGAGGACCCATGAAGCCAAAACTGGAAGTTCGCGGGGTCAGCTACTCCTATCATTCCCTTGAAGGTGAGACACTGGCCCTTTCTGATATATCTTTTACGGCAGATAACGGGGAATTCCTGGCAATTGTCGGACCATCCGGCTGTGGGAAGTCCACACTTTTATCTCTTCTCTGCGGGTTATTAATTCCTGATACGGGAGAAATACTCATTGACGGTGTTCCGCAAACGGAATCCGAGTCTAATATCGGCTACATGCTGCAAAAGGATCATCTTTTTGAATGGCGTACCATAATGGGCAATGCCGAGCTTGGGCTTGAAATTCAGAAAAAACGAAACAGCAATTCCAGAGAAAAACTGCATCAGATGCTTCATACTTATGGTTTGGGAAACTTTGAGCAGGCAAAACCGTCCGAATTATCCGGAGGTATGAGACAGCGTGCCGCACTGGTACGAACCCTCGCCCTGGAACCGGACCTTCTTTTATTAGACGAACCGTTTTCCGCACTGGACTATCAGACCAGACTCTCTGTCTGTGATGACATCAGTTCTATTATAAAAAGCACTCACAAAACCGCAATCTTAATCACTCATGACCTTTCCGAAGCCATCAGCGTGGCTAACAGGGTCATCGTACTGACAAAAAGGCCGGGAAGAATCAAAGCCATCATACCGGTTTCCTTTGGCGAAGAGAATACAAGACCATTGATGAGGCGGAATATGCCGGAATTTTCCGTCTACTTCAATCAGGTATGGAAGGAGCTTCAGAACCATGATTGAGACTCATCCCTCACTATCCCAACAGGAATTTATTCTGAAAGAAAAACTGCACCGGCGCAATGTACGGGTAATCCGCATAATGCTGCTGGTCCTGCTTCTGTCTCTTTGGGAGCTTTGTGCAAGACTTGGAATTATCAATGATTTCATCTTCAGTTCTCCTTCCCGCGTAACCGTATGTTTTCTCAATATGGTTAAGGACAGAACCATTTTTTTGCATACCGGTATCACCGTAATGGAAACACTGGTCAGCTTTGCCCTTGTTATCAGCTTTGGTCTTCTGATCGCCATACTGCTCTGGTCCAGCCGGAGCGTGTCAGAGGTTTTGGAGCCTTATCTGGTTATGCTGAACAGCCTGCCAAAGTCCGCTCTCGCCCCTATTTTAATTGTATGGCTGGGCAACAATATTAAGACCATTATTGTGGCATCAATTTCTGTTGCTGTTTTTGGCTGTATTATGACCCTTCACACCGGTTTTGCCCAGACAGACCCGGATAAGATCAAGCTGATCTATTCTCTTGGGGGAAAGAAAAAGGATGTACTGTTAAAGGTACTGCTTCCCAGCTCTGTGCCTTTGATTATCAGCAATATGAAGGTCAACATCGGACTTTGTCTGGTGGGCGTTATTATCGGGGAGTTTTTAGCCGCGAATCAGGGGCTTGGATATTTGATTATTTATGGCAGCCAGGTATTTCAGATGGATCTTGTGGTAATGTCTATCGTAATACTTTGTATTGTTTCGGCAATCTTGTATCAGGGAATTACTTTGCTGGAAAAAAGAATTAAATTTTAATATTTTCACTTGATAAAAGGAGCTTTTACGGTATAGTCATTGCATACTGTAAAAGCTCCTTTTATCTACCTGGCTATTTTGTTTCGCTTCTTTAATATTACCTTTTTACCACACTTCCATCTGGATAACGGGCAAATCTTCCCGTTTCCCTTTCATGAACCGGCTCATCATCATTCCATGGCCAGCCTCCAAACTGGGTATTCTGATAATCCTCATATGCCTCTCGTATTTCTTCTTGGGAATTCATAACAAATGGTCCATATTGTGCGACAGGCTCCTGAATCGTTTCCCCTTCTAACAGCAAAATGTAACTGGGTCTATCTCCATTTACCACCGTAATTTCCTCTTCTCCTGAAAGCCTGATTCGAGAAGAGGACTCAATTTTTTTACCATCTATGATAATATAACTGGTTCCCTGATAAAAATACAGGTTACGGTTTAAGCTCTTAGAACCTGCAGCGATAGGATATTCTGCCTCAGGCTCCAGTTCCACAAGCTGGATTCCTACGTGATTTTCTTCTCTTGCTGCCCACGAATCTTTCGTTGGCTCCAAGCTTTTCTTGTCTTCATATTTCCCGGCAATTAATCGGATGGTTGCTGTCTTTCCTTTTTCATTGGTATGCTTGATCACTGGGATTTCTTCTGCCCAAAGCATCTTGTAATCCGGGTCTGTGAATTTACTCTTTGCCGGTAAATTCAGCCAGATTTGAAATAATTCAAGGGGATTTTCCTTATTCTGATGAACCAGCGGGAACATCTCTACATGCTGGCAGCCTGCTCCGGTCGTCAGCCACTGGACATCTCCATTTCCATAACGTCCTTCCGCTCCCTTGGAATCAAAATGGTCCACAATCCCTTCCAGCACAACGGTAACAGTCTCAAACCCCCGGTGCGGATGAACCGGAAATCCCGGAACCTTTTCTCCATGATACATACTAAAGCCGTCTTTCCCGGAAAAATCATTTCCCATTCTTCTTCCTGCTAAAGAAACTGCAGGCCCTTGTACCTCATTTCCTGCCGGATATTGATCCTTGTGATGCATACATGCCAGAAAGGGACTGTCCATCCCCCATTGAAATCCTATTTTTTCAATTGCCTTTATCTTTTTACTCATTTGATTTTCTCCTTGTCTTAATTTTTTTCAGCAGATGCACTAACATTTCTTTTTCCTCTTCCTCAAGTCCCATAAAACTATCCGCCAAATCTTCCAAATGCCTGGGAAAAATCTCTTCTATTTTCTCTCTCCCTTTTGGTGTAATTGCAATAATACAGGACCTTTTATCATTTGGATTTGGATGTCTTTCTACCATGGCATCTTTTTCTAAGTTATTGATTACCACCGTCATATTTCCGGAGGTAGAAAGAATACTGTCCATGATCTCGTTAATGGTTAAATCGCCTTTGTGGTACAAAGCCTCCAATGCCGCAAATTGCGCTGATGTCAGACCTGCCTGATTAAAGATGGCACCGGCTCTTCTATGAAGTGCCTGAGTTGTTCTGCTAAGACCAATCAACGCTTTTAAATTGAGGTCATTTTCTTTTCCGTAAGATATTGTGTTTTTTTTCATAGATTTAATATATCACTAATTAGTGATAATGTCAAATGCAGTTTGGGGAGCTTTTGCAACATATCGCAATGGGTTGCAAAAGCTCTTTTATTCTAAATTATCATTGCTATCTAAAAAATTTATATAGGTTGTTTTCAGCTATTTATAATTAAACGATTACTAAAAATTCTTTAGGCCGATGGCTCATGCTGTGAATGAAAGTCTTAGAACTATTTGTTGAGAAATCCAGAAAAACAGGAGTTTACGAGATCCTTTTTCCTCTCATAAACTCCTGTTTTGTTTGGTTTATTATATGGGCTTCATGGTATTTGCTCTATTTCACCAATCCGTGCGGCGGAGCGTCACCTCTTTTTCTGTTTGCATCCACTATCTTCATTCCTTTTTCTCATGTACCAATAAAAGCATAAAATAACTGCTGACAAAAATGATACGATTGCTCCACCCAGCCATAAACCGGAATATTCAATAACCCCTGTCTTTGGTATCATGGATGGCTTTGGTATCGTTGGTGTCTTTTGCAATTCTGGTACCTCAAGATTTTCCGTATGACTATCCGGCACTTGCTCTGCTTTCTCTGGGATCACCTTTATCTCTTGCTCCGGCACCTTTGGAGTGTCAGACCGAGAACTGGAATGAGAATCCCCTCCCGATCCTGATCCCGATCTGCCTGGATTCGATGGACGGTCTGTTTCATTTGGAGTTGAGGGCGGCAATTGTTCCTTGTTTTTGACGGTGATCGTATGAATTGCATTTTCAGAAACAGCTACGGCAATCCAGTCCGGGGAGACCATATACCCCTTAGGAGCTTCTATTTCCTTTAAATAATAGTTTCCCTCTTTAAGACCTGTAAAACTGCATATTCCGTCTGCCCCTGTAGTCTGCTCTCCCACGAAAGTAACTTGGTCATTCCTATATAAGGCAAATTTTGCACCCTCCAAGTGTTTTGACCCGTCTTCGCTGGTTTTTAATATTTGAATGGAGGCTTTCTCATCCCAGCCAACAGGGTTATTCTCAATTTTCAGAGTGGACATTGTCTGATTGTTTTCTCCTGTTATTACCGTAATGAGATCCGGTTTCAGATTGTAATTTTCGGGTGCAGCCACCTCTTTCAAATAATAGGTATGATGTGGCAAAAGGCCAGAGAAGCTTGCATTTCCAGCAGCATCGGTTGTCTGCGGTCCGCCCGCTTTTACGGTGCATTCTGCGTCCTCATACAATTGAAAGGAGGCGTTTGGCAAGCCTTTTTGCAGATTTTGACTATCTACCTTTTGAAGCTTTAATGTGACATTGGCTTTTTCATTTTTTACTTTTATCAGATCCGGATCATTCCATACTTTTTCTGCTGTTGCAGCAATGACCTGATCTGATTTTACATACCCCGAAGGGGATTTAATCTCTTTGATAAAATATGTTTGCTTTGGATATAGACCTTTAAAGGTTACCAGCCCTTCTGCATCACTGATACCAGTCAGGGCTTGCCCACCGGCCATAACAGGTTCCTTGCACTCTTCATCCAGATACAGTTGGAATTCTGCAAGTGGCAGCGGATTATTTTGTCCGTCCAGTTTTCTTATTAGAATCTGGCCGCTTTCTTTTTCTGTTTCCATCACATTGACCGCCGTCAGAACCGAGTCCGAATCATACCCGGACAATTTTATGGTATGCCACTCACTGCTAAGTGCATAGCCGGAAGGTGCCTTAAGCTCTTTCCAGTACAGATATTCCATATCCGATACAGCACTTTTGCTGAGTCCCAATGTGCAGATTCCTGTATTGTCATCGCTGGTTCCCCTTACAAGAGGGGTCTCATCCGACATACTCTTAAAAAGTCCAAATTCAGCTCCTTTTAATATGGAACCCGTATCATCTGTTTTTTTGATCTGTACTGAAATAAATTTATCCTTGGGAAGCCCAAGCCTGGCACCTCCGGCAGAGGCTACTGTCATGGCACGAGAGGATTTACTAAGCCCACCACTCTCCGGAAGTATGCTTCCAACCAGAGAAATATCATTCTTCAGTTCCACCCCAAGCCGCACAACGTAAGTATCGTAGCACAAAATATATCTTCCAGCCGAATTCGGAATATCTACCGTCAGCTTCCTCTGGGAAGAATCGTATGAAGTGGATATCGGAGAGATTTTGGTTTTTTTCTTTAGCTTTACAGTATACACATTTCCGGATGGAGTGACCTCATCTGCAGAGGCTTCATAGAGTGCGACGGAATCCGGATCAAGGTAAAGGCCATCAGGCAGAGTGTCTTCTAATTGGAGCTTATGACCGGACAGCCCCCCTAAAAGTTCCAATCCCAAGGGATTCAATTCAACAGAATAATGAGCAACCAGCCCTTCCCTCACTGGAGTACCTTTGGTTAATACTTTATTAGACAAATTCACTTTGACCGTATTTACAACAGGGGATTGGTTACTCGTACTTATCATTTCAGCCGAATTCGTTAATTCCACCAAAGATTTTTTAATAAAGTCTTCACCATTTACGTCCACTGATGTGGTATAAGTAATGATTTTCTTTTGGGTTACATCAGGTAAATAAATGCTTATAATATTGCCGTTTACGGTAAAAGTATCTGAATGATCAAATGGCTTGCCATCAATCCTCGCTTCCGATGGTTCACAGCTTAAATAGGAACCCAGCTTATCTGTAATCGTTACATTTCCCAAATCCGTGGCATTAGCATTTACGGTCAGCCGCCATGTTATTTTTTTGGTATTGGGATCAAATGAAACTGATTCTTTTTTCAGTACTTCATTTTCTGCATAAATACTGGCAGTCGCTGAAAGGTCCTTGATTACCGGGACTCCATCTACAGAGGTTCCTTCCTTTGACATTATCACCTGATTTGAAAATCTATCTGATTTATTTCCTGCCCAGTACTGAGGGTCACGGACATAGGTTTTATAGGTAAATGAAAAATTACGTTTCCCAATTCCTTTTATCTGTAAAGTCAATTTATTATCTTTAAGAATCAGGGATTCCAGGGTGCTAACCTGGGTGTTATCCTTGGGAAGAGCCGCTTCTACGGCTTCTTTTATGGCATTCTCAGCCTCGTCCTCACGAGAGTCATCTGGTGCAAACCAATGGAGAGGATTATTTCCTGATAAATCATCCACCAGCAAAGCCTCTGTCAAGTTCACATGATTGGGATTCACTTCAACCGTCCATGTAAGAGAGTGGTCTTTTTTATCATAAGCGCCTGCTTTTTTACGGATCATGCTATTATTGATATTATTTGGAGCTTTTGTAATTGCGGGAATCTCAAAATGGAGATCAGATCCAAAGCCGGTTCCCTCCGGCCAATCGTATGAAAGCTTTGCATTATTTTTGATATCCTCTTCCGTCAAATCTTCTGTCTGCGAAAAATATCCGGGCTTTACTTTTGTTGTATAAGTGATCCGGTACGTCTCTGATGCCTTTTGCTGGTCTTCTGCATCAATTAGTTTTATATTCATAACAGTCTTTCCATCTGCATCGGAAGTGATCTGCGGCTGAACCGCCAATGCCCCATCTTCTGTCTCAGCTGATATGCTGTCATCGTCAAGTTCAAGACCCTTTCCCATTGTATCAATCAGCTGAAGGGACTGAAAGCTTCGTCCGGCCGTCCGAATCGTAATTGTCCAGCCAATTTGACAGTCATTGGAATCTTGGGACAGCAAGGTTCCCACCTTTTGAATCAGTGTACCATTGATCCAGTCTTTTCCTCTTACGGTGAGAACTGCAGTTCCCTTGCCTTCTGTTTTGACTGTTGTTCCCTCTTTTTGGGCATATGCATGATTCTCATACCGGAATTGTTGATCTGGGCTTTGCCAGATGTTTTGCAGTTCAACATCTGTCAGCTGTGTCTTAAAGGAAAATATAAGGGTCTGACCCGGCTGTATCTCATTGAGACCGCAGGTAAGGGTGTTCTTTTCCGCATCAAAGGCAACCTCACTGGTTTTATCTGTTCCATCGTCCAGCAAAGCGGTTGCACTTCCTTCCACATAAACCAAGCCTTTTGGAAGTTCATCAATGATTTCATCCGGTTTCTCTCCGGAATAGGCATTTGAGGGGTGTTTATAGGTGATTTTCCAAGTCACCTCTCCATTTGCATCCATCTGCCCCACCTCTTTTTGAAGATTGGGCGGGCTTGGCATAAGTTCTGAGACAGTGACCGAAATCGTACTGTTTCCCAGCGCAATTACTACCTTTCCCTGGTCGTCTCCCTGTACATTTTCATCCAAAGAACACTGATATTCCACATAGACATTTTCAAGAAAAGAAAGAGCTTCTTCTCCCATATAATCTCCCATGCTCAGGAACACCACTTTTATTTTATTACTGCCTTTTTCCCAGGATAAATTTGCAAAGGGTTTATTGCGCGGAAAATTAGGATCTTTAACCTCGCTAAAGATATCAACATTTCCATCAGTTCCCGGCACTCCAAACGTTTCCGGTAATTCATATTCAAAATAATCTCCAGGGGTCACATCGTTTAAATTATTCCAGAATAAGTGAAGGGCAAACTCATCTTTTAAACTGATCGTGTCCCCATCTTTTACCGGAGGTTCTTTCCCTTTGCCACTGGCATCTGTATGACGCAAATCAATATTATCTGGTTGAGAAATGGTTCCTTCCGCCTGAATTGATGATACCATCAACGTTATCCCTTTAATGACAATGGTTCCATTTTTCACCTTTGCCGGATCAATGGTACAGGGAATATCAAGGGTCTGCAAGTCTTTATTCTTCTTTTGGGAAAAACCAGTGTCTATCTGTTTCATATTGCTGCCCAGTTGGCTCTCTGCCTCGCTTGCAGAGGCTGCTTTTTTCGATTCCTGCTCATCCTCTGGTACAACTGCACTTTCTGATTGCTCTATATGCTCCGGTTCTTTCAAACTTTCAGTCTCTTCTGTACTTTTGGATTCTTCTGAACGTTTCGACCCATCTGTTCGTTCCTGTTCTTTTTCGGACTCTCCGGTACCTTTCGGCTCTTCTGTCCGTTCCTGTTCTTTTTCGCTTTCGGACTCTTCTGTGCGTCCCGGCTCTTCCTCACGTTCCAGCCCTTCTTCGCTTTTCAGTCCTTCTTCGCTTTTCAGTTCTTCTTCGCTTTTCAGTTCTTTACTGTCAGATTTTTCTGTGCTTTCCGGTTCTTCTATACTTTTAGATTCTTCTGCACGCTCCGGCTCTTCTGTACTTTCCTGATCGTCCAGACTTTGAACCTCTCCATTTTCCGGTTCTTGATGAGCTTTATAATTCTTATCATCCTCTGCCTTTAAAAATACCGGGTTTTCATTTTTGAGATTTACAAGATTGCCATTGGTGTGAATCGAAAGAACATTATTATCTGTTTTCTCGCTGTTTTCTGATAAAATCCCATCTTCTGTTTGCTGTAATGTAACCACCTGCCCCCTTACCTTGGCACTTGTTCCAGCCACCTCATCCCCTTTAATTGCAGGAAGCAGCCCTTTTGGAAGAGTAACCTTCACACCCTCTTCCAACTCATTCTCATCAATGACAACCTGCCACGAAAGCTCATCGGCAGCAGATACCATATCCCCGTCTGCCAACGGAACGCCGTCTTTGTACAGCGCGCTTTCCAAAGATGCGCTGTAACCAGGAATAACATTTCCATTAAATACCAGCAAAAACACCAGCACTAAGGAAACGATTCTGTTAAAATACTGCTTCATACTCTTTCCCATTGGTTTTATACCATACACCTTTCTATTTGTTATTGTAAACAAAACGCCCCAGCACTGCCAAACGTGCATCTTCAAAATCATATGCACATGTGGAAAATATAACCAGTTTGTCATCTGGATTGGCTTTTGTATTACTTTTTATAAAAGAATGATTCCATACTTTTTTCATATAACGCTCCCAATCCTCCCGACTGGCAAATGCAGTGGGATACGTCTCTGCTTCCCCATTTACAAGATAGGCGGCAAGAATTTGAATCTTTTTTTCACCGTCTTCCGTAATCAGGGTAAATTCCGGATGTTTTTCATAGTAAGACTGTGTTCGATATCCGCTTAGAGAACCAAACATCTCTCCGCTCTTTACCATATGTCCGTAAATGACAGAAACAGGAGATGAAAAATCCTTGCTGGCACTACGGTCCAGAAACAGGGAACCCAGTCTGTTTTCTACTCCATTCGGTAAATGATTTAAATAATATTCGTTATCCCTTGCAGACATCACCGGATAATCAATTGGTGTCCCTTCACAGCTCAACCAACCTGCCATATCAGGATATTCCGCTTTTTTCTCCTGAAACCATTCTTCGATCCCCAACTCTGAAGAGTCCTCAATCAATGCTTTTTCCCTGCTTTCAATCAATAACGATTTTGACGGTTTTTCCATCTGCAGTTCATTGTAAACTTCTTCGGCTGCTTTGCCTTCTTTTTTTTCGTTCATATATCCAAATGTACAAACAATTGAAATAGTTAAACAAATCAAGACCAAACAGCCAATTTTAACAGATAATCGCATGGCAGTCCTCTCTGATTGATTTTCCATCCTGGTAAACATAAATCACGTTCATTATAGTTACAAGGACTGCTGTAATTCAATGGAACAATTGTTACCATTTAGAAAGTATTTTTTACATTTTATGGAAATCACCGGAAAGAATCTTGACATATGACGTGAACACCTGTATAAATAGGGGGAAATATTACAAAGAAAAATGAAATGAGAGAGAAAAATTTTCAAAGGAGCATTAGAAATGACACATATCGGTATCGTAATACGCAATTTCAGAGAAAAAATGGGATTAAGCAGAATCGAACTTGCACAACAAATATGCTCCGAAAAATACCTTTATCTGATTGAAACAGGAAAACGAAGCCCCTCCTCACATATCCTTTATCTGTTTGGGGAGAAGCTTCATGAGGATTTATTTATATATTATCGTTATCTGGACTGCAAAGATCCAATTTCTGTCTGTCAATTCATAAGCAAGTTTAATTTATGCCGGCAAAAGGGTGATTATATTACATTGAAAGAATTTAATGCCAAGGCAAAGGACCTGGCAGATTTTAAAAAAGATCCCTGGAAAATCCAAATATTCATGAATGAAATATCAATTCAGATTTTTCTGGAAAGAAAATACGAGAATTGCATTGAAAAAATAAGTAAGTACTTGTCCAATACCTCTTCATACCCTGAAAAAAGTAAGACAAAAACCAGATTGTATATCCTTTTATCCATTTGCTACACCATGATTGGAAACAGTACAAAAGCACATGAGGCTACCATGGAAGCTGCCAGCCTGCTGCCGGAAAGTTCCGTAATTTATCAGGATCAGACTCATATCGCTGCCCATATTAACCTGCTGACCTCTTACTATCTTATAAAAAACTATGAAGATGCCTGTCGGAAAGGCACCAGTCTGATCCGGTATATGAGTGATTTTGGATTTTACGACCGGCTCCTGATTCCATATTTTTTTACAGCCTTTGCATATTACCACATATCTGATTTTGAAAATGCCTTTTTCTATTTTACAAAAGGAATCCATTTTTCACTGGCAAACTTTAATCCACTGGATGTATATGACGTTTCCGTTCAGGACATGTTTTTTTTAATGCTCCATGACAGCCGTATGAATGCTGCTCTGGTAAAGGAATTTCTGGAAGAATACGGGACTTACATCAGTCAGGAGCAGGAATAGCACTCCTATCTTAATTGCAAATCCCGTTGATTTTAATCAGGTCTTCTTACCAAAAGTGCTCTGCTACTGCTTGCCCAATCCGTGATACAGTGCGAAAAGCAGCTCGCCTTTCGGGTCCTGGCTCAATTCCCATACCATGGCTCCTCCAAGGTTTTTAGACTTGATAAACTCTGATTTATAACCAATGGATTGCCCATCCTCATAGCTGATGAAAATGGTGCCGTTAAACAGCCACGGAGCTTTGGACTGGGAATGAAAGAATCTGGTATAGCCTGACTTATTTAAATAATTTGTCTTAATATCCTCATAGCTGATGGAATTGGCACCCCCGAATTTCTGATACATTCCCCGGTTGGAAGGACTCACCGAGGAATATAAGTATCCGTAAAACGGAATGCCCATCACCAGTTTTTCCGCAGGGAAAGACGCATCTAACCAGGTATTGACTGCCTGCTCCACACTTGTTTTATACTGGGGAGAGGAATCACTGTTGGGATAAAGAGGTGCCAGTAAATCCGTATGGGTATCCCAGGTTCCGTGAAGATCATAGGTCATGAGATTGGCATAATCCAGATACGGGGCAATCTTTGTCAGCTCCACCTTGTCCACATAAGAACGGTCTGCACCTCCGGCAATGGTAAGAAGATAGTGTTTTTGGTCCAAGATTCCTCTGGCATCCAGCTTTTCCCGGATCTTCTGAAGAAGCAAGGTGAAGTTCTGCTTATCCTCCGGCCGCCTTCCATTGGCCGTCAAGCCGCCGCTGACCGGATATTCCCAGTCCAAATCCACACCATCAAACCCGTATTTCACAATAAACTCCACGCAGCTCTCTGCAAATCTATTTCTGCTTTCCCCTGTCAGAGCTACATCGGAGAACCTCCCTGACCAGTTCCAGCCGCCTACGGAAATCAATGTCTTTAAATCCGGGTTGGTTTCCTTTAAGGAATTTAATTTGCGGATATTTTCAGGATCTACATCCGGATACCCCAGGGTCAGCTTCAAATCGGAGTCAATATTTGCAAATGCGTAATTGATATGAGTCAGCTTGGAGACATCAATCTGGCTGGGGTAGAAATTGGAATAAGCCGACCATGCGGCATAATATCCCACTAATTTACCAGTCTTCAGCGCACTGGTTTCCTCTGTTTTCGGAATCTGTGAGGAAGGGCCTGCTTCATTTTCAGCAAAAGCATCTTTGTTGTTTTGCCAGCTGAAAATGATTAACATAAAGGCGGACACAGCCAAAATCCCGGTTCGCATGATATACTTTTTCATTTTGTTATCCTTCTCCTTTGTGGTTTTTTCAAGTATAACATGATGGGTATTCCTTGAATAGCGAACAAAAACTGGAATAAATGCCTATCACTGGAAGTTTCTGCAGAAATCCGAAAAAAGCCGGGGACTTCTCCATCACAAAGAAATCTCCGGCTGTTTCTATCTCCTATTTCATAAGACATTTGTCAAGTGCTTCTATGATTAATTGTTCCTCCAGCAACTTTCCGATAAATACGATCTGATTGATCCGGTCTCCCCACGTTTCATCCCAGTCTTCCAAAAGCTCAGGATAGCTCTCCAGGGCTTGCTCCTGCTCTTCTTTGGTGCCGGAAGCCACCCAGGGGGATATGGGAGTTATGGCAACGCTGTTTCCAGCCTGTTCAAATAAAACTGCCTGATCCTTATCCTGGATAAACCAGAGATACCCTTTTGCCCGTATGATCTCTTTGGGATAATGGTGTTTAATCCAATCACGAAACAAAGTCTCGTCAAAGGGCTGTCTCCGTTCATACACAAAGGACCGGATTCCATAATCGCCTTCCTCTTCCTCCGTTTTTTCGCCTAGCAATGCCCTTGATAAAGCGGAAGAACGGCTCAGGCGGTCATAATCATAAAGCCTCCGGTTATAAATCCGTT
The DNA here is from genome assembly GCF_043633585.1 of Lacrimispora sinapis. Lineage (NCBI taxonomy): Bacteria > Bacillati > Bacillota > Clostridia > Lachnospirales > Lachnospiraceae > Lacrimispora > Lacrimispora sinapis. The sequence goes on along the minus strand of NZ_CP141832.1, from coordinate 967,806 downwards.
CCGGCGGCACTACGCCGTTGGCGGTTTTTATGAGTTCCGCTTCCGGAGAGAGGGTCTTAACTACCTGCTCCACCCGGTTTAATTCTGCCTCTGTAAGAAGGTCACATTTATTTAAAATAATAATATTGCAAAACTCGATCTGTTCCATTACAAGGTTGATGACATCCTCTTCTTCCTCTGTCTCACCGGCCTCCTGGTACTGTTCCAGTTCCTCCATGAATTCAGAAGATATACGGTTTGCATCGGCCACCGCCACAATGGCATCTAAAAATGCCGGGAAACTATGGCCTTCCTCTTCAAATCCGTCTGCAATGCTCATGGGGCTGCTGACACCGGAAGCCTCCACAACGATTCCGTCGATCTGGTCATTTTCCGCTATTTTCCGGATCTCACCCATAAAATCCTCACGAAGGGAACAGCAGATACAGCCGTTGGTCAGCTCCAGCACCTGGCTTCCCAAACCGGCCGCTGTCTGGCTGCGGATCAGCCTGGCGTCCACATTGATTGCTCCCATATCGTTGACAATGACAGCCAGCCGGCAGCCTTTCTGGTTTTCCAACAGGTGATTGAGCAGAGTGGTTTTTCCTGCACCCAAATATCCGCTCAACAGCGTAACTGGTTTTTTCTTCATCTTCTATCCTTTCCGGACCACAGATTCTCTAATAATAAGGGTAAACGTATTCCTCCCCTGGTTTTTCGGCCGCTTCTATCTTATCAGCCTCTATGACAGGATACCCGTCTTTTACCATCAGTTTTCCGGTGACCGTGACCCAATCGTTTTCCTTATAGGACAGATTACCTGTGAATTCGGTAATCAGTCCCATAGGAGATAAATCAGCCGAACAGCACCACATGGACAACCGGACCAGGGCAAACTCATTGTCTTTGCGGTCTTCCATGTTTAAGAATACAAACCCTTTGATAGTAACTGTATGCCCCTCGTATTTCTCAGGGTTCATGTTCAGTTCATTGACCCAGGTGCTGAAATCTTCATCCGCAATGGAAATTGTCTTTGTCTCTTCATTCAGTCCTTTGCTATCAAAGGAGGGAGGCTGGCTTGATATCTGCTGCTGAACGGAAGGGGATTGGTCTTTTTCCAATTCATCCTGCCCATAAAATGCGTAGTCATCCGATGCCTGTTTCGTCTCTCCGGTCTGGCTTTGATCCCCTCCACTCCCCGGGGAGGTAATATTGGCACTGGCAAAGCTTTTTACCATGGCACCGGCGGCCGGCGGGGCGGGCGGAACCGCCAGAAGCAGTATGGGAACCACCAGAACCACGCACCGTTTCAGACGGCTTTTGTACCTGGGGCAAAATAGATTCCTTCCATTGACTGCCGCCCATAAGAACATAAGAGCCGACAGACCGTACAAATAAGGCTTCATGCGGGGTGTTACATAATTCAAATATGTTCCTGTGACCGTAAGCCGATAGAGCAAAATTCCGAAAATCAAATAGCAGACACACTCCGCCAGTGCCTCCAGATTCCATCCCTTCCCTCTTAATCTCATCATCTGATCCCTCCGCTGTTTAAAGCTGCAAACAGGTATACCGCAGTAAAACATATGACAAAAACCGTTGCCATGAGCCGCAGAATAAATATTTTCCGGAAACCGTAAAGCAGCATGGCTACATTTTTAATATCCATCATCGGACCAAACACCAAAAATCCCATGATTGCACCTTGGGGAAAGATTCCTGCCATTGTTCTTGCCACCACTGCATCCGAGGATGAGCACAGAGATAAGGCGAAAGCCATTGCCATCAGGAACAAAATGGAGGCTGCGAGAGGGATTCCTGCTCCTGACCGGACCATGGCTGGCTGAAACTGCTGGAACAGGGTGGATACAAAAATACCTGTCAACAAATATTTTCCAACACTGAAAAATTCATTCTGGGCATGGCGCATGAACTGAAAAAAACGGGAAGTATGTTTTGAATTCCCGGATAATAAGGTATCGTCCTCCCAGTCCTCCGCCTTGCCGGTAAGCATTCCCTCCGCAAATACTTTCTTAGGAGGAAACAAAAGATAGGTGATTCCAGTCAGCACGGCACACAATATTCCAAGCCCGCATCTGGCACCGATCATCGTTACATTGCCGTTAAAGGCATACCAGGTGGAAAGAATCACCACCGGATTAATCACCGGAGATACCAGCATAAACGTAACTGCCGCCGATAGGGGAACCCCCTTTTTTACCAGACTTTTAAACACTGGAATGGAGGCACAGTCACAGACCGGCAGGCAAAATCCGACAAAAACAGCAAACAGCTGCGCCGGAATCACTTTCTTTGGAAATTTATGCTGAATCCAGTCCGGACTTATGTACACCTGTATAGCGGAAGAAAGAAGAACGCCGATTGCCAGAAATGGGATTGCCTGCAAAAAAACTCCCAAAAACACCGTGAGAAACACATCAAGCGAAAAACTAAGCGGCCCAAGTGCGGGCTTTACAACCAGAAACAGGACCGCCGCCGCAGATACTAAGAGAAGCCACAACTGCGTTTTTAAGTCATAGCGGAACAGGTTTCTGGTAAACCGATTCCATTGACCGTCTGTAAAAACCGGAAGATCTGCTCTTACGCTGAGCCCCACTCTTTTGTCTCCTTTTATCTTTACATTCCCATCTGTGCGCACATAGGCGCAGTCACTTGCCGCCACCTGAGACATGGATATGGCACCGGAATCTGCGATCCTGCGGTCCAGTTCCTCTCCGGCTGCGGTGTAGATCACCTTTTCAATGCTGATGGCCGCTTTTGCACGAAATTGCAGAAACATCTGTTCCAGAGTATGAAAATGCTCCATCCCATTCCATTCGATCAGAACCAAATCTACCGGATTTTCCTCAAGTTCCTGGCAGATCATCTCACTGATTTCATACGGAGTCTCTTCAAGCTGACTTTTTGTATAGCTTAAATGCCGGATCTGCTCCGATTCCTTTAAAGGCACATCTCCGTTTTCAAACTGAATGACCAGGAGCTCCTGTTCCTTCAGTTCTTCTTTCGTCAGCCGGTTGATCAGCGTGGTCTTCCCTGAATCCAGAAAACCTGTTATAACCCATGCTGGGGTAATCATATTATAGTTCTCCTTGAAATAACGATTTTATTTGCTGCTCCTTCAGTCCTGTTCCAATGAAGCAGACACGGGTTCCTTCCGCGGAAACAGATTTTACGTTAAGCATTCCCGGTATGTAATGAAACATCATTCCGCCATCCATTCCCTTTACAATCCCTTTTCCCCGAAGGATTACCCCGTCTCCATGGTCAAGCACCCTGTTGAGCTTCTCTTTTAGCTGCTCTTCCGTTAAAACCTCCGGACATTCTATGGTAACCGAAGTAAATATTTCTTTGGCCAGACCGAGCGGTGAGGAAAATACCTTTAAGATACGGGGGAATTTAGGGCTTTGGACCGGTTCCTTTTCAAGTTCCTTTACCGCCTCTACCCGTTTTCCGAATAAAAATACCGAAGACGGGATGCTGTCCCAAAAATCAGCCGCTATCCTTGCTTCCTGGTTGATTTCCTTTATTTTCCCTATGGTTTCTTCGATCTTTCCGCAATCACCGGTTTGGTGGCTTAACAGGATTAAATCAGCATAGCGGATCTGGTTGACAAAAAAATCCCCATAGTTTTCCTTATATTTATCAAATCTATTGCCATCCACCACGGTAATGCAGCGGCGGATCAAAACAAGATCCTTTCTCCTTAAGCAGGCTTTTATAATATCTGAGAGTTTTCCCACGCCGGAAGGCTCCACTAAAATCACGTCCGGTGCATATTCCTTTACGATCTGTCCAATGGCCTTATAAAAATCACCGGACATACTGCAGCAGATGCAGCCGGCATTGATGCTGGTAACCATAATCTCACAACTTCTCAGGCAGCTGGCGTCAATTCCAGCTTCCCCGAAGTCATTTTCAATGACTACGATTTTCTGGCTCTGAAAGACATTCCTGGCCATTGTCTGAATGAGCGTGGTCTTTCCTGCTCCCAGAAAACCAGATACAATATAAAGATCTGTCATTTTCTTTACTCCTTATTGCTTTTTAGCCCTTCACTCCAAGCAGCTTTTTCCCCATGAAAATAAAAAGAAGGAAAACGACCCCCACCAGGACAATGGTGCCGCCTGGCTTTAATCCAAAATAGTAGGCCAAAACTAAGCCTGTAATCATAAATATCACATCAAAGCTTACCGCATAAATCACGGTCTGCTTATAATTCTTTCCGATCTGCATGGCACAGGCCACCGGAATCACCATCATGGATGACACGATGAGGGCACCCACCGTCCTTGCCGCAATGGATACTGTGGCAGCCGTCAAAATGGTGAAAATAAAGTTCACCCTTTTTACCGGAACTCCCGCAAGCCTTGCACTTCTTTCATCCAATGCAATGTAAAAAAGCTCTTTATATAGAAGGAGAAACAGGAGAAGGACCGTTAAGGAAACTCCTATGACTAAGAACATCTCCATATCACTGATTGCTACAATACTGCCAAAAAGAAAGCTGTTAAAGTTTGCAGAATTTTTCACAAACCCGGACAGCACTCCGGCAAGACCGATGCCTGCAGACATCATAATGGCAATGGACATCTCGGAATAACGGGGCAGTTTTCTGCGGATCGCCTCAATTCCAAAGGCTGCAAGGACACAGGCCACCGCCGCACCTGCCACAGGATTGATTCCCAGTATAAGCCCTGCGGCCACTCCGGCCAGGGAAGTATGGGAAAGTGCATCTCCAATCATGGAAAGACGTTTTAGTACAATAACGACACCGATGCAGGGAATCACCATTGCAAGCAGTATCCCTACAAGAAAGGCCCGCTGCATAAATCCATAGCTAAATATTTCCATGGCAGTTCTCTCCCCTTTCCTCTGATATCCGTTCCATTCTGCCATCCTCCACCTGCCATACATCATCGGCAAGTCCGGATAAACAGCTTTTGTCATGGGTGACCATGAGTACGGTCATTCCTTCGCTGCGATTGAATTTCTTAATCAGGCGGTAAAATTCCTGGGTATTGGTTTCATCCACTCCGGAGGTGGGCTCATCAAGAATCAACAGCCTGGGACAATTTACCAGTGCACGGGCAAGAAGAACCCGCTGCTGCTGCCCTCCGGAAAGCCTCCCGATGAGCCGTTTCTTATAGGGCTCCATTCCTACCTGGCAAAGTGCATGGTCCACCAGTTCTTTTTCCTTTTTTCCTCCAAAACGGAATTTGCCGATCCGGGCATATAGATTGGCCTGAACGATCTCCTCCACCGATGCAGGAAAGTCCTTATAACTGGCCATTCCATTCTGAGGGACATACCCCACCTGGCTCCAGTCCCCAAACTGCTTTAACTCCTGGCCCATAAGTTTGATGGTCCCTGTTTCTCCCGTGAAAGGCAGTTCTCCCAAAAGCATTTTGATCAATGTGCTTTTTCCGGCTCCGTTGGCTCCGATCAGTGCGGCAAACCGCCCCTGGGGAACAGAAAAATCCACTCCCTTTAAAACCGGTGTATTTCCATAGGAAAAGGTCAAGCCCTTTATTTCAATCGCATTCACAATCCTTACTCCTGTCTCTGTTTATTCTAGCGCTTCTTTTAATGCGGCGAGATTTTTCTCCATAACGGAAATATAATCTTCTCCTGCTTTTAATTCTTCATCACTCAATCCTTCAATGGGATTCAATACCTCTGTCTTGGCTCCGGTTTCCTTTGCAATGGCTTCTGCCACCTTGGGACTTGCAAGTTCCTCAAAAAATATGGTCTTTACGTTGTTTTCCCTGACAAAATCAATGACTTCCGCCATTCTTGCAGGATCCGGTTCCGAGTCCGGAGCCAGTCCTTCGATTCCAATCTGGGTAAGCCCGTAAGCGGCGCATAAGTATCCGTAGGCTTCGTGAGAAACGACAATGGATTTATTAGGGACCGCAGCCAGTGTTTCTTGAAAGGACTGGTCCAGCTCATCCAGTTTTTTGCTGTAAGTCTTATAATTGGACTCATAGTAATCCTGATGGCCGGGATCTGCTTTTACCAGGGCGTCCTTAATGTTTTCCATCTCTTTTTTGGCATTCTGGGGGGCCAGCCATACGTGAGGATCAAACTCGCCATGGTCATGGTCCTCTTCCCCTTCTTCCTCTTCTTCGCCGTGACCTTCCTTTAAGGAGATGCCCTTTGATGCTTCCACCGAGATAAGGTCTTTGTTATTCAGGCTTTTGAGGACATCCTCGGTCCAATGCTCCATACCTGCTCCGCTGTATACGAACACATCGGCTTCTTCCAGGGCCGAAATATCACGGGTCCCCGGTTCCCAGTCATGAGGCTCGGTCCCTGCAGGAACCATATTTTTAACATTTACTTTATCTCCGCCTATTTTTAAAGTGAAATCATAGACCGGATAAAAGCTAGTCATTACATTTAATTTTCCGTTATCGGCTGTTTTTTCTTTTCCTGCACAGCCGGAAAGCAGAACACTGAAAACAAGGACAGAAAGTGCCACAAGGCGGTTCGTCCTTATTGTATTTTTTCTCATAATAAATCCTCCGAATTTTTCTATCTTACAGTCCTATCCGCTGCCCTGCCTGGCAGCCATCGTCTTCACTTCTTCCTTGTCTTCAATGATTCAAACGTACCTTTAAACGAACCAAAGAAGCCGGGCATAAATAAAGTCCGGCAGCATAAGGTTTCCCTAGATTTTTCACACAAATACAGACAAGGATACCCGCCGCTCCCCACCCAATCGCATCAGAAAGCAAATGAATGGTACGGATACACGTTCCGATTTCAGTACAGACGCTGCATCCCTTTCCCGTACAATCGTGCTTCAAATGGGTAAAAACAAAAAAGGAGGAAAAAAGAAGGGCCGCTGCTATAAACAGTGCCAGAAGCAGGGCCAAACTACGCCTGTGATTCTTTCCATACTTCATGCTCTTTCTCTCCTTTCCTTCTCTTTTCATGACTGACACTGGCTGCAGTAGCCGTAAAGCACCATATGCTGCTGGTCCAGCTGAAATCCATGGTCCTCATAAATGTGCTCGTAAAATGCATCCAGCCTGGAGCATTCCAGGGGAATCATGCTGCCGCACTTTAAACATACCAGCTTTCCCACATTCCAATTTATTTCTTCCCCAATATACCGAAACTGAGCCTTTGACCCATCCACCGATGGAATCTTTACCACCACTCCATCTTCCGTCAAACGCTCCAAAGCCCGGTAAACCGTAGTCTGGCCAACGTGGATTCCGTCACGGTGCAGCCATTGCATAAACTGTTCCACCGTACAGAACGTTTCTTTTTGTTTTTTTAAACAGCTCAGGATGATTTCCTGCTGTTTGGTCCGGTATCTGCCTCTTTCTCCCATGCGTTTCCCTCGTTTCGAAATCAAAAATCATTTTCATATTATAGCACTCTATCTGAGATTGTCAAGTTTCTTTCCTCTCTTCCTATTGACAGACCTGGAAGAACCTGCTATTATGTTCATAAATTAAATATTAATCTTGTTTTTGAACAAAGGAGGGTGTTATGCAGGCGATAATCCTTGCCGCCGGTATGGGACGGCGTTTGAAAAAATTAACGGAACATCAACCGAAGTGTATGGTTTCCGTAAATGAAGTTCCCATGATCGAGCGCATGTTAAAACAGCTGGAGCACTATCATTTAAATAGAATCATTCTTGTTACAGGACATGAAGGAGAACAGCTTCAATCTTTTGTCGGTTCTCTGTCCTTACATACTCCGGTTACCTTTATTGACAATCCCGTTTACCAGACGACCAATAATATTTATTCTCTTTATCTGGCAAAAGACTATCTTCTTCAGGATGATACGCTTTTACTGGAATCTGACTTGATTTTTGAACAGGAGGTCCTGACCCAGATTATCCGTGATCCCTATCCCAATCTGGCACTGGTGGCTCATTTTGAAAGCTGGATGGATGGAACCGTGGTCCTTTTGGATGAACAGGACAATATCATGAAGTTTCTCACAAGAAAAGATTTCCGCTTTGAGGACATTCATTCCTATTATAAGACTGTGAACATTTATAAATTCAGCCAAAACTTTTCCGCAACCCATTACGTGCCATTCCTGGAAGCCTACAGCAAGGCACTGGGGAATAACGAATATTATGAGCAGGTGTTAAAAGTCATTTCCCTGCTGGATGACCATGACTTAAAAGCCAGCAGACTGGAAAACTGGTTTTGGTATGAGATTGATGACGAGCAGGACTTGGATATTGCAGAATCCATTTTCACAGATTCCCAAAGCAGGCTTACCAGACTTTCCAGCCGTTACGGAGGATACTGGCGCTATCCCGGTCTTCTTGATTTCTGCTATCTGGTCAATCCCTACTTTCCCAACAGCCGGCTGATGGGGGAGATCAAAGCCAGCTTTGAAGCACTGTGCACAAGCTACCCCTCCGGCCTTGACATCAACAATTTACTGGCGGCAAAATCCCTGGGACTTAACAAAGACAATGTCCTGACCGGAAACGGAGCCGCAGAGCTTATCAAACCGCTCATCCGCTCCTTTTCCAATGCGGTGGGAGTGATAAAGCCGTCCTTTGAAGAGTATGGCAACTGTGCCAGATTCCCCGTTCCCTTTATGGTATCCACTCCGGATTTCACCTATACCGCAAAGGATCTGATGGAATTTTATAAGGATCAGGAACTGGATGCCCTGGTTTTGGTGAACCCGGAAAACCCAACCGGCTGTTATATGAAACGGTCAGAGGTACTCTCTCTTGCCTCGTACTGTATGGAAAAACAGGCATTCCTGATTCTGGACGAATCCTTCCTTGATTTTTCTTCTGCCGAAGAAGCGCCGTCCCTGATGACCCAGGAAACCCTTGAGGAATATCCCAACCTGGTCCTCATCAAAAGCATCTCCAAATCCTACGGGGTCCCCGGGCTGCGTCTGGGCATCTTAGCCTGCAGCGACCAGGCAGTGCTCCGTCTTGTGAGACAGGAGCTTCCGATCTGGAACATCAATTCTCTGGCCGAATACTTTCTCCAGATTTTTGAGAAATACCAGTCAGATTATAAGGAAGCATTGAAAAAATTCAAGGTGACCCGGAAAAAAATGTTCGAGGAGCTGTGCTCCATCAGACAATTAAAGCTGTATCCCTCAGAGGCCAACTTTATTCTTTGTGAGATCACAGACGGATGCTCTGCATCTCAGATCGCAGAGCTTCTGCTGAACCGTTATAACATCCTGGTAAAAGATTTATCCCATAAGCCAGGGATGGAAGGAAGAGAGTTTATCCGCGTTGCAGTCCGCACAGAATCAGACAATCAACGGCTTGCAGATGCGCTGAAACACATATTACGTTAATAAGGAGGCAATTACATGAACACACAGGAAACAACCAAGGAAACCTGGAAACAGATCTGGACCCGGAAGGGCAAGGCAGAGGGCACCGATTTACTTGCCTATGACGGATATGAGGCTACCCATGTGGATATGGAAGAGGTGGCCCGCCAGATCATAAAAAGACTGGACATTCATAAGGAAGATAAAGTATTAGAAGTCGGCTGCGGCGCAGGAGCACTGGCCCAATATCTGGACTGTGACTACGTTGGAATCGACTACTCTCATACTCTGGTGAAAAAGCATATTGAAATCCTCCACAATTCTGTTCTTACCGGAGAGGCTGCAAATTTGCCTTTTAAGGATCAATCCTTTGACAAGGTCATCTGCTATGGAGTCTATTTATATTTTGATAACAAAGAATACGCGCAGGCAGCCACAAAGGAACTTTTAAGAGTGGCCAAAAAGGGAGTATTGATTGGGGAAATCCCCATGCGCTCCCATCGCGAGGAACACCTGTTATTTAATAAGGAAGAATTTGAAGGCTGGGAAATCAGCGATGGTTTTTATGATCCATACCGGAAAGACCGTTTTAATGCGGTATATTTATTTAAATAACTATTTTTCCCAAACAGATTTTTATTCATAAAACCACAGAAAAAAACCGGCGATCAGAATCTCTGGCCGCCGGCTTTATGCTGGCAGCCCTCCCATCTCCCGTCCTTTCGTTTATCAATATTTTCACCTCTGCGTGGCATCGTTATGATTCTCCTTTTTTTTGACGGCAAATGGTTAAAATTTCACCAAAAATGCTTTGATTTTTCTGCTTAAAACGATATGAATTCTATCATTATTACTATTTTCATTTAGATTGACAAACAATAAACCAATATTATATAATACATAATGTAGAAATTTGTCTGAAAGTTGCGGCGTGGTTTTAGTGAAACTGCGAATCCCACATGCACGCAAAATTATTTTTTTTGCAGACTAGATCGAAGCAATTATACATAAGAAAAAGGCCAATATCAGGAGGTAGACAGCATGAAGAATTTCAGGGACTTCAGTATTACAAAAAAACTTCTCATAGCATATCTTTGCATGGGGATAATTATGTTGCTCATCGGCGGTGTGGGGATCACCGGAATGATGCGTATTAATCAAATGGATACCTATTTATATGAAAACCAGACAGTACCCATCAACCAGCTTTTCAATACCATCAAAAGCCTTTACAAGCTGGAAAACGATATCAATGCAATGGCCAATAACACGGGTAATCAAACAGAATTATCAAAGCTGGAAGAAAATTATCAAAAAGAAAAAGCTTTATTTCTGCAAAGTGCTAAGGAATACAGCAAGAGCTTTAGAACTGGCAGAGGCCAGGTCTTGCTCGATGAAGCAACCCAGTTATTCGATGGCTATTTTGATCCAATGATGCAAAAAACCCTCCAGGCTGCAAAAGCAGGAAATAATAAGGCAGCTGTCGCCGCCCTGAAAGAAAACCCGGAAAAAATACAGAAAATATATGAAAATATGGATCAGTTGATGGAACTTCGTATGAATAGTGCTAAGAAAACCAGTCAAAGCAATGATTCAACGGCAGCCACCTTTACCGTAATTCTCTGCCTCATCATTTTATTAGGAATCGTATGCGCCTTTTCTCTGGGCACTCGTATCTCAAAGATGATCAGCCGGCCGATTGAACAGGTAGTAGCCGCAGCGAAAAAAATCGCTCTGGGTCATGTGAATGTAGACTTACAGGACATTGATTCCAAGGATGAAACCGGGCAGCTTGCAAAAGCCTTCACAGAAATGCTTCAGGGCATCCGGGAACAGGTGCTGATCGCAGAAGAGATCAGCAACGGTGATTTTACAAAAGAAGTTCCTCTTCGTTCGGAAGCAGATGTTCTTGGACTTGCACTCCGTAAGATTGAAAGTGACTTAAACCGCACATTACTTCTTATCCGCATGTCCGCCGAACAGGTCAATACCGGTGCAGAACAGGTTTCCTCCGCTGCCCAGGCGCTGGCATCCGGCTCCACCGAACAGGCCGCAACCGTAGAAGAACTGAATGCCTCCATCAACGTCGTAGCCAAACAGGCAGAACACAATGCGGAAAGCGTCCGTAAGGCTTCTTCCTATATAGAAGAAAGCACCGTCGGCATTTCTGCCAGCAATGAATACGTGCAAATGCTTAACAACTCCATGAATAAGATCAGCTCCACTTCTTCAGAAATCTCCAACATTACAAAGGTGATTGAAGACATTGCATTCCAGACAAATATTCTGGCACTGAATGCTGCCATTGAAGCGGCCCGCGCCGGCAATGCCGGAAAAGGCTTTGCCGTGGTTGCTGACGAAGTCCGCAATCTTGCCATTAAATCCGCAGAAGCTGCAAAAGAAACAGCCGGCCTGATCCGTCATTCCGTAGAAGCTGTTTCAGATGGGGAACAGATGGCTTCGGAAGCGGCAATGATTTTAAAAGAAGTCACTGAAAAATCCAAGCTGGTTGAACAGGCAATCCAGGAAATCGAAAAAGCTTCTTCCGGTCAGGTCGCAGCGATTGAAGAAATCAATCAGGGGCTGTCTCAGGTATCTGCAGTCATCCAGACCAATGCCGCCACCGCAGAAGAAAGCTCTGCGTCCAGTGAAGAACTTACCGCTCAGTCCCATACCCTTAAGCAGGAGGTAGAAAAGTTCATATTAAGAAATGATGGAGCCAATTCCTCTATCCCTGACTCCGGCTATGGTTCCATTTCTGCCGCCTCCGACGCTGTTACCAGTTCCAGTACGGCCTATGCCTCTGACCCAGGCTCCGCGTTTGGCAAATATTAATCCGGATTCAAGAAAACCATCGTATGATAGAAACTAAGGATACCTGGTAAAAGCAACGAGCAATTACATAAAAAGCGTAGAATCACGACAGCTTATTTGTCCTTATTCTACGCTTTTTTCATTCATCTCTTCTCCATACGCAGCCTCATACCATTCCATGCACCGCTGATTCCATTCTTCCCAGGCCTTGTCCCGTTCTTTTTGCAGCTGCTCATAGCGGTCCGCTTCCGTCCACGGCCGGTTCTGCCAGAAATCCTCGGATTCCAGCCACTCCCTCTCTAGCTCCTCCATAAAACCGGTCAGCTGTTCCACTCTGTTTTTTGCAGGAAGAAGTTTCTCAAGAACCAACCCCAGCTTCCAATCCAGATACGCCTCCTCTGTGGAGATTTCCTTCAGCCGGTGCCTTTCCGCTTTTGGAACCGCTCTCATCCCTGCGATCAGTGCCTGTTCCTCCGCCCGGATACGAGCTGCAATTCCCTCCCCGTTCTCCGCTTTTCTGCTTCGTTCCAGGTAATGCTCATAGCCAAACGGATAATAAAACACCGACGTTCCTTCAAAAAGCAAAATAGATTCTGCCACCCGGTTTAAAAAGTAACGGTCATGGGATACAAAGAGAATGGTGCCCGTATAGGCAGTAAATGCGGATTCCAGAGTCTCCTTGGCCCGGATATCCATATGATTGGTCGGCTCGTCAAGAATCAGAAAGTTGGGTTTGCTCTGTAAAAGTTCCATGAGAACCAGTCTGGCCTTTTCCCCTCCCGACAGGACATCGACCCGCTTCCCGGCTTCTTTCCCTCCAAATAAATAGGAACCTAAAATACTGCGGACTTCTTTTTCAGTCAAGGAAGGAAATAAATCGTGAAAATGCTCTGCCACTGTTTTGGCGGACGATAGCTCCGAAGAATGCTGGTCAAAATATCCTATGGTAATCTGATTGCCCAAAGAATAATCTCCCGAAATCTTTGGGATCAGGCCAGCTACGGTTTTTAAAAATGTACTTTTGCCTGCTCCATTGGCACCCAGTATTCCGATCTTCTGCCCCCGTTTGATTCTCAAGGATAGCTCTGTAATGGGACGGTCATAACCGATCTTTAAATGCTCTGCCTCAAAGACCCACTTGCTCCCCAAAATGGCCGGTTCCATGGAACCCGTAAAAATATGGGCCTCATCCTGCTGAGGCTTTTCTACCGGCTGAATCCGCTCCGCCGCTTTTTTCTTGGCTCTGGCAAAGGCCGCTTTATTTGGCTTATGCTTAAACCGCTCCACCAGGTCATTCAAGCGGTTGATTTCCTGCTGCTGGCGCTCATATGCTTTGGTCTGAAGCCGTATGGCTTTTTTCTTCTCTTCCCTGTAATGCGTGTAATTGCCGGGATACCGGGTAAGTTTTTTTCCAGACAGTTCATAGACTACAGACACAGTCTGATCGAGAAAGAAACGGTCATGGGACACCATGACCACCGGATTTTCATATTGCTGCAAATACTGTTCCAGCCATTCAGTGGTGTGAACATCCAGATGATTGGTCGGCTCATCCAATAGCAGGATATCCGGTTTTTGCAGCAGAAGTTCGATTAAAGCGATCTTTGTCTGCTCCCCTCCGGAAAATTCGGAAAGCTTACGTTTCTTATCTCCCTTTGAAAAACCGAACCTTGTAAACAGAATCTCATATTCCCGTTCATATACAAAACGCTCTAAGGAATCGTCCTCTGCCCAGGAGCAGGATTTAAGCAGTTCTTCCTCTACCGTCCGCTCTTTCTCCGTAAATGCCTGCTGTTTTAAATAACCCACCGTCAATTTTCTTGCACTGGCTATTCCCTGGCCGCTTCGCTTATCATCTCTGTCTAAGTCGATTTCTCCGGCTATCAGCCTTAACAGCGTGGTTTTTCCTGCTCCATTGCTTCCCACCACTGCGATTTTTTCATTTCCGCGGATCTCAAAATCCACATGAGACAGAATCAACGTTCCGCCGGCGCTTACTGTCCCATCTTTTATCTGATACAACATAGTTACTTCCTCTGTTTTCTTGATTTATTTATTGTAGCACAATCCGACAGATTTTGGCTATTATTTTCCCCTCTATCCAGAAAAAGGGGCACAATATATTTTCATTGTGCCCCTTTTGGGATTGATTCATCAGTTCTTATATTTTATCACTTTTGCCATCTGGATTATGATGGTAGGAATCACTGCAAGACCATAGATGACCGCAATTTGACTCCCGTTTAATGCTGTCACAGAGAAAAGTCTGGATAAGAACGGTACAAACATCACCAGACTCAGCAGGACCACTCCGGCAAGAAATGCTCCCAGACTGTACCAGTTGCTGGAAAAACCGATTTTAAAAATCGAATATTTGCTTCTGCAGTTAAACCCATGGAACAAACGGGATAAGGTCAAAGTACAAAACGCCATGGTGCTGGCCGTCGCAGAACTGCCGGTTTTCAGTCCGATATGGAAAGCAGTCATGGTACCTGCCGCAATCAAAGCTCCCTGCAAAAGCAGTTTGATAAGAAAATCTTTGGTAAGGATTCCCTCTTTGGGATCTCTCGGCTTCTCTCCCAAAAGATCGTGTTTGGCTGGTTCCATACCGATGGCAATTGCCGGCAGAGAATCCGTCAGGAGGTTGATAAATAACAAGTGGACCGGTGCAAACGGAACCGGAAGTGCCATCAAAGAAGTATAGAGAACCGACAAAATTCCAGCGGTATTGCCTGACAACAGAAACTGTATGGCATGCTTAATATTCCGGTAAACATTCCGGCCGTTGGCCACCGCTTTTATAATAGTAGCAAAATTGTCATCAGACAGAATCATGGAGGCGGCATCCTTGGATACTTCCGTACCGGTGATTCCCATTGCCACACCAATGTCCGCCTTCTTGAGGGCAGGAGCATCGTTGACACCGTCTCCGGTCATGGAAACAATATTGCCCCGCCTCTGCCAGGCGTCTACGATCCGAATCTTATTTTCCGGTGAAACTCTTGCATACACGGAGGTCTTTGTGATGTTCTGATCCAGTTCTTCATCTGTCATGGCATCTAATTCCGCACCTGTAACCGCCATGTCTCCTTCTTCAAAAATACCGATCTGCTTCGCAATGGCTGTTGCTGTGATCTTATGATCTCCGGTAATCATGACCGTGCGGATTCCGGCACGCTTTGCATCTGCTACGGCAGCCTTTGACTCTTCTCTCGGCGGGTCCACCATGGAGATCAGACCGAGAAAGGTAAATCCATTTTCAGAGTTTAAGGAAAGCTCATGATTTTTATCCACTTCCTTGTAAGCAAATCCAAGAACACGAAGGCCGTTTTCAGAAAATCTTTGGTTCTGTAAAAGGATCTCCTCCCGGTCTTTGGCGGTCAGTTCCCTGATCCCTTCTGATGTACGGATATGGGTCATACGGTCTAAGAGCACATCCACAGCACCTTTGGTGAGCACAGTGGGAACTCCGTGAAGATGATACTTGGTACTCATCAGCTTACGGTCAGAATCAAAGGGAAGCTCCTCCAGGCGATGCATCAGATCTCTTAAATAATGATGGCTAACGTTGATTTTTCCCGTCATTTCAAGAAGGGCATATTCCGTAGGATCACCGATCCCCTTTCCCTCCACAATGGCAGAGTCATTAGTCAGGACCGCATCGTAGATTAAATACCGGTGAAGCTGGCTGCTGATGTCAAGCTCCTCCGGTGCCATTGTCCTGCCGTCAATGTATACGTCTTGAACGGTCATCTTATTCTGGGTCAATGTACCGGTCTTATCGGAACAGATAACGGAGACACAGCCCAGACTTTCTACCGCCTTCAGTTCCTTGATAATGGCATTTTCCTTTGCCATTCTCTGGGTGCCCATGGCCTGAACGATGGTAACAATGGAGCTAAGGGCTTCCGGTATGGCAGCGACTGCCAGGGCAACCGCGAACATGAGGGAATCCAGCAGAGGCATTCTCCGGTAAAGACTCAATAAAAACACAAGGGCACAGATCATCATAATGATAAGAGCGAGACGGCTGGAAAACTGGTCCATGCTGGCCTGCAAAGGCGTCTTCTTCTCCTTTGTTGCATTCATTAAGCTGGCAATTTTACCAATCTCCGTATTCATTCCGGTGCCTGTGACCACCACAACGGCTCTTCCGTATGTGACCAGACTGCCGGAATAGACCATATTGGTCCGGTCTGCCAGAGGCAGTTCCGCTTCTAATGTATTGTCTTCTTTGTCCACGTTGGTGGATTCTCCGGTCAAAGAGCTTTCATTGACCTGCAGGGAATAATTGTTTAAAATCCTTCCATCTGCCACCACCATATCACCGGCTTCCAGCAAAAGAATATCTCCGGGCACCACGTTTCTGGAATCAATTTCCAGCTTCTGACCCTCCCGGATGACCTTTGCCGTTGGAGAGGATAAGGACTTTAAACTTGCCAGAGACTTCTGCGCTTTTTCATGCTGCACCGTTCCTAAAATGGCATTCAACAGAATGACTGCCACAATAACCACCGTACTCTCTACATTTCCGGAAAGCATGGAAATCACAGCAGCTGCAATCAGTATAACGACCAGGAGATCCTTAAACTGTTCGGCAAATACCCGAAGAGTACTTTTTTTCCTGCCCTCAGAAAGAACATTTTCTCCTAGTCTGGCGAGCAGCTCTTTGGCCTGCTCTGAGCTTAATCCTTCTTTTGTAGTATGAAGCTCTGACAATACCTCTTCACCACTTTTTTGATACCAGTCTTTCAAACTTTCCTCCATTCTGCCGTCTCATAGGGCGGCCGCATCAAAATGTACTTAAGTCTCTCATTATTATTGCCATAAAAGGGAAAAGAAAAAGACTCCCAATGCATTTATTCTAAAAACAATAAGGAATAAACACATTAAAAGTCTGGTAACCATTGTCTGGCATGCACCACCAGGCTGCCTATTAAAGCCAGGATTGTTGACAGTGCATTAAAACTACTCCCTTTTAATGAAGCTTCTATGCAATTTTAATTTGAATGTACTTCTTTAAGTAAAAACATTATACGTGGTAAACTATCATTTGTCAATAAGAGTTATAGAACCTTTTTGATTAAGGCATTTCCTGAAAAAATGGATTGTAAATTTTTTATATATTCCGAATATTTTTGTTTTTTCTGTTTATAATATCAACATTCGTTAAAAAATGTATCGAAATTCAAAAATATTTCTTGATATGTAAGAGGAATATGCTACTATAGATTTAAAAGAAGAAAGGAAACCGAATTTATGAACGAAACCACTGTCCGAATCAGTGAAATAGAACTATTCGGGTTTAAGAACACCCAATACGGCCGCATTGAGATGCCCTCTGCCATCGAGAAAAACTACGGTTCCTCCACTGCCGACATTCTTGGAATCTATGGTCAGAACGGATCGGGTAAAACGGCAGTTGTAGAGGCCATGTCTGTGATCCAGTTTCTTTTAACCGGAAAATCCCTGCCCCGGGAGACCAGCCATTATATAACGGAGGACCGGGATTTCTGTAGGATTCATGTGAAATTCATAATCCAGTCCCCCCAAAAAACAGCCATGGCCGATTATACGGTCCAGTTTCAAAAGACACCGGACCGGGATCTGGAGATTTCAAACGAAACGCTTACCGCAGCTCTCTGGAACGGAGAAAAATTTGGAAGCAAAAAAAATCTGATTGATTATTCTCTTTCCTCCAAAGGTCCTGTCTTTACTCCCAAATACCGGTTTGACGAACTGGTGCGCTGCAATGAGGAAAACCGGATCAACTTAAACGTCGCAAAAAAACTGGCCCAGAAAAATCTGGTTTCCTTCCTGTTCGGTTCTGAGGGAAGAAGCATCTTTTTATCGACCCCTGAACATGTTTCTGAGGATTACGCCTATGTTATAGAAGCACTCCATCAATACGCCAGCTTCAACTTGTTTGTCATCACCAACGCTCATTCCGGCTCCATCAGCATGAACTTCATGCTTCCCTTTGCCTTTCGGCTGGAAGTAGGGGAAAAGGTGGCGAAAGGGGAACTGCCCATCCGTCTGGACGGCCCCTCTGTCATTACAAAGAACCAATATGAGCTGGTAAACCAGATCATGATAGATATGAATGCGGTCCTTACCGCTATGATTCCCGGACTATCCATCGGAATCCATAATTTCGGAGAGCAGCTCAGGGAAAATGGAACCGAAGGATATAAAATCGAACTGTTTTCAAAGCGGGACGACGTGATCATTCCACTAAAATACGAATCCGAAGGCATCATCAAACTTATATCCGTCCTAAATGTCTTAATGTGTATCTATAACCATGCCTCCATGTGTCTGATCATAGATGAACTGGATTCCGGCATTTATGAATACCTTCTTGGGGAACTGCTTACGGTAATGGAAAAAGGGGCCAGGGGCCAGCTGATCTTTACCTCTCATAACCTGCGGGCCTTGGAAATGCTTCACAAGAAAAGCATTGTCTTTTCCACCACCAATCCTTCAAACCGCTACATGCGTCTTCAGAACGTAAAAAGCAATAACAATCTAAGGGACTTATACCTGCGAAGCATTACCCTGGGGGGCCAAAAGGAAGAGATTTATGCAGAAACAGATACGGTTGAGATCAGCCGGGCGTTCCGCCGGGCCGGAAAGGGGGCTTTCCATGGCTTCCAAAAGTAAGAAAGTAATCCTTTTCATTGCAGAAGGTCCCACTGACGAAGACACATTAAGCCCCATTTTAAAGAAAATCTTTCAGAATGATGAGGTGCGTTTTCATATCGTTCACGGCGATATGACCAGCAACTGGTCTGTCTCCGTAAATAGTGCGGTAAAAACCGTTTATGAGCACATTGAGATGGAGCGGAAACGGTACGGATTTCAAAAAAGTGATATACAGAAAGTCATACATCTGGTGGATACGGATGGCGTGTTCATCCCTGACGACCGGATCATCTATCATAAAGGGAAGGACATACAGTATTATGACGACCGGGTAGAAGCCCCTTTTCCCCAACGAGTCCTGGACCGCAACCAACGAAAATCCCAGATTTTAAGCAGGCTTTCTGAAACAGGAAAAGTAGGAACTCTCCCCTACCGGGTGTACTATTTTTCCCGGAATCTGGAACATGTTTTCCATAACCGGACCGGAAATCTGACCGATGCGGAAAAGATAGATTTTGCAGATGATTTTGCAGACCGCTATCTCTCCGATCCGGAAGGATTCCTCGCCTTTCTTTCAGACAGTGATTTTACAGTTTCCGGCGATTATGACGATACCTGGAAATTTATTGCACAGGGAGTGAATTCCCTCCACCGGCACAGCAATTTTCATCTGTTATTTGAGTCCTCTCCATCGTAAACACAGATACCGTTTACAAAGGTCTGGCATACCTTCGTATCTTTTATGGTTTCGGGAGGACAGCGCCGGATATCCTGGGAAAGTACCGTGAAATCAGCCGCCATGCCGGGAAGAAGCATTCCCTTTTCATTCTCTTCAAAGCTGGCTCTGGCTCCCATCACGGTAAAGGTTTGGAGGGCTTCTTCCACAGACAATGACTGCTCCGGCAAAAATGTCTTTGATCCGTCCAGAGTGGTCCTTGTAACCGCACACTGGATTCCCCCAAGCACATCAGGGGATTCTACAGGGGCATCCGAACCATTGGAAACATCAAGTCCCAGTTCCAATAAGGTCTTGAAGGCATACGTACTGGCAGCCCGTTCCTTTCCCAGTCTCTTCTCCACCACATAATTGTCATGATCCAGGAAAATCGACTGGATATAAGTATGTAGATTCCATTTCCGAAAGGTTTCCAAAAGGGCTTTGGTTGTCAGCTGACAATGGACGATCCCATGGCGAAGGGGATTTTTCCGATTTCCGCAAAGTGCCTTTTCCATGGAACCTGCTGCCATCTCCATGGCCCGATCGCCTATGGCATGGACCGCTACCTGCATTCCGTGATCCGATGCATACACCACCTTCTCATCAAGCTGTTGCTGGCTGTAAATATTAATCCCGCAGTTATGGGGATTAACGGTATCATCGGCATAAGGGGCACTTAAAAATGCCGTTCTCGCTCCCATGGAACCGTCTGCAATGATCTTTAACGGACCGATGGCAAAAAACGGACTTCCTTTTCCCGTCCGGTATCCTTTTTCTATAAACCCTTTTAAGTCCTGCATTTCTTCTAATAAACATTGTTCGTATACTTTAACCGTCAGCAGACCTTCTGCTTCCAGCTCCTCATATGCCCGTATCACCGTTTCATAAGAAACACCTGGAAAGGCGCCAAAGTCATCGGTCTGAACCGAGGTGATCCCATAAGAATTCAGCTTTTTCATAGCCTGAACCATATAATATTTTATTTCATCTGCTTCAGGAACCGGTATCAGCCCACTGACCAGATTGATCGCGTATTCCCTCAGAATTCCGGTTGGTTCGCCATTCTCATCAAAATCAATAAAACCGCCCTCGGGATTCAGCGTATTCCCAGTTATGCCTGCGGCCTCAAGTGCTGCTGAATTGACACAGGCAATGTGTCTGCAGGAACGGTAGGCAATCACCGGCTGACATGTTGAAACCTGATCCAGATCGTACCGGTTGGGAAGCCGTTTTTCCCCCTCAAAACATTCCTGATTCCAGCCGCTTCCCACGATCCAGGCTTCCGAATTATGGGTCCTGCTCTTATAAGCGGAAAGCGCTTCTACCAAAGCTTTTATGGATGAGGTATGCTTTGCCAAATTAGGGGAGCTTAGTCCCCTGCCGTATGAAAGAAGATGGAGATGGGAATCAATAAAACCAGGAACAAGAAATGCACCATCCATATCATGCCACACAGCACCATCGCCGCTTTCCCACTGTCTGGCTTGAGAAAAGGTACCAATGAATGCCACTCTTCCATTTTCTACTCCCATGGCATCGGCTTCCATGCCTTTTTTTGCATAAATCACTGCATTATAATAAATATCCATCATAAGATTCCTCTTAAACCGTTCCATTGAAAACGGGCAGCAGACAGAGCCCGTATGGTCTGTCTGCTGCCCGTTACACGTCTCAGCTGATTAATTTATTCGTTTCCTTTTGCTTCTTTGGCTTCTTCTGCTTTTGGATTGAGATCGGTTGGCTTCATGCTTAAATTGATTCTGCCCATCTTATCGACTTCCATAATCTTTACGGTCACGACGTCGCCGATGTTTACCACATCTTCTACTTTTGCTACTCTCTTATCAGACAGCTTGGAAATATGAATCATACCATCTTTATTCGGTGCCAGTTCTACGAAGGCTCCGAAATTCATGATTCTTACAACCTTACCTGTCATAATCTGTCCAGCCTCAAGATCGGTAACGATGCTCTTAATGATCTCAATGGCGCGGTCGATCATCGCCTGGTCCGTTCCGCAGACAGATACACTGCCGTCATCGGAAATATCAATTTTAACACCGGTCTCTTCAATGATCTTGTTGATGACCTTGCCCTGCTTACCAACCACATCACCGATCTTCTGAGGATCAATGCTGATCTGGTCGATCTTAGGAGCATATTTTCCAACTTCCTTGCGAGGTTCACTGATTGCTTTTGCCATAACCTCATCAAGAATGTAAAGTCTTGCTTCTCTGGTGGTACGGATGGCTTCTTCAATGATCGGTCTTGTTAAACCGTGGATCTTAATATCCATCTGAATGGCTGTAATACCTTTATGAGTACCGCCTACCTTAAAGTCCATATCTCCGAAAAAGTCTTCCAGTCCCTGAATATCGGTAAGAACGATATAATCCTCATCCGTATCTCCCGTAATCAGACCGCAGGAAATGCCGGCTACCGGTGCCTTTATCGGAACACCTGCTGCCATTAAGGACATGGAGGAAGAACAGATGCTGGCCTGGGAGGTGGAACCGTTGGATTCCATGGTCTCAGACACGGTACGGATCGCATATGGGAATTCTTCCTCTGACGGAAGAACCGGAACCAGGGCTCTCTCTGCCAATGCTCCATGACCGATCTCACGGCGTCCCGGACCTCTGGAAGGTCTTGTCTCTCCTACGGAGAAGGACGGGAAATTGTAGTGGTGCATATATCTCTTGGAAGTTTCCTGATCATCAATGCCGTCCAATCTCTGTCTCTCAGACAATGGCGCAAGGGTACAGATATTTAAAATCTGTGTCTGACCGCGGGTAAACATGGCGGAACCATGTACTCTTGGAAGGAGATCAATTTCTGCTGCCAGATGGCGGATCTCATTCATGGCACGGCCGTCAGGACGCTTGTGGTCTTTTAAGATCATCTTGCGGACCGTCTTTTTCTGGTACTGGTAAATTGCCTCTCCCAGTACGGCAAGCCATTCCTCTTTATCAGCAAAGGCTTCCTCCAGCTTCTCGGTGATCTTACGGATGTTCTCTTCTCTGACCTGCTTCTCATCGGTGAATACAGCAACCTCCATCTCTTCCTGAGGTACGATTTCACGAATGGCTGCAAATAACTCTTCCGGTACTGCACAGCTGGTATAGGTGTGCTTTGGCTTTCCGCATTCTGCCACGATGGTATCAATGAATTTAATGATTTCCTGATTTACTTCATGAGCTTTAAAAATGGCTTCGATCATCTTGTCTTCCGGTACTTCATTGGCTCCGGCCTCGATCATGATCACCTTTTCCCTTGTGGACGCAACCGTAAGGGCCATATCAGAAACCTGTTTCTGAGCCTGGGTCGGATTGACTACAAATTCTCCGTCAACAAGTCCGATCTGAGTGGATGCACACGGTCCGTTAAATGGGATATCCGAAATTGAGGTGGCAATGGCAGACCCCAACATAGCGGTAAGCTCCGGGCTGCAGTCCTGGTCTACGGACATAACAATATTGTCTAAAGTAACGTCGTTACGGTAATCTTTTGGAAACAACGGCCTCATCGGACGGTCAATGACACGGGAAGTCAGAATGGAATTCTCAGATGCTTTTCCCTCTCTTTTGTTAAATCCGCCTGGAATCTTTCCTACGGAGTAAAGTTTCTCTTCGTATTCTACACTCAGAGGAAAGAAGTCAATTCCATCCCTTGGCTTGTCAGAAGCAGTTGCGGTCGCTAATACTACGGTGTCACCATAGTGCATGAAAGCTGCTCCGTTTGCCTGCTTCGCTACTCTGCCGACATCAACAGTCAATGTTCTGCCGGCCAGTTCCATACTAAAACTCTTGTACATACTGGATCTCCTTTTATATATTACTTAAAATTTATATTAAATAGCAGAAGATGCCGAAACTACTGATCTACGCGTAACGAAAGATCAAAAGTGTGAGGGTGCGGCCCGTTAGATGACAAGCAGATTCTGCCTTTGGCAGAATGCGCAGCCGCAGACTCGGGACTAATGTCCCTCGTTCGCGGTTGCTCGCCATAAGTGAGTCATTCGGATTGGATATGCGAGCATATCCTGTCCGAATGACTCACTTATGGCTCTGCTTGTTACGCGCACATCAGCGGTCTCGGGGGATGCTTCTACTTTTAACATTCTTTTCTTAATAGACAGATAGGGTGGAGAAGTTCTCCACCCTAAATGGTTTATTATTTTCTGATTCCTAACTTCTCGATCAAAGAACGGTAGCTGTCTAACTCTGTCTTCTTTAAGTAGTCAAGAAGACCTCTTCTCTGTCCAACCATCATCAGAAGACCTCTTCTGGAATGATGATCTTTTGGGTTCTTCTGAAGATGATCGGTTAATTCTGTGATTCTTTCTGTCAGAATAGCGATCTGTACTTCTGGTGAACCTGTGTCGCCAGCTTTTCTTCCATATTCAGCAATAATTGCTGCTTTCTTTTCCTTTGAAATCATGTCGATTTCCTCCTTTTATGAATGATTCTCACCACATACCAAGTACTGGTTGGAGTATCCGAGATACCGGGCATTGGCGCAAATTAATACTTGTACAGTTTACCACAGGGACATATGGTTGTCAATTATTTCTATCCGCAGAAACGGCGAATCTGTGACAAAAGATACTTTTTTCCGCTTTCTAAATGGTTTCCAGATTTTCGTTTAAATAAACCAAAATATACCCTTTTTTTATCCGTTCCGTCCTTCAGTTTATAAAACCATGTATTTCCTGAATTCCGTTTTTTTCATTTTCTGTATCAGGGAATCTCTCAGTTCATTCAGCTCCACGTTTACCAGACTCTTATCCTTTACCAGACATTCTCCTGCCACATACACGGCTTCCACGTTGGAAGGATTCGCGCTGTAGACCAGGGCGGAATAGGGATCGTAAACCGGAAACATATTGGCGGAGCCGGTTTCCACCAGCACCATATCTGCCTGCTTTCCAGGCTCTATGGAACCGGTCACAGCATCAAGTCCCAATGCCTTTGCTCCCTGGATTGTCGCAAGGGAAACGATGATTTCAGCCGGAAATGCACTTCTGTCCTTTGTTTCATTTTTATGAAAATCCGCACACAGCTTCATCTGGGTCAGGAGATCTAACGTATTTCCGCTGGCAGGGCCATCGGTTCCAAGTCCTACGGGAATTTCCTTTTCAAGCATATTTGTGACAGGGGCAACTCCTTTGGCTGCTTTAGTGTTGGAGCCGATGCAGTGAGCCACTTTTGCCCCGCTCTTTTTTAATAGAAGCAAGTCCTCTTCCGTCATATGAATGCAGTGGGCGGCCACGGTCACTTCTCCCAAAACTCCGATGCTATCCAGATACTGAACCGGTGTCATACCGTAATCTTTGCGGAAATA
This sequence comes from Lacrimispora sinapis, assembly GCF_043633585.1. NCBI lineage: Bacteria > Bacillati > Bacillota > Clostridia > Lachnospirales > Lachnospiraceae > Lacrimispora > Lacrimispora sinapis. The sequence goes on along the minus strand of NZ_CP141832.1, from coordinate 942,995 downwards.
TTCCATCTCATAATCCATTTCGGCTGTATGGATGGTAAAAGGTACCTGATAAGAGGCATCGGCCTGGTAAGCCGCCAAAAGGACTTCTTTGGAGCAGGTACTGGTTCCGTGGGGAGCCACACAGGCGGAGATACGGGGATGGGCCGCGTATTTTTTTATCAGCCTTTCCCCATATGCAATGGCGTCAAAAGGATCTGAAAAATCACAGGCTCCCTCATTCATAACGGTCTGGCCCGCAATTCCCCTCATTCCCATTTCATCCATGGCCTTTGCCGCCTCTTCTTCATAATAATACATATCGAGTACGGAGGTGACACCGGAGAGCAGCATTTCCCCTGCAGCGTAACGGGTGGACAAATAGACCATTTCCTGGTCCATGGCCTTATTTTCCATGGGAAGCAAGAATACCCGGAGACGGTCCTTGCAGTCATCTCCCAGGCCCCGGAATGGAATCATTCCCATATGAGTATGAAGATTGACCATTCCAGGCATTAAGATTCCGTTCTTTCCATCAATGAAATGAGCCCCGGAAACGTTCTCTTCTTTCGGAAGGTCCTTCATCGGCCCCGTGGCCAGGATCGTATCCTTTTCAAACATTACAAACCCCGGATTGTGGATTTCCCGGGCCTCATTCATGGTTACTACAATTACATTTATGATTACAGTTTTCACACTTATCAACCTTTTCCCTTACAAACAATTATATTTTTCCACAAGAGGGACGTTCTTTTTGGTTTTCACATCAAACAATCCCTTATCACTCAGCTTTAATTCCGGGGACACCAGAAGGGTCAAGGTGGAAATGGACATGATCACGTTGCTGTTTTCATATCCCATTGCTTCAATCTCCTGCCGGACGGCTTCAAGCTCTTTGGAAAGCTCTGAAATGCTTTTATCTGAGAGAATGCCTCCCACGGGAAGCGATGCGGCGGCAGTCACCTTTCCGTTTCGGACCGTCACATATCCTCCCTGCATATGGACCACCTGATTCTGGGCAAGCACCATATCCTTTACGGAATTTCCAAGGACCAGCAGATTATGACTGTCATGGCTCCATGTGGTAGCGGCTGCACCTGGAAGTTGAAACGCATGTTCCAAAAGGCTGTAAGCCACACCTCCCGTCTTTCCGTAACGTTCAAAGACAGCAGCCAGACAAAGCCCTGCCTCCTGCCAGCACAGAGAACCGCCCTTTACCGGAATCTCCCGTTTTACATGGCAGATCCTGGTTCCAAAGTTCTGAACCTGCATCACATTTACAAGGGCTGTCCCTTCTTTTATCTCACACCGGTTTAAGTTAAAATCCGATGCCAGAGCCAGACGGCATTTGACTGACTGGTAAAAATGATCGGGGAAGGATGCCTTCTCTCCCTCTGGGGAAGGAGAATATAGTCTTCCGTTTTTATAAACTTCATAGGGAACAAAATCGGTCAGATCATCAAAAAGGACCAAATCTGCCAGTTTGCCAGGCGCAATCATGCCCCGGTCATGGAGGCCCATTCTCCGGGCAGGCGTAAACGTGGCACAGTAAATTGCCTTTTCCGCCGGCATCCCCTTTTCCACCGCGAGACGGAGAATCTGGTTTAAGTGGCCCTTGGTTAAATGATCCGGCATGGTATCGTCGGTTACAAGCGCAACATTTTCATATAGATTATGGGTAACTACAGTTTCCACCACTTCTTTCGTTAAAGACTTCTTCTGAAGCTCCAAAAACATTCCCATGTCTGTTTTTTCAAGAACCGATTCTTTTGTCTGCTGGGTATGGTCGGCATCCACACCGCTGCCGATAAACGCAGCCAGTTCTTCCCCGGTAAGCGCCGGACAATGGCCTTCGATCCGAAGCCTACGGCCTTCCATTTTACAGAGCTTTACGATGCGCTTGATCAGAGTATCCTCCGGGGAAACCAGGTCCGTGTCGTTCATCACTTCTCCAAGACAAAGAATGCGGTCATCCTTTAAAAGCTCCAGGATCTCTTCCTCTCCGATCCTGCCGCCGGAGGTTTCAAGCTCAGGACTTGTGGAAGGAACACTGGAGGGGATTCCATAGAAAATATCCAGCTCCGTTTCCTGTTCCATAAAATGTCTGATTCCTTCTAACCCGAATACATTTGCGATCTCATGAGGGTCTGCCACCACAGTGGTCACGCCGTGGGGAAGAACTGCTGATGAGAATTCCAACGGATACGTCATGGAGCTTTCGATATGCATATGGATATCAAGAAGTCCTGGTATGATATATTTCCCTTTTGCATCCACCACACAGCCGGACTCATAACAGGAAGCAGGGGAAATGTCGTAAAACCTTTCCCCCACGATTGCAATGTCCGCCTGTTCAAAACATTGCCTGTATGTCCGGTAGACCCATCCATTACGAATTAATAAGTCAACCTTCATATTTTCACTTTCCTTAGCTGTTGATGATACGGTTCCACTGGTCGATCCAGTCGCTCAAAATCGGATTCACAAAGGAATAATCCAGGACTTTGGCATTCTCTGCCACAGGACCGTAGGTCATGCTGGCAGCATTTGATTCTTCTATCTCTACCTGGTTGTTGGTCGGTGCTTCATTTAATGCTTTTGCGGTCTTGGTCTGCAGTTCTTTGCTCAAGCGGTAATTGATATAGGCATAAGCCAGTTCTTTGTCCTTGCAGTTTTTGGTGATGCTGATGGTGTTAAAGTTCGCATAAGTTACTTCTGGTGTTACGTAGGTCAGATTTGGATTTGCTTCCTTGATGGTAGGAACGCCGAAATCTCCTACAATGGCTGCTTTGATCTCTCCGGAAGTAAACATATTGATCAAATCGGAAGATTTGGCATAGGTTTTTACCAGGTTTGGTTTTAATTCTTCCAGCGCCTCAAAGGCTGCTTTTCCATTGTCGCTTGTTACGTCAACACCCTTGTAATCACTTGCCATGTAAACCATAGCAGGGCCAAAGGTGGTTGTGATATCAGGGATTGCAATGCTTCCTTCTAATTCTGCTTTCCATAGATCATCAAAGCTCTTGATCTCAAACCCGACTGCTTCTGCATCATACATAATACCAATGCTATTGATGGTATAAGCGATTCCCTGGCCAGCTTCAGCCATGGTCTTTGCCGCACCGATTAAATGCTGGCTGTTTTCAATTTTACTTAAATCAAGAGGCTCAAAAAGTCCTTCTTCGATCCCCTTGGCAGTCATGGCCTGAGACAGCTCAATGACATCAATGGTGCTTTCGGCGTTGGCGGAAAGCTTGGTATAACGTTCGTTGGTGCTTCCTGTCTCTGTCACGATCTTGCAGCCAAACTGGTCTTCAAATGGCTTGTACACTTCTTCTGCTGAAACATCTTCGCTTAAACCATACGTCGATAATACCAGTTTCTTTTCTGCTGCTGTGGTTTCCTTGTCTCCCTTGGGAGCAGCGCTCCCGCAACCTGTTAATGCGATCGCCGCACATAAAGATAATGCCAATACTTTTTTCATGGTTTGATTCCTCTCTTTTTATCATTGACCGGCTGTATGCCGAATTGCCTATTGAACAAGTACCAGTTTTGCCTCCGGCAGGTAAAGGGAAATGGAGGAGCCTTCCTCATAGGTTTCCTCTGCCGGTCTGTTTACCAGGAACTTTCCCGCTGCTGTCTGTACTTCATACTGATAGGTTTTTCCAAGAAACGTTCTCACTCCGATGGTACCTTCCAGAATATTATTTGTCTGTCCGGTTTCTGCCACCCGGATATCCTCCGGACGTATGGTACCCATGACAGTCTCTTCTCCACGGGCATCCTCTACCGTAAATACTGCTCCGGCTTCTGATTTATATACATCTCCCTGCTTTTTTAAAGGCAGAAAGTTTTCAAATCCGATGAATCTTGCAACAAACTCTGTCTTTGGCCTGTGATAAATAATTTCCGGAGTATCAAACTGTTCGATCACGCCCTGATTCATAACCGCTACCTTATCGGAGATGGAAAAACACTCCTCTTGGTCATGAGTGACGAACAAGGTGGTGATACCAAGCTGTTTTTGGATTCTCTTGATCTCCATACGCATATTGATGCGCAGCTTTGCATCTAAGTTGCTCAAAGGCTCATCAAGCAAAAGAAGCTTGGGTTCAATGACCAGCGCTCTGGCCAGTGCCACTCTCTGCCTCTGCCCGCCGGACATCTGCTGTGGAAAACGGCTGGCAAATTCCGTCAGTCCGCATACCTCCAGAATGTTCTTCACCTTTTTGTCAATCTCTGCCTTATCAAGCTTTCTCATTTTGAGGCCGAAAGCCACGTTATCATACACGCTTAAATGAGGGAATAATGCGTAGCTCTGAAATACGATACCAAAGTTTCTTTTATGGACCGGTACTTTGGTTAAATCCTCTCCGTCCAAGGTAAACACTCCGTTTTCCGGTTCGATAAACCCGGCAACCACACGAAGTGTTGTGGTTTTTCCGCAGCCGCTTGGTCCTAATAAAGAAACCAGCTCTCCTTCGTTTACTTCCAGATCAAGACCTTTTAAAATTTGCTTCTTTTTATCATAACGGACATCAATATCCTGCAATGTCATAAATGCCATGGTTTTCCTCCTATTTTGCCAAAGCTGCAATTCCCAGTGTTTTATCAACGATTACCATGAGAAGCACCGTTACCGCCATCAAAACAACGGAAACTGCCGACACGGTAGGGTCATAATTATATTCAATGTAGTTCATCAGCGTCGCCGGGAATGTGGACACCCCAGGACCTGAAAGAAACATGGAAACCGGAATATTATTAAAGGAATTGATAAATGCCAGCATAAACGCAGCAGAAATTCCCGATGTGATGTTTGGGAGCACGACCCGGAAAAATGCGCCGGATTTTGTACATCCAAGACTCCATGCCGCTTCCTCCACGGAAAAATCAAACTGGTCAAGACTTGAACCGACCACCCGGATCACATAAGGCAGAGTCACCATAAAATGTCCGGCCAGAAGTCCTATAAATACCGGAATCCGTAAGGTCAGCACCAGAAACTGATAAAGAACAAAACCAATTACAATGCCGGGAACAATGGTGGGGGATAAAAATACGGATTTTAAAAATCCTCTGCCTTTCATGCCCGATCTTGCCAGGGCATAAGCCGCCGGGATTCCTGCCAAAAGTGCCAGCACCGTAGCGAGCAGGGCAATCTGAAGGCTGGTGAAAAATGATATCCGGAAGGATTTTAAGGTAAATACATTCACAAACCATTTTACAGAAAAGGATTCAATGGGGAATGTGATGGCAGTGCCCTCTCCAAAGGCCGTTACCGTAATAATGATCAGCGGTACAATTAAAAATGCAAATACCAGTATAGCAAACGCGGTAAGCAGTTTATTTTTACGCATGGCTTCCTCCTCTTCGGTCCAGTCTTGCAGCCAGGGCATTAAAGCCTTTGATCACCGCCAGAGTCACGACGATCATGATTAAGGAAATCACAGCGGCGCCGTTCCAGTCTCCCACGCTCATGGCTCTCTGGTAAATGAAGGTGGCAAGGACCATATTTTTATTTCCTCCCAAAAGCTGAGGAGTGGTGTAAGCGGTCAGAGTTCCCGTAAATACCAGAATCCCGCCCACAATAATGCCTGGCAGACTCATGGGAAAGACCACCTTCATAAATGCTTTGAAGCGGTCTGCACCAAGGCTTAGGGCTGCCTCCATCATATCGTCTCCGATATTTTCCATGATTCCGGCTACCGTAACGATCATCAGCGGAAGAAATAAGTATACGGAACCGATGATAATGGAAAAATCTGTATATAACAGCTTCACAGGCTTATCCGCAAGTCCCACTGTCATAAGAAATTTGTTCACGATTCCGTTGCTGCCCAAAATATTGATCCAGGCAAAGCTCCGGATCACGGAGTTGGTCATCATGGGGAAAATCGAAACAGAAAGCAGGATTCCTCTCCACTTTTTCCCGCACCGGCTGATAAAATAGGAGGTCGGTACCCCTGCAGCCATACACACCGCCGTCGTAATTACCGCTACCTTTACCGTTCTTAAAAAGATTTTTAAATAATATCCGTCCTTAAAAAAGTCCAAATAAGCGCTGAACGGATAATCACCGGTATTAAAGGACGGCACCAGTACCTTCAAAAGCGGAAGGAACAGACAAACTGCCAGGATCACAAGTCCCGGCACCACCATGATAAATGCACTACTTTTCTTCATCTTTACCTCTCCATGCTTTCTATCTGTGATTCATTGTTTTTTCTTATGATCATTTATAAGTAAAATTAATTTATATCTGTACTTTTATTATAAATTATGATATACTGTACGTCAAATACATATAATCTATAGTTTCTATGCATTAAAGCTATAGTTGGAATTTATCATTCATCGCAAAGGGGACAATTCTTATGGAATTAAAAGAAGCCAGATACATTATAGCCATTGCCAGAGAAAAGAACATCAGCAAGGCCGCAGAGACTCTTTTTATCTCCCAGCCGTCTTTGAGCAAGTATTTAAAAAACTTGGAGCAGCAGCTTGGCACCCGCTTGTTTGACCGGATCGGAAGCAGCTATTATCCTACTTATCTTGGGGAACGTTACATTCACTATGCAGAAAAGATTGTGGAGTACGGCATGGAATGGGATATTGAGTTAGATGATATTATGCACCAGAACCATGGGCGCTTAAACATCGCCATTCCCATCATGCTGGGAAACAGCTTAATCGGTCCTGCTCTTTTAAAATTTCATAAGCTCTATCCTCACGTCACGGTCAATATGATGGAGGAGGTCAATTTTGTGGCAGAGCATACGCTGACGGACCACACCGTGGACCTTACCATTTATAATGTTCATGAGTTCCCCACGGATTTGGAATATCAGGTCATCGGCAAAGAGGAGATGGTACTGGTCTTATCCGCTGATAATCCTCTTGCCGCCTTTGCAGAAGAAAAGGAAGGCTTTCGCTATCCGTGGATTGATTTAAGCCTGCTTTCCAAAGAGCCCTTTATCCTTCTCTATCCGGACCAGAATACGGGCGGATTGGCTCTGAAGCTTTTTAAGGATTATGGAATGGACCCCAATATTCTGCTCCATACCAGAAACAGCCAGATGTCCATCTGTCTTGCCATAGAAGGACTGGGGGCGGCATTTGCACCGGAAAGCTATTATCAGTATTTAAGGAAACGGGAACAAAAAGGATCCGTGTGTCTGTCCATTGGAAAGGAACGGATTGAGAATACGCTGATTGCGGCTTATCAAAAAAACCGGTATCTGCCTAAGTATGCCAAAGCATTTCTGGATATTCTGGTGGATTCCTACAAACAAACCCATTTTTAAAGCTATGACCGGAAATAAAAGAGCTGAGGGATCCCCACTTCCCTCAGCCTGTTTCCTGATTCTCCTTACGCCTGTCTGGCCAGGAGCTGCCTGGCCAGTTCTGCCGGCGTTAATCCATTTTTTTCTGCCGCCTCCACAAACCTCCGGAGGTCTTCCCGTTCCTTGGCAACCATCAGTTGCTTTTTGCGTTCCTGGAGAAAGCTGATTCGCAGTTCAATCTCCTTAATCTGCTCTTCCAGGCTTGTTTTACATAATTTCCTCTGCATCATCGTTACCCTTTATTTTTCATATTCCTTATTACCTTAGACCGGTATCTGAATCTTCCCCTTTTTCCCAGGTTTTATATTCCCCAAATGCCTGTTATAAAATCAATTGGTGCAGTTTTTCTACCGTATCCGCTTTCATAAATCTATCATAAGCTGCTTCGCCTGAAAAAATGGCCGACAGCTCCCTCAATGCCTCCAGATGGCTGCTGCCATCTGCACTTGCCAGTACAAAAAACAGATTGGCATATTTTTCTTTCGTAAAATAAACCCTTTTTTTCACTTTCAGCAGTGACATGGACAGGGTCCGGACCCCGGCTTCCGGTCTGGCTTGAGGAAGTGCAATTCCGGGAGAAAGGACAATATAAGGCCCTAAATTTACAACCGATAAGATCATAGCCTCTGTGTAAGCCGGGTCAATACTCTGATCCTCCTCCAAAGGCTTTGCCGCCATACGGACGGCCTCCTGCCAGTCAGTGACCGAATCCACAATTCTGATCCTGTTTTCTGTCAGCAAATCCTTTAACCCCTGACGTCTTTCTGTTCCATAATTAATTTTAACCCTGTTTATTTTAAAATATTCTTCCATCTTGTGACGCAGATAGATTCTGTCCTCCAAACGGATAAACTCTTCCGACATCCTTGCGAAATCCTTAAAAAACCGCAAAAGATCTTCATCCCCGGATATTTTATGTTCGATCATTTTCTTTATCCGGTCTTTGTCATAGTCGGTCAAAAAGGTGTTTACCACGATCACAGGAATTCCCTGTATTTCGATGGGAATGGTGGATACGATTATATCCATATATTCCGAAAATCTGATCAGGTCCTGAAACAGCGAAGCAGTAAGTACCCTCGCCCCCGGTAACAGGTTTTGGATCTGTCCCTGAAGCAGCACGCTAATATCAGAATTTCCCCCATAAACCACAAGAATATGAGGGGTGTGGACTGTGACACGTCTGGTCTTTAACATTCCCCCCAGAAAATTAATGCTTAACAGAACACAATCCTCTTCTGTCAATGATCCTAAAAGACCGGGAATTCCCTCTACTGACTTCTGAGTCAGCCTGATGATATGAATGTAATGTTTTTTTACCTCCCGGGCTAAAGAATTGCAGACCCGGAAACCATATTTTTTTCTTAGCAGGATGCACTTTAAGCTGAGGGTCACGTTCTTTTTCAATTCCTCTTTATGCTCAAAGAGCATCCCTATGTACATTTCAAACCTTTGCACAATTTGAACTGCATCATTGACAAAATTCTCTTCCTTTACAGGAACGGAGGCAAGATCATCCCCTGTTTCTTCACAGACACACACAAACATCCTGGCCAGGCACTCGGCCAGCCCCTGCCTGCCTTCATCAGCTTCCTGTTTTCCCAAAACGGCCCCGACCACTCCTATCTGAAACAGGATATTTCGGACCCGGTAGTTATGGGTACTCATCTGGTAATAACCAGGGATCATTTCCTCCGATATCCAGTGGCCCAAACGGAGCCTCCCTGATACAAGGGTACAGCAGGCGCAAAAGGTATACATGGCCTCTCTGCTTGCAAAAAGCTCAAATTGCCTGGCAGCATTGCCAAGCATCTGATAAATCTTTTCGATATCTTTTTTTGGAAACTCAAACAAAGACATTGCCATCTCATAATTTTTAGGATACAGTTCAGAAAAAATCTTTGAAGTCACCCATAAACTAAGCCGGTAGATATCATATTCCTCTCCCATCAGAGCATACCCGTGATTTCCAGCCGTATACCCTACACGAAAGGTGTTTAAAATACGATTCACTCCGGCAAAATCCAAAATGCAGGTATTTCTGCTGATACGGAACCGTTCCATGATCTCATGAGTCTGGACATGCTTTTCCCGAATCAGCAAAACAATGATATAGATTCTTCTTTCTCTTGGAGAAAAATCAAACTCCTCACAGCTTGCTTCTGACAGAATCGTTTTTAACTTCTGCTTCAACTCTCCTTTCCCTATAAATATTTCTCTCCGCTGTTGTGCAGGATTTTCTTCCAGTTGTTTTTCATTCAGCCAGACCTGACAGTTTTGTATAAGAAGATATGCTGCGCTTTTTGATATATCCAAATATTGCATTACCTCGTGTACACCAATTGGTCTATCACTGTTTTTTGAGGCCTCCAGAACAACCCCCATTTGACAATTCAAACGCATAGTTTTCCTCTCCAAGGTCCAAGTCCAAAACATGGTCATGGATGTTTTTGTACATTACATCTACAATAATGTTATATTCAAAACATTCGCCCGTCAATATTATTCCATTAATTTGTTCTTTCAACTTAAAATATGTATTTTTTTATATTTCATTAAATTATTTTTCTACTTTTTTATATAGTTTGCTCAATTTATGATTTTATTTCATAGATTATGTCTATAGATGTCCAATTTTCAGGAATGCCGGATTCGTTTTTTGCATATTGGGACACGTCCAAAAAACAAACTGGTAACGATAAAAAAATCCCGAAAGATTCACATGTATTCCCATGTTGTTCTTTCAGGATTTCATCTTCTCTGCTTATAGGATTTCTTCCGGTTACAAAAACCGTTACACTTACAGGCGCAGAAACAGGATCATAAGAGCAATTTGCAGAATCACACCGCACACCGCACATGCAATACATACCGGTGCAGGGTTGTCTCTTTTTGGTGATACGGACTGAGTAATCATTATAATCCCGGCAATCGTACCGATAAATAAACCGAACAGACCGCTTAAATACATTCCGGATAAAAGCAGAAGGGCGGATACGATATTGACCCAGGGCGGTACGGTCTTAAATGGGGTATACGGTTTTTTTGCATTTACATACATCCCATCCACAACTAAGTCTATTTTGGCACCGACTGCCGTAAGATGAAGGGTCTCTCCGTCTATTTCAAAAACATCATCAAACAGGCGTATGTACCAGTTGGTATTTTTAACGGTGGTTCCAACACCGTCAACGTATCTTTTGCCCCGCAGGAAACCGGGTTTAAAGGATATTTCATGTTCTTTTCCTTGAATCGTAACGTTCCATTGATTCTTCATTCAGTTTCTCCTACAAGATGATTTGGTATTTTATCCATTGATTTTAAAGCATTCTCCCTGATCTTTGCGTATACCGTCTGAAAGTCTGCCCCATTCTTTTTGCAGATATTCCTTACACTTTCGTATTCCGGATAACAAAACAACTGATCCTTCCAGGTACAAACCTTCACTTCCGCTTCTCCCCATTTTGTACTTACGGTTCTTTTCTCACGGTCGAGAACGGTTCTTTCCACAGAATGTCTGCGGACTCCGATGGTGGTGGTCTGAAGAAACAAAAGGTCCTCCATCCTGCTTATTTCTTCTTTTTTGCACAGGACAGAGAGCATGTAAGCCGGACGGCCTTTTTTCATGTAAACAGGAGTATTCCATACATCAGCCGCACCGGCTTCCAGCAGGGATTCCATGGCAAAGCCAAGCATCTCTCCGCTGCAGTCGTCAATGTTGGCCTCTAAAATCCACATCTCTTCATCCGTTCCCGCTTCTTCGAGAATCATGGCGCGAAGGATATTGGCATGGTCAAAATTCTTCTTTCCCGCACCCAGCCCTGTGTTTAAAATGCGGCAGGAGGAAGGCAATTCCTCCCTTGTGCGCAGGGCTGCCGCAATGGCGGCTCCCGTGGGCGTTACCATCTCCCCATGGTTGTCTGTAAACCGCAGCTTCAATCTATATTTTGAAGCAATGTTTGCCGTGGCAGGAACGGGGACCGGAATGATCCCATGCTGGCAGCGGACGGTTCCAAAGCCTTCCGATAAAGGAGATACCACAATATCCGTCAGGCCCAGATTGTCGATGCAGACTGCTGTTCCAACAATATCCACAATGGAATCAATGGCCCCTACCTCATGAAAATGAACTTCTGAAACCGGAATTCCGTGAGCCTTTGACTCGGCTTCTGCAACGATCTCAAACATTCGTTTCGCCATGGTTTTTACACGATCATTGGAATCCACACGGTCAATGATCTGATTGATGTCATGTAAATTTCGGTGAAGGTGCTCATGGGTGTGCTCATGACCATGGGCTCCCTCATGCTCCTCTTCCAGATGGACATGAAAATCATAAGCATCAATTCCGCATTTCTTCGTTCTTCCAAAATGGAGATGATATCCGCCCACGCCCAGGCTGTCCAAAGCCTTTAAAAGCACATCACGGTCCGCACCCAGATCCAGAAGTGCCCCTACCGTCATATCTCCGCTAATACCTGAATTACATTCCAAATACAGTATTTTATTCATATTCTCTCTCCGCCAGTCGATTGATTTGTGTTGCCGAATAGCCTGCCCCGTAGCCGTTATCAATATTGACCACGGTAATCCCATTGGCACAGGAATTCAACATAGTAAGCAGTGCCGACAGCCCATGAAAGCTTGCGCCGTACCCTACGGAGGTAGGCACCGCAATGACCGGACAGTCTGCCAGACCAGCGATCACGGTACCAAGCGCCCCCTCCATTCCCGCCACGGCAACAATGCAGTTGGCCTTTTCAAACCGCTCCCTCTGAGCCAGAAGCCGGTGAATTCCGGCGACTCCCACATCATAGATCCGGTCCACGTAACAGCCGAAATACTCCGCGGTCTGCGCTGCCTCTTCCGCAACCGGAATATCAGCAGTCCCGCCGGTACAAACCGATACCCAGCCCTTTTTTTTCTTTCCGGGACGCTCCGCCTTTAAGATTTTGGAAATAGGATCATAGGTCACCCCCGGTACAATGGGTTTAATCAGCTCAAACTGTTCCTTTGATGCCCTCGTGCCAAAAACTTCGCCATCTCTTTCATATAACTTTTGATAGATCTCCATCAGATAGGGGTCCGGCTTGCCCTGGCAGAATACCGTTTCTCCAAAACCGGAACGGAGTCCCCTGTGATGATCCAGCTTGGCAAAGCCAAGTTCCTCGTAAGGAAGATCTTTCAGCAGCTTTAATGCTGCCTCTATGTCCATTTCTCCGTTCTTAACCAGGTTCAGCATGTTTCTTATGTCCATAATCCCCAACCTTTCCTATATCAAAAAAGATACCAGAAGCAGTCATACGCATCCCGTAGGAACACCCATACCTTTCTGGTATCTGATTTCATCAATCATTGCCTGCCCTTATTCCTATGAAAAAGGATTCGTAACAACAGGATTTTCGTCAACCGGATTTTCCCCTAAGCCTTCCCATATAAGAACCTTGGCATTCTTTACCGGACTATTTATTTCCGGTGTGATTTTGCTGCCTTTAAAGTAGCTGTAGGAACCGGCACAAAGCAATACCACAATCAAACAAAACGATATCAGCATGATCTTGTTGTATAATCTCTTATCCTCCATACGGTCTCCCCTCTTTCCCTGTAACATCCTGTGAAACAGTGCCTTCCCCAAATGTACTCTGCTCTGCTTCTATTATACCGTCCATTCCATCAATCTTCAAGTAAAATCAATTGGAAGCGACAATCTGTTCTGATATGGTTTCTGCTTCCTCCGCCGAAAAATATCCGCAGGCTTCCATTCTTGCAATCACCTTTTTCTGACGCTTTTGGGCAAGCTTGAGATTTTTCGCCGGTGAATATTTTGACGGTGCATTGGGAACACCTGCCAGGAGGGTGCTTTCGTAAACACTCATATCCCTTGGTACCTTTTTAAAATAACCCTCACTGGCTTCTCCGACGCTGTAATACCCGTCCCCAAAATATATACAGTTTACATACAATTCAAATATTTCATCTTTTGTATAATGCTTCTCCAGCTCCAACGCCATAAAAACTTCCGCTGCTTTTCTGGTAAGCTCTTTTTCCTGGTCAAAATACAGATTCTTTGCCAGCTGCTGGGTTATGGTGCTTCCGCCTTCCACATACCGGCCTGCCTGGATATCATGCAGGACCGCACGTCCAATGGCTATCGGGTCGATTCCATGATGCTTAAAAAACCGATGGTCTTCCACAGAAATAACTGCATTTACATACACATCGGGTAAATCCTCAAAAGAGGTGAAGCCCTCCTTATCCCGTATGGCTTTAACCTGTTTTGTCAGGCTCTCCGTCTGCAGTGCCTGCCGGTAAAGCTCATAGCCTTTATGCGCCACAGTGAATCCGGTCAAAAGACAAACCGTGACAAATAAAAACAATATATATCTCAACAATCTTTTGATTTTCATCCGCTCACTGTCTCCTTTTTATTAGAGTTTGATATTACTAACTTCATTGTATCATAGACTCTCTTTAAAATCAGGAATAATTCCTTATATTTCCCTAAATTTTTCGGATTATTTCTGACAATTTTTTTACCATTTCTTACAAATATAGGGAATTCTCAATAAAATACAGGCAGCGGATTCGGCTGATTCCCGCTGCCTGTGCGAATTGGATTAGAGTAAAAAGATATGACTTCAGAATTGGAACGCCGAACCAAGAGATGAATTTGTTACTTCCTTTGACAAGGCAACAATACCACCAGTTTTAAGATTTGGCAATCCGCTTTGCGGTTATTGCCCATATTATTGCGTTTTTTTGATATAAAGCTACAAAAGCATATAATTTAACTCCAAAAATTCCCGGTATCTTTTCTCAAATTTCTTTTTTCTCCCGTCATTTACATACAGGTATTCCCCGTTCTGCATCTCAATGGCCTCTCCTTTAACATTTCTTACATAATTCATATTTATAATATTGTGACGGTTGATCCTGACAAACTGGTCTTTAGGCAGCTTTTCCTCCTCTTCGTCAAGCCTGGCCCTGATTCTTATTCTGCCACTATCCACCACCACGCTGGTTTTCCGGTAATAGGATTCCAGGAAATGAATATCCTGGATATCAAGTATAAATGACTGCCCGTTAAAAAACACCCTGTATTTTGTTTGTTTCAAGTGACTCATCTTCCCATTGACCAGAGTTATGACACTGCATTTTTCTCTCTTTTTTACCTGTCTGATCACTTTCCCGCTGGAAACGGTTTCCCCCTTAGAATAAATCACAATCATGTCGTACGCGGTGCAATCCAACGCCAAAAGAAGCCTCTTGTTTTTTTCTTTTTTTGAGCCAGGCAGCTGTTTTTCATTTGAAAAAAAATCAATTTTCATCTCATTTTCCTTCCATCATTCCATTATTTTTCATGGACTTTATCGCCCCGCATCTTATATAACGAATGAAACCAAAGCATATAACGCAAATTTTGGATGTGATTTTGAGATGAATAATTACAGCGATTTTCCCCACACTAAATGAATAACCGTTGAAAAAAAATGACCATCAAAAGGAGAATCGCATATGAAATCAAAAAAGGAAGATGAGACCAGGGAGCATAAGGAATCACTGACTGCAAACAATAACTACGATGTTGACATTCAATCCTGCTCTGCCATGGATTGTACCGGACTTATTCCGGCAACTCCGGAAACGGAGGATGAAATGGAAGCATATCAGGACATTTATCCTTATATCCCCAATGCAAAAACAGTCGATAAAGACGATTCCAAATAAGGAGTGAAATAAACGGAGCTGAAAAAATCCGGGGCACCAGAATGTGATTCGATTCTGGTGCCCCGGATTTTTATAATCAATGTATTTAATGGAGCCGGAACTGGCTCATCAGTTTGCTTAAATTCTCTGCCTGGCCGGAAAGCTCTTCGCTCGCTGCCGCACTTTCCTCTGCTGTAGCGGAATTACTCTGTACAACGGAAGAGATCTGTCCGATGCCTACGGTAACTTCGTTTACCTTCTCGCTCTGCTCCTTCAGTTCGTCTGCAGACTGCTGAATGGCAACAACCATACTCTTTGTCTCCGTAAGAATCCCATTTAAGGATTCTCCTGTGGAAGCTGCGATATCAGTCCCTTTGCTGACTGCCGAAATGGTGTCTGCCACCAGACTGGAAGTATCCTTTGCTGCATTGGCACTCTTTCCTGCAAGGTTTCTGACTTCGTCCGCAACCACTGCAAAGCCTTTTCCTGCTTCTCCCGCACGGGCTGCCTCAACCGCCGCATTAAGGGCAAGAATGTTTGTCTGGAATGCAATGTCCTCTATGAGCTTGTTGACCTTTTCGATCTCTTTGGATTTACTGCTGATCTGGTTCATGGATTCCATCATCTCATGCATCTTTTCATTGCCTTCTTCCATGGCTTTTCCTACATGACCGGCCTGTTTGTTCAGGCTTTCTACGGATCTGGCCGTGTCCATCAGGCTGGCAGAGATCTCATTGACGGAAGAAGACAGCTGTTCTACGGCGGCTGCCTGCTCCACGGCTCCCTGGCTTAGATTCTGTGCTCCCTGGGATACCTGGGCGCTGCTCTTTGCCACTTCGTCTGCAGAAGTCTCTACGGTTTCCATGGTTTTTGAAAGCATTTCTTCCGTCCTTAAAATGGCCTGCTGGATCATCACATAATCTCCTTTGAAATCCGTAATCTCGGAACGGCGGAAATCTCCGGAAGCGATCTTATCCAATACTCTTACGATGGTATGATTGGTATTTCTTACGCTCTGCACATAATTGGAAGCCTCTTCTGCCAAAATACCGATCTCATCTTTCCTGTTTATCAGAGGAACTTCCGTTGATAAATCTCCTTCCGATAATAGCTTCATTCGTTTTGCAATTTCTGAAACGGGACCTGCGATGGGTGCCGCAAAACGGAAGGCCAGAAAGCATCCTGCTGCTACGGATACGATTGCCAGAACAATCATGGCTGCTATGACGCTGTATATGGATGTCGTCGTCTCACCAACGGGAGCAACCACTCCCAGGGCCCAGCCATCGGCGCCTGTTACCGGGCTGTAATAGCAGTAACGGCTGACTCCCTTGTAATCATAGGTTCCGATTCCTGTTTTTCCTGTAAGCATGGTCTGGTACATACGGGCCGCTGACTGATAGGACTTATCCGTCTTCCCCATCTCAATAAAGTTCTGGCGTTCGTTGACCAATTCGGGATAAATGCCGGCAATCATAGTACCAGTATTGTCGATTAAAAATGCGTTGCCTGTTTCACCGATGCGGAGATCCTTAATCAGATCACTCAATACGGAACCGTCATAGGTGGCTACCAAAATCCCCAGTTCATAGGGTGCGGCTACTCGGATCACCAGTTCATTATCGGCATTCAATTCCGTGGTAGAAACAGCTGTAGTTCCATTCACTGCCTCATTGAAGTAATCCCGGTCCGCATAGCTGTCTCCAATATGGTTCCCGCTGGCACTGCGGGTAATCTCCCCGCTCTGGCTGACCACTTCCAGATCCTTGTAACCGTAAAGCTGACACTGGTTGTTTAAATATTCCGTAACAACCCTTGAGTTAATGGATTTTAAACTGCCGCCCTGGGTACTGGCCTCAATATTTGTCTTCATCTGGTTTAAATTCTGTACCACCAGACTGTTCACCAGTTTTCCTGTTGATTCTAAGTCACTTTTTACAACATCTGTGATTCCCTTATAGCTGACCGAAATGCTGATTATCATATTGGTAACAGCCAGTGTTAAAATAATGGAAATAATGAACACGAGCATTCTCATCTTTAAAGATTTCAATGAAAATCCTCCCCCAAATACTGCTCCCTTTTTCCCCGTTTTTGGGGTTTTCTCTCCTTTCCCCTGTTTAGCAATTCTTTGAATCCATTTCTTTTCCCCCGATGTCTTCATAGTTTTGTGCTCCTTGTCTTGTCTTAGGTAAATTTGTACCATTACAAAATATTCATGGCTTCCATTATTATACGCTATTTTGTAATATTTTGTCAATGTATCCATATATTAGCATTTTTATTTTTGTACATCTCACAATTGACAAAACTCGACATAATAATACAAAAAGATATCTTCTTCAACAAACAATTAGAAAAAGATATCTTTTTTATATATTTATTTATTCTATATCAAAAGACAGAATGCTCCTCGAAAAGGCCAGTATCTGCCGTTACACTCCGGAGTAAGCAGAAAATCCGCCGTCGACAGGGAGAACTACGCCTGTAATAAAGCCTGCCGCCTGAGGATTCAAAAAGAATAAAAGTGCTCCGTTTAATTCCTCTGCTTTTCCGAATCGTTCCATGGGTGTGGCAGAAAGAATCTTTTTTGTTCTTTCTGTCGGAGTGCCGTCTTCATGAAACAGCAGTTTCTCATTCTGCCGGGTCACAAAGAAACCTGGGGCTATGGCATTGACGCGGATACCCACCTTGGAAAAATGGACTGCCAGCCACTGGGTGAAATTGCTGATGGCTGCCTTTGCTCCGCTGTAAGCCGGAATCTTTGTCAGCGGCGTAAAAGCATTCATGGACGAAATATTTATAATGCTGCATTCCTCCCTGCCGATCATATCTTTTGCAAAGATCTGACTGGGCAGAAGGGTTCCGAGAAAATTTAAGTTAAATACGAATTCTACGCCGGATGGGTCCAGATCGAAAAAGGATTTTACATCTGCCTCCATATCTCCCATTTCAAAGTATTCTTTGTCCGTATTGGCTCTAGGGTTGTTGCCGCCTGCTCCGTTGATTAAAATATCGCAGGGGCCAAGCTCTGCCAGGACTTTTGCGTGGACCTCCTTTAGACTTTCCAGTTCCAGTACGTTAGCCTTATAGGCTTTTGCCGTATACCCTTCCGTTTTAATGGAATCTGCCACTTCCTTTGCTGCAGCCTCGTTTAAATCAAGAACTGCTACCTTTGCACCTGCCTGGGCTAGTGTTTTTGCAAACATGCCGCACAGAACGCCGCCTGCTCCGGTTACCACTGCTACTTTGCCGCTTAAATCGGTTCCAAATGTCAATGCCATGTGACCGTCTCCTTTCTCATTTGCTCGTTTTTTCAATTGCTTCCCAAAGTCCGTTTAAATAGGTGGCGCCAAGGGCACGGTCATAAAGTCCGTATCCTGCACGGCCGGTCTCTCCCCAGATCATACGTCCGTGATCCGGCCGCACATATCCGTCAAAGCCATTGTCATGAAGGGCCTTTAAGATCGCAAACATATCCAGGGAACCGGATTCTGATAAATGGGCCCGCTCTTCAAAGCCCCTGTCATTGTCAAGGACCGCAACATTTCTTGCATGTACGAAATGGATACGTCCCATGGCCGCATATTTGCCTGCCATCCGAACCACGTCGTTTTTATTGGAGCAGCCGTAAGAACCGGTACAGAGCGTAATTCCGTTATGGGGATCATCCACCAGCTTTAAGAAACGGTCTACATTTTCTTCACAGGTAATGATTCTTGGGAGACCGAAGATGCTCCAGCATGGGTCATCTGCATGGATGGCCATATTGACATCACATTCTGCTGCCACAGGAATGACCTTTTCCAGGAAATACTGTAAGTTGTCCCAAAGATCTTCCTCTGTCATGGAATTGTATTCTCTTACCACCTGCTTCAGTTCTTCTCTTGTGTAGCTGGCGTCCCAGCCCGGCAGGCTTAAATCTCCGTCGCTCTCCAAAGGGTTTACCTGGTCCACCTGGTCCTGATAGTAAACAAGGGTGGTGGAGCCATCCTCCAGCACATGGTCCAGCTGCGTCCTTGTCCAGTCAAATACAGGCATGAAGTTGTAGCAAACACACTTGATTCCTGCTTCCGCCACTCTCCTGATGTTTTCACAATAGTTTTCGATCAGCTGGCCTCTGCCTGGCTTTCCTAATTTAATATCTTCATGGACGGGAATGCTTTCAATGACTTCAAACGCAAGTCCTGCTGCCTCTGTCTCTTTCTTTAAATGTGCGATGGTCTCTCGACTCCACACCTCTCCTGCCGGCACGTCATAAACAGCGGTTACAATGGAATACATTCCAGGGATCTGGCGGATGTTCTGCAGCGTTACCTGGTCGTCGTCTCCATACCATCGGAATGATAGTTTCATAAAAATACCTCCTTATTGTGGGAATCTTCCGTATGAATTTAGTATAAACAGCTTTCCGCCGGAATACCATGGATGAATTTGTTGTTCACATTGCAAATCTTGCGGCAGTGCTTTATAATGGATTTGCTGCATGAAAATCAGAAGGAGGAATTTTATGAAAAAAGAATTATCCACCGGTTTTAATGAACGGCAGTATATGAATT
This sequence comes from Lacrimispora sinapis, assembly GCF_043633585.1. NCBI lineage: Bacteria > Bacillati > Bacillota > Clostridia > Lachnospirales > Lachnospiraceae > Lacrimispora > Lacrimispora sinapis. The sequence continues at coordinate 923,407 of NZ_CP141832.1, read as the reverse complement.
CCGGAGCATTTGAAGTGTTTTATTATAAAGATATGAATTTGGATCATATACAGGATCACAGCCATCCTTATTATGAAGTGTATTTCTTTTTAAGCGGAGATGTGACCTATGAAGTGGAAGGCATCAGATACCCTCTGCAGTATGGGGACTATTTGCTCATTCCCCCTGGTGCAAAGCACCATCCCATCTTTCATTCCTCCGGGAAAAATTATCAGCGTTTCGTTCTTTGGATCAGCAATGAATATTATGAATCCATGTGTTCCTGGTCCAAAGATTTTTCTTATACGTTTCAATATGCGGAAGAAAACAGGCAATACCGGTTCCGTACGGACTTTATCACGTTTCAGAACATCCAGGGACGGCTTTTGGAGCTTTTGGAGGAGCTGCACGGAACGAGGCCGTTTCATATGCTCAATGCCGAGCTGCTGGTCCACTCGTTCCTTCTTCTCATCAACCGCATTACCTATGAGATGCTCCATCAGGTCCCTCAGACCTATGAAAATGTGCTTTATTTAAATGTATGCGACTATATCAACAATCACTTAAACGAAAACTTGTCCCTGGATCACCTGGCTTCCTTTTTTTATTCCAGTAAATATCATCTTTCCCATGTGTTCAAAGATAATATGGGGATCTCCATACACCAGTATATTATAAAGAAACGGCTGAATGCCAGCAAAAACGGCATCCTGTCCGGCATTCCATTTACAGAGCTATACCACCAGTATGGATTTTCGGATTATACCAGCTTTTACCGGGCATTTAAAAAGGAATTCGGACTATCTCCCAGAGAATTCAGGGAACAAAAGGAACTGCCGGAGGGGTATTGATATGAATTTTGACCATATGTATGAATCGTGCAGTCTCTGTCCCAGAAACTGCAGAGTAAACCGTTATGTGACTGTGGGGTACTGCGGCTGTTCCCATACGATAAAAGCAGCCCGTGCCGCACTTCATCACTGGGAAGAGCCTTGCATCAGCGGCACCCGGGGGAGCGGCACTGTCTTCTTTTCCGGCTGCACCCTCAGATGCTGTTTTTGCCAGAACCATTCCATCAGTCAGGAAGGCTTTGGAAAAGAAATCTCCGATGAGGAACTGGCTCAAATTTTTTTGAGACTTCAGGCATCTGGGGCACACAACCTCAATCTGGTGACTGCCACCCAGTACCTGCCTTCAATCCTGCATGCCCTGGATTTGATAAAAGGGAAGCTTTTTATTCCTGTGGTCTATAACTGCGGCGGATATGAAACCCCAGAGCTTGTAAAAGCCTTAAAAGACTACGTGGATATCTGGCTGCCGGACTTAAAATACCAGAGTTTGGAGCTGTCCCTGCGCTACAGCAATGCAGCCAATTATTTTGAAGCTGCCAAAAAGGCCATTCTTCAAATGGTGACTCAGACTGGCAGACCACAGTTTGATGCTTCCGGCACCATCATGAAAAAAGGAGTTATCATACGCCATATGGTCCTTCCCGGAGCCAGGGAGGATTCCATAAATCTTCTTCACTGGATGAAGAAGGAACTCCCGGAAGGAATGTATTATATCAGCCTTATGAGCCAGTATACCCCTTTCTTCCACAGCAGGGATTATCCTGAAATCAACCGGAGAATTACTTCCTATGAGTATCAAAAGGTTCTAAAGGAAGCCATCAGACTTGGACTTGACCAGGGATTTATGCAGGAGAAAAGCAGCGCAAAAGAGGAGTATACACCTCCTTTTGATTTGGAAGGGATCTTATAGAGGTACTGAAGAAAAAAGGAACCAAAGACGATTCGTTCGTCTCCGATTCCTTTTTTTCATTCCATAATTATTATAAAATCCAGCCTTTGTTTGAGCTTACTGATCCTTACAACACTTCTCTGTTGTAAATCTCCATGAACTCTTCTCCCGTAATGGTTTCCCGTTCCAGAAGATATTCGGCAATCTCATGGAGCTTATTCATATTGTCCTTTAAAATCTGAGTCGCCTTCTGGTGCTGTTCCCTTACGATTCTTATGACCTCTTCATCAATTCTCTTTGCCGTCTCAGGAGCGCAGGCAAGAGATGTGTCACCTCCCAGGTACTGGTTGGTCACGGTTTCCAAAGCCACCATATCGAATTCTTCAGTCATACCGTAGCGGGTCACCATAGCTCTGGCAATCCTGGTGGCCTGTTCAATGTCATTGGAGGCACCGCTGGTGACGGTCTCAAAAATCAGCTCCTCTGCCGCCCGTCCACCGGTAAAAGTGGCAATCTTATTAAGGGCCGCCTCCTTTGTCAGAAGATGACGTTCCTCCTCATCCACCTGCATGGTATAGCCAAGTGCACCGGAGGTTCTTGGAATGATGGTGATCTTATGAACCGGTGCCGAATGATTCTGGGAAGCTGCCACCAGAGCATGCCCCACCTCGTGGTAAGCAATGATCTTCTTTTCTTCCACATTGACCGATGCGTCCTTTTTCTGGTATCCGGCGATAACCACCTCAACACTTTCTTCCAGATCCCTCTGGGTCACTGTTTTTCTTCCCATACGAACGGCCCTTAAAGCCGCCTCATTGATAATATTGGCAAGCTCGGCGCCGCTGGCACCTGACGTAGCAAGTGCGATTCCGTGGAAATCCACGTCATCAGACAGTTTGACGCTTTTGCCGTGAACCTTTAAAATGGCTTCCCGTCCGTTTAAATCGGGAAGCTCCACAGGGATTCTCCGGTCAAAACGGCCCGGCCTCAAAAGTGCCTTATCTAAAGAATCGGGACGGTTGGTAGCCGCCAGTATTACGACTCCTTTTTTTCCGTCAAATCCATCCATCTCAGCCAGCAGCTGGTTCAACGTCTGTTCTCTTTCATCATTTCCGGAAAAACCATTGCCGTCACGCTTCTTACCTATGGTATCAATCTCATCAATAAACACGATACACGGTGCCTTCTCATTGGCCTGCTTGAATAAATCTCTGACCTTTGCCGCACCCATACCTACAAACATTTCTACAAATTCCGAACCGGATATGGAGAAGAACGGTACATGGGCCTCTCCTGCCACCGCTTTTGCAAGAAGTGTCTTACCGGTACCTGGCGGTCCTACCAAAAGAGCTCCCTTTGGGAGAGACGCTCCGATATCCGCATATTTCTGTGGATTATGAAGGAAATCCACGATCTCCTTCAACGCATCCTTGGCTTCTTCCTGTCCGGCGACATCCCGAAACGTCTTTCCTGTTTCCGATTCCGCATAGATTTTAGGATTGGACTTTCCAAAGGACATGGCATTAGCGCCGCCCATCCGCCGCTGCAGCTGCTTTGATAAAAAATTGCCCAAAAATACAAAAATCAAAATAGGGATGATCCAGGTAAGAAGAAACGAAAGCAGCGGAGACATCTGGGCCACAATGACCTTTTCAAACTGGACGTTGTGGGAGGCCAGTCTTTGTGTCAGTGTTTCATCGGGCCACAGGCCGGTCTTGTATATCTGATAAACAGGCTTGCCCTCCCAGTCCTTTTTTCCCGTATCAGACTTAAACTGGAGCTCTGTCTCCGTCCTTGCAACGGCCTGGACCTTGCCCTGATCCACCATCTCAAGAAAGGTGCTGTATGGCACCTCTGTCATGGACTTTGACTGGATCCACGGGACCGCCAGGGCATTGAATATAATCATAAGTATTAAAACTACCGTATAATAGTAAAAAAATGATTTGTTCGGCTTTTTGCCGGAATCATTATCATCTTTTAACCCCATCTTACTCCTCCTTTTCTTTTGTCACTAACCCAAGCACAAACTCGGTGAATTTGCACGCATTCTCTAAATCTTCCTCATTGGGATGAAGCATGGCAGCTTCATATGAAGAAATCAACGCCCTGATCTGAGGGGTATTGTTGACCGCCTGCATCTGCCTGTATTTTTCAAGTATGGAAGGTCCCAGCTTTCCTCCGCATAAAAAACAGCCGAGATACTCATTGTCATCCGGAAGGAAAACAGAGACCTGCCGTTCTACCTGTTTTAAATATTCTTTATTCCCCATAAGTCCGCAGGTACCAAACAATGCGACCCGTTTTCCATGCAGACTGGAAAGAAAGTCCATCATCTCTGTCTTGCAGGTTCCGCGGTTATTCCAGAATCCAACAAAATACGTATCCGCTTCCTCTCCATGCAATTCCTCCAGACTGATAATGTCTTTGGATTTTCCTGGAAGCGTCTCGAATATTTTCATGGCTACCTTTTGAGTATTTCCGGTTTTGCTAGTATATACAACCAAATAGTCCATATATTGAGCCTCCTCTAATGAATAAAATATACCAAATCCGAGAATTTATCAATAGATAATCCGAATGTTAATACAATTTATGTAATTTTTAGAATTTTGATGGATTTTTTTATGATTATGAATTAGAGGAGAAACAAGCCGGAGGGGGCATGGATCCATCCTTCTCCGGCCTGGTTTTGTGGATTTTAGAAAAGAGTTCCAGCTGCTTCTTTTATGATCCTGCAGGTTTTTTCTATGTCCTCATCGGTATGGGCCGCACATAAAAACAGAATCTCAAACTGTGACGGTGCCGTATAGATGCCGTGTTCTAACAGGTAATGGAAATACTTTGCGTATTTTCCGGTATCCGAAGTGAGCGCAGTATCAAAATCCACCACCGGGGTGTTGGAAAAGAAAACACTGAACAAAGAACCCGCCTGATTGATCTGGGTATGGGGAAGGGCCTGACTAAGTGCACTGATCAGTCTGTTTGCTTTCTTCTCCAGAGCAAAATACAGCTCTCTGTGTTCCATCAAGGTCTTAACCGTGGCAATTCCTGCCGCTGTGGCTATGGGGTTTCCCGAAAGGGTTCCCGCCTGATAAACGGTTCCTACCGGAGAAACGGTTTCCATGATTTCTTTTCTGCCCCCATAAACCCCCATAGGCATACCGCCTCCGGCGATCTTTCCAAGGGTTGTCATATCAGGAATAACGCCGTAGTATCCCTGGGCGCCGCCGATTCCCATACGGAATCCGGTTATGACTTCATCAAAGATCAAAAGTGCCCCGTACTGTGTGGCGATCTCCCTTAAAAATTCCAGAAAACCAGGCTTTGGAGGAACCAGTCCCATATTGGCTGCTACCGGTTCAACCACAATGGCCGCTATCTCATCAGGAAATTGTTCAAACAACGTTTTTACGGAATCCTCTCCATTGTACTGGGCGAGAAGCGTATGCATCGTATAGGAAGCAGGCACTCCGGCACTGTCCGGCGCCGAGCCTGTCAAGGCACCGGAACCGGCTTTAACCAGAAGTCCGTCCGAATGGCCGTGATAGCATCCTTTAAATTTCACAATCTTATCTCTTCCTGTAAACCCTCTTGCCGCGCGAATGGCGCTCATAACCGCTTCCGTTCCCGAGCTTACCATGCGCATCATCTCCATGGAGGGGATGCATTCCCGGATCAGACGCCCAAGCGTAAGCTCTTTTCTGGTAGGTGCTCCAAAGGATAACCCATCAAGACAAGCCTCCCGCACCGCATCAACCACCGGTCCATACCCATGGCCCAGAATGCATGGTCCCCAGGAATTTACATAATCAATGTATTCGTTGCCATCCTCATCATAGATATGGCAGCCGGAGGCCCGTTTCACAAAAACCGGAGCACCGCCCACGGAACCAAAGGCGCGGACCGGACTGTTTACTCCTCCGGGGAAATAATCTTTTGATTCTTCAAACAATGCCATAGATTCATCAAACTTCATTCTGTTCCTCTCCTATTCCCAATCGCTGCATATGGCTTGTGCAATGCCTGAGACACTGTATACCTCTGCAACCAAATCTGCGTTTCTTCCATATCTTTCCAGAGCCTCTGCCGTAATATCTCCAATGCATACCACTTTAACGTTGTTAAACCATTCTTTTTCCTGCTGGCCTCCGGTTTCAAAAAATGCCTCCACTCCAGATGCACTGGCAAAGGTCACATAATCCAGTCCTTCGATAGCCATGTCCTCTTTCCCTGCATCCGGCGTTTGGCTCACCACATCATAAAGCACCACATCATCAAAGGCAGCTTCTGTCTCCTGAAGAATCTGGTTCAATTCTCTGGAGCCGCGGGATGACCTGGGTATCAGGATGCGGTCCTTTCCCGATATGAGTTTTCTAAGCCCTTCCGCCAAGTCCCTTACCTGATAGTTTTCCGGTGTATAATCGGAGCGGAAACCATACTTTAAAAGTTCTTTGGCCGTACCATTTCCTACGGAAGCAAATTTCACATGACCCACGGCACGGTAATCGTATCCGCACTCCACAAGGCCCGAAAAGAATTCCCGGACTGCATTGGCACTGGTAAATGTGATCCAGGTATAACCGGAAAGCTCCTTATAGGCTTCTTTCATGCGGTCCCCTGTTTTATAGGACACCAGAGAAAGGCTCAAAAGGTGTTTTACGGTCCCTCCAAGTGAGGTGAGTTCTTTATGAAGCTTCCCGGCAAAGGAAGGCGTTCCTGTAATTCCGATCCGGCACCCTTTTAACGGTGCTTTTGCGGTAGAAGAAAAGTCAAGAGCCGCCACCTCTCCGGCAACAATAATGGCCGGACTTTTTATGCCGGACTCCCGGACCCTTTCTTCAATATCAGATAAGGTTCCCCGCACAATCCTCTGGCCGGGAAGCGTCCCGCTCTCAATCACCGCAGCCGGTGTGCCGCCGGACTTCCCCTCCTTTATCAGTCCATTTACAATCAGAGAAAGGTTCCCCAGGCCCATGAGGAACACCAAAGTACCGGAAAGTTTGGCAAATGCATCAAAATCAGGCGGAAGAGTTCCCTCCTCAGAAAGGGTATGTCCGGTCATAACGTGAAAGCTGCGGCTCAATCCCCGGTGTGTTATGGGAATTCCTGCGCTGGCAAGGGCTGCTACAGCAGAAGTAACGCCGGAAACCACTTCATAAGGAATTCCCGCCTTATTAAGAGCCAGGACCTCCTCTCCTCCCCGTCCAAATACAAAGGGGTCTCCCCCTTTTAACCGGACGACCGAAAGCCCCTTTTTTGCCAGTTCCACCAAAAGGCGGTTGATCTCTTCCTGTTTCATGGAATGGGACCCGGCCCGTTTTCCAACATAGATTTTTTCACAATCAGCGGAAACCTCTCTTAAGAGAAGGTCTGAAGCCAGGGAATCATAGACCACTGCGTCACAGTGTTTCAGCCTTGACAATCCCTTTTCCGTAATCAGCTCCGGATCTCCGGGACCTGCTCCTACCAGATAGACAACTCCATTTTCTTTCATCGCTTCCTCCTTTTATGAAAGGCCTCTGGCCGCCAGCTCCGCCAGACTGTCCAGTTCCGTGATTTCTCCCCAAAGATGGATTTTTTTGGTTTCTTCCCCTCGATGGCTCATACCAAAAACCTCCATCCTGCCGTCTCTTTGTCTGGAGTATACGCCCACCGGTTCATGACAGCCGGCATCTAAAAGCCTTAAAATCTTTCGTTCCAGGAAAAGACACCGTCTGGACTCCTCATCGTCCAAACGCTTAAGGACAGGCTCCAGATCCGAGTTGATCCGTCCTTCCACAGCTAAAATCCCCTGACCGCCTGCCGGAATAAATATCTCGCAGTCAAAGCAGTGATACTGATACCGGCTGTCTTCCCATAACCCCAGCCGCTTTAATCCTGCCGCCGCCAGAATAATGGCGTCAAACCTGCCTTCTGCCAGTTTCCCCAGACGGGTCTGCACATTGCCTCTTAAATCCTCACAGCGGACGGTTTGATCCGGCCAAAGTCTTTTACCGATCTCCTGTATCTGCATTTTTCTTCTTAAACTGGAGGTACCTATCCGAACTTCCTTTATTCGGGAAAGATCACTTCCTGCCAAAGTCACCAGCACATCCCTGGGGTCCTCTCTTTTTAATACCGCCACGATCCCAAGACCTTCCTCCAGCTCCATGGGCATATCCTTCGCACTGTGGACCGCAAGGTCGATCTCCCCGCGCAAAAGAGCCTGTTCAAACTCTGTCACGAACACACCCTTTCCGCCGAATTCCAAAAGCGGTTTGTCAAGAATCCGGTCTCCTTCCGTCTGCTTTAACACCAGTTCTGTCTTTATCCCCATACCGGTATGTAAAAGTGCCTGTTCCACCAGATTGGTCTGGACAACCGCCAGCTTACTTCTCCTGGTTCCGATGCGTATGGTTTTTTCCTTCATGTTCCCTAAGTTTCCTCTCTATCAGTTCTTTTGCCTGCTCTCTGGTGTAAGTTCCGCCCTGCCGGATTCCTTCTTCCACCATGGTTTGAAATATCTCTGTCCGTATGGAAATAAGATCCACCTTTTCCTTCACCATATCCCGGTAGGAGCCAAGCTGCTCTGCCAGTTCACCAAATCCGGACGGAATGGCTTTCTGAAACTGATGCTTTAAATACTTTGCTATGGTAGGCGAATCTCCGCCTGTGGAGATTCCAACGGTAATATGTTTTTCTTTGATGAGGGCCGGAAAAATAAAACTGCATTCCTCCTGCACATCCACCACATTTACCGGAATCTTTCTTTCCTTACAAAGTTGGGAGATCCGTCGGTTCAGCGCTTCATCCGAGGTCCCTGCCACCACAAAATCTGCATAATCCAGGTCTGATTCAACAAAATCCCGGCATTCCAGAATAAGCCTGCCGCCAAGCTCCTGTTCAAGGCAAGAAAGCTCCGGCACCATCCTTGGTGCCACCACCTTCATCTCCGGACCATAATCCATCAGCACACAGACCTTCCGGTAAGAGACTGACCCTCCGCCTGCTATCAGACATTTTTTTCCTTCTATATCCACAAAAAACGGAAAATACCCCATGGTCAGCCCTCCTTGATCCAGTCCTGAAGCCCATCTAACGTCCGAAGCACCACTTTTAAATCCTCGCTGTTTACATGATCCCGGATCTGATAGAGAAGCGTTTCCAGACGTTTTCCTGAAAATGCGTTCTTTAACTCATCCATACGTTGAATATAGGGATGAAATACCATTTCCTTGATGGCTCCGTCCAGATCCTCCTCCATAATCGCTTTTGCCCGGTCCAGCTCCTTTAATTTGATCTTAGTATTGTTTTTTGACAAGGTATCAAAATAATCAATATCAAAAAGCGTCAGACCCTCCATCGCTCCGATGGCAGGGTCCATATCAACAGGTACCGCTACATCAATAAACAGCCGCTTTTTCCCATCTTCCAGGGCCTTAGACAGTTCCTCGCAGGTTACGGTATAATGAGGACCCAGTGTGGCACTTATGACAATATCCATATCCTTCATATAGTGATACCGGTCCCCGTAATCCACGACCTTCACCCTGTCACTCTTTACATCGACCGTTAAGCAGGAATTATGCTTCCGAACCGTTCCGGTCACTACAATGCCGGGTTTGGATAAAATGTTTTTTGTTATGGTCCCTCCCATCTTTCCTGTCATTCCGATCACCATGACATTTTTAATGTCACTTCCGTTTTGAAAATGAAAGACCTCATTGGCCACCAGAGTGGCAATGGAGAGAGGGGTTTTGGATAAATTGGTATCGGTTTTGATCCGTTTGGCACACGTTACCGCTTTGTGAAAGAGAACATTCATCTCATAATCCACAGTTCCCTGATCTTTGGATAACTGGTAAGCCTCCTTTACCTGCCCCAGGATCTCATCCTCTCCCAGTACCATGGACTCAAATCCGCAGGCCACTTTAAACAAATGTCCGATCGCACTTTCTCCGCTGTAAATGTTTAAGTATTTTAACAGTTCCTCCAGCCTGATGTTTTTATAATCCGCGATGGCCCGCTGCAGTTCTCCGATTGCCTGTTTTGTTCCGGATACATAGATCTCACTCCGGTTGCAGGTACAGAGAACTACAATTCCATTCACCGATTCTTTTCCGGCAAGCAGCTCCATGAATTCCTTTTTTTCTTCCTCCCGAAACGCAAACCGTTCCCGGATGGTAACAGGAGCCTTTTTATGGCTCACACTCATACAGTACATCATTTTTATTCAGCCTTCTTAATTTTTATTCTCAATTAATATGTAAACTCTACCCTATTTTAACACAATTTTGCCGGAAAGGGCAATGAATAATCATAGGAAGAAAAAATTACGTTTGCAGCTATCTGTGGTATAATGATTAATATTTTATCAGACAGGAGAATTTCTATGAAAATCAGAGAGGGATTGCCAGAAGATTCGGCACAATTTTTAGAACTAATGAAACAATTAGATCAAGAGACAGAATTTATGTTGCTGGAACCGGGAGAACGTACATCAACTCCACAGGATATGGAAAACCACATTAAAAATCTTGTAAAATCCAATTCCCTGCTTCTGCTCCTGGACGACGGGAAACAGGCAGCCGGGTTTTTGTCTGCGTTAAGAGGCTCTGCCAACCGGACGAAGCACTCTGCCTATGTTGTGACTGGAATCCGAAAGGAATACAGAGGAAAAGGGTATGGGCAGGCTCTTTTCAAAGAGCTTGATTCGTGGGCGGCAAATAACGGTATCACAAGACTTGAACTTACCGTCATGACTCATAATAAAAGGGCCTTACACCTATATGAAAAAATGGGATTTAAGAAAGAGGGAACTTTAATCCGTTCCATGATCGTAAACGGCGCGTATGTTGACCAGTTCTGTATGGCTAAAATCCTGTAAAAAAAGCGTTCCCGGCAGTCAACACCGGGAACGCTTTTTTTACAGTACTTTACTTAAAAACAGTTTCAATCTTTCATTTTGGGGATTTTCAAAGAATTCTTCCGGCTTGTTTTCTTCCAGAAAATATCCGCCGTCCATAAACATGACGCGGGTGGCTACTTCTTTTGCAAATCCCATTTCATGGGTAACCACCACCATGGTCATCCTCTCTTGGGCAAGCTCTCTCATAACCGATAATACCTCGCCCACCATCTCCGGGTCAAGGGCAGAGGTAGGCTCGTCAAAAAGCATCACATCCGGGTTCATGCACAAGGCCCGGACAATGGCGATACGCTGTTTCTGACCGCCTGAGAGCTGGTTTGGATAGGAATCTGCCCGGTCCTTTAACCCAACCTTTTCAAGCAGCTTCAAAGCCTGATCTTCGGCATCTTTGGTACTGCGGCCCTGAAGCTTTATGGGAGCCAGGGTCAAATTTTTTAATATCGTCATATGAGGGAACAAGTTAAACTGCTGGAATACCATTCCCATCTTCTGACGGTGTTTGTCGATGTTGGTTTTCTTATCCACAATGTCCACGCCTTCAAACAGGATATGTCCGCTGGTGGGTTCCTCCAGACGGTTCAGGCACCGGAGAAACGTACTCTTACCGGAACCGGAAGGACCAATGACACAGACCACGTCTCCCTTATAGATATCTACGGAAATGTCTTTTAACACTTCCAGATCACCAAACTTTTTCCCAAGATTCTGTACCTGAATCAGAGGTTTTCCAAAATCATCAATGCTCACTTCTCTTCAGCCTCCTCTCCAGTAATTTTACAAGATACGAAAATACCATGACCATGACCAGATAAATAAGGGCCACGGAAATCAGAGGCATAAATGCGGAATAAGTACGGCTCTTGATGATGTCACCGCCTTTGGTTAAATCCTGCAGCCCTATGTATCCTGCTACGGACGTTTCCTTCAAAAGCACAATGAACTCGTTTGCCAGAGTGGGAACCACGTTTTTAAAAGCCTGGGGCATAATGATGAACCACATGGTCTGGGCATAAGTAAATCCCAGGCTTCGGCCTGCCTCAAACTGGCCCCGTTCAATGGAACTGATTCCGCTTCGGAAAATTTCTGCCACATAGGCGCCGGAGTTGATTCCAAATGCCAGAATTGCTGTAAACACCTGCCCAGGATCATGGATCGCAAAAATAATGAAATACATGATCATAAGCTGTACTACAACCGGCGTTCCCCGGATTACCGTCAGATAAACGGTGCAGATCCCATTCAAAAGCTTTAACTTACGGGTGTTTTCATAAGTCGAACGAATAATTGCAACCAGAAATCCCAGCACAATACCGATCAATACTGCAAAAAACGTGATCTTTAACGTATTCTGCAAGCCGTCGGTAATGTATTTCCAACGGTCATCCGTGATAAAATTCAGATAAAAATCATCTCTTAGCTTTTCCCACATGGCTCTCTTCCTTTTTCTTATTCTGCAGTAATGTACTTATCTACGATCTTCTGCAGTTCACCGGATTCCTTTAATTCCTTAATGGCTCCGTTCATTTTCTCTACTAATTCTGTATTGCCTTTTTTCACAGCAATGGCATATTCTTCTTCGGTAAACGCTTCATCTAATACCTGTAATCCTGCATTTTCTTTAACAAATACTTTAGCAGGTTCACGGTCAATGATTACTGCATCTACTTTGCCCTGAGTAAGGGCCATAACTCCGTCCATTCCCTTAGGGAAACGCTGAATGTCTGCATCCTTGATATCATCTGCGTAAATATCACCGGTCGTACCTGTCTGTACGCCAATTTTCTTTCCTTCCAGGTCATCCGGAGATTTAATATCACTGCCTTCTTTTACAATGATTACCTGAGCTGCCTCAGCGTAAGTATCTGTAAAATCCACATTCTTTTTACGTTCCTCATTCACAGTCATTCCAGCAGCCGTAAAATCTGCCTTGCCGGACTGTATTGCAGGAATCAGAGAATCAAATGCCATATCCTCAATTTCCAGTTCCATGCCTAATTTATCAGCGATGGCTCTTGCAATGTCTGCATCAATACCCACGATTTCATTGCCCTCACGGAATTCATATGGGGGAAATTCTGCATTGGTTACCATAACCAGCTTTCCGCCTGCTGCTTCACTTTCCGATGTCTTTGTTTCTGCTGCAGAGCTATCTGCTGCTGCTGTTGATTCTGTCTTTGGTGCTGATCCACATGCGGTCAAAACGGCAGCCATACATACTGCTGCGGCAATCGTAATTACGTTCTTTTTCATAATGATTCCTCCTTATATGCACAAAGTTGCATAATTATAAAATCAAGTATCAGTTATACATTATATAGCATTTTGGGAATTAATCAAGTACTTCGTCGGAAGAAAACGCTTAATTTTGCACAGTTTTTCATTTACCTTGCATGTTTTAGGGCAATCCTATATAATATAGCATAAATCAGAAACAACCCAGAAATGAAGGTAATAATGATGAAGGAAATTCTTGAGAAAACCGCATGGCCCATGATTCCGCCGGCTCCTTATTCCCTGTTTCATATCCTGTTTGTTGCCATTGGACTGATAACCGTAGTTTTACTGGCTTATTATACAAACAGGAGAATAAATAACCAGAAGCTCCCGCGTTTGCTGTTTTTCTGCGGGGTGGTGCTTGCCGCAACGGAATTATGGAAGCAGCTGTTTCTATATTATGTTGTTAATGAACAGACCTATAACTGGTGGTATTTTCCATTTCAGTTATGCAGCCTTCCCATGTATTTCTGCCTGATTCTTCCCTTTGTACCAGGCAAAAAGCATAAAACCATACTGTGTACCTTTATGCAGGACTTTAATCTTTTGGGCGGTATCATGGCGCTGGCAGAGCCTTCCGGGCTGTTCCAGTCCTACTGGTTTTTAACACTCCATGGGTTGATCTGGCACCTGCTGCTGGTTTACATCGGGCTGGTCATCGCCTTTTCCCGTTATTCGGACGTTTCTCTTATGGGGTTTTGGCGGACGCTCCCTGTATTTATGGTTTGCTGCATCATTGCTTCTATAATAAACCGGACAGCCAAGCCTTTGGGTCAGGCGGATATGTTCTATATTTCCCCTTATTATCCTTCTGCGCAGGTCGTTTTTCATGACATTTCATTACTCTTTGGCATACCGGCAGGCAATGCGGTCTACTTACTTGCCACCTGCCTGGGAGGCTTTCTGTTTCACCTCATCTTCAACCGGGTCCACATTCGGTCTGTCCCGACGGTATTGTGATCCGGTATTATCATTTGTATCAGATAGGAGGAATCTTCATATGAAAAGTACAACATCAAAAAGAGTGGAAGCGGCTCTGAAAAAACACCAACAAGGCTACAACTGTGCACAGGCGGTCTCCTGTGTATTCTGTGATGAAACCGGCCTTGATGAAGAAACCATGTTCCGCATTACCGAAGGAATGGGCCTTGGAATGGGCGGTATGGAGGGAACCTGCGGGGCCATCGGAGCCGCCGCCATACTCTCCGGCTTAAAAAACAGCTCGGCACATCTGCAAAAACCGGATTCCAAGAAAATCTCCTACCAGATGTCCAAACAATGCTTACAGGATTTTAAAGAGCAAAACGGCAGTGTGATCTGCAAGGATTTAAAAGGAACCGAAACGGGGACCGTGCTCCGCTCCTGCAACGACTGCATCGCCGATGCAGTAAGAATCATCGAATCAAGGCTTTATGGAGATGAACTAACTCAATAAATAGGTACAGCAAGCAAAAAATCCTCTCATAAGCCTGTTTCCACCTCCGGTAATCCTTTAAAAAAACCGGTTTGGTTAGGGAAACATTCTTATGGAGGATTTAAAAATTCCACAATTTATGGAATGATCTGTTTTCTTGCCTCTTTTACATCCTGCAGAAACTTTTTCCATTCCTCTTCATGAGCGACAAAATACCGGGGGCAATCCTTACCGGTGGCATCGTAGTGCCTGATTACATCTTTTTCCGTCAGCTTTAAATTCCGGCACAGCCAGGCGGTGAAATTTACCAGAGAATCATAGGTGTTCTCATTGAACTTCCCGGTTTCGTCCGGATGGCAGCATTCTATGGAAATGGTATCCACATTTTTTTCCCTTGAAGTTGCATAGGCCATCTCATAGAGAGGAATTCCCTGAATAATCTCTCCCTCAAGCCCGATGATAAAATGGCTGCTTGCCGATATCTTCTTCTCTCCCGTCTGATCCTTTAAGCTGTCAAAATAAGCCATGTTCTGTCTGGCAGTGGTTCCCGGATTTGCTACATAATGAATCACGATTTGATGGATCTGCTTTAATTCTGTTCCCGGTCTTGAATATGGATTGGGGGTTATAAATTCCTGACTGACCCATTCCGGCATGTCAACGGTCCTTAAATCCACATAATTATTGCGAAATACCACGCTAAGTCCAATCAGCAATGCGGTCAGTACCATGGTCAGAACCAGGACCTTCCCCCCTATGTATTGAAATTGTTTCCGCTTTTGTTTTTTCTTCTGCTTCCTGCGGCGCTCTCTGGCACGGCGGCGCCTTTCCAGTTCATCGCGGCCTTCCTTCGTTTGATTTTTCATATTTGAAACTCCTGATTTGCTTTTTTTAAGTTTAAGTCTATTTACAGGAGAAAGTCAACCAAAAAACCGGATAATTGCTGCATTCAGACTTTAGCTTCCATTTTCACTGTTTCACACACATCCTGCAAAACGTCATGAAGCTTTTTCTGAACGGTTTCGTCGCAGAGAATCACGATCTTATCCCCCGCTGCCAAAATTGTGTCTCCTCTTGGAACAAATTCTGCTTCCCCCCGTATGAGCGACACCAGAAGGCAGGTTCCGGGCCAGCAAATTTCAGAAACTCTCCGTCCTTCCGCTTCGCTTCCGTGAAAAATCATACCTTCCACCAAAACCTTCTGTCCCGACCGGATATTTCTTCTCTCCGGATCTAATTTTGAAAGAAGGCGATGAAGAAGCTGGTCATACACCGGAGCACAGTGAACCATGTCAGGAATCACATATGCAACCAGCGATACCATAGAAAGCGTCAGCAAATGTGAGAAGCTGCCTGTCATCTCACTGATCAGAATAATCCCTGTAATGGGAGCACGGACAATGGCGGAAAAATAACCGGCCATGCCAAGTATGATAAAATTATCCAAAAGTCCATGGAGGGAACCGGTGGTTTGATTTATAATCTGGAAATAAATATTTCCTATCACGGCCCCCAGGACCAGCAGCGGCAAAAATATTCCCCCTGGTACCCCGGAGCTGAAGCTTACCATGGAAAAACTGAACTTCAAAACAAAAAGCAGGCATAAGGTACCTGCCAGCATATGTTGAGAGGTCAGACTTTCCACCAACGGATGACCGCCTCCAAGCACATATGGATAGGTAAAGCCAAAGACACCAGCCAACAAAAAAGGAATTATAATGCGTCCCGCCGGATAGGGGATCTTCTGAAACATATCCTGGGTTTTTGAAAGACAGGTGTTGTAAATGATGCCCATTCCTCCAAGGATTACACCAAACAAGATCACATGACCGTAAGAATTTAAAGGCATCATTTGGGTGATCTGAAAGTTGAAAACAGGGGTTAATCCAAATACATTCCTGGATACAAAATCCGCAGTAATGGAGGAAGCCATGGTTGACAAAAGTATCTCCGGGGAAAAATGTTTATGAATTTCTTCCAGGGAAAACAAAACTCCGGCAATAGGTGCATTAAAGGCGGCAGACAGACCTGCACTGGCTCCGCAGGTGATGAGAAGCTTTTCTTCTGTTCTTGCCCTTTTGGTCAGCCGGGAAAAGCCCTTGGCTGCCATCGCCCCAAGCTGAATGCTGGGACCTTCCCTTCCAAGAGACAAACCGGACCCAATTGCCAAAAGTCCTCCACTCAGCTTTGCAATCATTATTTTCCACCAACAGGGATCTAGTTCTCCGATCATTTCACCTTCTACCTGGGGGATTCCGCTTCCTGATATCAAGGATTCCCATTTTAAAAGTACAGCCACAAGCATTGCGGCCGCTGCCAAAAAGGCAAACCATACGGGAATCACCCAACTATGATTTTTTCCATACGCCAACACCGACTGCAGTATTTGGTCCGCATAAGTCAATAAATACCGAAAGAAAACGACGACTGCGCCAGAAACAGCTCCCGTGACAATTCCTTCCAGTATCAATGCGTAACGAAAACTGCGGAAACGATTTATGGTGTTTTTGATCGAATGTTCTTCCGTCTGCATTTCTAATCCTCCTACTTTTTACTCATTGCTTTTTTTGCATTGTCTGCAAACAACTTAAAATTATATTCCTAATTTTTACAGTTTGCAAGAAAAAGCCCCAAAACGCACAAAAAATCAGCCCTGTTTTTATAAATAGAACAAGGCTGACCTGTTTTCAAATCATCAATTGCCTGCTATGCAGCGTGCCCCACCAACTCCTCAGGGCAAGCATCTTTATTATGACAGACGATCTCCACCTGCCTTCCGATCCCAATGAGCATGACCCCCATAAGGGATTTCCCATCAATGACCAGCTGATTATAGATGACATCTATTTCAAAATTACATTTCTCCGCTCTTCCCACAAATGCGACCAACTCTTCAACCGTAGAAAATGTGTACTTCATATTCTGCATTTTTGCACCTCTTCTCATGAACATGGTATGTTTTAAAATAATGAAACAACAAGAAATGGATCATCTATATATATTATGTATCATTTTATATTCATCCCTATTATTTCCATAGTATCGAAGCTTATTCGGGGAAAAAGCAAAAATTTCATAAAAACCACTACCCAAAACTGTCATTATCGTGTATAATCGTATCGTTCGCTCTTTTTATAAAATGGATATTGGCATTTTGTAATGAGGGAATAAGAAATCATTGGAAGCGTATCGAAGTGGTCATAACGAGCCGCACTCGAAATGCGGTTGTCCGCAAGGGCACGTGGGTTCGAATCCCACCGCTTCCGTTTACAATACTCCCACGTAAATCAAAGATTTACGTGTTTTTTTATGCCCGTTTGTAGTAACTGGAAGTATTTCCTTCAAATCATCCAATGACGATGTGCTCACTGAGTAAAACGAAACCTGGCTTATGGCAAGTTCCCAAAGAAACAAACCATAATTGCTGAACCAATCAATAGTATAGAGAGAACATATTTATAAGTCTTTTTTATGTTTTGCAGCCATATCAAACAAATTAAACTCGATACAATTATAGCGTAGATAGCTAACATTTGATAACGGCTTATTTCCCACTTATAGTAATAGAAGAATAAATTGTATTGGATAACTTATCATATATTAAGTAACTTTTTTCGCCTGTTTCTTTGTTTAGAATCGTGACCTTCTGCTGCAAATGCAGGTACTCCAAGAGAAAATACCATCACAAGAGACAGTGCACAACTTCCAACCCTTTTTATAAACTTAGTTTTTCAATAAATATTCCTCCTTTTAAATTTAAAAAATAAATTATGAATCTGTTCAATCAGTAAATTAAGAAATCACCTTTTCTTTATATTACAATTAATTGTAATGTCATTGTATTACTTATTGTAATGATTGTCAATTACTATATATGTATAATATTATATACTTAATCAGCCATTGACAACATAGCTGAACGGTATTATTATACTAATAAAAGTATATTGTAATTATTCCAAGAAAGGCAGATGAAAATGTCAAATAAAAAAATCAACTTAAAAGTAACAAATAGAGAAAAAGATATCCTTGAAGTGCTATGGAACAGTAATACTCCTTTATTAGCTTCTGATATCATCAAAATAAATCCGAACTTGAGTATCAGCTCGGTTCAACTGGGCTTAAGAAATCTTTTAGCAAAGAACGTCATTGAGGTGGCGGATATCATACACAGCGGTACCGTTTTGTCCCGGAGTTATCGCCCTTTAATCAGCCGGGAAGATTTTATTAGTTACGAAGTTATAAACAACTTTAAAAGTCTGGACCGGTCCATTACTACAAAAAATATTGTAACAACCCTTCTTAAACATGAAAAAAATGAAGCAGATACAATCAAAGAACTGGAAAAGCTGCTTGAGGAGAGAAAAAAGCAGCTTAGTCAGGAAGATCAAAAAGAAGAGGAGGAATAAAATGTTCTTTTCACCCTCTTCCCTGCTATCAGTTGTGTTTTTATGCAGCTTACTCATTATTTTTATTTGGTTTTATCTTCGTGACGTAGGCAGAATGGTTCAGGTAGGGATAAAAAGTATTTTTATTGTTATTGGTTTTATCGCCATGCGGCTAGTACTCCCCTTTGAATTTCCTTTTTCTGATTCCTTTGCCAGCAGATATTTTATGCCAAACATCCTAGGTGTTTTACAGACTCCTGTTATGACTGCATTTAACAAAACCTTTACAATATTTCATATCGGCTTCATTGTATGGGTAGTTGGAATCGCAATTACCACTGCTTCCACAATAATAACCCGCATGCGCTTTGGACAGGTAGTGAAACAACAGCCTATAATCCACAATGCAAAGATAAATAATCTATTACATACATTAGCAAAAAAACATAAAAAACCTGTGGCTTTCCAAGTAATTTATTCCGACTTATTTTCCACACCTATGCTTTACGGCTATCGTTGTCCTAAAATCATCGTTCCTTCCATGGATTTAACCTATGAGGAATGGTACTTTATACTAAAACATGAGATATCCCACTATTATAATGGAGATTTACAGATCAAACTATTTGTTCAGCTATTAAGAATCATCTACTGGTGGAATCCGTTTGTGTATCTTCTTAATGCTGAGATCGACAAAATGCTTGAATTCAGAGCTGATTCAAAAGTCACGAAATCATTGAATGAATATGAAAAGGCGAAATATTTAGATTGCTTGCTAAAAGTCGCTAAGAGTCTTTCGACTGAAAGACGCAATTATTATTCCGTGGCTTTTGAAAGCGGAAAAACCTCCGTACTCTCTCAAAGGTTCCACTTAATACTAGGAACTTATGAGCGTTTAAACTACAAACGTTTATCCGCAATTTTGATCATCCCATTGCTGCTATTATTGTATTTCTCTTTTATTGCTGTTTTTGAACCGTATGCAATATCTCCTGACCATGCCGCAAATACTGTTGAATTAACAAAAGATTCCAGTTATTTAGTATTAAATTCTGACGGCGGGTATGATGTATATATAAACAATCGTTTTTTTGCAGCTGTTCAGGAGATTAAAGATTCCTATTCCAATTTAAATGTTTATCATAATTTAGAGGAGGCAAAAAAATATGAGGAAAAGAAATAAGAAATTACTATTATGCGTATCCACATTACTCGCTCTCACTTTTTCAACAGAGGCGTATGCTCAAACGAAACCGGCAGATATTCCATACACTCCACCTACCACGGCACAGAGTGCTACCAGTTCCGAATCAGATGAATATATCGCATATCCATTTAGGGATATCCTGGGATGGCGTTATAAAGCCGTTGATGGAAAAATGTATCGCAGACAGTATAATTATTCAAAGCAAAAATGGGTAGGGGAATGGGAATTATGTTAGATTAAAATCATGCTTTATCATACCCGTTCAATTTCTCGTTTCTAAGGATACAAAAAAACGCTGCAGGCGATCTGGCTTTGCAGCGTTTTTCTTTCATTTTTTTAATAATATCCCATCTTATGAAGCTTGTAATTTTCCAATATGATATCTTTGGGTTTTGCTTTTAGAAGCATCAGTATTTCCATCGCAAATTCCAATGCTGCCGAACCATTGGCTGTAATTATATTACAATCGCAGACTGCCTGTTTTTCAATATAGTTTTTCTCATAGAACGTCCTCCTTTTTAAACATTGTTTTCCTTAGTCAGCCTGCCCCACAGAGGGAAACCTCCGGATCAAAATGATCGTTTTTAGCTCCTATACCAATCAGAATTGACTTTATCAATTTGCAGAAAAGGGGACGCTTCGTAGAGTTGAAAAAAGCAGTCCGGCGGCTTTAGCAGTCCTCCAATAAGGATGTTTACGAAAATCATAGTTGTTTAGCACACAGCCGAACGATTACGATGAATTGTAAATAATCTTTATTGGAGGATTTGCTTTATGGCAAAGTTTGAATTTGAATACACAGAGATTGATGGGTTATTGTATCCCAACATAGAAATTGACGGAAAATCGGAGCTTGACAACTTGGGGAAATATGGACGGCTTCGCCTGAATTACCTTCATGAACAAAAGCCGGAAATGTACAGAGAACTACTTCTAACCGGCAAGTTGGCAGAGCATTGTATTACCATTGACAAAACTGCTTTCGAGATGGCGGAGTTCATTCGTGCGGAGTATCTGAAAGAACACCCCCTGCCAGAGGAAGATACGATGGAACGTATTCGCTTATTTGAGATGGCACAGGGGATTGCAGACGAGTGTGTCCTATACGATTTAATATACAGGTAGAATAATCCACATATCAAGCGGGGGATAGAAGCCGATATTCGGTTACTATCCCCCGCTTTTTCATGCATTGTTGTTGACAAAAAGAATTGATAGGAGTATGCTTACATTACCATCGGTAATTACCGTTGGTAATGTAAGCTGGAGGTGCAATGTGAAAAAAAATATAACAAAAGAGCAAATTGTTGAAACAGCTCTTGAACTTATGCGGAATAAGAGTGATCTGCGGGGTCTTAATCTTCGAGAAATAGCTCGCACATTAGGATGCGCTCATACAAATTTATACAATTATTTCCCCTCGTATAATGATTTGTTATGGGAAACACACGCTACCATACAGGAGATATTTATGAAAATGCTCACAAAAAAGCTGGACATAGCAAATACCGCAGAAATGCGCCTTGCCTATTTTTTTGAAGCCTTTGTTGAAATGTATCTGGATAACAAAGGCTGGTTTCGGCTGGCATGGCATGAATATATTGATGGCGACCGTCCGCAGGGAGATATTGAAGCTACAGAAGCGACAAACAAAATGTTGAATCAACATATAGCCGAAATATGGAAAGAACTTTATGGGCAATATCCAAATGCAGATACGACCAAACGGGTGCTTCATAACACTCACTGCTACGTTGTGGGTGAAATATCAAATTATCTTTTAGGTAGAGGTTTAATTCAAAATGAAGCCGAGTTAAAGGCTTATATTACCCGTGAGGCTGTCCGTATGTTTCGATTATGTCTTATGAGTAATGATTAGGTGCAATCATTTAAAAACAAATATGCTGTATAGGGTGAATCCCGCTAACCAATGTGAGCATCGGGCAATAGTAACGATGGTCATGATGCCTACCGTTAGATTTCACCATTCGAAATGAGGTGTTTACTTGGAAAACTATGAACAGGAATTAAATGCAGAACTTGCTCATTACAATGAGATTCTTGAAGTTATTCACTTGCAATTGGAGGATGCTAAAAAAGACAACTCCAAAAGCATAGAAGATTTAAGAGAAACTAATCGGGATATGTGGGAGAATGCCTCCCATTCCGCAGATGATTTTGACGGAGCGGCACAGTTAAGCCAATTTTATCAACCGCTTGCCAGCAATACTTTTGCAATAGAATCCAGTGCTAAAAAGATCCAGTTGCTGGAACGATTATTGCAGTCAGCCTATTTCGCCCGAATTGATTTTTGTTCGGCAGCTAAAGAACAATACGAAAAAGTCTATATTGGCAGAGGAACATTATTTAATGATCAGGAGAAAGGAATTATTATCTACGATTGGCGTTCTCCTATCGCCAGCCTATTTTACCGTTTTGAAACTGGAAATGCACATTATGATGCACCGGGTGGCCGCATTGCCGGAGATATTGGGTTGAAACGGCAATATGAGATAAAAAAAGGAGTCTTCGAGTACTTTTTTGATGCCGATGTTCAGATTGCCGATGAGTTTTTACGCAAAATGCTGTCCGGAAATACCTCCAGCAAAATGAAAACCATTGTAGAAACCATTCAAAAAGATCAGGATATCGCTATTCGAGATGTAACCCACGACCTGCTTATGGTTCAGGGAATTGCCGGAAGCGGCAAAACCTCTATTGCTTTGCATCGTGTGGCCTACCTCAAATATCAGGGGCTTTCAAGTCGACTGAAATCATCTGATATTATTATTCTATCGCCTAATACGCTATTTGAACAATATATTTCCAATGTTCTGCCAGAACTGGGCGAAGATGAAGTGAAATCTGTTGTGTTTGATGATTTGGTAACGGATAGTTTGCCAGACAAACCAGCATTTCAGTCTCGTTACAACCAAACTGAAATGCTGATCTCCTGCACATCATCTACTACCAAAGCTCTGAAAAAGCAATCAATGGAATTCAAAATGTCCAAAGCATTTAGCAGAATACTAAACAGTTATGCAGACAGCCTTCCAACATCTCATATCGTCTTTCCCGATATTGAGTATGATGGAAAAACCGTTTTTACAGGACAGTATTTAAAAGATCGTGTGCTTCAAATGAATGGCAGTATTAGCTTAGCGGTAAAGCTGAGCCATCTGCGCCAGCATATTTTTAACGAAATACATGAGATGCGTAAAGATCGGATGCCTAAACTATTGCGGCAAGCAAGGGAAGATTCTGAGCATCCTTTTGATTGGGAAGAACATGCAAGAGAACTGTCTATCGAAGAAAGCACTCTTCTCGCTCAAAAAGTTGATGAATTTATAAAATTGGATCCGGTTTCACTTTACAAAAAATTGATAGACACAGATGATTTATTGCTTTCTCTTTCGGCAGAAACTGAGTTGCCAAATAACATTGGGGAAATACTGTCCTACTCAAGAAAACAACTCGCAGATTCTACTCTTCAAAACGAGGATGCTTTGGCTGTAACCTATTTGCAGCTATTGATTGGTACAAATGATACCTACAGAAACATCCGGCAGGTTGTAGTGGATGAAGCCCAAGACTACTACGATCTTCATTTTGAGATATTAAAGCAATTGTTTCCAAATGCACGATATACCATATTGGGTGATATCAATCAAACGATTGAAAAGCAGGAAAATATGAGCCTGTATGAGAGAATTACTGATATCTTGCAGCCTAACAGCTCTTGCTTAATGGTCATGAATAAAAGCTTTCGATGCACCAAAGAAATACTTTCATTCAGTATGCAGTTTTTGGACGATGGCACGCTCTTTGAAAGTTTTAATCGAGGTGGCGACATACCACAGGTTATCAAAGCGGATAGCATAGATCTGCTCGATGGAAAAATAATCGAAGAAGCTGTTTATAGTAAAAACCAAGGCTACCAATCCATCGGAATTATATGTAAGGATGCACAGGAATCTGAATCCCTTTATAGTCGATTAAAAGATAGATTGAGTCTTCATTTAGTTCACTCAGGTGAAAACCTGAATACAGCAGGAGTATTTATTATCCCTATCACTATGTCAAAAGGATTAGAGTTTGATTCTGTGCTAATTTACGGTGTAAATAAAGAGAGCTATCATTCCACTGATGATAAAAAGCTGCTGTACATTGCCAGTACCCGAGCTTTGCATCGCCTTAATCTATTTTATACTGGTGAGAAAAGTGCATTTATTGGGGGAGGTATGGGGATATGACGTTGGATATTATTATTTCTTTGCTGTGTGAGGTCATAAGTGCTTCTGAAAATGACTTAAGTGGCAGAACGCCACTAACACCGGAATATGATATTGAGTCAATAGATATTGCAAAACTGATGATTGAAATTGAAAAGCGTTTTGAGGTGACAATCCATGATGAAGATGTCCATACATTCCAGACAGTGAATGATGTGGTCAAATATGTGGATGCACTGATTGCAGAATAGGAGGAAATTATGAAAAAGGTTATCGTTGTTGAGGGCATGGACAATATGCCAATGGGCAGTGCCGTATCCCGAATTTTAGAGGGGATGAGCGGTGTGGATAAGGTTACGTTAAATTTAGAAGAAGAATCCATTCTTGTGGAGTATGGCCGTGGTGCATTAACTGAAGATGAATTGTGTGATGCTATTAACGAGGAGGGGTTTGAGGTCGTAGAGATATTTGATGAGGGCTAATATTATAATCGGACTTTTAAAGAAGCCTTTACACCTA
This sequence comes from Lacrimispora sinapis, assembly GCF_043633585.1. Lineage (NCBI taxonomy): Bacteria > Bacillati > Bacillota > Clostridia > Lachnospirales > Lachnospiraceae > Lacrimispora > Lacrimispora sinapis. The sequence goes on along the minus strand of NZ_CP141832.1, from coordinate 898,743 downwards.
ATTGCAACTATGCTACTATAAATCTATACCTATGAACCTTGACAAATGAACATAGTATCCCACAATGCAACGTGAGCATTGGACGAGCGACGAGCCGAAGGGCGCTGACGGAAGTTAATTTCCGGCGATAAACCTTGCGGCTGTTACTGCTGTGTGGTACAGCAGGATTGCAACGACCCCGGTGCGTAATCATGATACTTCTGCCGTGGCGGCAGGCCTGAAAGACGGTAACACGCATCACCCTGATTTGAGAAAGAATCGGGGGCGGCTGTTATGGGATTTGCGTAACCGGCAAATCGGCATTGTGGGCTGGAAATCCTTTTTATTACGCTTTTATTATTTTATGAATGTCTGATTTTTTAAAAGAAACAGCCGGTTCCAAGGAGATATTATGTTCATTTGCAAAATAGAATTGTGACCGAATAGCTCTGTGCGATTTTTCGCACAGAGCTATTTTTGCGTCCATTTGAGGGTAAGAGTGCAAAATTGCCTAAGGGTATTTTGCACTTTTGCCCTCTTTTCTTTTTGCGAAGAGCGTCAGACAACAGGGACGGATTCACACCCGAAGGGTGTGGCAAGCGTCCTATCTGTCGGACATCCGTCCTCTCCCCTTGCGGTGCGCAGATAGTTTTCCTGCTCCGCAGAGGTAAAAAAGAGTAAATGCTTTTGCCCCCTTGGAACTCCATTCAGAAAGGAGTGCTCCCATGAACAGAACCCACAAAATTTCATTTCGTGTATCGGACTATGAACATAAGCTCGTTCAGTCTAAGGTTAAAAAGTCAGGTATCCGAATGTCCGATTTCTGCCGTCATGCCGTGCTGGGAAAGGAAGTCCGCACCGTCAAAGGACTGGATAAATTCAGCTATGAGCTGAATAAAATCGGCAATAACCTCAACCAGCTCACTGTGCTTTGCCACCAGAGAGCGGTGCAGAATCCAAACCTTGAATCAATGCAGATACAGCTTTCCGATGTGTTGGAACGCATTTACACAGCCTTGGGAGGTGATGATGATGGCAATAGTCAAGCCGATTAAGGTGCGTGTCGGAAACCTTGCGGGACTGCGGGCGGTGCTGGACTATATCAAGGATGATGGCAAGACCCAAAACGGGGCATTGGTTTATTGTAAAGACTTGCTAAAGGGCAAGGAATATCAGCAGTTGATTATTACCAAACGTGCCTTTCACAAGGACACAGGGCGGCAGTATGCACACTTTGTGCAGAGCTTTGACCCAAGAGATAATGTAAGCCCCGAACTGGCATACAAAATCGGTCAGGAGTTTATCAAGCGGTATAAGCATTTTCAAGGCTTTCAGGTCGTGATGGCGGTGCATACCAATGAAGCGCATATGCACGTTCACTATATCATCAATTCTGTCAGCCATGAGAACGGCTGTAAATGGCAGTCCAGTCCAGAGGATTTGAAACAGATGCGTTCCCTTTCCGATAAACTTTGTCTGGAACATGGTTTGTCCGTTATTGAGCATGGCAAAAAGGGATACCGTTCCTATGGGGAGTATTCTCAAACAGCAAGCTGGAAACGGCAGCTGGCACAGGACATTGCAAATAGCCTTACCCTTAGCCACAACACCGCTGACTTCATGCACCGCATGGCAAGCCTCGGCATAGATGCTGATGTGGGCGAAAAAAGCATTTTGTTTACCATTCCTGCTGGTATATATGGCTTGAAGAAAGAACGCAAATGCTCCAACCGCAAGCTTATGTCCTACGGCGATTTCAGCATAGAAAACTTTAAGAACACATGGAACTGTAACACCAGATTGGCGAATATCGGGCGCAGTGATATGCAGTTGTTGCAGGAGGTTTTATTGGAACTGGGGCAGCTGCATTGCCCGGATACTCCCGACCGTTATCAGGATATGTATTTTCGGGACATTCCCTTCGATGGCATGACGAAGCAGGAAATCGAAATTGCTCTCTCTCGCAAGGCACTGGATTCCATGCTGGAAAAAGCACGTCAGGCACACGAAAAGGCACAGGCAGAAAGCCAACAAGCTGGGCTTCTTCTGGCTACCATAGCGGATACCCTTGCCGAGGTGCTGCGCTGGCAGGAGGAGCAACGGCAGAATGCGCCATACCACGACCATTATAACGGATATGAGGAGGAAATTGAATATGAACTGTAACCGCATGAAGCTATTTTTTGAAAAAATATGCCGCTTATTTAAGAGCAAAAAAGGTACATGGGAGCAGGAAGAGTCGGGCAAGCGTCCGGCTCTTTGCTATATCATTGGGGGTATCAAATACCTTGTAAATTCTTATTTTAAGGAAGATGCCACGCTGTCCGCAGAGGATAAAATTAACCGCCTGATTGAACGTGACATAGAGAATAACCAAAACAAAGAATAAAATGTCTGGACGCGCAGAACGATTCTGAGTAAAATAGATTCATACAATTTATTCGGAATCGTTTTGGCTGTACAGAGGAAAGGAGTATTTGATGTTACAGTCAAACGAAAAGATTACGGCACTCTATTGCCGCTTAAGCCAAGAGGACGAGCTTGCGGGCGAATCGGGCAGTATCCAGCATCAAAAGCAGATACTGGCTGAATATGCCGAGAAAAACGGCTTTCCTAACCCGAAACTATGGGCAGACGATGGATTTAGCGGTGTGACCTTTGACCGCCCTGCCTATAACGAAATGATGGCGGAGGTGGAAGCCGGGAATGTGTCCACCATCATTGTCAAAGACCATTCCCGACTTGGCAGAAATCGCCTTGTGATGGGGTATCTCATTGAGGAGAAATTCCCTGACTATGGTGTACGGTACATTGCCATCAATGATTCCGTGGACACGGACAAGGGGGTGGACGAAAGCCTTGCAATCCGTGATTTATTCAACGAGTGGCACGCCCGTGACACCAGCAAGAAGATCAAAGCAGTAAAAATGGCAGCGGCAAAACGTGGGGAACGGATCGGCTCTAAAGCGCCCTACGGCTACCAGAAAGACCCCAATGACCCGAAACGGATTGTTCCCAATGAGGACACTGCTCCGATTGTTCGGCGTATTTTTTCCTTATGTGCCAGTGGATTAGGCCCCAGCAAGATTGCACGGATTTTGCGGGAGGAAGAAGTTATTTCACCCACGGTCTATGATTACCGCACTTATGGTACAAATAATGCCGGTCTTAAGCTGAATCAGCCGTATGCATGGAGTTCCACTTCCGTTTCACACATCTTGGAGCACGAGGAATATATCGGCACTACGGTAAATTGCCGTTCCTATATTCCCTCTTTCAAAAGTAAAAAATCCAAGGATAACCCACCTGATAAATGGCTTCGGTTTGAGAACACTCATGAACCTTTGATTGATCGGGAAACATGGGACATTGTGCAGAGGGTACGGCAGGGCAAGCGCAGACCTAATAAGATAGGTGAACAGGATATGCTTTCAGGCTTGGTTGAATGCGAGACTTGCGGAACAAAACACTACTTATGTCGTTGTGGAAGCTGGAACGAGGAACAGTATACTTATACCTGCGGAAAATACCATACGCACAAGGACGAGTGTACTCCACACACCATTAAAGTCATGGCACTGCACCAGATTGTGCTTGCAGAAATCCAGCGGGTAACAGCTGAAGCCAAGGAACATACCGAACAATTTCTTAGGCGGGCAATGGATAAGCACCAAAGCCAGTTAAAGCAGGAACTTTCTTCTAAAACAAGGGAACGGGAAAAGGTACAGAAACGTCTTGCGGATTTGGATAAGCTGTTGCAAAAAGCATTTGAACAGTTGGCACTGGAAAACCTGTCCGAAACACAGTTCAAGGCATTGACTGGAAACTATGAAACGGAACGCCAGGAACTTACCCAGCGCTTTGAGAAACTGGAACAGGAAATCCATTTTGGAAAAGACACCATGCTGAATGCCGAACGCTTCCTGACCATTGTAGACAGGTACACCGATATTCAGAAGCTGACACCTGAAATCGTGCGGGAGTTTATTGAGAAGATCGTGGTGCATGAACGTTCCGAACGCTGGAAGAAGAAAAACTATACCCAGCAGGTTGATGTCTATTTCAACTTTGTGGGCAAGGTTTAAGGCAAGAGAAAAGCCGTAGGACTTGATATCCTACGGCAACTCTTAAAAATTGAAAACATCCTTATTGACACGGGTCATTCCCGGACTGCTTTTTTATTTACTTATCTGAAAAACTGCGGAAACTGTCTTACGATTCCCTGTGTCATGACATCTGCCAGTTCCATTGCCTGACGTTCAAGATTGGTAAATGTATCGTTGCTTGCTTCAAAATTACGTGCCATCATGTCTGATACCAGCTGCTTTAATAAATCCAGATTACTGCGGAATATGGTCCGCAAATCAGCTTCCGACCAGTAGGAATTGATGCTGTGTAAAAATGATGCTATTTCATCCGCATTTTCATTCCAGCGTCTTTCCGCATCTGCCTGTGCTTCTGCATCGGCATTTATCATAGCATTTACCAGATCAGTGGCGATGTTTAATTGATCCAACATCAGATCAGCAAGGGCAGAGGCATTGTCATTTCCATAGAAGGTACGGAGCGCCGCCTCAAAATCTCTTGGGTTCTGCATTAGCCGAGCTCCAATTATCTCTGCATCCGGTAGATTGAACAGCCTGCTCTGAATGGCTATTCTCAGCCAATAAGCATTCTGAATCCACAGAAACCGGAGATAATTATTTAAATTCTGCTCTGCTCTTGTAACCCACAATTCCAATGGAGGATCCTGTTGAGGCATGGGCTGTTGACCAGACCGCGGCGTTGCCGGTTGGGTTGCCGGCTGTTGGCCCGCCCTCGGCGTTGCCGGCTGGGTTGCCGGCTGTTGACCCGCACGCGGCATTGTCGGCCGGGTTGCAGGCTGTTGGCCCGCCCTCGGCATTGTCGGCTGAGTTGCCGGCTGTTGGCCCGCACGCGGCATTGTCGGCTGAGTTGCCGGCTGTTGGCCGGACCGCGGCATTGTCTCAGGCATTGGCTGCGGCATCGGCTGCGGCATCGGCTGCTGACTTGGCTGCGGCATTGGCTGAGGCATCGGCTGCTGACTTGGCTGCGGCATCGGCTGCAACGTCGGCTGTGGCATCGGCTGCAACGTCGGCTGTGGCATCGGCTGCTGGCTTGGCTGCGGCATCGGCTGTGGCATGGGCTGCGGCATCGGCTGTGGCATGGGCTGTGGCATGGAACCCATATTGTTACTTCCGGTCATTGGAACGCAGATCACCTGCCCGACAAACAGATTGGTCGGATTGATTCCCGGGTTTGCCATCATAAGCGCTTCAACGGTCGTATTAAGACGCTGAGAAAGCAGCCACAGAGTATCTCCCGCTTGAATAATGTAAGAACGATAACCTTCCGGACAAGCAGGCAGCTCACCATTTTCCTCTATATCATCAGAATCCTCCTGCTGCATGCGGGGCCATATTGGAAAACTGCGGAACCGGTATCCGGCTGGTATCCAGATTACCTGACCGGTCATTAGATTATTGGGATTAATTCCCGGATTTAAAGCCATAATAGTTTCAACTGTTGTACAATAAGTCTGAGAGAGTTTCCAAAGGGTATCCCCGTTTTGAATGGTATAGGCGCGCAGCCCTACCGGACAGTTTCTCGGCGGCTGTGGCTGAGGCCATGCTCCACCAGGGATGCAGATCATCTGCCCAACCCTTAAATTGTTGGGAACAAGGCCACGGTTTGCATTCATGATCGCATCAACGGTCGTATTAAATCGTCTTGAAATCAGCCACAGTGTATCACCGGCCTGAACGGTGTAGGAAAACATTCCATTAGGACAAGAAGCCATAATATTACTGCCTTTCAAATAAAACAATTTGTCTTATGTTATGATAAAAAAATCGGAATAGTACCTGTCAACCCGCCGCAAACTTCATTTTATGGAAATAATTCTTCATAAAATTCTGTTTGCCGGGAAACCATACCCCTTTTTCTTTTGGCAGATTGTTTTATAAAAATAAATATCAAAAAACTATTGACATTTGAAATTAAATTGAGTACAATACAATTGTATCAAATAACAAATCTTATGGAGAGGTGCCAAAAATGAATTTATACGATATTACAGTCATGGACATGAAACAAAACCCGGTTTCCCTTTCAGATTATAAGGGAAAGGTCCTGCTCATTGTAAATACAGCCACTGGCTGCGGATTTACCCCACAATATGAGGGACTTGAGGCGTTATACAAAAAGTATAAGGACCGGGGCTTTGAGATTCTCGATTTCCCCTGCAACCAGTTTGGCCATCAGGCACCCGGTAATGAAGAGGAAATTCACGAATTCTGTCAGTTGACTTACCAGGTTTCATTTCCCCAGTTTGCTAAAATTGAGGTAAACGGAGCCAATGAATCCCCCCTTTTTACCTATTTAAAATCCAGTCAGAAGGGAATGTTTGGTTCAGGGATCAAGTGGAATTTCACAAAATTCCTGGTGGATCGGAACGGAACGGTTCTGAAGCGCTATGCTCCCACGGATAAACCGGAAAAATTAGAAAAAGAGATTCTTGCTCTTTTATAAAGAGCCATATATAAATAAAAAGGGTTAGCAGAAAGGAAAAATTCACATGGAGATCAAAGCAGTTAAGTTATACGAAGACGGATTTATGACACAGCCATTTGCAATGGGAGGCGGAGTAAGCGAACCAATCTTTGATGAAGGTAAAACTTACCCATCCAGCCTGCAAAATCATGTAATCGACACAGGAAAAGAAGTGATTTTAGTTGATACCGGAATCCCAAAAGAAACGCCTGACACTCCCCCAAGAGAAGGACAGAAAATTTATCAGGGAAAACGAATCAATGATTATTTAACCGCTTTGGCAGAGCTTGGATACACTCCGGAGCAGGTAACCAGGATTCTTTTAACGCATAAGCATCCGGATCATTCCGGAGAACTGAGAAGCTTCCCCAATGCAAAAATCTATCTTTCCGAGGCTGAAGCCGACGCCTTAAAGCTGGAGGGGGACAACATCGTCCGTGTTACGTTTAAGGATGGCCCTTATTATAACTTTGAATCCAGTGAAAAGATCACGGATGGGGTGTATTTTCTTCCTGCTCCGGGACATACAAAAGGCAACAGCATCGTAATCGCAGAGATTGACGGACTCTTCTACCTGATTCATGGAGATATCACGTATACCGATGCCGCACTGAAAGAAAACCGCTTGTCTGTCGTTTTTGAAGATCTGGAAGCCGCAAAAGAGACGCTTTCAAAAGCACGCGCTTTTATTAAGGATCATAAAACGGTCTATCTTTCTACCCACACTCCGGAAAGCCTTGCCCATTTGGAAGAGAAAAAGATCATGGAATTATAAAACCACCAAAAAAGGTGCAGTTTGAAGCTGCACCTTCTTTTATTATCTGAATATTTAACTTTCTCTAAACCAGACAGCGAAAGATCAACATTACCTGGAATATTGTTCCAGCATCTCTTCCAGACGCCTTTGTAATTCCCTGCGTACAAAGTCCGGCTCCACACAGGTCAGTTTATTTCCAAAACTCAGTAATATGCCATATCCGTAATCATCATCAATAAAATGAAACTTCACAAGGTATTTCCCATTTTCAAGGTCTGTCATATCATCAAAAGTGCAGTAATCAAGCATTCGATCAACCGCCGACTGATCCACCAGCAGTTTTATTTGAAATGTTTTTCTGCTCATCTCATGGGTAAAATCAGAAAATGGATGCGGCAGGGTCTTTCGTGGGAAAGAATTCAGTTCCTTCTGCACCTGGCACATTCTTCCAAGTTTAAATAATCGGAAATCCTCTTTTTTTCTCACGTACCCCTGGAGATACCAATGGCTGTTTTTAAATACCAGGCGGTGAGGTTCCATGCCGCTTACTCTCTCCTTCCCTCTTCTGCCCAGATAAGAAAAGGATATGCAACGGTTTTGTTCCATCGCCTCTTTAACCGCATCAAGAACTTTGTTTGAATCTTTTCCTCTCATCCAGGAAGAAAGATCAAACATGACCTGATCTGTTTTGGAAGCTACCTCATCGGCAAACTCCTCCGAAACAAAACTTTTGACTTTCGCACGAACCTTTGTAATATCCTTTCCTGACAACGCATTATGAACGATCCCAAGGCCCATCAGCATCGTACTGATATCATCCGCTGTAAAGATCCCCTTTTCCATTTTATACTGCTCCATAATACCGATTCCCCCGCCGGTTCCTGAAACGGTAACAACCGGTATACCGGCAGCGCTGATGGCATCAATATCCCGGTAAATGGTCCGTACCGATACCTCAAACGTCTCCGCCAGTTCTTTTGCCGTTATCTGCTTTCGCTGCAAAAGCAGCATTACGATCGCAAGCATCCGTTCAAACTTCATTCTAATACCTCCAACTTTATTTTAGGTGACTGACATACTGATGTCAACAATTACTGGTTATAATAAAAGCAAATAAACTATAGGAGGAAATGTATTATGATCAAACTTTTTTTATCTTCATCCTTTCAGGATGCTGCAAACCTGCTCCCAGACTTTATATCCGGTGATTTGGCAGGAAAAACCGTCACCTTTATTCCAACAGCCGCATTGCATGAAAAGGTGGATTTTTTTGTAGAATCAGGCAAGAAGGCATTAAAACAGCTGGGGCTTCACGTAGAGGAACTGGAAATATCCACCGCAGCGCAGACCGAAATCAGAAGCAAATTGGAAAATAATGACTTTATATATGTTACCGGCGGCAACACATTCTTTTTACTGCAGGAAATGAAAAGAACCGGAGCAGATCAAATCATAAAGGAACAGATCCGGTCAGGAAAGCCCTATATCGGAGAATCCGCCGGCTCCATCATTCTCTCTCCCAACATCGAATATGTAAAAGAAATGGATGACTGCAGCATAGCAGCCGATTTAGAAAACTTTGACGGGCTGCAGATCATTGATTTTTTCCCATTGCCTCATTATAACTGTTTTCCTTTTAAAGATGCAGTGGAAAAAATCATTTCCCTATATAAGGGTTCCATGGATTTAAAACCCATCACAAATTCTGAAGTAATCCTGGTTCATGACGGCGATGTTCAAATTAGTTAATTATTTCACAATTTGGTTTTAACCGACATATCCTGACTGGAAAATACACACCGCACCAAATCCCCTTTCTTATAATAACATGATAGTAAGAAAGGAGGCAATCCTATGAACCTTTGTGACTTTGATGGTCTTACCGGCCGTGTAATAACTCCAGAGGACCCTTCTTACCAAGCGCTGAGACAAGTTTATAACAGAGCCGTAAATAAATTTCCTCTGGCCATCGTTTACTGTCTCAATGAGGGGGATGTCAGCAATGCTGTGCTGTGGTCCATATCCCATCATGTCTCCCTGCGTATCCGAAGCGGCGGCCATAATTATGAAGGCTATTCCACAGGAAATGATATCCTGGAGATTGATTTAAGTGAAATGAATCAGATCACCATAGATGAAACTGCCCATTTGCTTACGGTGGAAGGAGGGGTGAACAACAGACAGGTATACGAATTTGTCTCCTCCCTTGGATATCCTTTCCCCGGAGGCACCTGCCCCAGTGTGGGGGTGAGCGGCTATGCACTGGGAGGCGGCTGGGGACTCTCCTGCCGGTACCTGGGTCTTGGGTGCGACAATCTTACCAAACTCCGGATGATCAATTATGAAGGAACGGCTCTGACTGCCAGTCCCCAAGAAAACCCCGATTTGTTCTGGGCGCTTCGGGGATGCGGCGGCGGAAATTTTGGCATCATTGTATCCATGACCTTCCGTCTTCCAGAAAAAATCGACAAAATCACATTGATCGACATCCGATACCCGGATTCCGATCAGGAAAAACAAGCCTCCTTTATACGGACCTGGCAGGATTGGCTTGCAGCCGCAGATCCCAGAATCACTCTGGTCTCAAGGATTTTCAATTCTATAGAAGATGGCCTGGGCATCCTCGCGCGCGGGTTCTTCTACGGCCCGCCGGAAGCCGCTCTTGGAATCATAACGCCCCTTTTAAGGCTGGGCGGAGTAAAGTACACGCTCAAATACCTGCCATTTTTAGAAGCAGTCAATCGCATCGGCAGTTTTTATCCGCCATTTGAAGCCTTCCAGTCCACAAGCCGTTTCGTTCTCCGTGATTTTACCGATTGCGAAAGCTGCCGTCTGGCAGATATGATCGCAGATCGTCCCCAGGGCTCCAGTTATGCCGCCCTATCCTTTTATGCCCTGGGCGGCAAAGTGGCTGAAGAGGATCCGTCCGCAACTGCCTTTACCTATCGCAATGCAAAGTATATAATCTGGCTCAATACGGTTTATGACGGCTGCAAATGCAACAATGCCGCCTGGATCTCAGAACGTTTCTGCTATCTAAAATCCATTACCGAAGGCGCTTACGTTAATTTTCCCTACGATGGACTTCCCCTGTATTTAGAGGAGTACTACGGCTGTAACGTCCGCAGATTAAAAATGGTGAAGGAACAATACGATCCTCTCCATGTTTTTTCATTTCCCCAGGGAATCGGCTGCAATATATGCTGTTAATCTCTTTGCAAACCATATCTTCCATTACATGTACCTACTTAAAGAAATCAATAAAAATGCGTCTTGAGTGAGCTTTAAAAGCTGTTTCAAGACGCATTTTATAAATTACCGGTCCTGGTTCCGGTTAGAACTTCCTAATATCTTATAGAGCAGTTCATATAACTGCTTTGCTTCATTCCCATCAAGAGGAACACACTGAGCAATCCGTTCCGGAATGACCACCGCTTTTTCTTTCAGTTTCTCACCTTGTTCCGTCAGTTCTGCAATGACACTTCGTTCGTCTGCTTTGTCCCGGCTGCGTTTAAGAAGCCCGGCACTTTCCATCTTTTTCAACAGGGGAGTGAGGGTACCGCTGTCCAGATAAAGGATTTCTCCTAACTGCTTTACGGTAAGCCGCTTCCTCTCCCATAATACCATCATGGCGATGTACTGGGTGTAAGTCAAACCGATCTCATCGAGAAATGGCTTATACATTCGTACAATCTCACGGGAACATGCATAGAGTGGAAAGCATAGCTGGTTTTCTATTTTCAATTTGTCGTAATTCATAACTGGTCTCCGTTCTCCCACTGTATCATATAAAATATAATTACAATAATTCTTTTATACTCTCTTCTAAAAGCTTCATATCCGCAGTCGGTTCAAACCTTTTTACTACATTTCCCTTGCGGTCCACAAGAAACTTTGTAAAATTCCATTTGATATCAGGCTCGTTCTTATAATCAGGATTCTTTTCTTCAAACATCTTCTCCAAAACAGAGGTCAGTTCATGTCCGGCATCAAAGCCTTCAAACCCTTTTTCCTTTACAAGATACTGATAAAGCGGGATCGCATGATCACCATTTACCTCAATCTTTGAAAACTGAGGATAGGTGATTCCAAACCTTCCGGTACAAAAGGAATGAATTTCCTCATCCGCACCAGGTGCCTGATTGCCGAACTGGTTGCATGGAAAATCAAGGATTTCTAAGCCCTGATCCGCATACTTTTCATAAATTTTCTGAAGATCGCCATACTGAGGAGTGAAACCGCAAGCGGTAGCTGTATTAACGATCAACAAAACCTTCCCTGCATAATCAGATAATTTCTTTTCTGCACCTTCCATTGTCTTTACCGTAAAATCATAAACAGACATATCATATACCTCCTTAATCTATTATACAAAATTAAATTTATTAAAATCATCTTTATTATATTTCTATTATGGCTCTTTGTCAATGAAATTATGTAATTAAATTTTACAAAATTCAGTTACCAAAAATTGTCTGCAAGTATTGACAGCTAAAAAAATCTATGCTAACATTTGTATGTACAAACAAAAGAGGTGATGAATTGAACGGGAAAACCAATACGAAAGAACATGTCTGTACTCTAAACAGCTGTTTATTTTTTTCCAATGCAAAACTTTCCAGGGCTTTTGGGAAAATCGCTGATGAGGCCTTTTCAAAAACAGGGCTTTCTCCAAGCCATGCGCTGCTGCTTTATCTCGTAAACTTAAACGGCGGTATGATGCAGAAAGAGCTGGGAGAAACGCTGCATTTAACTCCCTCTACCATTACCCGTCTGATTGAGAAGCTGGAGCATAAAGGGCTGGTTTCAAAGCAATCAGAAGGGAAACAGGTGTATTTGAACACTACCTCGGAGGGACTTTACTTGCAGGATAAAATCATGGAATCATGGGATCTGCTTCATAAGGAATACGAAGGTGTTCTAACCGAAGAGGAAACCGCCCATTTTATTGAAATAAGCGGAAAACTTTTAAAGCATTTAGAAAATAATTAGGAGGTACCCAACATGCAGGAAATTTTTAACCGAAGGAGCATTCGTAAATTTACCAATCAAACGGTGGAACCGGAGAAAATCGACAGACTATTGCGTGCAGCCATGCAGGCACCATCAGCCATGAACCAACAGCCATGGGAATTCATCGTTGTGCAGGATAAGGAATGTCTTGAGAAACTTTCTCTCACATCCCCTTATGCCAAATTGGTGGCTGGTTCTCCATTAACCATTGTGTTACTGGCCAATAAAGATGATATTAAAGTTCCTGGCGCTCTTGGCTGGGAGGAAGATATGGGAGCAGCTGCCCAGAATATTCTTCTGGAGGCCGTTCACTTAGGGCTTGGCGGCGTATGGCTCGGTGTAGCCACTACAGAAACCATTCCACAGGAAATAAGCCGTCTTTTTGATCTTCCCGGCCACATCATGCCTTTTGCCATGATATCCATCGGCTATCCGGATGGTCAGGAGAATAAATTTGTAGACCGTTACAAAGAGGAAAAAGTCCATTACGAAAAATGGTAATAAACCAGGGAGAAAAGACGATGATTAAAATAATTGCGAACAACTACATCAAAGCTGACAAAGTAGAAGAATTTATCAGGCTTGCAAAGGGTCTTGTGGAAAATACAAGAGCCAAAGATGCGGGCTGCATCCGTTATGAACTCCTTCAGGATATCAAAAATCCCCAGATTTTAACCATGGTAGAGGAATGGGAAGATCAGGAATCTTTAAACGGACACGCAAACTCCAGTCATTTTAAAGAGGTTATGGCTGCTACCGCCGACTTTTCGGAAAAGCCCGCAGAACTCCATATCTGCAGAACCATCCTATAAGAAACCTTAACAGAAAAAACACCTTGACATTCCGGCAAAACCGGATTCAAGGTGTTTTTTCTGTTATGGCTCCATTAAGCTCTTAGACCTCAATGCCTCTTAACTTAATGTAATCTTTAATCAGAGCTGCTGTCTGCTCTAAGTCGATGCAGCTGGTGTTAATGATCAGGTCATAATTGTCCCAGTCTTCCCAGTTTTCACCGGTATAATAACGGTAATACTCCTTCCGTTCCTTATTGATTCTTTTGACTCGCTTTGCAGCTTCTTTTTCATCTACCTTATCCACATCCATGGTTCTTTTGATTAAGGTAGGATTATCCGCATAAACAAATATCTTCACCAGTCCAGGCACATTCACATCTTCCCGGCTCAAAATGTAATCTGCACATCTTCCGGCTATGATGCAGGACTCTTCCTCTGCAAGCTCTCTGATAACCTGAGACTGGAAACGGAACAGATTCTCGGGTTTTACAATATCCGAATCCGTAGAAGGCTTCCCTAACTGCGGCTTTAATCCGCTTACGATGCGGTAAAGGAGATTGTTCCCTGCTTTTTCATCCGCCAGACGGAAAAACACTTCTCCCACCGCACTCTGTTCGGATGTAAGGGTCAGGATCTCTTCATCATAAAAATTAATTCCAAATTCTTTCGCCAGTGCTTTGCCTACAATACGTCCGCCGCTTCCGTACTGTCTTCCTATTGTAATGACCAGATTATGCTTTTCTTTCATAATGCCTGCCTCCTTTGGTTACACGTTCTTTTCTTTGTGTTGTTTATTCTTATTGTACTCTATTATGGCAGGATTTACAATTATTATTGGGCTATGATCTCATGAAAACAAATGGCGCCGTAAGGTCTGATGCTCATCCGGTATGCACTGCCCTCTCCCATAGCTTTTTCCATATAGGCACAATAATCTTCGGCCAAATCATTGGGCAGCAAGGTCATGATGACACCGGCAAATCCGCCGCCATGGACCCGGCATGCACCGGCGTGTTTCTCTGCAAGATAAAGCTCTGTCAGGGCCAGCGCAATGGTGATTCCCTGCTCCTGATAGCTGGTGTTGGTAAAGCAGTTCTGAAGCCATTTCCAGGAGGAATTGCCGGAAGCAGTGATATTTTGTAAGAAATCTTCAAACCTGCCTTCCTTTAAAGCCGCTATCTCTTTATCGACCCTCTGATTCTCCTCAAAGAAATGAAGGGCACGCAATACAGAACGGTCTCCGGCAAAAGCCCGGACTTCACTCAAGTTTTCAATGACCTGTTCTTCTGTAATCTCCGCACACACTTCTTTGCCGAAAAATTCAGCTACTTTTTTCATCTCTGCCGGAACAGAGGAATATTCTTCACTTAAATCCGCATGTCCCTTGCCGGTGTTGACGATGATTAGGCTGTGGTCTCTGGATGCAAAATCAAATTCGATTTTCTCCACTGACGGGGCGGCAGGATTCTTAAAATCAATAGCAATCAGGCCGCCTACGGCACACGCCATCTGGTCCAGAAGTCCTGAGGATTTGTTCCAGTAAACATTCTCCGCAAATTTTCCGATATGAGCATACTTTACCACATCCAAACGGCCCTCATGAAAGAATGTGTTGATCATGGAACACAGAAGCATCTCATAGGAAGCAGACGAACTGACACCTGCCGCACTGATCACATTGGTGGTTATGTAGGCATCGAATCCGCCGATCTCATAGCCTTCTTCCAGAAAACCTTTTAAAATTCCTTTCGTTAAATCAATGGTTCCGGATTTTATATCGCTTGGAGAAAGATCATCCAGATCTATGGTAAAGTTCTGATTATAAGTTTCACTGACAATGTTTACGATTCTGCTGTTATTCTTGGCCGCCGCTCCCACACAGTCTAAATTGATGCTGCCGGCCAAAACCTTTCCATGGTTATGATCCGTATGGTTTCCGCTGATTTCCGTCCGCCCCGGAGCCGAAAACAAAAGTACCTCATCATCTTCCGGAAACTTCTTTTCAAAACTCAACAGCAGATTCTGGTAACGTTCAATATTCTCATCAATTCCATTCTCTCCGTATAAAGCTGCCATAAGTTTTCTGGATTTATCAGACTCAAGAAGCTTTAAGGTATCGGTTATTTTCATGTTTTTACTCTCCTTTTCCCCATTCAGTTTCAGAAAAAAATACTTTTTGTTAGAAGTATAACATACCATTCAAATTTTCTTCAATACAATATTCTACAAAAACCTATAAAATAATTTGACAGTCCTTTCTGTCCCCCTCTATAATAAAGAAATAACAGAAAAAATACATTGGAGGCACCCATGTACTGGAACGAAAAACCATACCATTCCCTTGATTATGAAATGAAACAGCAATACGGACAAAAGATTTATAAGCTGGCCCTTGACGGAGGCATGACCTGTCCAAACCGGGATGGTACCTTAGACCAAAGAGGCTGTATCTTTTGCAGCGGCGGCGGTTCCGGTGAATTTGCAGAATCTTTCTCGGCCCACGCTTCCATCCCCCAACAGATCGAGGCTGCCAAGCAAACTGTGAGTAATAAGATAAAAGCAGGTTCCGGCCGTTATATTGCCTATTTTCAATCCTATACCAATACTTATGCCCCTGTTTCTTATTTAAAAGAGCTGTTTACCCAGGCCATCCTTCATCCGGATGTGGTCATTCTTTCCATTGCCACCAGACCTGACTGTCTTTCTCCGGAAGTCCTTCTTTTATTAAAAGAGCTGAATCAGATTAAACCCGTATGGGTGGAGCTGGGACTTCAGACCATACATGAATCCACCGCTGCCTACATTCGGAGAGGGTATTCTCTCCCCATTTTTTCAGACGCTTACAAGCGGTTAAAGAAAGCCGGAATTACGGTCATTGCCCATGTGATCTTAGGACTTCCGGGAGAAAGCAGGGAAATGATCTTTGAGACCATTCATTATCTGGCTCATCTGGGTGAACGAGGCATAGACGGCATCAAGCTTCAGCTGCTTCACATACTAAAAGGAACGGATTTGGCCAAAGAGTATGAGAAAGGTCTTGTTCCCGTCTATACTCTGGAGGAATATACAGATTTAGTCATTGACTGCCTGGCTCTTCTTCCGCCGGAGGTTATTATCCACCGGATCAGCGGTGATGGACCGAAAAAACTGCTGCTGGCCCCTCTCTGGAGCGGCAACAAACGGCTGGTACTCAATACACTGGCAAAACGGCTGAAAGAAAAAGGCATCTGCCAGGGTGACAGATACCTCCAATGATTTATTGATTGTTATGAATCCCTCCATGTTCATCCACCGTCACTCCAAAGGAGATCCCCTGATAATACTGGTAAAATTTCTGTTTTTCTCCTTCGTCTGTCAATGACCTGGTGTATCCGGCTTTTGAAGTTCCCGGTACCAGAGAAATTTCCGTGGTTCCCTGATCGAAATTCACATTTACCCGCAAAAGAGCTGTTTTAGGAATGGAACTTCCGAATATAAAATTACCAAGGCTGTAACAGATCGGCTTTCCATTATAATATTCTACCCCCTGCAGCACATGGGGATGGCTTCCGATCACGATATCTGCACCGGCATCCACAATCTTCTTTCCCAGTGTCCTCTGATATTCCTGAGGCGTTTCATCTCTTTCGATTCCCCAATGGATATAAACCACCAGATAATCACAAACCGCATCCGCTTTTTTGATTTCTTTTAAAAGTATGGCAGGATCGTAACCGCTCACCATACCGGGTTTCTTGCTGTTTGCCACCCAGCCAGGATCAGGGTAGACTCTGGATGCCGCTAAAAATCCCACAGTTTTCCCCTGCACCTTAATGGTCTCCAACTGTTTTGCCCGGTTCATGTCGGGACCTGCCCCTACATATTTAATGCCGGCTCCTTCCAGTGTGGTGCAGGTGTCAAGGAGCGCTTCGGTTCCATAATCCAGCGTGTGGTTATTGGCAAGTGCTACAATGTCCACTCCGATCTCTTTCATCATGGAGACTCTGGAAGGTGTCAGCCGGAAGGTAAACTGCTTGTCCGGTGCCGCAGTTCCACGGTCACTGAACGGGAACTCTTCATTGGCCATAAAAATATCCGACTGGTTGATTTCAGTCCGAAATCCTTCATCCAGGACTCCAGTAATGCCTTTTGCATTATCATAAGCTGTAGTTACATGATTAGAAAGTAATATGTCACCCCCAAATAGCAGGCGAACCAACGGACTTTCCGGTGTTTCTTCCTGAGCTTGAGATTCCGTTTCCCCATCAGAAGAAATCAGAGTCAGGGCCTGTGTTTCTTCTTTACTCTCTGTTGATGGTTCTAAGCTCTGAGATGCCAGACTCTGATCGCTGCCAGTGCCCACGGAGGAGCCGGTTCCCCCCTTTATTTCTTTCCATTCGTTTAACCCGATCCAGCCGGCCAGCAATACAAACAGCAATACGGGAAGGAAAACCAGAATTTTCATCCATCCACCTGTTTTCTTCATCGACGCCTCCTGATTGTTAATAATTTCCACATGATTTTACTTTTTTCATTACGTTTTCCACATTTTTCAATTAAAAAAGCTTATTTTCGCCCCAAAATACAAGTTATCCACATGGTTCATAAGATTATAACATTTATTTTCCATAACTTTTCTTTTATAATAGTTTGGAATTAATTCCCATTTTTTTATCTTACACAAATTTCAAGGGTTTGTCAAATGGCTGAAAAAGGAGCCAGGGTTCGTCAAAAAGGAAAAAAATCTTTTCTCTTTGCTGCAACCGGCTCCTTAATTTATGATTCTTTCTGTAATTTCCTGACATACAAATGTTCATAAACTGAATTCTTATTTCTTTTTTTTAATTCAAAATTCCTATCCTGTAAAATTCTTATATTGCCCGTTTCCTATTCTGCAAGATTCTTATTCTTCTGTTCTCTTATCCTGCTATATTCTTATCCTGCATATTTTCATACAAATATATGCTTATAAAGACATGACGATTCCGCCATCACTGGCATATACCGTCGCAACACCTGCTGTCTCGGTAATAATCACATCTTTAAAGTCTGCCCGCTTTCTCATCTCCTGCTTTACAAACTCGGCCCGTTCCGGGTTATTGCAGTGAGCGATGGCAAGGACCTTATCCCTGGTATCACCGGCTTCCTTGACCGCAATCTCCACCATGCGTATGAGGGCCTTATTAATCCCTCTTGCCTGGTCCAGCTTTATAATAACACCGGAGGTGGAACCCATAACCGGTTTGATGTTAAGAGCCGTTGCAAAGAATGCCTGAAGTCCTGTGAGCCGCCCGTTTTTTCTCAGGGTATCAAGGCTTTCCAAAACAAAGTAGGTTTTCATATTCTTTATAAAATTCCTTGCTCTTTGCTCAATTTCTTCAAAGGGCAGAGACGCCTGACAGAGAGACTGAACCAATAAAGCAATGTTTAACTGCCCGGAAGAAGCAGAATCCGAACCTAATACTGCGATCTTTTTTCCATCTTCCCCATGCTCTTCTTCGTACAGCTTTTTGCCCAGAACCGCACTGTTATAGCTGCCGCTCAAATGTTCCGATAACGTAATTACAAAAATCTGATCCTCTTCGCATTCAAATGCTTCTTTGTAAAGTTCCGGAGAAGGACAGGCCGTCTTAGGACATTCACTGCTGTTCTTCACCAATTCCAGAAACTTTTTCTGATCAAAGGTGTCATCATCAACAATTTGAGTGTTTCCCACCTGCAATACCAGGGGAATTATTTGAAAGTGGGGATCTTTCTTTAAATCTGCAGTTAAATCCGTGCAGCTGTCCCCAATAATTTTATAGCTCATAATTCTATCTTCCTCCTAACACGAAACTTATCATGTAGTATTCATTACCATATATTATAGAGAAACCCGCCATTGATGTCAATAGGAGAATCAAGAAAAGGACCTGTACCAAGTGTTTTCCTGCGTACAGATCCTTTGTATATTCTACCAGTATTATTCCGCCATTGCAAGCATCAAATCATTGCTTCTGGCAATAAATTTTGTCATTCGTTCCGGTGTTAAGGAACCATGGCTTAATGCCGCCAGATCATAAAGCTGTTCACAGATGGCATTGGTATGAGTTCCTTCTTTATGTCCCAGAACATACTGAACCAGTTTGTTATTGTAGTTGAGAACCAATGTCTCATTGCCGCCAAACATGGAGTTATCCATACCAGGCATGGTATACATCTTCATCATCTCCTGCATACGGCGTGATTCCTCGGAAACAGTGATCATGGAGGAAACATTTTCATTCTTTAATTTCTCAACCTTTACATCCAGATTTTCTTTTCCCAAAGCCTTGCGGAACAGCTCGGTCAGAGCCTCTGCATCGGCTTTTATGGCTTCTTTATCCTCTTCACTCACTTCCTCCTTGAAAATATCGGATAAGTCAGAATTGATGCACAGGAACTTCACGTTCTCATTCTTCTGCTCCAAATAGTTCATAAACGGATTGTCGATATTCTCAGTCATGTAGATCGCATCAAGGCCAGCCTCTTTAAACATGTTGATATACTGACTCTGTTCCTTCTCATCTGTGATGTAGAAAATCCTGTTTTCGTGTTTTTCCTTGTTCTCCTCCAGACAATCGGAAATCGTCAAATACTTTCCTTTCAGGTTCTTAAAGAGAATGGAGTCGTTGATCTTTTCAGCAAATTTTTCGTCTTTCAGGCAGCCGAACTTAATAAATGGATTGATGTCATCCCAGTATTTTTCATAATTTTCGCGGTCTGTTTTAAACATCCCGTTTAACTTATCAGCAACCTTCTTAGAAATATAATCAGAAATCTTCTTCACAAAGCCATCGTTTTGCAACGCGCTTCGGGATACATTCAAAGGAAGATCCGGGCAGTCGATGACGCCTTTTAACAGCATTAAGAATTCCGGAATCACTTCCTTGATGTTATCTGCAATAAATACCTGGCTGTTGTAAAGCTTGATGGTTCCTTCCAAACTGTCATAGTTTAAATTCAGTTTCGGGAAATAGAGAATTCCCTTTAAGTTAAACGGATAATCCATGTTCAAATGAATCCAGAACAATGGTTCTTTATAATCATTAAATACCTTGCGGTAGAAGGCCTTATATTCTTCCTCGGTACATTCATTTGGATGCTTATTCCAAAGGGGATTTACATCATTGACCGGAACCGGACGCTTAGCGATCTTATATTTTTCTTTCGCCGGAGAAATCTCCACAACTTCCTTTTCGCCCTTTTCATTTTCTTTTTCCTCGGTCTTTGCTTCCTCTACGATGGTTTCAATAATAGTATCTGTTTCCTTCAGTTCGTCCTTTTCAATGGTCTCATATTGAGGCTCTGCAGAGGCATTGGTTAAATAAATTTCTACGGGCATGAAGGAACAGTATTTGGCAAGAACCTCTTTCGCACGGTATTCGTTGCAGAATTCCAGACTGTCCTCATTTAAATAGAGCTTGATGGTGGTTCCGGATTCTTTCTTATCTCCCGGTTCCATCTCAAATTCTGTACCGCCTTCTGATTCCCAGTGTACCGGTTCTGCACCTTCCTTATAGGATAAAGTGTCAATGGTAACTTTATCCGCTACCATGAAAGCAGAATAAAAACCAAGTCCGAAGTGACCGATGATCTGCTCTTCGTTGGCCTTGTCCTTATACTTTTCCAGGAAATCCCGGGCACCCGAAAACGCGATCTGATTGATGTATTCGTCAACCTCTTCCATGGTCATACCGATTCCATTATCCTGGAATGTGATGGTCTTTTCATTGGAATCAATGGTGACCTCGATCTTGAATTTTAAATCCTCCGGCTTCTCCCATTCTCCCATGATCTCCAGCTTTTTAAGCTTGGTGATGGCATCACAGCCATTGGAAATCAGCTCACGGTAGAAAATGTCATGATCCGAATACAACCACTTTTTAATGATCGGGAAAATATTTTCGCTGTTGATTGTCAAACTTCCTCTTTTTGCCATATCAGAACACTCCTCACTCATTCTATTATTTCTCTATATCGGTTCCATGTTTCCCATGGAATTCTCACAATTCACCTGCAATCAGTATTTTAATACGCAGCTCTAAAAATGTCAATAGAAAATCAGCACTCATTTTCATCGAGTGCTAATAATATCATTCTTCCATAAAAGAAATTTGATTGTGTTTTAAAAAGCCTTTAAACCCCTGGTCCCACTCTTCCTCCAGCGTCTTGTCCAGAGTAAATACAGAAACCGAGGTTCCTGTCACGCAGGTGAGTTTTTCCTCTTCATAACGGATATTTACGTACAATCCCTTTACCTGTTCTTTTGAAAGACCTATGTTCCTGGAGGCAAGAAACCGCTCGGTCCCTTCCTTTGGCATCAGTAATATAATGCGGAAGCTCACAGGAAGCCGTTTCCCCTTAATCAGAGAAAAGCAAAAAGGTTTTATGGCGGACCAGGCAGATAATGCTCCTATATTTCGTTCTTCCCGCTCATTGCGGGAGTAATAGCCGTCTTTTATGGTCCCATCTATGGTAAATGTATTATACGTAGAAATGGAAGCTTCCTTTACAAGAAACTGGTCAAATACTTCCCCTACAAATAATTTGGAGGTAAAGGATTTCATATCCTCAATTTTTACTGAAATCATTGCAACTTCTCCCATCCGTCATTGTTCTCCGTTTACTATACAACGATTTGTTCTCTGCTGTCAACGAAGGATTCCCAGAGGCTTTTTTCTATGGTATAATAAAAGGACTGGTTTCCCTATGGAAGCAAAATGGAAGTTAAGAAAAGAGGAAAACATATGAATTACATCAAGCAGTTAGATTCACTGATCGCAGCATCCGTTTCTCCTTACCACTGCATCATGGCAGCCTCTAAACAGCTGTCATCCGCCGGTTTTCAAAAACTGCCGCTGGCAGCCCCCTGGAAGCTGCAAAAAGGAGAATCCTATTATATAAACGTATTTGATTCCACCCTGATCGCGTTCCGCGTCGGAGAAGAACTGGGCGACGCACCAGCCCTTCGTCTGGCCGCCTCCCACACCGACTGGCCATGCTTAAAGGTAAAGCCTTACCCGGAAGTCACCTCCCTTGACTATGGAAAGCTAAACGTGGAGGTTTACGGAGGGCCGCTCCTTGGCACATGGTTTGACCGCCCTCTGTCCATGGCTGGAAAAGTATCTGTTTTGGGTCCCTCTCTGATGGAACCAAAGACCGTATTCGTTGATTTTGCCCGTCCGCTCCTTACCATTCCAAACCTGGCCATTCACATGAACCGGACTGCCAATGACGGGTTCGCCATCAATGCCCAGGTGGATATGCTTCCTCTCATTACCAGAATCACAGAAAAATTAAGCCGCGAAGACTTTTTCTTAGATGCACTTGCCAGGGAAGCGGGTGTAAAAAAAGAAGACATCCTGGACTATGAAATCTATATTTACAACTGTGAATCCGGCAGTCTGCTGGGCTTGCAGGAGGAATTTTATTCCGCGCCCAGGCTGGATAACATTACCTCTGTACAGGCTTGTTTGAGCGGTATTATAAACAGTACCTGCCAAACAGGCATTCATGCCATAGCCCTTTACGACAACGAAGAAATCGGAAGCCATACCAAGCAGGGAGCAGCGTCCGCGCTGACAGAGCATATTTTTGAAAAAGCCTTTCTATCTCTCGGTTATACCAGAGAAGCATTTTTAAACGGCCTTTTAAGCGGTTTCCTCCTGTCCATGGACGTGGCTCATGCCATTCACCCAAACCATGGGGAAAAATGCGACATTAAAAATCAGATCCTTATGGGAGACGGCGTCGCCATAAAGCTTGCCTCCAGTCAGGCTTATGCCACCGATGCCGCCAGTACCGCAGTCATTGAAGGCATCTGCAGGGACAGCAGGATTCCTTACAGAAAGTTTTCAAACCGTTCCGATGTAAGAGGCGGTTCCACCCTTGGTAGTATTTCCTCTGCCTTTTTGACCATGCGCACCGTTGACGTAGGCGTGCCTATTCTTGCCATGCACTCCGCAAGAGAGGTAATGGGAGCAGCCGATCAGGAAGCCCTTGTAAAACTGGCAGAAGCATTTTTCCAGGCGTAAGCATTTTACAAACGTAAGGTTTTATAATTATAAGTCTGCCCCTATACTATTGATAAGAATTATAAAAGATGCCGCAGCGTGATTTTACGAAATCACTTTGCGGCACCTTTTTATGAATCCTGATTCTGTTCCTGCATGGTTTCCGGCACCACTTCCCGGCTGGATTCCAGAGGCTGGCCGGAAGGTTTACTCCCTTCCCAGTACCGGTATCCGTACACTCCCCCGGTGGTCACAGAAACAAACAGAATCAGTATAAATACAAACGTCAAAAATCCCATGAACCTTTCATGTCCACGGCTTTCTCTGCGCCTTCGGCTCCGGCTTCGGGTTTTGATCCGGCTCGTATCTCTCTGTCTCATTTGCATTCTGCCCTGTCCTTTCCTTTTATCATTCATTAAAATACTTTTTATAAATTTCAAAAAAGTTGGTGGTGGTGGTTTTATCCTCTTTTGAGAATTTCACATTCTTCCAGATTTCATTGCTGAACGTAACCGGATTTTCTTGCTTAAACTTGGAATAGATCTGGTCAAAGGCTTCCTTTTTCCGTTTTTTATATAATCCGGCCTTTCTTTCCTGGGTGGCTTTTTCATCATAATCATTGACACATTTGATAATGTAATACGTTCCATTTTCTTCCACAACCGGGCTGATCTCTTCTGCCAGAAGGGCAAAAGCCGCATCTTCATAGGGGCCTGGTGCCTCTCCCCTGCCGATATGGCGTTCTATCACAGTCTCTTTTGAATACTCTCTTGCCAGGGCTTTAAAATCGGCTCCCTCTTCGGTTGCCTTTAAACGTACCTCTTCTGCCTCTGCCGGATCTGCCAGAACGATCTGGTCCACGGTGATCACCTTTGCTTCACTGTCGCTGATCTCCAGATTCATATCCTTTGTCAGCTCCGTTACTACCTTATTAGACAGAAAATATTCTTCATACATGGTTTTGACATCCTCCTTTGTCACCCCCATATAAGCAATATCATCTTTTGTCAAAGAGGCGAAGTATTCATCCGATGCTTTCCGTACTTTTTCCTTTTCGCCGCTGGTCAAAGTCACACCCTTTTCTTTCGCCAAAAGATTCATCATTTTCATTTCCTTGAGAAATTCTTTCACCTGATCCAGCAGATAGCTTTCAAAATTCCGGCCTCCCGGCAGCTCCACGCCCCAGATCTGGTTGGTATATATCTTCTGATACCGGTTCCGTTCCGTAGCAACGATAATCATGGACTGAGGCAGGGTATATGCTTTGGTTTCCGTAATCTCAGAAACAATGGGGATTTCAGACTTACAGCCGGTCAGCAGCGCCATTACAGCTGCAGCCACCAATAAGAGATTTCTCCCATGTCTTATTTGAACTTTCACGAACTCCCCTCTTTCCATGCTACAAAAGCAGCTTCAGTATTTTTAAAACTCCGTCATTGACATTTAAATCTGCCTGGAATCTTGCCGCATCCTTCACTTCTTTTCTGGCATTTCCCACCGCATAGCTGTAATAAGCCTGATGGAGCATTTCAATGTCATTGAGCTGATCTCCAAAGACCATGGTCTCCTCCGGTTTCATTCCCAGACTGTCCTGGAGAAGTTTTACCGCCTGGCCCTTATTGATTCCCGGCTTCATACAGTCCATCCACATGTCGCCTGCGATAGTTATCTTCAAACGATCGGAAAATTCCTCACGAAGATTTCTGGTATGGGACTCTACCTCTGATTTGCGGTACACGGAAACTTTTATAAATTCCGATTCTACCTTAGTTAAATCCTCCACACACTGGACCCGGAACTTGTAGCCGTTGATGAGCCAGTCCAAAAACTTCTCATTTTTGGTCTCCAGATATACAACATCCGGACCGCTGACCATAACGTCAAGTCCTTCTGTTTTGCGCACTTTCTCAACCATATCCATGACGATATGACGTTCAATGGGATTGATAAACAGATTTCTTCCGTGACAGCCAACATAAGCCCCATTGTCAGACAGATAAAATATCTTTTCTTTGATCGGGTCGAATATGGATTCAATGCTGGCCCACTGGCGTCCGCTTGCTGCTGCAAACTGGATCCCCTTGGCCCGAAGCTTTAAAATCACATCAAAAAGCTCCGGATTCACTTTATTGCTTCCATCCGGTACCAGAGTTCCGTCAATATCCGATGCAATCAGTTTAATCATTGTTCTCCTCCTGTTCAAACATCTGCTTCAGCTCCTGGTATACTCTTCCTACCGGCAATCCTACTACATTATTATAATCGCCGTCAATCCCTTTGATAAAAGCCGCGAATTTTCCCTGGATTCCGTATGCTCCTGCTTTGTCCATTGGCTCCTCATCGTCGGCATAGCGTTTGATCTCTTGTTCCGACATGGGATAAACGGAAACATCCGTCTTTTCCACAAAAGTCCTGACCGTACTGCCATTTTGTCCACAATAAATCAGGGTAACTCCTGTATATACCTGATGTGTCCTGCCCTCCAGCATGGAAATCATCCGGTAAGCATCTTCATGGCTGGCCGGTTTTCCAAGAATCTTCCCATCTGCAGCGACTACGGTATCTGCACCGATGACGCAGGTTTTGCATCCCTGCCTGCCAGCCACGTCCCGGGCCTTCTGAAGGGAAAGTTCTCTTACAACCTCCTCCGGAACACTTGAGGTTATGACTTCTTCTATGGTGCTGGGAACGATCTCTGGAACGATCCCGATCTGAGATAAAAGTTCTTTTCTTCTTGGAGAAGCCGAAGCCAGTACAAGTTTTATCCTTTTGTCCATATGCATCCTTCCTGTTTTTAAACGAACAAATAAGCGGGACCCGAATCGAATCCCGCCATTCATCAATATACTTTCAGACGTCCTACTAATGTAGTATCGTCCTCTTCACAAGCAGACTTAAGCTGCAGCCTCATGGTATAGACAAAATCAGCTATATAAAATCCCAAAAGGCTTAATGCTACGGTACGCACCAGCTGCTCCGGAACAATTCCTGCAAGCTGTTCCACAAACCCATTGAGGAACCGGAAATAAAAAATTCCTAAAAACCCCCATGCAACAGTGCTTTCCAGACAGATAATCCCTTGATAGTTAAATGCCTTCCGGCTGTAATCCCACCAGAACGAACCAAACAGCTTGATCATCATACGCGCAGTAACCAGTTCCATAAGAGTAGCCATGGCGGCTGATGCAAAATAAAGGAAAACCAGATTATCCGAAAGAGGTTTCAACAAAAACATGGCTCCCATAGCTCCAAATCCATATATAATACAGAATGGTCCGTGTCCGAATCCTCGATTGATCACAAGCTTCTTATTCTCATAACTAAGTACAACACATTCAAGAAGGTATCCAAGAAAGCTGAACAGGAAAAAGCATATGATCCTTTGATAAATCGACATATCCATTTTACCTCCAAATTTGACAATTTTTGAACTTGTTAAAGTATAATATGGATATCTTAAGAAATCAAGGATTAATTTCTTACGATTCGTGGAAATATTTTTGTTTCATTAATAAAATTGTCCCATGAAAATTGCAAGTAATATGCCGAGAAGCGCTCCCGCCGCTACCTGAAGCGGAGTGTGTCCCACATATTCTTTTAACGTTTCCTGAATCAACTCTCCTTTAAGCTTTAAAGGATTTTCCAGCAAGATGCTATTTAACAATTTTGCCTGTCTTCCGGTTTCTCTCCGGACTCCCATGGCATCATACATAACGATCATGGAAAGAACAAAACATACCGCAAATTCAAAAGAACCGGCACCATAGCGGTAACTGGCGGCGGTTGTCAGTGCACAAACCGTTGAGGAGTGGGAACTGGGCATTCCTCCCGATCCTACAAGCCTCTCCGGATTAAAGCTTCTGTTAAGGGCCAGGTCAATGAGGGTTTTTAATACCTGGGCTACCATCCACCCGGCAACCGCACTCATTAAAACCTGATTTCCTAGTATATCATCCCAATATTTCATGGTTTCCTCCATCTTATGCAGCGCTTTTCCAGCCAAAGCAAAATAAAATCCATCGTTTGAACCTGGCCACGGTTTCAGCCATACCGCAGACTTTATCCGAATAAACAATCACCATTCCCTCTCTGCTTTTCGGGGGAACCGGGGTCAGCGGCCACATATGGCGCAGGATCATATCTTTTTCTTTTTCTGTTAATTCAAAGTGTTTTACTGCGTTATTAAGCGCAGTTCTCGGATGAGTAAAACCATGGAAACGCTCCCCGGTTTCTTTGGCATGGGTATGCCAGTCATACAAAAATAAATCATGAAGAAGACCGGCTCTGGCAACTTCACGATAGTCCCAGCCCAGCCTTCTGCAGATGCAGTAGCTCATATAAGATACTTTAATACAATGGACCTTGCAGGTAGTATCTCCATGCTGCATAAAGTTATCCATGGACAGGAATACGGGGTGATCAATGATCCCCGCTACACAATCCATATACAACTGATCCTCACTGTAATCCTCCCACTCTGCCCAGGAAAGATCTTTCTCCTGGGTGAAATGCATGCTTTTCATTCTTATTCACTCGTCTCTTTTCTGTAATGTCAGCAGTCTAGCAGCCGGTGATCCAATCATAAAGCTCCTCATACTTTCTGGCTGAGGCCTTCCATGAGTAGTCCTTTTTCATGGCCCGGTGTGTAAGCATATTCCACTCCTTCTTTTTATCATAGTATACACGCTGTGCATACCGTATCATGTCCAGCATCTCATGGGCATTATAATTAGAGAAAGAGAAGCCGGTTCCACTGTTCTCATACTCATTATACGGTTCCACCGTGTCTTTTAAACCACCGGTCTCACGTACAATGGGTACGGCACCATAACGGAGTGCCATCAGCTGGCTCAATCCGCATGGTTCAAATAAGGACGGCATAAGGAACGCATCACAGGCTGCATAGACCTTATGGGACATGGCCTCAGAATAATATATATTCGCTGAAACCTTATCCGGATACTTCCATGCATAATGACGGAACATGTTCTCGTAGCGCTCTTCCCCGGTGCCCAGTATTACTAACTGGATATGATCCTGACATAATTCATCAATCACGCACTGGA
Source organism: Lacrimispora sinapis (assembly GCF_043633585.1). NCBI lineage: Bacteria > Bacillati > Bacillota > Clostridia > Lachnospirales > Lachnospiraceae > Lacrimispora > Lacrimispora sinapis. The sequence continues at coordinate 870,551 of NZ_CP141832.1, read as the reverse complement.
TCAAATCAAGTCCCTTTTGATCCGTAAGCCGGGAAACCACACCCACCATAAACATCTTCTCATCCTGGCACAAGCCCAGCTCTTTTTGAAGAGCCAGCTTATTCTCACCTTTTTTATCCGCAAAGTTGCCGGCGTGATAATTCTGTACGATGTATGTGTCCGTCTCCGGGTTAAATTCCTCATAATCAATCCCGTTCAATATGCCCCGTAAGCTGCCTTCTCTGGCACGCATCAGGCCGTCAAGCCCTTCTCCGTAAAACGGCAGCTTGATCTCCTGGGCATAGGTATCACTTACGGTGGTAATGGCGTCTCCATAGACAATGCCGCCTTTTAATAAATTTCCGTCCTTATAAGCTTCTAATTTGTCCGGCGTAAAATAATAATCCGGCAGACAAGTCAGTCTCTGTATGGTTTTTAAATCCCATACGCCCTGAAATTTTAAGTTGTGGATTGTAAGCACCGACTTTATGCTGCGAAAAAATTCGCCTTCATGAAACCGGTCCTTTAACAGAACAGGAATAAGAGCAGTCTGCCAGTCATGGCAGTGTATCACATCCGGCTGGAATCCGATGACCGGAAGTGAGGATAAAGCTGCTCTGGAAAAAAAGCAGAACTTTTCCAGATCATAGAAACCGTCTCCATATGGCCTGGAGCCGTTAAAATAGCCTTCATTATCAATGAAGTAAAAGGTGATACCCTCGTAAACATACTGAAGAATCCCCACATACCTGCTCTGGTCCAGATAATCCATATAGAAGTGGTTTTTATAAGTCATCTGGTTTCTCAGTGGTTCATCAATACACAAATATTTGGGAATCATGACTCTTACATCAATAAACTCCTTATTGAAGTACTTGGGAAGGGAACCCACCACATCTGCAAGACCTCCGGTTTTGGCAAAGGGGACTGCCTCTGATGCAACGAAAAGTATCTTCTTCATCCAAAAACCTCCCTTATCCTTTACGCCTTTTAAGGCGGTATCTGTTATTCTATAGTATACTTCATTTTAAGAAAATAAGGAAGACTCTTTCCTTTATATTTAGGAATGTTTAGGAAAGTTTTTTGTAATCCAGTCTTATTTTATCAGCAATCAAAGCTATAAATTCAGAATTTGTCGGTTTTCCTTTGCCGGTGCTAACCGTATAGCCGAACAAATCATTGATGGTATCCATCTTTCCTCTGCTCCATGCTACTTCTATGGCGTGGCGGATGGCACGTTCTACACGGCTTGGTGTGGTCTGATGTTTTTTCGCAATAGAGGGGTAGAGTATCTTGGTCACGGAGGTGAGCATCTCCTGATCCTGCACGGATATAACAATGGCATCCCGAAGGTACTGGTATCCTTTGATATGGGCAGGAATACCAATTTCATGGAGCATCTGGGTGACATCATTTTCTAAGTTCTGCTCCATATATTCAGTTTTATTGACATAAGGCTTCACCTTTTTCATTCCCTGCAGATTAGGGGCCTTTGTCTTTCTCTGTCCCACTCTTCGGACCTTATCGACGATAATTTCTTTGTTGAATGGTTTCATTATGTAATAATTTGCTCCCATACGGAACGCATCTTCGGTAATATTCTCGCTTCCTGCCGCAGTTACCATAATAAACGACGGAATCTTTGCAACAGAACCATTCCCCCGAACCCGTTCCATTACCGTTATTCCGTCCATCCTCGGCATAATTACATCCAATAAGACAACATCGGGATTTGTTTTGAGAATCATGTTATAAGCATCTTCGCCATTATCTGCTCTTCCTACAACATGAAAATCCTCCTCTCCTTCCAGTATATCATTCAGCAGATTTAATGTCTGCAGGTTATCATCCGCAATCGCAATACTGATTTCTGACATATTGATACTCTCCTCCTGATTCTTAGATATAAATAAAAACTAGTGTATAGCCATTATAATCTTGCCTCAGCTTTTGCCGCAATGTTATTCTATCGCATATTTCGACAAATAAGGCTGAACGCCACCGAATTTCTGAATTTTTCTATTTTCTTTCTATGTCGAACTAAGATAAAACCTTTTTGTATATAGCTTCGTTTTCATTCCTCCAATTTTTGACATGTTGAAATTTGATGTTCCTTGTCGGCAAAAACATTCGATCCTTTTTTAACCTCTGATTTCTATACTACCATATTCCACTTGCAAAGAAAAGTATCCGTCAAAAGAATCATGGATAAAATCACATGCATTCCATAAAAGCCTTAGAAAGAAAAGGACGGAATTGTAAACTCACTTACAATCCTGTCCTTTTCTTTCCATATTCCATTTAGTGATTCAGCATATTTTCGATGAAGATCCCGTAACCTCTTGTTGAATCCTGAATAAATACATGTGTTACTGCTCCGATGAGCTTCCCATCCTGGATAATGGGGCTTCCGGACATTCCCTGTACGATTCCTCCGGTCAGTGCCAGTAAATCCGGGTCTGTGACCTTTATAACCATACCCTTGCTTTTGTGGGTGGTGGAATAATCCACACGCTGTATTTCGATTTCATAATCCCGGATTTTTCCGGATACATCACTTCTTATATATGCCACGCCTTTTTTTACATCCTGGCGGTATCCGATGGGTATGGCATCCTGCTTCACACCTTGTTTAAAACGGTCATTCACCGTTCCGAATATTCCTTCTTCCGTATTGGCTGTAATGGTTCCAAGAGTAGAGCCTGGTCCGTAATAAATGATCCCGCTCATCACGCCCGGTTTGCCAAAGGTACCTTTTTCTATTCCCATAATGGCAGTTTCATACAAAGCACCCTCTGTGATCTGTACCACGTTGCCGGTATCACTGTCGCTGATGCCATGGCCCAGAGCACCAAACTGGCCATTCATATCCACATAAGTCATGGTACCGATTCCCTGGGTATCATCGCGTACCCATACACCAAGCTTATACGTACCATCTTCTGTTTCAATGGGGTTCATCTTCACATCAATGGTTTCTCCGTTTCTTCTGACTTTCAATACCGCTTCGGAGCCTCCGATCTTGTTCAGCTCATCCATCAGGGTCTCCTTATCTTTCAGAGGAGTGCCGTTGATGGCTTCGATGTAATCTCCGGACTGCAGGATGCCAAATGCCGGTTCTGCGGTCATGCCGTCCTTTTTTGTTACATCACCGGTACCGATGACCATCACGCCGTCGGATTTTAAGTAGATTCCAATGGGTGAACCGCAGGGAACGGCATATTTGGTATCTACTACATTCACCTGAATATCTTTTAACTGAATGAAACCAAACAGTTTTAGGCCCAGCTTATAGCTTCCCTGGTTTTTGGAATAAACAGAGAAGGGCTGGTTTAATTGCAGGTGGATCTGGTCGGAAGGGATGTTGGACCCATTGTTTAACACCACTTCCTCACTGTCCGAATGAAGGGTCACATCAAAAGGCATGGAGAAATGAAACTGTTCTTCTTCCTCTGCGACGATATTTAATTTGTCGGGAATCACCCGTTTCATATAGAACCAGGAAAATCCGATGCAAAAGATCAGGCTGATCCAGAACACCCTCACGATAAGCTTATGAATTTTGTTTTTACCCATCTCACATACCTCCTTAGAAGAATAAAGGAGACAACTTTTTGGCTCCTTTCATAGTATGTGAGGAATCGGTAAAAACACTCTGTCATATTTTAGTTGAATTCATTTAATTATGGGCATTATTTTTTTGTGCCGGCCAGCCGTTTCATCTCTCTGGCGTTCTCTCTGACGGCTTCCGTGATCTCTGCGCCGCCGAGAAGCCTTGCCAGTTCTTCCACCATCTCCCCATCGGAAAGCGTGCGTATGGTGGTGGTGGTTTTGCCGCCGTCTGATTTTTTTAAAATTTCATAATGGGCATCTGCCATGGCTGCGATCTGGGGCAGATGGGTGATCAAAATGACCTGATGGTTTTTCGCTATATAGGAAAGTTTTTCAGAAACCTTCTGAGCCGTCCGTCCGCTGATTCCCGTATCAATTTCATCGAAAATCAGAGTAGGGATGTCGTCGGAATCTGCAAGGACCGTTTTGATGGCCAGCATGATCCTGGACATCTCACCGCCGGAAGCGACTGCGCCTAACGGCTTTGGTGCTTCCCCAGGATTGGTGGAGATGACAAACTCCGCTTCATCATACCCGGCAGCCGTGTAATGATCCAGCTTTTTAAATTCCATAGAAAATTCTACATCAATAAAATTCAAATCTTTTAAACCGTCTTTGATTTTTTTCGTCAGCTCTTTTGCGGTTTCTTTTCTCATATAAGATAATTGTCCGCATAATCCGTCCAGTTTATCCTCGATTTCCTGGATTTCCTTCTCTGTCTTCTGTTTTAATGTATCATAATCCTCCAGTTCACTGAGCCGGTTCCGTTTTTCTTCCAGATTTGCAAAAATCTGTTCCAAGCTCTTGCCGTACTTGGCTTCCAGGTTATGGATCAGATCAAGTCTTTCCTCCAGCTGCCTGTATTCTTCTTCATCAAATGACATATCATCCATATAAGAAGCGATCTCATGGTTGATATCATTTAAAATAGAATCCGCATCAAAAAGCTGGTCTCTTATTACAGAGATCCTTTCATCATAGGAAGCAACGGATTCAATTTCCTTTAACGCTCGTCCGATCAGGTCCGTATTGACCGCAGTGTAGGCAGAGGACAAACTTTCAGTTATTTTTTTTCCATGAAGATAACGGCGGTATCTGGAGGAAAGTTCTTCCTCCTCGCCTTCTTTTAACTGGGCATTCTCGATTTCTTCAATCTCGTAGCGGATAAAGTCCATTTCCCTGAGTCTGGTCTCTTCATCAAGAGCGAAGGATGAAAGACGTTCCTTTAACTGGTTATATTCCCGGTAAGTGCTCGCAATATTCTCTTTTAGGTCATGGGACTTTTTTTCCTGATAGCGGTCCAGGATTTCAAGATGTTTTGATTTGTAGAGTAAAGACTGGTGTTCATGCTGTCCATGGATATCAATGAGAAGGCCGGTGATATCCCGCAGCTTTCCTGCAGTCACCGTTTCATCGTTAATTTTGCTGAGACTTCTTGAGGGCATGATTTTTTTTGAAATGATTACCGTTCCGTCCCCGTCCGGCTGGACATCATATTCCTTTAACAGACGGAGCTTCTCCGGGTCGCTGACCGTAAAGATCAGCTCAATATAGGCATAATCTGCCCCTTTTCTGATGATATCTTTGGGTACCTTGCCGCCAAGGGCAATGGTGACCGAGCCGATGATTATGGACTTTCCGGCTCCTGTTTCTCCGGTCAGGACATTCAATCCTTCTTTAAACTCCACATCGGCTTTTTCGATCAGGGCTAAATTTTTTACGTGTAATTCTGAAAGCATGGTGCGCCTCCTTTATCCCGTAATGAGTTTTTTTAGTTTTTCCATCATAAGTATGGTATCATCTGTAGTCCGTATGGCACACATAATGGTATCATCTCCTGCAATACAGCCCACCATCTCATTAAAATGAAGGGCATCCAGAGCTGCAGCCACCGCCATAGCCATGCCGGAAACAGTCTTAATGACCAGAATGTTTTGAGCCATATCCATTGATAAATAGCCATCCTTTAAAATCCGTATGTATTTATCACTGAAAGAGCCTTGGCTTTGAAGCACCATGTAGCGCTGTTTTCCCGATTCAGCCGGAACCTTAGTCAATTTCAGTTCCCTGATGTCTCTGGATACGGTAGCCTGGGTGACTGCAAAACCGGCCTTATTCAAATAATCTGCCAGCTCTTCCTGGGTTTCGATCTCAAATTTTCCGATGAGTTCCACAATTTTGCTGTGTCGTTCCAGTTTCATTATGATTCCTCCTTATATACCGGTCATTTTATTGCGCAGGTTATCCAAAAATGATATGTTTTTCAGCTTCACCAAAATGGTTTTTATCTCGGACCGTCCGATCTCAATGATATCGCCTGGATATAACCTGATTTGTGTATCTCCGTCAAACACCGCTGCCTGGCATATCTCATCCTGCCCCAACATCTCCACCTGTATGCAGTCATCGGAGGACAGCACAATGCTTCTGGTTCCTAATACGTGGGAGCAGATGGGAGTCAGTGCCACCATCTTTGAATCCGGCACAAGAATAGGACCTCCGGCAGAGAGATTGTATGCGGTAGAACCGGTAGGTGTTGCAGCGATGAGTCCGTCTGCGCGATACTCATTAAAGTATTCTCCGTTTACATAAACTTTGAATTTAAGTACTTTTAAATGCTCGTTTCGGATGATGACGATTTCATTTAAAGCAATGTCACAAAAGATAGGTTCTCCCCTCCGGAGGACGGTTCCATCAAGCATCATCCGCTCCTCCAGCTTATAATCTCCGGATATCAGGGCGGAAAGTGCCTGGTCCATCTCTTCCGAGCGGGATATCTGTGTCAAGTAGCCTAAAGTACCACGGTTGATCCCCAGTATGGGGATATTGCGGCCTGCTAAGTCTCTGGCGGCCTGGATTAAGGTGCCGTCACCTCCAAGAGTGATGATGCAATCTGTATTTTCGGGAACCACGGAGGAATCCGTATAGTGGCTGCCCGGCTGGTTTTCTTTTTTATCGCTCTTTCCGATGACACAATCGGCCCCGTGACCGGCCAGATACCGGCAAATCGCTTCGGAAGTTTCTCTGGCACCTTCTTTATCCGGATTCATGACTACATAAAAATGTCTCATAATATAACTCCTTACCTGCCTTCACTCAGCTTGGCATGAGCCTCACTCACGATCCGTTTTGGATCTACGAATATTTCCGGCCGTTCTTCGTCTGACCGGCAGTTTTTTAAATGAAGTAAATATTCAATATTTCCTTCCGGTCCCTTAATGGGGGAATATTCCAGATGAAGCACTGAAAATCCAAGGTCAGACGCATGGGAAATCACCGCTTCAATGACCTCTAAGTGAACGGATTTTTCTCTGACAACGCCCTTTTTTCCAACCTTTTCCCGTCCTGCTTCAAACTGGGGCTTGATCAGGCAGACCACCTCTCCATCTTCCGTAAGCAGATTTTTCACGGGTCCCAGTACTTTTGATAAGGAAATAAAGGAAACATCAATGGAGGAAAAAGCGATCTTATCTCCAATGTCCTCCGGCGTCACATACCGGATGTTAGTCTTTTCCATGCAGACCACCCGCTCATCTTCCCGGAGTTTCCAGGCAAGCTGGCCATGGCCCACATCCACTGCGTACACCTTTACAGCACCGTTTTGCAGCATGCAGTCGGTAAATCCACCGGTGGATGAGCCTACATCCATGCAGACCTTTCCTTCCAGAGTCACGTCAAAATGAGTCATGGCTTTTTCTAATTTTAAGCCGCCGCGGCTTACATACTTTAACGTATTTCCTCTCACTTCAATGACAGAAGTATCTGCAAAAGAAGTCCCTGCTTTGTCTTCTTTTTCCCCGTCAACGTATACGATTCCGGACATGATGATGGCTTTGGCCTTTTCTCTGGACTCTGCCAGCCCCTGCTTTACTAAAAGCACATCTAGTCGTTCTTTCATTCCTTACTCTCTTCCATGCTTTGTCTTTGTGATTTTTTCCATTCTGCATTCTGGCGTTCCAGATCCAGATATTCCTTTTTCATGCGCCAGATTACAGAATCGCTGTCAATCCCCAGCCCTTTTCTTAAAAGAGATACGTTGCCGTGTTCCACATAGGAGTCCGGCAAAGCGATATTTATAACTTTTACCTGGGGATAATGCTCGTGAATATAGTTTGTGATTGCAAGGCCATAGCCTCCCTGAAGAACGTTCTCTTCCATGGTGACGATGAGCCAGTGATTTTTTGCCAGGCGATCCACCAGTTCCTGATCAAAGGGCTTGATAAACCGGCCATTGGCCAGAGTACAGTTCCAGCCCTCCGCCTTCAGCTTCTGCCTTACGTGTTCTCCCGTACTCACCATACTTCCGACGGCCAAAAGGGCGATGTCTTTTTCTTCATAGATCATCTCTCCCTTTCCATGCCGGATGGGAGCACGGAATTCTTTTAACCCCTGATAAGCCTCTCCTCGGGGATAGCGTACTGCAATGGGACCGCCATAGGACATGGCATACTCCATTCCATCAATCAGCTCCCATAAGTTCTTGGGTGCAAACACACTCATATTGGGAATGGCGGATAAAAAGGAATAATCAAAGATGCCCTGATGGGTCTCTCCATCACTTCCCACCAGACCGGCCCGGTCTACCGCAAAAACGACGGGCAGATTCTGGATGCAGACATCATGGAGTACCTGGTCAAATCCACGCTGTAAGAAGGAGGAATACACCGCCACAACGGGCTTGAGACCTCCGGCTGCCATTCCTGCCGCAGACGTGACCGCATGCTGTTCTGCGATTCCCACATCAAAAAAGCGGTCCGGGTACTTTTGGGAAAAACGCTTTAAGCCGGTTCCGTCAGGCATGGCCGCGGTTACCGCCACAATCTTTTTATCGGTCTTAGCCAGGCGGCAGATGGTTTTGGAAAACACATCGGTATAGCTGGGGTTCTTCTTAGCCTTTTTGGGTTCTCCTGTCAGAATGTCAAAGGGTTCCACTCCATGAAATCTGGATGGATTTTTCTCCGCCGGAGCATATCCTTTTCCCTTCTTTGTGATCACATGAACCAGAACCGTATGATCTAATTTCTTGGCTTCCCGCAACGCTCTGGAAAGTGCCTTTACATTATGGCCGTCCACCGGACCCAAATAAGTGATCCCCATGTTCTCAAAGAGCATTCCGGGGATCAAGAGCTGCTTGATGCCGTTCTTTGTCCGGCTGATCTTTTCAATGAGGGAATCTCCCACAACAGGGATTCTGGAAAGCACATTGGTGACGTACTTTTTCAGATCCAGGTATCCGGCTCCGGTACGGATGCCGCTTAAATAAGCGGACATTCCTCCCACATTCTCAGAGATGGACATATTATTATCATTGAGTATGATTATAAAATTCCGTTCCATTCTCGCCGCATTATTCAAAGCCTCATAAGCCATACCGCCGGTGAGCGCACCGTCTCCGATGACGGAAACTACATAATGGTCCTGCCCCAGCACATCTCTTGCCTGGGCAAGGCCAAGGCCGGCGGATATCGATGTAGAGCTGTGTCCCGTATTAAAGGCGTCACAGGGGCTTTCTTCCCTTTTGGGAAAGCCGCTCATGCCTCCGAACTGGCGAAGCTCATTAAATGCCGCCTTTCTCCCGCTCAATATCTTATGGGTATAGGACTGATGGCCCACATCCCAGACGACCTTATCCTTGGGAAGATCAAAAGCCAGATAAATGGCGATGGTCAGTTCCACCACGCCTAAATTGGAAGCCAGATGACCTCCAATATTGCTTATCTTTTCCAATAAAAAATCCCGGATTTCCTGGCTTAGGATATCAAGCTCCTGCTTATCCAGTTTTTTAATGTCTTCTGGTCCGTTTATTAATTCCAATATCATATTCTAATCAGATCCTTTATCTTTTCCGGTTCACCAGCATACGGATCAATTCTTCCAGAAATTCATTGGTTCCCGGAAGTTCTTGAAGACAGGCTACTGCCTCTTCCGACATGATCTCCACATCCTGCTTTGCCTTTGTCATGCCATGTAATGACACGTAGGTGGTTTTATGGTTCTTTTCATCGCTTAAAACCGGTTTCCCAAGAACTTCGTCACTGCTGGTCAGATCGAGGATATCATCCTGGATCTGAAAAGCCATGCCAACCAGCAAAGCCATCTTTTCCACCAATTTTAACTGTTCTTCCTCTGCCCCCCCTAAGATCGCTCCAATCATCATGGAGGCCTCTAAAAGGGCACCTGTTTTCAAGCGGTAAATAAAGTCCAGTTTTTCCTCGGGAATGGGCTTTCCTGCAAGTTCCACATCAACGGTCTGTCCGCCAATCATACCAAAAATACCTGTCTTTTCTGCCAGAAGCCCCATACAGCGGGCAACCCTGTCCGGCCGATCCGTCAGGGAAAGGGCTTTTGCTGCCGTTTCCATGGCATAAATCAAAAGGCCGTCTCCAGCCAGAACCGCCATATCATACCCGAACTTGACCCATGCCGTGGGAAGTCCCCGGCGCAGGGTGTCATTATCCATGCAGGGAAGGTCATCGTGGATGAGAGAGGAGGTGTGGATCATCTCGATTGCAGCCATAAACGGCTCAATCTCTTTCCCTTTTCCACCAAACAAGCGGTAGGTTTCTTCCATCAGCATGGGGCGGAGTCTCTTTCCGCCCGCACGGACACTGTAATCCATTGCCTCCAGCACTGTTTTCTGATACCCGTCCACCGAGGGCATGTATGCTTCCACTACCTGCCGGACTTCTTGTGTCCGGGCAGATAACATCTCTTTAAAGTTCACGATCTTCACCATTTTCCTCTAATACGATTATCTTTTTTTCAACTTTATCTATTTTTTCATTGCAGGACTTGACAAGCTTCATGCCTGTCTCATAATACTGGAAGGATTCCTCCAAGGAGCTTTCTCCGCTTTCCAGCTTTTTGATCAGCTCTTCCAGTTCTGAAAATGTCTCTTCAATGGTCTTTTCTTTTTTTGCTGCCATGACCGGCCTCCTTATTTACTTTCCAAACTGCCGTCTTTGGGCGCTTTTTCTGGCGTGATTCGGGAAACCACAGCCTCCATGCTGCCATCCCGGACTCTCAATCGGACGTTGTCTCCGGCTTTCACCTGTTTGACGGAGTCAACCCTCCGCCCCTTTTCATCGGTTACAAATCCATATCCGCCGCCGATTTTCTTTAAGGGAGACTGGGCTTCCAAGCGGCTGGTAAACAGCTCCAGCCTGTGCCTGTCCCGAACTGCCTGCTTTTCTATGAGGTTTTTAAGACGGAGAGCCAATTCTGCCGCCTCTGCCTTATCTCTCGCTGTCTTTGCAAGCATCAGTGTGTGAAGCTTCACTTCCATATCGGAAAGCCTCTGCCGGTTCTCCCTAATGGTCCGTCCGGGATCAAAATATTTAAGCTTCAGCCCATACTGGTTTGCATGGTACCGGCAGCGTTCTATCTTTCGCTCCATGGTCTTACTTAATGTGTTTCGGTAAAGCTGTATCTGTTCTTCAAACAGTCTGTAATCAAATACGGCCAGCTCTGCTGCTGCAGAGGGCGTTGGCGCACGCATGTCCGCCACATAATCCGCAATGGTCACATCGGTTTCATGGCCCACTGCAGAAATTACAGGAGTGGAACACTGAAAAATGGCTCTTGCCACGGTTTCTTCATTAAATGCCCATAAATCTTCAATGGAACCTCCGCCTCTTCCTACGATGAGAACGTCTAACCCCATCTGATCCAGGGTCCCGATTCCTTTTGCTATGCTCTCCTTTGCACTCTCTCCCTGCACCAGAGCCGGGTAGAGATATAACTGCACGTAAGGATTTCTCCTTGCGGAAATATTCATGATATCCCGGATTGCAGCCCCTGTGGGAGCCGTCACAATCCCTATGGTCTTTGCATACCTGGGAATTGGCTTTTTATATTCAGGGGAAAACATCCCCATCTCTTCCAATTCATTGCGCAGTTTCTGAAACCGCTCAAACAAATCCCCAAGTCCTTCCCTCTTAATCTCCTGGGCATAGAGCTGGTAGCGTCCATCCCGCTCATATACCTCCACACTCCCTTTCACTACCACCTGCTGGCCCTCTTCCATTTGGAAAGAAAGCCCTTTCCGGTATCCGGCAAACATGACTGCGGCGATGGAAGACGTTCCATCCTTTAAAGTAAAGTAAATGTGGCCGGAGGTGTGGTACTTGCAATTGGAGACTTCCCCTTTTACGGAGATCCGGTTTAAGGCAAAATCCTGGGCAAACATATTCTTGATGTAAGCGTTGACCTGGGAAACGGAATAAGCGCCGGCCATATTACACCAGCTTTGCCAGGACTCCGTTAATAAATGCCGGAGCTTCGTTCCCGCCGTACTTTTTTGCCAGTTCCACAGCCTCATTGATGGCTACTTTTTCCGGTACGTCTTCATCAAACAAAATCTCATAAAGAGCAAGACGGAGGATCGTAAGTTCGGCTCTGCCCATACGCTTTGTCTTCCAGCCTTCTGCCACCTCATTGATCTTTAGATCCAGTTCCGGGATCTTTCCCATGACAGCTTCTGCTTTTTCTTTTAACTGGCCGGCATTCTCACCGCTCATAGCCACATCGTGGATGATCTCCTCTACCCCTTCTGTGTTTATGTCATACTCCATTGGTTCCTCAAAATATTGGATAAGCTGTTCTTCCTTTTCTTCCGCCGGATGGAAATCCGCACAAAAAAGCAGCTTAAAGCAGTGTTCACGCATTTTACTTCTGGTCATTTACCATGGTCCTCCTGTTGGTAATTTTTCTGGACGTTTGGAATTATTATACCTTAATGGGGATTTTTATACAACTTAATTTTTAAGATGCCTCCAACTGGCTTTTCCATACGCTTCTTCTTTCAGTTGTCATAAAAAGTTGACTGCATACTGATTTTTTCCCTTTCTCTTTGCCTGATACAATGCCACATCTGCCCTTTTCAATATGGCATCGTAATCAGTTTCATGTTCTCCTACCAGTGTGATTCCGATGCTGGCATGGATATTCCCGGACACATTGAATGCGCTGAGAATCTTTCCGGCAATGGCTTCTGGCTGCTTTCTGCCTCTCATTCCATACAGCCAGATGCAGAATTCATCACCGCCGAACCGGACGATTACATCCTCATGTCTGGTGCATGCACTTAATATCTGGCCCACTTCTATCAGAACAAGATCCCCTTTGTGATGTCCAAAGGTGTCGTTGATTTTTTTAAAATCATCAATATCCAAAAACATACACGCGTAGAACCGGTTATTTCCCACACCTCTTAATCCCTGGGCTACCAGCCTTCCTGCAGTCTCCCTGGTATAAACGCCTGTCAGATAATCCTTTTGCACCCGCTTTTCTTCTATCTGGCGCCAATGCAGAATACAAAAAATCAGCAAAACGGCACATACAAGCATGACGGTGGAACTGGTGATAAAGCCTATGGTCAGCTCACGGATCCGGTGCAGCATACTCTCGTATCCTTCGATCTCCACAAGGGATGCCACCATCCAGTCTTCTATTCCGGAAGGCTGGAAATACAAAAGCCGTTTGTTGTTGTTTTCATAGTAAACCAGGTATCCGGCCTGTCCGCTTTCCACCAGCTTCCGCATTTTTTCAAGAGACTGTCCATCCCGGTATTCCATGTTCTTTAACTGTTCAAAAATGGTACCGTACTGGTCCATGCCAGGGTTTGAAGCCAACAGTTCCCCGGATTGTGTAAAAATAAGATTCATACCATAGGGACTGAGCCGGACGTTGTTTAAATATGACTCAAGCTCTGTTACCGTATATTCCATTAAGGCTGCTCCCTTAACCTGTCCCTCTCTGATGATGGGGACCGCCAATACGATTCCGTCCTGTCCTTCAAATTCACCGGGAAACAGCCTGGAAACATTTTCTTTTCCCTCCAATACCTTCTGGTAATAGGTATGGTCAGAAATGTTCCTGGATTTATGATTCCCATAATAAATAGTTCCATTTAAATCAGCCAAGGCGACCCTGGAGCCTTTCTTGTTGTAATCCTCCGCAAGCTCTCCCCAGGTTTCAGCCCCTGAACCATCGGGCAGATCACAGTATGCGGCAAACAATTCCAGCCATTCAAGCTTTGCCTCTGTCAGGCCCTGCAAATAGCTTAAAACTTTATCATTCTCCTGCTTCAAATCACGGTATGTCTGGTTTAACAGGCTGGTTTCCACTTCTTTAAAATAATAAAGATTCAATCCCCAAATCCCTACGATAACCGCAAGCATCAACCCAAGCACCCCCATCACCCATTTTGGATGATTCTTATCCCTGTGATCGATCATAGTAAAAACACCTGTCCTTAACATCCTGTCCTAATGCTTATGGTTCATTATAAATCCTGTCCAAGTTCATTACAAGATAAAATTTCTTACGCAAACCAAAAGAAAAACGGGGGCAAGGACCATTCACAGGTCCACCCCCGCTATAGACTTTTCCATCTATTTGTTTTCTTCCAACGCGACACCGGCGATCCGGATATTCACATCCATAACCGTAAGACCGGTCATGTTCTCGATTGCAGCCTGCACTTTTTCCTGAACCTTCTCACTGACGGAAGGTATGCTGTAACCGTATTTGATGTTTAAAGACAGTTCCACCGAAACATGTTCTTCCGTCAGTTCCACCTTAACGCCTTTGGATAAGTTTTTCATGCCAAGCTTTGCCACCAGTTCATTGGTGATGTTGCCCGCCATGGAATCTACGCCTTCTACTTCGGTTGCAGCAAGACCTGCGATGATCGCTACCACATCGTCTGCGATCTGCACTTCGCCGATTTTATCTTTTTCATATACTTTGTGAGTATTTCTGCTTTCCAATTCTGCCACAGCAATTTCCTCCTGTACTTAAAATTTCTGGGTTATGGAAATATTATAGCAAAATTGTCAGTCATTTGCAAAGGCTTTTTATTCTTCCAGTTTCATAAGAGTAATGACGATATTTTCAGCGCCGACTTCGGCTTTTCTCTTTACGATGTCCTCAATCTGGGCACGCTGCGGGTCTGTGATGCTGGAGGCATTGATGACAACATCTACTTTTCCGTTTGAAATGCTGACGACTGGATCTGCAAAGCCTTTGGCAAGCAGAAGGGTTTCTGCTGCGCTTTCTTTTTCGGAAATGGCCGTCATATCAATCATTTCCTGGATGGCCTGCTGTTTTGCTGATTCTTCAATGTTTGGATTGTTGATCAGGTTCATTAAAGTCTCTTTGTTTCTGGCCCTGACCTGCTCTCTGTTTAACTGGACGCTTGATATGTAATCAGTCACATTCATTCCGCTTGTAAGAACAGCCTCTCCTGGGTTATCAAGACCGGTATCTGCTGCCTGAGTTTCCCCTTCTGCAAGCTGAGGTGCTGCCTGTGTCTCACCTGCTGCGAGGCTTTCTGCGGCTGCTTCAGTATTTGCTGCTGCCTGGTTTGCTGCTGCCTGATCATCTGCTGCGCTTTCTGCAGCGGCCAGTTTATCAATATCCGAAGCGTCCTGATCCAGGCTTGCGATATCCTGACTTGCATCACTGCCGTCAAGGGCTTTATTTTCTGCTAAGACATCTTCTTCGGATATATCAGTCAGTCCTGCTTCATATACATCTTTTTCCGAAGAGACCTCCTGTTTTCCTGCATAATTCAAATATCCTGCTGCAGCAATCATAACGGCCAGCGTGGTAATGATAATCTGGTTTCTCCGAAACAGTTTCTTCATATCCATTTTCTTTGGGGTTTTCGGGACATTTGGTTCATTGCTTGTTTTCCAACTTCTCATACCTGACACTCCTTTTTATTCCACCCTCTTTAATACTTTTATTTTATGTGGGGGCAGGTTAAATAATGCTTCCATGGCACTGGAAATTTCAGCTTTTACCGTAGGACTGCCTCCGCCCTGGGCACTGATGATGATTCCTTCGATTTCCGGACTTATCTCTTTCTCCACAATTGGAGAGGTATTTTCTCCTGAACCGGTTAAAATAGTGCTTTCCTGCTGCTCTTTGCTGGTTATTTTTCTTGTCCCTCCGGAACTGTCTTTTTCATCCGTTGAAGAATCCGATGTGTTTTTATCCACCCTCAAAACTTTTTCCTTTGAGGATTTCAGCACAATCATCACCTCCACCTGTCCGACTCCATCTACGGTTTTCAGGATCTTTTTCACCCGCGCTTCCATCTGTTCCTCATACGTTCTGTCTGCTCCTGCAGCCACAGCCGCCACCTGGTCTGCATTCTCTGTGACAAGCCCTTTCTGCAGTTCTGTCTGGCCTTTGCTTTCTGCTGGCTTTCCTTCTTTCAGGACCATACCTGAGCCGGAGGGAATTGTAAGGATCAGGATAATCATTCCGACCGCCAGCAGGATCAGCCATTTATCCTTTCCCATCTTCCACTTGAATTTCAATTTCCTGTTCCTCCAAATCATAATATTCCGCAATTTTCCTTCTAAGACCTGATAACCGAGAATTTTCTTCCTGTCTCTTCTGATTTCCGTTATCCGGCCTGGGGGGAGTGATTTTTATGGGAGCAATTTCTTTTACCTCGGAAACGGTTTGCTCCTTTGTTTCTTCTTTTTCCGGTGTCAGCACCAGGAATACCCCCACCACATGACCAAAGCGGCTGCTTTCCTGATCCTGGTTGATCTCTGCTTTTGATTCCCTGCAAAAAAAGCCTGAGGACTCTGCCATGGATTTTAAATCCTCTGAAATGGCTGTTTCATACTGGGTGATCATCTTGTTCAGCCTTTGTCCTTCCATTTTAGAGATTTCTCCTGTCAGTTCTCCCGCCTCCTTCTTTAAGCTGATGGCTTCAAAGTAATACGCCAGAGTATCATCAAGCCTCAAGCCTCCTGTAATGGGTTTTAAAACCAGGAGGATCAGGACCATGCCTGCAAAAAAACGGATGTATTTCTCATATTTCTTATTGGGCAGAAGGTTTGTTACAACCGTAATGAATATCAGATAGTAAGTAATACTTCGTATCCAATCAAATAATTGTTCCATTTCACTCACCCGGAATAATAAGTTACGTTGGTCGATGCACAGACCAGGGCTATGGTAATTACAAACAGCAAAACACCGGATGCTGCAATGGACAGCAGCATCTTGTGGCCTTTGGCGATATCGGAAATACAGGAAACAATCCTCTTGTCGCAGACCGGCTGGAGCAGGGCTGCCACGCACTGGTAAAGCAGCATAAGCACCACCAGCTTAATCAGGGGAATGGCTATGATGACAATCAGGATTACAATACCGGCAGCGCCAATGGTATTTTTAATAACCACCCCGGACCCCAGAACCATCTGTGCAACGGAGTTTACTCCCTGTCCGATTCCCGGCACCGCTCCCAGCAGCTTCTGGACCGCCCCGGTTTTCATGGAATCCACATAAGGAAGAACCATGGCCTGAATGACCTGGAAGCCAAGCACGACTCCAATCAGTGTTTTTAAACTCCAGGAAATAATCTGCTCCAAAAGCTCAGTCATCTTTGAAAGCATGTCTTCCTTTGCAATATGGCCCGCCATGACAAGAAGGGCATAGACACGGATCAAAGACAAAAGCACATTTCCCAGCAGCCACTGGACTCCGGCAATGACAAACAGCGTAAATCCATAGGAAGCTGCTGCCGTGGCACTCCCTCCTGCAAATGCCACCGCCAGAAAGTAAGCCGGGAGTAACGCCTTCATAAAGCCGATGATCTGGCCGACCACATCTCCTACTATGGTCACGCTGGTAAAAAAGCTGGCGGCAAGATAGGTAAACAGCAGTAAATAGGTGACAAAGAAACCGGTCTCTGAAATCTGGCTTCCCGTAAACACACTGGAAAAATTAGAAAATACCGCCCCAATGATTCCAAGTATGATAATCTGTCCCATCATATGGCCATTGGTTTTTATTTCTCCCAGCAAAAGCTCTTTTATGGCATTTCCTACTTGTCCCATGACCTGATCCAGTTTTCCTGCCATCAGCTGTTTCATCAAATCCTTAAACGAAAGATCCAGCCCCTGTTTTCCATTCATGCGGTCCAGAAACGTCTGGATGTCCGACAGATCATACTGATCTAGGTCAAGCTCCCCGCTCTCTGTTTTGTCTTCGGGCATGTCCGTTCTTAAATCCGCTTGTGACGCAAAGCAATTCATGGAAACCAGGAACAGGAATATAAGGCACAGCAGGAATCCTGTGATCTTTTTCATGGCCTTTCTCCCTCCTGTCATGATAAGAATACCTGCAGCGTCTCAATAAGGGCTAAGAGAATGGGCATGCTGACCGCCAGCACAGACAGCTTTCCAAAGATTTCAATCTGAGTTCCTACCGCTCCGTAACCGGCATCCCTGCAGATGCCTGCTGCAAACTCTGCGATGTATGTAATGCCGATCATTTTTACCAGTGTGGATAAATAAATGTTGTTGATCTTAATGTAGGACTGAATCTCCTTCATGGTATCAATGATGGTGGTAAGCTTTCCCATTCCGTAGAAAAAAATAAAAAAGCCTGCCGCCATAACTACATAGGTTCCATACTCTCCCTTTATTCCTTTTAAGGATACTGCCAAAAGCACCGCCACAATTCCTGTCACGGCTATGGTAACTACCGTCATGCGCTCACCTACAATGCAAACAGATTTTTAATGGATTCAAATAACTGGTATATGTAAGGCACAAGCCAGAACAGCACCAGGACCAAACCGGCAAGACTTGTTAAGAATGCCTGCTCTTCCCGCCCGCTGTGTTTTAAAACCTGGCAAATGACGGAAACCAGGATTCCAACTGCCGCAATCCGAAAAATCAAATTGACCCCCATGCGATCCTCCTTAATACATTACAATGGTCAGGAACAGTCCGCCCATGATGCCAAGAGTGGTGTAAAGACGGCTTTTTTCCTGCTTATGTTTTCTCAAATAATTGATGGCTAAATCCAGTTGCTCCAAATAAAGCAAAATGTTTCTTTCCTGCATATCCATATCAAGGTAGCCCAGATGTTCTCCCAGCCCCTTTAGATTCTGTTTGTCCTCTTTGGACAAACAGACTTCTTTCGGCAGTTTATCAATCTCCTCCTGCCATACGGTAAAGAAAGGTTCTGCATGCTGTTCCATCAACCGGTCCGACACTGCCAAAAACAAATCACCAATCCCGCCTCCTGCCTTTTTTCCGGTTCTTTCAAAGGCCTCGGTCAAAGGGGAATTGGCATAGACAATTTCTCCTTTTAATAGGAAGATCATTTTCTTAAGCTTTTCCAGGGTCCTCAAATGTTCCCCCCACTGGGCCGCCATGTAAAATCCCAGCCCGGAGGAGGAAATAATAACCAGTGCCGCTCCCAGCAGCTTAAAAAAGGTTCTACCCATATGCCCACTCCTGCCTGTCCCACCGCCCTTCTGCCGGATGAAGCGGTGCCTTATATAACTGGGTTCCCCGGGAGTCGTAAATCTGATCAATGTTCCCGATCCTTCCCCGGCAGTTTAAGACCACATACCGCTCAAAAACCCGTTCCTCCACCAGCTTTCTCAATACCGGCTTCTGCTTGATATCATCAATGGAACTTCCGTGGACCGTTGCAATCAGTTTGCAGCCGCAGTTCATGACATATTCCATGGCTTCCAAATCTTCCCTGCTTCCGATCTCGTCCACAGCAATCACTCTGGGAGACATTGTACGGATCAGCATCATCATGCCTTTTGCTTTGGGACAGCAGTCTAAAATATCGGTCCTTATTCCAATCTCATTCTGAGGGACCCCCTGATAACAGGCTCCAATCTCAGAACGTTCATCAACCACCCCCACCGTAAGGCCGGGATACTCTTTGGTCCCGTTGGATACCTGCCGGATCAAATCCCTAAGTAAGGTGGTCTTTCCGCACCTTGGGGGAGAAATGATCAGCGTGTGGCAGATCTCTTTTCCTGCCCCATATACATAAGGAAGAACCGGTAAGGCACAGCCCTTGATCTGATGGGACAGCCGGACATTGATAAAGGATATGTACTTCATGGTCTTGATGCCGGACTCATCCAGAATGGTCTTTCCCGCAATCCCGATGCGGTGACCGCCCGGTATGGTGATAAATCCCTGCTTCATCTCCTCTTCAAAGGCGTACAGGGAATGGTTGCTCATGTATTCCATGGTTTCCTTCAGTTCATTTTTTGCAACCAGGTAAGCATCGGCCCTTTCTTTGCTTAATGCTCCGTTTTGAGACACATAATATTCCTCGTTTCGGTACACCAGCAAAAGAGGACCAGCCGCCCGGAGCCTTATTTCCTGGACTTCCTCAAAGTCTGCGGCTACCCGGCTTAGAATCTCTCTTACGTTCTTAGAAAATATATGAATAAGCTCGTCTTTCCTTTCCACCATCATCCCTCCTCTTACCTCAATATATGTAAGGTGGGACAAATTATTCCTTAAAAACGTTTGTCCATTTCTGCCCTTTTTCCATATTAAAAAAGCACATCAGGCTCTTGATTCCAAACCTGATGTGCTTGCTTTTATTCGTTTATGATTCTTCTGATAGACTGGACCGGCATAAAATCATAGTTGGATATCTTGATCCCATCCTTTGGCCCGCTTGCGTGGATCAGCTTATAATCACCTGCATAAATCCCGATATGTCCTATGTATGCGATCAAATCTCCCGGCTTTGCATTCTCAATGCCGTCCACTTCAACCCCTGCTTTTCCCTGCTCCTGAGAGGTCCTGGGTAAGTTCACTCCAAATTGCTTATAGACGCTTAAAACAAACCCGGAACAGTCCGCGCCCTCTGTCAGGCTTGTCCCTCCATAGACGTATGGGTTCCCCAGAAACCGTCTGGCATAATTAGCAACCTCTGCTCCTTTGGCTGAAGTAAAGCCCGGGGAATAAGGACCCTTTAAATTCACTCCCGGTCCGGCCAGCTTTTCAAAGGGCATTGGAGGAACCAAAGGAATGGCTGAATTTGTAATGGTATCCGCCTTTGCCGGAAAGCTGCCCGCAAGTATCATGGCAAAGCCGGAAAGCAAAACTGTGGTCAATGTTTTTTTCTGCATAGATTCTCTCCCTATATGGTTTCTTCTATATTCCCATTTCCATGGCTTCTTCAAGCAGAAACCTGTGGTAAGTCACATGATTTTCATGAAACTTTAAATAATACCGGTAATAATCGAAGGAGGCATCTTCAAAAAATATGATATAGTCGCATTCCTCTTGTGAAGACTTTTCACAGATGATCCTGCCATTTGAATATTTACCGAAAACACTTAGAATATCGTCCAGGGTGGCGTGAGGCTTTTCTACCGTTTCAATAAATTCCCTTAAAAATCCGTTGTCCTCCACGTTGTTGTATACATAATCCACACCTTCTGCAGGGATCTCAAAGCAGAAGCGTCCCTGGCTTTTGGTGATTTTAAGCCTGCCCAGCTTGTCCTTCGTATATTCTTTAAAGCCTTCCATAAATTCTTTCGTTTCTTCTTTTGAATCACCGCTTATCTTCACTATTTTGCATAGGGCTTTTTCCGGATAATAAAACCGGATGGCCTCTTTTTCATAGCCTAATTTAATCTGCACTTCTTTTATCGAATTCATGAGCATTTGCTCCAGAAAAGCATATTGCATATCCGTTCTCCCAACTGTAAGCCTGTCCTTTGTCTGGCAGCTCCTTTGTCTATTATAGACAGTCATACCCATACCAGTCAAGTAGGTTTCTATTACTGATGGAGCCTTCGGATAATTTTATAAATAATCGCTCCTTCCATGACCAGGGGCTGGGAATGGGCAAAAAATACGATTCCTTCCGCAGGCGCCAGGATCTGGCTGATCACTTCTCCCTCCATGGGATCATAAATCTCTGCCAGCACATCTCCCCGGCTTACCTCCTGTCCCGGCTGAAAATGAGGGCAGTATATGCCAGCACAGTCTGTCCGGACACTGGCCAAGTCCTGTTCCCGGAGAACGGAGGCGATATAACCGCTGTGGCTGGCGTATCGGATCAGCCCCATACGGGTCAAAAAACGCAGCACCGAAGCAACTGCCATGTTCGCAGACGGCTCGTCGATTTTATCCGTGCCGCTGGTATAGATGGAAAACGCATTGGTGTTAGAAAGCTGCCAGTTGTAATTAAGTGTTACCTTATCAATGGGCTTTGCCTCCCGGATAACCACATACGGAAGTCCGAATAAATTGGCAAGACTGGGATTTTGATGTCCCGTATCCATCATACGCACGTGAGGAATGAAATCACCGGGAATATAAAAACTGGTAAACTGGATTCCATAGCTGTATTCCTTGGCTGCCTCAAAAATTCCTGCCGCAATCCGCTTGGTGGTCTCTCCCTCCCTGTCTCCCGGAAACATCCGGTTGATGTCCGAATCATCGGCAGACCAGAATCTTTTTCCCAGATTGATGGAGGATGTATTCATGGTCGGAATAACCAGAATCTCATTGCCTTTTACGATGGCTCCCCGTTCTTCCAGCTCTTTTAGCTTCCGGATAAGCTGGGAACAGATGTAAAGCTGCTGGATCTCATTGCCCCGGCACGCTCCCACGATACAGGCGGATTTATCCCCTTTTCCAAAATGATACCCGTATATATCCATGTTGTCCCGGTAAAGGTTACTCAGGGTGAAAACAACCTCTTTTCTCATGCTTCTTCCCCTCCCAACACTCTGGCTAAGAGGGAACCTGTGGATACCACCGGATATTCTCTTAACGTAAATACAAGTCCGGATATGGGTGAAACGACTTCTTCCATAATCGTTCCGTCCAGGGGATTTAAGATCCGGCCCATAGGCTGTCCTTCCTCTACGATCCCAAGATGCTCCACCAGGGGAATAAAAATCCCCGGTTTCTGTGCATGTAACAGTCCCAGTTTCCGGTTTAAGGAAATCATGGGGTCCTTTGGTGTAATGGTCTCCCCCTCCCAAATGCCAAGCTCCTTCATCAGACAAAAGATCCCATCGGTCAGCTGGCGGCCGTAGCTTTTGGTGATCCGCATCCCGACGCCCA
The DNA here is from genome assembly GCF_043633585.1 of Lacrimispora sinapis. Taxonomy (NCBI): domain Bacteria; kingdom Bacillati; phylum Bacillota; class Clostridia; order Lachnospirales; family Lachnospiraceae; genus Lacrimispora; species Lacrimispora sinapis. Next base: position 848,070 of record NZ_CP141832.1, on the reverse strand, counting down.
TCTCCACCACAAACGTGGGGACACCAATGCTGTTCAGACCATGGGAAAGAGTGGACTCCAGCACCACCGGACTTTCGTGAATCCACACCAGATCCACATTCATCAGCCTTGCATAACGGATCAGAGAATCTGCCCGCTTTTCGCTCATACGAATCTGGGGAATCTCTCTTACAAATATGCTGCTGGCGTGAATATCCACACAAAAATCAGAACCGGATATATCCGCCATGATCCGGGAGGCGATGTGCTCTGTCACCGCCCCTTCCTCATCTCCCGGAAAGATCCGGTTCATATCAATATCAAAACCGGGCACCCCTCTGGTAATGGAATCCAGTCCCAGAGGATTCAGTGCCGGATAAATGTCTACAATGCCTTTTAAATGCTCTATATTTTCCTGCAGAATACGGTTTAACTCATAACACACAAACTGTCCTTCCAGTTCGTCACCATGAACTCCGGTCACGATGCTCAGCCGTTTTTCATTTCCTTTTCGTACCGGCGGCTGAATCCTGTTCTTATAGATGTTCCAGTTTTCCCCTACTGCCAGCCCCACAGATACAACCGTCTCTATCATAATTTTCCTCACCTTTTGTTTCTGCTTTTTCTTATTTCAACAATAGAACAGGCTTTGACAAACGTCAAGCTGTTTCTTGCACAAAAAGAGACAACGGATGCGAAAACAGCACCGTTGCCTGTTAAATAATATACCGTTTTTTTAAGGTTTTGTCAATGCACCCCTAAGTTCCATTGGCTTACGAACCTTGCATTTATTTAATCGGATGCATTTATTTATGGTACGGCTCTCCATTCATAATCCGGTAACTGCGGTAAATCTGCTCCAGCAAAATCACCCGCATCAGCTGATGGGGAAAGGTCATGGGGGAAAAGCTCAGTTTATAATCTGCCCGCCTTAAAACGGTTTCTGAAAGTCCCAGGGAACCGCCGATTACAAACACGATCTGGCTGGTTCCTCCCACACCCAGGGCACTGATTTTTTCCGACAGCTTTACGGAACTTAACATCTCACCTTCAATGGCCAAAGCCACCACATAGGAACCATCTTTAATAGAGGAAAGAATCCGCTCCCCCTCCTTATCCTTGATCTGGCGCTCTACTGTTTCACTGGCATTGTCCGGTGTCTTTTCATCGGCCACCTGAACGATATCCAGCTTACAGTAGCGGCTCAGTCTCTTTGTATATTCTGCAATGGCGTCGGTAAAGAACTTCTCCTTAATCTTACCGACCGTAACCAAAGTTATCCTCATTGGAATCTCCTTATCCGTCAAGCTCCTTCTTCATCATTGCAATCAGGAACCTGGTTACATCTCTTACTGATTTTTTCTCTCCGTTTCGGACTTTGCGCACCACTTTTCCTTCCGGCTTTCTGTTGATGTGATACACGATGCGTAAAAATTCTTCGGCTTCGTCCCAGGCTTCCCGGCTTTCCGGAATCAAGTCAAGTCCCATTTGAAAGACATGGAACATCCCCTCATAAACGGACAGGCGGTGTTTCACACCGGCTTTTTTCAGTTTTTCCGCCAATGACAAGGTATCACTTAAAAGAACCTCATAGCTTCCTGCCTGCAACAGAACCGGCGGAAATCCATCAAATGCTCCAAAAAGCGGTGATAGATAGGGATCTTTGGGGTCAGACGCTCCGATATAGGAGGAATCGTACAGCATATTCCGGGTGGAGTTTCCAAACAAGGGATCAATTTCGTAATTTGTCTTATGACTTTCTCCGCTGTTGGTTAAATCCGTCCAGGCTGACATGGTGATGAAACCTCCGGGCAAAGGAAGGTTATGATCCTTTAGATACAGACCTAACGCCAGGCCCAAGCCTCCGCCTGCCGAATCTCCTGCAACCACAATGTTCTCCGGCTCATATTTTTTCTCATTCAAAAGCCATTCATAGGCTGCTACGGCATCAGAAAGCGCCGCCGGATAGGGATTCTCCGGTGCAACCCGGTAATCCGGGGTGAGTACGTCCCCGCCGTAGCTGATCTTGGAATACCGGACCGCAAATCTCCGGTAAATGTTCTTCATTGGTCCAATGTATCCTCCCCCGTGAAGCTGTAAGATGACACGTCCGGTCACCACGCCTGCCGGGCATAAATATTCCATGTTAAAAGTTTCTGTTTTAATGATCTCATATTCATAGCCCGCGGGGCAGATCCAGGCCGGCTCCACCGGTTTTTTCCTCAGCTCACCGGTTTGTATCGGTTCTTTTAAGGAGGTTTCCATAACATTCTGCATCATTTCTCTCACCAGATTTCCCCTTACACTCACTTTTTTTCTTCTCAATGAAAAGACAACTCCTTCCTGTCTTTATACATGAAACCGCCGCTTTAATTCATTTTTAAAACTACGGTCCCCTAGTACGATGGTGACTGCTAAAATGAGCACAGTCACGGAAACGGTCGCAATGGTAAGAGGCAGCCTGGTAATCAGTCCAGCTGCCCATAGAATGGGCGGTATAAAACTGAATACCGTAATGGCAATCTGGTACATAAAATAGCTCTGCCAGTTCATCCGGTTTACCAAAATCAAAAACACCACCGCCACATCCGCAAAGAGAATGGTGCTGGGAACTCCATAATTCAACGACCAGCCGCTATAACCAGAGGAATAGTCAATGGTCACCCACAGCACAGCCGCGGCTGCCGACTGGACTAAAATCTTTGATCCCAGATTGGCATGGCGCATCAGAGAATAACGGACCGTCATAGCCGCATAAGCCATCAGTCCAATGGCAATGACAGACCACATGGAACCGGAGTAAGTGACATAATTGATGACCCCAAGGACCGCAGCCACAAACAGCATCAATCCATAAAAAACATTGGCAATCATCTTCAGCTTTTCCTTGTCATAACGGATATGAGGATACCGCCCTCTGTCATCCCGATTTCCAGGAACGCCGTTGCTTTCTAACTCCACAGCAATCCCTTCGTCTCTTAAAACAGAAAAAAAACGGTCCTGAAGCCTGGTATCCTGAAATACAGAAGTAAAAGTCACCACCACCTCATCTTCATAGGCGCAGACCGCGCACTTCATGGGCTGTCTTTTGGAAACTCCGATCAGCATATGAAACCTTTCGATGTCCTCTTTGTATTCCTCTAAAATATTGATAGGACCGATGTTCGATAGGGTCATGGTATATGCTTTATCATTCTTTCTGAAAATCAGGTTTAACGCCGCCCACTTTAAAAACAGGGGCGTGATACGCAGATACCACTTCTTTTCATTGGAGACATTGTAGGAAATCACTTCCTCCAGCTTTTCCTTTGTAATTTTATGATCCATCTGGTCGCTCACTGTCTTTAATATTTCCGTAAAAGTATGCTCTTTTCCATCGGAAAGAAATTCAATCAGGGTGACGGCAAAAAAATTAGCCATAGTCTTGGAATCAAAAAAGGTCCTCAAATTAATGGGAATGCTGATTCCAATCGGCTGGCTGCATGCCCTTTTCCCCAGATACTCCTGGTAAATGGCCCAGATAAGAGCTGCAGTAAGGAACCTGGTTATGCTGACTTTGTAACGCCTGGCTGCCGCCTTTAATTCCTTTAAGCTCATATAGCCATGAAGGATGTTCTCCTCATCAAGGGGAAGGACCTCTCCTTTGATACGAAATGCTGCCTTGGAACTATATTTGCGCTTTAAGGTCTTTTTGTAATGACGGACGTAACTGTCCTCCACGTTCATGGAAATATCCGAAGATATCTTCTGATCAAAATAATGCCCGGTCCGGGAACCGCTTTTCAAATCCAGGTACCGGTAAACCAGTGCTTTTAAAAAGTTGACAGCGCCCAATCCGTCGGTGATGGCGTGAAACACTTCTAAATTAATCCGCCTGTCATAATAACTGACCCTAAATAAGTACTGGTGGCTGCTTCTGGGTTCGATATATTTACAGGGATACGTAGTCTCCCTTTCTATTACGGGCATACGCTTGTTGTGCTCAAAATAATACCAGAAAAATCCTCTCCCAAGCCTTACGGAAAATCCTTCAAACTGTGGAAGAATCTCTTCCAGAGCGCTCTGCAGGGTCCCCGGGTCCACTTCTTCCTTTAAAGTAGCCGAAATTCGGAATACACTGCTTAAATTTTCACTTGCTATAACAGGAAAAATCTTTGCCGTATTGTCAAGCCTTCTCCATCTCTCTCCCTGTGGACTTCGTTTCATCCGGTCTGTGCCTCTTTTCTGTTCCCAATTCTACTGGTATTTCAAAGGGATCTGATTCCCTCATTTAGAAAAAGGCGGATTTCCCCGTAGCCGGCAGGAAATCCGCCTTTTTTATTTCCTAGACACGGAAATAATATCCCACGCCCCATTTGGTATGCACGTATTTGGGATCACTTGGACTGGGCTCGATCTTCTCTCTGAGACGCCGTACATGAACGTCTACGGTACGGACATCTCCTGTGTCCATGGCCTTATTCCCCCATACAAAGGTAAGAAGCTGTTCCCTGCTGTAAACTTTCCCTGGATTGCAGGTAAGAAGCTCCAATAAGTCAAATTCCTTGGCGGTTAAATTGATCTCTTTCTCTCCGATAAAAACCCGTCTGCTGTCCCGGTCCAGCTTTAAATCGCCTGCCGTAACCAGGCGGCTTTCATCCTGGCGGTCCCGTCTGCCCTTCTTGGCATTCCGGCGCATAATCGCCTTGATCCTCGCCTTTACCTCAAGAATGTTAAACGGTTTGGTAATGTAATCATCCGCTCCGTATTCCAGGCCCAGAATCTTATCCATATCATTGCCCTTGGCTGTCAGCATGATAATTGGCATCTCGGAAAATTCCCGGATGGCCTGACACACTTCATAGCCATCGAACTTGGGGAGCATGACATCAAGAAGCACCACATCATATTCTTTCTGCTTTGCCAGACCAATGGCCTCCTCTCCGTCATACGCACAGTCCACTTCCATACCATCCTGCTCCAGGCTGAACCTCATCCCTTTCACAATCAGTTTTTCATCATCCACTACTAAAACACTTGCCATCTCACACCTCTGTCTTCTATATTAAACCGTTATGTCGTCTTTTATCTTCTGAAATGCTGAATCCTTGATTCCGGATACCTTCATAATATCCTCAATCTTTTTAAATCCTCCGTGGCTGTCCCTATATCGTATGATATCTTCTGCCCTGGATTCTCCAATGCCCCGCAGGGTCATCAGTTCTTCTTTGACTGCCGTATTTAAATTCACCTGATGCTTTCCCTGAGAAGAATCTGCCGGATTTTTGTTTGCCGACCGGGCTTCCTGCCTGCTTAACACGGTGATCTTCATACCGTCTCTGATCCGCTCCGCCATATTCAGGCTTTCTGCGGCCGCGTTCGCGGTAAATCCTCCGGCCTTTTCCACCGCCTGAAAGACTCTGCTTTCCTCGGAAAGTTCATAAACACCGGGAGAAACCACTTCCCCACAGATATGTACATAACAGGGCAGCGAAGCAGCTTCTCTGGTGCTGCGAAAACCGCTGCCCTGATCTTCAGTCTCATCGGAACCAGAAAATTCAGGCTTTTGGGGGCCTGCCGCTGCTTCCTCTGTGACAGGCATCTCCTGCAAATCAATTCCTTCTGTCCTGCTTGTTTGAATCCTGCTGTAACTGTAGCATATACCGGAAATCAAAACACATAAAATAATGACCGCGATTTTCGCTTTCTGGTACTTCATGATATCCCTCCTATTACAAAATTATGCAAAAAAGGATACCATCTTCAGCCTATGTTATTATTCTACCGAAAGAAACAGGTAAATACAAGCACTATTTCAAATTAATTAAATATCATGATTCCGATGATTGCAACGACGGCACCGATGAGTTTTTTCCACTCAAACCCAACTCTTTCCACGCCGAACAATCCAAAAAATTCGATTCCGTAAGCCACCAGGATCTGGGAAACCACAATGACGATCGTAGCTTTTGCCGGTCCCAGAGTTCCCATGCTTTTTACTACGGTATAGGTGATAAATGCTCCGATGATTCCTCCCACCAAAATATATTTTGGCTGCACCTCCAAAAGGCTTGATATATTTTCCCGGCCCGAAAAATACCATAAAACAATACAGGTTATAAATGCGCTCAGCTGTACCCAGCCAGTAGCCACCCACATGCTGGTCTGTTTGGTTACTCCTGTATTAAAAACCCCCTGAATGCTCATAAGTGCCCCTGATATCAAGGCGATCATAAAGCCTATCATAAAGTACCTCCGTATCCAATTTTCTTCTATATCCTAGGTTGTGCTTTATTTGCTTTTTTATGCAAATATTATCATTAGACACGAAATGGATACCGTTTTTAAGAAGCATAAAAGCCAATAGCCGCGCAGCACTGACAAAAATCAGCGTATACGCGGCTATTGGTATCCGATAAAATCTATGAAGTCCTTCTGTAAAAATATTACAGGGTCTTTTTTATTTTCCTTCCGTATAAGCGGATGGCTGTAAAAAGGGCGCCCAGGCCGCAGATCAGAGCAGCGATCACATATACGCCTTTCATGCCATAGATGAATATATCATCCCGCCCTTCAATGTAATTGGACACGTTATAGCCGATTTTGGCACTCATCCGGCTGTACAGGATCAAAATTGCAAAGGACACCCCGCTGATCATTCCCAGATTTCTGATGAGGGCGTTGACACTCCCGCATATTCCCAGCATGTTTCTGGGGGCCGTTGACATGGTCAGGGAATTGTTGGGTGATTGGAACAATCCGTTTCCGACTGACATAATGGCCAGATATGCAATCAGAAGCTTTATATCTGATGTTTCTGTCAGCGTTGACATAAGCCCTAATCCGGTTCCAGTGAGAATCAATCCCACAAAGGTCAGGATCTCAGAGCCTATCTGATCCGACAGATGGCCGCTGACCGGTGCTACCACCGCCAGAATGACCGGAGATACCATAAGAATGAGTCCTGTCACTGCCGAAGAATATTTAAGGGTATTCTGCAGATAAAACGGCAGGATGATGGTGGAGCTGCTGATGGCTACAAAGGATAGAAACGCACAAAATATACTGATGGAAAATAAGCTGTTCTTAAACAGCTTCAACGGCAGGAGGGGGATCTCGGTTTTCCGTTCCAGCAGCAAAAACAGGAGAAAGGAAACGGCAAATAAGACCATGCCCCCCACAATAAAGGGATTTCCATAGCCATATTCTTTTCCCAGGTTCATGGATAAGAACAAAGACGCAATGGAAATACAGAACAAAATGGCTCCTTTTATATCAAAAGGCTCCGCTGTACTCTTCTTGGCAACTGGAAGTATTTTCATTCCCAAAATATACACGAAAATTCCAATTGGCACGTTAATCAGGAAAATATATTCCCATGCAAAGGAATGGATGATGAAGCCTCCCAGGGGCGGACCTGCCATGGAGCCCAGCGCCACCGAGGTCCCGGATATTCCAAGGGCTTTGCCTCTTTCATGGACGGGAAATATCTGAGTGATGATCCCCTGGTTGGTGCCCATGGCCGCAGAAGCGCCAAGAGCCTGGATCCCTCGGGAAATGATCAGTTGGGGAAAGTTATGGGATATGCCGCATAATAAGGACCCCAAAGTAAATACCAAAACACCGTACAGGAAAATACGGGTCTTTCCAAAAATATCACCCAGGCGTCCGAATATCAGGATGGTTCCTACCACCACCAGCAGATAAACCGTCACCACCCAGGCAATTGCTTCTGAACTGACGGACAGAAGCTGTGACATCTGAGGCAGGGCCACGTTGACAATGCTGCTGTCCAGCGTTGCCATAAAAGTAAGTAAAACTACATTCACCAAAATAAGCATTCGGTTTTTATACACGGTTTCATTTGTTTGTTCCATTCATGATCTCCATTCTTCTTTTTGTACGCTGCGAAGACGTCTTGCTTCCTGCAAAACAACATCGAGCATTCGTAACAGTTCTTCCTTTTCTTTTTCCTCAAGACCTGAGGTAATGGCATTGTTCCAGATAGACAGCTCTCTGTGAATTTCCGGAATGATGCGTCTGCCCTGATCTGTGAGAGAAAGCTTATAGGCTCTCGTATCGTTTTTGTCCGCTTCTTTTTTAACATATCCCTTCTGGATCAGCTTTTTCAGTTCCCTTGCCGACATGGCTTTGTCCACATTCAGCTCCCGGCTGATCTGATTTTGATTCATCCCGTCGTTGTTATTTAAAGTCAGCAAATAGGAACAGCAGCCGCTGCTTAATCCAAAAGGTTTCAGAATCTCACTGGTAAAAGCCTGGGTGCATCGGTAAATGCCGCCGGTGTATTTACTCAGCTTTCTATGCTCTTCTTTCATTGTTTCTCCTTTTTCCCGTTTTATTACCTGAAAATTGCACGCAAGCTATTATATTTCAAAATAGTTGATAAGTCAACTATTTTTTGACCAAACCTACTCATTATCACAATGGCACGTACTCAGGGAATATAATGAAAGAAAAAGCTATAAAAGGAGAAATTATGAAGACTCAGGCAGAACCCTTAAAAAGCATGGAAAAGCTGTACGAGGAGGCAGCTATCAACAGCCGCAATTATAAAATATATGAAGAAATGGGAGACCATTACCAGGAAGAAGGAAATGTAAAGAGAGCTTATCTCTGCTACGTTCACAGTCATTTTCTCTGTGACCAGGATAAGGAGGCTTTATTGCTGTCGGATAAGATCGAGGCGATCAAAAAGGAAGCGCCGGAGGATGTCCCACTGGTCACCATTATCATTCCTGCGGTCCCTGTACTGGCACAGATGGAAGCCGTTTTAAACGCCAGCCTGGCTCTAAAGGAAGACTGTAAAACAGTTATAGTCCTTGATATGGAAGAGAACCAAGAGGTGACGAACTGGCTTCATGGGAATCCGGAGCTTACGGTAGTCTCTGCCAAAGGGCTGTCCCCTCATGACGCCTATCAAAAAGCAGTTCAGAAGGCGGGCAAACACGATGATTTGTTGCTTCTTGACCGCGGCTCCGCCCTCTTGAGCCATGCCCTGTTTCATCTGCGCATGTCACTTTATAAAAATGAGGAAATCGGTGCAGCCAATGCGGTTACCAACGGTCCGGCTCAGGGGCTTACGGAATTTGTAACTCCGATCAAGCGGGCAGACGGATATGCCCTGGAACACAATCTTCCCGGCGATCACCACATGACTCCAAGTTTGATACCCACCTGCGGGTCTCTGTTAGTAAAAAGGGACTGCTGGGATAAGGTAAATGGCTTTGATGATTCCTTTTTAACCCTGGAGGTGGCCCAAAAGGATTTAAGCTTTCAGCTGCTTCAAACAAAAAAACTGACCTATGTCTGCCATCATGGCTATGTCTATACCTTGATCCAGCCCCAGAACAACTCCGCCCGCTGGTTCGACTACAATCATTTTTATGAAAAATGGAATGTGCGGCTGAACTACTCTCTTTTTAGCCGGCCAGATATTATCAGGCTGATCACCGATCCTGGGGAAACCCCCTTAAAGGTCCTTGATGTTGGCTGTGCCTGTGGAGCATTGCTCTTATCCATAAAAAACAAATATCCAAACGCAGACCTTCACGGCATTGAGCTGGACCCCGGTTCCTGGAACATCGCTTCCAAACTATTTCCCGTAACTCAGGGAAATGTGGAAGAAGACTTGGATTATCCTCTGGAATCCTTTGATTATATTATCTTTGGAGATGTTCTTGAACACCTTCATCAGCCGGAAGCCGTGCTGGTGAATATGAAACGGTATTTAAAACCAGGGGGAATGATTCTTGCCAGCATTCCTAATATCATGCATATTTCGGTACTCGGTGATTTGTTAAATGGAAAATTCACCTATCAGGACAGCGGAATCCTGGACCGGACCCATCTGCGTTTCTTTACCAAGGAGGAAATCGAAAAAATGTTCTCCCGGGCGGGATATGAAATTGCAGATATGGGGAATACCAGAGTGTGGATCAGTGACGACCAGACAAAACTCATCCAAACCCTCTGCACCATCAGCACAAGCAGGGCAGATGAATTTATGGCTTATCAGTATCTGGTCAAGGCAAAAAAATTATAGGAAACATTTCAATATGGTATTTTAAGTAAGTTTTATTAAATTCCATTGGAAATTTTATTGTACCGGATTACATTTTTCCGGTTGGTCAAACTGCATAAAAATACGCTTTGAAAGGATCGCTTCCTCCGTTTGATTCTAAAGAGGAGACTATCCTTCAAAGCGTGTTTTTATGCATAAAATATTCTGTATTCTTTATACAGTATCTCTTCTACAGCAAGCCGCCAGCACCAGATGCTTTGCAAGCACAGCGGTGGTCACCGCGCCTACTCCTCCTGGGACCGGAGTAGCCATGGAGGCGGTGCCTTCCAGGGTATCAAAATCCACATCTCCGCAGAGTTTTCCGTTCTCATCCACATTGATTCCCACATCAATCACAACTGCCCCTTCTTTTACATAAGAAGCATCAAGCATTTTTGCTCGTCCGGCAGCGGCTATGAGTATTTCTCCATTCCGACAGTTCTCTTTTAAATTTTCTGTGCGGGTATGGCAGATGGTCACCGTGGCATTTTCCTTTAATAACAGCATGGAAAGAGGACGTCCTACGACCATGCTCCTGCCTACAAGGGTGACCTTTTTCCCAGTCAAAGGGATCTCATTGGCCTTTAAAACCTCTACCACCGCTTCTGCAGTACATGGAGCAAAGCCGGAATCATCTCCTGCAAAGACCTTGGCAATATTAATGGGGGAAATGCCATCCAAATCCTTTTGGGGGTCAATCATTCGCTCAATGTCTTGTTCCCGGATCTGCTTTGGAAGGGGCCTTAAAAGAAGAATCCCATCAATGTCCCGACTCTCATTGATCTGGGAAAATTCCTTTTTAAAGTCCTGATCTGTAATATCTTCCGGAAATGCAAAGCATTCCGCTTCCAGCCCAAAGGCTGCCATCTTCTTTAAGGCTCCCCGTTCATAGGATAAATCATCGGGACGTTCTCCGACCCTGACTATGGCCAGCTTTGGAATACGTCCTGTATTCCCTTTTAACAGTTCTTCCACCTGTTCCTTAATTTTTGCAGACACTGCTGCTCCCTTTAATGTAATCACGGCTTTTTCTGCCTCCTTTATTCTGTCTTTAGCGCCGCTTCCACCTGCGTATAAATAGCATCTGCCCTGCGGATTCCATTCTCAGCCATGGTTTCTGCCATGGCATTTAATTCCCTTGCCTTTTCTCTCTGGAGCATGGTCTTTGTGTTGATGAACACATTCATCTTTGCCCCTAAAAGGGAGGCTCGGATAAACTGTACTCCTACTCCAACGTCACTGATCGCCATCCGGCTTCCCTTTTCCGCTAAAATCTCCATGTAATCCAGCGCTTCCAGCGACCGTTCCATAACTTCGATGGGTACCAGGGACGCTGCAAGAAGATGGCCTTCCAGAATCTTTTCCCTGTTCCTTTTTTCTTCTTCCGTTCCGGAAGGGAGTTTATAGGCCTCCGCCAGTGGGGCAAATACCGCTGCATCCTCATCGGCAAGCCTTAAAAACTCCTTTTCCAGATGGGAAAGCTTTGTCAGAATGGATTGCATCTCTTCCTCCACATCTGCATACCTTTTTTTCCCAAGAGTTAGGTTTATCACCATTTTCCCAAGGGCTGTTCCAACCGAACCTCCAAGACCAGCCGCTCCGCCTCCGCCTGGAGTGGGGCTTTTGGAAGAAAGCTTTTCAAGGAAAGAAGAAACCGTAAGATCCTGTATCATTTGTGAATACCGCCTTTCAGACTAAAAATTTTAATTTACATTATATAAGGCTTTTGAAAAAATTACAAGGCTATATGATAAGGTGTTTGATGGATAAGTCATCAAGCTCCGACCGAAGCCGTAGATCCTGGTATTTTGCAGCAAGGGGAGAAAATACCTTTAAAGTCTCCTCTGCCCTTTGTTTCCAGGTGGACGGGTCCACGAATTCTATGGTCCGCATGTTATGAAGCCGGTCCGCCAATGCGACCAATGCGCCGCGGTCATCCGTACAGGTGCCGGTCTGGTTGAATTCCTGATAAGATTGCAGAACTGCTTTCATCTCCTCTTGGTGCTCAAAATAACATCCATTTTTCTTATCCTGGAAAAAAGCATTAAAAAGCAGATCGTGAAGCAATCCGGCACAAACGGTTTCTATATCAGCACCCATATCCGCAAGTATAATTGCAACATTTAATGGGTGTGTCACATACGCCTCGCCGGAATATCTGGTCTGACCTTTATGGGCATTGGATGCCGCTTCGTATATACTTCTCAATTCTTCCGGGTGATATTCCGTCCCGTTTTCTGTCAAAGTCCGGCAAAGTTCTGAAAAAAGTTCCTCAGGTTCCTTATAAAACTCCATATTCTTTAATGACAATTCCATGATTTCTCCTTTCATTGAGACATCACGGAAATGGAAAGCTCTTAAATATACAGGGGAATAGCCAAACTGGCTGACAAATGCCTTGGTAAATCCGCCATGAGTTTCCCAGCCGTAATCCATGGCGGCGTCAAGGATTCTCCGTCCCCGACGGATCTCCCTTGCCGCAGCCAACAGACGACGCTGTTTTAGATATTCCATGGGGGATGCACCAACCTTTTCCTTAAAACATCTGGAAAAATACCAGGGGGAGTATCCTGCCCATTCACTCAAGCGTTTTACAGAAAGCTCTTCTTTTAAATGCTCCTCAATATACAGGGTGCATAAAACCGCCCATTCTTCTTTTTCCATTCCGCTGCCTCCTGTTCTGGTTTCCACGTGGTAACCTGATTATAGCAGAATTAAAAGAATCCGGCTGTTCCAAATTTGCTTTTTTAGAAAATACAGAAATGAAATCAAGAATGTTTTTTTAATACCGTTTCCAGCTTTATAAGCATGGCATCTACATGCTCCCTGCTGATGATAAGTGGGGGAACAAAGCGAATCACATTGGCTCCGGCACTGATGATAACAAGCCTTTCATTTAACAATGCGTCTTTTACAAGGGGCGCAGCGGGAACGGACAGTTCCAGTCCCTGGATCAGACCTAAGCCTCTGTGGGCGGTTATGATCTTATATTTCTGAGAAAGAGCCTCTGTCTGCTCCCAAAGATAATCACCCACTTCTTTTACATGGTCTACGATTTTTCGTTTTTCAAATAGTTCCAGCACCTTTGCGGCTGCGGCTGTCACAAACGGATTTCCGCCGTAGGTGGTTCCATGGTCGCCGGGGGACATGGCTGTAGCGGCTTTTCCGTGAGCCAGGAACGCACCGATGGGAACGCCGTTTCCAAGGGCCTTTGCTGCGGTCATCACATCCGGTTTTACACCATATTTCTGCCATGCAAACATGGTCCCGGTGCGCCCCATGCCGCACTGGATCTCATCGAGGATCAGAAGTGCGTCATGTTCGTCGCAGAGTTTTCTGACGCCTTTTAAGAATTCTTCCGTAGCGGGATAGATTCCGCCCTCTCCCTGAATGGTTTCCATAATCACTGCACAGGTCCTATCATTCATAAGGGCTTTTACACTGTCAAGATCATTGTATTCGGCAAAGCGGATTCCCGGAATCAGAGGCTTAAATGGTTCCTGGTAATGGTCATTGCCCGTAACGGAAAGGGCTCCCAAGCTTCTTCCATGAAAGGAGTGGTTCATGGCAATAATCTCATGATCGTGACTCTTATCCTTGTTATAAGCATACCTTCTGGCAATTTTTAAGGCACCTTCAATGGCTTCTGTTCCGCTGTTGGTAAAGAATACCTTATCCATGTCCGAAGCCTTTAAGATCAGCTCTCCCGCTTCCACAGCAGGAACGTTATAAAAAAGATTGGAGGTGTGGAGCAGTTTCTCCACCTGGCTTTTTAAGGCATCGTCAAACTCCTTGTCATGATAGCCAAGGCCCATTACCGCGATTCCTGCGGCAAAATCCAAATATTCCTTTCCATCGGTATCATAAAGGAACACTCCGTCACCGTGATCGAACACCACAGGGAAACGGTTATAGGTCTTATAGATTAATTCTTCCGCTTTTTCCATATACTCCTGTTTACTCCGCATGATAATAACGCTCCTCTCCCGGACTTATAATGGCAGTTCCGATTCCTTTATTGGTAAATATCTCAAGCAGCAGACAGTGAGGAATCCGGCCATCCATGATATGTACCCTGGAAACCCCCTGTTTCATCGCATCAATGCAGTTTTGAAGCTTTGGGAGCATTCCCCCGCCAAGAGTGCCGCTGCCAACAAATTTCTCCGCTTCTTCAATGGTCATCTCGGAAATCAGGGAATCCTTATTCTTAAAATCCCGGTAAACGCCCTCCACATCAGTCAAAAAAGCCAGTTTTTCCGCTTCCATGGCTGTTGCAATGGCACAGGCGGCATCATCTGCATTAATGTTATACGTTTTAAAATCTTCATCAAAACCAATGGGGCAGATAATGGGAAGAAAGTCTTTTTCCAGCAGCTCGTTGATGATCTGAGGGTCTACTTCCGTAATATCGCCCACATAGCCGATATCCTCTCCATTGGAAAAACGCTTTTTACACTTTAACATCATGCCGTCTTTTCCGCTGATTCCCACGGCCTTGATGCCAAGCTCATTGACAAGCTGCACCAGGCTTTTATTCACCCGGTTTAAGACCATCTCAGCGATTTCCATGGTTGGCTCATCCGTCACACGAAGGCCCCCTACAAAGTGGGAATCCATGCCGGATTTTTCCACCCACTTGCTGATTTCTTTTCCGCCTCCATGGACAATGATGGGTTTAAAACCCACCAGCTTTAAAAGAACCACATCCTGAATGACCTGCTTTTTCAGTTCTTCATCCACCATGGCACTGCCGCCGTATTTTACCACAATGGTCTTACGGTTGAATCTCTGGATGTAAGGAAGGGCCTCAATGAGTACTTCCGCCTTCTGCATGATGCTTTGATCCAATTCCATATTTCTTTCCTCCCTTATTTCCGGTTATGAACGGTAATCTGCGTTGATTTTCACGTAATCAAAGGTCAGATCGCAGCCCCATGCCGTGGCTGTGGCTTCTCCCATCTTGATATCTGCTGTGGCAGTCACTTCCGGTTCTGATAAAATCTTTGTGGCTTCTTCTTCGCTGTAGGGAAGAGCTACCCCATTTTCAATAATTTTCAGCTTGCCTGCGGCACTTTCAAAATATAAATCCACCTGCTCCGGATCAAACTGTGCTCCCGAATAGCCCATGGCACAGAGAATCCTGCCCCAGTTGGCGTCATGGCCAAAGATGGCCGCTTTCGTAAGGCTGGAGGTGATGACTGATTTTGACAGGGTCACTGCCTGTTCCTTTGTCTCTGCCCCGATGATCTTTACTTCAAATAATGCCGTACAGCCTTCTCCGTCTCCTGCCATCTTTTTTGCCAGGTATTCATTGACATAGTGAAGGGCTTCTAAAAAGGACTGGTAATCTTCATTCTTTTCTGTGATCTCAGGGTTTTCTGCCAATCCGTTTGCCAGAAGGAGAACCGTATCATTGGTGGAAGTATCTCCGTCTACAGAAATCATGTTATAGGTATCCCTCACATCCTCGCTGAGGGCCTCCTGCAAGAGTTCCTTGGAAATGGCCAAATCTGTGGTAATGAAACTTAACATGGTACACATGTTGGGATGGATCATGCCGGAGCCTTTGCACATTCCGCCCACCGTAATGGTTTTTCCTCCCGCAGTGAACTGAACTGCCACTTCTTTCTTTACCGTATCCGTGGTCATAATGGCGGTTGCGGCATCCGTACCGCTTTCAAGGCTTTCATCAAGCACCGGGATCATCGCTTCAATTCCCGCTTTGATGCGGTCCATAGGGAGCTGCATTCCAATGACTCCGGTCGATGCCACCAGTACAGAATCAGAAGGTATGGAAAGACACTCTGCTGCTGCCTTTGCAGTCTCTTCACAATAGGTATCTCCTTCCTTTCCGGTACAGGCATTGGCAATTCCTGCATTGACAACGATGGCCTGGATAAAGGGAGCATGGTCTACCATTTCCTTATCCCATTTAACCGGAGCTGCCTTTACGAGATTGGTGGTATAGGTTCCTGCCGCTCTGCACGGTTTTTCACTGTAAATCAATGCCATATCTTTTCTGTTCTTATATTTGATTCCTGCCGCCGTGGAAGCTGCTTTAAATCCTGCCGCTGCCGTTACTCCTCCGTTAATCTCTTTCATATCGCTTTTCCTCCATGTTTTAAATAATTCTATATCCAGTAAATCCTTCTATCCGATAAAGTTTGTTACATTGTCTGTATTTAATGGGAAATCATAATAATTCAAATCTTCCCGGAACGTAAATCCCATGTCCTTCCAGAAGTTATTTCCCACCAGATTGGACCGGAATGCGATCAGGCTTACTTTACAGATTCCTTCTTTTTTAAGCCTCTCCACTGCTTCTAAAACCATCTGATGTCCCACGCCCTTTGCCCGGTATTCCTTTGCCACACACACATGGTAAAAACTTGCCCGGCGCCCGTCATGTCCGCTTAAAATGGTGCCTACGATTTTTCCGTCCTCTTCTGCCACCACACTGGTGCCTGGGTTTCGTTTTAAAAATTTTTCCACGCCTTCCCTGGAATCGTCAAGGGTTCGCAGCCCAAAGCCCTTGATGCCTGACCACAGAGCATAAACCTCTTTATAATCATTGACCGTCATGGTTCGTATTTCCATTGCTTTTTCCTCTATGAAATCCATCTCCTGTTTTCTTACGGAAACATGGGGATCAGTTTCAGTCCTTTCTCTTCCGGCAGTCCAAACAGGAGATTCATATTCTGCACCGCCTGGCCGGCAGCCCCTTTTACCAGATTATCCATGGCACCCATCATGACCACCCGGTTGGTTCTTTTATCCATTTTAAAATTTACATCAACGAAATTGCTTCCCTCCACCCATTTGGTCTGGGGGGTCACATCACCTTCCAGAACGCGGACAAACCGTTCATTTTCATAATAGTTTTCATAGGCTGCCCGTACCTGTTCTTCGGAAATGCCTTTCTTTAAGGTCCCGTAAGCGGTAATTAAGATTCCACGGTTCATGGGAACCAGATGGGGGGTAAAGCTGATGGTGACCGGCTTTCCGGCACCGTATGACAGCTGTTCCTCGATTTCCGGGGTATGGCGGTGAACCCCTACACCGTATGCCTTGATGTTCTCATTGACTTCGCAGTAAAGATTATCTACCTTTGCTCCTCTGCCGGCGCCGGAAGTCCCTGACTTGGCATCAATGATGATACTGTCATGTTCCACCAGCCCTTCTTTTAAAAGAGGGTAAATGGATAAGATGGAGCAGGTGGGGTAACAGCCTGGATTCGCGATCAGCCTGGCTTTTTTTATGGATTCTCTGTTTTGCTCCGGAAGTCCATAAACCGCTTCCTTGATATATTGAGGTGTTTTATGCACCATTTTATACCATTCTTCGTATACTGCCACATCCTTGATCCGGTAATCGGCACTTAAATCAATCACTTTTGTCTTTGATAATATAGTATCATTCAGAAGGGAAGCAAGAAATCCCTGGGGGGTTGCTGTAAAAATCACGTCTGCCTCTTCTGCCAATGCTTCTATATTATCATCCAGACAGGAATCCTCTACGAATCGGAACATGTTCTGATAAATGGAAGCATATTTCTGGTCCACATAGCTTCTGGAACCGTACCAAACGATCTCCACATCATCTCTTTGCAGTAACAGTCTTGCAAGTTCTCCGCCTGCATATCCGGTTGATCCAATGATTCCTGCCTTTATCATAATCTTCTCTCCTTTTCCTGTCTTGAATACGTTTATTCTTCACGTTTGGAAGCATATCCATACTCCTGCTTCCGGTAGTTCATAATTATACATCCCATCTGCATAATATGCAAGTTTTTTTTATATTTTTCATTTTACACTTGCATTACGGCCCGTTTTGGTGTATATTTATGAAAGTTCAACCGATTTATATTTAAATAAGGCAGAGGAGGATTCATTGATGAAAGAAAAAGTTATTTTAGCCTATTCCGGCGGTCTGGACACCACAGCCATTATCCCGTGGTTAAAGGAAAATTTTGATTATGACGTTATCTGCTGCTGCATCGACTGCGGACAGGGAAATGAATTAGACGGACTGGAAGAAAGAGCCAAATTATCCGGCGCTTCTAAATTATATATTGAAGATCTGGTGGATGATTTCTGTGACAACTACATTGTTCCATGTGTGCAGGCGAATGCCGTTTACGAGAACAAATATCTGCTTGGAACTTCTATGGCACGTCCTGCCATCGCAAAAAGACTGGTTGAGATTGCCAGAAAAGAAGGCGCTACTGCCATCTGCCACGGAGCAACCGGAAAAGGGAATGACCAGATCCGTTTTGAACTTGGCATCAAGGCACTTGCACCTGACTTAAAAATCATCGCTCCATGGCGTATGACCGATGTCTGGACCATGCAGTCCAGAGAAGACGAAATCGAATACTGCAAGCAGCACGGAATCGACCTTCCGTTCTCTGCCGACAGCAGCTACAGCCGTGACCGCAACTTATGGCACATCAGCCACGAAGGTCTGGAACTGGAAGATCCCGCCAACGAGCCTAACTATGACCACCTGCTGGTACTCGGTGTTTCCCCGGAAAAAGCTCCGGATGAGGGCGAGTATGTGACCATGACCTTTGAAAAGGGAATTCCTGTCAGCGTAAACGGGAAAAAGATGAAGGTATCCGATATTATTACCACCTTGAATGAACTGGGCGGAAAGCATGGCATCGGAATCATTGACATCGTGGAAAACCGCGTGGTTGGCATGAAATCCAGGGGTGTTTATGAGACTCCCGGGGGAACCATTCTCTTAGAGGCTCACCAGCAGCTGGAGGAGCTTGTTTTAGACCGGGCAACCATGGAAGTGAAAAAGGACATGGCTGGCAAATTCGCTCAGATTGTTTACGAAGGAAAATGGTTCACTCCTCTTCGGGAAGCGATTCAGGCATTTGTAACCTCCACCCAGGAATATGTGACCGGCGAAGTAAAATTCAAACTTTACAAAGGAAATATCATCAAAGCCGGAACCACCTCTCCTTACTCCTTATACAGCGAATCTCTGGCTTCCTTTACCACCGGTGATCTCTATGACCATCACGATGCAGACGGCTTCATCACACTGTTCGGTCTTCCGTTAAAGGTTCGTGCGATGAAGATGCAGGAAGCGGAAAAAAAGAAATAGGAAGTATATCGTAAGAGATATACAGTGAAAAACATGCAGTAAAAAATATTTCATGCAAAACATGCAATTGAAACCATGTAATCGCATAGAAAAGAACGCATCCAGAGTATATTCCTGAATGCGTTCTTTTTTATTCCGCAAGATTTTTTAAAGTATCCCCCGTAACCCGGTAAACCGTCCAGCCCTCCATAGGTTCTGCGCCCAGAGAACGGTAAAAGTCAATGCTTTTGGTATTCCAGTCCAGACAGGACCACTCCAGCCTTCCACACCCTCGTTCCACTGCAATGGAGCCCAGTTTTTTGATCAAAGCCTTCCCAAGTCCATATCCCCGGTATTCAGGCGTCACGTATAAGTCTTCCAGGTAAATTCCTGCTCTGCCTAAAAATGTGGAGAAATTATGGAAGAACAGAGCGTATCCTGCTTCTTTTCCATCGGCCATCACAAAAATGACTTCCGCTTTTTTCTTTTCAAAAATCCATTCCTCTAAAATTGCTTCT
This sequence comes from Lacrimispora sinapis, assembly GCF_043633585.1. NCBI lineage: Bacteria > Bacillati > Bacillota > Clostridia > Lachnospirales > Lachnospiraceae > Lacrimispora > Lacrimispora sinapis. Next base: position 828,417 of record NZ_CP141832.1, on the reverse strand, counting down.
GTTGCAACAACCTCATCAAGCAGCTTTTCATACACTGCCAGTTCCTTGATGAAATCCAAAATTAATCCGGCATCCTTTTTTTCTGCATAACGAAACGTAATCTCCATTTCATTTCCTCCTATATGTAATCTGTTTGATTTATTTTAAGATTTCTTTTCTAACGCCTTCTTGATTCTTGGTATCATCTTTTTCGTGTAGACATAGCCGCTTTCCATACATTCCTCCATGCAGGAAAAGGTCAAAAGCCCGGCTTCTTTTGGAAGGGGAGGGGTCAAAAGCAGGACCTCGCCGCTGCTGCCGCAGTCTTTTAAATCTCTGCTCATAACCGTAAATGAATTATAAGCAATCTCAATAATGGATTCATCATGAGGCTTTTTATACTTTTCGCCAATATCCACACCAAGAACCTTAGGCACTCCTGCGGCAATCAGTAAATCCACCGGAAGATTATTGGTCACTCCCCCATCTACCAATAGGAAATTCTTCATGGTTCTTGGACAAAAGATTGCAGGAACGGAACAGCTTGCCATCATGATATCACACAAAAGTCCGCTCCTCTCCCATTTCACATGTTCTAAGGCGAGGGCGGACAAGGGAATCTGCTCCTGAAACAGATTGGTGAACACCACTGTTTCCCCGCTGTTGATATCCACTGCCGGAATCAAAAGACCTTTGCACTTTCCCTGGATGTCCAGTTTTTTTGTCAGATCGCAAAGAAAATGCTGCATACGGTTCCCCTTGATCAGCCCGCTGAGCGTTGTCTTTTTCCCGAAAATGATCTGAGGCAGGAACAACGCAATCCCAAAAATATCCGGGTCAATGAGCCCCTTGCCATGTCTGGCAAGCCACCGTACCGTTTCTCTCATTTCTCCCACTCCCATACCAGATGCGTAAAGCCCTGCCACGATGCTTCCGGCACTGGCCCCTGCGATCTGGTTCGGAAGCATCCCTTCTTCCTCAAGAGCGGTCAAAACTCCCACATGGGCCGCTCCCCGGGTACCTCCGCCTGCCAGCGCCAGTCCGTAATCAGCCATTTTCAATCTCCTCGCTTCTTCGCTGAGTTTTAGGAAAATTTATGCTTTTTTGCAGGGATTTATGACTGACCACCTGATACAAAGAAGAACAGCTCTTAAGTATGCACTCTGTCAAAGAGCTGCATTCCCACTAAGACTGTTCTTCCATTTTCGATTATTCAAATGAATTTATGATGGGATCTATGACTTTACTTTGCATAATAAGCATCAATTCCGTCTGCAATCCCTTTTGCAATTTTATCCCGGTATTCCTCTGTTGCCATCTTTTGATCCTCTTCCGGGTTGCTCATAAAGCCCATCTCAACGATAGTAACCGGTATCCTGCACCAGTTTATGCCGCTCATGGAGTCGCTCTCCTGCACGCCCCGGTTCTTAAAACCGGTTTTGGCTGCAAGTGCGTCCACTACGGCTTTTGAAAGAGCCGAGCTTTTTCCGTAAAGATTTCCATTGTAAGGATTCTTAGAGGTCTGGCACATGGTAAGTGCCCCGTGGATGCTGCTGTCATTGATGGAATTGGCATGGACTCTGACAAAAATATCAGCACCGCTTTTGTTTGCCATCTCGGCCCGTTCTGCATTGCTGATATTGACCTCATTGGTCTCCCGGATCATATAGACCTGATAGCCCCGGTCCAAAAGCTCCTGTTTGAGCTTTAAGGAAACTGCAAGGGTAAGCTGATATTCCGGAATCCCTGTCTTAACTCCCTGAGTGCCGGAAGCTACCTTGGCCTTCTTCTTAGAAGAACCGGGAGCAATTGGTTCCTTCTCGGAATTGCCTTTCGCCTGATGCCCAGGATCAATGGCTATGACTTTGCCTGCTCCGCTTCCTGTCACCGAAGGTGCCTGGCTTTCCTTTTCTACCACTGGTTTTTCCTTTGACACGTATCGGGATGAGATATAGCACACCTTGTCCTGATAGGCAACCCGGCTCCAGGTACTGCTGTAACCGGTCCTTTTTAAGGAAACTGCCTTGTCCAGCGTTGTAAGAATCTCCCCGTCAGAGGATGGAGACTTTCTTACATTGACCTGATCTCCTGTCACATAGACGGTCTCATCGGTTCCCTGAAATGCAGGTGCCGTCTCTTTGGTAACAGCCGCTTTATGGGAGCTTGTCCCTGCATTACCGGAAGTGTCTTCCATGGGGACAGGAACTGCCCCATTAACTTGCTCAGGCAGACCGCCCTTTGCCTCTTCCACCGTTGGCCCATCCACCGCTTCGTACTTCTTTTGACAGCCAAAAAGCATGGCTGCACAGAAAATGACAGCAAAAAGGAGGAACCATCCTCTTTTTTTCCTTCGCTTCTTCACAGTATGGTTCCTCCTCCGACAACGTAATCGCCGTCATAAAATACAACGGCCTGTCCAGGTGTAATGGCGCGCTGCGGTTCCTCAAACTTACATTCTACCACTCCGTCCTCCGCTTCCCTGATGGTGCAGCGGGCGCCTTTATGGCTGTAGCGGATCTTGGCAGTCACCTCCATAGGCTCTCCATGAAGTCCGTCGATGGCCATCCAGTTTAAATAACCGGCCCTTAACGATTCGGAAAAAACGTCTTCTCCATCTCCGATCACCACTTCGTTGGTCTCAGGACGTATCTCAACCACAAAAACAGGATGTCCCATGGACAGATTCAGCCCTTTTCTCTGGCCGACGGTATAGTGGGTGATTCCTTTGTGCCGTCCGATCACCTGTCCGTTCAAGTCCACAAAGTTGCCTTCCGGTACTTTTTCTCCGGAATTCTCTTCAATAAAGCCAGCATAATCGTTATCCGGGATAAAGCAAATCTCCTGACTGTCCGGTTTATGGGCCACCCTGAGGCTTATTTTTTCAGCAATCTCCCTGATCTGGTCCTTGGTATAAGCCCCCACCGGCATCAGCGTGCGGGATAATTGCTCCTGGGTCAGATTATACAGCGCGTATGTCTGGTCTTTTGCAGCCGTCACCGATTTCTTCAATGCATACCTTCCGCTTGGCAGCTGCTCTATCTGGGCATAATGGCCGGTGGCGATATAATCCGCACCGATATCCAGACTCCTCTTTAACAGAGACTCCCATTTGACGTAGCGGTTACAGGCAATACACGGATTGGGGGTCCTCCCCTTCTGGTATTCTTCTACAAAATAATCTATGACGCTTGATTTGAACTCTTCTTTAAAATTCATGACATAATAAGGAATACCCAGATCCCATGCAACACGTCTGGCATCATCCACGGCACTCAGTCCGCAGCAGCCTCCGTTCTCTTCCTGGGTCTTGGTATCCTCGTCCTGCCATATCTGCATGGTAACGCCGATGACGTCGTATCCCTCTTCCTTTAAAAGCCATGCGGCTACAGAGGAATCAACGCCTCCCGACATTCCTACTACTACTTTCGCTTTACTCATAGCTTCACGTTTCCACTTTCTTCCGCCGGGTAAGCAAAAGCCCGGCATCTTAATATTCTTCTTCGATTTCTTCCTCACCGATGTCGGACTTGGGTTTCTTTAAACCGTCGATTTCAATTCCGTGCTTGGTTGCATAATCCCATAATGCGGCGTGAATCGCTTCCTCTGCCAATAAAGAACAGTGTATCTTCACTGGTGGAAGCCCGTCGAGTGCCTCACAGACAGCTTTGTTGGTAACTTCCATTGCTTCCTTTACTGTCTTGCCTTTTACCATCTCTGTGGCCATACTGCTGGTTGCAACTGCAGCACCGCAGCCAAAGGTCTTGAATTTTACATCACGGATAACCTGATTTTCATCAATATCCAGATACATTCTCATGATATCGCCGCATTTCGCATTGCCTACGGTACCCATACCGCTTGCATTCTCTATTTCGCCTACATTTCTTGGATGTTCAAAATGATCCATTACTTTTTCTGTATACATATTCTATCTTCTCCATTTCCAGGTAATAATGTCCTGTTGTTACTGATCCACTGCTGCAGAGACTCCTTTTATTTCGCCTGATGCTTGATATAGTCCTCATAAAGCGGTGACATGCTGCGCAGCTTTTCTACGATTTCTTTCACGGATTCCACTACAAAATCCATCTCTTCTTTTGTATTTACCTGATCCAGGGTAAGACGAAGGGAACCATGAGCGATCTCATGAGGAAGTCCGATCGCGAGAAGCACATGGGAGGGGTCCAGAGAACCCGATGTGCAGGCAGAACCGCTGGAACCGCAGATTCCTTTCATATCCAGCATGATAAGAAGTGACTCTCCTTCAATAAACTGAAATGCAAAATTCACATTGTTAGATAGCCGGTTCTTACGATGACCGTTGATTCTCGTATAGGGAACTTCAGACATCACGCGCTCCATCAAATAATCCCGAAGCCCGGACTCTTTTTTGATCCTCTCATCCATCTCAGCTACTGCAAGCTCTACAGCTTTTCCAAAGCCTACGATGCCTGGGACGTTCTCTGTTCCTGCACGCCGTTTTCTTTCCTGTCCGCCGCCGTGAACGAAAGAGCGTGATTTGATGCCGGTACGGATATAAAGAAAGCCAATGCCTTTCGGTCCATTGATCTTGTGGCCGCTGGCACTGAGCATATCGATATGATAATCATCCACATGGATGGGCACATGTCCAAAAGCCTGGACTGCATCGGTGTGGAATAAAATGCCGTGTTCTTTTGCTATTTCGCCAATCTCCTTAATGGGTTCGATGGTTCCGATCTCATTATTGGCAAACATAATTGAGATAAGAATGGTATCCGGCCGAATGGCCTTTTTTAACTGATCCAGTTTTACGACGCCGTTCTCATCCACATCTAAATAGGTGACATCAAAACCGCGCTTCTCCAAATACTCACAGGTGTGAAGCACCGCATGATGCTCGATCTTGCTGGTTATGATGTGTTTTCCCTTTTCCGCATAAGCTTCTGCTGTCGCAATCAATGCCCAGTTATCTGACTCAGAGCCTCCTGCTGTAAAATAGATCTCATTTGATTTTGCACCAATGGCACTTGCGATGGTTTCTCTGGCTCCTGCGATGGCCTTCTTTGAGATCCCGGAAAACTCATATACGGAAGATGGATTTCCATAATATTCCGTAAAATACGGCAGCATGGCTTCTACGACCTCTGGTCGTGTTCTGGTCGTTGCTGCGTTGTCAAGATAAATCAATTGCTTCATATTGTTAGTTCCGCCTTTCTGTAGTCCTAAAGTTAAAAGCTTCATCTACAAACTCTATTATACACACATTTCCTAGAATTTCAATAGGAATGATTCTCATTATGAATATGTCATGAAGAAAGAATCCAATCCATATATTTATAATAATTATCATTTTCAGGAGATTTCATGAATGATACGCTTAAGATTCCGCGAAAATTGTCTCCAACCAAATACGCTTTATTGACCGGAACCCTGCTTTTGACTTCCGCCGGGCTCATTACCCGGGTGCTGGGCTTTTTTTACCGGATCTTTCTTTCCAGAACTATCGGAGCGGAGGGACTTGGAGTCTTTAATCTGATCCATCCGGTATTTGGCATCTGCTTTGCCTTATGTGCCGGCTCCATTCAAACTGCCATATCCCAGTCCGTAGCCGCCAATGTGAGAAAAGGCCGTTCCATTTTCCGCACCGGTTTGATCATTTCCTTGACTATTTCCGTGGTTCTGGCATACGGTATCATCCAGTTCAGGGATATGATTGCCGGAAATATCCTGATGGAACCCCGCTGCGCGCCTCTTCTGATCTTTGTTGCTGTTTCTGTACCATGCGCCGCCATTCATGCCTGCATCAACGGCTATTATTACGGTATGCAGCGTCCCCAGGTTCCAGCCTTTGCCCAGATCATGGAACAGAGTGTGAGGATCGGAGCCGTATTTTTAATTGCGGATATTATGATCCAGTCAGGCATCACCATCACCGTACAGCTTGCTGTCTTTGGACATTTGATCGGAGAAATCGCTTCCTCTCTTTATACGGTCACCGCCTACCGGTTCTTTCCTCCAAAGCTGGCTCCTGGCGTTACCCACGTTTCCTCCGGTTTTCGGGAAACGGCACCGGAGCTTATGCATCTGGCAATGCCTTTGATGGGAAACCGGCTGGTTTTGAATGTTCTTGCCAGTGCGGAAGCCATCCTTATTCCAAGCCGGCTTCAGATGTCAGGGCTTACGGACTCGGCAGCATTATCTGTTTACGGTGTTCTGACCGGAATGGCTCTGCCTTTTATTTTGTTCCCATCTACAGTATTTAATTCATTGGCAGTGCTTTTGCTTCCTGCAGTTGCAGAGGCCCAGTCTGAGGGAAATGACCGCAGAATCGGATCAGCCATTTCCATGTCCCTTCGGTATTGTCTGTATGTGGGAATCCTGTGCATCGGAATTTTTACTTTATTTGGCGATGATCTGGGGGTCAGTGTATTTAAAGACAACACCGCAGGCAGCTATATGACCATTCTTGCATGGCTGTGCCCCTTTCTTTATCTGGTCACCACCATGGGCAGCATCCTAAACGGGTTGGGGCGGACCTCGGTAACCTTTATCCAGAATGTAATTGCCATGGTGGTCCGTCTCCTTTTTGTCCTTTTCGGGATTCCACGATTTGGAATCTTTGCTTATCTGGTGGGTGCTCTGGTCAGTGAACTCCTTCTGGCTCTCCTGCATGTTCTAACCTTAAAGAAAAAAGTGGAATTTACATGGAACGCCTGGGATATGATCGCAAAGCCGGCAATTCTTATGGTTTTGGCAATCGGAATCTATTATGCCGCGTTTTCTACAGCTGATCCTTTCAGCGGGCTGCCGCTCTTTATAAAAACGGCAATACATATCATAATTTTATGCGGCTTTTATCTGCTTCTTCTGGTTGGAGCCCATATATTGAAAGGCGGAAAAACGGAGGACTTCTAAGGGAATAAAATCTGCCAGGCAGCATTGGTATTCTTTTGCCTGGCAGATTTTCTACGTGATGAATGTCTTTTCCTGCACTATTTTACAGAACTTTTGTTACACAGGGAACAATTGGCACAATCCGCGGGACTGCAATGGAGCCCTGGTCTTTGAAAGGGTTCTATGGTGAAACCACAAGTCTGCAGTGGGTACGTTTGATCTTCGATCTTGACTTCCTCTGTATCGTAATCAAAGCTTACCTTTAATCCGGATACCGTAAGCACGTCGTCATAAAGCGGATGAACTTTAATACGGGGAGAATGCTTGATGATTTGTTCCTCCTCCGTCTGCACATAAACCGAATGGTCGCAGGTAATGAGAGACTGAATCCGGCCAGCTTCTGTAAAGGAAAGGGAATTGCTGTCCGCATTGATTCCAATCTGGTCCGGATCATAGGCTGCCATGGTTCCGATGGGAGTTTGCACCATGACTGGATTGGAGGGTTCCACGGACTTTAAGCGTCCTGACTCATATAAGGAAACTCCTACTTTTGTTTCTATCACTCCCACCGGAGTCTGAATGACGACATTTTCTCCCGGAAACAGAGTGATACTTTTGATATCACCGCTTTCGTAGAAGCAGATTCCATTGATCATTGCCCGGAATTCGGAAAATCCCAGGTCAAAGGTAAGAGGAACATTTAATTCCCGCTCCTCTTCTTCGGTCCAGAAGCCGCTGAGCTGTCCATCTAAAACAAATACCCGGTGCAGCTCTCCCCCGGGATAGAATTTGATGCGTTCTGCCGGAAGTTCCCCAATGGGAGTCGTAATCTCCTGCTGTTGTTCCAGCGCTACGCTCATGACCATGCCCTGTCTGTTAAATTCAATGGACGGCCGATTCTTTCGTCTGTTATTTTCCGTATAGGCAGGAACCAGTTCTCCTATTTGTGTGAGAATCATATTTTTCTCGGAAAGCCGTACTCCATACAGTTCTCCTGTGGGGTGGCAGGAGAAAGAATCCACCCCTCCCAGGATTCCAAAGGGAGTCTGCAGCTTTTTATCATCTAATACCATATAATTTTGCATCTTTTTCCCTCCCGCTAGCATTGCTTTTTTGTTATGGTTACATATGAAACTCCATCTTGTAACCGGACCTTTTTTTCAAGAGTGGAGTCATGCTCCAGCCATGGTGGAATATGGGCACAGATCAGATGAAGTTCTAAAAAAGGAGTTTGTTTCAGAAAAGAGACCAGTGCCTTTTTGGAAGAAACCTCCGGGCACTCCTTCTGCAAGTCCAGCAGATTCAGATGATAAATTCCGGGAGTACCTGTTTCTACAGGCCGTGCATTGCGGATCATTTCTTCTTTCATTCGCTTTTTCTCATCGCTTTCTTTTAACTCGGTTATCACGCCCTCAAAGGTTTCTTCCCCCGCTTCTTCCGTACAGAAAATCCCATAGCCTTTTTTATCAAATACGGAAAAGGGAATTCCGGTTATTTCTTTGCAAAGTATGGCTTTCGCATCCTCTGCATACACTGCAATGTTTTCCGTTTCCTGCCGCAGTTCCTTTACGGTATTTCCTTTTACCGGGGGAAAACTGACGGTCTTTACAAGAAGCCAGGTTTCATCCTGTTTTTCATAGATTTCTACTCTGTTGCAATGAAGAAACGCCTCCATTTTCTCATCTCTTTTGAATACCGCTATTTGATCCATTCACACAACCCCTTCCTTTTTTAACTTTCTATTTCGATCACCTTTCCATGGATCAGCTTTGCAAGAAATTCTTCCAGTTCCAGCTGGGCATCTTCCTCATCTATATTTTTTTCAGCTGACAAAAGAGAGACCAGCTCCGTAACCGCGGTTCCCCGCTCCAGACTGTTCCATAAAAAAATACAGGTCTCATTGACAGACGGAAGTCCGTCTAAGGAACCGTTCTGACTGTCTCTTTCATCAAAAATACAAAACTCCCCCCCAAGTTCCTTTAAGACATATCCAGGTTTCAGCTTCACATTCCTGATCTTCATTTCAACCCCTCAACCTTTCTATATCCACACCGTTTTTTATCAGTTCCAAATCTTCCCGGTCGTACCCCGTACTCACCATCACCGCTCCTGTTGTCAGCCACATGACCATCAGACCGCATACCTTCCGAAGCATTAATACCAAAAGCCAGGTGCTGATTTCTTCCCCGTCCAGACTTTTGCTTATGACCTGTGCAAGCATTTTTTCTGCTTCGGATTTGAAAGAAACAGAAAGCAGGTCTTTGGTATGGTATATCCCATAACGCTCTATAGTCTGGGCATAGGCAACGGCATATTCGATTCTTCTTTTTTCTTCTTTGGACTGAGAAAGTGTATCCCCTCCGGCATAAAGCACCGGTGCGGTCCCGTTTAGGGCAGCGAGCCGTTCTCTTAGTTTCTGCTTGTCGTAATAATTGGTTTTTGGATCCCCGATTTTCTTTTTTATGTCTACGATTCGGTTACGGACCATATCCCGGTCAGCATCCCCTTCTATTACCGTGTACGTCCCTGCTGCCGTTAAAACGTTTGCCTTTCCAAGCATCTGCAAAGGGATCTCCTCTATGGAGCATGGGTACATACCATCAAACACTCTTGTATCGGTTAAGACTGCCACATCCCCCATGATATCTTCTTTTCTCCGCCCTATGCCAGGTGCTTTCATTGCCCACACATGGAGACGGTCTTTTTTTACATTGGCAGACAAAAGGGACAGGGCCTCTCCTTCAATCTGATCTGCGAGAATAAACAGCTTTTGCTGTCCCAATTTCTGAAGCAGAGGAACCAGTTCCCCAAAGGAGGACAGCGGACGGTTTACGATCAGGACCAACACCTCAGAAAACGTCCCAGACTCCCCCACGGTAAGCGGACCGTCAAGGTGCATTCCTCTGGTGATCTGAAGCCTTGTGTCCGCATACATGGACTCCTTTACCACCAGTTCCCCGGCTTCAGTGCCTTTTAGTATCATTCGGGCAGTTTCAGGGTCCCTGGTGATCTGCCCGATCAGCTCTCCTTTTGACTTTCCGGAAAAAAATGATCCGTTTAAGACGGCTGCTTCCAGTGAGTCTGCCGCCTGTTTTAAATCCTTTGCCAGGAAAACCGGATTAATGCCCGAAGCCGCTTTTCGTTCACAGACAGAAAGCAAAGAGCCCATCATGCGGGCGGTCTCTCTGGTTCCGCAGCCTGTAACCTCATTGATCTCGCTTATGGCGGCACAAGCGAGCCTGATTCCCTGGTTCATAAATAAGTCTTCTCCTTCCAGTTCCTTTGCCACCTCTGCCGCGGAAAAACAGTAGGTTCCTTTTACCAGAATTCCGCCTTCCAGGGAAAGCGCACGGCAAAGACTTCTAATTCCTTCTGCGATCCTGCTTTTTCCGTCCTCAAATCGAATCTGACGTATCATCCGTTTCCCCTCCGTTCATAATGGATTGTAAAAGACCTTCTGCTTTTTTAATATCCAGACTGTTCACTAAAAAATCAAATTTCCTGTTGGCTCCATGTACAAATTCATAGAGGTTGCAGTTTCCTGCCCGTTCCCCAATCCCCATTAAAGTGCCGTCAACCATATCCGCTCCCGCAAGTGCCATGACCATGGAGTTTGCTACCGCCATTCCAAAATCATTGTGTTCATGGACCTCCACCTGAATCCCGGTCTGCTTGATCTCCCCAATCATTTCCCTTGCTCTCCGGGGGAATAAGACACCCACCGTATCGGCTAACCGGATGACTTCCACGCCCTGCTGCCTCATAAGCCGGATTAAAGAAATTAAAAATGCCACATCAGCCCTTGATGCATCCTCCAGACCTACGGTTATGGGAATGTTATAATCCTTTGCCACTTGAATGCATTCCTGGAGTGTATTTTCAATCCATTTCTTATTTTTTCCAATTTTATTATAGATCTGTGCATAGGATACCGGCGTTCCAATGTGGATTAAATCCGGTCTCTGTCTGGCGGATTCTTCTACGTTTCTGGGATTTAATCTGGACCACACAGATATCCTGGCCTGTTTTTTCCGTTTCATGATCTCACTGATGTAGTTCATTCCTTCCGTTCCGGTATCATAGATTCCGGCCTCAATCTCATCAATGCCGATGCGGTCTAAATAAAGAGCCAGCCTGATCTTATCCGAGGGAGAAAATACGATACCGGGACACTGCTCCCCGTCACGCAGGGTGGTATCAACTAATTTGATTCTTCTCTTCATACACATCACACTCACTCATTATGTTTAAAAACTCTTCATCGGTTACTTCTCCGCCTTTTTTTATGCTTTTACGCTTCACCAGATCCAGCAGCTGGTTCACATCATAGCGTCCTTCCAGATGAAGCTGCTTTAGCTTATAGCGTATGGAGGTTCCTCCGGAATGCTTTCCCAATACCACTTTTCTCGATGCTCCCACAAGCTCCGGAGGAAAGGATTCATAATTGGAAGGCTTTTTTAAGACCCCATCCACATGAATGCCGGATTCGATATGAAATATTTTCCGCCCGATCACCGGAGTATGGGAGGACACTTCCGATCTGGTCATTTGTTCAAAAAGAGTCCGAAGTTCGGTCAGCATTTCAAAGCTGTGGTTTGGTTTGTATCGCTCCACCACCCGCATGGCTAATATCACCTGCTCCGTTGCCGCCTTATTGCCGATTCCGGTAAACGTCGTCATCACCGTTCCGTTGTGATGGTACTGTAAGAAATCTGCTGCAATGGCAGATGCACAGTAATAAGAGTCCTCCGGGTACAGAATGGGGGAGACCCGCATAAGCAGTTTCATGCCCCGTTCATATATATCCCTGCTTTCATAGATCAACAGATCATCAAGGCCGGTAAGCCTTAATTTCTGATCCTGCTCAATGCCCTCCAGACCCTTTAATTCAGAGATGTCATTGACCTGGATATTTCGGATGCCCCTTCCCGTACCGTCACAGAAGGAGGAGAGAAAATATCCAACACCCGGATATTTACTGCTCTCTCTTAAATTAGGAAGCTCCATATAATAGATAGCGCCTTCCGGCAGTTCCCCATGGATGAGATGGTAAACCCTTGGCGATATAACAACACCGGAAACAGAGAGACGAATCAACGTCTTTGCAAATTCCAAAACCAGTTCCTTTGTCAGTGAATATTCATCCAGCATAGCAAGTGTGGCATCTATGATCTTCATCATGAAACAACCCCTCCTTTTTCCGTTCGACCCTGTCAGATCATCAAATCTGCAACCGGTGTTCCTCCTTCAAAATGTTCGTCAAAAATCCGTTCCACGTCTTCTTCGGTCACATTCCCGTACCAGACGCCTTCCGGGTATACCACAACCACCGGGCCTTTTTCGCAGATTCCAAAGCAGCCCGTATTATTAAGGACCACTTCCCCCGATAATTCCCGGTCTTCGATCTCCTGCATAAAGGACTGGATCAAGTCCACACCGCCTTTCTGATAACACATTCCTTTTTGGGTTCCGTTTACTCTGCAGCTGGTGCAGATCAATACATGATATTTGGGCTGTACCATTTGACTCCTCCTCTTTCCTTCTTTACATGGCGGCGGCGGCCTTTTTCACCGCATCTTCAATCATGTCATATGTATTTACCGGTTTGATGCCAAGCTGTGCCAGCTTTTTCTTTGGCTCCATGCCGATCCGCATGGCGATGACACCATTGCAGCCTGTAAGTGCCTTTAACAGCTGTTCCATTTTATCTTCTTTCTCTCCGCAGGACTTCTCTCCGGCACAGTACTGCTCCACCTTCCGTTTTCCTGCGAAACGTACTTCTCCGTTTTTATAATCGTATAAATAAAATTCCTTTGCATGCCCGAAATGTGTATCAACGATCACGCCGCTTTTTGATGCCACCGCAAACCGGTAGCTTATAGAAACAGGAGCGGATTCTTTGGGTTTCTCTGATAAGAATTCTTTTAACTCTATGGATTTGTCATCGGTAAGGGTACCTACCGCATCTGCCCGGCAGTGCTGACAGTGATACATCTGAGGCATGATCTCCTCGCACTGTTTTCTCAGTTTTGTCAGCTGTTTATTGGAAATAGGCTCCACGCGTTCAAATGCGCTCCCTTCCACCGGAATCATCTGCATGATGTTGGTGATAAAGCATCCCATGGATTTTACGGTTTTTACCACTTCCGGCACATGATGGTCATTGATTCCTTTGACCGTCACGATATTAACCTTTACAAGAACACCGCTGGCAATCAAAAGCCGGATTCCTGCAAGCTGGTTCGCCACCATAATGGCCCCTGCCGCATCTTCCCGGTACTCTTTTCCCATAAACCGGATATACTGGTACATCTGCCCGCTGATATGAGGGTCCACCGCATTTAAGGTGACCGTTACATGGGATACGGAAAGTCTTGCCAGTTCCTCCGCATACATGGGAAGCTTTAACCCGTTAGTGGAAAGGCAGAAGGTCACATCCGGGTCCTGTTCTCTTATTAATTCAAAAACTGCTTTTACACTTTCCCAGTTTTCCAGAGCCTCTCCCGGTCCCGCAATGCCCACGACCGTTAAGTTTGGCATTTTTTTCTTGACCAGAAGATACCGTTTAAGGGCTTCCTCAGGGGTAAGGACGGAGGAAGTCACTCCCGGACGGCTCTCGTTGGGACAGTCAAACTTTCTGACACAGTAACTGCACTGGACATTGCAGGCGGGTGCTACCGGGAGATGGATTCGGGCAAATTTGTGGCCTTTGCAGTTGTAGCAGGGATGCTCCAGGGTCTTGCGTCTCATCACTTCTTCCTGTGCGGCGATACTATTTTTCTGCACCATACCTTGCTCTGCTTTCATCTGTTCTTCCTTCTTTTTTTCACCAATCAGACCATCTTTATAATACTTGTCATATAGTGTCTTCCTAAACGTAGTTTCTGTGGTATCAATCAGCTGATTGGAAATCTCATCCATATACTCCATGGAGCCCTCGTACCCTAGCATTTTCAGCCGCTGGCCTCCAACATGGTCATGGATTGGAAATCCCCTGCGTACTAACGGAAGGTTTAAATCCTCAGCAATCCTTCTTCCATCGGAATTCCCCACCAGAATATTGGCCTGACAGGAAGTGACCATGGCTTCGATGTCTTTAAAGTCTGCCTTGTCTGCAATCTTAAAATCTTCCGCCAGATAACGCGTGCCTAATTTATGGATTTCTGCACCGGCTTTTTCCACAAGTTCCGGACAGGAGGTTCCGGTCGCACACACCACGGGCAGGATTCCGCATTCACACATCATGCGCACCGTAGAATATACCTGATCCGGTTCTCCAAATACAGCGGCCCTTCCGGCGGAATTGTATTTGTGGGAATCAATCATGGCATCTAAATACCGCCCTCTTTCCTTTTTTAGCTCCTGGGGAATTTCTTTCCCGGAAATGTCAGAAAGGATTTTTAAAAAAATGTCCGTATCTCTCAGTCCTACGGGCAGGGGGAGTCTGATATAGGGCACTCCATATGTATTCTGCAAATATTCCGCCACTGAATTCTTCCGCTCAAACCCGCATAATTCCAGGGTCAGCTTTGCTCCCCCCATCCTTTTTAAATCGCGAATATCCGTTCCGTGATGAGGAAGACGGTTATATTCCTTATCGTGGACCCCATCCAGATTTTCAGATAGATCCGGCAGGAGAATGGCATTGATCCCAAAGAGATTTAACATGTTTTTTATGTACCTGGTATCCGCCGGGCTGATGGGGGCTGTCACAACATTCACAAGATTATTTTTCTCCCTGCTCATTTCTATGGAAGAAACAATTGCATAAAGTGCGGCAAAGTATCCTTCATACTGGCTTCCGCCGTATCCCGGTGACGAACAGGAAATGAGTGTAATATCACGGTACTCCGGGTTTTCCTCCAGAAATGTTTCCAGTATTCCCGGAACATCTTCTCCGATGGTCTCGGCCAGACAGGTGGTCATCACTCCTATCATATCCGGGTGATAAAGCTCAATCAGATTCTTTAAGCCCTTTTTTAAATTGTCACTTCCCCCGTAAACCGTTCCCTGTTCCGTCAAAGAGGAGGAAGCAATATCCACCGGTTCATTGTAATGAGTTGCCATATGTCTTCGGATATAAGTCGCGCACCCCTGGGAACCGTGCAGTATGGTCATGCAGTTTTTCAGGCCATAGAACGCGGTAGCGCTTCCCATGGGCATACACATTTTACATGGATTGATATTTAAATTTACGAGAGGTTCTACCTTACTTTTCATTGTCATTCCGCCTTTCTGTCAGCCTGCATAGTCCCATACCGGACTGTTGATGCTTCTATTGATCTCCATGGTGAAGTGATAGACCCCTTCAAAGCCGGCCAACGGGAACTTTCTTTCGTGGTTATGATCGCAAAAGGCAATCCCTAATTTATAGGCCAGAGGTCTTTCCTTTACTCCTCCCACCAGAATATGAGCCCCTTTTTCTCTCATAAATGTCTCTAGCTCCGCCGGGTTGGCATCGTCAAGGATGATGGTTTCCGGCTCCACCAGACTTTCTATTATCTCATAATCTTCCTTCTTTCCGGTCTGTGTCCCAACCACCACAGTTTCGATTCCCATGGCTTTAAACTGGCGGATGAGGGAAATGGCCTTAAAGCCTCCGCCCACATAAATAGCTGCTTTTTTTCCTTCCAGATTTTTCCGGTACCGGTCTAAAAATTCCTTCAGCTCTGCTTGCTTCCTGGAACAGAACTCCACCGCCTTCGCCCTTGCCTCTTCGTCCTCAAGAGCTTCTGCCACTCGGATCAGGGATGAGGTGGTATCTTCAATTCCAAAAAAGCTGACCTTGATAAATGGAATTCCAAATTCCTCCTCCATGCGGTTTGCCAGATAGGTGCTGGACCCTGCACACTGGACAATATTTAAGGCTGCTTTTGGAGCTTCGATCATATCCTCATAACAGGTATCTCCCGTAAAACCGGAGATCACATCAATCCCGATTTCTTTTAAATAGTTTTTGATGATCCACATCTCCCCAGCCAGATTAAAATCTCCTAATATGTTGATGGCTTTTTTCTTTTGCTCACTTTTATATGGAAGAAGAACGTTCATAATGGCGTCACATGCCATACGGTATCCGGTGGATTTATTGCCGGAAAACCCAGGGGATTTGACTGGAATTACGGGTATGCCATACTGATTGGATTTGATTTTGCATAACGCTTCCACATCATCTCCGATCACCCCTACGATGCAGGTGGCATAGATAAAGATCAGTTTTACATTCTCTTCTTTTTCCATCAGCTCATCCACGGCTGCTTCCAGCTTATTTATTCCTCCGAAAATAATATCCGTTTCCTGTAAATCCGTGGAAAAGCTGTTTCGGTAAATATCTTCCCCGCTGGTCAGGGACCCTCTGATATCCCAGGTGTAGCTGGAACAGCCAATGGGACCATGGACGATATGGTATGCATCGGTTATGGGGTTTAAAACAACCCTGGCTCCGCAGTATACACAGGCTCTCTGAGACACGGAACCGGATACACTGTTACTGTCACAGCAGATTCCGCCTTTGGCACCGCTGCAGCTGTCTTTTATTACAATGGAACTTTTTCTGGCTTCCAAAATATTTTTGTTGTTGTTTTCCGTTTCCATGACCATGCTCCTTTCAAATACCACCCTGAAAAAATACAACAACAGGGAGGGTGCGGCTCCCTCCCTGGTTCCTTTGTTCTCTGAGTTACATCACTACATCAAAATCTTCATCTGCCGCATCCCGGTCCTGACGGTCCATCATTGCATCTACGATTTTCTCCACATACCGGATTCCTCCGGCATAGCCCACCGTTGCCTGTATGGGGTTCCCATACCGGTCCAGTACCGGAAATCCCATTCGTACCATAGGAATATCCTCGGCCTTTGCAATCTGCTTTCCATAGCTGGACCCAAGGAGCAGATCTACCGTTTCGTTTTTAATCAACTGGTGAAGATAAAATAAATCCGTATCCGCTTTGACCACATATTCGCTTTCATCGACTCCGTACTGATCCATCAGCTCTTTGATTTCCCGCTCCCACCGTTCTTTGGGCGTCCCGGTGATGATGTATTTGGGACTCATTCCAAGTTCCAGACACAGAGAAGTAAATCCATATACGATATCCGGGTCTCCATAAATGGCGACTTTCTTCTTATATACATACTGATGTGCATCTAACATTAAATCCACCAGTCTGCCTCTTTCGTCTTCCAGTACCTTTGGAACCTCATTCTTTGTGAATTTCTGCAGCTCCATAAGATATTGATCCGTCAGCTTTACCCCTACCGGAACCGGAATGTTGGCAAATGGGATTTTATATTCCTTTTTCATATACTCGGAAGGCTCCAGAGTGCAGTAGGTTCCCATGGAAATCAGCGTTTCGCAATCCCCAAGAGCCTTTATATCCTCTGCAGACGTTCCTGCATGGCTGTGGAAATATTCATTCTTGCCATCCATGGGGTGATCCAAGGTACCGTCATGATCTGGGAAATAAATATACTTTGCCCCCATCAATCCGGCGATCCTTTTTAATTCCCGGTCATCTCCTGGATTGACCCAGCCCGGGAAGATCGCTGCCTTCCCGTTTGGCTTTCCACTTTTTTTGGTCATATACTTCATAAAACCGATCATCATATTAGAAAACCCTTGAATATGGGAGCCTTCATAGGAAGGCGTGCTGGCAAACAAAACCGTCTTGCCTTCGGGAATCTCCATATCCATAATGTAGGAATTCACATCATCTCCGATGGTTTCCGAAAGACAGGTGCTGTGAATGGCCATGATATCCGGATTATAGATATCAAATACATTTTTCATAGCTGTCGTGATGTTGCTGCGCCCTCCAAATACGGATGCACCTTCCGTAAAGGAACTGCTGGAAGCAATGGCCGGTTCCTTAAAATGCCGGCTAAGCACCGTTCTGTGATAGGAACAGCAGCCCTGGGAACCATGGGAATGAGGCATGCACTTTTCTGCACCAAGGGCACAGAACATGGCTCCTACCGGCTCACACGTTTTACAGGGATTGATTGTCATATGGCGTTTTTCCATAATTTCTTTTGGGGTCAATTCAAGCATTAGCCTACACCTCCTAAGGTTCCTTCAATCATAGGCGTGGTTTTCCACGGCGGTTTCACCAGCGCCCAGGCATTGGTATAAAGACTCATAGCAACATCTCTTCCAAAGATCACCGCTCCGCGGAAACCTGCATAAGGGCCGGAATAATCGTATGAATGCATCTGACGGGATACCACTCCCCCATGCTGTATGGCGTATTTATCTTTGATGCCGGAAAAGAATATATCTGGTTTGTATTCCTCAATCAGCTGGTCTGTCTCAAACAGATTGTAGTCATCTACTACCATATTGCCCTTGTTCATATCTTTTATCATACCGTCATATGTATCCAGCTCGATTCCTTCCTCCCGCATCTTTTTCAGCTCTTCTTCCGAGTAACGGTCTTCATAGCCGGGCTCCCGCTGCACCGTTATTTCTTCAATATTTTTAGAATCCGCATCTGCCTTAATCTGAGGGATGATCTCCCGTCCTTCATAATCGTCCCGATGAGCAAACTCATAGCCTGCAATGGTGGTTTCCATGCCAAAATCCTTTAAAAGCATCTGGTAATGATGGGACCTGGAACCTCCTACAAAGATACCGGCAGTCTTCCCTTTTAATTTGGATTTGTAGTATTCCATATCCTCATTAATTTCCGCCAACTCTTCTGCAATTACTTCCTCCGTCCTTTTTATAAGCTCCGGGTCATTGAAATACTTTGCTATCATCCGAAGGGATTTGCAGGTTCCTCCCACTCCGATGAAATTGACCTTGATCCAGTCGACTCCATATTTTGTCTTCATCATTTCCGCTATGTAATTGATGGACCGGTGGCACATGACCAGATTCAAATCTGCCAGATGGGAATTTTTAACGGTCTCATACGAACCATCACCGGTAAATACAGAAACCACTTCATAACCGATCTTCTTTAAAATCCGAACCTGTTCCCAGCCGTCACCCCCAATGTTATACTCTCCCAGCAAGTTGACACTGTATTTGGCCTTTGGTGCTTCTTCCCCTTTTCCGATCACGTAGCGCATCAGGCCATTATTGGCAATATGGTGGCCTGCGGATTGGGATACCCCCTTATATCCTTCGCAGGAATAACCAATTGCGGTAATCCCGTACTTTTCTTCTACCCTTCTTGCTACGGCCTGTACGTCGTCGCCAATGAGACCAATGGGACAGGTGGAACAGATAAAAATACATTTAGGATTGAACAGCCGCATGATGTCATCAATTCCTTCTTCCAGCTTTTTCTCTCCTCCGAACACGATATCCGGCGCCCTCATATCGGTGCAGAACGAATAGGGAACAAAATTGGGTTCTCCTTCATAGGAAGGCTTTGCTTTGTTTCTTCTCGTTCCCCAGGTATAAAATGCACACCCGATTGGTCCGTGGGTGATGACCACAGAATCCTTCATCGGTCCTATCACAACACCCTTGCAGCCTGCATAACAGCAGCCTCTTGCGGTTATGATTCCTGGTATTGCTCTGTTATTAGCAGCAATCTCATCCGGTTTCTCCCCAAATTCCAGCTGTGTTATATGACTTTTCCTGTTTTTAAATACTCTGGATGAATACTTATCCAGTAATAGATCTCTCTCTTTTGCCATAGCCTTCCCTCCCATCAATAAGCGTCTATCGTATGCTCTCCGCTTCTCACGGTATAAGCTTCATAAATCGGAAGCACAAATATTTTCCCGTCGCCCGGATTGCCCGTTTGGTTCGTTTTGATCAAAATATCCACAACGTCTTTTACCTGTTCATCTTCCACAACCAAGGTCACCAGCCGTTTTGGTATCCACCGGTAGGATTCTGACAAATGCTCTCCTTTCAAAGACATAGGAAGTTCTCCATTCTCCAGAACCAGGGTCAGCAGCTCCGGATCAATCTGTTTTTTTCCCCTGCCCAGTACGGATCTGCAGGTAAATGCAGGAAATCCCCCTTCCGCCAAGGCCTTTTTCGTGGGATTGATTTTATTGACACGGATAAATGCCATTACCTCTTTCATTATAATCACTCCTTTCTTTCAAAAGCCTTGCCTTAAAGCCCCTTCTTTCCGGTGCTGATGGTATATGCTTCCTCCATGGGAGAGATAAAGATACGGCCATCCCCGTAATTGCCATCCCCGGTTCTGGCGGTTCTTAATATTACCCTTACCAGATCATCTTTGTCCTCATCGTTGCAGAAAAATAAAAGCATTTCTTTTGGAATCTCGTCGTAATGGATTTCTCCTACGGTGATTCCTTTTTGCTTGCCGCGTCCATAAACATCCATTTTGGTCACTGCCTGAAACCCTGCCTCCGCAGCTTCTTTCATAACATAATCCGCCTTTTCCGGCCGAATGATCGCTCTCACCAATACCATAACAACTTCCCCTTTCTCAATCCCACTTATTCCATGAGTCCATATTCCATCAGGATCTCTTCCAGTTCATCAATTTTCATTGGATTGGGAATCACAAACATTTCATTGGAATCCACTTTTCTTGCCAATGTACGATATTCATTTGCCTGAGCCTCCTCCGGCGAAAAATCAATTACAGTTCTCTTTCTGATTTCTGCCCTCTGAACCGCATTGTCACGAGGTACAAAATAAATCATCTGAGTTCCGATTTTTGCTGCTACGGCTTCAACCAGATCCTGCTCCTTATCTACCTTTCTGGAATTACAGATCAGACCGCCCAGTCTTACCCCCCCTGTTTTTGCATACTTGTAAATACCTTTAGAAATATTATTTGCCGCATACAAGGCCATCATTTCCCCGGAACATACGATATAGATTTCCTGGGCCTTGCCTTCCCGGATAGGCATTGCAAATCCGCCGCAGACAACGTCGCCCAATACATCATAAAATACATAATCCAGATCATCGGTATAGGCACCAAGCTGTTCCAGCAGGTTAATAGAAGTGATAATTCCTCTGCCTGCACAGCCTACTCCAGGCTCAGGTCCGCCGGATTCCACGCCCTTGATCCCGCCATAGCCTTCTTTCATAACTGCATCCAGTTCAATGTCATCGCCTTCGTCACGAAGGGTATCAAGAACCGTCTTCTGTGCCAGACCTCCAAGCACCAGTCTGGTAGAATCCGCTTTAGGATCACACCCTACAATCATGATATGCTTGCCCATTTCTGCAAGACCTGCTGTCAGATTCTGCGTTGTTGTAGATTTACCGATACCGCCTTTTCCATAGATTGCAACCTGTCTCATAACAATTCCTCCTTACATGAAAAAAGAGGCAGAAGGCGGATACATTGGGTATCCTGCCATTCCACCTCTTCGTGAATAGAAAATGAAAAAGTAACTAAGTTTTGTCGACCACTTAGGTTGCTATAACTATATCTGTTTTAATTCCTGAATTCAATACAGCACTATGCACAAATTACAGTCTAATTCTTTTTATATTTTGTATTACATTCCATTTTTGATCTATAACTGCAAAAAAGAGCGGGATCACCAGCTCTTTCTTTTGTACCTCAGTTCACTCCTACCATAACGGAAGTTGCTTTTATAATCGCATACGCATCTTTTCCTACTTCCAGTTCCAGATCCTTTACTGCCGCCATGGATACCGTGGCAGAAATAATGTTTCCGCCTCCCACGTCCATGGTTACCATGGCATTGACTGCTCCCGGTTCTATTCCTACCACTTTTCCCTTTAACTGATTTCTTGCACTAAGCCTCATATGTATTGTCTCCTCCATTCCTCTCCTTTGAATACAACCAACAGATCTTAACTTCTTTTGACACATGGTAATCAATTCAAGTTGTTTTGTCAATCTATTTGTGTAAATACTAATAAAATTAAGACAAAAGCAAAATTTCTTCTTTCGGAAACTGTATAAATAATGGAATACTTTCCTTTCTATCCTGATACATCCAAATCCTTCCGGAAGATTCTGCTTCTGCATTTTGGAAAAGGACCTGCCGTTCAAAGGCCATATCCGTCACTCCCAATAACCGGACCTTCATCACATTTTCCCCCGGCTGTTCTGCCGGGATCAGATGATGTCCCCTGATTCCCAGGTATCGAATCGAATCTCCTATCGTTTCTTCGGTCCTCAGCTTTATGTTCCAGTCCTTTGCATAGAGTTCATGGTCACTGATCCGTTCCACGGAAGAGATGTTTTTGCAGCCGGTCAGCTTTGCTGCCTCCAATATCCCCGGCTTTTTAAAGATCTCCTTTGTCCTTCCGTTTAACAGGCTCTTTCCTTCTGCAATTATTGCCATTCGGTCACAAAATTGATAGATCTCATCTCTGGAATGAGATACCATCAGCACATCTTTTCCATACTCTTTGATAAACGCAAGCATATCCGTCTTCAAAATATCCTTTAAAAATCCATCCAGTGCGGAAAACGGTTCGTCCAGCAGAATCACTTCGGGTGTGCTCAGCAGCATACGTGCCAGCGCTGCCCGCTGCTGCTGCCCGCCCGAAAGCTGGGACGGAATTCGTTTTTCCAGTCCGGTAAGCTGAAATCTTCTTAACATTTCATCAATCAAGGTCCGCTTTTCTTTTTTCCTTTTCTGAATCACGATTCCCAGATTTTCTTCCACCGTCATGGTTGGGAACAGGGCATAATTCTGGAATAAATAGCCCACCTGCCGTTCCCTGGCCGGCAGATTGATCCTTTTTTCAGAGTCAAAAAGAATCTTTCCATTTAATACGATCTTCCCCTGATCCGGTGTCTCGATCCCTGCCACGCATTTTAAAGTCATGCTTTTTCCGCATCCGGAGGCCCCCAAAATCCCCATACACCCGCCATCTGTCTCAAATTCCACATCCATTTCAAAACCGGAAAACTTTTTTCTGATTCTCACCTGCAATGCCATATTATCTCCACCCGCTATTCTTTCTGCCGCCTTTCCCGGATAACAAATTGATCAGTGCTACCATAAAAAAGGAAAGGATCACAATGACCCATACCCAGAATCCTGCAGTTTTCCAGTTGCCTGCTGCCACTTCCGTTGCGATGGCCACGGATATTGTTCGTGTCTTGCCAAGAATATTGCCTGCCAGCATAATAGTTGCCCCGTATTCTCCAATGGCTCTGGCAAAGGCAAGCACTGTGCCAGAAGCAAGTCCCGGAGCTGCGATGGGAACCACAATCTTCCAGAAAATCTTCCGCTCCGACAGTCCCAGCGTTCTTCCCGCATGGATCATGGTCACATCCACCTGTTCAAACGCTGCCCTGGCGTTTCGGTACATAAGCGGAAAGGAAATGACAAAAGCCGCCATCACACAGCCCGGCCACGTTTGTACCATTTTAAAATCGTAATGTTCAAACAGAAATGCTCCGAATGGCCGGCGGAGACTGAATACCAAAAGCAGGAAAAAACCGGCTACCGTAGGCGGCAGCACCAAGGGCAGTGTAAGGATTCCATCTATCATGGATTTTGCCCCGTGACTGAGCTTCATGACATATCTTGCTGCTCCAGCCCCCGCAAAAAACGTCAGCACAGTAGCCAAAATTCCCGTTTTCAGTGAAAGAGAAAGAGGACTCAAATCTATGGTACTTAAAAGTTCCAGCAATCTACTTCACCTCCATTCCTTGACTACCTTACTGCGAATACAGTTCAAATCCGGCATTCGTAAACACCTGTCTAACATCCTGGTCTTCTGTCAAATACTTTACAAAATCTTCCGCTGCCTTTTTTTCCTCTTCCGAAGCTTCTTTATCTTTTATCAGCCCCACCGGATAAATGGCGGGATCAACCAGACTCTTATCCGCCTTTGCGATGATCTCCACGCTGTCCGCCATGGAAGCGGCATCGGTGGCATACACGATTCCCACTTCATTGCTTCCTTCCGCCACAGCAGTCAAAACAGCGGTGACATTAGGTCCTTCATTGATTTCCATTTTCATAACGGAATCGAGGAGCCCCATATTGGTAAACATCTTTCTGGCATACTGTCCAACCGGTACATCCTCTCCGGCAAGAGCAAGATTGGCTGCCTGAGTGATATTGTCAAATCCGGTGACCTTCGTCTTTCCTCCCTTTGGCTTTATAAGTACCACCTGGTTCATCAGCAGATCATGGACCGATCCGTCGACCACATATCCCCTTTCCTTTAATTCATCCATCTGCCTGGTTGCCGCCGAAAAGAACACATCGCACCGGGCTCCTTCCTCGATCTGAGTCTTCAGTGTACCGGAGCTGTCCGCATTATAAATGATGGTCACGCCCGGATGCTGTTTCTCATAGCTTTCCTTTACGGTTTCCATGGTGTTTTTTAAACTGGCGGCAATAAAGACATACAGATCCATAGGCTCTGCGGCGGCTCCGGATGCTTCCTTCCTGGAACCTGTCGTTTCCTTTGGGGCTGTCCCCGTACTTTTTGAGGCTGCTGTACTGCAGCCTGCAGTCTGACACACGGCCAATACCGCCAACACCATTGCAAGTAACCTTTTTCCTCGTCTCATCACTTTTTCCTCCTGATTATTTTATTTGAATTCTATGGTAGCTTGTTGTGTTTTGCTGTGTTTCGTTCTGTTTCATTTCGTTTTGTTCATTTTAGATGAATTCTATCTGCAAATCAATGTTGATATATTCATAATATATCGGTAAGATATCTGATATTTTTTATACATTTAGCACAGCATTTTATTTATCATGCTTTTTGTTGACAATAGTTTGAAATATGTTATAACTATTATCAAATGATAAAAATCAAAAAAAATAATGAGGGTATTGTATGGAGAAAATATTTACAGCACAAGAAGTTGCAGATCGTCTTAAGATAAAAAAAGCAACGGTGTATGAATTAATTAAACGGGGAGAATTAAATGCTACAAAAATAGGAAGGCAGATACGCATCAGCCAGGAACAGCTTGACCAGTATTTACAAGGTTCCGCGGATTCACTCCCCGGAAATAATAAGGGCTCACAGCCGCCGATTCCTGTCAGCGACATTCCCCCTTTTACAGCAGTCTCAGCCATCCGGCAGACGGATTATCTGTTAAATACAAACGGACTTATTATTAGCAGCCAGGAGTCCAGAGTTGTGGAACTGCTTTTGAGCCAGTTGGACAAAAACCCGGAAAGTCTCCCCATGCTTCATTCTTATATGAATGAATATAACAGCTTGTACTCTCTTTATTATGAGAAAACCCATATGGCTCTCACCTGTTTTTTCTCTGATAAAAAAGAGCAAAGCCTCAATCAGATCAAAAACCTCATGCCCGGAAAGGAACTGGCTGTCGTGTTCATAAGCCAGTTATCCTGCGGTTTGTATGTAAAGAAGGGAAATCCCAAAAACATTCGTTCCATCAAAGACCTTCTGCGGCCGGACATCCGGTTTCTGAACCGGGAACCTGGCAGCGGCTACCGCATATTTTTAGATTCCTGTTTTATAAAAAACAATTTTCAAAAAAAGGCGGCAGCCGGTTATCAAAAAGAATGTCTCTCCCATATGTCCGCCGCAAATGCAGTAGCCTCTGATGCCGCGGATGGAAGCATCGGGGACCTCTCCCTGCTGATGTCCTATCCTCAGCTGGAACCGGTCCCCCTTGCCAAGTTCTCCCTGGATCTGGTTTTCTTAAAATCTTATTTAAACAATTCTGCTGTATCGTTGATTTTAGAAGCCGTCAACAGCAGGGAATTTAAAAACAGCCTCCTTTCGTTCCATGGTTACAATCCTACCGATACGGGGCACTGTACCATCATTAACGGCTGATGCTAAAATCACGGTTTTTTCCTTCTCTTCTATAAAAGATAGAAAACAAACAGGCACCTGCCACACACAAAACAGCCCCTAAGACCATAGCATTGGAAATATCTTCCTCTGCCGCCCGACCGAATAATATATTTGTGACCACTCCCGTACTCTCCAGCACAACCGCATAAATGCTCAAGGCCGTAGCCCGGTCCTGCCCTTTGATTCTCCGGTTCTGCAGCTGGGTGGAAAGGGGACTAAATAAACTGGCAGACAGGCGAAGCACCAGTACGGCACCTACCGATATGACTGCAGATTCTGTGGAGGAAAGCACCAGACACGCTGCCGCTCCTCCCAAAAACAGAACTAGTCCAAATAGAAAACTGCCAAGCCTTCTGGTAAACCAATAGGACCACATTCCGGTCATTCCGGCCAATGTAACCAGAATATAAACCACCCCCATGGTTTTTAAATCCATTCCGGCTTTCACGTATTGAAGCTGACTTAAAAATACGGTCACGGTCTGGTTGGTCTCCGCAAGCAATGCCATTCCAATGATTGCAAGCAGAAAATTCCGGTCCTTGACCGTCTGAATCAATACTGAAAAAAACCGCTGGCCTCTCTCTTTTTTTGTTTCCTTCCCCTTTACTTCCTTTATTCCCAAAGAAAAGACAGCTGCCGCTCCATAAGAGACCATGGTCAAAAATCCTGCAAGCCGGTAATCTTCTCCAATGCATACCGAAAACAGAAGGGAAGACATGAGAAGCCCCGTCATACTTAAAAACTGATAAATCCCAAAAACTTTCTGGCTCTCCTCTTCTTTACTGGAAAGATATAGAATGCTCACATCACAGCCAGACATTCCTGCCATCACAACACTTAACAGAATTCGTTCCAGCAAAAAATCCGCAAATCCGTCCGCTCTCCAGAAAACAACCTTTGACAAGAAGTAAACCGCACAGCTGATGATCATAGTACGTTTGTATCCGATTTTATCCGCAGCAATCCCCCAGGGCAATTCAAGCCCAATGCATAGAGCCAGGGAAATGCTTTCAATCACTGTGATCTGAAACACACTGACTCCTGCTGCCTGCCGGTAAAGGGTTGCGACCGGTCCGTAAAACACCATTCCCTGTAAAAAAGCAATGGCATACAGAATATATATATTTCGTTTTGTTTTCATTTTTTCCGTTTCTCCCATTTTGTTGTACAAAAAATAAGCCCTGCCAATGCAGTGCCAGTATGACTGAACCGTTCTTTCTATATAACTACGTGGGAGCATATAAGGAAAAAATGAAAAATAACATAGACGTGTCTCCTTAAACCTTTTTAATTATTTGATTTTAAACAGTATACCATGCCGCCATGGGATTGTAAAGGCTATTGACATACCGCTTGCCCTCTCTGTATAATGTATGTATTACAAATGTAAGAATAGGAGAATTTCTATGAAACATCTGCCGCAGATTTCCGAAGCCGAGTATGAAGTGATGAAAGTGCTGTGGAAATATGCACCGATCAGTACCAATGAAGTGACCGAAAAACTTTCTAACACAAGCCACTGGAGCCCCAAAACCGTACACACTCTGTTGAAGAGACTGGTTTTAAAGGAAGCCATAACCTACCGGAAGGAAAGCCGGGTTTTTGTATATACGCCTCTGGTGAAAGAACAGGAGTATTTAAAAAAAGCCAATGACCACTTTTTAAACCGATTTTATAACGGCAAGATATCCAGCATGGTGACTAACTATATCAACAGCGAGAACATGACCAAGGAAGACTTAGAAGAGCTTCGGAAACTTCTTTTGAACGAACACGGGGAGGACCGCTGATGATCCATTTACTAATGGTACGCCTTTTATTAAACAGCATGGCTGTCCCCTTTCTCTTTTTCGCCCTCCTTGGGGTAAGAAAGTTCCTGGGTTCCCATCTGACCAAAAGGACCCAATACAATCTCTGGTTTCTTTTTTTGTTTTCGCTGGCAATCCCATTTCTGCCCTATTCCGATCTCTGCACCAAAGCTGGGGCTGCACTCCTTCATACTCTTTCCGGTCTGTTTCCTCATGCACAGGAGGTCTCTAAAACGGCTGTACAGCCTGCTTTACTGCCACGGAACAACCTTTTGTTGGATTTTTCCGTTTCCGTAAGCCGCAGGACTCCTTCTGCCCTTCCCACGGTTCTTATGAGCATCTGGATCGCCGGCATGGTGTTTATGACAGGAATCACCGCATGGTCCAGCCATAAGGTCAATCAGTTAAAGAATGCTTCTCTTCTCCTTCAAAATAAAAGAATCCGGGAGTTGTTTGATGCCTGCTTAAAGGAATCAGGTATCAAAGGGAACATCCCCATCTACAGCAGTGCCTATGTGAAATCCCCCCTCGCCATCGGAGCATTTAAGCCTGTGATCATCGTACCCATTCACATTCTTTCGGAAATGGAGGAAAAAGATATCCGCTATATTCTTCTTCACGAGCTTTCCCATTGCAGGCATAAGGACCTTGTAGTGAATAGGCTGATGGCTTTGGCCCAGATTGTTTACTGGTTTCACCCTGTGGTATGGTTGGCTTTTCATGAGATGCAAAACGACCGGGAAATTGCCTGTGATGCCTCCGTTTTATCCATGCTCCGGCCGGACGATTATCTGGACTACGGGAATACCTTGATCAATTTTGCAGAGAGCCTGTCCCGTTTTCCCTATTCTGCCGCAGGAATGGGCGGATCAAAAAAAGAGATGCGCAAACGGATTATAAGCATTGCAGGGTTTCATGCGGAAACCAAATGGTGTAAGAGGAAAAGCCGTCTGGTCTTTGCCGCAGCATCGGTTTTGGCCGCCGGTCTCATGCCTGCCTTCTCTGCCATGGCATCCCCCGACGCAGCGTATGGATTCAACGCGGAAGGCATAAATAACCTGGAGGTGGGTTCCTGTTTCTCCGGTTTAAAAGGCAGCTTTGTCCTATATGAATTAAACTCCGGGCAATATTCCATCTATAATGAAGAAGAAGGAATCAAAAGGATTTCCCCCGATTCCACCTATAAGATCTACAGCGCTCTTGCCGCCCTTGAGGAAGGGGTCATTACCCCGGATTCCTCTGCCATGGACTGGAATGGCAAATATTATCCCTTTGATGCCTGGAACCGGAACCAGGACTTAAAAAGTGCCATGAGTCATTCGGTCAACTGGTATTTTACCTCTCTGGATGAAAAAACCGGTCTTTCCTCTTTGAATAAATACTTCCATAAGATCAGGTATGGCAATTCCGACTTATCCGGAGGTCTGGGCCGTTATTGGTCCCAATCCTCCTTAAAGATCTCACCGGTGGAACAGGTAGAACTGCTGGCCCGCTTCTGTCTTGGGGGTTTACCCTTTGCTGCAGAAAATATAAAAGCGGTCAAGGATTCCCTGCTTGTCTCTTCTTCCGGCGGAAGTATGCTCTACGGAAAAACAGGAACCGGTAACATCGACGGAAATTACGTGAACGGCTGGTTTGTGGGATTTGTAGAAGCCCGGGAAGAAACTTACGTCTTTGCAACCAATATCCAGGATAAGACATCTGCCAATGGAAGCACCGCTGCAAAGATCACCCTGGATATCCTTGATAACCAAAATATCTATAAGAAGTAAGAAAAGGCTGCCATTAACCGGGAATTTTCCCGGCTGTGGCAGCCTTTTCTTATTGTGCAGGAGGAAGATACGCATTTAAAACTGCTTTGTCTTTTCTTACTACATATCCGCTTCCTCCGCGGTTTTTCACATCCTCCACCATGCTCACCAGCAGAATGGGCTTTTCCGTATTGGGGTCTGTGGTGAAAACAACAAACCAGCCAAGCTCTGTTCCGGTGGTATCGTCTTTGGAGGCTTTGATTTCAGCAGTCCCGGTCTTTCCTGCCAGGGCAAGATCGCTGCGGTGAATGGCATGTCCCGTACCATGTTCTGAACTGACCACCTTTGACAAGTCTGATTTGACCAGCTCTGCAATCTCCGGAGTGCTGGCATTGTTCAGCCATATCTCCTTGGCAGGATTTTCTTTGTACTGGATATATGGTTTTATAACATTTCCCTGATTGGAAAACATGGTATACAAAGAAGCAAAATGCACCGGATTGACCAAAATCTGTCCCTGTCCATAACCGCTGTCGGCAAGCTGGACTTCTGACTCAATCCGTTCCCCATTGGAGTACTGGGATTTTGCCAGGGAGATTTCAAATGGAATCTGCTGTCCAAAACCAAGTTTATCCAGCCCTGACATGAAATCCTTGTATCCGATCTTTAAGGCGGCTTTTGCAAAATAAATGTTATTGGAGTAGATAAAAGCATTTTCCAGATTCAACGGATTGCTGTCATGAAGGGTGGTCACATAGTAATTGCCCCAGCTTTCATCTTTTTTCCATCTTAAGCCGCTGCTTCCGTAATCTTCAGCAGGATCAATGGCACCGCTCGCCAGACCGATCACTGCAGTTATGGATTTAAAAGAGGAACCTGGTGCAAATCTTTGGCGGAACCGGTTGAACATAGGCTTTCTTTCATCGTTGTTTAATGCATTCCAGATCTCATTTGACATTCCTAAAATAAAGTCATTGTCATCATAAGAAGGGGTGCTCACAAGGGCCAGGACCTCTCCTGTATAAGGATTCATTGCCACCGTACAGCTTTTATCCTCTTGAAAGGTATTATATATGGTGGCTTGAAGGGTGCTGTCAATGGTCAGGGTAATATCCTTTCCGTCAATTCTTGACTTTGCGGCCAGAATCTTTTTCACATTTCCATTGGGGTCCACGATGGAAACGGTTCGCCCATTGGTTCCCTTCAGTTCCTTTTCATAAAGTGCTTCCATTCCGCTTCTGCCGATCACACTGTCGGTCAAATAATCCTCTCCCTCATGCTCTTTGATATCTTCTGCGGTCACGTTCTGAACATATCCCACCAGATGGGCGCCGCTCTTTTCCATTGGATAAAAGCGGACCGGCGTATCTGATATGAGGACTCCTGGTATGGCAAGCAGCTGGTCCTGAAACTCTTTGTTTTTTAAATTGTCTTCCCTGGGCTGCGGGGCTTTTAAATTGATCTCATCCACTTTTTTCAAAGTTTTTAATGGAACAAAGGAATCCTCATTCACCCATTTGGCAGACAGCTTTTTCTGTATGTTATCTGCGGATATTCCCAAAAGTGACGACAGCGTTTGAATGTCACCGGTGGGATCTTCGCTCATCTTCCCCGGCACCAGTCCTACGGAGGAAGCCGTTCCTTTTCCTGCAAGAACCAGACCGTTCCGGTCAAAAATACTTCCTCTTACCGCTTTGTCCGTGGAGATCCTCACCTTATCGCTGCGGCCAAGTTCCGGGAAAATAAGGCTGTCACTCCACACCAGTTTATATCCTTTTTTCCCTTCTTTCTGAAACTCCGCCTTATTCTTAAAATGAATTTCTCCGGCAATGGTTTGAAAGCCGGTATCATAATTCAGCGTAACCGTCTTATCCACGCGTTCTTCTCCGGTAATCTGCACCTTGATTTCAGAAGCTTCCAGGCCCTCGTAAATGTTTTTGTTTCTGGCGGTAAAATCCTCCTGGCTGATATTGATCCGGCTCTGCTCCGAAAGCATCCCGTACATGGCCGCATAATCCCGCCGGTTCAGACTTTCCACGTATTTCCCAAATATTGTCTCCGGTTTCACTTTTGATGCTTCCAGCTTCTCCCTAATCTGAAAAAACAGGAAGGAACCAGCCAGACCAGCCA
Organism: Lacrimispora sinapis; assembly: GCF_043633585.1. Lineage (NCBI taxonomy): Bacteria > Bacillati > Bacillota > Clostridia > Lachnospirales > Lachnospiraceae > Lacrimispora > Lacrimispora sinapis. The sequence continues at coordinate 797,134 of NZ_CP141832.1, read as the reverse complement.
GCAGGATCAAAAGGGTAACAAGGGTACTGAACAAAAATCTCTTTTTTCCACGATTCATGGTTTCCTCCTGTTAATCGGTCCTCAGATTATTTTTTACATTGGAAGCGGTCTTTGTTAAAATTGCCTCCGGTTCCTTCAGCTGGAAATAGTACTCAAAAATACTTTTTCCGACACCTACCACATTTCCGGAACTGTAGCCGTTGGCGATCCGCACCGTAACTGCGATCTTTGGATCTTCCAGAGGTGCATATCCGATAAAAAGTCCGTGATTGGGCTTGTTCTTTGCTTCCTCTGCCGTTCCGGTTTTTCCTGCCGCACTGATTTTTAAATCTTTTAATGTAGCATTTGAAGTGACCAGCTCATTCATCCCCTTTGCCACTTCCGCCCAGATATATTCCGGAAGTTCTGCGGTGCTTTCTAACACAGGCTCAAAGGATTTTAACACCTTTCCGTCAGAATCTGTAATCTTGCTGATCAGAGACAAATCATAGCTTTTTCCGTGGTTTGCCAGTGTAGACGTATATCTTGCCAGCTGGGTGGTGGAATAGTTATGGGTTCCCTGGCCGATGGAGGAAGGAATGGCAAACTGATCCGTTACATGCGGTTGTGCCTCACCGATTTCAATCCCCGTCTTTTTATTAAGATCCAGCAAATCCGCATATTTCTGAAGCTTATTCAGTCCCATTCCTTCGGAAAAGGTTCCATCTGCCTGTGTTCCCATGCGGTAAGTAATCTCAGACAAATACACGTTACAGGAATTTTTAAGGGCATCCGCAGGTGAGGTAATCAGACCGTGGCCCGTTCTCTTCCAGCACCGCAGAGCCGGTTCCACTTTATCAAAGGTACCGGTACATACGATACTGGTGTCCGGCTGTATGACGCCCTCATTCAGCCCTGCAATGACCGTGACCGGCTTAAAGGTGGAACCGGGAGCGGTCAGCTGGCTGGTGGCCCGGTTAAATAAAGGAAGGGACAAATCATTGGACAGACGGTTGTAATAATCTGCATCCATCTGATTGGCCAGCCGGTTATTATCATATCCCGGATAGCTTACACACGCCAGTACTTCCCCGTCCTGGGGATTGACGATAACTGCAGACCCGGAGCATGGATTTAACGCAAGCTGGGCCGGAGTGATCTCCAGATTCCTGATCTTTTTCTGCATAAACGCCCAGGCACTCAGCTGTCCGCTTTGCAATAGGGCACGGTCCGGATCGTCATTCGATAAGATTCCCTGTTCGTAGAGAAGATTTTCAATGGTCTCTCCCGTTAAGGAGCCTTCGCCGATCATTGCCTCATAAATCTTTAAATCAAAATCCTGGCTATCTCTTAAATCTGCCAAAAGCTTTTCTTCTACCAGACGTTCTTCCTCTTCAATGGCCACATAGGTTTCACTGATTTTAATCTGGCTTAAATCCACCATGCCGTTTGCAATGCAGTCTGTTAAGTATTGCCTGAGACTTTTATTCTTCCAGTCCGGACTGCCTGCTTTTGAGGTGATCAGCTTGCTTTTTTTTGCTTCACTCACCAAATAATCCAAATATCCTTTCATCTCACTGCTTAAATTGTCATAAGCAGGGCCTGCAGCTTCAAAAGAAGCCGTCAGCTGGGAAAAGACACGCTCTTTCTTACCGGAAAAACTTCCGTAAACCGATTTTTCTAAATCGGAGGCCTTATCATCCTTTAATCTCTCCGTATCAATCACATGATTTTTCAGAAGGGCAAAATAGACCTCATCGGAGGAAATACGGATCTGGGCAGCTGTTTCCGCCTTTGGCATCTCTGATTTTTTAATGTCCTCCATATTGGAAAGAAGGATTCCGGCGATCTGCTGTTCCAGCATCTGATAGACCGCATCCTGCAAGTCCTTATCAATGGTTAAGTAAACGTCCTTTCCTGTCTGGGGAGCCTTTGTAATGACCGGTTCTGTTTTCCGGTTCCCCACTACATCGGTGTAGAACTGTTCCGTCCCGTCTTCTCCTCTCAGCCAGTTTTCCATGGATTTTTCTATGCCGCTTTTTCCGATGACGGACTGGTTGGTATATATGGCTTCTCCCTGGTTGGCAGTCTCCAGTTCTTCTGCGGATATGCCGCCGGTATACCCTAATATAGAAGATAAACTTTCTCCTCCCTCATAGGTTCTGATGCTGCTCTCCTGGACATCCGCACCGGGCAGTGAGGATTTGTTTTCAAGCACTGCTGCCATCGTCTCGTCGGATACATCGGAGGCCACCAGATAGGGTAAGTATTTGCGGTAGGAATTTAAGGAAAGTCCATAACGGATATTGGCAATCTGTAAAATTTCCTTTGAAGTAAGGGAAGGCGGAAGTCCATACTGCTCCTGTTCCTTCTGCGTATAGGTCTGATCGATCATGAATTTTTTGTCACCAGCCATTTTTTTCATCAGGTCCTCTGCCGTCTCTGACTTTTCTTCTTCTGTCAGCGATGAAACATCGGCTTTTCCGTAAAAATCGGCAATGAAACGGTTGAGTTTCCACCCTTCTGCAGTAAATTCATAGGTCCCCTGTTCATTGACGGCAATCGGAATCGTCTTATTTAATTTATTCTCGTCATGAACCATCTGGATCAGGCGGTAAGCGATTCCATTTAAAGTCCGCTGCCGTTCCTTTTTGGTTTTATAATTCATGGAATCTTCCAGTGTAATATCGTAGGACAATCGGTTGGAAGCCAGTAACTTCCCATTCCGGTCATAAATATTTCCCCTGCTGCCGGAAATCCTCTGGGTTTTTACAATAGAACTCATAAATGCTTCCTGATTGGTGGCTCCTTCCATGATCTGAAGGTGGTAAAGCCGAAATATGAGTACAACAAAAAGGAATCCAAAGAACAGGCCTAAAACAGCCAATCTTGGAATTCGCTCCAGAATCGGATTTTCCCGAAAGTTTTTATTTTTAAATGATCTATGATTGCGCACCGTGGTTCTCCTTTAATCTTACGTTTGTAATATTTAGCTGATAAAAAACAGGGATTACCTGCTGATAATTCCCCCCTGTTTTTCAATGTCGAAATACTACGTGTGTAAGATATGATTATACACTGGTTTTATATATATGTAAACTCCTTTTTCTTTAAATTCTCCGAAATACTCCGTTAGGAAGTTTCCATAGAGAACCGGATAGCATTGTGGTATTCCACCAATTTTTATTAAGTGCCTGAAATCATAAGATTTCCTGAACTCTCCCTACTTGTCCATCGGTCAGCATTACTTTGATGCCGTGAGGATGAAAGCTGCTGTTTGTAAGGATTTTCCCGACCACTCCCTCCGTTAATTTTCCGGTTCTTTGGTCCTCTTTTAAAACAATTTTTACTGCTGCACCGATTTTTATATCATTTCTATTTTGTCCGTTCATAGTCACTCCCTGTTTTTACTTCAATTATATCCTAAATTTGTGCCTTTTAACAATTCTTTTTTCCATCATGCCCATACGTCCTATCTCAAAGCCATCTGCAGCCGTTCCATTTCATAGAATTCCCCTTTTAAATCCATGAGCTGGTGATAACTCCCCTCCTCCCGGATCTTTCCCTTATCTAAAACCACAATCCGGTCCGCTCCCCGGACAGTCGAAAGCCGGTGGGCCACGATAAAGGTCGTTCTTCCTTTGATCAGACGTTCCAGGGCATCCTGAATTTCTTTTTCTGAAATCGTATCAAGGGCCGAGGTGGCCTCATCAAGAATGATGACCCGCGGGTTCCTGATAATGGCCCTTGCAATGGAAATTCTCTGCCGCTGGCCGCCGCTTAGATTGGCCCCGTGTTCACCAATCATGGTATCCAGGCCTTTGGGAAGCCGGGCTATGACGGATTTTAAGTTTGCTGCTTCCACCGCATGGGACAGTTCTTCTTCTGATACATGTTCCATTCCGTAAACGATATTTTCCCTGACTGTTCCGGTAAACAGAACCGGTGTCTGGGGAACTACGGAAATAAACCGCCGGTAGCTTCTTAAATTAATGCCGCTCACATCCATGCCGTCAATGAACAGTCTGCCGTCTGACGGAGTGATAAAGCCAATGATCATGTTTAGGACCGTGGTCTTTCCAGAGCCGGATTCCCCCACCAGAGCAATGGTCTCACCGGCCTTTACTTCTAAATCAAACCCATCAAGAACCGGTTCATCGGAGCCTTTATAGGAAAACTGGACATTGCGGAAAGAATAACTGCCCATCAATTCCTTCATCTCCGTCTTTCCTTCGTTGTGTTCCACGTCATCTGATACGAGAACCTCTCCTATGGAAGAAACGGATTCCAGGCCCTTGGTGAGAATCGGAAGAAGGTTGATTAAAGCGGAAAACTGATTTACCACAGTGGTAAAGCTGGACTGGTAAAAGGTCACATCACCAATTTTTATCAGCCCATGCAATGCCATGATGCCGGAAAATCCCAGACAAAGCACCTGGAAAACCTGGAAAATGCACCAGCTGACCGCACCAAAGTGTGACTGGATCATGTCCAGCCGGTATCCCTTATCCGCGGTTTCCTCCAGCTGTTCCTTGATTTTCTCTACTTCAATCTGTTCCAGAGCATGGGCTCTCGCCACCGGAACCAATTCCACCATTTCCATGACCTTGGCGCTTGTTTCTTCCATTTCCTGACGAAACGCCCGATTCTCCCGGTGGATTTTTTTGCGGAAGGCCACCACAATGATGGAGGTTACCGGTGCCACCAGAAGAAAGAACAAAAGCACAGTCCGGTTCTTCACCGCAGTAATGGAAAGGGTGATGACCAGATTCATCAGAATGTTCATGGCATTGACAAAGAGCTGGGAGGATAGCGTCTCCACTGCCTCCACATCTCTGATGATTTTTGACTGCAGACGGCCCGACTGGGCTTCCGTGTGATAGGGAATGGAAAGCTCCTGAAGCTTTCGCACCAGCGCTCCCCTGAGACCCGCCTCTGTTTTACGGATCACCCTGCTTTTGTATTTATTATGGAGCCAGTTGGCCGGCAGATGGATCACCAGAAGACCCAGCCATATGGATACATTAATAAATATGGTCTGTTTTCCTGTCTCGCCGCCCTCTAAAGCCCCATTGATCACATTGGCAATCAACAGGGCGGAAAATAAGCTGGGTGCATGTTTTACAATAAAAAAGAAGGTAGAAATCAAAAATTTGTGGTACTGCCCCTTATAAAAGCCCAAAAGGACCATGACCGGACGATTTCCGTACTTCTTATAGCAGTTTACAAAGCTGCGCTCAATTTCTTCATATTTGTCCATGACTCACTCCTTACGATACATCAAGGCCTTCATTTTCTTTTATCAGGATTCCATCATCCAAAAGATCGGAATAGGGGGCACCAAGTTTTTTCAGACCCTGGCAGAGAAAGCCTGCCATAAGGACCGCTCCTTCCGGTTTTAAATGAGTATCGTCTTTGGGCCACATGAAATAGGCTTTTGATGCCAGATCACCTACCGCGGAAAGATATTTCTCGGTCACAGACGTTAAATCAATGACAGGAACACCGGCACGTTCTCCGGTCCGTTTCATTGCTTCCGGATACGCTCCGTGGCTTCCCGGAAGAAATTCTCCCTGGTCATTGAAATGCCGCCTCGCTATGGGCGTAATCAGCACCGGGTATGCCCCTTTGGCTCTGGCTGTCTCAATAAAAATCATCAGATTTTCCGGAAATGTGGTATCCGGGTCCGTATGACGCTGGGGGTCTGGCTTTTCATCGTTATGACCGAACTGGATAAAGAGAAAATCTCCCTTTTTCAGCTCCTTTTCGATCCGGGCAAGGAGTCCTTCCTCCAAAAAGGATTTGGTACTGCGCCCATTTTGTGCAAAACTTTTCATTTCTACCGAATCCTTTAAATACCAGAGCAAGCCCTGAGAGATTCCGGTCTGCGGGTAAGTGGAAATTTTATTGAATTTTACTGTGCTGTCTCCAGCGTAAAAGATTGCTGCCATTTACGTACACTCCATACATCGCGCCTGTGAAGCGTTTGCCTTTTACAAGGCCCTCGGAACAGATGGAAGTCACATCCGTCCATTGCCACAGGAAGCTGTTATTGAATAAAAAGGTTCTTTTCAGCCCGTCGGTCTCCACCCGGAAGGTCACCGGTCCGTGAAAGGCATAGGGCTTTTTCTCTGTTCTGACATAGGCATTATCTATGTATTCCGTTAAGAATACCTCATCCTTTGTCACACCGAATTTTATATAAGTATTTTCATCGTAGTAAAGAGTCACCCCTGCATCTGAGGTAAATTCTTCGTTTTCCTCCTCCGGCAGATCCATGACAAATTCCACGTCAAACTTAAAATCCGGCTGGCATTTCACCAAAAGGCTTCTGCAGTCTTTCTCACATAAGTCCTTTTTATCTCCACGGATCAGGATGGTTCCGTCCTCCTCTTCCCAAATCCGTTTCTCGTCCCTGGTCCTTGGGGTCAGCCAGACCTCCTGGTTCGGGATGTCTGTGATTGCCCCGGTTTTTTGGGGAAATGGCAGCGGTGCCATATAAGAAGGTCCTTTTCCCTGATTGATCACAGGCCAGCCCTCTAAAGTCCATGTGATCTCATCAAGACAGGTCTCTCTCCCAAGCATCCCCCACTTACTGTCAATCAAGCGGGAGCAAAGATAAACCACGAACCACCGGCCGTCGGCCGTCTGGACCGGCTTTCCATGACCGCAGCACTGGATCACTCCCATCTCATCCTTTTGATGCAGGATTGGATTAAAGGGACAGGGTTCGTAGGGGCCAAACAAATTCCTGGATCGTGCAACCGTGATCATGTGTCCCTTGCCGGTTCCTCCTTCTGCAAGAAAGCAGTAGTAATACCCATCCTTTTTAAGCAGATGAGGGCCTTCCGGAGCATGGCCGGAATGTCCATACCAGATGAGCGACGGCTCGGAGAGGATTTCTTTTCCATCTTCGGAAATCTCCATGATCCTGGCTCCCCGGTTGACCAGCATATACCGTTTTCCGTCATCATCGGTAAATATGGATGGGTCAATCCCAAGTACGTTATGGACCACCGGAGTCTCATAAGGTCCCTGGGGAAACTCAGAGCTGGTGACCATCTGGGTCTGAATATAAGGGGCATCATCATTCTGCCGTAATGTGGCACAGATATAAAACCGCCCGTTATGGTAACTGATGTCCGGTGCCCAAAAGCCTCTTCCGCCCTCCAGCTTTCCCAGGTTTTCTTCCGACCATTTGGGGTCTGTCACCGCATACCCGATGACGTTCCAATGGACCAGATCCCTGGAATGGGAAATGGGAATACCGGGGAAATAAATAAAGCTGGAGTTGACCATATAATAATCTTCTCCCACCCGGACGATGCTGGGATCGGGATGCATCCCCCTCTGCACAGGATTGCGGTAACAATCCTCCAATCCAAACCCGCAGACCGTCTTAAAATACGCTTCGATGGGAGTCCCCTTTGCCAGATCATAAGGGGTCACCATATTTTGATTGGACCAGGTGGGGTCAAGAGAGCATCTTTCCACCAGAAATGCTACCAGTTCCTGATTCTTTCCTTTTACCGCATAATGGAGGAGGCTGTTCCCTTCCTCGTCACAATCCTCTACCTGAAAGGAGTGGTCAATCAAATGCCTTACCAATGCCTCATCCCCGTTCCCGGCTGCCTCAAAGGCCCGCTTAGCAGTTGCTTCTGTCTTCGATGTATATAAATTCATATTCCCCATACCCTTCCGATAACCAGTTGTTTTTGTTTGCACTCCACAGACACAGCTTTGCTCCGGTCCAGGTGGCTCTGCGAAGCGGATTGGCTCCGCCTATGGAAGTATAACGGATTCCATCCTCCGACCATGCAAACCGGTAAGTCTTGTTTTCAAATACTTCAAATTTCAAATAAACCGTATCACCTTTATAAGGGCAGGAAACGTTGAGAGTCTCATTTGCCTCTCCTTCAAAGGTATTGACAGTCACGTCTCCCGTATAGAGGGTAAGTGCATGGCCCTCTTCCGTCTTCTGAATGCCAAGATACGCATACTGGTGGCCGATCATACCGATGGAAGCCATATCTCCCAGCTCTTTTCCCTGAAGCCTGACCTTTGCGGTGACGGAAAATGCCCGGTGCTGCGGGATCTGAGTCAGTGCATTCGGTGCATACCACAGGTAATTCTCTCTCGTTTTATTGGAAAGACAAAACAGCCGAAGTCCTGCATGCCCCTTCATGGAATAGAAAAACTCCTGAGGATTGGCCTGCCATTGCCACTGAAGTCCCAGCCGATCTCCTTCAAATGCATCCGACTGAGCGATCTCATATTCCGGCTGTCCTTCTGCCGGAAGCCGCCACTCCCTGACCGGTTCTCCGATTCCGTCTCCATTTTGCTCGGTCCCGATAAACGGCCAGCCGTTGTTAAAACACATGGGCTGAAGGTGGATGATCCTTCCAAGCTCATGGACATCCTGGAAATGGACAAACCAGTGTCTGCCATCTACAGAGGTGACCCAGCCGCCCTGGTGAGGCCCGTTGATATCCGTATTCCCCTGATGCATGATGATGCGGTACTCATAAGGTCCTTTCAGGGATTTGGAACGCAGAACGGACTGCCATCCCACTGCCACGCCGCCTGACGGCATCAGAATGTAATAATACCCCTGATATTGATACATCTTAGGCCCTTCTGTGGTCGGCCCTAATTGTTCCCCGTCAAAAATAGTGACCGGGTCCCCCAGAAGTTTGGTACACGTCACATCCATTTCCACCAGATCCAGACGATGCTTAATGCCGCTGCGGCTGTTGGCATAGGCAAATACCATGTACGCTTTTCCGTCCTCATCCCAAAATGGACAGGGATCAATCCAGCCCACCGCTTCCTGCAGACAATGAAGCTTGAATTCTCCGTATGGATCTTTGCTTGTGGCAACAAAAATCCCTTCATCCGGAAGGGGAACAAACACATAGAAGGTCCCCTCATGATAACGAATGGAAGGTGCCCATGTGCCGGAACCATGGGAAGGACGGTCATACTTTTCAAAAGGGAGCGAGCTTACGCAGTAATTAATGATCTCCCAGTGAACCAGATCCCTGGAATGGAGTAGCGGTACCCCCGGTAAATAAGTGAAGGAAGAAGCGACCATATAATAGTCTTCTCCCACCCGGATCACATCCGGATCCGAATAATCAGCATACAAAATTGGATTTTGGTACATTGTGTTACCCCCTGTATCATAAGATAGTAATTGTTAAAAAAAGAGGCAGAAATTCTGCCCCTTTTTTCTGCCGGAACCCCATTATTCCTTTACAGCTCCGATATTAACACCCTGGATGAAATACTTCTGGCAGAACGGATAAATGATCATAAACGGGAGGATCGCAACGATAACCGCCGCATTTTTCACCGTGTTCTCCGTCGCTCCGCCGATTGCCTGAGGCAGGTCACTTCCCATTATAACAGACCTCAACTTCATTTGGAAGTTATAAAGATTTTCATTGGTAATATACAGCTTATAATGGGTATAATCGTTCCAGTAGGATACTGCGTACATAAGTCCGATTGCCGTAAGCGCTGCTTTGGACAGGGGCAGTACGATCTTAATAAATATGCCCATAGGAGAACAGCCGTCAATCTCCGCGGATTCAAACAGACTGGCTGGAATCCCTTCAAAGAAGTTTCTCATAAGAACCATATTATAAACATTGATTGCCGGAAGCAGTATTACTACAAATAAGGTATTGGTGATATGTAACGATTTCATAACCAGATACGTCGGAATCATACCGCCGCTGAATATCATGGTAAACAGCATCAGATTCGCAAACAGAGTCCTTCCCGGCATCTTCCACTGGATCAGCACGTAGGCTCCCAGTGTGGCAATGACAAGGCCCGTAAACGTCCCTACCACCGTTGTAAAGCAGGAAACCAGAAACGGCCGGTACAGGGTAGGATTGGTGAATACGGAAATATATCCCTGCAGACCGAATTCTTCCGGAAACAGCTTCATACCATAAGCAGTCTTTAGATCAAAGGAATCGATCAGGACTTTATATATGGGAATAATCATGATTAGACATATGATTAAAAATATGATCACCAGCATGTAATCAAATGCGGTTGCTTTCTTTTTCATGTTTTTCTCCTCCTCCCCTACACAATTCCTCTTCCTCTGACCTTATGGCTGGCTTTGTTGCATAGAAGAACAAGGAAACAGCCTACCAGCGAGGAAGTAAGACCGACTGCAGTCGTATAGCCGTAATCAGGAAGAGCACCGGAATTAAATGTCTGTGTGTAAATATAAGTCTGCAGTACATCCGCTTTCTTAATTACTGCATCATTCTGCATAACGAATACAGACTCAAATAAATTCATAACCTTTGCAAGATTCAAAATAAGGACTGTAATGATGGTATTATTCAGTGCAGGCAGGGTGATGTAACGAAGCCTGTTAAAGCGGTTTGCCCCATCCATGGACGCCGCTTCATAAAGCTCCGGATTGATTCCGGATAGAGTCGCGATAAATATGATGGTCCCCCAGCCCGTATCCTTCCAAACATTGATGGTATAGAACATGGGACGCCACCAGTTCTGGTCACCCAGGAAATAAATCCCTTCTTTTACAATGCCCAGTTTTATTAAAATAGAGTTGATAAGACCGGCATTGGTGGGAGAAAGAATCAGTGTAAATACGGAAGCTGTTACAACCCATGACATAAAATGGGGAAGATATACGATGGTCTGTGCCGCCTTTTTAAATGTTAAGGACCGTATCTCATTGAGCATAAGAGAAAGCACAACAGCCATTGCCGTATTCAACAGAAGCTTAATGACACTTAACGTAATCGTATTACCAAATGCACTCCAAAATCCCGGCATGTTCATCATTTTTTCAAAGTGGGCAAGACCTACAAACACAGGCTCTTTGATGCCCTTGTAAGAAAAGAAGGCATACCGGATTCCAAGCATGGGCAAATAATGAAACACGATTGCAAAAATGAGCACTGGTAAAAACATCAGATAGAATCCCTTGTAGTACCGGATAGAAACTAACAAAGGCCGTTTATTTTCGCCTGCAGCATTTGCTGCAGGCCCTTTCCTCTTTATATTCATATGATAACCTTCCTGAACTTATTTCTTGGCTTCAAGCTCATTGAGAGAATCTACAATCTGCTTGGACCAGTCTGCTCCGCCTTCTTTTTCAAAGCGTGCATAAGCGTCTTCTATAGAAACTCCCTGTACAACAACATCTGCAACAATTGAGTTCTTGAGGGTCGTTAGATCTCCGTTGTAAGTTGCCATTACATCCGTTGACGGAATAATAATCGCCTGTTTGGCGTTCTCATTGAACACAGTCTGAGACTCTTTCGCTTCTGCTTTTACAGTTTCTCTTCCGGGATCATTTTCCCAATTTGCAATGGATAACATTGGATCAATGTGCTGTTTGGTATACTGTGTTCCAGGATGCTCAAGACTTTCTCTCATGTGGAACACGCCTTCTTCATAGGTGTTATCAAGAATGGTCTCAGCCTTTTTAGACCAATGGACATCCTCCACACCGTAGCTCCACAGCAGCTGGGTATCTCCTCCGTCAAGCATGGATTCGATAAAGTATTTATAAACGCCTTCCGGATTCTCACAGGAAGAGGTGATCGCCCATACAGGTGCAGTTCTTTCAATATACTTGCCTACTTCCTTGATGGGCTTTAACGGAACCAGCTCTCCGTCTCTGCCATTGGCCTCCAGGTTTTTCTTTAAGTTGGTTGCCCATGTTCCCGCCCAGTAAGTAAACACGCCGAATTTATCTTCATAAAATTTATTGCGGCAGTCTTTGGTTCCGTTTGTCAACGTTTCCTTGTCAATATACCCTGCGGCATAAGCATCTCTCAGTCTCTTAAGGGCAGCTTTAAAATTATCCTGTGTAAATCCATCCTGCCATTTTCCGTCTTCTCCTTTTACAAAGGAAGGATTGGCATCCTGGTAGAACTCAGGAAGATAATTGGTCCATGGTTCCTCCGGTCCAACAAATCCGGCTGCTGAAACACCATATGTATCTCCGTTGACACCATTACCATCCGGGTCACCCTCGGTAAATGCTTTTAACATATTTAAGTATTCGTCGTAAGTTTCCGGTGCCTTCAGCCCGCATCTGTCTAACCAGGCTTTCTTTACATAAGTGATGCAGCCGTTTCCTCTGGTAACAGGAAATCCGTAAAGCTTACCGTCAAGTTTCATATTATCAATAACGCTTTCATCGGTGACGCGGCCGGATTTCTTCAACTCTGAGTTGTTCCAAGCCTCTGTCATGTCCCAAAGCGCACCTTCTTCTGCATAACCGGGATAAAAGCTTCCTGCAAGCAAAATGGCATCCGGCCAGTTCTCCGGACCGGAAGCAAAGGTCTGTCCCAGAACATCAAAATATGCATCATGGTCTGGCTGGATGATTTCTAAATCAATCCCGGTCAATTCTTCCCATCTCTTTTCAAAGGCATCTCTGTTGTTCTGCTTTGTCGTTACCGTACCGTTTACCATAATGGTAATTTTTTCCGGTTTCTTCACTTCACCGCTTGCTGTTTTTCCAGCAGCAGAACCTGATTCAGCGTTTGTTGCCTCCCCGGTTGTTTTTGAGCCTGATGATGAGGAACATCCGCTCAAGGCTACAGACGCAGCCATCGTTACAGCCATTCCGGCTGCAAGCATTTTTTTAACTCTCATATGAAACCTCCCAACAATTATTTTGCTACACGTCTTTGACGCAATGCAATCATATCATCCGCAGATGTCTTTGACAACGCACAGATTTTAATATTGTTGTTCATTTTTCTCTAATAAGTGATTTTCCACTATATTTTATTATGCACATTTTACATGCTCTTTGAACAGACCGGCATTTTTTTACTAAAAACGCACGGAAAATCAACATTTTTTATGGGTACATTCTTTACTATCCGTATACAGTTTTTAATTTATCGTCTATTTGATTGATTTTATGCCAATTTCATACTATAATTTGGTTATATAAACGAAGGAACGGTGCCTATGAAAAATGACAACAAACAAAATCACGATATTCCATTTAAAAATCAATTAATTCTTTCCTATACCATTATTCTGGCGATCATCCTGATTATTGGAGTGACGCTGTATTACATATCCTACAAACAGGTGAAACATGGGATCAATCAGCAGAACCGGCTTTCTATGTCCGCCTCTGTCACAAAGCTTGACAGCACCATGGAACTGATGAACGCAGCGGTGAAGCAGATCACTTCCGACCGTCTATTTAACAATTTATCCGGTCTATCCAGAGAGGAGAGCAATGAATTTTACTATCTGGGCTATCAGACCCAGCGCAGTTTAAAATCAGTAACTCCGGTGGAGTTGCTGCTTCCAATCAGCAACTCCTTTATTTTCATGGAAAAATCCAGGTATGTGGTCTCCTCCACCATGTTTTTAGACTTTGATTTTTTTGCCGCAAACAATACAAAATACCGTTTGGAACCAAATTCCTTTTCGGAAGCACTGTTGAGTGAAGCCCATTGGAACCGTTTCACTCCCATGACGGATTTTGAAGGGAATTCCAAAAATTTTCTCTATGTTTATCCTTTGTTCCATTCCATACGTTCGGTAAGCAAGCCTACCAACGTACTGTGCTATTTATTTGACTATGATATGGTAACGGAATATTTTTCCGGCATTAATTTATATGGAGACGGATATTTGATCGCTTACGACAAGAACGGGGAACCCATGTTCTTCTTCTCAGACGGAGCACAGGCGGCAGATTATGACACCTTAAAGAATTTAAATTACAAGAATCAGATCGCCCATATGGTCTCGAAGGACAACCGCCAGGAGATGTTAGTGACCTCCGTCTCTTCTTCTTATAATAACTGGACGTACTACCTGGTACAGCCGGAGAATCAGGCTTACTACTCCATCACGCCCTACCAGCGTTTTTTTACCATCATCACCATTGCTTCCTTTGTGGCCGGAGGAATCCTGGTCATCATTTTCTCCTCCTTTGGAAGCCGGTATCTGGCCCAGCTGTACAATGAACTGGTATTAAAGGAATCCGTGGCAACTTCTTTGAACCTTCTTGTGGAAAAGCAGAAGCCTATGGTCCTGGAATCCTATATGCGGAGGATCATGGAGGGAAGCATCACCACCAACGAAGAAAAAGAATACCTCATCAATGAACTGGCTCTGGAACAGCCCGGAGTAAAATACCATGTGCTTTATACCGAGGTATCTCCCTCCGAAGATACCCACATTCATTCCCATGATATGGAGCTGCTGATACAAAATTATGACACCCTGGTAAGAGAAGCCCTGCGCCGCTATTATCCCAATACAGGATATATTTATAAACCGTCCGACCGGATCTTTGCTATTTTGATTGCTTCTGACCAAACAGTTCCCTATGAGACAGTCATAGCGGAAAACAAGGATACCTTTAACGCCCTCCACCGGGAGCTTTTGGAAAAATACGGAATCTGGATCAGCGGAGGGTTCGGGGACCGGAACGGCATGATCTCCTACACCTGGAAATCCTACCAGCAGGCCAAGGAAGCAAAATCCATCACCACTATGGAAAAATACATTTTAAGCTGTGATGTGAACCAATCCAACGATGTCTATTACTATCCGGAAAGCCTTTCCGTCCAGCTGAGCGGTTTTATTTCCAGCGGAAATAAGGACCAGGTACAGGAACTGTTCAAGCTTATAAAAAATGAAAACACAAAAAAGAAAAACCTTTCCTACACCCAGCTTAGCTGGCTCGTTTCCGATGTGCGCGCCACCGTATTTAAAAAACGCCATAACCTTCTGACAGAGGGAATGCCTGCGGAAAAATTAAAGCTATTGGATATGATCGACAAACAGTTTGAAGGAGAAATGAGCTTAAATATTCTGGAAACCATTGCGCTGGAATTATGCGATGTCTGCGGTTCGGAAGGAAATGAGCTGATTTTGAAGATCCAGGAATACATCAACACCAACTATCATGACCCGGATCTATGTCTGTCAAAGATATCCCAGGAATTCGGTATCTCGGAAAACTATTTCAGCTATCTGTTTAAGAAGGAAGTCTCTGAAAACTTTTCCATCTATCTGGAACGGCTTCGGATGGCAAAAGCCAAGGAAATTATTTCCGAGACAGATACCAGTCTTTCCACCCTGTACCAGTATCTTGGCTACAACAATGCAGCCTCTTTCCGGCGGGCATTTAAAAAGAATTTTGGTGTATCACCAAAAGAAATGAGGGATAAAGTCAATGCCAAATGAGAAGGAACTCCTTATGGAAAAATTATCGGAAGCCCTTTGGCTCCGGCTTTCCAAAAGCGGTCTTCCAATCCACAGCTTTTTAATGGACTGGAACGGCATCACAAGAAAGGAAGCGTATCAGGCTCCCTATGGGCCCTCCGATCTGCACCGTATGTTCTCCATTACCAAAAGCTTTTGTTCCATTGCCATAGGATTTCTCTGTGCAGAGGGAACGCTGAAGCTGGAGGACCATATTGTAGATTATTTTCCGGAATACTGTTCGGATAACACCCACCCCTGGTTAAAGGAAATGACCATACGCCACATGCTGTCCATGGAGACCTGCCACACCTCCACCACGTACAAGGTCCATTCCCATGAAAACTGGGTGGAAAGCTTTTTTATCACTCCGCCCTCCCACCGGAGCGGGCAAATCTTTCTTTATGACACTTCCTCCAGCCACACGCTGGCCGCTCTGGTAAAGAAACTGACCCAAAAAGGAGTGCTGGATTATTTAAGAGAAAAATGCCTGGACCAAATCGGATTTTCAAAGGAAGCCTATATCATTCATGACCCTTTTGGTTCTGAGATGGGAGGTTCTGGTCTTATGGCTCTGCCCTCCGATCTTCTAAAGCTTGGGCGTTACTGCATGGATACGATCCTTTATGGACAGGATGACTTTGCCTGTTATTTAAGAGAAGCTGTGTCCTTTCTGGTTCCCACGGTCCATTTTGGACAGACCTTTGATGAGCAGCAGGGATATGGATATCAGTTTTGGCGGATCCGAAACGGGTTTACCATGTACGGCATGGGCGGACAGTATGTCCTTTTTTATCCGCAGCACGATCTGGTCTTTGTGGTGACCGCCGATACCCAGAATATCAAAGGCGGAAACCAGATGATCCTGAATATGATCGGCAAGGCCGTGGAGGCTTTGCCTTTAGATAAAAAGGTTTTTAAAAATCATAAGGGGCAAACAACAGATTTTGACCCGCCCGGCTCATGGAACGAATCTTACCGGCTCTATGACAATCAAAAAGGATTTCATAAGCTCTCTCTTTGTCTTGACCAGAAAGAGGGGATGCTGACCCTTTTCGGTTCAGAGAAACGTTTTTCCATCCCTTTTTCATTCAAAGAGCCTAAAGTCAGCCTCTTAGAAAGCTATGAGCAACGGATTGCCGTAAAGGCTGTGTGGGCCGATTCCAGTTCTCTTTATCTTCCGGTACAGGTGGTGGGGGAATGTGTGGGGTCCATTCATATCATGCTGAAACTGTCCCGGGAGAAGATTACTGTTTGGATGAAGAAAATCGAGGAGACCTATTTTACTGAATTCCAGGGATTTTTAGAAGGGGAAAAGGAACCCCATTAAATTCCGCAAAAAAACCAAGCCGACCCAAATATAATGTTTGGCAGACTTGGTTTTGATTTTTATCAAAAACACGCTTATTGGTCCTAACGTGAGCGTTCCATATTTAAAGTATGCAAAACTCCGACTTCAATGACAAACAAGCCATTCCAATGGGTTTTGTTTTATAATAAAACATGATATGCTTTCTTTCTTAATCATATTGCAGGAGAATAGGAAGGTAATTGGTGGTTATAATTATTTGAAATCTTGATTATTTTAAAGAGGAAAGAAAGGAAATCAAACGGATTCAGAAAGGGGACGTACCATTCCAATGTTTAAAAAAATCCTTTTTATTTTTACCAGTGTTCTTTTGATACTTGTTTCAGGCTTTTTTATCTATGGCTCCCATTACTATAAAGCCGATGATTTGGCTCTTGCAGCGCTTCAAACGGGATTGAAAAACAATGGTGTAAAGGCGGAAGATGATTTCATCCTTATACCTGCAAAAGAAAAAACCAATACTGCCCTGATTTTTTATCCTGGGGCAAAAGTGGAGGCGGCTGCCTATTATCCATTGATGTCCAAACTTTCGGATCAGGGAATCACCTGCATTTTAGTCAAGATGCCCTTTCATCTTGCAGTATTCAATGCTTCCGCCGCAGACCGGTTCTATGAAAAATTTCCGGAGATAACCAACTGGTATGTGGGAGGACATTCTTTGGGCGGGGCAATGGCAAGCAGCTATATGGAAAAGAATCCTGATAAATTAAAGGGGACCATCCTCCTTGGTGCATACATTTATGGTGACGTTTCGCCGTCAAAGGTCCTTACTGTGTATGGAACCGAGGACGGCGTACTGAACATGAGCAAAATAAATTATAGGGAAAATGTTGTGTCAATTACCGGAGGCAATCATGCAAACTTCGGGAATTACGGAAAGCAAAAAAAAGACCATGATGGGTTCATCAGCCGGGAAGAACAACAGGAACAAACCATAAATGCCATTTACACTTTTATCGAAAAGTCAAATTCTCAAACATGATATTCCTGATTCCACCTTGATGCATTCAACGCTTCTCAATGTAATATTGTGTATTAATGATCAGCCACATTTGGGCATCAAATCTCATTATGGTCCAAATGGATAAGCCCTGAAGGTTAAATTCAGCTACCAGACCGACTCTCGCCGCATAGCTTCTTGCATCTTTAAACCATACAATATGCATCGTCCCATCGCTGTCCGTATAATAGAAATAAGAGGATTGTGCCGCATCATTAAATTGTATCGGTATCCCGTTATCTGCTGCAAATCTTATGGCATTTTCATTGGATATCGCATCTGCTCCTGTTGCACCGGGAATGTAGGGGAGTGTCCAATCATACCCCAGCGTGGTGACTCCCAAAAAGATCAATTCCGAAGGAATAATGCTGACTGCATAATTTAACAAATCTCTTGTAACATTAACCGGAAAAAGAGAGCTTGGATAACTGAACGTCCTGGCCCATTCATACGAAGCAAATATGATTCCTTCCACGTAACCTGATAATTGCGAATAGTCAACTCTCTCAAAGCCAATGTTGGAAGCACCTAGAGCCACTGCAGGCGTTATGGTAATGACGACTCTGAAACCTTCTAAATGAAATACCTCTGAGGCTTTTTTTATATAAGCTGAAATTTTATTTATGTTGTCATAGGTAATCTCTTCCACATAAAGATTGATCCCATAATACCCTTTCTCCTTTAGGATCTCAAGCGCATTGCGAATGATCCGGTCCTGAATCAGCGGATTATTTAAAATCACATTATTTGTTTCAAGATTCACCATTCCCTCCTCCGTAATGGTGGAAACAAACATCATGGGCGCCACACCATAGGAGGAAGCCAGGGAGATCAGTTCTGTATCATCACCTATGGTGATGATATCGCCTTCCCTCGTAGCCCTGTAATTGAATATCGTTAAATAGGTCAAAAAAGGAAGTGTTTTTATTAATACAGATTTTTCTATGTAAGAAAAAGTATAACCACTGGTAGCAATGGTCTTAGTTCTATCGGTTTGATAAGTGATGACTATGGTTTCCCCTGGATACAGTGCTCCATCGGAAAGATGTGGATTATTTCTCAATAGTTCCATTGGGGTAATGCGGTACTGCTCTGCAATGCTGTCCAGTGTATCGCCTTCCTGGACCGTGTAGAGTGTTTCCGGCTGGACGATCACAATGGTTTGGCCTATTGCCAGATTCTCAGGGTTTGTTATTCCGTTTTCTAATATTAATCTGTCAACAGGGATCTTGTAAAATTCTGATATGGAATCAATGGTCTCACCGGGCTGAACAACGTGTATGGTCATGGTTCCCCTCAAATAATCTTATTAATTCTATTATATGCGGGTCATGCATGTTCATATCTATTATATAAATAATTGCATAGGGGCATGTAGTATGCTCCATCAAATCCACCTGGAACAAAAACCTGCCAAACAAAACCCCTCATTGCCCGGTGACTCCCACAAGTCTTTTAATATAATATTCAGTATTGATGATAAGCCACATCTGCGCATTAAACCACATAATCGTCCAAAAAGACAACTCATCAATATCATATTCTGCGACCAGACTGTCCCTTACGCCATAGCTTCGTGCATCTTTTGTTTATACAATATGCGGATTTTCGTTACCAGCCACAGAGTAGATGTACGCCGATTTTGCTGCTTTGTTTTTTATTTATTCGTAAAGCCTTGTAAACAAATGTGCTACTTGCAATAAGTTTGCCTGATTGGAAATTATCGGGAGTACATAAAATCAGCAGAAAAGATTCAGATAATGCTAATTTTAACATTTACATATTAGTTTAAACAAAATATAATTAAAATACAAAATGTTAATTACATTATCATACACACTAGGATGTGATTCCGCTTTAAGTATCCCAGTGAACTGTAAACTTAATTAATTGAAAAGAAATTACTATGTTGTAGTTCAATATTTTTGATCCGGCAACTGCAATAGCAGAATACTTAGATAGTAAGGACAGTGATCCTAACAATGGATATATAGATTTAATTTTATAGGAGTAAACAATGTTTGTAAAATTACTTGAATCAATATTTTATGTTACTATGTTATCTTTCATGTTGTATGTTTTATATAAAAAAAGAACATTTTTCATAAAGCACTATATATTTAAGCAAAAAACCAGAACTAAAGTTGTCATATTTATTGCTATTTTACTTGTTAATATTGTACTTTTAACTTTTTTAAATGTCATTAATAGTAACTGGATAATTTATTCTTTATTCCATGCTTTTTCATCAGCACAAATTGTGTTTTTTCTAATTTCAATTTTTTGGAAAAATGAATAAAATTTTTCATTCAATTGGATATTTTCACTTGTGGCTCTGGTCGTAGAGATAAGTCCATCAGCAACAAGCCTCCTATCCTCAAAACCAACTGTCCCTATTTTTTAGATCACAGGAAATACATTTCCTGTGATCTGGTGAGACAGCTTCGGCATCCATATCGGCAATCGCTTTCGCCAGTGATTGCCGTTTTGTGTCTAATTTCTTAATCCTGCCGTTTGCGTAGGAGATCCAAACGCATTTCAATCTCCGCTTCTACCTGTGCAAGCTCTACCTTGTATTTCTGAAACAGTTCCATGATGTTTGACAAGGCCTTTTTCAATAACACTGCAATTTATGTGCAGTATTAATTATTTCTATCATAAAAATACAATTTCGTTTTCCGGTCTCACCTTTTGTACACAATATCTTTGAACGCCATTTGAACAATCCGATAGAATCAGTTATCATATACATGGAAACAATAATTTTTATTTACGCAGAATACTTTCATTTTTCTGATATTATTCTGTACTTGACAGGGAGGAAACTTGGAAGATGAAAATATTATTGGTGGAAGACGATAAAGAAATCAGTGAGATGTTAATCGATTTTCTACAGATGGAGGGCTTTGAAGTCCATGGAACTTTTGATGGAGCGCAGGCGGTAAAGACATTTTTCAGCGAATCCTATGATCTGGTCATTCTGGATCTAATGCTTCCGAAAATCAGCGGACTGGAGGTCATGAAACGAATCAGAAAGGAAAGTGTGGTTCCTATTATCATTCTGTCCGCCAAAGATACGGACTCAGATAAGATTTTTGGGTTGGGACTGGGGGCGGATGATTATATTACGAAACCGTTTTCTCTTACAGAGGTACTTGCCAGAGTGAAGGCAAATCTGCGGCGCACCACCCAGTATTCTTCCGGTGGGGAACCTGCCTCCGTTTGTCTTGGTCTGGGAGAGTTGGAAATGAATCTGGAAAGTCACACGGTGCACAAAAACGGACAGGCCGTGGACTTAACAGCAAAGGAATATGAGATTCTTCGTTTGCTTCTTTCTAATCCCAAAAAGGTTTATACCAAGGCACAGCTTTATTCTTTCATATGGCAGGATGATTATCTGGGTGATGAAAATGCCGTTAATGTTCATATCAGCCGCCTCCGCACAAAGATTGAAGATGATCCCAGAAAACCAAAGTATATTTTAACCGTTTGGGGAATCGGATATAAGTTAGGAAGTCTAAAGGAGTGAATTCATGTCTCTATTAAACAAAAAGATTTTAAAACAGATTCAAACGATTGCCGATGAACTGGAACGGATTTTAGATGAAAATAATGATGAAAAATTGATGTTATTTACCGAAGATAAGGAAATCAAGCATCTTTTGGAACAGATCAACCGCACGCTGGAAGACAGGCAAAATGCAAATGCCGGCTACCGCAGATCAGAATTAAATACCAAACGGATGCTATCTAATATTTCTCATGATCTGAAGACGCCTCTGACCGTTATCATCGGATATTTGGAAATGCTTTTGATGCAGGAAACCCTTGAAAAGGATATGGTAAAAAAAGTTTCTCATAAAGCCAATGAATTAAAGGAACAAATGGACCGTTTTTTCACTTTAGCAAAGCTGGAAGCTGGAGATACGGTGCTTACGATGTCCAAAATAAACTTAAATGAATTTTGCAGGGAGACCATTGTTGATTTCTATCATCTTCTAACAGAGAAAGCATTTGAAGTAAACATAGAAATTCCGGATACCCCAGTTTTCGTTTATGCGGACCGGGAAGCATTGGGACGTATTCTTAATAATCTGATCAGCAATGCAGTCCGCTACGGAGATGCAGGACATTACCTGGGACTGACCCTTCGCAGCGAGGACAGCTTTGTTTTTGTGGATGTCATTGATCATGGAAAGGGAATTGCATATTCAGAAATTTCCCGTGTATTTGACCGTCTCTATACGTTAGAAGATTCCCGGAACCGGGAGATCCAGGGCAATGGATTAGGTCTTACCATAGCAAAAAGTCTGGCAGAAAAACTCAATGGCACACTGACTTTAAAAAGTATCCAAAATGAGGAAACCGTATTCACTTTAAAACTCCAGCAGTTTAATTATTAAAAAATATCTTTTTATGAATTTTTGTACGCGAAAGAAATTCGTAAGATTTATTCAAGAGTTTTGAAGATATCATATGCTAGAATTTTGGATATGGAAAGGAAGTGACAAAATGCAGACAATTTTAACAACCGATCATTTAAACAAACAAATAGGGGCACAAACCCTTGTATCCGATTTGAACATGCATATTGCCAAAGGAGAAATTTATGGCTTTCTTGGGCCAAACGGCGCAGGAAAAACAACGGTGATGAAGATGATCACGAATCAATGGAAACCAACTTCAGGAGATATTATTTTATTTGGTGAAAAACTGCTCCCGAAATCATATTCATTTTTAAAACGTATGGGAAGCATGATTGAGTTTCCGGTATTTTACGATGAACTGACGGCGGAAGAGAATTTAAAGCTGCATTGTGAATACATGGGCTATTACAGTCCTGACAGTGTTAAAAAAGCATTGTCCTTGCTGTCTCTATCAGAATCCAGCGGAAAAAGGGTGGCGGAATTTTCTCTGGGAATGAAGCAGCGGCTGGGCATTGCCCGAGCCGTACTTACAAAGCCGGAATTCCTGGTGCTGGATGAGCCGGCAAATGGCCTTGACCCGGCAGGTATGAAACAGCTTCGTGATCTGTTCCTGATGCTGTGCAAAGAGTATGGAATGACCATTCTTATTTCCAGTCATTTGCTTTCGGAGATCGAAAGCATTGCACATACTATTGGAATCATTCACAAAGGCAGGCTGGTAAGAGAAATTTCTATGAAAGAGATTTCGGATAGTGGACTTGAGTATCTGGAAATCAAAACGCCGGAAACAGCAAAAGTTTCTTATATAATTACAGACCGTCTTTCTATTACAAATTTTAAGGTAATAAACGACACTCATATCAGAATCTATGCAAAACAAGCCTCGTCCCAGGAGATTATGAAGGCTTTAACGGAAAATCAGATTGAAATTCAGGGGTTCCATTCCCATTCAGAGTCCTTAGAAGAGTATTTTCTGAAAGTTACGGGAGGTGAAAACAAATGTGGAAATTAATTCGGCTTGAATGGAAGAAAAACGATACAAAAAAATATATGATTTATCAGGCAATAATAATTGCAGTCCTCGGATTTTTGTTATTTGCTATGTGCTTTTACATTCCGATTGATGCGGAAATGGGAATGACGGATTCCGTACCGGAGATCAATGATATGGCAGTACAGATTGATCTTCTTACCAATCTCTCGTTTTTGATATTTACTTCAGTCATGCTGTCGTCCTTTATTATCAAGGCATATAAAAATAAAACTCAGAGCCTTATGTTCAGCTATCCCATCTCCAGGAAAAAAATAATTTTCTCTCAAATGATGGCCGTATGGATTTTCTGTGCGGCAGGTCTTTTCTTTGGAAAGCTGTTTATTTATCTGCTGTTGGCCTTAACCTCCATGGTGAAGGACGGTTTTTTGCTCGGCTATGATATGACAAGTGTCAGTTTTTATATACAGACCATTTTAAAGACGGTTCTTACGGTGACCCTGGGCTTTCTTCCTTTGTATATTGGTAAAAGGATGAAGTCATCAAAGGCAGCTATTATCTCTTCCTTTTTACTGTTTTCTGTTATGAACGGAACCATAGGAGATTTGACTTTAAGGGGAAATACAATTCTTCCGGTCTTACTATTCATTGTTTCTCTGATTTGCGGATTTCTTACCGTGCATAACGTTGAAAAAGAAGATGTAATGTAAAACACGGTACTAATAAAGATGTATTTCGTTTATAAGAATTGGGCTATCGCACGAAGAATGATATACTACTCCTATATAGGACAATGAAATATAAAAGTCCTATATGGGGGTATTTCTATGTCCAGATGACCTGTTTTTCTTGTTTGAAACACCTTCCAAGTAAAAAATAGGGAATATCAGATCCAATCACCCTATTGATGTGTCTGCAGCGAATGGCCTTTGTTCCATATTACATTAATATTCTTTCATCAGCAGAGTTTCTAAATTTCAAAAATAATCCCTCTTGTGAGACTAGTTTCTGTAATATTTGCAGAACTTCATCCGTCAGTTGATAAAAACTAACTAAAAATCCACCATTAATACTCATGAGAAACTGAGGTTCTGAAAATAGAATCTGTACCGAAGAAAAATCCTTTGATACAATTTTCTTTATAATATACGCTAATTTATCAGGAGAACTGTTTCTAATATTTACATTAAAAGGAAACTTATGCTTCAACTTAGCAAGTTTTGGAGATTCCGTCAGATAAATCTCGCATTGATAGAAATAAATCAACTTCAAAGCAATATGTGATATTTTTTCAGCAAACAAATGCAGATAAGAGGTTTCAAAATATTCCTCCAATTCTAAAAAATGCACGTCCGATGTTTCATATGGAATAAAATCAATATAATAATACTCTTCCATATCTTGAAGATTTTCAATTACCTCAAACATAAAAGTCATACCTCCTTAATCTCTTAACACCTCACCATTTTCAATTAATGAAGCAACTCTTACACCTTTTTAATCTTTTAGTTTCCACCGCAAGTAAAAGGGCTGTATATTTTTATAGTATCATTTTTCATACTGTTTCATCCTCTTATTTTCTGCAAATCTCACTAAATCACATACTCCGGCTCGTCCGCGTCCAACTCATACGGCGTTACCTGATATATATAGTAAGGCGTGCAAACTAATGTAAATTTCAATTCCCAAACCTTTATGTAATATAGCTTTTGCCTCCATCAATACTCTTCTCTTTTTTTATAATACAATTAATTATCAGCATTATATTTATTAATTCCCCACTGAATATCTTTTTGATCACTAGGATCATCAAAATAGCTTTTCCAATACTTTGTACTAGATGTACCTGAAATAATTTGAACAAGACCAGCAGCACTTTTTAATGTTGTTGGTCCAAAGCAAACACTACCAACATATCCATAATGGAAGTTTCCAATCGTCTCTCCTGTCATTATTGCTTGTAACTCTGATTCGAAATATCTAGTTTTTAGACCTAAATATTGTTTATAATCCCAAATTCCACCACTCTTTACTCGTTCAGTAAAATATGCCCCAGCTATTAGATGTTTTTGACTGAAAATTGCATTATCATAGACCTTTTTCAACTGTTTCGCATGAGCTCTTGCTTCGGGCATTAGCTCCATTATTTCTGAATGCAATATTACTCTTGAATCTTCTGGTATTTTCTTGTGTGAAATTACTAAATTGTTATTAACAGTAACTGCATTTTCTTTAATTAGCGTGTTAAGTCGTGTAACAAAATCTTTTACCAGAGGCTTTTCTTCTGTTTCCAAATTACTATATACCGTAGGCTTTAAATTAATTCCTCTCTCCGATACAATAATCTGGTCTAAATTATCTACTAAATATGCATAAGCACCATAATCATCGTTAATTTCATTTTTCACTTCATTTTTCGCTTGATTGTATGCATTCTTGTATAAACTGTCAATATCATTAACATTTGTTGTTTCTGCAGCTAATGCACTAGTCGTTAATGTAAATGACGTTATTGCCATTAATACCAAACCAAATACTTTCTTCATGTTTTTTCCTCGTTAATTAAAGAAATAAAGTAATGTAATTATGTACAAATAAATAATAACAAACAAAACATTGACTGTTAAAAATATACCTCCCATGATCAAATCCTTTTTTTTCATCTGATCACGTTGAAGACAAAATGCGGTTATATATGAGGATAAATTAAAAATCAAAAATATTAGTAATAATAAATAGATAAAAAAAGCACATGTTATTATACTCTCTATACCTTTAACCATAGATAGCAAAGTTACAATACTTAAAATAATTACTATTAGACTAATCCCAAAATATAGTTTAATTTTTTTCACTTTTATACACTTCCTTTATTAAAAATAATGTAACCCGCTTCAAAATCAAGATATCTAAACTAATTGCAAAAAACTCATAATTTAAGATTTATATTAAATTTAAAAATTTTTTCCAGTAATCCTCCCCTTTCTCTTGATGTCTCTTTTAGCCACAATTATACAGCGCTTCTCACCTCTACTAACTCCTCCTCTCCATAGTATTTAATTATTTAATTTACTTATATATTATTTATAATATTAAATTATCATTTATTTATTAATAATGTCAAGTACCTATTCTCCGATAATGTTTTTTATTAATAATAAAGTAAGCGCTCCATAGTAAGTACCATCACAAAAACATGCCGCTCATATGAGCGGTATGTTTTTACAGTGATTTTCTGCAATTAACCGGAAGCTTATCTGACCAGGGCAACAGATCTTCGCAGAAACTGTTATCTTTTTCCTCCAGGTGTTTTGGAATCTCTGTCAGCAGATATTCAAAATAATCATAAGGCTTCAAATGGTTGGCTTTGGCTGTCTCTGCTATGCTGTAAATAATAGCACTGGAGTCAGCTCCTGCGATTGTATCAATCATAACCCAGTTTTTCTTTCCTACACAGAAAGAACGAATCGATTGTTCTGCTGAATTGTTATCCATTGGAACTTCCCCATCTTCAAGGAATACTTTAAGATACTTCTCTTGATTAATGGAATAGGTGAAGCCATTGTGAGTTTTTCCTTTGGCCGGAACTTTGCTCTCGCTTTCCTTTGCCCATGCGAAATACGCATCGACCAAGGGTTTTATGGTCAGCTGGCGATGTTCCAGTCGTTCTTTGGAACTCATATCACTGAGTTTGGCTTCTTCTCTGTAAATAGCCTGGATTTGTTTCAATGCAAGATATCCAAGTGCATTTTTTTGACTCGCTTTTGGCAAAGCCTTAACGGCTTCGTCAAATCTCCGTCTCGAATGTGCCCAGCATCCAAAAAAGCCAACAGATGCTGACTTTTTTGACTATCTTAAACCTTCTAAATGTTTTATAGAAGACTTTAACTATTGAAAATTTATTGCTTGGGGGAAGTATTTTATGGTTATAGAACTATAATGTACATTTAACACTTAGATCTCTGTAGTTACTCATTCCAGATACTCTCACTCTACAATCCAAAAGTGAATATAGAGGTACATCTGATGAATACATTCCTGCTGTGGAATCTACTGAATAATTCCAAGAATTTGAAGTTGGAGTTAGTGTCCCACCTATAGAAGCACCTGGATTTCTCCAATATACTTTTCTATTTTCTGCATAATAAAGCCCTTTGGGTGTAGTTGAACCGAAAACATTATAAATACGCACCGTATTATTCGCCGCATTGGTAGAATACGTTAATCCAGTTTTTATTGTAATATCGTCCTCCAATGTTGCGGATTGACTAGGATTAGCAAGTAACGTCGCATTTAAATACTTTCCAGCATCAAAACTTACGACTGCTTCTGTGATAGTATTTCCTGATCTTAAAAGGCTGTTTGAAGGAGTAACTTTAACCTCATTTTCTGGTAATTCCCACTCCCATTTCTGACCTGTTTCTGGATCTGATATAGTCAGAACAGTCGTTATATGAGGTGCTGAACTATCTGTGCCAGTAGGAGCTGCAAATGCAGAAATAGATCCAAAACTAAGTACAATAGCTAATCCTAAAATAATCTTTAATCCCTTTTTCAAATAGTTTCCCCTTTCTTTAACTGTGCATTAACATCAATAGTAAATATGCATCCCCATGCAATAAAAACAATCCAGTAGATTGAAATAAAAGGTATGTTTCCAATAGTGATAAATCCTAATAGTTTTAAAACAAGAACAATTATATAAATTACTAACAATAAAATATCTATCAGTTTGGAAATCTTTTTTGTTGTTTTAGATACCTGAACACTAGATAATTTAACAAATATTGTTGCAAGACAAGAGGAGAGAAAAAAATAAAAAAGAGGGATTACAACAAATCCATATAATGTGTCTAAAATCAAATTTATATTTCTGTAATAAAATACTGTCTCATAATACTTCATAATTAATAGACAACATGTAGACCCTAATGCTAACATTGTTTCACTATTAGTTTTATAATGTTTCAACATTCGTTATCTCCCTAATAATTATATTTTAATATGGATACTTCTTATTAATATATTCCTAGTTGAAATTCATTACAACTTAAGTTCCAATATTATACATGTTTAGTTCCAATATTTGCAATAGTTATTTCTATTTCTGTTACTGGTTTGTGGATCGGCTCCAATAAACTGGACAGCTATTTTAAGGCCATATACAGTAAACTAATATGAAGAAAGGAATGAACCATTATACCCGAGAGAAGAAAGCTGGTTTATTTTTTATATGAAACTAACATTTCAACTTGTGCCTATGAACATCCCTGTGATATTTCAGAATGCCCATATGGACGTTTGAAGCAATGGTAGGGGGATAAGTTTGCATTGTAATTTAAGGCACTAAAATAAGCCCATATACTCATAGTTTCACCTACAAGCATATGGACTTATTTATATATCTAAACATATTAATTATGCGAGGTCATTATACATAAATAATCGTACCCCGATCTTTCCCTAAAACATGATATTTTGCAATACTTTACGATAGTTTTGCCTATTCTGCATTGAGCATAAAAATGTCAGAAATTCTCCTTAAATCACATACTCCGGCTCGTCCGCGTCCAACTCATACGGCGTTACCTGATATACATAATAATTCAGCCAGTTGGCATACAGCGTATTCGCCGCATTCCGCCAGTTCAGCATTGGAACCGTATTGGGATCATCATCTTCATAATAGTTGCAGGGGATCTTGGGGTTTAAACCTTTTTCCAGATCCCTGTGATACTCCCCGTCCAGTGTCATGCGGTCATACTCCGGATGTCCCTGGACAAATATCTGTTTTCCATCTTCGCTCATGACCAGATAAATTCCCGCTTCCTTTGACTCGGCAAGAATCTGAAGCTCCGGGTGCTTTTCAATATCCTCTCTTCGCACTTCCGTATACCGGGAATGAGGTGCCATCACAAAATCATCCATGCTTCTTACAAGAGGTATCTTGCGGTCCAGAATCTTATGGCAATAGATGCCGGACAGCTTGCTGTCTCTTTTATATTTCCTGATGCCATAATGGTAATAAAGGCCTGCCTGCGCGCCCCAGCAGATGTGGAGGGTGCTGGTCACATGGGTCTTGCTCCATTCCATGATCTTAGCCAGCTCCTTCCAGTAGTTTACTTCTTCAAACTCCATATGCTCCACCGGTGCACCGGTGATGATCATTCCGTCAAACTTTTTATTCTGCACTTCATCGAGATAAATATAAAACTTATTCAAATGACTGGCAGATGTATTTTTGGAAGTATGGCTCTCCAGCATCAAAAAGGAACAGTCCACCTGCAGCGGTGTGTTGGAAAGAGCGCGTAAAAGCTGAGTTTCTGTTTCTTCCTTGATGGGCATTAAATTTACAATCAGAATTTCCAGAGGTCGGATGTCCTGGCTTAACGCACGGTCCTCATCCATGGTAAATATATTCTCTTTTTCCAATATGGCTTTTGCAGGCAAATCCTTTTGTACTTTAATGGGCATACTTTATTCCTCCAGTATTTTTATAAAATCTTCCTCTGATATAATAGGCACTCCCAGTTCCTTCGCCTTTTTATTCTTGGAAGAATTGGACGTGGTGTCGTTGTTGATTAAATACGTGGTTTTTGAAGTAACAGAACCAGTGACCTTTCCTCCCTGGGCTTCAATGGCTTCCTGAAGCGCTTTCCGGTTTTCAAAGTGATTCACCGAACCGGTGATGACAAAAATTTTCCCCTCCAGCTTTGTATTTTCTTCTGTTTCTGCCATCTGCCCGATGGTGACTTCACTAAGAAGCCGGTCCACCATCTCATTGTTCTTGTCCTGCTTGAAATAATTGATCCAGGCATCCGCAAGGACTTTTCCGATTCCCGGGACGGAAATCAGTTCCTCTTCTTCTGCATGGCGCATTCTCTCAAAATCGAACCGGAACTCTCTGCAGAGCATCTTGGCATTTGCCAGGCCGATCCCGGCTATTCCAAGTCCATAGATCAGCCTTGGAAGGGTGGTATGGGACGCATTCTTCACCGCCTGTATCAGATTATCGTAGGACTTTTTCCCGAATCCCTCCATTTGAGTAATGCTTTCCTCATACTGCTCCAAATGGAAAATGTCTGCATATTCCCGGATAAAGCCGGCGCCGATAAATTTTTCCAGGGTGGCTTCGGAAAGTCCGTCGATATTTAAGGCATCCCGGCTGACAAAGAGTGAAAAGCTCTTTATCTTCTTTGCCTGGCAATCCGGATTGGTACAGTATAAGCTCTTTACGTCATTGACCTTTCGGATCTCTGTTTTTCCGGAACAAACCGGACATTCTTCCGGAATCTTAATGGTTCCGCTCCTTGTCAGATTGTCGGCGATCTGAGGAATGATCATGTTCGCCTTATACACGGTGATCTGATCTCCTTCTCCAAGCTGTAACGCTTCCATGATGCTTAGGTTGTGGACACTGGCACGGCTTACGGTGGTCCCTTCCAACTCTACGGGTTCAAAGATGGCAACCGGGTTGATGAGACCGGTCCTTGACGGGCTCCAAAGGATTTTTACAAGGGTCGTCTCCCTGATCTCGTCTGCCCATTTAAATGCGATGGCATTGCGGGGAAACTTTGCCGTCCGGCCAAGAGACTGGCCGTAAGAAATATCGTCTAATAAAAGCACCAGCCCGTCGGATGGGATATCATAGTTCCCAACCTCCTTTGCAAACTCTTTCACAGTGTCAGCCAGTGTTTCCCTTGTTACGGTCTTGTAATCCACCACATCAAAGCCCTGCTCTTTCAGCCACTCAAACTGAACTCTTCTGGAGTTATTAAAGTCAACCCCTTCTGCAGATACCAGAGCAAATGCCATAAAATTGACGTTTCTTTGGGCTGTGATCTCGTTGTTTAGCTGCCGGACAGAACCGCTGCACAAATTTCGGGGATTCTTATACCTGGCTGCCACATCACCAATTTCTTCATTGATCCGGTTAAAATCGGAATATTTGATGACCGCCTCACCTCTCAGTACAAGCTCTTCCTGGTGGGATATCGTAAGAGGAATATTGGAAAATACCTTTGCATTATTTGTTATGACCTCCCCGATTTCCCCATTTCCCCGGGTCACGGCTTTTTGAAGAGTTCCGTGGTTGTAGTTAAGAACAACGGTCAGACCGTCAAGCTTCCAGGATAAAATCCCTTTCTGGCTGCCCAGCCATTCCTCCAGCTCTTCCACGCTTTTTGTCTTATCAAGGGATAACATAGGGCTTTCGTGTGCTTCTTTTGGGAGTTCACTCAGCACATGGAAGCCCACGTTCTGGGTGGGGCTTTTGGATAGGATCACTCCGGTCTCCTTTTCCAGCTTCTGCAGTTCATCGTAGAGTCTGTCGTATTCAAAATTGCTCATGATCTCACGGCTTTCCTGGTAATAGGCTTTCCCCGCCTCATTTAAAACCTGGATCAGTTCTTTCATTCTATCTAGTTTGGCGTCCATCAGATAACTCCTTTTTTTGTTCTTTATAGGAAAGATTGCTTGAGCCTTTTAAGGCTTCCTTCATCTGGTGGTATTCTCTCTTTGAAAGCTCCCGGTAAGCGCCGGGTTTTAAATCTCCCAGTTCCACATTCATAATCCGCATTCGTTTCAACAGCCGCACTTCATAGCCTAACTCTCCGCACATCCGCCTGATCTGGCGGTTCAGGCCCTGGGTCAAAACGATCTTAAATGCCTTTTCTCCGGTTTTAGCTGCAAAACAGGGTTTTGTAGTCACGTCCAGCTCGGACAGGAACACTCCTTTTTTCAGCTTGCGGATAAAGTCATCGGTGACGGGGCGGTTTACTTTCACAAGATATTCCTTTTCATGAGCATTTCCGCTGCGCATTATTTTATTCACAAGTTCACCCTGATTCGTCATAAGAATCAGGCCTTCGGAATCTTTATCCAGTCGGCCCACGGGATAGATGCGGACAGGATAATCTATCATGTCCACAATATTTGGAGCACGGTCTTTGTGGGATGTGGTGCATACGATGCCTTTGGGCTTATAAACTGCCAGAAGGACCGGTTTTTCCTTATGACTCTTATTCCCTCCCGCTGCCGTTATGATACGCCCATTGACCAAAACAGTCTGGCCCGGCAGAACCTTCTGTCCGGTTGATGCAGCCTGTCCATCAATCCGTACCTTACCTGCTTCTATGAGACGGTCCGCCTCCCTGCGGGAACAGATCCCTGCTTCACTTAAAAATTTATTCAGACGGATTCCCTCTGCCTCCATGTTCTTTCTCCCTTACAGTTTACTAAATAAAAATTATAACATTGCAGCAGAGGTACGTCAATTTTATATGTACCTTTTGGACTTAGGTTTTACCTATATCAAAGGAAATATTAATAATAGTTTTTATTTTTTGTATTGGCTAATTTGCTTGATTTTTCCATATTATGGGTTTATAATCATAGATATCAAATAAATACCAGTAAGGAGGGAGTACTTATGCCATGGACAACGAATTTATCCGTTGGAATATCAATGATAGATGATCAGCATAAGATGTGGTTTGAAAAAGCAGAGGCCCTTTTTGAAGCAGGAAAGAACAACCGGGCCAAAGAATATGTGGGGGAGCTTCTTGCCTTTTTGGATGATTATACCAAAAAACATTTTGCGGATGAGGAAAAATACATGCTCAGCATCCATTATCCGGGATATGAAGAACAGAAAAAAGCACATACTGCCTTTATTTCACAGCTAACCAAGCTAAAAAATGATTACAATGCGTCCGGAGGAAATTTACTGGTAATTTTGAATGCCAACCAGATGATCCTGGAATGGCTTACCAAGCATATTTCCAACATGGACAAGAAGATCGGTGAATACGCAAAAAAGGCTCATTAATCGAATTATAAAAGGACTGCCTTTGATGACAGATGATGTCATCAAAGGCAGTCCTTTTTTAGTCTGATACTGTCTCAGTGATGGTTTCTGAAGATAAGCGTCCGGACACCTCTGGCTTTCTTCCTGCTGCCACAAACGATGCGATCAGCGAAACGATGGGTACCGTCAGAATCACTCCCATACTTCCGGAAATTCCCTGCATCACTTCAATTACCATATTATTGGAATTGATGATCTGAAGATAAGGCAATTCATAGGCATAGGTTAAAATCAGGGTACTGACTCCGCTCCCCACAAAGGCCAGAATCAAAGTGTTAGCCATGGTTCCCATGGCATCCCGTCCTACATTCATTCCCGAACGGAACAGTCCCTTTCTATCCAGGTGAGGCATCTGATCATGGATTTCAAATACGGTAGAGGAAATGGCCATTGCCACATCCATAACCGCTCCCAGAGCGGAGATCAATAGTCCGGAAAACAACAGCTCTCCTACCCGGATTCCCCGGATGTTTTCCAGTACCAGCAGAGACTCGATTTCCGGTGCGTTGTATCCGGTCAAATGGGCCGCCTTTCCAAACAGGAAAGCCGAAATCCCGGCAATCACAACTCCCCCTACCGTTCCGATTACGGCGCAGATGGTTTTCCCGGACCAGCCTCCAAGAAGATACATGATCACAAACGTGGTAACGGCGGCCACAAGGATCGCCGCAAGAAAGGGCGAATATCCCTTATAGATCATGGGGATATAAAACCAGATGATGCAGATGAACGTAAAAATCAGACCCACGCAGGCGAGAATCCCCTTTTTCCCTCCGATAAGACAAACCACAGCCAGAAATATTGCAATAAATCCTAAAACCGCCCATTCCCGGTCAAAGCTGTACACCGTATGAAGGGAGATGTCCCCGGCAAGACTTTGTATGTCTATTACCCCCATTCCAGGCCGGCAGGCGGCTCCAAAGAGATAACCGTTGTTGCTGGTGGCCTCCACAATCTCCCCCTTCTTAGGTCCTGTCTTAACCTCTATTAAAACACTCTGCTGCCCCACCCGGTTTCCATCTTCCTGTACATTGTCCTTTAAAATTTTAACCACCGTTGCCCGCTCAAAGGTCCTTCCCTCTGTGGATACCAGACTGGCGATATCCACCTGATTAAACCGAAGCAAAAAAAGGGCAAATGCTGCCATAAAAACGGCAAACAACACCCACTGGATCCGCTTTCCTCCATGACTATGTAAAAATTTTACCGATTTAGAAATCTGCTCCATGCTTATACTTCCTCACTTTCTCTGCGCTTCCACAGGCCGGCAATGGTACTGGCACCGGCTTTTAAGGAAGCGGCGAGGCGCCTGACGGAATCAGACGCCCCATGAAATACAGAATACATTTTTCTATCTTCTCGAAGTGCTGGTCTTTTTTAAGGTAAAGGTTTGGTCGATATTCTGCAGCCGTCCGCCTGCAATCTCATATGTATCAATGGTAAAGGTATTCTGATTGATACGGATCACTGAATAAGTTGGATTCCAGTTCTGGTTTCTCGCCGCAATATAATCCTGCTGGGTGGGGATCAATTCGTAATACTTGCTGCCGGTTGAGGAATTGGCTTCCATGTAAAGGGTGCCATCCGCATTGGTCACGCTTCCGGACATGGTATTGGCAATGGTGTAGCAGTTATTTTCATCCTGATAGACAGAATTGTTATAAGGAAGTACCTCTCCTGCTTCATCCTTGACATGATCCCAGTCATAGAAATCATACTTCGCATGGGTTTTGGAATCGGATTTTAACAGATAGCTTCTGGAATAGGTATGGTCATGTCCCTGCAGCACCACATCCACATCGTATTTGTCCATCAGAGGGGTCAGCTGGCTTCTCAGCACGATGCCGTCCGAATCGGAATGATCCAGCCCGCTGCCATAGATATCCTGATGAATCATTACGATTCTCCAGGCCGTTTTGGGATAGGCGGCTACTGCTTGTTTTAACACCTGTTCATGCTCCGCACAGTTATAATTGTTGGTGTTTAAAACCACATACAGAGCCGGGCCGTATTTATAAAAATAATCTCCTCCCGCAGCGGTCTTTCCCAGCTGGGTGTCATTGGGGTTATTGAAATGATAGCTGTAGCTTTCGTTGGTGGAATCGTGATTGCCGATGGTTGTGGCAACGGGCAGGGAATCCATCCAGTCGGCACTGAGAAAACCGGCGTATTCCACTTCATTGCCCGGATCTCTGCCTTCTACATTTTTATTGATCTGATCGCCGGCGGAAAGGACAAAGCTGACATCCGGGTTTGCAGCCATGGCCATATTTAAGGTCTTGTTCCAGCTAAAGGAATCATTTCTGGCTGCCGTATTCAATGGGGATGAATTCTCCAGCTTATCCCCTCTGGAGGTGGTTTGTCCCTTGGATGCGCCGATCTGGGGATCTCCTACATAAAGCATGGTATAGCTGTTAAAGCTGTGTGTTTTAAAGGAAGAGATCTGGCTTGGCTCTCCATTTTTATAGTAACGGTAATAGTACGTGGTATTTTCCTGCAGAGCCGTAGCAGTCGCCTTATTGCTCCTATATCCGTCAATTGCCTGGGTGGCCTCACCTTCAAATACCTTTGCACCGCTCATATTGCTGTTGGTGGAAAGTTCGATCTTCGGTGTTGCTTCCTTGTCCGCCCTGGAGTACCAGGCAAAATTCATCTGAGTCTCATCCGCCCCTGGAGTCAGCGCAACTTTTTCATAATCTGTGCTCACCTGGTTTTCCCATTTCTGTACCCAATTATCCCAGGCTTCATCCTTCGTGGAATCTGCAAAATGTTTGGTTGCCGCATACGCATATCCTCCCGCCAATACCAGTGTCAGGGCAGCGGAAAGAAACGCAGCTCCATACTTCTTTCTCCTGTTCATACATCATTCCTCCTAGTTGCCACGCTCATTTTTGCGTGATTGCTTTTTTATACCATGATGGAAGTACTTCTCACCTCCCCAGAATAAATCCAACGGCTTCATTATTCAAGTGACTTTTCCAAAGCTTTACAAACTATATCTAAAGTTTACAAATACTGGATTTGACGCAATGGAAAACGCCACGGATATACTGGATTTCAGTATCCCGCGGCGTTTGGCAGTTTCCTATAAACAAGGGCTATGTGAACTTGTATTTTACTTCACAGCCGTAAGAGATGCGGTTGCAGATGTTTACCACCCGCTCCATGACAGCGGTCGTTTTTCCGGTTTCCATTTTAATGCTCATTTCTTTTAAATCATCTGAAATTTGTATCCCCTGCACTCCGTCGACTTTGGAGATTTCCTTTACAATACTTCTGGCTTTTCTCCGGTCCGACAGGGCGTAAACGCGGTAACTCCGATTCACGCTTCTCCCTCCTTTCACTAAATAGTCTACTATGATTGTGGACAGAACGGAGAACGTTTAAACATTACACAAAGGCCCTGGCAACGGTGGTGAACACAAAGCATACGAGAACGCCGGTTATGGTGGGGACCAGCCAGGAAACTATGGTCCATTTCATACTCTGGGTTTCCTTTCTGATGGTAAGACAGGTGGTCGAACAGGGCCAGTGCATCAGAGAAAACAGCAGGGTGCTGACCGCTGTGATCCAGGTCCAGCCATTGGCCACCAGAAGATTTTTCAATACAGACAAATCATCAATTTCCAGAAGTTTTCCTTCCGCCATATAAGCCATGATAATAATGGGAACCACGATCTCGTTTGCCGGAAAACCAAGAATAAACGCCAGCAAAATGACGCCATCTAATCCAATCATTTGAGCAAACGGGTCTAAAAATCCGGAGCAGAGGGACAGCAGGGTGGCATCTCCAACGGTTAAATTGGCCATAAGCCAGATGACCATACCGGCGGGAGCCGCAACGATTACGGCACGGCCCAGCACAAATAAGGTACGGTCAAAAATGGATCGCACAATGACTTTCCCCACCTGGGGCCTCCGGTATGGCGGCAGCTCCAGCGTAAAGGATGAGGGGATCCCCTTTAAAATAGTAACGGAAAGTACCTTTGAAATCACCAACGTAGTCAGAATCCCAAGAACAATCACTCCGGATAAGATGGCAGCCGATAAAACAGAGGAAAATAAACCGGTGGCCCCTCCTACAAAAAACATGGTAATAATGGCGATCATGGTGGGAAACCGCCCGTTACAAGGGACAAAATTGTTGGTGATCATAGCAATCAACCGTTCTCTTGGGGAATCAATAATCCGGCACCCGACGATCCCTGCCGCATTGCAGCCAAAGCCCATGCACATGACAGGGGAAATTTATGCCGTTTCATTCTTCTTGTGACGGACCATTGGTCCTGAAGTAGATCCGGATGGTCTGACACCTGCGGCATTTCCCCTCATGAACGTCCTCTCGGCTCTGACATATTTCGATTTTTTCAATAAATTTTCCGATGAAATCCCTGGTCAGTTTTCTTTCGCCTGATATCTCTTTGAAAAGCTCTTCTCCCTGACACGTCTGCACCTGTTCCCCAGGTTCCCTTTCAGCATTTCTTTCCGTTAAAGACCGTAATCCTGCCGTAATCTCCTTTTGCTCTTTTTCCAAAGAAGCCAGCATTTCATAAAAGCGTTCTTCACTGATTCTCTGGTTCACTTTATCCTCATAGAGCTGACCAATGATACGGGAAATCTCTCGGTTCCGCTTTTTTAATGGTGCCGCTGACCGTTCTTCAAAGGTTTCTTTTTTTATGGATTCCGACTGCCTAAGTTTTCTTTTAATCTCCTCTTTTTCCTGCTTCGTAAGATCAAGTAAATCTTTGATTTCTTTTAATACCGTCTCATATAAAAGATCATAGTCTATAGAATGACTGGTGCATTTTTTGGTTCCATACTGCTTATATCCTCCGCATACCAGGCGGTAAGACCGGGGCTTTCCTTTTTTTCCTGTGACAGACATGTTTCTTTTGCAGTCCCCGCATACGGCAATTCCGGAAAAAGCATTGATAAAATCTGTTTCCCGAAGATTTTTCCGAGGGACACTCCTTCTTTTAATCCGTTCAAATACGTCCTGGGAAATAAGTGGCTCATGCATATGTTTTACCACCACCCATTCTTCTTTCGGGTGAGAAAGGGTGATGTTGCTTTTAAAGGAAAGCTTGGAGGTCTTTCCCTGCACGACATGACCCAGGTAAACGGCATTTTTAAGCATTTTGCAAATGGTCCCTGAGGTCCACCCCTTCCGGCCGGAGGGCTCAGCCGGCTGCAGATAA
The DNA here is from genome assembly GCF_043633585.1 of Lacrimispora sinapis. NCBI lineage: Bacteria > Bacillati > Bacillota > Clostridia > Lachnospirales > Lachnospiraceae > Lacrimispora > Lacrimispora sinapis. The sequence continues at coordinate 759,050 of NZ_CP141832.1, read as the reverse complement.
GGGTGTCTGATACAGCGGTACATGGCGGGTGTCAGTACCTGTCTCTGATTTAAGGCATCGGCGATTGTGGAGGGGGATTCTCCCCGGTCCGCCCGTTCAAAGATTTCCCGGACAATGGGAGCTGTTATGGGATCAATTACCAGATGATTTTTATTTACAGGGTCCTTTTGGTATCCGTATGGGGCAAAATTGCCGATAAAGGCGCCTTCCCTGATCTTGGTCTGAAACGCGCTGCGGATCTTTTTTGACGTGTCCCTCGCATACATTTCATTGACTATATTTTTAAATGGAGCAATATCATTTAAGGGACTATCGGAATCATACCCATCGTTGATGGCAATATAGCGTACTTTTTTAGCCGGAAAATAGATTTCCGTAAATTGCCCGGTTAAAATATAATCCCTGCCGAGGCGGGACAAATCCTTGGTAATCACCAGATTCACTCTTTTGGCTTCAATATCGCTGATGAGCCGTTCCCATGCAGGGCGTTGAAAGCTGGTGCCGCTGAAGCCGTCATCCACGTATTCCCCGTAAACTACAAACCCATGTTCCTTTGCATAGGAACGGAGCATTTTTCTCTGGGTACTGATGCTGGCGCTCTCACCGGCTCCGTCATCCCTGGAAAGCCGCATATATAAGCCGGCCTGATATTCCGGGCTCATGAAAATTGCCCTCCGGATTCCCTTCGTTTTTTAAGAAGTTCCAGGACCAGCTGCTTTGCCGTCTTCTCTCCAACGTAGATCCGTTCCACCTTTACGTCGGTAAGCTTTTTCTCATCGGTCGCATGATTGATCGTATCCATGGGAACACCTCCTGGAAAATCTTATTCCGTCCGGCTTGTACGATATACGTTTTCAAAGTTTTCAAAAAAAGCCAGCATTCTGCCTTAGCAAAATACTGACTTTTTTATCCGGCCTTACACCTGCGGCTGCTCTGGCGCTTCGGCAGGGGGCAGAGCAGCACCCGGGCCATGAATCTCCGGAGCGGTTGTCTCCGGCTGGGTCTCTGCCGTAGTCTCTGGCTCTGTTTCAACCGGCTTGTGAGTGGTATTTCTCTGGATGACTGCTGGCTTTCCTTTGTACGTGCTGTTATGAAGCGGTTCTTCCTTCATAACCGTATCTCCCTTTTTCAGGACACGGTAGCTCTTATAGACGCTGCCTGTGCTTCCTTTGTCAACGATTTTTTCTGTTCCAAAAGGAAGGGAGGGATTTTCTTCATAAACCGGTGTCACAGGCTCCAAATCCCTTACCTTCTGGGAACGAATGGTTACCTTTTCGCCGTCTTTTAGAAACGGAATGCCTACGATGGAAATCTTTAGGGTCCTTCCATCCAGGGAAGCACGGATAACAATGGAACTGCTGCTGGTGTTCTTAAACTTTAAATCCGGTCCCGCATATCCGTCAAAGCTGACCATGGCGTCCTGTCCTTTTTCCACGTAAGCAGGTGCAAAGCTATGGGAATTGCGCTCCGTAGTCTTAAATCCGCTTTCTATGATGGAATGATACAAGGTAGTGGAGACCTGGCAGACTCCTCCGCCAGGTTCCTCGATCAGCACGCCGTTGCGGTATGCGCCTGCCGGCTGGTATCCTTTTTCCCTGGTCCGGTTTCCGGTGGCATTGTTAAAGGAAAATTCTTCCCCCGGTTTTAAAACCATTCCATTGATAGCGTCCACCGCCAGGCTGATATTTTTGTTCCTGTTCTTATTATTTGTGGTGGTGGTGGTAAAGGTTCCTATAACCCGGTACTGTTCTTTTGCCTGAACCTGGGTCCTGTCCGGGAGTGTCTGGTCAAACTCCGCTTGTATCTCCGCCTGATAATCCTCTGCTTTCACGGCCTCCATCAGCTGCTCCACCAGCTTTTCCTGGTCCAGGGTTCGTCCGTTCTTACCCTGGGTATAGCGGTAAGTTCCGGTTTCCTTATCAAAGGATTCCAGTTCTGCATTTACCGGGCTTTCCTTCCATTTCCCGGCCAATTCCGCCGCCTGTCTGGTAAATGGTTCCCGCATCGCTTCATAATCAATATGATACTCCTGCGTCTCGTCGGGAGACGTCTCTTCCAGCTTTCTTTTGATATCCTTAATCTGGCTGTCTATGAGATTATCCAGCAATACGCTGTCTGAACCGTTGTTTACCATCAGCTCCCACTGATACCGTTCCTCGATGGTGTCTTCCGCCTCCTGAATGGTAAGACCTGTCAGATCCGTGGTTCCGATTTTGGCGGATTTCAGCTTTTTCGATAAATCTGCGGTCTGTTCACTTATTTCCTGTCCGCTTCCGTCTTTTTTCCTGTCTGTATTCGTCGGACTGGCTGAGAATACATTAGAATATAATAACCAGACAGATGTCAGGACGGATAATGTCAATACCCCATAAGCGATCTTTCTGTTTCTTCTTCTGGACCGAAGCCTTTTTGCCCTGTTTTTATCCATAGTATTAATCCCGCTCTCCTTTCAGTGTCTGTTCAATAATGCTGTGCATCATATCCATTGATAACTGCCCGCTGGCATATCCAAATACATTTCCCTCCCGGTCGATCATATAGGTGGTGGGAAAGGAATAAATGCCGTAAGCTTCAAATAGTTCTGCATCTGTATCCATGAGTACCGGATACGTATATCCATTCTCTTTTAAGAAATCCCTGATTCCCTGTTCGTCTTTTTCGGTTCCGTAGTTTGGTGCTGCTACTCCAAGAATAATCACCGCGTTATCGCCTTCCGTATCCTGGGTCTCATACAGCTTCTGGATATCCGGCATCTCCGCACGGCAGGGAGGACACCAGGTCGCCCAGAAATTAAGGAATATGGTCTTGCCTTTATAATCAGACAGGGAGTGGATCGTTCCAAACTGATCTTTTAATGTGAAATCAACGGCTGGAAGGGGCTTTTGTTCCTCTTCCGTTTCCGTTTCCGGAGGGGTCTCGTTTGCCGCAGAGGGTTCCTCTGTCTCCTGCTCTTGTGTTACGGATGGAATAGGAAGAGAAGAGAGATATCCGCTCACTGCATTCATCTTTCCGGTGAACATGAGTATCCCCATAAACAGCATCAGCACTCCGCCCAGCTTTCCCATATATTTGGTTATATCCCGATGGGTTTTGAAAAATTCCAGAACGGTTGTTGTAAAGAATCCGACTGCCAGAAAGGGAAGGACAAACCCCAAGGTATATACGCCGATCAGGGCGAAGCCCAATGCCTTTGTAGAAGCGGAAGTAGCCATAATGAGTACACTGGCCAGCGCCGGGCCCACACATGGCGTCCAGGCAAAGCTAAAGGTGAATCCCATAAGAAGTGCGGTAAGGGGAGACATGGCAAATTTATCCAGGGATAACGGAAGTCTCCGGTCTCTCTCCAACACAGAAGAGGTTCCAAACACCCCCAATTGATACAGACCAAACAGAAAAATCAAAATGCCTCCGGCTCTGGCAAACAGCAGCTGATTGGATTTAAAAAAGCTGCCTAAGGCAGAAACGGAAAATCCCAGCAGAAAAAATGCAAAGCTGATTCCGATGACAAAACAAATGGTGTGAAGCATGACCTTTCTGCGGTCGTAATGGATATGTCCATCTTCTCCGGTCCTTCCTGTCCCTCCCGACAAATATCCGATATAAAGCGGAATCAGAGGAAGGACACAGGGGGAGAGAAAGCTTACGATTCCCTGCAGAAATACGGTCAAAACGGGAACACTCACATCAATTGAAAAACCCACTCACAGTACCTCCTTTTTTACCCTTCTGTAAAAAAATAATACGGCTTTTAGCCAAAATTTCTGTACTATTTTTAGTTACAGTTTGATGTTGTAACTATACCATTTTGAGGAAAATGTGTCAAGAGAAGAATGGCCGTTTCCGGTCCGAAAAAAGCATAGATTTCCTTTGACACATGGTCAGTGCCTGCTTCCCGCAGGCGGAACACCGTTTAAAACAGCGGTCTAAATTAAAAGCCACTCTGGGAAGGTAACCAAAATCTTCCAAAAGGGTGAACAGTGGGAAAAATATGGCCATAGGCGGAAGCATGACGGACACGACCCAGGCAAGGACCCGGTAAACGCCGTGAATCAAAAGGTTGGATATGACAGCCGGCACACCGGCCCAGTCTGCAGTCCGGGCCAGCCAGTCCTCCAGGCCAAACAATACCTTGCTCAAAAACTGAGACGGATAATTGGCTCCGGTTATGGTGAGCCAGAAGATGCAAAGCAAAACCAGAAACATAATGGGAAACCCCGTAATTTTGCTGGTAAAGAGCCAATCCAGTTTCCGGTCTTTCCGGTTGTAGGTCTGGTTTTCGTAAATCACCACTCCTGTACATAAATATTCCGCTTTCTTAACAAAGGCGGAAGCCATATCATCACTTATTTTTTCCTGATCAATCCCTCTGTCCTTCCATTCTCTCCTCAGTTCTTCCAGACAGGCTCTCACTTCTTTTGATTCTGCAACCGGTTTTAGATATTTTTTTACAGCGCCCATAAGATTTTCATTGGAATCTAAAAGTCTGGCACAGAGCCAGCGGGTGTTGACATTAATATCTGATATGTTTTCTACCACTGGGGTTAGCTTTGTAATTGCTTCTTCAATGTATTCCGGATAACAAATGAGAACAGGACGTTCCATTCCTTCTTCTTTTTCTTCCAGACAGCGTTTTAGGCCGGAATAAAGCTGATCCAGCCCCTTTTTGCTTCTTGCCGCGGTCCCCGCCACCGGCACGCCAAGACGCTCTTCCAAAAGATCAAGCCGGAGGCTGATCTTCTTTTTTTTCGCCTCATCCATCAAATTGACGCAGACCACGGCATGAGGCGAGGCTTCCAGAACCTGCAGGACCAGATTTAAATTTCGCTCCAGACAGGTGGCATCACAGACCACCACCACCGCATCCGGGTTTTCAAAACAGATAAAATCCCTGGCAACCTCTTCTTCGGCAGAATGTGCCATAAGGGAATAGCAGCCGGGGATATCGACCATTACATATCCCTGACTGCCGTCACTGCAATAGCCCTGGGCGTTGGCTACGGTTTTTCCAGGCCAGTTGCCCGTGTGCTGATTCATCCCAGTCAGCTGGTTGAACACCGTACTCTTACCCACATTGGGATTTCCCGCCAAAGCAATGACTTTATCCGTTTTACTTCGTTTCTTGATTTCCAGTCCAAGGTCCACAGATTTGATTCCTACGGAATCCCTGCTTAGTCCCATATCTCCTCCTCCTGGCTGACCGCTGCTGCAGCCACTTCTTCCTGATGAGGCGTCATATCTTCTTCCGGACGGGGCCCTACCAGAACACGGCCTGCGTCCTCGCTGCGAAGCGCGATTACCGCTCCTCTTATTAAATATGCAGTCGGGTCCCCCAGAGGACTTTTTCCCATGCATTCCACCACCGTACCTTCGATCAGACCGATATCCTGCAACCGTCTTCTCATGTCATCGTAAGCTGCCAGTTTTGAGATAATCGCTTTCTGGCCTCTTTTTAAATCAGATAAACATACCTTTTCCTTCATTCAGATTACCTCCGCAAGTTTCCATATCCTAACATATGCAGCAAGTGAAAATATTGTTCCAATGGAGGATACCGGTATTTCATACTTACAGAATCATAGAACTGCTTATCCTGGAATAGGATTGAATTATGACTACAGGAAAAGGAGACATATGCATGACCCAAGCTGATAATTTCTATACGCTCAAAGGCTATTCTCTTTTGGAGCAGACAAAAATAACCTCCTCCATGGAAGATTATCTGGAGATGATCTGCAGGCTGCATCATGAAAGACATCCTGTCCGGATTAAAGAGCTGGCCGAATGCCTTCATGTAAAGCCGTCATCCGCTTCTAAAATGACCGGGAATCTAAAGAAACAGGGGTTGGTCGCCTTTGAAAAATACGGCACTGTCTCTCTGACAGAAGAAGGCATGGAGCTTGGGGAATATCTGCTGTTCCGCCATAATGTCCTCCACCGTTTTTTTTGCTATATCAATCAAAATACCGATGAATTGGAACAGGTGGAAAAGGTGGAACATTTCATTGATCCCCAAACTGTGTATAATATACAAAAATGGTTGAATAAATTTGCATAGACAGACTTGTACCATGTCCAGTTTTGTCGTATACTATAGCAAAATACCAACATTTATCAGGAGGACAAACACATGGATAAGATTAAGATGACAACCCCCATTGTTGAGATGGATGGCGATGAGATGACCCGGATTCTCTGGCAGATGATTAAAGACAATCTTTTGCTCCCATACATTGACTTAAAGACCGAGTATTATGATCTGGGGCTGAAGCACCGCGATGAGACAAATGATCAGGTAACCGTAGATTCCGCCAATGCCACAAAAAAATACAAAGTTGCCGTCAAATGTGCCACCATCACTCCCAATGCGGACCGCGTGAAAGAATACGATCTAAAAGAGATGTGGAAAAGTCCCAACGGCACCATCCGCGCCATCTTAGACGGAACCGTATTCCGCGCTCCCATCGTTGTCAAGGGAATCGAACCATGTGTGAAAAGCTGGAAAAAGCCGATTACCATTGCAAGACATGCTTATGGTGACGTTTACAAGGGCACCGAGATGAAGATCCCCGGTGCCGGTAAGGTGGAACTTGTCTATACGGCCAAGGACGGATCTGAAGCAAGAGAAACCGTTCATACCTTTCAGGGCGCAGGCATTGTCCAGGGCATGCACAACTTAAACGACTCCATTAAAAGCTTTGCAAAAAGCTGTTTTAAATATGCACTGGATACCAAACAGGATTTATGGTTTTCTTCTAAAGATACCATTTCCAAAAAGTATGACCACACCTTTAAAGATATTTTCCAGGAAATCTTTGAAAAGGAGTATCAGGAGGCATTTGAAAAAGCAGGGATCACCTATTTCTATACCCTCATTGATGATGCGGTTGCCCGTGTCATGAAATCCGAGGGGGGATACATATGGGCTTGTAAAAATTACGACGGGGACGTTATGAGTGATATGATCTCTTCTGCCTTTGGCTCCCTCGCCATGATGACCTCCGTGCTGGTTTCCCCGGAGGGAGATTTTGAGTATGAAGCTGCCCACGGAACCGTACAGCGCCACTATTACAATCACTTAAAGGGCCAGGAAACTTCCACCAACTCCGTAGCAACCATTTTCGCCTGGACCGGAGCATTAAGAAAGCGCGGGGAGCTGGACGGAAACAGCGAACTGGTTTCCTTTGCAGATAAGCTTGAAAAGGCCACCATAGATACCATAGAAGCCGGTGAGATGACAAAAGACTTAGCCATCATTACCACCCTGCCAAACCCAACGGTCTTAAACAGCGAAGCTTTTATCAAAGCCGTTGCAAAACGTCTGTAAAACTGCCTGATTTTGATTGACCGCACAGAAAAAGAAAGCCGCATATCTGCCGCTTTCTTTTTCCTATTCAGGAGGTAACGCCATGAAATTCAAACCGAAAGAAGTCCGATTAAAAAATGGTATTTCCTGCATTTTGAGAAGCCCCGGCCCGGAAGATGCCGCCGCCCTGCTCCTCGCCATGAAAACCGCTTCGGAGGAAACCAATTATTTAGCCCGGTACCCGGATGAAATCGACATCACCATTCCTCAGGAACAGCAATTTTTACATAACTGTCTGAAAAGCAGAAAGGATTTGATGATCTGTGCCTTTGTCCATGGCATACTGGTGGGGAGTGCAGGAATCAATCCCATTGCCCTGCACCAGCGGTATGCCCACCGGGCCTCCTTCGGAATCTCAATCTGCCGGGACTATTGGGGGCTGGGGATTGGGTCCCATCTGCTGTCTGCGCTCATAAGCGGAGCCAAGGAAATCGGTTATGAACAGCTGGAGCTTGAAGTGGTTTCGGAAAACCAGCGTGCCGTGGCCCTTTACCGTAAATTTGGGTTTGAAGCCTACGGAACCAGAGAGCACGCCTTTAAGTACCGGGACGGAACCTACGCTTCGGAATCCTTAATGATGTTAAGGCTTTGATTAAATTCGACATTTTTTACAAAATGTCTGTTCATACCATTATCAAAATGATATAATGAATATTATCATATAACACGTTGGTAATGGAAGGAACTCTATCATGAACTTAAGACATCTTACTATCTTTAAAACGGTGTGTGAGCAAGGAAGTATTACCGGAGCAGCCAAGGCTCTGTCCATGACCCAGCCCGCCATCTCCCACGCCATCAATGAACTGGAAGAATCCGTTGGCTCTCCTTTATTTGACCGTGTATCCCGGCGAGTGGTGATCAACGAAAATGGAAAATTTTATTTGTCTAAAGTCATCCCCCTTCTGGAACTTTATCAGGATTTGGAAAACTACTCCGGCACACTGCACATGCAGGCTCCTCTCCGAATCGGCTCCTGCGTGACTCTTGCCAGCTACTTACTCCCCCAGGCGGTCTCCCGTTTTTCCATTTCCAATCCGGACATCCAGACCAGGGTCACGGTCTCCAATTCCCAGGAGATCACCAGCAAGCTCTTAAAAAATGAGCTGGATATCGGTTTGATTGAAGGTGTCATCACCGATGACCAGCTGGAGAAGATCCCTTTCTCCTCTTATCCTATGGCTGTGATCTGCTCTCCCGTTCATCCACTGGCCAAACGTACCGCCCAGCCCGTCCCATTAGACAGGCTCATCAAGGAGCCTCTGCTGTTAAGAGAATCCGGGTGTACGTTACGGGATACCTTTGATTATGCTCTGGCACTTCACAATCTGTCCGCAGAACCTCTCTGGTCCAGCACCAATTCCGATGTGATTTTACAGGCAGTAAAGCAAAACATTGGAATCGGGATTGTACCGAGGATCTTTGCCGATGAATCCATAAAGCAGGGAGACATCGTTGAGATTGAAGTCAAGGACCTGGAGCTTAGCTGCATGAACCATGTGGTATTCCATAAGGATAAATTCCAGACAGAAGCATTTCAGGCGTTTATTAATCTGGTTCTGTTTGAATAGGATAGAAGGAACTTAATATAGAAAAGAGGCAGGTTGAGAATGGTTTGTTACTTCCATTCCCAACCTGCCTTTTTCCATAATAGTATGGTTTATTTTTCTGCCAGAATCTTATCAATGCTCACGATCTTCACACACAAGACAAACAACTCCATCGCCAAAACCAGATCCTTTAACATCGGATAGGAAGGGGCAATGCGGATATTCCTGTCATAGGGATCTTTGCCATATGGATAAGTGGCTCCGGCATCAGTCATAATAAGACCGGCTTTTTTGCATTTTGTTACAATGGCCTTGGCACAGCCGTTTAAGGAATCAAAGGAAATAAAATAGCCGCCTTTGGGATTGGTCCATTCCCCGATGGCGAGTCCGCCGATCTCCTTTTCCAGAATGTTGATGACGGCCTCGAATTTGGGCCTTATGATATCGGCATGCTTCTTCATATGCTCAACCATTCCATGAATATCCCCAAAGAACCGGACATGGCGAAGCTGATTCACCTTATCATGTCCAATGGTCTGGATCTTTAACTGCTTTTTGATGTCCACCAGGTTGTTCTGGCTGGCCGCAATGGCTGCGATGCCGGAACCGGGGAAGCTTACCTTTGAAGTCGATGCGAATTTATATACAAGATCCGGGTTGCCCGCTCTCTTGCATTCGGCAAGAATCTCAATCAAATGATCCTGGTCATGTTCATATAAATGATGGATAGAATATGCGTTATCCCAGTAAATCCGGAAATCGCTGGCAGCAGGCTCTAAGCGGGCAAACCGCCTTACGGTCTCGTCAGAGTAGGAAATCCCCTGTGGGTTGGAATACTTGGGCACACACCAGATCCCTTTGATGGACTCATCGTTTGCCACCAGTTCTTCCACCATATCCATATCCGGTCCGTCACAGGTCATGGGAACATTGATCATCTCAATCCCGAAATATTCGGTAATCGCAAAATGTCTGTCATATCCAGGGACCGGACAAAGGAACTTTACTTTGTCCAGCTTGCACCAGGGGGTGCTTCCCATGACCCCGTGGGTCATAGAGCGGGAAACCGTGTCGTACATGACATTTAAACTGGAATTGCCGTAAATCAGGATATAATCCGGTGCCACCTCCATCATATCCGCAAGCAGCTCCTTTGCCTCCCTGATGCCGTCAAGAACCCCATAATTGCGGCAGTCGGTTCCGTCATCACAAGTCAAATCATCACTGCTGCTCAACACATCCATCATTCCCATGGATATGTCAAGCTGCTCTGCACTGGGCTTTCCCCTTGACATATCAAGTCTTAAATCCTTTCCCTGAAATTCCTTATACTGTACGGAAAGTTCTTTTTTCAGCTGCTGTAACTCTTCCTTTGTCATCTCAACATACGGTTTCATAGATTCCTTACTCCTCCTCATATAGACTCCATTAACCCAGAAGCTCCTTTAAAATACGGTTGACTGCCGCCGGGTCCGCTTTCCCCTTCATAGACCGCATGGTCTGGCCTACCAAAAAGCCCATGGCTTTCTCTTTTCCGTTATGGTAATCCTCAACGGACTGGGGATTTGCTGCAACGATCCCCTGTATGACCGTTCGCAGTTCGCCTTCATCATTTACAACCTTGAGTCCGTGTTCTTCTACATACTGTTCCGGCTCCACATTCTCTGTAAATATTTTCTCAAAGACCTCTTTGCCCACGGTTCGGTTAATGGTTCCATTATCCACTAACTGAATTAATTTTGCAAGGTTTTCCGGGGAAAAAGACATATTTTCCGGCTCCATCTCATGCTCTTTCAACAGGCGCATGGCTTCCACCATCAGCCAGTTGGCGGCCTCTTTGGCCTTCCCGCAGATGGCAGTCACCGCCTCAAAGATATCCGCCATATGCTTGGAACCGGTGATAATTTCCGCATCGTATTCCGAAAGCTTGTATTCTGTCTGATATCTTGCCATCTTCTCGGTCCGAAGCTCCGGCTGTCTGGATTTAATAGCTTCGATCCATTCATCACTGATCATGATGGGAGGTAAATCCGGGTCCGGGAAATAGCGGTAATCCTTGGCATCTTCCTTGGAACGCATGGCATAAGAGGATTCTTTGTTATCATCCCATCTTCTGGTTTCCTGTGTAACCAGCCTTCCTTCTTCGATCAGCTCGATCTGGCGCTTTCTCTCCCCTTCGATGGCACGGGCGATGGCCTTAAAGGAGTTTAAGTTTTTCATTTCCGTTCTGGTACCGAATTCTTCTGCACCAGCTTCACGCACCGATAAGTTGACGTCGGCTCTCATGGAGCCTTCCTGAAGCTTGCAGTCCGAAGCGCCCAGATACTGGATGATCAGCCTAAGCTTCTCCAAATAAGCGATGACCTCTTCCGCACTTCTCATATCCGGTTCGGAAACAATTTCGATCAAAGGCACTCCGCTTCGGTTAAAGTCGACTAAAGAGCAGTCCTCCCACTCATCATGAATCAGCTTTCCGGCATCCTCTTCCATATGAATCTCGTGGATTCCGATTTTCTTCTTGCCTGCGGCCGTATCAATCTCCACATAGCCATCGTGGCAGATGGGAAGATAAAGCTGGGAAATCTGATAATTCTGGGGATTATCCGGGTAGAAATAATTTTTTCTGTCAAACTTGCAGCGCTGGTTGATCTTACAGTTTGCAGCCAGACCTACAGCAAGGGCATACTCCACCACCTGTTTATTAAGCACCGGAAGAGAACCTGGCATACCGGTACAGACCGGACAGGTATGGGTATTGGGTGCTCCCCCGAATTCTGTCGAACAGGAGCAGAAGATTTTTGTTTTGGTCGCCAGCTCCACATGGACCTCTAAGCCGATGACTGTCTCATACTGTTTGCTCATTTAGTTCTCCTCCCTTCCTGCCATGGCTTTCAAAGCCATCTCCGGCATTTCGTAGGTCTTATCCTGTTCCAATGCATAGCCGGCCCGGAGAATGTTCTTCTCTTTAAAACAATCGCCGATAAACTGAACCCCAATGGGCAGACCTTTCTTATCGGTGCCAAAAGGAACCGTAAGGCCCGGAAGCCCGGCAAGGTTTACGGAAATGGTGTAAATATCTCCCAGATACATCTTCAACGGATCGCTGAGGCTTTCCGAGAGCCTGGGCGCTGTGGTAGGTGCTGCCGGCGAAAGAATCACATCATACTTTGCAAACGCTTCATCAAATGCCTTCTTGATTAATGCCTTGGTTCTCAATGCCTTTAGATAATAAGCATCATAATAACCGGAACTGAGTACAAAGGACCCCAGCATGATCCGGCGTTTCACTTCCGCTCCAAAGCCCTCGGAACGGCTTTTTTTATACATGCCGTGAAGACCTTCATATTCCTTTGCCCGATAGCCGTATTTCACGCCGTCAAAGCGGGATAAGTTGGAGCTGGCTTCTGCGGAAGCAATGACGTAATAGGCAGGTATGGCATATTCCACCATTCCAAGGTCAAAGGTCTCCACGATTGCTCCTTTTTCCTCCAAAACCTTTGCGGCATCTAAGACTGCTTCCTTTACCTCTTTTTCCAGTCCTTCCGTCAGATAATCGGCAGGAATCCCTATTTTAAGCCCCTTCACCTCACCGGTCAGTGCTTCTGTAAACCGGTAATCCTTGCATTCCACGGAGGTACTGTCTTTGGTATCATGAGACGCCAGCACTTCCAATATTGCGGCACAGTCCGTTACGTCTTTTGCCACCGGTCCGATCTGGTCCAGAGAAGAGCCGTAAGCGATCAGGCCATATCTGGAAATGGTCCCGTAAGTCGGCTTTAAGCCTGTGACTCCGCAGTAGGAGGCGGGCTGTCTGATGGAGCCGCCGGTGTCTGAGCCAAGCGCATAAAAGCATTCTGCCGCAGCGACTGCCGCACAGGAACCGCCGGAAGATCCGCCTGGAACATGGTCCGGATTCCATGGATTTCTGGTCACTCCAAAGGCTGAGGTCTCTGTGGTGCTTCCCATGGCAAATTCATCCATGTTGGTCTTTCCAAGGATCACGGCCCCTGCCTTAATTAAGTTTTCTACCGCCTGAGCCGTATAGGTGGGAACGAAATCCGATAGAATCTTGGAGCTGCAGGTAGTCTTTATATCTTTGATACAGATATTATCTTTGATTGCTACGGGAACCCCGGCCAGCGGTCCGGTCAGTTCTCCCCCATCAATCCGTTTCTGTACTTCCTCTGCCTGGCGAAGGGCACGTTCCTCCTCTACCGTAACATAACTGTTGAGCACCGGCTCCATGGCTTTTATCTGGCTTAGAACTGCCTTTACGGCTTCCACAGAGGTTACTTCTTTTTCCTTGATTTTTTTCCCAAGGCCCACGGCCGTAAGGGACAATATTTCTTTCTCCGTCATCTGCGCTCCCCCTAATCCACTGTCTTTGGCACCTTAAAGGCTCCGTCTTTCTTTTCGGGAGCATTCTTTAAGATGTTTTCTCTGTCATCACCGTTTTCCACCACGTCTTCCCGGAACACGTTGTCAATCGGAAACACATGAGACATGGGTAGGATGCCCTCTGTATCCAGTTCATTTAATTTGTCGATATAATCCAGCATAAGGCCCATTTCCTTTTTTGCTGATTCTTTTTCTTCCTGGCTGAGCTCCAGCTTTGCCAGAATCCCAACATACTCAATCGTTTCATCGTCAATGATGTGTGCCATATCTTCTGCCTCCTTCTATGGTTCCAGTCTTGTAACATCTCTTGGGAAAAGAGTCGTCTCTCTGATATTGGCCTCATCAAGAAGCCTCATGGTCAGACGCTCAAGTCCGATTCCCAGGCCGCCGTGAGGCGGCATACCGTACCGGAATATCATTAAATAGGTAGAAATATCTTCCGGATTCATTCCTCTGGACTCCATCTTCTTTACAATGGTGTCATAATCGTGGATTCTCTGACCTCCGGTGGTTATCTCAAGCCCCTTAAACAAAAGGTCAAAGCTCAGGGTAAACCGTTCATCGGCAGGATCATCCATGGCATAAAACGGACGTTTCTTCGATGGATAATGAGTGACGAATACAAAATCACTTCCGCATTCTTCCTTAAAATAACGGCCGATCAACACTTCCTCCTCCGGCTCAAGATCATAAGGGTTTCTGATTTTCCGGTTATATTTTTCTGAAACCAGTTCCTTTGCTTGATCAAAGCGGACCATGGGAATGTTTGACACATCGGGAAGCTGGACCTTTAGCATCTTAAGCTCCGGTGCATACTCCTTCAAAAGCAGGTCAAAGGTATACTGAAGCATACCGGTCTCCATTTCCATAATCTCCACAAAGCTGTCGATATATCCCATTTCAAAATCCATACTGGTGTATTCATTGATGTGTCTTGTGGTATTGTGTTTTTCCGCACGGAAAACCGGAGCCACTTCAAACACCCGGTCATACACACCTACCATGGTCTGTTTATAAAACTGAGGGCTTTGGCCAAGTTCTGCTTTTTTATTAAAATAATCCAGCTTAAATACGTTTGAACCGCCTTCTGCACCGCGGGCTACGATCTTTGGTGTACGAATCTCCGTAAACTTCTGAAGATGAAGGAAATCACGGAATCCCCTTACAATCCCTTCCTGTATGCGGAACTTGGCACGCTCCATGGGATTGCGCAGCGTAATGGGTCGAAGTGCCAGCTTTGTCTCAAGGGAAGTCTTTAATTTCCACTTGCTGATGGCAATGGGCAGCACCTCCGCCGGCTGTGATAACACTTCAATTGCCGTCAAACGGAGTTCAAACCCATGAGGTGCCCGTTCTTCCGCAGATACCACTCCTGTGACCCGAATGGCGGATTCCTCTTTTAAAAGGCTTAAATCAAAATCCGTTTTTCCTTCTTCAAAGACACACTGTACCAGTCCATCTGCCCTGCGGAGGATCACAAATGCCACCTCTCCCATATCCCGGATGGTATGGACCGTGCCTTCCATGCGGATGGTCTTTCCTGCGTAATCTTTGGAACTTACTTCTGAGAGTTCCATTGTTTCTTTCTGTTTCACACCTTTGATGAATTCCATAGTTCTATTCTCCTTACCTAAATGTAATTGCTTTGATTCCGGTGAAGGGTTTTTGACAATAAAATATCCCGTCCCGGAATACAGTTACATATTCCGGGACGGGATTTATATGGCTATAATCTCCCGCGGTACCACCCGCATTGAAACATCTGCAATGAATGCTTCCGTAAAATAAGCTAACGGACCAGCAAATGTCTCCACTCAAACATTTAACGCATGTATACGGATAAACCTACCCATGACACCAAAAATCTTTACGATCCATGGCCGCTTCGGCTTACCGGCTCCGGAGTGTTCCCATAGCCAAGTCCCACATGACGGCGCTCTCAGTCGGTGACGCCCTCTTCCTGTCGAGGTCCATAGGCCAGAGTCTCCTTCTCTGCCTTTTTCGATATCAGCTTTCATTCCTGCAGTATATGGTTTCCTGTTTTTTGAAATTTATAACAGTTCAGCAATTTACCACAATGAATTTTACTTATAATATCACAATCCTTTTTATTCTGCAAGATTTATTTTTCATAAATCTGATGGGAAAGAGGAACATGTTTACGAAATGACGATATCCTCTGTAAAATCTCCAACACGGATTCCGGCCTCTGAAAAATCCTCTGCTTTTTTCCCCCGGATATAAAGATTTTTAATGGTAACACCGGTAACAGGGGATAAGGGGCTGTATCCGCAGATCGCGGACTCAACTTCCCCGCTGCCCCAATACCAGATGTCTTTTAAGGACACTCCCTTGATTTCTCTTCCGGGTTCCGGATTATAATCCGGATTGCATTTTACCTGAAAATCCAGTATTTTACCGTGAGATATCTGCTCGATCCGTATTTTTTCATAGAAAATATTCCTGACTGTGTTCTTATCGCCTGCATTGATGGCAAGACAGCCTAAATATTCCGCCTGGTATTCATGATGTTCCAGTATGTCCAGATCTTCAAAATGTATATCTTCTAAACAATTTCCTTCCTGTTCAAAATCACCATGGGTGCCGATCATGGTAGGATGGGCCACATCAGCCCATAGAGTACAGTTTTTGACCGTGATATGGGAGGTGTCGCCGTTATAAGCCCATCTTCTCCCATATATGGCAATACAGTCATCGGAAGTCCGCAGGAAACAGTCTCTGACCGAGATATTCTGACTGCTCATAATATCAATTCCATCGGACCAGCCTTCACAGCTAAAGGAAGTGATATCCTCCACGCTTATATCCGAAGATCCTCCTATATAGACACTGTAGTGAGGCGGATTAATCATATGAATCCCTTTTACCGTGACATTCCTTGCATGGCTGAGTCTCACTGCATTCAGACCGGAAAACCGTTCAAAACCAGCCAGATACTGACAGCCCTTCCCGAAAATTCTCACATTTTCTGATCTGCTTACAATAAAGGTACCTACAAGAACTGAACCGCCAGCCAGAAACACATTGGTATCCGATGGAATTCTCATTGTACATTCCTCAAGATAATGGACACCAGGACCAAAGTAAATGGTTCTCCCCTTCGGCTTTTTCTCTGCCTCAGCCATCAGCTCCTCCGTTCTGTGAACGGATACCCGGTCCGGACTTCCGGGCAAATATAACGTGTTATCATTGAACGGATCTGGTTCCTGCTCCTCAATTTCTCCGGCAAACAGATGAAGATTATGAAACTGATCCTCATTTACTTCTATGGAAAGCTTTTGGGGCCGGTCCAGCTTGATCCGTATTGTTTTAGAATCATAGTCCGCCTTAACACCGGCATTAAGAGGACGTACCTTCACCTGGTAAATATAAAATATTTCGGGACAGGTAATTTCCAGTTCCACTTCTCCGGTAAAGTAAAAATAAGCCATGGAAGCCGTCCGTACCTCATGCATATCCACCTTGACCTGATAACAGTCTACGTTCTTCCACTCCTTCCCTTCCTGTTCCCTGATCCTTATCTGAAAATCATGCTGTAAACAAGCTCCTTTCGGAGCCGGATAATTTACGATCCTGCTCATATTCCTCTCCATTTAACTGTGTATATTATTTGTTTTTTGAATCCAGATACTCCTGAAGCTGTCTTTTCACCGCTTCCTTGACGGTCTCCATTCCGGCCGCCTGTGCCTTCTTATAGTATTCACCGATTACCTTCTCGGTCTGATCCCCGTAAATGCCATTGGCCAGTGTGGAATAGTACTCGGTCTGTACATTGGTATAGGCCGCATACGCTCTCTTTACTTCCGAATTTTCGCCTGCATTGAATACAAATCCGGCAATGGGGGACTCTGTATAGTTATCAGGCAGATTGACATAGTTTTCATAATAATCCTTGATCTTCTCCGGAAGATTTTTCTCAATCCGGGCATAATTAGGGTTCCATGTCAGCTGATAGCCAGGGAATACATATTTGTTGTCTGCATTTAAGGATTCATACTGGCTGTCTCCTACCGCAGTCCAGTCCTCCCCTTCTATGCCATACTGGAACAGGTCGTGGTTGGCTCTGTTGGAATAGATCCAGTCAAGGAACTTCATGGTCTGGTCGATTTTGGTGGAATAGTAAGGAATACACAAAAAGTTGTTGGTGGTTAAGTTGTTTTTTACGATCTTATCCCTCTTCTGCTCTACCTCATCATACAGGAATACTTCTACATTATCCTTTATTCCTGTAAAATTTTCAATTTCTCTCGCTACTTCCCCATAGCCGTCCAGGGCGCCTTCCACTGCTGCCACCTTTCCGGTATAGAATAAGTTCTTTTTGGCATCCTGCTCTACGTTTGAGTCCTTCTGCACATAGGGCTTCCACGTTTCTGCCAGTTCCACATAGCGGGCATCCATATAATTGGTATGAAACGGTTCCGGGAATTCTGCAAATGCCTCATCCGGATCACCGATTCCTGCTACCGCCAGCACTTTCGTTCCTTCTTCATTCAGCAGCGCCTGGATCTCCATGGTCGCATTGGCGCCGGTGTTTGGAATGCCAAATATGTGATTGGCCCTTCTTGTCAGCTCTCTGTCCTGGAACTTGAAAAATCCACGTTCTGCCAGACCGATGGGAGCCACCAGGCCTTCCTCTGCCTTATGTTTTTCCATTGCATCACAATACTGGCGGAAGGTATCCAAATCCCTGACCTCCGGCAGGTGATACTTTTCTCTTAAATCCTTTCTGATAAAGAAGCAAAAGGACTGGTCATCTGCCACCTCATAGAGAGGCACCGTATAAATTGCCCCGTCAGGTTCTCTTACCTGACCAATCACCGATTCCGGGAACGCTGCCTTTAAGCCTGGATATTCATCATTATTAAAGTACTTGGAAATGTCCGCATAAGCACCTTCATTCTTCATTTTGGATAAATTCATCCAGTAAGCATCAAAGACAAGATCTGCCTCCTGCTTGTTCTGAATCAGCAGCGGGATGTTCTGGATATAATCAGATGCCGGCGACCATACAAAGTCCAGCTTTGTATTAAGGGTGTCCTTTGTCTGTTCATAAAACTTATTTAGAACCTTATCCTGATTCTCCGCGCCGCCGAACATATAGATCTTAAGAGTCGTTTCCGGCACCTGGCCGCTGCTTTCCGCTGTTTTACTGACGCTTTCCGGGTCCTTCGCTCCGTCCCCCGTGTTTTTTGAACTGCTGCATGCTGTGACTGAGACTGCAAGAGCCGCTGTAAGAGTCATTGCAGCCAGTCTTTTTAAATTTTTTTTCATTTTAATCCTCCTTTTATTTCAATGCCGATTTGCCGGCTGGTTACCCTTTTACGGAACCTACCATAATTCCTGAGGTGAAATATTTCTGGACAAATGGATATGCCAGCACAATGGGTCCGATTGTTACCATTGCCGTAGCAAGTTTTATGGTCAGACTGGGGACTGTCTCTCCCGTACCGGCCGAAACGCCCATGGCAGCCATCTGCCTGGTGAAGTCTGCATCCCGCATCATCCTCATGATCAGATACTGAAGAGGGAATTTTTCCGGAGTATCAATATATAGCATGGCCTGGAACCACTGGTTCCAATAGGACAGTGCATAGAACAGGCCTACCGTGACAAGAGCCGGAACCGCACATGGCACCACGATTTTAAACATGATGGTGATTTCACTGGCTCCGTCGATCCGGGCCGATTCCATAAGAGAATCAGGAATTGACTGGAAGAAATTCCGCAGCAGGAACATATTCCAGGGAACAATCAGCACCGGCAGAATCATCACCCATATGGAATTACGCAGATGCAGATACTGGGAAATCAGCATATAGGTTGGTACAAGCCCTCCGCTGAACAGCATGGTGAAATATACAAAAAAATTGATTATCCTGCCGTGGCGCAGCTTGCCGCTTGCCAGGGGATACGCCAGCATAGTGGAAAAAAGCAGGCTTAAAGCGGTCCCGGCTGCCGTAACAAAAATGGAAACACCATAAGAACTGATGACCTGACCGCCTTTAAATACCGTTTTATAAGCTGCCAGTGACCATTTTTGAGGAAACAATGAGAATCCGTTTTTTGCCAGGATCATTTCATCGGTAAAGGACCCAACGAGCACGTATAAAAAGGGCAGTATACATAAAAGAGCAAACACTGCGGTAAATAAATAGCAAAAGATTACAAGCGCCCTGTCCTTCCCGGACATTTTCATCTTCCGCTTCCTGCCTGGTATAATATTTGACATCTTCCTTCCCTCCTTTTAAAATATTGCAGAATCCGGTTCGATGCTTCTCGCCAGTTTGTTCGCACAATAGACAAAAACAAATCCCAGTACGGACTGGAGCATCCCGGTGGCTGTGGCCATACCATAGTCCTGAAGATTCCTCATGGAACGGAGAACATAAGTATCAATTACATCGGTTGTAGGAAACAGCAGGGAATTATCACCCACCAAAGCATAGATCATACCAAAATCACCATAAAAGATCCGCCCTACACTAAACAGTGTCATGAGAATAATGGTAGGCCGCAAGATAGGAAGCGTGATCCTGGTGATCTGGCTCCATCTGGAGGCACCATCTATGCTGGCGGCTTCATAGATTCCTGTGTCAATGCTGGTTATGGAGGCAATATAGACAATTGCACTGTAACCGGCCCCCTGCCATATTTTCAAGAATACCAGGAGCGCAGGCCAGACTTTAGGGGAAGAAAACACCTTCAGTTCGATTCCGAATCTGGCAAGCATCATCGTAATGATCCCATTTTCTCTGTTTACAAAGGAATAAAGAATCAGATAGATCACTACCCAGGAGATGAAATAGGGAAGCAGGGAAATGGTCTGAGCAATCCTTTTGTAATGGCGCTGCCTTGTTTCATTGAACATAATTGCCAGTGCGATTGCAAAAACAGTTGAAAACAGTATAAATAAAATGTTTAAGTATAAGGTATTGGCTGTTACCTTATAGATGTCTCCTGTCTGAAACAGGAATTTAAAGTTTTCGATTCCATTGAACTTGCTTCCGAAAATCCCCTTTATCATGTTGAAATCCTGGAATGCAATGATCAATCCCGCCATTGGTATGTAACAGAAAATAATAAAGAAAATAATTCCTGGCAGTGTCATCAGATACATCATCTTATTCTTACGCAGTTCCTGAAAAAAAGTTAATTTCATGAAAAACCTCCCTCTCCATTGTTGATTACTCCCATAGTTTACAATGAACAAAATGCACAAAACAAGTCTAAGATTATGACCTTGTTTCCATCATATTATTTTATATATTGGGAAACAGAAAGAAAAGTTTATCAAAAATCCTTTTTTTGGTCCAAAAATAGAATCTCTGATATTTAATACTATTGAAAAAAAAGGAAGATACACTATAATAGATAAAAAGTGAATCAAACGCAGTTACAAGATGGGGGCGGCAGATGAAACCGTATATCAGAAAAATCACAAAAAGGATTCAATCCAAATCTTTTTTTTATAATATTATGTTTACTTTTCTCTTTGGCAGCGCATTTTTACTGATTTCCTTTTCCCTGCTGCTGACTTCCTTCCTCACACAGAAAACCATTGACGATTTGAACAAATCGGCACAGTATTCCATTGATCAGGCCTATATCACAATCAATAATACGTTAAGCACCTGTTATAAAAATTTTGCCGGCCTGAAAAGAGAACTGGCCATCAATCAAGCCCTTTTTTCGGATCACCTTTCAAGCCTTGAAGAATATCAAGTCTCTTTGCTGCTGGAAAATATGACAGATGCCAATAAATGTGTAGATTCTGCTTATATAATAAACAGGAACGCAAATAAGGTATATACCAGTCAGGGATATATTTCTGACATTGATTCTTTCTATGATAAGGATGCAATCAGCCTTTGGAAGCGGTATAATCCGATGTCTCCCGATGCATTTATCCCCAGAACCACAAATTATACCAGGCTGGGGACTGTATACACCTATCATTATATTACTCTTGTTTATACACAGAAAAACAATCAGAATGAGAATGACGGTGCACTGATCGTAAATATTTCCCAGGAAAAGCTCCTGGACCAGCTCGCACTGGAACCACAGTTGAAAGACGGCATCTATATTATCACCCAGTCCGGTACGATTGTATGGAATAAAGACATTGGCTCAAACGGCAGATCCATTGAGGAAAGTGAGGCATCCAAAGCCATTATTTCCGAGAATAAAGACATTACCATGAAGGGGATATTCCAGGGACAGGAGTGTATCATAAACAGCAGGAGGGCACCTTCACTGCGGTTTATATTTGTAAGTGCGGTCCCTTTATCAGGCATCCACGCACAGGTTTCCTATATCAGGAATACAGCACTTTTACTTATTTTAGCCACACTGATTGTCACACTGTTGTTTTCCATATTATTTTCCAGAAAGATTTACTCCCCCATCGCCGGAATGATCCGCGGACTGCAAAAAGACAATATCCCGGACCCCCATAAATCCCAACTACCCCAAAGCGATTTAGATTATCTTGGCAGCACTCTAAACCACTTAAAGCAGCAGATCAAAAGCCTTGATTATGACGTGAAAAAGCTGTCTGTCGTCAACAGCCGTGAGATTTTATTTCATCTTGTTTCCGGGGATTATGACTCTGAGGATATCTGCCGGGATAAATTAAGCAGCTGCGGGATTGTCTTTGACAAACCATTGTTCGTAGCCCTCATCATTTCCTTTGATGATTATAATGATATTGTAAAAAAGACCTTGAGAGAGGATATATCCACCTACCATTATTCCATATTAAACATTGCACAGGAACTGCTCTCTGAACGTTACGATGTAATCACCAGCGAAGCTCCCTTCAATTACGTCTTCCTGATTCTTAACTGCCAGGAACCGGCACAAGAACAATGGATTCGCCTGACTCTGCAAAAGATCAATGATGTCATGATGGAATACGTGAAACGAAGTGCTTCTTTTGGAATCGGAACGTATGTCCAAAGCCTTATGGATATTAATAAGAGTTTTATAAAGGCTTTTTCCGCTTTATCTTACCGTATGGTAAAAGGCGCTTCCTCCATCATCTTTTACGAAGAGATCGCAGCCAAAGAGCATATGGTCTATGATTATCCTTCCGAAGAAGAAAAATCCTCTGTGATTGCCATCCGTGGAAGGAATACGGAAAATATGAAACGGGCGGTTGACCGGTTCATGGAAAAGATTGCAGAAACCAGCATTGATAATATTAATATGGCTGTCTCCCAGCTATTGATTACCTGGAATCAGATCTTAAAAACCATACACCAGGATGATCTAAGCCCCGTTACTTACCAGCAGACCCTGCAGCAGGTAAATAACTGCAGCAATCTGGAAGAAGTAAAAGAAATCCTATACAGCTACGCACTGGTGCTGATCCAGTTAAAAAACTCCGAACTCCATAATAAAAATGTGATCCTTATGAAACAGGCTGTCCAATATATGAATGAAAATTTTTCCAATCCTGATTTAAGCATTGAAATGATTGCAGAATCCATCGGACTGTCTCCCAGTTATACCAGCACGTTATTTAAGGAGATGAACCAGATATCTCCCGGGGAGTACATCACAAATATCCGTCTGAAAAAGGCAAAGGAATTATTGGAGACCACTGATAAAAGCGGAAAAGAAATCGCCGCATTAATCGGCTATGATTACCGTTATTTCTATACGGTGTTCAAGTCCCGCATTGGAATGACGGTAAAGGAATACAGGAAAATGTCCGGAAACGAGGAAATGACATGAAAAGAACCGCAAAACTTCTGCTCTTTCTGATATTTTTATGCAGCCTTCTGACAGGCTGCGATGATAAAAATGATGCCTCTCCAAATGATCAGGAAAAAGTGGTCACAATCCTATTCCGTGGGGAAGTTTCTCATGTTGAACCGGTGCTGGAAGAATTTTACCGCCGTTCCTATGATAAGCTCCGCCTGCGTCTTAATATTGAGACCATTCCTCCTTACACCTATTCTGACGAGCTGGCCTCCAGACTCAATGCTTCTGAAGATGCTGATCTGGTCTTTGACGCACCATGGAACGGAATGAGCACCCAGATCTCAAACAAAATGTATATGGATCTGGAAAAGTACTTTAATAATGATGCTTACCCCAATTTAAAGCGGGCTTTTCCCCCGGAATACCTGGATGCCAACCGCTTTAACGGAAAATTATACGGCATTCCCCTTACCAAAAGACATCTGGATGTTTCAGGCATCTATTACAGGAAAGACTTGCTGGAGCAATATAAGCTTGGTTTCAATGAAATCACCAGCCAGGAGGAGCTTCAGAAGTATTATGATGCCGTGTTAGCTGACAGCAGGGACATCTACCCCTTCGCTTCCAGCAAACGGGGATTTTTTCTCACCCACCGTCATTCCATTGATCTTATGCAGAACCATGTTTACCCCATTAACGGCTGGACCGATACCCTGTTTCCAGGATATATCGTACTCTCTCCCGATGAGCGGAAAGTGGAAGATGTGGTATTTCTAGGAGATGACGATGCAAGGTTCTCGGCTTTAAATACAAAATACAATTATGACTTTATGAAATCTGAATTCCGTACCCTGGCCCAATGGAACCAATACATTCATCCTGACAGCATGGCTCTGACCAATTCAAAGGAGCTGTTCCTCTCCGGACAGGCAGCTTCCTTTGAATCAACCATAAGCAGCCAGAGTGATCTTCACGATACGTTAAAGGCTTTCATTCCGAATGCCGAATGCGGATTCTTTCCCGCAGATGAGCTATTTAACTCCTCAGACTTAAAACCAGGTGCCATTCCCTCCAATATGGATGCGTGGAATTATTTATGTATTCCCTGGTATTCCAAACATGCGGATGAGGCCATGTCCTTTCTTGACTGGCTCTTCTCCAGCCAGGAGAATGTGGATCTCTTTGAGCTTGGCAGAGAGGGTTATGACTGGATTGCCACCTCGGATAAGGAATACCTTCCTTTGGGCAATCCCAAGTTAAAATATTCCATTCCCTCCTATGAACTGACCTGGAATCCCAATTTCAGCCGTACCCCCGCCTCCTTTAGTCCTAAAGAAAAGAAACTGCTGGAGTACACCGCGGACCTTAGGAGCTATCGAGTCTCACCGTTGGCAGGCTGGACACTGGATACGAAAAACATTGCTGTTGAGGTATCCCGGCTGACTGATTTATATTCCCGTTATTTTACCCCCTTTTATGAGGGACTTTACGGAGATGATACGGACAAATACATAGAAGAATTTTGCCGGCTGTCCGGCGAGATGGGACTGGAAACCGTACGGAAAGAAATAAAGACACAGGTGCAGAACTATCTGGATAAAGGGTTCTAGCCTCTCCTGCCCAAGGCATATACTTATCTATGAATTAAGGAGAATCCCCATGAACTTTATTGAACTGTTTCTGATCGCGGCAGGCGTATCCATGGATGCCTTTGCCGTTGCCGTCTGCAAAGGATTAAGCCTGAAAGAAATGAGCTGGAAAAACGCATTCATCATTGGTCTTTATTTTGGCGGTTTCCAGTCAGGTATGCCTTTTTTAGGCTACCTTCTCGGATCACAGTTCATGGACGCTATCAATGCCTTTGACCACTGGATCGCTTTCATTTTACTGGGCAGTATTGGATTAAACATGATCAAGGAAGCCTTTTCTCCGGGTCTTGATGACTGCGG
Organism: Lacrimispora sinapis; assembly: GCF_043633585.1. Lineage (NCBI taxonomy): Bacteria > Bacillati > Bacillota > Clostridia > Lachnospirales > Lachnospiraceae > Lacrimispora > Lacrimispora sinapis. The sequence continues at coordinate 734,058 of NZ_CP141832.1, read as the reverse complement.
AGATAGTTCCCTGCATCCAAAACAGATGTTGATGCTGGCCGTGGCCACCAGTATAGATGCCTTGGCCGTTGGTGTTACTTTTTCTTTTCTTAAAGTTCAGATCTTACCGGCAATCATCCTTATTGGAATTACCTCCTTTGTACTCTCCGCTCTGGGTGCCAGACTGGGAAACCGCTTTGAAGCACAGTTTAAATCAAAGGCAGAATTCTTCGGAGGTCTTATTCTGATTTTTATGGGAACAAAAATTCTTTTGGAGCAGACCCTTGGCGGTTGATGATTTCCCCCAGAGAAAAAGGAGGGCACAAAAAGCATACCAGCTTTTGTGCCCTCCTATGTAATTTAACTTGCTCTCTCAAGCAAGCCTCTGCGTTCCATCTCTTCTTTGTAGACCAAATAATTGCCTTCCTGCATGTTGAGAAAAGACTTATAAAAGATTCCGTAAAAAAAGATTGCCATTAGCTTCCCACGGCGGCTTCTTTCGGAGGCTTTGTAAAGATTCATCAACTGCTTATCATTGATTTTCCCTTTTGCGATCCTTTTCTTAATGCTGTTTTGACTGATTTTTCCTAATAAGCTGGTATACAGATTAAAAACAAACATAACAATTGCAATAACTGCAATTAGTAGAAGAATTTGCAATAATGTGTTCATAATAATTTCGTTTCCTTTCCATAATATGGTTATATTTATAACATATTGTCCCTTATATGTAAATATTTTGTTTCTAATCCTGCTACGTTATTTTTCTCAATTGTTACAGGCATACTGTATCAAGTGCCTAATCCTATTGCTGGCTCGTCCTTTCTGCCATGTTTTTGTATATCACCAGATTCCATTTATTTGTAATGCCCATACACCACAAAAAAGAGCTTCTTTAAGGTCCCTGTTATAAGACTCTTAAACAAGCTCCGGTTGCTATTTTAGCCGTTTCATTTGTTTTAATTGATATTGGTTTTTGGGACAATCTCAGGAGAAAAAGCCTTATAATACAATCAGCTTACCTCCTGGAATTTCCACCTGCCTTCCATCAATGCTCACCCATACACTGATGGCGGATGGATTGCAGACCGTGGTCCCGTCAATGGTAAATTTCAAATTGGCAGCGGCTTTCATATAATCCACGATCTCAATGTTGGTGGCATACCAGATATCATCTCTTCCTCCCACCAGTCTGCAGAATTCTTCCATTAGCTCCCAGTTATCATCTCTTGGGAATTCATAGCTGTGGCCCCATACATACATCATATAGAGATACTGGGTTTTAAAAAGCTCTACGAAACGTTTTCCATTTTCCAGTAAATTATGGTTATGATGACAGGTGGATTTCCACACCAGGTAATTTTCCGGCATGGCAAAATCATCAGTGCTCCCTACGACTCTGCAGTATTCAATGCCAAGCCCCGGAAGCATATCCACAATTTCCTTTGTGTAGGAGCCGTTGGGATAGGACATTCCTCTCACCGGGTAACCGGCAACACGTTCCAAAGCCCGCCGGTCCTCTAATATCTGTAACGCCACCTGTGGGAGCGGACATCTTGCTATGGTCGGGTGGAGCACCGTATGGCAGGCAATCTCATGACCTTTGTATACATCCTTCCATTCCTCCGGCTTCAGACGGTTTTCATTGTCTGTAAGGCCTGAATTGACATGGAATGTGGCTTTGATGCCATTTGCGTTAAAGATATCCACCAGCCGTTTGTCTTCCGTCCGTCCGTCATCGTAACTCATGGTAAGAACTTTGTGCTTTCCCTCCGGAAAGCATGTGTAAATATTTTTTAATGGCTCCATCATAATGCCCCATCTCCTGTTATGTTATCATAATTGAATACTGCGGCAAAGAATGCCAAAGCCATTCCCTGCCCCCAGCCCTGAATCCATTTTTTTGAAATATTCCGGTACCCCTCCCGGTCCTTCATCACGGCGGTTCCTCCCGATACATCCGTCAGTCTTCCGTCCGTTGTCACATGGGACAAAACGCCTTGTATGGACTTTTCGATGTATTTTATATGGAGAGGATTTCCTTTGATTGTCATGGCTGCGGCAATGCCGGCGGAGGCGGACAGTTCCTCATAGGATTCCTCATCATCAACAATGGTTCTCCAAAGGCCGTTTTCCGTCTGTAACAGCTTTAAGGCGGAAAGCTGCTCATTTAAGCTGCCTACGATCTCCAAATACTGGGGATATAAGTAGCATTTTGGAAGGATACGGCCTACCATGCTCATGGTATAGGCAGCCCAGCAGTTGGCTCTGCCCCAGTAAATGCCGGACATATGATCTTTGGTGATGTTGTTGTAGCCGTGATACCATAAACCGGTTTTCTCATCCTGAAGATACTGGATATGCCAGTAGTACTGATTAAGGGCATCCTTGATCACTTCTTCCTCTTTTGTCTTCACTCCCACTCTCAGAAGAAAGAAGGCGGCCATAAATAACGTGTCTGCCCAGCACTGCTCCGGGAAATCATTGTCTGCGGATACCGTATGCTGGAGCACGTTATCTCCGAAACGCAGGGCCTCCTCTCTTAAATACGCAACCTTGGAACGTATAATATCCATATAGGACTCCTCTTTGGTGGCTTCATAAAGAGTCAGGAGACAGTGGCCCATGGCACAGGTATTCACCGTCCACGCCGGAAGTCCCAGGCGGATCAGTTCATCCACACGTTCCTTTAAAAACTCCAAGTAGCTTTCTTTTTTGGTGATCTCATAAGCTTGTGCAATGCCGTAATAGGCCACGCCGCAGGGCCAGTCCCAGGACATATCCATTCGTTTGGTCCGTTCCACGATGCGGTCCATGGCATCCTCTATTTCTGCCCTGTCAAAGTTCAGCTTTCCCATTTGCTATCCCTCCCCGTTTTCCTCTATTATAATTGATTTTAAATGGTCTGCCAATATGCCGGCATACTGATCCGCGCCGAATTCCGACAGATGGACCAGGTCTTTCCTGTATAATTTTCTGGCCTCTGCTTCTCCGGCTTTTTCACAGAATTCCTCCGTGAGACGGTACATATCCACAAAAGGAATCCCCTCCTTTTTCGCATACCGCTCCATCGCTTCCCGGTATGCGGGCAGCTTTCCTGCGATCTCTCCTTTTTCCCCTTCCCGGTTTTCCTCACATGGACATAAACAGACAGGGGATATGAGAACCGGCACCGCGCCCTTTTCCCTGGCGGTCTTTGCATACGTTTCCAGATATTTTGGAAAATCTGAAACTGGGACATACCGCTCCGGTTTCCCCTCTGCTGCATCGTTGTGGCCGAACTGGATGAGAAGAAAATCTCCTTCTCTTATCTGATTTTTTATATCTTCCAGACGGCCTTCCTCTAAAAAGGTTTTTGAGGACCTGCCTGCCATGGCACAATTATCCACGATGAGATGTCTGCTTTCATAACGCCTTTCATTGGAAAACCGGCACCCGGCCCGTCTGCTGATCTCATACCGGTTGCCGGTGTCCATATGCTCCAGAAGTCTCTCACCCATGCCGGTGCTGGGACGTTCCTCTTCCTGATAGGTCTGGTTGATGGAATCCCCGGCCAGAAACAGAACCGGTTTCCGCTTCATATAAGGAAGCACACGGCCAAAATCCATATCAGAAGCATAGTAAAACTTTGGATAGCAGGGCTGGTTGTAGCAGTTGTTCTGCCAGGCAACCCCGCACCGGTACTGGGTGTCATGCATCAGGGTAAACAGCTTATGGTCTGTAACCTGGGGATTGGTATAAATCCTGATGGCCCGGCTGTCTTTTGTACGCAGCAGAAGCTCTTCCCTGAAATCCCCGAAAATATCAGCCACCAGACAGGGATTTCCCTTCGTTCCGTTATTGGTATTTGTATTTTCCGGGACCAGCATGATGCCGTGGGTAAAATCATTGATCACTCCGGTGGGGGACTGTTTCAAATAATCTTCTCCATCAATGATCTGGGTGGTTAAATCGCCTGCCCAGCGGATGGACATATTGGTGCCCAGTGTCTCCTTTTTTAAAAGAGTTCCATGGCAGTCATAGGTGCCCACCCCGTTGACCCAGCATTGCAGTCCTCTGGCTTTTGGAATCACATCTCCGATCATACAGCGGCCCAGATCCTTTTGGGCGTATTCTCCGAATAAAACCCGTCCGCTTTCCGCATCCCTGAGTGCATAGCCGTAAGGTGCATGTTCCGCACCTTCAAATACATTGAAGATCTCATACCCCGGACGGTCGGGGTCAATGTCTGCCACGTGCATGGCATCTCCATGGCCAAGCTTTGCCGCCTGACCGTTTGGCAGCTTATCTTTGGAGCTGTAAAGCAGGCTTCCGTCATGGTCCAGGCACGCCCCCCCGTAGATGATTTCCATGAATCCGTCCCCATCCACGTCACAGACGGAAAGGGAATGATTTCCCTGACCTGCAAACGCTCCGTAGACCGGATCTGTTCCGTTTTCTGCCTGCAACGTGTCATGAAAGGGATTATTCATGGGCACAAATCCGCTGTCCACGGACCATACCTGCTCCAACCGGTTTTCAAAGAATTGATAGGCAGCAACGGCTGACCGGGTGTAATATCCACGGCAGACAATGAGATAGGGCCGTCTGCCGTCCAGATAGGCGACCCCAGATAAAAACCGGTCCACCCGGTTGCAGGGCTCTATCCGCTTTCCTGCATAATCTCCCCACATAAGCCCGTCATCCACCCGGTCAAAGGGAAAATTTATGGTTTCCAGTTCTCTTCCGTCTCCCGAAAACATGGTCAAATACTCCGGTCCTTTATAAATAAAGCCTTCAAATTCCCGGAGTCTGTTTCTGGGATTTTTGGAAGGAGCATAAACATCCAGAAAATAATCCACCAGACGCTCTGCATCCTCCTGATTCAACGGATATGCTGCCATTGGCGGTATCTGAAAACATTCTTCCAAGGTCTTTGGCCAGCGCCCCGCCCGGACCTCCGGGTGATCCTGCCAGGTACGGAAGGTTTCCACCAGATGGAGACGGTAGGTTTCTGAGCTGCATACATAGGAATCCTCATGGCTGTATCCAGCTTCCAAATCTTCTTCCGGCATGGTGATATAATACGTTTCCAGTTCTTTTCCATCCGCTCCATACCGGGTCATACGGGTTCCCGGAGCAGTTTTAAGCGCCATTTCCGCTTTCCCGTCTCCGTTAAAGTCATAGCACATAAATTGGGTATAATGGGCACCGGCCCGGATATTGGGTCCCAGATTTAACCGCCACAAGAGGGTTCCGTCAAGCTTATAGCAGTCGATATAGCACTGGCCCGTATATCCTTTGATGGAGACGTCCTGGGAATTGGAAGGGTCCCATTTGACAAGGAATTCATAATCTCCGTCTCCATCCACATCACCCACAGACATGTCGTTGGCTGAATAGGTGTAGACTTCTCCCGCCGGAGTCACACCTGGGTCCGGTTTTTTAAGGGGAAGATCCAGATATCCCCCATCCCATACGGTCACCGGTTCACAGGCTTTATCTTCCTCCCCGTTTAATACGGCTGCCACCTGATAGCTTGACTCCCGGTTTCCATCCGGGTCTAAGTAGTTGGTGCTGTCCGTAACATAGCCGACCGGCTTTCCGTCCCGGTACACCATAAAGTTTGCTCCGGTCAGTCTTTTTCCCGTTTCCTCATATCCGGTCACTTCGGTCAGAAAAAATCGCCAGCTTAAAAATATCCCGTTTCTTGTTTCTACTGCCACCAGCCCCCGGTTAAGAGTCTCTAACTGTTCCTCCAAAAAGAATCGGACCGGAGTCACAAGCGTCTCAGCTTCTTCACATTTCCCGTCTTCCAATACCGGGCAAACCCGGAAATAATGAGGAATGGAGGGAGCCTTATTTAAATGGAACTGCTGTGTTTCATGGGCCGGAATTTCCGCCATCAGCCGGTAATTTTCCCCCTCGGTTTCCCGGTCAGACCAATAGACCCTGGATGCTTTTGCACCCTGTTTGATTTCCCAGGCAATGGTGACCCCTTCCCTGGTTAAAGATATTATTTTTATCATGTTTTTCCTCCGTCTTTCTGGTTCTATGCCTTTCTAAAGCTGTCTGAAGGCATGGCTGCCACCAGCTCATCCGCTTCTTTTAAATCCTTGGGAAGCTGCTCTTTTATAAAATCCAAAACGCAGATAACATTCAAACACCACTGGGCCGTAAAATTGGTGCTGATCCACGGAATCTCTGAAAGTTCCTCCTGGTTTCCCTTGCTGCTAAGCTTGGTGATGCGAAAACCATTGTGATTTTCTTCACAAAGAAGTGCATGGAGCAGATGGCACCAGGTCGTCTTTGCCAGATCGTCATTTTTTAAATACCACGCCCCGTAAGCGCCCATAGCCGCCGCCATAAAAGGCAGGGAAAACTCCCTGTCTCCAATTAGCCCTCCGGACTCTTTTACCTGCTGCTCCCGCAAAAGGAAATAGAATCGGCCGTATTCCGCCATCATCTGCTTCCACTCTTCATCTCCGATCAAGTCGGCCATTTCCATAAAGATCTGGGGAGCGCCCATACAGATCTGCAAATGCGTTCCTCCGGCTGCCCGCTCACCGATATAACGCAGATGGACAGTTTCAGGGTCAAATTCAAAATCGGGTCCTGACAGGAGCTTTAACGGGGCATTTTTAATATCCTCCATACCGGCCTGGATTTTCTTTAAATACCGGTCATCCCAAAATCTCTCCCACTGAGTCATCCAGTTGGCGCAGAGGGAGGACCAGTCAGGGCCGCTTCTGGCATGACTTTGATAAACCATCTCTTCCTTTTTATAAAAGTCTGCCAAAGGATCTTTATAGAGAAAAGTTTGTTCATTATCCTTTAATTCATCAAAAATATCCTCCAGCCGGTAATCCCCTGTCATGTAGTAATAATACCGGTGATGGGCAGCCATGGCGATCCGGGCTTCCTTACAGGGGCAGCCCCAGTGGCGCACATTGTGGCGGGAACCAAGGCCTTTGTACTTGCCCATATGATACACATCCACTTCGGATGCATGACGGGTCAGCTTCTCGGCAAGAGCAAAGATCTCCGGCCGGCCCGACCGTAAGAATGCGAGCCACAGCCACAAAGTCGGCACCAGTTCCGTATTATCCCAGGCATACCCGCCCATATCATAGCGCCATTGATGGCGTTCCATGTCATAGGTATGCATGAAATCCCCGTAGTTAAACAGCCCGTACCAATTCCTCTGTTCCACTTCCCCCCGGTAAAAATCAACGGCCCGGTCAAGCTGCTCCTCCAGCCAGCACTCCATTTCTGTTTCCCTGGACGGCAAGGACCAGTAGCCGAATGCCCGGTGCTCATGGTAAAATTCCGGGGTTCCCACATATTGGGCCGGGTTTGACACTGCCTTTGAAAAGCTGCACAGTTCTTCCTCCGACGGAATGAGACTGTCACAAAAAGCAATGGCATACTGACTGGTGGAAGCGATGCCGTAAGGCGTGGCACCTTTATAATCATAACCTTCATAGTACACCTGATTATATCCCCGGTCCGTATAGTGTCTGAAATCCATGGCTTCTGCGCCTGGACTGTACAGCCAGATGACCGCTTCTGCTTCCTCTCCGGTCAGCCCCCGAAAGGTATACCCCGATGGATAGGTCTGCCAGAAGTCCCGCAGGGAACATATAACACTACCGTTCTCCCCGCCGAAGGCAGCGCCGCCCATAGTCCTCCGGCCATGAAGGGACTCTAAATAGCAGCAGTCCGGCAGGGCGGTCTTCTTTTTTATCCGGAAATGACTTGGACTGTCCTGGCAAAGATCGTATTCATCCCAAAAAGGCATATCATTCAGTACCGTTTCAACGACTTCCCTATCGCTCCCTTTTAAGTTCAGCCGCTCACCGTTCATCTGGGCATGGTATATCTCCAAAGGGACCCTGGGCCGCCAGGTCAGAAGCTCTGCCATGGTCTCATGAAATACCCCATGATCCCCTTCAAACATCACATGCCGGTGATACATGGCCCCCTTCAAAGGCACAAAAAACTGCAGGCCGATTCCTTTTAAAAAGTCTTTTTCTTCCTCTCCGTCATACAAAAAGGTATGGGTAAAGGAAAGTTCCCTTTTGTCAAGCCCTACATACATTCGGATAAGAAAAGGAAGCTTCCTTTCTCCGGTGGAAGAAACATGGATGCCCCGGTACTTGATGACTGCCCGCAAAGGGCCTTCCTCATCCAGAGATACTTCTTCCACCACGCCGCGATAAGTCTTTAAAAGCCTTCCTTTTGCCCCGGCATAAGTTATGGGTTCCTCTAATAACAGAACCGGACAGGCTTTGGAGATTCTTTTTATTCCTCCGGCCCATACCTCATCAAAAAGGCAGTCCCCAGGTCCGGGAATGTGAATCCGAAGTCCACCGGCCTCCACAACATAGCCCGTTCCCTCCGGTTTTACATAAAGCCCCCTACTGCCACCGTTTCTTTCCCCAGCCGTTTCCTCGAAAGGAATTACTTCTATTTCCTCTGTCAGTTCGTCGGCACATGCGGTATGGGCGGTCCATTTCACCGTTCCATCCGGCCAATAGGCGGTAATTCTGGACTGCATGGGCACGGACTTCCCGTCATCATTTTTAAGAACATATCCCGTCTCTTTCTTACAGGCTCCCTGCTGCCACATGCAGCCCCAGGTGGTATATCCTGTTTTCTGCCTGTCCCCTAGATTATGCAGTTTCACGTTTTCCTCCATCCTTTTTCTATGTCATAAAAATGGCGGCACAGCCCCTGCCAAGAGACCGCACCGCCTAGGATCAACTACTTCGCAGTATCCTGCTGATACAATTCATTGATTTCTTTTATCAGTCTGTCGCCGCCGCGGTCTAACCACTGTTTGGCTGCCGCATCAAAGCCTGCATCATCAATCTGACCGCAGATGTACTGGGTTCTTGCATCATCAATGATCTGCTCGATATCCGTACCGACTTCTGCATTGACAGAGGAGTTGGCCAGATATCCTAAAGCCGGATTAAAAACTGCCACCTTTTTGTTCCTCGCAATTGCTTCATCCTGGGCAATAGTACTTTCCAGTTTTTCCAGAGTCGGATTCCCAGCAGTCAGATTGGGAATATAAGCGACCACGGAATTTAATCCTACATTTGGAGTCTGCTGTACTTCCAGCTTATTTCTCATAACGATCTTACCGGCATCATTCTTATCATAGGTAATGCCCTCCAGACCGTAATCAGCAAGGACTAACATCTCATCGTCACACATCTTATCTAAAAAATGAAGGCACTTCTTTACGTCATCTTCCGTTTTGGCACCTGCCTTTGTAATCAGATAGAATCCGTTAAACCCGCTGGTTGCAAGAGTCGTGTTATTGACCGGTCCCACCAGCGTCATCGTCGCCGTCTTTGTTGGATCCACGACCGATTTTACATCATTCTGGATAAAGTAATTCCAGATTCTCTTGGCTCCGTCCATAACATCAATAAAGGCTCCCGCCTCTCCCTTTTTGACGGCATCTCCAAACGTACCGGAATCCACAGTTGCCCAGTCCTTACGGATCAGACCGTCGTCATAGAGCTTTTTGACCCATTTGAGCGCTTCTCGGTATTCCTTGGTCTGATGGACCGGAACCAGCTTTCCGTCCTGCTCCACCCATTTATTTCCGGTTCCGAACCAGGTCTGTATGATATCAATGGGACCTACATACTTGGTCATTTCAAGTCCGTAGGTATCATCCTTTCCATTTCCATCGGGATCTTCATACGTGAATTTATAAAGCATATTGTAAACGTCTTCCACCGTCTTAGGTTCTTCTGTGATTCCTACTTTTTCCGCCCAGTCTGTGCGGTAAGAGAACCCATAGCGTCCGATCTCCCTGGCACGGTAAAGCGCAATTATTTTTCCGTCTACGGTCACAGCTTTTAAAACATTGGGATCTGCCTTTGAAAGATTTGGATAGCTATCCGAATCCTTTAAATACTCTGTTAAATCCCAGAAGGCCCCCTTCTTTGCGGCATCCACCACATTGGCTGTCAGTTCCCCGTTTCCGGTAACGATCATAGGCATATTTTCCTTATCCATTAAAACAAGGCCAAACTTTTCCTTATACGTATCATTGGCTTCCCATCTCCACTCCACATGGGTACCCGTATAATCTTCAAATCTCCTGATGACTTCATCCGAGTTATCGTTCTTTAACTCCGTCCCATAAAACTGGGGTACCATAACGGAAATCGTTGGTTTTCCGCTGTCTGCCCCTGACGTTTCCCCCGTCTGTCCGGAAGCTGTCCCTGCGGACTGTCCTGTCGTTTTGCTCCCACACCCCGCAAGAACCACCAGAGAGCCGGCAAGAGTAACTGCCATGGCTTTTTTCCATACTTTTTTCATCATAACACCTCTCCTTTTACAATTTGATTTATCCTTTTACAGAGCCAACCATAATGCCCTGCGTAAAGTACTTCTGAACAAAGGGGTAAATAAGCAGAATCGGAACTGTGGCAACCACAGTCGTTGCCATCTTTACTGCCTTCTGCGGCGGCATTCCAAAGGCCCCCCACTCAAAACCGCTGTCATTTGCCACACTGGAGGTGAGGAAAATGATCCTTCGTAATACGATCTGGATGACTTCCTTGGAACTGTCGGAAATATACATCATAGCATTGAAATAGGAATTCCAGTGGGTAACCGCATAAAACAAAGCAACGCTTGCTAACACCGGCTTGGAAAGCGGCAGAATGATTTTAACAAAGGTCTGCCCGTCATTGCAGCCATCCATCCTGGCGGCCTCCTCAAGCTCCATGGGAAGTCCCTGGAAATAGTTCTTTATGATGATCATATTAAACGGGTTGATTGCTCCCGGAAGCCACAGGGCCCAGAAGGTATTCTTTAAATGCAGGACATTTGCCACCAGCATATAGGAAGGGACCATACCTCCCGAAAACAGCATGGTGATGATCACCATATTGGTAAAGAATTTTCTTCCCTTGAAATACGGCCTGGAAAGAGGATAGGCAAGCGTAGCGGAAAGCGTCATATTGATGATCACCCCCACAATGGTAACAAAGGCGGAATTGATAAGCCCCTTAATTGCATCCCCGGTCTTAAAAATATACTGGTACGCATTCACGGAAAGAGTACGCGGAAACAAAAAGAACGCCCGTTCCGTCAACTCACGCTCTGTTGCAAAAGAGCCTGCTACAATATATACGAATGGAAGCAGGGTAATCAGTGCAAAACCGCCCACAAACAGATAGATTAGTACCTGTACGAACTGATCCCCGGGACTTCTTTTGATTTTTAAAGTTTTTGTTTTTGCCATTTTCCATCCCTCCCGATCAATAAAATCCTGATTCCCCGAACATTTTTGCCAGCTTATTGGCACCAAGTACCATAATCATGCTGACCACGGACTTGAACATACCTGCCGCTGTTGCCAGAGAATAGTTGCCGTTTACAACACCTTTCATATAGATGTAGGTATCAAAAACATCCGATACTCCACGGTTCATGGAATTCTGCATCAGGAAAATCTGCTCATATCCGGTATTTAAAATGGTACCCACCCTTAAAATTAGCATAATGACAATGGTGGAACGGATGGCCGGAAGGGTGATGTGCCACATCTTCTGCCAGCGGTTGGCGCCATCCACTTCTGCCGCTTCATAAAGCTGGGTATCCACTCCCGACAGCGCGGCAAGGAAAATTATGGTTCCGTAACCCGTTTCCTTCCACATGCTCTGACCTACGATCATGGGAACGAAAAGCTTGGGGTTTGACATGATGTCCGGCGCATGGTCTCTTCCAAACAGCTCCACCAGCCAGTGATAGACAAGACCATCGGTGGTGCTGAACAGCTGGGCGGTCAACGCAGCCACGATAACCATGGAAATGAAGTGGGGGATGTACACCATGGTCTGTGTCACCCTCTTGAAAGCCAAGTTCTTGATTTCATTTAAAAAAAGTGCCAGTATGATCGGTGCCGGAAAATAAAAAATCAGGTTGGCAATGGAAATCGACAATGTATTGGTTAAAACCCGGACAAAATCCGGTCCGGTGAAAAACTTTTTAAATACGGACAATCCTGCAAAAGGACTGTGAAGAAATGCCCCCAGCATAGTGTCTCCGTTATAAGGGCTGAATTCCTGAAATGCCATAACCAATCCGCCCATAGGCAGATAGCTGAAAACCAGCATATAAATGACGCCTGGAATGATCATCAGGTACAGCCACTTATGGGCCTGCAGTGCGTGCTTGACCGTTCCGGCCCTTGGCCTTGTTCCAGACGGCGATGGGTTTTGACTCATACTTTCTCCTCCTCAATCGTTATTGGGATAAGCCATTGACTGCTTCCCCCTTGGTGAGGTTATCGTACATCATGGTTCCGGCTTTTGTAAATAATCATTATCAAACCTGTTTTTTTGTATAGAAAAAGCCCCGATTCCCTGATAATCACAAGGTTTCTTCGAGGCTTATCCATTAGAATAATCATTATATTCCCAGGCAGTCATCCGACTCCTTATGCTGTTTCCGATAAGCAGAAGGAGTTATCCCTACCTGATTCTTAAAAAACCGAATAAAATTTTGAACATTATTGTAGTTTAATTTGGCAGATATTTCAGAAATGGGGTCTGTGGTGGTAAGCAGCAAGTATTTTGCTATTTTCAGTTTTTCTTCATTGATCATGTCCGTAAAGGAAACTCCCTTTTCCCGTTTCAGCACACGGCTGATATAGTTGGGATGATAACTGAGTACATCTGCACATTCATTCAAGCTTAAATTCCCATTGTTGTCCTTGATCATTCTGGTGACTTCCTTCACGATCTGGGACCCACTGGCCTGGCGGGCCTCCGTAAGAGCGGTCATCACAGGCTGAAAGATTTCATCTGCGATGTAGGTTACCAGTTCCTTCTGCCCGTAAACATTGGCCGCCTTTGTCAGAACATTATACTGTTCGTTTCCAAACACATCGGAAAGAGAAATGGAAGCCCTGGCCGGAATATCAAGGATTGCCGTCAGAAGCCTTGTAACATAATAGGTCCGCTCCATACCGGAAGCCCCCTTCATTTCCATTCTGCCCACCACCAGCTCCAAAAGCCTTCTTGCTTCCTCTTCGTTGCAGCTGTCCACCGCATGGGACAGCTCATCCTCCATGATCCTGTCATACACATTCCCTGCCGGGTCCATAAGGGAATAATCATCGTAAAGAACCAGAGAGGAGCCATGTTCATTGCGGTTGTGGTTTTTGCTGTGAAGAGCTTCGGAACATTCCTCGTATGCCCTCCCCGCATGGGTCAGCTTATGGAATGTCCTGCTGATGCCAAAAGCAACCGGATACCCGTAATGCTCCATCACATGATCCTTGATCTGCTTGTATACGAGTGCTGTTTTATTATCCAATTCCAGATCGTCATTCTCCCCAATGAGAAACAGGGCCATATGCTCATAAAGAACCGGCGACAGGAAAAATGCCTCTCTTACACTGTCCGGTAAGTTCCCCGAAATCTCCTTATTCACCCGGTCCCTCTCCTCCTGGGACACAGGCCCCTCCTTCTCCTCAAACTTGCAGGAAATGGCGATCAACCGGTAAGCACTCCAGGATTCCATTTCATATTTCTTCATGGTATCCTGTATCTTTTCCATATTCAGTTCGCCTTTTAATAGATTTGTTAAAAACAGATCCTTGATCTGGGCGTTCTGATCGTCTACAAACGATAAGAGCATCTGCACCGGCTTTGAAAAAGCAACCGCAGCCAGTTTTAATAAAACAAGGATCACCCCGAACACAGCAATGATGGCAATGGAGGCCAGAACAAAGGGAATTCCTCCCCGGTTCATCTTTGCCAAATCCATTCCAGTTATGTAGGTTAAATCATTTCCAGCAGACTCGATCACACTCAGCCGGTACTTTTTCCCGCTTGGAGACGGATAAATACCGTTTTCAATGGATTCCTTCCCGGCTGCGGCAAAATAGGTCCGGGTAAGGCCCGGATTGGTCTCCATCAGCACCTTTCCATTGCTTAACACAGTCACATCATACCCCATCTTCTGATAGGGCTCGGAAAGGTCTGCCAGCCGGGCCGTATCCAGCCGGACTGTCAGTAAATACACGGTCCCCACGCTGCTGAATTCTTCTTTCACCACAAGGAGTTCTCCGCTCATGTCCACAAACCCGGACTCCTTTACGGTCCCGTGATACGGGCCGACTGCGTCTGTACGGTTGAGCCAGTACAAAGACACCGGAACCTCCTTCTGCTCTGCCAGAAATCCCTCCAGCTCAGACTTATTCTTTAAATCTTCAACCGGATACATCCCGTATTTATTAAGGACCCAGCCTTCCTTTACATTGATGAAATTATAAAAACTGATATACTTTGATAAAAAATAGTTTCCCTGAAGCAAATTTTGGGCCTGCCGCAGCTCCTTATATCTGGAATAAGGAACCTCCTTCTGGTTCACCAGCCATTTTACGGAAGTATTGCTGGTGCTGTCCAAATAATATTCCCGTATGGAGGAAAACACATTTTCATACTCATTGGCTACGCTTTTACAGTAAGAATCCAGAGCCAGCCTGCTCTTTGCAGTCTCCCCCCTGACATAAATACAGTAAGATACAATCCCCATGATAATCAAAGGGACTGTTACCAGGAAAAGAAACTGTAAAAACAGGCGGTTTTCATATTTTACGTTTGTTTTCAATTCCTTTGCCCTGCTGCCCCATCTGACGATAACATGTTTCCTCAACCAGCATCACATCTCCTGCCTTCTCCTTCATTGTAATGATCCCTCCAATCATTTTATTCCTGTGCAACAAAATCATTATACCTCTGACTGTCATGATTCTCAACCGTTTTCCCCCGGCAGCACATCAAACAAGTACCTTTGCAGGGCTTATTTTTCTTTTCATAAATGGTATGTTATGGTAAACTATCATTAGAGTAACGATACCAAGGAGGATTGTGCATGCAGATGCAATATACCCATATTATAAATAACGAAAGCATTCTGGGAATCATCCGCCGCTTTTGCAGCTATATTGATACAAGACTTACCGAACATGGAACTCATGTGGCCTACATCATTTACCGGATGATCGGAAAAACCGGACAGTATACCGATGAAGAACTCCGAAACATCTGTTTTGCCGCCCAGCTTCATGATATCGGAGCCTTTAAGACAGAAGACGTTTCAAGTATGCTGCATTTTGAAACAAAAGATGTCTGGAACCATTCCTTCTACGGGTATTTATTTATCCAATATTTTTCCCCTTTAACAGAATTTGCACCGGCAGTCCTGCTCCATCATACCGATTGGCATTTCTTAAAAAATCAGGAAAACTTAAGCAGGGAACTGAAAGATTTAGCCCAGCTCATCCACATCGCTGACCGGATCGATGTTTCTATGTCACTGGAAAACAGGACCTGGCAGGAGACCCTTCATGTCCTTAACACGGGGATAGACATTACATTCGCTCCTCATATCTTAGAGCTGGCCTCCAAATTAAAGTTTGAGGGCTCCATTCATGAAGCCTGGAAGCAAGATATAGAGTATACTAATTTTTTAAGCCGCATCCCCCTTTCCGGGGAAGAGATTACCGGATATTTAAAAATGCTTGTCTTTATCATTGATTTCCGAAGCCATTACACCGTAACCCATACCATAACCACCGCCAGTATCAGCTATGAGCTTGGAAAACTTATCTCCTTAAACGACCAACAGTTGAATTTGATTCTGTGCGGAGCTTTGCTCCATGACCTGGGAAAGATCGCGATTCCAGTGGAAATTTTAGAATCTCCCGGGAAATTAGGGGATGAGGATATGGCCATTATGCGGACTCACGTGGACTTAACAGAAAAGATATTCGGAGGCATGATTGATGAGACCATTGCACGCATTGCCCTCCGCCATCACGAAAAATTAAACGGCACCGGATATCCAAGGGGCCTGACCGCAAAGGATTTAACGACGGAGGAACGACTGGTTGCCATAGCAGACATTATCAGTGCACTCACGGGAACCAGAAGCTATAAAGAATCCTTTCCCAAAGACCGCATCCGCACCATACTCGTGAATATGAAAAAACAGGGATTTTTAGATTCCTACATCGTGGATATGGCAGTCTGGAATCTGGACAGTATTCTTGATACCACCGCAGAACGGTGCCGTCCTGTCCTAAGCATCTATGAAAAGCTCTGGAAGGATTACGACCATTTTTTAAGCCTGCGCTCCAGCCGCGAAAAGATTTGTTTCGCCCTTTCTATTAAAACACCTCATCCGCTTTCTCTCTGGCCATAAAAAACGGTCCGGTATTAATGAGTGAGACCATCATTGATACGGGACCGTTTCTGTTTGTTTCATATTTTATTTTTAAATCATTTTACAAAAACTTTCACAAATTTCTTCTTGCCGCGCTTTACTACAAGTCCTTCTCCGGATAGCTGCTCTTTGGTAAAAAGGGCTTTCACATCCGTTACCCCTTTGCCATCTACCGTAACACCGCCCTGCTCCACATTACGTCTTGCCTCGGAACGGGTGGGTGCCAGTCCGGATTTTTGCAGGATGGTCAGAATATCCACGCTGCCGTCGGTAAAATCAGACTCCTCCAGTTCACAGGCCGGCATATCAGCCGCATTTCCTCCGGTAAACAGCTCTTTGGCACTCTTCAATGACTTTTGGGCTTCTTCCTCTCCATGTACCAGCTTTGTCAGCTCGTATGCCAGAATCTCTTTGGCCTGGTTTAACTGGCTGCCTTCCCACTGGTCCATCTCATTGATCTGCTCCAGCGGCAAAAAGGTCAGCATACGGAGACACTTGAGCACATCCGCATCCGCCACATTTCTCCAATACTGGTAGAAATCAAACGGAGAGGTCTTTTCCGGATCAAGCCATACGGCACCGGACTGGGTCTTCCCCATCTTCTTGCCTTCGGAATTCAATAAAAGGGTAATGGTCATGGCGTGGGCATCCTTACCTAATTTGCGGCGGATCAGCTCCGTACCGCCCAGCATGTTGCTCCACTGGTCATCTCCGCCGAACTGCATGTTACAGCCGTAGCGTCTGAATAATTCATAGAAGTCATAGCTCTGCATGATCATATAGTTGAACTCCAGGAAGCTGAGTCCTTTTTCCATACGCTGCTTATAACATTCCGCTGCCAGCATCCGGTTTACGGAAAAGTGGGGG
Source organism: Lacrimispora sinapis (assembly GCF_043633585.1). NCBI lineage: Bacteria > Bacillati > Bacillota > Clostridia > Lachnospirales > Lachnospiraceae > Lacrimispora > Lacrimispora sinapis. The sequence continues at coordinate 716,961 of NZ_CP141832.1, read as the reverse complement.
CCCACTTCCCGAAGCAGTTCCACATAATTCAACTCCATCAGCCAGTCTGCGTTATTGACCATAAGTGCCTTGCCATCGGAGAAATCAATGAAGCGGCTCATCTGCTTTTTAAAGCAGTCGCAGTTATGCTGGATCATCTCCACGGTCATCATCTGACGCATGTCGCTTCTGCCCGATGGATCACCAATCATTCCGGTTCCTCCGCCAATCAGGGCGATCGGCTTGTTTCCTGCCTCCTGAAGGCGCTTCATTAAGCACAGTGTCATGAAATGTCCAACATGAAGGCTGTCCGCCGTAGGGTCAAAGCCAATATAGAAAACGGCTTTTCCTTCGTTGATCATCTTGCTGATTTCCTCTTCATTCGTCACCTGGGCGATCAATCCCCTGGCTTTCAGTTCTTCGTAAATCGTCATAACAATTCTCCTTTTTGAAAATAAAATAAACCCCGCCCTATCAAAAGGACGAGGTCAAAATCTCGTGTTACCACCTTTAGTTCATAAACAGTTCACACTGCTTACCTTTTTGAGTACCAAAATCGATACTCTAGCACAATAACGGGTGCAGGAATCCGTCACAGCCTACTGGGCGCTCTGCCGTTGGGTGTGAAGCTCAAAGAGGTATTCGCAATCCGCGTTCCACGCGCCTCTCATCCGCCGGCTGCTTTCTGTGTGGTCTCTCGTACTGCTACTTGTTCTTATCAACGCTTTTTATGGTATATGAAGTTATTGACTAGTATATGGGCTTTTTCTCCGTTTGTCAAGGGCAACTTAAATATCTCTGAATTTTCTCTTATTCCGGTACATATCCGCATCCGCATTCAGGATAATGCTGTTTAAATCATCTCCCGGCCGGTATTCTGCTACTCCATAAGAAAAAGAAAGACAGATGCCCTCAACCGCCTCACACCGGTCCTGGGCCAGTTCCAGTACTCTCTCCATCTCCTTCCCGCATAACCGGCAGCTCAACAGCACAAATTCATCTCCGCCGTACCGGTAAAGATGCATATGCTTTCCTTTTGCCTTCAGAATGGAGGCGGTAACTCCGCAAATGGCCTCATCTCCGCTGGAATGGCCGAACCGGTCGTTGAAATTTTTTAAATTATTTAAATCAATCATGGCTATGGTACACACCGACCGTCCGTTTATCTTCTCCAGCTGCTTTTCATAAGCGATCCGGTTATACGTTCCGGTCAGGGGATCATACAGGATCTTCTGAGTCATGAGAAGAAGAAAATAAAGCATAAAAGATGCTTCCGATAAGCTCCAGACCAGTAATTGAATATGGAAAATGATTTCCAACACTATTGCAAGTCCGATCAATCCCAAAAACACGGTCAAAAAAGCGGTCTCCGCTTTCCTATTGGGCTTGTCCCTCTGTTTCGCGGCACAGAAAATAAGGGATAGGAAATAAAAGCCACACACTGCAAAAGGAACAAAAAACAAAGGCCCTCTGGTATAGACATTTTCATTGCTTACGTGAAAAATCAATCCATACCGGATGCTGAGCAGGGATACAGCCATGTTAAACAGCAAGGGGGCATAAAACCATCTGGAAAACTTTTTGGACTCCTTTGTCTCGTATATCAGCACCAGGACCATAGGCGGACAGGGGCTCAATCCAAAATTCAATAATGTCGTCATGGTTCTGAGTATCCAGCCATTTGAATTAGAGCTCATTTCCCGGAAACAAAAATCTGCCCCGTTGATTATAATCATCAAAAACATCAAACCGATCTCCCAAAGGAACAGTTTCTTGATACGTCTTGAAAAAAGTTTGTCTGTTATAACCATAACGGTAAAAATGATAAGCGTAATAATTGGTACATAATATGTTTGAAGTACATAGAGAAACATACAATCCCCCTGAATGAATGTTATAAAACCTACGTCCATGTTAGCATTTCATCCAGAAATTTACAATTTTTTTATTTTAAAATTATAGATAAAATTATTTGCTGCAACAGGCTTTTCATGATTTTTCAGCTAAACAATCTTTAAGACAGCGTTTTGGTCCCCGTTAAGAATTATTTATTACAATGGAGATAATTCGATTATAATGGAGGTAGACTATGATTGAGGAAATCTTAAAGTATAATGACACTTTTGTAAACAGCGGTTTTTATAAGCACTTCGCTTCCAACAAATACCCCAAAAAAAGACTGGCTCTCATCACCTGTATGGATACCAGACTGGTGGAGCTTCTTCCTGCTGCACTGGGCGTTCACAGCGGAGATGTGAAACTGATAAAAACTGCAGGCAGCATGATCATAAACCCTTTTGACAGTACCATACGAAGCCTCCTGATCGCCATCCTTGAATTTGGAGTGGAAGAAGTCATGGTCATCGGCCATACCGACTGCTTATCCGCCACCATCTCCTCCGAAACCCTGATCACCCATCTGGTCCAGCGGGGAATCGAGCGGGATACCATACAAAAGCTGAAAGAGGAAGGATTTGATTTGGACTCCTGGCTTCAGGGTATGGACAACATTAAAACTGCCGTAAAGCAGTCCGTCACTTTACTAAAAACCCATCCCCTAATCCCAAGTAACGTGGTGATCCAGGGGTTTATCATGGATATCTCCTGCGGCAGACTTACCCCTGTCTCTTAACACCAAAAGGTCCAATCCCTGTGTAAGGGGATTGAACCTTTTTGAATATCTCACAACTTAACTGGTAATCGAGGGCAGATTGCTCAAATTATTGCCTTCACTGCCATCCGGCAAGGACTTCAGATACTCCTTGCCGTTTCTGGAGGAGACTCCCACCCCTTTGATTCCGCCCTGCTTTGCAAGCCGGACCCCTTCTTCTTTATCCAGTACTCTCCCATCGGAAAGCTGGTAGCCGGTAACACGTCCGCTTTCCTTTACTAACGCAACGATCTGCTTTGCGTCGGCGTTTGGTACCGGAATATCCTCCAATGCCATCATCGGCAGATTGTTTGGAATGGATTGAACCTTCTCATCTGGCATCGTCTTTTCCTCCTGCCTTATTCCCTGTTTTATTATTCCTAATTTTCTTGATTCCTTGTTTTCTTGATTGCTTAATTCTTTGTTTGCTTTATATCTTTACTTTCATTCATAGTGTTTCATTCCTATTAAAAAAATATACAAAATAATAACTTGACGCAGGAATGGTCCTGTGATATACCTTGTGTTAGTTGCAGCTAACCGCGACTTGTTTTTGTAATTCATCATAATTAAAAAGGAGACATTACATGATTTTTTTAATTGCACTTGTGGAGGCTTTGATATTTGTCTATTTTTTCAGGGGCGCCATAAGAAAACAACCTGGAATTTTTTATGTACTTTCCTTGGGGATCATCGCTCTGATGGTATGTTACCAAACCTTCGATCTATACTCTGCCTGGCCGGAATGGACCTATATATGGATCGTTTCTGTCTTCTGGAGAGGGGCATTCCCGACGGCCCTGTTTGTCATTGTCATGTATCTGGGAGCCTTGAATAAAAAAAGTAAGGTGGTAAAAGCCTTGATGCCGATCAGAGGATATCTTTCCATTATCGCCTGTCTGATGACTCTGGCTCATTCCTTTGTATACGGTACCTATTACGTTCCTGCCGTGTTACATACTCCACAAGAGCTTGGGACCAGGGACATCATCGCTCTGATCATTACGGTTCCCATGTTCGTCATCATGATCATTCTTATGGTCACGTCATTTACCAAAGTACGGCGCCGCATGAAGCCACTGGTATGGAAAAAAATCCAGAGACTTGCCTATCCCTGGTTTGCTTTGCTCTATCTTTACTTAATGGTTCTGCTGATTCCAAACATGATAGACGCAGTAAACCCAGCCTATGAGATGGATCTATTTTATAGAATTAATTATGTCCTGTCCATCCTGCTCTACACCGCAGTCTTTGGAGGTTACCTGATACTTAAAATCCGCAAAATACGGACGGAGAAACTTTAATTTTCTCATGGCTCTCAAGAGTCTTAACAGCCTCATTTTTACTGTAACACAAAAAGAAAAAACGACGGAATTTCTTCCATCGTTTTTTCTTTAAACATTTTATTTTTAGGATTCTAATAAATAGACAGTCAGCTAATTCAATTAATTCTCATTCTTTGGTGCAGTCAGCTTTAAAAGCAGCTGCGATATACCGTAAAGTAAAATCATTACGACAAAAATACCACCCATGCCGATACCCATTAATTCCAGTGCCTGAGTTACGATATCTGTCATTGTTACCTCCAATCCCCCTTATGGGGCAGCGCATTTAAATATTTATAAAGTTGCAATTAGTTACATGAAGAAGGAAAGTAAAAGTCCGCCTGCTACTACTGATGCGATCTGACCGGAAACGTTAGCACCGGCTGCATGCATCAGAATAAAGTTTGATGGATCTTCCTTTGTTGCCATCTTCTGAATTACACGGCTGCTCATTGGGAAAGCGGAAATACCTGCCGCTCCGACCATTGGATTGATTTTTTCCTTACGGAAAATATTTAAGATCTTAGCGAAGATAACACCGCCTGCAGTATCAAATACGAAACCTAACAGACCGAAGCCGATAATTAACAGAGTCTTAAAGTTTAAGAACTCATCGGCTGTCATCTTTAATGAAATCGTAAGACCAAGTAAAATACTGATAATATTTACTAATTCATTCTGAGCAGAAGCACTTAAACGATCCAGAACGCCGCACTCACGTAACAGATTACCAAACATCAGGAATCCGATCAGCGGCAGGGACATTGGTGCCGTAAAACCTGCAACAAATGTAATTGCTAACGGGAATAAAATCTTTGCTGTTTTGGATACGTTCTTTGGTTCATATTTCATATGAATCTGACGTTCCTTCTTTGTTGTCAGTGCTCTGATAACAGGCGGCTGAATGATCGGCACAAGAGCCATGTATGAATACGCCGCCACCGTAATCGGTCCTAACAAATTAGCGGCCAGTTTACCAGCTACAAAGATACTGGTTGGTCCGTCTGCTGCTGCGATAATACCCATGGAAGCAGCTTCTGGAAGAGATAAATTTGTAGTTAATACAATGACAACGATAACCGCAAAAATACCAAACTGTGCAGCAGCACCAAACAACATCATAAAAGGGTTTTGCAGTAACGGGCCAAAGTCAATCATTGCACCGATTCCGATAAAGATCAGAAGCGGGAATAATTCTGTTGAAATTCCGGCATCAAATAACACGTTCAGTACACCTTCAACTCCAGTACTTTGCTGTGTGATAATACCGGACATTGGGAAGTTTACCAAAATTGTGCCAAGTCCCATCGGGACTAAAAGTGTCGGCTCATACTCTTTTTTGATACCCAGATACATCAAGGCGCAGCCGATTAACATCATCATTGCCTGCTGCCAAGTAAACGAGAGTAGCCCTTCTAATAATATGCTCATTTTTGTCTCCAATCTTAATCTGCCTGTAATAACTTTAAATATATAGTGGACAAGCTCCAGTAATTGCGGCCACACCGATAAATATTATAAAAATACCGATGGCCCATTTAGCGGATTCCTTCTGCCACTCACCCATTTCAAGTCCTGTCATATTTAACAGCAGGTAAATGAATGCAACCAGTGGGCTTAATAAATGGAATGCCTGACCTAAAAGTGATGCTACCGTCATGTTCAGAGCAGTATAGCCATACTTTGCACCTGCCTCTGCAAACACTGGTAAAATACCATAATAGTAAGCATCGTTTGATAAGAAGAAGGTACCAGGAGCGGAAACAACTGCAGTAACAAGACCCCACCATCTTCCAAGGGAAGTAGGAAGTGCACTTACCATACTGTGTGCTAACGCATCACTCATACCTGTGTTTCCGAATAAACCGGAAAACATACCTGCACCTATAACCAGGATCACTACCTGTAATGCATCACCTGCATTATCCTGAATACGCTCTTTCTGTTCTTTGATCTGTCTGTAGTTTACCATAAGGCCAATCACCAGCGCAACTAAGAACAGGAAAGAAGATGGAAGTTTATCCATCACTAAAAGAATCACGGTACCAATCGTTAAGATTGCGTTGAACCAGATGAGCTTTGGACGCTTTAAAGCTTCCACTTCCGGATCAGACTGTGTGGTCTTTGCCAACTCAGCTGCTGTAAGCTTCTGGATACCGACTCTTTTTCGTTCCTTCATACCAAGGTATACCGCAACCCCCAGCATGTAAATAATAGAAACAACCATTCCTGGTGCAAGAGCTGCTAATACAGGACCACCTTCTACTTCCATGACCGACATGGCACGAGCGGTCGGGCCGCCCCATGGGAGTAAATTCATGATTGTGTTCATCAGGATCACCAAAACGCCCAGATAAAGTAATTTTATATTGAGCTTTTTGTAAATCGGGATAAATGCTGTACAGCAAATCAATGTGGTAGTCGTTCCGTCACCGTTTAAGGAAACAGAAGCAGCTACAATTGCAGTTCCGACTAAAACTTTAACAGGGTCGCCGCCTGCAATACGAATAACTGTGTTTACAACCGGATCAAAAAGCCCTGCATTCAGCATGATGGAAAAGAATAAGATAGCAAAAAGAAGCATGAATGCGGTCTTGGAACTCTTTACCAATCCGTCCTGAGACATCTTTCCAAGAGCAACGATCTGATCCATAATAGATAAAGATCCCGCCGCATCTTTTTCCAGATATTTGGCAATTGGTTCCTTCATTGCTCCGGTGAAGACACCGATAATGGAAAACACCAGCGGGACACTGATCAGTGCCGTAAACGGGTGTAATCTCTTGGTCATGACTAATCCAAGAAAAACAATTATCATGAGCCATGCTAAGATAGTAATCATATAAATGATCCCCCTTCTAATATAGATGCATAAGTACCATGTAACCATATTAAACGGAGTTTCTTAAAGAGTAATGAAAACATACTTAAAAAATTGTAAGATTTTATATTATTTTAAGACTTTTATAATATTTATAAACCGGCAACCGATAAAATCTCCCATGAATCTAACCCATAGAGAGATTTTACCGTGCCTATTTCTTATAATATTTTTAATTTGCAGGCTGTTCTCTATCTCCGCTTAATTAATTTTAATATTTCCATAATCGGGATAATTGATACAGCAATCAGTACAGCAACGATATATTCCTTGAAAGAAATAAATTCAAAGGAAAATGCTTCTCTTAAAAATGGTACATAAATGACGGCAGTAGTCAGTACAAATGACATGCACAGAGAAACATTTAAAAATACATTCTTTGTTTTCAGTTTAAAAACAGAATCGGTTCTGGACCGCATATTAAAGGAATGGAACATCTCAAGCAGGGACAGGGCCAAGAATGCCATCGTCATGCCATCTGCGCTTTCAGCTACCTCCCAAACTCCGCTTTCCATATAATGACCGACAAAGTAAGCGGCCAAGGTCAGAATGGCGATCACAAAGCCCTGAAAAACGGTCTCGCCTCCAACACCATCAGAGAAAATGCCGTCTTTGGGATTTCTCGGTTCTCTCTTCATAATGTCGGATTCCCCGGCTTCCATACCAAGTCCTATGGCAGGGAAACAGTCTGTAATCAGGTTGATCCATAACAAATGAACCGGCTTTAAGATCGTAAAACCTAAAATACTGGCAATAAATACGGAGATCACCTCTGCCAGATTGGAAGACAGAAGGAACTGGATCGCTTTTCTGATGTTGTCATAGATGCGCCGTCCTTCGGCAACGGCAGATACAATGGTTGCAAAGTTATCATCAGCCAGAACCATATCAGCTACATCTTTTGTTACATCGGTTCCTGTAATGCCCATACCAACACCGATATCCGCTTCTTTAATAGAAGGAGCATCGTTTACACCGTCGCCGGTCATTGCAGTTACCTTGGACAGCCTTTTCCATGTTTTTACAATGCGCACCTTGTGTTCCGGCTGCACCCTTGCATATACGGAATAATTCTGAATGGTCTTTAACAGATCCTCATCCGAGATCTTAGAAAGTTCAGCACCGGTTATGGCCATGCTTTCATTTTCCAGGATTCCAAGCTCTTTTGCGATCGCAACTGCGGTATCCCTGTGATCTCCCGTGATCATAATCGGACGTATTCCGGCTTCCTGGCACTCTTTGATTGCAGCCTTTACTTCCGGGCGCACAGGATCAATCATACCGGAAAGCCCCAGGTATACAAGATCCTGTTCCAGCACTGCCGGTTCATAAGACTCCGGTTCATGATCCCAGCTTCTCATGGCTCCGCAAAGCACACGGAGAGCCTTATCTGCCATGGATTTATTGGCATGAAGAATTCTGGTCCGAATCTCCTCGGTCATCTCCACTTCTTTTCCGCCAATGTAAGCCCTGGTACAACGCTTCAATACTTCATCCGGTGCACCTTTTGTAAACTGGATCAGTGTGTTGTCCTCTTTTTTATGAACCGTGGACATCATCTTTCTCATGGAATCAAAAGGAGCTTCTCCAATACGGGCATAGCTTTTTTTCAATTCGTTCTTTGCAAGTCCATTTTTAAATGCATCATTGACCAGTGCACATTCCGTCGGTTCTCCCACCGCTTCTCCCTTGTCTGTATCAAGCTCCGCATCAGAACAGAGAGCCATGGCTGTCATCAGCATGGTTTCATGGTCGGTGGCGTGTTCTACAACGGTCATCTTATTCTGGGTAAGAGTTCCTGTCTTATCCGAGCAGATGATCTGGGTACAGCCAAGGGTCTCCACTGCAGTCAGTCTTCGGATGATGGCCCGTTTTTTGGACATCTTGGTCACACCGATGGACAAAAGAATGGTTACAACAGCTGCCAAGCCTTCCGGGATCGCGGCTACTGCCAGTGACACAGCGATCATAAAGGTATCAATCAGTTCCTGTAAATGGATTCCGTTACCGGAAAGTCCGACCCTGATCAAATCAATGGCAAACATCAGTCCGCAGATGACCAGTACCAGAACAGAAAGAATTTTAGATAACTGGTTCAGCTTGATCTGAAGAGGAGTCTCTTCATCCTTGGCTGCATTCAGGGCATTTGCAATATGACCGATCTCGGTTTCCATTCCCGTATGGCAGACAACGGCTTTTCCTCTTCCGTAAACTACGGTGGAACCGGTATATACCATGTTCTTACGGTCACCCAACGCCACTTCTGCAGCGCCGTTCCCAACGACTGATTCAATCTTTGATACAGATAAAGATTCCCCGGTCAGCGCCGCTTCCTCTACCTTTAAACTGGCGGATTCTAAAATTCTTGAATCAGCAGGAACCGAATCACCGGCTTCCAGCAAAATAATATCCCCCGGAACCAGTTCTTCCGAACGTACTACCATATGCTTGTCGTTGCGGATGACCTTGGAAGTGGCTGCTGCCATCTCCTGTAACGATTCAATGGCGGATTCTGCCTTGGCTTCCTGGTATACCCCAAGAACAGCATTGATAATAACTACCAATAGAATAATGAACGTGTCGATCATACTTTCCCCTGAATAAAGGGATGTTGCACCGGAAATCAATGCCGCAGCAATCAGGATAATCGTCATAAAATTTGTAAGCTCTTTTAAGAACTTATGAATGAGACTTTCCTTTTTTCCTTCGGTCAGCTTGTTCAGTCCAAATTTCGTTCGTCTTTCTTCGACCTCTGTGTCGGAAAGTCCATGGTGTGATGTGTTCAATTGACTGATTACATCTTCGGATTCCATTAAATATTCTTTTTGCATTTCTTTCTCCCATTGGAATTATTTGATTGAATGCCAATCCAGCTTATCTCCATATTCTTTTTACGATCAAAAAAAGAATACCGGTATGACATGCTTCTTATAATATACCGTCTACACGGGGTTTTTGTCAATAAATACCAACTGATCCGTTAAATTTTTGGCATTATTGCATCTTGCTTCCCTTTAGATTTTAAAAATTTCTTCTAAATTCTCTCGATACATATTTTCACAGACTTTAAAATAGCGGAATCAGATACCGGTTTATCAATATAATCATCAATAATCTTGCGCTGCTTTGCCTCCACGATCTCTTTTGTCACCCGGTCTGCCATGATGATGCGGATCAGCTCCGGGTAAGAGCCCTGGAGAGACATACAGAAATCAGTTCCGCTTTTTCCTGCCACATACTGTTCGGTGATAAGAGCCTCCACCTCCTGCTCTTTTAAAGTTTTCCTGGCTTCTTCAAAATTCATACATGAAAAGACGGTTACTTTAAGCTTGCTGAAATTTTTTTCCAGCAATTTCAGTACTTTTGGATTGTCATCTATAATAAGGAGTCTTAACACTCCGTTATGTTTTGATTCCATGTTCTGAGTGACTTCCTGCTCTTTCAGTTCAATGGCAGGCAAAAAGATATGGAACACACTTCCGGCCCCCGCACTGCTTTCCGCAAAGATATATCCTTTGTGGGAATGGATGATCTGTTCTACCAAAGACAGGCCAAGACCAGTTCCTTCCCCGTTTTTCTTGGTGGTAAAAAACGGATCAAATATCTGCTTTAATACCTCTTCACTCATACCTTCTCCATTGTCCGAAATATCTATACGGATATAGGAACTCCATTCCGCTGACACAGAGAATTGTTTAAATCCTTCTAATTCATAAGGCTTTACCTTATTTGCCTTTATCTTGATCCGTCCTTCCGTATGGCCAATGGCATGAATGGCATTGACGCAGATATTTAATATGACCTGATTCATCTGAGTCTCATTCCCTAAAAAGCACTCTTCTCCAAGAAAGATTTCTTCCTCCACACGGACATTGGCCGGACAGATGGAACTGACCATCTTCACCGCCCGGCGAAGTGCTTTGCCGGCATTGACCGATTTATAAGCAGTCTCCATATTCTTTCTGCTTAAAGAGGAAATCTGCTGAATGATCTCTTTTGCTTTGGCCGATGCCTCATAAATTTCCATGGCATTGTCATAGCTTTCGGATTCCTGCGGCAGCTCTAACATTAAAAGCTCCGAGTATCCCATAATCGGTGTAAGCAGATTGTTGAATTCATGGGCGATGCCTCCGGTCATGGTACCCATGATCTGCAGCCTCTGCTGATGTGCAATGGTTTCTTCGCTCTGATGCATCTCTTCCAGAATCTTGTTCAGTTCCAGCAGGTAGGCGATTTCTTCCCGGTCTTTTCTTTTCTGGAGCCATAAAGTTCCTATATAAATATGCATTCCAAGCACCACCGCTATGATTCCCAAAGAAACCAGACCTATTTTAAAAAAACCTGCAGCCACCGGAATATAAATATCATTGTAATCGATCATTGCGCTTACGATCAAAAAACCGCGGCCGATATACGCCGGAGAATATGCGCTTATTTTTTTCACTTCCGGTACGCCCGGGTCTGCCCACCAGTAGGAATAATATTCCGCAACACCTGTTTCGCCCCTCTTCTGCCTTGCAATCATCTGTTCAAGGCTGGTCAGATCAGCATCCGGAAACATGACTTCCCTTCCGGAAATAACGCTGATTCCCCACTGGCTTTTTTGAGGGTGCACGAGAATAATACCATTGGAATCCTTTATAATCACATATCCGTTGGTCCCCAGCCGGATATTGGAAACAAGAGAATCGTAATAGCTTTTTGTATTGATAACAATAGAAACCGAATTTCCATCCGGCAGATCTTTCTTCACCACCAAATACATTTCTCCGTTTTCTAATTTACATTGGCGAAAACTCATCTCATCATTGATACCGGTGATGGAATAGACTTTTTTCACTCCATATCCATGCAGGCTTTTTAACAGCTTACCGTCTTTATCCTCTAAGATCGCGTCGTAAACATAGCGGGTGTGATAATTGACATACTCCGTCAGTACATTCCAATTCTTCTCTCCCGTCTGTTTATAATTCTCATCTTCCATAGCGCACAGGGAATTAATATCTTCCTCATATCCCTCAATAAACGCTTTTAAGTTATCTCCCATGGTCTGAGCAGTTAAAAGCATCTGTTTTTTTTGATTATTTATGATTGCTTCTTTGTATTCTTTCCATATGCTGAACACAAGACAGGAAAATACAATTAACACGATTGCCATCACTAATGACATGAATAAAGCCTTGTATTTCTTGATTTCCATTAAAATGTTCATGAATATCCCCTTAGTTTGTCTTTTCCTCATTGACTTGTCTCCAGGTTAATATTATAATATTTTAAGAGCAAATTCGATAAATTTCTACAAAAATTTTAATTTTGGGAGAAGCTATGTCTGATAAAGTATTAATTGTGGATGATGATCCGGCTGTTTATAAGTTGTTAGAAAAAGTCATGCACAGCAATGATCTGGAAACCACTGTCGCAGACAGCGGCCTTGCAGCACTAAATCTACTGAAAAATCATTCCTTCGACATCATCCTTATGGATGTTATGCTGGGGGACATGGAGGGCTTTGAAGTAATCAAGCGAATCCGAAGCCAGGGCGACCAGACTCCCGTCATGATCGTCAGCGGGAGAAATGAAGATTACGATTCCCTATATGGTCTGTCTCTTGGAGCTGATGATTATGTAACAAAACCGTTCCGCCCTCTGGTGCTTGGCGCTAAAGTCAAAGCCCTGATCCGGCGGAATAAAAGTCAGGTACTTGACACTTCCGAACTGATAGAATGCGGTCCCTTCACTTATAACACCTCGACCATGCGCTTTTATAAGAACGGAGAAGAGATCATCTTTTCTTCCAAAGAAAGCAGTCTGATGCTGTTATTTATGAAACGGCCCAATCAGGTCTTTACAAAAGATATGATTTACGAACATGTATGGGGTAACAGCATCGCCATAGATGATAACGCTATTATGGTATATATCAACCGTCTGCGCAGTAAAATCGAAAAAAACCGGCAGAAGCCGGTCCATATTGTAACAGTCAGAGGTCTAGGATACCGGTTTGTCCCATAGACCTCTGTCCTTTTATTCTATTCTTTCAATTTCTCAGCATTGTTTCTAAAGCAAAACGTTTCTCATTCTCATGGATTGTTCTGTGATAGCCCAGGAATCTTTGACTTCCACACAAGCCCCGCCAGAAATATGGTCACAGCCAAAAGGTCTGCACACCCTCCTGCACTGATATTTTTATTTATAAAATCCCCGTCCATCTGTTCCAATATGGAAATGGCATCATCCCGGTACGCACCACCGGCTTTTAAAAATGCTTCGGCCGTTACCTGGACTTCCTTTAAAATGCCGGGGTCATGTCTCGCTATAATATTGGAATCATCAACCTGGCTCATAAGCGCAAACAAGGTTTCTAATTTAATCCGGTTCCATTCCCTGCCATTTTTCAGCCCCTCTGACATAACCGGGAGGGAAATACTGCATACGGAACGATAACCGCTTATAGCTTCTCCTCTGGCACCCATTGTACCGTATTCCTGAAGATTTTTTTCGCCGTTGCTGGTGAAATCACGCATCTCACTGACTTCTTTTAATAAGGTCTTCCGTACCATAGCCTGTTCCATTTCCATCAGACATTCTATGGTCACCATCTTATCTTCTCCAATGCATGCCCCCACAGCCGCACTGAGTATTCCCATATTAAAGATAAGTCCCTTGTGAGTATTCACACCGGCAGTGGCTCCATACATGGCCTTTTCTGCATCAAGTCCCAGCTTCCTGATATTGGCAAAAACAGTCTCAGGCTCTTTGGAATTCTTTATGCCCTCCAATGCCATCAAGGTAAAATACGGTTTGAGAGCGGCCGCACTCCGCTCAAATGTGGATACATCCATGTCCTTATGAGCGCCATTGGAATATAAATCAACCAGTCCAGGCTTGGGGGAGGTATAAACCTCCTCCAACATAGCCCAGTAAGCCAGATCGCCTATCTTTGCAGCATTCTCATCCACTCTTTCCTGAGCTATTCCAGAACTGAACTGCATATTTTATTCTCCTGAGAATTCAAACTTCTTAATCTGGCGTACAACGTCCATAACCGTTCCGTCACGGCTTTCGATGATACCAACAATCTTATCCTCAAACTGTACGCGTTCCGGCTCTCCTACGATGGAATAAGCAATATCTCTTAACTCCTCAATCGTCTTAAAGGGCAGGTCTACATCCTTCATAGCTTCAATCAGATCCTGTCTCAAAGGATTGATGGCAATACCGTAATCTGTAATTACTACGTCAACGGATTCACCAGGAGTGGTAACAGTAGTCACGTCAGTACAGATGGCAGGAATTCTTCCCTGAAGAAGCGGGGAAATAACGATGGTACATTTTGCACCTGCTGCTGTATCAGGATGTCCTCCCTGTGCTCCGGTGATCACTCCATCAGACCCTACTACTACGTTACAGTTGAATTTCACATCGACTTCCAGTGCAGCCAGAATTACGAAATCCAATTTATTTACAACAGCCCCTTTGTTAAATGGATCTGCATATTCTCCCGCACTGATACGGAAATGTCTTGGATTGATGACAGACTCTACTGCATTTAAGTCAAAGTCCTGTGTATCCAGAAGGGCATCAACCTGTCCATTTTCCAGAAGATCACACATCGGCTTTGTCAGTCCGCCCACGCCGAAACGCATACGGATATTTCTTTCCTTCATGATCTTTGCAAGTGAAATGGTAGATGCGATGGAAGCACCGCCTACTCCTGTCTGGTAGGAAAATCCATCTTTAAAATAAGGGGTATTCACTACGAACTGGGTACAATAATCCGCCATCATAAGCTTACGCATATCGCTGGTTGGCTTTGCAGCTCCGGTTGCGATCTTATCCGGGTTACCAATTTCGTCAACAACCACCACATAATCCACTTTTGTCATGGAAATATGAGCCGGGAAGTTAGGAAATGGAACCAGACAATCGGTAATTGCAACAACTTTATCTGCATAATCTGCATCGACCATGGAGTAAGAAAGCACACCACAGTCAGATTTTCCGCCGATTCCGCGGCAGTTGCCATAATCATCACAGGTAGGAGCACCGATGAAAGCAATATCAATTCTCACTTCTCCTGATTCAATGGCACGGACTCTTCCGCCATGAGAACGCATGATTGCAAGTCCTTTTAACTTTCCTTCGGAAATTGCCTGTCCGATCTTACCTCTTACACCGGAAGACTGGATTCCTACAATGGTGCCATCTTCGATCATATCAACAAGCTTGTCATGCGCTTTTCCAAGGGAACTTGCACAGATGGTGATATCCTTAATGCCCATCTTATGGATTTCTTCCATAACCATGTTTACAACGTAATCACCTTCTCTGAAGTGATGATGGAATCCCAGGGTCATACCGTCTTTAATTCCGCATTTTACCAGTACATCGTGAATGCTTTCCACCAGCTTGCTGCCTTCGGAATTGATCACACACTTCGTCACTGGGCCGTCCTTTTTATATTCATATCCATCAAAGTGATGGACACCCATAAATGGTTGTTTCCCTGTCTGTTTTAAGATTTCTTCCGGAATTTCTCTCCCTACTGCATTAATCATCTTATAAATCTCCTTTATACACACCGGAGGCCTTAGCCAGCTCTATGGTTCTCTTCGCTCCGTCATAGAAAGCAATGTCGATCATCTTTCCGTCTACGGTAAATACACCAATTCCTTTTTTCTTCTTGTCGTCGATTTCTTTAACGACTTTTTCAGCAAAGATAATATCTTTCTGCGTTGGTGTAAATATCTCATGAACAATCGGAATCTGACGTGGATTTATAATGGATTTACCGTCAAAGCCCATCAAATGAATGGTTTCTACTTCCTTACGGAATCCTTCCATATCATCAAGATTGGTAAATACCGTATCAAAACACTGTACCTTTGCCGCTCTTGCTGCAATGATCATGTTCTGTCTTGCTCCCATTAATTCCACACCGGTTCCGGTGATATGGGTCTGTAAGTCTTTGGTATAGTCTCCGCCGGATAATGCAATACCAAAAAGTCGTTCGGAGGCTTCACAGACGTCAAGAGCCTTCATAACTCCTCTTGCAGATTCAATCGCTGCCATAATCAGAGTTCTGCCTTCCGGAATATCAAATTCCTTTTCTGCAGCGATAATCTCTTTCTCTACTGCAAGAACTTCTTCCGGTCTTTCTGTTTTTGGAATACGGATGGCATCACAGCCGCCTGCTACTGCACAGCGGATGTCTTCTTTCCAGTACTCGGTATCCAGTCCATTGATACGAACCACGCGTTCGCAGCCTCTGTAATCAATTTCCTTTAATGCATGGTAAAGAGAAAATCTTGCTACGTCTTTCTGATTTTCTGCTACTGCATCCTCTAAATCCAGCATGATAGAATCCGGATTATAAATATAAGGATCTTTTATCAGGCTTGGTTTCTGGGCATTCAAAAACATCATGGTTCTTCTAAGCCGTTTCTTATTTGGATTCATTACTTTCCTGCGCCTCCCCAAAGATTATTTTCAAAATGGTCTGTGGAACGGCTTATTGCACCTTCCACACGCGCCTTAATGGTGCAATCCAGGGCTCCTTTGTCAACAATTGCAATCTTGATGTTATTGATGCCTAAATTGTTAAGAGTCTCCATAACTACCTTACGGATCTGGTTCCCGTACTGGTTTATTACTGCGCTTTCCAACGCAAATTCGATCTTACCATCTCCCGGCTCTACGGTCACCTGACAATCGCTGGACTCTAACGTGCCGGCTACAGCTGGTCTTTTAATCTCCATTTTGCTTAAAGCCTCCCTTTTTTTCGTATGATTTTATTTTAAATCTGGAATCTTAATCAGGGGAAAAAGGAACCTTAAAATTTGTTAAGACAGGACTTGCGGGTAACCCGGTATTTTTTTACCGAAAGCATTGGTTTTACCGCCATGAAATCTTGATTTTCAATATTATAAGGTTTCGTGTGTTTCCTTCATCCACGCCCTTATTATATCCTCAACACGTTTATATAATTCTTCCACGGTGTGGCTTCGGTTGCGGCCGCACACCTTAGCATCCTGTCCGCAGAGAAGACAAATGCGTACCGGTGCGCCAAATGCTTCTCTGCTGATTCCTTTTCCTTCCTTATCATAGACATCAATATCATAAAGCCTTCCTAATGGATGGCTTTCTTCTATGTTGACCATGATTTTTTTTATAAAGAGAGGATCTTCATGCTGTACCGCAAGGATCTTTAGACAGCCTTCTTTTTGGGTGACTTCCATCTCATCTGCCACTTCGATTCCATGGTTATTTAATGATCCGGCCACTGCTTTTGTTCCTGCCGCAAAGGCTTTAAGGATCTCCGGAGAATACTTTATGGGACCGGGTATGTTCATTCCCAGGGCCACGATCACAGAGCCTTTGTGTCTGTTGTGAAGTTCATCCTGTAACCGCACTTTTTCTTCACGGAAGCGAAGCATTTCTTCCAAAGTGACAAGTTCTTTCATCATGCATTTCTCCTTTTGTATTTCCAGTAAAAAACCAGGACAATATGGTCAGGAAAAATCCATAAATCCCGGAATCATTGAATAAGGGGCACAGTCCTTCAAAGGGGCTGTCACCGTACCTTTTACATAACCGCTAAAAGACGGACGGCGGTTGTTGTCTTTGGTTAAGTTCTTAATGAGCCTGTTATTTCTTCCCAGCTCTCCTATGTAATCTCCATTCTGGTTGTAAAGTTCAGTTCCGTAAAATTTTCCGAGAACGGTTCCATCGCAGGCCACCAGGTAATCTTTCTGCCTTACCCCGATATAGCGTCCTCCCCAGCTCCAGTATTTTACCATTGTTTCAACACCTTTCCTGTTATCATTATTAATCATCATACACCATTCTATCCTAAAAATAAACACTGATCTGCAACACATTGACAAAATTCAAACCTGCACTGGATTTTTATACGAATCTGTTATATAATCAACTGCAAAAATACAGAATAGCCACATGCACAGGAGGATACTATGGGATTTCAATATGTAAGCAATCTGCCAAGTCCGGAAGAAATCAAAGAACAATTTCCGCTTTCGACCGAATTTAAAACCCTAAAACAGCAGCGGGATCAAGCCATCAGCGACGTACTCACCGGGACAAGCGACAAATTCCTTGTTATTATTGGACCCTGTTCCGCCGACAATGAGGAGTCTGTATGTGATTATGTAAACCGGCTTGTGAAAGTACAGGAAAAGACAAAAGACCGTCTTATTCTGATTCCCAGAATCTATACCAATAAGCCAAGAACCACCGGCGAAGGCTACAAGGGCATGCTGCACCAGCCCGATCCGGAGAAAAAACCGGACATGCACGAAGGCCTTATGGCCATTCGGAAGATGCATATGAAGGTGTTTACAGATACCGGACTGTCCACCGCTGATGAGATGCTCTATCCGGAAAACTTGGGATACCTTGATGATATTATGTCCTACATTGCCATCGGCGCCCGCTCTGTGGAAAACCAGCAGCACCGCCTGACCTCCAGCGCATGTGACGTTGCCGTGGGGATGAAGAATCCCACCAGCGGAGATTTATCCGTCATGCTGAACTCGGTGGTGGCTGCCCAGCAGGCCCATGATTTTACCTACCGGGGCTTTGAAGTGAAAAGCGACGGCAACCCCCTTGCCCATACCATTTTAAGAGGTGCGGTCAACAAGCACGGCCAGTGCATTCCTAACTATCACTTTGAAGACTTGTTCCTGCTTCATGAGATGTACAGCCGAAGAAATTTAGAAAACCCGGCCTGCATCGTGGACGCAAACCATTCCAATTCCAATAAAAAGTATATGGAGCAGATCCGGATTTCCAAGGAAGTCCTTCACAGCCGCAGACACTCCGCGGAAATCCAAGCTCTGGTAAAGGGTCTGATGATCGAAAGCTACATCGAACCCGGCGCTCAGAAGGTAGGAGAAGGCTGTTACGGAAAATCCATTACAGACCCGTGTCTTGGATGGGAGGATTCCGAACGTCTCCTTTACGAGATCGCTGAGTTGGTATAAAGAAAAAAGCAGAGGAAAGCGGAACCAGCCGTTTTCCTCTGCTCTTTTTTTTACAGACCAAGAACAGCCGTCACACCAAAATACAGCAGCACTACCGCTCCGAGAACGATCCGGTAGTAGCCAAAGAATTTAAAGTCATGCTGTCTGATGTATCCCATTAAAAACTTAATGGCATATACGGAAACAACAAACGCAACAATCATTCCCAGGATCAGATAGAAAATCTGGCTCCCGCTGAAGTTTGTTCCGTATTTCACGACCTTTAACAGACTGGCACCGAACATGACCGGAATTCCAAGGAAAAAGGAAAATTCCGCAGAAGCTGCTCTGGAACATCCAAGGATCATGGCGCCGAGAATGGTGGCACCGGAACGGGATGTGCCCGGAATCAAGGAAAGCAGCTGGAACAGCCCGATGTAGAGAGCTGTCTGATAGGAAATGTCATTCACCTTCTGAACATCAAAGCTCCGGTACTGGTTCCTGTTTTCAATGACAAGAAACAATACGCCGTAGATGATTAAGGTTGCTGCGACCACGTAGCCGTTCATCAGATAGGCATCTAAAATATCATCCACCAGAAAGCCGATGACCGCTGCAGGAATACAGGCCAAAATGATCTTGCTCCATAATACCAGTGTATCCTGTCTCTGTGCCGGTTTCTTGCTGGGTGTAAATGGATTGAGCTTATCAAAGTATAGGACAACCACCGCTAAGATGGCTCCCAGCTGGATCACAACCAGAAACATATTCATAAAGGCAGACGGCTGGTTTAAATGGATGATCTCATCAACCAGAATCATGTGGCCCGTACTGCTGATGGGAAGCCATTCGGTAAAACCCTCCACAATACCAAGTACAAGCACTTTCAAAATTTCCAAAATATTCATTACCTTTCCCCCATTTTATTCAATATTTTCAATCTGCCAGTCAATCGGTGTCACTCCATTGGCCTCCAGAAAGGCATTTGTTTTGCTGAAATGCTTACAGCCAAAAAATCCCCGGTAAGCGGAAAGCGGACTTGGATGGGGTGCTTCCAGTATCAAATGCCTGGGATTGGTAAGCATTGACTTCTTGTTCTGAGCCGGACGCCCCCATAAGAGAAATACCATGGGACGGTCCTGTTCATTGAGAATCCGGATGGCCGCATCCGTAAATTTCTCCCAGCCGATTCCCTGATGGGAATTGGCCGCATGGGCACGAACGGTCAGCACCGTGTTCAAAAGCATGACGCCCTGATCCGACCACTTTTTTAAATAACCGTGGTTGGGGATCTCACATCCTAAATCATCCCGCAATTCCTGATAGATATTCACAAGAGACGGAGGAATATCCACATCCGGCTTTACGGAAAAACACAGCCCGTGGGCCTGACCAAAATTGTGATAAGGGTCCTGACCTAAGATCACTGCCTTTACCTTGGAAAGAGGTGTAAACTGAAAGGCATTGAAAATATCATCGGGTTCCGGAAAAACCCTGCCCGTTTCATATTCTTTCTTCACTTTCTGATAAAGTTCCCTGTAATACGGCTTTTTAAACTCCCCGCTCAACGGGGCCAGCCAATCGTTCTCAATTGCTCCCATTTTTTCTCCTTTGCATTTAAATCCTTACCGGTATTCCTTTTTCCTTTAAATACCGTTTTAATTCCATGATTTCCAATTCTTTGTAGTGGAACAGAGAGGCCGCCAACGCCGCATCTGCCTTTCCTTCCACAAGGGCATGGCGAAAATGCTCCATTGTGCCTGCACCTCCCGAAGCGATGACCGGCACAGAAACCGTATCTGCGATCACACGGTTTAATTCATCATCATAGCCTTCCCTGGTTCCGTCGCAGTCCATGCTGGTGAGAAGAATTTCCCCTGCTCCAAGCTGATCCGCTTTTTTTGCCCATTCCACCGCATCAAGCCCGGTATCAATCCGGCCTCCGTTTTTAAATACGTTCCAGCCGCTTTTGTCGGCCCTCCTTCTGGCATCAATGGCAACGACCACACACTGGCGGCCAAACTTATCCGCAGCGTCGGAAATGAGCCTGGGCGTGTTGAGTGCAGACGAATTAATGGAAATTTTATCGGCACCTTCTCTTAAAAGCAGCTTAAAATCATCTACCGTACGGATTCCTCCGCCTACGGTAAATGGAATGAATACCTTTTCCGCCACCCGGCGTACCATATCCACCACCGTGTTCCGATGATCAGAGGAAGCTGTAATATCCAAAAATACCAGTTCATCGGCACCGGCCTTATCGTATGCGGCGGCGATCTCCACAGGATCACCTGCATCCCTTAAATTGACAAAATTGACACCCTTTACCACCCTTCCGTTATGTACATCCAGGCATGGTATAATTCTTTTTGTAAGCATCCGGCACCTCCTTAGGTCAGCTGGGTGAAATTTTTAAGGATCTTCAGGCCGGTATCTCCGCTCTTTTCCGGATGGAACTGGCAGGCAAATAAATTCCCCCGTTCCACAGAGGCGCCAAACGTCAGCCCGTATTCCGAGGAAGCCGCCACGTCAGACTGCTGTCCGGCTTCTAAATAATATGAGTGGACAAAATAAACATATGACCCGGATTCAATCCCTTTAAAAAGTTTCGCTTCCGGCTTAATAGTTAAACAGTTCCAGCCCATATGGGGAACCTTTAACCCAGGGGTATCCGGAAATTTAACAATCCTTCCGGGAAGCAGGCCAAGGCCCTTTCCCCCCAGGGATTCCTCACTGCTCTCAAAAAAAAGCTGCAGTCCAAGACAAATCCCAAGAAAGGGAGTCCCATTTGAAACGACCTGACGGATCACATCCACCAGTCCGTATTGACGGAGCTTTTCCATCGCATCTCCAAAAGCTCCTACCCCAGGCAGAATCACATGATCCGCAGAAAGAATGGTATCCTTATCCCTGCTTATGACCGGTTTTTCTCCCAAAGATACCAGGGCTTTTTCCACACTCTTTAAGTTACCAGCATCGTAGTCTATGATCGCAATCATGGCAGCCACCTCTTTACGCCTTTTTTCAACATTTTAGCACAGTCCTCCCCAATGCACAACGCAAAAAATTCCTACAATTTTCGGATGAATTCCAAAGAGTTTTCTGAAATCGAGTCCGCTTTCCCTTTTACTGCCTCTGATAGTTGGGCAAAATTGCCGTGAATCCGGTACAAATGGGCTTTTTTATTCATCACTGCCGTCTTTTCAAAAGGCCAGCGGATGACCGTGGGAGTCTTAAAGCCGACTCCCAGCTCCAGAAGGAGCAGCCGTTTGTTTAAGGTGCCGGTAAGCCATGTGGTATAGGCGTTCCATTGGGGCAAATACCCCTCTTCAATATAATCTTCCGCTTCAATGGTATTTCCTGTCAGGGGCTGTCCGCAGTGGGGACAGATGTCATCCGGGATCTCACCCGGTTCCCATATGTCCTTTTTGCAGGACTTGGAACACTGCCTCCATGTTACATTGCCGCAGGGAGCCACGATCCGGCTCTGGATCAGAGAGGACTTTCTGATCTCTCCGTCGGTCACTGTTGTTACAATAAAATAATCCTTATCCTGAATCAGTCCCTGAAGTTTCTCATAGAGCTGCTGAATGTCTTCGTTTCCTTTGGCAGTCCACTCTTCTCCGATTCCGATCAAAAGTTTTTCACAAGCTTTTATTTCTTCCACAATCTGTTCGTTTATCATATGAATTATCCACCTTTTATCTAAAGTCTTTTTCTATTATACATCCGTGGACATTTTAAGAAAAGATGGAAATTCTAATCTTGCGGCAGGCCATGAATCTATGCTATACTTATGCAAGTATTGAACTTAAGTAAAAGGAAGTAAGCAGATTATGAATGAACGCAAAAAGCTTTCTCCCTTACTGGGAGGCTGCGCTGCCATCGCAGTCCTGGCACTGCTGCTGGTCATATATAATTTTACAAGACCGGTTCCTATGGCTGGAACCAAGAACATTACCATTGATGTTATATACCCTAACGGTATGAAAGAGCATTACCAGGCCACAACGGAAGCTCATTATCTGCTGGAAGCCATTCAAACCATTCCGGACCTTAAAGTTGAAGGAACGCAGAGCGAAGAGTTCGGCCTTATGGTCACCACCATTAACGGGAAAGAAGCAGATTACCAAAAGGATCATGCCTACTGGTCTCTCCTCTTAAACGGGGAACCATGCAGCTATGGGGTCAGCCAGCAGCCCATCAAAGACGGAGAGCGTTATACGTTCCAGTACACCCCTGCAGGCACCGGAGAACAGAAGCCATGAAATTTTTCCCGCGGCTGACCACAGGGGAACTGGTCCGGGATGCATTGCTGTGCGCCATTTTATTCATCAGCCAGATAAGCCTGGCCTCGGTCACCAATGTAGAACTGGTATCCCTGTTCCTAATTTTATATACGCTGGTATTTAAAAAACACGTATGGTTGATCCTGTACGTGTTTATTGCTTTGGAAGGATTGGTTTACGGCTTCGGGCTGTGGTGGTTTTCCTACTTCTATGTATGGCCCATACTCCCGGCCTTCGTCTTTCTCTTTTTCAAAGCCCGTACCCCAAAGCCTTTTGGCATTGCCATTCTTTCCGGAATATTCGGAATGCTGTTCGGCTTTTTCTGCTCCCTGTCCTACCTCATAACCGCAGGACCGGAAGCCGCCTTTATCTGGTGGACCGCCGGAATCCCCTTTGACCTTGTTCACGGGATCGGTAATTTCGTCCTGGCCCTCATTCTGTTTCAGCCGTTATACCGGCTGCTCTGCAGATTAAAACGAATTTAATCATAAGAAGGAGTAAATCACTCATGGAATCAGCAATTGTAAGAATCAAAAAAGGGGAAGCCCGTGCTTTAAAAGCCGGAGGCATGTGGATCTATGACAATGAGATCGACACCATTACCGGAGAATTCACCAATGGAGACATTGTGACCGTGGAGGATTTTGACGGCTACATTTTAGGCCAAGGTTTTATCAATACAAATTCAAAAATCACAATCCGCATGATGACCCGGAAAAAAGACACAAAAATCGACGAGGCATTTCTTGAGATGCGTGTCCGCAATGCATGGGAATACCGAAAAACCACCTCTGAAACCGACAGCTGCCGCGTGATTTTCGGAGAGGCAGACTTTCTTCCCGGAATCGTGGTGGACAAGTTCTCCGACGTTTTAGTCGTGGAATCCCTTGCCCTTGGAATCGACCGGTTAAAACCGCTCATTCTGGAAAAACTCATAAAAGTTCTAAAGGAAGATGGCATCGAGATTCGGGGCATTTATGAGCGAAGCGATGCCAAGGTCCGTCTCCAGGAGGGAATGGAACGGGTCAAAGGCTTCATCGGCGAACCCTTTGATACCAAGGTGGAAATCACAGAAAACGGAGTCAAATATCTGGTAGACGTAAAGGACGGACAAAAAACCGGATTTTTCCTGGACCAGAAATACAACCGTCTGGCCATGCAGAAAATCTGCAAAGGGAAACGGGTCTTAGACTGCTTTACCCACACCGGTTCCTTTGCCCTAAACGCAGGAATCGCCGGAGCAACGGAAGTTCTTGGAGTCGATGCTTCTGAACTTGGCGTGGCTCAGGCCACAGAGAATGCCCGGTTAAACCATTTATCCGACCGCGTGAAATTCCAGTGCGCGGACGTATTCGAGCTTCTTCCTGAGTTAGAAAAAAAGGGGGAACAATTTGACGTGGTGATCCTGGACCCTCCTGCCTTCACCAAGTCCAGAAACTCCGTAAAAAACGCGGTCAAAGGCTATCGGGAAATCAACCTCCGGGGCATGAAGCTGGTCAAAGACGGAGGGTATTTAGCCACCTGTTCCTGCTCCCACTTCATGACTCCGGAGCTTTTCACCAAAACCATACGGGAAGCAGCCGCAAACGTCCACAAACGTCTCCGCCAGGTGGAATACCGGACCCAGGCAGCCGACCACCCGATTTTATGGTCCGGCGAAGAAACTTCTTATTATTTAAAGTTTTATATTTTTCAGGTTTGCGATGAAAAGTAGGAAACTGCTCCTTTTCCTTTTCACTTACCGGGAAAACCGGGAATAAACTCCTCCCGGAACCACTCCGCCCCGGTATTTGGCCATCTCACTTACCGTAACCATCTGATAGCCTGCAGCAGCCAATTGGGGAATGATCTCCAGTGCTGCTGCCCCGCTTTCCGGGTAAAGTTCATGCATCAGCACAATATCCCCATCCCGGACCTGACTCATCACCGAACGAACCGTCTTTTCGGTGTTCCGTGTCTTCCAGTCCAGGGTATCAATGCTCCACATAATCATGGGAGCTTTAACATTTTCCAAAACCGTTTGGTTCTTTAGGCCTCCCGGAAGTCTTACCAGCGCAGGCCGGACTCCGGCAGCGGCAAAAACAGCATCGCTGCAGCGGTCGATCTGGCTTTGTATCTGAGCTTTGCTTAATTTTGTTAAATATTTATGGTCAAATGTATGATTCCCGATCTCATGCCCCTCTGCCACCATACGCTGAAGCTCTGTTTTATAGGCAGGTGCCCTTCTTCCTACCACAAAAAATGTAGCCTTTCCTCCATACCTGGCCAGACTGTCCATGATCTCATTTCCCACAGGTGCATAAGGTCCGTCATCAAACGTCAGTGCCACCATAGGCTGCGCCGGATCAATCTGCCTTTCTTTTGCAAAAGGCTCTGTGTCTTCCTGCTGATCCTGGGCCTCAGAAGTTTCCTCCTTTTTTCCAGGCTGCTTTGAAACAGTTCCATCTTCATCCACCCATCTGGCAACACCGGGTCCCAGTTTTTCATTGATCCAGCCATTATGCACATCGGTCTCATCAAGAGCCGCGGCTGTCTCCTCTGCCGTGGACGGAAAAGCAGCTGCCGGTACAAAAGCCGCCGCAAGCACGGCTGTCATTAAAATAAAGAACCATTGCAATCGTTTTTTCATTCTCATTTCCCCCTTTCCCTGCCTGCATTATCTGCTGCACAGAAACCCAAAAATGAAAGAGAACCGCCATTTTAACAACACTTTTTAAAATAAGTGAATTTCTTTAGAGAGAAATTTCTTGGCATTTAACGTATGCTCTCTGCCAATCTGCTCCGCTAACGCTTCATCCTTTTTCTCAAAAGCTTCAATCAATGCCCGATGCTCCTTCATCGCCACGGCTCTTCTTTTATTCATCACTAAAGTGAAATTTCTCAGCTTCGATAAATATTCGTAAATCTGCTTCATCTGGTCAATCAGCCGTTTGTTATTGCTTAACTGTACAATGCAGTCATGAAATTCTCCATGCAAAATCCAGTACTTTTCAATATCGTTTTCATCAAGGCACTGCTGCATCTCCGATAACTTGCTTTTTAATTCTGATAGTTTCTCCTCCGAAATCTTAGAGCATGCCAGCCGGAACGCCAAGCCTTCCAGAACCTCCCTGATCTCATAGATTTCTAATATATCTGATTTGGAAATCCCTTTTACAATCGTCCCTTTTCTGGGAATGTTCTCCGCCAGCCCCTCGATTTCCAATTGCCGGAAAGCCTCTCTTACCGGAGTTCTGCTTATGCCCATCCCATCGGCAATAAACGTTTCCACCAATCGGTCTCCTGGTTTGAGTCCACCGTTCATAATGGCTTTCCTCAGCCTTT
Source organism: Lacrimispora sinapis (assembly GCF_043633585.1). NCBI lineage: Bacteria > Bacillati > Bacillota > Clostridia > Lachnospirales > Lachnospiraceae > Lacrimispora > Lacrimispora sinapis. Next base: position 690,532 of record NZ_CP141832.1, on the reverse strand, counting down.
CAAGTACAATTTGCCGAATCGGCCTCAAATCAGTGGTTTCTATCTTTTCAAATATTTCATTCATAAGCATGCTCCCTTAAATTTCTGTCGTTTTTTATGATGTCAGGATACAATCAATTTTACGGAGGGCACTCCTTCCCAGAACCGGAATAATTCCCGCCAAAGAATATTATAAGCGTTTCTGCAGTCGATGTCCATACTCATCTATTGACACAGACAGACATATCCGGCGTTTTCTTCTTCCTCACGGAAGAAAAAGACCGGAAACCCCAAATCAATGGGGTTTCCAGTCTTTCCTTTAACACTTCAGCTATTTCGTTGTCTTTCATTCCTTATTCCGATTGTAATTGATCAAAGATCCTGAACGTATGATTTCTATTTCATTATCGGTCAAGCCTTCCCAATACAAGTGGATCTCTTTTGGGGTGTCTCCAAGAACATATCCAGTTATCTCCTGTTTGCCTGCACAAATTGCTTCCTTGATTCCAGGTATAAAGATAAAATCATCTACTTCAAAGTTCGGTTCTTCTTTCATCTGAAATGGCAGCATTCCCCAGTTGACCACATTGGAACGGTAACGCTTGGTGGCATATTCCTTACAGATATTTGCCAATCCTCCTAATACTCTCTGGCAGCTGGCGGCCTGTTCACGGGCTGAACCGTCCCCTGGCTTTGTACAATAGATGACACTGCCGATTTCTATGGATGCAGGCTCATTAATGCCCGGACAGATGGATTCAATCTTTTTATAAATATCAGCGAGTTCAGAAGGCACTTCCCCTTTTTCATTTCTGTTCTTTTCTAAAACAGCCACATTTTTAGCTTTTCCAACATATTCCGGATCTCTTCTTGATAACGTAAACTCCGCTAATCCCAGTGGGTTGGAACGGTAAGAAGCGGTTTCACCGGAAGGAATCAACTCGTCCGTAGTGGTAACGTCATCAAGAATTTTTGAACAAACACGAAGCAATACGTGTTCTCCCAATGCGCTCATCTCCGGCCAATCCTTGATATTAGGTCCATATGCCAGTTCCTCCTCTTTCTGAGGTTGCGCAAAGCCCTGATAAACTCGTTTCTGATAAGCAGAATCATCATAATTGTAATCGTATACCGGATAATCATCCACAACATCGGTTGCGGGAGTAAGAAAACCGTTGTTTACGGTGGTTGCTGCAATGGAACGGGCATCCATCAGCGCTACGGAAGTCATCTGTCCGTTGCCCGGCTTTGAGCCATCCCGGTTAATAAAGTTTCTTGTGGTATGACGGATGCTCAGTCCATTGTTTGCCGGAGTGTCTCCTGCGCCAAAGCAGGGACCGCAGAAAGCAGTTTTCACAACCACGCCTGCTGCCATTAAGGTAGAAACGATGCCTTTCTTCGCCAGCTCCATATATACCGGAACCGAAGAGGGATAAACCGAAAGGCTGTAATCCATATCAATATCATTGCCACCGGACAGTATGTCAGCCGCCTCCACAATATTATTATAATTTCCTCCGGCACATCCGGCGATCACTCCCTGCTGCACCTTCAAGCGGTTATTCTGGATTTTATCTGTCAGCTTAAAATCAATATTCGGATTGTTAATCAGTCTTTTTGCATCCTCTTCCACTTCGTGAAGGATATCGAACAGATTCTCATTTAAGGCTTTGATGGAGTAAACATTGCTTGGATGGAACGGCAGTGCGATCATGGATTCCACCTTGCTCAAGTCCACATAGACTGCGCCATCATAGTAAGCCACCTGGTCTGGCTGAAGCTGTTTGTAATCTCCGCCTCTTCCATGAATGGTCAGGAACTCTTTTGTATCCTCATCGGTCTGCCAGATAGAGGTCAAACATGCGGTTTCCGTTGTCATTACGTCAATTCCATTACGGAAATCAGTGGAAAGGTTTTTGATACCGGGGCCAACGAATTCCATTACTTTATTTTTCACATAACCGTTTTTGAATACCTGTCCGATAATGGCCAGCGCAATATCCTGAGGTCCGATTCCCGGCTTTGGTTTTCCATCTAAATAAACAGCTACCACCTTTGGGTATTGGATATCATACGTGTCACCTAAAATCTGCTTAACCAGCTCGCCGCCGCCTTCACCGATGGCCATGGTACCTAATGCACCATATCTGGTATGGCTGTCAGAACCAATGATCATTTTTTCACAGCCGGCGATTGCCTCCCGCATGAACTGATGAATAACAGCAACATGAGGCGGTACAAAAATTCCGCCATATTTTTTTGCAGCGGATAATCCGAATACGTGATCATCTTCGTTGATCGTTCCCCCTACTGCACACAGGGAATTGTGGCAATTGGTCAAAACATAGGGGATCGGGAACTCCTTCATACCGGAGGCCTTTGCTGTCTGAATAATGCCCACGTAAGTCAGATCGTGTGAAGTCATGGCATCAAACTTTATTTGCAGTTCCTTCATGGAGTCTGATTTGTTATGCTTTTTCAGTATGCTGTAGGTGATGGTCCCCTCTTTTGCCTGCTCCTTATCAATCGGTTCCTTGCTGTAGGTTTCTGTCTCTGCGATCGTTTCTTCGGGGATAAGTTCCTTACCGCCCACAAGATATACGCCTTTATTGAATAATTTTATCATATTAGTCCTCCTTGTGTTTTCAATAGAAAACCCGCATGTTGATATAATTTAAAATTGATAACAAAGAATTAACGTAAAAATGGCACCGGAATCACTCCAATTGCGACCGCAATAAATAATTGGATAAAGTAACTGGGAATTCCCCATTTTAAATATTCTTTTTGATAGTCCACGAAGCTTACTTCCGTACGGTCTACCAGGACATACAGGAACGCAACCAGCGGGCTGGCAAAACGAACGGCCTGTCCCATTAAAGATGCAACACCGATATCTACCGGAGTTGCGCCAAAGCTATATGCGATCGGTGCAATAACAGGCAGAATTCCGAAGTAAAAGGCATCGTTTGGAAGGAAAAACAAACCTGGTAATGAGATCAGTGCCAGCAATAACGGAATATATCCACCCATGCTTTGGGGCAGCAGTGATACGATCTGCTGTGCCATGGCTGCACTGATGCCGCTTCCATTTAAGATTCCCATGATGACTCCGGCACCAAAAACCAGGCTGACCGGTCCTAATGCTTCCGCACCATTGGCCGTAAGTCTCTTTGCCTGAAGATTTGGATCTTTAAAGTTGACGATGACTGCAATTGCAGTACCAATCAGGAATAAGATTCCCCCATTGATAACATCAAGAATCAATAAAACCATAATTAATACGGTCAATGCAAAGTTGAACAGCAATAATTTGGGTGCTTTTAAGCCTTCCGGATCTGCATTTATGGAAGCAATAATATTTTCCAGATCCTTGTCATTCACAATACTGGAGCCGGAAATGTATCCCAAACGTGCCCGCTCTTTCTTGCCATAAGAGTATGCCATATAAATGGTTAAAAAAATCGCTCCAATCATTCCGGGAATCACCGGAACAAAGAATTCCTTCGGACCTATGTTTAAAACCGGCATGGCTCTTGCCATGGGCCCGCTCCAGGGAACAAGATTCATAATAGAGTTTGGAATCGCAATCAAAACTGCCAGATACAACTGCTTCATCTTCATCTTTTTGAACAGGGATAATACCGCTGCAGTTACAATAAGAACGGTTGTGGTTCCGTCGCCATCCAATGACACGACCATGGAAATTGCAGCAGTGGCAAAACAAAGTCTGAGCGGATCACCCTTTGCCCATTTAATCAATATTTTGCTAAGTGGATCAAACAGTCCAACATCCAGCATAATTGAGAAATATAAAATGGCAAACAGTAAAAGTGTGATGGTAGGTGCAACACCGGACTTCACTTTTCCGCCGGCAAACTGATAATAAAGACCTTGATAAATCCAGTCAAAAACGTCTAAAAACGATACATGCTGATAGGCAGCTACGATAAACCCAAACGCCAATGGAACCAGGATCAAGCCTGCAAACGGAGAAATCACTTTTCTCAAAAGTAAGATCATAAACACGATGATCATTAAATACCCTAATAAAGCCAACATAAGAATTTACACTCCTCGAATTAGTATTTTAAACAAAATATACGGTACCGGTTAAAATTTTGCGTGCAGTACGGAACGACGTAACTGATTGCACCTCTATATTTTCTTCATCTAACGCTTTATACTCAATGCTGCCCCCAATAATCCCGCTGCTATGACCTAAGTCAAATGTGTTTTTCTGGCTTTCACCCGCTTGTTTTTTCACAAGACGGTTGGGGATTGTATCAGGTATGGCACATGCCGCAAACGTGCACAGGGCGCCGGTAAGTGCAATACTCTTATGGGCTTTCTGCATGCTCATCATTCTCACAGACAAGTCATAATCAGATTCTTTGACCAGTTCTCCCTCAACGGTATAATAATCCTTTGGCGGAGCAACCAAGGTCAGTTTGGGAACTCCCGGTGATTCTGTGGAGCTTTTTTCCAAATCACGGATCAATCCCATCTTCATGGCAGCCATTCCTCTTATGCGTTCCAGCTGATCCAATAATTCCTTATTTGAGTCGATGTCGCTCACTTTTTCGTATCCGGTCAGTCCAAGCGTTCTGGCATCCACGTAAACCAACGGATTACTTGCGTCAACAATGGACACTTCCACCTGGCCAACTCCGTCTACCTGCAAAAGATCAGTCTTATTACCGGTAGGAAGCAGCTTTCCGGTCAAGGAACCAGCAGGATTTAAAAACTTTAAATCTATTTTTAAACCTTTTCCAGGAACACCGGCAATTTTATAATCCTCGGTGTACACAAGCTCACCATTGGGCGTTGGAATTCTTTCTTCAATGACCTTTTTTGTATTTGTATTGTAAATTTTAACAACGGTCACCGGATCTTTGATCTCCACCAGTTTGTTTTCAATCGCAAAAATCCCCACCGCAGAAGAAATATTACCGCAATTGCCCGCATACGATACAACCGGTTTATCCACCGATACCTGGGCAAATGTATAGTTTACATCCCATGGGTTTTCCGTCTCTTTGGAGATAATGGCTACTTTGCTGGTTGTAGATACCGCTCCCCCCAATCCGTCAATCTGATGGAGATCAGGGCTGCCCATCACTTTAAGCAACACATGATCCAAGTCATCTGACAGACTTTTTAAATCTTCCTCCAGAAGGAATACACCCTTGCTGGTTCCACCACGATAAATACTACATTTTAATTCCTTCAACTCTCCTCGCTCCTTATTTAAAAAATTTTCACAGTTGTTTAATAATTCAAACAATGCATCGAATAAAAATAAGAGACAGCTATCGTTTCCTTATTTCTTTCCTGGATTTTCGCACTCTTGCGGTACAATAAACCGGTTATTTTCTAATACTGTACTGCATTGGTAAATAAAAATTCATCGTAAAACAAAATTCCAATCGTATACTTGGATACCTGTATACAATTGGAAGGAAAAAATAAAAAGCTTTCGCTCTCTCTGATGACATTATATTACAACATTCGACCTATTGCAATAGTTTACACAAAATAATTGTACAAATATCCGTAATGTTATGCACATTGCATACAACCATTTGAAACATTCAGCAAAACAGATCATTTTCCCCCACTTTAGGGAGTTTTTAATAGGAATAAAATTCAAAATGATAAAAGATTTGATAAGAAAATGAATGGTTTGGATAAAATTCTCCATACTAACTAACGTTGGAGGTGATAAAAATGAGCCCAAAGGAATTAATCTATATCGAAGACGCTCTCGGACATGAGAAATTTTTAAAAACACAATTTCAGGATGCCGCACAGAATCTGCAGGACCCGGAATTAAAAGCATGCGTACAGGAATTAACGCAAAAACACCAGCAGCTTTTTGACAGCTTCTATAATTTAGTGTAAGGAGGAACCGCAAATGGATGACAAATGTATAATGGAAAACCTGCTTAACACCACCAAGGGAGTGTGTGACCTGTATATGCACGGTACCATTGAATCCCCTACCATGAACGTACATCAGACGTTTGATACCGCTTTAAAAGACAGTCTGTGTATGCAGGAGGACATTTACAAGAAAATGTCCGCAAAGGGTTGGTATACCACGGAACAGGCAGAGCAGCAGAAAATAACCAAAGTAAAAAATCAGTTTTCCGGAATGTAAGAAAAAAAGCTATGAGCTTTCCCAAACGGGATCAGCCCATAGCTTTTCTCTTAATGTCTGTGCATAGGAACCGTCTCAAGACCCTGGTTCTTTAAATTCTCATGAACTTCTCTGGCATCTGCCTGGCCGATCAGTAAATCACGTGCCTTCTTTGCCTCGTTTTCATTCTTATATCTGGCAGGGCCGCCGACACAGCCGCCCACACATACCATACCTTCAATAAAGTCTTCCTGCAGCTTACCTACCTTTAAAAGCATCAATGCTTTCTTACATTCCAAGGCACCGTTGCATTTCATGACCTTGATATCCGTATTCTCTTCGGTCTCTTTTAAACATTCCAACACGGCTGCAGTTACACCTCCGCCGTTTCCAAACCGTTTTCCAAAAACAGAAGCCTGCTGATATGTATTCTCTTCAGGTTCTAAATCTACACCCTTTGCCTGCATCATGGCATAAGCCTCTCCAACGGTCAGAACAAAATCCGCATTGCCCTTCACATTCGGGTCCAGGTTTTCACTCTTCTTTGCGATACAAGGTCCGATAAATACGGTAACAGTCTCCGGGTCCTGTTCCTTTAACATTCTGGAAACCGCACACATCGGGGAAACCGTAGTGGACATATGATCAAGAAGCGTCGGATAATGCTGCTTGATCATGTTTACAAATGCCGGGCAGCAGGAAGTGGTCATCTTCTTTCCTTCTTTATAAGCCTCCGCCCATTCTGCGGCTTCGGCTGCGGCAGTTAAATCACCGCCTAAAGCGACCTCCACCATGTCTGCAAAGCCGATTTTCTTTAACGCTGTCTTCCAGCTTGCCATGGTAATATCCGGGCCGTACTGGCCTTCAATTGCCGGTGCCACCATAGCAACCACCTTTTTCCCTTCCTTGATCGAACGGATCACATCTGTAAGGAAGGTCTTGGTTCCAATCGCTCCGAACGGACAGCCAGTCACACAGGCTCCGCACTGGATGCATTTCTTCTCATCTATAACAACAATGCCGTTTTCATCCATCGTAATTGCATTGACCGGACAGCTCTTCTTACAAGGACGGGTCAAATCCGCAATCGCATTGTAAGGGCAGGCCTGGGAACATTTTCCACATTCCTTGCATTTATCCGGGTCAATGTGGGCACGGTCATGCCCCATGGTAATCGCACCAAAATTACAGGAATTCTGGCAGGCCTTTCCCATACAGAGCTGACAGTTATCCGTTACCACATAACGGGCGATGGGACAGCCTTCGCAGGCAGAACTGATGACCTGAACGATATTCTTCGTATCTTTCCCGCTGGGGCATAAGCCTTCTGCAAGGCGGACTCTCTCCCTGATAATCTCTCTCTCTCTGTAGATGCAGCACCTGAACTGGGCTTTGGGTCCCGGAATGATATGATAAGGGATTTCATTTTTTCCATCCTCGATTTTGTCCTCCCAGACAAGCTTTGCCACTTCAAGCAATACCTGATGCGTAATCCGATGCAATGTTGCGTCATTTGATGCCATAATTTTCCTCCTGTTACTTCCACCAATGTGGCCGTGTAAATATTCTATAAATTTAGTAATATGTAATTGTTACCTTTTCTCCCATTTTATCCCCTGGTTTTCACTTCCCCCCATCGAATCATTATCGCATATTGCAGTTATGTTATCAATAAATTTTTACCGATTAGGTGTATTTTTTGGGATACACCTTTTCCCTGCAATGCCTGTTTTCTTCCCGGGACTGCCACGCTTTCATTTGCCATGTTTTTTCCTTCCCGGTTCCTCAAAGGACTTTGTGCAGGGCATAAAAAGAACCGGCACATTGGCCGGTCCTCCTCTTATCTCTCACCTAGTTTTGTGACGGAAGCTGTTATCAGCTTTTTAAACAGCGATGCCACCCGGTCTGCCGTTTCCTGTACCTCTGCGTGGCTGAGGGGCTGGTCCGTAATCCCGCAGGCCATATTGGTAATGCAGGAAATACCGCATACCTTCATTCCCATATGATTGGCTGCAAGAGCCTCGCAGGCAGTGCTCATGCCCACTGCATCCGCTCCCAGGATCCGGCACATCTGTACTTCAGCCGGAGACTCGTAAGCCGGACCGGAAAGCTGCATATAAACACCCTCCCTCAAGTCCACGCCTTCTTCCTTTGCCGCTTCCTTAATAATTGCCCGAAGCTCCTTTCGGTAAATATCACTCATATCCGGGAATCTGGCACCCAGTTCTTCGATATTCTCTCCAATCAGCGGGGAGGGGACAAAACTTGCGATATGATCCTTTATCAGCATGAAATCTCCCGGCTTATATTCTTTGTTCACTCCGCCGGAGGCATTGGTCAGTAACAGTGTTTTGGCACCTAACAGCCCCATAAGTCTGGTGGGCAGCACAACATCGGTCATGGGATAACCTTCATAATAATGGACCCGTCCCTGCATGATGACAACCGGGACTTTATTTACATAACCGAAGATAAATCTGCCTTTATGACCGGCTACGGTCGATACGGGAAAGCCTTCAATATCTTTATAATCAATGGTCGCAGCCACTTCGATCTCCTCTGCGTATTCCCCAAGACCGGAGCCAAGAATTAGAGCTACTTCCGGAATAAAATCAGTTTTTTCCCTGACACTCTTGAAACAATTCTGTAATTTTTCATATACTTGATTCATATGGTTTTTCTCCCTTCACATTCCTGCCAAGTAAGCATGATACAGGTTATAATCAGTATAACACAAATCCCGCCAAATCTGCATCAACATTTTGACAAATGAGACTTTACGGTGATATACTGATCCTGTTGAAACCTCCTTTCCGGAGGATTTTATTCTTATAAACAGATACAAAAAAGGGAGGAAACTTATGAAAAAAGCAATATCCATACTAATGGCATTTACAATGGCTGCTGCAGTCCTGACCGGCTGTAACGCAAACAGTGCAAAAACCGCCCCGGATACCAAACCCACAGCAAAAACGGATTCATCCTCTGCGAAGGCAGATGACACCTATTCCTTAAAGGTCGGTTCCTTAAAAGGTCCCACCTCCATGGGACTGGTAGAATTGATGGACAAGTCTCAAAAGGGAAACGCCGAAGGCAGTTATGAATTTACCATGGTGACAGCAGCAGACGAACTTCTTGGAAAAATCGTGAGCGGCGATCTGGATGTGGCCCTGGTGCCTGCCAATATGGCTTCTATTCTCTATACAAAAACCAACCGGAACATAACCGTCCTTGACATCAACACCCTTGGGGTCCTCTACGGAATCTCCGGAGACGGCTCCATCAAATCCACGGCGGATTTAAAAGGAAAGACTGTTTACTTAACCGGAAAGGGAACCACTCCTGATTATGCTCTGCAGCATGTATTGAAGGCAAACGGCCTGACAACCGATGATGTGACTCTGGAATATAAATCCGAGGCAGCCGAAGTGGCTTCTGTCCTGAAAGAAAAACCGGAAGCTGTAGGTCTTTTGCCCCAGCCTTTTGTAACAGCTGCCCTGGCACAGAATGACAGCCTTAAAATCGTTCTTGATTTAACAAAGGAATGGGATGCTAAGGCAGGAGACGACGGCGGAAGTCTTGTCACAGGCGTTACCATCTGCCGGAACGAAGTGTTAAAGGACCATAAAGAAGCCGTTGATACTTTTATGGCAGAGCATAAAAAGTCTGTGGACTATGTCAATGCCAATGAAAAAGAAGCAGCAGCTCTGGTGGTATCTGCCGGAATTATTGAAAAAGCTCCCATTGCAGAAAAGGCCATTCCCTACTGCAGCATTACCTATGTGGATGGAGAGAAAATGAAATCTCTTTTAAGCGGATACTTAAACGTCCTTTTCGACATGGAACCGTCCTCCATCGGCGGCACCCTTCCGGAGGACAGCTTCTATTACATGCCCTAGTTCGTTTCTAACAGGAAGGAGACACCTATGAAAGCAGCCCTTCTCCGGTTGAAAAGGACCGGTATGATCCTCTTCTGGCTCCTGCTGTGGCAGGCGGTAAGCATGGTCTTATCCAACGGCATCCTCCTGGCAGGTCCTTTTAAAGTGGTCCGTGCTTTGTTTGCCCAGGCTCTCATGGCAGACTTTTGGAAAACCATCGCCTTTTCCTTTGGAAAAATCAGTCTGGGATTTCTTCTTGCTTTTGCCGCCGGAATCCTGACCGGAGGGGCTGCCTGCCGTTTCCCTCTGTTGGAAGACTTTTTGGAGCCGGTAATCACCATTTTAAAATCCGTTCCCGTTGCTTCTTTCATTATACTGGCACTGATCTGGATTGGGTCTGAGAACCTTTCTGTCTTCATCGCATTTCTGGTGGTATTTCCTATTATATATATCAATACCATGGCTGGAATAAAAAGTGCCGACCAAAACCTGCTTGAGATGGCAAAGGTTTTTTGCATGACGCCAGAGAAAAAGCTTCTTTTCATCTACCGCCCTGCCCTGCTTCCTTATCTCATCAGCGGCTGCCGGGTGGCTCTGGGCATGAGCTTTAAATCCGGCATCGCTGCGGAAGTCATCGGAGTTCCCAGCCATTCCATCGGAGAAAAGCTGTATATGGCAAAGATTTACTTGGGCACAGCGGATTTATTTGCCTGGACGCTGGTCATCATTGGCATCAGTGCTGTGTTTGAAGCTCTGTTTCTGAGGCTGCTGGCCATGGCTGCTCCGGGCTGTTTTCTCCAAAGAAGACAGGAGGACTGATACATGGAGGTCAATATCAGAAATTTATCCAAAGCTTTCGGGAATCTGAAGGTCCTCACCGGTGTAAATCTCACCCTTCGATCGGGAAACATCTACTGCCTGATGGGACCATCGGGATCGGGGAAAACCACATTTTTCCGAATCCTTCTGGGACTGGAAAACGCAGATTCCGGCCATACGGAGGGGATAACCGGCATAAAAACTGCCGCTGTCTTTCAGGAAAACTGCCTTTGTGAAGCGTTTACTCCTATCGACAACCTTACTATGGTAACTGCCGGGGCTTCCAAAGAGACCCGAAAGCTGGCAAAGCAAGCCCTTTTAAAGTTCCTGCCGGAGGAATCCTTATCCCGGCCCGTATCCACGTTAAGCGGAGGCATGAAGCGCCGGGTGGCCATCGCAAGAGCCTTATGGGTCCCATCGGAGATGATCATCATGGATGAACCATTTACCGGACTTGACGAAGATACCAAACGGATGGTGATCCGCCGCATCCTGGAATGCACCAAGGATAAGCTGGTCATCATAAGCACGCATCAGGAAGAGGATGCCGGACTCCTGAACGGAATCCTTATAAAACTGTAAAAAACAGCCGCTGCAACTTTGCAGCGGCTGTTCTTTACATAAACCCAGTTATTTCAGTTTTAATGTATCAAGGGCAGCTTCGACCTGGTCGACCACTGCATTGTCTTCCGATTCAATGGAACCTGCAGCGCTGATGTATTTCTTAGCCGCCGCGTCATAAGAACCGGAAATGGTATAATACCGGATGCCATCCTTTGGATTTGTATAACGGATTGCATAACGGAATGTCTGGCTTCCATTTGCCCCGTTCTTTACCTCGTAACGGACAAATTCCATATCATCTCCCCGGCTCACCAGATTTTTGTACTCCTCCATGCTTTCAGGATAAACCTCACGTGCTCCGTCCGCATCTTCCCCTTCCACATAGGTAACCTCCAAAATGTCTTTGCCGTTTGGAGAGGTAAATGCTGCGTTGCTCTCATCTCCGTCTTCATCCACACTCCAGCCAGACGGAGGGGTAATCTGGTATTTACCGGATTTGGAGGTAAATACACCAGAGGTAATGCTTCCGGCATCACCGGCTGTTTTCTGCACATAAGCGGTTGTCTCTTCGCTTTCTGCCTCCTCGGTCTCTCCGCTTTCAGATGCTGCTTCAGACGTTTTTTCAGCCTCTGCCTTTGATTCTGTTGTTGCTGCAGTAGCCGCTGCTTCTTTGGATGATTCCTGCTGCTTTGTATTATCTTTTGCTCCACAGGCGGTAGCTGCGATCATAACGGTCATAGCTGCAGCAATTACTGCCAACAAATTTTTTCTTCTCATAATAATCACTCCTTTTATACAATTTCATTTCTGGTGACGAGGTGAATTATACCATGCGGGACTACAAATGTATAGCGGATTAAAGGAACTGAAAGAAACCCAAAGAATTCTTAATAAATTTACCAGGCTCTGCTTGTACATTTTAGAAAAAAAGACGAAAAAACAGGGTTTTTGGTCACAAAAAGCAAATCTTCCTATTATTTTAATTATTTCTTATAATTCCTTTCGAATCTTTATGAAATGTTTATGGCCTGGTCAAACTTCCGACACATTTTCCAGATATACTAATAAATGTAAAGGAACCCCACCCTTTTAATATTGACTTTTTATTTTTCATACTCAGCCGGCAGGAACATCGAATTTGTTTCTGCCGGCTCCTCCCATTTCAGGGGCAAAATCCAAAAAAATCCCGTAAATACAAGACAAAAAATGAATTTGAAATTTTTTCTAAAATATTGTTGACAAAACCATAGCCATCATATATAATAACTCTTGCGTTGCGAAAAAGCAAAGAAACAAAAGACGCGAAATACCTTCGGGGTGTGGCTCAGCTTGGCTAGAGCGCCTGGTTTGGGACCAGGAGGTCGCAGGTTCGAATCCTGTCACCCCGACTGAGATAAAACTGAGATAGACAAGTTTTTCTCGATTGCCTTTGCGGGTGTAGTTCAATGGTAGAACACTAGCCTTCCAAGCTAGATACGTGGGTTCGATTCCCATCACCCGCTTTTGAGTCTGTAGCTCAGTTGGATAGAGCAACGGCCTTCTAAGCCGTGGGTCGGGGGTTCGAATCCCTTCAGGCTCGTTTCACATCATTAACCAAAGATGTGGAATTATGGTGGGTATGGCGAAGTTGGTTATCGCGCCAGATTGTGGCTCTGGAGGCCCAGGGTTCGAATCCCTGTACTCACCTTTCCCTTTTAGGGAATTTTTTTTTATCAAGACGTTTTCATGGGCTATCGCCAAGCGGTAAGGCACAGGACTTTGACTCCTGCATTCGTTGGTTCAAATCCAACTAGCCCAGTATGGGATACTAGCTCAGGTGGTAGAGCACTTGACTTTTAATCAAGTTGTCCGGGGTTCGAATCCCCGGTGTCTCATGTTTGTTGTAGAAGGAGCGGATTCTGACCATAGAATCCGCTTTTTTATTCCCTGCCTTCTCTCCCATCTTGTCCGGATCAGATTTCCCCTCATAATTGTTGACAATTTCTTCTTCCGATGGTATTATCTATATTGTTGTCAGCGGGTATGGCGGAATTGGCAGACGCGCCAGATTTAGGTTCTGGTGGGAGACCGTGCAGGTTCAAGTCCTGTTACCCGCATAATCAATAATTGGTAAGAACACCGGGATTTCTTGTAGATACAAGAATTGCCGGTGTTTTTTACTTTTAAAAAACCAGCTTCCTCCCTCACTCCATTTAAATAGGAAGAAATTCATAACGATTCCAGCCGGTCTTTCTTATTTCTTTCGCTGTCAGTGCATGTTCGGAGGGCAAACACTCAATAGCAGTACTTCATAGAAAATGGAAATATTTTCATGTATTTTTTGATACAGTACGGCTTTACAATCGTTATATAATTTTCTGGGAGGTGATAATTTGAAGCATCGAGAAAAAAAATGTGAAAAACATTGGGCTGATGAATTTGACCAGTTGGAATCTGCCAGCAGGGAAATTCAGCCCCCGCCTGCTCCCCCCGGAGAATTCGACAGCATCCTGGCTGAGATGAAGCGGCGGGGAATCAAACCACGAATCCGGAAAGAGCTGAAGCACAGCAAGTAAGTGCCTGCCGCAAGTCTCAGACCGCTCTGGCGTCACAGGTCCAGCAGCCGCCGGAATACCTCATCGTCATCGAGTATTCCATACCCCCATATTTGATTGGGGAACGTTTCATCCTGTGTCCGCTTTGCTTCTCTGACGAGCAGACGGTTGACCTGGTTTCCTGTAACAGCAGTATAATTTCCCTTGCTGTAAGCCCATTCCATGACCATGGCAGCAACTCCCGCAGTATGAGCGGCGGCGGCCCCTGTTCCGGTGATAGTCCCGTAACGGTTCTCTGGAATGGCACAGGGAATCCGGTAGCCAGGTGCGCTGATATCCGGTTTTACCTGCCCCAGTCTGGTATAGCCCCTGCCTGATTCGGGGAGAATCTCTCCGTTTTGCTGATTATACGCAGCAACAGTCAAAGGGTTTGTGGCATCGCCCTGGGCGGTAATGGTCGTATTCGGATCGGAGTCAGGAAAAAATGTTTCGTTTGAAATCAAATTGCCGGATGGAAGCCAGCAATGGAAGGAAAACGGTTCATCGCTGACACTTCCGATCCGAAAATACCAGGTTCCAGGGGCTGCATTCTGAAACCGCAGCAAAATCAGCTGTTCTCCGGTTTCTTCTTCAAAAAATATATTATTGATCCAGACTTCCGTCCTTACGGTTTGAAAGGTGAGCTTTTGGCAGCTTCCATTTATGGAGGGGTCCATTACCTGAGAGGATTCAAACGTGGGAGCTGTGATCTCAATAAAAAGTCTGGAAGGTATGTATGGCCAGATTTCCATAAAGAACTTTCGGTCATTGGTCCCTACCGTGAGCTGGAAGCTGTTGTAAAACGGTCCTGTCTCGGTGTTGTTGTAATAATGCCGCCGACTGTTGGCCTCATTTCCCGCAGATACCACCACACTGGTCTTTGGTAATTCCACCAGATAGTCCAGATACATACTGGAAGGTCCCTTTCCATCATGACCTCCCTGACTGCTTCCGACTGCCAGGCAAATGACCAGCGGACGGTTCAGCCTTTGAGCCACACCAACCACATAGCGTATGCCCAGTATGATATCAGATTCCTGAAAACATAAGGCATCTTCCGGAACTGAAAACAATGTTTTCAGATTCCGTTTTGCTTCTTTTAACTTTACTACTACCATATCTGCTTCCGGAGTCACACCAGCAAAGCCGATCTCTTCGTTTGGACGCCCTGCGATGATGCTGGCAATGGCCGTTCCATGGCCTACCTCATCCACCGTAGGAACCATGGCGAGAGGATCATCGGATATCAGGGCAAAATTAAGAAGCTCCCTGGTATATTCTGCGCCAAAGGTGAAGCCTCTGGGAGGCGTACCGCCAAACTTCGTCTGATCCCAAATAGAAATGATCCTGGTGGTGCTGTCATTATACATAAAGGCAGGATGCTGATAGTCGATACCAGTATCCACGATGCCGATAATCACTCCTCTTCCACCCAATCCCATCTCCGGCACTTCCTGAGCTGCTTTCATATGGGGGATATTCCCGCAGATCGTCGATTCCAAAGTATATAAGGCCGGAAACATATGATAAGGATATTCTCCCAGATCGCAAGGTTCCATGGAATCCTTCCGTAAATGCAGCAAAGAATTTATTTCGTTCAGCGGTGTAATGTTATCCCCCGTATTATAAGTTGGTACAACCGCATTGCTGATGATCAGGTCATAATATCCATCGTCCAGTATCTTTTCCATGTAACTGCCTCCTGCCGGTTTCAAATGGAGCATATGGTATAGTTTATGCACCTGTATTTCTGTTATGAGCAGAAGATTTAAAGAAATTAATATAATATAATGGCAATATAAAGCAAACATGCATATTCATGTTTTATACTCTTAAATAAGCTTTATTAACAAAAACTTTTGACAAAACAACAAAAATTCACTTATTTTACTTTACTTAAACATTTTCTTGCGTTATAATTTATATAACTCTTCTTAGGAGTGCCGTATTTCCCCAATCCTACGGTACTCCATTTTTTATATTTTTTCAATATAATCCATTTTACGTCATTCTCAGATGGTTTTCCCAAAAATCAACGGGTATTTCTACCGCATAATTCTGTCTTTTTAAAACATTTCTGTTTGTTTTAAAAACTAAGCCTTCACAAACTCTTCACATTTTCATCAAAATAAAAACACAATTGTCCTTTATATTGAAATCTGTAAACAGGCCGGAAAGACCTTTTATATAGACTTTTTTTCATACTCAGCCGGCAGGCATACTCCTGCCGGCTTCCTCCATTTCACTTCCTCCATTTCATGAATTGCAAATTTCCCCATTCCTCTGCTATAATAAAATATTTAAAACCTCAC
This sequence comes from Lacrimispora sinapis, assembly GCF_043633585.1. Lineage (NCBI taxonomy): Bacteria > Bacillati > Bacillota > Clostridia > Lachnospirales > Lachnospiraceae > Lacrimispora > Lacrimispora sinapis. Next base: position 674,265 of record NZ_CP141832.1, on the reverse strand, counting down.
TTTTTCATACTGTCATAATGTTCTGCTCTCGCGTCAAGAATCTTCTGCAGCCCTGCATTTACAAGGTTGTTATACTCTGCCTCCTGGAAACGGTCAAACTCATCGGGAGAACAGCTGATTAATTGATAGACATATTCAATCATCATTTTCTCAACATTCAGTCCGTAATCGGCCTCTGCCTGTGAAATATAGGAATCTACCGGGTAACGGAACTTTCCTTCTGCACGTATATCGTAGAAGTTGGAGAACCACTCCGGGTCTGCCCAGTCCACCGACTGATCTTTATACCACTTGGATACAATGGCATCTTTGCTCCTGGTCCAGTCCATAGACAGATTTACAAGGTTCAAGTCATCACAGGTTCCGGGATAACCCCTGGAAGCAAGTTCTTCACTGGACAATTTGATGGGAACCCCATTTTCATCCCGCTTGTGTTCGGCAGTGTATACAATATTCTCTGCCACCTGGGGGTCCGCCTGCCAGTTTAAATATTTCATACAGGCTTCCACTTTCTTTTCGCTTGTCTTGGGAACCATAAGAAACATACCGTATCTTTGCTCAAAAGGAGTGCGGTAAGAGCCATCGGACAGTTCAAAACACTGGACCGGGACAAAGGTGTTTTTTGCGCCTAGTGTCTGATTCATAATGGTGATATAATCCCATGGACGCTCCGAATCATCTAGGAAAAATCCCACATCGCCTGCTGATATCTTTGCTTTGTAGATATCCTCATTGGTATCCGTAGCAAAATCCTTTGTAATAAGACCTTTGTAATAAAACTCATTTAATTTTTTAATGCCCTCGACTGCTCCCGGGGCAACAGCCATATAGGCATCGCTGTAAACGTAAGCCTCCCGATCCTCTTTCAGATCAACATAGGAGCCAACAAAGTTTAAATAGCCTTTTTCAGTATCATTGCGGCCGCTCATTGCCCAGGGAATCACCTCGCTTACGCCGCCTGGATTTTTATCCTTTACCGCCTGCAGATAAGTTTCTAATTCTTTCTTGGTCTTTGGCATCTGCATTCCCAGCTTTTCCAGCCAATCCTTGCGGATATAAGCAGTATGTTTGGGCGCTTCCACCCCTCTTTGCTTTACAATTCCAAACTGCTTCCCTTCAATCTGCCCCATCTTCTGTACATCTGACACGTATTTTTTTATGTCTGGTCCATAGGCTTCATATGCCTGTGTTAAATCTGCCAGACCCCCATTTTTGGCAAAGTTATAAAAAATACTCTGATTGTAGGTAAATACAATATCCGGTGCACTTCCGCCGGACATCATAATATTCAGTTTATCATCCGACGAAGCCCTTGGAACAGATATATATTCCACATTGATGTTATACTTTTCCTTCATCTGTTTCCTTATCCACTCTGTCTGGGTGTTTTTCTCAACCGTTGTACCAGGAGCCGCATCACCTCTGTCCCAGACCATAACTTTAATGGTTCCCTCACCGTCTGCCGCGGTGGCACCAGCCGTTTCTTTGCCCAAACTGCAGCCGGTTATTAACGCTGCTGCGGTAAGGACCGCCATCCCGCATTTCAAAAATTTCACTTTTTTCATGCAATCTTCTCCTTTACTATTTCCTTCTTATCCAACTAAAATAATCAGCCTTTTACTGCACCAAGCATAATCCCTTTTGTAAAATATTTCTGAATAAACGGATAGGTAATAACCATTGGTGTCATAGAGATAACAATGCTTGCAGACTTGATATTATCCGCCACAAGCTGAGATGTGATTCCTTCTTCCTGGGATATCTTTACCGATTCAATGAGCTGTTTTAAAACCATCTGTACCGTGTAAAGACTGGAAGAATTCACATAATAGAGAACATCACTTAACCGGTTCCACCTGCCTACCGCATAGAACAGGGCAAGGGTGGCCAGGGTAGGATAAACCAGAGGCAGCGCCACTTTAAATAAGGTCTGGAACTCATTGCAGCCATCAATTTTGGCCGCCTCATAAAGAGAGGAATCAATTCCTTTGAAAGCAGTGCACAGGATAATCATGTTATAGGCACTCAATGCCTCCGGTATGATCAGGGCCCAGAATGTATCAATCATCTTAAAATCCTTTACATTCAAATACTTGGGAATGATCCCAGGGTCCAGATACATGGTCAGTACAAAAAGTGTCATGAGAAATACACCGCCCTTTAAATTCCGTTTGGAAAGGGGATAGGCCGCAAGAACGGTCATAATGATACTGACCACCGTGGAGCCAAGCATTAAAAATATGGAATAAATGAATGCGAAGAGAAAGCTTCCGCTTAGAAATGCCCTTTCATACGCTTCTGTCGTAAACTGAACCGGAGAAAGGAATACCTTTCCCGCCAGAATTGCATCCTTGGAGCTGAAGGACATGGACACCACCCGGATAATGGGAACCAACGCTGCAATACTGATTACGATAAAAAATGTGTTCCAGAATAGCTGAAATCTTCGGTCTGCTTTGCTCTTTAATCCATTCATTACATGATTCCCTCCTCTCCCATCTTTTTGGAAATCTGATTCACAGACAAGATCAGGATGATTCCGACTATGGACTGGAATAAGCCAACTGCAGTAGCAAAGTCAAACCGGCCGGCCTGAAGCCCCACATGATACACATAAGTACTGATAACATCGGAAACACTTTTTACAAGGGTATTGCCCATCATGTAAGGGCGGTCAAAATCAATGGAAACGATCTTGCCAAGCTGCATGATCAGCATAATGGAAATGGTGGGCCGGATTTGAGGAAGGGTTACGTGGGCAATCCTCTGCAATCTGGTGGCACCGTCAATGTAAGCAGCTTCGCCAAGAGACGGGTCTGCAGCGGTCAGTGCGGCCAGATAAATAATCAGGGAATAACCGGCAGACTGCCAGATTCCAGAGATCCAGTAGACAAATCTCCAGATCAATGGATCGCTGAGAAAATTCACTTCGGAAAGCCCTGTCTTACGGATCAAATCGTTGACAAGGCCGCTGGTGGAAAACAACTGGGTAATGATTCCTGCAATGATGACCCAGGATAGAAAGTTGGGCAGATACAGAATGGTCTGCGTGGCCTTTCTTATGCACTTGTTGCGGATTTCAAAGAGAAATACGGCAATCAGTACCGGTACCGGAAATCCCAGAATCAAATCACCGGCATTTAAAATCAGGGTATTTCCCAAAGCACTCCAAAAATCTTTGGAACCAAATGCTTCTTTAAAATTTGCCAGTCCCACCCAGGGACTGTTCCAGATCCCCGCAAACACGTTGAATTTTTTAAAGGCTATGATGCCTCCGATCATTGGCTTATAACGAAACAAAAGCATATAGACTATGGGAATCAGCAGCATCAAATACAGCTGCCAGGAATTGCGTATGTACATCTTAAACGGCATCCTTTGTACCTTTGTCTTACTCTTTCTACGTTTCATAATCGTGCACCCCCTCTTATTTATTCAATCCAGTGCTTGTTCAGTTGTTCCTCCAGACGGTTGGCCAGAGCCAGAAGCTCTCTTGGCTCGTGAATGATATAGTCCGCCTTTTGTGAGTCATCAGACGGTGTCATATCATAACGGGGCGACCAGTCTAAAAGTATGGAGGTGATCCCGAAACGGTTGGCTCCTGCAACATCCTTTCTTATATTATTGCCAATCATCACCACCCGCTTCTTATCCTTTTCTGTGAGATGGTTCTGATCCATGGCATCCTGAAACATCCGCCCGGAAGGCTTCTGGACCCCAACGGTTTCAGAAATGGTCCTGGTATGAAAGCAATACCCAAGTCCATTCTCCTTATAAACGTTTTCAAAGGACTGTTCCTTCCCATCTGCCACCATTGCTATGGTATATCCGGCATCATAAAGGGCCTTTAAAGTCTCTCCGGCACCTGGAATCAGTTTTGCATGGATTACAATTCCTTTTTCATTGCGAATTTCAGTACTTTCGTCGATAATTGTGTCACCGCTGTCCGTAAAAATAATTAATCTTTTTTTCATTCTGCCGGCTCCATATGAATTTTTATGAGTTATTCCTTAAAACTTTTAAGGATATTATAATATTTTATGCAGATTTTCTTGAATGTGTAATTTGTATTATCGTGAAAATATGCAATGAAGAACCACTTCCATTGAAAAAAGCTGGAGAAAGAGAGATCACAAAGCGTTTCAAACATGTGATGTTTCAATTTCTCCAGCTATATGCAGATTTGTTTTTTCCGTTCCTCAGACAAGACCATTATATTCCATATGGAGAGAGGTGACTATGCAATCGTTGCAAAATCCAGGACAAGATTTTTCATTTCTTGCAGATTGTTCGGCTTTTTAGGTGTTTCCCCGTGGATTCATGGACCGTCCAGGAACACACAGGCGTCTCCCTCCAGTCCCCCATTGGCGTTGTCAGGTGGTTTACTTTTAATCTTCCAATTATCTTCGTCCCTGTCTTTTTAATTTTATGGTTTTTATTTCATAAGGTTTCAGTGTAATTACAAGCGTTCCATTTTTGTGCGAAAGGGGTTCTTTTTCTTCCTCCAGACAGTTACATTCCACATATGCGGCTGCTCCGGTTTCTGCAAATGTCACATGAGTTTTCGTCCGTTTCCCATAGGTTTCATACATGCGGACAATGATCCCGTCTCCGTCTTCCGCATATTTTACCGTGTCTGCCAGTACATTTTCCTCTTCAATGGAGAGGAAGGAATAGGAAACCGGCTTATTTCCTGTGACAGCGGCTGCCTGCAGCGGGCAGTTTAAATCATAGGCTTCCCGCACAACACCACCCGAACGGAAATCTCCTTTGTGAGGATACAGGGAATAGGTAAAGGTATGCTCTCCCTGATCTGCATCCGGATTGGGGAAAATTCCTGATTTTAACAGGGTCAGACGGATTACGGAATCATGGATGTCATAGCCGTACTTGCAGTCATTTAAAAGTGCGGCTCCGTATCCCGGTTCGGAGATGTCCGCCCATTTGTGAGCACATACTTCAAATCTGGCCTGATCCCAGGTGGTATTCTCATGGGTGGGACGGCTTACATTGCCGAACTGGATGTCGTAATTGGCCTCCTTGCAATGAATATCCAGGGGAAATGCTGCCTTTAACAGCATCTGATGCTCGTTCCAGTTGATTTTAGTCTTAAAATCAATTCTTGCTGTGTGCTTATAAAAACAGAGCTTTTGCTCCACTTCGGAATCCATAAACCGCTTTTTTATGAGGATAGAGCCTCTCACCGGTCCATTCTCCAAAAGACGTGCTTCTGTCACCTGGTCGATCTGCCATCCCTTTTCCCGGTAGGACGCGTCAATGTTCCAGGCATTATACTCCAAAGGCCGGTCCTCGTATACCAGAAGTTCGTTGCCTTTTGTGCCAGCCTTTAACAGATTTCGTTCTTCCATCCGGTCATAAAGTCTGGTCAGTGTTCCATCCGGGCCAAATTCCACTTCATAATAGGGAGTCATCAGCCGGACCGGTCTTTGGTCACCATCCGCTTCATATTCTAAAAATACCGCTGACGGATCACCACTGAAGACAGCATTGCCCTCTTGAAACACCTGATATCCCTTAGAAGGCACCTGTTCTGCCAGATAAAGGACTCTGCCTTCTGCCGTCTCCTGAGACAAAAGACCAGGATTTTTCACCGGATGGTCAAGTTCTACAATCCCGGTTCTTGGAAAACTTACGGTATTCCACACGGCAAGCCCATTCCCTCCTTCTTCCGTCCGTTTACAGCCGGCAGCCAAAAGCAGGCGGTCCATACGGCAGTCGATGATCTCACGGTCTGACCGTATGATTTGCTGGTATTGGATTTCCGAATCCTCATACACTTCTTTGATAGCGGAGCCGGGAAGTATATCGTGGAACTGGTTTAAAAGCAGAAGTTTCCAGTTCTTCTCCAATGCTTCCGACGGATACTCTGAGCCGTCTGTAAGGAGCAGATCCAGAACGGAGTAAAATTCAGCGTCCCCGTTTAAGAATTCGCAGGTGCGGTTGTATTTTTTATTCTTTGCCATGGAGGTATAAGTGCCCCGATGGGTTTCTAAATATAATTCTCCATCCCAGACGGGAAGCCGCTTCTGATCCAAATTTTCCTCCAGAATGTGGAAAAACTCTTTTACAAAGGTCTGTTTGGTCTTGGGGGCGCGGGCTACACTCCGTTCCAGACGGCGGCTCTGCTCCAGCATTTCTTCGGTCGGGCCGCCGCCGCCGTCTCCATAACCGTAACAGGTCAGCACTTCTTTGCTCACATCCTTGTTTAAGAATCTCTGCCAGGTTCCCATGATCTGTTTGGCGTCCTGTCTTCCATTGTACGTGGTGCTGAAATTCTTTTCCGGCTCATTCTTTTTTAAGTAATCCCTGGTGCTGATTAAGTAAGTGAGCACTTCACTCCCGTCGATCCCTCTCCAGCGGAACACATCATTTGGAAACTGGTTGAATTCGTTCCAGCCAAGCTTGGTGGTCATGAAATACGGCAGTCCGGACTGCTTCATGATCTGCGGAATGGCGGCGCTGTAACCAAAGACGTCGGGCAGCCACAGTACTTCGTTGGCCTGTCCTCCCAGCTCTTTTTCAAAGAATCTTCTTCCATAGAGGATATGGCGGACCAGGGATTCCCCGGAGGCCAGGTTACAGTCCGGTTCCAGCCACATGGCTCCTTCTGTCTCCCAGCGGCCTTCTCGGATTTTTTCCCTGATCTCTTCAAGCAGCTCCGGAGCTTCCTCTTTCACAAACTCGTAAAGCTGAGGCTGACTGGACATGAATTTATATTCCGGATAACGTTTCATCAAATTCAAGACGGTGCGAAAACTTCTGACGGCCTTCTGTCTGGTCTGCTTTAACGGCCACTTCCAAGCCACATCAATGTGGGTATGGCCAATGCTGTGGACGGTCACCGGATGTTCCGGCCGGTTCTTATAGTAGTGCTCCAAAAGCCAGTCATCCGCCTCCCTGACGGATAAACGGAATGCTTCGGAACCGGGGCGTCTAAAATCCACCAGCTCAAGCGCCTCATTCAATGTCTGAAAGGTGTCGATCCGTTCCAGATCGTCCTCTTCCAAAAGATCGGCTGCCTCAAAGGGAACCACGAAATCGTAATAAAATTCCGCAACGTCCTTCCGATAGGCTCCCATCTCCAGATGAAAGAAATTGGTAAGCCCGGAACTGTTTGAATATGCGTAGAATGCCAGTTCAAAATGCTCTCCTCCTTTTGCTTCTTCCGTCAGGATAAAATCCTGATGATTCATATCCATGGTGCCGGAAAGCCTGCCGTCCAGATAAACCATGACCTGGGGATTGTCGGTATTCCAGATATCCGTAGCTCCCGTATTTAATATGGCCCTTACCTGGGTACCTTTAAAATCATCAGGAATGGTAACACGTGCCATAAACCAGAAATGGCGGTCGGTTCCGCCCCAGGTCTCATCCGTTCCATAGGCTGACCATTCGAGAGTACTGCTGTCAAACTGTTCCCCGAATTCATAATTCCCCTGATTTACCATCACCGGTTCCACACGGGTCAAGCCGCAATAGCACAGCTCTTTCAGGGAATCTGCTGCTGCCTTTAATCGGTTTCTAATAGGATTCATATATCATTCCGCCTTCTTTGTATATTTTAAAAAGGCGGGAAACCGCATAAAGCTGGTCTCCCGCCTAAAAAGCCGTAATTAGCCCTTAATTCCTGTGGAGGCGATTCCTTCTACCAGATACTTCTGCATTGTTAAGAAAATCACAAATATGGGAATCAGGGATAAGGTCGCCATTGCAAACATGGCTCCCCAGTCAGAACCTGCGGTCGGATCAGAGAACATCTTTAGCGCATAGCTGACCGGATATTTTAACGGATCACTCAGGTAGAGCAAGGCCGCAAGGAAATCATCCCATCTCCACATGAAGGAGAAAATTGCGCTTGTGACCAGTGATGGTTTTATAAGCGGCAATATGATACGGATAAAGATGGAATATATGGAACAGCCGTCCATTCTGGCCGCTTCATCTAAGTCAATGGGAATTCCCTTGATAAACTGTACATTTAAGAAAATAAAAAAGCCCTGACCGAAAAACTGCGGTACGATGATCGGAAGATAGCTGCCTACCCAGCCCAGCTTGTTAAAGATGATGTACTGGGGAATCATGATGACCTGGAACGGAAGCATCATGGAAAGCAGCATACATGCGAACCAAAAGCCTTTCCATTTAAAATCAATGCGGGCAAATCCATAGCTGACGATGGCAGAGGATACAACGGCACCGACGGTGGAAAGACCGGCAATGATAAAGGAATTCTTGAAAAAGGTTGCAAACCCGTAGCCTGCAAAGCCTTTCCAGCCCACCTTGTAATTGTCAAGGGAAAAGGCTTCCGGAATAAGGCTGGCTGCAGTACGGAATATCTCATTGGTATTTTTAAAGGAACTCATTACCATCCATACAAGCGGATATATCATAACACAAGCGAAGAAAAACGTAAATACATGATATATCACTGTGATGGCATTTCTTTTTTCTTTATATCCTGTCTTCATGATTCATCACCCTTCTGCCTCGTAATATACCCACTTTTTCTGGGTCTTGAACAGTACCAGAGTCAACAGACCCACTACCAGTACCATAAACCAGGCCATCGCACAGCCGTACCCCAGTTTGTTGTACGTAAAAGAATTCTGGTACATGTATACGGTATAGAACAAAGTCGTGTCCCTGGGTTTTCCCTGAGTGATGATGTAGCTTTGGGTGAATGCCATAAATCCGTTGATCAGCTGGTTGATCAGATTAAAGAAGATGCTGGGTGTCAGCATGGGAAGCGTAATCTTAAAGAACCGCTGGATTCCATTGGCTCCGTCTACGGTGGCTGCTTCATAAAGGCTGACCGGAATCTGCTTTAAACCGGACAAAAATATCAGCATGGAGGAACCAAACTGCCAAACTGCCAGTATGATCAGAGTCCAGATGGCGGTATCCATCCTTCCAAGCCAGGCAATGTCAGAAGGAAGACCCACGATTTTTAAAAGTGCATTGATCACACCGTCACTGGCAAACATACGCTTCCATAGAATCGCCACCGCAACACTGGAACCAATGATGGAGGGCAAATAATAAACGGCCCTGTAAAAACCGGATAGCTTTGTACTTTTTACCAGCAGCATGGCTACCGCAAGAGCCATGAGCAGCCGGAGAGGAACCGAAAACAGAACATAGTACATGGTTACGCCAAAAACCTTCCAAAATTTAGGGTCCGCTGTAAACATGGTTTTGTAATTTTCCAGACCTATAAAAACCGGTGACTCCAAAATGTTGTATCTGGTGAATGAAAACCCTAAAGATAAAATCATCGGAATGGCCAGGAAAGCTAAAAATCCTATCATGAAGGGCAGGATAAAGATATATCCTGCAACCTTCGGTCGATTCAATGCCCGAACCAATGATTCTTTTCTTTTCGGGGTCATTTGATTGTTCTTCATCTTATCCCCTCCAGAATGTCTAACTGCTATTTTGCCGCTTCTTCCAGGATGCGCTTGGCTTCCGGTACAAACTGAGCCGTCGCCTCATCCGTCGTTGCATCGCCGTAACGGATTGCTTCCACAACGGTCTTTGCTAATGCTTCCACTTCTCCTTTGCCTGCCGGATCTGGTGCATCAATTGGTGTTGCGATTTCAGAAACCTTTGCAATGAAGTCAAACACGTGCTGGGAAACTGCATCTGCCTTAGGTTTGATGTCATCTGCTACGGTTGAATTGATGGGAATTCCTCTTTCAGCAAGAAGAATATCATTGGCCTCTGTGCTGTTTACAAACCAGTCAATAAACTTTGCTGCTTCTTCTTTGTTCTTGGAAGATTCTGAGATGGAGAAGAACTGGCTTGGTTTCAAATACATTGGCTGCGTTTTTGCATCCGTTGTGGTGGGATACATGGTGATTCCCAGTTCCCTGCCTGCCGTGCTGGAAACGCTGATGTACTGGTTGGAGAATAAAAAGTCATTCCAGGTGGTGGAATCAATAATCGGCTTCGTCTCCACAACATCAGGGTTTTTCTCTGCAAGAAGGTCTGCGGAAATGCTGAATTCAGCTTTTGCAAACTTCTCAACATTGGCAAAATGAAGTTTCATGGAATCCTCTTTGCCCTCCTTCAGCTCATCAAACAGTTGAGACCCATTGGTTCTGGCAATGATCTGCATCATGTTGATCCCGCCGTCGAAATAGGTTTTTGTTCCTGTCTTTTCGTATATTGTCTTGGATATGTCATATAATTCCTCGATGGTCGGCTGTTCCGGAATGGTAACTCCTGCTTTTTCTACAATTGCCTTGTCATATACCATCATCGGAGCGTTGCTTCCTAAGCTGATGGCATAGCATTTGCCGTCAATGGAACCGCTTTCAATAATGCTCTCCGGAATTTTGGAGGTATCAATGAGACCGCTTGTGATGTATTCCGACAAATCGGCAAGCTGTCCGCTCTTTTGGTACTGGGTCAAATAGGAATAGTCCATCTGTACGATATCCGGCATATTGCCGCCTGCAGCCATTGCGGAAAGCTTATCCCAGTAACCGGACCAGTCGGTAAATTCCACCTTGATCTCCACATTGGGATTCTGGCTCATATACAAATCTGCCGCTTTTTTTGTTACATCATTTCTCGTCTGGTTCCCCCACCAGGTGAGATTTAAAGTAATCTTGTCCCCGGATGCTGCCTGGGTATCCGGGGCCGCCTTGGTCGTCTCAGCCGCACTGGCCGCACCGGTGGTCTGGGTGTCTGTGTTCTCTGGTTTAGAACCGCAGCCAGCTAAAGAAACTGCTGCCAAAAGTGCTGCAAGTACTGCCGGTAAAAATCTTTTTCTCATAATAAAACCTCCCTCTTAATTGATTTATGATAATCTCATGATATGTCAAATATGCACAACAGTAAAGTTAAAATATAGCTTTTTATGGTTAAAAAAACATCTTATTGTTACTTTTTGACTTTTTTCAATTTATTTTTTTACATTTTTACTATATAATATAAATGTATAAGGTCTGAACACTGTATGTTTTATATGTGTGTCACACCCCAGCAAAACCTATGGGTGTCCAGACACGCCCCAGGAAGAAAGGACGTATGTCTATGAGTCGGTGTACCATCTGGTTCAACAACCTGTCTTTATATAAGAAGGTCCTCACGGTATTTCTGCTGGAGGTGCTGGCACTTTGTATCACCTTTGCTCTCAGCCTCAAGATACTTACCTCCCGGTATCATGAGGAACTTTACCGTACCAATGCAAATTCCTTAAACCATGTGACCACTTATCTGGAATCGGAAATGAAGATGGTGGAAACCATATCAGACAACTTGATCGGGGACAAGGTCATCCAAAATAACCTGGCGTTCCTTTCGGAAAATCCTTACAGCAACCGCCGTTCCGCCGCCCGCAGAGATATATATGAACAGCTTTACCCCTATATGTACCGAAGCAGCTACATCAAATCCATCAACATCGTACTGTCCGACGGTTCAAACATCTGTATGGGAAGCTCTGATGAAATCTTGAAATTCAACATCAAAGAACTGGATCAAAGTCTGGAATCTTTAAAAGGGAGATCCATCTGGGCGTCCGGAATCGCCCCAGGTCCCAATACGGTATGTGCCAGGCAGATTCTGAAACTGAAGTATTTAAGCTTAAAGAAGCTGGCAGAACTCTATATCACCGTGGATATGGATAAAATGATTGAAGACGGCTTAAATAATTCCGGCAGCCTTGCAGAAAATTCCAAGTTCATCCTGATATCCGGAGACAAGCGGATTTATCCTGCCGCCCCCTTTCACGATAAATACTGCAACCAGCTGATTGCAACTAATAGAAAGCAGGGAAATTCCTATTCCATTGCCACTTTAAGCGGCAACAAAGAATTTATCATCAACGGCCATGTGCCATATGTGGGCTGGGATTACCTCTATTTCAGGGATTATGATCCGTTATTTTACCGAATCCGTCTGGTCACCATGCAAATTTTTCTATTTACCCTCTGCATCATTCTGGCCACTGCGGTCTGCGTGAACCTGATTTTCCGCCATATATTCCGACATCTGGACTATCTGATTGAAAAGATACAGTGTTTTGGAAGCGGGGAACTTCCTGCCTGTGATGTAAAATGCTACGATTATCAGAACCGTCAGGATGAAATCGGTCAGCTTCACCGCAGCTTTGATGAGATGACCCACAGCGTAAAGGTCCTGCGGGATGAGAATTATGACAAGCAGCTTCTCGTCAGGGATTCCACCATCAAGATGCTCCAGCAGCAGATCAATCCGCACTTTTTATACAATACGCTGGATACCATCAACTGGATGGCCCAGAAATACGGAGCGGAGGACATTTCTGTAATGGTCCGCTCTCTGGGGAATTTGTTCCGTGCTTCCATTGCAGACCAAAAGGACAGGATTCCCCTGTCTGAAGAATTAAAGGTACTGGATAACTATATCCGCATCCAGCAGATCCGCTTCAAAGACAGGCTTCATTTTGAACTGGAAACTCCCGAGAATATTTCCCGGATTTGCGTACCAAAGCTTTGCATCCAGCCTCTGGTGGAAAACGCACTCAAGCACGCTATGGAGGACACGGACGAGCTGTGCCGGATACGGGTCATCATTAAGGAAATGGAGATGAATTACCGGATCTCGGTCACCAATACCGGTTCCCGGTTTGAAGAGGATCTGCTTCAGAAAATAAAGAACAGGGAAATCACGCCCCAAGGCTCCGGAGTAGGCCTTTTAAACATCAACTCCCGGCTAAAACTGCTTTACGGAGACCAATACGGATTGAACTTTTACAACGAAGGCGGAAAGGCAGTGGTCATGCTGTCCATTCCCAAGGAACAGGAGGAATGATATGCTGAGACTGATGATCGTAGATGACGAACAGATTATAAGAGAAGCCCTCTCCCAGATGATTGATTTTGAATCCATTGGCTATGAGCTGATCGCTGCGGCCAAAAACGGTATGGAGGCTTATGATATTATTTGTGACGATTACCCGGATGTGGTGATCACAGACATCCGGATGCCCATCCTAAACGGTCTGGATTTAATCAGCCGTTCCATAAAATCCGATTCCAGAATCACCTTTGTCCTGCTTTCGGGATACAATGACTTTGAATATGCCAAGCAGGCAATGAAGTACGGAGTCCGCTACTATCTCTTAAAGCCCACCGACAAAAATGAGCTGATTGATTCTCTGGTATCCATCCAAAAAGAACGGCTGAAGGAGGAAGAAAACCGGAGACTCCAGCAGAAACATTTCCTTAATACCCTGCACGTTCCCCTGGAACAAAGCTTTATTATGGAAGCACTGGAACATCAGGACTCCTTTTCTCCGGTGTTCCGCAAATATCAGGGATTTTTATGCTTTCCAAAGGACTGCCTTTATGCCTGTATCTGCTCCTTTGTGGAAGAAAACTACTTAAAAAACTTTGCCGCCGATGTAAGAAGAATCCTGGACTGTGCCCGGATTCCTCTGCAATTTTCCATTTTGTATGTAAAAAACACGGCGGTGCTGGTTTTCCCTGCCTCCACCCTGGCCCTGCAGGAAGAATTGAGCCGGCAGATTCTGGAACTGAAATATCCGGGCCAGTCCGTCACCTTTGAAACCGAGTTTATCCATAAAGAATCCACGGAAAAATTGTTTCAAACTATAATATCAAAAATTTCCCGGTTTGAGAAAATCCTTCTTCTTGGGGACCGGGGCATCTCCCATGAGATCAAGAACCACATTGCCTCCCCGTGGAGGATCAGCCAATTGGAGGATTCCATCACTTCCGCAGAAAACACCGTACAGGCTGCAAAACTACTGGACTCGGTTTTTATGGATTCCATGCCCGTATCCAGCGCCAGAAATCTGGCTCTCGGTCTGTTTCTGCAAAGCAGCAGGGAACAGGAAAAGCTGCCGTCGGACGCTGCCTGTGATTTTTTCAGGCGCCTTTATTCCTGTACTACGGTAAAGGACATCAAAACACTTTTGCTGGTGGTCATGGTCCAAAAAACAGACGGCACCAATTCCCACAAAAACGGCTCCAACATTGCGCTTTTAAAATCCTATATCAGAGATCACTTAGACTCTGAGAATCTGTCGTTAAAATGGCTGGCAGAGAATTATCTGTTCGTCAGTGTGGGATATTTAAGCAAGCAGTTCATAAAAGAGGAGGGAATGCGCTTTTCCGACTACTTAAACAAAGAACGGATGGAAGAAGCCATTCGTCTGATGAGGTTTTATCAAAATGACAATGTAAAACAAATTGCCCGACAAGTGGGTTTTGGCAGCAATCCCCAGTACTTCAGCCAGGTATTCAAGCGGTTTACCGGCCTTACGCCGACCGAATATATTGAAACGCACAAAATAAAACAGGAAACACGTGCCAAAGGAGAGAAACCATGAAATCAAACGAACAGTTACTTGAAAAAATCCACTTAGTGGTAGAAAAACTCATGAACTTAGGCGGCAGCGATTACGACAAGGACCGTACCGTCAGCCAGAACGATACAAAAAAAGGCATTATCCAGAGAGATTTCGGTATCGAAGAATGGGACTGGCCCCAGGGAGTGGGATTATACGGGCTTTATAAGCTTCAGGACTTTTATGGGGACGGCCGCTATCTGCCATTTTTTGAAAAATGGTACCGCGGACATATGGAAAAAGGACTTCCCTCCAAAAACATCAACACCACGGCTCCCTTTCTCCCCTTGTCCTATCTCTATGAAAAACTGGAACAATCCGAGGATTACAAAGGGCTTTGTGAGAAACGGGCCGACTGGCTGATCCAGGAACTTCCTAAAACTCCGGACAACGGCTTCCAGCATGTGACCAGCGCCATCGGCGACCGGAACGGAGTGGCATTAAATGAAGGCCAGCTCTGGGTGGACACACTGTTTATGTCCGTTCTTTTCTTAAACAACATAGCCAATCAACTGGACCGCCCGGACTGGAAGAACGAAGCCATTCATCAGTTTCTGGTCCACATCAAATATCTGTTTGACAAAGAGACCGGACTATTCCACCATGGCTTCCGTTTTGACCGAAGAGATAATTTCGGAGGTATCTTCTGGTGCAGAGGAAACTCCTGGTTCACCTACGGCATCATGGAATTCATTGACAACTGCAGCGAAGAACTGAACGAAGGCGTACGGACCTATTTCATTGATACCTTTAAAGCTCAGGCTGAGGCTCTCTTAAAACTCCAGGCACCCTCCGGCCTTTGGCATACCGTTCTCAATGACAGCACCAGCTACGAAGAGGTTTCCGGTTCCGCCGCCATCGCAGCCGGTCTTTTACGAGGGGTAAAAGCCGGAATTCTCGACGAGTCCTATAAAAAAGCCGCCGACCGGGCCATCGACGGGATCTGCGATAATATATCCGATGACGGAACGGTATTAAATGTATCCGCCGGAACCGGCATCGGTATGACAGCCGAACACTATAAAAATATTTTGATCATGCCCATGGCTTACGGACAGGCTCTCGCACTGACCGCATTGTGCGAGGCACTGGAAAAATAACCAAAAAAGCGGATTTTTTTATCACAGAAGGGAACCTGCTTTTCGCAGAAACAGGTTCCCTTTTTATTGCCTTTTTGGGGAGAAAACCACATATTCAGTCCCGGAATCCATTAAAAAATGAGAAAAATAAAAAACAGCAGATTGCACAAAAAATCACCCGGCAAATCAAAAAATCCAAATCCATATCCGTCTTATCCCCGAAATAAAGCAAACATATTTTTGGTACATATGACTTTTTTCAACCGGAGATACGACGATCCGGATTTGACAATCACTTTTCCATCTTGTAACATAAGATAAACATTTTATATGTAGTCTGAAAAAGGAGGAGCACATGATGAAATTAATAGATAAAGATATCACTGCTGCGATTTTTGACATGGATGGCACCATGTTTGATACAGAGCGGCTCAGAATGAAGGTTTTAAACGAAGCCTCACTGGAACAATACGGAAAAGCCATGCCAACGCAGCTGCTGTTAGACTCTCTGGGACTCAGTTCTGTTTCTGCCCAGAAGTTGGCGAAAGAAGAATTCGGTCCGGATTACCCTTATGAGGAAATCCGAAAAAGAGCTGATGAACTGGAATTATCTTATGTAAAAGAGCATGGCGTTCCTGTAAAAAACGGACTGATTGAAGTTTTAGAACGTTTGAAACGCAATGAAGTTCTGCTGGCAGTTGCCACCTCCAGTAAAAGAGCCATCGCAGAGGAATACTTAAGAGATGCAGATGTTTTTAAATACTTTGATGTGGTAATCTGCGGAGATGAAGTAGACAAAGGAAAACCGAATCCCCAGATATTTTTAAAGGCGGCCGACGGCATCAACTGCCAGCCGGAAACCTGCCTGATCTTTGAAGATTCTGAAAACGGCCTTTTAGCCGCAGCTTCAGCAAACGGCCTTCCGGTCTATATAAAAGATATTAAAGAAGCCCGGCCGGAGATTAAGAAAAAAGCATGGCTTTGCTATGAAGATATGAACCAATTTCTGCAGGATCTGCGTCCTTATACAAAGAAATATTCCCTTCCAACTCTCAATGAACATTTCCCTCAAAACAACAACCCTCTTACTGCCGGTATCCACGGCTTTGGTGCCATCGGCGGCGGATACATTGCCCAGGTTTTTTCCCATTGGGATGGATATACGAGACCCGGCAAGATCATCGGAGCCACCAGAAATGCGGAACTAAGGAACATGGTAAATGCATTCCATTCCTACCAGGTCAACTATGAAAGTCTCGCCTATGAGCAGACCATCCGGAATGTCTCCCTGATTGATATCGACCAGGAAGACCAGATGGT
Source organism: Lacrimispora sinapis (assembly GCF_043633585.1). Classification (NCBI taxonomy): domain Bacteria; kingdom Bacillati; phylum Bacillota; class Clostridia; order Lachnospirales; family Lachnospiraceae; genus Lacrimispora; species Lacrimispora sinapis. The sequence continues at coordinate 657,483 of NZ_CP141832.1, read as the reverse complement.
TTCCATGTATCTGGAAGCAGATATTATGGCCTTATGCCTTCCTGAAAGTGCCATAAAACAACAGGCGGCAATGACAGCCCAGGGACTGCTTGCACGAAAAAAGGCCAATCTGGAGCCGCTGACCATTTTAATCATATTAAATAAAGTTCATGCTGCTGCCTTTGTAAAAAAGCAGATCAAAAAAGCGCTTCTGGAGATTGTTTCAGAAGAAACTGCCAATGAAGTCCTTGATGAGACTTATTTTTGTGAAACCGTTGTAAACCGGATGGTTTCTGCCTGCCCGAAAGAGGAACTGTTAAAACAGATACAGCGAAAGCTTAATTCTCTAAGAGAATCTGTCCCGGATACGGAAAATATAAACAAACCGGTGATCAGCCTAAAAGGAGTCACACGAATGTTAAAAGACATATCTGCAATTCAAACAGAACTTTCCAAAGTAAGTCTGGTATTGTTTAACAGTGAACCGGATATGCCCCTTTATGCCGGCGGGAACAGTCCGCTTCTTCCCCATCTCCGTCAGGTAAAAGTCATGGAAGATATCAGCCAGATGCAGGTAATTAAAAACCGGCTTTCCAACGGTACTCATGCCATGATCGCCTGGTATTCTGCAATTCTGGGCTATAAGACCATCGGACAGGGAATGGGAGATGAAAGAATCCTTGATTTCGTAAACAGTCTTATGGAAAAGGAAATCAAACCAGCTCTCCTGGAAAAAAATCCTGATTATGAGGATTATATGAACGGATTTACAAAAAACTTTATTAAGCGCTGCCGATTTTCCTTTAAAGACCCTGTCGAGCGGGTCGGACGGGACCCCATCCGGAAACTCCAGCACAATGAACGGGTACTGGGAACCATGTCCCTGGTACACTCTTTGAAACAATCATCTCCGCTTCTTGAATTTGGTACCGCTCTCGGATTCTATTATGGAATTTCTTTAATAGATCCAAATGACAAAGAAAGTCTAAAACTTCGCAGGCTTTATGAACAATTGGGGAATATTGAAGCAGTCCTGACTTACAGCGGAACGGTTGACAAAAAGCCCTGCAGATTCCTGGATAAGGAAAAGGATCATGATGCGGTCCTTCGTATCAGCAGATATTTTCACGAATTGGCCCGAAAAAACTCTGCAAGCTTCGCCTAAAAAACACCGGAAGAGCTGTTATTCTGCTCTTCCCCCATTTTTCGATATCTGGACGGGTTCGTATCTGCATGTTTTTTGAAAACCCGTTCAAAATAAGTAACGCTTTCAAACCCAAGTATATCGGAAATCTCCGTAATGGAATAAGCGCTGTTTGCAAGCAGCTCCTTGGCCTTTCTGACTCTCGCCAGATTCCGGTATTCATTGACAGAAAAACTTGTTACTTCCCGGAAAATTCTGCTTAAATAGGATTTGCTGATAAAAAACCGCTCCGCAAGCTCCTCTAAGCTTTCCCCTGTTTCACAGTGGACCGTTAAGTATTCGGCCACCTCATGAACCTTCCCGTGTTTGGCGGTCTGCACCGTAGGGGTTATCTCCTTGAGCACATTCCTTTTCCGGTTTCGATAGATCATCAAAAGGATCTGAGACAGCATCAACCGAATCATGATCTCATACCGTTCTCCCCTCTGTTTAAGCTCCTTTCGGACCCCCAGCAGAAGTTTTTTCATCTCCCCCCATTCCATTTCCGAAAGCTTTATTACACCGTAATAATCCCCAAATATCTTTTCCAGAGAATATACCCCTGCACCTTTCAGCCACGGTTCCAAAACCCTTCCATTTAACTGAAGCAGTATCCGGTCATGTTTTCCACTCCCCGCCTGGCTTGTCTTGTGGACCTGTTCCCGGTTCACAAGAACCATATCTCCCGCCTTCACATAATACGTTTCCTTTTCAATAAAATAATACCGCTCTCCTTCCAAAAGAAAATACAGCTCATACGTGTCATGAAAATGCTTCATAGTCATGGAATATTCCTGATCCCTTACCACTTCATCAATGGCGATTCCCTCCCCGCTTTCTGAAAAAACTGTTTTTTCCATTCCGCCCTCCATGTTAGTAGCCAAAAGTACGATTACATCAAAAAAAGCACCAATTATATAAGAATTATAATACTATAATACTTTATAATATGCAATATAGAACACAAGGAAGCACCGAAAAACAGCTGCATATTACAGGAGGAACCCACATGAAATACGCTGACAACAAAGTTACAGATTTAACAATCGCCTACATCGGCGGCGGCTCCAGAGGCTGGGCCTGGACCTTTATGACCGATTTATCCCTGGACGACTCATTGAGCGGAACCATTCGTTTATACGACATTGACGAGTCCGCCGCAAAGAGCAATGAAATCATTGGAAATAAGCTGACTAGCAGAGAATACACCATCGGAAAATGGAACTACGAAACTTCCGCTACCTTAGAAGAAGCACTGACCGGATGTGACTTTGCAGTTATTTCTATTCTTCCGGGAACCTTTGACGAAATGGAATCCGATGTCCACCTTCCCGAAAGACTTGGCATCTACCAGTCCGTAGGCGATACCGCAGGCCCAGGCGGAATGATCCGTGCCCTGCGCACCATCCCCATGTTCGTGACCATTGCAGAAGCCATCAAAGAGTACGCACCAGAGGCCTGGGTCATTAACTACACCAACCCCATGTCCTTATGTGTAAAAACCCTCTACCACGTATTTCCCCAGATCAAAGCCTTCGGATGCTGCCACGAAGTATTCGGCACCCAAAAAGTCCTAAAAGGGATCTGTGAAGAAGAACTGGGTCTAAAAAACATCGACCGCCATGACATTCACGTAAACGTCCTTGGAATCAACCACTTTACCTGGTTTGACCAGGCTTCCTATAAAGGAATTGATTTATTCCCCGTATACCAGGATTACATTAAAACCCACTACGAAGAAGGCTACAACGAACCAGACAAAAACTGGGCAAACAGTACATTTGAATGTGCGCACCGTGTAAAATTTGACCTATTTTGCCGCTACGGATTCATAGCCGCCGCCGGAGACCGCCACCTTGCCGAATTCATGCCCGGAGCAGAATACCTAAAAGACCCGGAAACAGTCAAAAGCTGGAAGTTTGGCCTAACCACCGTAGCCTGGAGAAAAGAGGACTTAAAAACCCGCCTTGCAAAAAGCCAACGCCTGGTAAACGGAGAAGAAGAGATGCAGATCACCCCCTCCGGCGAAGAAGGAATCCTATTAATCAAGTCCCTCTGCGGCCTTGCGCGCACCATCAGCAACGTCAACATCCCAAACACCAGTCTGCAGATCCCAAATCTGCCCAAAGACGCCATTGTAGAAACCAACGCTGTATTCGCCCGTGACAGCATCAAACCAATCCAAGCCGGTTCCCTCCCGGAAAACCTCCTGGAATTAATAAGCCCCCACGTAGCCAACCACCAGCGAATCCTAACAGCCGCCCTCACCTGCGACCGCTCCTTGGTCTACGAGGCATTTGCCGCCGACCCTCTCATAAAAGGCCGCGCCACCAAAGCCGAGATCAAATCCCTCGCCGACGACATGATCACAAACACCCTCAACTACCTCCCCAAAGGCTGGAAATAATAAAATTCATTCAAACATTTACCTATACCCCCTAAATCAAACTCATCAAAATTACCCGCCGCTCTTTTGTCCTCCGCCAACACGCCCGCCGGGAAAAGAGCCAACAGGGGGACATGCCGGCGCCGGTTTGCAGGCAGGTTAGAGTTTCTTAGGTTGGAAGGGTACAAAAAATGCGGGTTGGGATTGGCTTCAAAGCCAATTCCCAAAGGAAACCCTGAGTGCGAATTTCCTTCAGAAATTCGGACGAAGTGTTTCCGATCCCGCATTTTTTGCACCCTTCCGGCCTTAGAAACCCTCCTGCCGAAACCCCGGCGAAGGCAGGTCCCCCTGTTGGCTCTTTTCCCTCTCATCCCCCGCAAAAATTAAGCATAAACCTCCCTTCCCCCTCATCATCAATCTCCATAATCATATAGGAAGGCTTTCTCCCCTCCTGCCGCGGATAAGACAAACTCCCCGGATTCAAGATAATGACCCCATTATGTACCTCATAAAAGGGCCTGTGGGTATGACCGTACATAACGATATCCAGATTCCGTTCCCTTGCCTCCAGTTCCAGCCGTTCCACACCAAGAGAAACATTATAATAATGTCCATGCGTAAGCAATACCCGGTATTTTCCGATGTTTATTTCCTTCTCCCGGTCCAGGTCCGAGAAAAAATCATTATTTCCAAGCACCATATGAACCTGACAGTCCTCCCCGGCCCAGCCGGCGATCTTATCTTCACTGCCCTCCACATCTCCCAGATGGATCAGCATATCAAAGGGCCCTTCCTCTTTCATGATTTTATAAAGATTCTCGTCCTTGCGATGGGTATCACTGACAATCAGTACTCTCATCCTATTTCCTCCCGTAAAAATCCATAAGCTTCCATTTCATGGCTTCCAATGCCTTTCCACGGTGGCTGATTTTATTTTTCTGTTCCATGGTAAGCTCTGCAGCAGTCATAGAAAATTCCGGAACATAAAAAATAGGATCATAGCCAAATCCATCTCCCCCAGCCGGACTGTCTGCCAAAAATCCTTCCATGGTCTCCTCCGTATGAAGAACGGTTCCATCCGGAAGAACTGCCGCTATATTACAGACAAACCGGGCGCTGCGTTCTGCTCCGGCTGCCCTGGCTGCACGGTTTAAAATATTCTGGTTTTTAATTTCGTAAGAGGTATCCTCCCCCATGTATCTGGCGGAGTATATCCCCGGTTCCCCGTTTAAGCAGTCCACCACCAGACCGGAATCATCTGCAAGTACGATTCCCCCGGTTTCCTTCCACACGGCTTTGGCCTTTATCTCTGCGTTTTCCCCAAAGGTAGATCCATCTTCCACAATATGGGGGTTGGCTCCTGCCTCTTTCATGGACAGGACCTTCCTTCCCAGATCCTTTAAAATTTCCCGGACTTCCCGCATTTTCCCCTCGTTGCCGGTTGCAAAAACAATTATCCCCTCGTTCATTTGTTCTCTCCTTTATTCCCAATTCTATCGGTCTTTCGTATACGCTTTCAGGCATAGATTGCAGTTTTGTTTCTCCTCCACGCTCTCCCAGTTTCCCCCGTCTGCACTGATATACCCTTCCCCATCGGAAAGGTCTGCAAAGGTACGTCCATCTCCCGCATCGTATTCAATTGCTGCCGGGTGGACCGTATCCGGGGTGGTGATCTTTACAACAACTGCAAAACGCTCCCCTTTTTTCAGTTCCACCGCTTTCCCGGCTCCTTCGGGCAGGGCCACCGTATAAAATCCGGCATTTTGAAAGCTGCCCTCTGCCAAACGTATTCTCCGGTCAAAATCCCCGCCATTAATGATTGCCTCCCGGTCTTTTGCAGCAGGCACCGCATAAATCTCATAGGTTGTCCGGGAAGCCGTAGCATAAAAGCCCACTGCCGATAACGTTTCATTGTTCTCTGCCTCATAAACATTGGACATCCACACCGTATCCTCCCCGTATCCAAGCTGGCCCACCCAGCCTCTTAGGTCGGACTGATAAATGTGATCGTAATTATTCGGCTCCTCCGCCGCAGCATAAACCAGATTATTCATTCCGATATTGGAATCATAGTAAGATACATAATAATATCCCTGATCCCCAAAGCCCTTTCCCCAGCTGTTTAAACAGATAAATGCTCCGTCTCCGTTCACATCTTCATGAAAATTTTCCTTTGGGTAGGCATCATCCCAGCCAATGATCACAGAATCGTGGTTGGGAGGCTGAGAACCGATATAGCAATAAGCATAAGCCTCCTCATTATAAGAGGAAGACCGGCTGTTTTCGTCGGTCATCGAGGTATAGAGAGAGCTTTGAACCCCGCCATACTGAAGGACAGCCCGCTTGATTTTTTCATAGTCTTTTCCGGGAATCAACTGGACCTCCTGGACGTGCTTTACGGCTTTTAATCCCACCGGGGATATTCCGTCTCCGTAGGGATCATCCGATTCCAGCACAGGCCCTTTCCAGGAAAGGAGGTAAGCCAGTGACATGGTAAATTCTCCCCCTTCTTCCTGGGGAATACTGAAACCATTGCCAAGTGACATATGATCCTCAGAAAAATCATAGGATTCTTCTGGTAAGAGACTGGCTTCCAGGGCCTGAAGAGAGGCAAATGCCCAACAGGTACCAAGGGTCCCCTGATTTTTCACCGGCGGAACTCTTCCCTCTTTTCTTCCATCGTAGAATACCGGAAGAACACCGGTCTCCTGGGAAGGCTTCACTTCTTTGCCGGAAGAATCAGGGATTGGCTGTGCAGACCGGCAGCCCGTTAAAAGAAAGACCGTAAAAAACAAAAAGGCAATCCATTTTTTATTTTTCAAATGAATCTCCTGGTTTTCTTTTTGGTGGCTTTGGCCCCATAAACTGATAAAAATAAGTTTTCATCATACCGTTATAGATCTTCCGGTTTTTATCCGCTTTTCTGCCGATGTATTTTTCTGCATCCTCATAAGCCGTTATCATATACAAGGACCATGCATCCAGCGCTTTATAGCGTTCTCCGATCTGGCGGTACAGCTCCGGTAAGTCTTTCTTTTCCTCCAAACGCTCTCCATAAGGAGGATTGGTTATGAGAAAGCCGTATTTTTTCGGATGGCTCAATGCACTGACCGGTCTTTGCTGAAAATGGATCATATGGTCCACTCCAGCCGCTTCCGCATTGGACTTGGCTGCTTTTATAATCTCCGGGTCTATGTCATATCCCTGGATATCCACTTTCCCCTCTTGGTCCACAAGATCGTTGGCCTCATCCATGGCATCGTACCAGCATTTCCTGGGAATTAAATTCTTCCAGTCTTCGGACAGAAAGGAACGGTTCATACCCGGTGCCATATTGGCCGCCATCATGGCTGCCTCAATGACAAAAGTACCGCTTCCGCAGAACGGATCCACTAAAATACGGTCCTTATTCCATGGAGTCAGCATAATAAGGGCCGCTGCCAGGGTTTCCGTAATGGGAGCTTTGCTGGTCAAGGTACGGTACCCCCTTTTGTGCAGAGAATCCCCGGATGTATCAATTCCAACCGTCACCTGATCTTTATAAAGGAATACACGAAGCGGATAACTGCTCCCCTTTTCCTCAAACCATTCCACGCCATAGGCTTTCTTCATCCGTTCCACCATAGCTTTTTTCATAATGGACTGGATATCCGAAGGGCTGAAGAGCTTGCTTTTTATGGAAGAAGCCTTGGCAACCCAGAACTTTCCGTCCTGGGGAATATAATCCTCCCATGCAATGGCCTTGGTTTTCTGAAAAAGTTCTTCAAAAGACTCTGCCTGAAAGCTTCCTACCTTTAAAAGAACACGTTCAGCTGTGCGAAGAAATACATTGGCACGGCAAATCGCTTCATCATCTCCAAGAAAGGTCACTCTTCCATCCTCTACCGCAGTAATATCATATCCTAAATCCGTTATCTCTCTTTTTAATACCGCTTCCATACCAAAATGGCAGGGGGCGATCAGTTCAAATGTTTTTTTCACCTTATTCTCCTAAGTTCATTTCTTTTTGCACATTTCCCTCAAAATCCAGAATGCGGAAGGTCTGATTCTCCAATGTGGCATAGGTAGGCGGATTACCGCCCTTTGGAATGGAAACAGAACCGGGATTTAAAATGGTGATATCTCCCTCACTGTCCGCAGTCAGGATATGAGTATGGCCATGAAGCAGTATATCTCCTTTTTTTACCGGCGGCAGATGATCCTTATTAAAAATATGGCCGTGAGTCGCATAGACCGTAAGACCATTGATCACAAACAGGGCATAATCTGCAAGTACCGGAAATTCCAGCACCATCTGGTCCACTTCTGTATCACAGTTTCCACGAACACAATAAATCTGGTCCTTATATCCATTTAACATGGAAATAACTGCTTTGGGGTCATATTCTTTGGGAAGATCATTTCTCGGACCATGATAAAGAATATCTCCCAATAAAAGCAGCCTGTCTGCGCCAGATTTTTTATATTCATCTAACAGAAGCCTGCAATAAAAAGCAGAGCCATGGATGTCAGAAGCAATCATATATTTCATAAGCTATTTCTCCTTCTGTATATAATAGATATATTTTAAAGCCAGGGAGGTGTTTCTGTCAATGAATTTACCTATCCCCAAACCATATATTTTCCCCTGTAATATGCGATTCCATTGGCAATATTCAACACCTGGTATCCATAAGGCTCTAATTTCCTGCAGACCATCATGCTTTGTCCGCCCCTTGCACAGTAAAAAATGAGAAGTTTATCCTTTTGAAGGGAGTTGATCCAGCTGTCCATCTCTTCATACGGAAGATTTACAGCTCCTTTAATATGGGATTTCCGGTAGGACTGTCTATTTCGGAGATCTATGATCATGATATTATCATTATAATCAATATAATTATCAATTTCCCAAATCGGGATCGTCTGGAACATATTTTCACCTGTCCTTTCTAGTAATAATATATTCCATTTTTTCCAGATTGCGAAACTTCACATGGACGCGGTGGTTGGATACAAAAAACGCGGGAAAGGACCGGCAGTCTCTTTCCCACGCTTTTTTACTTCTGTTCTTTTATAAAATTTAGTTTGTTTTGTTGCGGCTGGAGTCACGGCTTGAATCGCGGCTGGAGTCACGGCTTGAATTACGGCTGTTATCCTGGCTCTTGTTCTGGCTGTAATTCTGGCTGTTGTTCTGGTTGTTGTTCTGGCTGTAATTCTGGCTGTTGTTCTGGCTGTTGTTCTGGTTGTTGTTCTGGTTGTTGTTCTGGTTGTTGTTCTGGTTCATGTCACGGAAATTTCTGGAAGAGTTATCCATATCATTGTAGTTATCGTTGTAGCTGTTTCTGGACATAATTAATACCTCCTGTTGATGTTTTTTGTTACATGGACTAGTATGGCAAAATCCGAATAGATTATACGAATATTTTAATTTAAAAATTTGGAAAAAAACCAGATCTACCATTTATTTTTCCTTTATCAACAGGTTATGTCCTCATTCACAGCTCCATACTTATTTTGATAGGGAAAGCCCCTTATGGATTAAAAATAATAATAATCTTGAATCATAACAAATCCTTAATAAAAAATAACTTTGCTTTTTTTCAAGGCTATATTATAATTAATGTGAGGAGTTCACTTTCCTCAGCCTTATTAATTATTTATACTCCCCTCGGAAAAAGCCGGATAGCTCCCCTATCCGGCTTTTTCCCTTCTTGCTCGACCCTGATTATTCTTCTGCTTTTACCGTCATTTCTTCTTGGTTCCTCATTCTTTTCTAAACCACAGATCAATGGCTTCTGTCGCTTCCTTCGATAAAATATTCGTATATACCTGATGATGCAGCCAGGCCAATGTTTTCTGCTCCAGATATTTCTTCATTTCATTTTCCGCCTGGTCCATTACTACCTTTATAAGACAAGGACATTTGGGGGGAGAATCGGATAACCTGTCTTTCTCGTGTAACATCGTATTCTGCCGGATCTCTGCACACTGAAAAAATGCTTCCTTTCCTTCTACCGCTTCCACAACGTCCCAAAACGTAATGTCTTCAGGCTCACGGGCCAAAGCATATCCGCCCTTGACTCCCGGCACAGACTTAATAAGCCCGGATTTCCCAAGCTTTGCATAGACCTTTGATAAATAGCTTTCCGAAATGCCCTGAAACGCCGCCAGGTCTCTGATGCCAACAGATTTTCCTTTTTCTATGTTTATCATATAGAGCAGACAGTGCAATGCATATTCGACTCCAATTGAAAATTTCATTGATTCCTTCTCCTTTCACCCAGATATGTCTCTATCATAATGGATGGCAGGGCTGAATACAAGACAAAAATTATCTGCAATTATGGAAAAAAGCATTGACATGGAATTCAAATGAGAGTATTATAATTAAAGACAATATTAATCGACGATATATCAAGTCGCCAAATAGGAGGTAACTGATGTTTCCAGAAAAATTTTTAGAGGTATTAAAGTATGAAGGTGTGGTATCCATTGTAAGCTGTGCGGATAATGAAGCACATGTAGTCAATACATGGAACCATTATTTAGAAATAACAGAGGACAATAAAATCTTAATCCCTTCGGCTTCCATGATAAAAACCGAAAAAAATGTAAAATCAAATCCAAAGGTAAAGCTGACTCTGGGAAGCAAAGAAGTTATGGGATATAGAAGCATGGGAACCGGATTTTTATTGGAAGGAACTGCAGAGTTTTTAAAAGAAGGGGAACATTATGAGATGATGAAGAAAAAACGTCCGTTTTTGACCAGAGTATTGGAAGTGACCGTTGACTCCTGCAAACAGACGCTGTAAGTCAGAAGTATCCCAGGTTTAGATAAATCAATCCTGCCTTTTCCGAAATTACAAAGGACCTTCAGCAATCCCTGCCGAAGGTCCTTACCCTATTCAAAATCCTGTTATCCGCTTTATCATTAGTCGCCTAAAATATTGACGATTTTCACAGGTGTCCGATAATTCCATGGGGAAGTCTTGATACCTGTTCTGTATGTAGAAGAATGAACCACCTGGCCGTTGCCGATGTACATGGCAACGTGGTTGATGGACCTGCCATTGCCATAGAAAATCAAATCGCCGGGGCGCATCTGATCTGCACTGATGGCTCTGCCCTGGGCAGCTTGTCCGCCAGAGGAACGGCTGATGGTAATCCCTGCCGCGTGCTTCATAATATATCTTGTAAATCCGGAGCAATCCACTCCGGTGTGAGGATCAGTTCCGCCATATGCATAACGTCCGCCTACAAACTGCAATCCAAAATTTGCAATACTCTGTCTGAAATCAACGGTTTCTTCCACCTTCTTCTGATCTTTCAGAGCCGCTAATGTCTCTTCATCGGTCTCAGTCACGGTCGCATTGCCTTTGACCGGCAAATAGCCGTATGTATCATTTACCTTCACTTTAACGAATCCGTCGCCCATGTCTTCCAGAACTTCAAAGGAAGACCCCTTGGATGCGGTCATCAAAGCTTCGTTTCCATCTTCATCTTTACTGATTGTTACTTTATCTGAATGAACTGTGACTAAATAGCTGCCATAACTGAGTCCTGGTCCTGAAATCTCATCTGCTTTTACATCTGAAGGTCCTGCAAGTACGATTGCGCTGCAAAAAGCCATAAGGCCTAACGTTTTCCATGTTTTTTTCATCATCGGGAAATCTGCTCCTCTTTTTACTTTTTGGTTTTCAAATGTTACATAATTATTAAATTCATTACGGTAATTATACATTTATTTTATCTTTTCGTCAAGTATTATTTAAAACTGCACCAAATTCGTTGTTTTTCAATTTAAAACGCTGACAAATTTTACAGGCTTGCGGTACATGACGTTTGTTACGATAATACCTGTCTTTTCTGTAGAAGCGTGAACAACTTTTCCGTCTCCCATATAAAGGGCCACATGGTTAATTGAACCATTTTTTCCATAAAATACCAGGTCCCCGGGGCGGGCATTCTCATAGCTTACAGGCTGTCCCTGTGCAGACTGGGTTCTGGAGCTGTGGCTGATGTTCACTCCTGCCGCTTTCCCAAGCACGTATCTGGTAAATCCTGAACAGTCGACTCCGGTATTCGGGTTCACACCGCCATAGACATAACGGCCGCCCACAAACTGCAGGGCATAATCCAGCACTTCCTGCCGCTTCAATGCGGCCTTGTCCACCTTTTCCACAGACTTTTCAATTAAGGTTGCAGAACTGCTTTTTATGTAGCCTTGTCCATCCGGAATGCGAATCTTCACCCAGCCATCCTTCGGCGGTTCCTCCACTTCATAAGTCTTTCCTTCTTCGGTTTTTAAAAGAATGGTGCCGTCTGGCTCTGCTGCGTGAAAGACAGAAACAGGTGCATCCAGCTTTGCATAAAGTGCCGTGCTGGTTTCTACTGGGATTTCCGCCGCATATGTCTTTTCCGGTGATACAAAGCCAAGTCCTGCCAATAGCCCCAAAAGCCCAAACACCTTCCACTTTTTATTCCTCATATTGATTCTCCTGTTTTACTTGATTTGTGTCCATACAGAAAAGAATTAATCAAATGTTACATAATTGTTACTTTTTGATTATATAATCATTTCTTAACATTGTCAAGTAAAAACGGCAGTTATGACGAATCACCGCCGCAACTGCCGTTACATTTCTGTAATATTTAAATGGTATTATGAATAATATTTGACAAAATTATTTCATTCCCCTTACAAACCAGACGATCAGAAGTACCAAAAGCAGAGGTCCAACAAGAGGCATCAAAAGGCTGAAAATCCCGGTAAGAATCGTGGCGGACAGAAAGAATACAAAGATAAGCACGCCAATTCCCAAAACCTTCCAGTACCACTTGTTAAAGTCGATGTAATGCATATGACGCCCAAAATCTTCCGGGTCCTCATACCCATTCTGTCTGGGGCCTGAGTAAGACTCATAATAAGCATTCCCGGAATCAGAAGCATTCTCGCTGGCCTCAATGATGGTCTTGGCAATCAGTCTCGGATCACCGATGGAAGCAATGACCTCTTCTTCAGAGCCCTTCCTCGCCTCCGTACTGATATATTCTTCATAGAACCTTATATTTTCCTCAATTACGTTTCCGGGAACTTCACCGGTTAAAGTTTCCCTTAGACGCTGTAAAAATTCCTGTTTGCTCATCTGAGCCTCCTTCAATTTAGTAAATCACTCCGACTATTGTACCATCCGGGCACGGCTTCGTAAATAAACCATCTCTGAAAAAATTATTAAATTTCAGCGGATGCCGGACTATTCTACGTTCTCCTTCAGGATTCCTTCCCGGTATGCGGCTACCAGTTCTTTCAAATCCGCAATCCGTTCTGCCAGCTCCGCCCCTTTGTCCGTATCCGCTACCATGACCCGGTGCTTTACATTTTCCACTACGGATACCCTTGGCGTGCTTTCCTCCTCCGGGTGAAAGGGCTTATGCTCGGCCAGAGCCAGATGATTGGAATTATAAATAAGGGTATAGCCGGCGATCCCTGTCTTTGGCTGGTAGGCCTTTGACAGACCTCCGTCAATGAGGAACAGTTTCCCGCCAGCCTTTACCGGGGATTCTCCTTCCTTGATTTTCACCGGCACATGACCGTTGATGATATGGGAGCCCTCCTTTGGGAGACCGAACTCTTCCAGGATCTTATCGCAGTATTCTTCTTTCACGCTGAGACGGTAATAAGGATTCATAGGTTCCGTATAAGTCTCCGGATCATCAATGAAATAATGCTCAAAGGTGGTCATCTTCCCTTTCCCATAAACCGGAGATTTGGCGCCGCACCACAAATACCACATAAAGTCTCTGGCGTCTGCGCACTCCGGGGAATCCTCCGGCATAAAATAAGCGTTTTGGACCTTCTTGTCCAGATGATCCATAAGCGCTTTTCCGCAGTAAGACTGGTTGTCTATCTGAAGTTCTTCAAAACTGCCGTCTTCCCTCATGGGAATGCAGCCGTGATAAAGAAGATTGGAATTATAGCATTTATACATGCTTCCGTGGGAATACAGGAAACGGACATGCTTATGGAGAAGCTGATTGTGAAGGAAGGAAAGCTGCAGGGCACGAAGCAGTTCTTCCTCTTCCTTCGTAAGCTTTAAAGGATCTTTGGGGTCGACCGTAGGCAGGAAGCTATCAGCCAGAGGATATTCTTTTCCTTCTACCGTTACCACACCCCGTTTATAATCAATGGACTCTAACAGGATGCGGTCATTCATTTCGTATTCGGGATGGCGTTTGATGATCTGGCCTTCTACCTTGAACTGAATGACGGCAATGGCCTTATGCATCTTGGCTGCAAGCCCCGGGTCCACCGAGTCATAAATATTTTCGTCAAGAATCTGGGGAATAAACCGTTTACAGGAATCCTTCCGGTAAACTCTGGCGGCAAACATGGATAATGGCCTTAAATTAATGCCGTAGCCGTCCTCCAGCACATCAAAGCTGTTATAGCTGATGGCGATCCGCAGCACATTGCAGATGCATGCCAGATTCCCGGTGGCCGCTCCCATCCAGGAGATGTCATGGTTTCCCCACTGGATATCCACATCATGGAACTGAAGCAGTTCGTTCATGATCATATCCGCCCTTGGACCCCGGTCAAAAATATCCCCGATGATGTGCAGACAGTCAATGGTCAGATTCTGGATCAGCTCGCACAGCGCCACAATAAATTTATCTCCCACCTCAATATCTATGATAGATCGTATGATTTCACTATAGTATACACGCTTATTATCATCATTATAATCCACATGGAGAAGTTCATCTATGACATAGGCAAATTCTGCCGGCATCTTTTTTCTGACCTTGGATCTGGTGTATTTGGAAGATACCACCTTGCAGATCTGCACCAGGCGGTAAATGGTTACTCTCTGCCACTCATCGTCTGCGGCATTGGTACACTGCAGCTGATTTAACACCTTCTCCGGATAATAGATCAAATTCGCCAGCTCCACTTCCTCTTTTTCAGGCATAATGTGACTGAAGGTTTCTGTGATTTTTTCCCGGATGACACCGGAGGCACTCTTTAATAAATGAATAAAGGCTTCATGTTCTCCATGTAAATCGCTGAAAAAATACTCGGTTCCTTTTGGCAGACCCTGAATCGCCGTCAAGTTGATGATCTCGCTGGATGCGGCTTTAATGGTTGGATACTCCCTTGCCATCAGTTTCAGATATGCTAAATCTCTCATCGTACGTTCTTCCTCTCCTGATGTACTGTTGCTTTTGTACGCTTCTTATAGTACCATATTTTAGGAAAACAGAAAACCCCCGCACAAAAAAGGAGTACATGATGGAACAATTATATATTTTCGGAACGGGAAATGCAGCCGTGACCAATTGTTATAACACCTGTTTTGCTTTGAAAAAGGGCGATGAATATTTTATGACTGATGCCGGAGGCGGCAATGGAATCCTGCACATATTAAATGAGATGAACGTGGATTTATCCCGTATCCACCACTTGTTTGTCAGCCACGAGCATACGGATCACATTCTGGGTGTGATCTGGATGGTCCGTATGATCGGAGCCGGAATGAAAGCCGGTAAATACGAAGGGGCGTTCCAGATCTACTGCCATGAGCGGCTGGTTCCTGTCATTGATACCCTTTGCCGTCTGACGCTGCAGGGCAAATTTTATGAACTGATCGGCAAACGCATTCTATTAAACTCCGTCTCCGACGGAGAGACCAGGAACATCCTTGGAACTGATGTTACCTTTTTTGATATCCATTCCACCAAGGCAGAACAATACGGTTTTGCCCTAACGCTGGAAAACGGAAAACGTCTTACCTTCTGCGGGGACGAGCCTTATAACAAAGCCTGCTCTATGTATGTGGAAAACTGCAGCTGGCTCCTCCATGAAGCCTTCTGCTTATATGAGGACAGGGAGCTGTTCAAGCCTTACGAAAAGCATCACAGCACCGTTAAGGATGCCTGCCTGCTTGCAGAGGAGATAAAGGTAGAAAACCTGGTTCTCTGGCATACGGAGGATTCCGACCTTTCCCACCGGAAAGAACGCTACCGGAAAGAGGGAACTACTTTCTATCACGGAAACCTTTTTGTTCCGGATGACGGAGAAATCATTTCTCTTGCCCTATAAGAACGCTCCTGGTGTGCCCCTCGTCCCTGATCGTGCATATGATATAACAATAGAACAGGCAAAGGAGTTTCTTATATGAGCTGCTCAGGCAACTTTACCCCTTACCGGGATGTGGATTGCAGAGACTTAGCGATTTTTCATGAAGCGACCAGAGACTTGAGGGGCACAACCTTTAAACCCTATCTGGTAGCCACTCAGGAAACCAGGGGGATTAATTTCCGTTTTATCTGCAATTCCACCTATATGACCCGTCCCCCCCAGAATGCGATCACCATGGTATCCATTCACATGCCCTTTTGCAGGGATAAAGAAAAGAGCAAAGCCAAAGCGTTCGTGACAAATATCTGCAAAATGGGCTGTTACAGATAAAAAAAGGGGGGGCAAAAGCCCCCTCTGTCTGATCCATTCCTAAAAAGCCAGTCGATAAATGTCCATCATCTCTGGTTTCCCCAGGGCCTTGATTCCAGGTAAGGTCCTGGTTCCGTGGGAGGAACATTTCTCTGCCATCGTTTCAAAGTCCTCCTCTTTAATGGAGGCATGAAGCTCTCTTAAGCTGACCGGCATGGAAAGACTCTGGAAGAATTCCTCCAAACGTTTGATTCCGTTCCATGCAGTTTTCATGGGATCTTCAAAATCCATCTCCACCTTCATCACACGAACGGCAAGCTGGGCAAACCGCATGGGGTCTTCCCCGCACACGTATCTGGCCCAGGAACAAAAGAGAGCGGAAAGTCCGGCTCCATGTGCTATGGCGGGATATAGACCGGAAAGCTCATGTTCCATCTGGTGGACCTGCATCATGTAATCTCTGCCAAGGCCGGTCAGACCATTATGGGACAGGCTTCCGGCCCACATAAGCGTAGCCCTTGCTTCATAATTCTCTGGATCTTTATCCGCCACAGCTCCAGCTTCCATGACAGAGACCAAAAGCCCTTCTGCAATGCGGTCTGTCAGAGGTGTATTCTTTGTAGAACCACCTAAATACCGCTCCAGCGTATGCATCATAATATCTACGGTCCCGCAGCCTGTCTGAAATTTGCTTACGGAAAACGTCAGTTCCGGATTCAGGATCGCAAACAAAGGCCGGTGGGTCGGGCTGTTAAACCCTCGTTTGTATCCTCCGTCTTCATTGGTAATGACACAGGATAAGCTTGTTTCACTTCCTGATGCGGACAAGGTTAAAATGTTGCCGTGAGGAAGTGCTTTTTTCGGAACTGCTTCCTTTAAGAAAAATTTCCACGGATCTATGTCCGGATTTAGGGCTCCGTCTGCGATGCATTTGGCGGAATCCAGAACGCTTCCTCCTCCCACAGCAAGAATAAATTCAATCTTTTCTTTCCTGCAAAGCTCCATACCTTCCTTTGCTAAGGATAGGGTCGGATTGGGTTTTACTCCTCCAAGCAGCACATACTCAATTCCATGTTCCTTTAAAGAAGCGGTGACTTGGTCCAGCAGACCGCTCTTTTTCACACTGCCCCCGCCAAAATGGACCAGTATCTTTTTAAACCCGTATTCTTTTACTACTGCTCCAACCTCTCTGTGAGTGCCGCGTCCGAATAACACCCTGGTAGGTACACAATACTCAAAATCATTCATGATAACCCCTCACTTTCCGGTACGGGATCGGTTCCCTTCTTCCGTACCAATTCCATACTTCAAGTATAGCATGAACCTCCTGAAATTCCAATATGAAGGCAGACTCCAGTTTTCGTCATATTCTTCACACTTTCTGCATATCTTATATGGGAAAGCCTTAAAGAGCTGCTTTCCCTTTTCACTTGTATGTCTAAAGGAATGACAAGGAGAATCTCTATGAACCCATTTAATATTAGTTTGAACCATTCTGAACTATCCAGACATCGCATGATCATTTACATAGAAGTCATCATTCTGACCTTTCTGCTGGTTTCTCTCTTCTTTATATCTCCAGGCGGAGGATTCTCATTTCCGGTGGTCAATCAGGACGGAAAAGCCAGCTCCTCAGAAGCAAAAAAATATATTAAATGGGTGGATTTTAAAGTAACCGCCAAGGCGATGCAGGAAGCGTTCCGTTATGATGTAAATACCTGTCAGTCGGAGCCTCATTTAAACTGGGTGGACTTACTGGCCTATTTGGGTGCCAAATACGGCGGAGAGTTTTCCCGTTATTCCACAAAGGATCTGGACGCATTGGCAGAACAGCTTTTATCCGGAAAGACGATGGCAGAACTGACGGAAAAAATGAAGTATTATCCTTATTATAGAGAAGCCTACGGTGCGGTTCTGGACGGCCTGGTCGGAAGCTATGAGATTCAGATCCCCTCGGAAAATGCTCCTCTTTACGCCACCCCTGCCCTTCTGCCGGACGGCTCCGTGGACCCGGATAAGGTTTGGGTCAAGAAATACGGGTTAAAGGGCTATTCCCCGATTGCAAAGGGATTTCCCTACAATGATTTTGATGATTTCGGCGTTGCCCGGTCCTACGGCTACAAACGGCAGCATCTTGGGCATGATATGATGGGGCAGGTGGGAACTCCAATCATCGCAGTGGAAAGCGGATACGTGGAGGCCATTGGCTGGAACCAGTACGGCGGCTGGCGGCTGGGAATCCGGAGCTTTGATGGAAAACGGTATTATTATTACGCACATTTGAGGAAAAATTACCCTTATCATAAATCTTTAAAACAGGGCAGCATCGTCACCGCCGGAGATGTCATCGGTTATCTGGGCCGGACCGGTTACAGCCGGACGGAAAATACCAATAACATCAACCAGTCTCACCTCCATTTTGGACTTCAGCTTATTTTTGACGAGTCTCAGAAAGAAGGAAACAATGAAATCTGGATCAGCTGCTATGAGCTGACAAAATTCCTTTCCATGAACCGTTCGGAAACGCTGAAAAACCAGGAAACAAAAGAATACGACCGGATCTATGATATGAGAGATTTCGGTATCCCGGAGAACTTTGTTCCGCCCAAACCTGTACCGGAGGAAACGGAAGCCGCTATAGTCAATACCACCGGCTTAGGCCAACATTATAAATTTAATCATTAAAAATTAGTTTTATCAGACCATTTATGGTTCAAATGAATATTAGACTGTTAAAATCCTATTTATTAGGGTGTGTCTGAAAACTAAAAGTTCCATAAAACCAAGTTTTAGCTAAAATATAAAAAAATAACTTGAAGTTAATTATTATGGCGCAAAAACGATATGAAGTATCAGATGAACAGTGGAATCGAATAAAGGATTTATTTCCAATTGATAAGACCGGAAGCCCCCCTATTGATCGCCGTCTTATGTTCAATGCAATTTTGTGGATTGCCAGAAACGGAACTACATGGCAAGACGTAACAAAACGATTTGGTTCATGGAAAACTGTATACAGTCGTTTTTTTAGCGGCGCGATAACGGTGTTCTATTAACCATTTTCCAGCATCTCAACTCAGAGGAAGATTATGAAAATTTAAGTATCGACTCGGCTTGCCGGTTTTAAAGAAACAATTTATGCCGTTTAATCCCAGGCAGAAGTACAACGGTATATTATTCATATGCTGCGTAATTTTTTTAGATATGTATCCTATAAAGATATTAGAAAAATTTGCAGCGAATTTCAAGGCAGTTTATAAGGCTCCTACAAAAAAACTGGCCCTATCCGAACTGGAGACTGGGAAAGAACTACCCTTATGCAACAGCCATCTGATAACAGAACCGGGAAGTGGTACTCAGCCAGTTAATGCTTTTGTATCGGGAACGCTTAAATGAATATCTATAAAGAAAAACGGTCAGACAGTTCACAACAATTGTCTGACCATCTTAATGATTTCCTTATTCCGTCGGTACTCATAGTATACCCGATTTTTTCCTGATAATTCCAGATAGTTGTTTACTCTCGGGATACAAGAAATTTTACGCTCTCAGAGGTTTACTTACCTTCAACCTGTTTATCGCTGTTGAGCAATCCCCTTTTATCTGTTGCTGTTGAATCACTTTCATTTCTTAATTCTTTTATAGCCTCTGTATGTTGGGAGGTATCAGATGGCTCCGCAACATTCTCATCCTCTACGGTTCTATCCTGTATATCTGCAATTCCATCATTTACATCCACTAATCTTTTTCCTATATCAGAAGACAAATTGGCCGATTTGCTCTCCAGTTCCGCCACCTTTTCCATCTTTGACTTAATATTTCCATTTCCGGTTTTAATTTCTGCTTTTAGGACATTAGCTTTCCCATCCATTTGTTCCTTAGCAGAAGATACTATTTCAACTTGTTTATTGCTGGAAGACAAACTCATGATATCCTTCATTTTTTGTGCTTCAACTTCTGCTTTAGTCTTTGGCTTTTTATAAACTCCGGTTTTTTCATCGTCTTCCTTATCTTCCTGTTCCATCTGCATCTTTAAAATCTGCTCATTAAGTGCTTCTAATTGCTTACGGTATTCCTCCATAGTACTCTTAACATCAGTACCCTTTTCAAGAGCAGAAGCAGACAGTGAATTCATTCTGTCAGTTAAGTCCTGCTTTTGCTTCATTAGCTGCTGCAACATACTTTGTTTCTTCCCAACCGGAGAAATAACCGCTGATATCTTTACCTCCTGCTTTTTTCCTGTTATCGCCTCGTTTTTGTGTGCAATACTTTGATTTATTGCAGCGATGGAAATACCTTTATTTTGTGAATTCATTTTTCCAATCATCATATTGTGTTACCTCCTGTTTTCATTATCGACATCAAGTTTTTTTATCCTTTTCCAACAAGGACTTCATAAAAGACACAGCATTATAAATTTCCAGCGTATTTGATATCGTGACTCCATACCCTTCTTTTTGTACATGATAAATTTCATAACTATTATTCTTAGCTCTACACTCCAGCTCTTCATATGTAGATTTCAATCAATCATTGAGGTTCCCTAAAGCATTATCTAAATGTCCTGAAATCCGTTCAATTTTATCATTTACATCAGTCGCCTTCCAGTGGAACTCTAAATCAACATCCTTCTAAAAAAATCTTTATTGAAACAAAATAAAAACGATTTTATAGAGTACGTTCCGTTATTGACATTCCTTCCGACGAAATATCGAAATCAGTATAAAGTGTTAATACTCAAGCTTCGCATATAAAAAAGCCTTTTAAATCTTTATGTAATAAGGCTTTACAGCATAAATTTATACTTGCAAAATATATTTTGGGCCAAAATCCCACATGTCTTTAACAAGAACATGTCAGAAGTTTGAATAAATAATGCTATTTAATAATTCAGATTACAGCATATTTTATTCAATCTTTTTAGATATCCTAAGTATAACCTAATTATTAGATTCTTCAACCGAAAAGCTAAATTTATACGCTTTAAGTGCCAAAATTTGAAGTCTATCGTGTAACATTATAATCTTTTGACCACCTTACAACTTTTAATGAAAATATATCGTACAGGGCTTTCTAATGTATAATGGGTTTAGGAAAAAACACAAAGGAAGCAATTAAACAGACCGTAAATAAATTCCAGAGCCTTGCTGGATTTTAGAGAGATCTGAAATTGAGCATGGTTCTGGAAAGAGACCCAATAACGATGAAGTACTTTATATACCACATCAGCAACAAGACCAACAAAGTAAAACAAGGAAAAGCATCGACTCAATAATTGCGCCTTGCAGAACAAAGCGTTCCGTAAAATCAAAAACAAACAAGAGCTGTAGCAGGCAGTAGTAGTCTCCATGGGGTTTCAGCAAGAGTAATAAACAGCATTCTGAACAGAGGCGAATACGTGCATTAGTAAGTGGTATGTATGATATTTTAAACGGTTTCTATTTGGACACTGGGATTGCACATATTTCCACGAGTAAAACCGAAATGTCAAAAATGAATCTAAAGCATTTGAAAATGCTAGGGATAAGATGCCCGATTTTAGTAATCTTCGATAGAGGGTATCCAGCTATGGAATTCATTGATTGAATAGAAGAGGCGGTAATCCATTATTTATTCCGACTTTCATCAGATGATTATAAAAAAGAACGTAATGATATGAAATCGTCTGACGAGGCAATAACATTACTCCATACATCACAACGCCTTGCAAAAATCCGCCAAAAACACCCAGAGAGATATCAGTATATAAAAGAAAATGCTAACACAAACACCCGGATATCAAAGAGCTTTTTTCCTATATGCAATGAATTGACACTAATGATGAATCTTTCAAAACATTACAAAGATAAGCAACTGCAGGATTTGTACTATGAAAAGTGGGAAATAGAGAAAAAATATCATACCTAAAAAAATAAAATGAAATTTGAGAGTGTAACAGGAAAAGCGACAGTGTATGTGTATCAAAATTTTCGAGCACAAATACTGGTTTATAAGATTATACAAGATGTCAGGAATGCCGCCAATGCCAATTTAAGAAGAAACTATACGGAGAAAATATATAAGTATTTCATGCAAACCAACGAAAATATAGCAATCGGTTTGGGACTATCCTAAAGTTTGTGTAACCCTTCAAACTGATGTAAAATAAAATCATTCAGTTTGGAAGTTTTATTATATGGCAAAGAGAAGAAGGGGCGAGTCTCCCGAAAGACAGGCTCTGCGTGAAATGGCTATAACACTAAGACCATGCATACCAGCTATGGAGACATGGTGGAAAAGATCCTTTCCATGTATTCAAAGGCATGAGCACTTGTGATATTGAAAGTCATCTGCAGGAGTTTTATGGAGTGGATATTTCAGACAGTACGGTCAGCAGGATTACGGACAAAATACTTCCTGTTGTAAAAGAGTGGCAGGAACGGCCCCTGGAGGAGATCTATGCCATAGTATTTATGGAGGCGATACATTTCCATGTCAGAAGTGAAGGCCGGATTATAATAAAGGCAGTCTATGTCGCCATTGGCATTGATATGAACGGACATAAGGATGTACTGGGAATGTATGTTGGAGAAAATGAAAGTGCAAAGTCCTGGGAATAACTGGGCGAATCTACACCACAAATGCCATAGAAGGATTTAACCGACAGCTGCGGAAGGTTCCCAAAAGCAAGACTGTATTTCCCACAGACGACAGCCTCCTAAAAATGCTGTACTTAACGACGATGGACATCACGAAAAATGGACAGGGCACCGTCATGACTGGAGTCAGATACACTCCCAGTTAGAGATATTCTTTGAAGAACGGTTATGATAAAAAGTAAAAAATCAAGATATTAAGACTGCCGAAAGGGAGTTTTACTTGACAACCTCAAAAACGGATTTATAATACAAGCATGGGCAAGAACCATAGAAAAATGGCCTTGCCCATAAGTAACTATTAAAATTTTATATTAGTTACTGGAACCAGTACGGCGGCTGGCGGCTGGGAATCCGAAACCAGTCTCACCTCCATTTTGGACTTCAGCTTATTTTTGACGAGTCTCAGAAAGAAGGAAACAATGAAATCTGGATCAGCTGCTATGAGCTGACAAAATTCCTTTCCATGAACCGTTCGGAAACGCTGAAAAACCAGGAAACAAAAGAATACGACCGGATTTATGATATGAGAGATTTCGGTATCCCGGAGAACTTTGTTCCGCCCAAACCTGTACCGGAGGAAACGGAAGCCGCTATAACAGAAGGACGGAAGCGATAATGGTTATTTCACTTTTGGCTGCTGCTGGGTGATGCAGTGGATATTACCGCCCCCAAAGGCAATCTCTTCGGTACGCACACCCACAACCTTGCGGCCGGGATACATCTCCTGGATTTGTTTCAGAGCCAGAGAGTCATTTTCATCTCCATATTGGGGAACGATCACGCCTCCATTTACCACAAGGAAATTCATATAGGAAGCAATGGAAATTTCATTGTTTTCTCTGGGGATGGTTCCTTCCACCAGATCAATGGCTTCCGCTCCCTGCAAAAGGACTGGATTTCTGGTAAGACAAAGCTTATGTACCTTCAGCTTACGGCCTTTTGCATCCGTGGCCTGTGAAAGTGTCTTATAGGCTGCCTGTGCTTGTTTGTAAAAGGGATTTTTCTCATCCTCGGTCCAGATACAGGCTGCCTCTCCGGGCCGGACGTACTGAACCACGTCGTCGATATGACCGTTGGTCTCATTGGGATCGATCCCGTCTTTGATCCAGATCACCTTCTGACAGTTTAAATATTCATCCAGCATTTCTTCGATCTCTTTCTTGGACAGATGCGGATTTCTTCCTTTGCTGAGCAGGCACATCTCTGTTGTAATCACCGTCCCTTCTCCGTCCACATGGAAGGAGCCTCCCTCCAGAACAAAGCCTTCGGTCCGGTAGGTTGGGATACGCTCTATCTCACACACCTTCCGAGCCACCAGATCATCCTGATCCCATGGGAAATACAGCCCGTCCACAAGTCCTCCCCATGCATTGAAGGTCCAGTCACATCCCCTTATGCCTCCCTGGTCATTGACCACAAATGTGGGACCGCAGTCTCTCATCCAGGAATCGTTGCTGGTCATCTCAACGACCCGGATATCCTCCGGAAGGCGTGCACGGCAGTTTTGAAACTGGCCCGGCGACACACAGACCGTTACCGGTTCAAACCGGGCAATGGCTTTTGCCACCTCCGCAAATACCGCTTGGGCGGGTTTGGCACCATTTCTCCAGTTATCCGTCCGTTCCGGCCACAGCATCCAGATCTGTTCCTGTTCCTCAAACTCCGCAGGCATGCGGTATCCATCCTGTTTTGGAGTTGAATCTATAATTCTTTTAGCCATTTGTATCCCTCTTTTCTTTTAATTTTTTCGTTTTTTGTTCCCATTCATTTCCCCCAGCAGCAGAAATATTACCGCCCCTATTGTAATAGGAAGAACTTCTGCCAGACTTTTCCGGTCAAATCTGAGAGGAATTGCCGTAAAGATCAGGGAAATAATGATGAGCAGCATGGGAAGCCCTGCCAAAACCTTTAAAAACATCGGACCTCCTCGAACCTTAAAGGGCCGTTCGGTCTTAGAATCTATCCTTCTCAGCTTTAAAAATGCCGGAAATACAGGCAGATAAGAAAGCAAAAACATGACCAGATTCAGTGCGAAAAAGCTCCAGAACAGATCCTGATTGGGAATAAAGGGCGCGATGATCAGCACCATGCTTGCTACTGCTCCGTTCATTACCGAAGCACCTACCGGCATCTTGTTTTTTTTACTTCTGATTTTGAATGCCTTTGGCATGTCTCCATGGTCAGCGGCATAGGCTGCCACATTGTTGACTCCCAAAGACCAGGAAATCATATTTCCCAAAAGGGTCAGCAAAAATCCGACGGCAACAACGATGACAAGGGTCCCTCTGGTGGTTCCGGTCAAAAGCTGTACACTGTCCAGCAGACCGGTGCTGGTGCTGATCTGGTCTGACGGGATGGCAACGCCGATGCCGAATGCCATAAAGATGTAGATTGCTGCAATCACCAGTCCGCCTGCTACAATGGCCTGGGGGATCTGTTTTCCTGGATTTTCCATATCCTCTGCAAAAGTACACACCACTTCAAAGCCCAGGCAGTTGAACAGGATCACCGATATGTAGGATAAGCTGTCCAAATCAAAGCTTGGAAGCAAGGAGGACAGGGTGTATTCGTTGGCAACTCCGTGAGTGACCGCCCCATAGATTCCCAGACCCCCAACAATCAGCGCGATCAGTATTTTTATTACGGCTGCACTGTTTAAGATCCAGGAACTGTCACAAACGGAGAAAAAGCTGATAAAGACCACAATCCATACAAAGATAAGCTCAATAATCAATGAAGGAAGAATTCCCATCTCCGTGTTTGCCAAAAGACCGATGACCTTGGGAAACATGAGCGCCAAAGAAGCCATCCACAGCGGGAAGTTGACCCAATAATACCAGGCGACCCTTCCTCCCCATTTTTTACCAAAGGCTTTTGACACCCAGTCATACAGCCCGCCGTCCCCTTCATAGGCGGTGCCAAGCTCAGAGGCAATCAGACCATAGGGCAGCAAAAATGCGATCAGCAGAAAGATCCACCAGAAATACTGGGAGTTGCCGATTGCTGCAACAGGACCTGCCGCTTCTGCCACGAACACCACACAAATCACCGCCATGATGGCATCAATTAGCCGAAACTTTTTCTTTGGCGCATCTGACATGACCCATCCCCCCTATCTGATCCGTCTATCAATCATGAATGTTTCCAGTTCTTCTTTTGCTGCCGCGATCTGAAGTTCACTTTTGGCCTGTTTTCTCTGATACTGTGTAAAGTAGACCAAAAGGCCTCTCATGGCCGTCAACCGGTTTCCGGCCTCTAAAAATGCAATGGAGCTGTCACTGTCTAAAACCTCATCGGTAACGTCCTCTCCTCTGGTTGCAGGCAGACAGTGCATGAATTTACAGCCAATATTTCCAAGAGACATCAACTCTCTGTTCACCTGGTAGTCATGAAAAGCCGCCACCCGTTCCTCCTTGGGGGTCTCATTTTCATACAATCCATACCACACATCGGTGTAAATGAAGTCCGCGCCCTTCACGCTTTCCCGGCTGTCGGTTACTTCCCAGGTCCCGCCGGAGAGTTTGCAGTTTTCTTCCATGATCTGTTTGTGTACTTCTAACAATTGATTGCTCTTTGGTCCGTAGTGAACAAAGTGCATTCCAAGCTTTGTGGTGATAAATCCCAAAGAAGCGCACACCTGGGTACCGTCTCCTACAAAAACCACCTTGCACTCTTCTAGCTTCTTTCCTCTTGGAAGATGTTCCACAATGGTACAGATATCCCCGATTTCCTGCGTGGGGTGATTGTAATCGCTCATTCCGTTTAATACGGGAATGGAACAGGCCCTTGCCAATTCCTCAACAGTTTTGTGTTCCACCACTCTCGCCATCACCACATCAATCATCTGAGAAAGCACTTTTCCCGTATCGCCAATGGTCTCATGGCCCCCAAGCTGGATCATTCCAGGCCCTAAATACTGGGCATGTCCTCCCAGCTGTTCCATGGCTGTTTCAAAGGAGACACGAGTCCTTGTGGAAGACTGCTGGAAAATCATTCCCAATGTTTTCCCCTTCATCAAAGGCGGGTGATATCCCGATTGAATGCTTTTTTTGATTGCAAGAGACAAATCAATGATGTCAAGCAGTTCTTCTTTTGTAAAATCGTTGGTGTCAATAAAATGGGTTACTCCGTTTGCTTTCATGGCAAATCCTCCTAATATGTTTTTTATCCGTTAAATGTAAATACGGTTCCTGTCTTTCCGTCCAGTGCCTCTAAAGCCTTATCCAGAGACGTAATAATGGCTCGTTTTGAGGGATTGGAGCGTACAAATTTCATGGCTGCCTGAACCTTAGGCAGCATGCTTCCCGGTGCAAATTGTCCTTCTTTGCAGTATTGATGGGCTTCCAGAAGGCTCAAATGGTCCAGATCCTTCTGGTCCGGCCTGTTAAAGTTGACCGCCACCTTTTCCACTTCTGTTAAAATGATTAAGATATCTGCATCTACCTGCTCTGCCAGAAGCTCTGCCGCAAAATCCTTGTCAATGACTGCTGCCGTTCCGTTTAAGGCTCCCGTAGGATCTTCAATCACCGGTATCCCGCCGCCGCCGCAGGTAATGACAATGGCATGAGGCCACAGCTCTTTCACCGCCTCAATTTCCACAATTTTTTGGGGAAGAGGGGATGCAACCACTCTGCGGTATCCCCTTTTGGAATCCTCCTTCATCACATACCCCTTTTCTTTTTCCAGGACCTGTGCTTCTTCTCTGGTATAAAAAGGTCCGATGGGCTTGGTGGGATCTTGAAACGCCGGGTCCTGTCCATCCACAATCATCTGCGTCAAGATAGTTACAACGGGAAAACTCTGGTTTCGTTTATTAAGAGCGTATTTCAGCCCCTGCTGCAGGTGATAACCGATATAGCCCTGGGACATGGCTCCGCATACATCAAAGGGCATTGCAGGAGTGATATCTTTTGCCGCTTCGCTGGCCATGACAATCCGGCCCACCTGAGGACCGTTTCCATGTACAATGGCCATTTCATACCCGCGTTCATTTAACTGTGCAATGGATTCGCAGGTTCTTTGCACTACCAAACGCTGTCCCTCAGCGGTTGCTCCTTCCTTCCCTGACTGGAGTGCATTGCCTCCCAAAGCCAGAACAATCTTTTCTGCCACTGGTAAACCTCCTTTGCTGTTTTTTCTGTGATTTCGCTTTGAGACCGTCCTCACAAGACGAAAATAGCAGTTTGAAGATGGGTTGAGAATGGATCGAATGGATAGATTTTTATAACACCTTTTCACCATTTCACCATAAACTCCTCTAATCTTTTGTGCATATTGCACTAAAAAATGGGTTTTTTGAGTTTTTTGTGGTTGAAAAAACTTTTGATTTTGCTATACTGTTTATAACTTACGTTCCGACAAAAAAAGACAGGAGGTCTCTATGGAAAGAATTGGGATATTTATTTACAATCTGGTTTTGATCATGGTATATTCCGGTATAATCTGGATGTCGTTTTTGCTTTTCATGAATGGGAGGGAAAAGATCTTACTTTGGACCGGCATAATTTTTTCTGCCGTTTTGATGGATGATATGGTGATATTTCTTTCAGAAATGTTTGTTCATTTTGCAGATGTTTATAATAAACTCTTTATGATTGTTCCCACTTACAAGACTCTGATCTATCTGATCCTGTCCCTGGGCTACTTAAACATCTTTCAGAAATTACTAAACCGCAGGATCATGGGGTTGGATTATGGAATTCTGGCCTTTTACGTGATCTTTATGCTTTTTGTTCCCGCATTAAAGAACAGCTCCTGGAAAATATGGCTCTACTTTCTTCCCAGCCAGCTTTTCAACACCTATGTGGCAGCCAGAAGTTTTTTTATACGCAAAAAAAACCCTGAACAATTTCAGGGTTCCTTTTACCGATGGTGCAAAAGACTTTTTATGATTACCATTTTCTTAAATCTTTTGGTTATTGCAGAAGACACCATTGTGATCTTTAATTTCGATACTTATTCCACTTCTTCTATTATTATGAACAACCGAAGCTTTACTTCTGATCTTCTATACATCACCCACGCAGGCTTTACAACCGCCTATCTCATGGATTACCTAAAAGTAATGCTAAGGAATAACCGCATCGTTTCTGCCGTAAACAGAAAAAGTGAACGAACCATACCTTCAGACATTGAAGACAGCCTTCTATACCATTTCAGCGAAGCCTATCATCTGACTTCCAGGGAACGGGAAATCCTAAAAGTCCTGCTCCTTGATAAAACCAATCAGGATATCAGCGATATTCTCTGCATTTCGCTGGGAACGGCGAAAACCCACGTACATAACATTTTTCAGAAAATAGGAGTGGTCAAACGTCCCCAGCTTCTTGAGGTCTATGAACAATACCGCATAAAGGAGCTTAAACCGGAGACAACGGATGAATAAACAGACCGCTGCGAAGCTTCGGCTCAAACCAGGTGGACTTAGGCGGCATCAAAAGACCTGCATCTGCTACGGAAAACAGTTCCTCGATGGAAGTGGGAACCATGGAAAATGCCACTGTCATATCCTCCTCACACCGTCTCTCAAGCTCCTTTAACCCCCGGATTCCCCCGATAAAATCAATCCTTTGATCGGTTCTCGGATCTTTCACTCCCAAAACCGGATTCAGGAGATGATCCTGAAGAAGGGAAACATCAAGCCCCTTTACCGGGTCCTTAGATAGAAAGGATTCTTTTATGGTGAGCCGGTACCACTTGTGGTTTAAATACATACCAAAGGTTCCTTTCTGTGCAGGAGCATACGCTTTTTCGCCTGTCAACTCCACCAGAAAAGACTCTTCCAATTTTTTTAAATACGCTTCCTCCGATAGTCCGTTTAAATCCTTTACCACGCGGTTATAGGGCAAGATCATCAGCTGGTCATCCGGGAATAAAACGGAAAGGAAAAAGTTAAAAGGCTCTTCTCCGGTATATCCCGGATTTTCTTCCCGGCGCTTTAGTCCCACTTTTACAGCAGAAGCCGCTCTGTGGTGGCCATCGGCAATATAGGTGACCGGAATTTCAAGAAAAGCCTGTTCAATCTCTCCAACGGTTTCCGGTTCTGCAATCCGCCATACCTTGTGGCTGATCCCGTCATCGGATGTAAAGTCATACAGGGGACTTTTCTCGGTAACCTCTGCCACCAGCCGGTTGATGGTTTCCTTTGAGCGGTACGCCAGGAAAATAGGACCGGTCTGGGCATTGGTGGTATCCACGTGGCGGATCCGGTCCCGTTCTTTTTCTTCTCTGGTATTTTCGTGCTTTTTAATGACTCCTTTTGCATAATCATCAATGGAGGAGCAGGCCACAATTCCGGTCTGGCTCCTTCCATCCATGATCAGCTGATAGATATAGTAAGCTTTTTTACGGTCCTTCTGCAAGGTTCCGTCGCTGATCCAGCTTTCTAACATCTGTCTTGCCTTCTCATAAACACGGTCATCATATGTATCTACGTCATCGGAAAACTGGGTCTCCGGACGGTCGATATTTAAAAATGATTTTGGATTTGCTGCCGTCACTTCACAAGCCTCTTTGCGGTTGTATACATCATAAGGAAGAGCGGCTACCAGATGGGCATACTGCTTTTCTGGTCTTACACATTGAAATGGTTTTACGATAGCCATAATATCTCCTTTATTTGATTACCCTTACCCGCAGCACGCCTTTGATGGCGTTAAGCTTCTGAATGCTCATGGCATCAGGGGCATTTTCAAGGTCAAGCAGGGTGTATGCATATTTTTCACGGCTCTTGTTGGTCATATCTGAAATATTTACATTACCTGCTGCAAGCGTTCCTGTGATCTGCCCGATCATGTTGGGAATGTTTAAGTGAAGCACCCCGATACGGCTGGCTGCCTTGCAGATCCCCATGTCACAGGCCGGGAAATTCACCGAGTTGCGGATGTTGCCGTTTTCGATGTAATCCATGATCTCTTCCACCGCCATCTTTGCACAGTTATCCTCAGATTCTTCGGTAGAAGCCCCAAGGTGAGGGATCACGATAGCACCGTCTAAGTGAACGGACTTGGGATTCGGGAAATCGGTTACATATTTTTTAACCTTGCCGGATTTTAATGCCTCCGCCATATCATCTTCATTGACCAAAATGTCTCTGGCAAAGTTTAATATAACGACTCCGTCCTTCATGCTGTCAAACGCAGCTTTATGAATCATTCCTTTTGTATTATCCATCAAGGGAACATGGATGGTGATGTAATCACACTCCTTGTAAATGGTATCCACGGAAGTGATGTGTTTGACATTTCTGGAGAGTCCCCAGGCAGCGGTAACGGAAATGAAGGGGTCATATCCGTAAACCTCCATTCCAAGAGAGGAGCAGGCGTTGGCTACTTCCGCGCCAATGGCACCAAGGCCGATAACCCCAAGCTTTTTTCCTTTGATTTCACATCCGGCGAATGCTTTTTTTGCTTTTTCCGCAGACTTTGCAATGTTTTCATCATCCTTGTTGGCCTTGCACCAGTCGATGCCTCCTGTGATATCCCGGGAGGCCAGTAAAAGACCTGCAAGAACCAGTTCCTTTACTCCGTTTGCATTGGCTCCCGGAGTGTTGAACACCACGATTCCCTCTGCCGCACAGCCATCCAGGGGGATGTTGTTGACCCCTGCACCGGCTCTCGCAATGGCTAAAAGCCCTTCCGGCAGTTCCATTTCATGCATAGAGGCACTTCTTACAAGGACCCCCTGGGCCTCTTTGATGTCGTTTGTCAGTGTATATTCCTCTGTCAGTAATGCGGTTCCGCAAGGGGAAATCTCATTTAAGCAATGTATTTTTTTCATACGTTCCGTTCTCCTTCCCATGTGTTTATTTGGCGTGCTTTTCTTCAAAATCTTTCATAAAAGCAACTAGCTTCTCTACCCCTTCTGTCGGCATGGCGTTATAAATGCTGGCACGCATACCGCCTACGGTTCTGTGCCCCTTTAAGTTTTCAAAGCCTGCTGCTCTTGATTCCTTTACAAAAAGTTCATCAAGCGCTTCGTCTCCGGTGATAAAAGGAACATTCATGAGGGAACGGTCTTCCTTTACTACGGTTCCCTTAAACAGCTTGCTCTGATCCAGGAAGTCATAAAGAAGGGCTGCTTTCTTTTCATTGATCTCTTTCATGGCATTTAATCCGCCTAACTTCTTTAACCATTGGAACACCTTTCCGCATATGTAGATCCCATATGCCGGAGGGGTATTATAAAGGGAAACGGCATCTGCATGGGTCTTGTAACGAAGCATGGTGGGAGTCCCAGGAAGCACCTCCTCTGAAATCAGATCTTCCCGGATAATGACGATCACCACACCGGCAGGTCCCACGTTTTTCTGGGCGCCTGCGAAAATCAGGCCGTATTTTGAAACATCAACAGGTTCGGATAAGAAACAGGAGGAGAGGTCGGCAACCAGTGTTTTCCCCTTTGTATCAGGAAGGGTTTTATATTTCGTTCCGTAAATGGTATTATTCTCACAGATATACACGTAATCCGCATCCTCAGAGATGGGCAGATCGGAGACATCCGGGATATAACTGAAGGTCTTGTCGGCACTCGATGCAACTGCATTGGCTTTTCCATAAAGCGACGCTTCCTGGTATGCCTTTTTTGCCCATTGTCCGGTGATGATAAAATCGCCTACGCGGTTTTTAAATAAATTCATCGGAATCATGGCAAACTGCTGGGATGCACCTCCCTGTAAAAACAATACCTTGTAATTATCCGGAATTCCCATTAATTCCCTGAGATCCGCTTCTGCTTCGCCAATGATGGTCTGGAACATTTTAGACCGGTGGCTCATCTCCATTACGGACATTCCACAGCCTCTGTAATCCATCATTTCTTCTGCGGCTTCTTTCAGGACTTCCTCCGGCAGAACTGCTGGCCCTGCGGAAAAATTAAACACTCTGCTCATATCTCTTCCTCCTCATAATTTTAGCTGTCTGCTAAATCTTTAAATCTTTAAATCTTCTGCGTCAAATGCATGATCAATCGGCGCCCCCGGTGATACCATGGGGAATACTTTATCGTCGCAATGAATCTGACAATCTATAACAACAGGAACGTTCAGGGCAATTGCTTCTTTCAGCACCGGCTCAAATTCTTCTTTGGCGGTGACGCGGTAAGCCTTTGCTCCCATTCCTTCTGCTATCTTAACAAAATCCACCTGGTCATTCAATTCGGTATGGGAATACCGTTTGCCATAGAACAGTGTCTGCCACTGGCGTACCATACCGAGCACATGGTTGTTTAAAACCACCTGGATGATGGGGATGTTATAACGGGTGGCGGTAGCAATTTCATTGAAATTCATGCGGAAACAACCGTCACCGGCCACGTTGATGACCACTTTGTCCTTCGCTCCCATTTTGGCACCCATGGAAGCCCCCAGTCCGTAGCCCATAGTCCCAAGACCCCCGGAGGTAATAAAGCTTCTGGGGTATTTATACCGGTAGAACTGGGCGGCCCACATCTGATGCTGGCCTACCTCGGTACAAATGACTGCATCTCCGCCGGTGACCTCATAGATCTTCTCAATGATATAGGGCCCTGTCAGAATGCTCTTTTCATACCGCATCGGATACATATCCTTTAACCGGTCGATATGCGCAAGCCATTCTTCATGGTTGATCGGGTCCAGACGGGCATTTAATTTCCTCAGAATGGACTTTACATCTCCGATGACGCTGGCATGGGTCTTTACATTCTTATTAATCTCAGCCGGGTCAACATCAAACTGAAGGATCTTGGCATTTCTTGCAAACTTAGACGCTTTGCCGATTACACGGTCACTGAACCTGGCTCCGATTACAATCAGAAGATCACACTCGGTGATTCCTAAATTGGAGGTCTTTGTTCCATGCATTCCCACCATACCGGTATAAAGTTCATCGGTCCCGTCAAAGGCGCCTTTTCCCATCAGACTGTCTGCCACCGGAGCCTGAATCTTATGGGCAAAGGAGCAAAGCTCTTCCGATGCCCCGGCAGTTATGGCTCCTCCGCCTACAAAAATATAAGGTTTCTGGGCTTTGCGGATCAGCTTCAGTGCTTCTTCCAGAGCTTCTTCGGTGATGGTCGCTTCCTGACGGATGATAGGCTCCGGTTCCTGATATTCATAGTCATAGGAAGCTGCCGTTACATCCTTTGTGATATCAATGAGGACGGGGCCTGGTCTACCCGTCTGTGCGATCACAAAGGCTCTGCGGATGGTATCCGCCAGTCTGGTGATATCCTTTACAATAAAATTATACTTTGTAATGGGCATGGTTACGCCTGTAATATCAATCTCCTGGAAGCTGTCCCGTCCAAGTAACTCAAGGGCTACGTTGCAGGTGATGGCTACCATTGGGATGGAATCCATATAGGCTGTAGCAATTCCCGTTACAAGATTTGTGGCTCCAGGGCCTGAGGTCGCCATACAGACCCCTACCTTTCCGGTGGCTCTGGCATATCCGTCTGCCGCATGGGATGCCCCCTGTTCGTGGGCGGTGAGGATGTGGGTGATCTCGTCTTGATGTTTATAAAGGGCATCATATATATTTAGGATGGAACCTCCCGGATATCCAAAAACCGTATCCACCTGCTGCTCCTTTAAGCATTCAATTAATATTTCCGCTCCTGTCAATGTCTTCATAGGCCGCTCCTTTTTTATAATTCAAGAATTGCTCCACGGCTGGCCGGGGCTGCCATGGCTGCGTACCGGGCAAGATATCCGGTGGTTACTGCTGGCTTTCTTGGCTGCCATTTTTCCTTTCTGGCTGCCAGTTCTTCCTCTGAAACATTTACATCAAGCCGGTGATTGTCAATATCAATGGAAATGATATCTCCCTCTTCCACCAGAGCGATGGGACCTCCCACGGCTGCTTCGGGACAGACATGACCGATGGACGCACCTCTTGATGCACCGCTGAAACGGCCGTCCGTAATAAGAGCCACGGAGGAACCCAGTCCCATTCCGGCAATGGCTGAAGTAGGATTTAACATCTCTCTCATGCCAGGACCGCCCTTAGGACCTTCGTAACGGATCACCACCACATCTCCTGCCACGATCTTTCCGCCTTTGATCGCTTCAATGGCATCCTCCTCGCAGTCAAAGACTCTTGCAGGGCCTTCATGCTTTAACATCTCAGGTGCAACGGCCGAACGTTTTACAACGGCAGAGTCGGGAGCCAGATTGCCTTTTAAAATGGCAATTCCTCCGGTGACGCTATAGGGGTTTTCCACCGGACGGATCACCTTCTGGTCCTTATTGACACAGCCCTCAATATTCTCTCCCACGGTTTTCCCTGTTACGGTCATGCAGTCCAGCTCCAGAAGTCCAAGCTTGCTGATCTCATTCATAACCGCATAAATACCGCCTGCCTCATGCAGATCTTCTATATAAGTAGGGCCTGCCGGAGCCAGATGGCAGAGGTTGGGCGTTTTGGCACTGATGGCATTGGCAATTTCCAGATTTAACTCAACGCCTGCTTCATGAGCGATGGCGGGAAGGTGAAGCATACTGTTGGTGCTGCATCCCAGTGCCATATCCATGGTCAGGGCATTCTTAAATGCTTTCTCAGTCATGATGTCACGGGGACGGATATTCTTTTCCAGCATATCCATAACAGCCATTCCTGCATGCTTTGCCAGGGCCAGACGCTGGGAGTAGACCGCCGGAATGGTTCCGTTTCCGCGCAGTCCCATGCCCAAAACTTCGGTCAGACAGTTCATGCTGTTGGCGGTATACATCCCGGAACAGGAACCGCAGGTGGGACATGCATTCTGCTCAAATTCCTTTACATCTTCCTCGGACATGGTGCCTGCCGTATAAGCACCAACCGCTTCAAACATGCTGGAAAGACTGGTTTTATGTCCATGCACACGTCCAGCTAACATTGGTCCGCCACTGACGAACACTGTGGGTACATTAATGCGGGCTGCCGCCATTAAAAGTCCGGGAACGTTCTTATCGCAGTTGGGAATCATAACCAGAGCATCAAAGGCGTGTGCTCTCGCAAGACATTCCGTCGAATCCGCAACTAAATCTCTGGTGACCAGGGAATATTTCATCCCGATATGACCCATGGCAATTCCATCACAGACGGCAATGGCCGGCACCATGACCGGGTTTCCGCCAGCCATGGCAACACCCATCTTAACGGCATTGGTAATCTTATCTAAGTTCATATGACCCGGTACGATTTCATTATAGGAACTGACGATTCCAATCAAAGGCTTCTCCATCTCTTCCTCTGTCATTCCCAGTGCATGAAACAGGGAACGGTGAGGTGCCTGCTGCATTCCTTTTTTAACTGAATCACTCTTCATCTGCTGCACACTCCTTTTTTTATTCTAAATGTTCTGATTATATGGAAATCCGGGAGCGGTAAAAAACTAGAGTTTTCTTCCGCTTCCGGCAATGATTGACATTTATATTCCGATTCGCTTTGCGATCAAATCTCCCATCTCCGTGGTGGATACTTTTTTACAGCCTTCCGATAAAATATCCGGGGTCCGGTATCCTTCCCTTAATACGGCCTCCACCGCTTTTTCCATGGACTCCGCCTCCTTATCAAGGTCAAAGGAATAACGGAGCATCATGGCCGCTGATAAAATGGTGGCTATGGGATTCGCTATATTTTTTCCTGCAATATCCGGGGCGGAACCATGGCTTGGTTCGTACATTCCGAATTTGCTTTCATTCATACTGGCTGAGGGCAGCATTCCGATGGAACCGGTGATCATACTGGCCTCGTCCGATAAAATATCTCCAAACATGTTCTCCGTAAGGATCACATCGAACTGTCCCGGATTCATCACAAGCTGCATGGCACAGTTATCCACCAGCATATGGCTCAATGTGACTTCCGGATAATCCTCTGCCACCTCTTCCACCACCTTGCGCCATAGTCTGGAAGAATCCAGCACATTGGCTTTATCCACGCTGGTCACCTGTTTTCTGCGCTTCATGGCGATGTCAAATGCCTTGACGGCGATCCTTCGGATCTCCTTTTCATTATAGGTAAGCGTATCGACAGCCGTCCAAACACCATCCACCTCTTTGGTGGAACGCGCTCCGAAATACAGTCCGCCTGTCAGCTCTCTCATGATCACCATGTCAAAGCCGTCTCCGATAATCTCTTCCTTCAAGGGGCAGGCCGCTGACAGCTCTTTGTAGAGATAGGCCGGCCTTATGTTGGCAAATAAATTAAGACCCTTGCGGATGGATAGCAGCCCCGCTTCAGGTCTGAGATTCGGTGCCACATCGTACCATTTTGAATTTCCTACATCTCCGCCGACTGCGCCAAGGAGAACGGAATCACTTTTTTTTGCTGTTTTTAGAGCTTCGTCTGTTAATGGAACTCCATGGGTATCAATGGATATGCCGCCCATCAGGACTTCGGTATACTGAAATTTATGATCGTATACGCTCCCCACTTTATCAAGGACTTTCCTGGCTTCTCCAATGATTTCAGGCCCGATTCCGTCACCGGGGATCACTGCAATGTTGTAATTCATCTCGTCCTCTCCCTCTATGCCACTGTACTATGCTAATATATTTCTTCTCATAATAGAACATTTATCGAGATTTTTCAACTAAAATAAAATAATTTTACTGGAAACAACTATATAAGATTGGAATTGATACTATAAATCAAGGTTATAAAAGAGAATAAAAGAGCGGTCCATTAAAAAAAGCAGCGCCGGAAATTTGCGTTCGGCACTGCTTTTTTATTCTTTATTTTCTCCAAAAAAATCCTGCACGGAGAACGGTTTACGCCTGTTTATCCACATTCAGACATTTATCAATGGAGGCTTTTTCAATCTCATTGATGTTGGAGGAATTTTTCGTCCGGGTATAGTAACTGGTGGAATCCTGGTTCAGGGAACCTACGGTCAGCTGAAAAGTTTCTTCCTTTCCGTTCTTTTCATAGGTATAGGTGATTTCGGCCGTAGGCTTATCCAGGCCGTAGCCCGCAAGCTCGCTCTCCTGGACTTTATAATTGGCACAGTTTTTTACGGTAAGACTGCTCAGGGAGTCCGCCAGTACATTTAACGTGGAATTGTCTTTAAGCTTATGATCCGGAGAATCTGCAGAATCCTTATACCATTCCACGGTCCCCTTTTTATCGTCTGGTTTCTTTTTTACAAAATGATGGGTGGTTCCATTTTCTGTTATGGTAATGGTCTTGATATCCGTTCCTGAAATGGCGGGGAATTCTTCTAAAGCCATAAAATCATTGAGTTCCCCGTCCGTTTCACTGTAAAGAGAAGAACTGATTAAATAGGGAGTGGTCTCCCCTTCAACAATTGCATAATAATTTCCATCCTCTGTGCCGTTTCCTAAAAGAATCCGGGATTTTTTCCCCTCTTTTGAGGTTACTTCGATGATTCTTATGGGTTTATCCAGACCATAGGCGCTGAGCGGGTCTCCTCCCTCCAGCTTACGAAGGGCTTCCAGCTTGGAAACGGTGGATGCTAAGCCCTCCAGCTTTGTCTGCTTTACCGGAAAGAGGTCATCGTTGTCATAGTTCCACACTCCGTTTTTTTTGGTAAAGGACAATGGTTTCCCGTCTTTTTCAAAAGAAACGGCTGCCACCTCCCCCAAGTCTGTCATATAAGCTTTATCGGCTTCCTTTTTTTCATTTTCCTTTTTCTCGCTGTGGTCCAGATAGAGGGTGGTTCCTGTATAGATCAGGCACAGGATAACCAGTGCCAATGCACCATAGAAAATACCTTTTTTCTTTTTCATGGTTTCCCTCCTTTTACAGACGTCTGCGCTTCATAAAGATCACCAGTCCCACAGCCAGGGTGATCACAGGAATCACAAAAATAAACAGGATTCCCCACAGGCCGCCGCGGGTCACGGTGTTATAGGTTACAGCAAGGCTCTTGGCCGGAATGGATACGTTTGCCACATCATCAAAATTGGCGGTCACCGCATTCATGAACAGGTTTAAGTTATTTAGATTGGTAAAGCTGGTATTTAAGCCTTCATCAATCAAGGACGGGGTGCTTAATACGGTGAAACGGGCGGTACCGGAATCCAGGGTCTTTTCCGCAACGGCTCCTAAAATATAGGTTCCGGGAGTCTGCTTATCAGCCGTCACCAGCATCCCCTTTTCACTCGTTTTCATAAAGGGGGTCACTTCCACGCCTTCCGGCAGCGCCTTTAACTGGGTCATGGCTGCCGACTGCAGAACAAGAGAGGCACTTTTGGTATCGAGACCATTTGTCACTTCACTTCCTGACGGAATGGTAGGGAAAATGTAGTACGGATTATTCTGGTAAAAATTTTTGGTATCGGCTGCAAGGCCGTTTTCCAGATTCAGACCGTATGCGTTCATCAATTGGTTTAAATTGGGACGTTCCTTTTCCGAATATCCTGCTAAAAGAAGCACGTTGCCGCCCTTATCCAAAAATTCAGAGATCATCTTTTTCTCATCATCTGCCAGATCGGATACCGGGGCGTTTAACAGGAGAAGCTCACAATCTTTTGGAATGCTTCCTTTCGTAAGAAGATTTAAGGAGGTCACCGTCAGATTGGATTTTTTGAGCATATCGGAAACCGTGGCTCCAAGTACCGCTTCTCCGTGGCCTTCGGTCACATAGACCTTTTTCTCCACATCACTTGTCACATGGGAAATGGCACTGGTCAGCTGGCCCTCTCCGTCAAACTGGGATTCCTGGGACTGCCCGGTATAATAATAGGATGATTCATCCATTTTAATGATGCTTGTAAATGGAATGGATTCTGTTTTGTTGGTTGCTTCACACTTTACAAACAGGGCGTCGTCCTGGGCCTTTAACTGATTCAGCTGATCCGGGTGGAGAACAGAGTCCACCGTTTCCACTTTAATATGGGAAGACAAATCTTCATATCGTTTTACAAAGCTGGTAATCCGTTTATCCACAACAGCCGGATCGCCCACCACATAAATGGTAATGTCCTTATCAAGCCCTTTTAACAGATCCTTTGTGGTCTGGCCAAGGGTATAGATCTGGGTGCTGCTCATATCCCATTGCCGCACCTTTTCCGGGAGACGGCCTATAATCATGTTGAATATCACAACGGCTGCGATGACGATTACGGAAAGGATCGCCGTATAGCCGCCTTTTTTTAATTTTCTGGTCATTTCCATCCTCCTAACTCCATCTGCGTTTTTCTATGGACTGCACGGTCAAGAATATCAGCAGGAATATGATGCTTAAATAGGATACAAGACCGCCTGCATCAAAGATGTAATGACTGGCAAAATTCTGGAACACATCCGTGACGGACACTTTTTCCAGCAGTCGGATAAGCGCCCGGTCAAAAAGACCTCTTTTTATCAAATAAATTCCCACGATACCGATCAGACCCACAGCCTCTAAAATAACCGCAAGGGGATTATGGCTGGTGACCCTGTGCACGATCAATACGGCAAGCGTCCAGAGAATCAAAAACCCAATGGCTGATCCTGAAGCGCTGGCCGGCAGAAATCCAATTAGATTGGGCCACAGCAGAAGCAGAAGAATGATGCCGAAGGTTCCCACGGCAGCAATGATCTGGCTTTCTGTTAAAGAAGAAATAAACATTCCAATCGCAATATAGATGCAGCCAAGCAGGAAAAACGCCAGAATGGTACTATAATCTGCCTTTAAATAAGCGGTGCCGTTCATCTTGATGATCAGCGGACAGACGCTTGTAAGAAGGACCGGAACGGCAAATACCGTTACCATGGATAAGTATTTTCCCAGAACCACTTTGGCAACGGTGACTGGGGCGGTCAAGAGGAGCTGGTCGGTCTTTGTCTTTCTGTCATCCGCAAAGCTTCTCATAGTAAGTACCGGAATACCGATCATGATGATTGTCACCATACCCGAAAGGGTATAGGAAAAATACGGGTACCCGCTCATCATGTTATACGCCATAAAATAAATTCCGATAAACAGCACCAAAAAGGCTATAAATACATACCCGGTCATGGACTGGAAATGGGACTTTAGTTCCCGCCAATAGATTGCTCTCATTCTTCTTTTTCCCCCTCTCCATCTTCTGTCTCCCGGATTTCTTCCTGTGTTTCCGGAATCACCATGGTGTTCTCTTCTTCTGCTTCTGATGTCAATTTGAGGAACACTTCTTCCAGAGATGCCTTCTGGGACTGCATGGAAAGTATGGGAAGTCTCTGATCTGCAAACGCAAAGAAAATGATCTCCCGGATATCCTCACCGTCTTCTTGTTCTGCACCGCTTAAATGAATGGAAACTTTTTTGATTCCTTCTTCTCCGCTTTCCTCTACCGTAACATCCGCTGCCTGAGGAATGGACTCCAGAGTGGTTACAATCTCTTCTTTCGGGGCTTTTACCAAAAGCTCCATTCCCGAAGCCCCTGCCATCTGCCGCTCTAAGTTCTCCGGCGTATCGCTGGCAATCAGCCTTCCCTTGTCAATGATCAGAATATGGTCGCACACGGCGCTGACCTCAGATAAGATATGGGAGCTTAAAATCACGGTATGCTTCTTGCCAAGCTCCCGGATGGTGTCCCGAATCTCAATGATCTGCTTGGGATCAAGACCTACGGTCGGCTCATCCAAAACGATGACCGGAGGAAATCCCAACACTGCCTGTGCCAGCCCCACGCGCTGGCGGTAGCCCTTTGACAGGTTGCGGATCAGACGGCCCATAACATCCGAGAGTTTCGCAAGCTCCATTACGCTGGAGACAGCCTGTTCCCTTTCTTTTTTGGGGATTTTC
This sequence comes from Lacrimispora sinapis, assembly GCF_043633585.1. Taxonomy (NCBI): domain Bacteria; kingdom Bacillati; phylum Bacillota; class Clostridia; order Lachnospirales; family Lachnospiraceae; genus Lacrimispora; species Lacrimispora sinapis. The sequence continues at coordinate 616,174 of NZ_CP141832.1, read as the reverse complement.
TTCAACTCTGCCGCAAAATATAACTGTTCTTTTACAGTCATATCCACGTATAAGGGGGGAAGTTCCGGAAGATAACCAATGCATTTCTTGGCTTCCTCCGGTTCTTCCAGTATATTATGGCCATTGATCAGTACATCGCCCTCCGTTGCACCGATATAACCGGTCATAATATTCATTGTGGTTGATTTACCGGCACCATTCGGTCCCAGAAAGCCATAGATCTGACCGTCTTCGATGGTAAAGCTTAAATGATCTACAGCCAGATGGCCGCCATAATCTTTAACCAGGTTTTTGACTTCAATCAACGCTCTCTCCTCCTGTTCTTTTTCGCATATTTGCGCTCTCATCTAGATTAGAAGGGAATTGTGAAAAATGTGTGATATATTTTTGTTGATTGTGTGATAAAAGTATGAAATGTTTCGACAAGATCTGCAAGAACAGACAGCAAAGGGGAATGACCCCTTCGCCTATAAGGAAGGAATAGATTTTCTGGAATGTACATCGTTTACCTTGTAATAAAACATATACTGCTGCAGAATCCCCGCATACCCCTGATACCGCTCTAACGGAAAGCCCTGGGGATAATGAGACTCCAGGATCTGCTTCACATGAGTATCCACGGGAAAGGCTCCCACATGATGCAGTCCGAACAGACAGATGCAGTCCGCCACCTTTTTCCCAATGCCGTATTGATGCTTGAGCATTTCATGGGCGTCCTTATATTCTGCCTCTTTCAGTGTTTCAAGCCATGCCTTTCCTTCCTGCCCGCTGCAAAACTCTCCCATAGACAGGATATATTTATCCCGGTATCCCAGCCCCATGGAAGAAAGTCCGGAAAGGCCGGCCTTTGCAATGGCCTCCGGCTTGGGAAATGTCTGGTAGGTCCGTTTCGTCTCAATCAGGCTTTTATCCGGCAAAAAGGCAAAGCCAATGCCAGACTTCTTCTCCCCCAACAGAGAGCAGAGCTTTTCCACGCTGCCTCTGATCCGGGTGATGCTGTTGTTCTGGGAAATCAAAAAAGTAATGATCATTTCCCATAAATCCTGCTGTAATATCCGGACTCCCCAGCCCCATTTCACGGCTTCCCGTAAGTAGGAATCGTCCGAAGCCACATGGCTTTTATAGCCACCGTAATCGGTCTGTAAGTCAAAGTATCCGGCCCAGATGCGGTGAAAATCCGTTTCGCTGCAGGAAAAAAGAAAGTGGTCTCCTTCCTTCACTGCCTCCACATAGTGTTCCCCCGCCGCAATGGAAAAGATATCCTTATGTTCCTCCCTTTTCCCAATGCGGAAGCACTGGCCGGACCGGGCTATCTGTTCTAAGTCCATATCGTTTATCTGTATCCGGTACATACGAAGCATTTCTCCTGTCTGGTGTGCTGTCAGCTGATCTTTCATGTGCCAGCAAACAATTATGTAAGTGACTGTCCCTCATTTAAATGAGACAAAAATTCTCTTAACCGGTCCACATCTCCGTCTGCAAAGCAGTAGCCGTCCATGCCGCATGCCCTTCCGCCTTCAATATTCATGGGCAGATCGTCAATGAAAAAGCATTCCTCCGGCTTTAAATGAAACCGTTCAAAGAGATGAAGATACATCTCCTTCTGGGGCTTGATGCATTTTACCTCTGCGGAAAATAAGATTCCGTCAAATTGGTCAATTCCTGGAATGATCTGATAGCAGGAAAGAATACGCACAGAAGCATTGGAGCATAAATAGATCCCATAGCCCTGATTTTTAAGTTCTTTTACCAGGTCTCCCATATCTTTTCTGGGCTGCATGTTATATTCATGCCAATGGTTAAAGCAAAGAGCCGCCATTTCCTTTGCATGGTCTGTTTCCAGACGGGCCTGCATTCTCTTTAACGCCTCTTCCTCCGTCATTAGTCCCATGTCCAGGAAAAGCCACTCCTGGGATTCAAATACACTCGCTGTGACTGCCCTGCGCTCCGCCTCATCTTCAATAAACATACGGCAGACTTTATCTCCCTCATAGTCTACGAGTACTCTTCCCATATCAAATACTATATTTTTAATCATTGGTTTTCTCCTGTAGAAATGGATTCCTTTTCTTATACCAGAAATAATAAGGAATCTCCGCAAGCAGCATACAGATCCAGCCCATAAAACAGGCAAAGGCAACTCCGGTCAGCCCCATGACGGGAACCAGCAAAGATACAAACAATACCCGGACGGAAATCTGGATCAAGGTGGAAATGAGAGTGATGGACATGTCCCCCATCCCTCTGAAAAATCCCTGCAGCCCATTGGTAACCGCTGGCAGCAGATAAAAAAATGCCATCAGGCTCAAATATTTGGCACCTATCGGCACCAGTCCCGCATCACCTCCGGACACAAACAGCTTCATGACCGGAATTTTGATAAGCAGGATGACTGCGCAGATAATCACCCAGTAGCAAAATTCAATAAGCATTCCATAACGGAAGCCCTTCTTCACTCTCTCCCGCTTTCCGGCTCCCCGGTTCTGCGCGATAAAGGTCATCATTCCGCTTGCAATGCTCTGTTCGGGCGTAAATGCAAAATCATCCACCCGGTTTACCGCATTAAAAGCAGCAATGGTACTCACTCCCAAAGGATTAATCATGCCCTGGATCAAAAGCTTTCCAATGGGCTGGCAGGACTGCTGCAATGCCGTAATAGAGCCCTGCTGCAGCGTAAGCCTTAAAAGCCCCTTGTCTATGCGGAGATCCTTTTTCTCAAGCTGCAAAAGAGGGACCTTTCGGTAAACGTGCCAGATGCACAAAGCCGCAGAAGCCGCCTCCGCAATTACCGTCGAAAGTGCGGCCCCGAAAACGCCCATTCCAAGGGCTCCCACAAAAAGCAGATCCAGAGTGCCGTTGAGCACAGACGCAAAGGCCAGAAAACGGACGGGAGTTTTAGAATCCCCCACACTTCGGAGGGCCGAAGCCACGGCATTGTAAAAAAAGGTAAAGGGCATGCCCAAAAATATGACCCTCAAATACAGGACCGCATCTTTAAAAATCTCCTCCGGCACCTGCAAAAGCCGCAAGACAGGCCCGGAGAATCCCGTCCCCAGCAAAGCGACGGCCAGAGAAAAATAAAACCCGGACAGCAAAACAGTGGAAACCTCCTGCTTTAACCGCTCCTGCTTTCCGGCGCCGTAAAATTCACTCATGAGAACAGAGGCTCCGATGCAGATCCCCGTAATCCCCAGTATAACAATATTCATGACAGGATTGCCTGTCCCAACCGCTGCCAGCGCATTCTCTCCTGCAAACCGTCCCACTACAATGGAATCCACCGCATTGTAGGTAAGCTGAAACAAATTGCCCAAAACCAGTGGAATGGAAAATCCGATCAGCCGGGACGGTATGTTTCCCTCTGTCATATTTTTTACCATGATAGGTTCCTTTTGGCGGTCAATAGCTTCTTAACTTGTCACTGCCATCGTCTTTTGTATTTTCCAGATGCTTTATCACCACATAATATCCGGTTTTTTCATCGACCTTTACATATACCCGGTCTCCTTCTTTATGTCCCATAATGGCACTTCCCAGCGGAGACTCTGCACTTATAAGGCCTTTCATGGAATTTCCACGGACCGTAGTGACCAGTTTAAACGTCTCCACCTCATCGTCATCCTCAAAGTAGAGGTCTACCGTATTATAAAGGCCCACCTCGTCTTCCCTGGATTCATCGGAGATGACACGAGCCGTCTTGATCATCCGCTCCAGATAGCGGATCCTGCTTTCATTCTGGTTCTTGTCCTTTTTTGCCGCATGGTATTCAAAATTTTCACTGAGATCTCCATGGGCCCTGGCCTCTTTGACGGCTTCCAGGGCTTTCTTGCGAACTACCAGCTTTCGGTAGTCGATCTCTTCCTTCATCTTTTTAATATCATTTTCCGTTAGTTTATCAAACACGTTACCGCTTCCCTTTTCCTTCTGTGGCTTCCCCCGCCATGGGTTTTGCCGTTTCTTTGGCAGACGGCTTTTTCTGATAATGGGACAAAAGCCGGTCTAAATAAATGGACTTTAACTGCTTGCTTGCCAGTGCCTGCTTTACAGGAGGAAGCTTTAAAATGGCGGAAAACAAAGCTGCCATTGCCCGGTGGTTTGCAAAGGCCTGATTGTCAAAAACCAAATTCTGCAAAGTCCCTTTTTCAATGGCCTGAAGCACGAACCGGTGGGTGCTGTTGACCGGTGTGATGATCTGCTTTGGTCTGCGCTTTAACTCGATGGCTTTTACGCCGCAGTTTCTGGCACAGACTCCGCACCCCAGACAGATTTCTTCATCCACAACTGCCTTTTTCTTCCCGTCTGCCTCTTCTTTCATGGAAATGGCCAGAACCGGACAGACCTTGGCACATTTTCCGCATCCCACACAGGTCTCTTCAGAGATATGAGGGAGATAATTGGTGGTTGCAACGGGCTGCATGGGGCTGAACTTCCTGGCCGCCTGCAATGCCTCGCAGCAGCATCCGCAGCAGTTGCAGATGAAAGCCGGGTGCTCCCGCACATTCTCTCCAATCTGAACCAGATTGCTGGCATAAGAACGTTCCAGGGCATCGAGGGCCTCTTCCTTTGATATGAGCCTTGCATATTCTCCGTGCTCTGAAAGAGAACGGGCAACATTGTCAAATGTGAGACATACATCCCAGGGGGCATCAATCTCACAAGGATGTCCCGCATGAGACATCTTATGACGGCAGTAGCATAAACCAAGTCCGATATACTCTGCCTCTTCTACGATATGTGTGGCCCTTTCATAATCCAGAATATGATTGGTCTTATCATTGGTCAGCACCGGTTCCTGGACATAGACCCGCCCCAGTTTTGTGTCTGTAACAAAGAATAGGTCCTTGATAAAGTCCTCTTCCACATTCATGTACTGATAGTAAAGCTCACTTAAGTATTTCTGGTCAATGTCTCCTCTGGTCCTCATGAGCGCAAATTCAATAAATCCTGCCATTGGCGGCGGCATAACGAATTTACGCACTCCATTGTGCCAGGAATCCACCAAAAGGGCTTTTTCGCATAAATGCTCCAGCAGCCTTTCTGCGCGGTATTCCGTAGTTCCCCAGATCTTAGCGGCTTTTTTTGCCGTAAATGGACGTACCGGAAGAAGTGCCACCCATTTGGCTTCTTTTTCCGAATACAAAACCTGAAGTATTTTATAAAGCGTCTCTGACGCAGGCGCCCCTTGTGTAAACCAGTTGATGCGGTCACTTAAATTCAAGTAAGCATCACGGGTTGTCAGATGCCCCATGTTACATTCCTTCTTTCAGACTAATTTTTTAGCAATGACTTCAATACGTCCGTTGGCTGTTCCCACGCGGCGGTAGGATTGCACACAAAGCCCGCACGCCTGTACCAGCATGTTCACACCGTCCTTTGTAAAACAGACCTCTTGTGCCTCCCGTTTCCAGATGGAAGTCCCCTTTTTCTCCAAACTGCCAAGAAACCGTTCCAGATCCAGACCGTCAAACCACAGGATTCCCCCCTCTGCCAGATATTCTGCCGCACCCATCAGCACCGCTTTGATATCTCTGGTTTTAGGAAGTTCTTCAAGGACCACGACGGAATACGTTTCCATGTCCTTCCTGTGAAAGGCTTCTTCCAGAGCGATTGCTTTTAAGACGTATCCTGCCTTTTCTGCTTCTATATATAATTGACTTCTTTCCCCGCCGATAAACAGCATGGCTCCTTCTGTACAAAAAGTTCCGAGTTCGGCCAATAGCCTTTGGCATCCTGCCTTTGTGCGGCGGTGACCCTTTTTACCTTTAAAAAATCCGCCTTCTTCCTTTGCCAGATAGTAATTTCTGCACTCCCTGCATTTCATATAGACACGGACCGGCTTCAGCACGCTTTCTTCTTTCGTTCCTCCTTCCATATAGACTGCGGCACCGTAATGCGGTTTTCCTTTTCCGCCGCAGACAGGACATGTTTCCAGTTCCTCTGTCATTAGGTTGCGGATCTCCTTTAATGCGGAAAAATACCACCGGTACAGCCTGTCTTTAAATTCCCGGTCATAGACAAACAGCCAGTTCTTTATGACTTTGGCCATCCACCTTGTCTCATGGATCACGGCTTTGTCCGCCTGCATTTCTTTTAAACTTCCCACCAAAGTCATAAGCCCTGAGACAGCATCTTCCTTCAGCCGTTCATTTTTCCAATTGGACATAAGGTGTTCGATCCCTTCCACCACGCTGCTGCATAAGTTCACCATGATCACCAGCTGATTCATTCTGTCTGTTGTCATAACCAATTCCTTTCTTTCCTTTCGGCCCTTGCCTGTGCATACCTTATTATATTATCATTTTTAGAGGGGGAAATGCAAGTCACAATCCGGGAATCCCCATAGGAAAAACGTTTTCCCAAATAAATAACACCAGAACCAGGTCTGGTGTTATTTATAGAATTTACCTTAATTTACTTGTTATATCCTGGCTTGCTGTCTGCAGCAGTTCTACATAATGGTCCCGGTCTTCAATTTTCAGTCTGGTATCCGGTCCTACAATTGCCAGGCTTGCATAAATCTGCCCCAGGGAGTTGAACACAGGGACTCCAAAGCCCACCGCGCCCAAGTCATATTCGCTGGAGGAGACTGCATACCCTTTCTCCCTGATTTCCTCCAATTCCTTTAACAGCGCCTCCTGCTCCTCTTTCCCGGAAAGCGTATCCAACACAGATTTGATGACACGCTCCTTTTCAAAGGCCAGTATGGCTTTGCTGGAGGCCCCTACATTCAGTTTCAGCAACCGGTCATTTTCTGCTACGAAACGGATGATATATTGGGATGACACACTTTTGATGCATTTGCTGTAAATATCCGTTCTTATGGATAAAATGGACGTTTCCCGGCTTTCTTCCGTAATCTTTTCCAGCCATGGGTTTGCGATGAGAGCCAGCTCCTTGTCCAGCTTGTCGTGTATGTTCCTGGACAGACTCAAAAGACTGGAACCCAGGCCGATGTTATTCCTGGAATGGCGCTCTACAAAGCCTTTGGCCTCAAGGGTCTGCAAAAGGCGGTAGGTGGTGCTTTCCGGAACTTTTAAGTACTCTGCAATTTTTTCTACGGATAAATAATCGTCACTTTTTCCAAGTGCAGTCAATATGTCTAACGCATTGGATACGGTTTGCAAATGTGACACAATCATCACCTTCTCTGTCTGTTTATTTCATACTCATTGTATTGAATAACTTCATCCTTGTCAACCAATATCCGGTTGACGGGCCACGTGATCTTTTTCCCGTATAAGGCTTCTACAATCCCCTGTGCTCCGGTCAGGCTCAAGGCGTCGGAGGCTTCCACCGTCATTCCTGCCGAATGAGGCGTTGCAATGACATTGGGCATGGAAAGGAGCGGATTCTCCACACGCACCGGCTCTGTATCGTATACATCAAGTCCTGCCCCTTTGATGATCCCCTGTTTTAAGGCCGTCACCAGTTCTTCTTCTATTACAATATCGCCTCTTGATGTGTTGATCAAATATGCGGTTGGTTTCATCTGTTTGAACTCTGCCATCCCAAAGCTGTTCTTTGTGGCATTGGTGGAGGGCAGGTGAATGCTGATGAAATCAGAACGGCGCAGCACCTCCTCCCGGCTTTCTAAAATCTCGATTCCGGCTTCATTGAATCCGGGTTTCTGATAGGGATCATAGCCGATGACTCTCATATCCAGGCCAAAGTATGCCTTTCTTGCCAGAGCCTTTGCGATATTGCCGCAGCCGATCAGTCCTAACGTTTTATTTTTTACCTCATACCCGTCGGGAAGGGTATAACGGATTTCATAGTTTCCCCGTTTCATTTCCTGGTTCACTACCCCATACCGTTTGGCACTGGCCAGAATCAGCATGATGGCGTGTTCGGCTACGGAATTCACATTTCCCATGGGGGCGTAAACCACCTGGATATTCCGGCTGGTTGCGGCTTCAACATCAATGTTGTCATAGCCGATCCCATGCTTTGCAATGACCTTTAATTTGGGTGCCATGTCCATCATGTGTGCGGTGATTTTTTCGTTCCTCACAAACAGACCGTCGCAATTTTTCATATCCCGGATAAAATCTTCTTCTGTTTTTCCGCTGCTGATGATAACGTCACAGCCATGGTCCATTAAATGACGGATGCCTGTATCTGCAAGCTTTTTTAACAATAGTACCTGATAGCTCATTTGATCTTACCTGCCTTTATTAATTCTGCCACACATTTTTTCAGCCGTTCTACCGCCTCAGCTATGTTCTCATAGCTGTTGGCAAAGGACAGTCTTAAATAGCCTTCTCCATTTTCTCCAAAAACGCTTCCCGGTACTGCCGCCACGTGGCCTTCCATTAAAAAGTACTCACAAAGTTCTGCACTGGACATGGAAAATGCCTTAACATTCACGTATACATAAAAGGAACCGCCGGGCATCCGGCAGCGAAAGCCCGGAATCTGATTCAGTTCAGAGACCAGGTAATCCCGCCGTCTTTTGTATTCTGCCACCATAAGCTGCAGCTCATCCTTTTCTTCCCGTAAAGCGGCAACACCTGCTGCCTGGACAAAGGAAGACGCACAGGTGGTCAGATGCTGGTGCATCTTATTGACGGCTGCTATGATGGGAGCCGGGGCTGCCACATAGCCAAGCCTCCAGCCGGTCATGGAGTACGCCTTGGAAAATCCGTTTAAGGTGACCGTCCTATCCTTCATGCCTTCCATGGACGCAATGCTTAAATGGGTCTCCCCGTCAAAAATGATCCGCTCATAAACCTCATCGGATATCATCATCATATCATGCTTGACGGCAAGCCCTGCCAGTTGTTCCAGGGTTTGTTTTTTTAGCACTCCTCCGGTAGGGTTATTGGGCGATACAATGACCATTGCCTTTGTTTTGTCTGTGATCTTTTTTTCGATTTCATCCAGATCCAGCTGGTAATCGTTTTCCTCCAAAAGCTGATAGGTCACCGGGACTGCCCCCAGGAGCTTTGGAAGATTTAAATAATTCATCCATACCGGGTCCGGGACCAGGATTTCATCTCCCTCCTCTAAAAGAACGGACAGCACATCATAAACCGCTTCTGATAAGCCTACGGATACCAGGATTTCCTCTTGGGGGTCATATTTAATATGGTTTTGTTTCTCAAGCTTTTCAGCGATGGCCCTCCGAAGCTCCAGGGTCCCGAAATTGGAGGTGTAAAAGACATTTCCTTCTTCTATGCTTTTGATACAGGCTTTTTTGATGTATTCAGGCGTGTCAAAATCCGGCCTGCCTATTTCCAGATGTATGATATTCTTTCCTTCCCGTTCCAGTTGTAACGCCTTTTCATTGATCTTTCTGATTCCGGAAGGAGGAAGCAGATCCAGCTTCCTTGATATTTTGTACTCCATTCCACGAACTCCTTTTCATGCGTTCCGGCTTTACGCCCCAGCCGGTTTCACCAGCTGCCCGTATGCCTTTGCGCTTTCATCTACAATTCCATGTTCCATCAATACACGTCCCCGTACAATGGTATAAGATAAGCTGCATTTTAACGTTCTTCCATCGTAAGGGATGGCAATGTCCTTTGCCTTGGAATAGCACTTATTTTTATCCACTACGGTTGTTTCATCCATAGTAAATACCACAAAATCAGCATCAGAGCCGACCCGGATGGCTCCTTTTTGAGGAAACAGCTTAAAGATTTTTGCCGGATTGGTCACAAGAAGCTCCACCACCCGTTCTATGGTCACCTTTCCTTCTGCCGCCGCATCAAGCATAAGCGGAAGCCGCAGATCAATGCCCGGAAATCCTGCGGGAGCCTTGAAGATATCCTCATATCCGGTTTCCTTTTCGGATAACAAAAACGGGCTGTGATCACTTCCGATGAAGTCTACACTTCCATCCTGAATGTATTTCCACAGACCTTCCACCAGTTCTTTTTTTCTTAAAGGCGGATTGCATTTTGCAAAGGTACCGAATCGCTCCAGATCATCTTCATCAAGGAATAAATAGTGAGGGCATGTTTCCAGGTAGACTTCCTGACCGTCGTATTTGGCTTTTCTGATCAGCTCCATGGCCTCTGGTGTGGAGATATGAGCAAATTCGATGATTGCCCCGGTCTCTCTTGCCAGGCGGAGCATTTTCTCTACGCTTTCGATCTCACTGATGGGCGGTCTGCTTAATGCATGGTCCCGTCCGCTGACTTTGCCTTCCTTACGGAGTCTTTTTATGTTGGCAGAGATCATATCGTTGTTTTCTGCATGGGTGGCACAGATGAGTCCGGTCTTTGCCACCTCCGTAAGACCGATGAGCAGTTCCGCATCATTTGCCATGGTGAGTCCGATAAATTCTTTGTCTCTGCCTTCGGGAGCTGCATGAAGAAAGGTTTTATACGCCACGATCCCTTCTTTTGCAAGCTTGGTGATCTCTTCCGGAAATTGTGCCCCGGCTGCCCCGTAAAAACAGTAATCCACAATGCTCTGGCAGTCTGCCACTTTGATCCGGTTATCCAAAATCTCCTTGTTATACTGAGGGGGCATGGAAATAGGGTGTTCCATGACGGTGGTCACACCGCCGGCTGCCGCAGCAAGAGACCCCGTATAAAACGTCTCCCGCTCCGATCTTCCCGGATCTCTGAAATGAACGTGGGTATCAATGGTGCCAGGAATCACATACTGTCCCTTTATATCAATTACTTTTTCTGCCTCTGGCATCCACGCCTCATCAGAAATAATTACAATTTTTCCATCCTTTACGCCGACGGCAGTTTCCTTAAAACTTCCTTCCACGTACACATTTCCATTTTTTAATACCAGATCCAACATATGGATTCCTCCTTATTTACACGTTTTATACTTCTGATACATGACCAGTCCCTGGGCCATCATCAGGGCACAGGCTACACCGTCAAATACCGGCACATGAAGCTTTTCTTCACAATACTTATCCGCATTGGCATAATTGGCACAACCCAATACGATACAGTCCACATGGGCTTCTTCCACCGCCGCTTTTGCCGCCTGATAAATATCTTCTATCTCATTGGAAGCCGGGACCCGGGTGGCCTGAAACAGGCTTTCACAATGATATTTCCGGGCCAATGCCATTTTTTTTGATATAGACTTTACGGATGGGGAAATGACGGCAAAGGAATTTCCTGCCATGGAAGCCAGCTTCATGGAAGCCTCTGCAATTCCTACCACAGGCTTTGAAGTGATCTCCTTTAATAAATCTAAGTTGGGGTCCGAATGACAGGCCACAATAAAGGCATCGTATGCCTCCCCTTCCCGCACCAGGTCCATCATCTCACCGGCACCCAAAGCAATATCTTCATAGGAAGAAACCAGTTTGGGCGTCTTTTTCAGGCTTTTTACCTCTGCCTCACAGGCTCCGTTTACAAATGCTTCCGCCTTTGTCCGGATGATTTCATTGGTTTTTTCATCACTGTTCGGATTGATAATGAGAATTTTCACAGTACACCTTCTTTCTCCAGATTATAGGGGAATCTGATTCTTTAAGGGCCGGCCCGCCTGATAAGCCGCCAGATTTTCTGTTATAAGTTCTTTTAGAAATACCACCCAGCTGTCACCGGCCCCGCTTTTGTGAGAGGTGAGATAGACCCTGTCCAGCTCCCAAAGCTCTGAATCCTCCGAAAGAGGCTCCTGCTCAAATACATCAAGGGCAGCGTAGAGTTTTTTCTCCTTTATGGCCTCAATGAGGGCCTGTTCCTCTACAATGGCTCCCCGGGCCACATTGATAAAGATGCAGTCCTTTTTCACCCACCGGAAAAACTCACGGTCAATGAGCCCTTCTGTCTCAGGATTGTGAGGAATCGCTATGACCATAACATCACTGTGTTCCGCCAAGGTTTTAAGCCCTTCCCTTCCCGTAAGAAATTCATGGAAAACCGGATTTTTTTTATCCGTTCTTCCATAAGCCAGCACCTTCATTCCAAAAGCTCCGGCCCGGACCGCGATCTCTCCTGCAATGGAACCGTCCCCCACGATCCCAATGGTCTTTCCATAAAGATCCCGATAAATGGTGCTCATCCACTGGTTGCTTCCAAAGGATTCCCATCTATGGTCCTTTCTGGCGGATTCAAACTCTCTCATTCTTCTTGTAAAAAACAGCATTTTGCTGAATACATCCTCTGCAATGGAAATGCTCATCACATCTCTGGTATTGGTAAGCAATAGGTTTCTTTCCTTCAAATAGTCCACGTCCGCACGGTCATATCCGGCACCTGTGATCTGGACCCACGTTAGATCCGGCAGCTTATCCAGCAAACTTTTTTTTACCAAATAGGGCTGTCCGATGAAAATCTCAATGCCTTTCATAGAAGCAGGAAGCTTATCAATGTCAGTTTCTTCTATAAAAAGCATATCAGCATGCCACTCTTTGGGAATGATATGCTGATATAAGGCCATGCACAATGCGTTCAACGGTTAGCTGCCCACCTGCATCTCTGCCGCAATTTCTGTATACTCATCAATCCACTGATCAATATTGCCGGCTTCCTTTTGTTCGGCAATGGCTGCATTGACAATTGCTTTTAAGTCTTCATTTCCTTTTTGCATGGCAACCGCCTTGTCCACCGGTGCAAGCTCTTCATCAGAGATCTCAAATGCGTGGAGGGAAGGATCGTTAAATATATAACGTTTCGCCACGATATTATCAATAACGATGGCCTCTACCTTTCCTGCCTTTAACTGTAAAATAGCATCGGAGGTGGTTGGCAGAGATACCACGCTGGTGCTTAAATCATTGGCTCTCTTTTCCTGGGAAGAACCGGTATTGGCGGCCAGGGCTTTGTCTTTAAAATCTGCAAGTGTGGAATATCCGGCCTTTTTCTCATCTAATACCAGCAGACAGTCCTTGGTATTTAAATAAGTATCGGAGAAATCCATGATCTGTTTTCGTTCTTCCGTAACCGTACAGGCCGAACATACCAGATCAATGGTTCCAGATGCCAAAGAGGAAAGCACCGCACTGAAATCCATACTTTCAAACTGCAGCTTGATTTCTTTTCCAAGAACCTGAGACAGCTTGGCGGCAATGGCGGTTGCCATTTCCTTTTCCACCCCAATGGCTTCATTGGTCTGAGGGTCCTTAAAACCAAAGGGCGGATAGGTGGAGTCATTTCCTACAATCAGGGTTCCTCTGTCATTGATCTTTTTTAACACCGGTGAAAGATTGTTTAAGTCCACCCCTTCCAGAGCCACAGGACTTAAAGCTTTCGTTTCTTCCGATGCGGCTGCCCCTTGTGGCGTTGTTTCCGGGGCTTTCCTTGTGGCTTCTGTCCCGCCCCCGGAGCACCCGGTCACAGATACCATAAGGGTTATGCCTGCCAACAGGGCTGCTGCAATTCTTTTTTTCATATTTTTTTCCTCCTTGTGTTTTATGTTTTATAAAATTCCGTCTGCTAATTGGCGGAACTTCGGTTAAACCTTTTTTCAACGTTTCTCACCAACGAAGAGGTGGAGAAGGTCAGTACCAGATATAACACCGCGACGATCACCAGAGGGGCAAAGGGGCGGAAGCTGTTTCCCCGGATCACATTTGCCGTATACATTAAATCGGCAAGTCCGATGATGGAGACCTGGGAAGAGGTCTTGATCAAGTTTACAAATTCATTTCCCAGAGCCGGAAGTATGTTTTTGATGGCCTGAGGCATGATGATAAATCTCATGACATCCGGTTTTTCCAGACCCAGAGACAACGCCGCTTCTCTTTGCCCTTTGTCGATGGACTGGATTCCGCTCCGCACGATTTCGCTGACGTAAGCAGAGCTGTTAATGGTCAGGGCCAGGATTCCGCAGACCAGCTTGTCCACGCTGAATCCCAGAAAAGTGATGCTTGGAATATGAAGTCCCATGAGAGGAAGCCCGTAATAAACCATAGCGATCTGTAAAAGCACCGGTGTTCCCCGTATAATTTCCACATAAACGGTTCCAATGGTATTGAGCACTTTATTCTTACTAATTTTCATAAAACAGACCAGGGTCCCGAATATAAATCCCAGAAGTACGGACAATACGGAAACAATAATGGTCACCCGGACTCCGATCCAGATCATATTTCTATATTGATAAGCTAAATTCACCAAACTTTCCATGATTTTCTCCTATAAGACCTTTGATAAAAAACTGTTGACGCGTTCATTGCCGCAGCTGCCAAACATCTGCTCCGGTGTTCCGTTAAACTGGATCTGGCCTTCGTCCATGAATACGATCCTTGATGCCACCTCTCTGGCAAATCCCATCTCGTGGGTCACGATGACCATGGTCATGCCCGACTGTGCCATTTCCTTCATAACACCAAGCACTTCTCCCACCATCTCCGGGTCCAGAGCCGAAGTAGGTTCATCAAAAAGCATCACATCCGGATTCATGGCAAGCGCCCTTGCAATTGCAATTCTCTGCTTTTGACCTCCGGATAACTTCTGCGGATATACCTCTCTCTTATCCAGAAGACCGACCTTTGCAAGAAGCCCTTCTGCCTGTGCATTGGCTTCTACGTCTGATAACTTTTTTACCCGTTTGGTGGCCAGCGTGATGTTTTCAAGGGTGGTCATATTGGGAAATAAGTTGAAATGCTGAAACACCATCCCTACTCTGGCCCTTAAATGGCTGGTCTTTACCGTAGCATCCGAGGTGGGAACTCCCTTATAGAAGATCTCCCCTTCATCAATCTTCTCCAATTTATTGAAACAGCGCAGAAGCGTACTCTTTCCAGATCCGGAAGGTCCGATGATGACCACCACTTCTCCCTTTTTGACCGCCAAATCCACACCCTTTAATACCTCCAGATGCTTAAAACGTTTATGGATCCGGTCCGCACGGAGAATGAACTCCTTTTCCGGATTAAACGTTTGATCCGCCTCCATGATTCCCATTCTTTTCTCTCCCATATTGCCCGTCCTTTCCTCTATTAAATGTGAAGTTTATCCACCGTTTTTACCGTTTCACATAAAAGCCGGATTCCGGTCATGACCTGACTCCATTTTGTATACTCTGCACCGTTATGACTGATGCCGTCTTTGCTTGGGACAAAGATCATGCCAATCGGCATGTTATGTGCCATGGCCACGGAATCGTGTGTGGCTCCGCTTGGCATCACCCGATGGGGGATATGTTTTTCCCGGCATAGCGTTTCCATAATTTCCATAATTCTTTTATCACAGGCTTGGGGCGTTTTTTCCACCAGCTTTTCAAAGGTAAAGGAAATCGGTTCCAGCTCCTGTGCCAGATTTTTTAAATCTTCAAAAAAACGTTCCAGCAGCTCTCTGTCCAGATTCCTGATTTCCAGAACCGCTTCTGCCTTCCCCGGTATGACCGCTACCGCATGGGGGGTCACCTCCACCTTTCCAAACGTGGCTGCCATATGGTTTCCGTAATCTCTTGCCAGCTGGTCTGTCTTCACCATAAGCTTTGCCAGGCCGATCATGGCATCCTTTCTGTGTTCCATCCGGGTGGTGCCTGCGTGATTGCTCTGCCCCCATGCAGTGACCTTATACCGGACAAGCCCCACGATTCCGTTTACGATTCCAATCTCTTCTCCCGCCTGCCAAAGGGTATTGCCCTGTTCAATATGCAGCTCCAGGAAACAGCTTTTATCTTTCGTATCCATTTTGGAATGAAGTAAATCATCTTTTGTAAGGCCGAATGCCTTTGCCTTTTTAAGATATGCTTCCTCCTCCGCCGGGACCAGACCCATGGCACAGCGGCTTCCAAAGGTTCCGCCAAGGTCGTTTCCCTCTTCTCCGTTAAATGCAATAATCTCCAAATGATGATTGAGCTTATAACCACTCTCTCCCAATTCCCTGGCAGCTTCCACTCCTGCAATGATACCTAACAGCCCGTCGTATGCTCCCCCCTGGATCACCGTATCCAGATGGGAGCCAATGAGAATGGTTTTGGCATCCGGATTCTCTGACCGAAGGACTCCGTGTAAATTGCCAACCGGGTCAATGGCAGTTGTAAGACCTGCTTCCTCCATATATGTTCTGGTCCGGTTTTGTGCTTCTTCATACTCTTTTGAGAAAAGAAGCCTTGTGATTGATCCGTCTTCATTCCTTCCAATGTCTGCAATACCAAAAAAGTTTTCCCTGATTTTATCTGAATCCACGCTTCTTCTTTCCTCCCTTTTCTTTAAACGAAAAGAAGGCGCTCCCCCTTTTTTTAGAGGAACGCCTTCGTTCAAAGTAATCTGTCTGCTTGTTTTGCTTTGCATCATAATACGTTACCAGACCACCATTGTCAATACATAAAAGTTAAATTTTATCATTATTAGCTAAAACCTTTCTTTTTTTATTTATAAATGATAAAAATATTGTTTAATTTTGCTTATGGATATTTTTTCTTCGATGAGTTATCATTTAACGATAAATACATAAAGTTATTATCACTTATAGATAAATAACAGGAGGACTGGTGGAATGTTTGGGAATTTACTGGATATGCAGATTATGATTTTTTTGCTCATTGCCACAGGATATTTGCTTTGTAAGCTCGGGGTCATAGACTCTGAAATAAGAAAAGGCCTGACCGCACTGGTTGTCAATGTGGTCCTGCCCTGCAACATCATCTATTCGTTTTTTATTGAGATGAATCTGGATATTTTAAAATCCTGTTTTTCCATACTGGCTATTTCTTTCGGCATCCAGATCACCTGTCTGTTTGGAAGCAGTTTCTTATACCGGAACCACACATCCTCCAGACAAAAAGTGTTAAAATATGCCACCATCTGCTCCAATGCCGGTTTTATCGGCAATCCTTTGGTGGAACAAATCTATGGAAGCCAGGGACTGCTCTATGCGTCCATTTATTTAATCCCGCAGCGAATCTTTATGTGGTCCTCAGGCATCTCCTGCTTCACACCAGCCAAAGGGAAAGAAGTCATAAGAAAGGTCCTGACTCACCCCTGCATCATCGCAGTTATCATCGGTTTTCTCATCATGGTGCTCCAGCTCCCGGTACCCGCTTTTGCCAAAAAGACCATTTTATCTTTCAGCAGCTGTACCACCGCCCTGTCCATGCTCATCATCGGAGGAATTCTGGCTGAAGTGGACCTAAAAACAGTATGCAGCAAACTCACTCTTTTCTACAGCTTCATCAGACTGATCGCCATACCTGCCATTGTTCTCCTTTTATGCTGGGTTCTCCAGCTGGATCAGCTGGTGACTTCCGTGGCCGTGGTTTTATCCGGGATGCCTGCCGGAACCACCACGGCCATACTCGCTGCCAAATACAGCGGAGATGAGAAGTTTGCTGCTTCCTGTGTATTTTTATCTACGGTTTTATCTCTTTTATCCATCCCATTTTTCTGTGTGCTGATAGAAATGGTTTTATGATTTTCCAGCAATGTCCCGGCTGAATAAATCCGTTTCTTCTAAAAGACTTTCAATGGTATCCAGATTCAAACGGTGCAAAAGCTCAATGACATATGGATTTTCTGCCGGATGCTGATACGTGGCATTCTCTCCGTAATGATTGACTAATTCCGTTCCCTGCTCGGCTCCTAAGATGGCTCTCGGACCGCCTACACAGCCGCCCACACATCCCATACCTTCATAGAAATTTGCTTCAATCTTACCGTCCATGATGTCCTGAATCATCCTTTTGCAGGCTGGTACCCCATCGGCCTTTTTGGTGATGATCTCTGTCTCCCTGTTGGGATTGATGGCTTTCAACGTAAGCTCTACTGCCTCGCTGACTCCGCCCTTTCTGGCGTAGATCCTGCCTGCCCTGGAGGAATGGTCTTTTTCACTCTCTTCCATGGAAGCCGGGTCGATTCCCAGGGCCTCAAAGATATTTTGTACCTCCTGGAAGGTAAGTACATAGTCAACGGCTCCAGCCAGATCCTTTTCCCTTGCCTCCGCTTTCTTTGCAAGACAGGGACCGATAAATACGGTCATAGCATCGGGATGGAGTGCTTTTATCACTCTGCCACAGGCCACCATCGGAGAAACAGACCCCGGCACATGGGGAAGGAGCTGATGATAAACCTTGCGGATCATGCCGATCCACATGGGGCAGCAGCAGCTGGTCAGCTGAAAGTCACTGGCATCATTAATGTTCTTGTCAAATTCCAGGGCTTCCTTCAGGGTAAGGATATCGGCAAATAAAGCCACTTCCAGCATTCCGTCAAAGCCCACTTCCTTCAGCGCCGTCCTCAGCTTTCCAGGCGTCACCTCTTTGGAAAACTGTCCCAGAAATGCAGGTGCGATCATGGCATAAACCAAGCCTTTGGAGCTGCGGATGGCCTTCAAAGCCGGAATAATGTCTGTGGTTGCAGTCAGTTTCTCCTTGGCACACCCGTCAATACACTTTTCACACCCAAAGCAAAGATCCGGATCCACAAGAATCCCATCTTCTCCCATACTCAATGCTCCAAATGGACAGCGGTCCAGACACTCGCTCTTTTTTTCTTTGGAGCAGGTGCATTTCCCTGTGCGGATTACCAACGGGTGCTTCTTTGGATTTAAAAGACAATCCAGATGATAGGGATCGTAATTACCGGCCTTGGGTGCCGTCTTATCCGAATCCTGATTGAGTACTGATCTGACTGTACTTTCATACAACTCTTTAAATGTCTGCATAAAATACCTCCCGCATGTATACTATTTTCTTTGTAACGCTGTACTTCGTGTGAACTCAGACATTGCTGGTACAATATCATTATAATACCTTTTTTCCATCCACGCTATACCATAAACAGTCTTCCTTTGATAAAATTCCGTGGTTTTCTACCAGATTCCCCTGGTTGTTCTTGTCCTATTTAATATTTAACAAATCAAGGAGTTCCTGTACCTTTTCCGGGCTTTCGGCATATGATTTTATATCCCGCCCCAACCTTTTATCGGCCTCTTCCCGCGTATAAGTTTTCTTTATGGTCTGGGGACCGCTGGTATAGGTCCAGGTCACTTCCCCGCAGTTGTCAATCAATGCCAGAAGTGCTGCCCCATAGGATTCCATTATGGAATCAAATTTCACCTGATTGGCAGAAAGTACCTCTTTTTGGAACAAAAACGTCCAGCCGAAAGGCTCCTCTGTAGTATGCAGTTCATTTTTATATTCACCTAAACTGTCATAGATTCCCAGCGTCCGAGCGATCTTTTCATTGGCCGCCATATTTCCGATATTGGGATTTTTGTTCTCAAATAATTCCCTGGCCTTTTTGGTAATGACGGTTCCGTCGGATTTAATGGTATCCCCATTGACCAAAATATCCCCTTCTGATAAATCATATGCAAGGACAAACTGCCGCCTTTTGTTCCAGAAAGACGGAAGACTTCCATAGACGGTCAATTTCCCGTCTTTGACTTTATAACTGCTGTATACTCGATTGGTATCACTGATTTCCCCTTTAATTTCCAGCTTCCCGCCCGCAACTGCTGTTTCGGTTTTGTAATTTTCCAGGGGAAAACCGATCACAAACATCTTAAAAGAGATTGCAGCCGCTACCACTAAAATCGTAAGAAAGGAAGCAAAAACAATTTTATGCCGGTTACTCTCCTTTTTGATCGTATCTTTTTTACGAGGAGTTTTCTCTTTCATGTTTTCTGACCTCCTAAACGATTTTTTCTTTCCCACCCTAAAGATTCCATGTCACTCTTCCTTTCTGTAAATAAGTGCGCAAACTGCCCCATTCCTTACAGGTGATTTTTTTCCCTTTTCCTTTATAATACACAAAACATTGGCATTTAAACAAGCTCCGGCTCTTTGCCCTACCCAAAACAGCGAAGCAGTTCAAAACCGCTTCGTTGTAAATTTTAAGTCATCGAAACACTATGGAACATCAAATAAAATATTCAATGGTATCTGCCGCCTTCTTCTGAGTGTCCCGGTTAAAGATGATGGTGGCTTCCCTCGTATCAATGGGGCCAAGGGCATAGCAGCCTTTTCCTGTACTGTTTACCATCTCCCAGGGAACGCTGCGGTTCCGGCTGTAAGGCATATCGTTAATCAGCTTCAGTTCCGGCTGGCGAAACGGCTTTTTCCGGTAATAAGGATCAAAGAGATAGACCTGTTTGGAGTCCGCACCAGTAAGCAGTACATAATGCCAGCAGCCATACATCACCCGTGCCACTACCGCCCCGCCCTGCTGCAGGGCATACATGATCCGGCTGTTCTCTCCTATAAATACCTCTTCTCCCGTTAAATATTCACTGTGTATGGGAAACTTTTTCATCTTGCCGAACTGATTGAGCCAGTCGCTTAAAAACATCATTGCCATTTTGGATGTACCGTTTTTACCGAATTCGCCCTTTGCATTATAGGAATCAAGACAAAAAAGCATGATATGTTTAATGACATCAGGCGGTACTTCTTCCCTCTTAAAGAGAAAACTCATGGCATTTTGCAACGTTGTGGGACCGCAGTCATATTCTGTTACCTGATAGTTCAGAGGGTTTTTCATATCACGTTCACTTCCTTGTCTTTATGTATTTCTTCTGGTTTCTGCTGCGAATTCCCCGCTAAATCTGGCAAAATACATGGCTCTCGTAATTCCATGTACCGCCATATCAAAAATCCCTGCATTGCTTTTTCCTGCCTGAAGGAGCGTTCCTTCATATTGCAGCCCGGCTTTTTTCATGACCTTTCCTGAATTGGGATTATTTATGTCATGATTTGCTGAAATTCTGTTACAGCCGACCTGTTCAAACAGGAATCGAACCACTGCCTGAAGGGCTTCCGCTGTCATTCCCTTATGCCAATAAGACTCGCCGATGCAGTAGCCGATTTCCACAGCTTCTATAGACTCATCCACTTTCACGACTCCCATACTGCCGATGGCCTGATTGTTTTCTTTGGATTCCAGGCACCACTCATAGTACTTTGGATCCGCGTAATTTTTCACCCAGGTATCGAGGATTTTCCTCGATTCTTCCACCGATGTATGAGCCGGCCAGCCAAGAAATTTGGTAACAAGTTTACTGCCCGCCCAGTTGTGGTACATATCACTGGCATCCTCCAATTGAAACGGACGTAATATCAGACGCTCGGTTTCCAAAGTAACGGTTCCTAAATGATTCATCCTTTTATCTCCCTTCAAATCACAAGATTACTCATATCCCCTTAGTTCAGTTGTGGCAGCATGATATCTACAAGTTAAAGCCGGCAGGTAATTGTAGGTTATTATATTTCTTTCATACGCTTTTGTCAAATGAGTAAAAGGAATGTTACCGGCTTTTTATTCGTGTATTTATAGAATCTGGCATATCGTATTAAGGAAAATACTCCATTGAGCACTTTTATTCATATAGACAATATTTTGACAATTATATATTCCCGGAGTGCAATATATAAAGTCAGTATATTGTCTATATAAGTAAAAGTGATAAATCCTTAATAAGGAGATTTCACTTCATAGGCTTTCAAACACTTTTCTTCCAAATGTTATCATACTCCCAATTAAATGTGTATATGAAATATTTCCTTTATTACGTTTCATATAATCCGCAATTAAAAGATTTTTATGAAGGAAACTATCCGCTTCCTTTCTTGACATACCATGATTTATCATATATTCCGTACTTTTTTCTAATTGAGTTTCATTGCTTCCATGATTCCATCCATTGGATTCCATAAAGTCTTCCATTAACTGCTCATAGCCCTCTGCTTCAGGGTGAACAAAGGATACTTTGTCATTCATTCTAATTTCAATATGCTTCAAGCCATACCTTTTCATGATATATGCCGTTCTCATGGCAACAGCATAGTCACGGCCTTCATGTTCCAATTCCGTTTTCCAGCTTTTATCCAGTCCCATATGATCGCACAGATAATTATAATCCATTCCATCTATGTATAAGCCGTCACATTCAAACTCCCGATTGGTATCTATACATATGATCCATGCGCCATCTTTGCCATGATCAATCATTTTAGAGAGAAATGCTTCTGGAGAACTGATATGTCTCAATACTGCCTGGCATATCACAATATCATATTTCTGAGTGCTTGAATATTGATAAAAATCTTTTTTTATAAATTCGCCACGAATCCCTGAACTTAAAAATATCTTATTTCCTTCCTCGATTAATGAATCAGCAAAATCAATTCCTGTATAAGTACTTCCCTCCGGCAGCAGAGGAATCATCAAAAGTCCAAGAAAACCGTATCCACAGCCACAATCCAATATTCTGACAGGAGAATCCAATTTCCAAACATGATCAATTAAGAATTTCATATAATCCGTATTCCAATGGGATCTCCTGGTCCGCAGCAGGTAGTCTAACTTTTTTTCCCAATATTCCTTTGTTTCTGTTTTCCGGGAAAGATATTCTTCCTGCTCTAACGGTTTTAATCCGAGTATTTCATCAACCGTAACATGAAAAAACTCCGTCAATTCAGGCAACATGATAATATCCGGCATTGTCACCCCATTCTCCCATTTGCTGATTGTCTGGTATGACACACCTAACGCATCTCCTAATTCCTGTTGGGTTATTCCCCTTTTCTTTCGCAGTACAGATATTTTTAAATGAATTGTCTTCTTCATAACTCCCCCCTTTAACACCATTATACACCGCCCTCTGTATTATGTATCTATCTTCTTTGTATAATCAATTCGCTTATGAAGAAACATATAAATTTATTTATAGTTTTCTGCTATTTTTTTGAAAATAATCTTTTTCACAATAAATTACACCTTCACATTTATCATCATATCGTACATAAAAAAAGAACATGGATGCAGATAATTCTCACAAACAACCTGCATCCATGCCCCTGCTCACATACTCACTTTACCACATTTATTTAAATTTTTTTAACCTGCCTCATATGAAATACCGCCCAGACGTTCCGACAGGGCAATCAGCTTCAGACTATCAAAGAACCGGTTGGAATCATATTCTTCTTTAAGTTCAAAGGAAATTTTTATTTAAATAGTATATTCCACTTGCGGCACCGTACTGGCAAGATGCAGTTTTTCCAGGATGCTGCTGCGCAATATCATAAAATCCTGACTGTTCTTTTGTCTGGGCCTGGGCAGGGAAACCTCTAATATTTCACTGATTTTTCCAGGGCGGGGAGACATGATCACCACCCGGTCACTCAAATACAGGGCTTCATCTACATCATGGGTCACCAAAATCATAGTTGTCTTATTTTCCTTCCAAAGCTCCAGGATCTTATCCTGAAGATCCGCTCTGGTAAAGGCATCAAGGGCTCCCATGGGTTCATCAAGAAGCAGGGCTGCCGGGTGATTGATCAGGGACCTTGCAATGGCGACCCGCTGGGCCATACCTCCTGATATCTGGTGGGGGTATACTTTTTCAAACCCAGTAAGCCCGATCATCTTAATATATTGGGCAATTTCATCTTTATTTTCCTTATATACCCCTCTCGCCTTCAGACCAGACGCAATATTTTTCTCAACCGTAAGCCATGGAAAAAGGCTGCTCTGCTGAAAAACATATCCCCGGTCCGGATGAGGACCCTTTACCTCCTTTCCTTCCAGAGTAATCACTCCTGCTTCCGGTACATCCAGCCCTGCCAGAAGTCGCAAAAGTGTGGTCTTGCCACAGCCAGACGGACCAATGATTGAGAGAAACTCCCCCCGTTTTATAGAAAGGTTGATATTTCTCAGGGCCTCCACCGTATGATTATTGGCATCCATATAGGTACGGTCAACCGATTTTACCTCCATAAGTATCTCGTTGCTCATTTTACCAGCCCCCTTTGCCACCGCAGAACACGGTTTTGTATGATCCCGATTCCCTTCATAATTGCGGAAAAAAGGACTGCCATCACAAAAATAGCTGCAAACACCTTATAATAGGCGGACCACACTTTCGATGCGTTAATGTAATAGCCAAGTCCTCCCGGCTGCCCCATCATTTCCGACATGACCAGAGTTGTGAAGGCAAACCCATTGGCCGTTGAAATTCCTGTAAATATTTGAGGCATTGCATGAGGAATGGCCACATGAAAAACAAGATACGGAGTTTTTGCCCCAAGGGTCCTGGCCACCTCAAAGTGGATTTTGGGGGTACTTGCAATTCCCTGAGCCGTCAAAAAAGCAACCGGAAACCAGGCACAGATGACAATGAGAAAGGCCGCTGCAGTAAAGGGATCCGGCAACAGCGTCAGGGCAAAGGGCATCCATGCCACAGCCGGTATGACTCCTGTAATCTTTAAAACCGGATACACCCAGTAATAAACCTTTGGAAACCAACCTATTAAAATCCCGGTTCCCACGCCAAACACCACACCGGATAAGAAACCAACCGTAAAAAGCCGAAGGGAATACAACGTATTTTGAAAAATATACCCACCCTCTAAAAGAAAGGACTCTACGATCTTTGACGGTCCCGGAAAAAACGGCTGTGGCAAAAGCAAAAGCTTTGTTCCCAATATATCCCACAATGCCAGTAACACCCCTACGGTAAAGCGAAATGGAACACGGCTTAAAAATTTTTCCCTAAAATCCTCCCTGAAATAGGAATAGATGCCAATTGCGCCGTAGAGTATGATGAGCCCGGTCAATACCAGCCGGTATGCCTGATCCGCTGTCAGACTTACCATATTACTTACCGTATAGGACTTCATCTCAACAGCCGCAATCTGGGGAAAAAGCAGATTAACAAGTACTGCCGCAAAGAAACCTGCAACAGATACCAGCGTCAGTACAAAGTATTTTCTGTCCTCGGTAAAACTCCGAACAGGCTGCCCCGGTAAAAACCGGTGCAGTTTGGAATGCTTAAATTCAGATACTTGATTCATCCTTCTATCCTCCCTCATTGCCAGCCGCATGATTATTTTACATCTACCTCCTGGTAGATCTGGTTTGCAAATGCATCCGCATCGTTGGTTTTAAGATATCCGATATTCTTCATCTCCGTAACAAAATATTTAACATCATCAGCCACGTGGGAACCGCCGGACTCATGTTCCTTTAATGTGGGATACTCATAGCTTGCAACAAGTTCCTCCGCCAGTTCTTTATCATCAATTGCCGAGTATTTTTTATCAGAGATGATTGAAACAGCTTCCTTGGGGTTTTCTGCGATCCAGTTCTGGGCTTTTCTATAAGCGCCTAAAAGAGCAGCAATCTTTTCCGGTTCGGAATCAAGAACCTTGGAGGATGCGTAAAGAAAACAGCAATATTTTCCCGCAAAAGCAGGATCCGTAGACAAATCAAACACCACCCGGAAGTCTCCACTTTTTTCAGCAATGGAGCCAAGAGGGTCCCAAAGTGCAGCAATGTCCACCTCACCGTTTTTTGCAGCCTCTAATTCCAGATTTCCGTCGGAATAGGGCAGGAAGGTCACATCTCCATCCTGAGGTTTTGCTGATATTCCCGCCTTCTCCAGCCACAGGCTGGCAACTTGATGAGGAGTTCCCCCAACTTCATCAATCGCAATTTTCTTTCCTTTAAAATCCTCTACCGTGTGAATGGGTGAATTTTGGGGAACGACAAATTTGATGCAGCCATTGTGCAACCCATCCACCACTTTTACCTTGACCCCTTCCTCAATGGAAGGAAAGAACTGAAAATCTCCGTTTACGATTGGAATGGTGCCGTTATTCAGTCCGATCTTACGTGTTTCACTGTCTGCGGATATTAAATTGACGTCAAAACCTGCCTCCGCAAAAAACCCTTTTTCATAAGCGATGTAGATGGGCGCTCCGCAAAGAGCACCGTCTTTCCCCGGAATGTCAATCTTTCCATACTTAAATTGGGTGGTGCCCTCCGGTGCATTGGAAGCACTCTTCGTGCCACATGCGGTGACCCCCATCGCTGCAGCCAAAAATAGAGCTAAAATACCTACATTTTTCCTTCTGATCCTCATACTGAATTTCCTCCTTCTTTTCCCTCCCGGGAATAATCAAATGCTCATCTGTAACAGCAGCAAAAGACTCTTTAGATTCCAAACTGTTCCCATCTTCAAAAAATTCAAAAGTTGTACACACCTCTTTTTTCCCTTAACCAAAAACACAAAAGGCAGCCCGGATAATTCTGATCCGGACTGCCTCTATCGCATTCGCAAGAAAAAGATTGAATTTATCCGTCAGAAATTATAAATTTAACCACAGCAAAACAAGGCATACAGCAACACTGAATGCCCATCACAAAATAAGTAGCGTTGTAATCTGTTAATGCACTGTTTCCCATCGTTAAATCTCCCTTCTGCTTTAATTCCTTTTACATACTATATTTATATGTATTATATGAGTCATTATTCCTCCTGTCAATTCTAAATAAAACAATTCACGGTTTTTCGTGTTTATTTACAAACTATTAATTGGTAAACGGGTCTATCATTAGATATTATAATATAAACCCATATGTTTTATATGTTATTAAATGCTTAAAATAAGTTCCTAAAGAACCATTTTCTCTGTTCCGTCATATAAAAATGTTCCCAATTTTTAAATCACGAGGCATTTCAAACAAAAAACTCCCGCCCTGATGTTTCCAAAAGGACGAGAGTTGTTCCCGTGTTATTACCTAAGTTCATAGACAGCTCATACTGTCTGCCTCATGGGCTACAGCCTTAGCAATCCCCTTGCACTTGATACGTTGTGCGTTCCGCCGCAGACTGCACCTTTTCCAGTTTTGAAGCACAGATTTCCTAATAGGCCCCAAACTGATATCCTCCGGCCATTATTTTATAATGGTAACCGTCCCTTCTTTTCTGGGAGCAGCCTTCGGAGCTTCCTTGCTGTTAAATCCCAAAGCTGCAGTCCCGGATAATTCATAATCTTCCGGAATCCCTAACTCAGTCAGAATACTTCTCACCTTAGGATCATTGCCCGTAAACGCTAAAACGTGAATCCAGCATGAGCCGATATTAAGAGAATGAGCCGCCAGGAACATATTTTGAAGGGCTGCCGCACAATCCGAAACCCCTGTCTGTGAGTTTTTTTCGTAAGCCGTAAGGATAATGGAAGGAGCACCATAAAAAGGATTAAAAGCAGGATTACTTCCCATCTTTTTAAATTGCTCAATCTCTGATTTCTGTAATGCTTCTTTAATCGCTAAAATTAGTTTATCCATAATTTCTTTGTTCTGCACCGCTGTAAAATGCCAGTTCTGTCTTCCCATTCCACTGGGTGCAAATTTAGCTGCTTCCAAAATTGCATTTAAATCTTCATCGGAGATCTGCTTTTCCTGATAGGTTCTTATACTTCTTCTTGTCAAAATATTTTGGATTACTTCATTCATTCTTTTTCTCCTTATCAACTAACATTTTAAATTGAAATGCTCTCTAAATCCAGAAATACCCTTTTCATAAATCTATCTTATCATTTTTTACAAAAACAGTAGTTCCCATTCAGTCATACATACGATTATACCACCATTTTCCATTGTGTCCAATTATATTTTTATAAACTTAATTTACAAATAGTTAAATTTTGATATAAAAGATATATTTCACGTTTCTGAATGGCGCCTATGTTTCTATAAAACAGAAATGATTTTTTTTAATCCCTTTTATACTACTGGCACCGCATTATTCTCCGTACCATTCTCCTCTTCATAGGCATCCTCCATCTTCACAGAATTTTCCATCTGATCCGGAATGAATTTTACACGAATGACTGCCTGCTGCCAGTTGATTGAAACCTGACTATGCATCTCTTTCTCCTTGGAAGCCTCCTCGATGACAGCCAGTAATTCTTCTATAACCGTTTTCGTAAGATAACCTCCCCTCCAATGAAAGGTCAGGATCTTTCCTTTTTTGACCGCCTGTTTGCAGCGTTTCTCCACATCCTCCTTCTTGGTAAAAGAAAGTTTTTTCTCTTTATAGTAAAAACGATTCTCCTCGCTGCATGCCGGAACTTTATAGATCAAAGGCTGGTGATCCTTAAAAATACTCTTATCACCCAGGTTAAAATAATCATACCTCACTTCTTTTTTCCCTAGGGTATTATCAAAAGTAGCATCTAAATGATACCACACTCCATCAATCCGAATTACATTCCAGGCATGACGATATTTGATGTTTTTCTCCGGATTGTTTTCGGAAATAACTACGATACAGGGAATCGACAGCTGGTCACACAGTATCTTTACCGCTTTGGCGATTCCTTCGCAGACCCCCACTCCCTGTCCTAATGGTCCTATTATCTCATGGGAGTACTGCTTTTTCAGTTTATCATAAGTTACGTTTTCGCATATAAAATCATGAATATACTGCTCCTTTTCCAAGTCGCTTTTATCCTTTACCACCCGCGCAAGCTTCTCCACCCTGGTCTTCATTGCCAGCTGATGCTCTTTGATTTTATTCTTTTCAAACAAATATTCCGGCTTAACCTTTAATAATGTGGAATCCTCGTAAAAAGAATAACGAAATGTGGAAGCATAAAATATCTCCGGACAATCCAATCGTATCTTATGAAAAATGTCACTCAGCTCTGCCCCCTCAACTCTTGGAACATCGAAACTTTGTGACAGTGACTCCAGACCGCTCTTAACGACCTGGTAAATTTTTTGCTGCTGCTTATTCATCTGACTATAATAATATGGTTCCATTTTCCCTCTTCTGCCATTTCTTCTTTTTCGTAATACAAAAACCTCCCGGACGAATACCAATTGCATCGTCTTGGGAGGTTCTGATCGCCGTATGGCATATATTTTGTTGGTAATGTTCTCGTAAGAGAAAGATTATCTCTTGCTGAACTGTGGTGCACGACGAGCTGCCTTTAAGCCGTACTTCTTTCTTTCTTTCATTCTTGGATCTCTTGTTAAGAAACCTGCCTTCTTAAGAATTGGACGATAGTCTGCATCTGCCTGAAGTAACGCTCTTGAGATACCGTGTCTGATTGCACCAGCCTGTCCGGTAAATCCACCACCGTGAACATTTACTAAAATGTCGAACTTATCAACTGTCTCTGTAGCAACAAGCGGCTGACGAACAACAACCTTTAATACTTCAAGACCTAAGTACTGGTCAATATCTCTCTTATTAATTGTGATTTTACCTGTACCTGGTACTAAATATACTCTAGCGATAGATTTTTTTCTTCTACCTGTTCCATAAAATTTTGAATTAGCCATGATAACTTCCTCCTTTCAGCGCCTCTGATTAAAATTTAAACTCTAAAACTTCTGGTTTCTGAGCAGCATGATCATGCTCTGCACCTGCAAATACATGAAGTTTTGTAATCATGCTTCTGCCTAAAGGTCCCTTAGGAAGCATACCCTTAACTGCTAATTCAATGACTCTCTCAGGTTTCTTAGCCATCATTTCTCTTAATGTTGTTTCTTTCATACCACCAACATATTCAGAGTGATTGTAGTAGATCTTCTGATCTAACTTCTTACCTGTTACGGAAATCTTATCTGCATTTACAACGATTACATAATCACCGCAATCCATATGTGGTGTGTAGATCGGTTTATTCTTACCTCTAATTACTTTAGCTACTTCTGATGCCAAACGTCCTAATGTATATCCTGTAGCGTCAACTACGTACCATTTTCTCTCAATTGTTGCTGGACTAGCCATAAAAGTCTTCATTGGACAACCTCCTGTAAATTCTGGTGTTATTAATCATAACTCGATTATGAAAACATGTTTTCATAATTAAATGAACAGTGCCGAAACTGAGCACCTTTCAATTAGAAGTTAAAATACAACTTCTAAAATAAGTTGTATTGCAAAATGCTCATTCCGGGGCATGGTTGAACATTTTCGTCTAACGTCACAGTTATACATTATATTACATTGAGCCTGATGTGTCAACCTTTTTTCCCTATAAAATCAAGGTTTTCCTGCTTATTTTTGCGTGACGAGCCAAAGTCCGTTTTCATCATCATTTTTGAAAACATAAAACCCATAGGGCTGTCCCACAATGATTCTTCCGGCTCCTTCTTCATCTCTTACAAAAACCTTCTCTGCACCATTTCTGACCGCCTGATGGACCACCCGGATCAAAAGCCGCTCAAAGTCTTCCTGGGTGCACCGGTGTATGGTAAGCCAGGCGCTCCCCTCGGAAACGATCTTATCCTGGCAAAGGGTGTAGCTCCAATTCTTATTCTCTCCATGAATCTCTTTTTCAAGTTCCTTCTCATAATCCAGGCGGATTAAGGTAAGTCCTCTGGCAGCCGCTTTTGGTCCCGCCGCATTCCGGTCTCTGGCATCAAGTATTTCTTCCACATGGGACGGCGGATAAACTCCCATTCCCACCTTCATAAGCGTGCCGGCTATGATCCGCACCATGTTGTATAAGAAGCCGCTTCCCTTCACACGAATCGTAATCAAATCCCCGGTCTTTTCAATGTCCAGGCTATAAATGGTCCTTACGGTCTCTTCCGCCTGTCCTCTGGCCGTACAGAAGCTTTTAAAATCATGCTCTCCCACCAGATAGGCACCGCCCTCCCGCATCTTCTCCACATCAAGAGGAAAGTAACAGAAATGGCTGTAAAGGCGCAGGGTTGGAATTTCGATTTTCCGGTTCAATATTTTATATTCATATGTTTTTACACAGTTTTGTTTTCTCGGATGATAATCCGGTGCCACCTCTTCCGAATGAAGGATTCGGATGTCCTCCGGCAGTCTCTGGTTGAGGGCAAAACAGATTTTATCTGCCGGCATTCTGTTTTCTGTATCAAATACCGCCACATTGCCCTCCGAATGAACACCGGAATCAGTCCTGCTGGCGCCGGTCACAGTGATAGGCTCCTTCAGTAGATCCGTAAGGGTCTTATTAAGTACCTCTTCAATGGTAATTCCGTTTTTCTGGATCTGCCATCCGCAGTAATTGGTGCCGTCATAGGCCACGATCATCTTTACCCGTTTCATATCTCCTCCTTTTTGGGGAATTTTATCCCAACACCCGAAGTCCTGCGATACCCCCAATATACAGAAAATAAACCAGATAGGTGATTCTGTCCCGGCTCCTGTAGCGGAGCGGTTTCATTTTTGTTCTTCCTTCCCCGCCTCTATAACATCTGGCCTCCATTGCCATGGCAAGATCCGTGGCGCGCCGGAAGGCAGAAAT
Organism: Lacrimispora sinapis; assembly: GCF_043633585.1. NCBI lineage: Bacteria > Bacillati > Bacillota > Clostridia > Lachnospirales > Lachnospiraceae > Lacrimispora > Lacrimispora sinapis. Next base: position 585,274 of record NZ_CP141832.1, on the reverse strand, counting down.
AAAGAGGGGTACCAAAAGCGGAATCATATTTTTTGCTTTTTGAATCAAGTTTCCTGTTTCAAAATCCGCGCCCCTTGCCATCTGTGCTTTCATGATCTTATCTGTTTCTTCCACAAGAATGGGAATAAAACGCAGGGCAATGGACATCATCATGGATACCTCATGAACCGGAACTCCCACCCGGTTTAAAACCTTCAGGCTTTTCTCCAGTCCATCAGTCAGCTGATTGGGAGTGGTGGTCAGCGTCATAATGGAAGACCCCACCACCAGGTAAATAAGGCGGACTCCCATAAATGCCGCTATCTCGATTCCTTCTTTTGTCACCTTAATGAATCCCAGACGGAAAATCTCTTCCCCTGGCGTCAGGAACAAGTTAAAGCTGACGCTGATCAGCAAAAGAAATACGATTGCTTTTAAACCACGGACCATAAAAGAAAAAGGAACATGGCTTAACCGGATTGCCGTAACCAAAAACAGGGTTGCGAGCAAATACGCCCAGATGTTATTTACAACAAAAAGGGATATGATAAAAACCATAGTCCCGAACAGTTTTGTCCTTGGGTCCAGTCTGTGAAGAAGGGAATCCACGGGATAATACTGTCCCAATGTAATGTCTTTAAACATAGTATCTCCTGCCTATTTTCCAAGAAGCCTTAAAATCTCGTCTCTGGCTTCCTCAATGGTTGTAATATTGCTGTCAATGGGAACACCCTGTTCTTTCAGAGTGTGGACCACATAGGTGATCTGAGGAGCGGCGAGGCCGATGGCTTCCAATTCCTTATAACGCTTAAATACTTCCTTTGGCGTATCATCAAACACCTTCTCCCCATGATTCATGACCAATATCCGGTCTACATAGCGGGCAATGTCCTCCATGCTGTGAGACACCAGAATGATGGTCATATTCTTCTCCCTGTGAAGCCGCTCAATCTGGTCCAGAATTTCATCCCTTCCCTTGGGATCCAGACCGGCCGTCGGTTCATCAAGAATAAGGACCTCCGGTCTCATTGCCAGAACTCCGGCGATGGCAACTCTGCGCTTTTGCCCCCCGGACAGTTCAAAAGGAGACCGTTTATAATAGCTTTCATCCAGTCCCACCATGGTTAAAGCCTCTTTTGCCCGGCTTTCAACTTCTTCCTTTGAAAGCTTCTGGTTTTTCGGACCGAAACAGACATCCGTAAAAACATCAATTTCAAATAGCTGATGCTCTGGATACTGGAATACAAGACCTACGTGATTTCTCAAAGACCGCATGTCATACCCATTGTCATAAATGTTCTTTCCATTATAATAGATGGCACCATCGGTTGCCCGGATCAATCCGTTTAAATGCTGGATCAAAGTAGATTTTCCAGAACCGGTATGACCAATGAGCCCGATAAATTCTCCATCCTTTATTTCAAGGTTTATGTCCTTTAAAGCATGCTGTTCAAAGGCAGTGCCATACCCGTAAATATAACTTAAATGCTCCACTTTAATTCCCATGGCTCCCTCCATTCTCCGGAGTCATCTTTAACGGAAAATGCCCGGCAAACTTTGGCAGAAGGTTTTCCATTAATTCTTCCAGTGTCAATATTCCATCCGGCAGATCCACACCGCTCTTTTGAAGCTCATAGGCAAGCTCCGTCACCTGGGGAACATCAAGACGGTAAGATTTAAGTTCCTCAACTCTTGAAAAAATTTCCTTTGGTGTTCCGTCCATGACCACCTTTCCTTCGTCCATGACGATCACCCGGTCCGCATCCGTAACCTCTTCCATATAGTGGGTGATCAAAAGAACGGTAATGCCTTCTTTTTTATTTAATTCCCGGACGGTTTTCACCACTTCCTTCCGCCCGTTGGGGTCTAACATCGCCGTCGGCTCATCTAAGACAATGCACTGAGGGCGCATGGCCATGACTCCGGCAATGGCGACTCTCTGTTTTTGTCCGCCGGACAGCTTATTCGGTGACTTTAACCGGTAAGGTGCCATCCCCACCGCGTTTAAGCTCTCTTCTACCCGTTTCCAAATCTCCTCCGTAGGAACGCCCATATTTTCAGGGCCAAAGCCTACGTCTTCTTCCACAATATTGCCGATGATCTGGTTGTCCGGATTTTGGAATACCATTCCGGTCCTTTTACGCACTTCCCACAGATTCTCTTCCTGAGAGGTATCAAGCCCCTGAATCCATACGGTTCCTTCGGTCGGCAGTAAGATGGCATTTAACTGCTTTGCAAAGGTAGACTTTCCCGAACCGTTATGCCCCAGTATTGCAACAAACTGCCCGGCTTCGATATCCAAACTGACATTGTCAATGGCACGTTTCATTTCTTCTATATTTTCTTCTTCATCTCTTCTGATATAATCAAAGATCAGCTTAGACGCTTTTATTATTCCCATAGCAGGCCTTTCTGTGATAAAATTATACACTCGTATGCCACATAATTTTAGATGAATAATGTCGATCAGTCAAGCATCGACACAAATCTTTTTATATTTTAAAATATGCTTGACATGAATTGTACGAAATTAAAAAATGTATTTGTCCTTAGTTTCAGAAATATGGAACAGATATATGTGCTCATCCATTGAATTTAAAAAAGATTCCACCTCTTTTCTCTTTTCTTCCGCTAACATTCCCCTTCTTTTATATAAAAAAGGGATGTTCCTTCAAACACAAGAAAGAACATCCTCATTCATAGATTCTTATATCAATACGACAGCTTCGCATAAAAGCTTTTTTATTTTTTTATCCAAAGGCCGGAACTGTCAACCTGATAAACACCGCTTATTGTTGTATCGGCAGCCATACTTCCATCCGTGTAAAGATAATACCATTTTCCAGGCTGGGGCTGAATCCAGCCAACCGCCATATCTCCGTCAGGATTTAAGTAGTACCATTTTCCATTGAGCTGCTGCCATCCGGTCTTCATAGCGGCGTCTGAGCCGAAGTAATACCACTTTTCCCCCAGATACTGCCAGCCAGTTGCTGCAAAGCCTTCATTATTAAAATAGTACCATTTTCCACTGATCATCTTCCAGCTGTTGGTGACATAGCTGCCATCTTCTGCCCGGTATTTTTTCCCTTCCTTATATTCCGCCCATGATCCTTCGGTATCTCCCAGGACCTGAACCACAGAATCATCAGAAGTAACCGGATCGCCTTCCTTTAAATAATCCTCTTCGGAAGAGTCCTTTAGAATTGCTTTTACCGTGTAATAATATTTTTGTCCGTTTTCCATGTATTGCAGAAGATCTACACTGTTGGAAGAAGTCGTCAGGCTCTTTACCCAGATACCGCCCTCTTTATAAAGTACAATTTGGTATCTGTGTGCAAAGGGAACTTTTTTCCAGGAAGCCTTTGTTTTTGATGCATCACTCCAGCCGGCTTTTTCCGGCCCTGCCAGCTTCGCTACGGGTATATAGGAAACCTTGATGACAGACTCTCCGTCCTTCGCTTTTGCAGAAATCAACGTACCGCCATACACCGTACAATCCGATCTTGTAAAGGTACCTGGTACGGTTATGGTAGCAGTTACTTTCTTGCCAGGCTCCCAGTCATCGGGGTCCTTACTCCATTCCGGTGTATTCTCTGAGAAATTGACTGTCACTTGGGGAACCTGGATTTCTTCTGTCCAGCTCCTTTTGCTTCCATGGTCCAGACGGATTTTCAATCCCGCAGCTGCACTGGCCGTCATTCCTGTTCCCAGAAGCATGACCGTACCCAGAAGCACCAGCCATGCCGCCTTTCCCCGTATCCATTTCATCTGCATCTACATCCTTTCCCGTTATTATTTATGCCAAACACCGTTGGCATCTACCGGAAATCCTCCAATCGTGGTATTCACCGCCTTGGAGCCTTCTCCTGGATAGAAATAATACCAGTTACCGTCTATCTCTTTCCAACCTTCCTGCATTGCCCCGTTGGAGTTGGTGTAGTACCATTTGTTGTTGTAGTTGATCCATCCGGATACCATTGCACCTTCCACTCCATTTGAGGCGGACGGGTTCATATAATACCAGACGTTATTAGATTTTATCCAGCCGGTCAACATGGCACCGTCATTATTTAAATAATACCATAAACCATTCTTCTGCTGCCAGCCGGTCAGCATGGCACCGCTGGTATCGAATAAATACCATCTTCCATTGATTTTTGCCCAGTTATTCTTCTGGTAGGAACCATCCGGGTAACGGTAATACCATGTATTCCCTGATTTGATCCAACCCACATCCTCGCTGGATATCACAGAACCATTGCCGGACTCCTGTCCGCGGCCATCGGATACCTTTTCCTCCGGCAGATACATTTCCCCGGATTCCGTCCAGTCACTCTTCTTTCCGTATTTTTCTTCGGTGTCTGTATAAGGAACGGTGCGGACCTTAAAGCTGTAGGTTCCTGCCTTTGTCATATACGGATAGAAATTATAGGAAGTTGCTTTTAACTTTTCTACTTTCTTTACAACGGTGCTGCCTCTGTATAAGTACACGTCATAGGCTCCGGAACTATCGTCTACGGAACTCCATCTTGCATTGCCGTAGCCAGAATCTCTCCAGTCAGCATCCTCCGGTGATTCATACGTTCCCTTAATCGGCTTAAAGGTAAATGTAACATATAACGTATCACTGCCGGAGCGGTTGGAAGATACATAAGTTCCTCCTTTGATGGTAACGTTGCTGGACTGATAGCCCCCCTTAAATGCATAGGTATCAGAATCTGAAGCCCTCAGAGTCACCTTCATCTTCGGCTCATAACCAACCTTCATCTTTTTGTTGTCAGAAGTTATCCATTCCAAATCAGATACTTCGTATCTATCATTATTGGTATAAACGTAATTTCCATTGCCTTCCTTCGTCTTAAAAGAAGTTTCAGACGGCAAAGTGTCTCCCAACTCAATCTCTTCCATCCCCACATAGAGAGTTACGGACGATATGGTTTTCGCTGGGGCGGCTGATGCTTCAAATGGAACACTGACTCCCAACAAGGCTATCAGAGATACAAAAGCCATCAGTCTTTTAAAATGCTTCATATAAATTCCTCCCGTTCCTATATTAACGAATCTGGCAAAATAGCCATATTATTCTATATTTAACATTATAGCCCGGAAAGCATTTGTCCGTCAACTTACGATATTCTTTCTTTATTCTTGCGGTTCTTTGCCAGGAACAGGATCTCAATAAAAAAACCCGATAGGGGATTATCTCCACCATCGGGTTTTTATTGCTTTACTTATACAAGCTCAAGAAGAACTGCCATAGCTCCGTCACCCTTACGCTGACCGATCTTAACGATACGTGTGTAACCACCGTTGCGGGAAACATACTTTGGTGCAATCTCTTCAAACAGCTGCTTTGGTAAATCAACAGATTTTGTATTTTTCTTTCTGCCTGCAGCTTGGGTCGGAACCTCAGTTACATCATAAAGAACCTTTAACATCTGTCTTCTTGCATGGAGTCTGGAAGGAAGATCTTTTTTGATTTCTTTCTCAACTTCATCGTATACGGTAACTTTCTTGCCGTTTACAACTTCTTTGACTCTCTTGCCTTCTTTATCTTTACGTGCAACCTTTGCTGTAACCTTAACAGTCTCGAAGTTATCCTTCTCTTTTACTGCTAAAGCGATCAGACCTTCCGCAACTTTGCGGATTTCTTTTGCTCTTGCTTCTGTTGTCACGATTTTGCCATTGTGTAATAATGCAGTTACCTGGCTTCTGATTAATGCTTTTCTTTGACTGGAAGTTCTTCCCAGCTTTCTATATCCTGCCATCTTAATATTCCTCCATTTGTGGAACACGGATACATGCTTCTTCGGTCTTACTGTATCAGTGCTTATTCTCCATAAATCAGCTGTATCAAACGGACCAATTATGCGTTGGTATCGTCGCTTGGATTAAGCTGTAAGCCCAGCTCTTTTAACTTGGCCAACACTTCTTCTAATGACTTACGGCCAAGATTACGAACCTTCATCATATCCTCGGAAGTGCGGTTGCACAATTCTTCAACGGTATTGATTCCAGCTCTCTTAAGACAATTGTATGAACGGACAGAAAGCTCCAGTTCATCAATGTTCATCTCAAGTACTTTCTCCTTTTCATTGTCTTCTTTCTCCACCATGACTTCAGCAGTCTTAGCGTTCTCAGATAAATCAATGAACAGGTTTAAATGCTCACTCAGAACTTTAGCTGCAAGGCTTACTGCCTCATCTGGCGCCAAAGTACCATTTGTGTATACATCTAATGTCAACTTATCATAATCAGTGACCTGACCTACTCGTGTGTTTTGTACCGTCATGTTGACGCGTTCTACTGGTGTATAGATGGAATCAACGGCAATAACTCCGATTGGTAAATCTTCACTTTTATTCTTGTCTGCACTCACGTAGCCGCGGCCCTTGGTAATCGTAAGTTCCATATAGAACTTGCTGTCTGTACCGCCACTAAGGGTAGCGATTACCTGTTCCGGGTTCATGATCTCAATATCAGGATCCGCCTGGATATCGGCAGCCGTCACAACACCTTCGCCTTCAAACTCGATGTAAGCAACTTTTGCTTCGTTGGTATCGCTATTATTCTTAATAGATAAGCTCTTGATGTTCATAATGATCTCAGTCACATCTTCTTTAACGCCTGGGATGGAACTGAACTCATGCAAAACGCCGTCGATTTTTACCTGACTAACTGCAGCGCCCGGTAGGGAAGAAAGCATGATTCTTCTTAAGGAATTACCTAAAGTCGTGCCATAACCTCTTTCAAGCGGTTCAACTACAAACTTGCCATATTTTTTATCTTCTGAGATCTCAGCAATCTCAATGTTTGGTTTTTCAAAATCGAACACTAATAGCCCCTCCTTTTGGGTATTTTGTATCGAGGGTCTTATACTCAAACCTTGCCCGGAAGTATAAAAACCCCCGGGCGAAAGCCGGCTTTAATCAACAGACTTTCAATTATTTGGAGTACAACTCGACGATAAGCATTTCATTCACTGGAACATCAATCTCGTCTCTTGTTGGTAACTCTTTAACAGTACCACGTAAATTCTCATGGTCAACGTCAAGCCATGCAGGAACCATACGTCCTGCAGTGGTTTCCTGAACACTTTTGAATCTTGCATTGGTTTTGCATTTTTCTTTTACTTCGATCACATCGCCAGCCTTTACTAAGAAGGAAGGAATGTTTACGCATTTACCATTTACAAGGATGCTCTTATGGTCAACCATCTGTCTGGTCTCTCTTCTTGTTCTTCCGAATCCCATACGGAATACTACATTGTCAAGTCTTCTTTCAAGAAGAATCATAAGGTTTTCACCAACCATACCATTCATTCTCTCAGCCTTAGCATAGTAGTTACGGAAAGGTTTTTCAAGAACTCCATAGATGAATTTCGCTTTCTGCTTTTCTCTCAGCTGAATGCCGTACTCACTCATCTTTCTGTTTGCTCTTTTTAATTCTCTTTTTGATTTTTTATCTATTCCTAAATAGATCGGATCAAGACCAAGGGATCTACATCTTTTAAGAACAGGAACTCTATCAACTGCCACTGTAATTACCTCCTAATTAGACTCTTCTGCGTTTTGGTGGACGACAACCGTTATGTGGAACCGGTGTTACATCCTTAATGCTGGTTACTTCTAAACCGCATGCCTGAAGTGCACGAATAGCTGCTTCACGGCCTGAACCAGGACCTTTAACCATAACGTCTACTGATTTTAAACCATGTACAAGAGCTGCCTTAGTAGCAGTTTCTGCCGCCATCTGAGCTGCATATGGAGTAGATTTCCTTGAACCTCTAAATCCCAGACCACCAGCACTTGCCCAGGATAATGCATTACCCTGTGTATCCGTTAATGTCACAATTGTGTTATTAAAAGATGACTGGATATGTGCTTGTCCGCGTTCAACGTTTTTCTTTACGCGCTTTTTTGTCACTTTTTTAGTAGTGGACACTTTTTTAGCCATTTTAAACTAACCTACTTTCTTTTTACTTGCTCCGCCCTGCTCTATGGATCCTGAGAGCCGGCGCAGGGTACGAATATCTGAATCCTGTTATTCCTGTTTTTAAAACATGTAACGTGATTCGCTGTTAATTTTAACAAAAATGTTCTTTTCCCTTCCGGTCAAAGAACGGCTTTGCCCGATAAAGCGGGGCACACCGTCACACTCAATCCGTGAGATATCCCACTAAGTGTTCAATGCTTATTTCTTCTTGTTTGCTACGGTCTTTCTTGGGCCTTTACGGGTTCTTGCATTGGTCTTTGTCTTCTGACCACGAACCGGAAGGCTCTTTCTATGACGAATTCCGCGGTAGCAGCCAATTTCCTGAAGTCTCTTGATATTCATAGCGATTTCTCTACGTAAATCACCTTCAACAGTCTGAGACGCAGTAATTACTTCTGCAAGTCTTTTAACTTCGTCATCGGTTAAGTCCTTAACACGAGTGTCAGGATTAACGCCAGCTTCTGTAAGAATGCGGCTAGCACTTGTTCTACCGATACCGTAGATATAAGTTAAGCCGATCTCAACACGTTTTTCTCTTGGTAAATCAACACCTGAAATACGAGCCATGTGTGTAGTACACCTCCATTAATTTTTTTAACCTTGTCTCTGCTTATGCTTAGGATTTTCACAGATTACTCTGATACTGCCTTTTCTCTTGATGATTTTGCACTTTTCGCAAATCGGTTTGACTGATGATCTAACCTTCACAGCAATTCTCCTTTCCGTTATGCGCCCTTTCACATTGAGCACCCGGCGTCTGCTTTCAGACACCTGTGTGCGAAGCACTCCCCGGCACCTGGTAAGCCTCTCTCGAGCCTGGCAACGGCGGAGCCTCCTTTTGCAAAGAGCCTTCTGAGTATACCCGCAGTGTGTTTTATTTTAAAACCAGTGCTGCCCTTTAGACATAATACACCCAGTATTTCAACAAAGTCGCTACAGCATTATACCACTAATCGTCTTAAAATGCAAGCGCTTTTTCCTATATATTTATTAACCCTTTAGCCTGGTGTGTCATGGACATAAAGGGGAGGCGTATATGAAAAAAACGCCTTATTTATCTCTCCAGATGATTCTTCCTTTGCTTAAATCATAAGGGGACATTTCAATCGTCACCTTATCTCCGGGTAAAATACGAATGTAGTTCATGCGAAGTTTGCCGCTGATGTGGGCTAATACCTGATGACCATTCTCCAGTTCGACCTGAAACATGGCATTGGGGAGTTTCTCCACAACGGTTCCTTCAATTTCAATAACATCTGCTTTTGACATAAAGCTTACCTCCTAACAACCTGTTCTTCTCTTTTGAAACATCGGATGAAATATTTGATCTCTTCATCGGTGACTTTATTGTTTTCCCGGCTTTTAAATTCCAGGGAATGTTTCTCCCATACAAGGGGTTTTACATGCTTTTTCTTTTTTTTCTTCGGACATTCCATACGCCGGTATTTTCCGTCCACCAGATATATATATTCGCCTTCTTCACGCAATATGAAGAAATAACTGCCTTTATCATGTCCTGCCGTTGATTCTGCCAGTGATCCAGCTTCTAATCCCATGGGCACTTCCTTATATATCCCTGGAAACCAGACTTAAAATCTCCGGCTCGCCTTCTGTGATCAGAATGGTATTTTCATAATGGGCAGACAGCTTTTCGTCTTCGGTCACGACCGTCCAGTCGTCATCGAGCCACACCACATCAGGGGTTCCTTCATTGATCATGGGTTCGATGGCAAGCGTCATGCCCGGCCTCAGCTTGATTCCCCGCCTTTTCTGGGCAAAATTCGGCACCTCAGGTTCCTCATGGAGGTGAGAACCGATTCCATGTCCCACAAGGTCACGGACAACTCCGTAGCCGAACGATTCTGCATATTTCTGGATCGCAGCAGATATATCACCTAGATGATTGCCAGATTTTGCAAATTTAATCCCTTCAAAGAAACTTTGTCTTGTCACTTCTATCAGTTGCCCCGCCGAAGGAGTGATTTCTCCGATCCCATAAGTTCTTGCCGCATCCGAATGATATCCTTTATAAATGACGCCGGCATCCAGGCTCACAATATCACCTTCCATTAAAATACGTTTTTTACTGGGTATCCCGTGTACCACTTCATCATTGACTGAAACACAGATGGAAGCAGGGTATCCGTTGTAATTTAAAAAGGAGGGCATGCAGCCGTAGCTCCTTATGATCTCTTCTCCCAGATGGTCAATATCCCAGGTTGTCATTCCGGGTTTCAAGGCTTTGGAAAGTTCTTCATGGGTAATGCTCAGAATTCTTCCTGCCTCTCTCATAAGTTCTATCTCTCTTGCAGATTTAATCGTCACTGACATAAACTATGCTCCTAAAATAGAAACGATATCTGAGAACACTTTGTTTAATTCCTGTGTTCCGTCAACATTCACCAGCACGCCTTCTTTTTCGTAATACTCAATCAGAGGCTGTGTCTGGTCGTGATATACGGACAGACGCTTCTTAACCGTCTCCGGTTTGTCATCATCTCTTAATACAAGCTCTGCACCACACACATCACATACGCCTGGAACCTTGCTTGGGTTGTAGACGATATGATATGTAGCTCCGCAGGAAATGCATGCACGGCGGCCTGACATCCTGTTAATGATATTTTCGTCAGGTACGTCAACATTTATTGCAAAGTCAATCTTTTGTCCCATCTCAGAGATGGCCTTTGTAAGGCTTTCTGCCTGGGGAATGGTTCTTGGAAATCCGTCCAGCACATATCCGTCGCTGCAATCTTCCTTCTGAATACGGTCTATAAGCATCCCTATAGTGAGTTCATCCGGAACAAGTGCCCCTTGATCCATATATCCCTTTGCTTTTTTTCCCAATTCTGTTCCTTCCTTAATATTGGAACGGAAAATATCTCCGGTAGAGATATGCGGAATCTGATATTTTTCAGAAATCTTTTTCGCCTGTGTGCCCTTTCCGGCACCAGGGGCACCCAACATGATGATTTTCATCAACAGTCCCTCCTTGGAAACATAAGGTTAAATAGCACAAATCCCAAGGAAAACACGCATGACATGTTTCCCTTGGTTTGTCCTTTAATCAGTCAAAAATCCTTTATAATTACGTACAAGCATCTGGGATTCGATCGCCTTCAACGTCTCAAGTACAACACTGACAATAATGATAAGTGATGTACCCCCGAAGGATAAATGGCTTACGTTAAATAAACCTGAGACCATAATCGGGATAATACAAATAATCGTCAAACCGCATGCACCTAAAAATACGATATAGTTTAAAATAGAATTAAGATAATCGCTGGTAGGCTTTCCTGGGCGGATACCCGGAATAAAGCCGCCTGACTTTTTCATGTTGTTCGCTACTTCCAGCGGATTGAATGTGATGGAAGTATAAAAATATGCAAATACGATGATAAGAGCCACGTAAACGATCATACCTAAAGAATAAACCGGCCGGTCTACTCGAAACCAGCTGGAGGAATTCAGTGCTGTTAAGATGTGGCCTCCCACACTGTTGTAATCAATCCGGTCACCAAGGAACTGGCTGATTACCACCGGGAAGGACATGATCGAGGAAGCAAAGATAACCGGAATAACACCGGCTGTATTCACCTTCAACGGAATGTTGGTCGCTTGTCCGCCAACCATCTTCCGCCCCTGCATCTTCTTGGAATACTGCACTGGAATTCTTCTCTCGCCGCCCTGAAGGACAACGACAAACACTACAATTGCTACAATTATGGCAAAAATGATAATGGCCGCTATTGCTGCTACGGCAACCGATTTTCCAGTGATAAATCTGGTATACAGGGTTGACGCATCGGAGGGGAAACTGGAAATGATGTTAAATAAAAGGACGATGGAAATACCATTTCCCACACCATTCTCTGTGATCCGTTCACCGATCCACATAAGGAGCGCACTACCAGCTGTCATAGTCGCAACTGCAATGACAACACTTAAAGCATTAAAATCTCTTAACAGTCCCTGACCGCCGAATCCGATTGCCATTGCAATGGACTCGATCAGAGCCAGACCAACTGTTACGTAACGGGTGTATTCTGCTATCTTCTTTCTTCCATCCTCACCATCTCTTTGCATCTCCTCAAGTTTAGGGATTGCAATGGTCAAAAGCTGCATGATAATGGAAGATGTGATGTAAGGGGTAATGCTCAGAGCGAACACAGACATGTTGGTAAATGAACTACCTGTCATTGCGTTAAAAAAACCGAACGCATCGTTGTTCTGCTGAGCAAATAAATCTTTAAAAAAGCTTGTTTCAACTCCTGGAATCGGCAACTGAGAACCGATTCTGGTAACCACCAGCATCAAAAACGTAAAGATGAGTTTCTTCCTTACGTCCTTGATCTTGAATGCATTACGGAGTGTTTTTAACATATTAGATCACCTCGCAGGTTCCACCTAAAGCCTCGATTTTGGTTTTTGCGCCTTCGCTGAAAGCATCTACCTTTACTGTAAGCTTTTTGGTTAATTCTCCATTTCCAAGGATCTTAACGCCATCACGCGGATTCTTAACGATACCGCTCTCTAATAAAGTTTCAACTGTAACAACTGTACCGTTTTCAAAACCTTCCAAAGCGCTTACATTAATGCCGACAATTGTCTTAGAATTTCTGTTTGTAAAGCCTCTTTTAGGAATACGTCTGTATAAAGGCATCTGTCCGCCTTCAAAACCTGGTCTGGTAGCACCAGAACGGGCTTTCTGTCCTTTGTGACCTTTACCTGCCGTCTTACCGTTTCCTGAACCATGGCCACGGCCTCTTCTGAAGTTATCGCTGTGTTTGGAACCTAACGCAGGCTGTAAATTTGATAAATCCATCGCTTGCACCTCCTTACTTTATTTTCTTAGATCTCTTCTACTTTTACTAAATGACGCACGCTGGCGATCATACCTCTAACTGCACCATTATCCGGCATTTCAACTGTTTTGTGAAGCTTCTTTAAACCTAATGCTAAAACAGTTGCTTTGTGCTTTGGAATTGCACCGATCGGGGATTTCACCAATGTGATTTTTAATTTATCTGCCATCTTCTTATCCTCCTTAGCCTAAAATCTCTTCAACAGATTTACCGCGGAGTCTTGCAACTTCCTCAGGAGTCTTTAACTCAGTTAAACCTTTGATTGTAGCTAAAACAACATTGGTTTTGTTGTTTGAGCCAAGGGACTTTGTACGGATATTCTTGATACCTGCAAGCTCTACGACTGCACGGGCAGGACCTCCTGCAATAACACCGGTACCTTCGGAAGCTCTCTTAAGAAGTACAGAAGCACTTCCAAACTTTCCAGTCAGGTCATGAGGAATACTTTTATTCTCATCGATCGGGATATTTACCATATTTTTAACAGCAGCCTCTTTCCCTTTACGGATTGCTTCTGGAACTTCACCAGCTTTGCCAAGACCTGCACCTACGCGGCCATTGCCATCGCCTACGACTACTAAAGCAGAGAATCTCATGGTACGTCCACCTTTAACGGTTTTAGATACACGTTTGATAGCAACTACTCTATCGTTTAACTCTACCTGATTTGCATCAACTATTGTACGTTTCACGCTGTCATTCTCCTCTCTACTTAGAATTCCAGACCAGCTTCTCTTGCTGCGTCTGCTAATGCCTGAATTTTACCCTGATATATAAAACCGCCTCTGTCAAAGACAACTTCCTTGATACCTTTTTCAATGGCTCTCTTTGCAACTACGGAACCTACATATGCTGCAGCATCAACGTCGTTAGTTTTCTTTAATTCTGCCTTTACATCTTTTTCTACTGTAGAAGCAGCAACTAAAGTTTTACCAACTGTATCGTCAATAATTTGAGCATACATATGATTATTGCTTCTAAACACAGCTAAACGCGGTCTTTCTGCAGTGCCTGCAAAACGGTTACGTAATCTGTTGTGCTTTTTAACGCGAATTTCGCTTCTTGACTGTTTGCTAACCATCTTTACACTCTCCTTAATTATTTCTTACCAGTCTTACCAACTTTACGTCTGATCACTTCGTCAGCATACTTGATTCCCTTGCCCTTGTAAGGTTCAGGTCTTCTCTTATCTCTGATTTCAGCAGCGTACTGGCCAACTTTTTCTTTATCGATACCTTTAATGAAGATGATGTTCTGACCTTCCATTGTAGCTTCAATGCCTTCTGGATCGATCATTTCAACTGGATGAGAGTATCCAAGAGACAGGATCAGTTTGTTGCCCTGCTTCTGAGCTCTGTAACCAACACCGTTGATTTCCAGCTTCTTCTCATAACCATTTGTAACACCAATGATCATGTTGTTGATTAAAGTTCTTGTCAGACCGTGTAAAGATTTCATTTTCTTTAAATCGTTTGGTCTGGTAACGATGATATGACCATCTTCTTCTTTGATCGTCATCTCTGTGGGTAATACTCTCTCAAGAGTTCCCTTAGGACCTTTTACAGTCACTTTATTATTTTCTGCAATTGCAACAGTTACGCCTGCTGGAATCGCGATAGGCATTCTTCCGATACGTGACATGCCGTCTACCTCCTTAAATTCTCGGAAGGAACGTTTCGTTCCCTCTGTTTTCAGATGCTGCAGTAATTACCAAATGAATGCTAAAACTTCTCCGCCTACACCCAAGTTACGTGCTTCTTTGTCTGTAATCACGCCCTGGTTTGTAGAAATGATTGCAGTTCCTAAACCGCCAAGTACTTTCGGTAACTCCTCTTTGTTTGCATATACACGTAAACCTGGTTTGGAGATTCTCTTAATACCTGTGATGATTTTTTCATTTTTATCTTTACCGTATTTTAAGGTGATTCTGATTGACTGGAATGCACCGTCTTCTACGATATCATATTTTTTAACGTATCCCTCTTTCACAAGGATATCAGCAATAGCTAATTTCATCTTGGATGAAGGTACATCTACCGTATCATGTTTTGCAGTATTTGCATTACGGATTCTCGTAAGCATATCTGCGATTGGATCGCTCATTGTCATTTTGAAATTGCCTCCTTCCTTATTTTACCAGCTTGCCTTTTTAACGCCTGGGATCTGACCTTTGTATGCTAATTCACGGAAGCAAATTCTGCAGATTCCGTATTTTCTTAAATAAGCATGTGGACGACCGCAGATTCTGCAGCGATTATATTCTCTTGAGGAGAATTTTGCAGGTTTCTGCTGTTTGATCTTCATTGAAGTCTTAGCCATGGATTATTCCTCCTACTATTTTGCAAATGGCATATTGAATAATGTCAAAAGTTCACGGGCTTCTTCGTCTGTCTTAGCGGTAGTGACGAAAATAATGTCCATACCTCTTACCTTGTCAACTTTATCGTACTCAATTTCAGGGAAAATAAGCTGTTCCTTGATACCAAGTGCATAGTTACCTCTGCCATCAAATGCATTGGCATTTACGCCTCTAAAGTCACGTACACGAGGGAGTGCAAGGTTGATCAGACGATCTGCAAATTCATACATTCTCTCGCCGCGTAATGTCACTTTACATCCGATTGGCATACCTTCTCTGAGTTTGAAGTTAGCAATTGACTTCTTAGCCTTTGTTAAGACTGCCTTCTGACCGGAGATGATCTCTAAGTCTCTGACTGCAGAGTCTAAAACCTTGGCATTGTCCTTAGCTTCACCAATACCCATATTGATGACAATCTTATCCAACTTCGGTACTTCCATAACGTTTTTATATCCAAACTTCTTGATCATAGCTTCTACGATCTCTGTCTGGTAAATATCTTTTAATCTAGCCAATTTTTATTCCTCCTCTCCGAATTAGTCAATTACTTTTCCGGTTGCTTTTGCAACACGAACTTTTTTACCGTCTTTAACGTCAAAGCCTACTCTTGTAGCTTTTCCGTCAACCACGAGCATTACATTGGAGATATCAAGTGAAGCTTCTTTCTGTACGATACCGCCCTGTGGGTTTCCTGCGCCGGGTTTTACATGCTTAGTCATCATGTTCACGCCTTCCACTACCACTCTGTTGTTCTTCGTATCAACATGAAGAACCTTGCCCTGCTTATCTTTATCTTTTCCTGCAATAACCTTTACAAGGTCATCTCTTTTAATTTTATGCACAGTCCGACACCTCCTTATAATACTTCCGGAGCTAAGGAAACAATTTTCATGAACTGTTTCTCTCTTAACTCTCTGGCAACCGGTCCAAAGATACGAGTTCCTTTTGGAGTCCTGTCATCTTTGATTATTACGGCAGCGTTCTCATCGAACTTGATATAGGAACCGTCTTTACGGCGTGCGCCTTTTACAGTACGTACAACAACGGCCTTAACAACGTCGCCTTTCTTTACAACACCGCCAGGTGTTGCATCTTTAACGCTGGCAACGATAACATCACCAATACTAGCATATCTTCTTGTAGATCCACCCATAACACGGATGCAAAGCAGTTCTTTTGCACCAGTATTATCAGCAACCCTTAATCTGGTTTCCTGCTGAATCATGCCTGTTACTCCTTCCTAGAAATAAATTATTTCGCTTTCTCGATAATCTCCACAAGTCTCCATCTCTTGTCTTTGGACAGAGGTCTTGTTTCCATAACTTTAACGGTATCGCCCATGTTGCAAGCATTGTTCTCATCATGAGCTTTTAATTTATACGTTCTTTTTACGATCTTGCCGTATAAAGGATGTTCTACATGGTCTTCAATAGCAACTACGATAGTCTTATCCATCTTGTCGCTTACAACCTTACCAGTACGGGTTTTTCTAAGATTTCTTTCCACGTTAGGTATTCTCCTTTCGAGTTTATGGCCTTTCCGGCCCTATCTATAAGTTTACACGCACTCGTGTGTGTCATGCTTTTATAAAGTCACAACTTAAGCTAATTTAGCCTTCTCAGTTATAACAGTCTGAATTCTGGCAATGTTCTTGCGAACTTCTTTGATTCTGCTTGTATTGTCAAGCTGATTCGTCGCATTCTGGAATCTTAAGTTGAAAAGTTCTTTCTTTGCAGCTACTAATTCTGTATTGAGTTCAGCAACTGTTTTTCCTTTTAATTCTTCAACATACTTATTAGTTTTCACTGTCATTCACCGCCTTCTAAATCTGCTTTAGCAGCAATCTTACACTTGCAGGGTAACTTATGCATAGCAAGACGTAAAGCTTCACGTGCTGTTTCTTCAGGTACTCCAGCGATTTCGAATAATACACGGCCTGGCTTTACTACTGCTACCCAGTATTCCAGACTGCCCTTACCGGAACCCATTCGGGTCTCTGCTGGCTTTGCTGTTACAGGTTTATCCGGGAAGATCTTGATCCAGACTTTACCGCCACGCTTGATATAACGAGTCATAGCAACACGGGCAGCCTCGATCTGGTTGGATCTGATCCAGCATGGTTCCATAGAAACCAAACCGAACTCACCATTGCTGATCTTATTGCCTCTTAAAGCTTTACCAGCCATGTTTCCACGGAACTGTTTACGACGCTTAACTCTTTTAGGCATTAACATTATTTATCGCTCCCTTCCTTGTTTCCTTTAGTTGGAAGTACTTCACCGTTGTAGATCCAAACCTTAACGCCGATCTTACCGAAGGTTGTATCTGCTTCAGCGAAACCATAGTCAATATCTGCTCTCAGTGTCTGTAACGGGATTGTGCCTTCGCTGTAGAACTCTGTACGAGCCATATCAGCTCCGCCAAGACGGCCTGCAACTGCAGCCTTGATGCCTTTAATGCCAGCCTTCATGGAACGTCCCATGGTAGACTTCATCGCACGACGGAAGGATACACGGTTCTCTAACTGCTGTGCAATAGATTCAGCTACTAACTGTGCATCTTTATCTGGTCTTTTGATCTCTTTGATATCAACAAATAACTTTTTATCTGTGAGCTTCTGAACTTCAACCTTTAACTTCTCGATTTCAGAACCGCCCTTACCGATTACAACACCAGGTTTTGCAGTGTGAATAATAACTTTCACACGGTCTGATGCTCTTTCAATTTCAATATTTGAAATGCCAGCGCTGTATAATCTCTTTTTCAGGAATTTTCTGATCGCATAATCTTCTACTAAGTTGTCTGCGAAATCAGCTTCAGCATACCATTTTGAGTCCCAGTCTTTAATAACACCGACTCTTAAGCCGTGTGGATTAACTTTCTGTCCCATTCTTTGCCTCCTTATCTTTCATTAAGCACGATCGTGATGTGGCTCATTCTCTTTTCGATTCTATAAGCGCGGCCCTGTGCTCTTGGTTTTACTCTCTTCATTGTCGGTCCCTTGTTTGCGTAACATTCTTCTACGTAAAGCTTTGCCGGGTCCATACCGTTGTTATTCTCAGCGTTCGCGATTGCTGATTTTAATAACTTCTCTATTAAAGAAGAAGCATATCTGGGATTGTAAAGTACAATACCAAGTGCTGTCTGAACGTCTTTGCCTCTGATGGCATCTAATACGAAGCATGCTTTCTGAACAGAAACCCTAGCATAGGATAACTTTGCTGATGGTCTTGTGTCCTTCTGAGCATTTCTTTCTCTCTTAATCTGGCTTCTATGTCCCTTAGCCATGGTGAATCCTCCTTTCAACTCTAACGCCCTTGGGGTAACCTTGCGATTGCCCGGAGGGAGTTCGTTTCTTTATTACTTACGGCCAGACTTTTTCTCGTCTTTGCCATGTCCTCTGTAAGTTCTTGTAGCAACAAATTCACCCAGTTTATGTCCAACCATATCTTCTGTAACATATACCGGAACGTGTTTTCTGCCATCATGAACTGCAATTGTATGTCCAACCATCTGTGGGAAGATAGTAGAACGGCGGGACCAGGTCTTAATTACCTGCTTCTGTCCTGCTGCGTTCATCGCATCTACTTTTTTAAGTAAATGAGCATCTGCAAATGGTCCTTTTTTAAGTGAGCGAGCCATAGATTCTAACCTCCTTCAATTATTTAACGGTCTTTCCATCTCTTCTTCTAACGATCAACTTGTTAGACTGCTTGTTTTTCTTTCTGGTCTTTAAGCCAAGTGCCGGTTTACCCCATGGAGTACTTGGACCTGGACGTCCGATACCAGTCTTACCTTCACCACCACCGTGTGGATGGTCATTAGGGTTCATAACAGAACCACGAACGGTAGGACGGAATCCCATGTGACGCTTTCTACCAGCTTTACCGATGTTGATCAGGTTATGATCACCATTGCCTACAACTCCAATGGTAGCTCTGCAGTTGATCGGAACCATTCTCATCTCGCCGGAAGGTAAACGAAGGGTTGCATACTTGCCTTCTTTTGCCATCAGCTGTGCACCGTTACCTGCGGAACGAACCAACTGTCCGCCTTTTCCTGGATAAAGCTCGATGTTATGAACCTGAGCACCAACCGGGATCTTGCTTAATGGTAAGCAGTTACCTACTTTTGCTTCTGCATTCTCGCCGCTCATAACCTTCATTCCGTCTGTTAAACCAGCAGGAGCAAGGATATATGCTTTCGTACCATCTACATAGCTGATCAAAGCGATGTTAGCAGTTCTGTTTGGATCGTATTCGATACCGATTACAGTAGCTGCAATGCCGTCTTTGCTGTTTCTCTTGAAGTCGATGATTCTATATTTACGTTTAACGCCGCCTCCGCGATGTCTAACTGTGATTTTACCCTGATTATTACGGCCAGCCGTTTTCTTGATGGTCTTGCTGATCAAGGACTTTTCAGGAACTGATTTTGTGATCTCGCTGAAATCAGAGCCGGTCATATGTCTTCTGGAAGGGGTATATGGGTTATACTTTTTGATTCCCATGATTATTTCTCCTTTCAACGCCGCCTGGCGTATCTTGTTTATCGTGATATAATGTTCATCACATAGATGAACTGCTCCTATCTTCCCGCCATCCAATGGTCCGGAAGATACTCGTCACTGGGTTCAGAGTATCCACTTTACCCGTCAAAGCCGGGCGCACCGTCGAATGAAGCGTTCCGATCTTACAGTCCTTCGAAGATTTCGATATCTTTGCTGTCAGCAGTTAACTGAACGATCGCTTTCTTCGTTTTAGAAGTCTTGCCGAAAGTAGTGCCTCTTCTTTTGGTCTTTCCTTCTAAGTTCATGGTGTTCACGCCGGCAACCTTTGTGCCAGGAAACATCTTCTCAACAGCTTCTTTAATCATAGCCTTGTTCGCATCTGTGTGTACAATAAATGTATACTTTTTGGACGCCATAGCGTTCATGCTCTTTTCTGTTACTACAGGCTTCTGAATTACGTCGTAATACTTAATATCTGCCATTATGCGTACACCTCCTCGATTGCTGCAACAGCAGTCTTGGTAGCAACAACTGTGTTGTACTTTAAGATATCGTATACGTTGATTGTGTTGACAAATGCAGTTTTAACAGCAGCGATGTTTCTAGCGCTCATTACTGCGTTTGTGCTGTCTTCCCCAACAACAACCAGAGCTTTGGATACCTTTAAGTTATTTAATACAGTCTGGAATTTCTTTGTCTTGATTTCGTCAAACTTTAACTCGTCAACAACGATGAACTTATTCTCGTTTACTCTGCTTGTTAAAGCGGATTTAAGAGCAAGTCTTCTTTCTTTCTTGTTAAGCTTGATTGTATAATCTCTTGGTGTGGGAGCGAATACAACTCCACCGCCTGTCCACTGAGGAGCTCTTGTTGAACCCTGTCTTGCATGACCGGTTCCTTTCTGCTTCCATGGTTTTCTTCCGCCGCCAGATACTTCAGAACGTGTTTTTGCTTTCTGTGTTCCCTGGCGCTTATTTGCAAGCTGGCTTACGACTGCCATGTGTACAAGATGCTCATTTACTTCCACACCGAACACTGCATCGTTTAACTCTAATGAACCAACTTCTTTACCTTCGATATTGTAAACAGATACGTTTGCCATCTGTATGATCCTCCTTTCTTATAAAAGCATTAGTTAGCTGCTTTTACTGTTTCCTTGATTGTTACTAAAGACTTCTTCGGTCCTGGAACAGCACCTTTAACCAGAATCAGGTTGTTTTCTGCATCAACCCGAACGATTTCAAGATTCTGAATGGTAATTCTCTTGTTTCCCATGTGGCCAGGCATCTTCTTGCCCTTAAATACCTTGCTTGGGTCGGAAGCTGCACCGTTGGAACCTGCATGGCGATGGAACTTGGAACCGTGAGCCATAGGTCCTCTGGACTGTCCGTGTCTTTTGATCGCACCCTGGAAACCTTTACCTTTGGAGATTGCGGTTGCATCGATTTTATCGCCTGCTGCGAAGATCTCAGCTTTGATTTCATCTTTTACAGAATACTGATCAGCATTCTCAAGTCTAAACTCTCTTACGTATCTTTTGTAAGATACACCAGCCTTATCAAAATGGCCTTTTACCGGCTTGCTGACAAGTTTTTCTCTCTTATCAACAAAACCAACCTGTACTGCACTGTAACCATCGTTCTCAACGGTCTTGATCTGAGTTACGAAACAAGGACCAGCCTGAAGAACGGTTACTGGAGTTAATACTCCGTTTTCATTGAAGATCTGTGTCATTCCGACTTTAGTAGCTAAAATAGCTTTCTTCATGTTTTTACCTCCTGTTTGTTAATTCTACAGCGGATTGCTTTCGCAATCATCCTAGAACAGCCCAATATACGTGGAACACTATGACTCCGCCTGGCAGAGATGTTGATTCCTTACAGGAAAAAGTGTTACTTCTATATTAAAACCCTTCAGGACATTACCTAAAATGTTTTTGATGAAGATTATTTGTTCTTCATCTTGATATCGATATACACACCTGCAGGCATTTCCAGTCTGGATAATGCATCAACAGTTTTCTGGCTTGGTGTAATGATATCAATGAGTCTCTTATGCGTTCTCTGCTCGAACTGCTCTCTGGAATCTTTGTACTTGTGAACCGCTCTTAAGATGGTTACCACTTCCTTCTTGGTTGGTAACGGCACCGGTCCGCTCACTTTAGATCCTGTCTTTTTTACAGTGTCGATGATCTTACCTGCAGACTGATCGATTAACTGATGATCATACGCTTTTAATGTGATTCGCATTACTTGACTTGCCATAAAAAAAGTCGCCTCCTTTTCGCACTTAGTAGAAGTACGACAAGCGGTGACTGTACACGTTCCCGTGTGTGTCCTCCAGGACCTCACACAGACTATCTGCTTATAAAGGCAGAATTTTAAATTGTACAGTGACTTGTCGCCAGTTTCCTAACTTGACATTCGCTCCACGGAAAACCTGCTTATGTAAGCAGCAACCTCACGCTTCACAGCTATCATGCCACAGCCTTAACATAATAACATACTTTTTTTTTCATTGCAAGCATTTTTTTAGAAAAAAAGGCGTGAAATCTGTTTTTCTCAAATTTCACGCCTTTTGTACCGTTTTTTCTATTTCCAGGCTGGTTCTGTGGGGGTTCTGCCTTCATTCCCGGAAGGATTCTCATCATCAACCTTTATTAAATTT
This sequence comes from Lacrimispora sinapis, assembly GCF_043633585.1. NCBI lineage: Bacteria > Bacillati > Bacillota > Clostridia > Lachnospirales > Lachnospiraceae > Lacrimispora > Lacrimispora sinapis. Next base: position 562,896 of record NZ_CP141832.1, on the reverse strand, counting down.
CCATTGCTGCCGGTTTTATATTTTACTCCATCCGCGCTTTTGACGGTAGTGTTCTTTGACACTCTGCCGGAAGCATTCACAACATAAGTGGTCTTAGTACTTCCGGTAGGAATGGCAATCGGTTCGTACTTGTTTCCGTCTTCGGCACGCTGGAGTTTTCCCATATAATATAGGTAGCCGTCCTTAACTCCGGTATAACCGCGCCCGCTGTTGCTGAAATAATAGGTAGCATCACTTCCGTCACCCTCTACCACTTTAATCCGGCCTTTCTGCATGGTGCTGGTCTGCTTGTCTCCGAAATAAAAAGCGGTATAATCGGAAGATCCGCCGATAAAAACTTTCTGGAGCCCGTAAACCGGATTGCCCAGGTTATTAAATAAATAATTCTTGTCATTGATCTTTACTATGTCCTTGGTGCTGGCCTCGCCTTCCTTGGGACCGGCTTTTGGAACTCCTGCGGTGGAAAAATAAAACCACTCCACATTCTCTTCATATCCGGATATATCCTGGGGAGGTTCTACGGAATACCAGCCCACTCTCATCTTTCCGTTGCTGTCATAATATTTATAATTCTGGATTTCATGCTCTGCATTGTCCACGCCTACATTCTTCCAGCCGGTCTGAAGGGCACCCTCGGAATCGAAGCAGTAAGCGATTCCATCAATCTTATAGGAGGCATAGTCTCCTGAAATATCTTTTGGCACAAACTTCTTTCCGTTATCATTGAAATAATACCAGTTCTTACCGTCATCGCTGTCGCCGGGGCTGATTCTTCCGGAGTCATAGTTACTGTCCGGCGGGAAAAGCTTCTGCCAGCCGGTGCGCATAGCACCGTCTGTTCCGGTATAATACATGTCATCAAGAATCCAGCCGGTCTGCATCTCTCCGTTGGAATCAAAGTAATACCACTTGTTATTGATCTTGGACCAGTTGTCCATAATGGCTTTCCCGCTGCTTCCAAAATAATACCACTTATAATTGGAAGAACCATTATCCTGGAACTTCATCCACTTATCCGTCACTAAAATCCCATTGGAATCCACATAATAAGTGTTCTCCACCCAGGAATTCACTGCCATCTCACCGTTGCTGTTTAAATACCTCCAGAAGTTATCGGCACCTTTCTTCCAGACATTCGTCATCTTACTTCCGCTTGAATCGTAATACACCCAGGTATTTCCAGATTGTTCCCACCCTTCTGCTGCCCAGGCATCAAACGATACAGCACCCATGGTCAGCACGGCAGTTACGGCCAGCGCAATGAGACCTTTTCTTTTCATATCTTCACTCCTTACAGGGATTTCCTTTTTTACTAATATTTATTTTAACAACTAATGTTAGATAATTCAACTGTTTTAATCTTTCAATTATATTACAAATTTATTTCCAGCAAAAAGGCGGGCCCGGCAAAGCCGGAAACCCACCTGAGATTTATAAAGTATGAAGGAATGTTCGTTCCATTCCATTAATTACAGCAATTATTTCTACATCTGCAGTTCCCGCAGCGGCCGCATCTGCTGCAGCGGTTGCATCCGCAATTTCTCCGGTTGGAGCAATTGTTAAAGCAGAGATTGCCCCAGCTGCCGCATCCATTGCAAAATCTGTAATTGCCCCAGCAGTTACAGCCACAATTACCTACAGAAATACCCATACGCAAACAACCCATCATTTTCACCTCTCATTCTATATTATACTATAGTATATAGGACATAGGTGCCAGGCGTGATTAATTGTTGTCCCAAACGGCTGGGGCCTGTACTTGACGCTCCAGGCTCTTTCCAGTATAATCATAGAATCATAGGATCGATAGAAAGAAAGGGCGGCACCAATTATGTGGATTGCAGATGGCTGGAAAGATTATGAAGTAATAGATTGTTCAGATGGAGAAAAGCTGGAGCGCTGGGGAAAGTATCTTCTTGTGCGTCCTGACCCCCAGGTAATCTGGTCCACTCCCAAGACTGAAAAAGGATGGAGAAAAATGAACGGGCATTACCACCGCAGCGCAAAGGGCGGCGGGGAATGGGAATTCTTTGATCTTCCTGAACAATGGACCATCAGCTATAAGGAACTGACATTTCAGCTGAAGCCCTTCAGTTTTAAGCATACCGGACTCTTTCCGGAACAGGCGGCAAACTGGGACTGGTTCAGCGAAAAAATAAAAAAGGCCGGACGGCCAGTAAAAGTGCTTAATTTATTTGCTTACACCGGAGGAGCTACCTTAGCGGCGGCAAATGCAGGAGCAGCCGTAACCCACGTGGATGCGTCCAAGGGAATGGTAGGCTGGGCCAAGGAAAACGCCCGTTCTTCCAACTTAGAATCCGCTCCCATCCGCTGGATTGTGGATGACTGCGTCAAATTTGTGGAACGGGAGATCCGAAGAGGCAGCCGCTATGATGCCATCATCATGGACCCGCCTTCTTACGGGAGGGGCCCAAAAGGAGAGATCTGGAAAATCGAAGATTCCATTTATCCGCTGGTTAAACTCTGCAAAGAACTTCTCTCTGACAAACCGCTGTTTTTCCTGATTAATTCTTATACCACCGGATTGGCACCTTCCGTGTTGTCTTATATGATTTCCACGGAAATCAGGCAGAAATTCGGAGGCGAGGTACAGGCACAGGAGGTTGGCCTTCCGGTCACAAAAACAGGTCTTGTTCTTCCCTGCGGCGCATCTGGACGCTGGTCATCGGCCTCCGTTTAAAAGACACCAGATGCCCGGCAGAAACTTTTTTAAGAAGCGGCTGATCTGATAACTGAAAAAAACACATATCCCCGGCATGAAAAGAAAGATTCCAAGAGGAACGGCCGGGACTGACGGGAGCAGAAATGCTCCTGTTTTATTTATCAGACGGACCATCGCAAAATGAATGGCATAGAGAAAGAAATTCTGCCTCATCCATTTTTTTGCTTCAAAAAGATACCGTTCCGGAACCATGAGCCACAGAGAAACGGGGACAAAGAGCCGGAAAATCACAGAAGAGGCTGCCACTTCTCCTTTTGCAGCTCCCGGAAAATTAAATCCATATAAAAAGTATGCTGTAAGAAGCAAAATCAAACCAATGAAACAACCTTTTTTATCCCAGGCCTTTTCTGCCAACGTTTTTCCATGCACTGCCGTAAATGCCCCGAAGGTATAATACAGCATGGCATCCAGATTGACGAACGGCAGGCTTCCGCCAACATAAATGGCTGCAAATAGGGCTGACAGAAATAAAATACCGGTGATCTTACGTTTTACGATAAGATAAATGAGGGGAGCCAGCACAATCAGAAGAATCAACTGGTTTAAGTACCAGAATACATAATTATAGGTAGAATGCAGGACTGCTTCCGCCGCCTGTAAAATGGTAAATGGGACCTTTCCCTTTCCGATGATATCAGACAGAACGGGAATCCTGCTTCCGATGACATATCCCATATAATAAAGGAAGTTCCACACAATATAAGGAACCAGTACACTGCGGATTCTGGAATTCCATTTCAACCAGAGCCGTTCCATGGTAAAGGTTCGGAAGAACAGATAGGAGGAAATCAGAAAGAACCCGGGAACAGCGATCTGTGCCACGGTACTTCCTAAAAAACGTTCCAGATAGTCGGTTCGGTAACCGGTTTTCGTGCTTCCTAAAAACAGCACCGCGTTATAGGAGTGGACCCATATGACCAGAATACTGAAGAAAAATGTAAACCATACGATTTTGTTACGGAATTTATGTTCTTCCATTAGGCACTCCTTTCCACATTTCTCATTTGATCACAGAGAATTTAATTTTACCAATTCTTCATCTTTCTAATACATCTTATCAAGCACTGCGGCAGATACTTTTTCATTATTCCTGTTACAGCGTTCAAAATACCTTCTGTAATATTCCGTGTACATCAGATCAATCAAAAACAGCTGGCTGATTTCCAAGGGGGCCGAACCTCCCTGAAGGGGTCCTTCCTTGGCACCGCACAGCAGAGTGATATCAGAAAATGCCGTAAGAGGGGATTTTACAAATCTGGTAATGCAGATGGTCTTTGCTCCTGCCTTTTTGGCCAGCTCTGCCGCATGAATGGTCTCCTTTGTAGCCCCGGAATAGGAAAACAGTACCGCAGCTTCCCCTTCTTCCATCAAAGAGGCTGCCATAGTCTGCATATGGGGGTCCTGTACACAAAAAACCTTAGGTTCTATTCTCATAAATTGATTCGCTGCCTTCAAAGCAGATATCATACTGGCACCTGCACCAAAAAAACAGATGCGTTTTGCCTCATAAAGGCAATCAATCACCTGGCCGAACTGTTCCTCTTTTAAGAGGGAATAAGTTTCTTCCAGGGCACTCATATTGGTATTCAATACTTTTCTGGATACCTCTGCAAAGGAATCCGTTAATTTGATATCTCCTTCCAGGCGTCCCTGTCCTGCGGCTTCATCATGAAGACTTAAAGACAGCATCATCTTAAACTCCTGGTAGCCTTTTAATTTTAAGGTCTTGCAGAAACGGAATACACTGGTATCTCCTACTTCACATGCCTCCGCAAGCCCGGTGATTGACATAAAAAGCACTTCTCTGGAATTTTGCAGAATGTAATCTGCCACTTTTTTTTCAGCCTTTGTAAACTGGTTGTATTCAAAACGGATTCTGGTCAAAAAATCCCCCTGCATGGCCGCACGCTCCTTCCCTTTTGTTCAGAACAATCATAACATAACTAAAAAAAACATTTCAATACCATTTACGACAACGATAGATTCTTTTGCAGATTCAAAATTGTTTTCAAATGAATTTCAAGGTATAGTCACATATTGATGCTATACTATTTATATTTCATATACAAAGGAGGAGTTAAACATGAATTTTATATGGAAGAACAATCATCCACGAAACCCCGGGGCAGCGGACCGGTTTTCTTTCTCTGTAAATCTGATAGAAAAAAATCCATTTTTTTACATAAAATTAAAGCCTGGTGCGTAGGGTTTATGATATAATAGCATTAGTTTCAATGATTGCTTCATAGTGAGGAGAAAGAAACCATGAAAAAAATAATCCGAGCCGCATGCCTGTCTCTTGCTTTGCTGCTTCCAAGCCTGCCGCTCTATACTACGGCTGAGGCAACGGCGCACAAACAGGAGCCGCCGGCAGATGCGCTCCACTCTTTTTCAACCGGCAGCGGACAAGTTCTAAAGCCCTTTGCCATTGGCCCCGGGGTAATCAATCTTTCCCCGGCTGATGAATTTTCCACCTATCAGTGGGGATTAAAAAACGACGGGGAGTTCCGTCTGGTTGAATTACAATCAAGATTTCAGTCCGTGGACGATGTTTATAACGGATTAAGATCCAGTATGGGGATCGGAATACCAAAACCCGGACCCGGCGACTATGAATCTAAGGTGACAAAAGCCGTTGCAGGAATTGACATTGACGTTCAGCCGGCCTGGGAGCTTTACGACAAAGCCCAGAACAAACGTTCTGTCATAGTTGCCATCATTGATACGGGAATTGATATCAATCATCAGGAGCTTAAGAATGCCATCTGGACAAACCCAGGGGAAACCAATGGTGACGGCATTGATAACGATGGAAACGGCTATACAGATGATATTCACGGCTGGAATTTCTTTTCGGGAAACAACAGAGTTTTTTCCGGTAGTGAGGACAGCCACGGAACCCACGCAGCAGGGACCATCGGTGCTGACAGAGGTGCTTACGGAATCGCAGGAATCACGGATAACAATTTTGTTAAAATCATGCCCCTAAAGGCACTTGGAGGAAAAGAAGGAATCGGTACTCCCGATGCTGTGATTCAGGCAATCCGCTATGCGGAGGCCAATGGGGCTTCCATTTGCAATCTGAGCATGGGAACCTCCTCCTACAGCGAAGAGCTGGCGCAGACCATAAAGAACTCTTCCATGCTGTTTGTGGTCTCCTGCGGAAACGGAGGCATATCCGGACTTGGCTATGATACCGACATTAATCCGGTGTATCCCGCCTCTCTTCCTTACGATAACGTGCTCTCTGTCGCAAATATTCTATTTGACGGCAGCTTGAGCAAGGATTCCAACTTCGGCGCTGCCAGCGTGGATATCGCAGCTCCCGGTACCTACATTTTAAGCACCATACCGGGCAACGGATATGGATTTATGAGCGGCACTTCCATGGCTGCACCTATGGTAACAGGTGTGGCAGCCATGCTTTACTCTTACCGCACAGATATTTCCTTATCCGATGTTAAGCAGATTTTACTAAATTCCAGCAGAAAACTGGAAACACTGAACGGAAAGATTTTAAGCGGCGGTCTTTTAGACGCCTACAGCGCTCTGACCTGGCAGTAGCATAGTAGCATAAGCAAAAGATACGGCAGCAAGGAATTATGATCCCTGCTGCCGTATCTTTTTATTATAAATATAGGTAAACAAACGTTAGTTTTCAAGTGATCTCCAACGGAAGTTTGGAACCACATCAGACCATTTCTGAATTCCAATGATGGATTTGGCAAATTCCGTCGATTCAAGCGTATATTTCTTTTTATCAATATCCCGGAATACCTGCCAGATCTTCCGGCGCTTGGTCGCAACGATATCATCCCCCCGGTTCATATTACATTCCCAAAGACCAAAGGACAATCCGCTTCGTACTTCAGATGGTGCATCCACCTGACGGCTTAAAATATAAGCATCAATGTAGGGGTTACTGTCCACCATATAATACGAATAAGCATAGGCAGCTGCCTGAACATACGGAACATTCCCTCTGGACTGGCTGGTTGCTGTGAAGCCCTGCTCTGTCAAAATAATATGGCGCACATGACCGGTGGGAGATTTCAATGCTTCCTGAGCCATATAATCCGTCAGAGTGGTCAGATTTTTAAAGTTTATGACCGGGGAGTTAAAGTCATTGGTAATTAGTCCTGTCTTATCGTCATCCCAGAATTCCGGCTCTGTCATCGGACATGGGTAGGGATGATAGGACAGTCCCCAATCCATCTGTCCCTGTTCATTGGCGATGGAGTTAAAGGTATCTACAATGGCTTTTCCGCCATACTTTGTTTTATGATTGATTTCATTGTTCCAGTTATAATCCAGGGAATAATATACCCGGTCATTGGCACTGGTGCTTTTAATGGCCGTATAAAAAATGCGGAATGCGTTCTGGTAAGCCTGAACATAGCTGGTGATATCTCTGGGTCCTACATAGTTCCACTGCTGATTATTGATCTCATTTCCCACAATCCAGTTGGAAATCTTTCCGTAGTTTGGATTGGAGCCGCTGTAGCGGTCAGCCAGGAAGGAGGCGATGGCTCTTGTCTGGTCAACCCCTTCCGGTGTGGCTGCATTAAACATATAGTAAAAGGCTGTGGAGTTTTTCTTTGTTCCGGGATAAATCAGATTTGGTGTGGCATCGTTCCAGCCGTTTAAAATGATGGCCGTTACCGTCATACCCTTTCCGGATAGCGCGCTGATGGTCTCATCATATCCTGCTATAACATTCTTATCAAAATGATAGGTCTTCCCATCATACTGATAATCAATGCCTTCTCCAAGAATCTGATGGAAGGAAATATTTGTAGCAACGTGCTTTACCCCTAATTCAAAGGCATCGCCAAGCATGTTCAGTTGAATGTTCAGCCCTTTTTTTGTAAGGGGATCATTAAATGGGGCTGTATTGGCTGCCACCATCTCAGGATTCGTTAAATAATGAGGTTTGCTGATCTCTATGTATTTCGTTCCATCCCATACAGCCACAACAAATTTGCTGTAAAGTCTGTCCTCAGGGGTGTTACGGTTCAAAGGAAATGTAAACGTTACATTATCGCCTGGCGCCGCCTTCGCCGCATAGTCTGTCCTGCCGTCCAGATTGTTCTGATAAGGCTGTAATTCCACCAGATAAAGAACGCCGTCCGTTCCTTCCATATTGGCACTGTTTGAAATCTTCACCGTTACATGATTCTTATCAGAATTAATCAAACAAGACTGGATCACAGCCTGCACTCCTGCCCCATTTACATCCGCCAGTGAAACAAAGGCAGTGGCACAGCATAAAAAAGCCGCGGAAAGAAGTCCGGTCAAAACCCTGCCTATCTTTATTCTCTTCATGTTTGCATTCCTCCATTTTGTCATAATCACATCCTATATCATGATAACCAATTTCCCTGATATTTACAATAACGTTTTTATTACTAATTTGTAATAAAACCTTAAGGCTTCATCCCATAACAAAACAGGCGGTATGGGAATTGATAAAAATTCCGTTACCGCCTGTTACGTTCAATCGTCTATCATTTGTTTGCCGTTTCCGGATACAGGAAATCTGCCAGTGCCTCCATACAGTCAAAGGTCCGGTATCCTCCTCCCATTAAATCGTTGTATAAAACGGTGAGAACCTTTTTATTCTGAATGGCCTTTACACTTTGGATCACGTCATTGGAAAGCATGGATTCCACCGCGTTCTCGTCAGCGTCTTCATTATGGGTTCCCTTGACGTAAAGGATCACATCCGGATTCATGGAGATCAAATTTTCCGCCGAAAGAGCACTGCCGCCCTTTTCAAGCACGTTGACTGCATGAAGGCGGGTGAGCATGTCTTTCTGAAGAGATGCGTTATTTCCATAGCCGCCAAAAGAACCGTCCTGATAATTTACCATAAGAAGAACCTTTAACGGCTCTCCCTCCACGGACTTTAAGCGTTCCTCCGTTGCCGCAAGACGGGCCGTCAGCTCCTCAGCCATTTTTTCTGCCTGATCCTCCTTTTGAAAGATCCTTCCAATGTTTCTGATATCCTCAATAATGGAATCCATGGTAACGTCCTGATCCATGCGGGTAGCTTCCTGAGTATAGGCAGCGATTCCCATAGCATTTAAATCACTGACTGAGCCAAGTGTCTCCGGGGTAAAGGATTTCACTCTTCCCACCACAATATCCGGTTCCATGCCTACTACTTTTTCTTTTGAAATATCCCGTTTGTCTGCCAGTACAGGAATGGCATCATAAGCTGCCGCCAAATCATCTGTGGTTGGATTGTCTTTTGCTACGGTGGCAATGATCTTGTCCCCCAGACCCAGCTTCAGCAAAAGCTCTGTGCTTGTCTGATTGTTGGTGATCACCTTTTGCGGTACTTGATCAATGGTCTGCACATGTTCGGTTCCATCTAAATCATAGGCAGAGTAGGTAAACGGCAAACCGGCGGCCCGGCTTTCTGAAACGGATTCTGATTCTTCCGCCTGTGTTACCGTTTCCTGGTCTTCCTTTGCTGCCTCTGTTTTCGGCTGCGGTGCAGAACAGCCGGCGGTCAAAACTGCTGCTGCACAAACGGCAGCCATTGTATAATAAATCTTTGTTATCTTCTTCATCTTATCTCCTTTTCCATGTGTATGGATTATATGCGGTAGTGGATAGAACGTTGTCCGGTTTCCTCATCTGTCACAACAGAAGCAGTAACCCCATAGATTTCCTGTATCATTTCCGATGTTATTACTTCTTCCGGCTTTCCCTTTCCCATAATGTTTCCGCCCTTTAGCATATAGATTTCATCGCAGAACATAGACGCCAGGGAAAGGTCATGAAGGGCTGCCAGCACACAAATATTTAAATTCTTAACAATCGACAGGACTTGAAGCTGATACTTGATATCCAAATGATTGGTGGGCTCGTCAAGAATCAGAAGTTTGGGTTCCTGGGCAAGTGCCCTTGCCAAAATGATCCTTTGTTTTTCTCCGCCGGATAATGTGGTAAACTTACGTTTTGAGTAATCTTCCATTCCCACCTGTTTGAGTGCTTCGGAAACAATCTTATAGTCCTCTGCCGTCTCCCGTTCCAGCCGTTTCTTATGAGGCGTCCGCCCCATCATCACAATGTCCTGGACAGTGAATTCAAAACTCACCTGATTAAACTGGGAAACCACAGCCATATCTTTGGCCCGATCCTTTTCCGGAATCCGGGATACATCCTTTCCATTCATTAAGACCACTCCTCCGGTTGGCTTCAATACCCGGTAGACCGCTTTTAAAAGTGTGGATTTCCCGCTTCCGTTGGGCCCTAAAAGTCCCACAAACTTATGTTCCTTTACCTCTATGGTTACGCCCTTTACGATCTCAGACGTTCCAATGCTGACTCTTAAATTTTCTATTTTTAGTTCCATTGTCTGATTCTCCTCACCCCTCCCGGAAGGAATAGCTTTTGCGGATCAGAATATACACAAAGAACGGTGCTCCGATAAGCGCAGTTACGATTCCAATGGGAAGCTCTGAATTCGGTACGGCAATTCTTGCAAATGTATCGGCCCAGATCATAAAAACCGCTCCTCCCATGGTGCATAACGGAGTCAGCCTCCGGTGGTCTGCTCCCACAACTGCTCTCGTAATATGAGGAATGATCAGTCCTACAAATCCAATAATGCCGCAGTAAGCCACCAAGACTCCGGTCAAAAGTGAGGCAGCCACCATATAGATTCTCCGGTAACGGGCCACAGGAATTCCAAGAGTAACGGCGGCTTCATCTCCTAGAAGCAGGGTATTCAAGGTCCTGTACTGAAAGAGAAAACCGATCAGGCACACAGCCGTTAATACCACCGGGAAGGCAATATTCTGCCACTTTGCACCTGCAAGAGATCCCATGGTCCAGAACTTTACGCTCTGCATTCCCTGAGCATCTCCTGCCATAAAAATAATGAAGTTACTAAGAGCATTGCACAGGGCATTGATTACCGTACCGGACAGCACCAGCTTAGAGCTTGTCATCTTACTTCCCATGGAAGCAAGCATCAAGACGCAAAAAGCCGCTCCCAGCGCACCTGCAAATCCCCAGAAGGAACTTGCGCTCACAGAAAGCCAGCTTAAGGAACCGATGCCAAGCATAATGGAAAAGGTGGCCCCCAAAGAGGCACCGGAAGAGATTCCAAGGATGTACGGCTCTGCCAGCGGATTTTGAACTGCTGCCTGCATGGCCATGCCGCAGAGAGACAGCCCTGCTCCTACTGCCGCTCCAAGCAGCACTCTTGGGAAACGAATCTCCCAAATGATATTTACCTCTGACAGTCGCCCGGTCAGAGATCCGCCTGTCTGTATCCCGAACAGCTTTTCAAGGAGAATGGCATAGGTATGAGACGGTGCGATCTTCATGGAACCAAAAGACATGGACAATACTACAGATAACAGGAGCACAAATACCATTCCTGCAAGCATCAGTAAAAATGCTTTTCTGCTCTTTTGATTTTCTAAGTATGCCTCTGAGATAGGTTGATTCAAAGAAAAAATCCTCCTTTTATTTTATTAGCCAAAACTAACCGTAGATAATTATAAGGAGTCTGTTACAGAATAGGAATAGAGAATTCTTTAAAGGCATGGACAATTATTAAAACAATACTGATAAAAAATATCAAATATTTTTCTCGCGTTGACTTCCCAAAATCCTGCCGCTATAATAATTAAAATGCGGACATATGAAAGAAAGGAGGCCCTCCATGTCCAATTTCCGTAACCAGCTGGCAGAAGAATATGCCAGGTTTCCATTGACAATTCTAAAGGCAGTTTCTTTTACAAAGCTGCCCGGACAAGCACCCGCCTCGTATGAAACCACACGAGCCGCTTTCATATTTCCCATAAGCGGCAAAGCCCGTATTTCCTTTGATTTTAAAGACTTCACCGCAGTACCGGGCAAAGTGATCCATGGATGTCCCGGAAAACAGCTTACCTTTCATGTGGAAGGAACGGAACCTTTCTGCCACATCAATCTCTATTACGATCCTTATGATCATATTCGCAGAGGAACAGACTTTATACACTCTGTGTACGAGCTTGATATCATGGATAAAGATGCGGTGACTCCCTGTCTGGAAGAGCTTTTAAAGCTTTCCCACTGTCCCGATATACGTTCCCGGTTTCGCATGAATTTTATGACACAGCAGCTCTTTGACGCACTGTTTTGTTCAGAGATCAGCAAACAGGAAGCCGAGGAATTGAACTTAATCCATGACTCCGCACAGTTTATCCGAAAACATTATAGGGAACCTTTGACTCTTTCGGACATTGCCCGTCATTTCCAAAAGAAACCAGAGCAGTTTTCTTATCTGTTCCATAAGGTGATGGGAATCCGTCCTATTGATTATCTGATTGAATACCGGCTGGAAACTGCCGCAGGACTATTAAGTGAAAACGGATACAGTGTCAGACAAGCAGCCGTATCTGTCGGTTATAAGGATGAGTTTTATTTCAGCAGGTTATTTAAAAAGCACATGGGGTTCGCTCCAAGCAGAATCAAAAGCGGAAGCTTAAAAGAAAGGAATGGGTTATGAATGCAGAAAAAAAAGAAGAAGAATTGACCTTCATAGAAACACAATGGGACAATCATAAATTATATGTATACCTGCCTCCCTCCTGGGAAAAGGACAAAAAACGCACATACCCCACCATCCTTGTTCAGGATGGGGACCAGGCACGCAAAGCGCTGGCCCCTATGAAAAAGGAGTTGGAAGCACTTTGGTCAAAAGGAACCGGAAGGGAATTTATATTGGTCATGATATGTCCTGTGGACCGGCTTTCTGAGTATACTCCATGGCCTGGTCCGGCTATGTCCCCCCGTTTTCCTGATTTTAAAGGAAACGGTAACCAGTATCTTGAATCCCTTAAAACAAGCCTTCTTCCCTGGCTTTGTAAGACCTATCAAACTGATATAAGAAACGTTTCTATGCTCGGCTACTCCCTGGGCGGTCTAATTGGAGTCTATGCTTTGACTATCCAAAACTGCTGGCGCCATGTAGCGGGAATCTGCAGTTCCTTTTGGTATCACGACTGGATCAGCTATTTGGAACGTAACTCCATCAGCGAAGAGACGCGTTCGATTTATCTGCACTATGGCACAGAGGAAGGAAAAGGCAAGACCGGCCCTATGGAAAAGGCTGCAGAACACGCAGCAAAAACCGGCCAGCTGCTGATAGAAAAATTTTCCGGAAAAGTTACGATCACCACGGATCAGGGGGGCCACCATTCTTATGCAGATCAGCGGTACAGAAATGGACTTTTATGGCTCAATGAAGAAATTGGAGCAGATATTTCAAACCAACCATAGTACCACAGGACAAAAAAAGCCGAAACCCTTAAAAACTAAGGGCTCGGCTTTTATTTTAATTAATTACTGAACGATTGTAGCAACTCTTCCTGAACCTACGGTACGTCCACCTTCACGGATAGCGAAACGGAGACCCTGCTCCATAGCTACTGGGTGAATCAGTTCAACAGTCATCTCTACGTTATCGCCAGGCATACACATCTCTGTGCCAGCTGGTAATTCGCAAACACCAGTAACGTCAGTTGTTCTGAAGTAGAACTGAGGTCTGTAGTTGTTGAAGAAAGGAGTATGACGTCCACCTTCATCTTTTGTTAAAACGTAAACCTGAGCTGTAAACTTACGATGGCAAGTTACAGAACCTGGTTTAACAAGACACTGTCCTCTTTCGATTTCGTTTCTCTGAACACCACGAAGTAATGCACCGATGTTATCACCAGCCTGTGCTTCGTCAAGTAACTTACGGAACATCTCGATACCAGTTACAACAACTTTACGTGTCTCTTCATGGATACCAACGATCTCAACTTCATCAGATACGTGTAATGTACCACGCTCTACTCTACCTGTAGCAACGGTACCACGGCCTGTGATAGAGAAAACGTCCTCGATTGGCATTAAGAATGGTTTGTCTGTTTCACGAACTGGATCTGGAACCCACTCGTCAACTGCATTCATTAATTCAAGGATCTTATCGCCCCAAGAGCTGGAAGGATCTTCAAGAGCCTTTAAAGCAGAACCCTGGATAATTGGTGTATCATCGCCTGGGAATTCATACTCGTTTAAGAGCTCGCGGATTTCCATATCTACTAATTCAAGTAACTCAGCATCGTCAACCATATCACATTTGTTCATGAATACAACGATGTAAGGAACGCCTACCTGACGGGAAAGAAGGATGTGCTCTCTTGTCTGAGCCATTACACCATCGGTAGCAGCTACAACTAAGATAGCGCCGTCCATCTGAGCAGCACCAGTGATCATGTTCTTAACGTAGTCAGCATGTCCTGGGCAGTCAACGTGTGCATAGTGTCTTTTTTCTGTCTCATACTCAACGTGAGATGTAGAAATTGTGATACCACGCTCTCTCTCTTCTGGAGCTTTATCAATGTTCTCGAAAGCTACTTCCTGACCTGTACCTAATCTTTCGTGAAGTGTCTTTGTGATAGCAGCTGTTAAAGTAGTTTTACCATGGTCAACGTGTCCGATGGTACCGATGTTACAATGGGTTTTGTTTCTTTCAAACTTAGCTTTAGCCATTTTATAACGTCCTCCTTAATTTATGCTCTTCCTGAGCTTTCATTTTATATGTTAGGCTGTTTTTTATTATATGCTATTTGTGCACTATTTTCAAGCCTATTTGACGGATTTCAGGCAGGCTGTGCTGCCTGAAATCCAGTGGAACCTGTTAGGAATTACTTATCCTTTTTTTCAGCAAGAACCTTTTCCTGTACGCTCTTCGGAACCTGCTCGTATTTCTCAAAGAACATAGAGAAATTACCACGTCCCTGAGTTCTGGAACGTAAGTCTGTGGAGTAACCAAACATCTCTGAAAGCGGTACATAAGCTTTTACCATCTTACCGCCTCCGATGTCTTCCATACCTTCGATACGGCCACGGCGTGAATTGATATCACCGATAACATCACCCATGTATTCTTCCGGCATCGTCACTTCTACCTTCATGATCGGTTCGAGAAGAATGGCACCGCCCTTAGTCATCGCTTCCTTAAATGCCATAGAACCGGCAATGTGGAATGCCATCTCACTGGAATCGACTTCATGGTAAGAACCATCGTATACAGTAGCTTTAACACCAACTACCGGGAATCCGCCAAGTACACCGGATTTTGTTGCTTCCTCAATACCTTCCCCAACTGCAGGAATGTATTCTTTCGGAATGGCACCGCCGACAACGGTAGACTCAAACTTAAAGAGTTCTTCGCCATTGGCATCCATCGGCTCAAAGCGAACCTTACAGTGTCCGTACTGTCCACGTCCACCAGACTGTTTTGCATACTTGCTGTCAACTTCTACAGTCTTTGTAAAGCTTTCCTTGTAAGCAACCTGAGGTGCACCAACGTTTGCTTCTACATTAAATTCACGAAGCAGACGGTCTACGATGATCTCCAGATGAAGCTCACCCATACCGGAAATAATAACCTGTCCAGTTTCCTGGTTGGTCTTTGCACGGAATGTAGGATCTTCTTCTGCAAGCTTTGCTAACGCTTCGCCCATCTTGCTCTGACCAGCTTTGGTCTTTGGCTCAATTGCGATATCAATAACAGGCTCTGGGAATTCCATGGATTCCAGAATTACCGGATGCTGCTCATCACAGATAGTATCACCTGTTGTAGTTACTTTAAAACCAACAGCAGCAGCGATATCACCGGAATATACCTTATCCAGCTCAGATCTCTTGTTTGCATGCATCTGAAGGATACGGCCTACACGCTCTTTTTTGCCTTTTGTTGCATTCAGCACGTAAGAACCGGAATTCATGATACCGGAATAAACACGGAAGAATGCCAGCTTACCTACGAACGGGTCTGTCATGATCTTAAATGCAAGAGCTGAAAATGGTTCATCATCGGAAGAATGTCTTTCGATTTCATTGCCGTCTAAATCAACACCCTTAATTGATGGGATATCGGTAGGAGCCGGCATATATTCAAGAATCGCATCAAGGAGCTTCTGTACGCCCTTGTTTCTGTAAGCACTTCCGCAGCATACAGGAATTGCCTGACAATTACAGGTTGCTTTTCTCAATGTTTTCTTTAACTCTTCTGTGGATGGCTCTTCCCCTTCCAGGTATGCCATCATCAAGTCATCATCTAACTCACAGATTTTTTCTACTAACTCTGCACGGTAAAGCTCCGCATCGTCTTTCATATCCTCAGGGATATCAACAATAGCGATGTCATCACCCTTGTCATCGTTGTAGATATATGCTTTCATCTCGAACAGATCAATGATTCCTTTGAATTCATCTTCTGCGCCGATTGGAAGCTGGATGCAGATTGTGTTCTTACCAAGACGGTTCTTGATCTGATCTACTGCACCGTAGAAGTTTGCACCCATGATATCCATCTTGTTGATGAATGCCATACGAGGTACGTTGTAGGTGTCAGCCTGACGCCATACGTTCTCGGACTGTGGTTCTACACCGCCCTTTGCACAGAATACGCCAACAGCGCCATCCAGTACACGTAAGGAACGTTCTACTTCTACTGTAAAGTCAACGTGTCCTGGAGTATCAATGATGTTGATACGATGTTCAGGAGCGCCTGGCTTTACTTTGTTGTTCTCATGCAATGTCCAGTGACAGGTAGTTGCAGCAGAAGTAATTGTAATACCTCTTTCCTGCTCCTGCTCCATCCAGTCCATGGTAGCAGTACCTTCATGAGTGTCACCAATTTTGTAATTTACGCCAGTGTAATAGAGGATACGCTCAGTCAATGTGGTTTTACCTGCATCGATGTGGGCCATGATACCAATATTTCTGGTTGTTTCCAACGGATATTCTCTTCCAGCCAAAGCTTTTTCCTCCTATTAGAATCTGTAATGAGCAAATGCCTTGTTTGCGTCAGCCATCTTGTGCATATCTTCTTTCTTCTTAACAGCTGCGCCAGTGTTATTAGCCGCATCTAAAAGCTCATTCGCAAGTCTCTCTTCCTGAGTCTTCTCGCCTCTCTTACGAGAGTACAGAGTGATCCATCTCAGGGCTAATGCCTGTCTTCTCTCTGGTTTAACCTCGATCGGCACCTGATAGGTAGCTCCACCGATACGTTTTGCCTTTACTTCAAGTACAGGCATGATGTTATTCATTGCTTCCTCGAATACTTCAACAGCTGGTTTTCCTGTCTTTTCTTCAATACGGCCAAATGCACCGTATACGATTTTTTGAGCAACACCCTTTTTACCATCATACATAATGTTGTTAATTAATTTTGTAACAACCTTATTGTTGTAAAGCGGATCTGCTAATACGTCTCTTTTTTGAGTATGTCCTTTACGTGGCACGTTACTTCCCTCCTTAATATCGCTGGCATTCCTGAACGGATTGTCCAGCCATTCATTAGATCCCAGGTACTCACAAACATTCCATTTGCGTTCGCGCTCGGTTTCTATATATAATCCTGCAACCTACAGGTTCAATATCTAAAGTCCGGCACTGAAATTCAAATGTGTGGTTCTAATTATTTTTTGTCTTTTGGTCTCTTAGCACCGTACTTGGAACGAGCCTGTTTTCTGTTAGCTACACCTGCAGTATCCAAAGTACCTCTGACGATATGGTATCTGGTACCTGGTAAGTCTTTTACTCTACCGCCACGAATCAAAACGACACTATGCTCCTGTAAGTTATGACCCTCACCTGGAATATAGCTTGTTACTTCGATACCGTTAGAAAGACGTACTCTGGCGATTTTTCTAAGAGCTGAGTTAGGCTTCTTAGGTGTTGCAGTCTTAACTGCTGTACAAACGCCTCTCTTCTGTGGAGCGGAAATATCAGTAGCCTTCTTCTGTAAGGAGTTATACCCCTTCTGAAGAGCAGGTGCTGTAGATTTCTTTTCGCTTGTCTGTCTTCCCTTTCTTACTAACTGGTTAAATGTTGGCATTCCATTCACCTCCTGTGATATTGTCTGTGGTTGCTGTCATCTTCAGCTTAATTTACGCACAAAAACATGACGCGTTTATGCACGCCTAATTATTATATACATATTGTTTTTTTTTGTCAAGGACTTCTTTTTTCGCCGGTTCTCTTTTAAAAAAACTCTGACAGGGAAGGCCCGTCAGAGCTTTTTTATTCTTATTCTTCTATTATATCTTCATCAATGGATAAAATCTCTTCCGCCTCTTCAAACTGGTCCTCGGATAATAAAATCTCATCATCTTCTGATAACAGGATCTCATCATCTTCTTCACAAGCAGCATCTGTACTTAAGTTAATTGTACGATAGCGCTTCATACCAGTACCGGCCGGAATCGGCTTACCGATGATAACATTTTCCTTGAGGCCGATTAAGTGATCCACCTTACCGTTGATGGCGGCTTCGGTCAGTACCTTTGTGGTCTCCTGGAAGGATGCTGCAGACAAGAAGGAGTCCGTAGCCAGAGATGCCTTTGTAATACCAAGCATCACCTGATTTCCTACTGCCGGTTCTTTGCCTTCTGCAAGAAGAGCCTCATTTAAATCATTGTAATCAAGTACGTCCATGGAGGTTCCGGGAAGAACTTCGCTGTCTCCGCTTTCCTCGATTTTGATTTTCTTAAGCATCTGTCTTACAATCATCTCAACGTGCTTATCATTGATTTCTACACCCTGTAAGCGGTAAACACGCTGTACTTCCTGGATCATATAATCCTGAACAGCACGAACGCCTTTGATCTTTAAGATATCGTGTGGATTTACACTACCTTCTGTCAGCTCATCACCAGCTTCCAGCACCTGGCCATCCTGAACCTTGATTCTGGACCCGTAAGGGATCAGATAGGTCTTGGAATTGCCGGTTTCATTGTCAGTAACAATGATTTCACGTTTTTTCTTTGTATCTTTAATGGTTACCACACCGCCGAACTCTGCGATGATGGCAAGACCCTTTGGCTTACGTGCCTCAAAAAGCTCCTCGACACGGGGAAGACCCTGTGTGATATCGCCGCCAGCAACACCGCCCGTATGGAAGGTACGCATAGTCAGCTGGGTTCCAGGCTCACCGATGGACTGGGCAGCAATAATACCAACTGCTTCGCCTACCTGCACCGGCTGGCCGGTCGCCATGTTGGCACCATAACATTTTGCACAAACACCCATATGGGATTTGCAGGTCAATACATTACGGATCTTGATTGAATCACGGCCGGTCTTCTCAAGCACTCTCATGACCATAGCGGCACGCTTGGGGGTACACATGTGGTTTGCTTTCACAATCACTTCACCGGTATCCGGGTCTGTGATGGTCTCTGCTATAAATCTTCCTGTGATACGCTCCTCCAGACCCTCAATGGTCTCCTGGCCGTCGGTAAATGCCTTGATCTCCATAAACGGAATATCCTTACCTTCACAGCAGTCGATCTCACGAATGATCATATCCTGGGAAACGTCTACCAGACGTCTGGTCAGATATCCGGAATCGGCGGTACGGAGCGCAGTATCGGAAAGTCCTTTACGGGCACCGTGGGCGGAGATAAAGTACTCCAATACGTCAAGACCTTCACGGAAGTTAGACTTAATAGGAAGTTCAATGGTGTGACCTGTTGTATCCGCCATAAGTCCACGCATACCTGCAAGCTGTTTGATCTGCTTATCAGAACCTCGGGCACCGGAATCCGCCATCATATAGATGTTGTTGTATTTATCCAGTCCAGTCAAAAGGTCATGGGTCAGCTGGTCATCCGTTACTTTCCATGTGTCAATAACTTCTTTATAACGCTCTTCCTCCGTAATCAAACCACGTCGGAAGTTCTTTGCAATCTGGTCAACCGTCGCCTGTGCGTCTGCAATCAGCTTCGGTTTGCTCTCCGGTACGGTCATATCGGAAATGGATACGGTCATAGCCGCTTTGGTGGAATATTTATAACCAATGGCTTTAATGTCATCCAAAGTCTCCGCTGTCTGAACTGCACCATGAACATTAATAACTTTTTCAAGAATCTGCTTTAACTGCTTTTTGCCTACATGGAAATCCACTTCCAGTAAAAGCTCATTGCCTTCCTTGGAACGGTCTACAAAACCAAGATCCTGAGGAACGATCTCATTGAAGATGAAACGTCCCACCGTAGATTCTACAACACCGCTCTTTACGGTACCGTCCGCCATTTTTTTAGAGACTCTGGCTTTAATTCTGGAATGAAGGGTAACTGCCTGGTTCTCGTAAGCAAGAATGGCTTCGTTTACGCTCTTAAATACCATTCCCTCTCCCTTTGCACCAGGACGCTCCTGGGTCAGGTAGTAGATACCAAGAACCATATCCTGGGAAGGAACAGCCACAGGCCCACCGTCGGAAGGCTTCAGCAGGTTGTTGGGAGATAACAGCAGGAAACGGCATTCTGCCTGTGCTTCTACGGAAAGAGGCAGATGAACCGCCATCTGGTCTCCATCAAAGTCGGCATTAAACGCAGTACATACCAGAGGATGAAGCTTAATCGCTTTACCTTCTACAAGAATGGGCTCAAAAGCCTGGATTCCCAGTCTATGAAGGGTAGGCGCACGGTTTAGCATAACCGGATGCTCTTTGATCACATCTTCCAGTACATCCCAGACTTCCGTCTGAAGACGCTCTACCATCTTCTTGGCATTCTTTATATTATGAGCGGTTCCGTTAGAAACCAGCTCCTTCATAACGAAAGGTTTGAATAACTCAATGGCCATCTCTTTGGGAAGACCGCACTGATAAATCTTAAGTTCCGGTCCAACCACGATAACAGAACGTCCGGAATAGTCTACACGCTTTCCTAAAAGGTTCTGACGGAAACGGCCCTGTTTTCCCTTTAACATATCAGAAAGGGATTTCAACGCACGGTTTCCTGGTCCGGTTACCGGTCTTCCACGTCTTCCGTTGTCAATCAGAGCATCGACTGCTTCCTGAAGCATACGCTTCTCGTTGCGCACGATAATGTCCGGAGCTCCAAGCTCTAACAGACGGGCAAGACGGTTGTTACGGTTGATGATTCTTCTATATAAATCATTTAAGTCAGAAGTAGCGAAGCGGCCGCCATCCAACTGTACCATCGGACGGATATCCGGAGGAATAACCGGAACAACGGTCATGATCATCCACTCCGGCAGGTTACCGGAATTGCGGAAGGCTTCTACCACTTCCAGTCTTTTGATAATTCTTGCACGCTTCTGTCCGGTGGCCTCCTTTAACCCTTTCTTCAACTCCTCAGAGTCCTTTTCAAGGTCAATGGACCGCAAAAGTTCCAGAACAGCTTCTGCACCCATCCCTACACGGAACGCGCCGTGGCCGTATTTTTCTGTTTCTTCCCGAAATTCTTTCTCTGATAAAACCTGCTTATACTGGAGTCCGGTATTTCCGGCATCCAGTACAACATAAGAAGCAAAATACAGCACCTTCTCTAAGGTTCTGGGAGAAATGTCGAGAATCAGACCCATACGGCTTGGAATACCCTTAAAATACCAGATATGGGATACAGGAGCAGCAAGCTGGATATGACCCATACGTTCTCTGCGGACACTGGCTTTTGTTACTTCAACGCCGCAGCGGTCACAGATAACGCCTTTATAACGGATCTTTTTATATTTTCCACAATGACATTCCCAGTCCTTGCTCGGTCCAAAAATACGTTCGCAGAACAGACCGTCTTTTTCCGGCTTTAAAGTTCTGTAGTTGATCGTCTCAGGCTTTTTCACTTCCCCATGGGACCATTCCAGAATCTTTTCCGGAGATGCCAGACCGATCTTGATGGCATCAAATGTCATTGGGTGGTAAGTTTCATTATTCTCAGGCATGAGCGGTTCTCCCTTCTATTATTCTTCGTCCAATTCGTCTGAATCGTCAATATCCGGCTCATCGAAATCCTCAAAAGAATCGTCGACACTGTCTTCAGCCTCATCTTCACTGACAGTTACCAGTTCCTCATCCTTAAATTCCTGCTTTTGATAGCCGAAATCACTAAAGGATTCTTCATCCCGGTAACGTCTATCGCCCTCAATGATGGCTCTTAAATCTGTTTCTTCGTAGTCCAGGCTCTCCGCAATCTGAACTTCCGTATTATCATCACGCAGCACTCTTACATCCAGTGCCAGTGACTGAAGTTCCTTTAACAATACCTTAAAGGATTCCGGAATTCCCGGCTCAGGGATATTCTCACCCTTGATAATCGCCTCGTAAGTCTTCACACGGCCTACCACATCATCGGATTTCACAGTCATGATCTCCTGCAGTGTGTAGGAAGCACCATAAGCCTCCAAAGCCCAAACCTCCATCTCTCCGAAACGCTGTCCGCCGAACTGGGCTTTACCGCCCAGAGGCTGCTGGGTAACCAGAGAGTATGGTCCTGTGGAACGGGCATGGATTTTATCGTCAACCAGATGGTGGAGTTTCAGATAGTGCATGTGCCCAATGGTAACCGCACTGTCAAAATACTCACCCGTACGTCCGTCACGAAGGCGGACCTTACCGTCACGGTTAATCGGAACACCTTTCCATAATTCCTTATGGTCTAAGTGTTCGCCAAGGTACTCAATGACTTCCGGCTTTAATGTATCTTTATATTTTTCCTGGAAATCAGGCCAGCTCATGTTTACATAATCATTGGCCACATCCAGAGTATCCATAATATCAATCTCGTTGGCACCGTCAAATACCGGAGTGGATACATTGAATCCCAACGCTCTTGCAGCAAGGCTTAAATGAATCTCAAGAACCTGCCCGATGTTCATACGGGAAGGTACGCCCAGAGGATTCAATACAATATCAAGCGGGCGGCCATTGGGAAGGAACGGCATATCTTCCACCGGAAGCACACGGGAAACAACACCCTTGTTACCATGACGTCCAGCCATCTTATCGCCCACAGAAATCTTTCTTTTCTGAGCAATGTAAATGCGGACGGTCTCGTTGACACCAGGGGAAAGTTCATCGCCGTTTTCTCTTGTAAATACTTTTGCATCAACAATGATACCATAAGCACCATGAGGTACCTTTAAGGAGGTATCACGGACCTCTCTTGCCTTTTCACCGAAAATGGCGCGGAGCAGTCTCTCTTCTGCGGTCAGCTCAGTCTCTCCCTTTGGAGTTACCTTTCCGACAAGGATATCACCGGCACGAACCTCTGCACCGATACGAATAATTCCTCTTTCATCAAGATCCTTTAACGCATCTTCACCGACACCAGGCACGTCACGGGTAATCTCTTCCGGTCCCAGCTTGGTATCACGGGCTTCTGCTTCGTATTCTTCAATATGAACGGAGGTATAAACATCTTCCTGCACCAGTCTTTCGCTTAAAAGAACCGCATCCTCGTAGTTATAACCTTCCCAGGTCATGAATCCGATAAGAGGATTCTTACCGAGAGCGATCTCACCGTTCTGTGTGGAAGGTCCGTCAGCAATTACTTCGCCTTTGTTCACGTGGTCGTTCTTAAACACGATAGGCTTCTGGTTGTAGCAGTTGGACTGGTTGCTTCTCTTAAACTTGGTCAGACGGTACACATCTTTTCCGCCGTCAGAGTCTCTTTTAATAATGATCTCATTGGAAGCGGAACGTTCCACCACACCAGAGTTTCTTGCAACAACGCAGACACCGGAGTCAACCGCTGCTTTGGCTTCCATACCGGTTCCTACAACAGGAGCATCGGTGGTCAAAAGCGGTACGGCCTGACGCTGCATGTTGGAACCCATAAGCGCACGGTTCGCATCATCATTCTCAAGGAAAGGAATCATGGCGGTAGCAACGGAGAATACCATCTTCGGAGAAACGTCCATTAAATCAATGTTCTTTCTCTGGAATTCGGAAGTCTCTTCCCGGAAACGTCCGGAAATATTCTTATGGATGAAATGGCCTTCTTCATCGAGAGGCTCATTCGCCTGAGCAACTACGAAATTATCTTCTTCGTCAGCAGTCAGATAAACAACTTCATCGGTAACGACCGGGTTCTGGGCATCTGTTTTATCCACCACGCGGTAAGGAGCCTCTACGAAGCCATACTGGTTTACTCTTGCATAGGTTGCAAGGGAGTTGATCAGACCGATGTTCGGACCTTCCGGTGTCTCGATCGGACACATACGCCCGTAATGGGTATAGTGAACATCTCGAACCTCGAATCCGGCACGGTCTCTGGAAAGACCGCCAGGACCCAGGGCAGATAAACGTCTCTTATGAGTCAGCTCTGCAAGCGGGTTGTTCTGATCCATGAACTGAGACAGCTGGGAACTTCCGAAGAATTCCTTCACCGCTGCGGTCACCGGTTTAATATTAATTAAGGACTGGGGGGTAATGCCATCCATATCCTGTGTTGTCATTCGTTCCCGAACCACTCTCTCCATTCTGGAAAGACCGATCCGGTACTGATTCTGTAAAAGTTCTCCTACGGCACGGATTCTACGATTTCCCAAATGGTCAATGTCGTCAGCTGTACCGACTTCTTGTTCCAAATGCATGTTATAGTTGATGGAAGCAAGAATGTCTTCCTTTGTCACGTGCTTGGGAATGAGCTCGTTGATATTCCTGTGGATCGCCTTTTTAACAGCCTCTTCGTCTTCGCTGCCAACTTCTGCCAGAATTTTTTCGAGTGCAGGATAGAATACTAATTCTGTAACACCTGCTTCCTTCGGGTCAAAATTCACATGAGCGGCTAAATCGACCATTAAGTTGGAAAGAACCTTCTGTTTGCGCTCCAAACCTTCCAGCCATACGAACGGAACAGCTGCATTCTGAATGTCCTCTGCAAGCTGCTTGTCTACTGTAGTTCCAGCCTGAGCGAGGATCTCGCCAGTTGTGGTATCCACAACATCCTCAGCCAGAACATGGCCTGTAATACGGTTTTTAAAATGAAGCTTTTTATTGAATTTATATCTTCCGACCTTGGCAAGATCGTATCTTCTAGGGTCGAAGAACATACTATTTAACAAACTTTCAGCACTATCAACAGATAAAGGTTCACCTGGGCGGATCTTCTTATATAACTCTAATAAGCCATCCTGGTAATTATCTGAAGTGTCTTTACCAAAGCTGGCTAATAATTTCGGCTCTTCACCGAACAGATCAATGATCTCTGCATTGGTACCATAACCAAGTGCACGAATCAGTACGGTTACCGGAACCTTTCTGGTTCTGTCTACACGCACGTAGAAGATGTCATTGGAGTCTGTTTCATACTCCAGCCACGCACCACGGTTCGGAATTACCGTACAGGCATAAAGTTCCTTACCTACCTTGTCGTGTTCGATACCATAATATATACCTGGGGAACGTACCAACTGGCTTACAATAACTCGTTCGGCACCGTTAATCACGAAGGAACCGGTATCCGTCATAAGCGGAAGATCACCCATGAAGATCTCATGTTCATTAATTTCATCTTTATCTTTATTGCAAAGCCTTACCTTTACCTTTAAAGGAGCCGCATAGGTTGCATCTCTTTCCTTGCATTCTTCTATTGTGTACTTGATATCGTCTTTACATAATGTAAAGTCAACAAACTCAAGACTCAGGTGTCCTGCAAAGTCTGCAATCGGAGAGATGTCTTCAAAGACTTCCTTCAATCCTTCATCAAGGAACCACTGATAGGAGTTCTTTTGAATCTCAATCAGGTTCGGCATCTCAAGCACTTCTTTTTGTCTTGAGAAACTCATTCTCAGGCTCTTACCGGCTGGGACCGGACGCATTCTGCTTTTCTCCATTGACGTTTCACCCCTGTTTTCTTTCTAATCGTTTCTGTTTTGGGCATAAATGTCCCTACAAGGCACACATAGCCACAATAGTGCACATTCCATAATATCATAGTGTTGTCAAGGTGTCAAGCATTTTTTGCTTGTATTTCCCAATAAAATGTGATATACTATTGCAGATAGGCCCAATTTACAAAATGAACTATTGGAGGTATTCCCGGTGAGCACATTTTTAAACGTATTAATCGTGATTCTTTTCATCGTAGTTGTGGCTCTGGCAGTCCTTTATTTTCTCGGTAAGAAGCTGGAGAAGCGGCAGGTGGAACAGCAGCAGGCATTAGAAGCTGCAGCACAAACCGTTTCTATGCTGGTCATTGATAAGAAGAAGATGAAACTAAAAGACGCAGGGCTTCCTAAGATCGTGTATGAACAAACACCCAAGTACATGCGCAGAACGAAACTGCCAATCGTAAAGGCCAAGGTTGGTCCAAAGGTTATGACTCTGATTGCTGATGCCAAGGTATTTGAAGTGCTTCCGGTTAAAACAGAGGCTAAGGTTGTGATAAGCGGTATTTACATAACCGAAATAAAAAGCCTTCGAGGGAAAGCGATCCCGGCAGCACCGAAAAAGAAGAAGTTTTTGGACAGGTTTAAGAAGAATCAAAAATAGAATATTGTTGAGATGTTCCTTCGAGAACACCGGAGTGCCATGGGATATGGAGCTTCCGGTGTTTTTTTATTTCAGACCATGATGAATAAAAGGCCTTATTGAATCTGTTTATCAATGATAGACTGCTCTGTTTTTAATTTGATGGGGTCTATGGGACTGAGTTGTTTCTTCTATATTAATGCAAATATTTTTCGATAAG
This sequence comes from Lacrimispora sinapis, assembly GCF_043633585.1. NCBI lineage: Bacteria > Bacillati > Bacillota > Clostridia > Lachnospirales > Lachnospiraceae > Lacrimispora > Lacrimispora sinapis. The sequence goes on along the minus strand of NZ_CP141832.1, from coordinate 536,646 downwards.
AACCGCCGGCAATCCAGATGATTCTGCAAAAAAACATCTGAATATTGTTGCGGCTGCCGTCGATTTACTGCTTGCAAGAAAAATCTAAATAATGATAAAAATCACTTTTTACTCCCGGAGGACTGTAAGGTTCAACATGAAACCAATCTGTATGTCCATAATACATGTGAAACATATCATTCTATCAACAAGATGACTTCTATCTGTATATAATTTCTTTTTTAGTTTCCTGCATATATACATATTATCTAAAAGTAAATTAAAAATAGCATCTGCATTTTTATTAATTCAGATATTTTAAAAAATAATCAAAAATACACTTGACATTTTAATTGTACATGATATAATCATGCTATAGATAAGTTAGTTTTAACTAACCACTACAAAATACAAACAATTTCTTATTTTAGATAAATTGAAAGGAGTACTTATTATGTACAATCAAATTAAACTTCCATATGCTTATGACGCTTTAGAACCACATATCGACGCTCTCACAATGGAGACTCACTACTCCAAGCACCATGCAGCTTATACAAAAAATTTAAATGATGCCGTTCAGAAAGCGGGCATTGAAGAAAAGGAAATCACTTCTCTTCTCTCTTCTCTGGACAGCATCGCTGATGAAGCGGTTCGTAAAGCCATTCGCAACAATGGCGGCGGTTTCTATAACCACAACCTGTATTTCTCCACCATGAGCCCTGACGGAGGCGGACAGCCCCAGGGAACACTTGGACGTGAGTTGGAAAAAACATTCGGCAGCTTCTCAGAATTCCAGGCTGGATTAAGCAATTTGGCTGCAGGACAGTTCGGGTCCGGCTGGGGCTGGTTATCCGCTAACCGAGACGGCAAACTGATCCTTTCCTCCAGTGCAAACCAGGACAACCCTCTCATGGAGGGCAACGGCTTTGTTCCAATCCTTGGAATCGACGTTTGGGAACATGCTTATTATCTAAAGTATAAGAACTTAAGAGCCGACTATATCAAAGCATTCTTCGATGTAATTGACTGGAAGGCGGTCGCTGAAAATTATGATAAAGTGATCGGCGGTTAATAAAAAAACGTTGTTATCAAAGAAGGAAGGGTTGCCGCAAAAATAACTGATTTATGGTTATTAAGCAGCACCTTTCCTTTTCAGCTTTTTAACATAGAGAAGGGCCGCTGCTCCATAAGTAATCTCTTACTTATGGAGCAGCGGCCCTTCTCTTAATTTAGCAGACGGATATCGGCAGTTGCCTTGGAATGGATATCAAGATCTATATCACATTCCGAGACATGCTGATAATTAATGTCCAGGGTATAAGCTACGTGGACTTTTAAGCGGTCTTCTTCTTCAATTATCTCTATGTCATTGGTGCTGATCCCTATCATGAGTTCGCCGTAGGGAGTCGCATAGCAGGCAATATTCTTTTTCTCTTTTTCAAATGTCATATGAACGCTGGAACTTCCGCGTTTTATGATATCAAGGCCGGTGGGGCTGATTTTAACGGTATTCTTTATCACACCTTCAAACCCTTCCTGGATCTCATCATATAGAATGTAGTGGTTGCCGTTTCTTAAAAAATAATCTCCTGTGGTGATCATCTCAACCGTTTGATTATCTTCTTCTGCAATCTGCATCCCGCTGATGCTGATCAGAACATCTCTTGTCATAGTATACTCCTTTAGAACTGTTCGATATTTATCTGTTTTGTCTCTTTTACCTGTCCCGGAAGAATAGAGGCTGCAAAATTTGTAAAGTTTTCTGCGAGATCGCTGACATAAAAGCGGTATTTGTCCTGGGATTGGTCTTTTACTTCACACATCAGACTGTTATCTGTCAGAACCTGCTTTAATTCCAATGCTGTTTCGTATGCAGGGTTCACAAGATTTACTTCCGGTCCCATAACACGCCCCACGGTAGAACGCAAAAGGGGATAATGGGTGCACCCCAGTACCAGTGTATCTATAAATTTTCCTTTTAATTCACTTAAATATCTGGAAGCGATTTCATCGGTAACCGTATCATGAAGCAAGCCTTCTTCCACCAGCGGAACGAACAGCGGACAGGCTTTTCCGATTACTTCGATATCCTTTTTCATTGCCTGCATTACCTTGGTATAAACACCGCTGCGTATGGTTCCTTCTGTTCCAATGATTCCTATTTTATTATTCCGGGTAGATTCTACTGCGGTTTTGGCACCTGCATGGATCACGCCGATAATGGGGACGGACAGCTCTTTTTCCACCGTCTCCAATGCAAACGCAGTGGCCGTATTACAGGCAATCACAATGGCTTTTACATCCTGAGCCATTAAAAAGCGGATATTCTGCCGGGTATAGCGGAGGATGGTATCTCTGGACTTTGAGCCGTATGGAAGCCTGGCCGTATCTCCAAAATAGATGATTCTTTCATCCGGAATCTGTCTCATGATCTCACGGACCACCGTAAGACCGCCTACGCCGGAATCAAAAACGCCGATGGGCGAATTTCTGTCTGCCATTTCATTACTCCTTTATCACTGGCCCCGGACCATAGCATATTCCATCAACCGGTCAACCAGCTCTTCCTTTGTTACTCCCGCTGCCTCCCAAAGCATGGGATACATGCTGATGGCGGTAAAGCCGGGCATGGTATTGATTTCGTTAAATATCACACTTCCGTCTTCTTTTACAAAAAAGTCCACTCTCGCCAGCCCAAAGCCGTCAACGGCCTGGAATACCAGTTTTGCAGCATTCCTTACTTTTTCGGCTGCCCCGTGGGGAAGCTTAGGATTTACCACCGTTTTGGAGTCAGAATTATAATACTTGGCATCAAAATCATAAAATTCTGCCGCTGCAAGGATCTCTCCAACTCCGGAAGCCTCTGCAAGCGTATTTCCTCCGCCCAATACGGCACATTCAATCTCCCTGCCTACGATCATTTCCTCTACCAGGATCTTGCGGTCATGCTCTCCTGCTAAAACAAGAGCAGCCTTCAATTCTTCCCGGTTATCCGCACGGCTGACCCCTTTGGAGGACCCTGCATTGGAGGGCTTTACAAATACCGGATAGGTAAATTTCTCCTCCACCTTTTTTACAATTGGCTCCAGATCATTTAATTCATGACGCATCACTGCTATGTAATCCGCCTGTTTGACTCCCAAATCATCTACAATGATCTTTGTATATAATTTATCCATGGATACTGCCGATGCCAGCACTCCGCAGCCCACATATGGAATACCTGCCAGCTCCAAAAGCCCCTGAATGGTTCCGTCTTCTCCGAATAATCCGTGAAGCACAGGGAATACCACATCAGCTTTTACATACTCTGCTTTTTGTCCATCTAATAAAATCACACTTTTCATGGTAGCATCCGGTGATAAAACTGCGGATATTTTTCCGTTTTTCCAGCTTCCGTCCTCAATCTCTTTGACGGAATCCGTTTTGATCCAGTGTCCTTCCTCTGTAATTCCGATGATAAGTAAATCATATTTCTCTCTATTGATATGGTTAATGACATTGATGACCGACATGCAGGAAACAACATGCTCTGACGACTGGCCGCCAAATAGTACAACCGCATTCTTTTTTCCCATTTTTTTCTCCTCAACAATTTCTTGAATTAACAGCGTTTATATTATAGCACATATGGTTACAATTACAAATAGATTCATGAAAAAAGGAGAACCCCCTATGAAACAGAAACGTGATTTATTCTTATGTATTACATGCTTATTGCTTGCACTTTTATTTACCATGGCAGAAGGAAGAAGCGCTGATGAAGCACTGGCGGCACGTATCGCACCGGAAATCCTGCGTTTTCACGTCCTGGCAAACAGTGACAGCACAGACGACCAGAATTTGAAATTAAAAGTACGCACCATGCTCTTAAACACAATATATGAGGAAATGGGAGAGAATGCATCATTAGAGGAAACAAAAACTTATGTCCGGTCCCATAAGGACAGACTGGAAGAAAAAGCGGAAATGTACATGAGAACTCTGGGATATGATTATCCCGCACATATGGAACTGACCAACACTTACTTTCCTACCAAAACCTATGGCGATATGGTCTTCCCCTGCGGCAATTATGAAGCAGTCAGGGTAAAAATAGGCGAAGGCAAAGGCCACAACTGGTGGTGTGTCCTTTATCCTCCGCTCTGCTTTGTGGATTCCTCTTATGCTGTGGTTCCCGATACGTCCAAAGAAATACTGCGGGAATCCATTGATGCTTCCGATTATAAAAAATTAAATAAAGAAAGTCCGAAAATCCATATCCGTTTAAAATTAATTGATTTGCTGCAAAAGGATAAGAAACCTATTGCTGCGAATCCGAAATAACTCCTTTTACCGCCCACTGATAGGTGGTGTAAGCCTGATATAAGTCTGAGTAAGCACTCTCTTTGTTCCCTTCTGCCTGCAGAAACGCCATCTGGGACTGAAGGTAAGCGATTTTGTTTAATATGCCTAACTGGAAGGAACGTTCTGCTTTGCCCTGATCCAGAACGGCCTTGTCATAGGCAGTACATGCTGCCTCATAGGCAGTTTTCGCCTGTTTGACGGCCTGGTAATAAGCCTGCATGGTAACTGCCACTCCCTGCTCTCCCTCAGAAACACTATCCTGTTTGTTCTTCATTCCGGTAGTGGTCTTGTTGGAAGGAGCTCGGCGCAGATTAATCAAAGTATAATTGTTGCCAATGGCTTTTGCCGTATCGGCTTCCAGATCAAGGGAAGCGATCACCTGCATATCCAGTTCGGGAAGACCTCCGATCTCAGGAACTTTATCGGCCGAATAGCCGGTCATAAGGCCAAGAGAACGTCTTAAATCATCAATGGTATGATCCAGGCTTAAAAGAGAGGATTGTGCGGAAAGCACCTCCTTTTGAGCTGCCAAAACATCGGTTTGTGTTGCCGTTCCGATCTGCTGGCCTAATTTCTGCGCCTCATAAGCCAAATTGCTTATTTCGGCTGCCTTCTGCAGCAGTGCCCGGTTTGCAACAGCACTGTTGTATCCGATCATGACCTGGTCGGCAAAATACTCGTACTGCCTGGTGACTTGTGTGATGGAAAAATTGATCTTTGAATTAGGCTGTTTGAGCTTTTTGAGAGTTCGCTGCATGGCATCAGCATTGGATCTTAAACTCTTGACCGTACCTTCATAGACCATGTAGAGCGGTACTCCATTCTCATCTGTCACTCCGGTATTTTTAAGTGCTTTTGCCTGCTCCTCAAGTGCTTCAATGTCGTTTTTCGTCTCAATGCCTCTCATTGCACCATAGATGTACTCTGCATTCTCCACATTCTGATAGATGGAATCCACGGTATTTTGCAAGTCCGGATTAAAATATCTTACCAAATTTGAAAGTTCATCGAACTCAATCTTCTGATCATTCAATTTGCTCCACTGTTCTGTTGTGATTCCTTCTGGAATGGGTTTTTCTGCCTGACCCGGCCCAACGGCTCCATAAGCAGGAAGAACGGTGGAAACAGCAAGTACTGCGGCCAGACAAACCGGCCAAACTTTTTTATTTCTCATATTATCAGCCTCCTGCCGAAGCAAGCCCATTTACTGCGTTGTCATAGGTCTGGATTGCCTGGAACAGGGTAAGCTGTGCTTTTTTCACAGCGATGTTCTTTGTATTAAACGTGTTCTTCTGCCTCATGTAATCCAATCTGCTCAACGATCCAACGGCTTGTTTTCGTTCCGCGGTATCCATGTTTTTGCTTTCCAGCTCAAGCTCTGCAACGGCCTGCTCATAAGAAGCCTTAGCCTGTAAAACTGCCTGATAGTTCTTTACAAGGTCCGAATTAATGTTTTGCTCATTGCTTGATATGGTACGGGTCAACGTGCTTTTTGTAATGTCTGCCATTGCATTTTCAAGCTTCCGTTTATTGATTTTTAATGTGTAATTATTGGAAAGAGCAGCTTCTTTGTCAGCTTCCGGATTCATGGCTGCAATCCGTTCCATATCGACCTTTGGAATATCGCGGATCTCTGGAGAATCGCTGTATTTCCAGCCCAGCATGATACAAAGCTTTTGTCTTGTCTCTTCCACAGAACCCGTTAATTTTTCAATTGCTGCCTGGGTTGTCTGAATGCTCTGCTTTGCAGCCAGAACATCTGACTGGGTAGCCATCCCCGCGCTTTGCTTTACAAGGGTGGACTGATACTGGGCTTCTAAAAATTCCAGACTATCCTTTGCAGACTGCAGTTCTAATAACTGCTGAAAGTAAGATATCATTGATGACTGGGCCGTTGCTACCAGATTGGCTTCCTGCTGATCGTAAGTCAGCTGGTATACAGTCAAATCCTCTACATTCTTATCGGCATTCTCATCAGCCTGTGCCGCTGCAACTGCATTATTGGCATCGGCAATTGCATTGTCGCCGGTAATCGCACTACGGGCATCACTGGCTGCATCCCGGTAATACTGGGCAAACTCATCCCTGGTGACTCTGTCATCTTTTTTCTTATCATTGATATCCAGCTGGTTTTTCTGAACCGTCACATTGTATTCATGAATCAGGCCTGACAGTTCATCGTATTCCAGAACATTATCTCTAAGCTTTGCCCATTCTTCCGGAGTTCTTGCAAATTCCGGACTGCCGGCCCACACAGTGGCCGCCGGTCCGGAAACAGCAAGGACTGCCGTCAGACAACATGCAGCGATCTGTTTCCATTTTCTCATCCTTAATCCTCCTTATCTGGTAATTTCTATCATACCATAAATCACATGTCACCAACGAGCCACTTTCTTCCAAATTCAATCAATAACTTCTGTTGTATTATTCAGCCGTGATATTCTTTTTTTTCTTACGGCTCATGAGGGTATAAAGTACAGGCAGTACCAACAGAGATAATACGGTAGATGAAGCAAGTCCACCAATATTAACCAGTGCAAGCCCCTGCATCAGTTCCCCACTCTCTCCTGCTCCCCGTGCCAGAGGAATCAGAGATAAAATAGCGATTACAGACGTCATAAGGATTGGGCGGAGTCTGGTAAATCCTGCTTCTACAACAGCGCCCCTTACATCCATGGTTTCATGAAACTGATTGGCACAATCCACATACAGAATTCCTGAGTTAAGAACCGTACCGATCAACACCAGAAAGCCCAGCAGAGAGGTCATACTGACACTGACATCGGCAACCAGCATCAGCAGAAACGCACCGATGAAGCTGAACGGAATCGTAGTCATAACCATAAGAGAAAATTTCGGAGACTCAAACTGTGCCGCCAAAACTACGAATACCAGGAATATAGCAGTGGCAATCGCCGTAAATAAACTGCCAAACTCTTCATTCATGGATTCATCCTGGCTGTTGGTACCTCTTGTGATGGAACCGTTTAAATATTTACTTACCACATCTTTATCAATTTGCTTTAAGGCTTCTGCCTTGTCTTCCTTAGTTTTTACCTTATCCGTAAAGGAACCGGTTACCGTAACCTGGAACTGTTTATCCTTTCGGGTAATCGTCGACGGGCTGTCTTCATAGCCAATAGAAGCAATATCCGTAAGGGCTACTGAGCCACCGGACGCTTTCGGAATCATGATCCCCCGTACCTTATCAAGTGTATCATAGGAATCGTCCGGATATTCTACATTTACAGATATCTCCTGTCCGTCCGTATCAAAGGTAGTGGCTTCCACACCACTTAACATGTTATTGAGCATACCTCCTACCGTAGCGGGTGCGATGCCTTCTGCTGCGGCCTTCAGGGAATCAACCTTAACCTTGATAACCGGTGCCGCATTCTCCAGATCAGAATGGACTTTGATCAGTTCCGGACGTTTTGTTAAGTCTGAAACCAGTTCATCAGACGTTTTCTTCAGCTCATTGAGCTGCGGCCCCATAAGTATAACTTCATAGTCATTCTTGCTGGCAGTCATTGACATGCTGGAGGAGGACACGATGCTGATATTACAATCAGGGAGCTGGCCCATCTCCTTCTTCCATTTGTTAATGACTTCCTTTGTGCTTAAGGTTCTGTCATCCTTTAGATACGCAGTTAAGGTCGCATCTGACGTGCTTTCCAGGCTCTCGCCATCGCCCCCATAGGTCAGCGTATAGGAATCCAAATCTTTTTCCGCAGTTACAATGGACTCAACCTTATGCAAAATCTTATCCACTTCTTCGATTTTAAGCCCAGGCTTTACCTTTGCCGTAATGGCAATCGTCCCCTGATCCGTCTCCGGAAGCAGTTCAAATCCAAGCTTGCCTGCAAGGAGGAAGGAGCCAAATAAAATCAATACCGAAACGATCATGACCACTCCTTTTCGATTAAGGAGTTTATCAATCAGAACCCGATACCCCGCCTGCATTGCCTTTACAATTCCGCCTAACGGAGAGTTATGTTTTTCTACCGGACGGAATCTGGAATAGCACAGTGGAACAATGGTCATCGCGGATATAAGGGAGGCCATCATACAGAATACTATCGTATAACCCAAAGGCTTAAAGATCTGACCTGTCATACCTGCAAGGAATACCAGTGGGATGAAAACAACACACTTTGTAATTGTACCGCCAAGGATAGACTGCAGCACCGTTTTTGTTCCCTCAATTGCAGAGCTTTCATACTCTGTGCCTTTTTGTGCTCTAAAACAGCTTTCCAGCACTACAATGGAATCGTCGACCATCATTCCGACGCCGAGAACGATCGCACTCATGGTGATGGTATTCAGGGAAAATCCCATTCCCGTCATTAAAATCAAGGCCACCAATATGGATACCGGGATCGAACTTCCGACAATCAGGGAGGCTTTGATATCGCCAAAGAACATAAAGATGATGATCATGGATATAACAACCGCCAGAATCATAGTTTCCATAACACTGTACAGGGATTCTTTAATATTATCACTGGTATCATCAATAACGACTACATCCAGATTCTTATGATCCTGTTTTAATGTTTCGATTGTTTTATGTACTTCATCCGATACTTCAATGGCACTGCTTTTTTGCTGTTTATTAACGGCTAATGTGATTGTATCCTTACCGTTATAGCGTCCGATGGCTTTCTGCTCTTTTACCGTATTCTCAATATCGGCAACATCTTCCAGAAGGATCGTCTTGCCGTTGCCTGCCACAACCGGAACCTTCTTTAAGCTTTCCAGCGTATTGACTTCAACGGAAGTACTGAGTGCCAGATTCCGGTTACCCACACCAGTATTTCCTGCAGGATATGTAATATCCGCCGCCTGTATGGCCTGGGTAATAGAGTTCATGCTCAAATGATACTGATTCATCTTTTCAGGATCCAACCGCACTCTCATATAACCTTCCCGGCCGCCGCTCATATCAATGCTGGCAACCGATGAGATCTTTTCAAACTCCGGTACGATCACATTTTTAACATAATTATAAAGGTTTTCCTGAGAGGGATCATTCACCGCAAGCGTCAGCGTTGCCGTTGCACTCAAATCAAATTCCATGATGCTGGGTGTCTTTACGTCATCCGGCAGCTTGATGTTATCCATCTTCTTCTTTAAATCAGAATAAGCCTTATCCATATTGGTTCCATAATCATAACGCAAAATAACGATGGAAACATTTTCCTTTGATGTGGACTGTACACTTTTTATACCGGAGAGTGTACCCACTTCATCCTCTATGGGCTTTGTGACCAGATCATTCACATCTTCAGGGCTGGCACCCGGATAGACACTGCTGATTGTCAAAATTGGTGTATCCATTTCCGGAATCATCTCAAGCTTTGCTGACATTATGGATGAAAAACCGAAAACAATTAAACAAAGTACTATCAGAACCGTGGTAACGGGGCGTTTTAGCGCAAGTTTCGTTATTCCCATATCTGCCTATGCCCCCTTACTGTACTGATCCAGAAGTTTCCGCAGTGGTTCCTTCCGTTTCAGCTGTGGCATCTGACGCTGTTTTGTCTGCCGCCTGTTTCTCATCTTTAGTTTCGTCTGCAAGGGTTACTACAGACCCATCGTAGAGTTCGCTGGTCCATGTGGCAACCACCTGGTCACCGGCACCAATCCCCTCCTTAATTTCTGCAAAGTTATCGTCTGACAAACCTACGGTAACTGCATTCTTCTTTAACTTTCCATCTGCATATGTATAGACAAAAGGATTGCCGCCTTCATAGTAAACGCTGTCAACCGGCACAGACATTACATTATCCGCTCTCTGGGAAATGACATAAAGCTTTACAGAGGTTCCTGTAGCGAGTGTATTTCCATCCGGCACAGAAGCTTTCACTTTAAACAAGCCGCTTGTCTGGTCAATCATGGTGCTTACTTCTGTAATGGTTGCTGCTCGTTCGGTTCCGTTTTTCTCAACCCGGATGCTGTCTCCGGTCTTTAATCCGTTGACGATCCGTTCCGGAACATAAAAAGTAACTGCCTTACCGCCTTCGCCGGAAATGACACAAAGATTGGTCTGGGGAGAAACCATATCATGGACCTTTATATTAAGGCTTTCCACGCGTCCTGCAATCGGTGCTGTTACCTGGCTGCTTTCCAGCTGGATGTTGTATGCAATCTTTGCATTATCATACTGGAGCTTTGCAAGCTGAACCTTGTCAACGAGGGACTGGTAATCTGCCTCAGCAACATCTCCCGCCTGATAAAGAACCGTATAACGGTCTAAATTCTTTTTCGCATCTTCGTAGCTGATTCTTGCCGTTTCTGCTGCTATCCTGGAGCTTTCCACCTGTTTTGTATCAATGACGCAAATAAGCTGTCCGGCAGTTACCATATCACCGGTCTGAACGTTTACGCTTGTGACCTCTCCAGATCCCAGAGGAGTCACATATACAATGCTGTCTGGTTCCACGGTCCCGATCAGCTCGCTGCTTACCTCTATCGTACGGTTCTCCGGTTTTACCACCGTTACCACAGGGGGAACCTCTGCTACGATTTCTTCCTTACCCCCGCCTAATATTCTGGGAAGGATAAGCCCTGCCACTGCAGCGATCACTATAACGGAACCTGCAATTTTTATTATATTTTTCTTTGTCATGATGCACTCCTTTTGCTATCTTATTTATATTAGTTCTTGTTTACAAATTCCATACTGAAAAATTTCTAATTTTTTATTAAACACTTTCTTAATTTTATCCTTATCCTCCGGGTGAACAAAATACCACTCCAGACCCTTGAACATTTCAAAAAAAAGCATGGAAATCAATACTCCAAAGGCTTCGATACTCTGATCTTTAAATTTGGACTTATCAATGGACTCATACATGATATTTAAGATGGGCAGCTGTTCATTGATCGCCTCTTTGCTCAAGTGGTTCGTCACGCCGAACAGCTGGACACCATCCACAATATTTTTCATCAATTGAATGAATTTTTCTTTGGTGGTAAATACGCTTTCATCCATAAAATGACCAATTGTTTTCCATAGATCACCATTGCTTTTTTTTGCACATTCTTCCCAGGTATCCTGAAAATGTTCCCCAACATCTTCAAAAATATAAGCAAGTATATCATGCTTATCTTCAAAATAAGTATAAAAGCTGCCTCTTGAGATCCCAGCTGCCTTTATGATCTTATTGATTGAAGCCTTTTCAAACGGCACATTCGCAAATTCCGACATTGCTGCTTCTTTAATAATGTTTTTTTTCCCAGCCGGAAGGTTATAAAATCGTTCCGTTGGCATTTTTTCACCTCACTTTTCCTTGCTCCCTCTTCTATGTAATACATGAAAACACAAAGGTGACAACATGCCATTTATTATAATGACACGTTGTCACCTTGTCAAGAAAGGTTATATTTATTTAATAATTTTTTCCATTACGTTTATTTTTCCTTGTCCAGATACTCTTTTAAGGCTTCATCGCTGTCCTCAATCCAGATATCCTCCTCTTCCCCGTTGAGTCCAAGAAAGCGGGCAAGGGTTTCCGTTGTGGTGCTTTTGTTCCATTCATCAATAAAATCATCAATTGCTTCAAACTCAATCTCACCGGCCAGATACATTTCCTTAAATGTCATTGAAAAGCCTCCCTTTTTAATCCTGCTCTTTGATATTTCTTGAGACAGTGATCTCCTGATTATCAATATGTTCTCTCATGGCTTCTTTGGCATCTTCTACCTGGCGTTTTCTGACCGCTTCCAATATATTGTCATGCTCCAATAAAAGTATATGGCGCTTATCTTCGTCCTTGATGTATTCCAGCCGGTAACGGTACATCTGTTCCCTTAAATTATTGATCATCTGCACCAGCCTGTCATTGCAGGTACCTTTGTAGATCACATCATGATATGCTTCATCCGTTTCCGCAATCTCCATAGGAGTTCCGTTTAACACGGCTTCCTTAAAGTCTTCCTGACGTCTCTCAAGTTCTTCCACTTCGTCAGGCAGCATGCGCACACAGGCAAGCTCGATGGCAAGTTCTTCCAGGGATCTGCGGACTTCCAATACGTCTCTTAAACTTTTTTCAGAGATCTTTGCAACTTCCGCTCCCTTTCTTGGAATCATGAGCACCAGTCCTTCCAGTTCAAGCTTTCGGATCGCTTCCCGGATAGGAGTACGGCTGACGCCGAGCCGTTCTGCCAGCTGGATTTCCATCAGACGCTCCCCTGGTGCCAGTTCTCCTTTTAAAATTGCCTGTCTCAGGGTGTTGAAAACCACATCACGAAGCGGCAGATATTCATTCATATTGACTTTTAAATCATTTCCCATTGGTGACCTCCTTGGTGTTATAAAAATTCGTTAAGTATACCTGTTTTGCCAGACCCTTGCTTTCGCCGTAGCGCAGCTCTTCATAAGCATTCTCGGCTGCTTTGGGGCTGATAAAGATTCCGAACACGGTTGGGCCGCTTCCGCTCATCATTGCATTGACCGCTCCCAGTTCTTTTAACTTTTCCTTGATTTGTGCGATAACCGGATATTCGGGAATGGTGACCGTCTCAAGCACGTTTCCCATACGCTGGGAAATCTGATGGATGTTATGGTCTTTAATGGCTTTGATAATCCCATCAATATCCGGGTGATCTTCTTCCTTTAACCGGTTTAAATTTAAATTCTCGTAAACAAATTTGGTGGACACGCTGACCCCAGGCTTTGCAATCAGTACCTTGCACTGTGGCATGTCCGGAAGGGGAGTCAGAATCTCACCGATCCCTTCGGAAAGAGCCGTTCCTCTCATCACGCAGTACGGAACATCAGCCCCGATTTTAAGCCCCCGTTCCATTAAATCTTCTCTGGATAACCCGAGCTGGAACATCTTGTTTACTCCAAACAAAACAGCAGCGGCATCGCTGCTGCCTCCTGCCATTCCGGCAGACACAGGAATAAATTTTTTCAGATGAATCCGAATGCCGTGGGTGACATGAAACTCATCCATCAGCAGCCTGGATGCCTTATAAACCAGATTGTTCTCATTGACAGGAAGATAAAATAAATTCGTTACGATCTCAATGCCTGGTGTTTCTTTTAAATAAATATCAATCTTATCATAAAGGCCCACGGTCTGCATGATCATACGCACATCATGATATCCGTCCTCCCGTTTTCGCAAAACATCAAGCCCCAGATTAATTTTTCCATATGCTTTTAATCCCAGATGTCTTATCATAGGCAGTTTGCCCTCACTTTGGTTTTTAAATTGTTTTTTTATATTTTTTTGTATACAGTATTAAGTATATACCCAAATGAAAAAAAGTACAAGTGTTTTTCTTTTAACGATTTCTCACCTGGAATTGCAACCGAAAAAAAGCTCCGGCTGGTGGTCCACCGGAGCTTATCTTATTCGATTTTCATTGGTTATAAAAATTCTTCCATGGCTTTTTCCATGTCTTTTAATGCTACAGCATAGGCCCTGAATGCTTTCTCTGCTTTGCAATCCTGTTTCCCCTTATAACAGATCCGGTGTTCCATGCTGGCCCATAAGTCCATGGACATGGTGCGAAGCTGGATCTCAACGGGATAATATTCCATTCCATCCGTATGATAGACAGGAACGCCGAAAACGATATGATAGCTTCGGTATCCATTGGGCTTTGGCGCTGCAATGTAGTCACATTCCTTTATGATTACGATATCTGTCTGTTTTTTAAGCAAATCCACGATGGCGTAAATGTCCCTTACAAAAAAACAGATGACCCGGATTCCTGCAATGTCTGTCAGATAGTTTCTGGCCGAATCCGTGCTGACTTCATATCCGTTTTTTAAAAGTTTATTCTCAATGCTTTCCTTTTGTTTGATTCTGTGCTGAATGTGGTGAATCGGATAATTCTGATATTTTCGTCTGTAATCCTGATTCAGTACATCCACTCTGACACGGATGTTTTTAAGTGCATCTTCATAAGGCTGGACAAAGCAGAGGTACTCTTCTTCGGTCATAATCCACCTCCCTGGCAATTCCTTATCATGGAAACTAAGTATACCTTTTTTTTGTGTCCATATAGTGACCAAAATATGAATTACAATCGGCAGGCACCTTATGATATAGAAAAAAGCTGTCGGCATCATGCCTTGGCACAGTTACCGGACAGCTTTCTTTCATGAGTGGACTTATTCCTGTCCGTTCTTATCTTCTTCGGATTCCTTTTCTTTAGATTCCTCCTTTTGATTCTCGTCACCTTTTGCCATGAGAATACTGCTAACCGGTTCCTCTTCATCAGAGAAAAGAGGTCTCATCTCATCATCAGGCCGGTCGGTCTTTGGCATGTACAACTCAAAAACCGGGGAAAGAATATAGGAATTTATAAATGCAAGAAGCGGAAATCCAAACAGCATAAATATCATAAGCACCGGAGGGATCATGAAAACAAACCCGGCGGCAATTAATACTCCGTTAATCACGATCATTCCGATGGTACGGAACAAATGACGGAGAGACATAAAAAACGAATTAAAAAAGGTACGTCTTACCGTGTTGTAAAATCTGGACTGAAGCGGAAATATGTACATGAACATCGCTGCATACACAATGATCATGGCTACAAATACGGTAAGCATCACGGTTTTTAAGGTTTGTGAACCGCTGTATATTCTTGTAAAGAAATACAAGTCCACACCAAGAATGGCCCCTACCACCAGCAACACCAGCCAGATAGCTGTGGCCTGCTTAAAGTTCTCTTTAAATGATTTGAAAAAAGACTTAATGGTATATCCGTCATCATCTCTGGCAAGCTTCAGCGTCACATAATAAACAGCAGTGGTGGAAGCTCCTATGGTAACGATCGGAATACTGCACACGATCCACAAAATATTTAAAAGTATCAAGTCTCCGAATTTGCCTATAAAGCGCCACACCGGATTATCATAATTAAAAAAACCAGATAACATATGTCATTCCCCTTCTCTCATAGCGTCAAACATATTATAGCGGATTTACCAATAAAAAGCAAACATTCTCGTTTATTTCATTAAAAATTTATAATTTTTTTTTAATTTTTTTTCTAATATATGGTATAATCGTAAAAGAATTTTTATTAAACAAGAAAGAGGAGCAGATTATGACCCCTTACGAAGACAAAACCTTAAAAGACCGTTTGCGGGAAGAGAAAAAAAAGCTGAAGCAGATGAACTTAAAGGACAAATTGTGGTATATCTGGGAATATTATAAATTTCCCATCATCAGTGTTATCGTTGCGGTATTCCTTGTGATCTCCATTGGCTCTGCCGTTTATAACAACCGGTTTGAAACCGCTCTCAACTGCGTTATTTTAAACAGCCGGGTCACCAGCCAGACCACAGTTCCTGAGGATTACTTTGACAAGGAATTCCGTCAGTATATCAAGCTTCCTGAGGATACAAAAATCGAAGTGGACCATTCCATGACCTTGACCTTTGATGAATCTGCCATGAGCGATTTTACCTATGCGGAGTTAGCTAAGCTTTCTGCGATGATTTCCAGCAAGGAGCTTGACGTCATCATCGGCAGGAAGGATTCCATTGATCACTTCGGCCAGATGGGGGGATTTACGGATCTGACCCAGCTTTTGACTCCCCAGGAGTATGAAAAAGTCAAAGACCGCATCTATTTTGTAACGGTGGAAGAGACGGGAGAAAAAGTAGCCGGAGGAATTCTCCTTGACGAAAAGGATTTTACGAAAAGAACAGGACTCTCCATCGACCAGCCCATTCTTTCCGTTATGACAAATTCCACTCATAAAGACACAGCGGCTGCACTGATCCGCTACATGTTCGGGCTATAAGCCTGAATCCAAGGGCTTCTGCCAGTTTTACAGAGGGAAGATTGTCTTCCCTTATCTTTGCATAGACCCTGCAGGAAACGGACTCCGCTCCATAGGATAATATGGCTTTGCATGCTTCTTTGGCAAATCCCTTCCTCCGGAAACCAGAAAAGATATGATATCCCAGTTCTACCGGGGTATCATTTTCTTTTACCGCGTTTAAAAATTCTTCCGGGCCGGTGAAATCCATAGGGAATAATCCGGCCTTTCCCACAAGCTGACCGGTCCTGCGGTCTAAAACAGCCCATATGCCATATTCATAGAAACCATACTGGCACCGGATATATTCTTTTAAGGATTCCCGGGTTACAAAAACTGATCCGCTTTCCCCGCCGTCATCCTCATCGGCGATCAGACGGCAGTCGTCTTCCGTAAATTCCCTGATGGTCAGGCGTTTCGTATTGGCAATCCCCCAGGGAAGACCTATTCTTCTTCTTACAACACGCTCTAAGAACTCATCACTAATAGCTTCCAGGGATTCGACTACATAGGAAGCCGGAGAAAGGCTCTGCCCGTTATGATTCCTGTCCCATAGACCAATAACAGCCCTGCCTTCCGCATAAGCAGAACACAGGGCCTTTTGATCATCAGATACGGTAATCTTAAATGAAGTTCCTTCTATTATAATTTCCCGTTCCAGAGTCATGGTTTTATAAGGTTTCCGGTTCCGGATATTCTTCCCCGAAGGTATCTACGGTTATGGACCGGATCTTCTGCTCAGTCATGGGACGGTCGTTGTAATCAGTCTTTACCTCTGCGATCTGATTGACAACCTCCATTCCTTCTGTGACTTTTCCAAATGCGGCATAAGCACCATCCAGATGTGGAGCTGCCTTATGCATGATAAAGAACTGGGAACCTGCAGAATCCGGATGCATGGCTCTTGCCATGGAAAGAACGCCTTCAGAATGCTTGAATGAATTGGCTACACCGTTCTGGCTGAATTCTCCTTTGATGGAATAACCTGGACCTCCGGTTCCGGTTCCTTCCGGGCATCCTCCCTGAAGCATGAAACCTTTGATGACTCTGTGAAAAATCAGACCGTCATAAAAACCTTTTTTTACCAGGCTGATATAATTATTGACTGTGTTTGGTGCGATCTCCGGATACAGCTCTGCCTTGATTACATCGCCGTTTTCCATTGTAATTGTAATTACCGGATTCTTCATATTGATCTTCCTTTCTCGCTGTTAAGCTCGCATATGACTGTATTTTATCAAATCCTTATAAGTTTGTCCAGCTATTCATATTTTGTTTAAAATTCATTCAAAAATCTTTTACATAAACAACATGGATTCTTCATGTTTCATGGATATAATAAATTTGTAAAGAAAATTGCTAATAAGATTTTTTTCATAATACGGGCTGGTAACGAATTACCGGCCCTCCTCCCTTTTTTATACTTTGCCGCATGCATTGCATGGCTGGAACCGGATTCCAGCCATGTTTTTTTATTTTGATGTCAGATGCCGCCAAGATTTACAAGTCTTGGATAGGGGGCCGCATATTCAAACAGCCCTGCGGTGCCTAATTGTATGTTGTCATAGGTCTTAAAGAAATACTCACAGGTAGCCGTATTAATAAATGCTGTATATCTGGTGTAGTCGTATTGATTGCGGCTGGTAATAACCGCACCTTTTGGTACGGTAACGCTTTCCATGATGTGAAAGCAGGAAATAACGGCTTCATTCCTGTTTTCAGGTACTGGAATGAATGATTTAAGATAAGACGTGCGGACAAACCGGGAGGGTGATGTATATCCTCCCGGAAGGATCTCGGTTCCTCCCGCCTGTCCAAAGGGCGTCAGGCGGTAACCTCCCCAGGATGCCTCCTCGGTTTGTACAGGACTTGCTTCCATATAATTTCTTAAATTTGTCATGTGCCATTTAAAATCGGGGCTGTTTGCCAGGACACCTATGGGATTTTGAAATACTTCCAGGCCATTGTCTGTCTGCTCTATGACAACGCAGTTTCCGCTCTTGTCTGCGGCAAGCCAGTGGAGTGGTGCTACGGTCCTTGTGACCGGATCTTCCAGACCTGTGATTTTGACCCGCCTCAGTAATTGTTGTAATTCCTCTACATTGGAACATCTTCCCAGAATGTAATGAAGAAACTCAAAGGATGCTATGGATTCCTGCTGATCGTTTCCGGGTCCGGAATTATAATTGGCATAGCCTGCAAAATAAAGGGCAGCCGCCGCAAATCCCATTTCATTGACCCCGTCAAAAAAGCCTAAAAGCCCGTCAAGCTCCTGACCGATTCCAATAAACCGGTATCTGTTGCGAATCCTTTCCCCATTCAGACCATTATTCCATTCATAGCCGGAGGGAACAATGTAAAGATGAGGTTCAATATCGTAAGAAAAATCCATATTTCTTCCAAAAAAGGTTTCTCCCTGCTTGGACTGCAGGGTAATCGCCGTACACATAGGAACATGCCTCCCATTTCAAAATTGCTTACTTATTTATATGGAAGGAATCCGTATTTATGCATGCCGGCGATAAGAGAAAATAAGATATCCGGCTTCCTGGACCTTTACTTTGGTACCGTTACCTCTTTCATTAAAAATATCAGGGCTATGATGTTTGGTAGCGCCATGAAGCCGTTCCAGATATCAGAGAACTCCCAGACGGTTTCCAGCTTTGCCAGGCAGCCCATGAATACTGCCCCCAAATACAGTACCGTGTATATTTTTCCTCTTAACAGGCGTTGTAAAATATAGAGGCTGTTTCTTTTTTTCAGACTTTCTGCCAGATATGTAGCGGCCTGACGGCCAAGATAGTACCAGGCAATAATGGTTGCAAAGGCAAACACCAGCATGGCTCCGGATACTAAATACTGCCCCAGCGGACCCAGCCGTTTGGAAAAGCTGTAAGCGGTCAGAGCTGCTCCGTCGTAGCCGGAGCCTGCCGCATTGCCGTCTGTCATGCAGAGAATCACAAAGGCGGTCATGGTGCAGATCAGGATGGTATCAAAGAATACCTCGAACATGGCCCACATTCCCTGCTGTTCGGGAGTTGTTTCCTCCGCCGCCCCATGAAGCACTGCCATGCTCCCCAGCCCAGCCTCATTGGAAAATACACCTCTTGATATGCCGTACTGCAGGCTTTTGCTGATCCCGTAACCAGCTGTTCCGGAAAAAAAGGAGATAGGCTGAAAGGCATCTTTGAAAATACATTGAAAAATATATGGAATTTTATCGAAACAGGACATAATAACCACCATGGAAAACAAC
This sequence comes from Lacrimispora sinapis, assembly GCF_043633585.1. Classification (NCBI taxonomy): domain Bacteria; kingdom Bacillati; phylum Bacillota; class Clostridia; order Lachnospirales; family Lachnospiraceae; genus Lacrimispora; species Lacrimispora sinapis. Next base: position 517,262 of record NZ_CP141832.1, on the reverse strand, counting down.
ATATAGATACCAGCAGCAACTGGAATGAGCCGTTCTGAAACAAAAGCGATCCGGCTGATGCCGCCAAGGATTACCAGGAATACGATTCCGGTCAAAACAACTCCGATGGAGACGGAAGGAATGCCAAAGGAGTATTCCATGGTTTCCGCAATGGAATTGGACTGGACCATGCTTCCCATCCCCAGGGATACCATAATGCACAGGAAGCTGTAGAGCATGCCTAAGCCGGGCAGCTTAAGCCCCCGCTCCAGATAGACCATGGGACCGCAGATCCATGCACCGCTTTGATCCCGGTACCGGTAACGGATTCCCAGCATGGTTTCCGCATAGCCTGTCATCATACCGATGACCGCTGATACCCACATCCAAAAAATGGCACCGGGCCCTCCTGCCGTGAGTGCCGTGGCCACTCCCACGATGTTGCCCGTTCCGATGGTAGCGGCAAGTGCTGTACAGGCTGTCTGGAATTTCGTCACTCCGCCTTTGGTGTCTGCTTCATCCTCCTGAATGCTTCCAATGGTCTTCATCCACCAGTAAGGCAATTTCCTGATTTGAAAAAAACCTGTTTTTATGGTGTATATGATACCAATCCCAAGAAAGAGGATTAACATCCATGGCCCCCATACCAGTTCATGTATGCGATGTATCATAGGATCATCTCCTGAATGCTTTCCTTAACACATATTCTTTGAACCTGCATAGTATGAAAATTTCCAATGATTTTTACACAAAAAAAAGGAACCTATGGTATAATCAAGTTACGTGCCATTTTACTTACTAAAAATGAGAGGTGAACAATATGCCCGGTTTTACAACCCATTATCTGCTGGGAGTCAGGGTCTATAATGATATGCCGAATACTCCCCTAAAGCGTATCATTTCCAAATACCGGTGGCTTTATCAGCTTGGTCTACAGGGTCCGGATATGTTTTTTTACAATATACCCATACTCCGCCACAGGGACTACCGAAACGTAGGCTCTTATATGCACGAAAATCATGTACATGATTTTTTTGTTACCTGTCTGAACCGTCTGTCTCAAATTGAATCCAGACAGCAGCGGGAGCAGGCCATCTCCTATATGAGCGGCTTTTTCTGCCATTACATCGGAGATTCCATCTGCCACCCGTATGTTTACGGAAGAATTGAATACGAAGTGAAAAACTCGACCAATTATCATCATGGTCTGCATGCCATGCTGGAGAATGATATTGATGCACTGCTTCTTATGAAATACAAGAAAAAAAAGCCGTCGCAGTTTAATCAGGCTGCCACCATTTGTTTAAACGGCCAGGAGACCCAGTTTATCTCAAAATTCCTATCCGGCTGCATCAACGAAACCTATTACCCTTTAAATTACCGGAATAATTTTCAAGTGACCCCCCGTATGGTCTCACGCTCCATTTTTGCCATGCGGCTGGGCTGCCGGACACTGGCAGACCCGAAAAGCCGGAAAAAGAACAGCATTGAATTTTTGGAATCACTGTTTCTGCGCAATCCCATTGCATCGAAAAAGCTGGTTACGGACATCCCTCCGGACCCTGTGATCACCTTTAATCTAAACCATGAAACCTGGTGCAATCCCTGGAACCGGAGACTGGCTTCCAAAGCCTCTTTCCCGGAGTTATTTCATCAGTCCATGGCAAAATGCAGCGATGTGTTCTATCTCCTGAACCAGGAGCTGACATCACCGATTCCGTTAAAAAGTCTGGATCATAACAGGCTGTTGAAGGAACTTGGGAATTACTCCTATCACAGCGGTCTGGCTGTGGATACGGAATAAAATTTCTATAATAAAAAAACATGGGCCGAATCGACTGTAACCGATTCCTGTCCATGTTTTTTATTTCCATAAATAAGACCTTATTTCGTAGGAGAAGCGGCAGTTGTTTCCACATCGTCTGCCTCAGAATCGTCTCCCTCTGCTGCAGCCGTTGTCTCCATAATGACTGCACCTTCTTTTGCTTCAATGGTTTTATCAGATCCTTTTGGAATTTTCATATCAACAAGCCAGTATTTCTGCTGTGTCATCGTATTATCGGGCATAACGATAAGATTTAAATCATATTCCTTAAAAAATCCTCCATAAGAGGTTTCACTGGATCTTTCATAAGAAAAATCCTGGGTAGCTACTTCATCATTCAAATATCTTACGGCAGCATTCGCAAATTCCACCGCTTCCTCTGGAGTGGTTCCATCTTTTACCATCAAGGTCAGATCCAGGCTTTTTTTCTTAGGATCAAGGCTGTAATTCACGCTTACTGCCATTGGATACTGATCATTGTTAACAAACTCTTCATCCATATCGTTCCCGATCTGAGTCCAGTCTAAAACAATTCCCTGCTGGGTTTCAAAAACCGGCTCTGCAGGGCCGCTTGAAGAAAGAATATTGCTTTTGGTACAGCCAGTTAATAATAAAGCTGACACGGCACATATCATGAACGCTCTGTTCTTCATCATAATTTCCTCCTTATTTATCATTTAACATTATATCTGATGCAGTATTTTTTTTGTAGTGCTTTTGGAAAAAAGTCAGAAAATCTTCACAAATGCGTTATGAATTTTGCTGGCAATGGTGTTAAATATTCCCTTCTCATTCAAATATCCTGATTTGTGTACTGGAATGAGTGGGGATTCGCTTGTCTTCGGGAGGCAGCTTGGTATAATCTCCATAGATCCAGGAGAGAACTTCATGCCAGCCCTTGGGAGCCATCAGCATCGTACCTTCAAATTCTAAGTCCACGGTTTCCTCGCACCATTCCTTTTGCAGGGTCACATAGAGATAATCCGGCTGATAATTGCTGTAATAGCGCAGCCTGCTCTTCCCCTTCCGGTCTTTAACCGCCACCATATACTGGAGCTTTCTTAAGACCTTCATAGGGATCAGCTTTCCGATCAGAGCCAGAATTCCCACACAGATTTTATTGGTCAGGCTGTATTTTTTAAAATCCAGCTTGTACCGGTGTCCCATGGACAACCCGTAAATAATGGTATGAAGAAGCAGGGTCATGTTCGCTGCCGTTTTCCGTTCCGGCAATTCATCAATAGTGAATAGATCCACCCAGAGATGATTCAACTTTCCCTCATAATATTCCATCTCTTTGGTATCATCATGGGTCCTGCTGTTCTTATAAATAATTCTGGCCGTAAAATCATAAAAGCCTTTTCCGTTTCTCAAATCCTTAGGTTCCAGAAGTTCCATGTTCTCCGGCAGTTCTCTTTTGACCACCTTTAAAAATGCCTCGTAATTGGGCCGGGTGAACGCCAGGTCCGCATCGTCATCCCATGGAATAAAGCCTTTATGCCTTACGGCTCCCAAAAGAGTTCCTGCATCCAGGAGATATTTGATCCGGTATTTGCGGCAGATCCTGTCGACTTCTTTTAATATGGCAAGATTCGCCTGATGGACCTTTGTTAAATCATATTGTTCCATGTTTCCTCCATTCTGCCTGCCCTTTAAAACAGGCAGATCAGTCCCTGCCGGTCATTTTACTGCCTTACGGCCTCTTTGATGACCTTTGCCATGGTATCAATCATCTCATCGGTCATTCCCGGATAAACACCTACCCAGAATGTATCCTGCATAATCCGGTCCGTATTCTTTAATTCCCCTACGATCCGAAATCCTTCCTTTGCTTCTCTCATCTGGTCAAAGCAGGGGTGCTTCGTTAAGTTTCCGGCAAACAGCATTCTGGTCTGGATTCCCTTGGATTCCACATACTGTACCACCTTCGTCCGGTCCACCCCTTCTTTGCAGGTGATCAAAAATCCGAACCAGCTGGGCTTGGAGTTGGGACAGGCTTCGGGAAGGATCAGCTTGTCCGATGCTTCAGCGACCCCTTTATAAAGACGTTCAAAATTATGACGTCTGCGTTCTACAAAGGAAGGGAATTTATCCAGCTGCGCACAGCCGATGGCTGCCTGCATATCTGTGGTCTTTAAATTATATCCGAAATGGGAATAAACGTATTTGTGGTCGTAGCCTAAGGGCAATTCCCCGTACTGACGGTCAAACCGGTGTCCGCATAAGTTATCCGTACCGGATGGGCAGACACAGTCCCTTCCCCAGTCACGCAACGAGCGGATGATCTTATTGAGAAGAGGATTGCTGGTATAAACAGCACCTCCTTCTCCCATGGTCATATGGTGGGGGGGATAAAAGCTGGAGGTTCCGATGTCTCCGATGGTACCGGAAAAACGTTCCTCCCCATCAATGGTATATTTGGTTCCCAGTGCATCGCAGTTATCCTCAACCAGCCACAGGTTGTACTGATCGCAAAATGCCTTAACCGCAGATAAATCAAAAGGATTCCCCAGGGTATGGGCAATCATGACCGCCTTGGTCTTTTCGGAACGCGCTGCTTCCAGCATGGTCACGTCAATGTTATACTGGGGAATGGTTACGTCCACAAATACCGGTACTGCCCCGTACTGGATCGCAGGGTTCACTGTGGTTGGAAATCCTGCTGCCACGGTAATGATCTCATCTCCCCGCTTGATCTGGCGCTCCTTTAAAAGGGGGGAAGTCAGAGCCATAAATGCCAGTAGGTTGGCAGAAGACCCGGAGTTTACCAGAGAACAGAAACGAACGTTTAAGTATTTTGCAAATTTCTTTTCAAATTCATTGGTATAGCGTCCGGAGGTCAGCCAAAACTCCAGAGAACTGTCCACTAAGTTTACCATCTCCTCATGGTCATATACACGGGAGGCATAAGAAATACGGTCCCCTTCCTGATAGGGCTTTTTCTGATTGTGAAATGTATCACAATATTCTTTTACAAGCGCAAGGATTTCCTCCCTGGCTTCTTTTTCTGATTTGTGCTCAAACATCGCTGCTACCTCCTCTCATCATTTATAAGTCAAAAAATTCTTCTATCTGCCGGTCCATAACTTCCAGCATATCTGCCCCGCCCAAATAGGCCTTTGCCCACTGAACGGTCTTTTCTACCGCTTCTTTTACTCCATACCTGGGACTCCAGCCAAAGACCTGTTTGATTCTGGAGCAGTCCAGCTTTAAAAAGTTTGCCTCGTGAGGTCCTCCGGAAAAACGGTCGACCCACGTAAGCCCCTCTCCCCATATCTCACAGAACAGTCCTGCCAACGTCCCGGTGGTGATACAGTCCCTGTCATCGGGTCCCACGTTATAGTATCCCTGGAAAGACCGGTCCTCATACTGCTTCATGGCAATCGTCATATAAACAGAAAGGGGCTCCAGAACATGCTGGTAGGGTCTTGTGGAGTGAGGATTTCTCACGATAATATCCTGCTTCTTTGATGCCGCCCGTATGCAGTCCGGAATGATCCGGTCATTGGCAAAATCCCCGCCCCCGATTACATTGCCGGCACGGGAGGTGGAGACCGCCGTCCGACCGTCGGAAAAGAAGGACTTGGCATAGCTGTGGGTCACCAGTTCGGAACAGGACTTGCTGTTGGAATAGGGGTCATAGCCGTCAAGGGGGTCCGTCTCCCGGTATCCGTACTCCCATTCTTTATTTTCATACACTTTATCCGTGGTGACATTCAAAAAGGACTTTACGGAGGAGGTCAGACGAATGCACTCTAACACATTCACGGTCCCCATGACATTGGTTTCATAGGTATATACCGGGTCCTTATAGGAGTCCCGGACAATAGGCTGGGCCGCAAGATGAAAAACGATTTCCGGCTTTGTCTCTTCAAATACGTTCTTCAGATGCTCCAGGTCCCGGATATCGCCGGTTATGGAGTTCATGTAACCGGAAAGTCCGGTCACTTCAAACAGGCTTGGAGTTGTAGGCGGATTCAGGGAATAACCGGTTACAGACGCACCTGCGTTTATGAGCAGGCGGCACAGCCAGGACCCTTTAAAGCCGGTGTGTCCTGTGACCAGAACCTTTTTTTCTTTATAAAACTCAGAAAATTCATTCCATTTTGTATTTGTCCAACTTGTCATATTAATTCTCCCAAATCTTCCAGGGGGCCTTTCCGGACTGCCATAGATCTTCTAACTTCTTCATCTCACGCTGGGTATCCATGCACTGCCAGAAGCCGGTGTGATGGAAGCTCATAAGCTGTCCTTCTTCTGCCAGCCGCTGCATCGGCTCCTGTTCCAAAACTGTGGTATCATCTTTTAAATAAGAGAAAACCTCCGGATTCAATACCATAAATCCGCCGTTAATCAGGCTGGCATCCGCTTCCGCCTTCTCCCGGAAGGAACGAACCACATTCCCTTCGTCAATATCCAGCACTCCTTTTAACTGTGCAATGTTTACGGTGGTCATGGTGGCTGTCTTTCCGTGACTTTCATGGAATTTTAATAAGGCTTTTAAATCCACATCACAAACTCCGTCCCCATAGGTGAGCATAAACGGTTCATTCCCGATATAAGGCTGAATGCGTTTGATTCTGCCTCCGGTCATAGTCTTTAACCCCGTATCTACAAGAGTCACTTTCCATGGTTCAGAATAATTATTATGTACCTCCATGCTGTTATTGGCCAGGTCAAAGGTCACATCTGAGGTATGAAGGAAATAGTCCGCAAAGAACTCCTTTACGACATACTGTTTATATCCCAGGCAGATCACGAAATCATGGAACCCGTACTGGGAATAATACTTCATAATATGCCAGAGTATGGGCCGCTCTCCGATTTCAATCATGGGCTTTGGTTTTAAATGGCTCTCCTCACTGATCCGGGTCCCAAGCCCACCTGCTAATAATACAACTTTCATTCTCTGATCCTCCAGTCTTTAGTCATACTCCTTATAAGCCTTCCGGTAAAAATGCATGAGCACTTTTACAACCGGTGCAGGCCACATCTTTAAAAACATCTCCGCTTCTTCTTTTGCCCTGCTGTTATCCGCAATACAGGCTTTTGTCGTGGCGTCTCCATGGACACGGTAAAATAGAACGGGCCTTTCCACGCAGATAAAGCGCCCCGGAAGCTCTGCCAGCTTATACAAGGTATCCCAGTCCAGTGCAAACCGGTACGGGGAGGTGAACAGAGGCTCCCCCAGCATTTCCTTATTGTATGCACATGCGGGACAGCATATGGAATTGCCAAATCGCAGAGCACTTTTTTTTACCCAGGTAAGGTGGCTGATTCTGCGGAAACGCAAAGGAAGCCGAAGAATCCGTTTGATAAATTCCACGGCCTCAAATCCGGATAACCGACCTTCTTTTACCACCGCATATCCTCCGGTAAATACAGTCATATCCGGGTATTTTTTCTCACATTCCAGCAGTTTCTCTGCATAATCCTTCCGGTATAAATCATCCTGGTGGGCAATGGTCACAAAACGGGCATCTGCCTTGTGATAGGCAAAGTTCCAGTCGTCCCTTATGCTGCTTTCCCCATGCCGGATGTATATGGGAATGCCGTACTTTTCTCCCAGTCCGGTAATAAAAGGGCTGGGAGTAGAGGTGCACAGCAGAATATCTGATTGTACGGTCTGTGCTTTTAAAGAACGGATGCAGGATTCCAGATAGGGGGAATCCTTATAAGCACAGATTGCAAAAGCATGTAATTTCATAATTTGATCCTCAAAGGCTGCTTGTCTTAGTATGGCTATGATTATACCATAAAAACAGGAAAACATTCCACCATATTCATTATTTTGAAAGAATTTGAGACAGGAGTTTCCTTACCGCTCAATATAACCTTTCAGCAGTTTTAATGTCTGCTCCATACCTTTGATATGGGTTCTTTCTGTTCCGTGGGACGCATGGACTCCCTGGCCGATCAGTGCCCCGCGAATGTTATTGCCGCCTCGGATGGCCGCTCCCACATCAGATCCGTAGTGAGGGAACACATCAACGGCATAGTCAATGTTCTGTTCTTTTGCGATGGCAATCAGCTGGCTTGTCATCTCGTAATCATAGGGGCCGGAGGAATCCTGGGCACAAATGGATACCTTCCTTTCTCCGCCCGTCAGGTCATCGCCTAAGGCGCCCATATCCACAGCAATAAACTCTTCGATGTCTTCCGGAATCCAGCTTGCTCCGAAACCTACCTCTTCATAATTACTGATCACAAGTTTTAATGTTCTCTTTGGACGTTTCCCTGATTCGGAGATGTCTTTTAACAAGCCTAATAACACTGCCACGGAAGCCTTGTCATCTAAGTGGCGGGATTTGATGTAACCGCTTTCTGTATAGACAAACATGGGATCAAAGCTGATGTAATCACCGGCTGAAATATCCAGTTTCAGAACGTCTTCTTCACTTTCTACCAGCTCATCAAGGCGGACTTCCATATTCTTTGCCTTACGCTCCAGGGTTTTGGCATTGTCATAGGTGTGGACCGACGGCTCTTTGGTCAAAATGGTTCCTGTGTAGGTCTTTCCGGTTCTGGTGTGCACTTTGCAGTACATCCCCTCAATGCTTTCCATCATGAAACTGCCCACTAAAACCATATTCAGCATTCCCTGGGGGGTGATGGAGCGGACCATGGCACCCAGCGTATCTACATGAGCGGATAAACCTAAAACTTCTTTGGTCTCTCCGGGTACTTCTATGATAAGGCCGCCTTTACGGTTGTAGGTGGAGGAATATCCAAAGGACCGGGCTTCCTCCTGTACTGCTTTTAAGACTTCCCTGGTATAGCCGCTGGGACTTGGGATGTGAATGATTTTTTCCAGGATTTCCGTTATATATTTCATCGTTTCCATTTTATACAGCCTTCTTTCTCAATCGTATCATTTGAATTTTTATTTTTTGTTTCGTTGTTTATATTGTTTGTTTTTATTCCCCTTCCATTTTAGCAGAATTTCTTCAGCTTGGCTACCCGATTGAAAAAAGGACATAAAACAAGCCTTGAAATGGGTCTGCTCACACATCCCATTCAAGGCTTATTTCATCATTCTTTTTTATTACCAGGCTGTTTTCAACAGCGATTTATGGATTTCTTATACTTCAAAGATCAAATCTCCGTAGCTTGGCAATGGCCATAATTCTTTGTCTACGATCAGTTCCAGCTTGTCGGCCGGAGTACGAAGAGCCGCCATGGCCGGTACTACTTCATCATGATAAGCGGTTGCCTGTTCTTTGTTATCTCCGATGGCTGCACACTTGTCGGCTACCTCAGACAGAGCGGCTACAGCCACCTTCATATCGGAAAGATATGCGCTTACTTCCACAAGAAGTTCTTCCTGAACGCTGGTATCTGCATCCGGACATGCGGACTTGATTTTTCCTATAGAATCCGCAAGTATGGAGGTGTATTTTACAACCGCCGGAATCAGCTGCTTGCTGGCCACCTCAATCATGGTTCTTGCTTCAATGTTGATGGCTTTGCTGTATGCTTCATATTCAATCTCAACACGGGATTCCAGCTCTGCCTTTGTAAATACCTTGAATTCTTCAAACATCCGGATGGAAGCTTCCGTGGTGAGTGCAGGAATGGCTTCTACCATGGACTTCAAGTTTGGAAGACCTCTCTTTTCCGCTTCTTCTACCCATTCAGCGGAATAACCGTTGCCGTTAAAGATGACTCTTCTATGGGCTGATAACTGGTTTTTAATCAGATCATGGACTGCAGTATCAAAATCTTCCGCATTCTCCAGAATATCCGCTGCTTCTTTAAACGCCTCTGCAGTAATGGTGTTTAATACTACGTTTGGAGAAGAAATGGAATCAGAGGAACCAACCATACGGAACTCAAACTTGTTGCCGGTAAATGCGAATGGAGAGGTTCTGTTACGGTCTGTTGCATCCTTGAATAAATCAGGTAAGGTTCTAACGCCTGTCTTTAAGGTTCCGCCAACCTTGGAACGGGTAGCTTCTCCGGTGCTGCAAAGCTGATCTACCACATCCTCTAACTGCTCGCCGATGAATACGGAAATGATTGCAGGCGGAGCCTCATTGGCACCCAGTCTGTGATCGTTTCCTACATCTGCTGCAGATTCACGAAGAAGGTCCGCATGTTTGTCTACTGCCTTTAAGATACAGGATAATACCAGTAAGAACTGGATATTCTCATGAGGGGTCTCTCCTGGATTTAATAAGTTGATTCCGTCGTCCGTGGTTAAGGACCAGTTATTATGCTTACCGGAACCATTTACACCTGCGAATGGCTTTTCATGAAGCAGACAGTTTAATCCGTGGCGTCCTGCGACTTTCTTTAAGGTCTCCATCACCAGCTGGTTATGGTCAACCGCTACGTTTGCCTGTTCAAAGATCGGTGCCAGCTCATGCTGTGCCGGAGCTACTTCATTATGCTGTGTCTTTGCCGGAACGCCAAGTTTCCAAAGCTCTTCGTTTACTTCCTTCATGTAAGCGGCAACTCTCTCGCGGATAGAGCCAAAGTAATGATCCTCTAACTCCTGTCCCTTTGGAGGCATTGCGCCGAATAGGGTACGGCCGGAATAAACCAGATCTTTTCTCTGTAAATATTTTTCATGGTCAACCAGGAAGTATTCCTGCTCCGGTCCAACGGATGGAGTGACTCTCTTTGAAGTGGTATTTCCGAATAATCTTAAGATTCTTATCGCCTGCTCATCGACAGCTTCCATGGATCTTAAGAGAGGGGTCTTTTTGTCAAGTGCTTCTCCTGTATAGGAGCAGAAAGCAGTGGGGATACAAAGGGTGACACCGATCGCATCTTCTCTTAAAAATGCAGGTGAAGTACAATCCCATGCAGTATATCCTCTGGCTTCAAAAGTTGCACGAAGTCCTCCGGAAGGGAAGGAGGAAGCATCCGGTTCGCCTTTTACAAGCTCCTTGCCGGAAAATTCCATGATTACTTTTCCGTCTGATGTCGGAGCAGAAATGAAGGAATCATGTTTTTCTGCAGTAATGCCGGTAAGTGGCTGGAACCAATGGGTATAGTGAGTCGCACCTCTTTCTATTGCCCAGTCCTTCATTGCATGTGCAACGACATCAGCAATGGAAGGATCTAACTCTGCGCCATCCTCGATTGTTTTCTTTAATTTCTTGAAAACAGATTTTGGTAAACGCTCTTTCATTACGGTTTCATTAAATACATTCTTACCGAACATCTCGGCTACGTTCACAACTTCACTCATAAATTTTCCATCCTCTCATATGAATTACCACTTAATAATATTAAGTCAGTTTGCCCTTTTTTAAAGTCTCCATATTATTTGAATATGCATAAAATTAGAAAAGGCGCCCTCCTAATACAAGGAGAACGCCATCGTTCCTATCTAAAATAAATCATTTTCTTAAAAAAATCAAGTACTTTTTCAAAAATATTTTAAGAAGGTGCAATTAAGCTTTACCAACGGAACCAAATAATTCCATCTTTTCCTTTACGGTTGCTTTGATGGCTTCCGTACCAGGAGCAAGAAGTTTTCTTGGGTCAAAGCCCTTGCCTTCTAAATCCTTGCCTGCTTCCACGTATTTACGGGTAGCTTCTGCAAAGGAAAGCTGGCACTCGGTATTTACATTGATCTTTGCAACGCCAAGGCTGATGGCTTTCTTGATCTGATCTTCCGGAATGCCTGTACCACCGTGAAGTACCAAAGGCATGTCGCCTACTTTATCTTTTACAGCAGCCAGAGTTTCAAAGCTTAAACCAGCCCAGTTCTCCGGATATTTTCCATGGATGTTGCCGATTCCTGCAGCCAGCATGGTTACGCCTAAATCAGCGATCTGCTTGCACTCATCGGGATCTGCACATTCTCCCATTCCGATAACGCCGTCTTCTTCCCCGCCGATGGAACCAACTTCAGCTTCCAGGGAAAGTCCCTTTTCTGCACAAACTTTTACAAGTTCAGTCGTTTTCTCCACATTCTCAGCGATGGGATAATGGGAACCGTCAAACATGATGGAGGAAAATCCTGCCTCGATGCATTTGTAGCAGCCTTCATAGGAGCCATGGTCCAGATGAAGCGCTACGGGAACAGAAATCTTTAATTCTTCAATCATGGCTTTCACCATAGCAGCTACAGTCTTGTAGCCTGTCATGTATTTACCAGCACCTTCGGAAACGCCCAGAATGACTGGAGATTTTAATTCCTCTGCTGTCTGTAAAATAGCCTTTGTCCACTCAAGGTTATTAATGTTGAACTGTCCGACTGCGTATTTTCCGTCTCTTGCTTTTTCAAGCATTTCTTTTGCTGAAACTAACATATCACGAACCTCCGTTTGTTCTAAGATTTTATCTTTTATTTTTTCATTATATACTATTATGACCCATTTGGAAAGAATAATTTTAAAAAGATCGTTTTTTTTATAACAAAGTTACATTTTGCTTTCATCGGGACAATGCTTTATAATAGTATTAGAATAAATACAATATGGGAGAAATGTTATGAATCAAAAGATGGAAGAAGACCAACTGACTGCGTCTGGTCCTGAGACCGGCAGCGTGCCTCCTGATCAGGAAACAAGGGAACTATTTACAAAGAAACAGCTGAGAAAGCTCATCTTTCCCCTGGTCATCGAGCAGTTTCTGGCCGTTGCCATGGGAATGACCGATACTCTTATGGTGGCTTCCGTTGGAGAAGCAGCCGTATCCGGCGTATCAATCGTGGACACCATCAATGTCCTTTTAATTGGTCTGTTCGGTGCGATGGCTGCCGGCGGTTCCGTAGTCACCGCCCAGTATATCGGACGAAAAGATGAAAAAAATGTTTCCAATGCCGCCGGCCAGCTTTTTCTGGCAGTGGGCGGCCTTTCCATAATTTTAATGACTGTTACACTGATTTTCAATGAATCGCTTCTGCGTCTTATCTATGGAAATATCGACCAGGATGTAATGGGAAATGCAAGGGCTTATTTTTACTTATCCTCCCTTTCCTATCCTTTCCTGGCCTTTTATAACAGTTCGGCTGCGCTGTTCCGCTCGGTGGGAAACTCCGGGGTATCCATGAGAGTATCCTTCATTGCCAACTTATTTAATATTGTGGGAAATATTATTTTTATCTATGGACTCCATATGGGCGTGGCAGGTTCGGGACTCTCCACCCTGATTTCAAGAATCTTCTGCGCCGTCATTATGTTAGTGCTCCTTCAAAGACATGCCGGCCTGTCCGTTGATTTTACATTCAAAATTGATAAGGACATGCTGCGGAAGATTCTTTACATCGGAGTTCCCAACGGAGTGGAAAACAGCATCTTCCAGCTTGGGAAGCTGCTGCTTTCCAGTCTCATCTCCAGCTTTGGCACCATCGCCATTGCTGCAAATGCGGTGGCAAGTACCATCTGCGGTCTGGAGACCATACCGGCAACGGCCATCGGCATCGCCATGGTAACGGTGGTGGGCCAGTGCGTGGGAGCGGGAGAACTGGATCAGGCCAAAAGATATATGGGAAAGCTGCTGAAAACAGCCTATACCTGGCTGATCGTATTAAATCTTTCCCTCATACCGTTTTTAAATGTCATTACGAACCTGTTCCAGCTGTCGCCGGAAACCAGTTCCCTGGCGGTAAAATTGATGCTATACCACAGCATCTGCTGTATGCTCATCCATCCGCTGGCCTTCTGTCTTACCAATGGCCTGCGGGCGGCAGGGGATGTCCGTTATACGATGGTGGTCTCCATCTGCTCCATGTGGATCTGCCGTATTGTTTTAGCCTACGTGTTAAGCCTTCACTTTGGACTTGGCCTGATGGGAATCTGGATCGCCATGACCATCGATTGGCTGGTTCGGGCAATCTTCTTTTCCAACAGAGTCCTTCGGGGGAAATGGCGGAGGTTCGCATACCGGACTCTCCGTTAGCCCAGGAAGCGCAGCACCGTTTCTTTCATCTGGTCCGCATCACATTCGGTATTATGACGTACCGGGGCGGTGCGGATTTCTTCTACTGCCAGAGGAATGGGGATACCGGATACACCGGCCAGATGATCAATAATCTGAAACTCGTCCTCTGTCTCCTGCTTTCCTTCGATGGCTTCCAGCACATTTCTGGAGAATTTATAAGGGCTGGCGGTGGAGGCGATGACTGTCTTTGTATTGTCTCCGGTGGATTGCCTGTAATTGCGGTATACGGCCGCTGCCACTCCCGTATGGGTGTCGATCAAGTATCCGGTGCGGTCAAACAGATCCTTGATGGTGGCGCGGTTCTCCTCTTCCAGGGCAAAGCCTCCTGCAAAATCTGCCATCTTTTCTTTCATCTCTCCGGTTACGGTATAGCTGCCTTTTTCACTCAGTTCTTTCATAAGAGCTGCGCTTAAAGCCGCATCGCATCCGGTGCTTAAATAAATCAGACGCTCTAAATTGCTGGAGATCAGGATATCCATGGAAGGAGAACTGGTCAGTATAAATTCCCGGTTCCGGTCATAGGTGCCGGACTGGAAGAAATCAAAGAGCACTTTATTGTCATTGGAGGCACAGATCAGGGTCTTAACCGGGACTCCCATCTGCTTTGCAAAATAAGCCGCCAGAATATTTCCGAAATTCCCCGTAGGAACGGTTACATTGATCCACTCTCCATCTGCAAGTTCTCCGGTGGAAAGCAGCTTTGCATATGCGTATACATAATACACGATCTGGGGAACCAGTCTTCCGATGTTAATGGAGTTGGCAGAAGATAGCTGATACCCTTTCGTTTCCAAAAAGTCCGCAAATTCTTTGTCACCAAAAATCTTTTTCACACCGGTCTGGGCATCATCAAAGTTTCCGTGAATGGCTGCCACATGGGTATTGTCCCCTTTTTGCGTCACCATCTGAAGCTCCTGGACCCGGCTCACACCGTCCCTCGGATAGAACACGATGATCTCGGTCCCTTCCACATCCGCAAAGCCTGCCATGGCTGCTTTCCCTGTATCTCCGGAGGTTGCGGTCAGGATCACGATCTTATTTTTCACCTGATTCTTCTTCGCAGCTGTAGTCATCAGATGTGGGAGAATGGACAGAGCCATGTCCTTAAATGCAATGGTGCTTCCATGATACAGTTCCAGATAATAAGCACCATCCGCTTTGGAAAGAGGAGCAATCTCCTGGGTGTCAAACTTGCTGTCATAGGCCCGCTCGATACAGCTTTTCAATTCAGCTTCGGTATAGTCTGTAAGGAAAAGCTTCATGACTTCATAAGCGGTTTCCTGATAGGTCATGAGAGAGAGTTCCTTCATGGTTTTGTCAAGCTTTGGAATAAAGCAAGGCATAAATAAGCCGCCGTCTGCTGCCAGCCCTTTTAAAATTGCCTGGGAAGCCGTTACACCGGCTTCGCCGCCCCGGGTACTTTGATAGGATAATTCCATGGTTTCTGATTCCTTTCCTGCTTTGTGATAGTATGAATTGATGAAAACCTTGCCAGCATTGTAGCACACTTTACAAAATGGTGCAAGCGAAAAGTATTCTTTATACGGACATATGTATTTCTTGCAGAGACATACGGCAGCACTATCATTTTCTTTTTCTCTGTGGTAAGATAGCTTGGTAGATCAAGTTAGTATTCTTGGGTTAGTTTCATTAATATAGAAAGGACAGAATCGCCTTATGAAATACGAACATATGAGAAAGGGGATCTTCCTCAGCCGTCCCAACCGTTTTATCGCTCATGTTTTGATTTCCGGGGACAGCAAAAAAGAGGAAACCGTTGTCTGTCATGTAAAAAATACCGGACGGTGCAGAGAGCTTTTAATTCCAGGCGTTACGGTGCTGGTGCAGTTTCATCCGGAAGCGGCCGTCCTCGGGAGAAAGACACACTACTCTCTCATTGGAGTTTGGAAAGAGAGAAAAAACGGTCCTCTTCTCATCAACATGGATTCCCAGGCCCCAAACCAGGCGGCTTACGAATGGCTGCTTTCAAACAGCAGGCAGATCTCCCTCCCTTTTCACAAAATTGACCGGAAAGAATCCGGCTTCGGCCTTACCATAAAAAATATCAAACGGGAAGTCACCTATGATCATTCCCGGTTTGACCTGGCCTTTCAGTCGGACGACCCGGAATTTTCTGCTTTTATGGAAGTCAAGGGTGTTACTCTGGAAGAGCATGGTCTTGCCATGTTTCCGGATGCTCCTACCGAGCGGGGCATCAAGCACGTGGAAGAGCTGATTCATGCTCATGAGGAGGGTTATGAAGCTTACCTTTTATTTGTTATCCAGATGAAGGAGATGACCGCCTTTAAACCAAACAGAGAGACTCATCCGGAATTTGCGTCGGTGTTAATCGAAGCACAAAAAGCAGGAGTCCATCTCCTGGCATATGACTGTAAGGTAACGGAAGATTCCATGGTTATGGATCAGCCCGTCCCCATAGAGCTCCATGGCTGACAACAAAAAAGTCTGGTGAAGGAATTCTCCTTTTCCAGACTTTTTTACCTTAGAAAAATCACTTTTATTATAAGCGTTTAAAATTTACGGCCTCCGCCTCCCATGGTGCGTCCTGATGAGGAATGAGTGGTGCTTCTGCCGCCGGAGGAAAAGCCTCCTCCGCCACTTCCTCCCCCATGATTTCTTGGGATGATCACATGGGTAACGGTTTTATTGATCAGATGATCGGTCTGGTCGGAATACCGGAACTGGCTGTTTCCCCGATAGGCCATTAAATAGTTTCCTGACCGGTCCCGTTCCTTTTTCATGGAATACCGGGATACCACTCCCATACAGGAAAGGCCGGCTGTCATAAGGGCGATTCCGGCGGCAACCGCCGCTTCGTACCAGCGGATGCTGCGGTAAACACTGATTTTTCCGGTCTCCTTGTCATAATTATACTGTCCTCCCGGAATACCTGCCCTGTAATACCGGGTCACTCCGTCTAAAAAATATTGGGCACAGGCAGCATAATCCATCTGGCTTATGGCCTCGTAGGATCTATCCAGAATCGCATTCCAACGTTTATCGGTTAAAAAACGGTTCATCTTTCCTACGGGAAGGATATAGACTTCCCGGTTATCCATATCCATCAAAAGCAGGACACCTCTGTAATCTGAGCCGACGCCGTAACCCCCGTCAACATAATAATCTTCCGCAAACTCTCCGGCAGATTTACCGCCCGCATCTCTGGTGGTTACGATCACCACATCCATGTTCATTTCTTTTCTCATGGATGTTATCTGGTTTTCAAAGGCGGCTTTCTCTTCCTGGGAAAAAAGGCCGGCATCATCGAATACCCGCCCCTCTTCTCCAAAGGAATCGTTTTTTCCAAAAAAAGCAGCAAAGAACAGGAAGAAAAACACCCATAAAACCACTGATTTTCTTTTTTGTATGTCCATCCATTTCATTGTCTTCATATCAGATACCCCACAATCAGCATTACCAAAAGTACGGGAAAGAATATTTCAGCAAACAATAAAAGGAGTTTGCCTTTATCCACCGGCAGCTTTCCGCAGACCTTTCCGGTCTGCCCGTTGATGGTGAAATAATACATCTCATTTTTTGCCTGATCATGATAAGTAAGCGCCCATACCGGAAGAAGGGCATATTCCCATGTTTCGTCCTCCAGCAGGACGGACTGGTCCTGAACCCTTACGGAATCATAGGACGTAATGCTGTTTTTTAAGGAACTTACCGCAAAGGAACGGATCTCGGCTTTGACTTCCTCGGAAAAGTCCTCTTGTTCCATATCACGGCGTTCCGCCACAAAACCGGATAGATACCCCATGGAAAAGGGCTTCATTTTGTCCGTCTCATAGGGCAGAACTCCCTCCGTCAACTCCCGGCTGGCCTTTTTTAAGGCATTTCTGGGAACAAATTTTACAGGCATGGAACCTTCCCTTTTGATCTCATAGGTCTGGGTCTCCGTGTACCGGTAATTTCCGCTGACCCATACGCGCAGACGATCGGCCTTTGCAAAAAGAGTTCCTTCCGCCCGGCAGCTGTATAACAGATAGGGAAAATAAACCCCGGTAATCTTGTTTATCTGCTCTTCACTGTAGAAAGCACGGGGAATAAACCGTTTTTTCTTTATCCATTGATTGAAAATATCCACCGCTTTTTCTTTCTCAATGGAAAATGGAATCACATAATCCGGGTGGTATTCCCCGGAAAGCCGCTTCGATAAAATCACCGGATTATGACAATAGTAGCAGAAGGAAGCTGCGGTTGTCTCATCGGTCACAACTTCCGCACCGCAGCTGGGGCAGGCATAAAGAAGAGGTTCTCCCTGACCATTCCCTCTCTCCTCCGGCTTTGCCTCCTTTGCCTCTTCTTCTGTAAACCTTGATAAGCAGAATTCACAGGCATAATTCTGGTTTTTCGGATCGAATTTAAGGGGTCCGCCGCAATTGGGACAATGGTAGGTTATGATCCCGCTCATGGCTTTGGCTTGCCGCAGTTGGAACAGAATTTCCCGGAATTAACAGCACCGCATTCACAGGTCCATGGGCCGGACGGCCTTTTCGTTCCGCATTCCGGACAAAAGTTGCCGGTATTGACACTTCCGCAGCTGCAAATCCAGCTGTTTTCGGCTGCTGACTGAGGCGCCTGGCTGCTTTCCTGCCCTTTGCTCTCCTGCTGCTGCCCCTGCTTCATCTGCTGTTCCCGGTTCATCTGCATCTGCTGAATATTGGCACCGGAAGCTGCACTCATAAATCCGCCTCCCACGTTCATTCCCATGCCCATTCCCATAAATCCGGCCACAGAACCGTTGGAATTGCGCCCTGCTGCCTCCATGCCTCTGGCTGCGGCTCCCTGCACATAACCTTCCCGCACAGACGGATCACTTAACATGGCACCCTGATTGCGTAAATGGATCAAATCCTTGGAATCCTCATCATAGGAGATGCTTGCGATCCCCACCGACTGTATGGCGATTCCCCGGCGGGCCTTCCACTGTTCATCAAGAACGTCGGACATATACTGTCCCAGTTCCCTTCCTTTGGAGGCCACGTAAGAAATTCGGATTCCATCGGCAGACATCTGATTGATGGAAGACTGGAGAGCTTCCAGAAATTCTGATAAATACTGCATATTGATGTCATTGACTTCCACCTTATACGCATTCTTTGGAATGGCTTCCGAATAAAACTGAAGGGGGTCCGTTACTTTAATGGAATAAGTACCGTGAGCCCGTAAAAACAGCTCTGCATTGTAAAACTGGTCAAAATAATTGATCGGATTGGGAGTGCCGAATTTGATTCCCTTAATTTCCTGTAAATTAATAAAATATACTTTCTGTGAGGTCGGTGTTTTTCCTCCATACCGGACCCGGTCAAAGGATTCCTTTAAGGCTTCTCCGAACTGTCCGTTAAAAAGGGAGGGCAGAGAGGAATTCTTTACGGTAAAATAACCTGGCTCTCCTGTATAATCAATGACCTTTCCTCCGTCCACCAA
This sequence comes from Lacrimispora sinapis, assembly GCF_043633585.1. NCBI lineage: Bacteria > Bacillati > Bacillota > Clostridia > Lachnospirales > Lachnospiraceae > Lacrimispora > Lacrimispora sinapis. Next base: position 498,103 of record NZ_CP141832.1, on the reverse strand, counting down.
AAGCATAAACTGATTGGGGTAAACATGGATCACGGAGCCATCGGAAACGGTATAATCGGTTCCCTTTGTATTGGACCCTTTCCGGATTTTCACTCCCGTAGTAAATACGGTCTGATCTCCCATTTCCCCGGCTTCAATCACTTCAAGCCATTGGTCTGCCAATGAACCGCCGATTGCGGTCGTAAGCGCCTTCACAATTCCCATGTCAATTCCTCCTAAGCTGTAAGATTTCTTCATTATACTATATGATCTGCAAATGTGCTATCCTGCATTCCGCATCATGGCTATTTCCTTTGCATATCCGGGCAGATCATTAGGCGTTTCCAGATAAAACGGCAGATCCTTTAACAGCGGATGGGTCACGATCCGTTTCAAAGCCTCCGCTCCAATGAACCCCTCTCCGATTTTTGCATGGCGGTCTTTGTGTGACCCCAGCGCATTTAAGCTGTCATTTAAATGGATGGCTTTTAACTTGGATAAGCCGATCACCTGGTCAAACTGATGCAATACTCCGTCAAGGTCATTGCGGATATCATAGCCGGCATCCCACACGTGGCAGGTATCCAGACATACGCCCATGTGTTCCTGAAGGGTCACCCGGTCAAGGATCTCCCTGAGTTCCTCAAATTCCTTTCCTACCTCGCTGCCCTTGCCGGACATGGTTTCCAAAAGAACCGTCGTATGAAGCTTTGGGGTCAGAATTTGATTGAGCATGTCGGAAATGTATTGAATCCCGATTTCCACTCCCTGCTTCACATGGCTTCCCGGATGAAAGTTGTAGCAGTTCCCAGGCGTATACTCCATGCGTTCCAAATCGTCCTTCATGGTGTCTCTGGCCAGAATCCGAAGATGTTCATCCGCCGAGCAGGCATTTAACGTATAGGGTGCGTGAGCCAGAATCCGGTTGATCTGATGCTCACCGGCATAGGCAAGAAATTTATTTACGTCATCAGGATTCATGGCTTTTGCCCTGGTTCCCCTTGGATTCCGGGTAAAAAACTGAAATGTATTGGCGTCGATATTCACTGCCTCTTTTCCCATGGCAAAATACCCCTTGGAGGAAGACAGATGGCATCCGATTGTGAGCATAAAAACCTCCTGTTATTTGTTTTTTTTCCTTCTTCCTTTCACCGGACTGATGGCTTTTACCGCCGTATAAAGAAAGATGGCTGCCAGCAGAAGCTGGATTAAAATGCTTAACACCACCCAGTTATCCATGATTGCGCTTTCCGGATGAGGGCCGAACCACTGGTTTAAGCTCTTTATCACCTGATTATCCCCGGTCTGGCTGTTTATCATGACATAAAAGGTTGCCACGGGATTTAAAAGCAGGAGATATAAAAACGGGCCGGAATTGGCCTGATCCGCCATTCCGATGAGGGAGGAGGCGTAGGTGTTGTTGGCATTCATACGGGCAATGGACAGGGCGAACACATTCACCGCATAGGTTCCGGCGGCAATGAGGACCAGTACCCCATAGCTTACCACCGTAGCAATGGTGGAACGTTTGAATATGGAGGAAAAACAGATTCCCATGCTTCCACACAGAAGTGCCACAGCCAGATAACACAAAAGCAGGATCATAACATCATAGGCCGTCACTCCTCCGTATACAAAGGATACGAAAAGAAGGGGAAAACTGGACATGACCATTAAAAACATGGTTCCAAAGGAAGCGATCAGCTTTCCCCAAATGATCTCCCAGGGCTTTAAGGTGGTGGTCAGTAAAATATCAAGGGTCTGCCGTTCCCGTTCACCGCTGACGCTTGCCGCCGTCAGGGCCGGCATAATAAACATAAGCATGACGAACTCCACCACTGCCACAAATACATAGATACCGGTAAAGGAGGAATACTGGATCTCAGCCGTCAGCTTTACCTGTTCCACCACAGAGTACATATTAAGAAGCACCACAAGCGCTAAAATGGAATTAAAGAGTACTAAAATCAGGGCCAGACGGAAGCTTCTGGCGCTGACCGTTATCTCCCGTTTATAGACCGGGTTCAATTTCATGTACAAGCACCGCCTTTTCTTTATCATGATCGGTTATCTGCATAAACAGGGATTCAAGACTTCCCTGCTCCCTGTAAAATCCATGGACCATCACTTCTGCATCCACAAGCTGTTGGAGAAGAAGGGCTTCATCCTGATCGTCACCGATGAAGTTGACCCGGATGTCCTGATCCTTTACTGCAATGGTCTGGACACAGGGCTGGCTTTTTAAAATGGTGAGAGCCTTTTCCTTGTTGCCAAGCACAGAGATGATCAGCGGGTTGGTTGCATTGACCCGGCGAAGGATTTCTTCCATGCTTCCTCCCAAGACCATCTTTCCCTGGTCAATGATCCCAATATCCGTACACAGCTCAGAAAGCTCGGAGAGCACATGGGAGCTTATGAATATGGTTTTCCCCTGTTCCTTTAAATCCTTTAAAACCTCTTTAAACTCAAACCGGGTCCTGGGATCCAGGCCGGAAGCCGGCTCATCCAGAACCAGCAGAAGGGGATCATGAATCAGTGCTCTTGCCAGGCAGAGCCGCTGTTTCATTCCCCGGGATAAACTTTCCACATAGAAATTTATCTTATCCTCCAATCCCACCTGTTCCAAAAGCGTCATATAACGGTTTCTCGCTTTCAATCCGTCAAGTCCATAGCAGGAAGCAAAAAATTCCATGTATTCATTGACCCTTAAATTGTCATAGACTCCGAAAAAATCCGGCACATAGCCAATACTTTGCTTGAGATCATTTAAGCCTCCTGTCACATCCACGCCGTTGATAAGCACCTGGCCGCTGTCTGCAACCAAAAGTCCGGTCATAATTTTGATGGTGGTGGTCTTCCCTGCTCCGTTTGGCCCTACAAATCCATAGAGAGAGCCTTTGGGAATATGGAGATCCAAACCATTCAGTGCATGAAATTTACCAAATTTTTTGCATAATTTTTTTATTTCCAGCATTATTTGTCCCTTCCTATGACAGACAGCATGGGCAGCGTCACATACCAGTTTTTCTCCCCGGCATTGTCACATACATATTTCACGGTCAGCGTATTGCCCGGAGACAGATAAGACGTGAGTTCGCTGGCGGAGTAAACCGTTTTGCCTGCATCCATGAGATCATAATTGCCTGTATCGTGGTTATAAAAATAAATATCCCCCTTGAACAGATTGGTATAAGCAATGCCTTCGTTGTTTAAAAATTCTTCGGAGGGGTTCTCAAACATCAGCTTCTCCACCTCCAAATCGTTGCCCAGGGAGTACTCCAACGCAACCGGGTCCACCGCGTAAGCAGCATTGGAATCGGAATAATACTGTCCGCTGATCACCTCAGGTGTTTTCATCAGTGCGGACTTAAAGGTTTTTCCATCTTTTTTCGTATTTACCTGTAGAGTGGAGGTAAACATGGACATACCATAGGTCTCATAATTTCCATTTAAAAGGAACTGGCTGTCGGACTGCTTCTTGCTGAAGGCCACGATCCTTGCTTCCTGATTGTAAAAGGAAGAATATTTATCCAGATAAAAGCTTAATATGTTCGTCCTTGAAAGGGCCAGCATATAGGCCGGATCTTCGATATCCGCCTGGGGATACTCATAGCTCCCGGTTACACGGGCAGACACAATAAAGGAACTGTTAAGTGGATAATTGATGACCGGAACACCGTCTAACTTCTTTGTTTCACCAGGCTTCAGTCCATCAATGACCACCATTTTCCCATACATGAGCACACCGACCTTTTCCACGGGGAAGGGGTATTCGTTGGTGACCGTCCCGTAAACTTTTCCTTCAAACAGGGTAATGTCTCCCAGCAGTCCTTGATGATCCGAATTAGGCGTCCGCTTTCTGAGTGAATAATATTCCGGTGTAAATGCTGCCGCATTCTGTACGGTAAACCTGGTATCGTCTTTCCCATATCGGACCCGGACCTTATAATCCTCATCCCCCGTAAATTGGGGAGCAGGAGTCATCTCATAACTATTGCTTCTTGTGATGGGCAGTATGTCATAAGATGGGTCCAGAGAAATGGAATATGCCTTATTGTATGGAGTCCTCATGTTGATGTAGGTATACTCATCCACATAATCATCCGTGGTATCCAAAATGGTGGCGTAAGTAAAAAATGTATCCTTAAACCGGGTTTCAATTCCCATTAAATACACAACCGCAGTAAAGACAAAGGAAACCACCACCACCGCCGTACGGTAATAGCCTCTGCGCTCCTTCTTTTTTAAGTACAGGTAAAGGCCCGGCCCTATTAAAAGAATATACCCGGCAATCAGTACGATATAAAGAACCAGATTCGGAAGCTTATCCGCATTGCCGGTATTGAGCATATTCTGAACGGACCAGTACTGGCCGGAATTACCGCTATAGAGGTAAGAGGATAGATTATTGAGTTTCGTCTCTCCAAGGAGTGCCGTAAAGAGCTTATCCACATAGGAACGATGCGCTTTGCAAAAGGACTCAATGTCCACAAAATCGTAGGCAGCCACCCCTACGATCCCTTTTCCTTTTACCACGGTAGTAAGGACGGAAAACTGGTCATTGGAGAGAACTCCGGTCCCTCCTTTTAAGGAAACGTCTGCACAGACCAGATTTAAAAAGGAATCCCCCGGTCCGTTGGTGGAGTATTCCACTCCCATATCCACCGACCGCAGGGTGGGAGGGGAATAATTCTTTTCCAGAAGCTGGGACCGGAAGGCATATAGGGAATTGTCTGCTCTCTGCCCGGTGCCGAAAAGAAGGGTTCCGCCTTCCTTCACCCATTCCCATATGGCCGACAGCTGGTTCTCGGAAAGCCTTCCGGTGTCATAATCCGTAATCACCAGAACATCCAAAAGATCCAGACCAATCACATGATCCGGCATCTTTTCCGTTTCCATATTAAATGTTTTGATGCGGACGGAGCTGTAATTGACACCGACTCCATCCATGTAGGAGAGCTTCTGAGGCTGGTCCGATAAGATCCCTACAAACAGCTCCGCCGTATCCGTGGTCACATTCATTTTCAAACGCTTGCGGATCTGTTCCTTCCCCTGGGAATCAATCAGCTTGACATAAAGCACATCTGCCCGGCCTACCGGAATATCCAGGGATTCCTCAAGGGACTTCCCGGCTCCCACCGACACCGGATACTCATATTGGTATATGTCAAAATCCGATTCCATGGCATCCACCCGAACGGTTCCTGAAAATGGAGACTCCGAACGGCTTTTCAGTGTAACATTGACCGGAACATAACGTCCGCTTTTTGCGTTTCCGTCGTATCCATAGGAAACCTCCATGGACATTGCCAGATCAGAAGCCGCATTAAATTCATTTGTCTGAGAATTTGCGTCAGAAGCGGTCATGCCGAAAGCAGGCAGCCGGAAGCTGCCTGCTAAGGTGAACGCTATGGCACAAATCAGAGCTATCTTTCTGAATTTCATCCTGTGTCATCCTATCTTTCCAAAGTTCTCTTTGTTTACATCAAAATCAACCTTCAGCTTTACCGTGAATACCGTACCGGACAAATCACTGGTCACATCAATGCTGCCGCCGTGCATATCCACGATATTCTTCGCTATGGCAAGTCCCAGCCCGGTTCCTCCGGTATTGGTGGAACGGGACTGCTCCACACGGTAGAATTTATTGAAGATCAAAGGCAGTTCTTCTGAGGGAATCACATAGCCGTAATTGATGACGGAAACCGTTACCTGGTCTTCGTCTCCGTGAACCCTTACGAGAATCCGTTTCCCGTCGGCTCCGTACTTGATGGCATTGTTGATGAGATTGTCGAACAGACGCGCCAGAAGATTGCCATCTGCTGTAATGAACTGGACGGGGACATTGCTTTGAAGTTCATAAGAGAGATTTTTATCCACAAAGCTGGGATAAAATTCTTCCAGAAGCTGGCTCAGAAGCTTTACCACGTCCACCCTTGATACATGCATGGACATCTTTCCGTAGTTCAGCTTCGTAAATCCGAATAGATCTTCAATCAGCTTCTCCAGCCGCTTTGTCTTCACGTATACAATACCTATGTACTTTTTCTGAACCTCAGAATCCAGCTTTTTCTCCCCGGACAGCAGTTCCAGATATCCGGTGATGGAGGTCAAAGGAGTCCGTAAGTCATGGGCAATATTCGTAATTAATTCGTTCTTTGTCCGTTCCGCTTCCCTTTCTTTATCCATCAATTCCTTTAAGTCTCCCACCATCTTATTCAGACTGGCAGCCATAACGGAAAATTCATCATCCCCTTCGATCTCTACCGTAATGTTTAGATCACCCTCGGAAATGCTCTGCATGGCATCGGAAATCCTGGCGATGTAGCGCATGGACTTTTCCTGAAGGAGGAGAAAGGTGACGGTAAAAACACCGATTCCAAATACAACATAAATCAGGATCACAACCGCATCAAAGGTGGTCAGCATCTCCACGAATGCGTTGTCTCTCTGGGTATTGCGCATATAGGAGGCGATTAAGGAAATATTGGTCACAAGAAAGAGTTCGATCAATACCGTAACGACTGCACTGTAAAAAATATTGGCGACGACCCGGGTATGGAAACGGCGATTGATATCATTTTTCAATTTTGTATCCTACCCCCCAAACAGTGGTGATAATCTTATTCTGTCTGGTGTCTTCCTTCATCTTGCCTCTCAGACGCCTGATATGTACCATTACCGTGTTATTGGCTTCATAAACCTTTTCATTCCATACTTTTTCAAAAATCTCATCGGTACTGAACACTCTTCCCGGATTGGAAGCCAGCAGATAAAGGATGTCAAATTCAATGGGAGTAAGTTTTATCTCTTCTCCATAAACAGTCACCTTGTGATTGTCCTTGTTGATCGTCAGTCCACGGATTGCAATTTCATTCTTTGCCGCTTCATTGACCGAGCTGTTGGGATTTAACTGGGTATAACGGCGAAGCTGAGATTTTACACGGGCCGTCAGTTCCAGCGGATTGAATGGTTTTGTTACATAATCATCCGCTCCGGTTCCCAGCCCCAATATCTTGTCTAAGTCCGTTGACTTGGCGCTCAGCATGATGATTGGGATGTTATTGGTTTCCCTTATCTTCTTGCACATGGAGAGTCCATCCATGCCAGGCATCATGATGTCTAAAAGTACTAAGTGAATCGGATTCTTTTCCAGTATCTCAAGCCCTTCTTCCGCATGGTTCGCCTTGTATACTTTATATCCATCACTGACCAGATAAATTTCAACCAGATCTGCAATTTCCTTCTCATCATCCACAACCAGAATGCTTATCGTTTCGGACATGAAAAAATACCTCCCTTGTCGTTATGTAAGCGGCTCTTCCCTTTTTAAAAAGAAAAAGCCTGCATCCATTTTACCACAAGAAAGGTATCTTTGCCTTACTATTTTCTTACAAAAAACCTATAATAAGGTAATTCCCATCTGATTTTCCACTTAATTCTGGCTCTCTGTCGGAACGAATACCCGGCTGGCCTGGGGGTTTGATTTTTTAAGCTCGGCGTTTACCGAACGCTCTGCCTCTCTGCATAATTCTTCCTGGCTGTTTCTCTGGACCCGCCCCCTTTTATCCGGCTTTTCATAGGTTCCATCCGGCAGTAAAATATGAGCCTTAACATTATCCTCTAATTGAATTTTAAGGATATTTATGATTCGTTCCTTCAATGCTTCCTCTTCCACGGGGAACATGATCTCCACCCGCCGGTCCAGATTCCTGGGCATCCAGTCCGCACTTCCAAGATAGACTTCGGGACTGCCGTCATTTTCAAAATAAAAGATTCTGGCATGTTCCAGGAAATTCCCCACAATGGAATGGACGGAAATATTTTCGCTTAAACCGGGAACTCCCGCCTTTAAGCTGCAGATTCCCCGCACGATCAGCTGGATCTTCACACCGGAACAGGAAGCCTCATAAAGAGCCGCAATGATCTCCTTATCGCAGAGAGAATTCATCTTGGCGATGATGTGAGCCGGCTTTTCTGAGCGGGCATTTTTCATCTCCCGGCGGATCATCTTTAAGAATCTGGCTCTCAGCCAGATGGGGGCCATTACTAATTTATTCCAGTGAAGAGGTTCCGAGTAACCGGAAAGCATATTAAATACCGCGGTCGCGTCTTCTCCGATCTGGGGATTGCAGGTCATGAGACCGAAATCGGTATAGAGCTTTGCCGTAGAATCGTTGTAATTCCCGGTTCCCAAATGGACATACCGGCGGATTCCGTCTTCTTCCCTGCGGACCACCAGAGTAATCTTGCTGTGGGTTTTTAAGCCTACCAGACCGTAGATCACATGACAGCCCGCCTTTTCAAGCTTTTTGGCCCAGTTGATGTTATTCTCTTCGTCAAAACGGGCTTTCAATTCCACCAGAACCGAGACCTGCTTCCGGTTATCCGCGGCTTCCGCCAAAGCAGCTACAATGGGGGAGTTTCCACTGACCCGGTACAGGGTCTGCTTAATTGCCAGAACCTCCGGGTCCTTGGCCGCCTCCTTCACAAAATTTACCACAGGGTCAAAGGTCTCATAAGGGTGATGGAGCAGTATATCACCCTTTCGGATGTTGGTAAAAATATCATCCTCGTTCATCAGTCTTGGAACCTGCTGGGGCACATAAGGAACCTCTTTTAAATGGTCAAATCCTTCCAATCCGTACATCTTCATCAAAAATGTCAGATCCAGGGGACCGGGAATGGAAAAGATATCGCTGGAGCTGATGTTTAATTCCCGCTTCAGAATCTTAAGAAGCTGCTTATCCATTTTTTCTTCCACTTCCAGACGAATGGCTTCGCCCCACTGTCTCTTTTTCAGCTGCTTCTGGATCTCTTCCAATAAGTCTACCGCTTCTTCTTCATCAATGGTCAAATCAGCATTTCTCATGACCCGGAAGGGACTGGAGGTTATTACATTGTAATTTAAAAACAGACGTTCCATATTCCGCTCAATGATCTGTTCCAGCAATATAACCGCCTGCATTCCCTTTTCTTTTGACGGCAGCTTCACGATCCTCGGCAGAACGCTTGGCACCTGGACCATGGCAAATTCCAGTTCTTCCTCCCCGCTTTTTTTCTTCAAAAGCGCAGCAATATTTAAGGTTTTATTCCGTATGAGAGGAAATGGGCGGGAGGAATCCACAGCCATGGGAGTCAGGACCGGATAAACATCCCGCTCAAAATAGCGGTCCGCATAGCTTCCTTCTTCTTCACTTAAATCCTCGTGATTGATAATGACACGAAGCCCGTTCTGTTTTAAGGCAGGCAAAAGGGAACGGTTATAGGTGGAATACTGTACCGCTACCAGCTCATGGGTCTTCTCGCTGATTTTTTCCAGCTGATCCGAGGGTTTTAACCCTGCTATATCAGGTTTCGTATATTTTGCATGGACCATGTCTTTTAAAGAAGCGACACGGACCATATAAAATTCATCCAGATTGGAGGCAGTAATACTTAGGAATTTCAGCCGTTCAAACAGAGGTATGTTTTTGTCTCTCGCTTCACTGAGTACGCGGTAATTAAATTCGATCCAGCTCAGTTCCCGATTTACATAATTTTCAGGATTGTAATAAATCTCATTGATATCTGCCATTAGCTCAACCTCCTCTTCTGTTTTAAGACAGGTCTTATTCCAAAGATCTCTTCAAAGAAATCCGCCTTTTGCTGAAATGCCACAGATTCCAGGGTGATGTCGCCTTCATAGGAAGTAACAACCACAAGCTGGCGGTTCTTCACGCTCATGCGGCTGTCGGAAAGCTTTTGCTTATGGCTGCGGTCCATGGAGTTTGCCAGTCTTAAAATGGCAGTCAGTTTAGCCATCAATATGGTGATATCCTCTTTGGAGAGTTCTCCCTTTGTATTGCGGAACATCTCTTCATTCAGATGCATCCGGCTGTAATCGAATTCTACTCCGTTATACCGGACCACATTGGCAATGATCTCACGTTCCATGTGGGACAACCCAATGATTTCTGTGGACATAATGATATGATACGCAGACTCGCTTGGTTTTCTCATGGTAATAAATTTTCCGCAGGCATGAAGAATGGCGGAAATCTGCAGAAGAAGGCGTTCTCTCTTTCCCATGCCATGGTATTTTTTCATGCTGTCAAAAATATCCAGAACATATTTTTCCAGAATTGCCGTATGGGGCACATGACATTTATAGCGCTTTGCCATGTTTCTTGACGCTGCAAGAATGTCCTCGGAAAAATCATGATGGAATTTGACCGACTTACTCTCTTCTGCATATTCAGCGGCTATGCTGTCACACAGACGGATGCCGGGAATCCAGAACATCTCCGCACCGGTCAGTTCCAAAACCCGTTTATAGATGATGGCCGCCGGTACAAGAAGCTCTGCATATTCTGCATTGACTCCAAACCGCTCCTGGATCTGGTCACTGGACATCTTTAGAATCTTCTCGTAAAAAACGATGAATTCCTCGGCTGTGATCCACTCCACCGCCTTTCCTCCGTTGCTGCCCCTGGACAGATAGAGAATGCTCTCTCCGATTCCGATAAGATTTTTGATCTCCCGGTCTTTTAAATACACCTTCCGGAAGGTGTAAAGCTCATTATCTACCATCTCTTCGATCAGGGTGTTCTGCATCTTGGTGTTGACCTGCACAGCTCCCATCATCTCCCGGATTCTAAGTACTCCCAGCATCAGATTCTGAGTGGAAATGAGGGCATCCTTATCAAACAGGGATACCTGCATGCTCCCAAAGCCAACATCCACAATGGAAGTCCCCTTCTCAATGATCTTACTGAATTCTGCATCCTTTGAAGCAATGGCTTTATAACTGATAAAGCGCTGCTCCGAGTTGCTTATGATCTTAACTTCAATTCCGGTTCTTACCTTGATCTGGTCCAAAACGATCTGGTTGTTTTTTGCCTCCCGCAAAGCACTGGTGGCGTAAGCCCGGTATCCGATGACCTTATAAGACTGCATAATGTCCGCAAAATCTTTTATGACACTGCACATCTCCTCTACCAAATCATAACTGATTTTGCCGTTGTTATAAGTATCCCTCCCAAGGGCGATTACATGGCGGACATGATCGATCTTTCGTATTCCGCTTTTGACTGAAATTTCATATATGCCAAGTTCCAATTCAAATGATCCAACATCAATGGCAGCAAACAATTTGATTGCCATACTTGCCCTCCTTACCGCCCATTCTAAGGGCCGTTTTGCTACTATTTTACTCTATGTTTGTAAGTTCTGTGTTAAATCCAGGTAAAATATTCCATAATTCCCTATTTTTCTTCTTTCTTCCCCAAAATGTAAGTTAAAAACTGGCTTGCAGTCCTTCCAGACAGACCCCCATGCTGCAATTCCCAGATATTTGCCTTTGCATAAAGCTCCTCCAGCGGCATGGTTATCTGGTGCCTTGCGGCCAGTTCCTTTACAATATTTAAATACTCTGCTTTATCGGGAGAACCATAATAAATGGTCACGCCGAAGCGGGCAACCAGGGAAAGTTTTTCCTGGACGGTATCATTATTATGTAATTCATCATCCAATTCTCTTTTGTCGCTGAACTTTTCCCGGATCAAATGGCGGCGGTTTGAAGTGGCATAAATCAACACATTCCCAGGTTTTACTCCCAGGCCCCCTTCCATAATGGCTTTTAAATATTTATATTCCAGTTCCGAGTCCTCAAAAGACAGGTCATCCATATAGATGATGAATTTGTAATTCCGGTCTTTTATCTGCTCCTGGACCTTTAAAAGCATCTGAAACTGGTGCTTGTAAACCTCAATGATCCTTAATCCCCTGTCATAGTATTCATTTAAAATGGCCTTGATGCTGGAGGACTTCCCGGTTCCGCTGTCCCCGAATAACAGGACGTTATTGGCAGCCTTTCCATTCAAAAACGCCTCCGTATTTTCTATAAGCTTCTGCTTTTGGCGCTCATAACCGATGATATCGGATAAATCAATGGTTTCAATATTTGTAATCGGAAGGATTCTTGGATGGTTTTCTTCTCCCTCCACACGAAACGCCTTGTTAAGGCCAAATTTCCCTACCCCGAACCGGCGGTAAAATTCTGTGACCTCTGCCTTAAATACCTCCTCATCAGAAGCGCAGGAAAGTGCTTTTGCAAGTGCAAGAATCTGGTCCCGGATCCATGGATTATAAACACTGCTGCTCTCATCCGGTGCCTCGTAGTCTTTCAGCGAAGACCATATTCCGGACGCTCCCCTATCATCCAAGGTGCTGATATCGTAAGAAAAAAGTTCTTTGAAGATGGCAAAATCATGGGCTGCGAGCTGGTTTAATGTCCCTCTTACAGGCCCTACCACCTCACAGGAGGTGCTGTAGGCATTTTCATTGTCCGCCAGGCATAATGCCAAAAAACAATGCCATAGGTTTCCCGAAAACCCGTAAGAGGACGCCAGCTTAATCATCTGACCCGCACAGGCATGGGAATCCGGCATTGCTTCTGATTTTTCCTCCGGGGAACGTGTCAGCAGTTTCGCAATCTGGTCAAAGAGTTCCCGGTATTCTAAGTCGCGGTACAGTATCAATTCCTGAGATTTCATAATTTCCTCCCTGTGTAAAGTTTAAGTCCGGTCTGAATCAGACCGAACTTATGAAAAGCCCTTAATAATTTCCTAAAATCCTCATATTGCGGCCTTCCTCGGAAATTCCCTTTAAGGCATTCTGAACGGACGCATGGCTTAAATTCCCTTCAATATCAACAAAGAACCGGTATTCCCAGTTTCTTCCGGGAATGGGTCTGGATTCGATCATAAACATGTTGACTCCGTTGTAAATAAAATTGCTCAATATATTATAAAGGGAACCGCTCTTATGAGGCAGTTCAAAACTCAAACTTATTTTTTGTGCATCCTCCCGGTATACCGCTTCTTTGGTAAGGATGATAAAACGGGTGGTATTGTTTTTGTTATGGTTAATGGAAGAACTCAAAACCTTAAGGCCATAAAGCTCTCCGGCAATTTCACTGGCTACGGCGGCCTGGGAAGGATCTCCCTCTTCCAGGACCTTTTTGGCTGCCACCGCCGTATTCTCCACACTGATCTGCTTCCATTGCCTGTTGGCATTTAGAAACTCCGAGCACTGCATCAGGGCCTGTGGATGGGAAAATACGGTCCGTATATCTTCTGTCCTGGCATTAGGAAGTCCCAAAAGAGCATGGTTTACCGTTAAAAAGGTTTCAGCCGCGATGTAATTATGATATTTCATCAGAAGGTCATAATTGTCCGTCACCGCACCTGCGGAGGAATTTTCAATGGGAAGCACTGCATAGTCTGCTCTGCCTTCCTCCACTTCCTTCATGGCATCATCCCAGGTTGCCACATGGTAGAGACTGGCTTCCGGGCCGAAATACTTTAAGGCTGCGCCATGGCTGTAAGCACCTTCCACCCCCTGATACACAACCCTTGCTCCTGCAAGCGCAAGATTCTTTACGGGTTTAAAGGTATGTTCTGTCTGAAAACCAGATTCTGCCATCTGCTTGTACTGATAATTACGGCTGATGGTCATCATCTGGGTGAACAGTTCCTTTACCGCCTGCTTTAAGAATTCCCCTTCCACCATACCAGTGACCGCATCGATCTTCTGCTGTTCTCTTTCTCCGTCATAGACCGGCTTACCGGTGCCTATCTTATATTCGGCCACTTTTCTGCACAGCTCCATACGCGTTTCAAAGAGGGCAACCATCTCCCGGTCGATCCCGTCTAGCTGCTTTCTGATTTCCTGTAGGTCTAATGTCTTCATAGGTCTTCTTCCCTTTATCTGATTGTGTAATTACGTGTGGTTCTCATTCAGGCTTAGCTGTTCTCCCAGCATGGTCTTGATCTGACTTTCCGCATACGCTCCCGGAAATTTGCGGAACTCCGCTTCCAATTCCTTGGGATAAAATGGCTTGCCGAATTCAATGGTCACATGGGACGGCCGGATAAAAGGCAAATGCCTTTCAAAAACCTCCGCAGTCCCTGTCATGGCTACCGGAACTACGGGACATCCGCTTTTTTCTGCAATTTTAAGACTTCCTTCCTTAAAGGGAAGAAGGTCCAGAGGATTCTCATTCTTATTTCTGGTCCCTTCCGGAAAGATCCAGACGGAGACCCCGTTTTTCACCTGCTCGATGCCTGTAAGAATGGTTTTTAAGCCTTCCTTCAAATTCTTCCGATCCAAAAACAGGCAATTCACAAATTTCATCCAGGTGGAGAGCAGAGGAATCTTCTCCATCTCTTTTTTGGCCACAAATCCCATAAGACCGGGGACGGTAACGTAGCCCACCAGGATATCAAAATAACTTCTATGGTTTCCCACATAGAGAACGGCACGATCAGCCGGAATGTTCTCTTTTCCCTTTACCGTGATCTTCACACCGGCAAAGGACAGGATTACCCTGAAAATCCTTCTTACCACCGCAATGCTCTGTCTGTCCCGCAGATGGCGGTCTCTTTTCCCAGTCAGCCATTCAAAAATGAGGACCGGGATACTTAAAACCAAAAATAAAATGACTGTTGCTGCTACCAGTATAAAACGTATCATTGCTCTCGCCCTCCATTTTATCTATTATATAAAATGGCGACTTTAATTACAATACTACCTTCCTCTCTTTTTTGTAATTTGTTCAAACAACAGTCCGGTGGCAAACCACAACGGTGCAAAATCCAGGCGGATAAGCCCGTCGATGTTGGTGCTGCGTCCGGAGTAATCCCAGGGACACATTCCGGTGAGTGTGAGCAGCGATCCAAAAATATATTCTGCCACAAAAATAAGAACCATATAAAGGAATCCATGCCGGATGGCAAGTTCTCCCGGCCTTGGTGCAAGCCTTTGTCCGGGGCTCAGCCATTGGTCGATGAATTGTCCGATGGGACCAAGCAAGGCTCCGCAGCCATAGATGGGGAACATCAACAGAGAAGTCTGCCCCATCAGCCGCCAGTCATGACGCAAAATGGATTCCGTTGAGGTAAAAATAACCTCCAGGCACCAGCCTGTCACTCCGCATCTGCAGAAGTTCATGGGTAATTGTTTTAAATCAATTTGTGTTAGTGTCTTCATAACTTTCATTATGCGCCGGTTATGGAGAAATTATGTTGTGCGGTAAAGAATTCTATAAAAGAGGAGACAGCAGTCTGCTGCCCTGCTCCTTGATGCGGATGAAGATGCTCCGGTCCTCATAAATCTCAGGTGTAATCTCTTTGCATACCTCTAAATCCTTTAAAAACAGTTCTTCCAGCTTTTGTGTGGTTTCCTCATCATAAATCACTGCATTGACTTCAAAATTGAGCTCAAAGCTGCGGATATCCATGTTGGCGGTTCCATAGGAGCTGACCTTCCCATCTGTCATCACCCCTTTTGCATGAAGGAACCCATTTTCATAGGTGTAGCATCTGGCTCCAGCCGAAAGCAGATCCCCTACATAGGAATAAGACGCCCAGTAAACAAAGGGATGGTCCGGCTTACAAGGAATCATCAGCCTTACATCCACACCGGAACGGGCAGCTAACCGCAAAGTGGAAAGTACGGCATCATCCGGCACAAAATAAGGCGTCTGGATATAGATGTGATGCCTTGCCTTGGAAAACAACCGGAGGTAATTATCCCGGATCTGTCTGCTGCCTGCATCAGGCCCGCTGGCTATAATTTGAATTCCCAGCTTCTTTTCTTTTCTGGTTATGTCAACTACTCCCAAAGACTCCAGGCAGGTTCCGTCATCATTTTCACAGAAATATTTCATATGCTTGAACAGATTTTCTCCTGCGGCATAATTCCA
The DNA here is from genome assembly GCF_043633585.1 of Lacrimispora sinapis. Classification (NCBI taxonomy): domain Bacteria; kingdom Bacillati; phylum Bacillota; class Clostridia; order Lachnospirales; family Lachnospiraceae; genus Lacrimispora; species Lacrimispora sinapis. The sequence goes on along the minus strand of NZ_CP141832.1, from coordinate 482,376 downwards.
GTCTAAAGCAAACCGGATCTGCAGGCTTAACACCGAACCTCCGGTTAATTTTAAATGCGTATCCCGCCAATACCCAAATTTGGCATCTTTTGAAATGTATTCCCTTCCAATGTTAAATCCGCCCACATATCCCACCCGGTTATCAATGACAACGATTTTTCTGTGGTTTCTGTAGTTTACACGAAGCTGGAGCCGCCCCATAATGGGCGGAAAAAAGATGCCTACCTTCACACCGTTTTCCTTTAACAGCTTCCACTTGGACTTGGGCATAAAACGCCCGCCCATACCGTCACAGAGAATCCGGACTTCCACCCCTGCCTTTGCCCTTTCGATCAGAATTGGAATTATGGAATCAAATAGTTCATCGTCTTTTATAATGTAATACTGTAAATGAATGAAGTGGACTGCCTTTGATAATTCATTTCTCAAATCCCGGAATTTGTCCTCTCCGTCCGTAAAAATCGTAACTTCATTATCGACCGTGAGGACGGAGCCTGAGGTTTCCAGATTATAGAGGACTAAATCGGCATAATCTCTGGATAAAGAGGAAACCAGGCTCATATCATTATTTCTTAAAAAATCCTCCTGGTTTTTTATGGAATAGCTCATCCGGTCTTCAATTTCTTTTACCCGGAACATCTTATTCTTCCGCATATCCTGACCCAGAAGGAGGTAAAACAATATTCCGAATACCGGAATAAAATACAAAGCCAGCAGCCAGGTCCAGACCGCTTTGGGGTCCCGCCGCTGAAAAAATACAATGATTATGGAAAGAACCAGATTGATATAGATCAGATGGTTCATTAACCAATTCCACAATTCCACGGTCTGTATCCAAATCGTATCCATGAATCTACCTCCTGTCTTTCTTTTTTACAAAAAGGGCCACCGCATAAGCGACGACCCTTTATTTTCCCCTTCAGGGAATGTCGTTATTTATATAAATTGATTTTTCTCACGATCATAGCGATAGTCAATGGAAGCCAGGGTGCGTGTAACTTCCTCTTCCTGAATCCCCAGACTTTTGCAGCATTCTTCCAGTGAAGGATAAAAATCTCTTAATTGTGTGTTCATATAACTTAATAATATCACCGGATCCTTTGGTACTTGAGTCATTGCTTTCTCTCCTGTTTCTTAATTATATATAATTTTAACATAGTTATCCATTATTTTCAACAAATGCCCTATACGAACGGAAAAAGAAATGCTACAATCAGGTTCAGAATCTTTCAAGAGGTGATTTTAAATGAAAAAAATACTAATGCTGGGCACAGGCGGAACCATCGCCTGCAAGAGGGGCGACTCCGGGTTAAAACCGCTTTTGACCTCCAACGAACTGCTTTCCTATGTCCCGGAGGCGAAAAACTTCTGCAGGGCAGACAGTCTGCAGGTATTAAATATTGACAGTACCAATATGCAGCCAAAGCACTGGCTCATCATAGCAAAGGCTATGGAAGACCATTATGATGAATACGATGGTTTCGTCATCTGTCATGGTACGGATACCATGGCATATACGGCCGCTGCCTTATCTTATCTCATTCAGAATTCACAAAAACCCATTGTCATAACCGGTGCACAAAAACCCATTGATATGGAAAATACGGACGCTCGTATAAATTTATTTGACAGTCTGCGCTTTGCCAGTGATGACCGGGCTCACGGTGTGACCATTGTTTTCGACGGAAAAGCCATCGCCGGCACCAGAGGGAAAAAGGTCCGCACCAAAAGCTATAACGCATTTTCAAGCATTAACTTTCCATATATTGCCACCATTCAGGATGGTCACGTAATATTTTACCTTGATGATAAAAAATCATACTCCGGAAAATTACAATTTTTCCACCATTTAAATCCGCATGTGTCTCTGATGAAGCTGATTCCTTCCATGGGGGCAGAGACACTTGATTATATGGCGGAACATTATGATGCGGTCATTATTGAATCCTTTGGAGTGGGTGGACTTCCCTCCTATGATACGGGAGACTTTTATAAAGCCATAGAAAAATGGGTCTCTCTTGGAAAAACCGTGGTCATGACCACCCAGGTCACCAATGAGGGCAGCAATATGTCAGTCTATGAAGTGGGACATACCATAAAAAAAGAATTTGGACTTTTAGAAGCTTATGATATGACACTGGAGGCTACGGTTACGAAACTGATGTGGATTCTTGGACAGACGAAGGATCAAAAAATGATTCGGGATCTGTTCTACCATACGATTAACCGGGATATTCTTTGGAGTGTTTAAGGAATTGACTTGAAGAATCTCGGCTTTGCTAAAAAAAATGCGCTGTGATTTGGCTTTATTGCCCAATGGTTTTCCTTACCTTCCGTTGGTTTTTATTGCCCTGTCAGAGCGCATTTTTATTTTTACTACATTTTCTTCTATATCACATTATTAATTTACAATTTTTTTATGCATCATTTTTTTATTCCAAATATGCAATCAACTGATGCCCGTCTTCAGACGTATCAATTACGATCTCTTTGCCTGCACGAACCTCTTCACCCAGTATGATTTTAGCTGCCAGGGTTTCCACATGTTTTTGTAAATACCGTTTTAATGGGCGTGCTCCATATGCAGGATCGTATCCCCGCTCCATAATCATATTTTTTGCAGAATCAGTCAGTTCAATCTTTATCTCACGGTCCTGCATCCGCTTGTTCAAATCGGCCATCAAAAGATCAATGATTCCTCTGATGTTATCCTTGTTCAGGGGTTTAAACAAAATGATTTCATCCAGACGGTTTAAGAACTCCGGCCGGAAATGATTTCTTAAATCATTCATGACCATTGCTTCTGCATCTTCCCTGATTTCCCCCTTCTCATCAATGCCTGTAAGCAGATACTGGGAACCAATATTGGAAGTCATGATAATAATGGTGTTTTTAAAGTCCACCGTCTTACCTGTGGAATCGGTGATACGTCCATCATCAAGCACCTGTAAAAGCACATTAAATACATCGGGATGGGCTTTTTCCACCTCATCAAATAAAACCACTGAGTAGGGTTTTCTCCGAACCGCTTCTGTGAGCTGGCCGCCTTCGTCATATCCCACATATCCTGGAGGTGCTCCGATCAAACGGGATACGGAATGTTTTTCCATGTACTCGGTCATATCAATTCTTACAATGTTGTTTTCATCGTCAAACAGGCTTTGGGCCAATGTTTTGGCAAGCTCTGTTTTTCCCACACCGGTAGGACCTAAAAACAGGAAGGAACCAATGGGCTTTGTGGGGTCCTTGATCCCTGCCTTGGAACGAATGATGGCTTCTGTTACTTTTGTGACTGCCTCTTCCTGTCCGATGACCCGTTTATGAAGCTCCTGATCCAGATGAAGGGTCTTATTCCGCTCACTTTCTGTCAGTCTGGATACGGGAATCCCCGTCCATTTGGAAACAATTTTTGATATTTCTTCCTCTGTCACACTTTCATGAACCAGGCTTAAATCCTGATTCCTTACCCGTTCCTCCTCCTCTTCCAGTTCTTTCTGAAGCTGAGGCAATTTTCCGTACTGCAGCTCTGCCGCACGGTTTAGATCATATTTCTGTTTTGCATCCTGTATTTCCCGGTTCAAGTTTTCAATTTCCTCTCTTAAAGAAGACAACCGGTCCACTGATGCCTTTTCATTTTCCCACTGGGCTTTCTGCCGTGCAAATTCATCATGCAGCTCTGCCAGCTCTCTCTGCAGTTCTGCCAAACGATCCTGGCTTAAATGGTCGGTCTCTTTTTTTAGAGCCGCTTCTTCGATTTCCATCTGCATGATCCTTCTTGAAAGCTCATCCAACTCCGCCGGCATGGAATCCAGCTCTGTCTTAATCATGGCACAGGCTTCATCCACCAGGTCAATGGCCTTATCCGGTAAAAAACGTTCGCTGATGTAGCGGTCAGACAAGACAGCTGCAGAAACCAAAGCGGAGTCGGTGATTTTAACTCCATGATAAACCTCATACCGCTCCTTTAATCCTCTCAGTATGGAAATGGTATCTTCCACCGTGGGCTCATCTACCATGACCGGCTGGAAACGCCGCTCCAGAGCGGGATCTTTTTCCACGTACTGCCGGTATTCATCAAGAGTGGTAGCGCCGATGCAGTGGAGTTCTCCTCTTGCCAGCATAGGCTTTAGCATATTTCCGGCATCCATGGAACCTTCTGTCTTTCCGGCCCCTACGATGGTATGAAGCTCATCAATAAAAAGTATGATCCGTCCGTCGCTCTTTTTCACTTCATCAAGGACGGCCTTTAAACGTTCTTCAAATTCACCCCGGTACTTGGCTCCTGCAAGCATAGCCCCCATATCAAGGGCAAACAGCTTTTTGTCCTTTAACCCTTCGGGAACATCGCCCCGCACAATTCTTTGGGCCAAACCTTCAACAACCGCAGTCTTACCAACTCCTGGTTCCCCAATGAGCACCGGGTTATTCTTTGTCTTTCTTGAAAGAATACGGACTACGTTACGGATCTCACTGTCTCTGCCGATTACCGGATCCAGCTTTTGGTCCCTGGCTCTCTCCACCATATCATAGCCATATTTATTCAACGTGTCATAGGTGGCTTCCGGGTTGTCGTTCACCACCCGCTGGTTGCCGCGTACCGTAGAAAGTGCAGTTAAAAAATTCTCTCTTGTAATGCCATAGGTCCGCAATAACTCTTTAACCGGCTTGGACGGCTGTTTTAAAATTGCAAGGAATAGGTGCTCCACGGAGACGTATTCATCTCCCATTCCTTTTGCCTCATCCTCTGCACTGATCAGTACCTTATTCAAGTCATTGCTGATGTATAACTGTCCGCCGCTTACTTTCGGCAGCTTTTGAATGGCCTGGACGATTTCATTTAAAAACTGCTCTTTCTGTATGTTCATCTTTGTAATAAGCTTTAAAATCAGACTGTCTTCTATTGTAAGAAGGCTATAAAGCAAATGCTCCTGCTCGATTTGCTGATTTCCATATTCATATGCAAGTTTTTCACAATTCTGGACAGCTTCCATTGATTTTCGAGTAAATTTATTAATGTTCATAATAGCTTCCTCCTTTTATCCGGCTATATAGAAACATTTCTTTCTATTGTTCTATATGTAATATAACAAACCATTTGATAGGTGTCAAGAAAATTATAATAAATTTTAAACAGAATTCCGTCGAAAATCTTACAGTTCCCGTTCCTGCATTGTATTTTATGAATCCATCACTTATAATCGAATCAGAAATTCTACGGACTAATTTAAGGAGGTGACCGTTTTTGTGAATATTTTCCACCGCCGTTTTCTGATGCGCTCCCTGCTTGCACTGACTTTCTTCTTCCTGTTCCTATCGTCAGGCTCCAGTCACACCGTCAGTTTCGCACATACAAAGGAGGAATCCGTATATTTATCCGGTTATTGGACAAAGGATGAAGCAGGCTGGCGTTTTGTAAATCAATGGAATTTAAGCTCTCCTGCCGGAACCTGGGGAGAATATCAGGGAAAATCCTATTATTTTATGGACAATGGATATATGGCCACCGGCTGGAACCATATAAACAGCCACTGGTATTATTTTAATCGGGAAAAAGGGTCTCAGGAAGGCGCGATGGTAACCGGATGGATTTATGATCCCGATTATGGTGGCTGGTTTTACACCAATCATATCGGAATTCTGGCCACCGGCTGGCATAAAATTGATGGTTCCTGGTACTATTTTAACCAAAACCAGGACGGAGTACTCGGACTTATGGCCACAAACCGTATGATCGATGGCTCTTATGTGGATTCTAAAGGGCGCATGAACGAAGAACGTTAGTATCAATTTATAATATGAAGTAAAAATTTTCACGGTACAAAAAACTTTTTAAAACGGCTGTTAAAATTATAGATTTTTTCCAGATATTGCAGATAAAATGCAAATCCATTTACCATGGTATTTCCGGCAAAATTCTTATTTTAACAGCCCTTGCTATTTCGTTAAACCAATACGCGGGATTGATAATTAAAGCTCTTTTTTACCCCTCAAACGGATAACGGATTCCCCACTGCCGCCTTAGCTCATCCATTACGTTCATAATATTCAATGTAATCTTGTGAGGCATCTGAGGACATTCTGTCAGTCCCTTTTCAATGGCATCGGCACTGGCTTCTATCTGATATTCATAACCAGAGATCTGCTTTGGCCTTTCGTATGTCTCAACCACGTTCCGTTCCGTGTCGTAAACCTTTATGGATTCAAAGTTGTTGATATTCTCAATCACCATATATCCCTTGGTGCCGTATATAATTCCCTGCCTGTCAGAAATAACCCGTAACGAACTGTTAAGAATGGCCATCTTACCTCCCTGGTAGGTAAGGGTAATGCTGTTTTGTGCATCCACTCCGGTTTCGGTCTTAACCACACTGGACTTAATATCTGTAATATCATCTCCAAATATAAGCGAAGCAAAGTTTAAAGTATACACACCAACATCAAGCAGTGCACCGCCTGCAAGTTCCGGTTCAATGAGACGAGGCTTATCTGAAACCAGATAACAGAGATTGGCAGTAAGAGTCATCGGTTCCCCTATAATGCCGGAAGCTATCACCTTTCTTATGGTCTCGGCCATTGGCATATATCTTACCCACATGGCTTCCGTAATTAAAAGATTTTTTTCTTTGGCCAGAGCAATCATCTCTTCTGCCTGTGAGGCGTTGGCTGCAAATGATTTTTCACAAAGCACGTGCTTCCCATTTTCCAGACACAGCTTTGCATTCCTGCAATGTTCCGAGTGAGGGGTCGCGATGTAAATCAATTGAATCTCCGGATCCTTTGCCAGTTCTTCATAGGACCCATAAGCCTTTTTGATGGAGAAACGTGAAGCAAATTCCTGGGCTTTGTAAAGACTTCTGGAAGCAACTCCCACGAGCTGCACTTTTGGCATTTGAACCATTGTATCCGCCAGCACTGCTGCAATTCTTCCTGCTCCTAAAATACCGATTTTTATTGTTTCCATAGGTTAGACCTCCTGTTTGATTTTTTTATTTTTCACAAATACTGCTAATCCTCAGTATAACACAGGATAGATGCCTGTACAATGATTCTCCCGGTCTTTCCATAACAAGAAGAAAGGGAAATGAATGGGTCTTCTACAGAAGGCGTAAATACAGCAGGGTGTATGGATGACTCCTCCATGCGGTAAATAAATTGCTGCTTTTCGCTTTGATTATGAAACTCCGTTTCATAGCAATCCAAATCACTCTCGTGTCTGATTTGAATTGAAAATATTTCAGCTTTATGCCAGCTTTCCTTATCATACACATAAAAGATGGCATGATTTTTATAATATTCTTCATCCTTATACTTTTTTAAATCTGAAAACATAGTTCCGTCTTTCATATTGTGACCAAAAATCACTGTATTCCCATTGCCTGGGGCGGGAGTATCCTCTTGAATAAACAGACAGCCGCTGGGATTTTCAGTTCCCCCAAAGGTGTGGTTTAAATAGTAACCGGGGCGGGGGCTTCTTACTACGGGATAATTAATTGATGTTCCTGGGATGGCCAGCCAGAATAAGTAGTCTGGATTGATTTTCTTTAGTTGAAGGTGAAGGGACCGCCTGGGAGTTGACGGCTGAAAGGCTGGCGGGGGAGAATCAGATTTATTTTTATTGTTCCAAATATTTTGATTTAATGCTTTATATTCCTGGTCTGCTGCCTGGTATGTTCTGTAACGATCTATGAATTTTGTGCCAAACATGAGTGCTCCTGACAACCATACCAGGATTAAAAATATCTTTTTTAAATTTCCAATCTGTTTGGATTTGTTTTGAATGGTACTACTTTTAGATAATATATGATTTAGCTTCATTTACTAAGGTCACTATCCGTTTTATTTGTTCTGTGCTTTCCACTTTTCAATGTAATAAATGCCCCGGAAAGGCAAATCAATATTCCGAAGATCCAGAATACAACCGGAGTATTATCTCCTGTTTTCTCCCCCCGCTTTCCTTTTACTTTTCCGTAAATTAATTCCAGCCATGCAGGATTAAAAGGATCTTTAACGTATGTTGCTGTAATTTTTCCTACTTTAACCTTATTTTCAGGCTGATCAGGTTCAGGGGGTGGGGGTGGCACTGGTTCAGGATCATTTCCTTTGGTTCCGGGAACCTTTAAGTCCGTCATAAAAACATCCAGCTGTTTTGCCTCTTTGGGAACGATAAATTCTACATCAGGAGCGGAAAGATATCCCTCTGGTGCTTTTACCTCATTAAGAATGTACTTCCTGCCAGCATCCAGGACTCCATTTATATTGACCGCTTCCATACCGGTTATAAAGTCTTTTACTATTACATTCCCCGCTTCGTCCAGAATGCGCAAAACTGCTCCTTCCAGCATTTTCCCCTTTCCATCAATTTTAGAAATTTTTATTCTTGTTGTGTCGTTTCTCATTTCTGCCATGGTAATACTATTATTACGTTTTACAGTAAATGTAACAGGTTCTGAATATGCGTATCCGCTTTTGGGCTTTTCCTCACAGAAATAATAGGTTTCTCCTGCTTTTAGATCACCAATTATCTGATGAGGCTGGTCTGTAGAAATCCATTCATCTACAATAGATCCACTTTTATTTCTAACACTCATCTGATTGCCGGGGAGCTCGTTTTGGCCTGTTATGGACTTTTTTGACAGTATCATATGTGTTGGGTGATTGATCATGATTACTGTATCCCTGCTGCCATTTTTATTAACAGTAAAAGGGACGTCTTCCGAATAAGAGAATCCTTTTGCAGGCTGTATCTCATGCAGCCAATATTTATTTCCGGCAATCAACTGCCCTTTGATTTGTTCAAATTGATCTGACGTTTGAAAAATAAGATTATCTCCAACGTTTACATATGAGGCATTTCTTATTGCCTTAGCTGGGGATTTATCTTCATTTAATATTTGCAGGGTATTTCCCGGCATTTGCTTTTCCGCCTGTGACGGGGTACTTTCTGAGCTGCTATATGATAGTTTTTTTATGACAACCTCTGTCATTTTATCCGTCATTGTTATTTTAAGGGGTACAGCTTTCCTGGGAATCGTAAACTCCACGTTTTGGGTATAGGCATAGCCAGGCGGAGCTTCCTCTTCAATTAACTCATACGTTCTCCCTGCGATCAAAATCCCTTTTAATTGGCAGGACTTTCCTTCCTGGGAGAAGGATTTTATAACCTTGCCGGTTTCCTTTTCCCTGATTACAAAACGTCCGCCGGTGAGAGGTTCACCAGTTTCTTCATCTATTTTTATAATGCTAATATCTGTTTGCTTATCCTCCATAATGATTGTTTCCGATATCCCATTTTCATCTGCAATAAAGTGAATTTCCTTTTCAAAGGCATAACCTTCTGGTGGGAAATCTTCCCGGAATACATATTCCTGTCCTGGAGTAATAAGTTCTGAAGGAATTGTGACTGGTGTACTATTTTCTACGGTAAATTCATGAAGGACTTCTCCACTATTTTTATCAATCAGGCTGTAATTCCCGCCGTTTATGATTTTATTGGTGTCTCTATCAACCTTTACAAAGTTCAGATTCACCGGCTTATCTTCCATATCTACATTATCAACCATGCCGGAGCTATTAATGGTAAACCGGTATATCCCGGTGGTAACATTGCTTTTATCACTGTAGATCGTGGTTTCTGTCAACTGATAAGTCCCTCCAGCTGTCAAAAGCTCCCGGATCACTTTGTCATCCTGATTATTTTTAAATACGGCGCTCTGTAACGCTTTTTGTATCTCTCCGGTTATAGTCCCTCCTTCCAGTTCATAGTTGTCTGCTGATTCCTGGCTTATTTCATATTTGGTTCCGTAAGGGAGTCCGGCAAACGTTATATATCCATCTCCCGTCAGGGTAATGGTTCCCTCTCCCTTGATCCGCCCCTCCACGGAGCCTCCAAATGCCTGGTATCCAGTTAAAACAACTCCATTCTGATCGGTAAGCTTCACATGGTATTTAAAGGAATCGGTTTGACTTTCAGAGTGCCCCGTACTACCGGGTATTCCGGTACCGGTCAGCTTGTTTACAATGGTAATAGATCCGTCCGGTACAATGGGGTTTGCCAGGGCTGTGCGCTTTGATACGGCATTTACTTTTGTTTCAAACCACGCTTTTGCCTGTGTTCCTGTCTCTCCATTTATGGTCGCGACCACTTCCACGGTACCGCTTTCATGGGCAGCAACATCCCTAAGATTCCATGTGATAATTCCGTTCTGCTCGGTTCCATAATCGGTAGATCTTAAATATTCCAGTCCATCTGTTAGGATCGCTTTGATCCGGATATCTGCCGGGTGGTCGTAGGTGTTGGTGTAAGTAATAGAGTACTTTATGACACTTCCTGCTTTCACCGCTTCATAATCCGCCCCGATGCTGCTTGTTACTTTGGCTATTGGTATTTCTTTCACAACGGGATTCAGAATCGTATACTCGTGGTTTTCCTCGTTGACTGCCCAGCTGGCCAGAACGTTTCCTTCCCCATCCGTTAAGTTCTCTCTGGTTCCCAGGTACGTCCTGGAAGGTAAGGTGTAGGTTCCGTTTTCGTCAAAGTAGATCCGCCTGGTTTCCTTAAAGGATTTCTCAGACCTTCCATCCGAATATCTGGTATACTCTGTGATTTCATATAAATGACCTTCGGTAATTCCATCCATGGCGGTTACGGTTTGATTTTCTCCGGTTCCTATTAAGGCGGGCAATTCATAGCCGGTATCCAGATCCTTTAAAATGGTATATACCTTTACCGGTACCCGGCCGGTTACGGTAAGCGCTTCAATGGCTCCGTTTTCACTGGCAAGTTTTAATACATGAAAATTATTGGATACATTCTGGATACCTGTTCCTGCTTTATTTACGGTAAAGATCACTGGTTTTGACACAGCATATCCAGCCGGAGCCTTTAACTCCTCCATGATGTAGACCTGGCTTGCTTTTAGTTTTTTCTTTAGAGTAAAGCCGTCTTCCCCGGAAAGGACCGTTGCTATGGCTCCTCCATTCTTTTGATATTCTCCGTCAATGGCTATTGCCTCATACACTGCTATCTTCGCACCTTCAATAGCCATTCCTGTATCAAAGTTTGTCTTTTTAAAAAATATTTGTGTTGGTTTATTCTCAATTTCACAGGAATAAAGTATCTCTTTTTCGTTCCCTTTTCCGTCAAATTGGAATTTCTTTTTTCCCTCATAAATCTGGTAAAAATCCGGTGGGGAAATTTCTTCTATAACATAGGTATAAGGCGTTATGGTTCCATCTGTCTGGACTTCACCAACGGGGAGCTCTTTTAAAACAGCGTTTCCTTCAGTGCCGGTTGTCATGTACCAGACTGTTCCCGTATCTGTGTTGGTTACTTTAAAACGGGCATTTTCTAATCCCTCATTGGTATCAGAAGCTTTTTTATGAATTTCCAATGCTCCAACAGTAGGAATATTGGTGATCCGGTAAACCGGAATCTTTTCTGCTCCCACTTCTATCTTCACGGGATCTGCTTTCTGCATGTAAGGTGGCGGGGTAACTTCTACGATGAAGTACGTTCCATATGCAACCTTGCTGATCCGGTGAGGCTTTAAATCTCCAACCTTAAACCCTTCTATGATTTTGTCATTAAACTGGTCTTCTTTGGTGTAGCGTCCGTCTGTTCCGGAGATCCAGGTTTCTATAAGGTGTGCTTCATCCTTTACTAAATTTCCTGCTTCATCGGCCCGGTATAGAGCAAGTTCGGCTCCTTCGGCTGCGTACTGATTTGTTCCATCTGTGACAACCTTTAAGACGTTAATGAACTTCTCTTCATTTTGTAAGCTGACTCGCTGTATGGCTCCTGTTTCGTGAATGACTATGGCTTTTGGATTAGCCGGTTCAAATCCTTCCGGAACTTTTTCTTCCACCAGAACATACGCCCCGATCTTTTTCCCGTCCTTTTCTGCATTCAGAGGCAGATAATCCAGACGATGCATTCCCTGTAAAGTGTCATAGGTTTTTATTCCCTCATTCTCTTGGTAGTTAAACTGGTATTCAAAGTTGAGTGGCAGCTTTCCATTGGGGTCAAGGGCACCGTTTGTCACGTTCCGGTAAATGGTGATTCGGATTACCGCCCCGGTATCGGTGGTCCAGGTCTGGGTGATGCTTTCTCCCTTTCCAGTTGGTTTGCTTTCTGTCCGTTCTGCACTCCGCTTTCCAGCTTTGGTGTACCAGGTAAGATAGGTAAGATCTTCTCCCTTTTCCCGGTAAGCGGCTTCAAAATCGGTAAGGAAACTGGATTTATTATCGGTAATGCCAAGAAAGCCTTTCATGCGGTCCACAAGCTTCTTGCTCTTTTCCGTCAACTCTGTGTATTGGCTTAAATCGTCTGTGGTCCACTGATCTACTTTCTTTGACTCATCATACTGGGGCTTTCCTCCTTCCATTAAAATGTTTCCATCCTGGTCTGTTTTGGCTTCATATATGGCCAATCCAGCCGCATGATCGTTTGGCAGAAGGGTCTTAACTCCCTTGTTGTCTAAGAAGTACTTATAGACCTCCAGCTTCGTGTGATCATTGGTTACGTTGATGGTCTGAACATCCCCGGCAGCTTTTACCGTTATCTCCATAGAAGTTCTTACATACCCGGTTGCTGCTTCTGATTCCTCCAGAATGTAATCTCCGGCCGGGATTCCTTCAAAGTACTTGGCTTTTCCATCGGTAATCCAGTCAGCTACAATCCGCACCGGTGCATTATTTTTCGTACTTTCTACGGTCCACTCTGCCGGTTTGTTTTCTTCTTTGACCAGGTAATAACCTTTGGGATAGGTGTGGATGTCCGTAGTGGAAACTCTTTTGGCTTTATAAAGTGCCAGATGTGCACCGTTGATCAGATTATAGCTGTAAGAGCCTTTGGGTTCTGTCACAATCAGGCCATTCTGGTAGTCACTGATAATTGGTATCCGGTACTGACTGGCCGCATCGGTCTTTGTGATCTCTACTTTGATCTTAGGATCTTCCATTCCGGTGGTTTGTACTTTTTTGGTTTCCTCTACGGTAATTCCCTGGGGGAATCCTTTTCGATAGCCGGAAGGTGCTTTTACCTCTTCCATGATGTATGTTCCTGGAATTACACGCTTTAGCATATCTGCTTGTCCAACCGTAACCTCAAATCGTAAATCATCGTTTGTATATTTATCTCCGGTAGTCCAGGAGTTTTCTATTATCCTGGCTTCCCCCTGGCGATGATAGAGCTTCGGATCGTCGGTGGTATCTTCTTCGTTTCCAATGGCATCTTTTCCGGCCTTATCATTAATCCGGTAAGCGGCCTTATTGAAAGCATCTAAGAGATCATCATACCGGTATCGAACATAATCTCCATCAATGTCATAAATAGGATCTCCCTTTTTATAGGTTTTATTGGATTTCTGATAATACTCCGGTAAGCCGTGGCCGTTTAATACTGGATTCATGCTCTTTATAAAGGTTTTCCCCTGGTACGTTCCGGTAGTATACTCCTGATCTGTGTCTGCATTGATTGAAGCGATCCGGTAGGTTTTAATCTTTTCCCTGGCGATAATTGCTCCGGTTTTATTCTTTGATAGCTTTACCGGCCATACCAGAAACTTATCCCCTTCTTTAGAGTAGGCCATTCCAGTAGTTGGATCGACATATGCATCCCGGTTTCCTTCTCCATCTAAATGATAAAGCGTTGCTCCCAAAGGAAGTTCTAGGCGCTTGTCTGCCTTTATGTAGCGGACAGTGGTTAAATCCCCACCGGCCAGCTCAAAGACTGGTTTTCCTGCTTTTAGGAGGAATAAGGATTCCTTATTTTTTGCCTGGACCTTAGTTCCATTCCTGTCATAGCCGTAAACAGTTCCATCCGTACCGGTTTCCATTACCGTAAGATTGGCCAGGGAATAGAAAAGAATGTCTGTGTCCCCCCGGTCAATGGTTTGGTACGTCCAGGTGCCTTCTCCGGTTCCTCCTGCAAGGCTTTCTTCCGGATCGTCTTTTTTAATAAATTCTACGGTATTTCCAGCGTATCCCTTTTTTACCTTTATGGACTGCACATTATTATTCCGGTCCCTGGTTACTTCCACACCATCATATCCGTAATCACCGCTGTCTCCATTTTCCTTGATCTCTATGGCATCATAAAGGGTCATCTTTGCACCGGCAACGTAACGGTTTTGATCATCGGCGGTATCCAGGGGCCTGGAGATCAGACCGTAACCGGCAAACACACCGTCTATGTACACCAGTTCCACATCCTCACCGGCATCCTTTCTGGACTGAAGGGTTTCTATGGTTCCCTTGTACCAGGCATAGCCTAAATAAGTTCCGTTCTTGTAAGCAAATTCCAGGTTTTCCATCCCGTACTTTTTCTTTAATTCCAGTTCCGTTCCTTCCAGCCTGGTATCAGTTTTGTAAGTGACCGTTTGATTAGAATCCTTGATTTTTGATACCTCTAGGCGAATGGGCGTATTTGCTACATAGATCCTGGCCGTATCTTCTTTTAATGTTTCATTTTCACCTTGATTCTCATAGATTGCTGCCGCTACTCTTTTATCCCGGTTTCCGTCCAGATAATAGGTGGTTTTATCGGAATAAACTTCAATGGCTACCGGCTTTGTTCTCACATAGCCTGCCGGAGGCTTGATTTCACAAAGGACATAGCTTCCGGCTCCAAGGGGCTGGGGTGTCACAAGATATCCGGTGTTCTGATCCTGATTTTCAGTACTTGTCTCATCCTCTTCCTTTGCCTGTAGGCCATCTCTTGTTGTGGCGAAGGCTTCAAACTGTCCTGTTCTTCTTCCTTCCTGATCGGCAAGAATCACTTGCTTTGTTTCCTCACAGATTGGGGTTCCTGCCGGAACGATTCCCGTCCATGTGGCACCAATCTTACTGATTTTTTTCGCTCCCATGGCTGTCAAAAACTCCTTAGAGCCGTTGATGCGGGTATCTGTCTCATAGAACTTTACCAGGCCGTCTGTCGTCTCTCCATCCTCTCTGGAAGCGGCATAGAGGGCAAACAAGGCACCGTCATGTAAGATGTTTTCTCCGGTCTCCGAATCCAGTTTTTCGATTCTTAACCGGCTTGTATAAAAGGTATTTGTAAATTTCCGATAACCATACCCTTTATAGCTTGATGTACCATTTTCATTTTGTTTGGTATCAGTTAATTCATCCGCTGGCTCCGTAACCGTCCAGGGAACCAGCATAGAGGCATATTTGCCATCATAAGCGGTCTGCATCCCTTCCATGGCAGTCACATGATCCTTATGGACTTCTCCTTTTTCACCAGGAAATGCAACCTGATCATAGATCTGCTTATCTTCTGATATTGATCCATAGTGGTATATTTTTTCCACTCCATCGGTTTCATAGGTGGTGCCGTTAGGGGCTTCCTTTCCGGCATTTCCATCATCGCCCTGGTAATGGCTATTTGAATTTCCTCCGTTTTCTACCGGATCAACCATGGTATTGTAATAATCTTTTCCCGGATCGTTTTTTTCCTGCGTGATGGTAAAATGTCCTTTTCCGGAAGGATCACCAGCAGCGGAACCGGAAATTGCCTGAAGGTCCAGACCATAAGGAAAAATCTCATAATCTCCTAACCGGCTATGCGCCCGGATCACATACGTTCGCTTGTCCTCTGCACTCTCTCCAGGCCATTCCTCATTAAATCGGATGTGGTATTTGGAAGAAAGCTGGGAAACAGTATCCATTTCGTTATAACGGTAATAAATGGCCAACTCCTCCGGGGTTTTGTCTGATCCGGATTTTCCTTCCTCGTAGACGGAGGGAAGTTCAATTTCTTTCGGGGCATCTGTTTTGTAATGCTTATTGAAAAGATCCCCCAAATCCTTGTTAAAAGGCTGCTGTTCTACGGCCACATAGGTTCCGTAGGGGAGATATTCGGATACTCCGTAACAATACCGGGCCTCTGCATCTTCCTGGTCGGCGCTTAGGGTCGTTGTATCTTTGTCCTTTCCTCCCTCTGCTTCGCTGTCCCAGGCAATGGAATAAATTTCATCAAGGTCATAGCTGAAGAATGGTTTTAAATAATTCTCTGCCTTTTTAATTGCTTCGGACAACGCCTTATCATAAATTTCATCAGAATACGTTTCACTTCCTGCGATGCCTTCGGTTTCTCCAGCCGGATTCTTCTTTACAAGCTTTGCAACTTCATCATCCAAGTACCAGGTGATGGCAAACTGGCGGACATGATCCGAACGCTGGGAATTGTTTTCAGCTTCTTCAGAGGTGTTAATACTGTTTTTCATGTCTGGATTGTTATGAATTGCTGGATACTGTGTCTCCCCTCCACCGGTTCCAAACAGGAGTTTTTTAATCCAGGCAAACGGCTTAAAAGAAGTGCTGTCATTGTCTGTTCGGTCCCACCGGTCTTCATTGGCCACTTTTATGGCATCAAAGAACTTTTCATAGTTGTAACGACTGACGGATATTTCCTTTCCTTCCTCATCTTTGATTGTTTGGATCGTTTTTTCCAGGACTGCCGTATATCCATTGTTCTGTTCTGCATTAATTAAACCATTTGAAAAACCGTACAGTTCCTTGTTGGCAATGGCTGCTTTATTGGAATCTTTTATAAGCGGATTAGTCTGGTGGTCTACGTTTGTATAGACCTTTTGCACCTTTTCCGGGAATGTGTTCCGGTATGCTTTGATATCCACCGGATTTCCATTCCGGTCCTGCCAGAGAATGGTTCCATCTTCGGCCCGATAAAGCCGTTCTAAGTTGGATTTTAAATACGCTTTAAACCGGAAGTTCTTTAAATACTTTGCATTATTTCCGGTTCCACCTCCATTTTCAGTGTAATGATCTTCAATGTCGGTATTCGCATACGTGTTATTTTCATAAGTGCCATCCTCCTTTACAGAGATGTCCTTTGTGATCTTGATTTTCTGAAGGATGGGGCGCTCCTCAACGGATATATTATTATTACGAGTTCCTCCGTCAGAATAAATTTGGTTCCAGCCATACCGGAGGGTCACTGTTTCAATAAAAGTTCCGGCACCGGACATGTTGGGAGATACAGAAATATTTCCGTAATAACCGGTATATTCCTCTGGCGTGATATTGGACCCTTCTACAAAAGTATCCTCATATTTGATTTTATAATCAGTAGAAGCATTCCCTTCCTCTCCCCCTGCATTAATGGTATAGCCTTTTCCGTCATATATAGCGGCTACCGGGGTGTCCACATCCTTCAGTTCATATCCTGGCGCAACCTGAACTTCTTCTTCCACCATAATTTTCTTAATGCTGCCATCATTATTCCGGAGCGGTTCTCCCTGGCCATACACCCAGTAAGTGTGTTCCGGGCTTTCTTTGATCGTAATTGCAGATAGATCCTCCGGGAATACTGCCTGTTTCTTTGAAAGTTCTCCTGCTCTTACTTTTGCAAAGGTAAGAAATCCGTTTCCATTTTCTTTATAATCTGCTAACTGGTCCAAGGTGTATGGAACATAGATATAGCCAGAAACCTCAGTTCCATTAATCTTGTAGTCCAGAGATTTCTTGATATAAGTCAATTTGTTTACTTCATCATAAACACCGGAGGATACAGAATTTCCTACCCGGTAGGAGTAACGAATCACGGCTTTTCCATCGGTGACATCCTGCACTCGCAAGCAGTTAAAAACGGAAAGACCGGCTTCTTCCATTCCTTCATAGAGGCTCTTTGCCTGTTCTTCAAAGGTTTCTCCCTCCAGGGGAATCAAAATCCAGGGGGCACCCTCATCCGGTTCTTTAAAGGAAGCTATTTTCAGTGCTTCATTGGCATCTTCCATTAGATCCTCTGTATTCTTCTTATCCTCAAAGGTAGGAATGGTATAACGGAGGGCATTATCCGGGCGGACTGAAGTGTAATCATACTCCGGATCAGAAACCTGGCTTACTACGGCACTTTCACCATTGGGAAGTGTTACCGTATCCCCTGCTTTCGCTTCCACGCTGGAACCATTTATAATGACTCTTGCTCCGGCTTCTTCTGCCAGGGCGGTTTCCTCCCTGGTCACATATTCCGTATGCGTCCCCTTTGGATCTTCTACAACCTCACTTCTGGTAATATAAAACGTGGCTCCCTCCGGAATATTTTGTGCATAGATCCGGTATCCGTTTATCGTTCCATTACTTTTTACCGTAAAGGTATTAACATGCTTTACCCTGTCGATTCCAATGCTTCCGGCAGATACAGTTCCCTCTGCCGAAGGATTTCCACCGGCTTCAAATGCCTCCTTGTTGCTGACGGCTGCATCCTTTCCATAAACAGAAAGTTCATAGCCTTCCGAACGAGTCAGTTCCTTGATGTAATACTGGGTTCCATCCGCATTGACAATCAAAGGCTGACCGATCCAGCAATTGCCGTTTAATGCTTCGTTGTTCTTGATAGGATAGGAATGGTTGCTTTCTCCTGTTCCGTCCTTTCCCTGATTGGAGGAAAGCTTTTCATAGCCTGTTGAGGTTTCGTTCCGGCTGTCCGTAAGGGAAATGCTGCTTCCCCTTTCTGTGTGACCGCTAAAACGTTCCATATCAGATTCCTTTCCAATAGCTTTTCCCATCGCAGTGTAAAGGTTCGTTGGTGCAGAATTTGCCCAGCCATCAGAGGTTTTTACAATTGTTCCGTTTTGATAATTAAATGTATAGCCAGGAGCCTGAGTAATAGCCAGAAAGCTTCCATCTCCGTTTCGGTCAGTTGTTGCTATGGATACCAGGTTGTCCTTTTTAAAGAGGATACCGGAATGCCCATCCGGGTGAAAAATATCGGTTGCCGCAAACAATCCGTAAACGGCTCCTTCTAAAGTTCCATCACCTTGACTATCCCCATAAGCATTGAAAGAATCAGATTCCCCAGCCTTTAAATCCATATCTTTTTTATTAAAGTGGATTTCTCCTTTTGTTCGATGATCATAAGCGATAAAGGTCCAGTCCTTGATGGATGATTCAAGGGGATTTATTCGGCTTGTTTCCGTAGATTCCGGAAGAGAGGAAAGTGATGATGATCCGCCTCTATCCCCATCATCGTCATCTGATAAGCGGAAAAGTGCTTTTGTCTTATTTGCCAGAAACTGAACGCTATTTTTGACTCCTTCAAAAAAGCCGGTAAAAGAGATTCCACCGTTGACGACTTCTACCTGAGAAGGGGTTGCCTTCTGTTTTTTTACAGGCTCTGGAAGTTCCATAACCTGTGTCTCTGAAATGGCTTCTGGTAGATTCTCACTTACTGTTTCTGGTGGTATTTCAGTTTTGGGTTCTTCCAGGGTCTCTGATTCTGTCTCTGTCTCTGCCGGTACCTCACCTTTGGTTTCTGACTGAGTTTCTGCTTCGGTTTCCTTTTGTGTTTCCTCTTCTGTCTCCGGCTGTGTTTCTGCCTCGGTTTCCTTTTGTGTTTCCTCTTCTATCTCCGGCTGTGTTTCTGCTCCGGTTTCCGATTGTGTTTCAGTATTTGCTTCAGACGGAGCCTCGGTATCATGTTCTACTGGTATTTCCTCCTCTGATCTGTCACTGGAAATAATAACTTCTTTCTGATCATTTGGAGTTACTTGATCCAATGCACCAAATCCCATAAGAAACTGCTGTTTGGAGATTGGGGTTGATTGCTGTTCGAGAGGTGTACCAGAAGATATAGAGTCCGCTTCCATGTCCGGTCCATCTTCCGAACTCCCGGTGTGATCCATGCCGGAAGACTGATAGCTCTTAAATTCACTTGATGATACAGTTCGCCATTCCAGAGGAATATCATCCGGATGACTTCCGTGAAGAGAATAGCCAGGTGCTGGGGTCGTTTCCTTTGCAGAGTATTCATAGGTTAAGGAAATGAAGTCTTTGTAGAACTGATCCCGGTCCTTTTCCAAGGCTTCCTTTTGGGTCTTTCCAGTTGGATCAATGGCATGAAAGAAACCACCTTCTTCCACTAACCGCTCACACTCTTCCACCCCGGCCAGCCACTCGGCCCATGCACTGTCATGAAGCTGCTGGTTATATTCTTCTACCGCTTCGATCTCATCCTCATTGGTCTGCTCTCCGGTTTCTTCGTCATATTCCGGCTCCGGGACTTCTTCATACTCTACGACAGGGGCCGGATGGCCACTGCAATAGCCCTTTTCATAGGTATAGCTTCTTGCATCGGAATGAGCGACTTTACGATGAATATTTCCCTGGGAGTCAACGTAATGGAGTTCTCCGTTTTCATCTGTAATATGTTCATCAGCGTTGCAGGGATCATTTTCCGGGTCTGTCCATCGTTCAAACTGGGAACTGGAGGAATTGGCCTGGTTATATAAGTTCGATTCGGAATCGTTTAATCCCATGTCTCCACTGTAGTTTGTAGAAATTCGATCTTCATCGCTTCCTTCATCTTCTTCCCATGATGCGCCGGTTAATGAGCCAGTATTGGAAGAGTAATCTCCTGGACTCTCTAAATCCAGATCGGTGCTGTCAAGCTGGGAATCATCGAATTTTTCTAAGATATCCCAATGAGAACCGGCCAAGGGCTTTCCTGTTTCAGAATCAAACTTCAGAATACCCACGTTATAACTGGCACCAAATCCTTCTGTATGTTTAAAACGCTGTACTTTTCCTGATCCTCCAGATCCAATACGCACATGGACCTCTAAGTCTTTATCCATCTTGGCTGCAAAGTATGTCTGAGAAATATCAAAAGCATAACTTCCATCTTTACTATTAGGATTTCTTGTATAAAACTTAAAAGTTGCAAGTTGGGCCGAACCGATATCTTTTGCTAAGGTAGCACCTACCTGACTTTGATTTGCCCAATAAAGAGTTCCAATTCCTTGCCCATTATCAGGTACATCACCAGATAGGGAAGTAAATACAAGACCTGCGTCCGTTGGTCCACTGTAGGTCCAGTCCCCAAAAAGGTCTTTTGCAGATAGTCTCTGATAATAACCTTTTACAACATCATTAGGATATGGAATGGTAATGGTATAAGCATCCGTAGGATGATCCATTTTAGCAAAGTAAACGGTTTCACCGGAATCTTCTTCAAAGTCCTTAGTAATAGTAGCTGCATCCCATACATTACCAAAGGTCCACTCAGCCCAGTTCTTACAGCCTCTTGCTGCATACTCTGGCGCCACTTGCGTATTGGAGAGCTGATTATAAATGGAGCGGTCCCCGACTGCATTGGGATTTAACTGCATTAACACGGCCTTATAATTGTCACTTTCACGGAACGCACTTATATCATGTTCCCAGTCACCAGTAAAGCCACATTCATCTGCCGCAATCCAGTTAATAATAGATGCAATAATGTATTGGGAAGTCCCAGCATTAGCATCATTACAGGCTTCTATGCTGTCATTGCTTCCCATGTGGGTAGCATATACATTCATTAAAAAATTGAATTTTTCTCTTTTTTCATCTCCTATTTTTTTTGGAAATAATGGTGGCCTTTTATCTGCGGTCCAGTAATTATCAAGAAATGCCTGGCTTCCAAGGTATATCATGGCATTCTCTGTATGACCTTGTACACAATATAGAAAGGTTTTGTCAAACTCGCTAAAGGCGCCATTACTATTTTGCTTATTTTCAACCAGATATTGCTTAGCTCCTGCTGGAAATACATAACCTGCATTATCCTTTAAATTGATCCATTTAGTTTCATACATAAGTCCAGTAGGCGTGTAACCCCTAGAACTTGCTTCTGCTCCATAAACACTAGAATCCCAGGATACCCATGCTGCTGGTTCAATGATTTGCGCATAATCTGCAAATGAAACTATGTTCTCAGGAATATATGGTAAAAACGCCATTGTTGTTAAGATTAAAGCCATAAGTCCAGCTGTTTTTCTCTTTATTTCAAGTCTCTGTAAAATATTTTTCATTTTTTTCCTCTTAATTGCAGTCAAGACCACCCGTAAAACGGGTGGCTTGTGAAAAGGGTATAACCCTTTGATACTAGGCCAGCGTCTCAAGGCGCTGGCTTTCACTTCGTTCAAGCCACTATGCTTTTGACTCGTTGCCACCCCTGAAGGGGCCTTTGTAATACCGACTAACCCTTAAAAGGGTCCTCGTATTCTTTTACACTTAGTTTATCTTGTAAAATATCCGCTTTCTCCTGCTCCTTTATATATTTTCGGATGGTGTCCTCATTTAGTCCTACCGTGCTTACGTAGTATCCTTCCGACCAAAAATGTCGGTTTCCGAATTTATACTTTAGGTTTGCATGGCGATCAAACATCATAAGGGCGGATTTTCCTTTCAGATAACCCATAAAGCTAGATATGCTAATTTTAGGCGGAATACTTACCAGCATATGTACATGATCTGGCATTATATGGCCTTCTAAGATTTGTACTCCCTTATAATTGCATAGTTGCTTCAAAACATCTCTCAAATCTTCCTTGTATTGATTATAAATTACTTTTCGTCTATACTTAGGTGTGAAGACGATATGATATTTGCACATCCATTTCGTATGTGCCAGTTCATTGGCTTTCTTCGCCAATGAAATCACCTTTCCTTTCTTTAATAGTGGCTTGGACACCTCTATTATAATCGGAAAGGTGATTTTTTGTATAACTTACTGACTCGCACCCGCATAGCGGGTGGTTTATTATTTCACATGGATTCATTTCTCTTAAAAAGAAACTCACCCATGTTCAACAGGCTAAAGCCCATAATAAAAAAGACTACCGATTATGATTAACCGATAGTCTTTGAAAGAAATTTTATTTAGTTGTTAAAAATATGGATTAGGGGTTCCCCATGTCTGAGACGCTCTTTCACTTGATTCATAGTCATAACCTAATGCGCCAATTGGAAACCTTACAAATCCATACCAAGGAGTAACATCATTGGGTTTCCTGGTCATTACCTTTCCATCAATCATCAGCTGGCCAAGCTCATTTACCTGATATCCATCTGGAGTAATGGTATTAGTGTAGAGGTATCCATATTCATTA
The DNA here is from genome assembly GCF_043633585.1 of Lacrimispora sinapis. NCBI lineage: Bacteria > Bacillati > Bacillota > Clostridia > Lachnospirales > Lachnospiraceae > Lacrimispora > Lacrimispora sinapis. The sequence continues at coordinate 459,484 of NZ_CP141832.1, read as the reverse complement.
AAACAATAAGCATATTTTAAACCATCTTGTTTACCATCAGGGGATACCATTAACCATTCCCATATACTTGTTGAAGACGAACGACTAGATCCATACCAGTAATTACTAATTCCATTTTCATTTAATGGTTTTGATGAATCTTGCTGCCATGAAGAATGTGAATATGGAACAGAATTAAAATACTCAATTTCAGCAAGTTCAGTTCCATAAGAGCATACATGACCAGTTGCATCAATAAATACACCATTTTCATCAGTTCTTGAACCTCCAGCAAATGAAGCATTTTTCATTAGATTACCATGTAAATCTTTAACATAAAATGTATAGGTATCTCTCTTAATTGCAGTTCCAGCATTAAGATAAAAATCCTTATTCTCCCACTCATTGGTTGTATATCCTGCCGGAAGCTTATCTGCAGTCCAGATGATTTCCGCAAATGCCGGTGTTGCCATGGTTACAGTAAGTACCGTCGATAATATTGCCCCGATTAATCTCTTTTTCATATCATTTCCTCCCTTTTTACCTAAACAATATATCAGCTACAACATGAGCCCATAATAGGTTATTATTGCTTTGTTGCCTCTTCAGAACCGCATCCATTTTACTTTCTACTTTCCAGCGATGTATTTGTTCTTCATAAAGATTCAACGCCTCTTTCATGGTATCTGCTCTTCCACATATCAATACATCCGCAAGATAATCCGTTGCCAATGGATATCGATATTTTTCAGGAATTATACTAATAATTTCAAGTTTTTCTTTAACAACACTATCCAACTGTTTTTTTAACTCATCACTCTTTTGAATTACCTTTTTGAGACTCCTATTTGTACTATAAAGTCCCCAAAATAAAGATAGGGGAAAATCAATTATACTTAATATAGCGAAATATCTCCAGGCTGGTACTATAAGTTCGTTCAAAAGTACAGCATCTGGATTTGGTGGTTCAATAGGGTATGCTAAGATTAGACGATATACCAATATTCCAAGCACTATGATAAGTATTATAAACATGCTAGGAAACCATCTAACGATAATCTGGCCTATTTTGTACCCTAAACTTTTCTGCCGCTTAATTCCATTTTCACAAGATTGATATTGTTGATTTAATTCTATAATTTTCTTGCACCAATATCCTGCTTCTTTTACTTTTTCTGTCGTAATATTCATACTCTATCCCCTTTGTTACATAATTGACATAATCATCAATACATGATATTCTAACAAAGGGTAACTGTTTCGGTAGTTTCCTAAATAATATTTTCTAAAATAACCATTCTCACTTGTCAGGCGGGGTGGTTATTTTTTATCTTTTTTCACTATACCATAATATGGAAATTTAATCAAACCTATCTATCCATATCCTTTTGAATGAAACATTCTCTTAACGTTAGCTCACGGTTACTTAAGTTATCTTTTCCTCCAATTAGCAAATTTCGATAAAACTTCTCCAAAAATTCATTGGTTTCCACTATCCCTTTTGCATATAAAGCATAATTAGCACGAACCAGAGCATTTCTGAAATAATGGCTACAATTCTTAAACATTGTATTATCGACTTGAAAGCCCATATTATTTAGATAACATTCCATAAATACGGCTGTCGTTCGTGTATTCCCCTCCATAAATGGATGCGCCTGCCAAATAGATGACGTAAAAGATGCTATTCTTTTTATGATCTGCTCTTGTGTGTATCCAGAATAACTCTTACTTTTCTCCACATTAAAATCATATTCAAGGGTATCTTCTAAAGCTGTGTAATTTGTATATTTTACAGTTGCACCATTAAGTATTGGCTCTTGCTTATAAATATTTACCAGCCTAAATTGTCCGGCATGATCATAGATATCTTTAAAAAGTTCCCGGTGAATAGCTTTTAAGGAAGCTATTTGAAGAGGATAGCCAGGGCTGTCCAGGATATGTGCTATCCTGGCTGCAACAAGATCTGCCTCTTTGTTTCTCCTCTCAATATCTTCCGGTGTTTCATCCTCATAACGCTTGTATAATAAGTCTTCTACTTCTTCATAAGATAATTCCCCTTCAATATTTGCCTCGGCCAACTGAAGTAAAAATTTTCACGGTACAAAAAACCTTTTTAAAACGGCTGTTAAAATTATAGAATTTTTCCAGATATTGCAGATAAAATGCAAATCCATTTACCATGGTATTTCCGGCAAAATTTCTTATTTTAACAGCCCTTGCTATTTCGTTAAACCCAATACGCGGGATTGATAATTAAAGCTCTTTTTTACCCCTCAAACGGATAACGGATTCCCCACTGCCGCCTTAGCTCATCCATTACGTTCATAATATTCAATGTAATCTTGTGAGGCATCTGAGGACATTCTGTCAGTCCCTTTTCAATGGCATCGGCACTGGCTTCTATCTGATATTCATAACCAGAGATCTGCTTTGGCCTTTCGTATGTCTCAACCACGTTCCGTTCCGTGTCGTAAACCTTTATGGATTCAAAGTTGTTGATATTCTCAATCACCATATATCCCTTGGTGCCGTATATAATTCCCTGCCTGTCAGAAATAACCCGTAACGAACTGTTAAGAATGGCCATCTTACCTCCCTGGTAGGTAAGGGTAATGCTGTTTTGTGCATCCACTCCGGTTTCGGTCTTAACCACACTGGACTTAATATCTGTAATATCATCTCCAAATATAAGCGAAGCAAAGTTTAAAGTATACACACCAACATCAAGCAGTGCACCGCCTGCAAGTTCCGGTTCAATGAGACGAGGCTTATCTGAAACCAGATAACAGAGATTGGCAGTAAGAGTCATCGGTTCCCCTATAATGCCGGGAAGCTATCACCTTTCTTATGGTCTCGGCCATTGGCATATATCTTACCCACATGGCTTCCGTAATTAAAAGATTTTTTTCTTTGGCCAGAGCAATCATCTCTTCTGCCTGTGAGGCGTTGGCTGCAAATGATTTTTCACAAAGCACGTGCTTCCCATTTTCCAGACACAGCTTTGCATTCCTGCAATGTTCCGAGTGAGGGGTCGCGATGTAAATCAATTGAATCTCCGGATCCTTTGCCAGTTCTTCATAGGACCCATAAGCCTTTTTGATGGAGAAACGTGAAGCAAATTCCTGGGGCTTTGTAAAGACTTCTGGAAGCAACTCCCACGAGCTGCACTTTTGGCATTTGAACCATTGTATCCGCCAGCACTGCTGCAATTCTTCCTGCTCCTAAAATACCGATTTTTATTGTTTCCATAGGTTAGACCTCCTGTTTGATTTTTTTATTTTTCACAAATACTGCTAATCCTCAGTATAACACAGGATAGATGCCTGTACAATGATTCTCCCGGTCTTTCCATAACAAGAAGAAAGGGAAATGAATGGGTCTTCTACAGAAGGCGTAAATACAGCAGGGTGTATGGATGACTCCTCCATGCGGTAAATAAATTGCTGCTTTTCGCTTTGATTATGAAACTCCGTTTCATAGCAATCCAAATCACTCTCGTGTCTGATTTGAATTGAAAATATTTCAGCTTTATGCCAGCTTTCCTTATCATACACATAAAAGATGGCATGATTTTTATAATATTCTTCATCCTTATACTTTTTTAAATCTGAAAACATAGTTCCGTCTTTCATATTGTGACCAAAAATCACTGTATTCCCATTGCCTGGGGCGGGAGTATCCTCTTGAATAAACAGACAGCCGCTGGGATTTTCAGTTCCCCCAAAGGTGTGGTTTAAATAGTAACCGGGGCGGGGGCTTCTTACTACGGGATAATTAATTGATGTTCCTGGGATGGCCAGCCAGAATAAGTAGTCTGGATTGATTTTCTTTAGTTGAAGGTGAAGGGACCGCCTGGGAGTTGACGGCTGAAAGGCTGGCGGGGGAGAATCAGATTTATTTTTATTGTTCCAAATATTTTGATTTAATGCTTTATATTCCTGGTCTGCTGCCTGGTATGTTCTGTAACGATCTATGAATTTTGTGCCAAACATGAGTGCTCCTGACAACCATACCAGGATTAAAAATATCTTTTTTAAATTTCCAATCTGTTTGGATTTGTTTTGAATGGTACTACTTTTAGATAATATATGATTTAGCTTCATTTACTAAGGTCACTATCCGTTTTATTTGTTCTGTGCTTTCCACTTTTCAATGTAATAAATGCCCCGGAAAGGCAAATCAATATTCCGAAGATCCAGAATACAACCGGAGTATTATCTCCTGTTTTCTCCCCCCGCTTTCCTTTTACTTTTCCGTAAATTAATTCCAGCCATGCAGGATTAAAAGGATCTTTAACGTATGTTGCTGTAATTTTTCCTACTTTAACCTTATTTTCAGGCTGATCAGGTTCAGGGGGTGGGGGTGGCACTGGTTCAGGATCATTTCCTTTGGTTCCGGGAACCTTTAAGTCCGTCATAAAAACATCCAGCTGTTTTGCCTCTTTGGGAACGATAAATTCTACATCAGGAGCGGAAAGATATCCCTCTGGTGCTTTTACCTCATTAAGAATGTACTTCCTGCCAGCATCCAGGACTCCATTTATATTGACCGCTTCCATACCGGTTATAAAGTCTTTTACTATTACATTCCCCGCTTCGTCCAGAATGCGCAAAACTGCTCCTTCCAGCATTTTCCCCTTTCCATCAATTTTAGAAATTTTTATTCTTGTTGTGTCGTTTCTCATTTCTGCCATGGTAATACTATTATTACGTTTTACAGTAAATGTAACAGGTTCTGAATATGCGTATCCGCTTTTGGGCTTTTCCTCACAGAAATAATAGGTTTCTCCTGCTTTTAGATCACCAATTATCTGATGAGGCTGGTCTGTAGAAATCCATTCATCTACAATAGATCCACTTTTATTTCTAACACTCATCTGATTGCCGGGGAGCTCGTTTTGGCCTGTTATGGACTTTTTTGACAGTATCATATGTGTTGGGTGATTGATCATGATTACTGTATCCCTGCTGCCATTTTTATTAACAGTAAAAGGGACGTCTTCCGAATAAGAGAATCCTTTTGCAGGCTGTATCTCATGCAGCCAATATTTATTTCCGGCAATCAACTGCCCTTTGATTTGTTCAAATTGATCTGACGTTTGAAAAATAAGATTATCTCCAACGTTTACATATGAGGCATTTCTTATTGCCTTAGCTGGGGATTTATCTTCATTTAATATTTGCAGGGTATTTCCCGGCATTTGCTTTTCCGCCTGTGACGGGGTACTTTCTGAGCTGCTATATGATAGTTTTTTTATGACAACCTCTGTCATTTTATCCGTCATTGTTATTTTAAGGGGTACAGCTTTCCTGGGAATCGTAAACTCCACGTTTTGGGTATAGGCATAGCCAGGCGGAGCTTCCTCTTCAATTAACTCATACGTTCTCCCTGCGATCAAAATCCCTTTTAATTGGCAGGACTTTCCTTCCTGGGAGAAGGATTTTATAACCTTGCCGGTTTCCTTTTCCCTGATTACAAAACGTCCGCCGGTGAGAGGTTCACCAGTTTCTTCATCTATTTTTATAATGCTAATATCTGTTTGCTTATCCTCCATAATGATTGTTTCCGATATCCCATTTTCATCTGCAATAAAGTGAATTTCCTTTTCAAAGGCATAACCTTCTGGTGGGAAATCTTCCCGGAATACATATTCCTGTCCTGGAGTAATAAGTTCTGAAGGAATTGTGACTGGTGTACTATTTTCTACGGTAAATTCATGAAGGACTTCTCCACTATTTTTATCAATCAGGCTGTAATTCCCGCCGTTTATGATTTTATTGGTGTCTCTATCAACCTTTACAAAGTTCAGATTCACCGGCTTATCTTCCATATCTACATTATCAACCATGCCGGAGCTATTAATGGTAAACCGGTATATCCCGGTGGTAACATTGCTTTTATCACTGTAGATCGTGGTTTCTGTCAACTGATAAGTCCCTCCAGCTGTCAAAAGCTCCCGGATCACTTTGTCATCCTGATTATTTTTAAATACGGCGCTCTGTAACGCTTTTTGTATCTCTCCGGTTATAGTCCCTCCTTCCAGTTCATAGTTGTCTGCTGATTCCTGGCTTATTTCATATTTGGTTCCGTAAGGGAGTCCGGCAAACGTTATATATCCATCTCCCGTCAGGGTAATGGTTCCCTCTCCCTTGATCCGCCCCTCCACGGAGCCTCCAAATGCCTGGTATCCAGTTAAAACAACTCCATTCTGATCGGTAAGCTTCACATGGTATTTAAAGGAATCGGTTTGACTTTCAGAGTGCCCCGTACTACCGGGTATTCCGGTACCGGTCAGCTTGTTTACAATGGTAATAGATCCGTCCGGTACAATGGGGTTTGCCAGGGCTGTGCGCTTTGATACGGCATTTACTTTTGTTTCAAACCACGCTTTTGCCTGTGTTCCTGTCTCTCCATTTATGGTCGCGACCACTTCCACGGTACCGCTTTCATGGGCAGCAACATCCCTAAGATTCCATGTGATAATTCCGTTCTGCTCGGTTCCATAATCGGTAGATCTTAAATATTCCAGTCCATCTGTTAGGATCGCTTTGATCCGGATATCTGCCGGGTGGTCGTAGGTGTTGGTGTAAGTAATAGAGTACTTTATGACACTTCCTGCTTTCACCGCTTCATAATCCGCCCCGATGCTGCTTGTTACTTTGGCTATTGGTATTTCTTTCACAACGGGATTCAGAATCGTATACTCGTGGTTTTCCTCGTTGACTGCCCAGCTGGCCAGAACGTTTCCTTCCCCATCCGTTAAGTTCTCTCTGGTTCCCAGGTACGTCCTGGAAGGTAAGGTGTAGGTTCCGTTTTCGTCAAAGTAGATCCGCCTGGTTTCCTTAAAGGATTTCTCAGACCTTCCATCCGAATATCTGGTATACTCTGTGATTTCATATAAATGACCTTCGGTAATTCCATCCATGGCGGTTACGGTTTGATTTTCTCCGGTTCCTATTAAGGCGGGCAATTCATAGCCGGTATCCAGATCCTTTAAAATGGTATATACCTTTACCGGTACCCGGCCGGTTACGGTAAGCGCTTCAATGGCTCCGTTTTCACTGGCAAGTTTTAATACATGAAAATTATTGGATACATTCTGGATACCTGTTCCTGCTTTATTTACGGTAAAGATCACTGGTTTTGACACAGCATATCCAGCCGGAGCCTTTAACTCCTCCATGATGTAGACCTGGCTTGCTTTTAGTTTTTTCTTTAGAGTAAAGCCGTCTTCCCCGGAAAGGACCGTTGCTATGGCTCCTCCATTCTTTTGATATTCTCCGTCAATGGCTATTGCCTCATACACTGCTATCTTCGCACCTTCAATAGCCATTCCTGTATCAAAGTTTGTCTTTTTAAAAAATATTTGTGTTGGTTTATTCTCAATTTCACAGGAATAAAGTATCTCTTTTTCGTTCCCTTTTCCGTCAAATTGGAATTTCTTTTTTCCCTCATAAATCTGGTAAAAATCCGGTGGGGAAATTTCTTCTATAACATAGGTATAAGGCGTTATGGTTCCATCTGTCTGGACTTCACCAACGGGGAGCTCTTTTAAAACAGCGTTTCCTTCAGTGCCGGTTGTCATGTACCAGACTGTTCCCGTATCTGTGTTGGTTACTTTAAAACGGGCATTTTCTAATCCCTCATTGGTATCAGAAGCTTTTTTATGAATTTCCAATGCTCCAACAGTAGGAATATTGGTGATCCGGTAAACCGGAATCTTTTCTGCTCCCACTTCTATCTTCACGGGATCTGCTTTCTGCATGTAAGGTGGCGGGGTAACTTCTACGATGAAGTACGTTCCATATGCAACCTTGCTGATCCGGTGAGGCTTTAAATCTCCAACCTTAAACCCTTCTATGATTTTGTCATTAAACTGGTCTTCTTTGGTGTAGCGTCCGTCTGTTCCGGAGATCCAGGTTTCTATAAGGTGTGCTTCATCCTTTACTAAATTTCCTGCTTCATCGGCCCGGTATAGAGCAAGTTCGGCTCCTTCGGCTGCGTACTGATTTGTTCCATCTGTGACAACCTTTAAGACGTTAATGAACTTCTCTTCATTTTGTAAGCTGACTCGCTGTATGGCTCCTGTTTCGTGAATGACTATGGCTTTTGGATTAGCCGGTTCAAATCCTTCCGGAACTTTTTCTTCCACCAGAACATACGCCCCGATCTTTTTCCCGTCCTTTTCTGCATTCAGAGGCAGATAATCCAGACGATGCATTCCCTGTAAAGTGTCATAGGTTTTTATTCCCTCATTCTCTTGGTAGTTAAACTGGTATTCAAAGTTGAGTGGCAGCTTTCCATTGGGGTCAAGGGCACCGTTTGTCACGTTCCGGTAAATGGTGATTCGGATTACCGCCCCGGTATCGGTGGTCCAGGTCTGGGTGATGCTTTCTCCCTTTCCAGTTGGTTTGCTTTCTGTCCGTTCTGCACTCCGCTTTCCAGCTTTGGTGTACCAGGTAAGATAGGTAAGATCTTCTCCCTTTTCCCGGTAAGCGGCTTCAAAATCGGTAAGGAAACTGGATTTATTATCGGTAATGCCAAGAAAGCCTTTCATGCGGTCCACAAGCTTCTTGCTCTTTTCCGTCAACTCTGTGTATTGGCTTAAATCGTCTGTGGTCCACTGATCTACTTTCTTTGACTCATCATACTGGGGCTTTCCTCCTTCCATTAAAATGTTTCCATCCTGGTCTGTTTTGGCTTCATATATGGCCAATCCAGCCGCATGATCGTTTGGCAGAAGGGTCTTAACTCCCTTGTTGTCTAAGAAGTACTTATAGACCTCCAGCTTCGTGTGATCATTGGTTACGTTGATGGTCTGAACATCCCCGGCAGCTTTTACCGTTATCTCCATAGAAGTTCTTACATACCCGGTTGCTGCTTCTGATTCCTCCAGAATGTAATCTCCGGCCGGGATTCCTTCAAAGTACTTGGCTTTTCCATCGGTAATCCAGTCAGCTACAATCCGCACCGGTGCATTATTTTTCGTACTTTCTACGGTCCACTCTGCCGGTTTGTTTTCTTCTTTGACCAGGTAATAACCTTTGGGATAGGTGTGGATGTCCGTAGTGGAAACTCTTTTGGCTTTATAAAGTGCCAGATGTGCACCGTTGATCAGATTATAGCTGTAAGAGCCTTTGGGTTCTGTCACAATCAGGCCATTCTGGTAGTCACTGATAATTGGTATCCGGTACTGACTGGCCGCATCGGTCTTTGTGATCTCTACTTTGATCTTAGGATCTTCCATTCCGGTGGTTTGTACTTTTTTGGTTTCCTCTACGGTAATTCCCTGGGGGAATCCTTTTCGATAGCCGGAAGGTGCTTTTACCTCTTCCATGATGTATGTTCCTGGAATTACACGCTTTAGCATATCTGCTTGTCCAACCGTAACCTCAAATCGTAAATCATCGTTTGTATATTTATCTCCGGTAGTCCAGGAGTTTTCTATTATCCTGGCTTCCCCCTGGCGATGATAGAGCTTCGGATCGTCGGTGGTATCTTCTTCGTTTCCAATGGCATCTTTTCCGGCCTTATCATTAATCCGGTAAGCGGCCTTATTGAAAGCATCTAAGAGATCATCATACCGGTATCGAACATAATCTCCATCAATGTCATAAATAGGATCTCCCTTTTTATAGGTTTTATTGGATTTCTGATAATACTCCGGTAAGCCGTGGCCGTTTAATACTGGATTCATGCTCTTTATAAAGGTTTTCCCCTGGTACGTTCCGGTAGTATACTCCTGATCTGTGTCTGCATTGATTGAAGCGATCCGGTAGGTTTTAATCTTTTCCCTGGCGATAATTGCTCCGGTTTTATTCTTTGATAGCTTTACCGGCCATACCAGAAACTTATCCCCTTCTTTAGAGTAGGCCATTCCAGTAGTTGGATCGACATATGCATCCCGGTTTCCTTCTCCATCTAAATGATAAAGCGTTGCTCCCAAAGGAAGTTCTAGGCGCTTGTCTGCCTTTATGTAGCGGACAGTGGTTAAATCCCCACCGGCCAGCTCAAAGACTGGTTTTCCTGCTTTTAGGAGGAATAAGGATTCCTTATTTTTTGCCTGGACCTTAGTTCCATTCCTGTCATAGCCGTAAACAGTTCCATCCGTACCGGTTTCCATTACCGTAAGATTGGCCAGGGAATAGAAAAGAATGTCTGTGTCCCCCCGGTCAATGGTTTGGTACGTCCAGGTGCCTTCTCCGGTTCCTCCTGCAAGGCTTTCTTCCGGATCGTCTTTTTTAATAAATTCTACGGTATTTCCAGCGTATCCCTTTTTTACCTTTATGGACTGCACATTATTATTCCGGTCCCTGGTTACTTCCACACCATCATATCCGTAATCACCGCTGTCTCCATTTTCCTTGATCTCTATGGCATCATAAAGGGTCATCTTTGCACCGGCAACGTAACGGTTTTGATCATCGGCGGTATCCAGGGGCCTGGAGATCAGACCGTAACCGGCAAACACACCGTCTATGTACACCAGTTCCACATCCTCACCGGCATCCTTTCTGGACTGAAGGGTTTCTATGGTTCCCTTGTACCAGGCATAGCCTAAATAAGTTCCGTTCTTGTAAGCAAATTCCAGGTTTTCCATCCCGTACTTTTTCTTTAATTCCAGTTCCGTTCCTTCCAGCCTGGTATCAGTTTTGTAAGTGACCGTTTGATTAGAATCCTTGATTTTTGATACCTCTAGGCGAATGGGCGTATTTGCTACATAGATCCTGGCCGTATCTTCTTTTAATGTTTCATTTTCACCTTGATTCTCATAGATTGCTGCCGCTACTCTTTTATCCCGGTTTCCGTCCAGATAATAGGTGGTTTTATCGGAATAAACTTCAATGGCTACCGGCTTTGTTCTCACATAGCCTGCCGGAGGCTTGATTTCACAAAGGACATAGCTTCCGGCTCCAAGGGGCTGGGGTGTCACAAGATATCCGGTGTTCTGATCCTGATTTTCAGTACTTGTCTCATCCTCTTCCTTTGCCTGTAGGCCATCTCTTGTTGTGGCGAAGGCTTCAAACTGTCCTGTTCTTCTTCCTTCCTGATCGGCAAGAATCACTTGCTTTGTTTCCTCACAGATTGGGGTTCCTGCCGGAACGATTCCCGTCCATGTGGCACCAATCTTACTGATTTTTTTCGCTCCCATGGCTGTCAAAAACTCCTTAGAGCCGTTGATGCGGGTATCTGTCTCATAGAACTTTACCAGGCCGTCTGTCGTCTCTCCATCCTCTCTGGAAGCGGCATAGAGGGCAAACAAGGCACCGTCATGTAAGATGTTTTCTCCGGTCTCCGAATCCAGTTTTTCGATTCTTAACCGGCTTGTATAAAAGGTATTTGTAAATTTCCGATAACCATACCCTTTATAGCTTGATGTACCATTTTCATTTTGTTTGGTATCAGTTAATTCATCCGCTGGCTCCGTAACCGTCCAGGGAACCAGCATAGAGGCATATTTGCCATCATAAGCGGTCTGCATCCCTTCCATGGCAGTCACATGATCCTTATGGACTTCTCCTTTTTCACCAGGAAATGCAACCTGATCATAGATCTGCTTATCTTCTGATATTGATCCATAGTGGTATATTTTTTCCACTCCATCGGTTTCATAGGTGGTGCCGTTAGGGGCTTCCTTTCCGGCATTTCCATCATCGCCCTGGTAATGGCTATTTGAATTTCCTCCGTTTTCTACCGGATCAACCATGGTATTGTAATAATCTTTTCCCGGATCGTTTTTTTCCTGCGTGATGGTAAAATGTCCTTTTCCGGAAGGATCACCAGCAGCGGAACCGGAAATTGCCTGAAGGTCCAGACCATAAGGAAAAATCTCATAATCTCCTAACCGGCTATGCGCCCGGATCACATACGTTCGCTTGTCCTCTGCACTCTCTCCAGGCCATTCCTCATTAAATCGGATGTGGTATTTGGAAGAAAGCTGGGAAACAGTATCCATTTCGTTATAACGGTAATAAATGGCCAACTCCTCCGGGGTTTTGTCTGATCCGGATTTTCCTTCCTCGTAGACGGAGGGAAGTTCAATTTCTTTCGGGGCATCTGTTTTGTAATGCTTATTGAAAAGATCCCCCAAATCCTTGTTAAAAGGCTGCTGTTCTACGGCCACATAGGTTCCGTAGGGGAGATATTCGGATACTCCGTAACAATACCGGGCCTCTGCATCTTCCTGGTCGGCGCTTAGGGTCGTTGTATCTTTGTCCTTTCCTCCCTCTGCTTCGCTGTCCCAGGCAATGGAATAAATTTCATCAAGGTCATAGCTGAAGAATGGTTTTAAATAATTCTCTGCCTTTTTAATTGCTTCGGACAACGCCTTATCATAAATTTCATCAGAATACGTTTCACTTCCTGCGATGCCTTCGGTTTCTCCAGCCGGATTCTTCTTTACAAGCTTTGCAACTTCATCATCCAAGTACCAGGTGATGGCAAACTGGCGGACATGATCCGAACGCTGGGAATTGTTTTCAGCTTCTTCAGAGGTGTTAATACTGTTTTTCATGTCTGGATTGTTATGAATTGCTGGATACTGTGTCTCCCCTCCACCGGTTCCAAACAGGAGTTTTTTAATCCAGGCAAACGGCTTAAAAGAAGTGCTGTCATTGTCTGTTCGGTCCCACCGGTCTTCATTGGCCACTTTTATGGCATCAAAGAACTTTTCATAGTTGTAACGACTGACGGATATTTCCTTTCCTTCCTCATCTTTGATTGTTTGGATCGTTTTTTCCAGGACTGCCGTATATCCATTGTTCTGTTCTGCATTAATTAAACCATTTGAAAAACCGTACAGTTCCTTGTTGGCAATGGCTGCTTTATTGGAATCTTTTATAAGCGGATTAGTCTGGTGGTCTACGTTTGTATAGACCTTTTGCACCTTTTCCGGGAATGTGTTCCGGTATGCTTTGATATCCACCGGATTTCCATTCCGGTCCTGCCAGAGAATGGTTCCATCTTCGGCCCGATAAAGCCGTTCTAAGTTGGATTTTAAATACGCTTTAAACCGGAAGTTCTTTAAATACTTTGCATTATTTCCGGTTCCACCTCCATTTTCAGTGTAATGATCTTCAATGTCGGTATTCGCATACGTGTTATTTTCATAAGTGCCATCCTCCTTTACAGAGATGTCCTTTGTGATCTTGATTTTCTGAAGGATGGGGCGCTCCTCAACGGATATATTATTATTACGAGTTCCTCCGTCAGAATAAATTTGGTTCCAGCCATACCGGAGGGTCACTGTTTCAATAAAAGTTCCGGCACCGGACATGTTGGGAGATACAGAAATATTTCCGTAATAACCGGTATATTCCTCTGGCGTGATATTGGACCCTTCTACAAAAGTATCCTCATATTTGATTTTATAATCAGTAGAAGCATTCCCTTCCTCTCCCCCTGCATTAATGGTATAGCCTTTTCCGTCATATATAGCGGCTACCGGGGTGTCCACATCCTTCAGTTCATATCCTGGCGCAACCTGAACTTCTTCTTCCACCATAATTTTCTTAATGCTGCCATCATTATTCCGGAGCGGTTCTCCCTGGCCATACACCCAGTAAGTGTGTTCCGGGCTTTCTTTGATCGTAATTGCAGATAGATCCTCCGGGAATACTGCCTGTTTCTTTGAAAGTTCTCCTGCTCTTACTTTTGCAAAGGTAAGAAATCCGTTTCCATTTTCTTTATAATCTGCTAACTGGTCCAAGGTGTATGGAACATAGATATAGCCAGAAACCTCAGTTCCATTAATCTTGTAGTCCAGAGATTTCTTGATATAAGTCAATTTGTTTACTTCATCATAAACACCGGAGGATACAGAATTTCCTACCCGGTAGGAGTAACGAATCACGGCTTTTCCATCGGTGACATCCTGCACTCGCAAGCAGTTAAAAACGGAAAGACCGGCTTCTTCCATTCCTTCATAGAGGCTCTTTGCCTGTTCTTCAAAGGTTTCTCCCTCCAGGGGAATCAAAATCCAGGGGGCACCCTCATCCGGTTCTTTAAAGGAAGCTATTTTCAGTGCTTCATTGGCATCTTCCATTAGATCCTCTGTATTCTTCTTATCCTCAAAGGTAGGAATGGTATAACGGAGGGCATTATCCGGGCGGACTGAAGTGTAATCATACTCCGGATCAGAAACCTGGCTTACTACGGCACTTTCACCATTGGGAAGTGTTACCGTATCCCCTGCTTTCGCTTCCACGCTGGAACCATTTATAATGACTCTTGCTCCGGCTTCTTCTGCCAGGGCGGTTTCCTCCCTGGTCACATATTCCGTATGCGTCCCCTTTGGATCTTCTACAACCTCACTTCTGGTAATATAAAACGTGGCTCCCTCCGGAATATTTTGTGCATAGATCCGGTATCCGTTTATCGTTCCATTACTTTTTACCGTAAAGGTATTAACATGCTTTACCCTGTCGATTCCAATGCTTCCGGCAGATACAGTTCCCTCTGCCGAAGGATTTCCACCGGCTTCAAATGCCTCCTTGTTGCTGACGGCTGCATCCTTTCCATAAACAGAAAGTTCATAGCCTTCCGAACGAGTCAGTTCCTTGATGTAATACTGGGTTCCATCCGCATTGACAATCAAAGGCTGACCGATCCAGCAATTGCCGTTTAATGCTTCGTTGTTCTTGATAGGATAGGAATGGTTGCTTTCTCCTGTTCCGTCCTTTCCCTGATTGGAGGAAAGCTTTTCATAGCCTGTTGAGGTTTCGTTCCGGCTGTCCGTAAGGGAAATGCTGCTTCCCCTTTCTGTGTGACCGCTAAAACGTTCCATATCAGATTCCTTTCCAATAGCTTTTCCCATCGCAGTGTAAAGGTTCGTTGGTGCAGAATTTGCCCAGCCATCAGAGGTTTTTACAATTGTTCCGTTTTGATAATTAAATGTATAGCCAGGAGCCTGAGTAATAGCCAGAAAGCTTCCATCTCCGTTTCGGTCAGTTGTTGCTATGGATACCAGGTTGTCCTTTTTAAAGAGGATACCGGAATGCCCATCCGGGTGAAAAATATCGGTTGCCGCAAACAATCCGTAAACGGCTCCTTCTAAAGTTCCATCACCTTGACTATCCCCATAAGCATTGAAAGAATCAGATTCCCCAGCCTTTAAATCCATATCTTTTTTATTAAAGTGGATTTCTCCTTTTGTTCGATGATCATAAGCGATAAAGGTCCAGTCCTTGATGGATGATTCAAGGGGATTTATTCGGCTTGTTTCCGTAGATTCCGGAAGAGAGGAAAGTGATGATGATCCGCCTCTATCCCCATCATCGTCATCTGATAAGCGGAAAAGTGCTTTTGTCTTATTTGCCAGAAACTGAACGCTATTTTTGACTCCTTCAAAAAAGCCGGTAAAAGAGATTCCACCGTTGACGACTTCTACCTGAGAAGGGGTTGCCTTCTGTTTTTTTACAGGCTCTGGAAGTTCCATAACCTGTGTCTCTGAAATGGCTTCTGGTAGATTCTCACTTACTGTTTCTGGTGGTATTTCAGTTTTGGGTTCTTCCAGGGTCTCTGATTCTGTCTCTGTCTCTGCCGGTACCTCACCTTTGGTTTCTGACTGAGTTTCTGCTTCGGTTTCCTTTTGTGTTTCCTCTTCTGTCTCCGGCTGTGTTTCTGCCTCGGTTTCCTTTTGTGTTTCCTCTTCTATCTCCGGCTGTGTTTCTGCTCCGGTTTCCGATTGTGTTTCAGTATTTGCTTCAGACGGAGCCTCGGTATCATGTTCTACTGGTATTTCCTCCTCTGATCTGTCACTGGAAATAATAACTTCTTTCTGATCATTTGGAGTTACTTGATCCAATGCACCAAATCCCATAAGAAACTGCTGTTTGGAGATTGGGGTTGATTGCTGTTCGAGAGGTGTACCAGAAGATATAGAGTCCGCTTCCATGTCCGGTCCATCTTCCGAACTCCCGGTGTGATCCATGCCGGAAGACTGATAGCTCTTAAATTCACTTGATGATACAGTTCGCCATTCCAGAGGAATATCATCCGGATGACTTCCGTGAAGAGAATAGCCAGGTGCTGGGGTCGTTTCCTTTGCAGAGTATTCATAGGTTAAGGAAATGAAGTCTTTGTAGAACTGATCCCGGTCCTTTTCCAAGGCTTCCTTTTGGGTCTTTCCAGTTGGATCAATGGCATGAAAGAAACCACCTTCTTCCACTAACCGCTCACACTCTTCCACCCCGGCCAGCCACTCGGCCCATGCACTGTCATGAAGCTGCTGGTTATATTCTTCTACCGCTTCGATCTCATCCTCATTGGTCTGCTCTCCGGTTTCTTCGTCATATTCCGGCTCCGGGACTTCTTCATACTCTACGACAGGGGCCGGATGGCCACTGCAATAGCCCTTTTCATAGGTATAGCTTCTTGCATCGGAATGAGCGACTTTACGATGAATATTTCCCTGGGAGTCAACGTAATGGAGTTCTCCGTTTTCATCTGTAATATGTTCATCAGCGTTGCAGGGATCATTTTCCGGGTCTGTCCATCGTTCAAACTGGGAACTGGAGGAATTGGCCTGGTTATATAAGTTCGATTCGGAATCGTTTAATCCCATGTCTCCACTGTAGTTTGTAGAAATTCGATCTTCATCGCTTCCTTCATCTTCTTCCCATGATGCGCCGGTTAATGAGCCAGTATTGGAAGAGTAATCTCCTGGACTCTCTAAATCCAGATCGGTGCTGTCAAGCTGGGAATCATCGAATTTTTCTAAGATATCCCAATGAGAACCGGCCAAGGGCTTTCCTGTTTCAGAATCAAACTTCAGAATACCCACGTTATAACTGGCACCAAATCCTTCTGTATGTTTAAAACGCTGTACTTTTCCTGATCCTCCAGATCCAATACGCACATGGACCTCTAAGTCTTTATCCATCTTGGCTGCAAAGTATGTCTGAGAAATATCAAAAGCATAACTTCCATCTTTACTATTAGGATTTCTTGTATAAAACTTAAAAGTTGCAAGTTGGGCCGAACCGATATCTTTTGCTAAGGTAGCACCTACCTGACTTTGATTTGCCCAATAAAGAGTTCCAATTCCTTGCCCATTATCAGGTACATCACCAGATAGGGAAGTAAATACAAGACCTGCGTCCGTTGGTCCACTGTAGGTCCAGTCCCCAAAAAGGTCTTTTGCAGATAGTCTCTGATAATAACCTTTTACAACATCATTAGGATATGGAATGGTAATGGTATAAGCATCCGTAGGATGATCCATTTTAGCAAAGTAAACGGTTTCACCGGAATCTTCTTCAAAGTCCTTAGTAATAGTAGCTGCATCCCATACATTACCAAAGGTCCACTCAGCCCAGTTCTTACAGCCTCTTGCTGCATACTCTGGCGCCACTTGCGTATTGGAGAGCTGATTATAAATGGAGCGGTCCCCGACTGCATTGGGATTTAACTGCATTAACACGGCCTTATAATTGTCACTTTCACGGAACGCACTTATATCATGTTCCCAGTCACCAGTAAAGCCACATTCATCTGCCGCAATCCAGTTAATAATAGATGCAATAATGTATTGGGAAGTCCCAGCATTAGCATCATTACAGGCTTCTATGCTGTCATTGCTTCCCATGTGGGTAGCATATACATTCATTAAAAAATTGAATTTTTCTCTTTTTTCATCTCCTATTTTTTTTGGAAATAATGGTGGCCTTTTATCTGCGGTCCAGTAATTATCAAGAAATGCCTGGCTTCCAAGGTATATCATGGCATTCTCTGTATGACCTTGTACACAATATAGAAAGGTTTTGTCAAACTCGCTAAAGGCGCCATTACTATTTTGCTTATTTTCAACCAGATATTGCTTAGCTCCTGCTGGAAATACATAACCTGCATTATCCTTTAAATTGATCCATTTAGTTTCATACATAAGTCCAGTAGGCGTGTAACCCCTAGAACTTGCTTCTGCTCCATAAACACTAGAATCCCAGGATACCCATGCTGCTGGTTCAATGATTTGCGCATAATCTGCAAATGAAACTATGTTCTCAGGAATATATGGTAAAAACGCCATTGTTGTTAAGATTAAAGCCATAAGTCCAGCTGTTTTTCTCTTTATTTCAAGTCTCTGTAAAATATTTTTCATTTTTTTCCTCTTAATTGCAGTCAAGACCACCCGTAAAACGGGTGGCTTGTGAAAAGGGTATAACCCTTTGATACTAGGCCAGCGTCTCAAGGCGCTGGCTTTCACTTCGTTCAAGCCACTATGCTTTTGACTCGTTGCCACCCCTGAAGGGGCCTTTGTAATACCGACTAACCCTTAAAAGGGTCCTCGTATTCTTTTACACTTAGTTTATCTTGTAAAATATCCGCTTTCTCCTGCTCCTTTATATATTTTCGGATGGTGTCCTCATTTAGTCCTACCGTGCTTACGTAGTATCCTTCCGACCAAAAATGTCGGTTTCCGAATTTATACTTTAGGTTTGCATGGCGATCAAACATCATAAGGGCGGATTTTCCTTTCAGATAACCCATAAAGCTAGATATGCTAATTTTAGGCGGAATACTTACCAGCATATGTACATGATCTGGCATTATATGGCCTTCTAAGATTTGTACTCCCTTATAATTGCATAGTTGCTTCAAAACATCTCTCAAATCTTCCTTGTATTGATTATAAATTACTTTTCGTCTATACTTAGGTGTGAAGACGATATGATATTTGCACATCCATTTCGTATGTGCCAGTTCATTGGCTTTCTTCGCCAATGAAATCACCTTTCCTTTCTTTAATAGTGGCTTGGACACCTCTATTATAATCGGAAAGGTGATTTTTTGTATAACTTACTGACTCGCACCCGCATAGCGGGTGGTTTATTATTTCACATGGATTCATTTCTCTTAAAAAGAAACTCACCCATGTTCAACAGGCTAAAGCCCATAATAAAAAAGACTACCGATTATGATTAACCGATAGTCTTTGAAAGAAATTTTATTTAGTTGTTAAAAATATGGATTAGGGGTTCCCCATGTCTGAGACGCTCTTTCACTTGATTCATAGTCATAACCTAATGCGCCAATTGGAAACCTTACAAATCCATACCAAGGAGTAACATCATTGGGTTTCCTGGTCATTACCTTTCCATCAATCATCAGCTGGCCAAGCTCATTTACCTGATATCCATCTGGAGTAATGGTATTAGTGTAGAGGTATCCATATTCATTAAAACAATAAGCATATTTTAAACCATCTTGTTTACCATCAGGGGATACCATTAACCATTCCCATATACTTGTTGAAGACGAACGACTAGATCCATACCAGTAATTACTAATTCCATTTTCATTTAATGGTTTTGATGAATCTTGCTGCCATGAAGAATGTGAATATGGAACAGAATTAAAATACTCAATTTCAGCAAGTTCAGTTCCATAAGAGCATACATGACCAGTTGCATCAATAAATACACCATTTTCATCAGTTCTTGAACCTCCAGCAAATGAAGCATTTTTCATTAGATTACCATGTAAATCTTTAACATAAAATGTATAGGTATCTCTCTTAATTGCAGTTCCAGCATTAAGATAAAAATCCTTATTCTCCCACTCATTGGTTGTATATCCTGCCGGAAGCTTATCTGCAGTCCAGATGATTTCCGCAAATGCCGGTGTTGCCATGGTTACAGTAAGTACCGTCGATAATATTGCCCCGATTAATCTCTTTTTCATATCATTTCCTCCCTTTTTACCTAAACAATATATCAGCTACAACATGAGCCCATAATAGGTTATTATTGCTTTGTTGCCTCTTCAGAACCGCATCCATTTTACTTTCTACTTTCCAGCGATGTATTTGTTCTTCATAAAGATTCAACGCCTCTTTCATGGTATCTGCTCTTCCACATATCAATACATCCGCAAGATAATCCGTTGCCAATGGATATCGATATTTTTCAGGAATTATACTAATAATTTCAAGTTTTTCTTTAACAACACTATCCAACTGTTTTTTTAACTCATCACTCTTTTGAATTACCTTTTTGAGACTCCTATTTGTACTATAAAGTCCCCAAAATAAAGATAGGGGAAAATCAATTATACTTAATATAGCGAAATATCTCCAGGCTGGTACTATAAGTTCGTTCAAAAGTACAGCATCTGGATTTGGTGGTTCAATAGGGTATGCTAAGATTAGACGATATACCAATATTCCAAGCACTATGATAAGTATTATAAACATGCTAGGAAACCATCTAACGATAATCTGGCCTATTTTGTACCCTAAACTTTTCTGCCGCTTAATTCCATTTTCACAAGATTGATATTGTTGATTTAATTCTATAATTTTCTTGCACCAATATCCTGCTTCTTTTACTTTTTCTGTCGTAATATTCATACTCTATCCCCTTTGTTACATAATTGACATAATCATCAATACATGATATTCTAACAAAGGGTAACTGTTTCGGTAGTTTCCTAAATAATATTTTCTAAAATAACCATTCTCACTTGTCAGGCGGGGTGGTTATTTTTTATCTTTTTTCACTATACCATAATATGGAAATTTAATCAAACCTATCTATCCATATCCTTTTGAATGAAACATTCTCTTAACGTTAGCTCACGGTTACTTAAGTTATCTTTTCCTCCAATTAGCAAATTTCGATAAAACTTCTCCAAAAATTCATTGGTTTCCACTATCCCTTTTGCATATAAAGCATAATTAGCACGAACCAGAGCATTTCTGAAATAATGGCTACAATTCTTAAACATTGTATTATCGACTTGAAAGCCCATATTATTTAGATAACATTCCATAAATACGGCTGTCGTTCGTGTATTCCCCTCCATAAATGGATGCGCCTGCCAAATAGATGACGTAAAAGATGCTATTCTTTTTATGATCTGCTCTTGTGTGTATCCAGAATAACTCTTACTTTTCTCCACATTAAAATCATATTCAAGGGTATCTTCTAAAGCTGTGTAATTTGTATATTTTACAGTTGCACCATTAAGTATTGGCTCTTGCTTATAAATATTTACCAGCCTAAATTGTCCGGCATGATCATAGATATCTTTAAAAAGTTCCCGGTGAATAGCTTTTAAGGAAGCTATTTGAAGAGGATAGCCAGGGCTGTCCAGGATATGTGCTATCCTGGCTGCAACAAGATCTGCCTCTTTGTTTCTCCTCTCAATATCTTCCGGTGTTTCATCCTCATAACGCTTGTATAATAAGTCTTCTACTTCTTCATAAGATAATTCCCCTTCAATATTTGCCTCGGCCAACTCTGATAGGTATTGGGTTGGAGTTAAACCATCGACTTGCTGAAGCCCCTTAGCAGCATCCCAATATGATTTTTTTATACTCTTATCGGGGCTTTCACCATAAATCTTATATTTACTTTCTGCCATTTTCTATCCCCTCTCTATTTAATTTTGTTTTGATCTTTCTCAATATTCAACAATTCATTGTATCTTTCAAGTGTAATCAAAACAAGATCATCATGTCCATTACTGTGTAAAATTGCTTCTTCACCTTTATTCACTCGCTCTTTTATGCCCTTCAGCTTAGTTTGAAGGTCACGGCTTGTAACAACAAACATATTTACTTCCTTTCAGTTTTACACGTAATTTAATACGTATATATATACGTATATTATACTACTTTCTAAAAGGGAAATCAAGGACTAATGTATTAGGTTATTTTCTCTAAATTATCAACCAGATAAAGAACAATTTCAGAAGACATTTCCCAGATACTTTTCTGCTCATCCCCCTCATAATGGCCATTGCATACCCCAATATTCTTAACTTCTACATTAACAAGATCGGTAAGGCATTCCAGATCAACACGATATACTTTATTTCTAATGTAATTTTCTGGGGGTCTAGTAAAATTTTTACATGATTCATCATCGACAATCAACGCTTCTTTCTCAATCTCCCCCTGATTATATTGAAAAATATGACCGATTCGTTTATTTCCTGTCATTAATTCATACAAAGTTAATTCTTCAAAATTTTTAATTAAATGATCCGGATCTTGAACTATAAATTCATATGGTATTTCTTGATCCAATAAATCAAAGTGTATTTCTTTAATTTGATTTCCACATGCGTCACATTCTCCAACCATAAGCTCTGTATCTAATTTTTTCCAGTATTCTTCTGGAGTGTCTATTGTATCTCCATCATTATATAAACACTTTTGTTCATGGAACCTTTCATCCCTCTCCTCAGTCAAACAATACGTAATTAAATGTTTTTCGCAGTATGGGCATTTATAAATCACTTCGGTTGTTTTATGTAGGGAAATGGGAGAATGATCAATAACCAGTTTCTTATGAACTTCATATATATTCATCTTTATGCCCTTTCTATATCAAAGTTTCTTTTCTATCGGTTAAAACTTATTCGGTTTTCAATGTACATATATAATATTTTGATGTTTTATTGGCTACTTTAACAATCCGCAAACTTAGGTTTTTTATTTATTCTTTTAACCTTATGATCCGGTACGTCTATATACTCTCCAATGTTCAGTAATACACATACCATATGATTGTATGTTCCAACCACGATTCCATATTTATTTCCAGTTTCCGATAATACAGTTACCGGAATATTTTTGTTTTTATCTTTAGTCGTTAATTTCATTTTTTACCCCTATGAATTAAATAGCAGTCCCTCATCTTCCACACCATCCGGAATATTCATAAATCCATCTCCCACTGCACTGGAAGGTTCTGATCTGGAGGTTCCATCACCTGAAGCATTTTTGCTATCAGCAAATTCCTGGTCCTCTATAACAACATCTGTTGTATAAACTTTTACACCATCTTTATTTGTGTAACTTCCAGTTTGGATTCTTCCTGAGATAAGTACTCTCATACCCTGGCGAAAATACTTCCCCGCAAATTCTCCTGCTTTATCAAATGCAACGCAGTTGATAAAATCTGCCGTCTGTTCACTACCTTCCTGACTTCTACGTCCTCTTCGGTCAACGGCCAGACTGTACCTTGCTATTGCCATTGAACGCTCCCCCTGGGAATATCTGACTTCCGGATCACGGGTTAATCTTCCCATTAAAATCACTTTGTTCATTTCTTCCTCCCCTTTCCTTCCGTCCTTCAGGACAGAAGGAATCCTATTTTATTCACATATTATTCTGTATCTTTTATTAGTTTCTATATCTTCTGTTCTTCCCAATAAAAGGGTTCTATACCATATGCTAAGTATTGGAGTGAAAAGCTACTTTTTTCTGTTAGAAGAGAAAGGATTTCACTAAACTTTATCGCACATGGTTCTTCATCTTCCAGAGGATTTATAATTCCTTTTCCGACACTGGAATCTTTTGTTACGTTCACTTATAGAGATTCCAGTTTTCCCAACGAATTATTGCTATTGGTTTCTGCTCTCGCTTTTCCCTCCAAGAAATATTGATAACCACTTCATCATCTATTCGTTCCATTCTGACTAAAAAGCTGGATACATTGTTTTCAGCTTCCTGATGGGTTTCAAATGGTACTGGTACTGGAATTTCAAAACTAATATCTTTTCCATTTTTAATCCGATCAGAACATACCATAACTACTCTGTAGTATATTTTCATACTGTAACTACCTTTCCATCTTTGATCCATTGGCCATTTTCATTTACTGTGTAGCCATCTGATGTGGTTATATTTGTCAGTAGTTTTCCTTTTGTTCCATCTGAGACCGGATTAAAGTAGTACCAGAATCCATCTATGTTCTGCCAACCAGTAAGCATCTGGCCCTGGGTTCCGTCAGAGATAGCTTTTAAATAATAAATGTTTCCATCTTTTGCATCCGTGTACCAGCCGGTAACCATAAATCCTTCCTTATCAAACCGGAACCAGGAAGCCTTTTCCTGCTCTCCCGTTGCATAAGGATTACTAATATATGCCCATTCATCGGTATAGGTACGATTCGATGCAAAGATCCATTTTTCATTTCCCATCTGGGTCCAGGTTCCTGTTACTGCTCCGGATGGGCCTGCCGGTCCCTGGATATTTCCGCTACTGGTCACTCCTACGGATCGGCTTCCCCCACCGCCTCCGCCTCCGCCTCCGCCGCCTCCGCCTCCGGAAGAACCTCCACCGGAAGTCGTATTGTCAATCACCTTCACATTTAACTTGACATTCACTGGATCAGACAGCGTTCCATCGTTGCTTTCCGCATAAATCATAGCTGTAATGCTTCCTGTGTATGGAGATTTTCCAATTGCCTGGCTGATCCAGCCAGCGGTAATTTCCTGTTTCTCATTGATTACTACGGCCCTTACATTCCCCGCTGAATCTACAGAAAGAACTCCTGGATCAGAGGACCGCCACTGAACTCCCTTTTTTTCCCGATTCTCCGGATAAACGGAAGCAGAAAACTTTTTTGCTTCCAGCCCGGTCCAGGTGTAAACAGGATTACTTCTTCTTCCTGTTTTTGTCAGCACCAAATCAAAAGTCTCACGGTTCCGGTCAGCTTCCACACATTCTGCCTGGAAGAATAACTTCACCCTACAAGCTGCCGCTTTTTTTCCGTCTTTTGTGGCAGCTGTGATCTCCACAACCTTTTCAGCCTCATATGGTGCCTTTTTCATTGCTTCCCTGATCCAGGCTGCACCGTCCACCGGGGCTACATTTCCCTGTTCATCAACCGATACTGCTTCCGGGTCAGAGGAAGTCCATACCACGGTACGGTCATATGGTTTGTGTTCCGAAGATTCATTAAGATCCGGAAGAACCGTTGCGGAAAGTTTCTTCTTGTCAAATCCTTTCTTTCCTGCTATCTGAGAACTGATATCCCCTGTCATCTGATACCCCAGGGAATATGACAATTCTTCCTGATCCAAGACAATTCCTTCCGGAACTACTCTGGTCTGATCATTGGTCACAAAGTTGACAGTCACCTGACAAGCTGCGGAAGCTTTATTTCCCAGCTTGTCTTTTCCATTTACCGTGATTACTGCTTCCCGGCTTCCGCTTCCCGAAATCTTCGCATAAGGATCGTTGTTTTTGATTCCATTATCGGTTGCCATGATGTTATGTATCCATGCCGCATCCTTTAAAGCAGATACAGATGCATCCCGGTAAGCTTCCTGCTCCTGGGATACCACGATCACAGATGTATCCGAACTTGTCCAGGTCACTTCATCTCTGGAGAAGAAATCAGGGGTAAAGGTAGCCGTTAAAGACTGGGGAGCCGTTACCGTTATGGTTTCATTTGGTGCTTTCCGGTCCCCTGTGAGGGTCCTTGTAACCGTATAGGTAAGAGCCTGTTTATCAAGCATGGCACCTTCCGTTGCCACTAACGTATTATCAATGATCTGGAAGGTAACGTTGATCCGGCTGTTGGCCGTACAGGGTTTTCCTTCAAAGGACGTGGAAGGTCTGGTCTGTGCGGTCAAAACTGCTACTCCGCCATTCTGGTGCCCGGCTCCATAAATTGTATTAGGAATCTTGTACCGGTAATTTTCGTCCGCCTGTTTCTTTTCCGCTTCTTCTATAATGGATTGGAAAAAGGAAGCGGAAAGGTTGACGGAAATGCTGGCGGATTGTTCCGTATATCCGTCTGTCTCTTCGTCATTATTTCTCGCCAGAGTGATCAGCTGGGGGTCATCTATGCTCCATTTTACCCGGTTATCCGCCACGTCATTATTTGCATCAATCACTGCTTTGATATTGACTGGCTGCACTTGGGTTCCCTGTTCCAATACACCATTAATGTACCGGGCGATCAGCTTTCCGGTCCCGTTTTTGATCTCGGTCGTCTTTACGGGGTTCTTTCTGTCTCCGGTCCTCGTCTGGATAACGGAAAAGGTATAGTTTTCCGGAACAACGTTTATGGATACGGCCACTTTTTTATAATCTGCCGATACAGAAATATTTTCCTCTGGCATAAGAAAGCCATAGGTGCGGCTGCTGTCAGAATAAGTGGGACTCACCTTTTTCCCTTTTTCATTGACGTAGTAAGGAGTCCCCTCCATTTGATACTTTTCTGTATCCGTATTCTTTGCTGCTGTTGTTACCATTACAGAAGTTCCTGCAGCGATAGCTCCCCGGTTTTCTTTGTCAATTGGTTTGGAATACTGGGAGCTTCCTCTTACCTCTAAAGAAGCAATGTCATAAAAGTTCTGGCCATTTGCTACGGTATCAATCTGATTGACATTTAAAAGATATCCTCTCACTGGCCGGCCCACCGCATCAGGAGCAAAGTGATCTAATGTATAATCCCCTGTTTCTTCATCAAGAACGGTTAAGATACCCTTTTCTAATTCCTCATAAAAGTACTGATCAGATATGGTCTTTTTTGCCCCGCCCTGTACCAAGGTGTAATAAAGATCCCCGGTGTGCCAGTAACCAATGTGAGCATCATACGTGTAATCATTATCATCCTCGATCTCTGATCCGCACACGTTGGCACTGATCTTGCTTTCCGAATCTGCAAACAGGTACGCCACATCCTCCACAAAGTTATAGTTGGTTGCGGCTCCCTGTCTGGTTCCAATGAAGGTTCCTTCCCTTGCCATGGAACCAAGCTGAGAGTTTCCAATGGTTCCGGCAAAACGGGCCACTTTTAGCATTCCGGCCGCATACCTTCCGGTAACACCACCAATGGCCGTGGAATGATACCCTCCGATGGTTCCGCTGATATAGGTATTGAATATATCCGTGGAATTTTGATATCCAACAATTCCACCAACGTATCCTGTTCCCTGGATTCTTTCCGAACCGATACCGGTGGAAACTTGACAGTCTACGATAGTAGAATCAGAAGCAATCCCTGCGATTCCACCGACATAAATAACTTCACTTCCGTCTTTCGCATCAATCATGATTTTTTCACAGTCCGCATTTTCAATGACTGAATTACTGATTTCACCGGCGATACCTCCGGAAATGCCTGTGGAGCTGATGTTGGCGTTCTTTACGGTTATGTTGCGGATCTCACTGCTATCCGCATATCCTACCACCACGCCGGTCCGGTCATTTCCCTTAATCGTACCGTCCGGGATTATGGTCAGATCATGAATCTGAGCATTGGTTACGGCTCCGAATAATCCAACATTGTCATAGCCGTCAAACGAATTCAGTTTTAAGTTTTTAATGGTCTTTCCATTCCCATCAAAATGACCGTTAAAGGAATTTGGTACTTCACCGGCAATTTCAGAAGAATCCCGGTAAAAGCCAATGGGAATCCAGTTCACTCCCTGAAGGTCAATGTTTTCTCCCAGGGCAAAGTAGCACCCGGAATAATCACCGGCATATTTGGCCCCTTCTGCCTCCGGTACCAGCATTCCCATGGCGGTAAGTTCGGAAAGGCCCATAAGCTGTTCCCGGTTCTTGATCAGATAAGGTTTTTCCTTGGTTCCCTCTCCCTGGTTTCCGCTCAAAAACTCAAAGCTTGTTTTCCCTGACCAGGTGTCCCAGATATCACCAAGGGAACTGGCAGCCGTTAATTCAACCTTTTTTACTGTTACCAGGGAAGGCTGCACTATAATCTCCACAGGGGGCTTATTTGCCTGGGAACAAGTAGCTTTGTCAGGAGCATCCGATAATTCAGGAAAATTCTGATCTAAATCATCAACAATTGTTTCAGGCTCTTTTTCAGGCTTCTTCTCAATCTCTATATCCCTTTCTGCCTGGGAAGGAGTTCCCACCTGAGCCAGTACGGGTTCTCCTGCCAATAGAACATTATTGGCAAACACTTCTAATGTCGGTAAAGATGTCATTGTCAAGGCGGCACACAATGCGTATGCCGTCCCTTTCTTCATTTTCTTTCTCATTTTTCCTCCGAAAACCTGTTTCTTTCCTAAATTAACTTTGAGTTACTGCCATGACTGGTCGAATTCCAATACTGGTATCTGATATCTCCGTTGGCCGAATATTTCCATCCACCAGACTTACCACATAAATTCCTTGCCCATTTGTCTGAGGTGTTCTCAAGTAGTATCCCCTGGAATATGCAGAAAGCTGGGATTCTGGATTGTTCTCCTGACTTCCATTAAATTTCCATAGATAATCTTTGTATTTAATGGCCTCATCAACCGAAAGAATAAATACGCGATCCTGCATTTGCTGAAAACCACTGCGTTCTCCGTTTAAGCAATTCTCTGAAAACTGTTCATACGCTCCAATAGGTGTTACTCCTAAATATGAGTATGTCATCCCTATATAGGTCTGATGAACAAAATTGTCGTCATTCGCATTTTCAAGAAGCCAATCTCTAACTTTGGAATACTTATAATTGTTGCTATTACCAAACTCAAACTTTTTCGATGCTCCATTGATATCTGATCTTATGATGCTGTCACACAAGAATAAGGCCAGCTTTTGACTGTTTTCCATGGCATCCTCAAAATCATCATCTATGCAGCGAAACAAATATAGCTTGTCACCAATGCTCCTGATCCGTAGATCACCGATACTATAATGAACCGCTTCCGGTATCTCATCTGCTGGTTCCTGACACACACCGCAGATACCATCATGATCTGCATCTGCATGACCCTTTGCTGGTAATATGACGGTTTCCTCCTTCCCACACTTTTTACAGCAAACGGTCAAATGACCATTTTCCGTGCATGTAGCAGCGACTTCATCTATAATTTCATAATCATGGCTGCATGTGCTCTCCTCATACGTTTTCTCAAATCCAACCCTTAAAACCGTATAGGTATCATCAGAAATTATGAATCGTTCCATGGAAAGCTCCGATATATTTTTCACCATTGGAAACTTCTGTCCGATAACGGAAGCATTGGGGGGATACCCCTTTCCAATCAAATATACCTCTTTCCGGTCTGTTCCATCTGCCATAGAGACCAGGTTAAGGAGCCTTTCGTTTCCTTCCTTCTGGCTCCCAGTAATAATCTGTTGGTCCGCCGGTTCTTCTCCTGTAATGGATTTATCCGCTTGCCTAGCAATATCCAGCCAATAATTTAACCTTTCTTTACCTTCTGCATTTGGATCAGGTTCTTCCGGAAGATGATCGCCCTTACGATATTCAATGTAATATTTCTGGATTCCATTCCCATTTACTACAACACTCCATGGACTCGGCACCAGGGAATGATAATAGTATTGATCATTTCCGATGATTGTTTCCGGAAAATCAATGAACAGTTCCTTCCCTTCCTCTGTCTTTCCCTTTTGTCCTATAAAAATTTCTCTATCCGTTTTTCCCACTTCAATAAACTTCAATTCCCAATTAACTTTTTGGGCTTCAGAAGGGGTAGCTGGGGTTATTTTTTCATAATAAATCATCACGTTAATCCGGTCCGCAGCCAATCGAAAACTCTTCTTTTGTCCCTTACATATCCTATATCCGTCAATATGTTCCTGCATCAGCGGAATCGTTTCTCCTTTTTTCCCTGTGCCTGTCATGACCTGAAGAATGGTTCTGTCAGTTACATCCACATATTTCACCGTATATTTATATTCCTGTCCTGAAATGCCGGAGTTTTCACCTGCATTATTGTTTTCATCTAAATCTGCCTCCGCTGGTTTTGATGGCTGAGGTCTGGTGTCTGATTCTTTTTCCTTTTTTTCACTCGCAGAATGGTTCCTGCCACTATAGCTCTGCTTTCCACTCCCTGATCCGCCTCCTGATCCCTTCACAAAAGTAGATCTCCCAGTCGGTAAATTTTTGTTTATTCCCTCTGTTTGTATCCCCTTTCCCGATATTTCTATAATCTTATTGCTCTCCGTCCAGGCTCCGGTATCACCAACAACATACCCGTCGGGTGTCATATCACTCACATACATTGCGCCTTTCAAATACTTTACACCCGTTTGTTCTGCCAAATAATAGCAGCGTCCATTGATCCACTGCCAGCCGGTCAACATTTGACCTTTCATTCCGCTTAAGCCGGGATTTAAAAAATACCACCTTTCATCAACCCAGTGCCAACCTGTTGCCATAACACCATAATCGTTATAAAAAAACCAACTATCCCCATCCATTTTCCAGCCTTTTTCTTGCTGTCTTTCTCCCGCATTTACATCTAGAGAAACTGATAAACACATGATTATGAAAGTTAAAAAAAACAGACTGATTTTTCTATTGTTACTTCTGACTTTTCTCATATTTCTTTTCCTTTCTCTTTTTTTATGCCTGATCCTTTTTATTAAATAAAACAGCATTCCAAATATGCCGACAACAAAAAGAAGTGACAAAGTTACAACAACACTTTTCTGAAAAATGATCCAATTCCCCTCCCCTCCATTATTATTCGAGTTCTCTAAATCCACCTGCTGTTCACGAGCCGGACTCCACCCATCCGTCACTGAATGATACCCTTTATATACAGCTACACATTGATATCCCTGGCTCTTAGGAAATACCGCCTCCCCTCCATAGGTTACATAATAGTCAAAAACCTTCTTTTCTCCTGTAACTAAAGCCTCCCTGCAAATGTTGCCATTTTCATTAAAATAAGAATCCCCTTTCCAAACGGCATCCGTTATTCTATAATTTTCTGGCTCTACACCTATTTCTTCTAAAAGTTCCTGACTGCATTCTTTTAACTCCGGCTTCCTGCTGTTAAACGGAATTCTTTTTTCTCCTATTTCGTAATAGTCCGCTTCATAAGAATGAAATACAGCTGTAAATGAAAAATCTGATCTCCAGCGTTCCCCCCGTTGTTCTATATGGACAATGGGAAATTCCTTTTTTTGCTTTTCCCCCGTTATCTTATCTATTATCATTACCGGAACCATTTTGGGAATCTGTCCCTCCCACTCTACCTCTTCGTAACAAATTGTCCGCTCTGCCTTTTCCCTATGTTCCGATATCTGATACGGTTCCATTTTCCATGCTTTTAGCCAATACTCCGTTCCATTTTGGTCCGTGTATTTCTTATTTGGTGAATATCCTTCCACCTCCTCGGCTAAAAGTGATGTTTTTACTATCACCTCTTTTTCCGGTTGCCCTTGTGGCACATTATTAAATTCAGAAGCCCATACATCATCAAGAAATGTACTCGTGTACAAAACAATAATAATAGCTGATATGAAACCCAAAAACTTCTTTCCTGGAAGCAATAAACCTCCTCCTTTACATAATGTTTTTTTACTTTGTTTATAGGTAAGGGATTATTTTTA
Source organism: Lacrimispora sinapis (assembly GCF_043633585.1). Classification (NCBI taxonomy): domain Bacteria; kingdom Bacillati; phylum Bacillota; class Clostridia; order Lachnospirales; family Lachnospiraceae; genus Lacrimispora; species Lacrimispora sinapis. The sequence continues at coordinate 428,430 of NZ_CP141832.1, read as the reverse complement.
GAAAACAAAAGAACAAAAATAGTGAATATAGAGAATAGATCAATATTTGTAATAAGAGAATTAAATATAGCAATAATGACTCTTAAAATAAAAAATTTTATAGCAAAAAGCTGCCTTGGAAAAGGTAAATCTCTTTGAACAACAACCTCCTTCTATCAAGAAGGTTCCTTTTAATATAAAACACCCTCTAACAACACCATTTCTTTAGACAACAACATTCCTTTAAACCGTACACTGGGCCGCTTCTGCCGCTGCCATCACTTCCTGGTCCGTGGCGTTCTTTCTGCCGAGACGGATGTTTTCCATAATCCTGTTATTAAAAAGCACCACCTCCTGGAATATGTTTATAAAAATCACCAGGTATTAAAAAAGAAAAGGGGGCAAAGCAGACATAACTGACTGAAATACAGAATGATTTGATATACTGAAAACACTTAAATAACAATTTGACCTAAACTTTTAGTTCACGTTAAAATAACACAACATTAAATAAATGCATTAATATTAAAACAATTGGAAAAATAAGAAACATTACAACGATTAATAAGAATCACTTCAGATAATAGAATGAAACAAAATTTATTATATAAACTTGTAATAAGTATAAACCATCTTTCAAAAATAATCAACCTTTTCCATAAAACCAAAAAATGTCTCTAAAATCTTCTCCCATCATCTCCTCTCCATACAGCCATTCGCCAACTAAAAAAACTTACCAATACTCCCCTCCCCCAGCCCACACACATTGCAACCTCTCCCCAAAAAACACTCTTCTGCACAAAAAAATCATTTCATGCAATTGACACAGATCAATTTACATAAAATGATTTTCTTAAACTCTTACTATTTTTTTACAATTTACAAATCACTAGTATTCTGAACATTGTCTGCATATAATTATATTAGCAGATAATATCTGCAGGCAATCGTGCATGGGGCAGTTGATCTCTATTCTACATAGAATGGAGGGGTCGCTTATGAAGAATTTAGACTTTAAGGACTTAATGTCTTTTGGCATGTTCATCTTAGCACTGCTGACATTCATCATTATGATATGTCAATAAAGCAAAAAACCTCCCCTGTACTTTGGCCGGTCGGGAAGGTTTCTTAATATTTCAAACGGTCAACCACCCTGTGGCGATTGCCTCTATTAAGTATATTATAACAAATATTTGAAATATTACAAGTACATGCATTTTTTTGCCTTCTACACAAAACTTCTGGTCAAACTTTGGTAAATTATTGAATAATCGTTACATATACAGACATTTTCACCAATAAGATCCCATTGATATCGTCACAAATCTTTGTATCACTTGCGTTAATTTTCATTGAGTCTTGCAAGCTTTTCTGCCTGATCTGCAGCAATCAGAGAATCCAGCAGTTCGTGAATATCCCCGTTCATAATTGCATCGATCTTATACAATGTCAGCTTAATCCGGTGATCGGTCACACGTCCCTGAGGGAAGTTATAGGTACGGATCTTTTCAGAACGGTCTCCTGTACCGATCTGGCTTCTTCTTTCCTCTGCTTCTGAATTCTGCCGTTTTTCTAATTCCAGATCATAAAGCTTGGAACGAAGAAGGCGGAATGCCTTTTCTTTGTTTTGAAGCTGTGATTTTTCAGTCTGGCTGTAAATCACGATTCCGGTAGGATTATGAGTCAAACGCACGGCTGAGTCAGTAGTATTTACACACTGTCCGCCATTCCCGGACGCACGCATAACGTCAATCCTTATGTCCTTATCTTCGATGACAACATCAAATTCCTCTGCTTCCGGCATTACGGCAACCGTAGCCGTAGAAGTATGGATTCTTCCGCCGCTCTCCGTCTCAGGTACACGCTGAACCCGGTGAACCCCACTTTCGTACTTCATTTTAGAATATGCGCCTTTCCCCGTAATCATGGCTACAACTTCTTTAAAGCCACCGATTCCGTTTTCATTGACGCTGATCAGTTCCACTTTCCAGTGCTGGCTTTCCGCATAGTTGACATACATACGATAAAGCTGGGAAGCAAACAGGGCTGCCTCATCACCGCCGGCACCCGCACGGATTTCTAATATAATATTTTTATCATCATTGGGATCTTTCGGCAAAAGCAAAATTTTAAGCTCCTGTTCCAGCTCCTCAATCCGCTTTTTGGCATCGGATAATTCCTCCTTTGCCATTTCCCGCATTTCCTCATCGCTTTCTTCCTCAAGAAGTGCAAGACTGTCCTCAACAGCCTGTTTTGCCTTCTTATACTGGGTGTAGGCCTCAACCAGATCCGCCAGATCTGCCTGTTCCTTCATCAGCTTCCGAAAACGATTCTGATCTTCTGCCACAGAAGGATTATTAAGCTCCTGCATCAATTCTTCATAGTGAATTAAAATATCATCTAACCTGTCAAACATAGGTAACCTCCTGAACCTCACAAAACGGGCTTCGCCCAAACTTATTGATAAATCGCACACACGACCCGGTCAAGTCCTGCTGCATCCTTTATTATCCGTATCCCAGCAAAGCCGGCAGCTCTTAATAAGCCACTTACGGCCTCAGCCTGATCATACCCGATTTCAAAATATACTGCTCCGCCTGTCTGAATATACCTGCGGCTTTCATCTGCAAGCCGTCTGTAAAAATACAACCCGTCTTCTTTTCCATCAAGTGCCAGCATCGGTTCAAAATCACGTACCTCCGGCTGCAGCCCCTCAATAATCTTGGTGGGGATATACGGAGGATTGGAAACGATCACATCGAACTTTTTCTGTTCCTCCAAAGACGCAAATAAATCACTCTCTGCGAACGTAATGCTTCCATGGCCCAACAAATTTTCCGCATTTTTTTGTGCAGCCTTTAATGCTTCTTTTGACACATCCACCGCAGTCACACGATCAAATCCGCCAAGCACGGCAAGGCTTACGGCAATGCAGCCGCTTCCTGTACACATATCAAGAACCGCAGGCTTTCGTCCCTTGTATTCCTTTAAAACCAGCTCCACCAGTGTTTCCGTATCCTGTCTGGGAATCAACACGTGTTCATTTACGAAAAACTCCAATCCCATAAATTCACAGCTGCCGGTGATCTGCTGCAGAGGAATTCTCTGGGATCTCGTTTCTATCATTGCTCTATAATTCCTAATCCTGGAAGCATTATCTTCCTCAGATAACCTTTGGTTCCTGTCCAGCAGAAAGTGGGTCATATCTGTTTCAAACGCCTCAAAAAGCAGGTATTTGGCATCCAGAGATGCCTCTGTTACACCTGCTTTTGATAATACTTCTGTTCCCTCTTCCAATAAAACCTGCAGCGTCAGACTCATGACTGCCTCTCCGGAAAATTCTTATCTAAAAATGCATGCCAGTCAAATACCGCTTCCACCGAAGCGATCCCAACTTCGATCATGGAATCATCCGGCTCCTTGGTCGTAAGCTCCTGCATCCACATACCCGGACGGCTCAGTAAGTCCACAAGTTTCGATTCACTTCGTCCTGCAAGCCGCAGAAATTCATAGGAAACACCTGCAATTACCGGTATAAGTACGATTCTGCTGAGAATCCGCAGCGGAAGGGTGTGGACCTGGACCACCATGAAAAACAGAATGCTGATGAGCATGACGATCAGAAGAAAGCTGGTTCCGCACCGTTTATGTTCCTTGGAACTGTTTCTGACGTTCTCGACCGTAAGATCCAGCCCGTGTTCCAGACAGTTGATGCATTTGTGTTCCGCCCCATGGTACATAAACGTTCTTTTAATGTCCTCCATACGGGATACCAGCTTGATATAAGCGATAAATATCCCGATGCGGATAACACCCTCCAGTATGGCCATCACCGTGTGAGACGGAATAAAACGCTGAAATATACTGGCAAGAAACATAGGCAATACCATGAATATGCAGATTGCCATCACGACGGAAAAAACCATCACCATACTCATCAGCGCCTTTTCCATCTTTTCTCCGAACATCCGCTCCAGCAGCTTTTCAAATTTGGTTGGTTCTAAATCCTCCTCGTCATCTTCAAAGAAGCTTGCAGAAAATGTCAGGGATCTCATTCCAAGAATCATGGAATCAGCAAAACTGAACACTCCCCGGATAAATGGAAGCGAAAAAAATTTCACTTTTTCCCCCATGCTGACATAAGAATCTTTTTTTACTTCAATGGCTCCGTCCGGCTTACGGACTGCTGTGGCATACTCATCCCCGTTCTTCATCATAACGCCTTCAATTACGGCCTGTCCGCCGATTCCTGAATACTTCATACGCCAACCACCTCTCTATTTTAATTAGAAGCCTGTTGCTTTTTCAAAATTTCAAAAAAGGTTGAGCTAAAGTGTTTCCACTAAACTCAACCTTTTCTTTGCTCCAAACTTATTCAGCCTTAACGCCATATTTACGATTGAATTTATCAATACGTCCACGAGCGGAAGCTGCTTTCTGCTGACCGGTGTAGAATGAATGACATTTAGAACAAACTTCTACGTGGATATCTTCCTTTGTAGAACCAGTTACGAATTCATTACCGCAGTTGCAAACAACGTTTGCCTGGTAGTAATTTGGATGGATTCCCTCTTTCATGATTTTCACCTCACATACTTTGATTTCTATTATATCGCGGTCCCGAAAAACCGACTTTGTCTAATAAACAGCTTGTATAGTATATCATAGAAAAAATTTTAATGCAAGCATTTATTTCTATTAAAACCCGGATTTCCTAGAAAAACCTCATTTTCTTCGATGTTTCCACGAATTCCCGGTTGTTCTTTGTCTTTGCAAACAAATCAAGGATCTTTTCTACCGCATCCTCCGGCTTCAGCGTATTGGTCGCCTTGCGGATAACATCAACCGCCTCGGCCTCTTCCCTGGTAAGCAACAGATCATCTCTTCTGGTCCCCGATTTTAAGATATCAATGGCAGGGAAAATTCTCTTTTCCGATAACTTCCGGTCAAGAACCAGTTCCATGTTGCCGGTTCCTTTAAATTCCTCATAAATAACGTCATCCATACGGCTTCCGGTATCCACAAGTGCAGTCGCAAGAACCGTAAGGCTTCCGCCTTCCCGCATGTTTCTGGCCGCACCAAAAAATCGTTTTGGCATATGGAGGGCTGCCGGGTCCAGACCACCGGATAAGGTCCGGCCGCTGGGTGCTACGGTTAAGTTATAAGCCCTTGCCAGACGGGTGATGCTGTCTAAGAGTATGACAACGTCACGCCCGTGCTCCACAAGTCTTTTGGCCCGTTCTACTACCATCTCTGAAACCCGTTTATGACGTTCGGGAAGCTCATCAAAGGTAGAATACAGAACCTCCACATTCTCTCCCACAATGGACTCCTTAATATCCGTAACTTCCTCCGGTCGCTCATCAATCAAAAGAATCATAAGGTGAATCTCCGGATGGTTTACGGTTATGGCTTTTGCCACCTGCTTTAACAACGTCGTTTTACCTGCTTTGGGCGGAGATACAATCATACCCCTCTGGCCTTTTCCTATGGGCGACAAAAGATCCAGGACCCGCATGGCGGTAGTATTTTTCCCTCCCGCAGTTTCCATATGGAGACGTTTATCCGGGAATATGGGGGTCATATTTTCAAAGTTGGGACGGCGTTCTGCCACACTTGCAGGATAACCGTTGATATTCTTAACATAAAGTAAGGCAGCAAACTTCTCCGTAGCCGTCTTTACCCTGCGGCTGCCATGGATAATGTCTCCGGTCTTCATATTAAAACGGCGGATCTGAGAAGGTGCTACATATACATCATTCTCACCTGGCAGATAATTTTCACACCGGATAAATCCAAATCCATCCGGCATAACCTCTAAAATACCATGGGCTTCAATCCCGCTGTCCAGTTCCTGCAATTCAGGACTGGGCTGAAAAGAAGGCTTTTGCTCTTCTGCCGCATTCTCCATTCGTGTCTCATTCCGAACCGGCGTCTCGCCATTGCTGACAGGAGCAGGGCGGTAACTTGACGCCCTCTGCTGCGTCTCAGAACGATAGGAACGAACAACTGTCTTTCTCTGACTGTTACCGGAAGAAAGTCCCTGCTGGTCCATAATCTGATTCTGGCCTGCATCCGCAGGTGCCGGAACGGGAGCCTTTGAAACTTCCTTTGCTTCTTCCTTTTTCTCCACGGATGCATTCCCGTCTGAAGCAGAAATTGGAGAATTTTCCCCTTCCTTTTCACAAAGTATATCTATAATTTCGGCTTTTCGCATGGAACTGCAGCCTTTGATTCCTTTGGCTTTGGCAAGCTCCTTCAATTCCGCTAACGGCAGTGTCTGTAATTTTTCACGCATACTATTCTCCTTCATGATTCCTTATAACATTTGTTTCGCAATCTTGGGAATGATTCACGATAGAATATCGCAAACAGATGACCGGAATTGTACTTCCGGCCCAAATCAAGCTAAATCAGGTCGTACGATACGCCTATTATATACCTTAACAGATGAAAAGGAAAGTTATTTTTTCAGAAAGCCTAAGTGCTCTTTTATTTTTTTTTCGTATCCATTTTCCGTAGGACGGTAAAACCGGGTTCCTTCCATGCCATCGGGCAGATACTGCTGTTTTACATAGTGGTTGGGATAATCATGGGCATAGAGATACCCCTGGCCATGCCCCAGCTTTGCAGCCCCTTTATAATGGGAGTCCTGTAAATGGACCGGAATGGGCATTGTCTTTTGGTCCTTTACTGCCTGAAGTGCCTCAAAAACAGCAAGGCAGGCTGCATTGCTCTTTGGAGCAGAGGCTACATAAGTGACCGCTTCCGCCAGAATGATCTGGGCTTCCGGAAGCCCGATCCGCTCTGCCGCCTGAGCAGCAGCCACCGCTACCACCAAAGCCTGCGGATCTGCATTTCCCACATCCTCCGCCGCACAGATCATGATTCTTCTGGCAATGAACATCAAATCTTCTCCCGCGTAAAGCATACGGGCAAGATAGTAAACCGCGGCATCCGGATCAGACCCTCTCATGCTCTTTATAAAAGCAGAAACGGTGTCATAATGGTTGTCCCCGGTCTTATCATACCGGACCACTCTTTTTTGTATACATTCCTGTGCTACTTGAAGATCAATATGGATTTTTCCGTCTTCGCTTCTTTCCGTGGTCATGATTCCAAGCTCCACGGCATTTAAGGCTGCCCTTGCGTCTCCATTGGCCACATCGGCAAGAAACTCCAGTGCTTCCTCATCAATTTCCCCGTGATAGGAGCCCATCCCTTTGTCCCGGTCATATACCGCACGCCGGATGAGTTCTTTAATGTCAGCCTTTTCCAAGGATTTAAGTTCAAACACCCTGGATCTGGATAAAAGAGCCCCGTTTACTTCAAAGTATGGATTTTCCGTAGTGGCACCGATCAGTATTAACGTCCCATCCTCTACAAAAGGAAGAAGATAATCCTGCTGGCTTTTATTGAAACGGTGGATCTCGTCCACAAACAAAATCGTCTTTTTCCCATACATACCAAGGGCATCTTTTGCTTGTTTAACGATTTCCTCCATATCTTTTTTTCCGGCTACCGTGGCATTTAACTGTTTAAAATCCGCACTGGTCGTATTGGCGATGACTCTTGCCAGTGTGGTTTTTCCCGTTCCGGGCGGACCGTAAAAAATCACAGATCCCAGTTTATCCGCCTTAATCGCCCGGTACAAAAGCTTGTCTTTTCCGATAATATGCTGCTGGCCTACCACTTCTTCAAGCGTAGACGGACGCAGTCTGGAGGCAAGAGGGGACTCCTTTTCCATCGTATTTTCCCTCATGTAATCAAATAAATCCATTTGTTATTCTCCTATCTATTGTGACAGATGAATGCTCTGACAAAAAGTTTCATTCCATATTTAATGAGAAACAGACGATAAAATAATGCCTGTGCCATTAAAATTACATCTTTTTTCTTGAAACCATTTATAATATCCTCACTATAACCATTATGGGCAGTATTTTGCTGTTTGTCAAGAATAGTTGCTGCATATTTCGTATATGGAAACCAGGGTTTGATAACGTAGCAATGAATGAAATTGGAATTCCTCTCCTGTTTTCTTTAGCCATTCCAAGCGCTATTGAAAATTTAAAAAGCAAAAATATGGGTACTGACCAATGCAAAAACTTCTATATTATAGAACAAACACATAAAAATCCATATACTTAATCAAACATTGTATACAAATACATTATAGTACCATACTTCTCGTACAAATTTATTCAAAAATTTTAGCAATCAATCAGAAAGGAACAGAAAAGGCAGCGAAACTCCCTGTTCCCGCCGCCTTTTCATTTTCGCTACCATTTTTACCATTCTGTCTATAACCATCTTCAGAGCTATTCAATGATTTTAAAGCAATGATCAATCAATCATCAATTCATCGACCGTAACAAATGTATACCCCTGTTTTGACAGAGTATCAATTACTTCAAGCGCCGCTTCCACCGATGTTGAGTACACATCATGCAGAAGAATTATGTCACCTGGTTCCACATGTTTTACGATATGGCGCACTATTTTCTTTGTGTTCTTGCTTTTCCAGTCCAAAGGATCAACATCCCATAAAACAACCGACATATTGGTAGTACACTCCAGTTCTACATTCCATGACCCATACGGCGGACGCAAATATTGAGGCCTTACTCCTGTAATTTTCTCTATTTTCTGATTATTTTCTTCAATTTGCTCACACGCTGTTTTTACCGATTCTTTGCTCATCTGCACATGACTGTACCCATGATTTCCAATCAAGTGCCCGTCTGCCTGCATCTGCTTTACAATTGCTTCTTTTCCATCAATATTTTCTCCCAGGAGAAAAAATGTGGCATGAACACCTCTTTTACGGAGTCCATCCAAAAGCCGTTGTGTATAAACCGAATGAGGCCCATCATCAAAAGTAAGTGCAATCTGATTGCTTCCGGAGAACTGCTCCCGCACCTTATCTTTTGCCTCTGCCCCCGCATCCGCCGGCAGAAATAAAGTATTCTTCGTATCTGAATAAGAATCATACATTGCCTTTACACATAAAACATCCAGTATAAAAACGGCCAAGAGACAGACCACTTTCCATTTCATTTTCATAACCCCATAAGCCCAGCTTTCTGCCATTATTATTAAATCTATGGGGTATGGCAGGAAAATAAAACCATAACCTGCTGATGCAGCACAGGAAACCATGGAGCATGAAAAAAAGTTCTTACATTATAAAATCCCCTCTTTTTTTCTGGTACTGTCTCGTTCCACAATGTCAGTAAACAGCATGAATTTATGAGAAGTCTCATTCTTTTCCAATGCATCCAGCAGAATCCTGGACGCATTTTTGCTGGTCTCCACCAGTTTATTGTTCAGTGTTGTAAGGGCCGGCTTGCAGATCCGCCCGTACAACGTATTGTCAATTCCTAACACCCCTATCTGTTGAGGAACTTTTATCCCAAGCTCCTCCAGCTTCATCAACCCGCCAATGGCTAAAAGATCAACCAAATATACGATGGAATCCACTTCCGGATGTTCCTTTACCAATTGCTCTGTGATCTGGCTGCCACGTTCCAGGATCAGCCCCGGATTTGCCTCCTCACACAGGGAGCTGTAAATAATCGCCTCTTTGGGGGAAATCCCAAGCTTTTCTACTCCTTTTATAAAGCCGTCCTCTTTGTGCTGTCCCGATGGGGTATCCTCAGATTTTACAAATGCCGGCAATTGATAGCCCAGACTTGCCAGGTACTCAACACAATCCTCCACTCCTTTTTCCTCATCCACCACAACTCCGTAAACATTCGGCAGATCCAGATACCCATTGGCAATGACGATGGGTATATTGGATAAATGGGTTCTTAAAAGCACCGCCATCTCTTCGGTCTCAAATACGGAACCTATGAAAATGGCTCCATCCACACGGCGCTGCTCTAATATCTGGACACAGTTTCTCTTCTGCTCAGAAGTTCGTCCAGTGCTTAAAATGATACAGGTATACCCTCTCCGTGTCATCTCCTGTTCGATTACATAGACGGATTCCGTGTGGTGGGAACTTCTGATATCTTCCAGAAGGATTCCAATAATTTTTGTGGATTGCATGGACAAACCTCTTGCCGTATCATTCCTTATATAATTATTTTCTTCAAGAAGCTGCTGAACACGCCTGCGTGTCTCTTCATTAATTCCTTTTTTATTATTAATAACCCTGGAAACTGTGCTTGGAGATACACCGGCTGCCTTTGCTATATCATAGATTGTCATATATTTTCCTTAATCTCTTTTCCTTAATCTAATATCATTTCACGGAATTAATTATAACATCCCAATCAATGAAAAACAATCTGATTGTCTTGTGGATCACTGGTTCATTGATTCACAAAATGTCAAAGAAGCAAGTCACTGTATCTGCACACCACACCCCCGTACACCTAACAGTTCCTGCTTCTTCTGCCTGTTCCTCAGTTATCGTTTTACTTCCTTTTCTGGTTCTCTTCCTTTACATGGAAAGCACCTGATTCCATTTCTCTTCAATTACAGGGATTCCATTCTCTTTATAGTCCTTCATATTTTTAAGCTCAAGCTCTCCAGGATAATACACTTCCCCGCCTTCCTTTACAGGAATCGAGGATTTTACATCTTTTACAATATCATCGACAATCTGATCCGTAAGCTCCACAGAATTCATCTTGGTCGGATCAATTGCAATCATAATTTGGGTTAATCCCACTTCGTCACCAAATGTACCGATGGTATTTACTGAATTTCCATTAGAAAGAACGGTTGCAATCAAATCCAGGGCAATGGAGATTCCGCTTCCCTTCCAGTATCCCATAGGCAGAACCCTCTGGGTCTCTTCGATTTTAGCCGGATCAGTCGTTAAATTTCCTTCTGAATCGTAGCCGCCCGGAACCGGAAGCTCGATGCCCTTTAACCGGCAGTCCTCCAGTTTCCCATAGGAAAACTGTGACACGGCACAGTCAATCACTACATGCTCCCCATTGCTTCTGGGAATGGCCATTATAAACGGGTTGTTCCCAATCTTCCGATCCAAACCGCCCCATGCCGGCATATTGGGGCAGGTGTTGGACCAGCATATGCCGATACAGCCCTGATCCGCTGCCTGCCAGCCGTAGCTCCCCCCTCGCATCCAGTGATTGTTATTTCCCAGTGCCACCAGTCCTATGCCGAACTCTTTGGCCAGCTCCACGGCACGGTCCATTGCCTTCTTTGCATTCAGTGGTCCGAATCCTCTGTTTCCATTCCATCGTTCAAATGCTCCCATCCGGTTTTCACATTCGGCAGAGACAGAAGGATCAATGGAGCCTTTCTGTAAATATTCAATGACCCTGGGGAAACGGTTCAGACCGTGGGAAAAAACACCTGCCATAGAATTCTGGGCAAAAATCTCCGCCGCTGCCTGGGCATCCTGTTCACCAAAACCATTTTTAAACAGCACTCTCTTAAATTCCTTTACCATTTCTTCATATTTTACTTTCAACTCGATACACTCCTTTTCATATAAAATCAATTCCTGCTGCTTTTTACGTGTCCATGCACATTTATTGCAACCGGTTGCAATGCTTGTTTTTAGAATATCAGATTTTTATAGTTATGTCAAATATTATAACGTGATTATCGCAACATTTTTTAGATATAATAAACAAATACATAAAATTTTAATATAAATTCTATATGCAACCGTTTTCATTCGTTTATCTTTTTTTCTTTTATAATCATTGGCCTGCCATATTTGTCAAAGAATTATCTTATAACATGCAGACAGCATAAAATCTATATATACAAAGAAATTTCTGTGTTGACTTTATTCAGAAATCCAAAAAAGGGTTGTTCCTCCATCAAGATGGGGAACAACCCTTAAAGCTTAGTTTAATTAGAAGCTTTCAATTAAGCCATGCAAACATTAACTGCCTGCAGACCACGGTTTCCTTCTGTTGTTTCATAAGTTACTTTCTGACCTTCTTCTAAAGTCTTGTAACCATCTGAAACAATACCGGAGAAATGTACGAAAACTTCCTCACCTGTAGCGTCATTCACGATGAAACCGTATCCCTTAGCACCATTAAACCATTTTACTGTACCGTTGTTCATAACGTGTACCTCCTATAAAAAAAAAATTATTAATTGTTATATCGTCTGAAACAAAAAATCACATATTTTTGTAAATCATCATCCGAAAATAATGACTTACAAAAATATGTGAAATCATAACTCCATTCGATAATACATGTTCATTCTAACCCGAATTTGCAAAAATGTCAAGACCATTTCTGCATTTTATCATATGAAAAACAGAGTGTGACACTCTGTTTTTCATATAGTGGAAACGCAATTACTTTAAAGTAACTTTTGCGCCTTCTGCTTCTAAAGAAGTCTTGATCTGCTCTGCTTCTTCCTTAGATGCGCCAGCCTTTAATACCTTAGGAGCACCGTCAACTACGTCTTTTGCTTCCTTTAAGCCTAAGCCAGTAGCTTCACGAACAACTTTGATAACTTTAACCTTGTTAGGACCAACTTCTGTTAATTCTACGTCGAATTCTGTCTTCTCTTCTGCTTCTGCTGCGCCGCCTGCTGCTGCAACTACTACGCCTGCTGCTGCAGATACACCGAATTCTTCCTCACATGCCTTTACTAATTCGTTTAATTCTAATACAGATAATTCTTTGATAGCTTCGATAAATTCAGCTGTTGTTAACTTTGCCATTATAATATACCTCCGTATTTGATATGTTTGTTTTCTTTTAATGGAAGTTCGATTCACCTTTGGCTCATCGAACGGCTATTTTTCTACATAAAACGGTGCTTTCGCTTGTTTTATAAAGAAAATTATGCTTCTGCACTCTGTCCGTCTGCGATCTGCTTGAGAACACGAGCAAAGTTTGTGATAGGAGACTGAATGCTTCCAAGTAACTTTCCAAGAAGGATCTCTCTGGAAGGAATACCTGCGATCTTCTCCATACCTTTTGCATCATAATATACGCCTTCAACAACACCGCCCTTGATCTCTAATGCCGGAGCTGTCTTAGCAAACTCAGCAAGAATTCTTGCTGGAGCTGTTGCATCTGTCTTGGATACAGCGATTGCTGTAGGTCCTTCCAGATTCGGGCCCAGTGCTTCAAAAGCGGTTCCCTGAGCTGCAAAACGGATCATGGTGTTCTTATAAACTTTGTAAGAAACACCAGCCTCTCTTAATTTCTTACGAAGCTCTGTATCCTGAGCAACGGTGATTCCACGATAGTCAACAACGACTGCGGTCTCAGCGCCGTCCAGTAATTCTTTGATCTCGCTTACGATCGGCTGTTTTAATTCAACTTTTGCCATTATGGTTTACCTCCTGTTTAGTCTAAGCCATACGGTTGTCCGCATGACCCGCTCGTATAAACCGCAAAGAAAAACCTCTCCGCCATAAGGACAGAGAGGTCTACAATTCATTTACATAAAATGATTCTTGTATGTTCCTCGGCAGGCGTTTACACCTTATGCCTTGCGGCACCTGCTGTCTTCGGCAGTCAATACTAAGTTAGTATAACATTATTTATATTTGATGTCAACCACAAAGCAAAATTAGTTCATTAACTTTGCTACATTGAGCTTTACACCAGGTCCCATTGTGGAAGCCAGGGTTACACTCTTTAAATAAGCACCTTTAAGTGTACTTGGTTTTGCTTTAACGATTGCATCAACAAGCGTCTGGAAGTTGTCCGCTAACTGCTCTTCTGTGAAAGAAGCTTTTCCAACTGGCACGTGGATAATATTTGTTTTATCAAGTCTGTACTCAACCTTACCAGCTTTGATATCGTTGATTGCCTTGGCTACATCCATAGTAACAGTACCAGCTTTTGGGTTTGGCATTAAGCCCTTCGGTCCCAGGACACGGCCTAAACGACCAACAACACCCATCATGTCTGGAGTCGCAACAACTACATCAAAATCCAACCAGCCTTCGTTCTGGATCTTAGGAATCAAATCCTCAGCTCCGACAAAGTCTGCGCCTGCAGCTAAAGCTTCGTCAGCTTTAGGTCCCTTAGCGAAAACTAAGATGCGAACAGTTTTACCTGTACCGTGTGGAAGTACAACGGCACCACGGATCTGCTGGTCTGCGTGACGTCCGTCACAACCGGTTCTGATATGAGCTTCAATGGTTTCATCAAATTTAGCACTTGCATTCTTCTTAACTAAAGAGATTGCGATCGGTGCATCGTAGAGAACAGTACGATCTACTGTCTTAGCTGCCTCTGCGTATCTTTTTCCTCTTTTCATTCTAAATAACCTCCTAGTGGTATTGTCGGGGATTTTCCCTCCCACGTTTTTAAAACTTCGCCGACTGCAATAAAGGCAGTTCGACTCTCCAGGGGACAGGCCGAACCGCTAATTTTCTAAGCGCCCTTTAAGGCAAAACTCAGTCAGCATTGCGCTTGACTTTGCCAAGAAAATTATTCCTCAACGGTGATACCCATACTTCTAGCGGTACCAGCGATCATGCTCATAGCTGTCTCAACAGATGCAGCGTTTAAATCTGGCATCTTAAGTTCAGCAATCTTCTGTAATTCGGCTTTGGAAATTGTAGCTACTTTTGTCTTATTCGGAGTTGCAGATCCGGATTTAAGTTTGCAAGCTTTCTTTAACAATACAGCAGCTGGCGGAGTCTTGGTTATGAAGCTGAAGCTTCTATCAGCATAAACAGTAATAACAACCGGAATGATTAAATCACCCTGGTCAGCTGTTCTTGCGTTGAATTCCTTTGTAAACTGTACGATGTTTACACCATGCTGTCCAAGAGCCGGACCTACAGGAGGAGCTGGTGTAGCCTTCCCTGCTGGAATCTGCAATTTGATATATCCTGTTACTTTCTTTGCCATAATTAGGCACCTCCTAAATAATGTGGTATTGTCGGGGATTTCCCTCCCACGAGCCTATACACCCGTATAAGCCGCTTTCACTTGTTACATCTTCTTTATCTCGCTGAAGTTTAATTCTACCGGAGTCTCCCGGCCGAACATCTCAACGTTAATGGTGATGGTCTTCTTACCTTCGTTGATGGACTTGATGGCACCAACGGTATCCTTCCATGCACCGGAAGTTACCACAACGGTATCTCCCTCTTCAAAGCCAACAATGACTTCTTCGTTCTTGAACCCAAGTTTCTCCATCTCTTCTTCTGTCAGAGGAACCGGTTTTGATCCAGGACCTACAAAGCCTGTCACTCCTCGGGTATTCCGTACCACATACCATGTGTCATCATTCATGACCATGTGAATCAGTACGTAGCCGGGAAACATCTTTTTATCGGCCTTTTTTTCAACGCCATTCTTAATTTCAATGACAGCTTCAAGCGGAACCGATACTTCCAGGATCTGATCCTGCAAGTTTCTGTTTTCGATTGTTTTCTCAATATCGACTTTTACTTTGTTCTCATAACCTGAATAGGTATGGACTACATACCAATGTGCTTCTGACATAAACTCACCTTAACCCTTACGAATTATAAGATAAAACTGAGACCAAACTTGATGATCAGATCCATAATCGCAATAATCAGTCCTAAAGCAATCGATGCTGATACAACAGCGATCGTCTGTTTCGTTACGGTATCTTTGTCAGGCCAAACGATTTTATAAAACTCAGCTTTCAGCCCTTTAAAAAAGCTATGCTTCTGAGTACCCTCGTTGTTCACTGTATCTCCCATAATTTCACATCCTTTACAAGCTGATTACTTCGTTTCCTTGTGCATTGTATGGCTCTTACAGAATTTACAGTATTTCTTGGTTTCCATTCTGTCCGGATGAGTCTTCTTATCCTTGGTCATGTTGTAGTTACGCTGTTTGCATTCAGTACATGCCAGTGTGATTTTTGTGCGCACGACTTCCACCTCCACTTAAATTTTCGTTGTTGTGTTTCAGTCCTTTTTCCGCTGTAAACATTTTTGAGCATAAAAAAAAGACCTAAGCTCTTCCATTCGCCCAATTACTATAACATACGGGGCAGGATTCGTCAATCTTTTTTTAGAAAAACCTATGAAATTGTGACGTTCTGACATTATAACACGGGAAACTTTAAAAAGCAAGCAAAAGTTTCCCGTGTATCTTTTTAGTACTCGATCTTTGTCAGATATCTCGCAAGTGCATCCTGCCAGGAGGGCAGGCGCAGGAAGCCGTTCTCGTCCAGCTTATCTTTGCTCATACGGCTGTTCATGGGCCGTTTTGCCTTGACTGGGAACTGATCGGAGCTTACAGGCTCCACCGTAACATTCATTCCTGCCTGCTTAAAGATTTCGCAGGCAAATTCATACCAGCTGCACAATCCCTCGTTGGTCGCATGGTAGCGGCCGTATTTTTCAGTTTCGATCATATCCACAAGCAGACGTGCAAGATCATAGGTATAGGTAGGAGAACCGATCTGATCGGCAACTACCGTCAGCTTATCGCGGATCTTTCCAAGATTCAGCATGGTTTTGATAAAGTTTTTTCCGTTTATGCCGAATACCCAGGCAATTCGCACGGTAAAATACTTTTCAAGGGTTTCTTCGATTGCCAGTTCTCCCTCGTATTTGGTCTGACCGTATACATTCAGCGGTTCTCTTTTATCATCCGGCTCCCAGGGTCTTGTTCCCTGACCGTTAAATACATAATCGGTGCTGATGTACATCATCTTGATATCCAGCTCCCGGCATACCTTTGCAATAGCTCTTGTGCCTGCTGCATTGACCTTGCGGCAGAGTTCTTCATTGTCTTCTGCCGCATCAACAGCTGTATAGGCTGCACAGTGAATCACTGCATCAGGAGCAGCTGCTTTGATCACACGGTTTACACTTTCCGCATCTGTGATGTCCATTTCTTCAATGTCCACACCAACGGCTTCATGTCCCCGCTTCTTCAGTTCGTTCATTACATCGAATCCAAGCTGGCCTTTTACGCCAGTAACAAATACTTTCATAACTGCCTCACTTTACAGATGGATTTATAAGCGTTTTCCGTACATTTTGTCAAAATAGTCCTGATATTCTCCGTTTATAATATGTTTCCACCAGTCCTCGTTGTCCAGATACCACTGAATGGTCTGACGGATTCCGGTATCAAAGTTATATTTGGGCTTCCAGCCAAGTTCGTTCTCCAGTTTTGCCGGATCAATGGCATAACGTCTGTCGTGACCCGGACGGTCTGTCACGAATTTGATTAAACTTTCCGGTTTATCCAGTGCTTTTAAGATAGTCTTAACAACTTCCAAGTTGGTGCGCTCGTTGTGTCCGCCTACGTTATAGACTTCTCCAACCTTTCCTTTGTGAAGGATCAAATCAATGGCCTCACAGTGATCGGAAACATGAAGCCAGTCTCTTACATTCTCTCCTGTTCCGTATACCGGTAATTCCTCGTCTGCCAGCGCGCGGCTGATCATCAGGGGGATCAGTTTCTCCGGGAAATGATAAGGTCCATAGTTATTGGAACATCTGGAAATGGTCACAGGAAGGCCGTAAGTCCTCTGGTAAGCCAGAACAAAAAGGTCTGCGCTTGCCTTAGATGAGGAATAGGGGCTTGACGTGTGGAGAGGGGTCTCTTCGGTAAAGAATAAGTCGGGGCGGTCCAAAGGCAGGTCCCCGTATACTTCATCGGTAGAAACCTGATGATACCGCTTAATGCCATAGGTACGGCAGGCGTCAAGCAGGGTGGTGGTTCCCATGACATTGGTTCTTACAAAGGATTCCGGATCAGTGATGGAACGGTCTACATGGCTCTCCGCCGCAAAGTTCACCACCATATCCGGCTTTTCCTGTTCAAATAAATCAAAAATGAAGGTTCTGTCTGCAATGTCGCCCTTTATAAATTTGTAGTTTGGTTTATCCTCCACAGGTTTTAATGTCTCCAGGTTTCCTGCATAAGTCAAAAGATCCAGGTTGATGATCTGATACTCCGGGTATTTATTTACCATATGGTGTACAAAATTTCCGCCGATGAATCCGGCTCCTCCGGTAACAATAATTTTCATGGTTCTCTTCCTCCTGATATAAATTAACCGTTCAGTTTATCAATGTATTTACCTGCAAGGACATCCATCAGATACTGTCCGTACTGGTTCTTCTTTAAAGGCTCGATGCTCTTCATAAGCTGATCCTTTGTGATCCAGTGGTTTAAGTATGCGATCTCCTCCAGGCAGGCGATCTTTCTATGCTGATGTGTCTCCATAGTGCGGACAAAATTAGTGGCATCCACCAGAGACTCATGGGTTCCTGTATCAAGCCATGTAAAGCCCTGACCTAAAAGTTCCACATCAAGCTTGCCTTTTTCCAAGTAAATGCGGTTTAAATCCGTAATCTCCAGTTCTCCTCTGGCCGACGGTTTTAAATTCTTCGCATATTCCACCACCTTGTTGTCATAAAAATAAAGACCTGTCACGCAGTAATTGCTCTTGGGATGCTGTGGTTTTTCTTCAATTGAAACCGCTTTGCCGTCAGAATCAAATTCCACGATGCCAAAACGTTCCGGGTCATCTACATAATAACCGAATACTGTAGCGCCGTCTTTTTTATTGGCTGCGTTTAACAGGCGGTTGTTCAGTCCATGGCCTGCAAAAATATTATCGCCAAGAATCATGGCAACGCTGTCGTCTCCGATGAATTCCGCTCCGATGATAAATGCCTGTGCCAAACCGTCCGGGGAAGGCTGAACCGCATAGGATAGCTGGATTCCGAACTGGGAACCGTCCTTTAAAAGAGCTTCAAACCTTGGGGTATCATCTGGGGTGGAGATGATGAGGATATCCCGGATTCCTGCATTCATCAGCACGGACAGGGGGTAATAGATCATTGGCTTGTCATAAATCGGCAGTAACTGTTTGGAAGTTACCATGGTAAGCGGATAAAGTCTGGTGCCGGAGCCTCCGGCAAGAATAATTCCCTTCATTGTGTGATTCCTCCATATTAATTCATGATACCATCATACAGGGTGACGTAAGGTCACAGTCAAGTGTTTTTTCCATATTATTTATTTTATGCAAAGAAAAGCGCCTGCCTGCTTGGTAATATGGATATATCCCTTCTTTTCCATCTTTTTCTCCAAAAATTCCCGAAACTCCTCATAGCGGTCACTTAAATACTCCTGCTGATTGCCGTGGCAGGATAAAATATATTCCATCAAGGCCCGGGCATCGCTGACTTCCAGATGATCTTCATATTCTTTCTTTTCCACGGAGCGGAAATGGCACTTTAACTGCTCTTCTCCGTTATCAAGGCCAAACACATCATAGAGATTCACTTCCGACAGCGCGATCCGGGAATCAAATTCCTTGACCAGCCCGCTGATTTCCTTCATATGGTCCTGGCCGTAGGTACTGCAGCAAAATACGCCGCCTGGTTTTAAGATCTTGGCCACCTGGCTTAATACCCCATCAAGATTAGACAAATAAAACAGAACATGGTTGGCAGCTACAAGGTCATAGTGGTCTGCTGGTTTTAGAATCTGGCGGCAGTCAAAAACCTCAAAGGAAAAATCACCGGGAATCTCTTTTAAATTCTCCTCCACATCCCGGATCATGCCTTCTGATACATCAGAAAGACAAATATGGGCATCCGGGGGAATCCGGGTTTGGTTGGCAAGCCACAGTTCTCCGTTGCCGCAGCCAAGCTCCAGAATATCTTTCCCTTCTAACGGCTCCATCAGTCCGTAGAGCCACTGGAACCACCCCAGGGGATTTTTAGTGTACTTTTTATGTAACCCTATGCGGATGCTGATATTCGCTGCGTCCTTATACTGTTCCACAAGAGATTTTTCCATATTGGTAATATGGATTAAATGAAGGATTTTATTCCAGTCTACATTCTGGTTGTCTGTGACCAGTCTGGAGGTCTCTGTCAGTGTCTGCTCCACCAGCTTTAAATGCTCGATCCGTTTGCGGATCAAATTCAGCTGGAGGCGGAGAGATTCTTCCACATAGTCATTGTCATCGTCATTGATGGTGATGGAACGGATTTCATCCAGAGAAAAGCCCAGAAATTTCAAGGAAAGAATCTTCTGGAGCTTGGCAAAATCGGAGTCCGTATACAGACGGTATCCGCCTTGGCTGATCCCTGCAGGCTTTAACAGCCCCTGCTTGTCATAATACCGGACAGTCCGTATAGAGACATTGGCTTTTTTCGCGAACTGGCCCGAGGTATAAAATCCCTCCATGTGGCCCATAACAAATCCCTCCTTTTTATACCATCAGCTGGTAATTGATTATATCCAGCATTTTCCCGAATTTCATGCCCATTTCTTTCATCGTCCCGCAGTATAAAAATCCCAGATGCTCATGGAGAAGGCAGCTGGCTTCATTCCCTCCTGTGATTACTGAAATAACTGTATGGATGTCGTCCCGTTTTCTTGCCATATCTATGATGTTTGATGCCAGCTTTCCGGCAATGCCTTTGCGCCGGTAATCTTTATCCACATAGATGGACAACTCCACCGTGGTCTTGTAAGCTTCCTTGGGGCGATAGGCAGAAAGGCTTGCATAGCCTACGGCTTTTCCGTCTTCTTCTGCTACGATCAATGGATGGTTGTCCACGTTATGCTCATAAAACCACCCCATCCACTCCTCCATAGTTTTGGGAGTCAGATCAAATGTCGCACAGCCATGCTCTACTTCATAATTGTAAATATCAAGTAATTGGGGCACATCTTTTTCTTCTGCAGTTCTAATAATCATCGTAATCCTCCTGATTGTAATTAATCCTATCATACATCATTCTATTGGCCCCGTCCAATAAAAATTGTGAGGAAATACACCCTCTTTATCCCCGCCTTTTTTAAGACTCTGGTACAGGCTTCTATGGTGCTTCCGGTGGTATAAATGTCGTCCACCAAAATCACGCCTTTCACCCCATTCATTTCTTTGCCTGCTTTAAACGCTTCCTCCAGATTCTTAAGCCTCCCTGACGGGTCCAGCCCCTTTTGGGGCATGGTATTCTTATTCCTGAGAAGCAGCTGTGGCAAAACCGGAATGGACAGACATTCTCCGATCCGGCGGGCCAAGAGTTCCGCTTGATTGAATCCCCGTTCTTTTCTTCTGGCCGGGTGAACCGGCACAGGAACCAATGCCTGAGCATCCATTCTGCGAATCAATGTTTCATAACGGGCCGCCACAGCTTTTCCGTAAAAATCCAGATACTCCCGTTTGTTCTTATATTTGATTTTTGCCATGGACTTTCTGGCCGTTTCCTCATAGTTAAAAAGAGCCAGGCCATATTCAAAGGTCCGTTTATGCTTCTCACAGTCAAAGCAGTATTCAATCTCTGCAGTCATGACTTCTTTGCCGCACTTTTTACAGACCGGCCCTTTTACGGGCGATAATTGACGTAAACATTCCCGGCAGATCAGCCTGCCCTTTGGCATGACGATGCCGTCACAGACGGGACACCGCCTGGGAAAAAGTAAATCTATGAAAAAGGAAAGATTCATCAGAAAGGATTCTCCTTGAATGTTAGAATGATCAGACAGGCAGGAAGAAGGCTCCCGCCTGTAGAATGTTATGAAAGCTGGTTGATTTCACAGATCCGGTCTTTTAAGCCGGAATATCTGCGCTGTTCTGTCTCGTTGTTTACCATTTCCTGAAAGATTTCCGGCACTCCCACCAGACAGACGCAGGACCTGGCACGGGTCACCGCAGTATAGATCAAATTCCGGGTCATAAGCATCCGGGGACCTGAAAACACCGGAATAACCACAGCCGGATATTCGCTTCCCTGGGATTTATGGATGGTGATGGCATAGGCAAGTTCCAGTTCCTCCAGCTGCTTATAGCTGTACTCCACCAGACGTCCTTCGTCAAACTCCACGGTGACAAGCTCCGCAAAGCTGTTGATCTCCCGGATGATGCCAATATCTCCATTATAAATACCGGTTCCCTTATCTACCGGGATTCCGTAGCTGTTGCGGACTTCCCATTCGATGTTGTAATTATTCTTGGTCTGCATGACCTTATCCCCCACCCGGTAAATGACTCCGGCGGTCTCCTTCTGGGGCTTATCCCTGGACGGCGGATTTAAATATTCCTGGAGAATCGTATTTAACCGCTCCACTCCTATGGCCCCTTTTCTCATAGGAGTCATAATCTGTATGTCATAGATATCTGCCTGAACATAACCAGGAAGTTTATCCTGTACCAGAGTGATCATGGCATTAATAATGGCGTTCGGATCTTCTCTCTTAATAAATAGGAAGTCTTTGCTCTTTTTCCCAAGAGGAATCCTCTCCCCTCCATTAATCTTATGGGCATTGACCACAATATCGCTCTGGGTAGCCTGACGGAAAATCTTGGTCAGCATGACCACATTAAAGCACTGGGAGTCGATCATGTCGCGAAGGACATTCCCTGGTCCTACACTGGGAAGCTGGTTTACATCCCCCACCAGGATCAGTCTGGTCCCCGGATTGATGGCCTTTAACAGGGACTGCATCAAATGAATGTCTACCATGGAAGTCTCATCAATAATGACGGCATCTGCATCCAGGGGATTTTCTTCATTTCTCTCAAAATGCATGGAAACAGACCGTTCGTCACCCGGAACTCCGGTCAGTTCCAGCAAACGGTGAATGGTCCTGGCCTCATAGCCTGTGGCTTCTGTCATACGTTTTGCCGCTCTGCCTGTGGGGGCCGCCAGCAATATCTCCATCTCTTCGCTTTCAAAAAAGCGGATAATGGTATTGATGGTGGTGGTCTTACCGGTTCCGGGACCTCCCGTAATGATGAGAAGTCCGCTGTTCACAGCTTCTGCCACGGCTTTTACCTGCTTTTCATCCAGTTCGATCTGCTCTTCCTTCTGAATCTTTAACAGCTTGGTACGGATCTCTTCCTCCGGCATATGCCCACGGATATTAAGATCATGAAGCATCTTGGCAGTATTCAGTTCCATATAATAATACTGGGACGCATAGATGACACGCTTTCCTTCCTCCTCCCGGATGACAAGACGCTTATCCAGCTGCATGTCCATCAGGTGCTTTTCGATAAACGGACGTTCCACCTTCAAAAGCTCTGAAGACTGGCAGAGAAGTTCTTCCTCCGGCAGATAGGTATGTCCGTTTCCGGAAGCCTGCAAAAGGGTATAGAGGACCCCACACTTGATCCGGAAGTCCGAGTCTGTGAAAATCCCCACCTTTCTGGCAATCTCATCCGCCATTTTAAAACCTACCCCGGCAATATCATCTGCCATCTGGTAAGGATTCTCCCGGATTACGCTGTAAAGCCTGGGTCCGTATTCCTGATAGATTTTAGCGGCCAGGTTCATGGATATTCCATATTCCTGAAGAAACATCATGGCCTGCCGCATCTCTTTTTTCTGTTCGATCTGCTGGGAGATGGACATGGCCATCTTCTCGCTGACTCCCTTTACCTCGGAAAGCCGCTCCGGCTCCTCTTCCATAACCCGGAAGGTATCCGCTTTAAAACGGCGGACGATTCTGGCGGCAAGAGCGGGTCCAACTCCTTTGATGGCACCGGAACCAAGATAACGTTCCATGGCCGTCGTATCCTCAGGCACCTTGATCTCATAGCTTTCCACCGTCATCTGCTCCCCGTAGACCGGGTGCTCGGTCATGGCTCCCACCGCTTCGATCATCTCGCCTTCGCTTATGTAATGGAAATTTCCAACCAGAGTGTACTCTTGTCCTTGGTTCACAAGGCTTAAGACCGTATAGCCATTGTCTTCGTTCCTGTATTTAATTCTTTCTACAAATCCGCAGACTGCCGCCATATTTCCTCCCGCAAATACAGACAGACTGCCCATAACAATCCCTGCCGGAATCATAAGATACCGCCAGGGTGTGTCGAAAGCAGCCAGATATACTGTTACTCCATTATTATCTAAAATTCTCTCTTATTATCTCCGCCATGAGTAAATTCAATGAATTTACCGGTTCCAATGGCGACTGCTGTCAGCGGGTCTTCTGCGATCATGGTGGTAATTCCTGTCTTTTCTTCGATCAGAGCATCCAGTCCGCTTAAAAGAGAGCCGCCCCCTGTAAGCACAATTCCACGGTCAAAAATATCAGCTGCCAGCTCCGGTGGTGTACGCTCCAACACGTTATGAACGGCATCTACGATCTGCATTGCCGGTTCTTTTAAGGCATCAAGCGTCTCGTCAGACGTAACCACAATGGTCTTGGGAAGTCCGGTCACCAGGTTTCGTCCGCGTACCTCCATGGTCAATACCTCGGGTCTGCGGTATGCAGCACCGATGTTGATCTTGATTTCCTCTGCAGTTCTCTCACCGATCAAAAGGTTATGCTTCTTACGCATATAACGGACAAGTGCTTCATCAAAATCATCTCCAGCCACCTTGATGGAGGTGCTGACTACGGTTCCTCCCAGAGAAATCACCGCAATATCAGAAGTTCCTCCGCCGATGTCAACGATCATATTGCCGCAGGCTTTTGCAATATCAATTCCTGCTCCGATCGCAGCTGCGACCGGCTCTTCAATAATGGATACTTCTCTGGCTCCAGCCTGGTAAGTCGCATCCTCTACTGCCTTTTTCTCCACCTCTGTCGCTCCGCTGGGGATACATACACTGATTCTTGGCTTTCTTAATGTCTTTTTCCCAACGGCTTTATTAATGAAATACTTCAGCATCTTTTCTGTTACGGTATAATCAGAAATAACTCCCTGACGCAGCGGTCTGACTGCGATAATATTCCCCGGAGTTCTTCCGATCATAAGCCTTGCCTCTTCGCCAATGGCTTTTATTTTATTCGTATCACGGTCAATGGCAACGACGGAAGGTTCTTTTAAAACCACACCTTTGCCTTTAATATATACCAGTATGCTGGCTGTACCCAAATCAATTCCAATATCATTGGACATCATAGTCTTCTTCCTCCTGATCCCTAAATCCTGTTCCCAAAGTTACCTTTATCGTCAAATTTATGTGTATTTCGTAAATTAGGTCGCACTTTCTATCTTATTATATACAATATCCCTATGTTTTGAAAGGGGTTTTTTTATTTTTATTATCTTTATTATTTTTTAATTTATCGTACACATTTTTGTCACAATTTCCGTATATACTAGTATTACGTTATCCGAAAGGATGACGGGCCTTTTGTTTCAAGTAACTTACTTGAAATCACAAAGCTTTTTCATACTCATACCGGACGGTGAAAACCGTCCGGCCCCCCTAAAATAATGAACTGAACATATATTATCCGCATTTTTGATGGAACGTGTTAAAACAGAGTCAGGTCCTCCGTGATCCCTGGCTCTGTTTTTTTATGTTTTTCTGTCTGTCACGACAATCTCAGTGCCCAATCCCTGCAGTCTATGATTCTGGTTGCCAGTCCTTCGTAAAATTCCGGTTCATGGCAGATCAAAAGAATGGTGCCCTTATATTCTTTTAAGGCTCTTTTCAACTCTTCTTTCGCTTCCACATCCAGATGGTTGGTCGGCTCGTCCAGTAAAAGGACATTGGTCTCCCGGTTTTGAAGTTTACATAATCTTACCTTTGCCTGCTCACCGCCGCTGAGGACACGCACCTGGCTTTCGATATGCTTGGTAGTGAGACCGCATTTTGCCAGAGCCGAACGGACCTGGTACTGAGTATAGGAAGGAAACTCTTTCCATATCTCTTCTATGCAGGTGGTGGTATTGCCAGGAGCCATCTCCTGCTCAAAGTATCCGATGGACAAATAATCGCCCAGCTCCACGCTTCCGCTTAACGATGGCACAAGCCCCAGTATGCTTTTTAACAGCGTCGTTTTTCCGATGCCGTTGGCCCCTACCAGAACTACTTTTTCCCCACGCTCCATGGTTAGGTTGAGCGGCTTTGACAAGGGCTCTTCATAACCAATCACCATATCCTTTGTTTCAAAGATCATCTTTCCGGCGGTCCGGGCCTCCACAAAATGAAATTCCGGCTTGGGCTTATCCTTGGCAAGCTCAATAACCTCCATCTTATCCAACTTCTTCTGTCTGGACATGGCCATATTCCGGGTGGATACCCGGGCTTTGTTGCGGGCCACAAAATCCTCCAGCTCTGCGATCTCCTGCTGCTGGCGCTTATATGCCGCCTCCAGCTGGGAACGTTTGACCGCATATACCTCCTGGAATTTTTCATAATCCCCCACATAGCGGTCCAGATTCTGGTTTTCCATGTGATATATGATGTTGACTACGCTGTTCAAAAAAGGAATGTCATGGGAAATTAAAATAAATGCATTTTCATATTCCTGAAGATAGCGTTTCAACCATTCGATATGCACCACATCCAGGTAGTTGGTCGGCTCGTCAAGAAGAAGGATATCCGGCTTTTCCAGCAAAAGCTTCCCAAGTAAAACCTTGGTCCTCTGTCCTCCGCTTAATTCTGTCACGTCCTTATCCAGTCCCATATCGGTAAGCCCTAACGCTCTTGCCACTTCCTCCACTTTGGAATCAATAACATAGAAGTCGTGTGCCATTAAAAGATCCTGAATGGTTCCAAGCTCCTCCAGCATGGAAGCCATGGTTTCCTCGTCTGCCTCTCCCATCCGGTCACAAATCTCATTCATCTGCTCCTCCATCTGAAATAGAAATGCAAAAGCGTTTTTAAGCACTTCCCGGATGGTCATTCCCTTTTCTAAAACCGTATGCTGGTCCAGATAGCCGACACGCACACTTTTCGCCCATTCTACCTTACCTTCGTCGGGCTGCAGCTTTCCGGTTATGATATTCATAAATGTGGATTTGCCTTCTCCATTGGCTCCGATTAAACCAATGTGTTCTCCTTTTAACAGGCGGAAGGAAACATCCTGGAAAATCGCCCGGTCACCAAATCCATGAGTCAGATGTTCTACGTTTAATATACTCATTGAAAAACTCCTTATTCTTTCAGTAACTGCAATCAATGCTTCTGCGTGCTGCGGATTTCACCGCTTGATCCCTAAAATTCTATGAAACATCATAATTCTACATGACAGAAGCAATTAAGGCAAGTAAAAAGCCACTTTCTTTGGACCATTTTTTATTTGGGGCAGAATGGTTTGACCGTTTCTGCCCAGGGAATCACGCCATCAAATGCAGGATATGTTTTGGCAAGTTTTTTAAGTTGCAAATTAGGGCAAAAACGTATATGATAATTCCAATACGAATCATAAAAGAAAGAGGGTTCGCTTATGTACGTTTACACTTGGTATCAATGGCTGCTGTTTTTTTACATCTATTGTTTTATTGGCTGGGTAATTGAATCAACCTATGTTTCTGTAAGAAGCCTTCACTTTGTAAACCGGGGTTTTTTAAGGCTCCCCCTTCTTCCTTTATATGGAAGCGGGGCGATTCTCATGCTTTGGCTGTGCCTTCCTGTCAAAGGCAATCTGCTTCTGGTATTTCTTTTCGGAATGGCAGGTGCCTCCATACTGGAATACGCCACCGGCTACGTCATGGAGCGGCTGTTTAAAATGAAGTACTGGGATTATACCTATAAACCTTTTAATATCAACGGATATATCTGTCTTGGAACTTCCCTTGCCTGGGGATTTTTAACCCTTTTGCTGACGGAAGTGGTCCACCGCCCTCTGGAGTGGCTGGTCCTTCCATTAAGCCGTACCGCCTGTATCACTGTGGTCCTGCTTATTTCCGTGGTTTTCATCATTGACACCATCCGTTCCGTAAAAGAAGCTCTGGACCTTGGCCGAATCCTGGAATCTTTGACAAAGATCAAAGCGGAGCTAGAAGAGGTTCAGGTGCAGATCGCGCTGTTAAAAGCGGAGACCACACAAAAAGTATCCGAGTTTAAGACTGAGACTCTGGTCAAGATCACCAACTTAAAAGCGGAAACCACCAGCGTTTTAAAGGAATCCGCCCTGGCCGAACGGCTGCAGTCACTGACAGAAAACAAAGAGAAGCTGACCAAATATCTCACTTTTTACCGCAAGGGAATTCTTCGCCGGAATCCTACCGCTTCTTCCCGGTTGTTCGGAGAAACCTTAAAGGAATTGAAGGAATATTCTAAGAAATATAAGAAATCCTGATGGGTCAGCGGTCTTAATATTTTTATCTATGGATGCATTTTTCATTACAAACAAACCGGGGGAAACGGTACTCTGACTTATAAGCACAGCCTTTTTTTCTGTGTCTTACCATCAAAGTACCGTTTCCCCCGGTTTCATTTATAATAATTATAGCATCTGATCTACCATCGCCTTCACAGCCTCTCCCAGCTTTGCCGATGTTTTATCCGCATCTTCCAGAGAAGAACCTTTGATGCCATAATAAAACTTGATCTTTGGCTCAGTTCCTGACGGTCTTATGCACAGCCATGCATCGTCAGACAAGTCATAATAAAGGACATCGGACTGTGGAAGCCCGGTGGGCCTTATTTCTCCGGTGATCATGTCTTTTACCGTATCAAGCTGATAATCTCTGGCGGAAAGGACTTTGTATGTGCCAACGGTCTCAGGTGTATTATTTCTCATGGTCTCCATAATTGCCCTGATCTTTGCCTGTCCTTCGATTCCTTTTAAGCCGATGGATATGACTGCATCTTTGTAATAGCCGTATTTCTCATATATGGCGATCATGGCATCCCATAAGGTCATGCCTTTGGTCTTGTAATAAGCAGCGGCTTCACATAATGCAACGGAAGCGGAAATGGCGTCCTTATCGCGGGCATAGGTCCCGATGAGACATCCATAGCTTTCTTCCATACCAAAAAGATAGGTTCCGTATCCGGTGGTCTCTGCCTTTAAGATCTGCTGTCCGATATATTTAAATCCGGTGAGCACCTCGATCAGCTCACAGCCGTAGGATTTTGCTATGGCATCCACAAGATTGGTGGTTACGATGGACTTAATGACCTGTCCATCCGCCGGAATAGCTCCCCGCTCCTGTTTCTGGCTCAGTACATATTCACATAAAAGAGAACCGGACATATTGCCGGTCAAGGGAATGTAATTACCGGATCTGTCATCCTTTACATATACTCCGAGACGGTCTGCATCCGGGTCTGTTGCCAGAACCAGATCTGCGTTTTGTTCTTTTGCAAGAGCAAGACCTAAGGAAAACGCTTCCTCCGCCTCCGGATTGGGGTAGCTGACCGTTGGAAAATCCCCATCCGGCAGTTCCTGCTGGGGGACTACATAGACATGGGTAAAACCGATCTCTTTAAGGGCTCTTCTTACGGGAAGATTACCGGTTCCATGAAGGGGCGTATAAACGACCCTGATCTCATCCTGCATGCGGTCAATGGCTTTTTGGTTCACCACCTGTGCTTTTACATGGGCGATGTATTTATCATCCACCTCCGCTCCGATGATCTCATATCTGCCTGCTGCCACAGCTTCTTCCCGGGTCATGGTCTTTACTGCAGAAAGGTCGGTGATAGCAAGAACTTCCTTTGTCACCCCTTTGTCATGAGGAGGAGTAAACTGGGCCCCATCCTCCCAGTATACTTTATAACCGTTGTACTCCGGAGGATTGTGGCTGGCCGTAATATTGATTCCGGCAATGCAGCCTAACTCCCTTACGGCAAAAGAAAGCTCCGGTGTCGGTCGCAGAGATTCAAATTTATATGCCTTGATGCCGTTGGCAGCTAATGTCAGTGCAGCTTCCTCTGCGAACTCCGGAGACATATGCCTGGAGTCATATGCAATGGCCACGCCTTTTAAAGCGCCGCCCTGTTTTATAATATAATTTGCAAGCCCTTGTGTGGCTCTTCTTACTACATAAATATTCATGCGGTTGATGCCGGCTCCGATAATGCCTCTTAAACCAGCAGTACCAAATTCCAGATCTTTGTAAAAGCGCTCTTTGACTTCATTGTCATCATCTGCAATCCCCCGAAGTTCATTCCTGGTCGCTTCGTCAAAATATGGATTCAAAAGCCATTCATCATAAATGCTCCTGTAATCTTTCATTGCAAATACTCCCTTCTCTCCATTTCTGTTATGGCTATTATAAAGCAAAACAGAACAAAAGAAAAGCGCATTTCCATTATTTTATTCTTGATAAAAACGAGCTCCGCACAGACTCCTGTATCTCCAGATCTTTTAATTTTTCAATGTTCCGGGAGGGAATCCATGCCTTGTTGGCATTATAATAGAAATTAATCTGCTTCCAGTATTTCTCCGGATATAAGAACAGGTAATAGAGGCAGGTCCTGTCTGCATCCGAAAGAGAGATCACTTTGGAATAAGTATCAAGCATTGCCATGCCGAGCTTTAAGTTCCAGTCATGCTTTTCCATGGCTTTTCGCATAAAATGGTATAAATCCTCCATCTGCATTCCCTTATGCATACGGTTGAATTCCACAATCGCCACATCATGGGAGCACATAAGAATATGATGCTGGTTTAGGTCCCCATGGCAAAGATACTCTTCCTTGCTTTCACGGGTCTCTAAAAAGCTGGCCATTCCCTTACAAGCCTCCATTGCCTGTTCATAAAATGTATCATAATTACCCATCACACAGAGTTCAAATTCTGATTTTTTCCTTTTATTGCGGATAAAGGAACGGGCGCGCACCAGTTCCTTATTGTGCCGTTCCATTTCTTCCGCCGGTTGCTGCACCAAAATGGAACCCAGGTTCCATTCCTCCTTAAATTCAATTCCCCGGAGTATCTTATGTAAATAAGCGATCCGTTCAATGGCACAAAGAATCTCTTTGCTGTCCTTTAAATTGCATTCCCGGTCCGCATACCAGTTTTTTACGATCCAGCGGGTTCCGTCCTCGGCGGCAGAGAGGAGTTCTCCTTCTTTATTTCTAACATAACGATCCACATTTATATGGCCGGCTTCTTCCATCTGCGAAAATACCTGATCTTCAAATTCCAGGCGCTTTAAAGTTCCTTTATATTCCCGAAGCAGTTTCAGTCCCTGATTCGTTTCACACAACCAGGCGCCCCGGCCGCGCTTTACATCAAGAATTTCAAGCTCATACTGCGAAAGCACCTCTGTGTATTTCTCGTTCACAACCACCCCTCCAACTCTTAGCTCATCAGCTACTTCTAGGGTATGAAAGGGCAGGAAAAAATATGCAGAATCCGGCGGAAAGTTATACGGGCGGGACGTCCGCTTTTTTTATAACCGTTCAGCCAGATTCATCAAATACTCTCTGTTATTGCACTCCGGATTTTTTAAAACTTCTTCAAACAGCGTCTCCAGCACTTTCCCGATTCCAGGTCCGGGCTTTCTGCCTGCCCCGATGAGATCCCGGCCGGTCACAGCCATATCTTTTAACCGGATGCAGTCTCCATTTTCAATGATTTCTTCTGCATACTGTTCCACTTTTATTAACGTCTCCTGGTAGGACTTTGGGCAGAAAATTTTCTGGAAACACAAAAGATCCTGAAAAAGTTTTGGAGAAAGTCCGCTCATGACTTTCCGGATCACCGGTTTATCTGCAGGCATCTCCTGTTTCCACAGGGTTACAAGCGTTTTTACCTGACTGATGGTTTCATTATCCAGCTTTAAATCACGAAGGATTAATACTGCTTCCTCCGGCCCCTCTGACCGCAAAAAGCCGGACCAGCGCATGTGCTTTTCTGCCGGAAGGAGTTTGATTGTGCCGGTCTCTCCCATTCTCTCTCCGGCTGCAAGAAAATGTTCTGATATATAGGGTGCAATGCCGTTTTCATACACCGCAGCCATTTGTTCCGGATGGTCTGAGAGAAGAAGCTTGGTAAGCTCCACCTGTATCCGCTCCCTGCTGACTTTTTCCATATTGGGGGCGATGACCGCGATGGCCTTTCTCGTCTCCTCTTCCATGTCAAAGCCCAGCTGGGCGGAAAACCGGATGGCTCGCAGGATGCGAAGGGCATCTTCTGTAAACCGGTCTTTGGCATTGCCTACACAGCGGATGATCTTCTTATCCAAATCCCGCCGTCCGTCAAAGGCATCCACAAGTCCGTCTCTGTCACTGTATGCCATAGCATTGATGGTAAAATCCCGGCGTTTTAAATCCTCGATCAGATTGCCCGTAAACTCAACAGATTTCGGATGGCGTCCATCTTCGTATTCTCCGTCGATGCGGTAGGTAGTCACTTCATAGGCTCCCCCGTCCATGAGCACCGTAACCGTACCATGCTGGATTCCTGTATCCACGGTCCGGGAAAAGATCTCCTTTACCTGTTCCGGCTTTGCCGAGGTGGTGATGTCCCAGTCCTCCGGTGTCCGAAGAAGCAGGCTGTCCCTCACACAACCGCCCACCACATAAGCTTCAAATCCATGGATATTGAGTTGTTCTATGATTTTTCCTGCTGCTTCCGGAACCTGTATCTTCATCACTGTTTCTCCTTTTGGCTGTTTTATGGAATCCTTAATAAGCTCTGCCCCAGTAAACCATCTTTGTTGCAGGTTTTCCGCAGCAGATACAGGTATCTGCCAGTTTTTCCTGCTGAAACGGCATACAGCGGGAAGTTGCTCCTGTTAAATCCTTGATCTTATCCTCGCATTCCTGGCAGCCGCACCACATGGCCTTTACAAAGCCCGGCTTTTCTTCTACGGTCTTTACAAAGGTATCCATATCCAATGCTTCATAGGTATGCTCATCCCGGTGCAATCTGGCTCTTTCAAACATATCTTTCTGGATATCGGAAAGAAGCCGTTCTACTTTTTCGCCCAGCTCGTCTAAAGACACGGTAATTTTCTCATGGGTATCACGGCGGACCAAAACTGCCTGGTTCTCCGCAATGTCTCTCGGTCCGATTTCTACCCGGATCGGAATTCCTCTCATCTCGGATTCACTGAACTTCCAGCCTGGGCTCTTGTCGGTATCATCAACCTTCACCCGGAAATTGGACAGAACGTCTTTAAGTTCATATGCCTTATCGAGAACCCCTTCCTTCTGCTGCTGGACAGGAACGATGATGACCTGGGTCGGAGCGATTCTTGGAGGAAGCACCAGACCATTGTCATCTCCATGGACCATGATGATGGCACCGATCAGTCTTGTGGTCATTCCCCATGAAGTCTGATGGACGTACTGGAGTTTATTTTCCTTATCAGAATACTGGATCTCAAATGCTTTTGCAAATCCGTCTCCAAAGTTATGGCTGGTTCCTGACTGCAATGCTTTTCCGTCGTGCATCAGGGCTTCGATGGTGTAGGTCGCTTCTGCACCGGCAAATTTTTCCTTATCGGTCTTCTGTCCTCTGATGACGGGCATTGCAAGCACTTCTTCACAGAAATCTGCATACAAATTAAGCATCTGCTTGGTTCTTTCTTCCGCTTCTTCTGCTGTGGCGTGAGCAGTATGGCCTTCCTGCCATAAGAATTCTCTGGAACGCAAAAACGGTCTTGTTGTCTTCTCCCAGCGGACCACGGAACACCACTGATTATATAATTTAGGAAGGTCGCGATAGGACTGGATATCTCTGGAATAAAAATCACAGAATAAAGTCTCAGAGGTAGGTCTTACGCAAAGCCGTTCCTGCAGCGGTTCCAGTCCCCCGTGAGTTACCCAGGCAACCTCCGGTGCAAATCCTTCTACATGGTCCTTTTCTCTCTCAAGAAGGCTTTCTGGAATGAACATGGGCATATACACATTTTCAACCCCTGTTTCCTTAAATCTTCTGTCCAGCTCACTCTGAATGTTCTCCCAGATCGCATAGCCTGCCGGTTTGATGACCATACAGCCTTTTACACTGGAATAGTCGATCAATTCCGCTTTTTTTACTACATCTGTATACCACTGGGCGAAGTCCACATCCATGGATGTGATGGCTTCTACTAATTTCTTGTCCTTTGCCATGACAATTCTCCTTTTTCCATAAAATTAAAAAAGCCATCCGTTCCCTCCGTAAAAGGGACCGAACAGCTCGGCGGTGCCACCCAATTTAGCCAATGGATATCCACGGCTCACTTTTTGATCCAGTAACGCAGGATATGCGCCGCAGTTTGCTGCGGGACTCCGAGGGAGGTTGGGTCATGAGCGGTATAAAGGCCTTCCAGCACACGGCCTTCTCTCTGGAATACATCATCACTTATTAGTCCTCTTCAACGTCTTGCTTCTTTTCTCATTTAAAATGATCGTATGGTTGATTTTACGTTATTTGCAAATGTTTGTCAAGAGGCGGGCCCGGCTTTTCTTCTCCGCCTTTTCCTTATAGAAATGCGTTCATGGCGGCAAGGGCTGTTTTCATGACTTCATCGGGAAATTCATATTCCCTTGTGTGAAGTCCCGGACAAGCCTCTCCTGCTCCCACGCCGAAAAACATTCCGTCTGCTTTCTTTAAGTACCAGCCAAAATCCTCCGACCAGCGAAGTGGTTCGGATATCTCCATACATGGGATCTTCTGCTCCATAAGTCTGGCTTTGCACCGTTTTACCCAATCTGCTTTATTGACCGTATCCGGGAATTCATCGGCGTAAGAAACCGTCAGCTTAGCAGACATTTCCCCGGCCCGTTTCCTTGCAAAGGACAAAAGGGATGCTTCAAACCGGTTTAAATCTTCCTGCTTTTCCGCTCTGAGTGTAAGAGAGAGCCGTCCGTCTCCCGGAGAGACTCCAAAGGATTGATCTCCTGCTTTTACCTCGATGATAGTGGCAAGAACCATGCCGGAAAAATCTGGTAAAGCCAATAGTTCGGGGATTTTTACGATCAGTTCCCCAAGAATCCATGCAGGATTTACTCCCTGCTCCGGGTAAGCGGCATGACTCTGCCTTCCCTGAAAGCCAAGGACCACGCCCTTAGATGCACAGGCAAAGGTCCCTTCTTTCAGGACCACTGTTCCCAGAGGATAACCGGGAAGATTATGAAATGCGTAGACTTCATCAATCTTTTTTTCCGTCAAAAGGCGGCTGCACTCTTTTCCTCCCTGTCCGGTCTCTTCTGCCGGCTGGAAGATGAAATACACATTTTTCCCCAACCGCTTTTTGTCCAGCTCCAGACAAAGCCCGGCCAGTACGGAACTATGCCCGTCATGTCCGCAGCCATGGAACAGAGTTCCGTCTTCTCCATAAATCCCATCCATATCCGCCCGGAACGCGACGCTCTTTTTGGCGTTCTCTTCGTGGTGTACCGCATAAAACCAGCCCTCCCGGTCTACGGTTTCCAAAGAAGTATAGGTCTTAATAAATTCCTTTAGAATCTCTATCGTCACTGTCTCATGACCTGATGGTTCCGGGTTTTGGTGAAGCCGGCTCCGCAGCTTCCTCAGCCGTTCATATGTACTATTTTCCGTTTCCACGTTTTTCCTCCATGATTAACTGTCTGCTGTCTTCCCGTACCTGATCCCTTAATTTTTTTGTCTGAGGGAAGCTGTCACAGATTTCATTTCCATAGGTCATGTTTAATTCGTATTCCAGAGGCAGCCAGGTATCTGTGCCTGCTTCGTTGTGCTGAATCAGGGTTTCGATCTTATCCAGGGACTTTACAAGCCTGGCCTCTTTGGACTGCATAAGTGACAGTTCTTCAAACAGGGACGAGAGAGGTGCTTTCAGAGAATCGGGAAGCTTTTCTAAAAGAGCGCCGGTGGCTTTCTCTTCTACGGCTACATCATTTTCTGTCTTTATAAAAGCCGGAATATCTCCGGTCACCGCCTCGCCCCAGTCATGAATGAGACACATACGAATGACTTTGTTCATATCCAGATCAGAAAAATCAGGCTCCATGAGCATGGCCAGTACAGCCAGTCGCCAGCTGTGCTCTGCCACGCTCTCCTGCCTTTTGTTTGTGGTCCAGCTATGCCGGGTGTTGCATTTTAATTTTTCTAATATTTTCAAAAATTCAATCAATTCCTTTGGGTTCAACGTGTATTTCCCCTTTCTTCCTCCTGGGTTTCTTTTTTGCAATTATAACACGTTCCACCATATAGCTCCACAATATCTTCTATTATTAATAATCCGATAGGACCCAGGATAAACCCGAGAAGTCCGAAAAGTTTAAGACCTACAACCATAGAAACAAGGGTTTCCAGAGGGGTAAGCCCTACTTTTCCTCCCATGATTTTAGCTTCCATGATTTCTCTGAAAAAATAGCAGATAATATAAATGACAATGAGCCCAACGCCGTAGACCCAGTTATCATTGATCATAGCCAGGATTGCCCAGGGAATCAGCACCGTTCCTGTTCCAAAGATGGGCAATGCATCGAGAAGCCCGATCCCGATTCCCAGCAGTATAAAATAGGAATTTCCCATAAAAAACAATCCCAGGGAACAGATTCCCATGGTAAACAGCATGATGGTTGCCTGTGTCTTTAACCAGGCACTTCCGACTGACATCAGCCGGTTCCCAAGCATGGCATATTCATAGCAGAACATGGAGTTATCACGTCTGGTACGGATGTCATCCATCTCCTGAAGCGTTAATATGGTGGCAATAAATAAAATAACGGTTACAACGGTCACCTGGACCACCCATTTGATAATACTCATGGAATTCATCATTAAAAACGACATGGCTTTGCTTTTAACCACCGCTTCTCCTCCGGATAGGATCTCTCTGACCACCTGAAGCATATAGCCATCCGGAAGTTTTAAAAACTGTTCCGCAAAGGTGCAGTTTTCCATCAGCCAGTGATCCAGATTCCTCATGATCTGAGGAAGGTTTTGGAACAAGAGTGTGGCTTCCATCAGCAGCTTTCGACCGCCGGCATATACGATGATCCCGAATACGATCATAAAAAGAATGATCTCTACACCCCCGATCACCGCCAGAGGAACAGAAATCACTTTTTTCTTTATTGTAAAACGGGTCTTTCTTTCGATCCAAAGGGCGGACGGGCGGAGAGACAAAGCAAATACATATGCAATCAAAAAGGGAATCACGAGGGGCAGCAGATATCGAAAACTCAAGTATACTGCCCCCGTAACTCCCAAAATTAATAATGTTTTCTTCAGTTTCCTGCTCGGTTTCTCCATGGACTCACCTGTTTCTGTTTTGTACTTCTTTTGTACATTCCCTATTATGAGCGCCCGGAGTAAAAAGTATGCAGGTATCTATTTAGTAAAAAATTCCTTCTTTATATTTTTATTTTACAGAGAAAAAAGATCAAACATTTGTCCTTTCGGCTTTACCGTATAGGTCATTTTCTTTTTCGTGACCGGATGGACAAAAGATAGACTGGTAGCGAACAGGGCGATATCTGCCCGGATCTTTTTTTGCTGGAAACTGGGGTTATACTTCTGATCGCCCCACAAAGGAGTTCCATGTCCTGCCATCTGCACCCGGATCTGATGATGGCGTCCGGTTTTCAGCTTAATTTCCAACAGAGAATATTCCTCTCCATTCTGCTGCGTCTTATCCACAACCCGGAAGTCAAGCTCTGCAGGTTTTGCACCTTTTATCCCCTTTTCCACAATTTTTGAACAATTGTTTTTTCCGTCTTTCCACAAATAATCCACGTAGGTCCCAGAGTTTTCCACAGGTTTTCCACATACCACCGCATGGTATATTTTTTCCATCTGATGCCCGGAAACCTGCTTACTTAAAGACTCTGCAGAGTTTTTTGTTTTTGCATAGACCATAACTCCACCAACAGGCTTGTCCAGTCTGTGGATAACTCCCACATATGGCTCGCCGGAATTTGGGGATACCTTGTTGATATGTTTTTTGATTTCACTGACCATGTCCGGTTCAAAAGATTTGGCAGACTGGGATTCCATTCCCACCGGTTTTTCTGCGACCAGTACTTCTTGATCTTCATATAGTATGTTCATATTCTTTCTAATCCTCTTTCTCCCAGGCCTCCGTCATGGCTTTTACAGATCGGCTCATCTCCACGCTGAAATCGGAATTCCATTTTCTCTTGCAGAAGGCTTTTACCCATGCAGAAAAGTTTTCTTCCCTGCCCTGGCTTTTATTCAATTCTTCTTCAAATTCCACGGGACTTAAGCGGCGGTAGGAATTTTCAAATACCACCGCCTCCGGATTCAGACGCTTTGGCTTATTTCGTTCCTTCTGCTGCCGCGTTGGATATCCGAACACCACCATAGCAGCAGGAACCGCATACCTGGGCAGTCCTAATAATTCCTTATGTATCTCATAGTTTTCCATAATATCTCCGATATAGCAGGAGCCAATTCCCATAGACTGTGCGGCGGTTACTGCATTCTGGGCCGCAATCAGAGTATCGTCAACTGCCAGCAAAAGATCTCCCATGCCCGGTCTTCGCACCTCCTCTTCATGGCTGCAGAATAAATCATACCACCTCTGACAATCTGCTGCAAAAACAAGCACAAGAGGAGCTTTTGCAAGGAATGGCTGGTTGTCGCAGGTCTCAGAAAGCTTGTCCTTCAGCTTCTGGTCCGTCACATCAATGATGGAATAAAGGGTCATATTCCCTGCGGTGGGCGCCTGCAAGGCTGCTTGTAATATAATTTTCTTTTTCTCCGGTTCAATCCGCCGCTCTTCGTATACCCGGACCGATTTCCGTTCCATGAGTTCTTTGATCGTCTGATTCATAAACATTCCATACCTTTCCATTGATTACGCCAATTATACTTGGAAATAACCGGTTCTGGCAAACACATTTTTAAGAATACTTTGAATTTCAAAAAATATATTGCAAATTTCAATTTCAACGTGTATAGTATATAAATATAGAATACATAGTATTTAATACTACATCAAACATTAATATTAACTATCAAGGAGGAGCCGTTTATGAACTCAAAAATCAAAGATCCCATCAGCGCACTTACACACTTTATTGCAATGATCCTGGCACTGATCGCTGCTGTACCGCTGTTAATAAAATCCTCTTCTGACGGAGCACTTCATATCACTGCTCTGGCCATCTTTATTACCAGCATGGTTCTGCTGTATGCGGCCAGCACCATTTACCATACACTTGATATATCACCAAAAATCAATAAACTATTAAAAAAGATTGACCATATGATGATCTTCATTCTGATTGCAGGCACTTACACTCCCATTTGCTTAATCGTCCTCGGCGACCGGACCGGGTGGAGCTTACTTGCCCTTGTGTGGGGCATTGCGGTTTCCGGAATCCTCATCAAAGCCTGGTTCGTGATGTGCCCCAGATGGTTTTCTTCCTGTATCTACATTGCTATGGGCTGGGTTTGTGTTCTGGCCTTCGGTAAGATCATTCAGGCCCTTCCGCCTGCTGCCTTTGGATGGCTTTTGGCCGGCGGAATCATCTATACCGCAGGCGGCATCATCTACGCGTTAAAGCTGCCTTTATTCAGTCCCAAGCTGAAAAATTTCGGCAACCACGAGCTGTTCCATCTATTTGTCATGGGTGGAAGCTTCTGCCACTATATGCTGATGTACCGCTTTGTTGCATAGCTTCAGCTTTTCCTTTCTGGACAGCTTTTTAATGGCGGCCTCTCTGCGCATGGCTTCTTCCTTTGTTGGGAATTCTTCATAATAAGCCAACCGGACGGGCCGTCTTGTCTTTGTGTATTTTGCCCCTTTTCCATCGTTATGGGCTTTTAAACGTTTTTCAAGATGGTTTGTCCATCCGCAGTAGAGCGTATGGTCCGCACACTGTAATAAATAAGTATAATTCATTTTTTTCTCCGAGCTTTTATTCCTTGCGACTATGTAAACGGTAATAACGCCTTGCAATCACGTCACTACCGCCCAGGATAACCTGTTATCTATCTTAAGCACCAGCTGGATGCGGATTGGCGCCATCGATTGTAGAATACCATAGCTAAGCTATAGTATATTATATAACAGGACAAACCGATATGTGAATAGCAATCTTTATAATGCCCTTTTTTCTAAAAATCATTCCGTTTTAAACGCAAGGATGCCAGACAGAACAATAAAAGCCTGCCTGGCACTCCATTTTATGACAATTCTTTTACTAAAATCAGGCGGTCACCTGGTTTTACCGATTTTTCCGTTAAACCATTGGCCGTCATAACGGTATCAATGGTAGTATGGAATTTTTTGGCAATTTTCCAAAGGGAATCTCCGGGCTGGACAATGTAGCCAACGATTCCGGGAAGCTTCTGCAGATGATCCAAATCCATGGGAGCATCGGCTGCACTGATGATGACCTGTTCACAGATGGGCTGCAGCGCCAGCAAATCAAGGGAAATGGTAGCTTTTACTTCTACCACACCGCCACCCATCATGACCGCACTTAACTGCTCCAGACCGGGATTTAACTGGCAGATGGTGTCTGCATTGATTCCCGGAGCCTCAATTAAGTAGTGGAACGGAATATCCTCAACCGCGGACTGAATGGGCTGGGCATCGTCAGAGGTCAGGTAGAGCATACGGACCTCTAAGACACCTTCCACATGAAGTCCGTCTTCCATGACCTCCGTATCATCAATTTTAACCGTTCCCTCACTGTGGCAGATCTGCAGGATACGGTCGGCATTTTGAAGGGATACCTTTTCCACGATCTTGCATTTGCTCATATTTTTGGTCAAAATCTTATCAAAACATGCCTCTCCGGTCTGCAGGCTCAGCTCCCGGTTGGTGGAATACAAATCGCTTAACAGTTCCATGCTGTCTTCCCTGTAAAGCTTCATATCCAGTTCCAGCACGGCATCCATATCCATTTCCCGCATCTCTCCGTCGGAATCCGGCTTTGCTTCAATGTCTTTATGAATCAAATGGACCGTAACAGACGGAACCATATCATCCGTGACCTCGGATACAGCAAGCTCTCCTTCAAATGGAATGCTCTCTTCGATCCACTGAATGGGCGCACCTTCCCCTTCTCCCTGATAGATGACAAAGACCATCAGCTCACCGTCTAAAAGCATTTTTCCATCCACAGGCCTTGTGGTAACGCCTCTCAGCTTCATCTCACTCCATAAAATATGGTCGATGTTCGGCTTGTTCCCGGAAAGCGTAAGATTCTCTTTGATACGAAACGTATCCTTATGACGAAGCGCAATTGTAGCCACGTCCACATTACGGCGGAGAATTTCCACCTGAGGACAGTCCGTGGTCTCAAGTCCCGTGTCCACTTCCACAGCAGCGTCTACGTCATATGCCGTCTCCACCTTTACCTGAAGCGTGACCAGAGCCTTAACGCTTAACTTTCTGGAATTGATGATTCCGGCGTTTAAATCTTCAAGCTCCCACATCAGCTGGACATAATCCTGCTCTTCTAATCCCGGTACATTAATCGGTTCTTCAAAATTAATGCTTCCGGAAAGAGTCTGGAGCCCGCCTTCTGCACCCCGATAGAGAATGGTAAAATCAAGTTTTCCCCGGACCACTAACCGCTCAGCCTGGTTTTTCACGGAATCAATGGTAATTTCACCGGAACTTAAAATGATCTGATCCACATCGTCCATGCTGTCCGGTACAATAAAGTCATCATCAAGTGTTACCTGAGATGTGGCATTTCCTTTCCAACGATTCATATGTATGTTTTTCTTCAACAGCTCCAACATAAAATAGCACCTGCCTTACCTTCTTTATTCCTTTAAGAAAGTTTATGCAGGTGCATGTTTCAATATACTTTTTTTGTAGTTTTCCTGTAGTTCTATTCCCCAGCCCCCGCTGCCGGCTGGCCGTCTTTGTCATGGTCCCCGCCATTTTTGTATACGGAAAGCTCCTGCTGAAGGCTCTCGATCGTCTGTTCCATCTCCTTAATCCGGGTTTCCATCTTGCAGAAATACTCCATGGCCTCGTCTTTTTTATCTTCTTTTGGGATGGGAACCCCATCAATTTTCACCGGACGGGCCGGGATTCCTACTGCTGTCACATTGTTGTCCAGCTGTTTTAAAAGCACCGCGTTGGCTGCAATGGTACAATTGTCTCCCACTTCAAAGGAACCTAATATCTTTGCACCTGCTCCTACGGTCACATTATTTCCCAGCGTGGGATGGCGCTTGCCTTTATTCAGACCGACTCCTCCTAATGTGACACCCTGATAAATGGTACAGTTGTCGCCCACTACGGCAGTTTCTCCTATCACCACTCCACAGCCGTGATCAATTAAAATCCCATGGCCCAGAGTCGCGCCGGGGTGAATCTCAATCAAAGTAAAAAATCTTGCCAGCTGAGAAATGAGCCTGGCAATGAAAAACAAGCGGTGCTTATAAAACCAGTGTGCAAAACGATGCCAGATCAGCGCATGGACTCCCTGGTACAAAAGAAGCACTTCTAAGGAACTTCTAGCTGCCGGATCCCGCGCTTTTACCGCTTTTACATCAAGCCATATGTCCTTTAATATCATTTGACCGTTCCTCTTTTCCTCCTGATGACTCCTGTTTTAGGTAGTATATCATATGACGGCACAAGAAAAAAGAGAAATTTAAAAATAGCCCCTCTGCATGCCATATACAGAGCGGCTGTTTTATTTTCTCCCGTTACTGGAACACAACCGGAAGTTCTGACATTTCTGTTTTAATGACGATGAATGGGTAGGAAGCTTCAGAGCCTGTGACCTCTCCCTTTTCCGGACCGATCAGTTCTGTTTTTAAAACGATGGAATTATCGGTTAAATATAAGTCATTGACGGCAATGCTGTATCCGCCCGTAGACTGCTGCCCATATCCAACCACTATGTAAAGATTCTGGTCATCACTGAAGGTCAGCTTAAAAGGTGACTGCTGTTTCTGCCCGATGATGTCTTTTAATTCCTGCGGTATGTCTGTCTCTGCCACCACATTAAAATCCATATCCCGCACCTTATCCCCGCTGCCTCCTTTTCCAAGGCATCCGCTTAAAGTAAATGCAACTAATCCCATCAGAGCTAATCCGAAGAAAATCAGCCTCTTTCCGCTAAACAGTTTTTTCATGGCACATTCCCCAACTGATTGATTATTACAATCTATATGGGAAATGTGAGGTTTTTATGAAAACTTTATGGTTTTTTCTTGACTGGAATCCCAATCCGGCTAAAGGCCCCGCAGCTATATCTGCACAAAAAAGTCAGTTTATAATTTCCCGGTAATGGCTCCATACTGTTCCGGCCTGCGGTCCCGGAATAGTCCCCAGTTTCTGCGGTCCTTTGAAATCTCGTCAAAATCATAGGTTTCCAAAATTATGCCTTCTTCATCCCTGCCCAGGGATTTCATAAGCGCACCGGTGCTGTCCGTAAGAAAAGAAGAACCATAAAAGCGGAGAGAAGAACTCTGGTTTCCGTTTTCCTCACAGGGGGTTACCACTTCCTCTCCGATCCGGTTTGCGGCTGCTACGGGGACAATGTTTGACGCTGCGTGTCCCTGCATACATCTTCTCCAGTGTTCCATGCTGTCACATTCCAGGATCGGCTCACTTCCGATGGCCGTAGGGTATAAAATCACTTCAGCCCCCATTAAGGCCAAGGCTCTTGCAGTCTCCGGAAACCACTGGTCCCAGCAGATGCCGATTCCGACCTTGCCGTATAAGGTCTCAAACACCTTAAATCCCGTATCTCCAGGTGTAAAATAGAACTTCTCCTGATAGTAATGGTCATCCGGAATATGGGTCTTCCGGTAAATACCAAGATTGGTTCCATCTGCGTCAAGAACCGCCACAGAATTAAACATGGTATTGCCGGACCGTTCGTAAAAGCTGATGGGAAGAACGACGGAAAGTTCTTTGGCAATGGGAGCAAAATGCGTTACCGCATCATTTTCCTCTGCAGTCTTTGCGTAATCATAATACTCATACCGCCGTTCCTGGCAAAAATATGGGCGCTCAAACAGTTCCGGAAGCAAGATCACATTTGCCCCTTGCCCTGCTGCCAGCCTTACAAACTTCTCCGCATTTGCAATATTCTTATTGATGTCTTCGCAGCACTTCATCTGGACCGCTGCCACTGTTACCTTTCTCATGCACTTCTCCTTCTGGAATCTGCTGGGTGATGCAGTGAATGTTGCCTCCCCCTACAATAATATCTCTTGCATATACCGGATAAATCCTCCGATCCGGAAAACATTCTCCTAAGATTTTTACGGCTTTTTGGTCATGTTCATCCCCAAACTGAGGTACGATCACTCCGCCGTTTGAAATATAAAAGTTTACATAACTGGCTGCCAGACGCTCTCCTGCCTCTCGCTGATCCTCTCCCGGTTCAAAGACGAATCCGGAAAGCTCTTCTTCTTTAATGCAGACCGGAACTTTGGGAATGGGCAGCTTATGAATGATAAAATGCCTTCCCTTCGCATCCGTCTCCTGTTCCAGGAGTTTAAGATCCGCCAGAGACATCTCATACTGCGGATCATTGTTATCATCGGTCCAGGCTAAGACAACTTCTCCCGGACGGACAAACGCACAGACATTATCCACGTGCTCGTTGGTCTCATCCTGATAGATTCCGTATGGCAGCCATATGATCTTTTCTGCACCAAGATAATTCTTTAACTGTTCCTCAATCTCCAAACGGGTGAGGGAAGGATTCCGGCCGTCACTTAACAGACACCGTTCGGTTACCAAAAGAGTTCCTTCTCCATCGGAGTGGATGGAACCGCCCTCCAGGACAAAATGTCTGGCATCGTAAGCCGGATACCCAAACCGTTCAAGAAACGCCCCTGCAACCAGGTCATCCTTTTCCCAGTCCGCATACAGTCCGTCTGTATGACCGCCCCAGGCGTTAAACTGCCAGTCAATCCCCCGCACATGCCGGTCTTTATTCACTACAAAGGTGGGGCCCACATCTCTTGCCCAAGCA
This sequence comes from Lacrimispora sinapis, assembly GCF_043633585.1. NCBI lineage: Bacteria > Bacillati > Bacillota > Clostridia > Lachnospirales > Lachnospiraceae > Lacrimispora > Lacrimispora sinapis. Next base: position 383,999 of record NZ_CP141832.1, on the reverse strand, counting down.
TCATCAGACGCCATCTCCACCACCTCGATCCGGTCGGAAAGCATCTGGCGGGCGGACTCCATAACATCCTTCTCCGCTAACATAATCACATGCTCACTGTCTGCAATGGATTCTGCAATCTCTGCAAACGCCTTTCTGGCTTCTCTTGCACCAAACGGCCAGGAGCCGGGGCGTTTGGGCCAGATCATGATACAGCCCCGGTGAGGCTCAAATTCTCCCGGCATATAAAACCCGTCCAATGCCGGAAGGCTTGTCAGTCGTTTCATCGTTCCTTCCTCTTTGCCATTGTTCTAAGATAACCTGTTTTTAAAATCTTCGTAGCCAAACTCTTTTACCACACGGCAGTCCCCATTCTTATCCATAATGGCAATGGACGGCAGGGGCATCCCGTTAAAGGTGTTGTTCTTTACCATAGAATAAATAGCCATATCCATAAAATAAAGTTTATCTCCCGGTTTCATTTCCCGGTCAAAGGAGTAATCTCCAATCACATCCCCTGCCAGGCAGGTGCAGGAAGAAAGCCGGTAGGTATAAGGCTTTTCCCCTGGTTCTCCGCTGTCCTTTAACGGCGGCCGGTAAGGCATCTCCAGCACATCCGGCATATGGCAGGCGGCGGAGGCATCAAGGATCAGGGTATGAATCCCGTTTTCCACCACATCTAAAACCTCTGTCACCAGATAGCCAGCATTCAGTGCCACCGCTTCCCCGGGTTCCAGATAAATATGAAGGCCATAGGTTTCCTGCATGTGTCTGATACACGTCTCCAAAAGCTCTATATCATAATCCGGTCTGGTGATGTGGTGACCGCCTCCCATGTTCAGCCAGGAAAGTTCTTTTAAATAGGTCCCAAATTTCTCCTCCACCGCATCAAGGGTCTTTTTTAAATCATCGGAATTCTGCTCGCACAAGGTATGGAAATGCAGACCGGATAAGTAAGGCAGCCATTCCTCTTTAAAATGCTCTGCCGTCACTCCAAGTCTGGAACCGGGTGCACAGGGATCGTAGATGGCGTGATCCTCCTGAGTGGAGCATTCCGGATTGATCCGGATTCCCACGCTTGTTCCCGTTAAGCAGTCTTTGTACTTTTCCAGCTGAGAAAAGGAATTAAATACCATGTGGTCGCAGAGCTTCACCAGTTCCTTCACATCCGCTTCCCGGTAGGCGGGAGAAAAGACATGGTTTTCAAGTCCCATCTCCTCTTTCCCAAGCCTTGCCTCATAAAGCCCGCTGGCGGTGGTGCCGTCAATGTATCTGCCGATCAGAGGATATTCCGCATAACAGGAGAACGCCTTTTGAGCCAGCAGGATGCTGCATCCCGTATTGTCCTTTACCCGTTTTAAAATCTTTAAATTCTCTTCCAGTTTCCCCTCGTCAATCACATAACACGGGGTCTTTAGCTCTTCTATTCTCATTGCTTATTCCTGTCTCCAGACAGTAACGGTTTCCGGATCTTCGCAAACCACCCATGGGAGGCCCCATTGATTTAAGGCATCCATATATGGATCGGGATCAAATTCCTCTACATTGAATACGCCTGGTTTCTTCCACTGCCCCGTAACCACCATCATGGAACCGATCATGGCCGGTACTCCTGTGGTATAGGAAATAGCCTGAGATCCGACCTCTTTAAAACATTCCTGATGGTCACACACGTTGTAAATGTAAATGGTCTTTTCTTTTCCGTCCTTTATACCGGTAAAAATACATCCGATGTTGGTTTTTCCCACCGTTCTGGGACCTAAGGAAGCAGGGTCCGGAAGAAGGGCTTTTAAAAACTGGATGGGCACAATTTCCTGACCGTTAAATGAAATAGGAGAGGTGGAGAGCATTCCCACATTTTCCAGACATTTCATATGGGTCAAATAGCTTTGCCCAAAGGTCATAAAGAAACGGATTCTCTTAACACCCGGAATATTTTTTGCCAGGGATTCGATTTCCTCATGGTGAAGCAGGTACATATCCTTTTCCCCCACCTCCGGGAAATTGTATTTTGATTTAAATTCCATGGGTTTTGTTTCCACCCAGCGGCCGTCTTCCCAGTAAGAACCGTTGGCGGACACCTCTCTTAAATTGATTTCCGGGTTAAAATTGGTGGCAAATGGATAGCCGTGGTCGCCGCCGTTGCAGTCTAAGATATCAATGGTATGGATCTCATCAAAGTAATGCTTTAATGCATAAGCGGAAAATACGCTGGTAACTCCAGGGTCAAATCCGGTTCCAAGAAGTGCCGTAAGCCCTGCCTGCTCAAACCGTTTCTTATAATCCCACTGCCAGGAATAATCAAAATATGCCGTAAAACCAAGCTCTTTACAGCGTTTCTCATAGATGGCCCTCCACTGGGGATCATCCGTATTCTCAGGCTCATAATTGGCAGTATCAATATAATCAACCCCCGCTTTTAAGCACGCATCCATGATGGTCAGGTCCTGATAAGGAAGAGCTACGTTTAATACGGCTGCAGGCTGATAGGCTTTTATTAAGTCAACCAGCTCCTCCACATTATCTGCATCCACCCTGGCTGTTTCGATTTTGGTGTTTGTCTTTCCCTCCAGCTTGCTCTTTAAGGCATCACATTTTTCCTTGGTCCGGCTGGCGATACAAAGCTCTGTAAATACCTCACTGTTCTGACAGCATTTCTGAATTGCCACAGAGGCAACGCCGCCGCATCCGATCACTAATAATCTGCTCATTCCTTTTCCTCCTCTTCCAGTAAATCCTCTACGTATTTGGGCAGCATGAACGCTCCCATATGAAGATTGGTCGTATAGTACCAGGTTTCTATATTTAATTTTTTCCAGTTATCCGGTTTAAAGTCATTGATGGGGTGATATTTCTTTGATGCAAAGCCAAAGAGCCAGTAGCCCGATGGACAGGTGGGAATATGGGCCTGATAAACCCTGCTGATGGGAAAGGAACGGTACACCTTCCGGTGCATGCTCCGGCAGGCATCCTCATCCTCATCGTAGAACGGACTTCCATGCTGATACACCATGATCCCGTCACTTTTCAGTGCCTTGTAGCAGCTGCCGTAAAATTCCTTGGTAAAAAGTCCTTCCGTATGACCAAACGGGTCCGTAGAATCATTGATGATCAAATCATACACTTCTTTTTTGTTTCTTAAAAACCGAAGCCCGTCGTCATAATAGACCTTCACCCGTTCATCGGCCAATCCACAGGCCACTTCCGGGAAAATGTCCCTGCAAACATCCACGAAAAGCTTATCCGTCTCCACCACATCGATGGATTCGATGGAGGGGTACTGCAAAAGCTCCTTGGCAACGCCTCCGTCTCCTCCTCCGATGATCAGCACGTGTTTGACACAAGGATGGACTGCCATGGGGACATGGGTTACCATCTCATCATAAATAAATTCATCTTTTTCTGAAAATACGATGTCTCCATCCAGGGCTACGAATTTTCCGAACTCCTGGGATTCAAATACATCAATTCTCTGATATTCGCTTTCGCCGGAAAAAAGCTGTTTGTCTATCCGAACGGAAAGCTTTACATTGGAAGTGTGCAGTTCCGAAAACCAAATCTCCATCTCTCCCACTCTCCTCTCTGCCTGGAATTTTATTTTAATACCATTAAGTGTTCCACCGCCGGGTCTTCCGTCCCCTGCATGGAGCACCCTTTTTCTTTTGCGTAAATGATGTATTCCACGATTTCCTCCGTGATCATCTCACCTGGTGCCAGAATTGGGATTCCCGGCGGATAGCACATGACGAATTCTCCGCTGATCTCCCCGGCGGATTCCTTAACCGGAACCGAAACCTTATTGGAGTAGAATGCCTTCTGGGGAGATATGACCACCTTGGGCGCGATGTATTCTCCGGAGAGCATTCCAGAACGGTCCTTTTTATAAAGTCTTTCAATATCGGCCAGAGCACCTACCAGGCGCTCAATATCCTGTATCCGGTCTCCGATGGAAATATAGGCCAGAATGTTGCAGATATCTCCAAACTCGATCTGAATGTCATATTCATCCCGAAGCAGGTCATAGACCTCAATACCCGCAAGACCGATTCCCAGGGTATAGACGGAAAGTTTGGTCACATCATAATCAAAGATGCTGGTTCCATTGATTAAATCCCTTCCATACGCGTAATATCCTCCAATGGAATTGATCTCACCACGGGCATACTCCGCCATCTCCACCACCTTTGCAAAGGATTCTTCCCCCCGGAGGGCAAGATTTCTTCTGGAGATATCAAGACTTGATAACAGAAGATAGGAGGCGCTGGTCGTCTGAGTCAGGTTTATGATCTGGCGCACATAATCCCCGTTCACCCCTTTGTTTAGAAGAAGCATGGAGCTTTGGGTTAAGCTTCCCCCTGATTTGTGCATGGAGACCGCCGCCATATCTGCCCCTGCTGCCATTGCGGAAACGGGAAGTCCCTTTCCGAAATAAAGATGGGTTCCGTGGGCTTCATCAGCCAGGACCTTCATACCATGGGCATGAGCCAGCGTTACGATGGAACGGATATCTGAGCAGATACCGTAATAGGTAGGATTGTTTACAAATACCGCCACGGCATCCGGGTTTTCCTTGATCGCTTTCTCCACCTGGCTGATTTCCATTCCCAGGGAAATCCCTAACAAACTGTTCACTTCCGGGTTTACATAAACCGGTACCGCGCCGCATAAAACAAGAGCATTAATGGCACTTTTATGCACATTTCTGGGAAGAATGATCTTATCTCCCGCCTTGCAGACCGATAAAATCATGCTCTGCACCGCAGAGGTGGTCCCTCCCACCATTAAAAAGGCATCGGCTGCCCCAAAGGCCTCGGCTGCCAGCTCCTCCGCATCCCGTATGACCGATACGGGGTGGCATAAGTTATCCAGTGGCTTCATGGAATTTACATCGAGTCCTACGCATTTATCTCCCAAAAGCTGGGCCAGTTCCGGGTTTCCCCTTCCCCTTTTATGGCCTGGCACATCAAAAGGTACCACCCTTTTTTTCCGGAATGTTTCAAGCGCTTCATAGATCGGCGCTCTTTTCTGATCTTCTTTGTTCATACGGCAATTTCCTCTCCTTTGTCACATTCTTGGGCAGCGCCTGATGGGGCGTTTCATGACACAAAAAAAACAGGTGAACGTACATCACCTGTTTGAAAATTTCATGAATCATAATGAGTTTAGGTATAAAGCCCTTCAATTCTTCATGACAATTATCGATTTCGAGTCTACATAGCAAATATGTTGTCCCTGCTATTATTGATCGTTTCACAAGATGATGTGCAATTGCACTGATTATAAAGTAATCAACTTATAAAATTTGAGCTTCTAACTCAATCAATAATGTGGTTTCCCACGCTCGGCAGCCGACCCGCCTGTCCGTCTGGGCTTAACTTCATCCGAAAACGAAGTGGTCAATATTTGCATGAAAACGATAATGTCTCTTCATACTGGGGTAAAGAATAACATATTTTGCAGATTCATGTCAACTGCTTTTTTGAAAAAACTTCATTTCAAAACCGGAAACAGCCGCCGTCTGAGAACGTCTACTACTTCTCAGACAGCGGCTGTTCCTCCACCCATTTCTTTACGAATTCTTATTGCTGCACATCTGCAGACGATGCTGGTATTTCTCTTTGGTGGCAAGGCCGCCCCTGATGTGGCGCTCGGACTTGTTAATGTCCAGGATCACCCTGGCCCGGGCTGCCAGGGACGGATTGATGTGCTCTAAGCGGTCCGTTACATCCTTGTGTACCGTAGATTTTGAAATGCCAAATTTCTTCGCTGTCTGCCTCACGGTTGCATGATAGTCTATGATGTAGTTGGCGATCGCAACCGCGCGTTCCTCAATATATTCCTTCAAGAAAATCCCCCTGCTAGGACGTTTTTACATACTTATGCAGGTTTTGTTTCAAGTATGAATGGGTTATGGTCTATTTCTAAAATCCAATCATATCTTTGGTCTTCTCAAAGATCTCATTTGCCATATCCGTGTATTTCCCACTTCCCTTTGCTTCACATTCCGCCGTATATTTCTCCCAGTCACTGTCCAAATTCAGCTTTCCTGTGATGAATTCCAGGGCAGAGGTATTTACATAATCCATCAGGGGAACCTTAATTAAATTCATCTGTTCCTTTTCCTCTTCATTGGACAGAATAGGCGGTTCGATTTTGCGCTTTTCCTTGGAATCATAGATTCTCTGGTTCCACGCTTTTTCTTCGTCTGTCATTTTGGAAAAACGCAGCTTCTCGCTGCCTCCGTAAGCAAACACACCTCCCCCAAATCCAAAATCCACATTTAACTGCTTGGGGGCGCCGGCATTGATCCCGTTATAATAAATATCAGGCTTTAATACAATGGTCCCATCTGCCTGTTTGTCATAGGTTTCTCCTTCTACGCCCCACAAGGCAAGCGTCTGGCCTTCATCGGAATACCAGAGCCAGTCAATAAAACGGAGCATTTTTATAAATTCCTTGTCTCCAAGCTCTTTTAAAGCCTTCTGGGATATCATGATCCCACTTTCCAGACGGTAGCTTTCCGGCTGAAGCTGCCCCTTGGGGCCTCCCGGCATAACTGTGAAATAAAGGTCAGCTCCATCCGCCTGGACCCGGTTTTTTGCTTTATAATCTGCGACCTGCTGATAATTGCAGGTCAGCACATAGGATTCTCCCCGGAAGAATTTTGCCTTTGCCTGTTCTGAATCCTGGGTGAATGTCTCCGGGTCCAGAATCCCATCCTTATACATTTTATTCCAGAACTTCAAATAGTCTTTATAATCACTTGTCGTATTGGTAAAGACAAACTCCTTTTTATCAAAATCAAATTGAAGGCCGTCTCCCAGATTCCAGTCTCCGCCATCCTTGGAATTTCCTGCGCGGATGCCGTATTCAATGCCGGAAAGATTCATAGCACAGCCAAGCTGGTACTGGTCGGACCACACATAATCTGCCCCGGTATGCTCTTTGACCTTTTTGCATGCCTGATAAAAATCTTCCCAGGTCCAATTCTTTTCCTCGTTCTCCACATCCACCCCAGCCGCTTCAAACACATCCTTTCGGATCAGAAAGGAATATCCTCCGGCCGCCTTTTCCCACAGACCGGGCAAACGGTAATATTTTCCATTAGAACTCAGTATCCTGGTCAAATCCTCTTCCATGCCCCAATCCTTCACACATTTCTGGTAATTAGGCATATACTGCACCCAGTCGCTGATGGGAACTACCTGACCGCTGTCTACAAACGGAGATGCATCGTATATTTTCGGAATGATATAAGGAGCACCTCCTGTATTTACCAGAGCTGAAACCTTGTCATTATAATCCGTTCTTGCCACAGTGGTTAAATCAAAGGCCACATTGGTCTTTTCTTCAATGGCGCTCCACAGCCTCCAGTCCGCCTTATAAGGATAATTCTCATGATCCGAAAACATCATGGAATAGGAAACAGGCTCATTGGAATGAAAGGTCACCCCTGCCCCATACTCATAATCCAGATCCTTATCTTCCACCACTTGAGGTGTCTTTTCCGCCGCTGCATCCGTTGCAGAACCGCTGCAGCCGGACAGTATAGCTGCTGCCGCTGCTGCATACATCATTGCCAATACTCTTTTTTTCATTTACAAATACCTCCTCAGACTTGATTTTATAAACCCGTCACCCCTTCACAGCCCCCATGGTCATGCCCTGGACAAAGTACCTTTGGACAAAGGGATACACACAAATAATCGGGAGAGATGTCACTACCATGGCTGCCGCCTTTAACGTGGCCTGTACGCTGCTGGCCTCGGAACCTGCCCCCACTTCTACATTATTGGCCCCTTCCACCAGCTGCCTTACATAGAGGGCCACCGGCCATTTATCCTTGGTATCCAGATAAAGAAACGGCCCGAACCATTCATTCCACATTCCAACCAGATAAAACAATGCCATGGTGGCAAGAATGGGTTTGGAAAGAGGCAGAACAATTTTGGCGAAAATACCGTAAACCCCCATTCCGTCAATGGCAGCCGCTTCTTCCAGCTCTTCCGGAATTCCTGCAAAAAAGGACTTCATCAGCAGCAGATTAAAGGTACTGATGGCTCCCGGCAAAAGCAAGGCCCATATACTGTCTCGAAGCCCCAGCCACTGGGTGATCAGAATGAAATTGGGAATCATTCCCCCGGTAAAATACATGGTAAATATTACAAACGGCAGAAAAAACCGGTTGAGCCGCAGTTTGGGCTTGGAGAGCGGATATGCAAGCAGGGACGTACTCAACACCGAGATCCCAGTACCCGCAATGGAATAGAAAATCGTATTTCCATAGTACCGGAAAAACTCCATATTCCGGAATATGTAGCGGTAAGTCGCAGTCGTAGGCTGAATCGGGAAAAATGTTACAAGTCCTGCTGCCACCGCCGCATCACTGCTGAATGACTGGGCCACCAGATAAATGAACGGATACAGCGTGACGAAAATAACAAAAATCATCACAATGGTATTGAACACGGTAAATGCCTTCTGCTTTCTCGATTTTTTTACTTTCATAATATGGTCATCCCCCTTTTACCAAAGCGATGTTTCGGTGAATTTTTTGGAAAGCTTGTTGGCTGCGGTCACAAGAATAAGCCCGATGACGCCTTCAAACAATCCAACCGCCGCCGCATAACTGAAGTTTCCTCCCGCTATCCCCATGCGGTAGACATAAGTACCGATGATATCCGCCCGGTTCTGGGTCAGAGGATTATAAAGCAAAAGGATCTTCTGCATATTCCCGGAGGTTATGATATTCCCGATATCCAGAATCAGAAGTGTCATAATGGTCGGAAGAATGCCTGGAAGCGTCACGTACAGCGCCTGCTTGAACCTCCCTGCCCCGTCAATGGCTGCCGCCTCATACAGCTCCATGTTGATATTGGTCATGGCAGTCAGATAGAGAATGGTTCCCCACCCAAGGGCCTGCCAGACTCCCGAAACGATATAGATCATATCAAAATAGGCGGGTTCCGATAAAAATGCAATTTTCTCCAGTCCCATAGCAGAAAGAAGCCCATTGACCGGCCCTGTCAGGGACAGCATTTCCTTTACCATACCACAGACCACGATCAGGGAAATAAAATGGGGCAGATAAGAAATCGTCTGTACCACCTTTTTCCAATTCAGCGTCCGGATCTCATTGATTAAAAGTGCAAAGATAAGAGTAGCCGGAAAACGGACCGCTAAATACCCGATGCTCAGCCTCAGGGTATTAAAAAACGCCCGCCAGAAATCCGGATCCCCGATAAACTGTTTAAAATACCGAAGTCCCACAAAATAATCCCCGAAGATACTGGCCCCCCCTTTGTATCTGCGGAATGCGATCACATTTCCAAGTACCGGGATATACTTGAAAATCACATAATAGATAATTGGAATCACGAGAAAGGAATAGAGCCTCCATTCCTTTTTCACATGGTGCAGCAAAGAGGTCTTATCTACAGCCGTTCTTTGCTTTTTCTCCTTTATAGCCATGCCATCACCACTTTCTTTTTGTTTCATATCAATAAATGATCCTGTGTTTTTCATCTTCTATCATGGACTTGCGGAAAAAATAAGAGTTGATCTGATCCCGCCACTCCTCCGCATGCTCCTTTTGATGGTCGAACCGCTTTTTTACCCTTTCAAAGATGAAATCAGGAATTTTCCCCTTTAAAGACTCCCAGCACGCAGCCATCTCTTTTGCCTCTTGGGCCCCCTCAAAATGAGAGTCATAAATATGCTGGATCACCGTTTTACCTGATTTCAGCCGGTGCACATAAGGCACGTGATGGAAAAATAAAAGCAGCTCATCCGGACAGGCTTTCATATCCCCGTAAATGGAGGCATAAGGCTCCCCATACTGGAGCGCATAGCCGGTTCCCTTTTCACTCCGGTCGATGCCAATGCCCAGATGATCGGCCCGGTGATAGGTGCCCCATCGGTCATATTCATAGCCGTCTACGTTCGGTCCGTAATGATGACCCGGATTTACCATCCAGCCGATCCCCAGCGGGGATGTGTATTTTTCATATGCCGGCCATGACATAAAAAGAATTTTCTTTATGGTGTCCATGACCTTCCGGTCCGTTCCAAACGTACCCACAATCCACTCCTTTGCAATTTCCTCCGGAGACAAATCCATCTGAAAGCTCAGTCTGCCAAAGCCATACCAGTTTGCAGCCGCCAGATCATGGCCGGTCCAGTTCTCATCATTACCGGTATTTGCAACCGCTGCCATGCCGCAGCATCGCTGCCCTTTCCCCCCTCCGCTAATGACATCACGAACCCGTTTTCGGCCTAAACCTCCGCAGCGAAATTCCAGAACTTCTTTAATCATGGGGATAAGATAGCACACATGGCGCTGCTGTCCTGTGTATTCCTGGGCAAGCTGTACTTCCAGCATCTCATTGGTGTGCTCCATTGCGCCAAAGAGAGGGGACACCGGTTCTCTTACCTGGAAATCCATGGGTCCATTCTTGATCTGAAGCACCACATTGTCCCGAAATGCCCCGTCTAACGGTTTAAAATGATCGTAACCGCTTCTCGCCCGGTCTGTCTTCTTATCCCGCCAGTCCTGCATACAGTTATAGACAAAACACCGCCAGATGATCACGCCTCCATAAGGCTGTACCGCCTCTGCCAGCATATTTGCCCCATCCGCATGGGTTCTGCCATAAGTAAAGGGACCCGGCCTTCCTTCCGAATCCGCCTTTACAAGAAATCCTCCAAGTCCGGGAATCCGTTGGTAGAGGCGGGCCATGGTCATTTTCCACCATTCCCGTACATCCTCCTGCAAAGGGTCAGCCCCGGACAGCCCGGACAACTCCATGGGAGCCGCAAAATTCAGGCTTAAAAACAGTCTGATTCCGTATGCTTCCAAAAGATCCGCCAGTTCCTTCAATTCCTTTCCATAAGTCTCATCAAGGAGTCTGGTGGCGTTCCCCTTCACGTTGACATTATTGATAACCACTCCATTGATCCCCACAGAGGCGGCCAGTCTGGCATATTCCACGGTCCTTTCATTTACCAGGATTCTTTGATCCTTAAAAAAGAAGGAATTCCCGGAATACCCCCGTTCAATTGAGCCATCCATGTTATCCCAGTGATTGAGCATCCGGAGTGGATTTGAAGGAATCTCTTTTTTATCAAACCCCTGAAACTCTTCTTCCATCTGAAGGCGGCGGATACAGGAAAAACTCCCGTATAGAAGTCCTGGCTCACCCTCGGACATGACATAGATCTGCCCATTTCTCTCCTTTATATGGAATCCTTCCGTCCCGGTCCCCAGATCTGGCACGAGTTTTAAAATGATCCCAGCATGTTCCTCCTGCCCGGAGTCCTTCATCTCCCTTCCCAAAATTTCCCTGGCCGCCCGTTTTAACTCCTTTGATGCCGTTTTGATAACCTTACCTTCCCCATCTGCATATATGGAACCAAAATACGGCTCCCAATTGCGGTTGTTTTGCTTTCTGTAGGTAAGCCATGCCTGCTCCCATCCCATAACGCTCCATTCCCCCTAACCATATCTGTCTAACCCCATTCGATTTTCCAAATATTTCGTCGTTTTGTATCTATTTCCTTTCTTTTTACTTACATTTTATAACATATTGTATAAATTGGCTTCTCTGATTTTGCGAATGATCCTTCACATATTGCGATTTCCTTCCCTGGAATCCATAAACTGGAACCACCGGAAATCAAAATGGCTGCCAGGCAGAAATACAAATTCCACCGTCCTTGTACCGGTGACCCGGTCGAAAGCAAAAAACTGGTCTTTCGGTTCTTCTGCATGCTGAAATTCCAACATCTGTTCCTGCTCTCCTTCCCCGTGTGCATCTCCTTCTTCTCCCAAAAAGCGCACCAGAATGGAGTTGGTTTTATTTGAGGTATATCCCCATATGCGAATGCAATCCGTTCCCTTATCCCCAAAATCCATATCTTCAAACCGAATGGTCACGTTATTTCCGATCTCACGGATCTCTTCTTGCTCCTTTTTGAAATGATCTCCGTATACCCCGTCACATTCTCCTGCAAAAAGACGGTCAAACCCTCTGCTTTTCCTGGTGAAAATGAATCCTTTTATATGTACCTTTTTCTCCAGCACAAAGCAAAGGCTGGTGATCCCCCGGAGTTTTCTGGTCAAATGAAAGGTTTCTTCCTGATATACATTCCAGATAGAAGGCTTCTGGTAAATGACATCCCCAATCAACCTGGCAGACCCTTCCCCAGGCATTCCTTCATAGATTCGGATGCGGTAAGGTTCCCCTGTCAGGGCAAAGATGGGAATGGTGATCTCATCGGACCCCACGCTGCCAAAACTCAAGTTATGAAATCCCACGTGAGTCTCTCCGTCCCTTGCCGTTGACACGCCCTTTTCATTCCCGTTTCCAATCTCACCCACTCCATAATCGTACAAGCCCCCACTGACAAATTCATAAGGGTTTAGAAATGTTTCTCCAACGCCTTCAACCGTAAATTCCAGGGTGGACAGAATCCGTATTTTTTCCGTCCCGCTTCTGGACATACAGCGAAGCCGGAAATGGCCATCACTTTGAGCCGTTACACAAGCCTGATTTCCCTGAACCGTAAGAGCGGCAAGTTTGGAGGGAATTCCCCTATCATCAACCACACTCCAGAAAAGCGTCTGGTCCAATGCCTGTTCCGGACAGATCCTTGCCGATACCACTGCCGTCTTCTGATCTTTCGTCAGCCTTGTTCCGGGAACGCTTGTAAGCTTTATATTCCTCACCGGAATGTCCGTCAACCGGTCCTCTAACCGCTCCTGCTTTAATATTTTTTCACTGACCCGGTAAGCCAGGGCACTGGACCCTTCCTCTGCCTCTCCTTCCACCACCGGAACCGTCAGCACCTCTTCCTTCCTTCCAGGGGATGACGCTGTAATCCTCAGCTCCCCTGCTTTGGTGCCTGCCACCGCTATTACAAGCAATTTTCCGCTGAACAGTCTCCTGCTGCCCGTCTTATATTCTTCTTTGTCTGTGCTGTCCCCATTGTCAAGACCAACCAGAGACCCACTTCCGGAAACCGTAATAAATATCCGGTTATTGGCATTTTCCACCGGATTCCCCTGGGCATCCTTCATAGAAACCGTAACAAAAAGAAGATCCTTCCCATTGGACTTCAGATACTCCTTCTCCGCCTGTAGAGAAATACTTTCAGCCTCTCCAAAGGAGCTTCTTACCTCCTCTGCAATCACGTTGCCCGATTCGTCATAAGCCAGAGCCTTTAAAACACCTTTCTCATAAGGAATCCTGTAATTTCCAGTCAGCCGGTCCCCGTTCTTATGGTCAAGGACACACTTTCCCTGACTGACCCCATTTAAAAACAACTCTATAGCAGGTGCATTGGAACAAATCCTTACATCAATCCTCTGCCCGTCATTAAAGTCCCAATAGGGAAACACATGGATCATGGGTGCCTTTTTATAATCAGTCCACTCCGCCTGATAAATATAGTAAGAATCCTTGGGAAAACCGGCGGTATCCACCTGTCCAAAGTAAGAATTCCTGGTATGGTAAGGCGTCGGTTCTCCAATATAGTCAAATCCAGTCCATAAAAACTGTCCGCAGGAAAATGGATGATCCCGCTCCGCAAGGATACAGGCTTCCGAAGAGCTGGCCCCCCAGCTGGTGGTGGAATTGCCAAGGGAAGAACACTGTTCGTCCTCCTCCCCAAGGAGAGACTGGGAATAGGGGAAATGATAAATTCCGCGGCTTTGAACCGTAGATGCCGTTTCACTCCCATAGATGACCCAGTCCGGATAAGCCCTGTGATGCGCGTCATAATATTTTTCCCCGTAATTATAACCGGCAAGCTTTAAGATATCCGCACACTTTCTGGCATTTTCCCAAGGCATGTAATTGGAGGCAATGGTGACCCTGGCATTTCCCCGCGGATCATGTTTTTTTACTTCCTCCATCAAGAGTCTTGTCACCTCCTGCCCCCTCTCATCCGCATGGGTATCGTAAATTTCATTTCCAATACTCCACATGATCAAACTGGGATGATTGCGGTCTCTGCGCACCCAGCTTGCCACATCCTTTGGATACCACTCCGGAAAAAACCTGGCATAGTCATATGGATTTTTCGGCCTCTCCCACATGTCAAATGCTTCTGAAACGATCAATATCCCCATTTCATCCGCCAGCTCCATCACATCCTGGGAAGGCATATTGTGACTGATACGGACTGCATTTACCCCCATTGCCTTTAAAATAGTAAGCTTTCTTCTCATGGCCTGGGAATGGTAAGCCGCCCCCAGGCAGCCCAGATCGTGATGTTCACAGACTCCCTGTAACTTCACCTTTCTTCCATTGAGAAGAAATCCCAGATCGGGATGAAACTCCACCGTCCGAAATCCTATTCTCACCCACTGGGTCTGAAGTTTTTCTCCCCCGCGGAAAAGCTCTGCTCTCAAGCTGTAACAAACCGGAGATTCAATGTCCCATAGCTTCGGGCTTGAAATTAAGGCCACCGCCGTTACCGTCTGGACACCTTCTTCTGCCTTTATCTTGTACTCCCCCAGAAAGAGGTCTTCCGCCCCCTCTTCCTCCTCACGTTCTTTTAAATAAAAACCAATCGTCCCGCCGCTTAACGACAATACCTCTGCAGAAATCTCTAACTCCCAGCTCTGGTCTTCCTTTTTTCCGGCCGACACATACAGGCCATCCGATATCAACCGGTCCCTGTGAAGCACCTTCAGCCACACGTCCCTGTAGATTCCAGCCCCCGAATACCATCGGCTGTTGGGTGACTGATGATTCACTTTAACCAGTATTTCGTTTTCCCCGTCGTTCAGCCATGGCGTCATGTCCACTTCAAAACAGGAATAACCATATTTCCACTCTCCGGCTTTCTTTCTGTTTACATAAATCGTAGAATCCATGTAAACTCCATCAAACCGCAGCAGTGCAATACGATCCTCCATGGTCTGAAAATACATACATTTCCGGTACCAGCCCGTGCTATTTTCATAAAGATCATTTCCCTGTTCAATCAGCCAGTCATGAGGCAGACCCACGGGCTGAAATCCGGTTACAGGAGGAAACTTATCAGTCAATGTAGGCGGTGATTCCTTAAAAAAGAACCAATCATCGCAAAACAAATGGGTCCCCCAGTCATAAATTTTCTTACACAAGACCTTCCCCTCCCTCCAGTTTCAGGCAAAACGGAGAAGCCAAAAGCCCCTCTTCATTGAGTAAAAGACCCTTTTGGGGTGCATTTTCATATCCATACCGGAGATACATCGGTTTCTCCAACTCTTTACGCCAAACAGATACTTGATTATCCTTTACCTGCCCTTCCGCCCGATAAAACACGCCATCATCACCAGCCAGCTGAAATGCTTCCGCGCCCGCTCCGTCTTTCACCCGGATTTTCTTCCCCTCTCCGGCATCAAAGAAAAGCTCCACACGGTTCCCCGTCACTTTCCATCCACGAAGCTCAGGCCCCTTATAAACCACCGGTTCCCCGTAGATCATCCCTCTGGCAGCCAGCGCCATCCGCCGCGCCACCTCTTTTTTATTCAGCGGATGGAGATCATTCCACTCTCCCAAATCAAGATTTACGGTAACAGCCACATCCGGAATCCGTGCCGCCTGAGCCTGGGCGTCACGGATCATGGGCCAGGCCTGGGAATCCTTTTTTAAATCAATGGAAAAGCCCGGCAGCTGGGCTACCACAAAAGGAAGTCTCTCCTGTTTCCACACCTCTCTCCAGTACAAAATCAACCGCTGAAGCAGGTCCTTATAGGTATATGGATTTTTGTCATTGGACTCGCCCTGATACCATAGCACCCCTTTCACCGTATAGGAAAGACAGGGCGCTACCATGGCATTAAAAAGGCCCGTAGGCTTTCCGGATACAAAATCCGTCTGAGGAGCCGGGCCGCACGAAAAGCCCACCCGGTATTCCCATACCCCCTCCAAAGAGATTCGCTCCGTTTCTGTAAACACCGCATAAATTTTCCCAGGCGTCATCCGTCCTTTGCCATTATCACAAACCAGACGGATAACAATTTCATTCTCCCCGCAGTTTAAAAGCCCTTCCGGGATCTGATATTTACGAGGGGGATACTGATAAAATGTCTCTCCCACAAGCACCCCATTTACATAAGTCCGATCGCTGTCCACCAACGTTCCAAGCCATAGCTTTGCCGCTTTTTTTGCCATGGTTTCCGGTACCTGAAATTTCTTTTTTAGCCAGATTGAACCACAGAAATTCCCAAGGCCAGCGTCTTCCAAAAATCCCGGAAGCTGAATCTCCTTCCATGGTTTTTCCAAATTTTTAAATCCAGAGTCCTCTTCATCAATCCTGTCATGCCATTCCTTTTGAAGTCTTTCATTTCTTTGAATCTGTTCTTTGACAAAATTTGAATCCCTGTACTTTTCCAGCGTCTCGATTGCCTCCGGGTAGGAAAGCAGGGCTTCCCTCCCCATCCATGCCTCCGCCGGAGTTCCTCCAAGGCTTAAATTAATCAGGCCAACCGGTACCTTTCTGTCCTCCAGAAGATATCGTCCAAAGAAATAGGATACCGCAGAAAACCCGCCTATGGATTCTTTTGAACAACCCTTCCATTCTGCCTTTTCATGATCCATGAGAGGTCCGTTAAAATCATATTGTTCCCTGACCTTATAAAGCCGGATTAATGGTTCCTCCATCCGCTCAAACTCCTCCGGATACCGATCCCTGACCCGCTCCATAGGAAGCTCCATATTGGACTGGCCTGCACATACGAACACCTCTCCTACATATACATCCTCCACACGCCTGAATCCTCCTGATTCAGTCCTCACCGTTAAGGAAAACGGCCCTCCCGGCTTTAACTCAGGAAACAAGATCTGCCAGTCTCCTTTCGAGTCTGATCTTGTAGAAGAAACAATATCCGGCAATTCTGAATCCAATCCGCCTCTTGCTGCTCCCAATTCCGCTGTCACCCCCATATAAGGGAGTGTCTTCCCCCAGACTCTGGTTCCCTCTCCCTGCTGAAGAACACAGCCGTCACTGAGCAGTTTGGGAAGCCAAAGCTGCTCCCCCAAGGTCGGCCCCTTGGTCTGTTGTATGATAGATTCCTTCACATCTTCCATTTTATTCCCCATTACTTTTATGAACCCCCATCTTTATTTCCCGTCATTTTAATTCCACCATCTCATTCCCGTTTTTTCCTTGCCGCCTTTTTTACCCATAAGCATGACTCCATCAAATACAGCATTTCTCCAAAACAGCCCTCTTTAGCACCGATACCTTCACACACACCGGTTCTTTCCCCGTCAGTTCTCTGCTCCGTGCGTCCGGCTGCTGGGTTCCAACATAGACCTGGTAAGTTCCCTCCTCCAGAACCAGATCTCCATTTTCATTTCGGAGCGCAAAGGACCTGTCTTTTAAAATCAGGGTCACCTCCCGTTCTTCCCCAGGTTCCAGTTCCACCTTAGTAAATGCCTTTAACTGGGCATTGGGAGTCCCTGGCCGGCAGGATTTGATATAAACCTGCAAAGTCTCCGCCCCCTTCATAGAGCCGGTATTTTTCAGTGCCGCCTTAACAGTTATCATTTCCCCCTCTGACACCACATTTTTGCTGAGAGCAGCCTTACCAACCTCAAAATCTGTATACGAAAGACCATATCCAAATGGATAAAGGGCTTTCTGCTCCATATAACGGTAAGTTCTGCCCTTCATCCCATAGTCCGTAAACGCCGGAAGCTCCTCCGTACTGCGATAAAAAGTAACCGGCAGTTTTCCCTCCGGCGCATATTCCCCAAACAGAACCGATGCCAGTGCCCGGCCTCCCTGTGCGCCCGGATACCACCCCTGTAAGATGGCCGGAATATGATCCTCTGCCCACGATACCGCCAATGCACTGCCGGATAAAAGCACAAGAATCACCGGTTTTCCGCTTTTATAGATTTCTTCCAACACCTCCTGCTGAAGTCCGGGAAGAGACAGATTCGGTTTGTCCCCGCTGGCAAATTCATTGCCCATATCTCCCTCTTCTCCCTCCAGACCGGAGTCCAGCCCCAGACATGCAATAATCACATCACTGGCTTCACAAACTCCCTGAACCTCGGACAAACGGTCATTGTCCTGCCCCAGTCCGCTCACCTTGGTTTTGAATAAATGACAACCTTCCGAGACCATAACCCGGACCTCATCCCCCAGATAATCCTGAATCCCCTCAGAAATGGTATAATATCTGGAAGCCGTCCCCTCATAATTTCCCACCAGCGCCTTTCTGTTATTGCTGTTCGGACCGATGATTCCAACCGTCTTTAATTTACTCCTGTCAAGAGGCAGCAGCTTGCCTTCATTTTTCAGCAGCACAAAGGACTTTCTGGCTGCCTTGAAATTAAGCTCCTGATGGTCCCTGGTATCATTGTCTTCAAACGGAATCCCACTATAAGGAACCTTCTTTGCCTCATCAAACAGCCCTAGCTTTAACCGTGTCACCATCAAATGCTCCACCGCTTCATTTAGCCGCTCCTCCGAAACAAGCCCCCGTTCCACCGCCTCATTCAGATATAAAAATAAGCTGCCGCAATTTAAATCACATCCGTTCTCCATGGCCATGGCGGCAGATTCCAAAGCGGAGGACGTCACCCCGTGATGTTCATGGAAATCCCTGATTGCCCAGCAATCCGAAACCACATGCCCGGAAAATCCCCAGGATTCTCTCAAAATATCCCGAAGCAGGGTCTTGCTCCCGCAGCAAGGTTCTCCATTGGTCCGGTTATAGGCTCCCATGACCGCTTCCACTTGCCCCTCCTTTACACAAGCCTCAAAAGCAGGCAAATACGTCTCAAACAAATCCTGTTTTGATACCTCGGCATTAAAAGAATGGCGTTCATCCTCCGGTCCTGAGTGTACTGCAAAATGCTTGCTGCAGGCGGCAACCTTCAAATAATTTTCATCATCTCCCTGAAGCCCCTCAATAAAACGGACCCCCATGCGTGAAGTCAGATAAGGATCTTCTCCAAAAGTCTCATGCCCCCGGCCCCAGCGGGGATCTCTGAAAATATTCACATTGGGAGACCAAAAGGTCAGTCCTTTATAGATTCCCGTATCCCCGTATTTTTGCTGCATATTAAATTTCGCCCTTGCCTCTGTGGAAATCGCATCTGCCACTTCATGAAGAAGCTCCTCATCAAATGTAGCAGCCATTCCAATGGCCTGAGGAAACACCGTAGCCACCCCTGCTCTGGCCACTCCGTGAAGCCCCTCGTTCCACCAGTTATAGGCCCTGATCCCCAATCTTGGAATCTCAGCCGCACTGTGTATGGTCTGTGAAACCTTCTCCTCTCTCGTCATTCCTGCTACCAGTTCCTTTGCTCTTTTCTCATATTCCATCTGTTTTACCTTATTCATGAGATACAGCCCTCCCCTTATCATTTTATCTGAACCTATCAGGAGCGTTGCCAATGAATATTTCATACAAGAATCCGGTCCCCATTCAATCGCCAGACACCACCTCCTGTATGCATCCTCACTCTGCAATCCCCTTTCTATTTCGTAATTTCATCATAGCATTGTATAAAAAACAAGACATCTCATATCTTGCTTCGATTGGTGCACATATTGCTTTTTATAAAAAAAGTCCCTTGAAAAAAACACGGCATAAGCCACTATTTTCTCTCAAGGAACTTTCGTCTTTTATTGAAATCTAATTTTGTATTTATCTAGTTGCCATTTGTCTCCTGAATGATATTCTGCTGCTTCATCCTCCGGTAATCACTGGGAGAACAGTTTTTAAACATCTTAAAGGTACGGTTAAATGCACTCATAGAGGAAAACCCGGCCCCCATGGCAACATCGGTAATGCTCAGCTCCTTTGTGTTATAAAGAAGCTCTTCCGCCCGTTTGACCCGTTTGGAATTTAAATATTCATAAAAAGTCATATTCATATACTGCTTAAAAATTCTGGTAAAATGATATTTGGAAAACCCGCCGATCTGAGCCACTTCCTCCAAAGTAAGATTCTCCATATAGTGCCGGTTGATATAAGTGCAGGCCCCCATGACCGCTTCAAAATACTCCCGCTGTTTCATGGACTCAACCTTTCCGGGATAAGACTTCTGATACACCTCTTTTCTTCCCAGTTCCACATAAATTTCAATCAGAGCCGCATAAATGGCCGCCTCCCGAAACGTACTGTTTTCCCGGTACTCCCGGATAATCTTATCAAGTCTTTCCTTAAAAAAGCAATGAAGCCCATCGCCTTTTTTAAAGAAGATTACAGAAGGCATCATATAAAGCAGCGTTTCCATCTCTCTTAAATGATACAAAAGAGTGGTATCAAACTGCAGGATATACCGTTCCCCCGCAGGAGGAGCCTTCAATGCATGGATCACGCCGGAATGGATCAAAATAATATCCTCCGGTTCCAGAAAATAGTGTTCTTCCCCTACCGTCACCTCATAACCGCCCTTTGACGGCATAATAATCTCGATCCCCACATGCCAGTGTTGGGGATAATCCTCAGAATCCACATTACGATAAAGCTGAAGTCCCAACGGACATTCATAATGAATGGTCTCGTGCATTCCATTTAAAATCTCAATCATAGGATTTCCTCTGCCCCAAACTCAATTCTCCGCATAAAAGCCCTTCAATGAACGGCTAGCATCTTTTTTCCTGTCTCGTTCTATTTTAGCTCTTTTCCTCTGTAAAAACAATATTTTTCAACTGCAAACTCCCTCAAACTTCCGGTCTTTTTCCTCCCATACCGATACCGCTGTCCTACAAAATTTCATTGACTCATTCATCAATTACAACTATAATTTAATGAGACATAGCATAGTTATTCCCAAATTTTACATAAGAAGGAATACTCTGAATATACAAAGAGGAGACAGTCATATAGTCTGTTGAGGTGAAAGAATTGATTTATCTTCCTATTGAGAAATTGACAGAGGGTATGGTATTAGCCCGAAACATCCCGGGAACAAATCCAATGCTTCCATTTGCAGTCGCCGGATACCAACTAAGTGAACGCATCATCAAACGGCTGAAAATCATTGGAGTGCAAGGTGCCTATATTTATACAGCACTTACAGACGGCATTGAACCCGTAGATTTTGTAGAGCCTGAATTAAAAGCCAAAATGCTGACAAGCATCCGCAACACCTTTGATCAAAGCCTGAAAAAAGTGACCATTCAGTCCAGCATGCAAACCTATAATGAACTTACAGCTGCTGCAAAGTCTGTCGTTATGAATATTCTTAATATGGACGAGTACCTCTTCCAGATGATCGACATCAGAGACTATGACAATTATACCTACTCCCATAGTCTTTATGTAGGAATATTAAGCGTGTTACTGGGAAGATTCCTGGGGCTTTCCCTTGAAGAGTTAAATAATCTGGCTCTTTGCGGCCTTCTTCATGATATTGGTAAAACGGATATCTCCCTGGATATCACCAACAAATCCGGCCCTCTAAATGATGAAGAATTTGAAATCATGAAGCAGCACCCCAGCCTGTCCTACGAAAAATTAAGAAAATACAATATGTTCTCCCAGGTGATCCTGCAGGGAATTCAGACCCATCACGAAAAATTTGACGGAAGCGGATACCCCTTCGGCCTTGCCGGAATAAAAATACCGCTCTATGCCCGTATTTTGGCCATCGCAGATGTGTATGATGCCTTAAGCTCCACCAGACCATACCGAAAAGCATGGACACCAAAGAAAATTTTTGATTATCTCACCAGCTGTTCCAGCTCCCATTTCGACCCGGATCTTCTAAGTGCGTTCCTTCAGTGTGTATCCGCATATCCCGTAGGCACGATTGTAAAGCTGAGCGACGGAAGCACTGCCGTAGTAAAAGAAAACACTCCAGGATTTACATTACGTCCTGTCATCCGTTACCTGACCCCGCCCTCCATGGCCGGCAAAGATGTGGATTTGTCTTGTGAATCACTAAACGTAACCATTATAGACGATACCGACATGTAACCAAAGGACTTCATCCAGTTTATATGGAAAAAGTCCTTTTTTCCATCTCTTCTCACCATTACCTTTTTCTATCGTTTAATCTGTTAAATTTTATCTGTTAAGCTTTATGTGATATGCTTTATGTGATATGCTTTATCTGCTATGCTTTATCTGCTATGCTTTATCTGCTATGCTTTATCTGCTATGCTTTATGTGATGTGCTTTATCTGCTAAGCCTTATCTGCTAAGCTTTATCTGCTAAGCCTTATCTGCTAAGCTTTATCTGTTAAGCTTTATCTGTTAAGCTTTATATAATAAGCCTTATCTATTAGGCTTTATCTGTTAGGTTTTATGTGTTATTATCGCCCCGTTTGCACTTAATTTTCCCCTATCTGTTTTAATATATGATTCAGCAAAGCTTCGCATCCTTCCAAAATATCATTATAAGTTTTATCAAAGTCTCCTGTATACCATGGATCTGCAATATCTCTGGGATTGGCTCCAAAATCCAGAAGTCGTCTTACCTTACCTTTAGGATCACCCCCCAGAATCCGCATCATATTGGTAATATTCCGTTGTTCCATACCAATAAAGTAATCATATTTATCATAATCATTTTTGCTCAGCTGTACTGCATACTTCCCTTCCGAAGAAATCCCTGCTTCTTTCAGCCTTTTTCTAGT
Source organism: Lacrimispora sinapis (assembly GCF_043633585.1). Lineage (NCBI taxonomy): Bacteria > Bacillati > Bacillota > Clostridia > Lachnospirales > Lachnospiraceae > Lacrimispora > Lacrimispora sinapis. Next base: position 361,418 of record NZ_CP141832.1, on the reverse strand, counting down.
TCCAGGATGTACCGGATTCCCTATTTCTTCCGAACTGGTCGCAGCCGAAGCCACATAAAACTGTTGGGATAAATGTCTTTTTTCAATCAAATCCTTCAGAACAAACTCTGCCATAGGTGATCTGCATATATTTCCATGGCAGACCATTAAAATACCAATCGTTTTATTTTGAAACTCCATTTCAGTCAGCTCTCTCCTTTACTTCTTGATTTTCTTATTTTTCTTATTCTGCCTGACTATCTTTTTCATTCCTCTTTACTTTATTTTCCCTCAAAATAACAAAAAAGCGCAAACCCATTTCTGGATCTACGCAAAAAATCTATCTTATGCAAATGAATCTTGCATATACCCTCAAAACCACACATTGTCTTATATCTTTCATCCGTTCTTCCTCTTACCTAAACCAACCTGGTTAAGCCCTCGACCTATTAGTGACAGTCAGCTACACATGTTACCATGCTTCCACCTCTGCCCTATCTACCTCGTCGTCTTCAAGGGGTCTTACTCTTGCGATGGGATATCTCATCTTGAGGGGGGCTTCACGCTTAGATGCCTTCAGCGTTTATCCCTTCCCGACTTGGCTACTCTGCCATGGTCTTGATCACCAACAGATACACCAGAGGTCAGTCCATCCCGGTCCTCTCGTACTAAGGACAGCTCCTCTCAAATATCCTACGCCCACGCCGGATAGGGACCGAACTGTCTCACGACGTTCTGAACCCAGCTCGCGTACCGCTTTAATGGGCGAACAGCCCAACCCTTGGGACCTACTACAGCCCCAGGATGCGATGAGCCGACATCGAGGTGCCAAACCACTCCGTCGATGTGAACTCTTGGGAGTGATAAGCCTGTTATCCCCAGGGTAGCTTTTATCCGTTGAGCGATGGCAATCCCACTTTATACCACCGGATCACTAAGTCCTAGTTTCCTACCTGCTCCACCCGTCGGTGTCGCAGTCAAGCTCCCTTATGCCTTTGCACTCTTCGAATGGTTTCCGTCCATTCTGAGGGAACCTTTGAGCGCCTCCGATACTCTTTCGGAGGCGACCGCCCCAGTCAAACTCCCCGCCTGACATTGTCCCCCAGCCAGGTCATGGCTGCAGGTTAGAAACCCAGTATCGCAAGGGTGGTATCCCAACATCGGCTCCTCAAAGACTGGCGTCCTTGATTCTCTGCCTCCCACCTATCCTGTACATGCAATACCGAATCCCAGTATCAAACTAGAGTAAAGCTCCATGGGGTCTTTCCGTCCTGGCGCAGGTAACCAGCATCTTCACTGGTATTTCAATTTCACCGGGTGCATTGTTGAGACAGCGCTCAAATCATTACGCCTTTCGTGCGGGTCGGAACTTACCCGACAAGGAATTTCGCTACCTTAGGACCGTTATAGTTACGGCCGCCGTTTACTGGGGCTTAAATTCAGAGCTTCGCGTTTCCGCTAACCCCTCCTCGTAACCTTCCAGCACCGGGCAGGCGTCAGCCCATATACCTCACCTTTCGGTTTTGCATAGACCTGTGTTTTTGCTAAACAGTTGCTTGAGCCTATTCTCTGCGGCCTGATTTCTCAGGCACCCCTTATCCCGAAGTTACGGGGTCATTTTGCCGAGTTCCTTAACAATGCTTCTCCCGCCGGCCTTAGGATTCTCTCCTCATCCACCTGTGTCGGTTTACGGTACGGGCACATATTACACAATAGCGGCTTTTCTTGACAGCCCCTACAGAGACTTCCCTACTTTTGTTCGGTACGCGTCACACCTTCCTGTTGTTAAGCGGATTTGCCAGCTTAACCAGTCCAATGCTTGCCCCGGTCTTTTCATTCCCGGGTTCTCTCTCGGTTCTGTGTCCCCACAGTTCTGATAATATGCGGTACAGGAATTTCAACCTGTTGTCCATCGACTACGTCTTTCGACCTCGCCTTAGGCCCCGACTTACCCAGAGCAGATCAGCTTTACTCTGGAAACCTTAGATATTCGGCCTGGAGGATTCTCACCTCCATCTCGCTACTCATTCCGGCATTCTCTCTTCTTAACACTCCACATCTCCTTACGGTAATGCTTCGATGCATTAAGAATGCTCCTCTACCAATGTACATAAATGCACATTCCACAGCTTCGGTGTCGTGTTTTAGCCCCGGACATTTTCGGCGCAAGACCTCTCGACTAGTGAGCTATTACGCACTCTTTGAATGGGTGGCTGCTTCTAAGCCAACATCCTAGTTGTCTCTGAAATCTCACATCCTTTTCCACTTAACACGCACTTTGGGACCTTAGCTGGTGGTCTGGGCTCTTTCCCTTTTGACTGCCCAACTTATCTCGTGCAGTCTGACTCCCGTACATCATCTGACCGGCATTCGGAGTTTGATATTCTTTGGTAAGCTTTGACGCCCCCTAGGAAATTCAGTGCTCTACCTCCGGCAGACTAATACGAGGCTAGCCCTAAAGCTATTTCGAGGAGAACCAGCTATCTCCGGGTTCGATTGGAATTTCTCCCCTACCCACACCTCATCGCCACCCTTTTCAACGGATGTGCGTTCGGTCCTCCACCGCCTTTTACGGCAGCTTCAACCTGGACATGGGTAGATCACCCGGTTTCGGGTCTACCTTTACTGACTCAACGCCCTATTAAGACTTGGTTTCCCTTCGGCTCCACACCTTCAGTGCTTAACCTTGCCAGTAACGGTAACTCGCCGGACCGTTCTACAAAAAGTACGCGGTTCCACCTTTAACGTGGTTCCACAGCTTGTAAACACAGGGTTTCAGGTTCTTTTTCACTCCCCTCCCGGGGTCCTTTTCACCTTTCCTTCACAGTACTATGCGCTATCGGTCACTAAGGAGTATTTAGCCTTGGGGGGTGGTCCCCCCGAATTCCCACAAGGTTTCTCGTGTCTCGTGGTACTTTGGATCCTGCTCGCTGACTATTGCTTTCCCATACAAGGCTTTCACTTTCTATGGCCGGTCTTTCCAGGACCGTTCTGGTAACAAATCGTCTCACTTCCTGCGGTCCATAACCCCGCCATGCACGCATGACGGTTTAGGCTCCTTCCATTTCGCTCGCCGCTACTTTGGAAATCGAGTTTTCTTTCTTTTCCTCCGGGTACTTAGATGTTTCAGTTCCCCGGGTTCCCGACGTATGGCTATGAATTCACCATACGACAACTGAGGTTTGCTCAGCTGGGTTTCCCCATTCAGACATCTCCGGATCAAAGGATATTTGCTCCTCCCCGAAGCTTTTCGCAGCTTATCACGTCTTTCATCGGCTCTTAGTGCCAAGGCATCCACCCTGCGCTCTTATTAGCTTAACCAATTCGATGTTCACCTGCGGGTGCGGGCTACTGATCTAAGATACATAGCGTTGTATCTCTGGTCTTAGGTTTGTTCGTTTATCGTACGTCACGATAATTGAACGAGTTTTGTTTGGTTACATCGTTCGATGTAACACCTCGGATGTCTTGATATTGTCTTTTTGCAAAGACTCTATCTAGATATATTTCAATATGTGGTTTTCAAGGTACATGCGTGATACGAACAGAAGGATTTCACCTTCGTATTTCTACCACTGTGACTGAAGTTTATCAGTCATTCGAAAGCTTGATGTACTCAAACTCACGAATCACTGGTAAAAACCAGTTATATAAAACAGCACTTCCCTGCTGAATCAGGTTAACACATTCTTTAACACAGGCTTCGTTTTCTTTTCCACCCATTGGAACGTGTCCGTTCTATATAAAACACTCTGGCGAGTGATTTTTTTAATGGAATCTGGCACCCACCTGCTCTCCCATGCCGTTTCCAGCATAGTACCATCGGCCGCTTAAGTCTTAACCATCGTGTTCGAGATGGGAACGGGTGTTTCCCCTAAGCGCATCGGCACCAGAAATCTTTTGTCTTTCTTGATGTTTCCTTATTTACTTCTTTGAAAACCTAAGACTCAACAGTATATAAAACCCTCACCACTCTCACTAAATTCAACTCGCTTCGCTTCGTTTCATTAAGTGTTCGGGTGGGCTTTCGTACTAAACTCGGCTATGCCTCATTAAGTACTCAATGCCTACTTCTTCTTCCTTAGAAAGGAGGTGATCCAGCCGCACCTTCCGATACGGCTACCTTGTTACGACTTCACCCCAGTTATCAGTCCCGCCTTCGGCAGCTCCCTCCTTACGGTTGGGTCACTGACTTCGGGCGTTACCAACTCCCATGGTGTGACGGGCGGTGTGTACAAGACCCGGGAACGTATTCACCGCAGCATTCTGATCTGCGATTACTAGCGATTCCAGCTTCATGTAGTCGAGTTGCAGACTACAATCCGAACTGAGACGTTATTTTTGGGATTTGCTCCAGATCGCTCCTTTGCTTCCCTTTGTTTACGCCATTGTAGCACGTGTGTAGCCCAAATCATAAGGGGCATGATGATTTGACGTCATCCCCACCTTCCTCCAGGTTATCCCTGGCAGTCTCCCCAGAGTGCCCAGCCGTACTGCTGGCTACTAAGGATAAGGGTTGCGCTCGTTGCGGGACTTAACCCAACATCTCACGACACGAGCTGACGACAACCATGCACCACCTGTCTGGAATGCCCCGTAGGGAAGGCCCCGTTACGGACCGGTCATTCCGATGTCAAGACTTGGTAAGGTTCTTCGCGTTGCTTCGAATTAAACCACATGCTCCACCGCTTGTGCGGGTCCCCGTCAATTCCTTTGAGTTTCATTCTTGCGAACGTACTCCCCAGGTGGAATACTTATTGCGTTAGCGGCGGCACCGAAGAGCTTTGCTCCCCAACACCTAGTATTCATCGTTTACGGCGTGGACTACCAGGGTATCTAATCCTGTTTGCTCCCCACGCTTTCGAGCCTCAACGTCAGTTACAGTCCAGTAAGCCGCCTTCGCCACTGGTGTTCCTCCTAATATCTACGCATTTCACCGCTACACTAGGAATTCCACTTACCTCTCCTGCACTCTAGCAACACAGTTTCCAAAGCAGTCCCGGGGTTGAGCCCCGGGCTTTCACTCCAGACTTGCATCGCCGTCTACGCTCCCTTTACACCCAGTAAATCCGGATAACGCTTGCCCCCTACGTATTACCGCGGCTGCTGGCACGTAGTTAGCCGGGGCTTCTTAGTCAGGTACCGTCATTTTCTTCCCTGCTGATAGACCTTTACATACCGAAATACTTCTTCAGTCACGCGGCGTCGCTGGATCAGGGTTTCCCCCATTGTCCAATATTCCCCACTGCTGCCTCCCGTAGGAGTTTGGGCCGTGTCTCAGTCCCAATGTGGCCGGTCACCCTCTCAGGTCGGCTACTGATCGTCGGCTTGGTGAGCCGTTACCTCACCAACTACCTAATCAGACGCGGGTCCATCTCATACCACCGGAGTTTTTCACACCGTGCCATGCGGCACTGTGCGCTTATGCGGTATTAGCAGTCATTTCTAACTGTTATCCCCCTGTATGAGGCAGGTTACCCACGCGTTACTCACCCGTCCGCCGCTCAGTCAATCTTAATTCCACCCGAAGGCTTCCTTAAAATTGCTTCGCTCGACTTGCATGTGTTAAGCACGCCGCCAGCGTTCATCCTGAGCCAGGATCGAACTCTCAAATTTAAGCAAATAGTCTTTGAAAGCGGTCAGATATTTACCAGGAAGTCTGTTGGAAGCTCGCTTCCATAAGGACTTTCGGGTGAATAGCTGAACATTTGCGAAGCAAATGGTAGCGAATGAAGCAAAGCTTCATGAGCGTACCGCTTGGACCTGCCAGTTTGTTCAATCCACGGTCAAAATCAACTAACTAGCTAATTTATTTCCCGTTTTACTTGTTGTTTGGTTCGTATACAATTACTTGTATTCGTTCTGAATTTCTCATTCAAAGCTGTTCAAACACAGCTTACTTATTAGAATTTTCAGGGTTTTACATACTGTTCAATCTTCTGTTTTCAAAGTGCTTTTTGTGTTGTCTGCTTCAACAGCAACTCGTATATCTTATCATTTATGGTTGTTTTTGTCAACCATTTTTTTCATTTTCTTCATAACATTTTCCATCGTTTCCCGATGTGTTTTGGAAGAAGTTTTGCCGCCGTTTTCAGCGGCGAGTTATATCATACCAAAACAGGTGACAAATGTCAACACCTTTTTTACAATCTTTTTAGAAATGCTGACTTGAAAAAGTAAATTCCAGTGCAAGAGTAAATTCTACTGTACCTTTAAAATCCCTTGAATTTATCGAATTTGTCAGGACGGCTTCCCCTCTGTTTCGCACATATTGAACGGTTTATTCTAAAAATACCTTATATTGTGTCAAGCAATTTTTATGGGCTTTCTGGTCTTATGCAGAAGTAAATTCCACAGTCATGTATCTTATTCTTTCTGTCTATGGGAAATGATACCGTAAGGCCAGATATATCTGTCAAGGGGGCAAAGCCCCTAACGGCAAGCCCTTGACAGCTAATCAGGCTTTCGGCGCAGGGTGTTCAAGACAGAAATGGATGGCTGTTCTTTCGTATGAAAGATTAGATTCTACTTGTGCAGGACTAAATTCCAGTATGGGTTGAGAGATTGGAATTTACTTTTTCAATTTTCATCTTTTTAGAAATAATATAATGAGGTTGTATTATAGCATGATATGCCTATATTTTACACATTTACAATATCTAAATATAATCTTATTATACGAATGAAAAGCTAAGAAAGACTATTTCTATGATTATTATATAATAGATTTCTATGATCAAGTGAATAGACACATCTATGGAATGCACTAGGTAGATATATAATTCCTTCTATAAAATACATATCTTAATAGTTTACCAAAAAGAGACATTTTCTCAAGATAATCCTAAGGTGACATTATCATAAGTTAATAACACTACTTAAGTTTTATCATTGACAGGCTACTTATATAATGGTATACTCAACGGGCATTTTGGGTTAGTTTTAGCTAACTAAAGTCATAATATAATAAAATACTTACTTAAGGAGTGAACTATTTTGAAGATAGTAAAATTATTAACTGGATTGCTTGTTGTAACTACTCTTCTGGCTGGGTGTTCCAGCTCAAAACAAGACTCTAATTCATCAAGCAATAATACCGAATCAACAACCACTAGCACTGAAGCTGAAACCTCCAAAGCTGCTGATGCCGAAGCACGTGTTGTTGAACATGCTATGGGCAGCACTACAATTACAGGAACGCCGACCCGTGTGGTTACTCTTTTCCAGGGAGCGACTGACTCTGCTCTGCTGCTAGGTGTAAAGCCTCTTGGGGCCGTTGAATCCTGGTCTGAAAAGCCAGTGTATGAGTATTTACGCAACCAAATGGAGGGAGTTGAAAATTTAGGAATAGAAACACAGCCGAATTTAGAGGCAATTATTGCTTTAAAGCCAGATTTAATCATTGCGTCAATGCTTCGCCATGAGAAAATATACACTCAGCTTTCTGAAATCGCACCGACCGTGATGGTGCCTGATGTGTATGTCTGGAAAGAAACTTTAGATATTACTGGAAAAGCTCTGAACAAAGAAAAGGAAGCGAATGATTTTCTTAAAACCTGGGATGAAAAAACTGCTTATTTCAAAGAAAAGGCAGCAGATAAGATAAAAGATAAAAAGATTTCCATTGTGGATTTCAGAGCAGATCACGCAAGAATTGTTTATAACGGTTTTGCTGCTTTGGTACTTAAGGATATGGGAATTGAACGACCTGACAGTCAAAAGGGAACTGAGTGGGGAGTTATGCTCCAGTCAGAAGAAGCCATACCTCAAATGGAAGGTGATATCATTTTTGATCAGACAAATTTGACGGAAGAAGAAAATATTGCGTTCCGTGACAAATGGGTTGCGAATCCATTATGGGCAAATCTAACAGCCGTAAAGAATAATGAAGTACATCCGGTAAACTCCATTTATTGGAATGCAGGCGGAGGCCCTCAATCAGCCATGCTCATGCTTCAACAGGTTTACGATTTCTTTGGAGTAAAATAAATAGCAAGGGAGATTAGTTCATGGCACGCTTACAGAGTCCATTACAAAAAATGACTGTTCTTATCCTATTATTAGCAATTTTGATATTTACCTTTGCAGCAAGTGTATCCCTTGGATCGTATCGTATTTCTTTATATGATGTATGTCAGTCCTTTTTAAATTTTAATTCCAGTTCTACAGAGCATATTCTTGTAATGAATACAAGATTTCCCCGGGCGGTAGTGGCGGCTACCGTTGGGGCCTGTCTTGCAGTGGCTGGTGCTCTGACACAAGCTCTGACCAAGAATCCGCTGGCTGCCCCCAGTGTTCTCGGAATCAACGCCGGAGCCGTATTTTTTGCTGTTGTGGCAGCCTCCATGCCAAATATCCTTCCGCCTGTCAGTATTGTATGGGCGGCATTTGGCGGAGCTGCAATTTCTTCTGCTGCCGTATATTTTCTTGGCTCCATCGGGAGAGACGGGCTTACACCGATTAAAATTATTTTAGCAGGATCTGCTATAACTGCTCTTTTTACTTCTTTCACCCAGGGTCTGCTTGTTTTAAGCGAATCGGGTATGAAGAACACACTCTCCTGGCTTGCGGGAGCAATAGTTGGCCGAAATCTGGAACATCAGGAAATGGTCCTTCCGTATATGATAATCGGCATGCTTTTGGCCTTTATCCTTGCTGTCCATATAAACATTTTAACATCAGGAGATGATGTTGCAAAGGGTCTTGGCCAGCGCACGGGTATCGTTAAGCTGCTTATTTCTGTCTCTGTTATTTTATTGGCAGGAAGTTCCGTTGCTATTGCTGGCTCCATTGGTTTTATTGGCTTAATGGTTCCCCATATTTCCCGATTTTTTGTAGGAAGGGACCACCGCTGGATTATTCCTTATAGTGCTGTTATGGGAGCATCACTGCTGTTGCTTGCAGATATTTCTGCACGGTTTATAATCATGCCATCCGAAGCGCCAGTGGGCGTAATGACTGCAGTGATTGGAGTACCCTTTTACATTTACATCGCAAGAAGAAGCTTAAGAGGTGAGAAATGAGACCGAAACTATTCACTAAGAATATCTCTACTACAATAACTCCCGGGAATAGACTGATTCTAATGCTACTGCTATTAATTGTGGTATTTATAGGCTGTGTTTGCGCAGGATCGCAGATTTTATCTCCTCTCACGGTTATAAAAGGTATGTTGGGAAAATCAGATTCTCAGGTAAAATTGATACTAGATTCTCTAAGGTTACCCAGAGCTTATGTTGCGATTTTATCCGGTGCAGCTTTAGGCATGTCTGGAGCATTGCTCCAGGGCACCATTCGAAACCCACTGGCAGCGCCTAACATAATAGGCATCACCAGTGGAGGGAGCCTGGCGGCAGTTATATTTATAAATCTGTTTTCAGAAGCTAGTTTTAGCATTATGCCTTTGGCTGTATTCATAGGTGCCTTACTGGTAACTATTTTAGTTTATGTACTGAGCTGGAAAGATGGGGTTTCTCCTACCAGGCTTATTTTAGTAGGAATTGGTATTTCTTCCGTAACCAGTGCTTTGACTACTTTAATCATTGCTAAAGGGAATTTCGTGGCTTCTGATAAGGCCTATATTTGGATGGTTGGAAGTGTTTATGGAGTGACCTGGAAAGATGTTAAGCTTCTTCTTCCCTGGGTCAGCCTTTGCTTTCTTTTCTCTATGGCACATGCAAAGCATTTAGATGTGCAAGGCTTGGGAGACGATATTGCCATTGGACTGGGAGCACACCTGCAGCGGCACCGTGCCATACTACTACTTTTAAGTGTTGCGTTGGCAGGAAATGCCATTGCAGTGGTAGGAGCAATTGGCTTTATTGGTCTTGTTGCTCCTCATATGGGCAGACGCCTTATTGGTGCCAACCACGCTGCTCTAATACCAGCTTCAGCTATCTTAGGTGCCATGATTTTACTGGCCGCTGATACAGTGGCGCGAACTCTGTTTTTACCTATTGATGTACCAGCAGGAGTATTTACTGCACTGATTGGAGCACCATTCTTTATTTATCAATTATATCGGAACCGTAATAAATAGGCTACAGGAGGCAAATTATGAACAGACTATTGACCAATCATTTATCCATATCATATGGAGAGAATACGGTGATAGAAAATTTAGACATACAGATTCCAGAGGGTAAAATTACTATTTTGGTGGGAAGCAACGGCTGTGGGAAATCGACACTTTTGCGTTCTCTATGCCGCCTGTTAAAGCCTGCAAGAGGAGCCGTTGTATTAGATGGAAATGATATCTTTAAAATGTCCACCCGTGATGTTGCACGTAAACTTGCAGTTCTTCCCCAGAGTCCGACTGCTCCAGAAGGACTTACTGTTATGCAGCTTGTGCGCCAGGGACGCTATCCTCACCAAAACTGGCTCCAGCAATGGACCAGTGAAGATGAAGAAATGGTCCAAAAGGCCTTATATGATACAAAAATGACTGACATTGCAGACAGAACTGTAGACTCCTTATCAGGAGGTCAACGTCAGAGAGCTTGGATTGCTATGACTTTAACTCAGGGAACTGATATCCTGCTTCTGGACGAGCCTACCACATATTTAGACCTGGCACACCAAATTGAAATTTTGGATCTGCTCTATGAGCTGAATGCAAAAGAGAGCCGGACCATTGTCATGGTTCTTCATGACTTGAATTTATCCTGCCGATATGGACATCATATGGTTGCCCTGAGTGATAGAAAGGTGTATGCAGAGGGTGCTCCAGAAGAGGTGATGACAGCAGAAACTGTCCGTCACGTATTTGGCCTTGATTGCGAAGTTTCTATAGATCCCATCTTTGGCACCCCTCTATTGATTCCACATGGAAAAGGAAGGCATATAATTAATGCAGGAACTGCTGTTTGATTAAGAAATAGATGACATATTATTATAAACCAATATAAAAAAATAAGACCTATGGAAAGTTAGCCCTTGTACTATTTTTCCGTTGGTCTTATTTTTATGGCTCTATGTCAATAGTTGGGGTGGGATTCGTATCAATCCCGCTTCTTCATACAGCACTTTTTGTATTTCCTGCCGCTGCCACAGGGACAAGGATCGTTTGGATATATTTTTTTAGCGACCTTACGCTGATTCGATACCCCTTCCAGTCCTTTCATCACCATCTCATATGGCTTGTGTCCCCGGTTCAGCACGAGCCTGGTATGGTTCCATACATCTGTGATAATGCTGGCAAAGTGTTCCATATGTTCTGCTTCGTCAAAAAAGATACCGAAGGTTTCCATATCGTCCATGACTTCCTGGAGCTGTCCCCCAAGACTGATCTGTGCCTGAATCTGGCGAAGGATGTATGGAATCATATCCTCATCAACATTCATTTCTTTTGTTAGAAAGGAGCCGAGCTGATGTAATTCAGGAGTCATCAGGAACCCTTCATTGTCTGCCATGAAACGGATCTCCTGCTGGGTCGGAATATAATAAGGAACTTTCTTCTGTCGGCTGAGAAACTCTCCGTAGCTTTTATGCTCTGCTAATGTGGCATCTACAAAGCTGCCTTCAACGTATGCAACAAGGCTGCGATACGGCCGCAGGCATTCATACGCGTGAAGGAGTTCTTCCAAAGTAAGTTTTTTTGCTTCATATTTATTGAAGGTTTCCAATATAACAGAGGGCGGGGTAACGGCATACAGGGAATTGGCAGCGCAGAGATAGTCTCCGATCGTGCTGATCCGGCTCCGTTCTTCCTGGAATTCGGGTGAATTAAACTCCTGATATGCTTCAATCACTTCTTTTGCTGTCAAAAACCGGGAATCTGCCTCGGAAGTCAAATAACCGCCTGCATACAGAAAATCCATTTCTTCTATATCACAGGAGGCAACCTCAAAATTTCCTTCTGCTATCTGTTCAAATAATTTCATTTCTGAATCACGGACACAGAGGAAATAGGGTCTCATGACTTCTTTCTTTAATATATGGGAAATTGTCCGTTCTGCAAGCTCTTCCTTTTTTAATTTGGCAAGGCCGCTCATGCCGTGTCTTTTTGCAATCTCCAAAATACTGTTTTTATCGTAATATTTGTATATTTCCGCAATATGGACTTCTTCTGATGATACATGGCCGTTCTGACGGAATGCCTCATTGACAGAAGCCATATCGTATTCTTTTATCATTTCAGGGGATTTCTCAAGGAGCTCGTAATAGGCTTTTAGTCCACCGCAGTTTTCCGGAATGATATCTCCTTTAAATTTAACCACCTGGGCATAGGGTGCTTTGTAATCAGGGATTACCTCTTCCACAGTGATGGCATGTATCCAGTTATCACCGAAATCATAGGTATAGGTAAATTTACCGGTATCTGATACCAGTTTGTCAATGGTCTCTTCTGCTAATATATACTGAAATTTTTTGGATTCGTTTTCTTCAAAGGGAACTACCCGGACCCCTTCGGAACGGAATTCAAATTGATACAGGTGCTCATTGCTCCAAGAGAATGCAGTCTGGATCACCTGATGTAATTTGGCAAAGGTAATCCCTTCCGGCACCAAAATCCTTCTCCAAATCGGCGGCTTACTGCCTTTGATCGTGATTTTCAGTTGATATGCTCCCATGAAACGTCCTCCTGTCTCGTGTCTTTCGTATCCGCTCTTAACATACGGAATATTTTTGCAGTTTCTTTCATATTAAAACGCACGTTCCAATTTACCACACTTTATCCAGTTCTGTCCAGTCTATTCCGCATTTTTTAACATTGTAGTGACAGGATTTTAATTTTTAAGCTCATTTTTTCTTTACCAATGCATTATCTTTCGGAAAATAAGGAATTTCTATGTTAAAAACAGCAAATACTTTCTTCTATAGAAGAGACTGAATTTTCAGTTCTTTACACAACCTTTACAATACTTATACAAAAACATGATATCAAGAATGTTGGACGGCTGATATACTCCAACATGTAAGCGAAAGCAATTTTATGGAGAAAAGAGGAGAGAGTAATTATGAAAAAAAATTATATGAAGACACTGGCATTAACAGGATTGGCAATTCTTGCAATGGGTGCTCTGGCTGGATGCGGAAGCAAGACTGCTGAGACAAAGGCTTCTGATTCCACAACTGCTGCAAGCTCTGAAAGCGGTACATCTTCTGCAGAAGCTACAACTGCCGCAGGGGCAGCCGCTGCTGACTTAAAAGGCTCTATCAGCATGGTAGGTTCCACCTCTATGGAAAAATTTGCTACAGCTTTAAGTGAAGTATTTATGGAAGCTAATCCGGGCGTTACCGTACAGGCTGAATTCGTTGGCTCCGGTGCAGGTATTGAAGCAGTTGGAAACGGTTCCGCAGACATCGGTAACTCTTCCCGTAATTTAAAAGATGAAGAAAAGGCAAAAGGCATTGTTGAAAATATTGTAGCGATCGACGGAATTGCAATCGTTACTGACCCAAGCAATAAGGTTGATAACTTAACAAAAGATCAGTTAATCAACATTTACAACGGCACTACTACCAGCTGGAAAGACTTAGGCGGCGCAGATCAGCCGATCGTAGTGATCGGACGTGAATCCGGTTCCGGTACCAGAAGTGCTTTTGAAGAATTATTAAAGCTTGAAGATGCCTGCAAATACAGCAATGAGCTTGACAGCACCGGTGCTGTTATGGCAAAGGTAGCATCAACACCAGGTTCTATCGGTTACGTTTCTCTTGATGTTCTTGACGATACTGTTAAGACCATGAATCTGGAAGGTACAGAGCCTACTCCGGAAAATATTAAAGCTGGTTCTTACTTTTTAAGCCGTCCATTCGTAATGGCTACCAAAGGTGAGATTTCCGAGCAAAATGATTTAGTAAAAGCATTATTTGACTACATCTACTCCGACGAAGGAAAAGAATTAGTAAAATCCGTTGGTTTAATCCCGGCAAACTAATTTACTGGTATTAACATTTACTGGGGGCGCAGCCGATGATCTACGTTGCGTCCCCATTTTTTGAAAGGAGCTTCTTGTATGCGACCAAAGACATATTCCATATTCAGTGGCCATGGAAGTAAATCCAAAATAGAACGTGCTGCAGAGATTATTTTTACAATCTGCGGCTTCTTTGCTGTTCTGGCTGTGGCCTCCATTAGTTTGTACATGCTTATAAGCGGCACTCCGTCTCTGTTTAAGGTAGGAATCCTGGATATTCTGTTTGGATCTACCTGGAGACCGACTGCCGCTTCTCCAAGTTTCGGAATCTTATATGTTATCTTAACTTCTATTGTGGGAACTGCCATGGCCATTTTGATCGGAGTTCCCATTGGTGTCATGACGGCTGTCTTCCTGGCTGAAGTAGCGCCTCCGAAACTGACAAGAATCGTACGCCCGGCGGTGGAGCTGTTAGCTGGTATTCCTTCCGTTATCTATGGTCTTTTGGGAATCCTGGTTTTAAATCCTCTGATGTATCAGCTGGAATTAAAAATTTTTGCAGGTTCCACCACTCATCAGTTTACCGGAGGTGCAAACCTGATTTCAGCGGTTTTGGTACTGTCTTTAATGATACTTCCTACCGTGATCAACATCAGCGAAACAGCCCTTCGTTCCGTTCCTGACCATTTGAGAAGTGCTTCTCTTGCCCTTGGTGCTACAAAAATACAGACGATTTTTCATGTGGTCATCCCGGCTGGGAAATCTGGTATCATTACTGCCATTGTACTGGGAACCGGCCGTGCCATCGGTGAAGCAATGGCCATCAGTCTGGTGTCCGGAAGTTCGGTTAATATTCCGCTTCCATTTAACTCTGTCCGCTTCCTCACCACTGCGATTGTTTCTGAGATGTCTTATTCCCAAGGACTTCACAAGCAGGTTCTTTTCACCATTGGACTTGTCCTGTTCGCCTTCATTATGATTATTAACATTTCTCTGAACAATCTTTTAAAGAAAGGAGCCGCACACCATGACTAATCACGCTGTTATGTCTGTTCCCGCGAATGCCCCTTCAACGAACAGCATTTATAACCGGAAAACCCGTATTTCGGACTCTGTTTTGCTGGTTCTCATTTATCTGTGCGCTTCTATTTCGATTTTGCTATTGGTCGGTATTATGGGATATGTGTTCGTAAGAGGGATTCCTCAAATCAATCTGGAATTTCTTACTACGGTTCCAAGTACTATAAAAGGAACATTCGGAATTATTGGAAATATTGTAAATACCTTATATATTGTTGCTATTACTTTACTTATTGCCACTCCCATCGGAGTGGGTGCTGCGATTTATTTGAATGAGTACGCAAAGGGCGGCAAAATCGTTCGGGTCATTGAGTTTACCACAGAAACCTTATCCGGGATTCCTTCCATTATTTTTGGTCTGTTCGGCTATGTGTTTTTTGGAAATACTCTGGGACTGGGCTATTCTATTCTGACCGGTGCTCTTACCTTATCCATTATGGTTCTTCCACTCATTACAAGAACCACTCAGGAGGCTTTAAAAACGGTTCCTGAAAGCTACCGCTCCGGTGCACTGGGCATTGGTGCTACCAAATGGTACATGATCCGCACGATCCTGCTTCCAAGCGCTATGCCTGGTATTGTAACCGGGATTATCCTTGCGATCGGGCGTATTGTTGGAGAATCTGCTGCCCTCCTTTTTACCGCAGGAAGCGGATATCTTCTTCCTAAAAACTTTTTCGGAAAAATCTTTGAATCCGGCGGAACCTTAACGATCCAGCTTTACTTATGTATGCAAAAGGCCAAATACGGAGAAGCCTTCGGAATTGCGGTAGTCCTTCTGGTGATTGTGCTTGCCATCAACGGACTTGCAAAATTCCTTTCCCATAAATTCAACACGGAGGTCAAAGAATCGTGAATACTAATACCGTTAAAATCTCAGCCAGCAATTTAAATTTATATTATGGCACCAATCATGCGTTAAAGGATGTTAATCTGGAGCTTTATACAAACAAAATCACTGCTTTTATTGGCCCTTCGGGATGTGGTAAGTCTACGTTTTTAAAGACATTGAACCGGATGAATGATTTGATCCCCAATGTTAAGATTGAGGGAGAAGTCCTTCTTGACGGAGAAAATATTTATGACGCAAGAGTTGATACGACTCTGCTCCGGAAAAAGATCGGTATGGTATTCCAGCAGCCTAATCCCTTTCCCATGAGCATCTATGATAATGTGGCTTATGGACCCAGAATCCACGGCATTAAGAATAAATCAGAGCTTGATGCCATTGTGGAAAAGAGTTTAAAGGGTGCGGCCCTCTGGGATGAGGTTTCCAGCCGTTTAAAAAAATCTGCATTGGGTCTTTCCGGAGGACAGCAGCAGCGTCTTTGCATCGCCAGGGCCCTGGCGGTGGAACCGGAAGTTCTGCTGATGGATGAGCCTACTTCCGCATTGGATCCTATTTCTACCTTAAAGATTGAGGATTTGATGGATGAGTTAAAAGAAAAGTATACGGTTGCCATCGTTACGCATAACATGCAGCAAGCGACCAGAATTGCCGACTACACAGCCTTTTTCCTGGTAGGGGAAGTGGTGGAATTTGCTTCGACCACAGAACTGTTTACCGTACCTAAGGATAAGAGAACCGAGGATTATATTACGGGACGTTTTGGCTGATGGAGTTTCATGCAGAAATAAAAAGGAGAAGAGCAATGACAACAAGAGTAAATTATGAACATGAATTAAATCTCTTAAATGATGATATCAAAGAGATGGGGCATATGGTGGAAACCTCCATTGAACAATGCTTTATCGCATTTGAAGACCAGGATTTTGAAAAAGCGGAGGATATCATCAAGGGGGACCGCACCATCAACGATCTGGAACGTTCCATTGAAGCCCGCTGCCTTTCCATCATCCTTCGCCAGCAACCCGTTGCCGGTGATCTAAGGGTAGTATCCAGTGCTCTTAAAGTGGTAACAGACTTAGAGCGTATTGGGGATCACGCTTCTGATATCGCAGAGCTGATTCTGCGGATCAAAGGAGAACATATCTACCACGTAGTCCGTCATATCCCTGCAATGGCCGTGGCCGCCCGTGAAATGGTACACAGCTCCATCGAAGCCTTTATCCAGCAGGACGTAGAAACCGCAAAGCAGATCGTAAAGCAGGATGATGTGGTAGATGAATTATTTTCCAAGGTAAAGTTAGATGTGGTAGAGTTATTAAAAGGCTCCTCCGAACACGTTGACCAGTGTATCGACCTGTTAATGATCGCAAAATATTTAGAGCGTATCGGCGATCATGCAGTCAATGTATGTGAATGGACAGAGTTTTCAAAAACAGGCGCTTTAAAGAATGTAAGGATATTGTAAAGCTCCAAGCAGTGCGCCCCAAAAAGCGGAATAGCTCAAAAGAATGCTGGCATTCTTTTGAGCTATTATGATTTTTGGGGCATACGGCGCCAGCCGTCAAGCGAGAAGGAGCGCAGCGGATTCGAGCTTGGCACTGCGAACCCCTAACCAAAAACCATTGTTGAAGTCACGTACCATTTATCTTAATCAAATCAAAAACTGAAGCAGCCAGTAAAAATCGCCAACTGCTCAGCCTACTTCTACAACATACCAACCCCTCTGCAATACGTCTCTACCACATCATAAGAGTCATTAAGAACCACCAAATCCGCATCATATCCTGCTGCCAGCCGTCCCTTGCGGTCATCGACTCTCAAACACCTTGCCGGATTTATGGTACAGGAATTAAGTGCCGCATCAAAAGGAATCATGGCATCTTCCACCAAAATCTTCAAGCCTTTATTCAGATTCAAGGTACTGCCCGCGATAGTCTCCGTTCCCTTTACATACGCCAGTCCATTCTCCCGTATCTCAATCTCATGACCGCCCATTTCATAAAAATCACCGGGAGGACAGTGCTTTGCACGAAGGGAATCACTTACCATAATTCCAAAATCGCGTCCTTTGGCGGTAAAAAAAGAATTCAGTGCCGCCACATGGGAATGGCATCCATCACAGATAATCTCTCCATAAATATCCCTTACCCGGAGGGCAGTTCCTACCAGCCCCGGCTCACGGTGATGGAACGGTGTCATCCCATTGTAAACGTGAGTCATGGAGGTTGCACCGTTGGCTATTCCCATAAGCGCTTCCTCATAGGAAGCGGAAGAATGACCCATGCTGACCACCACCCCTGCAGCTTTACAGTATTTCGTCAGCGCATAATCCGTATCGTGTTCCGGAGCCAGCGTGATATACCGGATCAGCCCTCTGGCCGCTTTCTGGTATTCCTGAAACTCATCTACGGAAGAACTGGCGATGGCTTCCGGGGGCTGGGCACCTTTGTATTTCATATCCAGATACGGTCCTTCCAAATGAATCCCCAGTATTTCTGCGCCCTCATAACCTCTCTCCACCACATCTGCCACATTGGATACGGCTTTTTTGAGCACTTTAGGAAACTGGGTCACCGTGGTTGGCAAAATTCCGGTGACGCCTTCTTCGGGTATTCTTCTTATCCAATTGCGAAGCCCATCCGGTTCCCCATCGTTGGTATCGTAACCATAGGCTCCATGGGTGTGAAGATCAATAAATCCGGGAACGATCCTGTCCTTGCCATAATCCTGGTCCCAGGATTTGGTTTCATACGCATACACGGCGGTGATCTTCCCTTCTTCCACCTCAAGCTGTGCCGGAATGAACTGGCCGGCAATCCAGACGCGCCTGCTCTGTATAATCATATCGGTTATCTTCGCCCCCATGAAAATGTCTTTTTCTAAGTATAAACAGTTCCGGTCCGGTTTTCAAGATATCATAAAACTATGTTCCATTTTCCATCCACGTTCAAAAATTCTTTTCTTTAACTGATTGGCCACCGGATAATGACGCGGAATAAATCTGCCTCCACTTCCACCAGAAGTCTGCCATTTTGAAGTTCCACAAAACTTTTGGCTATGGCCATACCTAGGCCGGAGCCTTCGGTATTGCGGGACTGGTCTCCTCTGGCAAAACGTTCTGTAATTTCCTCCGGGTTAAAGGTAAGCTCTGCTGCAGATACATTCTTTAAGCTGGTCACAACATATCCATCTTCTTTTTTCATATCAATATATGCCCTGGTGTTTGGCATGGCATATTTGATGATATTGGTCAGAAGATTATCAAAGATCCGGTAGGTCTTTTGCCCGTCCAGAGGAAGCACGATCTTTTCATCGGGAAGATTCCAGCGGAAATCAATGGTGGACTCTTCGATTTTATCGCTCAGCTCCAGGCTGACCTCTTTTAACAGGCTTACAATGTCCACATCTGCCAGATTCAGAGTCACATTATTGCTGTTGGCCTTACTGATCTCAAAAAGATCTTCGATCAGGGATTTCAGACGCATGGATTTCTGTTCCAGAATATCTATATAGGCTTTTCTCTGTTCCGGTGTGGCATGGTCGTCTTTTAATAAATTTACATATGTGATGATTGCGGTCAGCGGAGTCTTTAAGTCATGGGACATATTGCTGATTAAGTCGGTCTTCAGCTTCTGGCTTTTGACTTCCTCATCCACCGCCACCTTAAACCCGCTCTGTATCTTCTGTATTTCTTTTTTAAACGGTTCAAACACGCTTAAATCCTCCTCAATGGCCACATCTAAGTTTCCCTCTGCGATCTGGTTGGTGGCCTTTAAAAGTATCCGGTATTTTTCACTTAAATCCCTGTAGTACTTTCTCATAATGAAAAATAAAAGGATGGAATACAAAACCAGTACTCCGATTCCAAAGAACCAAAGACTGCAAAGTACTGCCAGAATGATAAAGTTTATTCCAACGATCCGGAAGATGGTTTTGTCTGACTGTTCCTTTAAATTGATACTGCCTACATAATGATAGATTTTTATACAGCAGTTCTTTACCCAGGAGCAAAACCAGCCAAACAGGGTTCTTTCCCTAAGATACCGTTTCACACCGATGTGAAATACATCCCGCAGGCACAGAACCGACCAGTATGCAATTGCAAACGGCACCGACCACCAGAGCAGATTCCAGAGTTTTACCATAATTTCCGCCACACCGGGCAGGAAGTTCGCACGAAGAAGCGTTTCATACAGCTCTCCCTGGTTGGTCACCGACACCAGTTTTGTTAAACCGGCCCCAAATGACACTCCCCCTAAGCCTGCACCGGCCACCACCTCAAAGGGAGTTCTTAATATCCGGCTGGATTCCGGCCACGTCACGTCCAGACAGGAGAAAAGGAGTGCAGCGATAGCTACCGCACAGACAAGACCGAGGAAAATCTTTAAAACACCGTCCGTATTGTCATAGGAGTCAAAGGAGCCTGTTTCTGTCTCCTTGAGCACAGTCACCTGCTGTTTCGTCATTCCATAAGCAAAGGTGATATTTCTGGGATTCATCAGCTTTAATTCCGGCTCATATAAATACGAATCCCAATAATAGTCTTTCATAGGGTCCAAATCGCCGTAGTCCTGGAGCATGGTCAGAAGTCTTGCGGTATCTTCTCCTCTGGCCGAAACAACCTTCATTCTGCCGAGATCATCGTAATGAAGCACTGCCTGAAATACATAATCCTTGCTGTCTTGTATGGAATGTCCTCCGGAATGATCGGATATGACCTGGCCGTTTTCATCAAGGACCTGATAATCCAGTGAGTTCCGGATCACTCCAAAATACCGGTTCCAGCTGTCAAATTCACGGATGCAGTTCTGGCGCAGCTGCTTTATATAGTCCCGCCGCTCTTTTGTTCCGTCGGGATCAAATTCCTCCGACTGGGAATCCTCCCCGCCTGGCGACGGACTGTCGGACTGGCTTTTCAGTTCTTTTTCCGCCTGTGGAAAGAAAAACTGAAACGGTGACAGTATATCTCCCTGCTGGTACTGGGCCTGTTCCAGTCCGAGTACATAATTGCCATAAACTAAGTATCTTAAAAATGCCTGATCCTGATATACCGGTTCTTCGTGTCTGGCAGACTCATTTTTAAAGAAAGGATAAAGTCCGACCATCACAACAGAGGCGGTCAATACTGCCACGGCGGCAAGGACCAGGCTGAACCTATGCCTGTTTTTCAATTTTATATCCAACTCCCCACACCACCTTTAAATATTTTGGCTCCTTCGGATTTATCTCAATCTTTTCCCGGATCTTGCGCACATGCACCATGATGGTGTCTGTATTGATTGCACGTTCATTCCAAACCCGTTCATAGATTTCTTCTGCGGAAAATACTCTTCCGGGATTTTTCATCAAAAGTGCCAGAATCTTAAACTCAATGGGGGTAAGCTTTACCAGTTTTTCATCGACAAATACTTCCACCGTATCTTCGTTTAACTCCAGACCCCCGATGGCATAAACATTGCTTCTTTCCTTCTGTTCCTTTGCCTCCAGCATCTCCATATATTTATTATAACGCCTGAGCTGGGAATTCACCCTTGCAAGAAGCTCCATGGGGGTAAATGGTTTTGATACATAATCATCTGCACCGATATTTAAGCCCATGATCTTATCCACCTCTTCTGTTTTTGCCGATAATATAATGACCGGAAAATCATATTTTTCCCTTAACTTTACGGTCATGGTGATGCCATCCATCCGGGGCATCATGACATCTACGATGGCAAGGTGTATTTCCTCCCTGTCAAGGATCTTGAGTCCCTCCAGCCCATCCGCTGCCTGAAACACCTCATAGCCCTGACTTTTTAAGTAGATTTCCACGCCTTCCCTGATCTCTTTATCATCCTCCACGAGTAAGATGTGATTTGCTTCCATATTATCTCTCCTTTATGATAAGGTCTGTCATTGTTAAATTCTTGACAAACCCAAGACTCTTTTGTGTTGATTTTATCATTGATTTCTGTTGCGAACAACTTCTTCTTCCCATACGAGCCGGCGGTTTCACCCTTCTATTATGCCCCCGGCTCAATTGTACTGATATTAGAATAATGAACCATTCTTAAAATGATTGACAGAGAAACCGAAAGAAATTCTAAATAAACTTTTTTGTTCTTTAAATATTTTTCATAACAAAAAAGCAGAGGAGCCATCCATGATAATCCTCTGCTTTAAACCGTTTCTTATGGTGTAATTTATTCGGTGGTTTTTCTGATATTGGTATCCATCAGCCTGTTGAAACCGAGCCAGCCCGTGTTGTCTCCTGCTCCTTTAAGAACTTCCACCATGGTTTCCATCTTCGCATCCGTATTGTCCGCAAGATTAAGGGCCAGAGCTTCGATGAGGGCCGGTTTTTTAGGCGAGCCGTATTCCAGTTCTCCGTGATGGGCCAGGATGCAGTGTTTCAGCTCGGTGGCAGTCTTTTCCGGGAAACCTGCTATGGTGCGGATCCGTTCTCCAACCATCTCCGTGCCGATCATGATATGGCCTAAGAGCTGGCCGTCGTCGGTATAATCATTTTCCGGGAAAACAGAAAGCTCCCTGGTCTTGCCGATGTCGTGAAACATGGCTGCAGTCAGAAGTAAGTCCCGGTTGATTCCCGGATAATAGCCTGCATAATAATCGCACAGCTTTACCACACTTAACGTATGTTCTAAAAGTCCTCCCACAAAACCATGGTGTACGCTTTTTGCTGCGGAATGGAACTTAAAGGTCCTGGCAAATTCCGGGTCTTCCGCAAAAAAGCTTTCCAACAGCTTTTTTAAATATGGATTCTTCAAGGATTTTATAAAACCAAGAAGCTCCTCATACATGAGATCAATGTCCTTAGACGATACCGGAAGATAATCACCGGGTGTATATTCTCCTTCTTCCGCCTTCCTGATTCTTTTGACATTCAGCTGATTGGAGTTCTGGAATACCGTAACATCCGCATCTATATATACATAATCCAACGTTTCAAAATTCCCGATCCCCGGAGAGCCAAGATCCCATATCTTGGCATCTATGGTGCCTGTCTTGTCCTGCAGTATGACATTGCCATATTCTTTCCCGGATTTGGTCAGGCAGATCTGTCTGTTTTTGCACAAAAATACGTCTGAAACATGCATTCCTTCGCGGAATGATTCAATATATCTCATTCTATTCCTCCATATGATGACTCAGGCAGTAAGGGAGCCAGGAAAATCACCTGGCTCCAATGGTTACCTGAAATTTTATCTCTTTATATTCTTCCCTTCCACTACGGGAGACCGTCACCGGTATCACCTGTCCCGGACTGGATTTTTCTAAAATTACCTGAAAATCTTTCATCGTCACAATTTTTTTCTCTCCAAGAGAGGTGATGATGTCGCCGCACTGAATCCCTGCATTATAAGCAGGACTGTCTGCATTCACATCAACCACGTATACCCCCAGGGGCATGCCGCTGCTGTTCATGGCTGCACTGACCTCCTGGCCCTTGATGCCAAAGTAGGGAAAGGCTGCTCCATTGCTCATCTTTTCCAAAATAGTCTTATAATCAGAGATGGCCATGGCTGCTGTCATATCCTGATTTCCTTCATTCTTATAATCGTCTGTCACCCAGCCAATGATCTGGCCGGAGGTATTCATAAGAAAGGTACCGGTTCCTGCATTCCCTTTTACATCGGAATAAAGGATGCGGGTCATACCGTCCGTCACCTGGACATTCTTCGTGATATAGGAGATAAATCCGTACCCGGAGGAGTGAACCATACCTGCGGGACCGCCGATGGCTATGACCGGATCTCCCTGTTTTACGGAATAGGAGTTTCCAAGTTCCAAAGCCTTGACTTCCTCTAAAAGGGTTCTCCCAAGACCTTCTGTGGAAACACTGACAATCGCCATACCGGAGAGCTTATCGGTCTGCTTGATGGTCCCCTGCACTTCCGTACCATCAGAAAATGCCACACGAATGGCTTCCGCATCTTCCACCGCTCCATCGGGAGTCAGCACCAGTAATTCCTGGTTGGCCGCGGAGATGATCACACCAGCAAACAATCCGGAGTTTTCCACTGGATTATTAAACCAGTCTTTCTGGGTCTTTACAGAATGAACTGTCACGATCCCTTTGTCCGCTTTCTGGACCACCGCTTTTAGGTTTCCGTACAGCGTATTATAGTCCTCCATAGAAAAAGGGTATTTCTCCATCGCTGATTTTAATAATTCCTCGATCGGCTCTGTCTCTGCTGCGGTAGTGGCTGTTTCAGACTCAGAGGACATGGCCTCAGGGTCGTCCTTCGGAATGGTTACCGGAGTCCCCGGCGTGGACGATTCTCCTAAAAACAAACGTTCCGCAACTGGTCTCGATATGACAAATGTAACCGCCGCAACAAATCCGAAAATAACCGCAGTCAATATAAGGCCTAACACCCTTTTTAACATGTCCTCTTTTGACATGGGCTGTTTTACTATCTTTTCATTGATAAACCGACGCGGTTCCGTCTTTCTATCATCTGGCCCGTGATTATCCGGCATACTTACCCTCCTTTTCAGAAGACCTATGTACTATTATAAGGTTCTTCCAGCCTTAATGCAAGAAAAACCTACGAAACCCCAAAAAACGGGACTTTTAGAGCCTTTTAACACTTCCTTTTAAAGCTATGAAAAATAACCTGAGGATTGCAGTTTTTATCTCACGTATGCTATACTGTAAACGATACACTGGTCAACAATTGCAAAGGAAGTCATTGAAAAAAAGGAATAATCTATGAATCAGAAAGCATTAAAAACTTTAGAATATCATAAAATCATTGGAACGCTTACGGAATATGCCACCTGCGATTCCGGAAAGGAGCTGTGCAGAAATCTGGTCCCTTCTACGGATTTTCATGAAATCGTGTTATCTTTGAAGGAAACTTCTGATGCCGTGACAAGAGTCCGGCAGAAAGGAAACCTTTCTTTTGGAGGGGTAAAGGATATCCGGCCCTCAATCAAGAGACTGGAGGTGGGAAGTTCTTTAGGGATCGTGGAGATTCTATCCATTAGTTCTCTGCTTACCACAGCCGCCAGGGCAAAGGCTTACGGACGGCATGAGGATTCGGAACTGCCGGAGGATTCTTTAGAGGAATTTTTCCGGTTGCTGGAACCGCTTACTCCAGTCAATACCGAGATCAAGCGCTGCATTATTTCGGAGGAGGAAGTGAGCGACGATGCAAGCCCCGGACTCCACCATGTGAGACGTTCCATGCGTTCCATCAACGATAAGATCCACGCCCAGTTAAACTCCATCTTAAATTCCAACCGGTCCTATCTTCAGGATGCAGTCATCACCATGAGAGACGGAAGATACTGTCTCCCCGTAAAAGCGGAGCATAAGTCTCAGGTTTCCGGTATGGTACATGACCAGTCTTCCACCGGTTCTACCCTTTTCATCGAGCCTATGGCCATTGTGAAGCTGAACAACGACCTGCGCACTCTGGAAATTCAGGAGCAAAAGGAAATCGAGATGATCCTGGCCGACCTAAGCAATCAGCTGGCGCCTTATCTGGAAGAACTGGAGACAAACTTCAACATCCTTACCAAGCTGGATTTTATATTTGCGAAAGCTGCTCTTGCAAAGCATTATAACGGCAGCGAACCTGTTTTCAATACCAAAGGGATCATCAATATTAAGGATGGGCGCCATCCGCTCCTGGACCCGGCAAAGGTGGTTCCCATCAATATCCATCTGGGACGGGAGTTTGACCTTCTCATTGTGACGGGACCCAATACGGGAGGTAAGACGGTCTCCATTAAGACCGTGGGACTGTTTACGCTGATGGGACAGGCCGGCCTTCACATTCCTGCCTTTGACGGGTCTGAGCTGGCTGTTTTTGAGGAGGTATTTGCGGACATAGGAGATGAACAGAGCATTGAGCAGAGCCTCAGTACGTTTTCCTCCCATATGACAAACATCGTTCAGATCCTCAGTCAGGCGGACAGCAATTCTCTCTGTCTCTTTGATGAGCTGGGGGCCGGAACTGATCCTACGGAAGGGGCTGCTCTTGCCATTTCCATACTGACGTTTCTTCACAACATGAAATGCCGCACCATGGCGACCACCCATTACAGCGAGTTAAAGGTCTTTGCCTTAACCACTCCGGGAGTGGAAAATGCCTGCTGTGAATTCGATGTGGAAACGTTAAAGCCGACCTACCGCCTGCTGATCGGAATTCCGGGAAAGAGCAATGCTTTTGCCATTTCCAAGAAACTGGGACTTCCGGATTATATTATTGAGGATGCAAAGACCCATCTGGAAGCCAAGGACGAGACCTTTGAGGATCTTTTGACTCATCTGGAGGAAAACAGGGTCACCATTGAAAAGGAACGAATGGAAATCGAGGCTTATAAACGGGAAGTGGAGCAGTTAAAGAACCGTCTGACCCAAAAGGAGGAACGTCTTGACGAAAACCGGGACAAGATGATCCGAAGTGCCAGGGAAGAGGCCCAGCGGATTTTAAGGGAGGCCAAAGATACGGCTGACCAGACCATCCGCCAGATCAACAAGCTGGCAAAGGACTCCGGCGTGAATAAGGAGCTGGAGGCCGAAAGAAGCCGTCTAAGGAGCAAGCTTCAGGATGTGGATGCTTCTCTCTCTCTAAAAAAAGAAAAGAGCAAATCCCAGAAGGGCATTGACCCCAAGAAGCTGAAGCTGGGAGACGGCGTCAAGGTCCTCAGCATGAACCTAAACGGAACCGTCAGCTCTCTTCCCAATGCCAAGGGCGATCTTTATGTTCAGATGGGAATTTTAAGATCTCTGGTCAATATATCGGATTTGGAGCTTCTCCAGGAAGAATCCGTTTCCATCCCGGGCGGGAAAGGAAATTCAAAAAGAGGCGGAAGCGGAAGCAGTTCCACCCGAATCTCAAAATCCCTGTCCATATCTCCGGAGATCAATTTGATCGGTATGACAACGGATGAAGCCATTCCACAGTTAGACAAATATTTAGATGATGCTTATCTGGCTCACCTTCCTCAGGTCCGGGTGGTTCACGGCCGGGGGACCGGTGCTTTAAAAAATGCGGTGCATAAGCACTTAAAGAAACTGAAATATGTAAAGGAATTCCGGCTCGGCGTATTTGGGGAAGGGGATTCCGGTGTAACTATTGTTATGTTCAAATAATGTTAGAAATGGAGTCTATTATGGCAGAGAAACAGCGGATATTGATCGTAGATGATGACAGCAACATCGCTGAATTAATCTCCTTATATTTAATAAAAGAATGCTATGACACAGAGATCGTCGGGGATGGGGAAGAGGCACTCCGGGTATTTCCGTCATTTAAGCCACATCTGGTTTTACTGGATCTGATGCTGCCTGGTATGGACGGCTATCAGGTCTGCCAGAAGATCCGTTCCTTATCCCAGATCCCCATCATCATGCTGTCGGCAAAAGGCGAAGTGTTTGATAAGGTTCTGGGCCTGGAGCTGGGTGCTGATGACTATATGATCAAGCCATTTGACTCCAAGGAGCTGGTGGCTCGTGTAAAGGCGGTCCTGAGACGTTACCAGGCCATTCCTTCTAAGAGCGATGCCCATACGGACCAGCAGGGAGATTATGTGGAATATCCGGATCTGATTGTCAATTTAACCAACTATTCCGTTATTTATATGGGTCATTCCATTGAGATGCCGCCAAAGGAGCTGGAGCTTTTATACTTTTTAGCCTCCTCTCCCAACCAGGTATTTACCAGGGAACAGCTGCTGGATCATATCTGGGGATACGAATATATCGGAGATACCAGAACGGTAGATGTCCACATCAAACGCCTGCGGGAAAAAATCAAGGATCACGCCGCGTGGGCGCTGACTACGGTTTGGGGGATCGGTTACAAGTTTGAGGTGAAGCGTTAAATGACACATTCTCTCTATACCAAGTTTATTCTGGGCTATCTTCTGTTCGGACTCCTTGGGTTTATCACCATTGCGACCTTTTCTTCGGAAATAACAAACCAGTACTTACTGAAACAGCATTCCGAAAGCCTGTACGATGAAGCCAATGAGATTGCTTCCTCCTACAGCAGCATGTACCACGGAAAGAATATAAATGCTTCTGCCTCCTATCCGGAGCTGGAAAAAGAGGCAAGGTATTTAAACGCCCAGATATGGATCGTGGAACGCCAGGGAAAAATCGTTGCCGACAGCGAAAACGCTGATAAGAAGGGCAGGAGTATTGATAACTTTGATCCCACTTCCATGGGAAACAAATCCTATACTATCGGCAAATACTACAACCAGTTTTCCTATGACGTGTTAAGCGTCCATGCGCCGATTACAGGAAATTATACCACCTATGGGTATGTGGTGATCCATCTTCCCTTATCGTTTCTGCAAAGGGAGAGAGACGGCATTTTAAACATCGTTTACATCAGTGCAGCCGTAATTTTCGGCCTGTCCCTGATCATTCTTCTTGTATTTACGAAAAACGTGTATGTTCCATTAAAGAAGATCACAGCGGGTGCCAACGAATACGCCCAGGGAAATTTATCCCATCATATCGGGGTAAATACCAGAGATGAGATGGGCTATCTGGCGGCTACGTTGAATTACATGTCAAGCGAGCTGGGGAAAATGGAGGAATACCAAAAGAACTTTATTGCCAATGTTTCCCATGATTTCCGGTCTCCCCTGACTTCCATCAAGGGATATTTGGAAGCCATCTTAGACGGGACCATACCGCCGGAGATGCAGGAGAAATACTTAAACCGGGTGATTTCTGAGACCGAACGGTTAAACAAGCTGACACAGGGCATGCTGACGCTTAACTCCCTGGACAGCAAGGGATATCTAAACCGCACCAATTTTGATATTAACCGGGTAATCAAGGACACTGCGGCTTCTTTTGAAGGTACCTGCAGAGAAAAGAGCATCACCTTTGACTTAACATTTTCTGACAGCATTCAGATGGTTTATGCAGACCTTGGAAAGATCCAGCAGGTTCTTTATAATCTGATTGACAATGCCATTAAATTCAGTTATCCGGATTCCACCATCTACATTCAGGCTTCTGGGAAATATGAGAAGATTTTTGTATCCATCAAAGACAAGGGCGTGGGCATCCCAAAGGACAGCATCAAAAAGATCTGGGAACGGTTTTACAAAACAGATGTTTCCAGAGGCAAGGACAAAAAGGGAACCGGCCTGGGACTTGCCATTGTCCGGGAGGTCATTCAGTCTCATGGAGAGAACATTGATGTGATCAGCACGGAGGGCGTGGGGTCGGAATTTATCTTCAGCCTTCCCAAATCCACGAATTTATAGCAGCCAAAAGGGTGCCGCAAAACGCGGCACCCTTTGTATTTCCTACAGTCTCTTTCCCGCATCCATGGCCAGTAAGGAACGTTCACATTCCTCTGCGGTCAGGGTGATTTGCCAGCACAAAGGACTTCCCTTCATATGCTCTGCCGCATAGCTGAGACCATTGGTCCTTTCATCTAAAAAGGGGCGGTCAATCTGGTTGGGATCTCCTAGAAGAATAATTTTGGTTCCCTTTCCGGCACGGGTGATGATCCCCTTTACCTGATTCGGCGTCATATTCTGTGCTTCATCAATGATTAAATAGGTCTGTGCAATGGAGCGTCCCCTGATATAATTCAAAGCCTCAGTCTTTATCAATCCCCGGTCGAAAATCTCATCTATTTTTCCCGCCAGTTCCTCTTCTTTCTCATACCGTTTCTCTTCGCTGGAATCAATGAGCTGTTCCAGGTTATCAATGACCGGACGCATCAGGGGAGAAATTTTTTCCTGTTCGCTTCCCGGAAGAAATCCGATATCAGAATCAAATTGGGCATTGGGTCGGCTGACAATGATCCGGCGGTATTCCCCTGTCGGGTTGTTTAAAAGCTTCTCCAAGCCTACGGCAAGTGAATAGAAGGTTTTTGCAGTTCCCGCCATACCTTTTACGATCACCAGGGGCGCGGCCTCCGCCGGCTGCATCAAGGCTTCCTGCAGGAAATACTGTCCTGCATTCCTGGGAGATATGCCATAGGGCTTATGCTTCACATATTCAAGAGGGACGATCCTGCTGCCGCTGACCCTTCCAAGGACCGTCTTTTTCGTGGACTGGTCTGCTTTTAAAATCACAAATTCATTTTGCTGCAGCTTTGGTATCTTCCGTTCTCCGGCTTCGTCCATTATATAAACACATTCCGATGAAATCCCTTTTTTCTTAAATTCCTTAACCCCCTCCTCCGGCACATAGACTTCGGTTCTGCCGGAATACTGTTCCTCCCGCTCCGGCACCTGCTCGGTTGTAAAATCCTCTGCCCTGACCCCGATGATCTGTGCTTTGATTCTCAGCAGAATATCCTTGGTCACAAGAACCACTTCACCGGAAAGCCCTTTGCAGACCTTTAATATACGGTTATCCATCTTATCATCCGGCAGATCGGGCGGAAGTTCCACGTCGATGCAGTTCTTTTCGATCCGTAGAGTCCCTCCATGCTCCAGTTTCACACCGGATAACAGATCCCCTTTTTGGCGAAGCTGCTCCAAAATCCTGATTGCCGCTCTGGCATTGGCTCCCTTTTCACCTTCTGCCTTTTTCAAATGATCCAATTCTTCCAAAACCACTACCGGAAGCACCACCTGATTGTCATCAAAACAATACAGGGAGTCAGGAGCCTGAATCAGTACATTCGTATCCACAACATAGGTTTTTATCATTTAGAGGATTCCTTTTCCTTTCCAGAAATACAGTTTTTGTAATTCTGATTATAATGGAAATAAAGAATTCCTGTTATCAGATTACAGTAAAGGCAATGTAAAAAATTAAGCATTTTTTTGGTAAATACAGGGGTTTTCTCCTTATAGAGGAAGTTTTGGCTGCTGAAACCGGACGGACTCCCCTCTCTTTACAGAGGAGGGAAAAATGATATGCCGCCCTCACTGTTTTTAGGTTATTTTTTCCGTTTTGATAACAAGTCTACGGTGACCGCACCCAGAAGGACAGCGCCTTTTACGATTTTCTGAATATCCGTTGACCAGCCATAAAGGGACATTCCATTGTTTAAAATCCCCATGATAAACGCACCCACCACGGCTCCGATGATGGTACCGATTCCTCCCGTGGTTGCAGCACCTCCGATATAGCAGGCGGCAATGGCATCCATTTCAAACTGGTCTCCGGCTTTGGGCGTTGCGGAAGCATTGCGGGCGGATAAAACGATTCCGGCAATGGCACATAAAATGCCCATATTGGTGTACACCCAGAAATATACCCGGTCCGTATTAATCCCGGAGAGCCTTGCTGCTTTTGCGTTTCCTCCCAGGGCATAAATCTGTCGGCCTGCAACGGTCCTGCTGGTAATAAAATGATACAGCGCCACCAGCACTCCCATAATGACCAGTACAAACGGGATTCCGTTATACCGGGACAGCTTATAAAAGAAGAAGCCGACGATTAAAAGAATGACTCCGGTTTTGACTGCGCTCTGCCAGAGGGGAATAACGGGAAGGCCATATTTCTTTCTGGTCATAATACTTCTGAATTCAAAAAAAATAATAAGGGCAGCGGCAATCAATGCCGCCCCGATGGAGATTAAGTCGATGGAACCTCCTCCAAAGGGAATCTTGACGGTGGGAAGAAAACCGGCCCCTATGTATGTATAATCGGAAGGAAGAGGCCCTTTGGTCTGGGCTTTCAAAAGCGTATAGGTAAGCCCTCTTCCCATGAGCATGGTCGCCAGGGTCACTATAAAGGGAGGAATGGATAGCTTGGAAACAAAGAACCCTACAAACATTCCGGATAAGGTTCCAATAACCAGGGCGGCTGCAATGGCTGCCCACATGCTGGTTTTATAGTCCACGATCATAATTCCCACAGCCGCACCGCTGACTGCAACAATGGAGCCTACCCCAAGATCAATATTTCCTGTGAGCACGCACAAAAGCATCCCTACTGCAAGGATCACGATATAGCTGTTTTGCATGATCAAGTTGTTGATGTTGGCAGGGGACATGTTTTTCCCTCCTGTCATTGCCGCAAATATAAGGAATACCGCAATGAGAGCCAGAACCATTCCGTATTCTTTCATATTGAGATTGACTGTTCTCTTTTTTTCCATGTCTACGCTTCCTTTCCGCTGTCTGCCATGATACACTTCATGATCTTTTCCTGCGTGGCCTCTTTTTGAGATAATTCTCCGGCAATACGGCCTTCCCTCATGACGTAGATCCGGTCACAGGTTCCCATGACCTCTAAAAGCTCGGAAGAAATCACGATAACCGCTTTCCCCGCCTTGGCCAGATCGTTAATCACGCAGTAAATCTCATACTTTGCCCCAATGTCGATGCCGCGGGTGGGTTCATCTAAAATGAGCACATCCGGCTGAGTCAGCATCCACTTTGCAAGAACTACTTTTTGCTGGTTTCCGCCGGAAAGAGAGCTGACCGTTTGGTTGATGGAAGCTGCTTTTACATTGATTTTCTTTTTATATTCCTCTGCGGCAAGAATTTCCCTGTTTTTATCCACAATTCCTTTTTTGGAAAAAAACCTTGGCAGGGCTGCCAAGGTCATGTTTGCCCTGACGCTGTCGTTTAAAATGAGTCCATAATTTTTCCGGTCTTCTGAAACATAGGCAAGTTTATGGTTGATGGCTTCCTGGACATTGCGGATCAGTACCTGTTTTCCATTGATTCTAATGACACCGGTTATTTTCTGCCCGTAGGACCGTCCGAAAAGGCTCATGGCAAGCTCTGTACGGCCTGCCCCCATAAGTCCTGCAAATCCTACCACTTCCCCTGCTCGCACATAAAAAGAAATATCCCTGATTACCTGACGCTTTAAGTCCTCCGGATGCCAGACGTTCCAGTTCTCCACCTCAAAGATTTTATTGCCGGTCTTACAGATTCTTTCGGGATAACGGTTTTTCAGTTCCCTGCCCACCATGCCTTTGATAATCCGGTCCTCACTGATTTCATCGGTTCCCTTTTTTAAAGTTTCAATGGTTTTTCCGTCCCGGATTACCGTAATGGAATCCGCCACTTCGCTGATCTCATTTAACTTATGGGAAATCATGATGCAGGTGATCCCATGCTTTTTTAAATCCAGCAGGATGCCCAGAAGCCGTTTGCTTTCTTCATCATTCAGGGCCGCCGTGGGCTCATCCAAAATGAGAAGCTCCACCTGCTTTGCCATAGCCCTTGCAATCTCGATCAGCTGCTGCTTCCCCACGCCCAGGCGATTGACCGGAGCGTTTAGATCTTCATGTTCAAGCCCTACCTTTTGAAGCACTTCCCGGGCCTTTTTATGCGTTCTGGTCCAGTCCACCACGCCTTTTATCCATTGTTGTTCATTTCCCAGGAACACATTTTCCGCAACGGATAGGCAGGGGCTCAAAGCCAGCTCCTGGTGGATAATTACGATTCCTTTTGCTTCGCTTTGTTTTATATTATGAAACTGGCATGTATTTTCTTTGTATATTACATCTCCGTTATAGGAGCCGTAAGGATAGACTCCTGAGAGTATATTCATCAGTGTGGATTTTCCGGCTCCGTTTTCCCCGCACAGGGCATGGATTTCTCCTCTTTTTACCCTGATGTTCACATCTTCTAAAGCCTTGACTCCATAGAATTCTTTGGTGATGTGATTCATCTCCAAAATGTATCCGGACATCTCCCCAGCTCCTTTTCTTACCCTCCTGATACGGAAAAACAGGCGGCATTCTTCCCGCCGCCTGTCATGTCATTTCCTGTTACTGCGACAGCTGTTCTTCCGTGTAATAGCCGCCTTCCACGACAATCTTTTGGTAATTGTCTTTATCGACCGCTACCGGAGTGCAAAGGTAGGCCGGAACAATGATTTTTCCGTTGTTGTACTGCTCAGTATCATTGATCTCCGGTTCTGTTCCTTCCAGCACCGCCTGAACCATCTTTACGCACTTTTCAGCCAAAAGTCTGGTGTCTTTGTAAATAGACATGGTCTGATATCCGGAAATGATGTTTTTAACCGCCATAAGCTCCGCGTCCTGACCTGTAATAAGGGGCCAGTCTTCTCCCAGCTTATAGCCTGCCCCTTCCAGTGCTGATTTACAGCCATAGGCAAATCCGTCTAACGCAGTAGCACAGATATCCAGTTTCCTGTCTGAGTAAAATCCGGTCAGATAGTTTTCACAGTTTTGCTGGGCGGTTTCCTGAGACCACCGTAAAATACAGGTATCCTCAAAGGATGTACGCCCGGATTCACAGACCAGTGTCCCGTCATCCAGATATGGTTTTAAGACCTCCATCAGGCCGTTGTATAAAAACAGTGCATTGTTATCATCCGGGGAGCCCATGAAGAATTCAATGGTATAGGATTTTCCTTCGGCTTTTGCCTGATCCAGCTGCTTCTTCTCTTTTATGTATTCCCCAATGGCAGTTCCCACTCCCTTGTTATCAAAGGTCGCATAATAGGAAACAGCATCGGTATCCATGAGAAGACGGTCATAGGCAATGATCGGTATCCCGGCATTCTTCGCCTGTTCCTCCACATTTACAAGTGCGGAAGAATCAATGGAGGCAATGACCAGGCAATTTACACCGGAAGCAATCATATTTTCAATCTGGGATACCTGCATTTGAACATCATCTTCTGCGTACTGAAGATCCACTTCATAGCCCAGCGCTTCCAGCTGCTTCTTCATGTTGGCACCGTCATTGATCCACCGCTCGGAAGACTGGGTGGGCATTGCAACACCTACCTTCCCCACTCCCCCAGGTTTTTCCGTGTTTGCTTCTTCTTTTGCTGTTGTTGCGTCTGTCTGGGAGCTGCTGCATCCGGCAATGGATGATACCGCTAATAGTACTCCAAGAAGCATGCCTGAGATTCTTCGATTCATAACTTCTAACCCTCCAATGGTTTTTGTATATACAATTTACATGCTCCGTAAATTTGCATTTTATATTAAATCCATATATATATTCTGCTTTTTTACGTCCCACGCTATATTATGAATATATTTATGGTTTTATTCCACTAAAGGGTTATGGTTTTTGTTACTTTTGTATGGTATTTTAAAATATCCCTACATTCCTTGCATCAAATTGACGACGATATTTTACTTTCTTTGAGAAAAGTTGTATATGGAGGAACAAATAAGTTATGAGAGCATTACGACTCGTTTATTTTCTCACAAAAAACAGGCGGAACTTTCGATGCAAAAGAAAGTTCCGCCTGTCATATTTCATATAATTATGTAGTTCAGCAAGCCTTCTAAGCCTACCGCCTCATCTCAAATCAGAATTCTGAGATATGAGGGAATATCCTTTTTATTCCTTCCAGTGGAGCTGGTGAAGCTCTCCCTTCATGGTCATATGTTCAAATCCGTTCTGCCTCAAAGCCTCATAAAGTACAATGGAAACTGAGTTTGATAAATTCAGGGACCGGATATCTCCCCACATGGGGATTCTGATGCAGCGGTCCTGATTTCCAAGAAGAAGGTCTTCCGGAATTCCTGCACTTTCCTTTCCGAACATCAAAAAGCAGTCCGGGTCATATTCCATATCACTATAAACGTGGAGTCCTTTTGTGGTGGCCATATAAATCTTTGCGCCCGGATTGCGGTCCAAAAACTCCTGATAGTCGCTGTAAACCGTAAGATCCAGTTTATCCCAGTAATCCAGCCCCGCACGTTTGATCAGCTTGTCATTCAGCTTAAATCCCAGCGGTTCGATCAGGTGCAGCTTTGTGTCTGTGGCAACACAGGTCCGTCCGATGTTGCCGGTATTGGCAGGCATCTCCGGTTCAAATAATACGATATTCATATCTCTTACGCCTTTCCGTCAAGTTTCTTAATAAATCGGTCCATACGGCCCAGGGCCTCCTTTAGGTTCTTTAAGGAATATGCATAGGAAATACGAAGATAGCCTTCTCCGCAGTCTCCAAATGCCGTTCCCGGTACGACCGCTACTTTCTCTTCCCGCAAAAGTCTGGTGGCGAACTCATCGGAGGTCATACCAAACCGTTTGATACTGGGAAATGTATAAAAGGCACCATGAGGTTCAAAACATTCCAGACCCATTTCCTGAAAGGCATGCATCAGGTAGCGCCTTCTCTGGTCATAGGATTCCCGCATCGTCTCCACCTCTTTATCTCCGTCACGAAGGGCGGCTACGGCAGCGTACTGGCTGGTGGTGGGCGCACACATGATGGCAAACTGATGGATCTTTAACATCTGCTCCAGGATCACTCTGGGCGCTGCCGCATAGCCAAGTCTCCAGCCGGTCATGGCGTAGGATTTGGAAAAACCGTTGATCAGTACGGTTCGGTCCTTCAGCCCTGGAAATGCCGCAATGGTGGTATGTTCACCGCCGTACGTCAGTTCCGCATAAATCTCATCTGAAATTACAAACAGATCTTTTTCTATGACAACGTCTGCAATATCCTTTAATTCCTCCGCCGTCATAACCGCGCC
Organism: Lacrimispora sinapis; assembly: GCF_043633585.1. Lineage (NCBI taxonomy): Bacteria > Bacillati > Bacillota > Clostridia > Lachnospirales > Lachnospiraceae > Lacrimispora > Lacrimispora sinapis. Next base: position 325,263 of record NZ_CP141832.1, on the reverse strand, counting down.
GGTGGGATTATTGGGAAATGGCAGTATCAGTACTTTTGTCTTTTCAGTGATTTTCTCTAACAGCTTCTCTTTTGTCAGCTTAAACTGATCCCTGGCCTCCAGATCAATGGTGACCGGAACACCATTGGCAAGAATGGTACATGGCACGTAGGATACATAGCTTGGCTGGGGAATCAAGACTTCATCTCCAGGGTCCAGCATGGCACGAAGTGCAATATCAATCGCCTCACTGCCGCCCACCGTAACCATGACCTCATGATCCGGGTCATAGGTAACTTCAAAACGTCTGCATAAATAATTGCAGATCTCCGCCTTCAGCTCTCTCAGCCCTGCATTGGAGGTATAAAAGGTACGGCCCTTTTCCAGAGAATAGATGCCTTCTTCTCTGATATGCCAGGGGGTATCAAAATCAGGCTCGCCCACACCCAGGGATATGGCATCCTTCATCTCACTGACAATGTCAAAAAATTTACGGATTCCGGAAGAGGGGATCTCTGCAATCCGGTCTGATAATGGATTTCTCACGGTGTAATCAACATCCTTTCATCCGGCGTCTCTTCAGCAAGGACGGTTCCGTGGTCCTTATATTTTTTAAGGACAAAATGAGTGGCAGTGCTTAAAACTGATTCCATGGGAGAGAGTTTTTCAGAAACGAACTGAGCCACCTGTCTCATGGTCTTTCCTTCGATGAATACGGTAAAATCAAAAGAACCGGACATCAGATAAACGGCATTGACTTCGTTATACTGATAGATTCTCTCTGCAATCTTATCGAATCCCATACCTCTTTGAGGTGTTACCTTTACCTCGATCAGGGCCACAACCTTTTCATCACTGGTATTATCCCAGTTGATGAGCGTGTGGTATCCGCAAATGATATGTTCTTTTTCCATTTCGGCGATCTCATTGGCTATAGCCGTCTCGCTTTCTCCCAGCAGAATGGCTAAATCCTTTAAATCAATCCTGCTGTTTTTTTCTATGACCGCCAATATCTTTTCCCTCATATCCTTACCTCCTGTTTTTCATTTAAGGCATCAATCCAAAACTTTATAAAGCTCATCCAATGTCGGCCGGTCAAGATATCCAACTCCGTCTCCATGGTCGATGATCCGTCCGATCCCTTCTGTCACTTTTCCAATTACAGCTCCATGGATCTGCTGCTCTTTCATGGCTGCCACCAGATCCGCCCCGTTATCGGCGGTAAAAAGCAGGCAACGGGCGGAGAAAAGGCGGTACGGGTTTAAATCGTACCGCTCACAAACCTCAATGGTTTCCTGTCTGACCGGAATCCGGCGGAGGGAAAACTTGATTCCGGTCATATAGGCACCGGACAAATCCCAAAGTGCCTTTAAAATCCCGCCTTTTCCCGCCTGTTCCAGTTCTGTGGCTCCAAAGGGTTCCCAGATTTTTAGATCCGGTTTCGGACCGTTGTTTTCCAGTTCCAGTATCCGGTCCACGTAGTCTTTGGAAAACCACTGATACAATTCCTTTTTCTTATGCTGAACAATCTCCAGGGTCCCGGAAAGGCCGGCATAACCGGCCACTACCAGATCCTGTCCGGGTCTTATGATCCCGTTGTTTTCTCTTTCAATACGCTTCATGTTATTCTGCCTGTATTCCAGGTCCCTGAGGAACCGTTTCTTCCGCAGCGGCTGTCGCTTCTGGGGCAGGTGTCTGTGTGGCAGGAGCACTGGTTTCCGCTGGCTGAGGGACTGTTTCCGTTGCCGGCGGCTGTGTCTCCTGGGGCTGTGCCGGATTTGGTACCGGTGCTACAGAGGCCGGTGCCGCAGGCCCTACCTTTATAATCGCCTTGGAAGGATTATAAGTATCGGTGTGCAGGATCTCACGGCTCTGTTCCACACCGTCAATATAAATCACCTTCCACAGTCTTGATTTGATTCCTTTATGAGCGGACTGCACCTGCTTCCTGCTTCCGGGAGGCATGGTTGGGTCCACCACTTCTTTGGGTGCACCGGGATCGGTGACACTCAACGTCTCGGATACGAAATCAAAGGTACGGTTTGCCGGTCTGGTCTCCTTTCCGTAGATGGTAAAGGTGATGGTCTTGCCTGACGTATATCCTTCCACATAGATGGGAGTGCTGTAATTGTTGGTGAATTTAAGGTCCTTATAGGTTCCTGCAATAGCAGCATCCTGGGAGGGTTTTACATAATTTACCACCATAGAGTGATTCTGTCTCTGGACTACTTCCAGTTCGGCACGGAGTACGGCATTATAAAGTGTGGTGGATATCTGACACACACCGCCTCCTACACTGTCTACCACCTGACCGTTTTCATATGCGGCGGCAGTGGCATATCCATTGGAGACCGTAAAGGGATGCATGCATTCATATCCCGATAAGGTCTCTCCCGGCATAAGAACACGGCCGTTGATCTTTCCGGCTCCTACCTGCAGATTCTTGGAACGGGAAGCTCCGCTGGAGGAAAAGCTGGTGGAAAATGTTCCGAGCACATCATTGATGGTGGATAAATCTTCTGTAGTGATCGCGGGCTTCACCTCTGAAACAACTGCAGCTGCTGTTACTGGTTCCTTGAGTCCGTTGGCAAGGGCCGCATTAAGGGCCTCCTTTGTGGCCGCAATATCCACATTCTTACCGGTGACAGACGGAGTTACTGTAAATGCGCCATTGCTTCGGACAATGGTAGCATTCTGCGGCTGAACCATAACGGAAGCGCACTTTTCATTGATAAAGGCTTCCAGTTTTCCATCGTCAAGAGCCGTTTCCAGGGGAATGATCACAGGATTCTTCTCGATATCTTTTTTATTTAAATACCGTTTGATCAAATTCCCTCCCTGCCAGGATGAGGCAGCCTGGTTCACCGCTTCCGGATTGCTCCAATGGAATCCCAGTTCTTTTGCCGTTGTATCCATAGGCTGTCCGTCAACCACCAATGTAATCTTTTGGTTTTCCATTTCATTAACCAGCCCCTGTATCTTCTGGCTGGCTTCTTCTTCTGTCATACCGCCTAAATTATATTCCCCAACATAAATTCCATCCGGAAGGGTATCTGCCATAACATAAGCCGGAGAGAGAAAACCAATCCCTGCCGCCAATACCACAGCCGCCAGGGTTATGGATAAAGTTTTCTTTTTCATATTCATTCCTCATGCTCTATTGTGTCTGCAACTGCGATAAGCCCCCGATGATTTACATAAAACTCAGCATCATTGGAAGAACCATCGCAATAATTAATAAAACTACCACTGCAATCAAAATCACTGACATTAATTTTTTGTTGTTTTTATTGTTAAAGTTAATCATGTTGTATCCCACCTCTCTTATATTCTTCCATACTGTGATATGATTTTATCCGTGATTCTCGATATTTCATTTCTGGATAAATGATCCGTTTGCACAGATAAAACTATTTTATGATATTTTAATAGATCCTGCAAGTGTTCTTTTTGCCGATTTGATGCCGGCTGTTCCTTTTTCACCTTGTAAATCAAGGGCTGTGATTCAAATGCTTCCGGCTCGTTGCTGCCGAATCTTCGGACCAGCTCCTGATACAAAAAATGTGCAGACTTACTGTCAGCCAGCGCACGGTGGCTTTGTTCCTGCTTGATTTCAAAAAATTCACAGGCATCTTTTAAATTTTTCTTTGCTTCCGGCGGCATAAACCGTCTTGCAAGCTTCAAGGTATCAATTCCCTGCCGTTCAAAACCATGGCCTCCATTGACTGCCGCACGTTTTAAAAAGCTGTAATCAAAAATGACGTGATGGCCAAGTACAGGAAATTTTCCGGCAAAATCCAGAAATTCCCCGATGACCGTTTCGATTCCAGGTGCCGATTCCAACTGCTCATCCCGGATTCCGGTCAGGCTGGTTATCCGTTCCTCCAGCTTCCGGTAAGGATTTACAAAGGTTTCGTAAGTGTCCTTTATAACTCCGTTAAGAACCAAAACAGCACCGATCTCTATGATCTTATCTTTTTTCGGGTCCAGACCTGTTGTTTCCAAATCTACCGCAACATAGGATGAAACCACATTTTTATTCCCCTCTCTTAAGATATCGTTTTCTGGGCGCTGGGGCAGAGGTCCTTTAAAAAGCACTCTCCGCACTTAGGCCTTCTGGCAAAGCAGATGGACCTGCCAAGCGTAATAATCTGTATATTCCATAAGATCCAGTGGTCCCTGGGAAGAATCTTCATCAGCTCATATTCGATCTTTTCCGGGTCTTCTGATTTTGCGAACCCCAGCTTTTTGGATATCCGCTTTACGTGGGTGTCCACCACGATACTGGGTTCGTTATAAATATTGCCCAGAATGACATTGGCCGTCTTTCTGCCCACTCCTGCAAGAGATGTCAGTTCTTCTATGGTCTTCGGCACTTCTCCGCCAAACCGTTCCATCAGATCCTGACAGCAGGAAATGATGTTCTTTGCTTTCATGCGGAAAAAGCCCAGGGAATGAATGTCTTTTTCCAGCTCGTTTGCATCTGCTTTCGCAAATTTTTCCACGGAATCATATTTTTTAAATAAATCTGCTGTCACCATATTCACTCTGGCATCTGTGCACTGGGCGCTTAAAATAACGGCAATCAACAGCTGCCAGGGCGTCTCATGGTTTAAATAACATATATATTCCGTTCCATATTCCCGGTCAAGAGCTGCAAGGACCTGGTCCACCCGCGCTCTTAATTCTGCTTTCGTTTCTTTTTTTGCCATTAATTCCTCCAAATACCGATTTCATAAACGGCTGCGTTATGGGTCAGGGCATCCCTCTTTTTATAATCAAACAGAACCGCCCGCTGGTCCCGGAATACCTCCACATGTGCCATCTTCATCAATTGTCTGGACTCATACCCTTCATATCCCTCTTTTAAATAGGAAAAGGATTTTGCTTCCTCTGTAAAAAATGCCCTTATCTGCTCTTTATACGGCTCCTGATCGGCACAAAAGCGGGGGCGGCTTTTTAAATTTTCTCTCAAATATAAATCATACACAAGAAGATCCTGATACATGGGAAGCCTTTCCGGTGCCTGCTGACGGATAAAATCCTCCAGAATTTCATAGCGTGCCATGCGGCTGTGGCTGATACCGGTCAGCTCCTGTTTATCATAGTATTCGGCAAGCGCTTCAAACATATCAAATGGGGATGCAAATTCGTTTAACAGTTCCTTTATGGTGGTACGGAACTGGCCGCTGTTTCCGTAGACCTCTAACATTTCTTCCAGATTTTTTAATTTTAAGATTTCTCCGTAATTGAGCCATCGGGTCGACAGCACCTCATAGGGTGCCTCTTCCTTAAATCTTACCCCGTATTCCTCTGCCTTTTCCGACATGTAGGAGCCTTTTAAAACCTTTAAAAAGCCAAGCTGCAGCTGCTCCGGCTTCATGTCATAAACCTGGTTGAAGGATCTGCGGAAGCTTTCATAGTCCTCATGGGGAAGCCCGGCAATCAGATCCAAATGCTGATGGATATTTCCAAACCGATTGATCTTGTATACAATATCCTTTAAAACTCCCAAATCCATGGTTCGCCGGATTTCCTTTATGGTATCCGGATTGGTGCTCTGGACACCGATCTCAAGCTGTATGAGTCCCGGCCTCATCCGTGACATCAGTTCCAGTTCTTCCTCCGTCAGTAAATCCGCCGCGATCTCAAAATGAAAATTGGTGATTCCGTTGTCATGTTCCAGCAAATGGCGCCAGATGGCCATGGTATGATTATGATTGCAATTAAAGGTCCTGTCCACGAATTTCACCTGAGGGACTTTGCTTTGGAGAAAAAAGTCCAGTTCCTTTATGACCATCTGCGTATCACGAAACCGGACGGACTTATCAATGGAAGAAAGACAGTAGCTGCAGGAAAACGGACAGCCTCTGCTGCTCTCATAATAAATGATCCTGTTTTTAAAACCGGACAGGTCTTGATAAAGAAATGGGATGCGGCTCATATCCACCGCTTTTTTCAGGGGATTTTCCAACACATTCCCTTCCTCATCTCTTACGGCCACCCCGTCTATTTTGGTAAAATCCCTGGGACTTCCTTTTATATAGCTGCGCACCACTTCCTTAAAGGTCTCTTCCCCTTCTCCCATCATGATCCCGAAAACTCCCGGTTCCCGGCGAAGGATCTCTGCTGCATCATAAGACACTTCAGGACCTCCCAGCCAGATCTCCACTTGGGGGAGAACCTTCGGAAGGTCCCGGACCAGCTGCAAAACATAAGCCATATTCCAGATATAACAGGAAAATCCCACCGCCTCCGGTTGTTTTAGGTAGATATCCTTTAAAATATCATCAAGCTGGTTGTTGATGGTATATTCTCCTATCTGGATCTGAAACCTTCCATCCGTTAATTCCGGTTCTTCCACATAAGCCTCTGCATAGGCCTTGAGGCTGTAAATACCGGGATTGGAATGAATGTATTTGGCATTGAGCGCCGCCAGTAAAAATTTCATGTTAAACCTCGATCTCTATCTTTCTTCCGGTAGGCTGATACTGGTAATACCGGACACCTGCTGCATTTAACATGCGCTTGGATGCATTGACCGCAGGGGTCCCGGCATACTTATCGGAGCCGTAAACTACGGTCTTGATGCCTGACTGGATTATCGCTTTTGCGCATTCATTGCAGGGGAACAGTGTCACATAAAGCTTGGAGCCTTCTAAACTTCCCCCCCGGTAATTAAGGATAGCATTTAATTCACTGTGAGTGGAATAGAAATATTTGGCATTGTAAGGATCGTTCTCTTCATTGTCCCTGCCCCATGGAAATTCATCGTCAGAGCAGCCCATGGGAAACCCGTTGTAGCCCATGGATAAGATTTTATTGTCCTGGCTTACGATGCAGGCACCAACCTGAGTGCTTGGGTCCTTGGAACGTTTTCCAGAAAGGACTGCGACTCCCATAAAATATTCATCCCATGTAATATAATCTTCTCTCTTTCCGGTCATAACGTTTTCTCCTTCTCTGTCTGTATGATGTGATAACCGGCTGCCTTGGTCAGCCGGTTCATAATGGCCTGTCCCAAATGGGTGTCCTGAAAGCTTTCAGAAAAAATGAAATCCGCATTCAGATCATCAAATTCTCTTAAAACCGCATAAAGGTTATGAGCGATGGTTTCCTCTTTTGCACGGAATCCCATGCTTTTTATCATTCCGTCATGATAGTGTTCTTTCGTTTCCTCGGTACAGATGATTCCCACCTGAAACCCTTTGGATAATTTTTCTTTTACTAACCGGTTGATGGTCCCAATGACAGCCTCCGGTTCGCCTTCCACCAGGGTTAAATCCGCTTTCGGAGCATAATGCTTATACTTCATTCCCGGTGCTTTCGGTTTCACCTCCTGGCTCATGGGTCCGGAGGTAATGGCAGGGTCAAGACGGATCTCCTGTCCCAGAACCTTAGATGCCATCTCCTGTGTGATGGCTCCGGGCCTTAATATCATCGGCTCGTTACCGGACACATCAATGATGGTAGATTCCACACCGATGCCCACCGCTCCGCCGTCTACGATCATCTCAATCTTTCCATTCATATCCTGACACACATGATCTGCGGTGGTGGGGCTGGGTCTGCCTGAGGTATTGGCACTGGGTGCGGCAATGGGCACCCCGGCCAGGCGTATGAGCGCATTGGCCACCGGATGGTCCGGCATCCGGACTGCCACCGTATCCAGTCCCCCTGTAGTGCCGTAAGGCACCCGCCGGCTCTTTGGAAAAATCAGCGTCAAAGGTCCGGGCCAGAAAGCCTCCATCAGCTTTTTACCAGCCTCCGGCACTTCTAAAACCAGATCTGGCAGGTCCTTAAAATCTGCAATATGGGCGATCAAAGGATTGTCTGATGGCCGTCCCTTTGCTGCATATATTTTCTTAGCCGCCTCTTCATTCAGGGCATTGGCCCCCAGTCCGTATACGGTTTCCGTGGGAAATGCCACCAGGCCGCCGTTTTTTAATATCTCCGCAGGCTTCTTTAATTGTGCTTCCTTTGGATGATCCTTATCTTCTATATAAATTCGTTCTGTTACCATATAGCATTGCTCCTTTTCACTTCCATTTATCATATCACAGGCCCAGTCACCATGCAACTTTTTTGCTGGCCGCAAAGGGGCTTTGGCCTTGTGAAAAGCGGAAACAATAGTTGCAGGTTTTTTCTAAAAATGATACCATGATAAAAACGATTTTATTGGGGAGGAAAAAAATTGAAACTGATTATACCGGAAAACTATGACCCAAGGCTGTCCGTCCGTGAAACACAGGAGGCCATCAAATACATAAGAGATACCTTTCAAAAGGAGCTTGGAAAGGAAATGAATCTGGAGAGGATATCCGCTCCTTTATTCGTAGACAAAAACAGCGGCTTAAATGATAACTTAAACGGGGTGGAACGCCCGGTCCAGTTTGATCTTGCCGGAATTCCGGGGCAAACCATGGAGGTGGTCCACTCTCTGGCCAAATGGAAGCGCATGGCCCTTTATGAGTATGGGTTTCAGCCGGGCGAGGGACTCTATACAAACATGAATGCCATCCGCAGAGATGAAGACTTTGACAACCTCCACTCCTGCTACGTGGACCAGTGGGATTGGGAAAAAGTAATCACCAGAGAGGATCGCAATCTGGATACCTTAAAGGACACCGTAAGAACCATCTTCAAAATCATCAAGCATATGGAGCATGAAGTGTGGTACAAATACCCCAACGCGGTAAAACATCTCCCGGAGGACATTACCTTTATTACCTCCCAGGAGCTGGAGGACCGCTATCCCCATCATACACCGAAGGAACGGGAAAATTTGATCACCAAAGAGTTCGGCTGTGTCTTCCTTATGAAGATCGGGGATCAGTTAAAGGGCGGAAAGCCTCATGACGGAAGAGCTCCTGATTACGATGACTGGCAGTTAAACGGGGATATCCTGTTTTGGTTTGAACATTTAAATTGTGCCCTGGAGATATCCAGCATGGGCATCCGCGTGGATGAAACCTCTCTGGCAGAACAGTTGAAAAAAGCCGGATGCGAAGACCGCAGCCAGCTTCCTTACCACAAAATGCTTTTAAACGGAGAACTTCCCTGCACCATCGGAGGCGGAATCGGGCAATCACGTCTTTGTATGCTGCTCCTGGACCGCGCCCATGTGGGGGAAGTACAAGCCAGCATCTGGCCCGATGAAATGCGTGAGATTTGCAGAAAAAACAAGATCTTTCTTCTGTAGCTTACAGAAGAAACCAATCCCTGTTCACTGAGAAACAAGGACCAGAGGCAGAGGAGGAACGGCACCCGCTAATCCTGTATGGGATGCCGTTTCTCCTCTGCCTCTTTTTTGCCTGAATGAGAAACACCGTATTAAACGATTATTTCCCGTTTAAATATTCCATGATCCCCATATGTATGGTCCATGCCACCCGATCCTGATAGTCTTCAGACTTTAATAAAGCCGCTTCCTTCCAGTTGGTCAAAAAACCGCATTCTACAATTACGATAGGAGATTTTACATGAAGGAGCAGATAATAATTGTCGTTGGGCTTGGGCAGTCTGGTATTTTTTTCTCCCAGCACATAATCAAACCGGTCCTGTAAAATCTCAGCCAGCCGCTTTCCCTGTTCCGACTTTTTATAATAAAATACCTGTCCCCCGGAAATCGCCTCCTGATGATAGCTGTTCTGATGAATGCTGACCGTAAGCGCCGGATTGGCTTCATTGATGATGTCACACCGTTTTGTCATATCTGCCATCTTTTTCCGGTTGTCTCTTTCGGTATAAAGTCCATTATCATTTTTTCTTGTCAGCACCACTTCCACATCAGAGGCTTCCAGATATTTTTTCAGCCGGTTCGCGATCTGTAAATTGATGTCCTTTTCCAGAGTTCCATCGACCCCGATCTTTCCCGGATCATTTCCGCCATGCCCGGCATCAATCACGACGACGGGCTTTTCTTTTCCAGCCTTTACACTGACTCCTGCCGTCATTTTCCCCGCATGGCTTGAGATCACATATACCAGTACCAGCAAAATCACCGCCATCAACGGTTCCCATTTTTTTAATTTCACATTCTCTACCTGACACATATTCTTAATGAATTATATCTTTCAGTGAAATAAAAAAGAACTATTTGAGACGACTTTCCCATCATTCTGCATCCGATCCGTTCTAGTCCTTTGTTTCATCGGCTGTCATCGGCTGCCGGTTATTTCTTTTCCAGCTGGACCACGTCCCAGAGATCTGCCGGTTCAAACCCCAGCTTCCAGAAGGCCACTCCGGCCAGATCATACCGCCGGATCAAATCCATCTTAAGCCCGATGGAGCGTTCTTCCTCCATCCAGATCTTTTTAATACCTTCCTTTGTCTGCAATTCTCCGTAATACTGGCCTGACTCATTAAGCCATTGAAGCTTCACCTTGTTTTCACTGACCCATTCTTTGGCTTTTGCTATTCCCAAAGAAGAGGATGAGGTCTTATTCCCGCTGTCCACGGTCCACACTCTGGTATAAAAGGGGAGGGCCTGTATGATCTTTTCTTTTGGCACCTCTAAAAGCGTGTCTTTGATTCCGTTCTCTACATAGCTAAGGGAGGCCACAGAACCGGCATCCCCTCCGGCATAGTGTTCATCATATCCCATGACAATCACATAATCAGCTACAATTCCCTGCTCTTTCCGGTTATAAAACTCATTGCCGGGCACCGGGACATAGTTATCTACAGACAGAACGATCCCCTTCTCTCTGCAGAAAATGGACAGCTCCCGGATAAACTGTATGTAGGGAACTCCTGCCTCTTCTTTGATTCCTTCAAAGTCCAGATTGATTCCGTCAAATCCGTATTTTTCTGTTTCTGCCATCAGGGACTCAATGAGTCTTCGTCTGGTGGAGGTCTTTGCTAAAAGAATCTCCGTGTTTACATCCTTGCTGAAATTACTAATCAGAGCCCACACCTTCAGCCCCTTGTTATGAGCCTTTTTCACATATTCTGCATCAGCCAGGGAACGGTAATTCCCTTCATTATCCGTCAGTTCATACCAGGTGGGGGAGATGACATTGACCCCTTTCATACTTGCGGTCACGCGGTCAAAGGAGGCATTGCCCGCAGGAGTCGTCATCTGATGCCAGGCAAGGCTTACCGGCTCATCCATCGAAATATTTTTATAAACAGGTGCTTTAAAGGTACTGACAGGAGTCTCGTCACTAAACTTACCGAGACGGCGGTGCTTTACATAACCCACAAAGCCGTCTTCTGTCCGGACCTTATCCCACCGTCCCATGGATTCTAAAACCGTGACCTTATTTCCTTTTGAAATCCATGTCACGATGGGGCTTTTCACGCCTCCTTTTACCCGTACATTGCCGTTTTTTTTGACCGTCGCCACAGTTACGGGGTCCCACTTATTATTTATAAACATCCGCTTATTTCTGGCGCCGTCATATGCTGCCACGCGGATATCGGTATAATTGGCCACCAGTCCCACAGATAAATAGACTCCGTCTCCATTCACCCATATGAGAGGTTTCCCGGTGGTACCTTTGGTGGTATGATCTGCATATACAATGGAATCCGGCAGAGCATATACCAGAAGTTTTTCCATTCTGTCCCAGTAAAAACGTTCATTCAAGTTACTATTTACCCAATCAATAGGAAGATACGTCTGCCCTTCCATGAAAATTCCTTTTGCTTCCTGTAATTCCTCATTTAAATAAAGGGCTACTTCATTCTCTTTTACACCAAGCAGTTGTGTCCTATCTGCCTGCTCATTCGTGGGAATATACCGTTCCAGGAACCGGACTCCGAAAAATCCGGCAATTACCGCCAAAATCAATCCCAGCGCCACGAGAACCGGCACAGCTTTCCTATTCATCTGCTTTCCTCCTGCTATTGGATCGTATCATTTTATCTTTGTAGTAGATTATCTTTTAGATTATATCATACTTCCTCATTTATGATATTTACATTTTCATTACGTTAAAAATCCCCTGATCCCACCCTGATGTGGTATTTAGGCCAGTTCCAGGCTGAAGATGGCATCCGAACCCACATCCCTTAGCCTGCAGAAAAAACTAACGGTTATAAATCTTATCAAATCTTATTTCCTGCAGTTTTCCGGTCTTTTCATCCGGAATATAATCGGCCATATAAAAACAATCATCCTCCCTTACCTCAAAAATCTTACTCCAGTCTTCCTCCGGCAGTTCCTCTCCATCAATCAAAATGGTAATTCCCTGTTCCCGGTATTTTTTTAGCCCTTCCAGATATTGGTTTCTTTTTATACTCTCCTCCCGTTCTCTGGCATCTTCTTTTTTCATCCGTATCTCCCCTGTATCTTTTCTTTTGTAGGATGACCGGAGAGAGGACCACAAGGACAAATTCGTGACATCCTTCTCTCCCCAGCCTTAAAATAACTTCTGGTAAAACTTCAGCATTTCTCCTGTGATAACAAAGGCATCTACTGAAACCGGAATTCTCCGGACAGGTCGTTTCAGCCTCTTTTCCATGTTTTTTCTGGCTTCTTCGCTTCCAAAGGAAACGAAGGTCTCCCAGCTTTTTTCCGCCTTATTCTCTTTTCCTTCAAACTCCAGAAATGCCTCCATCTGCCACTCGCTTAGGCTTCCCAGCAAAAATTGTCTGTCACATCTTAAAAATTCTTCCAGATTCCCTTCTCTTACCGTTCCGTAATCCACAATCACCGTCTGGCACCGGGACTTTTTACACAGTAAAAGGGTATTGATCCCCGCCTGTTCATAATAATCCACTTCCAAAACCTGAAAAACACCGGTCTTACCCTTTTCCTCCGTGCAGACTTTTCTCATACCGGCGAAATCTCCATGGCTGTTCCACTCAAGGACCGCACAACGCTTTCTCAGCACTCCGCTTAAATATCCTGCTGTCATGACCGCAAAATGAGTCACTCCAACGCATCTGCCTGTTCCGATCACGCCGATGACTTCCTGGTTCTTTGCCTTTTTGGAGCGTCTTTTAAAGGGCCATACTGATGTTTTCTTTTCAATCATGAAATTGTATCCTTTCTAAAAGGCTTCCATTTCTCCTTTAAAAACCGAGACACCAGATTTTTGAACCCATCCATAAATTTCTCAATTCCTGGTATTATCACTTTTTTCTCTTCCAGGATCATGGCTGTCAGTGCTTTGTAAAACATCTCTGACTCTTTATTCAAGGTAAATGGGTCCGGATAATAAGGTGCCCGGAAGCATCGGGAAGCAAGTACTCCTTCCGGCAAATGAATCTTGTCCCCCAAAACTGCATGGTTATAGACAATTCCATAAGGCACACCTTTGCAAACGGCCTTACTTGCAGCCTGTTCCGATTGAATTCTGCTCCAGGGACTTCCGTCACACACCAGGAGCACTACATCAGATTTCTCCGAAAAGGCCCTCTCCCCGTGGTTTCCGTAATCCTTGATTCTTACTGTAACAGGAGGATCTTTTAACTTCACTCCCTGGCCGTAAAAAGGTTTCCAAACAAAACTGCGGTAGCGCAAAAGGCCGTATTGGTCCCGCTTCACACCTGCATAGTCTGAAAGCCCGGCTCCCATGCCGGAATCATGTTTTTCTTCAAATAAGTTGGGATATCCTTGATTTCTAAGATAGACGGACAGGCCGACGGCAATATGAGTCGTTCCGGCCCCTGATTTGCTCCCGAACAGAGCGATGGTAAGAGATGATGATTGCAGACGGTCTTTTGCAGCCGTTCCCATCGTATGAAGCTGTATCAGCCTTTCCCCCAGCTCCTGTGCCGATGAATAACGTTCTTCTTTTTCTTCTTTGATACACCCTTTGATGACCGAGGACAGACCGGTATCCATAAACCGGTCCGGCTTGTAAGGCAGACTGGGAAATGTTCCTGTATATAAATAATGGAGGATCGCACCAATGGCATAGATGTCTGTTCTCTCATCAAGGATTCCGTCTTTTCTATACTGCTCCGGTGCCGCACAGCCAACGGTTCCATACCGTTCTCCAGGTATATTTGCCTCATCCAAGGACGCAGCAAGGCCAAAGTCGATAAGCTTTACGGTATCGTGACACAGTAACAGGTTCTTGGGCTGTAAATCCAAATGTAATATGGGATTTGATCCTGCAGAATGCAGGTAATGAATGATGTTTGTCAACTGAATTCCATACAATATGGTCAGTTCTTTAGACAAGTGGCCCTGTCTTTTTACAAGGTCAAATAAAGATTCTCCTTCCAGATACTCTTCGATTAAATAACTATAAATTTCGTCTTCTTCTACGTCATAAACAATGGGAATTCCGGGATAGCGAAGCTCCTTTAGAACAAGTGCTTCCTTTCTGAAACGATGGTAATTAAGAAAGCTTTTGGGTACCCGCTTGATCGCACGGTATTCCTCAAGCTCAAGATGAACCGCCAGAAAGACTGTACCTGCCCGACCGGTTCCCAAGATGCCGCATATCTGATATTTACCAAACAGAACGGCGCTGATTAAAGCCACCTCCTTTTTGCCTGTCCAATATCATCTCTTGAAATACATTCTAATCCATTCTTTCTGTTTTATCAACTGTTTTATTTATTTTTTATGGGAGAACCGGATATAACAACATTATGGAGGTTTCATCAAAAACCATTTTACGGAATCAATCCAGACAAAAGACGTTTCCTTTTCTATCCTGAATAGTTCAGATATCAAATGGTCACCATATGCAAGGCAATCGGAGTTAAGTTCATCTGTATTTATGAAATCCGTACCAACCATGATTCCATGCTCATAGACAGGAAAGCTGCACGGAAATTACAGAAAATAATATTATATTGGTTACAAAGCAAAAATAAAACCGGAAATTCCCACGAATTACATAGGATACCCGGTTTTTTGCATATAAACCTTAAATTTATATAAACTTTTTCACATAGTAATTGCTTTTTCACTATATTATATAGTATAGTTATGTTGAGGAAGTATGTAATATTATTCACCATTTTTAAAAGAACAGGAAGTGATCCTATGAAGATAGAACGTATCAATGAAAATCAGATCCGTTGTACGCTTACCAGCTTTGATTTAAGTGTCAGAAACCTTAATTTAGGCGAGCTTGCTTACGGCAGTGAAAAAGCCCGCAACCTGTTCCGCGAGATGATTCAGAAAGC
The DNA here is from genome assembly GCF_043633585.1 of Lacrimispora sinapis. NCBI lineage: Bacteria > Bacillati > Bacillota > Clostridia > Lachnospirales > Lachnospiraceae > Lacrimispora > Lacrimispora sinapis. Next base: position 310,185 of record NZ_CP141832.1, on the reverse strand, counting down.
CTCTAACGAAGTGGGATTTGAAGCAGAAGACATTCCTCTCATGGTAGAAGCAATTCCGTTATCCAACGAAAGTGTGATGTTAGTCATTACGAAGATCGACGATCCGGAAGAATTAGATACAAGGTTTGCTAAATTTTCACCATCAACCGACGAAGACTTGGATTCAATGCCAGGAGATCTGGCAAACGAACTTTTGGAAGGTGCTGACGGTCTGTTAAGCCTGTTAGGAATAGACAAAAAAGACGAACCGGAAGCCGAAAAACCAAAAGAACCGTCAAACGCTTCCTCTATAAGAATCTACTGTTTTCAAAGCTTAGATCAGATATCGGATGCTGCAAGGACCATCGGACAGGTTTACGATGGCGAGAATACATTATATAAAAAACCAGATTCCAGGCAGTACTACCTGGTGATCCGCAACACCCCTGACAAATCTCTGGATTTCAGCCGGGTCTGCAACCTGCTTGCAGAGTACGGTTCCAAGGTCCGTCATGATTACGCTTCTGAAGCGTACTACAAGGAACATTACGAGGTCCTGATTGAAGGCCATGCCCTTCAGTCTCTGTCCAAACTTTAATCCGTTCCTTTGTTCATAGTACTTCATCACAATCTAAAAATGAGGTTCGATCCTGTAAAAAAGGGTCGAACCTCATTTTTAAAATTCCATATGCTCTTCCTGAAAAAAGGAGGAAATCAACTCTAAGGTAGCCTCCGTTTCTTTGCTGGCAGTCATGATCCAGTTATGGGGCATACCGGCACCTTTCTTATAAATGAGCTCTGTCCCCTCCAAGGTGCCCGCTCGTTCCGCCAAAAGCTCACAATCCGGCGTCAGAATCTCTTCGGTTCCTGAAAATATAAGAATCGGCCCCAGATGATTCCAGTCCCCGAAAATCGGAGACACAAACGGATGATCCGGTTCTAAAGGCCCGCAGTATCTGGCTCCCGCCGCTTTTAAAGCATCGACCGGCAGAACCGGATCGGTTTTTTTAGCAATTTTTATTCTGGGATTATTTAACGAAATATCCAGCCAGGGAGATACCACCGCCGTCTTTACGGGCATGGGAAGATTTCCCATGTCCCGCAGCTCCTGCAAAAAAGAAAGAGCAAGTCCGCCGCCGGAAAAATCCCCGAACAGATAAAATTCATCATCCGGATATTCGCAGATGAGACCGGTATAGGCTTTGATCAGACACTGGTGAGCCGTCAGTGCCGTGTATTCCGGTGCAAGAGGATACTGAAAGATGGATACCCGCATCCGCTCTTCCATCGCAAAATACTCGGCTATTTCCCGGCTCCGCCCCGTGGGTTCCAAGGTATAGGCACCACCTGGCAGCATCAGAATATGTGCATTTTTCGTATAGCTGCCATTGATGGTGACTCCGCAAAAACCGTCCGCGTCCCAGGTTTTAACACGTACCTTTTTGGTGAATCGAAGAAGCTCCAACTCGCCGGTCCCCCGTTTTGGCTGTTCCAAAGCAAGTGCCATTTTTTTATCCGCTTTTCCCATTTTGGCAAAAAACTTTTCCATCTCCATCTTGAAACTCATGGTTTAAAACTCCCCTTTCCTACCCAGTCGGCATTAAGAATTCCTGCACATTTTATTTAGCTTCTTCAGTTCATATATGACAAACGGGCTGACAATAAGCGCTGAAGATATATCGGCGACTGGTCCTGCAAATAAGATTCCGTCCAGGCCAAAATGGAGAGGCAGGATGAGAATGAGCGGGATCAGGAACAAAAGCTGGCGCAGCATGGACAGCACAGATGCCTTTAAAGGCTGCCCGGTCGACTGGAAGTAGCTGGTCACCACTACCTGGAACCCGGCAGTAAAAATACCGAGCATATATACCTTTAAGCACCGGACCGCAAACAGGGAAAACTCCACATCCTGGGTGCCGAACATACTTAAAATAGGGCCTGGGAACAACTGACAGGCAACCCAGCCCACTACAGAAACCATGGTAGAGGCAAAAGCTGCAAGAACAAAGGTTTTTCTGACTCTCTTCGTCTGATTGGCTCCTTTGTTAAACCCAAGGATAGGCTGGGAACCAATACCGATTCCAACGCAGATGGATACAAGAGTCATGCTGATCTTATTGACAATTCCCATGGCACTCAATGCCACATCTCCGCCTACTTCAGAATGATTTCCGTAATAGACCAGGGAATTGTTCATGACCACCTGCAAAATCGTGGAAGCGATCTGGGTGATTCCGCTGGAGATGCCAAGAGGAAGTGCTGATCGGATCACTTCAGAATCAATACGCATATATTTTTTCCGGAATCTCATATTTTTTCCTTTGTGGATAAAATATGATACCAAAAATGCCGCTGAGATAAACTGTGAGGTTATGGTCGCCAAAGCAGATCCTCTGACTCCCCAGTGAAGAATAAAGATATAAATAGGATTTAAAATTGTATTGATAACAGCTCCTACAAGGATTGCGTGCATGGAAAGGGCCGGGCTTCCGTCCGTTCTTGCCATGTTGCTGAGCACCACAGCTATCATGTTAAAGGGAGTGCCAAGGAGCATTACAGAGGTATACTGTCTTGCATAATCCATGGTATTGTGGGTGGCTCCAAATAACTTCAGCATCGGATCCATGAACAGAAAGCCAAGAACTATAACGATGATACTGGCAAGTATGGTCAGCACAAATACCGTACCAAGGGTTTTTTCTGCCTCTTCTTCCTTTTTTTCTCCCAGCTTAATGGCTGCAAAGGCACTTCCGCCTGCTCCCAAAAGGGTACACAGCGCCAAAACAATGGTGACGATGGGAAATGCGATGGTGGTCGCTGCATTGCCAAGATACCCGATTCCCTGTCCGATAAAGATCTGGTCAACAATGTTATAAATAGAATTTACCAGCATGGAGATGATTGCCGGCATGGCAAACTGCATCAAAAGCTGTCCGATCGGTTTATATCCCAAGGGGTTGGCCCCTTGTTTTATCTTACTTTGTTCCATAAATTGTGTTATTCCTTTCCTTTGCACTCTATCATATGATTGCGGGCATTCTCCGCCATTCTTATCAGCATCTGCTGTGCCCCATCACGTTCCTCTTCTGTAAATCCCTCCAAAATTATATTTTCCCAATTTTCCACACATTCCCATGTCTTTTCTACCACCGGCTCTGCTTTTTCCGTCGCATAAATTCTGCGTACCCGCTTGTCCTCTGTCCCCGTTTCTGTCAGAACATACCCCTCTTCTTCCAGTTTCTTGACCGCCCGGGTAGCCGTGGCCTTATCAAAATGCCCAAAAGACGCCAGTTCCTGCAGATTCATGCCAGGATACTTAAAAATCTGCAATAAAAAAAACTGTTGTCCACAGCCTATTTGGTAAGATAATAATTCGTTTGCATAGTACATATTGTTCAGCCTTTGGAGGATCGAGATGTATTTCCCGATTTCCCTGTGTTGGCTCATCCATTTCACCTCCAGTCACTCAGACTCCTGCCTTATTCCTTTGAGTGATGGTAAACAGCTTATCACATATTAGTTGCATTCGCAACCATTATTTTTCACAAAAAAAAACGGGGGATTTCGATAAAAATTTTCATTTTCCCCCGCATACGTGAAGGGCAATGGCCCCATTGAAAGATTTTAAAATACCGGCTGATCCACTTTAGATTCCATTACAGCCGCATTACCGGGAAAGGAATAAAGAGAGAAAAAACACAGGAGGCTGACCCTAACGGCCCGCCTCCTTTAAAAACTTATGATCTGACTGCCAGCACTTCATTGATCTGGGAAACCAGAACATCACAGTCTATTCCATGAACCATGCAGGCTTCTTCCAAGGACTCTCCCTGAGAGGAAGGGCAGCCAAGACAATGCATTCCTGAACGCATCAAAATCGGTGCTATACTTTCATCAATCTGAAGCAACTGACCAATCAGCATATCTTTATCAATCTGCATATTGTATACCTCCTTAAATAAATGTACATATTGTCTTTATAATATAATACTTTTCTTTTTAATAAGCAAGTACAAATTCCATTTCCCATAAACGCTTTTGGAAAGATTTTCTCAATAAGAAGGATTGACATTGTATACAGTATTCATATATAATGTATTCATACAAAGATTGTAGGAAATAACATCTTTGCCGACACTTGTTTTTTATACTACTTAATAAAATGAACTTTTATGGAGGTACATTACTATGAGACCAGAATGGAGAGCCTTTAACGGCGGCGCTTGGGAACGTGAAATCAACGTCAGAGACTTTATACAAAAGAATTATACTCCTTATGACGGCGATGATTCTTTCCTTGCAGGACCAACCAAAGAAACCAGTGATCTTTGGGCACAGGTTCTGGAATTATCAAAAAAAGAAAGGGAAGCCGGCGGAGTGCTGGATATGGACACAAAGGTTGTTTCCACACTCACTTCCCACGGACCGGGATATTTAAATAAAGAAACAGAAAAAATCACCGGTTTCCAGACCGACAAGCCTTTCAAACGTTCTCTGCAGCCTTACGGCGGCGTTCGTATGGCAGAAAAGGCCTGTGCAGACAATGGATATACCCTTGATCCTGAAATCAAGGAATTCTTTACTACACACAGAAAGACACACAATGCTGGTGTTTTTGATGCTTACACCCAGGAAATGCGTGACTGCCGTTCCAGCCATATCATTACAGGACTTCCGGATGCATACGGCCGCGGACGTATCATCGGTGACTACCGGCGTGTGGCTCTTTACGGAATCGACCGTTTGATCGAAGATAAAGAAGAACAGAAAAACACCACACCAAGCACAATGACCGCTGAAGTGATCCGCGACAGGGAAGAATTATCCGAGCAGATCCGTGCACTCAAAGATTTAAAGAAGCTGGGCGCCATCTATGGCTTCGATATTTCCAAGCCTGCAGCAAACGTACAGGAAGCAATCCAGTGGACTTATCTGGCTTACTTAGCTGCTGTGAAAGACCAGAACGGTGCTGCAATGTCCTTAGGACGTACTTCCACCTTCATTGATGTTTATGCAGAAAGAGATTTAGCAGAAGGAACCTTTACCGAAGAACAGATCCAGGAATTTGTTGACCACTTCATTATGAAGCTTCGTCTTGTAAAGTTTGCCCGTACACCGGAATACAACGATTTATTCTCCGGAGACCCTACCTGGGTAACCGAATCCATCGGCGGTGTTGGTATCGACGGACGTCACCTGGTAACAAAAATGTCCTTCCGTTACCTGCACACCTTAAGCAACCTTGGAACTGCTCCGGAACCGAACTTAACCGTTCTCTGGTCCACAAGACTTCCGGAAAACTTTAAACGTTTCTGTGCAAAGACCTCCATCGAATCCTCTTCCATTCAGTATGAGAACGATGATTTAATGAGAGTGACCCACGGCGATGATTATGCCATTGCCTGCTGTGTATCTTCCATGAGAATCGGCAAAGAGATGCAGTTCTTCGGTGCTCGTGCCAACCTTGCAAAATGTCTCTTATACGCAATCAACGGCGGTGTGGATGAGATCACAAAGAAACAGGTAGGTCCGAAGTTCCGTCCCATCACTTCCGAATATCTGGATTACGATGAGGTGATGGAATCCTATAAGCAGATGATGAAATGGCTGGCTTCCGTTTATGTGAATGCTTTGAACATCATTCACTACATGCATGATAAATACAGCTATGAGCGCATTCAGATGGCTCTTCATGATAAAGAAGTAACCCGTTGGTTCGCTACCGGTATCGCCGGACTTTCTGTTGTGGCTGACTCCCTTTCTGCAATCAAATTTGCAAAGGTAAAAACCATCCGCGATGAAAATGGCATTGTCACTGATTATGAAGTAGAAGGTGACTTCCCCAAATACGGCAATAACGATGACCGTGTTGACCAAATCGCACATGATCTGGTTCACACATTCTTAACCTATGTAAAGGAAAACCACACCTATCGGAACGGTATTCCTACCACCTCGATCTTAACAATTACCTCCAACGTAGTATACGGTAAGAACACTGGATCAACTCCTGACGGACGTAAGAAGGGCGATGCTTTTGCACCAGGTGCAAACCCAATGCACCACAGAGATACTCACGGTGCTGTCGCTTCCCTGGCATCTGTTGCTAAGCTTCCATTTAAGGATGCTCAGGATGGTATTTCCAATACCTTCTCCATCATTCCGGGTGCTCTTGGCAAGGAAGATAAGATTTTCTCAGGAGATTTAGAGGTAGATTTAGAACTGGCTCTCAGCGAAGACCAGAAATAAGGAGTGGCTGTTATGGCAGATCCGAAAAGCAAACAAATTGATGATATCGTCTCCATGCTTGATGAATTCATGACCGGCAACGGCGGGCACATGAACATTAAGGTCACAGAGGATGGTACCATAAACGCCGATAAGACAATGGCGAAAACAGTAACTACCCTGAATTCCACGGACTGTGCGGAGGGAGATCAGGCATGTAAAGTGCCTACTCTTTTCCTGGGCCTGGATGGGGAAGATTAAACACACACAGATGAATCACATAAGGAGGATAACACTATGGCAAATATCAGTACAGCTCAGGTAAACAATCTTGTAAACTTATTAGATGGTTATGTAGAAGAAGGCGGACATCACTTAAATGTCAACGTCTTCACCCGCGAAACTCTTTTAGATGCACAGCAGCACCCGGAAAATTATCCGCAGCTGACTGTACGTGTTTCCGGTTATGCCGTAAACTTTATCAAACTGACAAAGGAACAGCAGGATGAAGTAATTTCCCGTACGTTCCACGACAATATGTAAACAAAAGCAAAGAAGGCGGATCAATCATGACAGGACGTATCCATTCCATTGAAAGCTTTGGTACCGTTGACGGACCGGGCGTGCGCATGGTAGTCTTTTTCCAGGGCTGCCCCATGCGCTGCCAGTACTGCCATAACCCGGATACCTGGAAGATGGCCGGCGGTACGGAAATGACAGTTGAAGATATTTTAAAACAATATGAGTCGTCCCGGAACTTCTACCGGGGCGGCGGCCTCACGGCCACCGGTGGAGAACCGCTCATGCAGCTTGAGTTTGTAACGGAACTCTTTGAGGCTGCAAGGAAGAAGGATATTCATACGTGTCTGGACACCTCAGGGGTCACCTTCCGGCGGGAGGACAAAGAGCTTCTTGCAAAGATGGAGCGGCTCCTTGCCTCCACCAGTCTTGTCATGCTTGATCTCAAACACATTGACTCGGAAAAACACAAGCCTCTGACCGGACATTCCAATGAGAATATCCTGGACTTTGCCCGGTTCTTAGACGAAATGTCTGTACCTGTCTGGGTCCGGCATGTGGTGGTTCCGAACATTACGGACCAGGCTGCTGATTTATACCGGCTTGGACGTTTTATCGGGGAACTGAAGAATGTCAAAGCACTGGATGTTCTCCCTTACCATGACATGGGTAAGGTCAAATATGAAAGCCTTGGAATGGACTATCCTTTAAAGGATGTTCCCCCTTTATCCCAGGAAGCCGCCATTGCCGCGAAAAAGATCATTTTAAGCGGAATCAGGGACATGCGATTAGGTAAAACTAACCCTCCTTGCTCCTAAAATTATACATGAAATACATTGTTTGCTACTTGATTAATTTTTATTAATAGTATAAAATATAGAAAAATGTATAGAATATAAGGAGGTTATTTATCATGGCACGTGTTATTAGTGATGCTTGTGTTAGTTGCGGAACCTGTGAAGGTGAGTGTCCAGTAAGTGCAATCAGCCAGGGCGACTCTCAGTTTGTCATTGATGCTGATTCCTGCATCGATTGCGGCGCTTGTGAAGGCGTTTGCCCAACTGGAGCAATTTCTGAAGCTTAATTATCAATACATAAATGCCTCTCCCTTTTTGGGGGGAGGCATTTTGTTGTATCTCCCATTCTTCTGCCGTGATAAAAGAAAGAAAGAAAGGATGTTGTCTGTATGAGAAAGCCCCTCATTGGTCTGACTCCCATTCACGATACAGATAATCACGATATCAAAATGCGCCCCACCTATTTAAAGGCATTAAAAACCGCCGGAGCCATTCCAGTGGTACTGCCGTTAGAAGCCTCCGAAGAAGATTTAAAACAACTGACTCAGGAACTGGACGGTTTTATATTCACCGGCGGCCCGGACGTCCACCCTTTTATATTTGGAGAGGAGACCCACGCAAACTGCGGAAATGTTTCTTATGAAAGAGACCAGATGGAGCTTTCCCTGCTCCCCCTCATTCTGGAGCTTGGAAAACCGGTTTTTGGCATCTGCCGGGGAATCCAGATCCTTAACATCGCTCTTGGCGGTACGATCTGGCAGGACATTTCGTCTCAGGTAAAGCAGGAGTTCCCCATTGCCCATTCCCAGCCCTTCCGCTACAATATCCCCAGTCATACGGTCACACTCACAGAAGGCAGTCTTTTATCAAAGCTGACCGGGGAAAAGACCTTAAAGGTCAACAGCATGCACCATCAGGCGGTAAAGGACGTTGCCCCTGGTCTTAGAGCTGCGGCTTATTCTCCAGACCAACTGGTTGAAGGTTTGGAAATGCCCGGGTATCCTTTTTTTCTTGGGGTTCAGTGGCATCCGGAATATCTATGGGAGAAAGATGAAATGGCGTTTCGATTATTTCAGAATTTTGTAGACGCTTGTAAAAAGTAATTGCCTGACATAAAATCCGCAGTTTACACTTTCAGTGGCAACTGCGGATTTTTGCCATAGCAGGTCTATCTGCTTTTTTTATCTGAAAGTAGTGTGAGGTTATAGCTTTTTTCCATTTCTCCCGAACTTCTTTTTGCGGTTGAAAAATGGAATTTTAGAAGCCGCCGCTTCTGCACGGCCTTTATTATCCTTTTGATAGGTTCTTAAAAGCTCGTCCAACTGCTTATAACGCTCTTCTTCTTTTTCTTCTTTTAAATTCATTAAGTACTGCATTTCCTTAATGACCTTATCATTGACCAGACAGCTCACATCCTGACTCAGCTGCTCATTATTAACCTCTAAGGCTCGTCCAATGATGTGATTCATGATTTCCTGAAACTGTTCCATTTTACCCTGAGCAATGGAAACCTGCGCTGTGTTATGTACGTCTAGGCCCGTTTCGCCCTCCTGACCAGAGATCCCGCCCTCTTTCAACTCCTGGGTGATCTGGCCTTCCAGTAAATCATCGGGGATGACGGGGTCTTCACTGTCCTCGATGACCTTATCAAGCGCTGTTTTAATGGCTTTTAACTGATATCCCTTTTCCTTCAAGTCTTTGATCTGCTTGAACAAACGGATGTGGGCCTCCGTGTAATACCGGTGCCCCATCTCATTTCTGGGAATGTCTAATTGAAGCTCGTCCTCCCAGTATCGAAGGACATGGGATTCCACATCGACTTTGCGCGATGCATCCGATATTAAGTAATGTATCTCAGCCATAGTTATATCCTCTCCTTTGGTTCATTAAGTTTTCATAACCTTACTATTTATATCATATGCTGGATTGATACGGATTATGAATAGGAAATGAATATTTTTAAAGGAAAACTTCATCTAAATTCTTAAACTAAGGAAAGATTATGACAGGCTGCCCAGTGCCCCGGCTCCACTTCCTTCAAAGAGGGAGCTTGCATTTTATGGATCACTGATAACTATATCCAATCCGAATTCTTTTTTTATTTTATCCTGTGTGAATGAATCAGCATATTTCCATATATGCTTTATATGTTAATAGATGTTATCAAACAAGAACAGGAATGTCAATATAATTGAAATACCCTGATGGTAACACAACGCTTTGCTTTCTGCGTGTCACCATCAGGGTATTGAAATCTTTCAAACGCTTTCTTATTGCCGGGCCATATTTGCAAACTTCGTATACTCCGGTCTCCAGACCAGATTCACGGTACCAATGGGACCATTACGCTGTTTTGCAATGATGACTTCCGCAATATTCGGCATATCTGTATCTTTGTTATAATAATCATCACGGTATAAAAACATGACCACATCGGCATCCTGCTCGATGGCTCCGGACTCTCGCAGATCGGACAGCATCGGGCGGTGGTCGGGTCTTGTTTCGCAGGCACGGCTGAGCTGGGATAAGGCGATGACAGGGGCGTTGAGTTCTCTCGCAAGGGCTTTTAAGGACCTTGAAATCTCTGAAATCTCCTGCTGGCGGTTTTCGCCGCCTTTTCCGCTTCCGCTCATGAGCTGCAGGTAGTCAATGATGACTACGCTGAGACCGTATTCCAGCTTCATCTTCCGGCATTTGGAACGAAGTTCCATAATGGAAATACCGGGGGTGTCGTCAATGATCAGCTTGGAATTGCCGATGACTCCGATTCCTTCTACCACTGCATCCCAGTCTGTGTCGGATAAGGTACCGGTTCTCAGCTTCTGGGAATCTACGTTGGATTCCATGGCTAACATACGGTTTACCAGCTGTTCCTTTGACATCTCCAGACTGAATATCATAGCCGGCAGACCTTTTTTTACGGCTACATGGTCCACCAGGTTCAGTACGAAGGCTGTCTTACCCATGGAGGGACGGGCCGCGATTAAGATGAAATCCGAAGGCTGCAAACCGGAGGTCTTATAGTCTAAGTCGATAAAACCGGTGGGAATACCGGTTACGGTACCCTGGTTTTTCGATGCCTCCTCGATCTTTTCCAACACATTCATGGCAACCTGCCGGATCGGAACGAATTCACCGGAGTTGCGGTTCTGTAATAGATCAAAAATGGTCTTTTCCGTTAAGGCCATAATGGTTTCCAAAGACTCTTTTCCAGCGTAACAGGTATTGGCTATCTCTTCATTTACCTTAATCAACCGCCTTAACACGGCTTTCTCCCTTACAATATTGGCATAGGATTTCACATTGGCCGAGGTGGGAACCGTGGTAATGATGTCTCTTACAAACTCAAGACTGGATACTTCCGGGGGGACATCCTTTACCTTTAACCGGTTCTGAAGGGTCACCAAATCCACCGGCAGATTCTCATTAAAAAGCTCCAGTATGGACTCAAACATGATTCCATACTGGTGCTGGTAAAAGTCTCCTGCAGAAACGATTTCGGAAGCCGCAATGATTGCATCCCGGTCCATCAGCATGGAACCGATGACAGACTGCTCTGCCTCGATGCTGTGGGGGAGCACCCGTTTGATCAGGGCGTCATCCATGGTTTTGCCTCCTAGCTTTCTACTACTTTAACAATCAGCTTTGCAGTTACTTCTTTGTGCAGTTTGATCGGAACCTCATGGGAGCCAAATGTCTTTAACGGCTCCGGAAGGATCAGCTTCTTCTTGTCTATTTCAAATCCAAGCTGGCTTTGAATCGCCTGGGAAATCTCTTTTCCGGATACGGAACCAAACGCTCTGCCGCCTTCTCCTGCCCGTATGGATAAAGTAATTGAGGATTCTCCGAGTTTGGCTGCCAGCTGCTTTGCTGCTTCTAACTGCTCCGCCTGTATTCTGGCTTCATTGGCTTTCTGCAGCTTTAAGTCATTTAAGTTCTTGGAAGTGGCTTCAATCCCCAGCTTTTTCGGGAGAATATAATTCCTTGCATATCCGTCGTTTACTTTTACAATCTGTCCTTTTTTTCCTAATGCTTTTACGTCTTCCAATAATACAATATCCATTATGATACGTCTCCCTTCTCTATCATCTCTTTGATAACCGCTTTCAAGCGGGTTTTGGCTTCTTCGATGCTGACATCTGCAAGCTGTGCGCCTGCGATGGTCCGGTGGCCTCCGCCTCCCAGCTTTTCCATCATGACCTGAACATTGACTTCATCAATGGAACGGGCACTTAAAAACACCGTATTGTTGTAATGGGACATGACAATGGAGGCCTTGATTCCAGCAATATCAAGCAGCTCATTGGCCGCCTGAGCACCAACTACAGTGGGACTTCCGATTCCTTCTGAGGGACATACGCTGATCGCAAAACAGCCTTCAAAAATCTCAGCTTCGCGGACCGCTTCTGCCTTTGCCTTGTAATCCTCCAGATCATCCCGGAACAATTTTCTCACACGGACCACGTCTGCACCGTTTCTCTTTAAAAATGCAGCCGCTTCAAAGGTCCTTACGCCTGTTTGATTGGTGAAGTTGTGGGTATCAATCACGATTCCGGCATAGAGTGCATCTGCTTCTGCGGATTTAATCTTGATTCCGTCAGCAATGTACTGAAGGACTTCCGCAACCATCTCACAGGCAGAGGAAGCATAGGGTTCCACATAAGACAGGACCGCGTTATCAATGATCTCACTGCTTTGTCTGTGATGATCCAGAACCACGATGGTCTTAACCATGCGTAAAAGCTCCGGTGCATCGGTAATGCTTGGCCGGTTCACATCGACTACCACTAAAATCGTATTGGCATCCACCAGTTCTGCTGCTTTTGCTCCGGTTAAAAACAAATCTTCCGGATAATCAGGATTACCGATAAACCGTTCCTGCATGGGCCTCACGGAGGTTGTCACTTCATTAATAATGATGTTGGCTTTCTTATTCATGGCTGTGGCAATGCGGTAAATACCAACTGCCGCCCCAAAGGAATCTACGTCGGTCAAACGGTGTCCCATGATCAAAAGACGGTCTTTTGTCTCCATCAGTTCCCGCAATGCATGAGCTTTTACACGGGCTTTCACACGGGTCGTCTTTTCCACCTGAGGTGCTTTCCCTCCAAAGAACTGAATCCTGGCACCGTCTTTGACAACGGCCTGGTCACCGCCGCGGCCCAGTGCCATATCTATGGCAATTCTTGCAAATTCATAATTCCGGTAATAACTGTCTCCGTTCATACCAAGGCCGATGCTTAGGGTTACCGCCATCTCATTGCCGATATTGACCGTCTTGACTTCTTCAAGAATGGAGAAGCGGTTTTCCTTCAGCTCGCCGATATAGGACTGTTTGATAGCGATAAAGTATTTATCCTTTTCCAGCTTTTTTACAATCCCGTTCATGTTGGTGATGTACTTTGTAATCTTACGGTCAATCAATGCCGTAAGCAGAGAACGGCGGACTTCCTCCACACTTTCCAGCGCTTCGTCATAATTATCCAGATAGATAAGACCTGCCACCATCTTCTGGTCATCTACCATTTTCTTATAAGTAAGAATCTCTGTTTCATCAAAAAGGTAGACCGCCACCAGCATCTCTTCGGCGGAATCCATATCCTCGGTCTCAGCGGTATTTTCAGATGAGGCCTTCATCAGAACTGCTTTTAAACGAATCTGATAATTCCGGTCATTGCGTGTGGTATGAAGAACAGCGGTACCATCTTTAAGCTTTAACGCTTCCCTGGTTATCTCCGGAAACAGGGTCATGAGATTTTTTTTGGTGGCCTTTAGAGGCTTTTCTTCTCCTAAAACCTCGGATAACGCTGCATTTCCCCACAGAATCCGTCCGTCTACATCTGCGATTCCATATGGAAGTTCCAGTTCCGCAAGAAAATTCTTCTGCATCCAGGAATACTCTGCGGAAAATTCCACAAGACCGCCAAGCAGACGTTTTCTTCTGTAAACATAGAGCCAGACTGCGATTCCAATATACAGAAGCGTGAACAAGGCCATGATAATTCCCGCTTTTGCACTGACCGCACCAATCACTGCATTGGCCGCAATCCACAGTGCACTCAGATAAAGCGGCCACTGCATGTAAGTCCGCAGCTGCCCCCTTATTTTAAACTTCTCTTTCATGTCTTTCTCCTTATGGAAAAAAAGGGTCTTTTTTCACTATCTTTATATTATAACATAGGAAACATGGTTCGTCCATTAAAATGAAACCACCGTGTTCCAGACCCAGGGTAAATCCGAAATAGATTTTATGTTTATGTTCCATATTCTTTCTTATACCGGTCAACCATTTTTATAATCTGTGCTTTTGTATATGGTTTTATAATAAATCCGTAAGCCCGGATTTTCCATGCCTCCAGGGAAAACCCGGGGATACCGGATAACAGCACTACTTCCGGCGGTTCGGGTAATTCATAAAGCTTTGCCGCAAGCGTGATGCCGCTGATGTCCGGCATGACCACATCTGAAAATACCAGATTGATTTGATTCTCTTTGATATACTGCATGGCTGTGACTGCTTCACGGAAGCTTCCGCACAGCTCGATTTCTTTTATTTCCTTTAAAATGCATGTCAGCTTTACCAATAATTCTTCTGAATTATCCACCACTACTGCCCTGATTTTCATAATTCCTCCCCGGATCATGTACAATTCTTTCTATTTTGCAATGAGATTACTATAATTATACTTTTATTTATGTTTTGTTTCAATGAGGGGGAATGGTCAATCCTAAACTTTTTTGATGATTGTTGATATTTTTATAAAACTCAGGCGTTGAATCAATTTCAAGTATCCTCTGGTGGCTAATGCCCTTTCCCGCCGCTTGGAAAGTTACCTTGATTTTTTCTACGCATAGAATACAAGTACAGGAACCAATTTATTATGAATCCCTAAAATAATAAAAGGGGGTACAACAATGGGCATTACCGCAATACAAGTTAATTTAAATACGGCTTTATCGGTAGACAACGGAGCCAATGTTATTTTTGATTCGGTTTCCTATCTTTCTGGAAATATCAGCTACAATCCGTCTACCGGAGAAATACAAATTCTCGAACCCGGTCAGTATATGGTACATTGGTGGTTATCCACTCAATCATCCGCATCAACCACCGGCATTTCATTTGCAATAAGCACATCACAAGGGCAATTTATATCTGGAGTTTCTCCCATAAAAACGGGTGAAGTTTATGGAGTTGGAATTATTGATGTCACAACGCCTCCTCTTACACTTTCACTTGTTAATACAAGTTCAGGAACTGTTTATTTTTCTATGCAGGTTCCACTTAGGGGGATCTTGGCAGTTATTGAAAATAATGGGGAGACGGTTGGGCCTACGGGGGATACGGGGCCTACCGGGGATACCGGGCCTGCGGGGGACACTGGACCTACCGGGCCTACGGGGGACACTGGACCGACTGGCGATACTGGACCGGCTGGCGATACCGGACCTACCGGCAACATCGGACCCACTGGCAATACTGGACCCACTGGTGACGTAGGACCTTCTGGGGACACTGGACCTACCGGCGACACTGGACCTTCTGGGGATACTGGGCCTTCCGGCGTTACAGGACCTTCGGGGGATACCGGGCCTACTGGAGTTACTGGGCCTTCCGGCGACACTGGGCCTTCCGGCGACACTGGGCCTACGGGCGATACTGGGCCTACCGGTGATACTGGACCGACAGGGGACACCGGGCCTACCGGCGACACTGGACCTTCGGGGGACACTGGACCCACTGGTGATGCCGGACCGACAGGGGACACCGGACCCACGGGCAACATCGGACCGACGGGCGATACCGGGCCGACGGGCTATACTGGACCAACGGGTGATACTGGAGCGACGGGGAACACCGGGCCTACTGGCGACACTGGACCCTCCGGGGACATCGGGCCTACCGGCGATACTGGGCCTTCTGGGGATACCGGGCCCACCGGTGTTACGGGACCTTCCGGGAACACTGGACCGACTGGCGATTCTGGGCCTACCGGCGACATCGGGCCTACCGGCGATTCTGGACCGACGGGCGATGCCGGACCGACGGGGGACACCGGGCCTACCGGCGACACTGGACCCTCCGGGGACATCGGTCCTACTGGTAATACTGGGCCTTCTGGGGATACCGGGCCCACCGGCGTTACGGGACCAACCGGGGGCACTGGACCGACTGGCGACACTGGGCCTACCGGCGATTCTGGGCCTACCGGCGACATCGGACCTACCGGCGATTCTGGACCGACGGGCGATGCCGGACCAACGGGAGACACCGGGCCTACCGGCGACACTGGACCCTCCGGGGACATCGGGCCTACTGGTGATACTGGGCCTTCTGGGGATACCGGGCCCACCGGCGTTACGGGACCTTCCGGGAACACTGGACCCACTGGTGACACTGGGCCTACTGGCGATTCTGGGCCTTCTGGGGATACCGGGCCTACCGGCGTTACGGGACCTTCCGGGGGCACTGGACCCACTGGCGACACTGGGCCTACCGGCGATACCGGACCGACGGGCGTTACTGGACCGACTGGTGACATCGGACCTTCTGGGGATACCGGACCTACCGGGGATTCCGGAGCAACGGGTGACACTGGGCCTACCGGAGACACTGGACCCAACGGAGATACTGGACCTTCTGGCGATACCGGGCCTACCGGCGACACTGGCCCTACCGGCGACATTGGTCCTACCGGCGACACTGGGCCCACCGGCGATACTGGACCTTCTGGCGATACCGGGCCGACGGGCGTTACTGGACCGACCGGGAACACCGGACCTTCTGGGGATACTGGGCCGACCGGCGATACTGGACTTATCGGGGACACCGGACCTTCTGGCGACACTGGACCTACGGGAGACACTGGACCTACCGGGGATACTGGGCCTTCTGGCGACATCGGACCTACCGGCGATACTGGACCTACCGGCGACACTGGACCTACCGGCGGCACCGGGCCTTCTGGCGATACTGGGCCTTCTGGCGATACTGGACCTACCGGCGATACTGGACCTTCCGGCGACATCGGACCAACGGGCGACATCGGACCTTCTGGTGACACTGGGCCTACTGGCGACATCGGACCCACCGGCGACATCGGAGATACTGGGCCTACCGGAGACACCGGGCCTACTGGCGACATCGGACCCACCGGCGACATCGGAGATACTGGGCCTACGGGAGGCACCGGGCCTACCGGCGACACTGGACCCACCGGCAACACTGGGCCCACTGGCGACATCGGACCTTCTGGTGATACCGGACCTACCGGGGATACTGGGCCTACCGGCGACACCGGACCTACGGGCGATACTGGACCTACTGGAAACACCGGGCCTACCGGCGACACTGGACCCACCGGGGATACTGGGCCTTCTGGCGATACCGGACCCACCGGCGATGCCGGACCTTCTGGCGATACCGGAACCACCGGCGACACTGGACCCACCGGGGATACTGGGCCCGCCGGCGACATCGGACCAACGGGCGATACTGGACCGACCGGCGATGCTGGACCTTCTGGCGTTACTGGGCCTTCTGGCGATACTGGGCCTACTGGAGACACCGGACCTTCTGGCGATACCGGGCCTACCGGGGATACTGGGCCTACCGGCGACACCGGACCTTCTGGCGACACTGGACCTACGGGAGACACTGGACCTACCGGAGACGCTGGACCTACCGGGAATACTGGGCCTACTGGCGACATCGGACCTACCGGCGACACTGGACCCACTGGCAATACCGGTCCTTCTGGTGACACTGGGCCTACCGGCGACATTGGCCCCTCCGGAGATACTGGACCGACCGGCGACACTGGGCCTACCGGCGATGCTGGACCTTCTGGCGATACTGGGCCTACCGGGGATACTGGACCCACTGGCGACATCGGACCTTCTGGCGACACTGGACCCGCCGGCGACACCGGGCCTACCGGCAACATTGGGCCTACAGGGGATACTGGGCCTATCGGGGATACTGGGCCTACCGGCGACACCGGACCTGCGGGAAACACCGGGCCTACTGGAGATACTGGACCTA
Source organism: Lacrimispora sinapis (assembly GCF_043633585.1). Taxonomy (NCBI): domain Bacteria; kingdom Bacillati; phylum Bacillota; class Clostridia; order Lachnospirales; family Lachnospiraceae; genus Lacrimispora; species Lacrimispora sinapis. Next base: position 292,617 of record NZ_CP141832.1, on the reverse strand, counting down.
CCGGGGATATTGGACCCACCGGCGACATCGGACCTACAGGGGATACTGGACCTTCTGGTGACACTGGGCCTACCGGCGATGCTGGACCTTCTGGCGATACCGGACCAACCGGCGACACTGGGCCTACCGGCGACACTGGACCCACTGGCGACATAGGACCTTCTGGTGACACTGGGCCTACCGGCGACATCGGACCTACTGGCGTTACTGGGCCTACGGGAGATATTGGACCTACGGGGGATATTGGACCCACCGGCGACACTGGACCCATCGGCGACACTGGACCTTCTGGCGATACCGGACCAACCGGCGACACTGGGCCTACCGGGAATACTGGACCTTCTGGCGATACCGGACCAACCGGCGACACTGGGCCTACCGGCGACATCGGACCCACCGGCGACATCGGACCTTCTGGCGATACTGGGCCTGCCGGCGATACCGGACCTACGGGCGATGCTGGGCCTACGGGCGATACTGGGCCTACCGGCGACATCGGACCTTCTGGCGATACCGGGCCTACCGGGGATACTGGACCCGCCGGGGATACCGGGCCTACGGGCGATACTGGGCCTACCGGCGACATCGGACCTTCTGGCGATACCGGGCCTACCGGGGATACTGGACCCGCCGGGGATACCGGGCCTACGGGCGATACTGGACCTACCGGAGATATTGGACCCACCGGCGACATCGGACCTTCTGGTGACACTGGGCCTACTGGCAATACCGGGACTACCGGCGATACTGGACCTACTGGCGATACTGGACCCATCGGTGACATCGGACCTTCTGGCGATACTGGGCCTACGGGAGATACTGGACCCACCGGCGACATCGGACCTACCGGCGATACTGGACCTTCTGGTGACGTAGGGCCTATTGGTGACACTGGGCCTACCGGCGACACTGGACCTTCTGGAGATACTGGACCCACCGGCGACATCGGACCTACCGGCGATACTGGACCTTCTGGAGATACTGGACCCACCGGCGACATCGGACCTACCGGCGATACTGGACCTTCTGGTGACGTAGGGCCTATTGGTGACACTGGGCCTACCGGCGACACTGGACCTTCTGGTGACACTGGGCCCACTGGCGACATCGGACCTTCTGGTGACACTGGGCCTACCGGGGATACTGGTCCCTCTGGGGATACTGGTCCCGCCGGCGACATCGGACCTACTGGCGATACTGGACCTACTGGGGATATTGGACCCTCCGGTGATACTGGGCCTACCGGCGACACTGGACCTACCGGCGACATCGGACCTACAGGCAATACTGGACCCACCGGCGACATCGGACCTTCTGGCGATACTGGGCCTGCCGGCGATACCGGACCTACAGGCGATGCTGGGCCTACGGGCGATACTGGGCCTACCGGCGACATCGGACCTTCTGGCGATACCGGGCCTACCGGGGATACTGGACCCGCCGGGGATGCCGGGCCTACTGGAGATACTGGACCTACCGGGGATGCTGGGCCTACTGGCGATACTGGACCTACAGGGGATATTGGACCCACCGGCGACATCGGACCTTCTGGCGACACTGGACCTTCTGGCGATACCGGACCAACCGGCGACACTGGGCCTACCGGGAATACTGGACCTTCTGGCGATACCGGACCTACGGGCGATGCTGGGCCTACGGGCGATACTGGACCTACCGGCGACATCGGACCATCCGGCGATACCGGGCCTACCGGGGATACTGGACCCGCCGGTGATACCGGGCCTACTGGAGATACTGGACCTACCGGGGATATTGGACCCACCGGCGACATCGGACCTTCTGGTGACACTGGGCCTACGGGCGATACCGGGACTACCGGCGATACTGGACCTACGGGCGATACTGGACCCACCGGTGACATCGGACCTTCTGGCGATACTGGGCCTACGGGAGATACTGGACCCACCGGTGACATCGGACCTTCTGGCGATACTGGGCCTACCGGGGATACTGGACCTACGGGGGATATTGGACCCACCGGCGACACTGGGCCTACCGGCAACATCGGACCTACTGGCGACACTGGACCCTCCGGCAATACCGGGCCTACCGGCGACATTGGACCCTCCGGCGATACTGGGCCTTCTGGTGATACCGGGCCTACCGGCGATACTGGACCCTCTGGGGATGCTGGACCTTCTGGCGATACCGGACCTACCGGCGACACTGGCCCTACCGGCGACACTGGACCCTCCGGCGATACTGGCCCCACCGGCGATACTGGACCCACCGGCGATACTGGCCCTACCGGCGACACTGGACCCACTGGCGATACTGGACCTGCTGGAACTGCCGGACCTGTGGGATTAAGTGGTACCTCACCGACTCAGATAAGTAACTTTGATCTCTCTACCTCTGGCAGTGTGGGTGACGTGACAGTCGGTAATGTTATTTATCGTTTAAGTTATGGGGCAGCAGACTATATTTCAATATCTATACTCCCTGTGTCTGGTTCTGTTTTAATTGATCTGAAACGATCCAGTCAATATGACGGAACAATTGATGCGAGCACCTTAAACAATTACACGTTAAGTTCCATTCAATCCCTGGACTCCATTGTTTACAATTCCTCCAGGGAAATGCACCGGGTCTGGCTGCGGCAGCAGGATCCTGATACTTCATTGTGGTCACTGTATGAAATAGATACTTTTTCGTCTGCATCCGGAGCAAGAACCACAGTATGGGTTTACCTTATTGAATCCGATGTGACCCTGCCATAGAAAAAACAACGGAAATATGAATTCGATATGATTTTGTATAAATAACTTATTACAGCAACGCAGTAAGGCCGCAGATCCTTTTTTCAGCATAGGATCTGCGGCCTTATAATATAGTAGAATCTTTTTAAAAAAACCTATTTGATTGCGTCTTCCCCCCGCTCTCCGGTACGGATACGGACCGCATCCTGAATATCGGAAATGAAGATTTTCCCATCACCAAATTCTCCGGTATACGCCTTTTTGGTGATGGCATCAATTACAGCTTCCGCCTGAGAATCGGGAACCACAAGCTCAATCTTTATTTTGGTAAGAAAGTTATAGTCCACTTCCGCCCCTCGTACAAATTCTGTCCAGCCCTTTTGATTGCCGCATCCCATGACCTGCATCACGCTTAAGCCGTTTAACTTCAATTCATCCATAATTTCTTTAATGTCCTCCAGCTTTTCCGGCCGGATAAATGCTTCAATTTTCTTCATCTAATGATCCCCCTTCTATTAATCCATTCCATTAAATGCAGGATATGCAGTTTCTCCATGCTCCGAAGTATCAAGCCCCGTCACCTCATCTTTGTTGGTGACCTTGATTCCCTTCGTTATGAGAGATGCGATCCCTGCAGCCACAAGAGTTCCCACAACGGCGATAACGATGGTAATAAGAATGGCTGCAATCTGGCGGAGAAATAAGGTGATATCCCCAAATACCAGGCCGTTCCAGGGTGCTGCGGAATTGATACTTGTATGGGCAAAGATACCAGTTGCAATGCCGCCCCAGATACCGCCGATTCCATGGCAGCCGAATACATCAAGTGCATCGTCATATCCAAACTTCGGTTTGATCACATTGATGAAGAAGTAGCAGATCGGGCTTACCAGTGCTCCGATGAGGATTGCTGCCCAAATCGGCACAAAGCCTGCACCGGGAGTTATGGCTACCAGACCGATCACAAGACCGGTGGAGGTTCCCACCAGAGTCGGTTTGCCATTTTTAATCACTTCAATGAAGATCCAGGAAAGGAGCGCAGAAGCTGCTGCCGTGTTTGTCGTCATAAATGCATGAGCGGCAAGCTCATTGGCTGCAAGGGCGCTTCCTCCGTTAAAGCCAAACCAGCCGAACCACAGAAGAGCCGCACCGAGAAATACAAACGGCACGTTGTGGGGGTGGTACGGTGCCTTTCCTAAATTTCTTCGTTTTCCGAGAAGAATGGAAAGAACCAGAGCGCTTACACCGGAGCTGATGTGAACTACGTTGCCTCCGGCAAAATCAATGGAACCGATCTGGAACAAATATCCGCCGCCCCATACCATATGAGCCAGGGGATAATAAACGATGATGGACCAGAGCGTTACAAAGATGGCCAGAGAGGAAAATTTCATACGCTCTGCCACGGCACCGGTAATAAGTGCAGGAGCGATGATGGCAAACATCATCTGGAAGATGGCGAATACAAGCGTATTGGGATACGGATGTGTGGTATCCCCAAAGGTATCGAAGTTAAGGCCAAACCAGTTAAGATTTCCTATAATTCCTCCAATATCTCCGCTGAAGGAGAGAGAAAAACCGATCAGAACCCAAAGAATTGATCCGATTCCCATCATAATGGCTGACGACATTATGGTATTAATCACATTTTTCCGTTTTACCAGACCTCCATAAAAAAATGCAAGCCCTGGGGTCATAATAAATACAAGAGCAGAACAAATAAGCATCCATGAAAAATCTCCGTGATCCATAAAAAGCACCTCTTTCTTTCGTTTTTGGTAAAAAAAATTAAGCCATAACCTCGTGCGGCATTGCACGTAGTTATGGCTTCTTTGCCTTTAAATATTACTTTAACTTTTTTAAAAAAAGTATATTGCTAGACTAAAGCATGAAACTGATTTTGTCAAGTAAAAAATTTAAAGTCCCACTGGTAATTTTTTGGTATTTACATGAAAAACACTATTTACCGGCGGATGACAATGCTCCCGCTTTTTTGGATCTCCAAGACCGGGTGCTTTTTTAAATAATCCAGGGCCAGTTCCGGTACTTCCGCACCGATCCGCTTTAATACCGGACATTTTTTATATACTTCATATCCCCCGGTCCCGCTGGCTCTGTAATCACTCATACAAAGGCTTAAAGTCCGTCCGTTTAAAGGTTCTCCCTTGTACAAAATCTCCTTTACACGGCTTCCCACAGGCATCTGTAAGTCTATCTCATAGCGGATTCCCGCAAAGTAATCGTAATTATAATGCTCCACCTTGGGATTTAAAAATACCTCTGATATCTCTATGTTACCATCTCTAAGGGTAAAATACTCCGCACACCGTTCAAGCGCTTTTTTAAGAGTATCCTCGTTTACCGAAAGAACCACAAGCGTATTGGAAAAGGGGTAGACCCGGACCAAATCCCTCATGGTGATGTGCTCCGGAAGGCTCATGGGAGTATTTCCCAGGCCCACGCAGGAAATATCTGCTCCGGAATAGGCAAGCTGCACCTGATTGAAGAAATCGGCCACTCCCGAACCATTCATGGCCATATCTAACTTGCTCTGCTCTGGGATGGGTTCTTTAATCTGTCCGATTCCCACATCAAGCCATTTCTGAACTTCTTCTTCTAAGGGGAGCAGAAAACGGTACGGTTCTTCCTCATGGAAGTCTCCTGCGGGACAGATGGCGGACTCTGCATGGACTGCTCCGTTTTCCACACTTAATTCTATCCTTGCGTACTGCACTGCATTGGCCATGACCTGTAAGGTATGAGTTCCATAAAGATCTCTGCCTGAGACTGGCATATGCTGATGAGCGGTCAAAAGGATATCGTATTCCAGCTCCTTTAAAATGCGAAAGCCTACATTTTCTCTGCTGGTGCTTAACACCTCACCGGTTTCCAGGTCACATTCATAGCCGCCGTGATAGATACACACGGTAACATCGGAATTCTTTTTAAGTCTGTCAAGCTCCTCTTTTGCTGCCGCAAATGCATCGGTGATTTTAATTTTTTCCAAATGCTCCGGCTGTTCCCATACATTTACATAATCTGTGACAATTCCGGTCACTCCGATGCGGAGTCCATTTTCCAGCAAAAAAATATGGCTGTTTTGAAGCTTTGCCTTTCCCTCCAGATCCTCTGCATTGGCACAGAGACAGACTCCGTTAAGGGCATTGTAATAATGGGAAAGGCGTTCATATCCAAAGTTAAAGTCATGGTTGCCGGGAACTACGGCGTCATAGCCCGCGTCATTATACACACGGGCGAATGGCTCGGATTCCAGTAATTCTCCTCCTTGTGCCGTGATGTAGGAAGCCATGGGAGAACCCTGCAGCGTGTCTCCCCCGTCAAAAATCAAAGTGTTCCCATCCTTTTTAAAGTTGGAGATACAGTTTAAAAGTCCCATGGCCTTTTCACTCTTATCTCCGTATGAGGTGGGGAATAAATATCCGTGAACATCAGACGTATAATAAATGGTTGCTCGTTTTTCCAATCCATCACCCCCTTGCCAGCTTCACGCGGATTCGGGTGGAAATGTATTCCACAAACAGAACCAAAACGATCAGACCGACTAAGATGGCTCCCGCTTCATTCCAGCGGTAAGCGTTCATGGCAAAAATTAAAGGCGCACCGATTCCGCCGGCCCCTACTAAACCAAGAACGGTCGCATCCCTTAAATTGATATCAAACCGGTAAATCACCGTGGAGGCAAAATTGGGGATCAGCTGGGGAAGAATTCCGTAACGGATCTTCTGAAACGTGGTACAGCCGCAGGCATCAAGAGATTCTAAAATCCTGGTGTCTAAGTCTTCAATGGCTTCAATGTACATTTTTGAGACCATACCAACGGAGCAGACAGACATGGTCAAAAGTCCGGTAAATGCCCCCGGTCCGCTGACACGGATAAACATCAGGCCGTAAACAAAGGCAGGGATGGTCCGCACTGCCATAATCACCAGACGGCTTACATACGCCACCGGCGCAGGCATTAAGTTGGACGCGGATAAAAAGGATAAGGGAATGGCAAGAAACGCCCCCACCAAAGTACCCAAAAATGCAATGCAGACCGTCTCAAGAAGCAGATAAGGAACACCCTGAGCCGTTAAGTTAAACAACAGCTTTGTATCGGGATGGAAAATACCGCTTAAGATATTTCCTGCAATTTTAAGGCCGCCGGTGCCTCCTTTTGTTATTTCTATGGCAGAACCGGACCATAGAATACATGCCACAACAATGACGGAAACCGCGATCTGGTAAACCGTGTTTTTCGGCCGTTCGGCATATGCTTTTTCAATTTGCTTATTCATCTAAAGGCCCTCCTATACCAGTTTGCGGCGGCAGTAACGGCTCACCGATTCAATGAAAAATACGGCAACAAACAGCATGATTAAGATCATGCCGACGCTTGGGTATTCTCTCCAGCCAAGCTTTTCATTCAGGATCAGTCCCAGACCTCCTGCCCCTACATACCCAAGTATGGCCGCGTAACGGACATTTCCTTCAAAGCAGAACAAGCCATTGGAAATATAGGACGGAAGGACCTGGGGGATGATGGCACTTATAAATGCCCGGACCTTGGTGGCTCCGATGGCTTCCATGGCCTCAAAGGCTCCCATATCGGCCGTCTCAATCTCTTCGTAAAGGATTTTCCCCATATAGGCAAAGGTGAACACCGCAATGGCGGTGGTTCCCGCAAGGGTACCAAGGCCGAATACATAGGTGGCGATCAGAGCCGTAACCAGAGTGGGAAGGGTCCTCACAATGCTTAAAAACAGTCTCATGCCGCTGACTACAAAAGAGTTCTTAATAATATTGGTGGACGCTGCCATGGCAAAAGGGATCACTAAAACCGCTCCGATGACCGTTCCCAAAAGGGACATCTTTACGGTATCAAACAAAGGCTCCCACACCTGAGCGCTGTAAGAAAATGCAGGGGGCACCATCATTCCCAGAATAATGAAAAACTGGTTCCCTCTTTCGGCCAAAACTTTCATATCAAACCCAGTGATCTTCACCGAAAGTGCCGTAAAAAGCACTATGATCAAAGCAATCAAGGGAAGTCTGGAAGCCGGCTTATAGACGGTTTTCCCATTTGACAATTCCATTTTCCTGGGGGGAAATATCTTGTCATATATGCTCATCCATCTGCCTCCTTCTGCTTTCCTTCATAAATCTCATTTAAAATTTCTTCTGTTACATTGGCCGCCGGGCCGTCGTATACGATGGCACCTGCACGGATGCCCACCACCCGGCTGGCATACTGGAGCGCTAAATCCACGTGGTGGATGTTAAGGAGAATGGTAATGTTCATCTCCTTGTTGATTTTTAAGAAATCTCCCATGACCTGTTTTGCGGTTACCGGGTCAAGGGAAGCCACCGGTTCATCCGCCAGAATGATCTGGGGATTTTGAGCCAGGGTTCTTGCCAGGGCAACTCTCTGCTGCTGGCCGCCGGAAAGCTGGTCTGCCCGGACATAAGCCTTGTCAAGAATTCCCACCTTATCAAGAGCTTCCAGCGCTTCCAGCTTGTCTTTCATTGGATATATGCCAAATAATGCCTTAAAAAACGGCAGCTCCGGTACCTTTGACATCAGTACGTTATTGATGACTCTGGTTCTGGTCACCAGATTAAAGGACTGGAAAATCATGCCGATCTTCCGGCGGAAGCGGCGAAGCTCATAGCCCTTTAACTGCATCACATCGGTTCCGTCTACCGTAAGACTGCCTTCCGTAATATCATGCATCCGGTTGATGGTGCGCAGAAGGGTGGACTTTCCTGCACCGGATAAGCCGATGATAGCCACAAATTCTCCCTGCTCTATTTTTAAATTTATCTCTTTCAACGCTTCAAAGCCATTGGGGTACTTTTTGCTTACCTGATTAAATTCAATCATATTTTCCTCGATTCCATGCACAAAGAGCGGAGGCGCCGCAAATAGATTTCCCTTACGACGCCTCCGCAGCCTGTTGTATTATTTATTTCGCATTTAATTCCTTAATCATCTCCTGGGCTTTGCGCTCATTATCGTAATCCGCACTCTTTGCCGCCTGATATCCTTTGTGGCTGTAGATGGCGATGACCTTCTGGCCCTCTTCGGTATTGCCGATATTGATAAATGCGCTCTGAACAGCCTTTTTGAAATCATCATCCATGATTTTGGAAGTCTTGCTTACGCTTACTGTATCATTAAAGATCGGAGGTGTAACGCCAATAACATTAGTCTCTTCCCAAATAGAACCGGTTCTGCCGTATTCGGAGTTCCATTTGTCCACATAGTCTCTGCGGGCATCTGCATAAGTACAAAGAACATCTACCTGACCGGAAGCAAGTCTTGCAAATGCGCTGCCGTAGGAGTCGGACTGAACTGCATGAGAGAGATTTAATATATTCTTCTGGAAGTTATCCTGAAGCCATAAGGATGGGTAAATGTATCCTGCCGGGGAGGAGGAGGACATGACGCTCCAGTTTGCTCCGTCTAAATCTTCAAAAGTCAGTGCTTCGCCGCTGTTTACCTTCGCTGCCAGTTCCTTTCCCTTTTCGGAAGGACCTGCAATGATCAGTGCACGGTAAAAAGTTGCCTGGTCTGTGGTCGGGTCTGTTGGCTTTCCATCATTCCAGTCTTTTGCAGAATCGGAATTCTTGCTTAACCCGTCTCTGGTTGCGGTAAGAATCACATCTGCTCCGTCATCGTAAAGGACATAGGTTCCTCCAGGAATAAGACCGATATCTGCAGTTCCTGCGGAAAGAGCTTCCCCAACTGCTTCGTAGTTGGTTCCAACGGTGATCACTACTTCACCGATATCATAACCCTGTTTTGAAAGTTCCGTCTTAAGCATGTCCTTCAACGGCTCGGTAGCGGTTACGATCTCCTGCGGCTCTCTGGAAGGTACAAAGTATACATTGAGCTTTTCAATCTTTTTGTTCTCTGCTTTTGTGGTTTGTTCTGCTGCAGATGATGCACTTTCTGATCCTGCTGCGGAAGAAGCTGCGGTTGTTGCACCTGCCTGTTTGCTGCTGCCGGAACAACCGCCGATCATTGCTGCACAGAGTGCTGCTGCCATTAATACAGAAACTGTTTTTCTCATACTGCTCTCCTTTTTCGTGTGACTCATCGGTTCTCTTGTTCATGAATCATTACGCACTGTCACCGACCTCTAGTTTGGTCGGAAGAAAGATCGTCATATTGTCCTTGCGGCCTTCCCTGATCTGCTCCAGCAAAAGCTTTATGGCAGTCTGCCAGACAATATCCGGAAACATGCGGACTTTGGTATAGGAGGGCCATTTGGATTCCAGGGTCTCTATATCCTTATAGATCACCACTGCAATATCCTTTGGAATCCGAAGACCAGCATCACAAAACGCCTCCAGGGCACCTTCGGCCACTTCTTCGCTGCCTAACAGCACTGCCTCCGGCAGACAGCCGGATTCCATCGCCTTTTTTGCAAGCTCATAACCGCTTTCCTTACTGATATCCCCTATGAAGAAACAGGACTCCTCATAGAAGCCTCTCTGGGTAAAGGCAGCCCGGATTCCCTCAAGTCTCCGGTAACCGATCTTAACCTGACCTTCGTCATAAAGACCGCCTATATAGCCAACACTCCGGTATTTCTTCTGGTCCACCAGATAGGACAGCATCTCATGAATTCCTTTGTTAAAGTCCATTACAATGCTGTCATATTCATAATCCTTTGGATCGGAATTAATAAATACGATGGCGTAGCTCTGCATCCGGAGAAATTCCATCTCCTCCTGGCTGAAGACACCGAACGCCATGATTCCGTCGTACTGCCCCGGCATTCCCTTATCCATCCGTTCAAACCTCACATCGCTGTTCCCGGACATGGACTTAACGATCAAGTCCAGGGAGGACAGTCTGATGTTGGTCCTGTCCTTACGGATAATATGCCAGTCAGCCACTCCTATGACAATCTCTCTCTTTTTCTGCGTATGACGCATCCTGGGTGGGACATATTTTAACTCGTGGGCAATTTTAAATATCCTCTTTTTCACTTCCGGACTTACCACAATGGTATCATCCTGGTTCAGCACCCGGGATACTGTAGTGATGGAGACATCCGCAAGCTGTGAAATCTCTTTAATTGTAGCCATAACCTATATCCTCACCTTTCAGGTTTCATTATAATTGTACACTCCTGTACCGTCAATAACCAAAGTAAAATTTTACTAAAGTTTTACCTGGACTTCAATTGATGGGTTTTATAAATGGAAATACCGGGAAGAAACCGTCTCTTCTTCCCGGTATTTGATTCTATCACGAATCCTCTTTGTTGATCTGAAGCTTTGCGAATGCATCGGCAAACGGGGAATTGATGGGCTCACTTGCTTCCTTGCTGTGCTTTTTCAAATAGTTTGCCACATCCTTTTTGGATACTCCGGCCCCTTCCTTTGCGCGCCGTTCCTTGAAATTGGAAAGCTTTTCCTTGTACCCGCACCTACAGACAAAGATCTGGCCGTCTCCTTTGCCCCTAAGCTCCATCTTCTTATGGCAGACCGGGCATCTGGCGTTGCTGGTTCTTGACAAGACCTCCCGGTGACCGCATTCCCGGTCCTGGCAGACTAACATTTCGCTGTTCTTTCCCTTGACGGAGAGCATTCGTTTTCCGCAGACCGGACATTTGGTATTGGTCAGATTGTCATGGGTGAAATGGCCCTCCCCCGCTTTGATCTGACGGACCAGGTCCTCCGAATACAGCCGGATGTCCTTCATAAATGCGGCCCGCTTTCTCTTTCCTGCTGCGATCTCGGAAAGCTTCATCTCCCACTCCGCCGTCAGTTCCGGCTTCTTTAAATCCTCAGGCACCAGATTCAAAAGCTGCTTTGCCTTGGAGGTGATAAAGATGTCTTTCCCTTTTTTCTCCAGCAAAAAGCTGGAAAACAATTTTTCAATAATATCCGCTCTTGTGGCCACCGTTCCAAGTCCTCCGGTCTCCCCCAGAGTCTTTGCCAGCTCCCGGTCCTTTGTCTCCATATAGGAAACGGGGTTTTCCATGGCAGAAAGAAGAGTAGCTTCATTAAACGGTGCCGGCGGTTTGGTCTTTCCTTCGGTCATAAAGACGGTAAGCTCTGACAGCCGGTCTCCCTTTTTCATAAGAGGAAGGTTCTGTTCCTTTAAATCCTGTTCCTCGTCCTCTTCCTCCTGACTTTCATAAACTTCCTTCCAGCCGGACGCTTTGACCGTTTTTCCACGTGCCACCAGGATTTCTCCCCCTAAATCCACAGTCAGCTCCGTTTGCTCATATTCAAAGGGGGGATAAAGGACTGCAAGGAACCTGCGGACCACAAGATCGTAGATCCTCCGCTCCTCAAAGGTCATATGATCCATCTGGACAAACTGCTCGGTTGGTATGATGGCGTGGTGGTCGGATACTTTCTTATCGTCCACAAAGGAGGGCTTTGCCACGATTTTCTGATTGATCAGCCTTCCTGCCAGCTTCCGGTAAGGGCCCACGCTGCACGCTTCCAGCCTCTCCTTGATGGAGGGGACGATATCGGAGCTTAAATACCTGGAATCCGTTCTTGGATAGGTGAGGACTTTATGGTTTTCATAAAGTCTCTGCATGATATTCAAGGTTTCCTTGGCGGAATAGTTGAAACGGCGGTTTGCCTCTCTCTGAAGTTCTGTCAAATCGTAAAGCTGAGGGGAATAGGTTTTCTTTGGAACGCTTTTCACTTCGGTCACTACCCCCTCCTTTTCTTCTTTCATCTTTTTAATGAGGGCTTCCACCCGGTCTTTGTCAAAGGAGCGGTAGCTTTTTGATTTTTCATCCCGCCAGGTAAAGGTGAGGGCTGGATTTAAGCTCTTCGCGCTGATGCCGTAGTAGGCTTTGGGAACAAAGCTCCGGATCTCCTCTTCTCTTGCTGCAATAATGGCGATGGTGGGGGTCTGTACCCGGCCGCAGCTTAACTGGGCATTGTATTTGCAGGTAAGGGCACGGGTGGCATTGATCCCCACCAGCCAGTCGGCTTCGGCACGGCACATGGCCGCATCGTATAGAGAATCGTACTCATGCCCGTCTTTTAATCTGGCAAACCCTTCTTTTATGGCTTTATCCGTAACAGAAGAGATCCAAAGCCGTTTGATGGGCTTTTTATTCCCTGCCTTTTCCAGAATAAGCCTTGCCACAAGCTCCCCTTCCCGTCCGGCATCGGTGGCAATGATGATCTCTCCCACATCCGTTCTGTGAATCTGGGTTTTCACCACGCGGTACTGTTTTCCGGTCTGCTTAATGACCTCTAACCGAAACCGCTCCGGCATCATGGGAAGGTCTTCCAGCTTCCATTCCTTATATTTGGCATCGTAATCCTCCGGGTCTGCCAAGGTCACCAGATGGCCAAGGCCCCAGGTTACGGCATAGTTATCTCCTTCAATCACCCCATTCTGGCTTCTGGTGCAATGAAGGACCCGGGCAATGTCCCTGGCTACCGATGGTTTTTCTGCTATAATTAATGATTTCATGCAATTCCTCCAAACTTGAAATTCTTTCCCAATTATAGCCCATTGCCCGGTTTATTACAACCGGAAAGGGACAGGCAAAAGACGGTTATGGCTTACCCCTTCCCGTATGCGATCAGGGAATCTCCCTCTCTCACTCCCATGATTACGGTTTCATAAAGGACGATGCCGTCATATTCTGCATAACAGGACTGCAGTTTTTTCCCCCACACATCTTCAACGGTCCCTAAAAGCTCTCCCTTTTGAAAGGATTCTCCCGGCTTTTTGGCAGGATACCAAAAGCCCTGATGGTCCGAATCTATGTAAGTTGCCGTAAGCACTTCGGTTTGTGGGACCTTTTCAGGTTCGCAAGTCCCTTTCATAACGCCTAAATGAGCCAGCACATTTTTCACTTCCTGCTTATAGCTGTCCAGTTCTTCCGGCGAAAAGACACCGCCTCCGCCCCGCTCCATCAAAATAGAGGGCACTCCCTGTATGGCGGCATAGTTATAAGAGCCTGTGGTGGCAGAGGATTTGACCCTTACGGACATCCCGGTGGCTTCTGCCATCCTTTTGGAAGTCTCGCTGACCTCTTCCTTTGCCGCTCCTGCAAAATATACAAAGGGCATGACATTTTCATGACTGTCTCCGGCGTGTAAGTCTATGTAATAGTCGGCCTGGTTGTGTAGTTCCTTTTCTATGGTGTAAGCGATTTTTTCCGAAAGACTTCCATCCTTTTTCCCCGGAAACATCCGGTTTAGGTTTTTCCCATCCTCAGGCACGAAAAGCCGGGTATAGGAATAGGCGGCCTGGGGGTTGGCCACCAGAAGAAAGACGATGGTCCCGTTTACCTGTGACGGCTGAATCTCTGCAGACAGCTCCATGGCGGTCCGGATTCCAATGTATTCGGCCCCGTGAATCCCTGCTGTTATGAGAACTACCGGGCCTTCCTTAACTCCGCTTACGACGCAAAAGGGTAGTTTTAGTTCATGATTTACGACCGGAAGCATTCCCTCAAGTCTGGTTCCCTCTTTCAATTGTTGCATCCCTATCTGAAGCATTGCACTTCCTCCTTCCTTTTTAGTTGCTCATTTCTTCCTGTCCCATAGACTCCACATCAAATATGGCATGCAGCAGCTTTCTGGCGTATGGATGGACCGCTTCTCCGATGGTATCCACGCTCCGGATCTCTGCGGCCTGGCCTTGATACAGAAACAGGACATGGCTGCAAAGATAGGTGACGGAGGTAAGGTCATGGGTGATGAAGATATAAGTCAGTTTCTTTTCTTTCTGCACCTTCTTTAATAAATCCATAATCTGCACCTGGGTATGGGCATCTAAGGAACTGATGGCCTCGTCAAACAGGATTACGGAAGGGTTTACGGCAAGGGCACGGGCGATGCAGACGCGCTGCAGCTGGCCTCCGCTCAGTTCATGGGGCAGACGGTCCTTATAAGAGCCGTCTAAGCCCACCAGACAAAGAAGATCATCGGTTTCCTTTTCTCTGTCAAGAGAGAGACCCTCCCGCTTCTCCCTTGCCCGAAGTCCTTCTGCGATCAGGCCACGGACGGTGAATCTGGGGTTCGCAGAGGTGGTATAATCCTGGAACACCACGCTTAAAACCGTTTTTCGCTTTCTTCTCCCTTTATAGCAAGGCTCACCTGCCAGATATACATTCCCGCAATCGGGCTTTAAAAGTCCGCATAATACACGGCCCAGCGTGCTTTTTCCGCTTCCGCTCTCTCCCAGAATGCCGAGACACTCTCCCTCTTTCACATGAAAGGATACGTCATGAAGGACCTGCTGCCGCTCGGTGCCAAACAGCTTTGTCTGATTTTCTTTTTTGAAGCTGACATTGATATGCTCTGCCCGAATCATACAAAAACCTCCCCCTTTCTATGAATGGCCTGATGGTATTTATTCATGACCGCCTTTTTCTTTTCCACCAAAAGTCTGGTATAGGCATCCTGGGGATTTTCATAAATCTGTGCAAAGGTCCCTTTATCTGCGGCGTATCCCCGGTTCATGACCAGCACCTGGTCGGAAATGGCCGATATGACTCCCAGATCATGGCTGATAAAGATCATGGCAGTTTGGGATTCCTTTTTGATTCTCACAAATTCCTTCATGATCTCATACTGGGTAATGGCATCAATGGCTGTGGTCGGCTCGTCGGCAATCAATAACTCCGGCTCCATGGACATGGCAAGACCGATCATAATTCTCTGCAGCATGCCGCCGCTTAACTGGTGGGGATATTTTTTTAAGACCTCCAGCGGATTGTTGATTCTCATGGATTCCAGAATTTTCACCGATTTTTCTAAAATCTCCGCTTTTTTAAAGTCCGTATGCTCCCGGTATGTTTCTGCCAGCTGTTCCCCGATCCGGTAAAGGGGATCAAAGCAGGTCATGGGATTTTGCAAAATCATGCCGATCTTCTTTCCCCGTATCCGGCGAAGCTGTTCTTTGGATTTTCCAATCAAGTTCTCTCCCTGGAACATGGCTTCTCCTTTTACCGTAAAATCAGCGCCCAAAAGTCCCATGACCCCTTTTAAGCTCATGCTTTTTCCGCTTCCGCTCTCTCCCAGAATCCCAAGGCACTGTCCCGGCATCACCTCAAAATCAATTCCGTGGACAATGGGGGTGGACTTCTTTTTTGTGCGGTGTTCCACCTCAAGATGGGTTACCTTCAATACTGCTTCCATTATTCCTGCACCTCCTTTGGGTCCAGGGCATCTCTCAAAGCATCTCCCAAAAGATTAAAGGCCGCCACAAGGATCACAATTGCAAGTCCGGGTGCAATCATCTGCACCGGATTGGTGGTCATTACATTCTTGGCTTCATTGAGCATGGCTCCCCACTCCGGCGTAGGCGCCTGTACCCCGAGTCCCAGGAAGGAAAGGGTGGAGATATTTAAAATGGCCCAGCCGATGTCCAGAGTGGCAAGGACTGCCATCTCCGCCGCTACACTGGGAAGCAGATGGCGGAGCATGATAAAGCGTTCTCCGCTTCCGATGCATCTGGAAAAGAGGACAAAATTTTTATCCCTGTATTTCATCACATTGGTACGGATCATACGGGCATACCAGGCCCATTTGATCAGCACGTTTGCAAGGATCACATTTCTCACATCAATTCCCAATAGGGCGACCACAGCAAATACCATGATCTGGCTGGGAAACGACATCATCACATCCACCGCGCGCATGATGATCTCATCAACGGGTCCCCGGAAATATCCGGCCAGCAGCCCCATAATGCAGCCCAGTCCAATGGTTCCCGCCATGGTGATCAGGGATAAAAACAGGGTGGGACGGATTCCATAGATCATTCTGGAAAGAATGCAGCGTCCCAGCTGGTCGGTTCCTAAGGGATACTGGAAGCTGAAGCCCGCAAATTTATTTAAAATATTGTTTTCATACGGATCATTGGGTGCGAACAAAGGGGCAAATATCCCAAGAACCGCCACCACAACGATCAGGCTCATCATGATCACTGCCATTTTATTTTTAAACAGCCGTTTCCACATGTCAAGATACCTCCCTTCTAAGTCTCGGATCGGCGATGCTCTGGATAATATCAAACAAAAGATTGAATACAACGAACAGGGTTCCGATCAGCAGCACATAGGTCTGGATGACCGGATAATCCCGGTTGAAAATGGACGCAATGCAAAGCTTTCCAAGTCCCGGCCACGCAAATACATTTTCCACGACAATGGTTCCTGCCATAAGCTGGGGAACGCTCATACCGATGGCCACGATGCAGGTATGTAAGGAGTTTTTAAGGATATGCTTTACCAGAATGGTCCGCTGCTTCAATCCTCTGGCGTTGGCATACAGCACGTAATCCTCCTTCATATTTTCCAGCATGTTATTGCGGATCAGGCGGATGTAGGTGGAAATATAAGTGAGGGAGACCGTAAATGCAGGCAAAATCAGATGCTTAATGCTTCCGCTCCCGCTGGTGGGCAGAAGATCCCATTTGATGCTGACCAGCCATATGAGCAGAAGCCCGATCCAGTAGGCAGGCATGGCCGTGGTCATAAAGACGATTCCTCTCACCACCCGGTCAAATAAGCTGTCCTTGTATACTGCACACAAAAAACCGATGGGAAGACTTAAAAAAATCACAAACACCAGAGACGCCATGGAAAGGGTAAAGGTAGCCGGCAGACACCGGGTGATCTCTCCCAGTACGGTTCTTGACGGATTGGTATAGCTGACTCCGAAATCCAGCTGCAGGCAATCTGCCACCCACCGGAAGTACCGGACCAGATAGGGATCATTGAGTCCCATTTCTTCTCTTACCTGTTCAATGGCCTCCTGGGTGATGACCGGAGTCTGGCGGACCCGTAAGGCCACCTCCGCCGGGTCTGACGGGATCAAATTGATAAATACAAAACATAAAAACGATATAAGCAGCAGCAGCGGTATGGCCGACAGCGTTCGCTTAACAATATAAGATTTCATCTCATTACCTCCAAAATCAATGAGGGGAAGGGTTAAAAAGGGGGGACCAGCCTCTGGTCCCCCCTCTGCGGTTTTCCCTTCGGATTCCGGCAAAAGTCATTTCTCTTTTGTCATTATTCAAAATACATCTGTCCAAACGGAACTTCATACTGGGTCTGGGTGAAACCGACCCCTTTTAAGTCAGACGTATAGATCGCCTTGTTGCATTCATAAGTCAGAGGAATGTATACTGCATCCTCATGAAGTCTGGTCAGTACAAAGGTATAAAGCTCCTGACGCTTTGTCTCGTCGGTGGAAACAAGAATTTCTGTAATGGCCTCATCAATCTCCGCTTTGTCCGCCAGTCCCTGCTGCGCTGCAAAGTCACCGTATACCGGCTGTCTCATGGCTGCCAGGGAGGACTGGGGATCGTAAGGGGTTCCCCAGCAGATATTGAACACCATGTCAAAATGTCCTGCCTTCATGTTATCCCGGTAAGACTGCTCCTCCTCGCCCTTGATTTCCAGGCCGATCCCAAGCTTGCCATATTCAGACTGTAAATATTCTGCAATGGTCTTTTCCGTTACACTGTCACTGTTGTATAAAAGGCTGAGCTTTAAGGCCTTTCCGTCTTTTTCCCGGACACCGCCGCTTCCCATCACCCAGCCGGCTTCATCAAGCATTTCTCCTGCCAGCTTCTCATCGTATGCATAGGCCTTTAACCCGATGTTGCAATAAGGAATGGAGCTTGCAAACAGCGTATCTGCAGGAGCCTCCAAACCGTAAAAGATGCCGTCGGAAATGGCCTGGCGGTTGGTGGCGTGCTGCAGGGCCTGACGTACAGCCGTATCCTTTAAAATCTCATTGGTCGTATTCAGAACGATCTGTCTTGTGGAAGTCGGGTTGGATAAAGCAACTTCAAAATCACTGCTTTCTTTATATTTATTTACTGCATCGGCATCAATCATGTTTTTGCCGAAGATCAAGTCGATCTCTCCCTTTTCAAGTGCCAGAATCCGGGTCTGGTTGTCCGGAATCACCTTTACGGTGATCTTTTTCACCTTTGGCTTTTCTCCCCAGTAATTCTCATTGGCCTCAAAAACTGCATATTCATCGGTTACGGATTCCTTCAGCACATACTGTCCGGTTCCGATGTATCCATTTACCCCGTCCTTGGTGCTTCCGTCCTTCATGGCTTTCGGGGAAATCATGGCGAACGGTCTGGTGACTCCAAGCTCTGTAAGCATTGGGTAATAAGGCTTTGAAAGCTCGATCACAAAGGTCTCTGCATCCGGAGCGGAAACCCCTACCAACAGATTCATCATCTCAAGCCAGGTATGGCGGTCCTTATTCTCAATGATGGCGTCAAAATTGGCTTTGATGGCATTGGCATCGCAAACCTCACCGTCGGAGAAGGTCACTCCCTTGCGGATTTTAAAGGTATAGGTCCTGCCGTCCTCGCTGATGGTCCAGCTCTCTGCCAGACAAGGCGCATATCCGTCTTCCGTAATGGTCACCAAAGTCTCATAGAGCATTTCCTGAGCGTACATTTCACCGGCATACAGATGAGGGTTTAAGTCTCTGATATCACGGTAGTTTACAAATACCAGTTCCTCTTTTCCTTCGCTTCCCCCGCCTTCTGCCCGGCTTTCCTCCGCCTTTACCGAACCATCCGCTGCTTCTTTCCCTCCTGCTGCGGATTTGGAACAGCCGGCTAAAACTGCTGCAGTCAAAACACCTGCAAGACACGTATATAATAACGTTTTTTTCATAATGGTACCTCCTGTTTTAATTACGGTATCTACTATAGCATAGTTAGTCATAACTTACCAATATCAAAACAGGGAGGCGTTGTTATAACGATTCGTTATAGCCTTTCAGCCTCATTTCCAGCTGGCTGATATAAAACCGGGCTTCCGGGGACAGCTCCTTTTTCTTTTGCTTGACGTATCCAAGGGTTAAAAACTTCTCACAGTTTTTCACCTTCAACGCCTTAATTTCCTGGGCTTCATAATGTCTGGAAACAAAATCAATTCCCATGCAGCAGACATCGGTATGCTTTAGCATATTATGAATCATATAATCGCTGTTGGTATAGACCGCATTATCCAAATTTTCCATCTGAACCGCACCCACACTGATCCGTTCAATGTGGTGTTCCATGGCAAAAAAATCTTCGGTCCCCTCAATGAATTTCAGTTCCTTTAATTCATCAAATTCCAGAAATTTTCTATGATACCAGGGGTGGTTTCTCCCCATATAGATGCAGATGCCCCGGTCAGCCAGGGGGTGGTATTCCAGTTTCTTATGCCACATGATATGGCGGAAACAGGGAAGCTGGGAGTGAGCCAGGTAAACGATGCCTATTTCCGATACGTGTTCGGATACATCATCGGTGATTTCCTCCACCGTTCCCTCCCGGTAACCGAATTTGATGCCTTTGCCTTTATATTTTTCATAAATATCCGCCACCAGTCTGGTGAGAATACTGCTCTGATAGCCGGAAACACAGAAATAACTGCCGGTCTTCTTCTGAACCAGAGCGTGGATCATATTGGAGCTTTTTAAAATGGAACGGGCATAGCCATAAAGCAGATTCCCCTGCTCCGTAATTTTCATCCCTCTGCTGTTGCGTTCAAATAATGCAACGCCCAGTTCCTTTTCCAAATTGGCGATCACCTTGCTGACATTGGGCTGGGAGGTATAGAGCTGCTCCGCCGCCTTATTCAGACTGCCGTGGTCTGCGGTCGCCACAAAGTATTCCAATTGCTTGATTTCCAATGGTAATTCCCCTTTCTTATCCTGGATATCCGCTTTTTTCTATGTAAAAAACGCTGCAAAAAAGCCGCTCCTGTCATGCGGTAACAGGGGCGGCTCTTTCGCAGGAGTCATGATCCTTCATGGGTCAAATGAAGGATGGATCAGAGGGTTAGTCTGATTAGAATATTCACACGCAGTTAGCTAAAACTAACTATCAGTATAGTATCATAGATACCCGGAAAATGCAAGCAGTAATAATGAAAAGGTTTTTCATTTATACCGGAAGCATCCACTGTAAAACTTTTTGGATATACGTGTCCCAAAAATCCCAGGTATGACCGCCCGGACCTTCTTCGTAAACGGCATTGGCTCCCCGTTCCTCCAGCCCTCTTTTCACGGACAGATTCATCTCATATACAAAGTCTTCCGTTCCGCAGGCATAGTAAAGCTCCGGGATCGTTCCCGCGGCCTCACAGCGGTCATAAAGAGTGAGAAGATCTGCATCACTTCCTGAAATCAACTCCGGATTTTCAAAGATCTGCTCCCAGAAAAACGGTCCTTTCATATCCCCTTGTTTCGTCCCCTCATAAGTCATGGCAAGGTCAAGCGCCCCGGACAGGCTGGCTGCCTTCGCATACTGCTCCGGTTTAGAAAGCGCCATAAACCAGGCGCCGTATCCTCCCATGGAAAGACCTGCCACAAAGGTATCCTCCCGCTTTTTGGAAATGGGGAAAACACTTCCGATAAACGCCGGAAGCTCCTCTGTAAAAAATGTAAAATAGGCATCTCCCCGGTACATGTCCTGGTAAAAGCTATTTGCTGCAGAGGCCATAACCACTGCCACACAATGCTTTTGGGCATACCGCTCAATGTTGGAATAACGAACCCAGGAGCTGTAATCCCCGAACGCACCATGAAGCAGATAGAGAACCGGAAGTCCGGTTTCATAATGGTACGCCTTCTTTGTTTCCTCGTTGGTGATTTGTTCATCGCTCTCCGGAGTTGGGATAATCACATTGATATCCACGGAACGCATCAGAGAAAAACTGTAATAATGACAATTCATACTGGCCATGATTGGTCCTCCTAACACTTGTTATCAGAAATCTTAAAATTTCCATTTTTTCTTATTATACAAAGAACGAACCAGGAAAACCAGGTGAAACATTTTTTTTTTTTAATACGCAAGAAATGTATAGTTTTCCCGGTAATCTCCCAATGTTCGTCTGGTTTTCCACAGCAAAATCGAAAAGGCCGGCCCTGTCATGCGGTTACAGGGACGGCCTTTTCGTAGGAGTCATGATCCTTCACGGGTCAATGAAGGAGAATCTCAGAGGGTTAGTCTGATGTATAGAATATTCACACGTAGTTAGTGTTAGCTAACTACCCATATAGTATCATGGGACAATCAAAAAATCAAGAGGTTTTATTGAAACCATTTCTCAATAACTCCTTTAATTTACAAAATATTCTGCTAAAAACAGTTTTGCAGTACCCTAGGTCAGCAAGCGGACCAAAAAACTGGCTGAGATCAGGATCATGGCGCCTCCCAGCCTGGTGGCCATCTGGGCAAAGGGAATGAGTTCCATTCGATCAGCCGCAGACAGCACTGCAATATTTCCTGTGCCGCCCATGCTGTTGGTGCAAAGTCCTGCGGTAATGGAAGCCTCCACGGGATAAAAGCCTACCAGCTTTCCAAGAATCCCGGAACAGACCGATACCGTCAGGATGATTGCCACGCAGATCAGTAAGTACACCGGAGACAGGGCCGCCGCCAGCACCTTTAAATTCAATAGTGCAATCCCGATTCCTGCCAAAAGAGCATTGGTTAAGTTCTGCATGACAAACTTGCTCCAGGATACGGCGGCTTCCTCATACTTTGAAGGAATGAAACCGCATATTTTACAGATGACCACGAGAATGATCATGAATGCATAGGCATGGATATTGGGAAAAATCCGGTTGATCACTGCACCCGCCGTAAAAAACGCAAGGGAAAAAACAAGTCCCGTTCCCATTGCCTCCACGGTGAGGGCCGGTTTTTTCTGTTCCTCTGCCGGTTCCTCCCCAACCTCCATAAGCCTGCCATTGCCATTGAGAGACGGAAACCCGGCACCAAGCCTGGCAATCAGTGCCGCACAGATTATGGCAAGAACATTGCCTATGGTGGAAGCCGGAATCATCCTTGATACAATAACGGCACTGTCAAGTCCGGTGGCATTTGCATAAATGCCCGACAGAGGAATCACCCCTGCTCCCATTCCCCCGCTCATCATCGGCATGGCGATGTAGAGAATGGTTTCACCAAATCCATAACCGGTAATTATCCCCATGATTCCGGCTATAAGTAAGGCGCATGCCATAGAGAGGAACGATACCGGCAGAAACCGTATGGCAGCTTTTTTTAACAGATCACGGTTCATTCCCAGAATGCTTCCCGTTATCAAAGCTGAAATATAAAAATCCAAAAATCCCACTTCATTCATAAAGTTCTTACAGTTTTGTACAACGCTGGCAGGCAGAAGACCAAAGGTTGCCAGGGCTGAGGAGGCAAAAATACAGAATACAGCTCCTCCCCCAAGATAAGAACGTATGATGGGAATCCGGCTTCCCATCCGATGAAACAGGCTTCCAAGCACCATCATGACCGCCAAAGCGCCTACCATATTTTGAGGCAGTATCTCCGTTATGGAAGCAAATAAGATCAGAAAACTGACCAGAAAATAGACCGGAAGTGACATCCCCATAATTTGAATGCCCTCAAAAACTCTGGTCCCGGAAGCCGGCTTTTTTATTGCTTGTGCATCTATCATTCTTTTCCCTCCTGTTTGCGCAGCGTATTCTTTTTATGATCTGGTTATGCCCTCTTCCACTGCCGTCTCTGCAACTGCTTTTGCCACCCGTTCTGCCACCCTCTTATCAAAGGCGCCTGGAATAATATACTCTTCGATCAGTTCTTCCTCCGGAATAATATCGGCAATGGCGTAAACCGCAGCAATTTTCATCTTCTCCGTAATATCCTTTGCTCTTGCATCAAGTGCCCCCCGGAATATGCCGGGAAAAACAAGAACGTTGTTGATCTGGTTTGGAAAATCAGAACGGCCTGTGGCAACGATCCGGGCGCCTCCCCTCTTGGCTTCGTCCGGGGTGATCTCCGGCACCGGATTTGCCATTGCAAATACGATGGAATCCTTTGCCATTGTGGAAACCATCTTTGCCGTAACCACTCCGGGTGCGGATACACCGATGAATATATCCCTGCCCTTCATGGCATCCGTTAAGTTTCCATGCAGCCTTTCCCGGTTGGTTTTCTCCGCCATCTCCTTTTGGGCCGGATTCATCCATTCCTCTCCCGGCGCCAGGATTCCATTCTTATCTACTAAAATTACATCTCCTATGCCGATTTCCAATAGCAGCTTGCAGATGGAGATTCCGGCGGAACCAGCTCCATTGATGACGGCCTTTACCTTATGAATATCCTTTTTCACAAACTTTAAGGCACCTACCAGCCCTGCAGAAACCACAATGGCAGTTCCATGCTGGTCATCATGAAATACCGGAATATCCAGTTCCTCTTTTAAACGCCTTTCAATCTCAAAACAGCGGGGAGCCGAAATATCCTCCAGATTGATTCCTCCAAAGGTAGGCGCAATCCGTTTTACCGTTTCAATGATTTCTTCCGTGTCCTTTGTATCAAGACAGATTGGAAAAGCATCAATGCCTGCAAAGGCTTTAAAGAGTATGGACTTTCCTTCCATGACCGGCATGGCTGCCTCCGGACCGATATCTCCTAACCCCAGAACTGCGGTACCGTCCGATACAACCGCAACTAAATTCCCTTTTGCCGTATAACGGTAGACCTCCTCCCTGTTATCCCGAATCTTCCGGCATGGCTCTGCAACCCCCGGCGTATAGGCAGTGCTTAGATCGTCCCGGTCCTCTACCTTAACCTTTGAGACCACCTCGATTTTCCCCTTGTGTTCCTCGTGCATTTTAAGTGCCAGCTCATTATAATCCATCATTTGTTCCCCTTTCTAACATTCTTTTTGCTTCTGATTTCACTTTATCACAATCCGGAACAATGAAAAGTTTTAATAAATAAAGAAAGACTTTAGAAAGTAAAAAAAGTGGAAATACAAATGTTTCTTTTATATAATGGAGAAAATACCCCATGGTTTACAAGCCGTAAGGAGGAACAGGAATGAACCGGTTGTCTGTGATGAAAAAATTGCTGTTGGGATACAGTCTGCTGATCTTAGGGCTTATGGTTCTGATGGGCATTTATATTCTTCCGCTTCAATTAAAATATATGGACTTAAATCTGGAGGATAAGATCTCCTGGACTGCCAAGCTGATCTCTGAGGATGACGGTATCATAAAGGCAGTGGAACAAAAAGAGTTTCCCATGGACAAGAGAAAGAAGCTTGATCTTCTGGTAAAGGAATCGCCGGATATTGATTACATTGTAATCACAGGAACCAACCGCATCCGCCTTTACCATCCCATACACAGCCGCATTGGAGGGATTTTTGCAGGCGGCGATGAGGAGGCGGTTTTGAAAGGGTCCAAGCCTTATATCACGCAAACCCAGGGAAGTTCAGACGTCCAGAAACGGGCGTTTCACGCCATTTATAATAAAGAAGGTACGCTTGTGGGCTTTACCATGGTAAGTGCCAGTCTTGAAACCATCCACCGGGCACAGCGGTCCGCCATCCTTCACTTCATTCTGATCTTTTCAGCCATACTGGGGTTTGGTATTTTCTTTGCATACATCATTTCCCGAAGCATCCGAAAGTCCCTTCTGGGATTTGAACCCGGAACCTTTGTGAGAATGTATTTACAGAGAGAAGAAATTCTGGACAGATTAAATGAAGGGATTGCGGCTGTGGGAAAGGACGGAGAATTCCTATACCGGAACCAGTCCGCCAAAGCATTTTTTCCGGAAGAACGGATGTCGGCCAAGCTTCCTGTGTATCCGCTGATTCAGCAATGCTTTCATTCCGGCCGTACCCGGACAGGTATCCTGTTTGAAATCAACGGAAATATGCTTCTGGTAAATTTGATCCCCCTTGTGAAAGATGACAGAACCAAAGGCATCCTGCTCATTACCAGGGACAGGACTGAAGTTGTTGAGATGGCGGAACAGCTGACCGGCATGAACCACATCGTGGAAGCCTTAAGAGCCAATACCCACGAATATCTAAATAAGCTGCACGTCATTTCCGGCCTTCTCCAGATTGGAGAGGTCCGGGAAGCCGTCAAATTCATCACCGGAGAAGCCTCTGAAACGGAAAATGGCTACCACACCATCATTCATCAGATAAAGAACCGGACAGTGGCCGCCTTGCTTTTCGGAAAACAGAGCCGGGCAAAAGAACTGGATATCCATTTCATACTCCGCAAGGACAGCTGTCTAAGCGAACACACGGATTATCTTTCCACCGGAGAACTGGTCACCATTATCGGAAATCTGCTGGAAAACGCATTTGAAGCGGTCAAAGAAAAGCAGGATATGAAGCAGACGGAACTGTTTATCGCTTCTGACGAAAAAGGGCTTACCATTGTGGTCGATGACACCGGATGCGGGATGACAAAGGACCAGATCGGTTTGGTGTTTGACCGTCAGTATACCACCAAGGAACAAGGACATGGCATCGGACTGCACCTGGTCCGGGAGATCGTGCAGAAGCATGAGGGATATCTGGACATCGAATCGGAACCGGGAGAGGGAACCTCTTTTACCATTATTATCAACAAAAAGAAGGCTCAACATGAGAAAGGAAACAGGGATGATTAAAACTGTTATCGTGGAGGATGACCGCATGGTGGCCTCCATTAACAACCAATTTGCGGCGAAAACGCCTGGGATTCAGGTAATTGCCACTTTTTATAATGGAAAGAACGCATTGGAATTTCTGGAAAAAACAAAGGTGGATCTGCTCCTTTTAGACCTTTACATGCCGGAATTTTCAGGGCTGGAGCTTTTAGAAGCACTTCGCAGACAGAACAACGAGGCTGATGTGATCATGATCACCGCCGCCAACGATGCCCCTCATATCAAAGAGGCACTCCGGCTGGGGATCGTGGACTATTTAATCAAGCCCTTCCGCTATGAGCGGTTTGCACAGGCCATGGATAAATATTTACTGAAACGGACGGTGATGGAAACCGGCATGGAGTTTACACAAGAGGATATCGACCAGTTGATCAGTGTCCGGCGCCCGTCTCCCCAAAGCAGGGAAATGGAACTGCAAAAAGGCGTCCAGCGCCAGACTCTCAACCGAATCCATTTCTGCCTTCAGTCCTATCAGGGGGAATACCTTACCAGCGAACAGATTTCTGCCGAAACCGGACTTTCCAAGGTCACCGTCCGTAGATATATGAACTATCTCATCGAAAACAATGAGGTCCGCAGCCGGGTGGATTATTCCACCGGAGGCAGGCCAAGGGTAGAGTATTCCAGTAATTCGTATGAGGATTAGGAGATTTTTCCCTTAAAAAAAGCGTCTGAAACTCCCCGTTAAAAAGAGTTTCAGACGCTTGATTCATTTTATTATTCCGTGGTTTGCCATAGGTCTTTATTTTGATACTTTTTATCCAGAGCACTGCTGAACCAACGCCCGTTCAATACATTTCTGATCAGCTTATCCTTGATCTCTGCCGAAACGCTGGTATCCGCTTCCATTGCCTTGATGATGTCATCATATGTGGTGCTGACGTCTTTTTCTTCAACCACCGCATCGCTTTCCGTCCCATCAAAGACCATGGAAACCTTTTTATCCGGTGACCATTTGCTCCAGGTTGCGAGTCCCTCCCCATTGGGATCTCCGGAGGCCAGGAAATTCGCCAAATACTGGTTATATTCCTTAGCCATAGCCCTATAGCCTGGTTTTTCAAAAGCCCCTTTGAAAATGTCTGTATAATTGTTTTTGGTTGTAAGCATAGGAACGAAGATTCCGTGGAATGCCCCATAATCCCCCAGATCCTTCTTTGCCGCACCAGTACTGCCGTAATCAACCTGACAGATATAGATATCGGATTGATAACGGTCTGCCATCTTCTCCGCACTGGCCTGTGCATTAAAAATACGGTACATCTCACTGCCGTATTTGCTTGCAAAGGCTTTGGCGTTCTTTATCTCTTCTTCGGAGTAGCCTTTCATGTCCTCACTTTCAAAGTAAGGATCTCCTAAACAAAACATGGAAAACTCAGAGCTTCCAGTAAGCATCATCAGAGGAACCTGGTTATATTCCTCCGTATCAAACCCGTTTTCCGGAATCACTGCCCCATCCCGGTAAAGATGAGGAAATACACTCATTCGTATCATGGCATTGCCCATTAACGGAACAAGACGCTCGGAAGAGATCGAATACAAATACTCTTTTACATCTGCTCCATCCGTCATCAGCCACTTTGCCGCCTCTTCCTCGTTGGCGGCTTTCTTATCCTCCACCGCAAGCGGGGCAAGGGCTTTTGAAATCTTTTCTGCACTTAACGTTTCATCCGCCGTTGTCATGCCGCCGCTGAACGCGATGGCCTTTTGGAACTTGCCTTTAAATACGGGACTGATCAGCATTGCCATCACATCCCGGCCGCCGGCTGAAAAACCGGATATGGTCACATTCTCCGGGTCTCCGCCAAAGGCTTTGATATTGTCTTTCACCCAGTCCAACGCAGATGCAATATCCAGCATTGCATAATTTCCTGTGCTGTTTTCTTCCGTCTGAAGGGCCGGCAGAGAATTAAAGCCCAAAAGTCCCAGACGGTAATCCACGGATACATACACGCAGTTTGCATTCTTCACAATGTCCGTACCCGGAATCTCTCCAGCACTTCCCGTCTGGTTGTTTCCTCCATGGATGTAGACCATAACCGGAAGATTTTCGCTTCCTTCCTTTGCAAAAACATTGAGTCTCAAGCTGTCTTCACTGCCGGTGACCTCTGTTCCGGAAAGCTGGAGGGCCGGCTTGGAAGCCGCTTTGCAGTCCAGGACATCGGTCCATGGATCAGGACTTACCGGGCTATGCCACCGCAGCTCCCCGGAGGGTTCCTTTCCATATGGAATCCCGTACCAGGTCAATAGTTCCCCTTCTTTTATCCCTTTTACCGGACCATAGGTGGTGGTAACTACGGTTTCGTCTTCCTCTTTCTCCTCTGCCAGGGAAGAGGTCTCCGCTGCCGGTCCGGTCTCCTTACTCCCTGACTCCATTTCTTTTGCTGTCCCGGATCTTCCACAGCCTGCCGCCATTACCGCAGCAAATAGGATAAGTCCGGCTGCTATACCATATTTTTTCATATAACAAACTCCCCTGTTTGAATATTTGATGCAGAAGATCATTCCCTGCACTTATTAATTTAATCCATTGATTGAAGGCCGGTTTTCTTATTCAACCGTTAAAATCACCCGCTGGTAACGTTTCAGATTATGCTCCCCATCATCCTGTACCTCAGCGATCATATGAATCGTATCTCCAGTTCCGGCATCTTCAGGGACCGTAAAACTTACCGTTGGGGTATCCTTGCCATTTAATTCGATGGAATCCGTCTTCTCACCCTCAGCCAGCTCCCGATGCAGACCAAGCTGCATATCTCCAGAGATTTCCGGTTCTACCTTGGGTACCTCGGTTTTAGCCTCCCGATAGGTGTCGGCTTCAAAATATCTCCACCAATGATACGTCAGTTTATCCCCATCCGGGTCTTTGCCCTCAGCCGTTAAAGTGACCGTTTCTCCCGGCGCTGCCGTAATGTCAATTCCTTCCTTAATCTTCAAAGTAGGATTATGGTTTGCATCCGCATACGTTTCTGCCACCGCCCAATCTGCACGTGCCGCAAAATCGTCCTGAATATCATCAAACCATCTCATCAGAGAATATTCCGCTTCATACCGGCCGGTATATGGATTGAAATCCAGCTCCGTATTGCGGTACAGCTTGTCACTTACAGCACCGAATCGTCCTCCCCAGCCTCCGTAAGACGGATTCTCCATGCTGCGCATACCATTGTCTATCAGGTACATAAAGGAGGGGGAATCACCTTCTGAAATAAAGTCATACCGGTGATACTGAGGATTATTTTTCAAATACTCCTCGCTTCCTCTCTGTTCCTCCGGAAGCTCACCCTCAATCATTTTTCCGTCTCCTATTAAGGCATACATTTCCAGCAGCTTCCCATGGCCTGTTAAAATGTTTTTATAGTTCCATTCTCCCTGGAGCCGGCTGTTCACCTCATCGGTGTGGAATTTCCACGCATAAGCAAAATGCCAGAAGTTAGACTGGTCATTTAAAATACGGATATCCGGCCAGCTTTTTGCAATATAGTCATTATAGCTTTCGTCCTGGTCAAGGATAATATACAATATCAGCTTATCGCTCACCTTTTTTCTAATGGTTTCCCATTGGTCCGTTCCCTTATACTTCTCCTCAATGGATTTCAGCGCCCTGGCAGTCGTATTGGTGCCGCCCCAGGTCTGTACATAAAGATCCCTGGGGTCGTCGTCTAAGAACAAATCCTCCAAAAACCTGGAGCCATCTGTTTCTTCTTCCATTTCGCCCTTATTGGAAATATTTCCGATCTTTGTCACACTTCGGATCAATTCAGGTTTCGGATACCCGTCTGCATGCTTGACCAGATTCGGATAAATTTCTTCATACGCATCAAGCATATCATAGAGCCACTTGGTCCCTGTCCATCGCAGAGGTTCGATCCCCTTTTCTTTATTCCCTGCATAGTGATACATAGAGCTTGTCAATACAATACCAGATAAGTCCATTTCATTGGAATATAAAAGGAAACGGATGACAGAGTTCATATCATCGACTTCACCGTCCGTCGTGATAACCGTTCTTGCTTTTTCGGTCTTACTGACCGGCGGATCAGGAACCGGCGGTATGTTAGGTTCCTGTTTCCGTCCGCAGCCAGATATCAAAAGACTCAGACATAGCATCCCCGGCAAAATTGCTGATAAGCACCTTTTCGTAGTTTTAGAAGCCATCTTTCCGTTCCTCTCTAATATCATGTTCCGTTATGCGCTACACCGTTGTTACGCTAAAACCTCTCCGTTGGTTTCAATTACTTTCTTATACCAGTCAAAGGATTTCTTTTTTCTTCTGGATAAATCTCCGCTGCCGTCATCGTATTTTTCAACATAGATGAACCCGTAACGTTTTGCCATCTCTCCGGTAGAAGCACTTACAAGATCAATACAGCCCCATGGCGTATATCCCATTAAATCCACACCATCTTCCACTGCTTCTCTCATCTGTTCGATATGCTTTCTTAAATAGTCGATGCGGTAATCATCCTGAATGGTTCCATCCTCTTCAATCTTATCGTAAGCCCCAAGACCATTTTCCACAACCATAAGAGGAATGCGGTAACGTCCGTAAAGTTCGTTTAACGTATAGCGAAGTCCCTTGGGATCAATCTGCCAGCCCCAGTCACTTGCCTCCAGGTATGGATTCTTTGCTCCACCCATGATATTACCGGAAGTCTGAGCCTCATTCTTTGACGTTGTGGCACAGTTGGACATATAGTAGCTGAAGGTGTAGTAATCCACACAGCCCTCTTTTAAAATATCCGCATCGCCCGGCTCCATGGCCACTTCTATATTATGCTCCTTAAAGTAACGTTTCATGAAATAAGGATATTCTCCACGGACCTGAACGTCTCCGCAGAACTGGTTCAATATCTGATTCTGGTGCTGTGCCTCCAGAATATCATCCGGGTTACAGGTCAGCGGATAGGTGGTGATCTGAACAATCATACAGCCGATCTTACAGTCCGGATCAATCTCATGGCCTGCCTTTACTGCCAATGCACTGGCAACAAACTGATGATGAAGCCCCTGAAAACGAAGCTGAGGAATATCCACCTGATTGTTAAACTCGGTTGTGCCTTCATTTAAAATACCCAGTGACAGGAAGTTGCCCATCGGCATGGTTCCTGAGTTGATCTCATTGAAGGTCAGCCAGTACTTCACCTTTCCTTTGTAACGGGTGAATAACGTCTTTGCATATCTCACATAGAGATCAATACATTCTCTGGAAGACCAGCCGTTGTATTTTTCCGTAAGAGCGAAAGGCATCTCATAGTGGGAAATGGTAATCAGAGGTTCGATATTATGGCTCAAACACTCATCAATCACACGGTCATAAAATTCCAGTCCGGCTTCGTTTGGCTCGTTTTCCATTCCGGTGGGGAAAATCCTGGTCCATGCGATGGAAAAACGGAATACCTTAAAGCCCATTTCTGCAAATAAAGCAATGTCTTCCTTGTAATGATGATAGAAATCAATGGCCTCGTGGCTTGGATAGAACGTGTCTGGTTCTATGGTCCTGGTAATCCGCTTGGACCTTTTGTGAGAACCTCCGGTACATACGTCGGAAGCGGAAATTCCCTTTCCTGCCTCATTCCAGGCACCTTCACACTGATTGGCTGCTACAGCGCCGCCCCATAGAAAATTTTCTTTAAATACAGACATATTACACCTCTTTCATTTTATTAAACAATTGTCAGCAGAGTATCTCCGGATTTCACCTGTTTATCCTCACTTGCTTTCAAACTGACAAAATTCGTCATGTTGGATACAAGGACAGGAGTGGTAAGCGGAAATCCTGCTTCTTTAATTTTATCCATATCAAACTCCAGCAGCAAGGTTCCCTTCTTTACTTTATCTCCCATATTGCAGTGAAGCGTAAAGCCTTCTCCGCCTAACTGTACCGTGTCAAGACCTACATGGATAAGCATTTCCACACCGTGATCTGTTGTAATGCCTATGGCATGCTTTGTATCGGTGACTGCACTGATGGTTCCGTCGGCCGGAGCAAACACTTTTCCTTCTGAAGGAATGATTGCAACGCCTTCCCCAAGGACTCCTCCTGAGAATACGGCATCCTCTACCTGTGCCAAAGGAATCACTTCTCCGGTAAGCGGGCTGGAAAGTTCAATGGTCTCTACTAATGTTCTTTCTGCTTCCTTATCAGCTTCAGAAGGAGAAACCGGCTCCTCTTCTTTTACTTCCGGTTTATAGAGAATCATGGTGGCGATAAAACTTGCCGCAACTGCAATGATTAAAGTAACCACACCGTTCATCATATTGCCGAATCCTTCTCCGCCAATCATCTGGATCAGAGATAATACAGAAGGAGAACCTCCCATAGAGTAAGCAACCAAATGAGTAATTCCCGCATACAAGCCTGCAATTCCTGCACCAATTGCTGATGCCAACATAGGTGTCTTGTACTTTAATGTAACACCATACATGGCAGGTTCTGTAACTCCCGCAACGACCGCTGAGATACCAGCTGCAGTCGCAGTCGATTTCAAATCTTTATCCTTTGTCTTGGCTGCAACGGCAAGAGATGCAGCACCCTGTGCCAGATTGGAGCAGAACATGGTAATAATTACGACCGCATCGAAGCCCAGACTTGTGAGTCCGATGGTACTGATTGGAAGAAGCGCATAATGCATTCCAGTCATAATGATAAATGGCATTGCAGCGGAAAGGACCATAATAGCCAGCCAGCCTGCTTTGCTGTATAAAAGATTAATTCCCATAGCCAGATAATTACCAAGTATGCTGCCGATCGGTCCTACAACCACCAGCGCAATCGGAACAGATATAAAAATGACAAGCAATGGCTTTAAAAATATTTTTACAAGATCCGGACAAACTTTATCCGCAAACCGCTCAATATAACCCATAAGCGGTACCATCAATAATACAGGCAGTACGGAGGAAGAATAAGTAGCCGCAGTTACAGGCAGACCGAAATAAGTTGTATTACCTGCTGCCAGCAAGGCATTTAAATTTGGATGGATCAAAAACGCTGCAACGACCATCGCAAGATAAATATTGGAGCCAAGACGCTTGGCAGTCGTCATTGCTAACAAAACCGGCATAAAGTAGAAGAAAGTGTCTCCTACCGCATTTAAAATAATATACGTACTTCCAGTTGTGTTGATTAAGTTAAACGTGGTAAGAAGCGTTAAAACCACCTTGATCATACCACAGCCAAGCATGGCCGGAAGCAGAGGAGTCATACAGCCAGCCACAAAGCCTGACAGACGGGAGAACAGATTCTCTTTGGATTTTTCTTCGTCCTTTGAGCCTGTTGTTTCCTCAAAATTGCCCAGCTTCATCAGTTCATTGTATACTTTGGCAACCTCGTTTCCAATGACCACCTGGTACTGTCCGCCCTGACGGACGACTCTGAGAACACCGGGTATTTTCTCGATCTCACTATCTTTAGGAATGTCATTGTCTTTTAAGACAAAGCGCAGGCGGGTGATACAGTGTGTAAGCCCTGCCACATTTTTCTCTCCGCCCACTTTTTCAAGGACGGTTTGGGCTGTCTTCCCATAATCTAATGCCATAATTATTTCCCCCTTCTATAAGGTTAATTTATTGTTATCTATCTGAAAAGGCGGTTCCCGCTGTTTTGGGAAGCCTTCACATTCAAAGGAAAAAAAGGACCCTGCAACAAGCAGCCTGCAAAAACTCTCAGCAGCCTACTTTATGTGCAGGGTCCTGCCCAGACCATCATACGGTCCGGTAACAATCCCATATCTCTCTGTTTTAATTCAAATCTCTTGTTACTTTTTCTATGTGAATCATTAAGTACATCATCTCTTCCCGGTCCACTTCATAGTAGTACTGGTCATGGATGTAATCGGCTATTTTTACTATGCAGTTATAAGACTTCCGGTATTTATCCTTCAGCAGATGAAACCATTCCTCATCGGTGTTATCGTACTGTTTATTCTGCAGCATCCGCTGGGCAAAGAACCGAATGTGGGTGACAAACCGCCTGTAATCCCAGGATTCGGTATTTAACTTTACCTGATAAGAGGCTTCCACAATATCCACAATATCTTTGATAATCTTCGTAATCAGTTCAAGATCTTCAGGCTCTTTTCTGTTCAGCTGCCCATAGACGAAATGAAAGGCTAAAAACATAGCTTCATCTTCTTCCATCGTCAGCTTCAGCCTTCTTTTTATTAAATCAAGGGCATACTGACCGACCTTAAACTCATTGGGATAAAACCTTTTTCCTTCCCAAATCATGGCATTGCGGAGAATAATTCCATTCCGGTACCGGTCTGCAGCTCCTGCAATGTGGTCACACACCGTCAGTATGGTCCGCTCATTCAACTGCATTCCAAACTCACTTTTGGCATAATCCACTGTCTGTTCACTGATTTCCCAATATTTCTGAGGAAGCTTTGCGAAATATTCTTCAAAGTGGCGGGCATCTTTTTTGTCATTCTGAACAAATATCCGCTCCACCAGCTTTCGGTCCACCTCATCGCCCTTTTTCTTACCAAAGCCGATGGATTTTCCTTTTAAAATTACTTCTTTTCCCTCAGTATTATATGATAATACCATATTATTATTCAGTATCTTCTCAATCTTCATAGTCCCCTTCAAGTAAATAAAAAAGACAAGCACAGAGGACATCACATAAAAGCGGATACGTGATAACAACTCTGTAGATCTTGCCTGCCTGACCAGTCACAAACTACATATCTATTTTGTAATTGAAGTATAACATGAATAAAAAAAGAAGTCTATTGCGATTATGTTCAATATCTCCAATTATTTTTGTGCAAAATTTACAAATTTTATGCATTATTTTTATCCGTACTCCATTACTTAGCTTATCATATTAATTATTACAAGTCTAGCTCTTATTTTAAATATTAGTATCCTGATTTAATTTTTTTTGGTTGGAATCCGCAACATGGGGAATTTGCAAAATTATTCTTGACAAATGATAATGACGGGGCTATTCTGATTAAGTGTTTACTTAATTAAATAAAGGCAATAGAAAAAAAGGAGGACCGTTTTATGGATTTTATTCAGGCGCTGCATGTGATCACAGATTCTACCAGGTACCAGATCCTTCGTCTGCTGATGGAACGTCATTACTGCGTCAGGGCCATTTCCCAAAAAATCGGAATCAGTGAACCGGCAGTGTCCCAGCAGATGAACATCCTAAAAAAAGCCGGCATTATAACAGGCACCAAAATGGGATATCATATGCATTATCTTGTAAATGTGAATTACGTGAAACAAATCTTTGAACAATTTGCAGAAGGGATCACTTCCGAGAAAACAGAAGAAACCCTGACAACGGAATGCTTCTGCGAATACGAATGCGGAAGAAAACATGAATATAACCAAAGATAGGAGTCTGAAATGGACAAGGAGTATCTAATCAATGATAAACCGGCCAGAGCACTGGCTTTTTTTACCTTTCCTATGATCATAGGCAATTTGTTTCAACAGTTTTATACCATGGCTGATTCTGTCATCGTGGGCCGTTTTGTAAGTGAAGATGCACTTGCGGCGATCGGGGCATCTTATTCCTTTACCAACGTTTTTATCTGCATTGCCATCGGAGGCGGTGTGGGAGCAACCGTTATCACCAGCCATTATTTAGGGGCCCGCAATTATAAGAAAATGATACAGTCCACCGGTACGGCTCTTATATCCTTTCTTATATTAAGCATTGTTTTGGCCGTGGTGGGGCTGGTCTTTGGCCGGACCTTTATGATATATTTAAATACCCCGGCAAACATCCTTACGATGGCTTCGGACTACCTTGAGATTTACTTCTGGGGACTTCCGTTTTTATTTATGTATAATATCATTTCCGCTATTTTTAATGCCATCGGAAAATCCCGGATACCTTTATATCTTTTGATTTTTTCCTCCCTGTTAAACATCGCTTTGGCTGTTTTTATGGTATACAGCCTGGGACTGGGGGTAAAAGGGGCGGCATGGGCCACCTTTCTGGCACAGGGCGTGTCTGTGGTACTTTCCTTTCTTTTGCTGGTTCGGGAATTTAAAAAATATTACTCCTATTTGGATACGGCGTTTGATACTTCCGCCTTTACCGAGATGTCAAAGGTGGCGCTGCCCTCCATTCTCCAGCAGTCCACCGTGGCCATCGGCATGCTTTTGGTCCAGTCTGTGGTAAACAGCTTCGGAAGCGAGGTGCTGGCAGGATTTTCCTCTGCCATGCGGGTGGAAAGTCTTTTCATCGTCCCCATGGCTGCCATCGGCAATGCCATGTCCTCCTACACCGCACAGAATCTGGGGGCAGGAAAACAGGACCGGGTGCAGAAAGGCTTCCGGGCGGCAAACGGATATATTCTATTCTTTGCAGTCATTACCTGCATCATACTGGAATTCTTCCACACGCCAATCGTAGGCTTGTTCCTGGGCGGAGGCGGAACCGAGCTGGCATATCAGACCGGAACCGGATACTTACGGTTTATGGGCTTCTTTTTCATTCTGATCGGACTTAAGATGAGTACCGACGGACTGCTAAGAGGTGCTGCCGACATGAAGATGTTTACCATTGCAAACCTTGCAAACCTGTCACTGAGAGTCATCTTTGCCCTGACTATGGCACCACGCTTTGGAGTTGCCATGGTATGGTATGCCGTTCCCATGGGATGGTTTGTGAACCTGTTGATCTCTTACCTGCAGTACCTTACCGGGAAATGGAAAACAATCCGCACCAGCAGATAAATAGCGTCCGCCTCCCACCCAGACAACCGTCAGCCGGTCCTGAATCTCCGGGTGTTTCAGTATTGCAGCGGCCATATCCGTTAAGGCCCCTGTGCACAGTACATAAAGCGGACGTACATCCTCTTTCAATGCCTCCGCAGCAAGAAACTGCGCTCCCTCACTGTATTCATAGGCTTCCAAACTCTCAAGCTTTTTGTCTGCGCCCAGTAAAATGGGGTACTGCCCCATGGTTTTTGACAGCTGGGCCAGCTTCTCCATCTCCTCATAGGAACGTCTGTTGGTGCCATTTTCCCGGAAATGAACTGCAACCATTCCCTTTATGTCAAAGCTTCTGGTTAAAAGCGCATGGACAATGCGTACTGGTCATCCGCCTCATTCTTTGCATCGCTGCATAAAATGACACGGACTTTTCTATTCTCCGGTATGACAAGCATAGGGCTTCTCCTCTCTGGAAAGGAGCCACTGCTGCCCCTGGAAATCTCCTTTCGGCCGGTCTAAATCCAGCCCAAGGTTCATGAGAAAACTTCCATGCACCACCATACTTTTGTCTTCTCCCACCCGTTCTACACGGTAAAAGGCTTTCGGGTCCAGTCCTTTCAGCTTCAGCCTTTTGGGAACGGTATTGGCCTTTGCAAGAATCTGGACAAAGCTGACTACCCCTCTGCTGCCATCCTCTGAGAGATACAGAAAAGCCCGTTCATTTCCTTCCTTTTTCAGCCGGTACAATTCCCCGTACCAGATGATTTCCCGAATCTGTTTGTAAAATTCCGTCTGCCTGTGGATCTCCTTCTTTTCCTCTTCTCCCAGTGACGTCAAGTCCAGTTCATACCCTAAATTGCCCTGCATGGCAACCAGGCCTCTGGTGAAGAGCGGGGTGAGCCTTTCTGTCATATGATTGGGGCAGGCGGATACATGGCAGCCCATTGCCACCGGAGGATAGACATAGGAGGTGCCAAACTGAATGTCCAGCCGCTCCACGGCATCCGTATCATCGCTGGTCCAGATTTGGGGCATGTAGAAAAGCATTCCCGGATCAAAACGTCCTCCGCCTCCGGCACAGCCTTCAAACAGCACATCCTTATAACGCCCGGTCAGTTCCTCTAAAATCCGGTAAAGTCCCAGAATATACCGGTGCCCCAGTTCTTTTTGCTGGTCTCTTTGAAGAAAACAGGAATTCCATTCCGTTATATTCCGGTTCATATCCCATTTCACATAGGATACGGGAACCGTTTTAAGAATCCGGTCAACGGATTCAATGATATAATCCTGCACCTCTTTGCAGCTTATATCTAATACCAGCTGGTTTCTGGCAAGCTGGGGGGAACGTCCGGGTACCTGTATGGCCCACTCCGGATGGCTTCTATATAAGTCACTGTCCGGCGACACCATCTCCGGTTCAAACCACAGACCAAATGAAAGTCCCCGTCTTCTGATCTCTTCTGCCAGCTCCAGAAGGCTTCCCCCCAGCTTTTCCCGGTTTTCCGTCCAGTCTCCCAGAGAATTTTCATCGCTGTTGCGTTTTCCGAACCAGCCGTCATCCAGTACAAAGCATTCCATTCCCAGCTTGACTGCCTCATCTGCCAGCTCCAGAAGTTTTTTCTTATCAAAATCAAAATAAGTGGCTTCCCAGTTATTGATGAGAATGGGTCTTTTTCTGCCGGTCCGGCCTGCATAGGCTCCCTGAAGCAGACAATCCCGGTACAGCCGGTGAAAGCTCCTTGACATGGCTCCAAGCCCCTCACCGGAATGGATCATTACCACCTCAGGACTTACAAAGGATTCTCCCTTTTTAAGGCCCCATGAGAAGGAAAAGGACTGGATTCCCATCATAAACCGGGTATTCTGGTGCATGTCCACTTCAACACTGGCTTCAAAACTTCCGCTGTAGACCAGATTCATGGCCCATACATTGCCTTTGTCTTCCTCCGCTCCCGGCTCTGCCAGAGCCAGAAACGGGTTCTGCCCATGACCGCTGGCTCCTCTCAAGCTTTCCACACAGAAACTTCCCTGCCGGATTTTCTGCCTGTTCTCATGACATTCCCTGGCCCAGGCTCCGTTTAGGCTGATGGCATCAAACTGGTCGTCCAGAAAGGAAAAGCAGCCCGACATGAGCCGTTGGATCTGAATGTCTCCATGATTTCCATTGGTTACCCTTACGCTTTGGGTTATGGCATCCCAGGCTTCAAAAACTCCGAATGTCAGGGTCACTTTTACGCCGGTTAAGCTGTCTTTCAATATCAGTTCCAGACATTCGGCATTATCATGTAAGACCGTAGGAAGCCCTTCCAGTTTCTTTTTCCCCTGATACTGGCGGTATCCGAAAAAACGGAGGTCCGTCATTTGGGACCCGTCCTCGTAGGAAAATTGAAATGCCGGCTTTCTTAAATCCGGATTGCCCCAGGAGGGATAGAGCACCGGATACTGTTCCAGTCTGAAATCCCGAATTCCGTCTGTCCCGGATAAATAGCTGGCTTTTTTCATATCCTTTGCAATACGGCTGAATGCATCATCCTCTATTCTTCCGCCCCAGTAAAGGCTCACCAGATGACCGCTTGGCATGGCATGAAGAACCATGGAGGTATGGGCCGTAACGAGATGAAATGTCCTTTCCTGCTCCAATACACGAATCACAATGTTTCCTCCTCTATCTGGTAAAACTCTGTAAACAGAGCCGAAGTATCCTTATTAAAGGTATCAACGGCGGTAATTCCTACCACCGCTCCTGTATAAGCCCAGCCGTCTGCATGTTCATCACTTAATATAGAAGCATCTAAAACCGGTCCAATCTTTTGAAAACCTTCCTCTCCTGCTGCATAATAAAACTGCAGGCTTCTCTGGTCCACACGGACCTGTAAGCGAACCATATCCGCAGATTCCGGCAGATATTCATACCTTCCTTCTAACGGTTCCTGGAAATGAAAATTATCGTTGGTCAGAATATTGACCATGGAACACTGTTTCTTCTCATCATATCCCACATAAAGGTAATAAAACACCTTTGTATTGTAATAGCACACCAGCCCTGCCGTCTGGGAATAGTGATAAGGGCTGAATTTCACCGTGGTTCCTGCTGTGAAACAGAAGCTCTCCCATCTTCGGGCAATCAGAGACTGTTCAAACAGAGAAGTAAGGGAATCACCCCCCTTTAAAACAAGCCCCTGATCGGTAAGCAGGGTCTTATGACGGAACGGACGGCGAAGGGACAGCCACTCCTCCTGTTCCAGATCAGTGCCCGGTTGAAAGGAGGTCCTGTATTCTTTGGAAGTTTCCTTTTTGACCGCTCCCGCAGGTGCTTCCACTTCTACAAGAGGAACACAATCCCCCTGCACCATTCTGGGCCAGCCGTCGATCCATTCCAGTTTCTGGAGCGCCGCTTCCCTGCCCAGAACGCAGACCGGCTCCTCATTTAAATACCGGGCACACAGGTGGGTCATGTACCAGCTTCCGTCCGGGGTCTCCACAAAATTCCCATGACCGGACTTTTTTAAAACCGTATCCTTTTCCCAGGATGTAATCAGCGGATGGTAAGGGGATACCTCATAAGGTCCCCATAGATTTTCCGACCGGGCCACGCAGATGGAATGGTGACGTCCGGTTCCTCCCTCGGCGGCAAGGATGTAGTAATATTGGTCCTTCTTCATCAGATGAGGGCCTTCCGTTCCTCCTGTGCCGCTTCCACGGAACACCACCTTTGACTGCCCTACCATTCCTTTTTCCATATCAAATTCCTGAAGGATCAGTCCGTTGAACTTCTGATGGCCTTTTAAAGGTCTGGGGTCCCACTGGGGGTTGAGAATATAGTGTTTCCCATTTTCATGAAACATAGAGGGATCAAAACCGGAAGCATTGATAAAAACAGGTGTGCTCCACGGCCCCTCGATGGACGGAGCGGTGGTAACATAATTTTCCACGTCCTTAAAGTAGCCGTCAATCTGTCTGCTGATGGTATATATAAGATAGAAAATCCCGTTATCATAGGAAATGGCAGGTGCCCAGATCCCGGCGGAATCGGGAATGCCGCTTAAATCCAGGTCCTTTAAAAGCCCTCCCTTGGAAGTCCAGTTTAAAAGGTCCTCCGATTCATAGAGGGATATGCCCGGGAGCCATTCAAAGGTCGATGTAATCATATAGTACCTTCCCCTTGCTCTGCAAATGCAGGGGTCGGGATGAAATCCTCTTAAAACCGGATTGCGGATCATGGCTCTTTCGGAAAGATTGGTATGTGGGGTCTCTTGATTCATGATGTGCCTCCTTGTATTTTGACTTGCCTTCAGGCGGAGCTCCTGGTGCATTGTCATATAAACCGGTAGATTGCCTCTGCCACTCCTGCGTGGTCATGATCGGCGGTTACATATACAGCCGCATTTTTCACTTGTTCCACCGCATTACCCATTGCAACGCCTACACCTGCAAGTGTAATCATCTCTAAGTCATTTTCGTTATCTCCGATGCACATGACCTGTTCCATGGGAATGGCAAGGTGTCTGGCAAGAGCGGCCACCCCTTTTCCTTTATGTTCTCCCTTTGGGGTAATATCCACAAAAAATGTATCTGATTTTGCCACATGGAACAAATCCATCTCGATCAGGGACTGTTTTAATAACCCGAAATTGGCTTCATCAATTTCCTTAATAGCTATCTTGATAATCTCATCCCTGTAACGGTGCGCTTGGGTCCGCAGTTCGTTAAAATCTTGACAATACAGGTAATCCGAACGAAGGCTTCCATTCTCAACCAGCTCCTTTACCTGCCCTGTCATCTCTCTGTTTGTAATGTTCCATTCTGCTGTAGAGAGGAATATCTGGCTGTCAAAGCGCTCTGCCTGACTGATAATTTTCATCACCATTTCCTCTTCCATAATGGTTTTCTGTACGATCCCCTCAGACAGGATCAGTCCGCCGTTTAAGCAGACTGCATTCCTTCCAATCCCAAGCTGGGAAAAAAGCGGCTCGATCCCCTCCACAGAGCGGCCGGAGGCGATTGCCACAGTCACGCCCTTTTCAAGAGCATAGTGAACTGCCTCCACATTTTCCGGAGGCAGCTCCTTGCGGCTGTCAAGGAGCGTTCCGTCGATATCAAGGCATAGCAAACCAATTATTTTCTTATCTACCATATCAGTATGTCCTTGTCTAAAAGTCGTAAAACTGCTTCAATAAAGAAGTAGTCTCCATAAATAATGGGTACATGCCTGTCATGCTCGGTTCCATAAGAGCCGGAGCCCATCTGTACGATGGAATCATATGCCGGATCCCAGTTGCAGAACCTTTCATCGGTTGCTTTCAGGATCCGCAATGCGGCATTGGTATAAAATTCCTTTTCCACTTCCGGCACGTGAGAAGCGATCTCAAGCAGTCCGCAGGCAGCACAGACCCCGGCCGTGCTGTCCCAGTATACCGGCTCCTTGGGTGCCCGGAAGTCCACCAAAGCGACGCCTCCGGTCAGATCGGTCTGGGCGATGAAATAATGGGCCACCTTTTTTGCCGTGTCCAGATATTCCTTTTTGCCGGTGTGCAGAAAGCTGAGGGCAAATCCATATATGGCCCATGCCTGGCCTCTGGACCAGGAGGAGCCGGACTCATAACCCTGTCCCCCAGGTGTTTCTAAAAGTTCTCCGGTCACAGGATCAAGGACAATGATATGATTGCAGGAGCCATCTTCCCGCACTGTATACTTCATCAGCGTATCTGCATGGTCCATGGCCACAAACTCAAACCTGGGATCTTGAATCTCATCTCTCGCCCAGTAAAGCAGAGGAATGTTCATCATACTGTCCACGATCACCCAGCCGGAACGGTCCCGGTTCCAGGAGCGGAGAAACTTTCCTCTTGGATTATACCTTCCTGCCAGCAGATGAGCGGCATGAAGCGCTCTTGCCCTGGAGCGTTCGTTTTTGGTGATCCGGTAGCTGGCTGCCGCAGAATGAAGCCACATAAATCCTACGTCATGATGAAGCCCGGTATAAGTTTCAAATGCCTTATCCAGCTTTTCCTCCACTCCCTCTGCCGCCTTGCGGAAAGTCTCCTTTCCCTCTGCGTGATACATCTGCCAGAGAATCCCCGGCCAGAAGCCGTTGGTCCACCAGACAATATCCGTCTCGGCTTTGTCTTCTTTATAAACTCCGTCTTCTGCAATATAGGGAATCCGGTCTCCCACCCGGTCACATTCTGCTGAAATCTTTTCCCGTATCTTTTCATAAGTCTCTTCCGCCCATACGCGGTCTGCATCTGATAATTGATATTTCATCTTGATCCTCCCTGGCTTTTTTTATTTTTTATTTAAAATTATATTTTTACCGTTTACCATAAGACAATTTCCTTTAAGGCTGGCAACCGGCTTTTGTCTTGGTCCTGTTTCACCTTGATCCAATTCCGGATCGCCATAGACCAGACACGCTGCGATCCAGCCCCCTTCTGACGGAGGGATTTCCCTTTTCAGTGCCGGAACTCCATTTCTTTCACAATCATAAATGTTCGTGTTTGGTCCCTGAAGAACCACCTCCGGCTGGCGGTCATGGCAAAGATCCCAAATTCCGCTTGACATGTGACCACGGTGAAGGATTATGCCGTCCGTTTCCATCACAGGAGAACAA
The DNA here is from genome assembly GCF_043633585.1 of Lacrimispora sinapis. Classification (NCBI taxonomy): domain Bacteria; kingdom Bacillati; phylum Bacillota; class Clostridia; order Lachnospirales; family Lachnospiraceae; genus Lacrimispora; species Lacrimispora sinapis. The sequence goes on along the minus strand of NZ_CP141832.1, from coordinate 249,113 downwards.
AACTTGGGGCTCCAGCCAAAAACCGGAAATGCGCCTTCATATGTCTCCAGTTCCAGACTGGTGTGAATCCGGTGGACCCTTATATGGAACTGCTCATCCACAGGAACCAGCCAGCTCTCAATCTCTGCAATCTCACCATATACCCACCGGCTGTATCCGTATTCCTTAAACAAGTCCCATTCCACAATCCTTCCCCGTCCTGCAAACTGCCCCGTCCCCTTTACGGACAGAGCCAGAGTATTGTCAACGGCAAACTGGCTGATTCCCTGCACATCCCTGGAACAGTTAAACCCAAAGGCAGTGGAATAACAAAACTTTCCATACTTGGACATATGCTGGAAAATGGAAGCATGGCTGTACTGACAGACTGAAAGTGCATAATGATGCTTTTTCCCCGCCACCGCCAAAAACCCCGGTCCCCGTTCTTCTCTGATGGGTTCCTTTAAAACCACCTTCTTTCTGTCCTCTTTCCAAAAATCATGTTCCTGGGGAAGAGACAAAATAACAAAGGCCTTAAATGCCCACATAGGCGAACCCGGCGCATTATAATCCTCACTCAAAACCAGGTTGGGATATCCGTAGCCAATGGAGAGCATTCCTTCGGAAAGGATGTCCTGACCTGCCCAGAAATTGAAATTCCGGAAAATCATATCCTTTACTTCTCCGGTGGAAATTCCATGAACGCCGCTTACAGCACAGGCACACCAATAGCATACATGGGCGAAGCGGTAGGTCAGGCTTCTTCCAAAGGGCAGGCTCCGTCCCTGGGAGTCCAGCCAGTACAGAAAATCCGGTTCAAACTCAAGACTTCTTTCCCTGACACCGGACAGCTTGTGTTCCGGGCAGTACCGGTCAAGCAGCAGGCTGTAAAACTGAAAAGCAAAGGGGATATAATAATCCCTCTGGCAGTCATGCCCGTCTTTGTACCACCCGCCGCCAATATAGAGACTCTCGATCTCCCTGCAGGCAAAATCAATGTTTTCCCTGCTGTAGGGAAAGCCGTTTTCCTTCAGTCCGTAATTGATGATTAAGAGGAAAAAGTACCAGTTTCCTCTTGGAAATTCAATTTCATTTACCTGGTTCAGCCAGACAGCCAACCGGTTTCTTTCTTCCTCATCCAGATAATTCAGCAGCCGCTCTTTGCAGCACAGCAGTCCATAGCCATAAACTGCCATTTCCACTGCCGTCTGCCTCCTTGCCGTAGACGGCTCTGGAAATGTCAGAGGAGTCCCGGGCTTTAGTCCGGCTTTGATCCTTTTTATAAAAGGAGCCGCCATCTCCTCCTCATAATCACCGCTGGCGATCAGGGAAAAGATTGCCCACAAAGGCCGGGAGCAATATTCAAACTCCCTGATTCCTGCATCGTAAGCCGCACCGGTGGACCCCTTGTACAAAAAAGGATCGGGAAGCATATCAGAAAGCCATTCCACCAGATCCCTGCGGCTTTTAAGGTCTTTACATGATTTCAACATATCTCTCAATATCCTCTGCTCCTGTTTTAAATTCCTTTGCCGCCCGCTGCCGGTAACGTCTTCCTTCCTCCTTTTTGCCCATGGATTCATAGGATCTGGCAAGCAAATATTCCAGATAGCCCTTCTTTTTCCCCCTGTGGGCTTTTGCCTCAGCTGCCAGCCGGTCCGCATAGGCTATGGAACCGCCAAAAACAATGTCATAGTGCATCTGGTACTTTTCCAGACGGTCGGGAGGAAGGACCTCCTTCATCTTTTCCAGAATTTTTTCACACCTCTCCCTCTCCTGCCTGCGGGAAAAATACTCATATCCGCGGACCAAAAGTCCCGTAAGCTGAAAGGAATTCATGGACTGCTTCATCATGGCATTAAACTGCCCCTTTACCTTATCTGCATCATCAAGGCTCATATAAGCACTCAGCTTCATGTTTTCCCTGGTATACACAGGCAGAACCCCGCGGGCCAGCCTTCCATCCACCTGCTGGAAAAAAGAAGTGTAATTCCTGGTTTGGAGTGCGGTATAAATGCCGGTAAATACACGTTTTTTTATAAGTCCCATTGCAACAGTTGAAACCGCCATGATTCCTATGATCACAGCCAGCATTCCCAACCCGTTCATCTTTTCCCTCTCCTTTTTTTAAACCACTCAAAGGCCGGCAAACCGATGTCTGCCAGCCCTTAAAGCCATAACAACTAACCGCATATCCCCAGCACAGTAAGCACCACAGCGGCCGCAAACATAACCAGCAGCACGGTGACCGGCTTATTCTTCTTTCTTAAATAGAAGAAGGAGGCCATGGTGATCGCAAGCGGAAGAAGCCCGGGCATGATCTGGTCCAGCACCCCCTGTAAATTAAAGGTCGCTCCGCCAAAATCAGCCACATAAGTGGTCTTAAAGCTTACATACTGTGCCGTCATGGCACCTGTCATAATAAGTCCCAAAACAGCAAATCCTTTGGTAAATGCCTTCAGTGCACCTGAAGCCAATGCATTGGCAATGTATGTACTGCCAAGCTTCAAACCATAGCTGGCTCCAAAGTACCGGATCAGCACATTGGGAATGTTATAAAGCAGTGCAAATAAGATCGGTCCCATCCAGGAGCCCATCTGGGAAAATCCCAGGGCGATTCCTGTTGCGATGATACGCAGCGCTCCTGAATAAACGGAATCACCGATTCCTGCAAACGGTCCCATAAGAGCAACCTTCAGCGCCTCAATGGAGGAATCATCAAATTCTCTTCCTGTGTCCATTGCGGATTTTCTTTCCTGCTCCATGGAAATAACCAGAGAAAAGATAAAAGGTGACATACCGGGTGTGGTATTGAAAAAGTCCTGATGTCTGGACATTGCTTCATAAAATTCATCGGTCTCTTTGCCGTAGATATCCTCCAGATAAGGAATCATGGTCCAGCCAAAGGTGGTCCCCTGCTGTTTGGTATAAGAGGTACAGAACATCAGCCACATGGATCTCCAGAACACGGAGCTTACCAGCTTTTTCTGCTGAGGATTCAGTTTAGTCTTCATTGTAACGGCTGCATCAGTGCCTGTGTTGGTATTAGTCATTGAAGAAATCCTCACTTTCATCAATTATTGTGCTGGAGGACACGCTTTTAAATCTCTGTCCGTCCTTGATCTTCTGCAGTTCCTGGAAAATAATGAGGGCCGCAATGGCTGCTCCGATAAAGGAAATCTGCACCAGGGACAACATTTTAGTTGGAGCGCTGGTCAGCTTTACCGCATTGTCTGCCAGGGCTGCTCCTGTTACGTTGTTGTAAAAGAAGAATGCTCCTAAACCAAATCCCAGGAAATAATAAGGGCAGATTTCTTTGGTCCATAAGGACTTTAAAAGAAGCGCCATACCAAGTGCAGGGAGCATGGTGGAGGCCACGGTCATGGATTTCTGTACCCAGTCCGGAATGATGTCAACAAATGCCTTTACTGCGTCTGTACCTACCCAGATACAGATAAAACCAAGAAGGAAATAGCAAAGGTGGAATCCGGCAAACTGGAGAATCCACAGCTTTTTAAATCCCTTAATGTTGCGTTCCTCCAGAAGTTTTTCAAATCTTGGCACCAGAGAAGTTACCACGATTTTCATAGAGGAATAAAGAAGTGTTCCAAGTGCTGCCAGCGGAAGAGCCAGCGTAACCGCGGTCGCTAAGTCTTTGCCCAGTAAAAGTGCAAATGCCGCGCCGAAAATAGAACCCAGAGTAAAGTCAGAAGGCATAACACCGCCCAGACTTACATTTCCAAGGAATACCAGTTCCAGCTGTGCCGCTAAAATAATGCCTTCCTTCGGATGTCCAAGCAGGGCGCCTAAAATTGCCACACAGAATATGGGCCTCTGAAACATGGTGTTGCCCCACCAGTCAAAAAATTTCGTAAACATGAGTACAAGTCCCACAATGAAAGCGTTCATGATCATGGCTTATTTTCCTCCTAACAGCTTCATAAAGTCCTGCCTTCCATCACTGGGAAGGGGCTGATGAATGATTTCAATTCCAAGCCCATGGATTTTTTCCAAAACTTCCCGGTCATGATCAGTCACATAAACGGATTCGGAAATTTTGGTTTTGGAGGAAAGGGAACCTCCTCCGATTCTTCCGTAATTGGCCACATTGAGGACCGGCTTTTCATCCAGTTTTTCCGCTACCTTTAATAAATCCTCCGGATTGTTGGAGATCACCAGGATCTTCATCTGCTGTGCCCGGGGATCATTGAGAATTCCGACCGCCTTATCAATGGGCAGTACGGCTGCCTTAACGCCTGCCGGTGCTGCCATTTTAAGCGCACTGACCTGAATGTCATTGGCAGCAATGGTGTCGCTCGCTACAATGATTCTTTGTATTCCCAACTCTTTTGACCACATGACCGCCACCTGGCCATGGATCAGGCGGTCATCCACCCGCATCATTTTAATCATCTCTCTACCTCCTGAACGATCTTACATACGTGAAACAGGTCCATCTTTCATGTCCCTCTTCAAGATAAGCCTATGGTATCATATGCGTTTGTCCGTCTCAACCCTTTGGTCCGACGATCCAAAAACCTCTCCTGTTTTCCCAAAAAAACCTCTAGCTTTCCTCTGCGTTTACCGGTAACGTGTACACAACAATGGTTCCGGTTCCCTCCGTACTGATGATCTCCAGTCCGTATTCCGGTCCGAAATTTTTCTGAATCCTGTCATACACATTTTTGATCCCCACATGGTTTAAGCCCTCTCTGGTTTTGACTCCAACTTCCTCCTGCATCAGTTCTTCCTGAAGGGCCTTTAAAATCTCCTCATTCATACCGACCCCGTCATCCATTACGGTCACCTCAAGGCAGTCCCTTCTTTTGTGGGCCTCGATCCGTACAGTCCCCTTCCCCTTTTTGGGGCGCAGACCATGTTTTACGGCATTTTCCACAATGGGCTGAAGACTCAGCTTAATAATGGGCGTTTCCATTACCTCCTCATCCACGCTGACTTCCAGCTGGATGCGGTTCTCATACCGGATGCGCATGATGTAAAAATATTCCCGGATATTTTCGATCTCCATCCGAAGAGGCACCATATCTCCGCTGTGACCCATCAGGTATTTAAGCTGTCTGGACAGACTCTCCACCATTCTTGCCGTTTCCCTGTCCTCCTGTTCCAGAGCCGTCATCCGGATTACCTCCAGTGTGTTATAAAGGTAATGTGGCTTAATCTGGGACTTGAGGGCATTTAATTCCGCTTCCCGCTGTCCGATTTCCGCCACATAGACCTTTTTGATGTATTCGTTCAGATCCTTAGCCATGGAATTTAAGCCCGATGCCAGAACTCCGATTTCATCCTCTCTGCCGCCCACATCAATCCTGGTCTCTAAATTTCCTTTCTGTATCTCAGCCATGCCTCTCTCTAAAAGCTTCACCGGCTTTCTGATTTCCTTTAGAAAATAGAAATATAAACATAATAACAAGAAAAAGGTTCCCCCTAAAAACGCCAAAATATACTGTTTTGTGCTTTCCAGATTTTGCAGAACCCGGTCTCTTCCGGCCTGGGCAACCACAGTCCAGCCGCAATTTTCCAGCCGGTCGTATACCAGATACCGGTTCCCTTTCAGCATCATCCCCTCATTTTCTGACATCACCGGATAAAGGGGCAGCATCTCCTCCAAAACGCTTCCGGTCTCCGACGGCTCCATGCTGTAAATACACCTTCCCCGTTCATCGACAATCCGGAAGGATTCGTTGATATCCATACTCACATCCGACAGCATGGAAGACAGCTTACTTATATCCATGTCCAGATATAAGTTTCCCAAACTGTTTTTTATGGTTTTAAAGGAGGTTATATCCTGATAGCTGCGGCGAAAGGTGACTACCTGATTCCTGGAATCCGGGAAATAACTGTCCACATGGGTATAAAGGACGGAAAAATTGGCCGTATCATCTTCCTGGGCAATGAATTTCAAAAAAGCCTTTTTGTCAAGTACCTTCTGGGTATTTTTAGTGGCATAATAAACCCTCCCCTGGTTATCCTCAAAATAAGCGGTCCTGATCCGGGTGTCCCCATCAAGCATTTCATTGAGAATCACCATGACCTTCATTTCCCTCACCTCCTGGCGAAGGCTTCTGTTATTTAAAACCTGATACAGCAGCAGTCCGTCATCCGTGGAAATATCATAAATGCGCTTGGTCAGTTCACTGCACTCATCTACCATTTCCTGCACGTTGTTGCCGGAGTAGCGGACCATCCGGGTCATATCATCGAGAACCACCCGTTCCATATTGTTACGGAACTGGATAAACAGCAGACTCCCTGCAATGAGCAAAGGGGCCGCTCCAAGAACGATAAAAGATATGGTCAGATTGAAAAAAATGCTCTTTCTTTTCTGTGTCATGGCATCTCCCATCGTTTGAGCAGGCTGTCAGCCAGGGAAGAAACCGGTTCGTCTCCCCATAGTGCCTGGATCAGCACCTGGTCATAATAGGCAATGAATCCGTCAGGCGAATTGGCATCCTCCATCAAAAGCTTTGTATGCACAGGTCCCCTTTCATAGGCCGCCTTCATGATCCTTTGATTCCTGGTGTCAGGCATACGGACCTTACGGACCGTCACCGAATCTGCATTCATCAGTTCCAATATGGTTTCATAAACCCCCTCTGAATAATAGAACTGAAGAAACTTCACCGATGCATCCATCTTTTTCTTATCCCTGGCTGTTTCTGCAGAAATGCCCCATTCCACATTGCTGTCATCCATTGCGTAGGCAACACCATTTTTATCGGGAAGGAAAAAGAAGCCCAGCCGGATCTGAGGATTTAAATTCTCAATCTGTGAAAGCATCCACGGTCCTGTATAGACCATGGCCGCCTGCCCGGAAGAGAGCGCCTGTGCGGTCTGGCTGTCCAACATATCCCGGTAACGGGAGTTGATATACCCTTTATCCGCCAGATCCCGGAAATCCCCCAGCATCCTGGTCAGATTTTCCTTTGTCATCCGGACCTTACCGTCCTCTGTGGCCATATAATTGCGAAACAGGTAATTGCCCCAAAACTTCATATGCCAGATATCTGCAGCCCCCAAAGCCAGGGCATCATACCTGGCTGTCAATAACTTCTGGCAGATGTTCAAAAAATCATCATAAGTCTCCGGTTCGGAAAGTCCCATCTCTTCAAAAATATCACGGTTATAAATTATTCCCAGTGTGGTCGTATACCGCGGTACCCCGTAACACACACCATCATAAAGCCGCGGACTGGCTACCAGAGAATATACCTCCCGGGGCATGGGAGCAAGAAGTCCCGCCTGCACAAGTGCACCTGTCTCACGCAGTTCCACAATATCGGAAAACTCCTCTTGTGCCGCCAGCACCTTCAGCCGTTCTATATAAGTCTGCTTCTTGACCTCAGGCACAAAATAAAGCTCCACTTTAATATTCTTATTTTGTTCCATGAATTTCTCTGCCACATCCTCCATCCCGCTTTTCCATTTGATGTCTCCGGCGGAACAGGCCACTCGTATGGAAACCGGTCCTTCTTCGGGAGCGGGAGGATCAAAGGAACACCCCATAAGGAAAACAGCAGGAACAAGGATGCCAGCCAGCACCCTTGTTCCCGCTGTTTTCATGAAGATTTTTACCCGTTTTTTATACATGTCCCTCTGACTTATAATCTTTTCTGTATTCATTCGGACTCTTCCCATACTTCCCTTTGAAATTTTCATTGAACTGGCGGACATTCCGGTAACCTACCGCTTTTGCAACCTCATAGGCTTTATAATCCGTATTTGCCAAAAGCCTTCTGGCCTCCTCCATACGGATATCCGTCAGATAGTTTTTAAAATTCTGGCCGGTATTCTTTTTAAAATAACTGCTGAAATAATAAAGATTCATATTGGCAAAAGAAGCCATGGACTCCAAAGTCAGATTCTCCCGGTAATGCTCCCCGATGTAGCGCTTAATCCTGGCAATCTCGTTTCGTCCGCTGTTCCCGGTTCCATCCTTTATGATTTCAAACAGGTCCTCCAGATAATTGGAAATCACCTCACAGGCCTGCCTGTACAACGGCTTGGTACGGATTTCTTCTGCTGCCCGTTCTCCTTTTTCCCGGTAAGATTCATCCACCAGATAGTTGTCCATCAGCTCCTTGGTAACATCCGTCACCAGAAGGATACACCGGTTTATGGCTGCAAAACGGTTCCCAAAATGAAGATTGCGGATGATTAAAAGGATCTCCCATATTTCCGGATCAATGGTGGACTTTCTGGACAGAAACCCCTGCATCAGCCTCTTAAAACAGGCCTGATAATCATCAAAGGAATCCCGGAACTGCCGCTTCACATTGGCATACCATATCTCATCCTCTTCCGTAAAATAATACAGCTCCAGAGCAAACCGGCTGGTCTTATAGGCAAGCTGGAGGGTACCGATCTCCTTGATCCGTTCTCCGATTCCGGTCTTTACCATAATGGGCTGACCGCTTGTCATCACCTCTGCCAGCTTGCGGGTGCGGAAAAGGATGGTATGGTCATCCTCAGAAGGCAAAAGGGTAAATATAACATAGCAGTTATTCAAATCCTTTTTAATGACAAATCCCCACTTCTCCTCCTCCAGTTTTTTCTGAAGCCGGTTATAAGCAGAAAATTTCTCCAGCTCCTGCATCTTGATATTGTCCGGCGCTGCTTTGGTAAAATAAAGCCGGAATGCAACCCCAATAAATTCCTTACAGGCCACATCAATATGAAGGGCCTCAAACTGTTCATACAGATCCTGCCTTGCATATTCCTGATTGCCGTTGATTTTATGAAAAATACGGGACAGTTCATTCTCATCCTGCTCCAAACTAAGCAGCTTTAAACTGCTCTGCTCTCCCACCAGGTTCACCGCTTTTTTAATAGCCGCTTCCATCTCATCCTGTTCGATTGGCTTTAAAATATAATCCACTGCCCCATACTTTACCGCCTTTTTTGCATAGGAGAACTCCTGATATCCGCTGATGAAGATCACCTTTGTTTCAAGCCCCAGTTCATTGATTCGTTTCAGCAGCTCCAGCCCATCCAGTTCCGGCATGGCAATATCCGATACCGCCAGGTCCGGCTTTTTGTTACGAATCAGTTCCAGCGCTTCTCTGCCGTTTCCGGCTTCCCCTACGATCTCTATCCCCATTTTATTCCAGTCAATCAGTTTTCTGAGACCTTTTAAAATGACCGCTTCATCGTCAGCAATAATTGCACGCAGCATCCCCCGTTCCCCTTTCCCCGATCTTCTTTAGAGCCGCGGCTCCCTTCCATATACTTCAATCTGTGTCAAAGCAGGGAACGGAGACGGATCATCGGATTGAACTAAATTTCCCAGTCTGATCCAGGTTATGTTTTTCCGTTTGATCTGGAACCGGTGAGGTTTCCTGCTCTTTTCCATCTTTACAATTTCCCTGGTACCGTCTGAAAATGAAAGTTCTGCTTCCACCCACCAATTGTCATGAGGAAAATCTGCCCTGGTCCAGAGTACGATCTGATCAAAGTCCACCGGGCGTCCAAACTCCAGAAGCATCTGTGCGTCCTGTCTTTTGTTGATTCCCCAGGATTCATAAGGCCAGGACCCGTGGGAACGGTTGGCAACCACACCGTCTATGGCATTTCTGGCCGCAAATACAGACTCTCCCCGCGTCTCCACATTGGCGGAGGCATGAGGATAGCACCCCCTGTCCCCGTGCTGGTCCATTCCATTTTTTGCAAGATTCCTGTAACCGTAAATCTCATAATCTTCTGCCGGGCGGCAGGTCAGATAATGACGTTTTCCGGTAAACGACTTGGGATTATAAGACTTTTTCCGCTCCTCAAATGGGATCTCAAAGTCCAGCTCATTCTTTGTCATATATACCAGAGCTTCATCCATGGTATCATCCATTCTTACCACATAATGAGCTTCTGTCCGGGGAACTCTCAGCTTGATCATATCCCCTTCCTCATAAACATCTTCAAACGCCAGAACAACCTGTTCTGCATCTTCATCTCTGGCTTTTAACCGTCCCATCCAGTCATAAACCCCAAGACTCATGGAATCTTCTAAATGTTCGCAAACCGGAGCCTTATCCGGCACCCAGGAACAGATCAGGGAAAGCTGCCCTTCTATTTCGCAAATTTTATATCCGTAAGGAATAATAAAATGGTCTCCCTTTTTCAGCGGAATACCATCTATGGTCCCTTCCCCTTCCAGCACGCTTACATTGGTAAATGCCCCCTGGAATTTGTGGTTCCAGGTACCATGAATCTCGTATTTTTCCACCGTATATTCGTCGCAGGTCACCAGATGTTCCTTATCCACCGCTCCCGTTTCAAGCCTCTTTCTCTGGTCTTTTACGGGAACAAAAGGAACACTGACCACCTCCATACACTGTTTTGTATGAAGGTCTCTCAGCTTACCATTCCACCTTCTGTCATAATCATACATCCGGTAGGTAATATCACTGGACTGCTGGGTTTCCAGGATCAGTGTGCCGCCTTTTATGGCATGGACACACCCCGGAGGGATCTGAAAAAAGTCTCCCTTTTTCACAGGCACTTCCCGTATCAGATCATTCCAGCGTTTTTCCTCTGTCATCTGCCTGAATTCTTCCCGGCTCTTTGCATGATGACCGATAACAATCGTGGCATCGGGCGTACAGTCCAGAACATACCAGCATTCGGTTTTTCCCAGAGAACCATTCTCATGTTCCTTTGCATAAGCATCGCCGGGGTGCACCTGTATGCTTAAATCTTCCTGAGCATCTATCAGCTTTACAAGTAGAGGAAACTGATTTCCCAGTCTTCCATCCTCATTACCGAAAAGCTCCGGATGGCTGCTCCAAAGACCGGATAAGGATTCTCCTCCGTAAGTGCCGCCATTTACAATACAGTCTCCATTGGGATGAGCACTAACCGCCCAGCACTCTCCTGTGGACGGACTGGGTATGTCATATCCAAAGCGTTCCTTCAGTTTCCTTCCTCCCCATACAGCCTCCTTAAATACCGGCTGTAAAAACAACAGTTCAGCCATAATGTATATGCACCTCCCTCAAATTTTTCATTCCTGCGTTTGCCTCGGTCAACATTTGGTAAATACAATTGCTTCTGAATTTATCTGTAATACTCCCTGTTTTTTCACCTGTATATTGTTATCTTTTTATATCGCCGGCTTTGTGGACTGCCGACTTTCTGGACTGCCGACTTTCTGGACCGACGGCTTTCTGGACTGCCGGCTTTCTGGACTGCCGACTTTCTGGACCGACGGCTTTCTGGACTGCCGGCTTTCTGGACTGCCGCCTTATTGTACCGACGGCACTTTAGATTGCGGTCTTTTTATTGACTATTTTTTAACATTTCTTTGTCTCCCTCTTTCAGAGAAATGCCGTTCCATACTCAGCGTCGAAATAAAAAACCAAATAATTATTTAGAAAAAGTCATCCTCGCCGCTTTCTCCATTTGTCAGCAGCTCCGGTTGAATCCTCTTGTTTACTGCATTGGCCTCTGCGACCTTTGCATCTATTTCCTCATCCGTCAAAACGCCTGGTGAAAGTACAAGATTGATGACCAGTCCCATATTCATACCTGCCACCAGCTTTATATTAGGATATTGCAGCAAGGTTGTCATACCATTGCATACACTGCCCCCCATAAGATCAGCCACTACCACATACTGGGTATCCGGATTCTCTTTCAGTTTTTGTTCCAACGCATCCACCATCGGCTGATAATGCTCTCCCGGCATCATTCCCATTGAGGATACATCTTCATTTTCTCCTATAATCATCTGTATGGAATGAAGCATACCAGCTGACAATTTTCCGTGTGATACTAAAATGACCTTCTTTTTATCCATTATGCAAATCCTTTCCTTTCATTTTGATGTTTCCACTATCTGTTTTAATGTAACACAGCCCCAGACAAGACGGCAAGAACACACCGGACATTTCTTAAAAATCCCCCTTTTTTTCTGAAAAAATCTCTATGAATCCCTTTTAACTTTGACTCTATCATCTGGAATGTTACATAAATTCATTCATAACCCGTCAATCGTATTTTTTACTAACATCTGCTGCTTTGATATATTGCTTTGTTATATAGCTTTACTATTTAGCTTAAATGAACGCTTTCTTCATTTGATCACATAAAAGTATCATTCCATTTTCTTCAACCTTAAAGGTTTCGATTCTAAAAAATCCATGTGAAACATAAAATTTTTTTGCCCGCTCATTTGTTGATAAAACCTCCAGTATACAATATCCACAGCCACGAGCTATCATATCTTGTTCAATCTTTTGATAAAATAAATGTCCAAAACCCTTTCCTGTATATTCCGGCAGCAAATAAAAAGCGTGCCATTCTGCATAAGTTTTTTTAAATGATTAACTACGCTGAACACAGCACTTCCAATGATCTTTCCATCAATTTCTGCTACGAGACAAATATCTCCCAACCGTACTCTTTCCTGTAAGATCGAAACCCAATGATTACCTACCAAAGAAGACAAATACTCATGATCCATAAGCCCTCTATATGCAGAAGTATAACTGACCATTATTTGCTCACTGACTTTATTTATTTCTCCAGGATCCGGGTTGAGGTATCTTATATTTAATTTTTTTGCCATTTTTTCCCCCGTCTTTATAAAGCACGTTTCACTTTTAACCTCCTCATAAGCCTGTCCCCTGCAGCATAGGTTCTTCATTATAGTTTCCAAAATTTTTGTTTAAAGTGACACTCAAAGTAATTTTTCCACAAACCACTGTAAATCTATTCTAACAAAAATACAGCTTAAAAACAGTATCATTATTACAAGAATACTATAAAAGTACATTTATACTATATCAACTCAATAATCTTCACCAGAATTTCTAATGAATACGGATAAACAAAACTAAAGTATTATTTAAATTTTATTCATAATTTCCCCACATTAAAGTCTGACGAATTCTGATACCTTTCTTATATAGTACCCTTTATCCAATGCATGTGCAATGTTGAAACACAAATCTTCATTAATTTAAATTGATATACAAATCTCCATATGATATGATTAATAAAAATTAATATAGGGGGAAATTGTATATGAAAATGGAAGTAACTACGAAAAAACAAAAGAGGTTTGGAAAAAATTTCAAAAAAGTCATTTTATTACTGGCTGCGATTCTGACAATCGGATATGCAGATGCAAGGTATGCAGATGGCATCATAATTGCGCAGGCCCATTCTGGACGCACAGACTCCCGGGGCGGGCATCATGATTATAAGAACAAAAGTGGTTTGGGAAGCTATCATTATCACCACGGCTATCCAGCCCATCTGCATCCAAACGGCGTCTGCCCATATGATAATGCCAATACGGCACCTGCCGCCAATGAAAACTCCAGCCCCGCACCAGAAACCAAGACACAACCCGTTCTGAATGCCGCGGATTATAAGCTGGTATTTGACTCAACCTTCTATTATAATAATAACCCTGACCTGCAGACTATCATAGGAAATAATGAGCAAAAACTACTGGAACACTTTGTTTCAAATGGAATGGCAGAAGGGCGCAAGGGATGCAGCACTTTCGACGTGACGAAATACAAGGACAATAATCCAGACTTGGCAACCGCCTATGGAAATGACTTGAAAAAATACTATGAACATTATATGAGTACCGGGTATAACGAAAATCGTATTCATAATTAATGGAAATCAGCTTTTAATGATATGAAATAGCAAAGGGAAAATCAGTTCTTAATAGTATGTTCATAGGCTCTGTATGATATGGTTGAATCATATCATACAGAGCCTATTTTGGAGTTGAAAATATAAACTAAAAATTCTCTTAGTCTTACTGATTTTCTTGCCCTTATTTAAATCCCCTTTATATCGCTCTATATATGTGCATTTTAATCCTAGTTCAAACAAGCCCGTTCTATAAATAACCAATGCATAAAACCACTCAACACCTTTTACATAAAATATTACGCACTATAAGACATAAAACCTAACCCCATAAATAGGCTGATTATTAAACGTTGTATAGTCTTGTTTTCGTCAGTATATAATTTTTTCTTACATTGAAAAGCGGCCCCCATTAACCATTTAATTACTTAGAATGATTCGATGGGAAACCGTTTTTCACTTATCATATATGTTAATAACAAAATCCTCAATAACTATAATGATCAATAAGAGCACAATAAATTTGCTCACAATAACTAACATTTTTTATCATTCTATAGAAAAGCCATTTTTAAATAATTTTTTCTTTCTTAAGACACATTTATCTTTTATCCGTATCAAAAATTGATATGAGTAAAACTCCACAAATTAATAAATTATATATAGCAACCGTTCCTGGAATTACTTCCCATGTAATTATAACCATAAATAGATTTAACACAAGAAATATGGCACTTACTGTCTTATCAATAGAAACAATTTTATTTAAATATAAAATTGCTCCCATAATCAAAGGAAAAAGACAAGTAAGCACTAAATATGGCATCGAATCATATGAATAGTTCTTATATTTCCAAGTAACCATGTAAACAAATGGATATATAGCTGCTATTAAAGTCTGGAGAAGACACAGAAGCAAATATTTTTTTTTACTCATAATTACTCCTTTTAGAGAGATAAATTATTTGTGATAAAACATTTCCATGAATTATTTCCTCTTTTTAATGTAATTGTATAATTGGCTCCAACAGTCGTTACATTAGATTCCGCTGCAACTGGTGCCCAATTACTTGGTGGAGTAATATCAAAGTTTCGGTTAGTAATACCAACGTTATATGTGTTCCTTTGATTTCTAGCTCTTCCATCCATGCCAATACCCGACTACTATTTGTTCCGAATTGTAATTATCCCAATGGAACCACCCCTTTACATAATATTACTGTGAAAACATGGATGAATATGCTTTAAATAAGTCGTGTCAAATAATTAAAAGCTTATTTTTCAGTGTATTTGATACCCAGCTTATTGTCAATTAATGTGCCAATATTATACACGTTAGATTCCAAAATTTGCTTTTCTCTCTATGTGTTTTTTTCCTTTGGTAATACTTTAAGTAATTATAAATATTAATCATTACAGAATGATTAAAAAAACTACTATTATTAATTTCCACAAAAAAAGACCCCACACTCTCATGTGAAGTCTTTCCATATCCAATACCCAATTCAAAAACCCTTACAAAATAAGGATTTACTCCATTGTATAAGGCATAAGAGCGATGTGTCTTGCTCTCTTAATCGCAACAGTAAGCGCTCTCTGGTGCTTTGCGCAGTTGCCTGTGATACGTCTGGGAAGGATTTTTCCTCTCTCAGATACATATCTCTTTAACTTATTTGCATCTTTAAAATCAATAACGCCGTTCTTCTCTCCACAGAATACGCAAACTTTTTTTCTTCTGCGCATGCCGCCTCTTCTGAACTTAGCGCCATCAGCTTTATCATTCTTATTAAATGCCATTGGTGCTACCTCCTATTCGTTTTAGTTGAATGGAAGTCCTTCGTCTTCGACTCCATCCGGGATATTCATGAATCCATCGCCGATTGCACTGGAAGGTGCCGGTCTGGAAGTTGGCTGATAACCGCCGCCTTCTCCTGAAGCTCCGCCCTTGCTGTCAGCGAATTCCTGATCATCTACAATAATATCTGTTGTATAAACCTTAATGCCGTCTTTATTCGTATAACTTCCAGTTTGGATCCTTCCGGAAATCAATACTCTCATGCCCTGACGGAAATACTTCTCTGCAAACTCCCCTGCCTTGTCAAATGCAACACAGTTGATAAAATCTGCAGTCTGCTCATTGCCGTCCTGGTTTCTCCGGCCTCTGCGGTCAACAGCAAGGGTGTACCTTGCGATTGCCATAGAACGCTCACCTTGGGAATATCTTACTTCTGGATCACGGGTCAATCGGCCCATAAGGATTACTTTGTTCATACGATCACGCTTTCTTTATCTATTATGCCTCTTGTCTTACGCATAAGTATCTGATAACCGGCTCCATGATACGAACGTGCTCTTCTAACTCGTTCGGAGTTCTGGATTCGCCATCAAATTTGATGAAGTAGTAGTATCCTTCTTTCATTTTCTGAATTTCGTAAGCCAATCTTTTCTTACCCCATTCATCAATGCCAGTAACAGCTCCGCCGAAACGAGTGATATAACCCGTAACTTTTTCAATCGCTGCTGCTCTCTCTTCATCTTCGAGCTTTGCGTTAATAACAACGGCTAACTCATATTTGTTCATGCTTTTTACCTCCTTGTGGTCTCTGGCCCCTGCTTTCAGTTTCAGGAGCAAGGATTCTATATGTCACGAAATAACATTATACCGGAAACATTTGATAAAAGCAAGTCCTTTTCTTAATTTCCTGCACATTTTACTGCGTTTTTCTTAGCTTTATACCTTTGGAGTTCCATCGTTTCCTTTTAAACCTCTGGTGTTTTTTTCCACCAGCTTTCTTGGCACCATAATTTGGTGGCCGCAGCCCATACATTTTAAACGAAAATCTGCACCAACTCTTAATATCTCCCACTCCTGACTTCCGCAGGGGTGTTTTTTTTTCAGTTTTACAATATCTCCAACTTCGTAAGTCATAAACATACCTGCCTTCCCATCACGGGCTGCCCTTATATCCGATTATTTTAAAATTCTGTCGATCTCAGCCAGTTCTTCCGGGGTAAATTCCGTATTCTTCAGACAAGCTGCATTTTCCTTCAACTGTTTCACACTGCTGGCTCCGACCAGAACCGACGTGACCGCCTCCTCCCGAAGGACCCAGGCAAGTGCCATCTGGGCAAGTGTCTGGCCTCTCCCTGCTGCAAGGTCATTTAGCCGGCGGACACTGGAGAGATTCTCCTCAGTGAGGTAACGGCCGCTTAAAGTGCTGCCGGGTCTTGCTGCCCTGGAGTTCTCCGGAATCCCATTTAAATAGCGGTCTGTCAGCATGCCCTGTGCCAAAGGACTGTAGCAGATACAGCCTGCACCATGTTCCGACAGAGTGTCAAAAAGCCCTTCCTCCGCCACACGCTCAAACATGTTGTACCTGGGCTGTCCAATCAGACATGGGACATTTTTGGCCTTTAACATCAAGATGGCTTCTTTTGCTTCTTTGTCACCGTAATTAGAGATTCCCACATAAAGCGCCTTTCCCTGCTTTACCATATCGGCAAGTGCTCCCATGGTCTCCTCAAGCGGGGTATCCGGGTCCGGTCTGTGATGATAAAATATATCCACATATTCCAGTCCCATGCGTTTTAAGCTCTGGTCTAAGCTGGCCATCAAATACTTTCTTGAGCCCCAGTTTCCGTAAGGTCCCGGCCACATTTCAAATCCGGCCTTGGTGGAAATTATCAGCTCATCCCGGTATCTGCCCAAATCACTCTTTAACACGCTTCCGAAATTCTCCTCTGCTTTTCCCACCACCGGAGCTCCGTAATTATTTGCCAGGTCGAAATGGGTAATTCCCATATCAAAAGCACTTAAAAGGATCTCTCTTTGGTGAGAAAGAGGTTTTTCCAGCCCGAAATTCTGCCATAGCCCCAAAGACACCCTGGGAAGCAGGACCCCGCTTCTTCCACAGCGTTTATATACCATTGTCCCATATCGTTCTTTTGCTGCCTCATACATATGTTTGTTCTCCCTTCTCCAAATCCAGTTAAACTGCGTCGTGAAGCACTTCTCCAATGCTGCCGCTGATGACCAGATCCGCCCGTTCATCCATGGGCGTTACCGTCTTGTTGATCAAAACCATCTGATTTCCATTGTAATAATCAATGAGTCCTGCTGCCGGATAAACCGTTAAGGAGGTACCTCCCACGATCAGCAAATCAGCACCGGAAATAAATGACAACGCCCGTCTCATGACGCTATCGTTAAGGCTTTCCTCATAAAGCACCACATCCGGCTTTATGATTCCCCCGCAGCTGCATCGCGGAACCTCTCCCTCCCCCTTGGCGGCAAGCATTTCCTCCAGGTTATAAAATTTCATACATTTTGTACAGTAATTTCTCTTTACGGAACCATGGAGTTCCAATACATTCCGGCTTCCTGCTGCCTGATGGAGGCCGTCAATGTTCTGGGTAATGACCGCTTTTAATTTCCCCATGGCTTCAAGCTTTGCCAGTGCCTTATGGGCTTTATTGGGCTTTGCATGGGGGAATAACATCTTATTGCAGTAAAACCGGTAAAACTCCTCGGGGTTCTTTCTGTAGAAGCTATGGCTGATGATGGTTTCCGGAGGATACTTATATTGTTCATGGTAAAGCCCATCCACCCCTCTGAAATCCGGGATATCACTTTCCGTCGATACTCCCGCACCTCCGAAAAAAACGATGTTTTCACTTTTTCCGATCCATTCTTTTAACTGACTTATGCCTTCCATATCCCTACCCTTTCCTGTTTAAAAAGACTATCTAAAACATGGAGGGCGGATTCATAAGAATCCGCCCGTAATCACCAGTCCAACTCCGATGCCGGCGGACATATTTAAGTTACTTCATCAAAAAATACTCCCTTTAACGGCCGGACCCTGTCCACCAATTCTTTCCCTTCGCCAGAGACAGAAGGACGGCTGTATCCAAACAGCCAGGATGTCAGATCATTGATCCCAAGGGATATCTGGGGTTTCCGTCCTTCCTCCTCCAAAACGGGGGTTAAGGCCGATCCCTTCCGGTCAAGCCTCCACTTAAATATGCCGTTGTTTTGATGAATCAATGAATCTTTTACCTCAATGACCAGTTTCATCTCACTGACCGGACTATCCTCGTTTAAGCATATGACGGAAACAAACTGTTGCAAATGAATGATCCTCCCCATTGCATAAGGCTTTGAGGAGCCGCCTTCCTTTAAATATTCCGGCAGACAGATCAGTTCTCTTACATTCGCTGCCGTCTCACCGTAATAGGCCCATACACCTGCCAGGCGTTCTTCTTTCTCTCTGGTAGACAGAAGAAGCAGATCCCCCCGGTCACTCCGTACTTCCCTGCTTAAATCCCGGTAGTATTCTTCGTTTCTCAACGCATAGACTTCATATTGATCCTCCAGCTGCCTGCCGACGAACCTGGCCGTCTCCCTGCATTCCTCCGAACCTTCCAAAAAGGCACGCCGGCTTAACTGCTGTCCCTTTGCGTTCAATTCCTTTGCCGGCAGATCACTGATGTAGGTAAAACCAAACGGCTGATAAATGGCAGGATCTACAGGAACCAGAAAGCAAAATTCCATTTTTTCCAAATACATATCCATAAAACAGCGGCTTAAAAGCCGGCTCATGAAGCCCTGATGACGGCAGTCCGGATGAGTTGCAACCCCGGCAACGTAATCAATCTTCCATAAGCGGTCTTTCACCACCACTTGATAAGGATTGCGATGAAGCATCGCAGCCATAGATCCTTCCTTCCATGCGGTCAGAACCTTGCTTTTTTGTACCCTGTCCGAATAGTAATAATCCAGAAAGCTCTCCGAGTCTTCTGAAAAGACCTTTTCCCACAGCTTTCTGCTTTCCTTTTTTTCTTCCTGCTTCAAATACCGTATCATCGTTAAAAACCCTTCTGAATTACTCCGTATTTTCTTGCAAAATCAATGGGATAGTAGGACATCTTTGCTTTTCTCAATCCTTCCATCCCCACATCGTCTTCCCGGTTGACAAGTTTTAGCTCCTCCGGAAATCCATGAATCAAAAACTGCTGGTTGATAAACTGATAAAGTCCCTTAATGCCGGGATCAGCCTTTTCAATGTGGATCACCGCCATCTTTTCGTAAGGGTTGTAAGTGCCGATGGTAAACGCTTTTAACTGCCCGTCGATGTACACTCCTGCCATTCTCACATTAAGGAGGTGACAGTTTTTCAAAATATCATGGATTCCCATGACTTCATAATCCAGCTGACGCACGAATTCAGCGGCTTCCACCTTATTCTCCCACCATTCGTCAAGGAAGGAAAGCACATCGGCCCGGTCAGAACAGGTAAGAGTCCTGAATTCGTAACGGCCCTCGTATTCCCTTAAAAAGGAGTTTAAATGATTCTTCTTTTTGTGCAGCTTCTTTCCTGCCAGAGTCTTTAAAGATTCGGCATCGTAAAGATAATCCTTTAAATCCTCCTCTTCCTTTATCAGAAACTTTTCCGGGTCCAGTTTCAGATAATTGATGGCTTCCTCATCTGCAAGGAAAATCTTTAACGGTTTTTTTAAGACCTGATTAAAATAATCCACCAATTTCTGAAAATAATAAGGCAGATATTCTTCCTTGCAAACCGGCATTGCGGAGAATGGTTCTCCGTCTTTCTCCATCAAAAACAACACTGCCTTTTCATCACAGACCGCGTATTTTACCTGATAGTATTCTCTCCAGATAAAACTGTCTAAATATACGCTGTCACAGGTTCGATTGGGCCGTAAGGCATAGAATGGAGAAATTTTGTCAACATCCGTTGCCTCAAGCGGCTTAAATTGTAAATTCATAATTGTTCCCTTCTAAATATATCACTAACTTTTCTTTATAAAATCAGTATTGCACTTAGGACAATGAATACTCACCTTTCCCTTGCCTCTTGGAATCCTGATTTTCTGACTGCAATTGGGACAATGATAGATATGGTATTGCCTCATCTGCTGAATCTTATAACGCCACTTTTTGAAAACTTCCGTTATACGGAATAAGAGACGTTCAAATTTCTGGTTTTCCTCAAATCGTTTTCCAATATTCTTTGAAAACATACGGAAATAGCATATAGCCAGAAAAATAATTGCCAGGACATCTAACCACGTATTCCAGACAAACACACCTGCAAACATCAATACAAGAGAAATTCCAATCAAATACCGGCACAGCTTATCGGCACCATATCTTCCGGCCATAAACCGCGCAAAACGTTCCCTAAACCGGCTCATTTTTGTGTTCCTCGCCCCTTTTCATTTTGACTTAACTATAATAACCTGTGATAGGAAAGTCAATGTTCCCGAAGCATATTTCATAATCTTTTCAGAATTTGCTTCTGGATTTATCCCGGAACTGCTTTGGTGTCAATCCGTACCTCTGCTTAAACAGACGGTGGAAATAACTGCTGTTCTCATAGCCCACCTCTGCGATAATCTCTTCCACAGGCTTGGTGGTTGACGACAGATCATTGGCCGCCCTGCCAAGTCTTATAAGCTGCAGGCATTCGGTAAATGTCATCTTATAATACCGTTTGAACAGACGGCTGATATAATACGGCGGCTGCATGGATATGCCGGAAAATTCCTCTAAGGTCGCACTGGAATAATTTTTTTCCAGATACTGGTATGCGGTCAGCACGATCTGTTCCTCATACTGGAGCATATCGTGATATTCCACCTTATCCACATCATGAAGCAGTTCCATAAACAGTATTCCCATTGTTGCCTGATTGATTTCCTGCCTGTCCTCTTTTTCTTCCACGTAAGACCAGATCATGTTCTCAAGCAGGTTTCTGGCAGGCAGAATTTCCCGTAAATGGAAATGCAGGTATTCCGCCACAGTTGTATTTCCTTTTAAGGATGCCGATATAAACTGCCTGAGCATATTTCCGTTTCCCCCCATAAAAGCAGGGTGACTGAAAAATTCAGGCATTAAGAAAAAATGGAAGGCAATATCTTCTTCTCCTGCCGGATTGATGGCATGCCTGGTTTCTTCTCTTAAAATCAGTAAATCATTGGTCTCCAGCTTCAGCTTTCTGGTTCCGCCTATAACATGGACCGTTGTCCCGCTGTACATATATACCAGTTCCACATAATTGTGGCTGTGTTCCGGTATTGCAATGTGACAGGGCTGACAATACATATCCATTAATTTTCCCGGTCTCATCACAATATTATTTTCGACCGCTTCCTCACCACATGCTTTATCATAATACTGCAAAATTGAAGCTGCATACGATGAATTTCTTAAAAGCTTCAGAAGTTCTTTCTTCATTTTCCCCTCCAAACAACCGGTTCCCATGCCCTTCCCCCAAGCCATTATACCATCCTCATCCAGCCCTTTGCAAGAAAAGACGGTTTTTATACAAATTTGGACATAACAAATTGTCACAATTTGTCATATAATCAGGTCGAAACGACACACAAATGTAACCAGAAGTATTTATATGAGGTGAGCATATGAAAAAATATCCTATTCAAATCAACAACATTGAAGACATTACAAAATTTGTCAGAACCGTTACAAAGTATAATTATGATGTGGATTTATGCAAAGGAAACGTTGTCATTGATGCCAAGTCCATCCTGGGTATTATGACGATCTGTCCGAATCCGGAGCTGGAGATGATTATTTACAGCAATGAACATGACGATATTCTGGAATCCTTGTCAGACTTTCTGCGGGAAGAAAAGACTGCCTAACAGATACATACATACGAAAAGATGTCCGGTAAACAAACGCTTACCGGACATCTTTTTTGCTTTAATCTACTTTAAATTCATTTACCAGATTCTTTAACTGGGAGGCGTGCTCGTATAGTTCCTCGCTTGATGCAGCACCTTCTTCTGCATTGGCGGAGTTCATCTGTACCACTCCGGAGATCTGGTCCACTCCAATGGTCACCTGACGGATGGCCTCAGACTGACGATTGGAGGCCTCGGAGATCCTGCCGATCATATCAGTTACCATACGGGTGCTGTTTACTGCGCTTGCAACCGATCTTGCGGCCTCATCAGCCAGCCTTGTGCCGTTTGCCACAGCGTTTACAGACCCTTCGATCAGAGCGGTCGTTCCTTTTGCCGCTTCCGCACTTCTGGAAGCCAGACTTCTCACTTCATCTGCTACAACGGCAAAGCCTTTTCCCGCTTCTCCTGCACGGGCAGCTTCCACAGCCGCATTTAACGCCAGAATATTGGTCTGGAATGCGATTCCTTCAATCGCCTTAATGATCTTGCCGATTTCCCCGGAACTTTCGTTGATTTCCCTCATGGCGGAAACCAGTTCTTCCATATGACGGCTTCCGGTCTCCAGCTCTGCTTCCGCTTCCTTTGCCTTTTTGCTTGCTTCGCCGGAATCCTTTGCATTCTCCTCGATCTTCTGGGAAATCTCATTGATGGTCGATGCCAGTTCCTGCACAGAAGCGGCCTGCTCGGAGGCGCCGTCTGCCAGTGACTTTGAACTTTCAGAAATATTCTGAGATCCATAAGCCACCTGGTCCGCCGTGGAAGTGATCTGTTCCATGGTAGCCGTCAGAGTGCTTCTGATCTTTAACATGGACTTTTTGATCTTTTCAAAATCTCCTATGTAATCATACTTTAGCTGGAACACCAGATTTTTATCCGCGATCTGATCCAATACCGCTGCAATTTCATCAATATAGTTTACATAATCTCTCAGGCGAGTAACCGTATTTCCCAGAGATTGTGCCACCATTCCGATTTCATCGTTGCTGGATACATCGACCTCCACATCAAGCTCACCGCTGCCGATCCGCTCCGCAATCACAGACAGCTTCCTTAATGGCTTTGATATGCTCTTTGCCACCAGATAGATAAGAATGACTAATATGACGGTGGCGAATACAAAAATAGCAGTAACCGTCGATACGACCTGATTGCGTTCCATAAGCATCTCTGACCGGGGAATGTTTGACAGAACCAGCCAGCCGGTATTGCCTGCCTTTTTAATGGAACCGGAGTACTCCACATGATCCAAGGTATAATCAAAGTTTCCGGTTTTCTGGGAGGCAAATGCATCCTTGATATTTTGGGAAATATCAATATCTGAGATATTCTTCTGCATCATATCCTTATTTCGATGATACACGATCTGGCCGCTGTCCGTGGCAAGAATCACCGATCCGGAGGTTCCGACCTTATAAGTGCTCATGATGTCACTCAGCTGGGTAAGCTGAATGTCGATCCCTACTACGCCCAGCGGTTTGCCCGTACCGCTTTCAAATACGCCGCAGGCTGCCGTTATGACGATCTGGCCTGTGTTGGTATCCACATACGGCTCTGTAAGAATGGGCTGGTCTGCCTGTGTGGCACGGTACCAGGGCCTGGTCCGGACATCCCAGCCCGGTTCTGTGATATAGCCATCGGACATAACTGCCTGGCTTAAATCAATATCGGCAATCCAGGAAGACAGAATGTTTTCCTTGTCTGTGTCCTGGAGCTTACTAAGAGTGGTCTTGATTCCCTGATAGTATTCACTGTCGGTCAGCCGCTTAGTTCCTGTGGAACTGGCTAAGAATTCTTCTGCCTGCTGACTGGCAGCCGCACTTTTCATCTCCGCCAGATAGTAACTGAGGAATGAATCCACCTGATTTGCTGCTGCCAGAGAGGCAGCGTCCAGAGTCTGGGTCGACTGAGCCTTCATACTCTCCCCTACACGCTTTGAAATCATTATTCCTGACACAATAAATGTCAGCACCACGGGGATCGAAATTCCCAGAAGCATTTTTGTGAGAATCTGTTTTTTTGTTTTTTTCATCTTTGGTTTCCTCCCTAATCCCCTAAAATCATTTATAAATATATCATGAGAAAAAAAGGACCGCAAGACAAAGATATTACTCAATATTTACCAAAAAAATACATAATATTAAGCAACTTATCTTATTTACCGTACCAGCCCGGACCGGATGTGCCGGATTAACTCTTTTCCCGCAATCCGGCCGGGCATATGGTACCAGACGCTTTTATTGCAGCTGGACAAAATAAGATTCCATGATTTCTCTGAGCTTTTCCCTCTTTGCTTCATCCAACCGGGTCATGGGCAGTCTGTAATGTTCTCCGCAAAGGCCCAGCATTGCCATGGCTGCTTTTACGGGCAAGGGATTCACATCCATAAACATGGCATTCATGATCTTTAACAGTTCCAGCTGCATATTTTTACTTTTTTCGATTTCTCCATCCAAAAAATGCCGGCACATCATATGCATCTCAAACGGCATGATATTGGCCAGAACTGAAATGACACCTTTTCCGCCCAGTGCCATGATGGGCACCGTCAAATCATCATTTCCCGAATAAATATCCAGGCAGTCTCCGCAAAGGGCCGCAACCCTGGCAACATGGGAGATGCTTGCGTTGGCTTCCTTGACCGCTTGGATATTGGGGTGTTTGGAAAGCTTTAAATACGTTTCCGGCTCTACATTGACTCCCGTCCGGGTCGGTACATTATAAAGGATAATCGGTATTTCCACACTGTCTGCAACTGCTTGAAAATGCTCCACAAGCCCTTGCTGAGACGCCTTATTATAATAGGGAGTCACCACCAAAAGTCCTGATGCTCCAAGAGACTGGGCCTTACGCGACATACGGACCGCATGAGCCGTACAATTGCTTCCGGTGCCCATGATGACCGGCACCCTGTGGTTGACATAATGCACCACAAATTCAATCAATTCCAGCTTTTCTTTTTCCTCAAGCGTGGAAGATTCTCCTGTAGTCCCATTGACTACGATGGCATCGGTCCCGTGTTCCAGCTGGAATTTCAGCAAATTTTCCATTGCCTTCATATCCAGGTTCCCGTGCTCATCCATTGGTGTAACGACGGCTGCTGCAGAGCCTTTAAAAATCGCATTTTTCATAGACAATCATTCCCAAAATTAGAGGTTCATACTAACAAAAGTATGACAAACATCCCCCGTTGGTACCATACACAAATCAAATTTTCCATCATATAAACCAGTATAAGGAGTGATTCACGTATGTACAATTTTCTTCTTTTAGGCGGCGATTCAAGACAGCTTTATTTAAGCCGGTTTTTAACCGGTCATGGCTTTCCGGTAACGGTTCATTATGATATGGAAGATCCCTTATTTTCCATTGACCAGGCCATAAAAACCAATCAGGTCATACTCGGTCCCATCCCATTTACAAGGGACAATTTAAATCTGCACTCCGTCAACAAGATGGACGATTTAGGCATTGGCAATCTTTTAAGCCTTTTAAATTCTGACCATATCCTTTTCGGGGGAAATATCCCGGATTACGTAAAGGATTACACAAAAGACAACGGCATCAAATGCTTTGATTACATGGAGATCGAGGAAATCACAGTAAAAAACACCATTGCAACAGCAGAAGGAGCCATTGCCGAAGCTCTGCGCATAAGCCCCGGTTGCCTTCACAAAACCAAGTGTCTGGTAACCGGCTTTGGAAGATGTGCAAAAACGCTTGCATTAAAACTGAAAGGATTAGACGGAGCCGTCACCATTGCAGACAGGAAGGAAGAAAAGCTCACTTTGGCTTCTTCCATGGGCTTTGATACCATTGCTCTTTCTGATCTGTCCCAGAAGATAGGGGAGTATCCGTTTATTTTCAATACCATCCCTGCACTGGTTTTAAATGAAACTTTGATTGGTCTCATGGATCCGGACGTAACCATCATTGATATCGCCTCCGCTCCCGGCGGTGTAGATTTTGATTTCTGCAAAAAACAGAAGATCCGGGCCAAATTATGCCCCGGTCTTCCCGGAATCTACGCACCGGAAACCTCCGGTAAAATCTTATTTGAAGCAATTGTAAAATATCTGGCGTAAAGGAGTGGCATATGAAACTGAAAGGGTTGAAGGTGGGCCTGGCTGTTACCGGCTCTTTTTGTACGTTTGATAAAATCGAAGAAGCGGTAAAGGTTCTGGTGGATGAGGGGGCCAATGTTTATCCCATTTTTTCCACCAATGTTCAAAATACCGACTCCCGATTTGGAGATACGGGAGAATACATGAAACGGATCGCCGGCATGACCGGCAACAAACCGATCCTGACTGTAGAGGAGGCGGAGCCGATCGGACCCAAAGGGTATTTGGATGTGCTCCTCATCGCCCCCTGCACCGGCAATACCTTAGCAAAGCTGGCTAACGGCATTACCGACTCCCCGGTGCTGATGGCTGCCAAAGCCCATCTAAGGAACGCAAAGCCCCTGGTCATCTCCATTTCCACCAACGATGCCATGGGAATCAATTTTAAAAATGTAGGAACATTATTCAATGTAAAAAATATTTATTTTGTTCCCTTCGGGCAGGATGACCCGGTCAAAAAACCAACCTCTCTCATCGCACATACGGAGCTGATCCGGGATACTCTGGAACTGGCACTGGAAGGAAAACAGATTCAGCCGGTGATTTTTTAAAAAAGAATTATTTTAACGCAAAAAGAACCTCAGAAATAGCAGATGCTGCTTCTGAGGTTCTCCTTATTGTTGTGATTTTATATAAATCCGGTTCATGTAACTGTTTGTTTCCTTTGGATCTTTTTGATTATAGCTCATTAAGTAGTGAGTTTTTGATTTGTCGTAAATTTCAAAACCAGCACGTTCAAACAGCTCTTTCAACGGACTGGAGCGCAAAACAGTGATAATCACCGGCTTGCCGGTTTCCTCCGAACGGGATGTCAGTTGGTGAATAAAGAAAACCTCCAGCTCCGTTTCACAGGCATGGGGCAATAGATATATGGAAACGTCTCCGATCCTGTCCTTTTGCTCTGTGAAAGAAAAAAAGCCAATGATCCGGTCCTCCTGCAATATCTTATAAATGCTTTTCACCTGCAGCATGCGGTGAAAGCTGTCCGTACTTATAATGGTCTGAATTTCATCATTCCAGCCGCCATAATATTGATCTGCATCGTTCTTACAGCAGGCTCTTCTAATATCTATGTATATTCCCAAATCATCTGTACCGGCTTCTTGTATGGAGAAGCCCCGATTTATGAATTCGTCTGGTAATATCATATTTCCTCCTGACTGTCATACATCCACTCTTAATACTTTCATTATATTCCATAAACCATGAGATAACACCTGGTGCAGCAAATAAAAACAGGCTCTATGCGGAATGTTGGGAATATGTTTTCAAGCACACTCCAACATTCCGCATAGAGCCTCACATTATTTTTGCATAATATGAATGGCAAAGCCGCCATATTCTCCGTCTAAATAAATATTTTTTAATGCGCCTTCCTCTGTATAAGCAGCCGTTTCCATATTGAAGGAGAATCCCTTTTCTTTCAATTCCTCTACTGCTGCCGTTAAATCAGGGGTACGCATGGCAATATGGCCATTGGAACCCAGGAACGGATTTTTCATACATTCAAAGTATGGACCCGCAAATTCTGATTTCTGTCCATGGCGGGGTTCAAGGTTAAACATCATTCCTAAAAGCTGTGCAAGCTTCTCCGCCTCTTCTGCATCAGGTGTATTGATGCCAACATGTTCTAATTCAAACTTATTTGTCACAATTATCCCTCTTTCTATCTTTAAGTTCTTTCAAGGTCCCTTCTTTGCCCCTACATAGGGAACATTAAGAGTGAGCCAGCGGTCAAAGCAATCAAACGAATAAAGTATTGTGGAATCGTAAATTTCCAGAATTCCGATATTTTATAATTTCCAACCCCCATTATCATTGCAGGCATACCATCAATAGGAAGGAAATGTCCACACCAGCCAGATATTACGATTGCACATGCGGCTGCAGTAGGATCAAGTCCAAGACTGGTACATGTGGCAATGGCAAGAGGGGTAAATACATAAACGGTTCCAATGGTGGAGCCAGTCATTGTTGCCAGCACGCTTGTAAGGATACAGAATACAAGAATCATAAGGAAAGGATTGATGTTTGTTCCAAGCATACCTGCTACGGTTGAACCAACCAGATTGGTTAATCCGGTGCTCCCAAGTGCATCAGCAATCCCGATAACCCCAGCTGACATAAGTATGATAGGTGCACATATGGCATCACGTATTTCTTTGAAATCCATTACGCCAATGACAAGGATTACTGCTACCGACAGACCAGGAATTGCATAGCCTGCATCGCCAATAAAACTCTGAAGTATCATACCTATTACTGCAGCTACGAAAGCAACATATGTTACCTGCTCTTTCCACTTAGGCAGAGTACTGACAGCTTCTCCCTGCGCTTTTGCTGCATCTGTAACTGCAGCAATTGGGTGGTTTGGAAGGAATTTGTACTGAATCACACAATTAAGCAGGAAACCAAGTGACAGTATTAAGTTAATGATTGCAAACTTAACCACAGAAACCTGTGCAAGAACACCAGCACTGTTGAGAACAGCAATTACGATACCATACTGCAGTGCAGTGTTAAATGGCAGCAATGGGTGGTTCGCTGCAAAGCCCGCAGTCATAATAACTTTTGATGGAGGCAGCTGTTTGTTTTCCGGCAAGGCGGAAAGTAACCCTAGGGTCAGAACGTAGTATGCCGTTGAACCAGTTCCAAACAAGCTGCAGCCCAGCATAACAATTAAAATGATAAACAAAAATGCCTTGAACTTTCCTTTGTTTGCTATGTGAAACATGGCATTTTTAAAAGCCGTAATAAAGCTTGTTTTTTGAAGTGCAGCAATAATTGCCATAAATTCAGCAAGCATAATAATTGTAGAATTAGAAAATCCGGCAAATGCGCCTTTAATATCAGTGATTCCAAAAATGACAAGCAATAGACACGCCAGTAATGGCGGGGCGCCAAATGGTAGTTTGTCTGCCATAATCAGTATAATCATGAATACTGTGATTGCTAAAGCAATAATCATTTGAGGTGTCATAGTATTTTCCCTCTAGCCTTTCTCGGTGTCATAGTGCACGTTCAACTCCGTGTCAGGTACATGTATGACACATTTCGTTATATTTTTTGTATTATTTCAAAGTGTAAAACGAAAGGATTTATAAATTATCAGTGGCTTTTCGCCGCCGTGGGATTGTAGAGACCAACCTGCTCACGTTTCTCCCCAAGAATATCTTTTTCACTGAACTTTATATACTTTACTCCTTTGCGGGTGCGTGCAGCATATGCAAGGTGTAACATTCCATCTTTGCTTTGCATGATATACGGATACTCATACTGCAGATTGTTTGTCTTATTCTCATCCCCCATAAAGCCTTCGCCCCGCTCCAGCCAGCGGATGATTGGAAACGTCTGGCCGCCATCTTCTGACAGGGCTACTGCTACCGGACAGCGCAGCCCTGGCCAGGAAGCCTTTCCAGGCTTGGGAAAAGGTGTGCAGGTCGGATTGTATGCGATAGCAATACGTCCGCTCTGAAGCCTTATGGCGCTTATGCTGGAGTTATTGTTTGGCAAAGGCGTTGGTTCCGGCTCGCTCCAGGTCTCTCCCCAGTCAAAGGATTCGCTTCGATGTATACGATAGGCTTCACGATTTCGCATAAAAGCTACCAAATGTCCGGAATCAAGCTCAACCACATTGGCATGGACATGCCCGTTGCTCTTAGGCATCATTACCTTTTTCCAGCTCTTTCCCTGATCATAGGAGATGCGAAAAACCGTTGGATCACCAGACAGACCTTCTGAAGAATCGGTACAAATCCAGTTTGAAAATATCCATACACCGTTTGAAAGAACCTGAATCGGCTGGCGGCAGAAGGTTCCCTCCTCCGGGAAGTATGTTTCATATGGTCCCCAGGTTTTTCCTCCGTCACTGCTCTTCTGGCATCGGACTACAGCGGTATACTGCATATTATCTTTCCCCTCCTGACGGTCAAGCTGAGCCGTGTACATTGCCCATACTTTATTATCAGGACCATAGAACAGCGAAGGATTCTGCTCACTGCGTGCCGGATCGTTAGAAATATCTTCTGGAGGCAGCCATTTTGTGCTTCCCTTTGGAAGGATTGAGCAGACAATATGAACATCAGCACTGCCTTCATAGCTTCCGGCAAACCAGCAGCAAAGCAGATCACCATTCGGAAGCTCCAGCATTGCCGGAGCGTGTGCAGTCGGATAGCCGCCATTTGGCAGCAATGCTTCATATACGTTCATTTCTTCATTTTCGTAAATAGTTCCATCCCAGGTGAGACCTGGAAGTTTTGGATATTGCATAATTTTCCTCCTTATTACTGGTAAATATAAAATAATTAGCGATTACACCGTATACCTTCAGATAGGTCAGCAAGTTGTTGTAATCCCCCTCCCCTCTTCTTCTACTTCCAGTCAGAAAGCTGTTTGAGAAGAACTGTTTTATTCTTGATGACATTATGACATATCAATTGTAAATTTACATTAAAAAAAAGTACAAATATGTTGCATTTTAGAACAATTGCCAGGGTAACTGCGTTTAAAATTGAAATATAACCATAATATAATCATAATTTTTTATTGAAAGTTTTATTTTTTATCGGATAAGCACAAAAAAACGGAAACCAGATAAACATCTGTTTCCGTTTTATTATTAACCGTATCAATATGATAACCATGGATTGCTGCTGTTATTAAAGTACATTGTCCCATTTTTACTTATTTTTCAGCTGAATTCGTCTTATAAACTTCATTACTTCCATTATTGGAATGATAGAAACAGCAATCAGAACCGCTGTAAAATACTCCGTCAATGAAATATGTTCAAACTCAAATGCATTATTTAAAAATGGCACATAGATAACTGCCGTTGTCAATAAGAAAGACGCCAGAAGTGAGGCGAATAAAAACTTATTGCTTGTCTTCAACCGAAAGATTGACTCATGCCTTGAACGCATATTAAAGGAGTGAAACATTTCAAGGAGGGACAGGGATAAGAAGGCCATTGTCATACCGTCAGCACTTTCCGCAATTTCCCACAATCCGCTTTCCATATAATGACCTACAAAATACGCCAAAAGAGTAAGACCACCGATTACGGCTCCCTGGAATAATGTTTCACCAGCCACACCATCGGCAAAAATCCCATCTTTTGCATTTCTTGGATTCCGTTTCATAATATCGGCCTCCTGTTCCTCCATACCGATTCCTATGGCTGGGAAACAGTCCGTAATCAAGTTTATCCATAACAGATGAACCGGTTTTAATATGGTAAAGCCGAGTAAACTGGCAATGAATACCGAAATAACTTCTGCAAGGTTTGAGGATAAGAGAAACTGTATAGCTTTTCTTATGTTGTCATAGATTCGTCTTCCCTCAGCAACCGCACTGACAATTGTTGCAAAATTATCGTCTGCCAGAACCATGTCTGCAACGTCCTTTGTAACATCCGTTCCGGTAATTCCCATACCAACGCCGATATCAGCTTCCTTAATGGAGGGGGCATCATTAACACCATCTCCGGTCATGGCTGTAACTCTGGATAATTTTTTCCATGTTTTTACAATACGCGTCTTATGCTCCGGCTGAACCCTGGCATACACGGAATACTCATGGATGTCTTTCTCAAGCTCCTCATCAGATAGTTTATTTAATTCGGCTCCAGTAATGGCCATACCCTCATCTTCAAGGATACCAAGTTCTTTTGCAATTGCAACTGCAGTATCCTTATGATCTCCGGTAATCATAATTGCCCGGATTCCAGCTTCCTTGCATTCCTTGATTGCAGGTTTTACCTCGGGTCTTACCGGATCAATCATGCCGGATAGGCCAACATAGATTAAATCATTTTCGATATCTGCAGGCTGTGCGGAAGAAGGCAATTCAGACCATTCTCTCATAGAAGCGCATAAAACCCTAAGGGCTCTATCTGCCATTTTCTTATTGGACGCAATGATTTCCGACCGGAGTTTTTCTGTCATTTCTACTATATTGCCATCAATATAAGCCCTGCTGCACCTCTTAAGCACCTCATCCGGTGCCCCCTTGGTAAACTGAAGGACGGTACCGTCAGACTTTTTATGAAGAGTTGACATCATTTTTCTAACAGAATCAAACGGTGCTTCCGCTACTCTGACATATTCCCTGGCAAGTTCCGGCTTGGACAAGCCATTCTTAAATGCATCATTGACAAGCGCACATTCTGTAGGCTCTCCAACCGCCTGAAAGGTATCCAAATCCATTTCCGCATCAGAGCAAAGAGACATTGCCGTCATAAGAAGTTTCTCATCGGAACAGGAATGTTCTACAACAGTCATCTTATTCTGGGTCAGGGTTCCGGTTTTGTCAGAACAGATAATTTGTGTACATCCAAGAGTTTCTACTGCCGTAAGCTTTCTTATGATTGCATGTTCTTTTGACATCTTTGTAACGCCAATGGAGAGAAGTATGGTGACAACTGCTGCAAGACCTTCCGGAATGGCAGCTACTGCAAGAGAAACTGCAATCATAAATGTATCAATGAGAGCGTCAAGATGAATCTCACCTCCAGCCATCATTATTCGGAAAATATCAACAGCAAACATAAAGGCACAAATTGCCAGAACCATAATTGATAGTGCCTTTGAAAGCTGATTCAGCTTTATCTGCAACGGAGTTTCTTCATCCTTAGCCGTATTGATCGCGTCCGCAATACGTCCAATCTCCGTATTCATTCCGGTGTAGCAGACAACCGCCTTTCCGCGGCCGTAAACAATGGTAGAGCCTGTATAAACCATGTTCTTTCTATCACCAAGAGCAACCTCTTTTAAACCGGTTCCTATTACCTTTTCCGTCTTTGTTACAGAGGTGGATTCTCCAGTCAGCGCAGCCTCTTCCACTTTTATGCTGGCACATTCAATTAATCTTGAATCCGCAGGTACTGCATCCCCTGCTTCTAAAAGAATAATATCTCCCGGAACAAGTTCTTCTGAGCGGACACTTTCGATTTTATCATTTCTTATTACATTTGAAGTCGCGGCAGCCATATCCTGCAGTGCTTCTATGGCTGCCTCTGCCTTTGATTCCTGATATACCCCAAGTGCTGCATTGATTGTAACAACAAGAAGAATGATCAAAGTATCTATCATGCTTTCACCCTCATAGAGTGAAGTAATTCCCGAAATAACTGCTGCAGCAATAAGTACAACATTCATAAAATTAATCAGTTCGTTAAAAAACTTTTGAATCAGGCTGGGTTTCACACCTTCTTTTAATCTATTCAAACCATATTTTAATTTTCGTTCCTCAACCTGAGCGCTTGTAAGGCCGTGGGCCGATGTTTCAAGTTTTTTAAGTACCTCAGAGGACTCCATTAAATACTCTTTTTGCATTTTTCTTCTCCCGCATTTTTTTATGAAAGATTCCATATCCAGAAAATTTTTAACAAGGTGGTTTTGCTATATGTTCTAAAAAAAGTCTGCCCTGCAGCAACGTAAAAGTGACATATTCTACATTACGAAAGAGCAGACATAAGTCTGAGCAGATTATTTTACTGTTTCATTGATATATAAATTTTTCATAAATTTTATTTCATACCCTTATCTGCATTTTCCTTAAGCACTTTTGTGAGAGCTTCGATGCCTTCCTCGCAGAGATAGTTAAATGGTCTTCTGCAGTCTCCTACCGGATAACCTAACATAGCCACCGCTTTCTTCACAACCGTATTGGGGTTTCCATATTTAAATACAGCTCTAAAGCTTGCAATGGATTCCTGAACCACTTCCGCCTCTTCCAATTTCCCCTCAATGAATAAGTTGTAAATGGATGACAATACCTGTGGATATACGTTGGAGCAGCCTGCAATACCGCCAAAGCCGCCTTCTTTCAGGCTGGGAAGTATGAGGGAATCATTTCCGGAAAGAACATAGAAATCTTTTTCAAGCTCACGGGTCTCTGTAATATAAGCTTTCAGATTCTCCCAGTCACCGCTTGAATCCTTAGCACCAATAATGATGTCTACGTCTTTTGCAAGCTTTGCAACGGTTTCAGGAAGCAGCTTATTGCCGGTACGGGCCGGAATGTTATAAAGGACGATTGGAGTGTCCACATGCTTTGCGATCTCAACATAGTGATCATATAATTCTTTTTGTGAAGCAACGGCAAAGCTTGGGGTAATAATTGACAAAACATCTGCCCCCAGTTCTTCCGCTTTCTTACTCATACGAATGGTATCTTGTGTGGATATTAACCCCGAACCAGCATATACAGGGACTCTCCCCTTAACCTGGTCAATAGTCGCTTCCAGAACTTCAATTTTTTCTTTCTCGCTTAAGATATAGCCTTCTCCATTTGTTCCAAATGGAAAAATCCCATGTACGCCGCCGCTGATAAGACGTTCCACCTGATTCCGCAGCTCGGTAAGATTTACAGATTCATCTGCATTCATTGGTGTTAAGATTGGTGTAATAATACCTTTTAATTCTACTTTCTTCATGATTGTTACCCTCCAAAGTTTATTCAATTATTTTTAGTGCAATTCTGCACAGTATATCCTCTGTTCCAAAGCCTCCGGACTTAGAGATTATCTGTTGGCAATGTCCTTCCCATAAAAGTTTGCAAACTACCAATCCTGGTTCTATCTCACACACTGGTTCTATGTGCCTACACCCAACCAGTTTTAAATACCCCATAAGTGTATCTCCTCCCGTCAAAAGGAACGTTAAATCAATCGGCTCCTCTGCAAGAGCTTTTACGATGCGGCCATGAGCCTGTGGAATCAGAGTTCTTAAATTATCCAGTTCCTTGCCTTTGTCAGCCATAAAATCAGCAATATTTTCTTCCGTATCAAAAGAATCCACAATTACCTTTTGATTGGTTCTGCATAGGTCTATCATTTCCTCCAGAAATTTTTTTCCTTCCGGAGTCTCATAATAACCGGCAGAGAATTTCTGCTTCATGGTAAGTTTCTTCCTGATAAAACTGTCATTTTGCTCTGCATATTCCAATTGTCTAAGGGTAATCTTATTTAAACTGCCGCATGCCACATATAATCCATCCGTCTTTTCATAGGATGATACTTCTCCGTAGTCAAATGGGATTTTTTCCGCCAATCGCTCTCCAAGCACCGCGCAGCCTGCGATAAGCTGCAATCCATCCGCTTTAACCAATTTGTCCAAAATATCATCTATATTTTTCACCGTTTCCGTGTCACATACAATAATTTCCGATCTGGAATTAGACTTATCCGCAATCGGTTCTTCCGCACTTTTGCAAATGACAGGTATGTCACTTTGATCCCTTATAATGTCTGGGATATACGATCTTGTAACAGGTTCAAATGGATCTTTTCCAAATACACTGTTTTCCAGTAAATCCCCGGAAATATAGTGTACTCCGCCCTTTGTAATTCTTCCGATTTCAGGGTGCCCTGGGAGGAAATATATCGGAAAATCTTTCACCGCATCAGCTACTGCCTGGAGCTCCGAACCGATATTCCCACGTAAAGCTGAATCCGTTTTCTTAAATATAATTCCAACGCCTTTTTTGTGTGCCCAATCAGCAATGTTTTTTACCACTTGATAAGACTCATTTGCCGACATAGGTCTGGACTCTGAATCTACAACTATAACTTCAGTGTCCGCTTTTACATCACTCTCATCCAGCTTCCCTTCCGTGAAAACCTGAGTACGGATACCACGTTTTGCAAATTGTATCCCCGTATCCAATGCCCCAGTAATATCATCTGCTATGATCAACATCTTTACCATACGATCCCCCTCCGTGTACTACTTATTTGATGCCAGGCGAATCGCATAGTCTATTGAATGAGCAAGGCTTAACTCGCTGGAGATTCCTTTTCCAGCCAAGTCAAAGCCCGTTCCATGATCGACAGATACTCTTACAATCGGAATACCAAGTGTTATATTTACACCTGATACCGCATCCCATTTTTTAAGTTCTTTATTATAATTGAAGCCTTTCACCTTTAAGGGGATATGTCCCTGATCATGATACATTGCAACAACAATGTCATACCAGCCACCCAAAGCTTTTGAAAAAATCGTATCAGGAGGCGTGGGTATTCCTTCCGGAATGCAGATTCCTTCTGCAATCGCCTCATTAATTGCCGGTTGGATCTCTTCTATCTCCTCCGTACCAAACAACCCATTTTCGCCGCTATGGGGATTCAGTCCAGCTACTCCGATCCTGGGTTTCTCAATGCCTATTGCTTTACATCCTTCATTTGCTATTCTGATAACTTCCAGCACTCTGGCTTTTTTTACCAGATCACAGGCCTGACGAAGGGAAACATGAGTGGATACGTGCACTACCCTTAAATCTTCATGGGCCAGCATCATAGTATACTTATCTGTGTGAGTGTATTCTGCATAAATTTCTGTATGACCGGAATAATGATGTCCCGCCATATTGATTGCTTCTTTATTTAATGCATTGGTTACCGTCGCATCAACGGACCCATTCATTGCCAGTTCAATTACTTTGACAACATACTGAAATGCCGCCTCTCCGCACATCTTAGATACTTTTCCATAAATATGTTTTTCCATATTAACCATACCCATGTCATACACATCAATGGTTCCATATTCAAAGACTGCATCTTCCACGTTCTTAACCGCATGGATTTTTATTTCATCTTCCTTTTTCAGTATTTTTACAATATCTTCCATGCAATTAGCATCACCGATTATGATTGGACGACACTTTTCATATATCTCTTTGTTAAGCAATACCTTTACTGATAACTCAGACCCATTTCCCGCAGGATCACCCATAGTTATTCCGATAACCGGTCTTTTCTTCATTGTCTCACCTTCCTTATTTAAGAACCTTTAAATAAATATTTCTTATATCTTCAAGGCTTAATTCCTTTCTATTATTAACAAGTAATCTCTGCTGTTTGCTTCCTGCATCCACTAAAATTTCCAAGTCTTCTTTCTTAACGCCAAACTCATTTAAATCCGTAGGAATATTAGTGGACTTCACAATGTCTGCAATCTGGTCAATGACATACTGTGCCTTTTCAGACGCAGTTTTTGCCGATAGACCTTGGAATACCGCATCATATAACTCTGCAAGTCTGTCTTCGCATGCATCTTTATTAAATTCCATAACATGTGCAAACAAAATTGCATTGGATACACCATGAGCAATATGATATTTACCTCCAAGAGGATAGGATAGCGCATGAACTGCTGTTGTACCACTTCCAGTAATAGCTACTCCACCATAAAAGGCACCTAAAAGCAGATTATTCTTTGCTTCCAAATTATCCGCATCGTTATATGCTTCTCTAATATTATTAAAAATCAATTTTGCTCCAGCAAGTGCATATGTGTCAGAAAGCGGAGTTGCTTTTTTTGATGTAAAACACTCCACTACGTGAGCCAATGCATCGACTCCAGTAGCTGCAACCAATGATTTTGGAAGCTTCTTAATGAAATTTGCATCAAGAATTACATAATCCGGTATCATGTTGTCATTTACAATCCCTTTTTTCGATTGCTCTTCCGGAATTGCAACAATTGCATTGCAAGTAGCTTCTGAGCCAGTGCCGCAGGTAGTTGGAATCATAATTGTTTTCAACTGCTTTCTCGCCTGTGACGGATCATCCAATAAATCTTTTACGGAGTATGAAGCACCTTTTAAAACAGAACAAAGTTTAGCAACATCCATAACGCTGCCGCCGCCAATGGCAATAATCAGATCCCCATCATAGTCCTCTGCTTCTTTTATCACTCGTTCCGCATCCTGGTATGCCGGCTCAGGAGTCAAACTATCATATACTTTGTATTCCGTATTATTTTCATCCAAAAGTTTTGTCAGGATATCAAGGAGTCCATGCTCCCGTATCCCTTTATCTGTAAATATAATTATTTTCTTTGAATCTTCTTTTTTAATAATTGCATTTACGTTTTCGATACATCCTTCTCCGCCATATACGCAAGATGGAATTTTAATTTGATAGCTCATATCAGTTCCTCCTAGATTTTTTCTCGTCTCAATATAAAACATTTAATCTATATACCAATATTATACTATCAAAATCCGCCGATTCAAGCGAATTACTTTTTAATTTACGTCTTATATTAATACATATCATGATTGAATCGTTGCTTTTTGCGACATATGATATTATAATAGTATCATAAAACAACGATTAAAAAAGTTTAGAACCAATAGGAGAATATATGCAGAAGGTTAAGATACTTGCCGTTGCCCCATACGAGGGAATGACAGAAATTTTTGAGAACATTTCTAAAAACCGTGATGATATTGAATTGACGATACAAACCGGGGATTTGAATACCGGGCGAAAGATTGTTGAAAACCTGGCTCACCAAAACTACGATGTGATTATATCAAGAGGCGGTACGGCTGAGTTAATCCGCTCTTCCGTTGAAATACCAGTTGTAGATATATCAATCTCTGGCTATGACATTCTACGCAGCATTAAATTAGCGGAAAGTTACTCCGGCAAGCTTGTAATTGCGGGATTTTCCGGAATCACCAAGCATGCACGGGTGCTCTGTGATTTGCTGCAATATGATATTAATATTATTACATTTACAAGCGAAGATGGTGCTCTAGCCGCTCTCCGTGCAGCAAAAAACGACGGAGCATCGCTTGTTCTCTGTGATATGACTGGAGCAAATTACGCTAAAATATTAAATATGAACTCGATTCTCATAACTTCAGGTACGGAAAGCATTAATGACGCAATCAATGAAGCAAAGAAATTAGTCCATTCCTCCAAGCATGTGCACAAGCAAAAGAAACTGTTTCAGAGCCTGCTCACCGATGAGGACAGAGAGTTTCTCATTTATGATCCCGCAGGTTCCCTATGGTTTTCCAGTTTTTCCATTGACGGAATGAATGTATCGCTGATGAATGTGGTCCAAACATACCTGAAAGCGTTTTTAAAGGTACCAAACCAAAGCGTTTCCAGACAGATACGTGACAAAATATACACGTTTACATGCCGGCATCTCTATATAGAAGAGCAAAAATACACTGCCATCATAATAAACCAAAAGCCCGCACTTTTTAATGAGGATGACATCGGAATCACCATATATAACAAGCCCGATTCCGACTCCACAAATTTTTCAAGCTTCTTTGGAAGCTCCAATAAAATCGGTAACACGGCCCATATCATAGAAGAATACAGCAAGAGCTACCTTCCCGTACTAATTACCGGAGAAGACGGCACTGGCAAAGATAAGGTGGCATCTCTTATGTACGAAAACGGTCCATATAGTACATCACCGTTTTACGTCATAGACTGCAAATTTATCAGCGAACGGAAATGGAACTATATCATAAATAATGAGAATTCACCACTTGCAGATGTACATTCAACTATATATTTTAAAAACATCTGCATGCTCTCTCACTCGCAGACTGAAAAATTATTCAACTATATTGACCACACAGACCTTGCAAAACGAAACCGCCTGATTTTTTCTCTTTTAATTACCAATGAGATGTCACCAGAATCTACAACAATGAAAAATTACTTAGAAAAGCGGCTTTCATGTTTAACCTTAAATTTGCTGCCTCTAAGAGAAAGAAGTGACGATATCCCCAGTATTACCGCTTTATATCTCCACAAACTAAATGTATCACTTGGAAAACAGATTATTGGTCTGGAAGCCGAAGCAATGGAAGTTTTCACCGCATTTCCCTGGCCCCACAATTTAGATCAGCTGCAGCATGTGCTGAAAGAACTTGCCGTAGTCACTAAAACTCCTTATATCAAATATAATGATGTAAAATATTTCCTCGATCAGGAGACCCCAAACGTACCCTCACCGCCTTCGGTTGATTTGGATTTAACTCAGACGCTGGATGAAATAAACTATCAAATTATACTAAATGTCTTGTCGGAAGAACATGAGAATAAGGAAAAAACTGCAAGCAGGCTGGGAATAAGCAGAAGCACTTTATGGAGAATTTTGAAAACTCATAATGGAGTGTAATATAATAGTTACTTCTTACTTGAACTCTTACTACAAAATAATAAGCCATTATGAAGAAATGCTATATATTCTTCATCCTCGTCAGGTCGTTATAGAATATGACTTTTCCCACTACTACATCTAATTATAATGGGATAATTGATTCAAGAATATTCACTTTTTACTTGAACTTTTACTACGATATAATTAACCACATAATAAATACCAGTTTGCATATTTTTTAATCCGATGCTATGATAATTACATCAGAACATATGATCACTGCAAAAAGTAAGAAACAATACACTTTTATAAAATTATCTGTCAATAAGGCTATGGCAAAATGATATAAGAATCACCTGTTAAAATTAAAAAAAATCATTATACACCAACATTTATTGCAATATCTGTTACTTTTTTAGAATAGTAGTTTGTATATAATATTTAACAAAATCAAGGAGATAATATGGAATCTTATTTTGTTGTAAACGGATCAATAAACAAAAAAATACTAAACAGTATAAAAAAACACTTATACCCACCTTCATTTACACGTTTTATCAATATTACTATATTCATATCTGGAGCGCTGGCATTTTTCTTTTTTCTTCTAAAAATCAATTTACTTACAATCATTTTTTTAATAGGTGCCTTAGTCATTTATGTCGAAAAATTGCTTTCAAGAAGAATACTTATTAAAAAAATACTCAACATA
Organism: Lacrimispora sinapis; assembly: GCF_043633585.1. Taxonomy (NCBI): domain Bacteria; kingdom Bacillati; phylum Bacillota; class Clostridia; order Lachnospirales; family Lachnospiraceae; genus Lacrimispora; species Lacrimispora sinapis. The sequence continues at coordinate 208,011 of NZ_CP141832.1, read as the reverse complement.
ATAGGTCCTGGACAGTCCAGCTTTAATTATAAACTAAATTTTTATAATAGCCACATGACTCTGTCAGATGAATTAAATGAGTCTGGTTTTGATATCAATTACTCGAATATCAGCCGGATTACTGAAACAAAAGAGAATATTGCATTATTTACTCGTGAAAATATGTGTTTTCCTATCAATATATCTTTTTCAGATAATAATGAAAAATATGAATGGTTGGATTATATAGTAGAGAAAAACAAAAAAATCAAGCTATACAATATACAGTGAGGAGATTTCTCATATGGAATATTCAATTGAAGCGGTAGGTGTATCAAATAAAGAAACATTAATGGAGACTAGAAAGTACCTGCTTCCTGGTTATGTCCGACCCTTGACCACGGTAGTATGCATTGTATTTTTGTGTCAAGCTATATATGAACTCATCCATGCATCACCATTCATGTCGTTCTTTTTTTTATTTTTAGCCATTATTGTTAATATAATATATCGCTACAGTCTAATTTCCGTTGTTAATCGACATATGCAAATTATAAAAGGTTACATGCATACTGAAGATATGATTTATCAGCTTAGATTTGGTGAAGATCACCTCTACTTAAGCAATAGTACTACAAGCAAGTGTACTCAAATCCCTTACTCTAATTTTACCGAAATAATTGAATCAAAAAATCTATACCTCTTGAAAACCAGATCAGGCAAACACGTTTTCATAACAAAAGATTCACTCAAAAATATATTAGCTGATGATTGGAAAAACTTTTTAAGAAAAAAATGCACTACTGCTAAATGCATAAAATTTAGAAAATAAGAGGATAAGAAAGGTTACCCTAGAATACAGAAGCAACCTTTCTTTCTTAATTTAAGCAAAAACAACTTGTCCGAGCTTACCTAATATACTTGCAATAAGCGCTGCTACCTCTCCTGTACCTATTACTATTACACCTGCCTCAACTGCAATAATAACTACAACAACTACTAATATTGCAGCACCAACCTTTGCAATTTCCCATTTATATTCTTCAGCAAATGCAAATAATGGTTCGAATACGGAAGTCCCTCCGCCATTATCAACCTTTATACAATATGTGTATTTAAATGAAAATTCAACTGGTGGAAAACCATCCTTAACCTGTACTTCCTTTTTAATTGTATATGCTACATACACCCAATTTCCTGTATCGTCACTTCTTAGCCCTGATTCAAGTACAGAAGCGCCTATTTCCACAGAAGAATTGATATCAAATACAATGTCAAGAATACTTTGAGCTTCTTCAAATCCCTCTAATGAAATAGAAATTTTATCATTAAGATCTATCTGGCCTGACATTGCCCGCCCATTGCTGATATCGCATACAATAGAACCGGGATTATTAGCACTATTATCGAAAAGGGTTGTCTCCCCACTTGCCTCAACAATAATCTTGCCATTTGGCAAAACAGGAATTTCAACTGCCTTATTTAAATTAATTTTATCAGAAGGAAGTACGACATAACACACTTCTAAAAATTCCCTATAATAATCTAACAGTACGTTCTCTACTTCTTTTGCAGTAGGTGGTTTTGGAACTACAATCGCTCCCCCTCCATTATCGCCATATCCATCTATTGTTGAATGATTGAGATTATACGTGCATTTCTGTACACGATCCAGGCTGGTATTTCCTTCAATAGTTGTGACATACTTGTCGTCACCATCAATTACGATGCCTGTATGTGCTACTCTCCCCAATTCATTATTGTAGAAGAAAATGATATCTCCACGTTTTGGATTATATCCACTATTACGTTTATGATATTTGTTTCTTTCTTTGTACCACGTCATTCCTGATGGACACCATGCATACTGTGGAACCAAGTCACCGATAACACCAGCCTGATAAGCACAATAAGAAACAAACATTGCACACCAAGAGCTTCCATTCATTCCATACCACTGGCCGTAAGGAGTGATATTGTTAGCATTATCTTCTTTAAATCCCCACTCTAATTCATGCTTGGCCACATTAATCAGCTTTTCAATACCGTTTCCAGATACATTTACATGATATTTCTCAAAAAGTTTTTTCCATGTACCACCGCCTACGACGCCATCCGCTGTCAAATCATTTGCTCTCTGAAACGCAATTGCAGCATCACTAGTCTGATTATCAAAAATTCCGTTCAACGTCACCTGATAACCTAACTCTTTGAGTAATCTTTGTAGGTATAAAGTCAAAGAACCGTTGGAACCAGCCTTTAACGTTGAAGATATTGTACCACTTCCAGAAGTCCCTCCTAAAAGCATAGTCTTTGTTTTTGTTCCTACCATACCATCTGCAGCTAAACCATTGTCAATTTGATACTTTAGGACTGCGTTATAAACTTTATCAGTGGCTATTCCATCAACAACACCTACATCATATCCCTTATTATGTAACGCAGTCTGTATTGGCGTAATATCCTTACGCATTTTTTCCCAGGTGGCTGTGCCAACAATTCCATCTGAAGAAATTCCAACTTTAGTTTGATAACGTTTCACGGCAGTTTCAGTCCCAGTTCCGAAAATACCATCTGTTCCATTTGGATTAATACAATTAATCCGAAGTGCATACTGGAAATAGCGAACTCTTGGACCACGTGATTTTAGTTTAAGCGGTAAGGCATCAGTAGCTCCATCTGGAATGTCACTCATAAGAATATCATAGGTAGAAGGGCCAACCTGACCGTCAGCAATTAAATAATTTGCTTCCTGGAACTGTTTAACAGCTTCTGCCAAAGCAGAGGTTGCAATACCATCTACTAATGGAACATTATAATTTCTGCTTTGAAGATGCTTCTGGATCTCTTTAATTAACTGCTTTAATTTATTCCATGTGGTAGTATCACATACTCCCGTTTGAGATATTCCATATTTGCTTTGGAAATTAGACACGGCCGCTGTAGTACCCGAACCATACACACCATCAATACTGCCCGGACTACAGCACATAATACGCAACCCATGTTGTAAAAATAAAACATAATCGCCCCTATCTCCGGTACTAAGTGGGAGCATCAAATCATCTCCACCGTTTTCATCATTAAATAACCTTGCTCGAGTAGAATTTCCCACCATGCCATCATATGCTAACCCCCGGCTTTTCTGAAAGGAAATGACTGCATTATAAGTACTTTCTTTAGCAATTCCCGTAATTGCTTCACTAAAAAAACCTTTAACCTTCAATGCCCGCTGAATCGGCTTAATTTCATCCGAAAGACAGTTCCAGGTCTTATCACCTACAATTCCATCAATCCCTAATCCCCACTCTTGTTGAAACTTTTCCACAGCTGCCTGTGTGCCTGGTCCATAAACAGAGTCAATTGAACCGGGGTTGCAGCACATAATTTTTAATGCCTGCTGAAGATATTTTACTTCAATACCTTTATTTCCACTTTTTAATAACATATGTATTCCTCCAAATATTTTAATTTTAAGTAAGCTTTAATCGTTCTAAAATTAATAACGTAGTAGTGCTTATGCCAGGTAAGATAATTGCATCGTCTATTAATATTACGTCTTATATTAATTCCTTTTTTTATTTAATAATTATAACGTTATATAACTTTTCTTTAATCACTTCACTTTTATATTTTGTAGTCTATTTGTCTACATCTTTAATAAAAAATATTTATAATTTTTTGTATCTAGTGTATTCATATAGTCAACCCATTAAAAATAATTTAATGGATCCATTCCATTCAAAAGATATAGTTTTTACTCGATATCTCCCCCTTCTATTTTTTTTAATAGTAGAAACTAGCAGACGATATATGCATCTCTTTCCTTTCGTTTGTAGATATTTTGTCTACTCTAACTATAATACACTTATGTTTCCTATTTGTCAACAGATAAGTAATATTTAGTATAATATTTGTCTACATCATAACTATTCAATTATGCAGGCCAAAACAAAATGGTGTTTTAATAAATTATAGTTATCTAATAACAAATTTAAGTTCACTATCCCGTTTTCAGCTATTATTTTATATTACATTTATATTTCCAATTGCCTATAAAAAAATAAGTGTTATGTTAGCTTCACCGGTATGCATTAACACCATGAACATAAAGTCAAAAGAAAAACAATTAAAAACAGTCTGGGATTTAACAAAAATAAAAGCCAGACCAGATGATGGAAGGAAATACCTTATTATCCAAAGAAAATCAATAAGTAGCAGCACCTACGAAGGATTAATTGATAAGCTATATGATTATTTCTTTGGGGATAATGCTGCCACCATGGACACATACTTTGAAACCTGGATGGAGTGGAGAGAAAAGGAGACAAGTGTAAGTAAAAAGACAATCAAAGAAAACCAATTCATGTGGAGTTCTTTACTGAAGGATCAGGATATCACTTTGATTCCCTTAAAGGATCTGTCAGCAAAGGATCTGATTATCTATTTTCGGAACATAACAAAAGGTCGACAAATTACAAGAAAGCGTTTTAACGACCTAAAAAGCATTATGAATGGAATTCTATATCTTGCAGTAGAAAATAATATCATAGAACGAAACTGCCTTCGAGATATCAACTACAAGCAGTTCAGCTATAAAGCAGAAAATACCAGGATCACCCCATACACCGAAGAAGAACGTCTGAAAATTATAAATCAATTGGGAAACGATTTCTACTCACTAGCAATAAAGCTGGATTTCTATTTAATTCTGCGTATAGGTGAATTAAAAGGTTTAAGATGGGATAATATTTCTGGGGATTTCCTACATGTCCAACACTTTGTGGATGACAGAAATGAGATAATCGAGGATATAAAAGGCCATGCTGGCGAAGGGAAGCGTTACATGCCATTAACACCAAAGGCCAAGGAAATACTTTTACAAATTCGAGCGTTGAATCCAGACAGCAAATACATCTTCATCCGTAACGGCCAGCCCCTGGCAACCGTAACATTTAACCGCCGCTTAAAGAAATGCTGTGAGGAATTAGGCATTGAATACCGCTCCTCCCACAAGCTCCGCTTTTCCACTGCCTCTATCATGTACAAGAACGGAATGGAAGATACTGAACTCCAAAAGCTCCTGGGCCAAACTAGTCTTAACATGACCCACCACTATCTCCGCAACATCACTTCCCAGGAAGAAACAGCATCAAAAATGAGAGCTATCCTGGATTAACAGCCCTCAAAAACACCAAAAATGCCCACGCAAACAAGCGCAAACACCAAATACACAAAGCAAAAACCCCAGAAACCCTTATTTTATCAGGTTTCTGAGGCTTTAATTATAGAGGCGACAACCAGATTTGAACTGGTGATCAGGGTGTTGCAGACCCACGCCTTACCACTTGGCTATGTCGCCATAAATTATAAAACTTTTTTCCTAAATTCAGTGACCCCAACGAGATTCGAACTCGTGTTACCGCCGTGAAAGGGCGATGTCTTAACCGCTTGACCATGGGGCCGTACTTCTATTTCGTTGTCCTCACAGTCTTTGCTTGAGTATCACGAACTCCCCGAGTAGGACTTGAACCTACGACCCAACGGTTAACAGCCGTTTGCTCTACCGACTGAGCTATCGAGGATTATTGCATTGCTGAAATTACTGAGGCATATACCCTCAAAACCACACATTGTCTTATATCTTTCATCCGTTCTTCCTCTTACCTAAACCAACCTGGTTAAGCCCTCGACCTATTAGTGACAGTCAGCTACACATGTTACCATGCTTCCACCTCTGCCCTATCTACCTCGTCGTCTTCAAGGGGTCTTACTCTTGCGATGGGATATCTCATCTTGAGGGGGGCTTCACGCTTAGATGCCTTCAGCGTTTATCCCTTCCCGACTTGGCTACTCTGCCATGGTCTTGATCACCAACAGATACACCAGAGGTCAGTCCATCCCGGTCCTCTCGTACTAAGGACAGCTCCTCTCAAATATCCTACGCCCACGCCGGATAGGGACCGAACTGTCTCACGACGTTCTGAACCCAGCTCGCGTACCGCTTTAATGGGCGAACAGCCCAACCCTTGGGACCTACTACAGCCCCAGGATGCGATGAGCCGACATCGAGGTGCCAAACCACTCCGTCGATGTGAACTCTTGGGAGTGATAAGCCTGTTATCCCCAGGGTAGCTTTTATCCGTTGAGCGATGGCAATCCCACTTTATACCACCGGATCACTAAGTCCTAGTTTCCTACCTGCTCCACCCGTCGGTGTCGCAGTCAAGCTCCCTTATGCCTTTGCACTCTTCGAATGGTTTCCGTCCATTCTGAGGGAACCTTTGAGCGCCTCCGATACTCTTTCGGAGGCGACCGCCCCAGTCAAACTCCCCGCCTGACATTGTCCCCCAGCCAGGTCATGGCTGCAGGTTAGAAACCCAGTATCGCAAGGGTGGTATCCCAACATCGGCTCCTCAAAGACTGGCGTCCTTGATTCTCTGCCTCCCACCTATCCTGTACATGCAATACCGAATCCCAGTATCAAACTAGAGTAAAGCTCCATGGGGTCTTTCCGTCCTGGCGCAGGTAACCAGCATCTTCACTGGTATTTCAATTTCACCGGGTGCATTGTTGAGACAGCGCTCAAATCATTACGCCTTTCGTGCGGGTCGGAACTTACCCGACAAGGAATTTCGCTACCTTAGGACCGTTATAGTTACGGCCGCCGTTTACTGGGGCTTAAATTCAGAGCTTCGCGTTTCCGCTAACCCCTCCTCGTAACCTTCCAGCACCGGGCAGGCGTCAGCCCATATACCTCACCTTTCGGTTTTGCATAGACCTGTGTTTTTGCTAAACAGTTGCTTGAGCCTATTCTCTGCGGCCTGATTTCTCAGGCACCCCTTATCCCGAAGTTACGGGGTCATTTTGCCGAGTTCCTTAACAATGCTTCTCCCGCCGGCCTTAGGATTCTCTCCTCATCCACCTGTGTCGGTTTACGGTACGGGCACATATTACACAATAGCGGCTTTTCTTGACAGCCCCTACAGAGACTTCCCTACTTTTGTTCGGTACGCGTCACACCTTCCTGTTGTTAAGCGGATTTGCCAGCTTAACCAGTCCAATGCTTGCCCCGGTCTTTTCATTCCCGGGTTCTCTCTCGGTTCTGTGTCCCCACAGTTCTGATAATATGCGGTACAGGAATTTCAACCTGTTGTCCATCGACTACGTCTTTCGACCTCGCCTTAGGCCCCGACTTACCCAGAGCAGATCAGCTTTACTCTGGAAACCTTAGATATTCGGCCTGGAGGATTCTCACCTCCATCTCGCTACTCATTCCGGCATTCTCTCTTCTTAACACTCCACATCTCCTTACGGTAATGCTTCGATGCATTAAGAATGCTCCTCTACCAATGTACATAAATGCACATTCCACAGCTTCGGTGTCGTGTTTTAGCCCCGGACATTTTCGGCGCAAGACCTCTCGACTAGTGAGCTATTACGCACTCTTTGAATGGGTGGCTGCTTCTAAGCCAACATCCTAGTTGTCTCTGAAATCTCACATCCTTTTCCACTTAACACGCACTTTGGGACCTTAGCTGGTGGTCTGGGCTCTTTCCCTTTTGACTGCCCAACTTATCTCGTGCAGTCTGACTCCCGTACATCATCTGACCGGCATTCGGAGTTTGATATTCTTTGGTAAGCTTTGACGCCCCCTAGGAAATTCAGTGCTCTACCTCCGGCAGACTAATACGAGGCTAGCCCTAAAGCTATTTCGAGGAGAACCAGCTATCTCCGGGTTCGATTGGAATTTCTCCCCTACCCACACCTCATCGCCACCCTTTTCAACGGATGTGCGTTCGGTCCTCCACCGCCTTTTACGGCAGCTTCAACCTGGACATGGGTAGATCACCCGGTTTCGGGTCTACCTTTACTGACTCAACGCCCTATTAAGACTTGGTTTCCCTTCGGCTCCACACCTTCAGTGCTTAACCTTGCCAGTAACGGTAACTCGCCGGACCGTTCTACAAAAAGTACGCGGTTCCACCTTTAACGTGGTTCCACAGCTTGTAAACACAGGGTTTCAGGTTCTTTTTCACTCCCCTCCCGGGGTCCTTTTCACCTTTCCTTCACAGTACTATGCGCTATCGGTCACTAAGGAGTATTTAGCCTTGGGGGGTGGTCCCCCCGAATTCCCACAAGGTTTCTCGTGTCTCGTGGTACTTTGGATCCTGCTCGCTGACTATTGCTTTCCCATACAAGGCTTTCACTTTCTATGGCCGGTCTTTCCAGGACCGTTCTGGTAACAAATCGTCTCACTTCCTGCAGTCCATAACCCCGCCATGCACGCATGACGGTTTAGGCTCCTTCCATTTCGCTCGCCGCTACTTTGGAAATCGAGTTTTCTTTCTTTTCCTCCGGGTACTTAGATGTTTCAGTTCCCCGGGTTCCCGACGTATGGCTATGGATTCACCATACGACAACTGAGGTTTGCTCAGCTGGGTTTCCCCATTCAGACATCTCCGGATCAAAGGATATTTGCTCCTCCCCGAAGCTTTTCGCAGCTTATCACGTCTTTCATCGGCTCTTAGTGCCAAGGCATCCACCCTGCGCTCTTATTAGCTTAACCAATTCGATGTTCACCTGCGGGTGCGGGCTACTAATCTAAGATACATAGCGTTGTATCTCTGGTCTTAGGTTTGTTCGTTTATCGTACGTCACGATAATTGAACGAGTTTTGTTTGGTTACATCGTTCGATGTAACACCTCGGATGTCTTGATATTGTCTTTTTGCAAAGACTCTATCTAGATATATTTCAATATGTGGTTTTCAAGGTACATACTAATGATTGTTCATTCAGCAAAACTCACTTTCGTTTGTTAAGCTTCCTGAACGGCCTCGCACTCAATTCAGCCTTCGCCTTTCGGCTCGTCTTGATAAAGTGGCTTTCGGCCAATGGAGATGGAGAGATTCGAACTCTTGACCCCCTGCTTGCAAGGCAGGTGCTCTCCCAACTGAGCTACACCCCCATGATACTGGATGTGGGTCTACCCTGTAAAGGCAATCCCTATATTCTTTCTTCTCTGGTTTTTTAACCAATGGGCTTAAGTGGACTCGAACCACCGACCTCACGCTTATCAGGCGTGCGCTCTAACCAGCTGAGCTATAAGCCCATAAATAATCTGGCACCCACCTGCTCTCCCATGCCGTTTCCAGCATAGTACCATCGGCCGCTTAAGTCTTAACCATCGTGTTCGAGATGGGAACGGGTGTTTCCCCTAAGCGCATCGGCACCAGAAATCTTTTGTCTTTCTTGGTGTTTCCTTATTTACTTCTTTGAAAACCTAAGACTCAACAGTATATAAAACCCTCACCACTCTCACTAAATTCAACTCGCTTCGCTTCGTTTCATTAAGTGTTCGGGGTGGGCTTTCGTACTAAACTCGGCTATGCCTCATTAAGTACTCAATGCCTACTTCTTCTTCCTTAGAAAGGAGGTGATCCAGCCGCACCTTCCGATACGGCTACCTTGTTACGACTTCACCCCAGTTATCAGTCCCGCCTTCGGCAGCTCCCTCCTTACGGTTGGGTCACTGACTTCGGGCGTTACCAACTCCCATGGTGTGACGGGCGGTGTGTACAAGACCCGGGAACGTATTCACCGCAGCATTCTGATCTGCGATTACTAGCGATTCCAGCTTCATGTAGTCGAGTTGCAGACTACAATCCGAACTGAGACGTTATTTTTGGGATTTGCTCCAGATCGCTCCTTTGCTTCCCTTTGTTTACGCCATTGTAGCACGTGTGTAGCCCAAATCATAAGGGGCATGATGATTTGACGTCATCCCCACCTTCCTCCAGGTTATCCCTGGCAGTCTCCCCAGAGTGCCCAGCCGTACTGCTGGCTACTAAGGATAAGGGTTGCGCTCGTTGCGGGACTTAACCCAACATCTCACGACACGAGCTGACGACAACCATGCACCACCTGTCTGGAATGCCCCGTAGGGAAGGCCCCGTTACGGACCGGTCATTCCGATGTCAAGACTTGGTAAGGTTCTTCGCGTTGCTTCGAATTAAACCACATGCTCCACCGCTTGTGCGGGTCCCCGTCAATTCCTTTGAGTTTCATTCTTGCGAACGTACTCCCCAGGTGGAATACTTATTGCGTTAGCGGCGGCACCGAAGAGCTTTGCTCCCCAACACCTAGTATTCATCGTTTACGGCGTGGACTACCAGGGTATCTAATCCTGTTTGCTCCCCACGCTTTCGAGCCTCAACGTCAGTTACAGTCCAGTAAGCCGCCTTCGCCACTGGTGTTCCTCCTAATATCTACGCATTTCACCGCTACACTAGGAATTCCACTTACCTCTCCTGCACTCTAGCAACACAGTTTCCAAAGCAGTCCCGGGGTTGAGCCCCGGGCTTTCACTCCAGACTTGCATCGCCGTCTACGCTCCCTTTACACCCAGTAAATCCGGATAACGCTTGCCCCCTACGTATTACCGCGGCTGCTGGCACGTAGTTAGCCGGGGCTTCTTAGTCAGGTACCGTCATTTTCTTCCCTGCTGATAGACCTTTACATACCGAAATACTTCTTCAGTCACGCGGCGTCGCTGGATCAGGGTTTCCCCCATTGTCCAATATTCCCCACTGCTGCCTCCCGTAGGAGTTTGGGCCGTGTCTCAGTCCCAATGTGGCCGGTCACCCTCTCAGGTCGGCTACTGATCGTCGGCTTGGTGAGCCGTTACCTCACCAACTACCTAATCAGACGCGGGTCCATCTCATACCACCGGAGTTTTTCACACCGTGCCATGCGGCACTGTGCGCTTATGCGGTATTAGCAGTCATTTCTAACTGTTATCCCCCTGTATGAGGCAGGTTACCCACGCGTTACTCACCCGTCCGCCGCTCAGTCAATCCTAATTCCACCCGAAGGCTTCCTTAAAATTGCTTCGCTCGACTTGCATGTGTTAAGCACGCCGCCAGCGTTCATCCTGAGCCAGGATCGAACTCTCAAATTTAAGCAAATAGTCTTTGAAAGCGGTCAGATATTTACCAGGAAGTCTGTTGGAAGCTTGCTTCCATAAGGGCTTTCGGGTGAATAGCTGAACATTTGCGAAGCAAATGGTAGCGAATGAAGCAAAGCTTCATGAGCGTACCGCTTGGACCTGCCATTCTGTTCAATCCACGGTCAAAATCAACTAACTAGCTAATTTATTTCCCGTTTTACTTGTTGTTTGGTTCGTATACAATTGCTTGTATTCGTTCTGAATTTCTCATTCAAAGCTGTTCAAACACAGCTTATTTATTAGAATTTTCAGGGTTTTACATACTGTTCAATCTTCTGTTTTCAAAGTGCTTTCGTTGTTGTCCTGTCGATCAGCAACTCATGTAGTATATCATGCAGCCGTTCTCTTGTCAACAACTTTTTTCATTTTTTTCAATCGTTTGATTTGATTGCTGATGTGGGATATCCCGCATCGGAACTATAATATATCATGCCGCAAAGAGATTGTCAAGGGAATTTGTTCCATTTGTTCAAACAATTTTTATAAGTTCACGTTTCCTCCTATCTATAAGGAGATAATGCGTATTTTTCCGCCTGGAACCGGAAATAGAAAAATCTACAAACTAGGCTTTTTCCACCTTCATTTGTAGATTTGTTTTAATTGCATATATGATAAATACAATTTCTTTCTCATCGGAACCCCTGGAGAACCCCTAAAACCATAAGATTCAAAAGATTATGGCTATATAAATAGGAAAGCCATTTGCTGGCTTCAATCTGCTGGGAAAGCAAAAGTCCCCACGAGGTACCAGAGAAGGCCGTGATGAGAATACAGGCCAGCCATACAAACACAAGTCCCTGGATTCCGCCCAGCAGTGCACCGGCGATTTTGTTGATTCCCGAAAGGATCGGCAGACGGGAGATGAGATCCAGCCAGCGCACGATCAATTTCATAGCCACGTATACCGCTGCAAACAGTATCACAAAGCCTACGGAATTTAAAATCTTATTGGCAAGGTAGTTTCCAATATAATCGGTAAATGCCTGAACCCCCAGCATTTGATACATTTCACTGTTATTATTTTCAATCAGTGCATTTTTCATTGTTTGAGGTAAGTTCAGTTTTTCAATGACTGTCCGCTGCACAGACGGCATTTCAGAGGAAGCTTCATCGGAGCCTTCTTCCGCCTGCAGTCCAACGGACTTTTTCATGCTTTCAGATATCGTCTGCTGCAGACCGGTATTTTCCTTTAAATACTCTGTTACAACCGGCAATGCGGCTCGTACAATGGTCAATGACAGGACCAGGGCCAGCATGGATACAACCAACCGGATAAAGCCTCTGTGATGACCGTATAAAACCATTCCTATAAGATAAGCACCAACAATTACTGATAACCAATTTTCCATATATAGCCTCGTCATAGTTCTGCACCAAATATCAACCGGGTAATCGCGGAAGCTACTCCGTTTTCATCGTTGGTATCTGTGATATAATCTGCCTCTGCCTGCAATTCAGTGCTTCCATTTTTCATAGCAACACCAACTCCTGCCATACGGATCATCGTAAAATCATTTTCTCCGTCTCCTACCGCCATGGTCTGTTCTGCACCAATTCCCAGATGGGCAGCCAGTCGGTGAAGTGCTTCTCCTTTGGTCGCCCCGGGGGCATTGATCTCCAGGTTATTGGGCATGGATGAGGTGACAAGAATATCATCTCTTTGTTCTAATTCCGCTCTCAGCCTGGTCCGCTCTTCCATATCAGAGAAAAAAAGATTGATTTTTTCCACGGGCTTATGAGACTGCTTTACATACTCAATGATATTTGGATGAATGTCCCGGGTCATTTTCACCATCTTTTGTAATTCCGGAGACAGACCATAGTCAGATAAGTTTTCAAAAAAACGGGGCTCCGTGATTCCGCGGCGCTCAATGTACGGATCGTACATAACATGGCGGGAATCTAATAAATACAGAATCTCCAGTGCAAGCTCCCATGGCAGCATACAGGAATCTATCACTGCCTCTTCTTTCAAATCGTATATGACCGCACCATTGGTAGTGATTGCATAACGAACACCGGGAATGTTTTTTATTTCCGGCGGAATTCCATCTACTGCCCGGCCGGTGCAGGGAACAACCCATATACCGTTCTCAACGCAACGGGACAGCGCCTGACGGTTCGCTTCGGACAGACGCTTTCGGCTGTCCAGAAGGGTTCCGTCCAAATCCAGTGCAATTAGTTTAATATCCAATTTTATACTCCATTAATATATGAAATGTTCTTCTTTTAAGACCAGCAGTCCATCTTTATCATATTTCGTTGAAAACAAATTTTTGATCCGTTTTCCAATGGATGGTTTTTCCGCACGGTCTGCTGCTTCTTCGATCAGACGTTCTGCATTGGCTTTGTTCAGAGGAGTTCCATCTTCTTCCATGATTTCGATTCTTTCGTATAAAGCCAGCATACTTTTCCCTGTTATACTGCAATCAATTTCATTGGCATAACGGCAGGCGTATTGTGCAAACTCGTCAATGTCCATCTCTTCTTCATGAAGGCCGACTGGAGGTGCATATTCATTTCCTGACTCATAAGGATCATTCTGAGGATAATCATTTCCGGGCTGGAAAGAGTCCTCCTGCTGAATTTTGCGGTTTGCCTGAAAGAATTTATTACGCTTAGGTGCTGCTTTTTTCCGACTTGCACTATTTTGATCATGAATAGCTTCCTGATTGTAACCATTTTCCGGGATATAACTGTCTTCCTGGCTGTAGGAAGTGGTGTCGCTGTAAGTGTCCTCTGCGAATGTTTCCCCTTGATAGGAGGAAGAGTTTTCAAAACCATTGTATGGTTCTTCTCTTAAAGGCTGGTTTTTGCAGGAAGGGGATGGATGCATCGCAGAATCAGGAGCGGGGTTCGGTTCTCCGCTTCCGATACATTCAAATTTACTGGCAAGAATCGGATGTTCCCGGTGAAGAGTCTCCATCTGTTTGGGATTGTCAATGAGAACAACGATCATTCCGCTTTCATCATGCTCCATTAGTGTATTCAGTTCATTCAGTACAGCGGGCGTAAGATCTCCGGCTTCTTCAATTATAAGATCTTTTCCTGCAAGCTTGTCCGCACATGACATAATTCCACGTTTGGATAACTTGGAACCGGTAATTTTAGCTACCGGATTCTTTACACCGCTTTCTTTATGGATCTGCTTTAACGCTTCCACTGCTATTTGAAGTCCTTTCTCAGGAGTTCTTGCTTCAATCATCAAGTGGTTGCGAACCGGAAGTTCCTCCGGCTCATCTTCTTCCTCATATAGTTCTTCAAATTCCATGTCGTCCTGTTGGCTGAAATTTGAAGTATGATAATCCACAGAATCCGGTAAAACTTCAGCCGAAGAATCATTCGGTTGATATGGAACTTCAGCTTGAGCGGAATATTCTTCTGATTCCTCGGCGGTTATGGCTGCCTGGCGGGCAGCGTTATCCTGATTAAGGGAATCATCGAAAAACTCGCCGGAATCATCAACTGCATAAGCGTTATCTTCTAAATGAGCATTATGCTCTGCATAGAAACTATCTTCTGCATAAAAGTCGCTTGCCGTCTGGTCATTACTTTCTTCATTATTATCATCTTCCAAATAGGCATTATTTTCCGGATATAAATTATTTTCTGCGCAGCTGTCGTATTCAGGCTTTAGTTCATTGTAACGGTCCAATTCCGATTCGTTGAGACCGGGGGATTCCAGTTCCTCTTCTTCGATTACAGGTTCTGAATAGGATTCATAAGCTCCTCTTGGCCTTTTTACGGAGGTCATCGGACGGCCTACTCTCCGAATGTCCTCCAACACTCTGGTGTGTTCCATTCTGCTTTCTTCCTGCATGACGGGTTCGTCGTAAGAGATCCTGGACATCTCTCTTGCAAGAGTTTCCTGGACATCCGCTACCTGCATGGAGGCTTCGATGTCGGAAGTCATGGGATCTTCCTGATACATCATTTCAGCTTCACGGGAAGCGGGTTCTTCTTCAAGCGGTATTCCTGAACGGTATTCCTGTTCTACGGCGCGCAGCTTTGCTTCGTATTTGTCCCGGTTCTCTACAAGATCCATCTGATAACTGGTAAGCGGTGCATACTGTATCTTTAAATCCATGGCCTTGTCTACATACTTTCCGAGGCCAAACATCAGCATGATCCGGTCGCAGGTTTCCACACAGCGGTCGGGCATACCTGCAAGACTATATAATTCAGCCAGTTCATACAGCCATTTCTCGTCAAGTTCCACACTTGTGTAGGACTCAAGGGAATGAATGAGCTGCTGGGCGGGTGCTCCTTTGGATTTTAATATCATATAGCGCAGAAGCTGCTGTCTGGGGTCTTCCGATGCCAGATCGCCAAATTCCTTATAATATG
This sequence comes from Lacrimispora sinapis, assembly GCF_043633585.1. Lineage (NCBI taxonomy): Bacteria > Bacillati > Bacillota > Clostridia > Lachnospirales > Lachnospiraceae > Lacrimispora > Lacrimispora sinapis. The sequence goes on along the minus strand of NZ_CP141832.1, from coordinate 192,675 downwards.
CTTCTGCTTCTTCAATGTTGCCCTCTTTGATTGCCAGTTCTGCAAGTTTATACAGCAGGCGTTTTCCGATGGGAGCACGTTCAAACGCCTGTAGTAAGATCTCCTTGGCTTCCTGATAATCTTCATTCTTCTCATATACCATGGCAACCATGGATAGCAGATTGGTGTTGCGGACTCTTCTCCAGTCTATTGTATCGGCGATCTTCATCGCCGTCTCATAGTCGTTTTTGCCAACCAGTTTTTTAATCTGTTCAACCTTTATATTAAACTCGTACTTATCCATTATTTTGCATCTCCTAACAAGGCAAATAGGTTACAGCTCGACCCTTCCTTCCAGGGCCCGTAACAATGTCACCTCATCTATGTACTCTAAGTCTCCTCCAACGGGAACTCCGCTGGCTATACGGGTAACTCTGATTCCTGTAGGTTTGATCAGCTTGCTGATATACATCGCTGTCGTCTCGCCTTCAAGGCTGGAATTGGTAGCAATGATCACCTCTTCCACGTCTCCCTGCAGTCTCTGCATCAATTCCTTCAGCTTTATATCTCCGGGTCCGATTCCCAGCATTGGGGAAATGGCACCATGGAGAACATGGTAAACGCCTTCAAACTTTCCGGTTTTTTCATACGCTGCTAAATCTCTTGTATCTTCCACAACCATGATTACCTTGTGATTGCGTTTTTCGCTTTTGCAAATGGGGCATCGTTCCTGATCTGTCAGGGTAAAGCATTCCTTGCAGTAATGTACATTGCGTTTTGCTTCTGTAATGGATGAAGCAAGGCCTGCCACTTGTTCTTCCGGCATATTGATAATATGAAACGCCAGACGCTGTGCGGATTTACTGCCAATGCCCGGAAGCCTTGACAGTTCTTCGATCAATTTGGTTATCTGACTGCTGAAATAATCCATAATTAGAACGGAAAGCCTCCGCCCAGGCCGCCAAGACCGCCGGTCAGCTTCGCCATGGCAGAGCTGCTTTCCTCTTCCATCTGGCGGAATGCTTCATTGGTTGCTGCCATAATAAGGTCTTCCAGCATCTCGATGTCATCAGGGTCTACAACTTCTTTGGACAGCTTTACGGATGTAACTTCTTTTTTTCCGGAAACGGTAACAGATACGGCTCCGCCGCCTGCTGCCGCTGTATATTCCTTATCTTCCAGAGCCTTTGTTGTCTCTTCCATCTGACGCTGCATCTTCTGCGCCTGTTTCATTAAATTGTTCATATTACCAGGCATCGCGCCTGGAAAACCGCCACGTTTCGCCATGGTGTATATCCTCCTGATCTTTCTTTTCTTTTTATTCTTCTATTGTAATGTCCATTAAAATATTCGCTTTTAATTCTTCGTCACTGACGTATATCGTGTCCAGCCTTTCGCCTCCTCCCCGGAGTCTTGTCTTAAAGGCAATGGACTTTTTGTAATGGTCTTCCACATACCGCTCAATCTCTGAAACAGTAGTATCCCGGCTTCCGATCATGTAGTTGCTCTGATCTGAAAATACCACGCACAGGCAGCTTTCGCCTGCGGGCTCGACTACGGTATCCCGGAAACTGGCCCGGATAGGACCGCCTAATTCCCGAATGATCTTTCCCCATTCACTGCGGATCAGATTCAAATCCTCCAGCTGTCCTTTTGGAAGCGTGACCCGTTCTGCGGGAGTCAGTTCCTCGGCCGGTGCCGGAGCCGCTGCCTGAGGGGCTGCTTTTGATACCACACCGTTCTCCAGCTGCTTTTCAATGCTTTTGATCCGTTCGATCAGAGAATCCAAATTCTGTTCCATCTGGGGGCGGGTCAATTTTATGAGGGCCACTTCAATGAGAACCCGTTTCTGGGATGCATAGCGAAGCTGGTTGGATAAATCGGAGAACACCCGGATATAACGGAGAAGGGTCTCCTGGTCTGCCCGGGCACTGTATTCTTTTAAAATGGCCTGGTTTTCCGTTGACATATCGAGCAGTGCGTCTCCGTCGTCAACGGATTTTAAAATCAGCAGATTTCTTAAATACCAGATAAAATCCACCACAAACTGGCCCAATTCCCTGCCCTGGATCACCAGTTCTTCCAGGCAGGTAATACAATCCCTGGTCCGGTTGTCTGTGACCGCACGAAACAGCTTTCCGTATACGGTGATATCCACGGCTCCAAGCACATCCAGTACATTATCATAGGTAAGGATCTCTCCGTAATGAAAGGCGATGCACTGGTCCAAAAGGCTGAGGGCGTCACGAAGGGCACCGTCCGCAGCCTTTGCGATATAAGTAAGGGCTCTGTCTTCCACTTGTATGTGTTCTGCGGCTGTAAGACCTTTTAAATGTTCTGCAATGGTCTCTACCGTAATACGCTTGAAATCATATCTCTGGCACCGGGAAAGAACCGTCACAGGAATCTTCTGAACTTCCGTCGTTGCCAGGATGAATATGACATAGGACGGCGGTTCTTCCAGAGTCTTTAGCAGTGCATTAAATGCCCCTGTAGAAAGCATATGAACCTCATCAATGATATAAACCCGGTATTTCCCTTCTGTTGGAGGATACTGGACCTGATCTCTGATCTCTCTGATGTTCTCCACACCGTTATTGGACGCAGCATCAATCTCAACCACATTCAAGGAAGCTCCGGCTGCAATGCTTTTACAGGTCGCACATTCCCCGCAGGGACTGCCATCCTTTGGCGCTTCGCAGTTGACCGCTTTTGCAAAAATCTTTGCAATACTGGTCTTACCGGTTCCTCTGGTTCCGCAAAACAGATACGCATGTCCGATACGCGCGGATACGATCTGGTTTTTCAATGTCTGTACGATATGGTCCTGTCCCTTTACATCCGCAAAGGAAGAGGGGCGCCATTTCCGATACAATGCCGTATATGACATGCTTATAAACTCCTTATTCGTCCCCGAAGCTGATTCCAATCATCTTGGCTTCCCTGACGATGGAGCACTTGGGATCGACTGTTTTTAATTTGCCGGCAATATCAGCAAGCGGCATCTTCACAATCTCATTGTTCTGAACCACTACCATATTTCCATAATCTTTGTTCTTAATGAGCATTGCGGCTTCTGCACCGAGCCTGGTAGATAAGACCCTGTCATAGGGGCAGGGGTCCCCGCCTCTTTGCATATGGCCCGGCACGGTGACCCGTACTTCCTGGCCTGTCCGCTCTGTGATCATGGCTCCGATCTCATATGCGATGGAGGGATAGATCACTCCGCTCTTCTTTTTTTCTTTCAGTTCTTTTTTTGTAAGTGAGGCATCTTCTTTTGAGATCGCCCCTTCTGCCACGGCAATAATGGAAAATCTTTTGCCGTTTTTAGTTCTGTTTTTTAAGGCATTGATCACGATATCAAGATTATACGGGATCTCGGGAAGGAGTATGATATCTGCTCCTCCTGCAATGCCTGCATATAAAGTGAGCCAGCCCACCTTATGGCCCATAACTTCTACAATGAAAACTCTGCCATGGGAAGCGGCTGTGGTATGAATGCAGTCAATGGCATTGGTTGCCACATTGACAGCACTCTGGAAACCAAAGGTCATATCGGTTCCCCACAAATCGTTATCAATGGTCTTAGGCAGAGAAACCACATGAAGGCCCTCCTCCCGAAGAAGATTGGCTGTCTTCTGGCTTCCATTGCCGCCTAAAACAACCAGGCATTCTAATTTCAGCTTTTTATAGGTGTTCTTCATGGCTTCCACCTTATCAAGACCGTTCTCATCCGGGGTACGCATAAGTTTGAATGGCTGTCTGGAGGTGCCAAGGATGGTTCCGCCCTTTGTTAAGATTCCCGAAAATTCTTCCTGTTTCATTATGCGGTATTTTGAATAAATAAGACCTTTGTAGCCATCTTCAAATCCTATGATCTCTATGTCACCGAAGATCCGGTACAGCGCTTTTGCCACGCCACGCATGGTAGCGTTTAAGCTCTGACAGTCTCCGCCGCTCGTAAGCATTCCAATTCTCATCATGAAAGCGCACCTCATCTTTGATTCAATTTGTCATTCGGAAATAGGTACTATTATACCCATTTTATTCTCAATTATAATACAAAGGGGAATGGCGGGCAAGGGAAAACTTCATTATAATAAGAAAAGTAAGAAAATATTAAAAATGCTATTCAGGAATTGTAAAAGACACCGTAAAACAGCTTTCTGCTTCCCGGTGTCCGATCATTATTATATTTAATCCGTGCGTCTCACTTTGAACCGCTATCACAGGCGTTACCCTGACAGTTAACTCAGTCCAGGCTCCCTCACGGCACACAGAATCATTCACTTAGTGCTGCTGCATTCCTGCCCTGACACGGTTCGCGAAGTTCTGTTGCGTAAGACCCAAACGTCATCGCCACTTATCGGGGGCAGCCCTGCAATAGCCGGCCCTGGGTGAGACATCACCCCTGCTGGAGCGGATTGCAGGTACAGGGCACCGCTATCTCCCCGGCTGCACGGAAGCTTTATGACATGTTTTGGTTGAATCGCTGTTAAGTATACATGGAAAAGCCTAAATTGTCAAGGATTTACGGGGTATTTGCCTCTTCCAGTTTCTGTTTTTTCTTTTCCCTTAATTCTTTAAAAAAGTTTTTCATCATAAGGGAACATTCTTCCCCTAAAACTCCGGTCTCAGTCTCTACCTGATGATTGAACCGGTCTTCATGGAGCATGTCCAAGATGGAACCGGCACATCCTGCTTTCTGATTCATACAGCCAATGACTACTCTGGGAATCCTGGCCTGAACGATGGCTCCGGCACACATAGGACATGGCTCCAGCGTCACATACATGGTACAGCCTTCCAGTCTCCAGTCCCCGATTCTTTTACAGGCTTTTTTTATGGCGTTAATTTCTGCGTGGGACAGCACATTTTTATCTATGGTGCGGCGGTTATAGCCGCGGGCGATAATTTTATCTTCATAAACGATTACGCAGCCGATGGGGACTTCGCCGATGGCTCTGGCTTTTTCCGCCTGAACAATGGCTGCCCGCATATACTTCTCATCTGTGGTCATATTCGTTCCTCTTTGCTTTTTATTATGGTATAATCATAGTATAACACGAAACAAAGGAATGGTGAAGGTATGAAACTCTGCGGACTTCAAAAGACAACCCTTCTGGATTATCCAGGCCACGTTGCCGCTACGGTTTTTCTGGGGGGCTGCAATTTCCGGTGTCCCTTCTGCCATAACAGCGGGCTGATCGGAAGTGATGCAAAACCGCTTTTTACGGAAGATGAAATACTTGGTTTTCTGCAGAAACGAAAAGGGATTTTGGAAGGGCTCTGCGTCACGGGAGGCGAACCCACTCTTCAGGAGGATTTGGAAGCATTTTTGAAAAAAGCTAAGGATTTGGGATATCTTATAAAACTGGATACCAACGGCTATCGGCCGGAGGTTTTAAAAAATCTGGTTTTTAAAGGATTGATTGATTACGTGGCAATGGATATCAAGGGAGGCAGAAGCAATTACGAAAAGGCTTCGGGCTTTTGCGGCATCAGAATCGAACAAGTGGAAAAAAGTGCGGAGTTTTTAATGGAAGGACATGTACCATGGGAATTTCGGACCACCGTGGTAAAGGGGATTCATGGAAAAGAGGACTTTATGGATATTGGAAAATGGCTGAAAGGCCCTTCTCTCTATTTTCTTCAAAACTATGTGGAATCAGAAGAAGTTCTCTGCCCGGGGTACGAGTCATTTTCTAAAAGCGAATTAGAGGGATTTCTCGGTATTGTAAAACCGTGGATTCCCAATTCAGCACTTCGCGGAGTTGACAGTTGAGGGCATGGACACTACTGCAAACAAGGGGGCTTTATCAGCCCCCTATTTTTATATCCGTATACCAATAACCAAATCTTCCGTCTTCCACGGGCTGCTCTTTTGACAGCACAAAGTTGGGGAAGCCGAACATGGACGCCATGTAACGTTCATTGCTGTAATAATGGCCCGGGATTCCCAGTAAATAACGAGGTGTTCCATTTGGATTAAAAAGTTTTGCAAGGATTAAGTATCGGTAATTATAATATCCGTGGAGAAGAAAACTGTTATTGCCGTAAACCCAGGTATCTCTTGGAAGAAGGCCAATGTCCTGCGGTTTAATGGTCAGTATTTCACAGCCATCTTCATAATCAAAGGCGAGTATCCTTGTATGTTCCCGTCTCAGTTTCTCCCAGACAACACTATGGGGGGTCTCCTCCTCCTGGTCTTCATTCTGACGAAGGCGCTCTAATTCATCGGGATTTCCCAGCTTTATTTCTTCCTTCTTGGTTTCCGGTGCTTCTTTGATGACCGCATCGGCCCGGTATAAAAGAGTTTTTTTGGGGGCTGCCGCTTCTTCCTCGGATAATTTTTTGGCGGCTACTGCTTCTGCACGAACCTGGTCAGATTTATGTTCCTGAACTTCATTTTCCTGATGATCTTTTTGCTGATGGACTGCTTCCTGGTCTTCCTGTCCGGGCATTTTCCACTCCTGAGACATGGGTCCTGTCGCGGAAGGAACCGGGGTGGAACTGATGGGTCTGTTCATCTGAGGTACGCCTGGGGACGGACCTGTCGTGGAAGGCATTGGTGTCTCCCGCATGCCGGGTATGGGGCCGCTCCTAATTGACCTTGATCCCGGAACCGGACCTGTGTTAAAGGGCGGTGCTCCCCGATCCCAGCCTGCTGTAGGGCCGGTAATTGTAGGTCCCGGAGTCGTTGGGCTTGAGGTCGTTGAACCTGGAGTTGTTGGTCCCGGGGTCGCTGAGCCTGGGTTCACTGGTCCTGTCCTGGCCGGATTGAATCCTGGTATAGGTCCTATCATGGTTGGGCTTGTAATGGGGACAGGACCTGTTGGGATCGGACGAGTGATTGGCATCGGGCCTGTCATTGTTGGCATTGGCTGAGGCGTGGTATCCCGCATAGGGCCTGTTGTTCCAGGTGACGCTGTGGGAAGAGTTCCTGCCGGACCTGTAACTCCCGTCATTCCTGACGGCTGCGTTCCGGTTGGGCCTGTTACACCTGGTATTGATGACGGCTGCGTTCCGGTCGGGCCTGTTACACCTGGTATTGATGATGGCTGCGTTCCGGTCGGGCCTGTAGTTCCCGGCATTGTTGACCGCTGCGTTCCGGTCGGGCCTGTAGCTTCCGGCATTGCTGACCGCTGCGTTCCGGTCGGGCCTGTAGCTTCCGGCATTGCTGACCGCTGCGTTCCGGTCGGGCCTGCAGCTTCCGGCATTGCTGACCGCTGCGTTCCGGTCGGGCCTGCAGCTTCCGGCATTCCTGACGATTGCGTTCCGGTCGGGCCTGTATTTCCTCCCAGGGGGCCGCCTGTCATTTGTTCCGCCTCTACTTGTTCTGTATGTATCGGTGTCTCCTCCTGATCCTTTGTTAAGGTCTGGACCGGAGATGGTTCCTTATCTTCTGTGGCTTCATTTGACTGCAAAGGAAATTCCTCTTCAATTTCACGGACCGCTTTTTTGATCTGCTCTTCCGATATTGCAGGCCGCTCCGTATCCTGCTCGGATTGGGACTTATGCTGTAATTCTACTTCAGCTGCATGGGCAACCGCGTCTTCCCATATGGTCGTATAGGAACGCCATGTATTCTTTACGTCGTGGATGGTCAGTCCGAAGCACTGATCCACAGTAATGCCGGAATGTTCAATATCACTAGCCGATACCACGGTTCTGAATTCACCTGAACCTCCCCGGATGAAAATATTTCCAAGGTATATCTCCTGCTCTCCGGCTAATAAGTACACCCCAATGTCATTGCCGCCCACATAAATCCGTTTGACACTTACCGTAATCTTGCACTGGATTCCTCTCGTCTCTATCTTGGCAAATCCGATGTTTTTTCCTTTGATTCCGCCTTCGTAGGCATAAATATATGAGATTAGTCTTCGATAGTTAGACATGCCACCACTCCTTTATAGTTATTTTATGCAAAATGCCATTGCAACTATGACATAAAAATGTTATCCTGTTGAAATAAAAAAAATAAAAATTTTTTCCATTTGCCGGAGGTATGAAAAAAATGAAGCTTTGTCGTGCAAAAGACTATTATGACATGAGTCGTAAAGCTGCCAACATTATCTCCGCACAGGTCATCATGAAACCAAACTGTGTTTTGGGTCTGGCAACCGGGTCCACGCCGGTGGGAATCTATCAGCAGCTGATCGAATGGCACAATAAGGGGGATTTAGACTTTTCTCAGGTGAAAACGGCGAATCTGGACGAATATAAAGGATTGCCCAAGACCAATGAACAAAGCTATTATCACTTTATGCATGAAAATCTGTTTTGTCACGTAAACATCAAAGATAAAAAAACTAATATTCCAGACGGGACCTAACCTGATGCGCAAAAAGAAGCGGCCCGATACGAAGAAACCCTGCAAAATCTGGGCGGCATTGATTTACAGCTTCTTGGATTGGGTCATAACGGGCATATCGGGTTTAATGAGCCATCAAGGGACCGGTACTCCACGTGTTCCGGCTTCCATTTTGCAGCTTCATCCGGATGTGATCCTTGTTGCAGATGAACCAGCCTTATCCAAATTCTGATAAATTTAAAATTTAAACATTGTTTAAAATTGACTTTTTTTCAGTAAGATGCTATGATGAATCAAATTCTTTTATAAGGAGGTGAGACGATATGAAACCAATTACAATGAAATCAACATCATTATGGATAAATCTGAAGTTTATTACCGTAATTTTCTGTAATTATGGACTGTCCGTGTATAAGTGCGCCCATTTTTACGAAAAAAGCAGCGTCTCACCTCAGATTATGTCTCACATCCGGTAACTTTTTTGATGTATGACTGAAATTCTGCCCGGCCGCTGTGAATGCCGGGATTTTTTGTGCCATTTTTTCGATAACAGGCGTTCTGCGCGGACGTAACAGGATATTTGTATCCATCGACTCGCACAAAATGGAGGAATTTCATTCATGAATCCGAAAAAATTTATTCGATCCGATTATGGCTCTCTTCCTAGGGCCATACGTTCCACAATGTTTATGTGTACAAAACAAATATTTGACGGCGGTTTTTTATGCGTTGCTGGCGGCTATTTTGTTCAGGCCGTTCAGTTTGTCATGCTGATTTTTATCTGGAAGTCTCTGGAGAAAGGCGGTGCCCTGAACCAGGGAACCTCTTTGCACCAGCTGATGACTTACACGCTGATGGCCGCCATTTTCCATCAGGAATTAAATATCATCTCTTCTGCCACTTCTGCCCTGTGGGAAGGTTCTATCATCGGGCGGCATTGGATTCCCAATTTTCTGTTTTTTGGGCTGCCGCTGTGGCTTTTATCTCCGCTCCTTTTCATAAACCCCTGGCCGGTTTCAGCGGCAAATGGCATTCTGGCTTTTTTAAGCCTCATTTTGGCGGCTTCTCTTGGGTTTGCCATTGATTTACTTTTTGCTTCGTTTGCCATGCATTTAAAAAATGGGTGCTGGGCGGCTCTTGCGGTGCGGGAGGCCATATACGCACTGTTGTCGGGGGAAATGATTCCATTTTCTTTATTTCCAAAGGAAATCGGAACGGTATTTTCTCTGCTGCCGCTTGGTTCTGTTGCCCATGGTCCATTGACCATATACACCGGTGCTGCCGGGAATTATCAGACAATCATTGGGCTTCAGATTTTTTGGAATGTAATTTTATGGATCGCCGCGATTCATATCTTTCGTAAAAGCAAGGAAAGGATGGTTTCTTTTGGTGGATAATTTAAAAACTCTTTTCCGGCTGTATAGGCAGTACGGAAAAATGGATCTTTTATGGTTTCTTCGTGATACCCGTTACTTCTTTTTACAGCTTATCTCTGACGTGGTAAGCGGGGGCTGTACCATTGCAGGCGTTTATCTCTTATCTGCAAATTTTGGAAACTTTGCGGGAATGGGCCGGGATGACATTTTGTTTATGATGGGCTTTTCTGTGTTTACCGACGGAATTTATATGGTATTTTTTATTGGAAACAATTCCGGGATGATCAGCCGTATCATTGGGCGGGGACAGCTTGACCACGTGATGATCCAGCCGGTTCCTTTATGGACGGAGCTTTTGGCCCAGGGCTTCTGCCCATTTTCCGGCTCTCCCATGTTTTTGCTGGGGGCAGGCCTTGCCTGGTACGGGGCTGCCGGGACTTCCATGGCCATAACCCCCTTATGGATGGGACTGTTTCTTTTGTATGCGGTCTGTTCCTGCCTGCTGATCGTATCGTTTCTCTATCTTTTATCCTGCATGGCCTTTTATGCACCGGCGGCTGCGGAGGAAATCTCCATGGTTGGAATGGATATGTTCTCTTCCTTAAAAACTTATCCGCTGGGCAATATCAGTCCTGCAGTCAAACGAATCTTCCTCACCATACTTCCGATCGGGCTTTGTGCCTGGTTTCCGTCCGTTTTACTTTTAAAGGCGGGAAAGGAGGGAGTGTCATCCCTAAACCTTCTGCCGGCTCTTTTTCTGCCCGCAGTAACCGCGGTTTTCTTACTGGCCGCTCTCACATTTTTTAAGAAAGGAATGAAACATTATGCAGCCTATGGTTCTCCAAGATACTCCGGCTTTGGCCATCGATAATGTAACAAAAACATACACACAGTGGCAAAGAAGCGGAAAAGCCAAAGATATTATAAAAAACATGTTCCGCCCGGACAAACGGGTGGTAACCGCACTGGATCACGTATCCCTTACCATAAACCCCGGGGAATTTGTAGCCTATGCAGGGGCAAACGGAGCGGGGAAAAGTACTACCATTAAAATTCTCTCAGGCATTCTCCTGCCTACGCAAGGAAGGGTCTCGGTGCTTGGAATGGACCCTTTGAGGGACCGTATCCCTCTCATGCGGCGTGTGGGAATCTTATTCGGACAGCGGACGGAGCTATGGTGGGACCACCCCGTTATTACCAGCTTTGAGTGGAAAAAGGAGGTCTGGAACATACCTGATGAAATATATCAGAGAAATCTTAAAATGGTTACCCAACTGCTGGACCTTACCGATATCTTAAAAACATTTGCCAGGGAACTCAGCCTGGGGCAGCGGATGCGGGCGGACATTGCCATGCTCCTTTTACACGGACCGGACCTTATTTTTCTTGATGAGCCTACGTTAGGCTTGGATGTCCTTGCAAAGCAGCAGATGATACATTTTCTGAAAAAAATCAACAAAGAGCAGAAAACTACTGTAGTGGTCACCAGTCATGATATGGATGACCTGGAAGAAATGGCTCAGAGGGTGGTGCTGTTAAATAAAGGAACCATCGCCTTTGACGGGAATTTTGATGAGCTTCGGGATGCTTTAGGAGGCTTCTACCGGATCGAAATCACAACGTCCCCCAAGGAGGCTCCCCTTTCTCTTCCCGGAATGAAACTGCTGCGTTCGGAACATGGCAGCCATGAGTATGAATTTGACCGGAAAATATTTCCTATCCATAGAGTATTAGGGAATTTGTCTGAATTTCCTCAAATCCTGGATGTGGAAATTAAAAAAGCTCCCATTGAAGATGTCGTGGCAAATCTCTATTTAAGCTGGAAAGATAAATAGAGGTTGCTATTTGAAAATTTTGATGTAAAATGAATATGAAGATCGAATTATGGAGGGAATTACTATGGCTTATACTTTTACAAAAGACCTGGAGACAGGTAACCAATTAATCGACACGGAGCATCGTCAGCTCATAGATGCGGTCAACAACCTTTTAGCTGCCTGCGCAACCGGTAAGGGACGCAGCGAACTGGCAACCATAACAAAATTTCTTCAGGATTATACGGCGAAGCACTTCAGCGACGAAGAAAAGCTTCAGGTTCAAAGCAAGTACCCTGATTATGTAAACCACAGACGCTACCATGAAGATTTTAAAAAAGTGGTTGCCGAAATCTGCCGTAAGCTGGATAAGGATGGTCCAACCGTGGCACTCGTGGGTGAGGTAAATTCTACCATTGCAGGCTGGCTGATCAACCATATCAAAAAAGAAGACGTAAAGGTTGCCAACCATATAAAAAACAAAGCTTAAGTACCCGATGGGAGAAGATTCTATCTTTTCATTCCCGCCGTTTTATAATAGAATCGTCTTGTGGAACATGACATTACACGATCTGAAAGAAGGTATATGATTATGAAAGATCCAAACTGTGCATACTGCATGAAGGGAGATTTGGTTGCCAAATTCGGCTATCCGGTCTGTGAGATGGAATCAGGATTTTTATACTTATTTAAGGAGCAAAGCAAAAAAGGCAGGGTAATACTGGCCTATAAGGACCACGTAAGCGAAATGGTCGATATCAGTGATGAAGAAAGAAATGCATTTTTTGCGGATGTTTCCAAGGTTTCCAAGGCAGTTCATAAAGTGTTCCAACCGGACAAAGTCAATTACGGTGCCTACGGAGACACCGGATGCCACCTCCACATGCACATCGTTCCCAAATATAACGGCGGCGATGAATGGGGCGGTACCTTTGCCATGAATCCGGATAAGGTCTATTTTACGGATCAGGAATACGAGGAAATGGCTGCTGCCCTTCGGGAAGCATTATAGGAGGATTTAGTCATGCTAGAAGAAATCAGAATGCAGGCGCACGAAGCAGCCAGAGAGCTATTGGAGACAGCCCATTTAAAAGAGGGAAACCTGGTGGTCATCGGCTGCTCGTCCAGTGAGATTTCCAATCACCGCATCGGTTCTTATTCCAGCGGGGAAATCGGCCAGGAAGTTTTCTCAGCCATCTATGAGGTATTTCACGAAAAAGGGATCTATGTGGCTGCCCAGTGCTGCGAACATTTAAACCGCGCCCTCATTCTGGAACGGGAGGCGGCAGAGCGATACGGCTATGAGCCGGTCAACGTGGTGCCTCAGCTAAAGGCCGGCGGCTCACTGGCTACAGCGGCCTATCATACTCTGTCACAGCCGGTAGCTGTAGAATGGATAAAAGCACATGCCGGAATTGATATCGGCGATACGCTCATCGGTATGCATTTGCGTGCAGTGGCCGTTCCTGTCCGCATTAAGACCCAGTATATCGGCTCAGCTCACGTAGTGGCTGCACGTACCAGAGCCAAATTCATCGGCGGTACGCGTGCCTGTTATGATGATTCAATTGTGTGATTGTTTGAAAAGACATGATCTAAGGTAAGAATGATTGAAGTATGAAAGTTTAGGTAAAAAATAATCCTTGCAATGAAGTTGCTGTCATTGCAAGGATTATTTTTTTACTTATTCTTTTGGTTCAGAATTATTTTGTGGCATACATGAAGAACCAGTAGCCATATGGTGAATGCCAGGTACCTTTGATATCCGGATTCTGCATATAATAATCACTGGAGTATACAAGAGGAGCCACGGCTGCATCTTCCATAATCAGCTTTTCTGCCTGATGCAGTTTCTCATAGTGATCTGCCTTATCTGCAGTATCGCGGGCCTGATTGATTAAAGCATCTACTTCCGGATTGGAATACTTTCCGTCGTTGTTGCCGCTGTCTGAAGTAAACAAGGTCAGCATATTGATAGGATCATCGTAATCGTATACCCAGCCGCCCCGGCAGATCTGGAAATCGCCTGCACGGCGGGTTGGGGTAAAGGTGGACCATTCAACAATCTTAATGTCCATCTTCACGCCAAGTTTACTCCAGGCATTCTGTAAATACTCTGCTACGGGCTTATTATAGCCTGAGTCGTTGGTCATATATTCAATCACCGGGAATCCTTCCCCGTTGGGATATCCGGCTTCTGCCAGAAGATCTTTGGCTTTCTTTAAATCTTCCTCATAATTGGAGGTGTTGAAATAATCTCCGCCGTTGTTTTTGCGGGTCACGTCTTCAAAGGAAGAGCCTTCCTCTAAATCAGAGATGCCAGGTCCTACAAAGTTGGAAGCCGGTACGGCCGTTTGCATCATCAGTGTGTTGGCAATGTAATCACGGTCAACTGCAAGGCTTAATGCTTTGCGGACCTTAACATTATCAAATGGTGCCTTCTGTGTGTTAAAGATGGTATAGGATGTTGCCATACGAGGTTCTAAATGGAAATCAGGGGAATCCTTGAGTCCTGGAATCTCCTCTGTAGGTACGTCACGGATCATCTGGACTTCTCCGGTCTGATATGCGCTGTAGGCAGCGTTAGAATCTTCCATGAGAACAAACTTCAATGAGTTTAAAGTAACTTTATCTGCATTCCAGTAATTTTCATTCTTTGCAAATGTAATATGAGAACCTGGTACCCATTCGGTCATCTTTAAGGGACCGTTGGAAATGTAGGTCTCAGGAGTTAAGGTCCACTGGTCACCGTTTGACTCGATCACATCTTTTTTTACAGGTGCCATACTCGCATGTGTAACGATTTTATCAAAATAAACGCAGGGAGAGGCCAGCTCTACCACCAATGTCTTAGGGTCTGGTGCTGACACTCCCAGTGCGTCAAGATTTCCTTTTGCTGCTTCTTCATAGCCCTTGATCATGGAAAGCATATCGGCAGAGTAAGGAGCCGCGGTCATCGGGTCTGCCAGACGCTTCCAGGAATATACAAAATCATCTGCTGTAAAGTCAGAACCATCGCTCCACTTTAAACCATCTCTTAAATGAAAGGTATAAGTAAGTCCGTCGTCACTGACATCATAGCTCTCTGCTTGTCCGGGAACAATGCTGTTCTTTTCATCAACAGTCAGCAGGGTTTCAAACGCATGCAGAATGATATTAGATGCATCAATTGCAGAGTTGAGAGCCGGATCAATGGTTTCCGGATCAGGTCCGATCTGGACCGCCAAATCAAGACCTCCGGCTGATGTGCTGCCTGCTGCCTCTGTCTTCTGGGCTGTGCCATTTTCTGTGCCTGATTTTCCGGAACCGCCGCATGCAGTCAAAACAACACCAGAAGCAAGGACAGCCGCCAATACGAGTGCCATTTTCTTCATATTATCTTCCTCCAATTTTCTTTTTCTTCGTCCGTCTTTCACAGACAACGCAAGATTTAGCATACCACAGAAAATAGGTTCTTGCAACGTGGTTTTTCCGCTCTTTTCCTTTGTTTTGTACAGTATTAGCGTGATAACGCGTGAAAGAGCCAGACGGTTCCATTGTGGAAAACGTCTGGCCCTAAAGGACACTCTGATGTTTATTTAACGATTTTTCAGGCTTGTAAAAGCGTTGCTTAAGGCCGCAAATTGTTCCAGTGTCAAAGTTTCTCCCCGCACAGAGGGAGAAAGACCAAGGCTTTCAATGGCTTCTATGATCTGTTCTTTGGAATAATTTACTTCCTGGGAGTTGTTCAGTCCATTTTGCAGGGTTTTCCTTCTCTGGTTAAAGGAAGCCCTGATCAGCCGGAACATAAGCTCCGGTTCTTTTACTTCTACCGGCGATGTCTTATGCCTTGTGAGGCGGATGACTGCGGACCCCACTCCCGGACGAGGCATAAAGCAGTTGGGCGGGACGTTTGCCACGATGTAAGGCTCTGCATAATACTGAACCGCCAGAGACAGAGCACCGTAATCCTTGGAACCAGGCCCTACCTGCATACGGTCTGCCACTTCCTTCTGGACCATAACAGTAATGTTATCAATCGGAACCTTATTTTCAAAGAGACCCATGATAATGGGGGTGGTAATATAATAAGGAAGGTTGGCGACTACCTTAATGGGGCGTCCTTCATTGTACTGTTCGATGATCTGATTGACATCAACCTTTAAAATATCACCGTGAATCACCGTTACATTATTATAATCGGAAAGAGTTTCATTCAGAATGGGAATCAAGTTAGAATCAATTTCCACGGCAACCACATGACGGGCGCTCTCAGCCAGGTACTGGGTCATGGTTCCGATTCCCGGACCGATCTCCAGGACGCAGTCGTCCTTTGCCACCCCTGCTGCTGCAATGATTTTATCCAATACATGGGGATCTATTAAAAAATTCTGACCGAACTTTTTTTGGAATGCGAATTCATATTTTTGAATGATCTCTATCGTTTTTTGGGGATTTCCCAGTGTCGGCATGCTTGTCCTCCATTTTCTCGTTCCTGTTATTTAAGCCGGTACAATTTTTTGGCATTATGATTGGTTCTTTCAATGACTTCTTCCTCGGGGATTCCCTTAATGGCACTGATTTCCTTTATTACATAAGGAAGATTTAAAGAGGAATTTCTCGTTCCCCGGTTGGGTACCGGCGCAAGGTAAGGGCAGTCGGTTTCTAAAACCAGCTGTTCTATGGGCATATACTCCACTACTTCCTTCAGCTTTTTGGCATTCTTAAAAGTGAGCACTCCGCCGATTCCCAGATAGAACCCCATATTTAGATATTCTCTGGCCATTTCTATTCCATAGGAGAAGCAGTGGATGACTCCACCGATCTCTTCGGACTTTTCTGCTTTCATGATATCCAGCGTATCCTTTGCCGCATCACGGCTGTGAATAATCACCGGAAGTTTTACCTCTCTTGCCAGGGATAACTGACGGATAAACCAGGTCTTCTGGATCTCACGCTCCGGCTCATCCCAGTGATAATCAAGTCCGATCTCTCCGATTGCAACAATTTTTTTATGGGCTGACTGGGTTCTCAGCCAGTTTAATTTTTCTTCATTCAGTTCTCCGGTTTCATTGGGGTGGACGCCAATGGCACCGTAAACATTGGAATACTGATCCACCAGTTTCAAAGTATTTTCAGAGGTCTTTATGCTGGCACCTACATTGGTGACCGCCTCGATTCCCTGCGTAGACAGGGACGTAAGCAATTCCTCTCTGTCTTCCTCAAATGCCTCATCATCATAATGGGCGTGTGTATCAAATATCATGGGTATCTCCTATTCATTTCATTTTCCAAACAGTTGATAGAGCAAATAGAACAAAATAAGGTGTGCGGGGTAAAATGCGTAGAAAAAGTATTTTAAGCTCTTGTCTCCTCGTTTTCCATTGTACATCCGTATGGGAAACAGGGCCAGAACTGCCGCACCAAAACAGGTAAGACTTTCAAAAATGGCTATGGCTCCCACAAAAAGGCTCTGCATCTTTTTATTTTCCCGGAAAATGTAAAACATGAGGATCATTACGATCCCAATAATATTATAATCACATTTCAGAAAAACAGACGCGCCGCACCCGGCAACAATGGCAAAGGACTGCTTGAGCGGGTCACCATAAGCATTTCTATAGGCAGATAAGACCCAAAGCCCCAGGGACAGGGTGAAAAATACATTCTGGTATTCCGGATGAAACCATTCTCCGAACATGGCCAGATCAAATGGAATTTCAGAAATCAGTGCAAAGAGAAAAAGTCTGGCACCGTATCGTTTTACATCTCTCGTATGAAGAAATCCTTCTACCAGCAGAAAACAAAAAATGGGAAATGAAATCCGTCCTATGGTGCGAAGGATCAGATCCATGATCATCCATAGGTTGGTCTGATCCATTGCCTGATGTTTCAATATTCCATTTTCAATAAAAACCACACCGATATGATCAATGAACATGGTTCCCATGGCAATGATCTTTAAGGTATTGCCGGTGATCCCTTCTCTACGGGCGCTGATTGTTTCCTCCATGGAATTCTCCTTTTCAAAATGATAGACCGGATTTGATAAATCCGGCCTACCATGATTATCTATCTCTTATCTTCTGATACTCCCTTACATCAGCAGATCTCTGCTCCTGCCGGCATTGGTTTTTCCGGAATCATAAGGGATAAGCCGCCTTGCGCATCTTCTGCACACAAAAGCATGCCTTCAGACATGACACCAGCCAGTTTTGCTGGTTTTAAGTTTACCACAACCATCACCTTTTTGCCAACCATTTCTTCCGGTGAGTAGTGAGCCTTGATTCCGCTGACGATCTGCTTCACCTGACTGCCGATCCGCACCTGGGAACAGAGAAGTTTTTTGGATTTGGGCACCGCTTCACAGGCAATGATCTCTCCTACCTGGAACTGCAGCTTTGCAAAATCCTCATACTCGATCTCCGGCTTTGGTTCGATGTCGATAACTTCAGCGGCTTCTTCCTCCGCTTCTCCGGTTTCGGCGGAAGCTTCCGCATTCATGGCCTCCACTTTTTCCATCACTTCTTTTATATCCATACGTGCAAATAAAATCTCAGGCTTGTCTGTTACCTTGCATCCGGACGGATAAAGGCCAAAAGTATCCATCTCAGACAATTCTCTCTTTGTGGTGCAAAGCTGTGCAAGGATCTTCTTTGAAGTGTCCGGCATAAAGGATTCAAGCAGGGAAGCTCCGATGGTAATGGCTTCCGTTAAGTTATAAAGAACCGTCTCCAAACGGGCTTTTTTCGTCTCATCCTTTGCAAGCGTCCAGGGAGCGGTCTCATCAATATACTTGTTGCTTCTTCTGAATATGTTAAAGATGGCGGTCATGGCATCTGCGACCCGGAGTTTCTCCATCTTCTCCTGAACCTTTTTCACTTCTTCCAGAACTACGGTCTTTAAATCATCATCAAAGGAATCGGTATCCTTTCCATCGGTGACCACGCCTCCAAAGTATTTATTGGACATGGAAATGGTACGGTTTACAAGATTACCAAGGATGTTGGCGAGATCGGAATTCATGCGCTCTACCATTAACTCCCATGAAATCACGCCGTCATTTTCAAAGGGCATCTCATGAAGCACAAAGTAACGGACCGCATCTACACCAAAGAAATCTACCAGGGTATCTGCGTAGAGAACATTTCCCTTGGACTTGCTCATCTTTCCGTCTCCCTGTAACAGCCAGGGATGACCGAACACCTGCTTTGGAAGGGGCACATCCAATGCCATAAGGAAAATAGGCCAGTAAATGGTATGGAAGCGGATGATATCTTTCCCGATCAGATGTAAGTCTGCCGGCCAGTATTTTTTAAACTGGTCCGTACTGTTGCCGTCGCAGTCATAGCCGATTCCGGTAATATAGTTTGTCAAAGCGTCAAGCCATACATAGACCACATGCTTTGGATCAAAGTCCACGGGAATTCCCCAGGTAAAGGTGGTTCTGGATA
The DNA here is from genome assembly GCF_043633585.1 of Lacrimispora sinapis. Classification (NCBI taxonomy): domain Bacteria; kingdom Bacillati; phylum Bacillota; class Clostridia; order Lachnospirales; family Lachnospiraceae; genus Lacrimispora; species Lacrimispora sinapis. The sequence goes on along the minus strand of NZ_CP141832.1, from coordinate 173,756 downwards.
CACAAAGATCCTGAAGACCCGGAAGAAGAAAATTGTTCATCATCTCATTTTTCCTGGAAACCGGCTGGATAAATTCCGGATTCTCGTTGATATGCTTGATGAGACGGTCCGCATATTTGCTCATACGGAAGAAATATGCCTCCTCCCTGGCCGGTTTTACTTCACGGCCGCAGTCCGGGCATTTCCCATCCACCAGCTGGGATTCGGTGAAAAAGGATTCACATGGAGTGCAGTATAAGCCTTCATAGTATCCTTTATAAATATCTCCCTGATCGTAAAGCTTTTTAAAGATCTTCTGAACCTGTTTTTCATGGTCCTGATCGGTGGTACGCATAAATTTATCGTAAGAGGTATGCATCAAATCCCAGATATTACGAATTTCACCGGCCGCCTGATCCACAAACGCTTTTGGAGTCACACCTGCTGCTTCTGCTTTTTCTTCAATTTTCTGACCATGTTCATCGGTTCCGGTCTGGAAAAATACGTCATAGCCCTCTGCCCTTTTGTAACGGGCAATGGCATCAGCCAGAACTGCCTCATAGGTATTGCCGATATGGGGCTTTCCTGAGGCATAGGCGATGGCGGTGGTAATATAATAAGGTTTTTTGTTTGAATCTTTGCTCATGTTAATTCCTCCTGTTTCTAAAATGAGATGTGACTGGAAGCATTCCTTCTCCCCGAAAAAGAAAAACCCGTCTTAAAAGATCCTTTCGGAAATTTAAAGACGGGGAAATATCCCGTGTTACCACTTTAATTCATCCATACCTTACAGCATGGACCTTATCGGCTGCATAAACAGTCTGACACGATAACGGGTGTGACCGTCGGAGTTTAAAAGCAATAATTATGCCAATTCAACTCCGCTGCTCCAAGGCCATGTTGGGAAATAAGACCATGCTTCCTTTTCAGCTGCCGGAAGTCTCTGCTCATGATCGTTTATTTCTTACTCTTCTTTTCTCAGCATTCTCATATAGATCAATTGTTAGTAACCCTAGTGTAATGGTTTAAGGAAAGTTTGTCAAGCAGGGAAACCTTCTTATGACTGGTTTTGTCATGACTTTTTTTATTTCAACATATAAATATTATTAGTGAATTACGGAGGAATCTTATATGACAAACAAATTTTTAACATTGAGCCGTAGAATTCTTTCCATTTTTCTATCGGTTGCCCTGCTAAGTGCATGTACGGCACCCCCAAATGCTCCCGCCACTCCTTCCAGTGCCGGATACGAACGCTACCGGGCCGATGATTTAACCATGCAGAAGGAATTTAATCTGTTTACAGATGATTTGTTCCGGGAAGAAATAAGCAATTCGGGAATCAGCTTTCATTTCACCATTGCAGATCCTGCTTCCCGGGGGTTTGATACCGTTCCTTTGACCCTGGGCGACTTTTCCCTGGACAAAATGAAGAACAACTTCAAGGATCTTATGGAGTTAAAGAAAAAGCTTACCCGGTTCAATCCGAGAAAGCTTACCAGTGACCAAAGACTTACCTATCAGATTCTTTACTCTTACATAGATACAGAACTTACTTCCGAAGGTCTTGAGCTGTATTCCCAGCCTTTGACAAGCACCATCGGAATCCAGGCCCAGCTTCCGGTCCTGTTTGCTGAGTATGCATTTTACAGCCGGGAGGATGTGGACCATTACCTGTCACTTCTTTCCACCATTGATGATTATTATGCACAGATCATGGAGTTTGAAAAAAAGAAATCAGAGGCTGGTCTTTTTATGTCGGATTCGGCGGCAGACCACGTATTAAAATCCTGTGAAGCATATTTGATTCAACCGGACCACAACTTTCTGGCGGAAACCTTTAACAGCCGGATTGATGCACTTAATGACTTAACGGCAGACGAAAAAGCCGCTTATAAAGAGAAGAACCTTAAAGTTCTTGAAGAACATTTTGTTCCCGCTTATAAGAATCTCATCGACGGAATCACCGCTCTTATGGGAACTGGGAAAAATGACAAGGGGTTGTACTGGTATCCGGATGGAAAGGAATATTTTGAATATCTGGTCAATTCCAATACCGGAACCTCCTATAAATCCATAACAAGCCTTAAAAAAGCCATTGAAAAGCAGATGAACTCTGATATCAAAGCCCTGGGCCAGATCACCAAAGAGCACCCGCAGACCCTGGATCAGCTGGAGACGTATACCTTCCGTTACACCAAACCGGAAGAGATTCTGGAATCTTTAAAAACACAGATCACAGCCGATTTTCCGGAGCTGCCGCCCTGTAACTATACGGTCAAATATGTTCCTGAGGCACTGGAATCTTCTCTCAGTCCGGCCTTTTACCTGGTTCCTCCTCTGGACCGGTATGAAGAAAATACCATTTATATTAACGGCAATCCCCGTTTTCAGAATGACGATCTTTATACCACCCTGGCCCATGAAGGGTATCCGGGACACTTATATCAGAACGTATACTTTTTAAGCAAAAAGCCCAGTGATATCAGAAGCATCCTCTCATTTTCCAGCTACTCGGAAGGCTGGGCTACCTATGTGGAATTTTACTCTTATAGCCTGGATAACGGACTGGACCCGGAGCTTGGAAAACTGCTTGCCCACAATACTGCCGTAACTTTGGGCATCTATGCATATCTGGATATCTGCATTAACTATGAGGGCTGGGATAAGGAACAGACCGGGAAATATCTGAGCAACTTTTATAAGGTGGAGAATACCGATATTGTGGATACCATTTACAGCAGCTTAGTGGAAAATCCCACAAACTACATGGAGTATTATGTGGGATATTTGGAAATCATGGAAATGCGCAACACCGCCGAAAAGATCTTAAAGGATCAATTCAACTTAAAAGCCTTTCATACCTTTTTGCTTGATATCGGGCCGGCCCCCTTCTCTGTCATTCAGCCGGAATTCCGTAACTGGCTGGCTAAAGAACTGAGAAACGGATAATAAAACAGGCAGGAGCATGGTATCCTCGCTCCTGCCTGTTTTCAATATGGATCTTAACCCATCTTTTTATAATCTTTTACATATTCCAGGTAATCCTTATCTCCCTGCTTAACGGTATCACTGGTAATATCCTTTCCGTTCACAAGAACCTTTAACTTATCCAGTTCAAAATTCTCGATAAAGGTATTGCCAACGGCTGTCAGCATGATCAAATCTCCCTTTGTGCCTTTCACAGGTGCTTTTGATAAATCCAGAGTACCTGTCCCATCCTTGGAATCAAATTTAAGGACTTTTGTGCCTTTTTCCAGAACGCCATATTCCACCAGCTTTTCCACCAGGGCTTCTGCCGTCAGCTTGTCTACTGCATCCATAGCCTGATTCAAACCGCTTCCATCCTCGTTCTGACTATATATAGAGATGATTTCCATCGGTTCCACATTCGGATCGGGAACCTTGTCACTTGCACCTCCGGTAGAAGTTTCTACCTGGGGGTCAGGTGCAGTTGTCTCCATCTTAGGCTGTGTTGGTGTACACGCCGCCAGGGACATCATCATTATAACGCTCATTAACATCACGATGAATTTTCTCATAATTGCGTATTGCCTCCTTAAATTCTCTTAAAGGCTCCGAAACCATTGATTCAACTTGGTCAGAGCTTTGATCAAAACTTCTATCTCATCCTCGCCTAACGCTTTTACAATGCCGTCTATCATCTCCTGATGAAATTTAGCATGATGTTCATAGGCTTGTTTCCCTTTTTCTGAAAGGGAGATATATACGACTCGCCGGTCCTCTTTTCCCCTCTGGCGGATCACATACCCTTTCTTTACAAGGCTGTTCATGGCTATGGTGAGTGTGCCAACAGTAACAGAAAGCTCTCTGGCAATGGTCGACATATTTTTAGGTTCTCCGACACCGATTGCTTCTATTACATGCATATCATTATTCGTAATATTTTTAAATTCCTGAGTAATGATAGCCTGTTGTTCAATATCCATAACATCCCGAAACAGTCTTACCAATACTTCGTTAAGAGTTCCGTAAGTATCCACGTTTATCCCTTTCATTTCTTTATGACAATAAAAGCTTCTTCGTAATTATACATGATTATGTATTTATAGACAACCACTTGAATTCTTATGAAATTCTTAAAATCGGGACGAAATAATCCCTTTTATGCCAAAAAACGGCTTAAAACCACACTGGCGGCAATCCCTGCTGCAGTAGCAGCCATTGCACCGGTTAAAGCATACCTGGTTTTCCTGATTTTTACAGTTCCAAAGTAAACGCTTAGACAGTAAAACAAGGTTTCCGTACAACTCATCACAACAGAGGTCAGCATACCGATATAGGAGTCCGTTCCAAATTTTTTAAAAATATCAAGTACCAGGCCGATGGCTGCTGAGTTGGACACCAGACGGATCAGAATCACCGGCACCACAGGAGCAGGAAGGAATAAAAGGGAGGCTGGTTTTATCAATAGCTTCGCAAGGAAATCCAGAAACCCGGAAGCACGAAGCACCCCTACCGCAGTCATTAAGCCGATGAGTGTAGGCAAGATCCCTGCCACCGTTTTCATCCCATCCTTGGCACCATTGATGAAATCATCAAAGACCGGCCTTTTGGAGAGAATCCCAAACCCTACAATATAAAAGATCACAAGCGGTACCAACGCCTCCGACAAGAACATTAAAAACGTCATTTTTTCCCCCGGTTTTTCTTGATTATTACATTCTATTCCAAATCTCTCCTTTTCATTCAAACGGTTTCAGGGTAAAATATATGGGAACACAATCGTAAATGGAAGGGAGCGAAACACATGAGTGTATTATTTTTACAATACCCACCCTGCAGCACCTGCAAAAATGCAAAAAAATGGCTGGACGCCAACCAGATTTCCTACCAGTCAAGGAATATCAAAGAGGAACATCCCACTGCTTCGGAGCTTATGGAATGGATCAAAAAAAGCGGACTTCCCATTAAAAAGTTTTTTAATACCAGCGGTATTCTTTATAAGGAAAAGCATTTAAAGGATCTTCTGCCCGGCATGAGTGAAAAAGAGCAGATCGACCTGTTAGCTACAGACGGAATGCTTGTGAAACGTCCCCTGGTCATTGGAGACGGCTTCGTGCTTGTTGGATTTAAAGAAGAGGAATGGAAAAAAGCTTTCATTCTTTAAGATTAATATCAGAAAAACCTGGACTGCATGAATGTTAAAATCTTCATGCGGTCCAGGTTTTTCTTGTGTATAGTTTAGTGGTACTGTAAACAAACCTGTACTTTTCCACCTGTTGTTCCTTCTGCCACTCCGGGATTCTCTCTATCATGGTTTAAAACCAGAATCTGTGCCATCCGTTGGAATCTTTTTACGGCAGACGGCATATTGATTGGATCGCCTATGTTCTTCATTTAAAAAATCTTTATTAAGAAAATCATGGTAAACCGTCTCGAAAAAGATGATGATCTGGCAATCCTGGATGGTACTATAATCCACTCTGGAATACCTGGATTCATTATTATGTGAGGCATAGGCTCTTTCGGCAGAAATATCAATGGTTATGGCTGACATAATAACAAGAGCCATCATGGTGATCATAAAGGGCTTGTGCAGATAGAAAACCATTCTGCGGCATTTATTTATCATCTCCAGCTGCTTCCTGACAAGGAGCTTTGTCCCACGGCGGTTTAGTTCTTCCATAATCATCTGGAATTCTCCGGGCGGCGGTGAAGGCGGCTCCGGTGTTAATTCCGGGTGTTTCTGCATATACTCAACAAAATGGGAATCTAAATTTTCCTCGAAATCCCTGGTTCTTTTTTTCCGTTTTAATATGGAACATTTTTTTAAATTATTTTTTTTCTGCTCCACGTCCGCACCTCTTCAATACAACTTATCCTTTCGTTTCCACACTCTTTGGGGTTGACTTTTTACCACCAGCGTTTACTATTAATAGTATATCGAATTTGGGAGGCAACGCTTTATGAAAAAAATCATCTTAACCGGCGGCGGGACTGCCGGTCATGTTACTCCGAACCTGGCTCTGATTCCTTCTTTGAAAGAGCGGAATTATGACATCCATTATATAGGTTCTTACCAGGGAATCGAGCGGAAACTGATAGAAGGAGCAGGTATTGCCTACATCGGCATCTCATCCGGTAAATTCCGCAGGTATTTTGACTTGAAAAATTTCTCCGATCCGTTCCGGGTCATAAAAGGATACAGGGAAGCCTTAAAATTTATAAAAAAATACAAACCTGATGTGGTATTTTCAAAAGGCGGATTTGTAGCCGTTCCTGTGGTATTAGCTGCAAAACACTGCAAAGTACCTGTTATCATTCACGAATCCGATATGACTCCCGGACTGGCGAACAAGCTCTGTATTCCTTCGGCGGTCCATGTATGCTGCAATTTTCCGGAAACACTTTCCTATCTTCCAAAAAATAAAGCAGTTCTCACAGGTTCTCCTATCCGCAAAGAGCTGTTAGAGGGGGATCGGCTGAAGGGGATCAATTATACCCACTTATCCGAAAACCGCCCCATCATTTTGATTATCGGCGGAAGCCTGGGATCTGTCACCGTCAACAATGCAGTGAGAGAAATTCTCCCGAAACTGCTAAAAAACTTTCAGATAATACATATCTGCGGAAAAGGCAATTTGGATGAAAGCCTGATCGACACGGAAGGATATGTACAGTATGAATATGTTGACGCACCTTTAAAGCATTTGTTTGCGGCTGCAGATCTGATGATTTCCAGAGCCGGTGCTAACGCTATCTGTGAAATACTGGCTCTGCGGAAACCTAATATTTTGATCCCGCTGTCTGCGGCTGCCAGCAGAGGTGACCAGATCTTAAATGCAAAATCCTTTGCAAGGCAAGGATTCAGCTGTCTTTTGGAGGAAGAAAACTTAACCGGCGATTCCCTGCTTCAGGCTGTCACTGAAACGTATAAGAACCGGAAAAACTATATCTCCAATATGGAGCAAAGTGAGCAGCACAATGCCATTGATGCCATTGTTGAAATGATCGAATCTATTTCTCAGAAATAAATCTATGCATCAAAATTGGGACCCAGAATCTTTTTTAAACAGACTCTTGTCCGGTAAATCCGGGAACGGCATACCGTTCCCGGAATCTCCAGCAATTCGCAAATCTCAGAAATCGTCAGCTGTTTTAAGAAATAAAGAACAGCCATCTCCTTCCATTCCTCTCTCATGTTCGAGATCTCCTCAGTGATCTTTAAAAGAGCTTCCTCTTCAAGGATGAAATCAAGCGGGTCCGTAATGATGTAATTTGCCAGCAGCCCGATCTCATTGACAGCATCTTTCTCGTTAAGACTAACTTTTTCATAATGACCGTTTTTACGGAGACAGTCGATGGATTTTCTCTTTAGTATCTTAATCAGCATGCCTTTTTTACGTGTATCTGTCCAGGTCAGAGAATAATTCTCAAAATACGCAATAAACGTTTCCTGTACTACATCGTCTAATTCCATGTCTGGTACATGGAGTGTTTTTGCAATCCGGCGAAGCAGTCCCTGGTACTCTCCGTAAATGGATTGCAGCAACAAATTTTCATCTTCATGTATGCTCATTGATTTTGCCCCTCTGATTACAGGGCGCTCCTTATAGCGGCTCCTGTCTTTGCTAAGTCTTCCGGACTTTCTTTGCCCGATACCCATGAAACCATAACAGGACCTCCCTCATAACGGGGAATCAAATGTACATGAAAATGAAAAACTGTCTGGCCTGCTTCTTTTCCATTATTCTGCACCACATTGAATCCGGCGCAGCCTAATGACGTTTTCATGGCGGCTCCTATTTTAGCTGCTAAGGGAAGGACCTTGGATGCGGTATCCCCATCAAGCTCACAGAGATCTCTGTAATGCTGTTTCGGAAGAATCAGGGCATGCCCTTTGGTTGCCGGTCCCAAGTCCATTATTACGCGAAATGTATCATCTTCATATATGGTCTCAGAAGATATTTCGCCATTTGCAATTTTGCAGAAAATGCAATCATCTTCTCTCACACGCTCACCTCCTTCCGGTATCATTATTCCCATATTTCCACATTGGTACGCTTCTTTGGCTTACGGTACAGGATGACTCCCATAAAAATACCAATTACAAGCCCCGCAACGTGAGCGGCATTATCTACACCTGTGCTGGAAAAACCAAAATACAGGGAACATACGATTACTACAACCAGCTGCCGGGTACTCAAATCTTCCAGCCTCCCCCGGTTGCGTGCTACTGCATACAAAAGACCGCCGATCACACCGAAGATTGCACCTGAAGCACCTGCCGAAACTACAGTCCGGTAATCTACCAGATTCACAAACATAGAAACCACATTGGCCCCCACTCCGCAAAACAGATAGAAGAAGAAATATTTCACATGCCCCAGGGCTCTTTCCAGATTGTCGCCCAGAATAAACAAGATAAGCATATTATTCATAATATGATTGATACCAAAATGCATAAAAACAGAAGTGAGTAACCGGTAATACTCCCTTCCTTCCACTACATACGGCGCGTACATTGCACCATGAGAAACCATAAATTCCGTGTTTTCCGTGGAGCCTGTCATTTCCAAATACAGAAAACTGATGACATTTATAGCAATAAAACAGTAATTGACATATGCTTTTTTTCGCCTGTTCCAGTCTTCCATCACAGTACTCCTTCTAAAATAATATGCTTATTTTAGCACAAACCGACATATTATGTAAATATAAACGCGAAATTTGCAATAAAAATTTCATCTCCCTTTTTTAAAGCCACCGTCTCGTTTGTTTCCAGAATCCTTCCATTTACGGAAGTTCCATTGGTAGAATTTAAATCACTGAGCTGATATTCATCCTCTATCCGGTCAATTCTCGCATGGATCCGGCTGATGGTTTCACTCTCAATGACATAATCCACTAAGCCCTCCTGCTTTCCTATGAGAAACGGAACATAGGTGATGGAAGCATCTGGAATTTTTGATCCCACCGACCGCAGATACCGGATGTCTTTGTTTTCCGGCATATCCGTCAGAAGGACCGTCTGAATACAGTCTGGTTCCGCAACAGGTTGCTCTCTATCATTATTATGCTTCATATTTGTAGTTTGATCTATATAGACATTTTGATCCTTATTTATTTGATACTCTATAGTTTCTTTCTTCTCTTTCACCTCTTTCTTTTCTTTCAATTGTGGATGTACTTTTGCCTCTTCGATATCATTCTCTTCATCAAATGCCATCTTCCAGTCATACCGTTCTTCTGACTGGCTTTGGATTTCTTCACTTTTTTTGTTAGACATAATGCAAACAGCGGCGGCAGAAAGGATACCGGCGGCAAAAGGGGCATACCAGTATTGATATAGTCCTTTAAAGCCAAGGGCAAGCCACATAACAGCAGAAACAACGGCTGTGGATAACAAAAATACCATTGCTGTTTTGACCACTGGAATCGTATCCAAACTGGAATTTGGCTCATCAGAAAAATCCACATTACTTCTGTTATCCTCTTTCCTGGAATCCAAAAAAAGAGAATTGGAGTCCTCCGTCTGTGTCCTGTCTTTGATTTGGTCTTTTTCCGTAATCTCTTCCTCTTGTTTGTCCGCAGATTTTCTACCGATGATTTTAAGAAGATCATTTATCCCGTAGTTTTCCTTCAGACTCTCCTGATACAGTCCGTAAGCCATGACTACACATTCTTTATCCTGATGATCCACTTTTCCCAAAAGATAGCGTAAAAGCCCGGTCATTTCTGCCGGAAATGAGCCTTTTCTCCCTGGGACCAGACATAAATAAACCTGAAAACGCTCCGGTTCCACATAAATATATTCCGGTTCCAGAATAATCTGATTTTCGTTCAAGAGAAAGACTTCCACTCTGCCAAGCGTCCGGGCGATGCCTCCAATTAATTTTTTCAGTTCTTCTTCCCCAAGGCTTTGATACTCCAAAAGCCGGTCTAAGGGCTGCTTTGAGGTTATCTCATAGTAATAGGATCTATGGCTATCCACCTGTTTTATATGAAATTTCATCAGCCCTTCTATGGCATTTGCAGCCATCATGTGCAGTTCAAAGCCCTCATAGCCAGCTTCATCCGGGTTGATTATCAAATAGTTATGCTTCATTTCCCGTCTGTATGTAATCTTCATCTCATTCCTCCTGATTGGTCAGAGTCATCATCCTTAAAAAATTCTCCGGATCAAATACCTTCTGTTCCAGAGACAGCTTAAAACGCCCCCCTGCTGCTGCCGCATCTACCTTTTTTCCGGTTATGAGGTTTCCGGACGTGCTCAGCTGAAACTCGTATCTCTCCCAGGAAAATGGTTTTCCTGCTCTTTTTTCTGCCCAGGCAACGGCTTGTTCTGGTAATTCCGATTCATTATGGCGAAGTCTTTGGACTGCTTCCTGAAGTGCCATTGCTCCAACCGTCTCGTCCCTGACTCCATATGCCGCCTGGATAGAAAATAGCAGGGCCCATAATACAATAGCCATAACAAACGCTGCTTCCACAGTAAAACTGCCGGAAATACCTTTGTTCATAAGATCACCAGCCCAATCCATACCGGAACCAGAAACGGCAGGAAGGGAACAGATACCTTTCTTACATCCGTTCCTCTTATCCGGCAGCAAAAATAAATCCCGCCGCAAAAAAATCCGCTTAAAAACACACCGTAAACCAGCAGACTCAGATTCATCAAAGAACTCAGAAAAAGTCCGCTGACCGTAAAAAACCAGCCATCTCCTGCACCAATGGCCCCATGGGTCATCCGGCTCAAAAAAACAATCAGAATTCCTATGAAACAGCTTAGAATCCGGTCATATGAAAACGATCCGCTGATAAAACACAAAATTCCTCCTGCCAATGCAGCTGCTACCAACAGCCATACATGTATGGTCTTGCTTTTCCCATCCTGCAACGCTGCAAGAAAAAGAAACATTCCAAAAATCATCTTGTTTATGCCCTCCGGCATGGCTTCACCTCCTAATGGGAACAATACGAACAAGGGCCCAGATGTCTGACTTCCGATATGGAAACGGCTGAAACGTAAGATATGATGGACGAACAGTTTTTATCCGTATGGTATCGTTCCCCTGACGGCATAACATAAACCGTACTGCCTGAAGCTGCCGTTCTCCCGCATCTGCTGCAGGGCTTGTACTTTCCACCAGACAGATTACGGAGATTCTCCACCCCGGCAAGTGTGGTCTGCTGCAAATCATTATGTAAATAATGGCAGGTTCTTGACCTGTGATATCTTACACTTCCCTTCCCAACATAGACTATCTCCTCGTTTTCTCCCTCCCTTATGCTTTTTCCGCCTTCCTTTCCTACCCAGGCTCTGCGGCAGGATCTGGCCGTCATGGGAACACTTTTTAAACCAAAAACGGAAAAAGGGAGCCTGACTTGGTAATTCATGATTAAATCAATGGTTACACCGTCTTGCAGTACTGAGGATCTGGCAAAGGAGATATTCTCAACTCTTTTTAGATCCACATGATCTTCTACCTTTTTTCTGGCAGAAAGGAGAACTCCCTTCTCTGTTAGACCATCTAAAAAAGCATCTGAAAATCCATCCATTTTTTCTGCATCAATTTTTCCCCCTTGCTTTAACTGATCCAGCACATAGGCATACTGGCTCAGTTCTTCTCCGGCGGCCTCCAGAGCCGTCTGAATCCTCCTGCTCTGGTTCATAATCTCCATGGGCATCATTAACAGCACCATAAAAAACAGGAATAGAGGAAGCACCATGGCGGCCTCTACGGTCAGGCTAGCCTTTGGATCAAAACAGAAGGCAGATGATAATACCCTTTTTGCAAACAATCTGTTTATTTTCATGGGGATCTGTACCTGGAGAGTAACAATTTTTTTGTTTGTTGAGTGTTCAGATTCTTTGAAAAAGGGCATGATCATCTGCCTCCTCTCTTTAATAAGCCTTTTCCGTCCGGACATCAACCGGATATAAAGGATCTCTGCCGCCGAAAAACAGATGCTTTGATTTTACACTTCCCTTTATTTCAGCCTGATATATGCAGTTTTCCATGCGAAAATCCCCTTGTTTTCTGCATATGTTCCACTGAATCACATCCATTAAGCGATAGTTCTGGAGCTGTTGTTCTCCAAGGAACAATAACAGCTTTAAATAGCCTGTATAATCAATTCCCCCGCCTCCTTCCTTTCCTCCGCTGACTAATCCTTTACTTCCAAGTTCCAAAAGACTTGAAAGCGTTAAATTCCAGGTATCCTTTGATTTTACCAAGACCACTTTTTTTCCTTCCAAAAGCATTTTAACATCTACAATGGATTCTCCCAGTGCCCATACTCCCATAATAAAAAATGCCACCACGCCTGTCAGAGGGGCAATCCCTGTCACACCTGTAATCACGCCTGCCAAGGCTTTTGCCTCTTCTCTTTTCTGACTGTCGGACAGGATATGAATTAGATTCATTCCTTCTCTGATCCCTATAAGATCCGTAACCACCTGTTTTAAGTTGTCCTCATCGGATTTCTTTCCCGAAACCATATACTCCATCTCATACTTAATGTCTTTTTCTTCTTCTGACAAAAAGCTGGTTAAAAAGCGGCTGCAATACTCTTCAAAGATGATCCGGTCCAACAGGTTTGATGGTGATCTGCCGTCCTTTTTCATGGATGCAGAGGGGAATGAATCTCCTCTTATCATACCTTTTGATTCCTCACATCCTTCCGGAAGCACCAGGCTCAAAAGTCCTTTTTGGGCAAAGTTTTCCACCTTTTCTAAGATTCTTTGTTTTTCCGGATCTTTGACTCCATTGGAATAGGACAATGCCGGGATTTCAATCCGATTCCAGATATCTTTCACAGACCCCCATAATTGTTCGTAATCCGGTTCGTCATCATCATCTTCTTCGCTGTCACTATCATCCCAGTGATCAATAATCTCTTCCACCTCATCAGCCCGCTCTTTGGCCTGATTGATGACCGGCTTTAACTGTTCAAGTTTATCTGGAAGTCCTTCTATTTCTCTTCTGCGCACCCCATCCTGATTGACATATGCTTCATAACTACTGGTATCTTCACATAGCTCCTGATACACCTTTTGACTGATCTCATTTTTTAACGCAGCTTTCTTTTTATTGGTTTCAGCCAGACTCGTTTTTAATTGATCTGCCACTCTGCCATAGGTCTTAACAAGAGACGGGATTCGTTTCATCTCTTGTTCCAGTGTTTCCGCTTCTTTTTGGAATCCGCCTCCATCGTAATCATTCAGCCGTTCTACGGCTTTCTTCCAATGGTCCTTTTGTTTTTTCAAAGAATCATTGATGTCCTCCAACGCCCGTTCCAGCCGGACTGCCTCTCTGGTATGTCCGGAAAAAGATTCCGTCAGCTTTCCTACTGAGGAGGCTTCCTTTAAGTTTTTAAGCAAGTCTATCGCTCCTTTGGCATCAGGCATATCCTCAAAAATCCCAAACTTCATATAATCAAGTATCTCCTGGTTCAAATGCTCTCCGCCGTCGTCCGTAATGAAAACACGCTGTATGGTATCGGCAGAATTCAGTTCCATGGAATACCAGCCGGAAGTATCCATATAGGGTGCCAGATATTCCTTCCATGCTGTTTGAAGCGCTTCTTCTTCCCCGGACTCCAAAAGAAACAGCCGGTATTGATTCCATGCCTCCATATGATATTCACTGAATACAGAATCCATGGCGGAGTCGGCTGCCAGCTTCAAATAACACCTGGCTCCAGCCGTCCGCGCGGACTCAAGGAGTCCGCACATAAGACTGAAGATGCATAACAGAGCCAAACTTAAAAATACGGTTATCTGACCGCTTCTTTGCATCAGTACACCTCTTTCGACTGGTTATCAATCTGTTTAAAAATAAGTTCAAGAAGTGCATTGATCCTGTCCTTAAAAATAATTACAAGACCAATCAAAACCACCAGAATAAGAACTACCTCAATGACTCCCACTCCATCTTCTTCTTTCATAAAATCCGTAATCTGTGCCTTTAAAAATTCTCCCATTGTCTCACCCCCTTCCTAATAAAATGACAGAAATGCAGGAACTACAATCATGACCATAACCTCTGCAAGCATGAAAAAAAGGGGAAGCAGAAGTTTGGTTCCTGCCTCTTCTCCCAGCTTTTTTGCCAGGTTTTTTCTTTGTTCAAAGGCAGATACCATCTCAAGTTCCAACGCCTGCCGCAGCTGCCGGCTTCCATTCTTCTGACTCTGTTCCAAAAGCGTGGAAAGCTTTAAATAGGACTGCAGACCGCATCTTCTTCCAAATTCACCAAAGGCTCTCCCTTCTGATACTCCGCTGTTAAGCTGAGATACCGTTTTTAACATCTCCTCGTAAGCCGGCCGTGTCTCCCTTTTTCCTTCCCTGATTCCTGCTTCATAGCCCGCGGATATTCTTTCAAATGCCCCTCTGACCGTAAGTCCTGCACCAATATAGACCACCAGCTTTGAAACCACTTCCGAATAGTCAAACAGAAGCTGCTGTTCCCGCTTTTTTGCCTGATTTTGCTTATCCACCCCCTTTTTTATATGCAGAAGAGCCGCCATCACCAGGCCCAGCACCGGAAACAGCCGGTAGCTTCCGTCTTTGGGCAGATAATAGTTCAGTTTTTGTCCGTCATAGATGGTAGGAAGGATAAGGGAATCCTCGGTTTGCTGTTTCAAATCTTCTTTGCCCGCCCATGTCAAAAACTTATCTGCCGCTTGTTCTTCCGGTGTCAGGAAAGGAGGGTAAACCGTCAAATGAAATTCATAGGTATATTCGTGCCTCCCATCACTGGCACTTACACGAAGAACGGCTGACTCCCCTTTCTCCTTTGTTGTTTCATTGTGAACGCCTCCAAGAGAATCCACCAGTTCAGGATTGTCCGATTCCCATCTCAGCTTGACTCCGTATTCCCCAAGACTTTTCTTTAAGTTTAAATTGCTTCGGATCGCTGCAAACGACTCATTATCTCCCAGCATCTCTTTTTCCAGCCGGGGCTTAAGCTGCTCAAATAATTTCTTGGCTTCTTTCTCTGAATAGCGGCGTTCACTGACGGGGATTCTTACCGGCACTTTTCTATGCTGTTCCTTCTTATCAAGTCCTGACACCTCAATGTCATAAATCGTTTCTCCCTGGCCTGGCCCGGCCCTCTTTAAACCACCTTCATCTGATATGGATCCTCCCCTTAGCCCGGAAGTGATGGCCATTGCAGCATAAAGGCCCATGCCTGCTGCTATACAGACTGCCTGTTGCTTTGTAAATGGAAGGTTCCATTTTTTTCCGCCTTTGTTCCACATGGTACCTCCTTAAATTTCGATGTTCATGATCCGCTTTGCAATGAAAAAAGCCATAATATAAAAAGCCAGACATACGGTCATTAAAATCCTTCCGATTCCCGTTGTATACATGATGTTAAAAAATCCCGGTGATGTGATATCAATATAGAAAACAATAAAGAAAGGGATCATGTTCATGATCTTCTGTTCAAACTGCTTGGAGGCTGTCATCGTCAGGATCTCCTGTCTCACAAGAACCTTATCCCGAATCACATCTGCCGTATGGCTGATGATGGCCACCAGCTCCCCGCCGCTTCTTTTTGCCGCAGTAAATACCTCTGCAAAATTTTTCACATCATCAAGGCCGCTTCGGGAAGCAAATTCTGATAGCGCCTGTTCCACAGAACGGTTAATCTTTATCTGGTTTTCAATGTGTTTAAACTCTCTTGTGATCAGTCCCTTTTCTCCATAGAGTAAAACCAGTTCTCTCACGGAAGAGGAAAATGCATTCTCAACCGAGTATCCGGCACTTAAAAAAGAGGATAACAGCAAAATCCCTTCCTTAAACTCAAGGTTTAACTCCTGCAGTCTTTTTTCTTTTTGTTCTTTTCTTTTCATGACAGGGTAAATGTATCCGAACGGAATAAGGAATAAAAATACCAGTATACTGCGGTAAAAGACATAGGCGAAAAGCCCGGAAAGAAACAGGCCCTGGGCCCCATAGATGCACCATTCAACAGGTGCCAGATCGTATTTATCATATCTCAATGCCTGCTGCTTTGAGTTTTTCGGTGTTTTCCAGGTTCCCCACCTTTTTAAGACTTCCCCGTACCGCTTTCCCACTGTCCCGGTTTTCATAATCTTCTTCAAACCGGTATAACGGGTGAAGTCTGATTTCTCCATTTTCATAACCAGCCACCTCCATAATGGATAAAACCCTCCTGCTTTTGTCCCTCAGTCTTCCAAGATGAATTAAAATATCAAGGGCGGCCGCGACCTGGCTTCTGACTGCGGCAAGAGGAATATCAGCTCCCATAAGAATCATGGTCTCAAGTCTTGAGAGCATATCTTTGGGACTGTTCCCATGCCCGGTGCTAAGACTGCCGTCATGGCCTGTGTTCATGGCGGATATCATATCAAGAGCTTCCTTTCCCCTCACCTCTCCGACAATAATTCTGTCCGGGTTCATCCGAAGGGAGGCCTTGATCAAATCCCCTATGGTAATCTCTCCTTCCCCCTCCCCATTGGCGCCTCTGGTCTCAAGCCTTACCAGATTTTTTATCTGAGTGATTTTAAGTTCTGCAGAATCTTCAATGGTCACAATTCTCTCATCCTTTGGAATGTAAGCGGACAACGCATTAAGAAATGTACTTTTCCCTGAGTTTGTTCCACCGCATACAAAAATATTATAACCGGCTTCCACAATCGCTTTCAGGAAATGGGCAGCCTCCTCTGTTACGGCTTGAAGCCTTAAAAGCCTTTCCATAGTAATTGGTTTGGGAAATTTCCTTATGGTTACTGCCGGGCCATCTAAAGCAATGGGGGGAAGGACTATATGAACTCTGGAGCCGTCCGGCAGTCTGGCATCTGCAATGGGTCTTGATACATTCACCGTACGGTTTACCCGGCTGACGATCTGCTGAATGGTGTCCTCCAGCTGTTCCTGGCTGTCAAAGGCTCTGCCGCACAGCTCCACGCTCCCGTTTCTCTCTACAAACACCTGATCGGCCCCATTGACCATGATCTCCGTCACTTCATTATCATCCACCAATTCCTGAAGTGCACCCAGACGGCGGAAGGAATCAAACAGCCTGCCCCTAAGTTCCATCCTGTCTTTTAGAGGAAGAAAAACCTCCTGACCATATTCCATGATTCTCCGGTCAATAATGGTGTACAGTTCTTCATCCGTGACCTGCTGCTTCTCGTTTAACTCTTTGAAGATCTCTTCCCGCATTCTTTTCCGTCTTTCCTCATCCATATTCATGCCTCCTTATGGCTGCTTTCTCAAAAGCTGCCGCGTATAATCTCCAAGCTCTCCCCACAGAAGCTGTTCCAGGTAAGAATCTCTCCGGCCGAAACTGCTGTGATAGGGGAGTTTTATCTTCTGAATCCGCTTTCTAACGGATTCATGACCGCAGGCGGAAAGATATTCTTCAAACTCCTCCACTTTTGCGGCAGACAAACAGTCCTCCTGTACGGGCATGTACACTGCATCGCAGATCTCAAGCACCTCAGCCGCCTTTTTGCCAAACTGACCCAGATCCAGAATGATAACATCATACCCACTTTCCCTTGCAATACGGCTCACCAGATCTGCCACCTCTTTTGCCGTTATCTGATTTAAGTCTTCCGGGTAACGTACCGGCGGCACGTAATCAAGTTCTCCCCAGGTATAGACAAGAGAAGCCAGCCGGACCCAGTTATACTTTTCCAGACTGTAGTAATAAAAAAGATCGGATAAACCTGCTTTGTGCTCTTCTCCAATCAATTTACCAAACCCGGAACAATCCTCAAAGTTCATATAGAGCACCTTTAAATCTCTGGAGAGAAGCTGTCCCATGGTAAGAGAAAACGAAGTCTTCAAGCACCGGTTGACCGGAGAATAGACTCCAATGATCCGGCCGGTCCTGGAAATCATGGTACTGCCGGATTCTTCCGCACTGGTGCAGTAGCATTCCATCACCTCCCTCATCATGCAGTCGGCTGCCTGATATTTGTAAATGCTTTTATACGTTCCCCCAAGAGAAACCGCCTCACCATCGGTTAAAAGGACCACCTGTACCGCACTTATTTTCCCAATCTCTTCCCGCGGAACCGATGCATGGATCAGTAAAATCTCAATCTCATGAGCGCCTGCAAAAACCGTAAGTTTCTCAAGAGTGGTAAAAGCCATCACCTGAAAGGGAACCTGTTCCTTCTGGTTTACAAAATCCGCAAATCTCTCTGCGTAGAAAGGATCTGCATCGTAAACTGCCATCACTCGATCTGCCAAATAAAAACCTCCTTTTTTACTGCAAAGCCACAATGGTAATGAATGTCCCTAAGAAAAGACAAGGCCCCAATGGAATGACCATGTCATACCCATCCCTGTCCGGATGGTAGTAAGCAGTTATTTTACCCGTTTGGAATACATACCTGATGTAGGTCAGAAAACAGGAAAGTCGGTATAAGAGACTGCCTTTGCCTGCCATTTTGATCAGGGACCAGAATGCCCCGATAAGAAACCCGGCTCCGATTGACGCAGAACCGGTGCGAAAACCAAGATACCCGCAGATCAGTGCGGCAAGCTTAATATCGCCTGCGCCGATCATACGGCAGAGAAAAAAGAGAAAGAACACTGCAGTCGCCGCCAGCATCCGCAAAAGGAACCAAAAAGGTGCCTTCAAAAGAAGAAAATCCGCGGAGGGGCTGCCTGCTTGAAATATGGCAAGAACCATGCCGTTACTCATTCCTAAAAACACCCACCAGTTGGGAATCCGATGTTCCCGGACATCAAAATACGCTGCCGCTCCTAAAAAAAACAGCAAAATAAAATATTGTACGATAAAAACCCCTTCTTTCGTTACTGTCAACTCTGGAATTCATGCTGGAATATCAGCTGTAGGATTATGGAACCAACTTCCATAACTCTGAAATAATGAAATGGCTGTATGCAGAACGCATACTGGAATATAGTTCCATTATGCACAAGAGAAGCAGAAATGTCAACTGTTTTTTTCAGAAATACTGTATACAATGTTTGGCAGAAGAACGGATTAAAACCCGGTTTATTTTTTGTCGTGTTTTAACAATTTTTGTCGTATTGAATTTTATTTTATAGTAAAAACCACAAAAATCTTTACGGATTCTGATTGATTTTTTCATGGCTGCATGGTAAGATAAAATTAGTTTATATTTTTAAACCAAAGGAGGAGCAACCAATGAAGGCCCAGGACTTTCATCTGCTTTTTAAGGATTGTATGCCCCTTTTTATTGCCCTTGGAGATGAGGTCCGGCTCACCATCATTGAGTCTCTTGCCCTTACCGGCCTGTATGACAGTGAGGGGAATGAGATTTCGGCTTCCGCCTGCGGACATACTCCGTCTTTCGTCAAGGGAATGAACGTAAAGGACATTACAGAAAGAACCAATCTTTCCCGGCCTGCTGTCTCCCACCATTTAAAGATTCTAAAAGAAGCCGGACTGATTGCTGTCCGCCAGGAGGGAACTGCGAACTACTACTACTTAACTCTTGGAGACAGTACAAAAAAGCTGTGTTTTCTAGGTCTGCATCTGCAGGAGCTTTTAGGTGATACAGGTAATATATGAATAAAAAGCCATTTTCCAGTTATAATGAAATTAACAGATATCCTGTAAAATTTCAAGAAATGGAGATGGTAAAATGAAGCATGGAACTTTTAAAAAACGTCTGACTGCATCGGAAGAGGAACAGAGACTCAGACATGAGATCGAGTGTTCCAAAACAGCCATTGATGCTGCCAGAAACCACTTTGAACAGGTGGTCGACCCAACGCTTATTGACTGCTACATCTATGAACTGAATGCAGCCCAGCTGCGTTACCAGTTTCTCCTGCGCCGTTTCAAAAGCCAGGAGGTAAAGCTGCAGGAAGCACAGACGCTTCCAATTGCAAACGGAAAGCACAGAGTGCTGTCTTAAAAATCACGGAGGAGTGAGCAAATGGCAGAAGAAAAAAATGGAATCGGAACTGGTTTTATTACAGAGGTAGACCGTTATCTTTATAATAACGGAAAGCATTACGAAATCTACGAAAAGCTGGGTGCTCATAAAAAAAATTATAAGGGCGAAGACGGGATGTATTTTGCGGTGTGGGCACCTCACGCAAAGCAGATCGGCGTGGTGGGGGATTTCAACGGATGGAATCCGGAGAAAAATCCCATGACAAGACTGGCTGATTCGGGAATCTGGGAAGCATTTGTTCCGGGTCTTTCAATTGGTGCTCTTTATAAGTACGCAATCACCTCCGAAAGCGGAAAGATTCTTTTTAAAGCAGATCCTTACGCATTTGAGGCAGAATACCGGCCTCAGACCGCTTCTGTTACTGCTGATCTTTCCAGTTATGTCTGGAACGATGCGTCCTGGATGGAAAAACGCAAAAAGCAAGACCCCACAGACGGCCCGGTCAGCATTTACGAGGTTCATCTCGGTTCCTGGAAGAGGAAAAACAGGGAAGAAAAGGATGGCTTTTATACCTATGTGGAGGCGGCTCACGAACTGGGAGATTACGTTGCCGGGATGGGCTATACCCATGTAGAGCTCCTGGGAATCGCAGAGCATCCTTATGACGGCTCCTGGGGCTATCAGGTGACCGGCTACTTTGCCCCAACCTCCCGGTATGGAACTCCACAAGAATTCATGTATTTTATTGATTACCTGCACCAGAAAGGCATTGGTGTGATCCTGGACTGGGTTCCAGCTCATTTCCCGAAGGATGCCCACGGACTTTCTGACTTTGACGGACAGGCCTGCTATGAATATGCCGATCCAAGAAAAGGAGAGCATCCGGACTGGGGGACCAAGGTCTTTGATTACGGCAAGTATGAAGTAGACAATTTTCTCATTGCCAACGCCCTTTACTGGGTGGAAAAGTTCCATGTAGACGGACTTCGTGTGGACGCAGTTGCCTCCATGCTTTATCTGGACTACGGAAGAGGAAACGGAGAATGGGTGCCAAACCAGAACGGCGGCAATGAAAATCTGGAAGCCATAGAATTTTTCAGGCATTTAAACAGTGTCATAAAAAAGCGGGGAAACGGAGCCATAATCATTGCGGAAGAATCCACCGCCTGGCCCAAAGTGACAGAGGAACCGGAAAACGGCGGTCTGGGCTTTACGTTTAAGTGGAACATGGGCTGGATGCATGATTTTTTGGAATACATGAAGCTGGACCCTTACTTCAGAAAATACAATCATCATAAAATGACCTTTGGACTTACATATTTTACCAGTGAAAATTATATACTTGTATTATCCCATGATGAAGTCGTGCATTTAAAATGCTCTATGATCGAAAAAATGCCAGGCCTCCTTGAGGATAAATTCGCCAATCTAAAAGTGGGTTATACATTTATGCTTGGACATCCCGGCAAAAAACTTCTTTTTATGGGACAGGATTTCGGACAGTTCCATGAATGGGATGAGAACACTTCTCTTGACTGGTATCTGGCAGAGGAACCCCTTGGAATGGAGTTAAAAAATTACGTCAGGGATCTTTTGCATCTTTATAAAAAATATCCGGCCCTTTACGAAAAGGACTATGACTGGGAAGGATTCTCCTGGGTCAATGCCAATGACAGCGAACGAAGCATTTTCAGTTTTATCCGCCACAGCAGCAACGGCAGGAACAGCCTTTTATTTGTTCTCAATTTCACGCCGGTGGAGCGGAGCGATTACCGGGTAGGCGTTCCCAAAAAAGGCACCTATTCCCTTGTTTTAGATGAAAGTCAGGGACTTTACCACACGGGGAAAAAACCACCCTCCTATTCTGCACAAGCTATGAAATGGGATGAGAAAGAGTACTCCATCGCATTTTCTCTTCCCGCTTATGGGGTACGGGTGTTCTCCTTTTAACAGACCGTGTTTTTATATATTTCTTCCAATAATTTTGTAATTTTTCTATACTTTTTATATATTTTGTAGTAAAATTAAGATATGATTCTTACATAATTTAAGTGCAAAAATGGAAGGAGAGGTGTTTTATGGGAGCAGAAATTATCGCTGCAACTGCAACAAAAACGGTGTACCGTGATGGGGATAAGGCAATCAAGGTCTTTCATGCAGATTTTCCGAAAGCTGAGGTCCTTAATGAAGCATTGATCACTGCAAGAGTGGAAGAAACCGGCGGAATTAAAGTTCCGAAAGTACTGGAAGTGGGTGTTTTTGAAGGTGAATGGTCCATTACCTTTGAATTTATTGAAGGAAAAACGTTGGAACAGCTCATGGAGGAACATCCGGATCAGATACCGGATTACATGGAAAAAATGGTGGATCTTCATCTTTCGGTCATGGCAAAGCAGTGCCCTCTTTTAAATAAGCTAAAGGATAAGATGGCAAGACAAATCTCAGACATTGAAGAACTGGGAGATTCGACCCGGTATGAAATGCAGACCCGTCTGGACAGTATGCCAAAGCACACGAAACTTTGCCATGGTGATTTTAATCCCACCAATATCATTGTAAAAGATGACGGAACCTTTTACGTGATCGACTGGGTACACGCAACCCAGGGCAATGCCAGCGCCGACGTAGCAAGAACGTATCTCCTATTCTGCCTAAAGGATCAGAAAAAGGCCGATATGTACATGGATTTATTCTGTAAGAAGACAGGTACGGCAAAGAAATATGTCCAGTCCTGGCTCCCCATCGTAGCCGCTGCACAGCTCTCTAAGAAACGGCCGGAGGAAGCAGAGCTTTTAAATCAATGGGCCAATGTTTTTGAATACCAATAAACCGGTACATTTCATAAGCCGCATACATCTTTTTAAAGGCTGTATGCGGCTTTTTTTATTTCCGTGATTATTCTTTTGAATCCATTTCCGGTGAGGGTTCCTGATTGCCGGACATCACTTCATGTTCCTTCTTCAGTTCCTCATACAGATCATAAAACCTCCATTTGCAGTTGGTATCCGTGACCACTGCCTTTAATTCGATCCTCGGTACACCGGCCCGTCTGAGACTCATTAACAGCTCGTCCACCCGGCGGTTGGAAAAGTTTTTCATCACCAGAATCTCTTCTTTTACCGGAGGACATTCCTCAAAGCCGCGTTCTTCAAAGCCGTCATATCCGGCCAGATAGCCTACCGTCTGATTCATCTGGTCTGCGGAAATATTCCTGATCCGGATTCCCATACGAACCAGCACTGCTTTTAATTTTGCAGATTTGGTATCATTACCACTCTGCTTTGCCTGTTCCGGCTGATAATAAAGGACCATTTCTTTTGTGACTGCCATGTTCTATCCCTCCTGCTGCCAATTATAACAGATGTCTTCTCAATTCTTCCCCGCTCAAAGGACTTAAATACGCCGGAGCTACATCAAATACAGTCTTACAGCCGCTCTGCCCTTCCTGATTCAGGCGATAAGCAGCGCGGGCATAAGAAGTAAGCACAGAAGCGGTAAATTCAGGGTTGGAATCCAATTTTAAGCTGTATTCGATCACATGGCTGTTTTCATCCTCCCAGCCGGTCTTTCCGGTGCGGATCACAAACCCGCCGTGAGGGATTTTCTTATGATCTCTCAACAGTTCCTCTTCGCTGATAAAATGCACCGTGGTATCATAATCGGAGAAATAATTAGGCATGGTTACGATTTCTTCTCTGATCCGGTCTAAATCAGCGCCTTCCTCTGCAACGACAAAGCACTCTCTGGTATGCTTTTCTCTTACGGTCAGTTCCGGGTTTTTGCCCTCCCGGACCTCTTTTAAGGCCTTATCAACCGGGATGGTATACTGTCTGGCATCCTTTACGCCCTTGATCCTTCGGATGGCATCAGAATGTCCCTGGCTGACGCCTCGTCCCCAGAATGTATAGTCATGTCCCCCCGGCAGAACTGCTCCGGCATACAGGCGGTTTAAAGAAAACATACCGGGATCCCAGCCTACGGAAATGATTCCCACCTTTTTCCCTTGTGCTGCGGCTGTATCTACGGCCGCAAAATGTTCCGGGATCTTTGCATGGGTGTCAAAGCTGTCTACCACATTAAAATGCTTTACTAATTCCGGTGTCTGTGCCGGCAAATCCGTGGCGCTTCCGCCGCAAAGGATGAGCACGTCAATGAACTCCTTCTTTGACTCGGCCTCCTCATAGGAATATACCTTTACACCTTCTGTTAAGATCTTCAACGTTTCCGGGTCTCTTCTGGTAAATACAGCTGCCAGTTCCATATCCGGATTATGGCGAATGGCACATTCCACTCCTTTTCCAAGATTCCCATAGCCTACAATACCGATTTTAATTGTCATAGGTTCAACTACCTTTCTAAAATATTGCTGGTTTCCATTATAACCCGAAAAAGCATATGGTGTAAATAATGGATTCATTTCCCTTTTACATAAAAATCCGCAGACAGAATGATGGCCTGCCTGCGGATCTCATATTTTTATTACGCGAATGCTGCCTCCGGCATATCCATCGCGGTGGTTTCATACTTATCCAAAATCACCTTCTGGATGGTATCCCTGGTGCTGGAATTGATGGGATGTGCAATATCCCGGTACTCCCCGTCTGCCGCCTTACGGCTTGGCATGGCAATGAATAATCCTTTTTCCCCTTCAATGACTTTAATGTCATGAATTACGAATTCATTGTCCAGTGTAATTGATACAATGGCCTTCATCTTTCCTTCTTTTTCGATGCGTCTCACTCTTACGTCTGTAATCTGCATATGAAACCCCTTCCCGTCACATTTCCTATAATGTGTATCTTTCGTTTTTTTCAAGGACAATTTTTATCTTGTCCGGTGTCCCTATATAGGTGGTATTGGCCCGGATGGTATCCCGGCTTTCTACAATACAGTTTTCAATGACCGTATTATCCCCTATGTAAACGTCATTTAAAATAATGGAATTTTTAATGACGCAGTTGTTGCCGATATAGGCCTTTTTAAACAGGACCGAATTCTCGACAACGCCGTTGACGATACTGCCGCTGGATACCAGGCTGTTCTTTACAGAAGCTCCCGGATTGTATTTTGCAGGCGGTAAGTCGTCAATCTTTGAATAAACATCCGGGTACTGCCGGAAAAAATAGTCCCTCACTTCCGGTTTTAAGAAATCCATATTGGTCTTATAATAGGATTTCACAGAAGCAATATTCCGCCAGTAAGCGTTCATTTTATAGGCATATATCCTTTTTAAATTCCGATAACGTACCAGAATGTCACTCACAAAATCATAGCGGTCCTCCATGGCGCATTTTTCGATCAGCTCGATCAGCTGCCGTCTCCGGATCACATAAATGCCGCAGGATACGGTATTGGAAGAAACCTCCATGGGCTTTTCTTCAAATTCCGTGATCCTTCCGTCCTGATTGGTCTTTACCAGTCCGAAACGGGTGATATCCTCTTCCATGGGAAGCTCTGTGCATACCACCGTAATATCTGCCTTTTTCTCAATATGATATTCCAGCACCTTTCCGTAATCAAGCTTATAGATGCCGTCCCCCGCGGCAATGACTACGTAAGGCTCGTGGCTGTTCTTTAAAAATGTCAGGTTCTGATACAATGCATCTGCGGTTCCCCGGTACCAGTCGCTGCTTTCCGCGGTTATGGTAGGGGTGAAGACATAAAGTCCTCCCTGCTTTCTTCCAAAGTCCCACCATTTGGAAGAGCTTAAATGCAGATGAAGGGATCTGGAGTTATACTGGGTCAAAACTGCTACATTCTGAATATGGGAGTTGGTCATGCTGCTGAGTACAAAGTCAATGCTCCGGTAGTTGCCTGCAATGGGCATGGCCGCAATGGCCCGTTTGCTGGAAAGTTCCCCCATCCTCTTGCTGTTTCCGCCTGCTAATACAATTCCTATCGCTCTCATCGCATGCCACCTGCCTTTATGATGTAATCTCCGCTGGCCAGTTCCCCATTCTGATAATCCTCAAGTGTGGTATCTCCAACGATGGCCGTATTCTTTCCCACCTTTACATGTTCCGGAATGATGGAATTTTCTCCGACCGTTACCAGATCGAACTGATAAACTTTAGGATCGTATTTGCTCTTCTCATACTCCCCGGTCCCAAGCTCTGCTCCTGCACCGACCGTTACATTCTCGGCAAGTATGGCTTTATTAATGACTGCGCCTTCCCCTATCACGCATTCCCTCATAACAATGGAATCCTCCACTACCGCCCCCTTTTTTATGACAACACCGGCACCGATCACAGAATTGCGGACTTCTCCGTAAATTTCAGCGCCCTCTCCTACAATGCTCCGGTCAATGACTGCATCTTCCGAGACATACTGAGGGGGAATGATGTCGCTCTTTGTGTAGATTTTCCAGTATTCTTCATAAAGATTGAATTCCGGTATGATGTCTATCAGCTCCATGTTGGCCTCCCAGTAAGAGCCAAGGGTCCCGACATCCTTCCAGTAACCGTTGTATTCATAAGCAAATACCCTTTTTCCTTCCTCAAAACAGAAGGGAATGATATGTTTGCCAAAATCACAGCCCGGTACGTCTGACATGCGGATCAGTGCTTCCTTCAGCACCTTGCGGCTGAATATGTATATCCCCATAGAGGCAAGATTGCTTCTGGGATTGGCAGGCTTTTCCTCAAATTCCGTTATTCTGTTGCTTTCGTCTGTAATAAGAATCCCGAACCGGCTGGCTTCCTCAATCGGTACCGGCATCGCAGCAATCGTGATATCTGCATTATTTGCTTTATGATATTCCAGCATGACTTCATAATCCATCTTATAAATATGGTCTCCGGACAGGATGAGCACATAATCCGGATGATAAGTCTCTATGTATTCCAGGTTCTGATAGATGGCATTGGCTGTCCCCGTATACCAGTCACTTCCCTTGCTTCTTTCATAGGGAGGAAGAATGGTGACTCCGCCCACGTTGCGGTCCAGATCCCACGGAATACCGATTCCGATATGGGTGTTCAAACGCAGCGGCTGATACTGGGTCAGCACGCCTACCGTATCCACTCCGGAATTGATGCAGTTGCTCAGCGGGAAATCGATGATTCGGTACTTGCCGCCAAAGGATACTGCAGGTTTGGCTACTTTTTGCGTCAGCACCCCTAACCGGCTTCCTTGTCCGCCTGCCAAAAGCATGGCAATCATCTCTTTTTTTATCACGTTATCACCCCTTGCTGTGTATTTTATTGTTTCTACATTATATCACACTTTTTAAAAATAGTGAACAAATTTTTGTTTTTATATCTTTAATTTTTGTGCAATTTCCGACATTATTCGTGGTGTTTACAATTTTTTTACATTTTAGTCCTTATCTGGTGTTTTTGGGCTGCGCCCCCTTGAATCAATGCTGAAAATAAAGTATAATCTTAGTAAGTATGCGAACACATAAAGGAGAAGCTATTATGGATTTAACAACAGTGCGTCAAATATATAAAAAGCAGGAAGCATTTTTAAATACCCAGATTACGGTCGGAGGCTGGGTGCGAAGCCTGCGTGATTCCAAAGCATTCGGGTTTATCGTATTAAACGATGGTTCCTATTTTGAACCCCTTCAGGTGGTCTACCATGATACGATGGCAAATTTCGCCGAGATATCCAAATTAAACGTAGGAGCTGCCATTATCGTTACCGGAACTCTGGTTCCCACTCCTGATGCAAAGCAGCCATTTGAAATCCAGGCCACGGAAATCACCGTGGAAGGAACCTCTTCCTCCGATTATCCGCTTCAGAAAAAACGCCATTCCTTTGAATATTTAAGGACGATTTCCCACCTTCGTCCAAGAACCAATACCTTTCAGGCAGTTTTTCGAGTACGCTCTCTGATCGCTTATGCCATTCACCAGTTTTTCCAGGAAAGAGACTTTGTTTATGTCCACACTCCCCTCATTACAGGAAGTGACTGCGAGGGTGCGGGGGAGATGTTCCAGGTAACCACTCTGGATTTAAACAATGTACCAAAGACCGGAGACGGCAAAGTGGATTTTTCCCAGGACTTTTTTGGAAAGCCTACCAATCTAACCGTAAGCGGACAGTTGAACGGAGAAACTTATGCCATGGCATTCCGTAACATCTATACCTTCGGACCGACCTTCCGCGCAGAAAATTCCAACACCACCCGCCATGCGGCGGAATTCTGGATGATCGAACCGGAGATGGCATTTGCAGACTTAAATGATGATATGGCACTGGCGGAATCTATGTTAAAATACGTGATCCGTTTTGTTTTAGAACACGCACCGGAAGAGATGAATTTCTTTAACCAGTTTGTGGACAAGGAGTTACTGAACCGGTTAAATAACGTTCTTAATTCCGAATTTGCACGTATTACCTATACGGAGGCTGTAGAGCTCCTTGCAAAGCATAACGATGAATTTGATTATAAAGTATTCTGGGGCTGTGATTTACAGACCGAGCATGAGCGTTATCTGACAGAACAGCTCTATAAAAAGCCGGTATTCGTTACGGATTATCCAAAAGAAATCAAGGCTTTCTATATGAAGATGAACCCGGATAACAAGACTGTGGCTGCTGTGGACTGTCTGGTTCCCGGAATCGGAGAGATCATCGGAGGAAGCCAGAGGGAAGACAATTATGACAAACTTGTTGCACGTATGGACGAGCTTTCCCTGAACAAGGAAGACTATGAGTTCTACCTTGATTTAAGAAAATACGGCTCCACCCGCCATGCAGGCTTTGGTTTAGGCTTTGAGCGCTGTGTGATGTATTTAACCGGAATGGCCAACATCCGTGATGTAGTTCCATTCCCAAGAACCGTGAACAACTGCGAACTTTAAGCCGGTACCACAAATTCCCTTCCCTAATGGGCGGGGAATTTGTGGTATCTTTACACATAGGACCAGCGAGGTAACGACAATGAAATTCATACATATTGCAGATGTGCACTGGGGCATGAGCCCGGACAGCGATAAACCCTGGAGCAAGGAGCGGTGCCAGGACATTAAGGACACCTTTGCAAAGGCGGTAAACCAGGCCAAGGTCCTGGAAGCGGACTGCCTTTTCATTTCCGGTGACTTATTTCACCGGCAGCCCCTTGCCAAAGATTTAAAGGAGGTAAACTATTTATTTTCCACCATTCCCTCTGTGCATGTGGTCATCATCGCCGGTAATCATGACCGGATACGCAAGAACTCCGCTCTTTTAAGCTTTACCTGGGCTCCCAATGTGACCTATCTCATGGGAGAGGAACTGGAAAGTGTTTATTTTAAGGAGATCAACACAGAGGTCTATGGGTTCAGCTACTATTCTGCTGAGATTCCGGAAAACCGTCTGGATCACTTAAAAGTGCCTAATAACGGGCGTATCCATGTGCTTCTTGGACACGGCGGAGATGCAAACCATATCCCCTTTGATAAGGGTGCCATGGCAAACCTTGACTTTTCCTACATTGCCATGGGCCACATTCACCGGCCGGAGATTCTTTTGGAAAACCGGATGGCATTTGCCGGTTCTTTAGAGCCTCTCGATAAGACAGAGTCCGGACATCATGGCATGATGGTTGGAGAAATCAATGAGGTGACCCGCATGGTAACCTCCTTAAAGTTTATTCCCCTTGCAAAGCTCCAGTACATCTCCCTGGCTGTCAATGTTACCCCAGCCACCACCAATACCGAGCTGGCTATGAAAATCACCCAGGAGATCCAGAACCGGGGAACGGAAAATATCTTCCGCTTCCGAATCCGGGGCATGAGAGATCCTGACATTTCCTTTGACTTAGATATGCTTTCCACCCGTTTCAAGATCATGGAGATCGTGGATGAATCCGAGCCCCAATATGACTTTTCCGCCCTCTTTGCCGAGCACTCCAGTGACATGATCGGGTTTTTTATTCAGGCCCTCCAAAAACCGGAGATGAGCCAGGTGGAGAAAAAAGCCCTCTATTACGGCATCAATGCACTGCTTCGCACCACAGACGAAAGGAGCTGATCCCATGAAAATACTGGATATTTATATCAATGGCTTTGGAAAATTCCATGGCAGGAACTTAACCTTTGGAGATGGGCTCAACATTGTCTACGGAAAGAACGAGGCAGGAAAATCTACCATACATACCTTTATCCGGGGGATGCTGTTTGGCATTGAACGCCAGCGGGGAAGAGCTTCAAAGAACGATCTTTACACCAAATACGAACCCTGGGAAAACAGCGGGACCTACGAAGGCCAGATCCGCTTGGAACACAAGGAACATATTTACCGGATCGAAAGGACATTTCAAAAAAACAAAAAGGAATTTAAGATTGTCGATGAGACGGCGGGGCGTGAAATCGAACCCACCAAAGCATTTTTAGACGACCTTTTATGCGGTCTGAGCGAAACCGCCTATATCAATACGGTAAGCATCGGGCAGTTAAAAAGTGCCACCGATGAAGGCATGGTTTCAGAGCTTAAGAACTACATTGCCAACTTGAACAATACGGGCAATCTGGCTCTTAACATCACCAAGGCCGCCGCATTCTTAAAATCACAGAGAAAAGAACTGGAAGCTCAGATGGTGCCTGAAGCCGCACGCACCTATACCTCTTTACTAAGTGAGATCCGAAACACGGAAAAAGAAATCTCCTCCCCGGAATATGAAAACCAGATCACCGAATACCAGAAGCTGCGCACAGAGGTTAAGACTGCTTTGGAGAAAAAGCAGGCGGAAAAGGAAGAACTGATTAAGAAGGTGGCCAGGGGAAGACAGGTTCTAAGCAGCAACCAGTTTACAGACCTGGACTCCATCAATGATTACTCGGTTAAGGCACAGGAAAACTTTGATGAATATATGGAAGCCAAGGAAGCCTGCAGCAAAAAGCCAAGAAAAGTTTTCTCCATTCTTTCCCTTATGGTTGCAACCATGCTTTTATGCGGAGTTGGCGTTCTTTATTATCTGGGAGAATCCAATTATTTCACCGCTTATTACGGACTGGATCTGCTGTTGCTTATGGGAGTATTCGTGGGCGCTGCCATCATCTTTTATCTCATCGGCCTTCTTCTCTTTTTAAAGCTGAAGCACAGCCAGAAGGATATGGAGATGAGTGCAAAGATTCTGCAGGAAATTCTTTCCAGACATCTGGGGAATACGGAGATTTCCACAGAAGCCATCCGGGCCTTTCAGGCAAGAATGGCAGAATTCTCCCGCCTATGCTCTGCTGTAGTTAAATCAGAGTCTGCCGTTACCCAGAAGGCCGCTGAGATTGAAGAGCTTCAGAAAAAGCAGGAGGGCTTTGGAGAATCCATTGAAAAGCAGCAAAAAAGTCAATGGGAGCTGGAAAAAAAGCTGGAGCATCTTTCCAACTGTAAGACTCAGGCGGAAGGGTTAAAACACATCTTAGGAGAAAACGACCGGATCCGGGAAGAGATTTCCGCCATTGATTTAGCGTTAGAGACCATGACCAGCCTGTCTTCCTCCATTCGGGATTCCTTTGGTCTGTATTTGAACCGGACTGCTTCAGACTTAATCGCAGGAATCACGGGAGGAATCTATACCAGTATGAGCGTGGATGAGAATTTAAATGTCTTTTTAAATACAAAAACCAAGCTGGTGCCCTTGGAACAGGTCAGCAGCGGAACCATGGACCAGGTATATTTGGCACTCCGTCTCGCCGCCGCCACCCTGATCCAGGAAGGCAGTGAACGCATGCCCCTCATCTTCGATGACAGCTTTGTCCTCTATGATGACGACAGGCTGCGTACCGCTTTGAGATGGCTGGTTGGGACTTACTCCGACCAGATCATTATCTTTACCTGTCACCAGAGAGAGGCTCAGATGCTGACTGCGAATTTGATTCCTTATCATTTGGTGGAGATATAATTTTAATAAGTTTCAGCAGTATCATAAAAAACCGTGACACAGTATTTATTCTGCATCACGGTTTTTCTAATTCTCTTTATTACTAAATAATTTAAACAATATTCCAAAAACCATACCCACCAGAGCCGGAACCATCCAGCCAAGTCCCACCTCATATAAAGGAAGTGTTATAAGCAAACCATGAAGCACAGATATCCCCGCCTGTTCTAAAGCTAATAGTACACTAATCACTCCCGTAAAACCAACGGAACATGTATAAACGGATCTCCACTTCGTTCCGTCCCGAAACAGAAATGAGAGCAGAATCAGCACAATCGCCACGGGATAAATTACATTTAATACTGGAACTGAAATCTCCAGTATTTTGGTCAGCCCTACATTGGAAATGATAAAGCTTACCACGGCAAAAACCAAAGCCCAGGTCCGGTATCCGATTCCTGGTATTATGGAACAAAAATATTTGCTGCAGCAGCTGATCAGGCCGATGCATGTATTTAAGCAGGCAATAAAAAAGATGGCTGCCAGCATGACAAGTCCAGTATTGCCGAAAAGAAAACGTACTGCCTGATTAAGGGTCCGGGCACCATTCTCGGCAGGACCGAAGGCACCTCCGGTTACTGCCCCCACATGAGCCAGCGCACCGTATACGAGAATGAGTATCCCTCCGGCTATAAATCCTGCCTTTATGGTCTCACCTACCACAACGGATTCCTTTTGTATGCCTATGGCCTTTATGTTTAAAGAGATGACCACTCCGAAAGTCAGAGCTGCCAAGGTATCCATGGTCATGTATCCTTCCAGAAAGCCTTTGACCAGAGGAGCCGATGCATACGCCTTTGCAGGTTCTCCATAAGAACCGGGCGGATGGAAGATACAGCCTGCAAAAACCACCCCAATCAGCACCAGAAGGCAAGGGGTTAAAATCTTACCCAGCCGTTCCGTCAATTGGTCCGGATTCAGTGCAACTACAAATGCAATGGCAAAAAACACAGCCGAATACAAAAACTGAGCCGCAGGAAAGGTATCCCTTCCCAAAAACGGCACGACTGCCATCTCAAAAGAGGTACTTGCGGTTCTTGGAATGGCAAGACATGGTCCGATGGATAAATAATTAAGCAGAGTAAACACAAACGCAAATTTGGGATGTACCCGTTCTGCCAAATGATAAAATCCCCCCGACTTTGCTACGGCAATTACACCAAGTACAGGAAATCCTATGGCCGTTGCCGCAAAACCAACCATGGCTGTCCAGGTGTACGTGCCGGCCAGTGAACCTAAAAAGGGCGGAAATATTAAATTTCCCGCCCCAAAAAACATGGAGAAAAGTGTCAGACCGACTAAAACCAGCTTTCGCATTGATAATTTTTCCATATGTCCCCCAAATTACCTGTCACCGGAGCGATAACGTTCCAGTACCCGGTTAATTCTGGTCGTAGGATTTAAAAGATCGCTTAAAGAGGCATCATGATTTAAATTATCTATAATCAGTGCGATGTATTTACTCATATCCACATCAATATAATATGGTCTTGAGAGAAGATCCGGAGTCTGATATACCAGGTTGGTGGTCAAGATCCGGTCAATAAAACCATTCTCATAATATTCATCAAATTTCGCAAGGCCGTTGGTGAAAAGACCAAAGGTGGCACATACAAAAACCTTTCTTGCTTTTCTTCTCTTCAACTCCTTTGCTACATCAAGCATGCTCTCACCGGAAGATATCATATCATCCACAATAATCACATCCTTGCCTTCCACGCTGCTTCCTAAGAATTCATGGGCAACGATAGGGTTGCGTCCATTGACGATCTGAGTATAATCACGGCGTTTGTAGAACATACCCATATCAAGTCCCAGCACGTTGGCAAAGTATACTGCACGTCCCATGCCGCCTTCGTCCGGGCTGATCACCATCATGTGATCGCTGTCGATCTCCAGCTCCTTCTCATTCTTTAAGAGATGTTTGATAAACTGATAAATCGGCTGTACGGTTTCAAAACCCTTTAACGGGATGGCATTCTGTACTCTTGGATCATGAGCATCAAAGGTAATAATGTTCTCAACTCCCATATTCACCAGCTCCTGAAGGGCCAGTGCACAGTCCAAAGATTCTCTGCTGGATCTTTTATGCTGTCTGCTTTCATATAAGAAAGGCATGATTACATTGATGCGGCGGGCTTTTCCTGCAGAAGCTGCAATGACACGCTTCAAATCCTGGAAATGATCATCCGGGGACATGTGATTGGTCATACCGCTTAAAGAATAGGTCAGGCTGTAGTTGCATACATCGACCATGAAGTAAAGGTCATCACCACGTATGGATTCCTGTAAGGTACCTTTCGCTTCTCCGGTTCCAAATCTTGGTGTGCTGGCTCCGACCAGGTAAGTATCTCTCTGATAGCCGGAAAAAGCTATGGTAGACTTGTGCTCGCTTTCCCGCTCATGTCTCCATTCTACCAGGTAATCATTTACCTTATCGCCCAATTCCTTGCAGCTTTTCAGGGGAATTAAACCAAGGGGGCCAACCGGAATGGTTTCTATCGTTTTCTCTTCGTAAAGCATTCTTTTCTCCTCCAACGTATCTAAATACATTACAACGTTTCTTTTATATCATTATGTGCGGAAATAGTCAAGTTAATCGGTCCTTTTTGCCTTCTTTCTGATACGGATATCATCTCCGTAAAGGGGGATCACAGTATAGCGGCTGATGAGCCTTGACGTAACTCGTTCCGTATACCGGTCTCTCAGTTCGTTGATGGGATGGTTGGTGGAAATAATGGTGGATTTTGAGGAATTAAGCCGCTCATTGATGCAGTAAAACAGCTCCGACGAGGTAAAGCTGTTATTAAGCTCCGTTCCCAGATCATCAATGATCAAAAGATCGCAGTCCAGAATGTACTGGTACATTCCCTTCATATCCTCTTCATCCTGGTAATCAAACCGGTTTTTGGAAAACACTTCAAATAAGTCATTGGCCGACAGATAAATGACGGAGTAATACTGATCAATCAGTTCCTTTGCGATACAGTTGGTCAAAAACGTCTTCCCTACCCCCGTAGGCCCTGTAAATAAAAGATTTCCCCGCTCTTTGGAAAATCCCACTGCAAAATTTTTGCAGGTTTCCACAACTTGTCCCATATATTCCTTTACGGTCCGGTTCAAATGAGGAATCACTCTGGTATCATCAAAATATTCAAAAGAAAATGAATCAAAATTCTCGACTGCCACGATTTGTTCGATGTTTGACTGGGCATAAAGGTACTTCATCTCCGACTGGCGGAAGCAGTGGCATTTGACACCGTCTGCATATCCGGTGTCCTTGCAGTCCGGGCACCGGTAGTGCATCTCCATGTAATCCGTAGAAAATCCTGCGGATTTTAACAGTACGCTCTTTTGTTCTCTCAAATCAGCGATCTCATCCCGCAGCTCCTTCAAGGCTTCTTTATCCCCATCCAAAAGTCTTCGGGCACAGGCCACCGCTCTTGTGCTGATGGACTGGTCCAGTTCCTTTATCACCGGAATCCGTCCATATACTTCTGCAATCCGTTCTTCCTGTTCATGACGGTTCTTCAGCTGCTGCTGCCCGTAAGCCCTCATGATGGCGTCATACTGTGAATTGCTAAGCGCCATAATTACCTCCGTTCTGTTTGATGCTGTCCATGTAAACTACTTTTGTTTCGTAAGTTCTTCAAGAATCAGTGCATCATAATCAATCTCGCGTTGAGGAAAGTTCTGAAACTGATTCTGTCCGCTTCTCCCCTTAGACGGGGAAGTCTGCTTGTATCCTCCGCCAGCACCATCTGCTGCCGGTTTTTTTCCGTTCTTC
Organism: Lacrimispora sinapis; assembly: GCF_043633585.1. Lineage (NCBI taxonomy): Bacteria > Bacillati > Bacillota > Clostridia > Lachnospirales > Lachnospiraceae > Lacrimispora > Lacrimispora sinapis. Next base: position 138,273 of record NZ_CP141832.1, on the reverse strand, counting down.
AAATCCCCGTTCTTCCGGTCTGCATACTGCTCGTCCAGTTTCCGAATCTCCTCCAAGGTTCTCACTCCCGCCTTTTTCCAGCCCTCCAAAATCTTATCCGCATACTGGAAACTTGGCTTGTGAGTTGCCGACAGGGCGCGGTTGCACGCCTCAGTCACGATCTCTCTCGTAAATCCAAATGTGCGGAACCACCGGTCCATAAATTCCCGCTCCAGATTTCCCGGATTTCTGTCATTTATCCCAAAAGCCTTCATAATGGCATAGGAATCCTTGGAAAAGGATACTGCGTTTGTTTTCGCTTCCTCGATGGTACGGATTCCTTTTTCATGCCAGCCGATAGCAACCGTCTCGATGTAGCGAATGCTGGAGTGGCCTCCCTGAACGCAGTATTCCACCACATATTCCAGCAGCTCTGCCGACATATGGAGTCCGTCGTAAAGATAAGCAAACACTTCACATTCCCTCTGCGTAAAAACCTTATTCATGTACTTCTGGGCAATATAAAGGAGCTGGGAAAAATCCTCATCTCCTGCAAGTCCGCTGATCTTCTCTGGGGTATAGGCGGTCCGCCTGACAGGGACTTCCGGCTCCCTTGAAAGCACCGGAACGCTTCCGGAACAGGCGGTCTCCGATACGGCAGAAGAAGGCTCCGGTTTTACCGGAACCTCTTCTAAGAGGACCCCGGCCTTTTTCCAGTAAGCCAGAGCCCTTGTCACATCCGCCTCTGTATGGTTTAGTGCATCCGCAATCATGGATACGGTCACATCCTCCCCTTCATGACGCAGGAGGAATAAATACTCTTTGATGTACTCTCCATTGGCCGAAGCCATATATTCATCTATGAAATCGTTGGATATCACCGTTGCGCTGATCCTTAAACTGCTCTTCACATTCACTGCCATAACCTCACCTTTTTATCATGCTCTTATCATACCACAGGTCATCAGAAAAGAAAATAGGCGCAGTTATCCACCAAATAAATTGTGGAAATTGTGGATAATGTGGAAATCAAGTATACATAATTTGGATTTCTTCCTCCAATCGTGTCGATATGCTGATAAAATCGGGATTTTGTAAATTGTTAGACTTTAAATTATGTAAATTAAAAAATCCACATAGCTTCTTAACATAAAATGTTGAAAACTATGTGGATAATGTGGATAACTATATTCCCAGCAAGGTTTCTCCCACTTTTACAATGTCTCCGGCTCCCATAGTTATCAACAAATCACCGTGTATACAATTTTCCAAAATAAATGTTTCGATTTCTTCAAAGGAAGAGATATAGTGGGCTTTTACCCCTTTTTTCTCGATTCTCTCCGCAATATCTCTGGAACTGATCCCCAAATTGTCGGTTTCCCGCGCGGCGTAGATGTCAGCCAGTATGACTTCGTCGGCCAGCGACAACGCATCTGCAAAATCGTCCAGAAACGCTTTTGTCCTGGTATATGTATGGGGTTGGAATACCACCCACAGCTTTTTATGTGGATAATGCTTGGCGGTTTCCAGCGTTGCACGGATTTCCTGGGGATGGTGGGCATAATCGTCAATGACCGTTACGCCGGAAATCTCCCCTTTCTTTTCAAAACGGCGGTTTGTTCCGGTAAAACGTTTCAGACCCTTTTTGATTATTTCCATGGAAATTCCCAGTTCTGCACAAACGGCTGCCGCTGCCAGAGAGTTATACACATTGTGCTCTCCAGGTACACCCAGGGTGACAGTATCCACCACAACATCGTCTATTTTTAAATCATAGGTGGCTCTTGCAATTTCATCAAACCGGATATTTTCCGCCCGATATCTGCTTTTCTGACTTTTTCCGAAGGTAATGACCTTACAGGGGAGTCCCTCTACGATCTCTTCCATATTGTCAATGTCCTGATTGATCACCAGCCAGCCTTTCTTCGGCACTTTCTGGGCAAACAGATGGAACGAACGGCGGATGTCCTTGATATCCTTAAAGAAATCCAGGTGATCTGCTTCTATATTTAATATGACTGCTGTCGTCGGGAAAAAGGACAAGAAGCTGTTGGTATATTCACACGCCTCTGTTACAAATAACTCCGGACCTCCCACACGAATGTTGCCGCTGATGGAATTCAGGATTCCGCCTACGGAAATGGTTGGGTCCGCATCCGCAGATAAGAGTATCTCCGTGATCATGGAGGTGGTAGTGGTCTTTCCATGGGTTCCGGAAATGGCAATGGCGTTGGCATAATTCTTCATCATCTGGCCCAGAAGCTCTGCTCTGGTCAAAATAGGAAGTCCCATCTCCCTGGCTTTTGCCAACTCCGGATTATCCTCGTGTACGGCTGCCGTATACACGACAACATCCATATCAGCAGTAATATTTTCCTCACGCTGTCCATAGGCCACTTTAGCACCCTTTGCCTCCAAATGGCGTGTAAGATCAGATTCGTGTGCATCTGATCCTGATACCGTAAACCCTTCATCAATGAGGATTTCTGCCAGTCCGCTCATGCTGATTCCACCAATTCCGATAAAATGAATTGCTTCTGGTTTATTAAAATCAATCTGATACATGTTTTTTCCATCCTTAATTTTGTATTCGGTATGACTAGACACTTCCAATTACTTTTACTGCTTTTCTTTTGGAAAGTCAACTGCTTTCTTCTCTATTATATAAGAAAGCATAGAGAAAATCTACAATAGAATCTCAATCAAAAAAATGCACCTTACAGATTTTATGACCTGTAAAGTGCTATTTATGACACGTATTATAAGGACCTGCCTGTTTCCGGGGACTACCCGTCCGTTAATGTTGTTTCTACTACGGAAGAAATCATGTAAATCATTTCCTTAAAACTGCGAAATGGCAGCTGTACTTTTCCTTCCCGCCAGTATAAAATTCCCTGCCAGGTGAAGTGTTCCAGAAACATGACCTTTAGGGAAAAAGAAGCCTTTTGACCGTTCTGTTTCAGTGTATCCGCCGCCTTATGGGAAATGATCCTGCTGAAATTGAGGCCAAATGCATTTTCGGTGTCGTCTGTCATGCATAGTTCCATATATTTCCCACTGACATTAAAAAATTCATCCGAGGAAACAGCGGGGTGACTCAGTGCCTTCTGGAGATCAACGGTCTTTCCTTCTGTGCATCCTTTTAAAATTGCATCCGTAAGAAGAATAAACTGAAGCTCGCTTTCAAACTGCTGCTTCTGCTTACCGTCATCCCAAAGCATGGTTCCCTGCCAGCTGGCATGATAGCGGAAACGAAGGTAAATGTGAATGGTATGCAGTTTTCCTTTCTTTTCTGCCGTCTTTATGCTCCGCATCTGAAAAGCCTCAGATGTGGTTCCCGGCAGATTGCGCATCTGAAATGTCTGCTTCGGCGCGCCCACCGAATCAAACAGACGATCCATATTTATCATCATTTCTGCAAAACTGCAAAAACGAACCCCTTTAAAACTGTCTCCCTGAAAGATCACACCGCCAATATCCCAGTCATCGTACGAATCCACTGCGATTGTTAAATACCGGTTTAATTCCCGGACTCCACTCATTCTTCCAATTGCCATCATTTTCACCGCTGCCCTTTTATGATATATTAATTATAAACAAAGCCGGTTACACCCTGGTTACATTTTCCACTACTTGTGAAATATATTTTTCCAATGTAACTTTTGAACGAAATCGGCATAAATGGGGACAAAAAACTCCTGGTGATTCCAGTCAGCCAGGAGTTTTCTCATATCATTATTTTTATTCTGACAAAAACCGGCCAAAGACCACATGCTTGTAGCGGTTTAAAATACCCAATAAAAGATTTCCCAGCACTCCGATGGCCAAAATTTCTCCGATCCCGACGGTAATCATGGCATACCAGATAAGATCCTGGGAGCCGTAAGCAAACCGAAGTACCCAGGGAATGATAATGGTGTTGGCCAAGATCGGGGGCACACAGACCAACCACTGGTTTTTACGCAGTTTGTAAGAGCCGATAGCTCCAATCAAAGTTGCCAGACTGCCGAAAATCACATCAAGGGTTGCTGCACCGCACAAAAAATTGGACAGCAGACAACCGATAAATAACCCTGGAATTGCAGCCGGGGTAAAAAATGGAAGAATACAGAGGATTTCTGATATCCGAAACTGGACAGGCCCGAAGCTGATTGGTGCAAAGACCATGGTCAGTACGGTGTAGAGGGCAGCAATTGCTGCGGAAAAAACCATGAAATAAGTCTTTTCTGATGATTTGTAGTTCATATTCTTTTCTCCTTTAGTTTTGTTTTAGGTGTGGAAGGTCTCGAACACACCGGTCTGTTTTGTAAAATTCCTTGTAAAATCAAGGGTTTCACGGCCTTATTACGGGTGTTACTATAACATAATGGGGATAGAAAATCAAGAGCGTACCCCACTTTTACCCCATTAGGATTTTATTACATAAAAAGAGCTGATATTTCAGCCCTTTAAAATGCCTTTGCAATCAGCTCCATTTCCTCCGCTCTGGTTGTTGGTAAAACATGAGAATATAGGTCCATGGTCATAGACAGGGTAGAATGACCCAAGATTGTTTTAAGGGTCTGAGGCTTCATTCCGTTTTCTATAGCTCTGGTGGCGAATGTGTGGCGGAAGCAGTGAGGCGTAAAACGCTCAAAGGTAATACCTGCTTCATTGATTCTTTTCACGATCCGATCTATCTCTCCTTGTAGCCGTTCTCTACTGATCGGAGTTCCGTCAGGTAGATGAAAGATATATCCGTCCATTCTCAGTACCTTTTCTCCATAGGCCTGCTTTTCTCTTTCAATTATGGTTAGCATATCTTTGGTTAGGGGAATATCTCTCATTGATGTAGCTGTCTTAGGTGTATCCTCAAAGAATCCTCGGCCAACACCATATTTTAATGTCCTTTGTATATGAAGCAAATTTGCCGCCTTATCCACATCTGACAGCTTCAGACCTCTAATTTCTCCTCCCCTCAATCCTGTTCTGATTGCCAGGGCGAACAGATTGAATAAATAGCTGTCCTGAGCGTATTTTAGAAAAATATTCTGCTCTTCTTTTGTAAATACCCTGTGCCCGCTTTTGACCGTTCCCTTGGGTAATGTAGCTAATGGCACCGGATTCCGTTCAATCAGCCCATTTTTCATAGCCTGTTTCAGACATCCATTAAGAATAGCAGATATGATCTTTATACTAGATAGCGCAAGGCCTTTCTTTACCAAATCATTGTATAATTTCTGAATATGCTCTCCCCGGATATCCACCAGTTTCTTTTTTCCTAAACTTTCCTTAATATAATAGGTGAAATAGTCATTATAAGAAATAATAGTTCCGGCCTTAACCTGATTTTCCTTATACTGCTCTATCCATGTCTTGAACCATTCACTTAATGTAATCTTTGCGCTGGCTATAAATTCGCCGTGTTCCAGCCTATACCGTAAATCATTCATTTTCTTTTTAAGCTCTGTCAAGGTATCTGCATATACTGAATAACGATCAAATTCATATTGAACACGTCCTTCATACTTTCCATTGCTTCGCTGCCTGATTCCAGGCGGTAACGTCTTTCCGTTCTTATCTACTGCCATATTATATACTCCTTATAAGGAATGCAACAGTACAGTTACTATATGCTGCATTTCTTCAACATTTTTCAACATCAAACTCTTATTCTAAAAATATATTGTTAAGTTGTTTCCTGCTCTTTTTGGTGCTGAAGCAGAAGCTCCGCAACCTCCCTATCACAATTATGTTTATCCATAAAGTCATATAGTTTTATTTCTTGCTCTACATCATCACCTTCGGCTTCCAGAACACTACGCAGATTCGATAGGCCCACCATAAGTTCAAAAATTATATCATTTATAATAGTTGCCTTCGTGCTTGCCTTATCGTAAAAAGGTCCCCCAATTTTCCACGCATCCTTTGACGTTTCAAGACTTTCACTAAAATAACCTTCTGTAACATCCTCAATCATTACTTTGGCTTTTTGAGCTAATACCTCAATGTCTCCAAGTTTACTACTTATATAGAATTCTCTATCCATTTTGAAAGCTCTCCTTTATTTTGGGGTTGCAAAGGGATAGAACTGTGTTATAATCAAAGTATCCCTTTTGCATGGTGTGTGATCGGGTTAAATTTTTTTATTAGCCCTGTGCGTTTGCCGATGCATAGGGTTTTTATCTTGGTGTGTGATATGGAAGCAGGTCTATGTAATTGCCGTTACTCGCTACTACCTGGGCTTTTTTATTAGCTCTGTGCGCTTACTGGACCGTAAATCTCATAGTCTGTGAGGAAGCCATATATTTCTTATAAAGAATGGGGTGGTCCGCTGCAAAGGCTTTGCTGTTAAACTTATTACTCATTACCGCTTTGAATCTCACAATCCATTCTCCGATTGCTTCCTCTTCTGCTCCTCTGACCTCCATTTCCTTTTTGATTTCTTCCTGCAGGCCCGTCATTTGCTTTTCAATGGCTTTCTTCTGAATTTCCAAATCCTTTAAACTATTTACCTTTTTAAGTAATGTTCTCTCTGACATTGTGTGTTCTCCCTTCTTTCTTGCAGATTCTTACCGGGCTATTGTTCGCCAACCTTGGCTCCTCCTCACCGGGATTGAATCTTTGCACCGTTCCGGTAATCTTCCCGACTATTGGTTTTGCCTTGGCTCACTCACAGGGATATTGACTGGAATTTCATAACCTTTTCGGGGTTATCGGTGGTTTGTTGTTTTGTTGTCTTATGTACTTATTATATATCTATTTACGTGAATAGTCTATCGGCACATTTAATATATTTACGTGAATATATTTGTTCATTTTTTATATTTACGTGAATAGACTTTTGTGTTAAAATAAATGTAAGGTGGATGAGGTCTGTTCAATTTGGCCCCAACCAATTATGAAAGGAAGTGAGCTATATGACAGAAGAAAATAAAATCAGTAAGGCACAACAAAAAGCGGTTCATAAATACGTTAAAAATAATTATGATAGAATCGAACTGACCGTAAAGCCGAAAGGAAAAAAGGACGAATTAAAAAGCCATGCTGCCTCTGTCGGCGAAACATTAAATAGTTTTATCAACCGGGCAATAGCTGAAACCATGGAACGTGACAATAAGGAAGTATGAAAATAGGAACTGCTCTCTTGATTTTGAATTGCAGATATGCTATATTAGAATTACAAAAGGAACAACCGCCCCCTACAAGGGGTTGGCCATGAATAAGATAGAAAATTCCACCCTCAAACACGTCCAATGTTTTACAAGGGTGGTTTTTCTATGCCCGTTTCCGGGACTTTATAGAAAAACGCTACTTACAATTAACGAAAATAAAGGTAAGTAATGCGATTATGAACATACCAAAGGCCATAAGGTCTTTAAAGTCATATTTCATCCGCACCACCTCCCATCTATGTATGATGGAAGGCCAACGCCCTTGCAGTGACACGATTGTTCCATGTCACTATGGTAACATATCCCATTTCAATGTGCAATTACTTTTCCTGGCAACTAGACGCACAATTATGCCGGTCTATTCTCCTCTTATCTCCTTGATCATTCCATTAAGGGTGTCAAACTGACACGGTCAATATATACTAATAATTGACCCCTGCAAACTGAGGGGGTCAACTCTTTTCGACCTTCATGTCGAAAACTTTCCCGATCTACCAGCAGCCACAAAATCAAATTTGCTTCTATACTCGTCCTCCGAGACGAATGGAAGGGGTATCAAACTGTGACCCCTTCGCCTCTAGTAATGAATGCCAGGGCTCTACGTCATGTTGAACCCTGGCATCTGAGAGGGACAGGCTGTCGCTGACGGGGGTATAGACTGAGCACCCGTTATTATATCGGGGTGTCAATCTGTGACCTTGATTATAATGCGACACTTCTTTCACTTCTGGTCTATTGCAACCATCGCCTCCTCCCTACGTTCAAGGCTGCAAAACTCTCAACGTAAAACTCCGCCCTGACAGTTTAAAATTTAGCCGTCCTCTTAGTAGGACTGTGCAATATTGCGTTGTCTTTCATACAGCCGAATTTTCGGCTCTATTCATTTTTTCTTATATGCGCATCTCCTTATATAAAAGTACCCCATCACGACTCTTTAGAATTGAGGAGTCCGAATTCTTTACTATAAGAGCTACCAGGTATTAAAGTACAATGGAATTTTCCATGTTATTCAGTTAGTCTCCTACAGGGATATACCCGTAAAAGAATAATGCATCACAGCCTAATTTTAGGCTCTGACCTGCTGCAGCGGTTGTAATTCCTCTTGTTTGATCGTAAGATAACTATATAGTCCAATAGGTCAACAGAAGTCATTATTTTTAAATTGGAGGTGCTCTACTATATAGGTTTTAATGGGAGGTTTATGGAGGTCATCAGTTGTATTGTGGCTTACATCAAAAGGCTGTAACGATTTGCTCCTTCTCTGGCATTTCTTACTGGAAGTAGCTATATAAGCCAATATGTCAACATTCGCTATCCACTTGAATAATCCGCTATATGTACAGATATGCCACTAATTGCAACTAATTTGTATATGATATCTGGTGTTCCTGTTATTCTGCTATACAGGCTAAAATTGTAGTGTTTTGTAGTAGCTTAACTGCTTTTTCTTAATTGCCAGCCGGCTTACCGGTCCTCTATATATACAAATAGGCATCATAAGTCATCATTTATTTAAATATTTTGTTCTTGGCAGGCTGATAAGCTATATTCTTAAAATGCAACCATTTTCCACTGCCTTGTGCATTGGATTGAATGTTCCTGCTATATAAGTTGAAACACCGACAATTGTCAACATTAGCTGTACATCAATATAATTAAAAAGAAGAAAACAGGTTACGAAAATGACGAAAATGATGTTTACGATCATTTTGTTGAGGTCAATAAAACGATAGAGTTTGCCTTGTTCTATTTAAGGACGGTCCCTGCACTTTCTAACATTTTGTCAATTAATTCTATTTAGACGGTTAAATATGTACTTACTTCTTCTCCGATTCGCAGGAGAACTCCAGACCAAACCTTTCATAAAAATATTTGCGTGCGACTCTTCCAGACTGTGTCATGTACCCCTTTTCAGTTAATTCTCTATTCAGCTTCTTTATAATGATGTATCCAGTTCGATCAGATACCTCCAAAATTTCAGCGATCTCAGCCGCAGTTATCACGTATTTACTCATAATATCTCCTCTACTGTTTATTAAATCATAGATTCATATAGCTTTACTTTCCGCTTGAAGCTTACCAATCTATTTTGCCTAACAGCTATATAGGCAGATATGCCAACATTTTTCAACAAACAGTATATTACTCTTGATTGCTCTGAGTCGGCAAAATCGCCGTACCAGCTTATATATTGGTGGCCGAATTTTCGGCTGCGAGAATACCGAACGTTCGCAACGTTCATTTTGCAACGTTCGCTTTGCGTTGCATTCATTCTTTCTTTAAAAAGGGCCTACATTACATACTATTTTCATGATATAATCTGCACTTTCCAGTTTAAATCACTCTAGCATTTCTATCCGAGGATCATACAAGGATATACTAGGGTTTACTAGGGTTTTAAGTGCAGGCTGTTGCATACAATTACCAATCATTTGGGGAGCACACAACAATGCGTAATACCTTAGGGCTTCTTAGGGAACAACCCTAACATTTCCTAACATCGGTTGCTTTTAAAATACTAGCATTTACAAGCATCACCGTTCGCATATAATCATGCTTTTTTTATAAATAGGAGTGTTAAAACTTGAGCCGTCCCCAAGGATAAGTCGTTCCTTTCTGCTTTATTTTACGTAATTCTTTTGTTGTACTTTCTTTGTTGTACAACATTCAAAAACCAATCCTCTTTATACATCTTCCCTCCCTCTGACAATCTGTAAAATCTCTTGATCACTTAATCCAAGAATTGATACCAAGGTCCATAGATCATCTAACCTCATAATTTCAGGATGTGCAAAACGGTTGTATAATGTGCTTACTGGTTTGTTTAACCGTTTTGCAATTCCCCTTACGGTAATTTGTTTAATTTCCATTCGATTTTTGATAGTTGCACGAGCAATTAGTCTTTTTTGTTCATAATCGGTAAGTTTTACTTTTGGCATATTTTACCTCCTTCATTTGTGATAATTCCAGTATATCGCCAAACAAAAGAATTGTAAGTCACTTGATAACAGTCATATTTTATATTCTCTCATACCTCAAGATGGAGGGCCATCCTTTCTGTCACACTGGTCCATGTCTGATTAAACCGTTCGTAACCAGTTCCCTTTATTCCCATACTATAAATCACATCTGCTTCAGGTAAAAACGGCTTCAGCTTTCCGCTGATATGAGGTTTCCGTAATTCCCGCATTGCTTTAAGTTCCTCCTTTCGGATAACTCCAGGCTTTACTCCACGTTCGTTTCCTATGGCTTCCAAAGTCATGTTGCCTATGTATCTCTTGCGGATCACTTCTGGCTGCCTATCCTGCAAACTGTCCACGTACCCCCATAATACAGTCTTAAGCTGTTCCTGCTGCAGCCGGTCAAGAGTTTCCGCTTCCATATCTTCAGACGATGGAATACTGTCACCCGTTGTAAACCCTTCCTCCTCAAAACCCTTCACAGGAGCGTCCAGGCTTACCAGATTCACCATACAGACGTTCTTACGGATATCTCTTACCTGATCTATACTTAAGCCCATAGAAGCTGCCGTTTCGGCTTCTGATGGTTCACGATCATATTCTTTTACAAAGGAATCGTGGAACTGGTTATACTTCCGTAATCTTGCGTGGCTTTGATAAGATATCCGCAGACTACTAGAGTTTTTTTCTATGTATCTTCCCATTGCCTGTCTAAACCATTTCTCGGCATAGGTAAGGAATTTATATCCGGTATTCGGATCATAACCTCTAACCGCATCATATAAGGCAAGGAAACCTTCCTGTTCCAGGTCTTCAATATCTTCTTGCCCCCTGTATTTCCAGGCTACTTTACGAATAAAGGCTTTTACCTGATTATACAAAGCAAGCATATCTTCCTCCGGGTTAATTCCTGCTTTAATTCTGATTACAAGCTCCTCGTTGGTCATATCCTGCTGCCTCCCTGCATTAACTATATAGGTTGAAACCTCAAGTTTTTTCAATCTTTTATTAGGCAATATGGGAGGGCTGAACTTTCAGCCGCCCCCTGAATAACCTGCCTTTCTTAACCTTGCATCACGTTTTGTGATATTAATCATAACGTCTAGCATTATTACTGTCTTTCCACACAAATCCCGTATCTTCCCATAGCTTTTTGGGGGATATATAGAAATTCCTTTTATTCTCACTTCTGGTCATGTGTCCAATGGGTAACCAACCATCTTCTATCCCCTGCCGTACCCACGTTGCATCTTTTCCATAAACTGCGGCGGCCACTTCTACCGGAACACCACCAGCTTGGAACTCTGGATACTTTGCTGTACTTAACAAGATGCGTGCCACGTGCTCCGCTATATGCTCTGCATCGTACATAATTTTAACTTCCTGTTCTGCATTCATTTATTTCTTCCTCTACTTCCATAGTATTTTAAATAGTATTCTTGTGTCTTTTTACTCTTTTAATACTATAAATAATAGAAACTGAGGTTTTGGGAGGTACTTACTCCCCATTTGTTACCATTCTCACGCCCACTCGCTGACTTTCTTTGTTGTTATACTTATAAACTAACTGCCCGAACTTTGTACCGTCCATAATTAAATCTGCCTGTATGGTGCCGCCGCCAAGTCCTCCGGCTTCTCCGATAGCTTCAAGTACCGCCTGCTTGATTGTTCCAAGAGGGGATACGACCTCATAATCTTTGTTGTTATCTCCCAACATTGCAAAGAACTCACCAGCTTTCGGAGGCACTACAGTGCCTGTTGCCAAACGCGGAATGTTATTGGAGTAGGCAGCATAAGCATTGGCCGGATAACGAGAAGAAGAGAATGCGTTTCCAGAAACAGCTACATGTTTTATATTAAATCCAAAGGACTTCCCACCAATTTCAGGGACCCAGTTAGGTACATCAAATTTTAGTCGATTCAGAACATCAATGATGGAATTCATGGCATTTACGGCGATGTTCTTCACTCCTTCAAATGCACTTTGGAACCCATTTTTAATTTTATCAGACAGGTTATTCAATGGTCTTGCAAGATTACCCATTGAATTTTCAAGTCCCTGGATCAAACCGGCAATTAGATATTTTCCGATTTCAGCCATAACCGTAGACGGCGAATGAATCCCAAACAAGTCTTTAATCCAGGTTACGAACGGATCGACAATATGCTTTTTAATCCATTCTCCGGGATTTTCTGAGAAATCTGCGACTCCTTCTGCAATACCGTCCCATAAGGCCTTTCCAACCACTTTTAACAATCCCCACGCGGCTTTTACTACTGCTAAAGCTATCCTAGCAACTACATCGACAACACTGGTGAATATGCCCCACCAATCAACATTAACGAGGAATTCGCCTATGTCCTCGCCTATCGCCTCCCAGTCAGTTTCTTTTAAGACAGTACGCAGTGTATCCAAAATACCTAATGCAAAGTCACTCAAAGTCTGACCCAAATCGGCCCAATCAACATTCGAAAAGAAATTATTAAGGCTTGTGGAGATTTTCTTTCCCAACTCGGTCCAGTCTATTGTGTTGATGAAATTATGTACACTGCTTATAATGCCTGACAGTGTCTTTCCCATGGTTTCCCCAAACCTGGCCCAATCAATCCTGTTTATCAGGCCCATGACACTATCTCCCATGGCTTTCCCTATAGCTGGCCAGTCTGCAGTAGTCACGAAACCATATAATAGGTCGATGTTTGCCTGGATAAGACTTCCGATAGTGGCACCGAACTTTTCCCAATCAACTTCATAAATAAGCCCATTTAGACCTTTTGCGAGAGATTCCCCTAACTTTCTCCAATCAATCCCATTTAACAGAAGGTACAGAGTATTTACGATTGTATTAATACCCTTCCCCACCATTCTTCCCAGGGAATCCCAATTAATGGTTGATACCAAGGAGTTGAATAAGCTCACAAACCTTGATACAATCTGAGTGATTCTATCCCCTACATTATTCCAGTCAATGTAAGAACTAATCTGAGCAATGGCTGCATTGATCTTCTGTCCTAACAATTCTCCTATTCCTGCAAAATCCAGACTATTAAGCAATTCCTTTATTTTATCTGCGGATTTTTGTACATTATCTGCTATTTTTTCCGTTTCAAACATCTGATCCGGGGTCGGACCTTTGTATTCTTCTTCGTCCTTCTTCTTACCCTGTGCCTGTATCAAGGTGTCAAATGCAAATGTAGCCTTTTTTGATTCCTTTGCCGCTTCCTTTGTGGCTTTCTTTGTTGCATCAAGACTTGCTGCATAGTCTTCTTGTACCTGCACCGCTTTTACAAAAGTATCTTTCCCGGCCAGAGCTGCCAGCGTTTGCGAAATCCAGTTATTTAACTCCACCATTTTGGATATTAGCTTTGTCAATGCGGGCGTTACAAATTCTATGATCGGTGCGAAAGCTACTGCAAAGCTGTTCTTTAGCGTTGTTAATGATGATTTCAGTGTGGAAATTGTCTGATTTGTTTCATCGGAATATCGGGCAAGATTCTCAATTCCTTCTTTTACTGCAGACGTAATACCGTTTATAGCCTTATAAAACACACTGAACACAAGAGTATGAAAAAGCATTCCCAGCAAGTTAAGACTTTTTCCCGTTTTCTGCGTATTCTTTCTTAGGCTTAAAAAAGATTTTGCAATTTTCCCAACTGATTTCATCACACTTTTGGCAAAGTTAATCATCTGTCCTGCTGCCTTAATTGAAAATTTACCCAGAGAATTAAAAGCTGTCTTCCCTGCTGCTGCCATACCTTTCAATGCAGATCCTGCAATAACTGGAACCTTACTGAATCCTGATCGAATGATAGTTGGAATATTCGCAATCGTAGATGTTAATGTGTTTTTTACTGTGCTCATTCCCCATAAAACAGAATCTTTCAGGCTTACCATTGAGGTCTGACCGGCGGTAGCCGTTTGCTTTAATGCTTCAGAAGCGGTTTTCCCCCCGCTGGAAACCTCTTTCAAAGCTCCTCCGGTCTGCTGCCCCGCATTTGATACGTTTTTTAAAGAGGAAGCCGCCTGCTGGCTATCCACGTCTATTTTATTCATTGCCATTCCGGCCATCTGCCCATACACTTCAACCGCCTGCGCATAGTTTCCGATTTGAGCCGCCGATTGACCAAAAACCATCTCCATCGCCTTCGGATCATAACCGGAACTAACATTTTGTGTAGACGATCCAACCTGTTTCATAGATTTTGAAAAGCTATCATTCACTCTGTCACCTGCTTTTTGCGCACTGGATACGATCTTTTCAAATTCTGATTTTAAATTCCTGGTTCCTTTTTCTGCACCATCTGTATTGATTTTTGTATCAATACGTACCGAGCCATCGTATTGCTCCATGTTTCACCACCTCAAATAAAAAGGCCGACGGCTTCCATTTCTGAAAACCATCGGCACCATTTAGCCTTTAACAAGCACCCTTTTGCCTGTCACACTTATATGCAATTTTTTTAACTACCTCCAAAACAATAACATCGTCTTTGCGCTGTTTGATCTCTGCCGTATTCCCCCGGCTATGTATCTCTTCTATCACTCTTTGCATTTCTTCATTCATGTATGATTACCCCCGAACTGTTTCCTTTTTATATTTAGACACATACTTATTAACCCTTTCCTTTGTGGCTTTCTCAACCTCTTCATTAATCACATGAAATGCTGCGTCCATAAAAGCCTCAAACAACAGCTGCCTTTCCTTTCCCACAATAGCCATGGGGGACTGACCGTCAAATATGGTGTCATATACATCAGATTTAAAGATGAAATTCAGCTTTTCACGAATCACCTGATTGAATTTTTCCAGCACTTCCGAAGTCTTTTCCAGTGTGGTATCATCGTCAACGGCAATCGTGCCATCTGGATTGATATTTACGTCCTCCAGTCCATCCTTTTCTTCTCTCAATTCTTTCATTGCCTGATTAAATCGCTTTACGATATCAATATCCGTAGGGTTAAACCTTATTACCCGATCTGGATCATCGTTAATACAGAAAGATTTATAACCGTCCGAAAAATTAATGCTTTGCATTTTATTACTCATTGATATTTTCCTCCATCATTATTTCTTCATATTTTTTCATTTCTTTATCGTACTTCTGTTTATATTTCCTCATGTATTCAGCTTCCCTTTGCATAGATTGTGATGCTGCATTAAGAACAATGGGAAGCCCTTCCTCCGCCTGCTTAATGACAGGCTCAAAGTCTCCTAGTGCTTCTTTCAGTCTACCCAGGCACCCTGAAATCAAAGCTCTTTGATTTTGCATGTTATTTTTATTCATGCTTCTTTTCCTCCATCTTTCCGTAAATTGCTGCCAACTCACATACAATCACAAATAATAAAATACCTATTGCTATCATGTTCATAAGTTCCTTTCTTCTTTTATTCTCAAGGCCTGCGCCTTTGATTTTGATACTGCGGCAAACTACTACAGCCCCCACTCCGTTTTAAGCAGATTAAGAATCTTCATTTCCTCTGATGTATCTTTCCCGGGATTACTGTCTGGGTGATATACTTTGGAAAGCGTCCGGTAAAACTGCTTAAGAGTGGCTTTGCTCTCCTCATTTCGTTGATCACCGGCAGAACCAAAGCTGCTGGAACTATTCCTATTGTAGTTACTGTAAGAATTTTCATAATAACTCCGGCTCTGTTCCCTGCTTCGTTGTTCGTAGTTTATTCTATCTAAGTATTCCTCCTCTATCTCCTTAAGCCTCTTTGGGTCCTGTAACACTCCAAAAACGTCATAGCACTGGTCATAAGCCTTAGAGCCTACAGTTCCATACCTTTCATTAAATTCAGCCTTATTGAAAGCGTATAGAGTCGTTATGCGCTCATGCTCTTTATGAACCGTAAACTCTTCCGTTTGAGCAAATTCAGCTTGAATACGTTCTATAAGAGGATTTAGCTTCTTTTCAATCAGGTTATATAAAGATTCCACAGAACAGTGCAAGGCATCTGCTGCAATGCACATCTTCTTATCTCCCCAATCATAAAGAGTAAAGATATCATCAGCCAAATCATAATAATTCACAGTACATATTACAAACTGCTTTTTCTTTATCTTCCCGTCTTCCCTATAGCTTTCATGAATGCTGATCCGATAAGCCTTTTTAATTGGCCTTTCAAACCGTTCTGTACTGTAGCAATAACCGTAGTAACTGGGTATGATATTACTTTTAGTAAAGTAAGTTTCAATCCGTTTCGGATGCCCATTCTTTTGCAGCCTCCTGGTTTCAATTTCCTGAATGACACAGTACATCTTCTTTCCTTCCTCGTAGTTACTGCGTTATCAACCATAATAACTACGTTTTTACTGGCTGCTACTCATTTTTGTTCTTAAAAGAATCCTCCTGACAGGCAGCAACCGGTATTCTTTCTTAACTTTGCGAGCCAGTGCCATAAAAGGTGAACGCTGGTGCATTTCTTCTCGAATTAGTTCCCGGGCATTGATACCTTCCGATAACTGTAATGAATCTGCTTCTCTGTACAATTTTCTCAATCTCCAACCATTCAGTCCTCGCAAAACTTGAACCGCGGTATTTACATCTGCATTTATGGATTCCTCAGAACACATCCATTTAAACGCATCACGAATAGTATCTTTTCCAATGTACGATTCCAGAATGTCCTGGCAAGCCATAATCCCATCGGCAGTAAGGCAAAGCCCTGGCATATTGATAAAATCGATTTGCACGTCCTCCATGTCGATAAGATTTGCATCCGCTATGCGATCACAGCATTGACCAGCCCACGTTTCTACCTTGCCTATTCTTAGAAGGTTATACACACTAATCATCGGCGGGCTTAAATCCTTCCTTGCTTTGATTGCGGTTAAAGCCCGTTCTTTTACTGACTCCATATCTTTTCTACCTCCATTCATTTTCTTTCGGTTTAAGCCTTCTCTGCATCAAGAAGTCCTTGAATAAACATTCGATTGGATTCTGCTGCCTTTTCTCTGCGAATGCTGCGCTCCGGTATTTTCACATCTGTAGAGATTGATACGATCCGGTCAACAGTCCTATCGTCCATCTTAAGCTTTTCAGCATCACTGTTGCTTGTGAATATGGTTGGCAGGAATTCCCTCTTCCGGTAATCAACAAGGCGGAAAAGAGCATTGTCAATCCATTCCTGCTTCCCTGTCTGTGCTCCAATATCATCTAAAACCAATAGCCTGGTCTGATATATGGAATCGGTCTTCTCTCTGCTTCCCTCACGCTTATCTTTGATTAACTCCACGAAATCTGGCACAGATATGAATTTTACCGAGATACCATACCGCTCTATGATTTCATTGCAAAGACAGCAGGCCAACATGGTTTTGCCGGACCCTTTGGTTCCAGAGTATATGTATAATCCCCGCCCTTGTCTTTCAAATTCCCTAAAGTTTACGGTAAATGCGTTTACGATCTGCTTCTGGAGCTTTACATTTTCGCCATATATATCCCACTGAAACTCTTTGGCAGTTTTATAAACATACTCTGGCGGAATCATACTTTGATTTCTTCGCTCCTCCGTTCCCATTACTGTACCATCTGGAATCCAAAACGGTTGTGTTTCTCCATAATGCTCCACATCATAAGTTACAAACGATCCACCCGGTACTCTTTGCACAAATTTAATCAATCCTAACACCGTATTTCCTGAAATAGTGATCTGATGTTGATTCCCCTGTACTAGTTCCGTTTTCTTTTTCCTCCTCTCCCTGCTGCTGGTTAAGATATCCTTCAAACTTTGTCCCGAACAGTGTTTCTGGTCTTAAGTACTGCTCCATCTTTCCGCCCTTCCACTCTGCTGCCTTGTTGTCTATGACCTTCTTAAAGTCCTCCAAGGTGTACCCTTCCGCAAAACGAGCGTTGATATGGCCTTGTGTAGCCTTTCCCTGCCACCGATATCCCTTACCTGTTTTGTCATTAAGATAATCAATGATTTCCTTGTATGGGGGCTTGTCGAGGTTCTTCTCGACTATATCTTTATATTCTTTATTGTTATTGTTAATATTGTTAATGTTAATACTGTTACTGTTAGTACTAAGGTTTTCGGCACTCTCATTCTCGGCACTCTCATTTCCCGAGTATCGGGAAACTTGTTTTTCTATGATTTGAATTTCATGGTTTATAGTGTATATATTTTTCCCATACACATTACCGTTTCGCTCTCTCGTTACAGAAACAACTCCAAGTGCTATTAAAGGATTCATGTGCTTTGAAAATCTTGTTTCACTCATCTGTAATTCTTTCAACATCATTTTCCTGGATGGGAAGCATGTATTTTCGCAACCGGCAAAACTGGCCAGATAGCCATATATTGCTTTACTTTCTGGACTTAACTCCGAGCTCCGCATTACATTTTGATACACTATTCCATAGACTCCTTTCTTTCCATTCATCAAAGGCCCTCTCTTAACCTGGCATACTTAGCCTTTTATTCGTCACTAGAATGCTCCTGCTGCCGTAAGAATAATCTGGCTGAACGCAGTGCCTCAAAGGTATTCTTAGCTCGATTCTCTAAGGTCTTTATGAACTGCCTGACTTCCCTCTCATTGCTCGGAAGAAAGTAACCTCCTCCCTCCTGGCAAGTAGAAAGGATTACTGCGCCGGCTTTTCTTTCCCTGGCAATCTCGTGCTGCAACTCCCGTGCACTATTAAATCCAAGATATGTACATAGGTCCTGGGCGCTGATAGCATTTTCTTTTCCAGTATGTAAAGCCTCTATTACCACGAATGGTAAGGTTTTTTCAGGTACGGTTGCCGCCGTCTCCTGCATCGGTGTGTGATTCTGGGCTTTTTTTATTAACCCCAATCGTTTACGCTCTTGCATAATCATGCCCCCGTTAATTCGTCAAGATATTGATCCAATTTCACACGATCCCAAAGGACGCGTTTACCTACTTTTATTTTGGCTCCGATCTCTTCCCCTAACTTCATGGCATTATCGCGCCCTAAATTGGTATAGGCTCGTAATTCATCAGTATCCATTAGGCGATTTTCTCCTGTTACTGTGTTCACAGTTCTTGCTTTCATATTTTTTCCTTTCCACCTGTCTTTATCTATAGACAATTAAACAGCTATATGCTACAATGATATTGTATCACCATTTCATAGTTATATCACTAATTAAGTTGTTATATTGCCAATATATAATTATTACGCATTTTTATATTGATGTATTATATTGTGATAATCGAAGGAGGTTTAGTAATGTTAGAGCAAAAAAAAGGAAAATTAGTAGAACGATTAAAGCAATTTAGAGAAGAAAACAAACTTAAACAGAAGGAAATGTACGAAGCCATGCAATGCAGCCAAGCTGCTTATTCTAGCTATGAAAATGTGAAAAGTGATAAAGTTCCTTCTATAGAAATGTTGTTAAATCTACACGAACAATACGATATATCTATTGATTGGCTTCTTGGGATAGATGATACAGAAACAATTAAAAAGAAAAAAGAATTAAAAACTATAGGAGATATTATTGAGAGCTTATTTTTAATAGAAGATGCCACACAAACTTCAATCAGTGCAATGGAGGAAACCAGATACGATTTAAGTTATGATGGAGCAAAGCCTTATGATGTTACTTTATATGGGCTATGTTTTGAAAGTAACTTTTATTATGGCGAGTATCTTAATGATTTTATGAAAGAGTGGAATGAAACAAAGGAGTTTTGCAGAGGAAAAGAAATTGGAACTACTATGTATGAGTTATGGAAAAAGGATATTATACAGAAAAATAAAAATAAAAATATAGATCCTTTTGACGACCTTCCAGATGAAGGACTACCATTTATCACTGAACAAGATACATTATAATATCTCATTCTAAATACTAACACAACAAGGCGCTGGAATAACTAAACCTAATGATATGCTATCCTATTTCTGCTCCTTATTAAGCTTCTTGGTTATGACATGTAACGCTCACTCCTTCCTGATCTGATGTAAGCTTAAAACTGTTATCCTATGTAACGGTATGTCAGTGGGCTATGGTTTTAGGGCAATAAAAAAGCGGTTTCCTCACGGAGCCGCCTTATATTTTTAGAGCACAATCTGATTTGATATTTAGTTATTATCACTTACAAATCATATAAGCTTAATCGAACCTTGTCGCATTTAGTGGTAATGTTTAACTTGTGTCTTTTTAAATCATTTTCTATACTTTCCAAATCTTCTTCTGTTTTAACATGATTCCCATAAAGGTCTCTCAATTCTTGAAATTCATCATATATGTAAGCAATATCTTTTTGATTTTGAGGAAATCCCATGTCCTTTATATACATAATCTTATTTGCAGCTGAGGCTTGCAACATAAGTGCATCACTTTTTAATGAAAATATATTTTCATTATGCTGAATTACATTTTGGATTTCAATAATTATATGTTCTATACAATCAATTTTTCTTCTTTTATCAGTTCTATGTTGTACAAAAATAATTGAAATTATTGTAGCGAGTATAAAAGTTAATATTTGAAGTAAGCTCGCTTGATAAAAGTCTGTAGAGTTATAATTTTTTAATACTAGAATTATCGCAACACATGCAACTGCGAACATAAAGATTCCAGAAAGTATACTTTTATAATTCATCTGTTGATCTCCTTATATTTTCTTTTCAGCAGCTTCAACATAATTTCGAATTAGTTTAGGTATTGTTTCATCATCATTAGAGATAATCTCTATATGTGACAGCACGTTCTTTTTTTTGTATTTTCTTACAAGGCCTCCAAAGGATTCTTCTAAAAATGATGTGGCGAAACCAAAACAATTGTCAAAGTTAATTTTTAATTTATTATCAGTATTTTCAACTTTTTCATATTCTGGTAATAGTATAGATTCGCGAAATTCTTCGCCAGAAAAATCGCCTTCGTCTTTGTATCTCCCACCAGGTGTATTTGAAAAAACTTCACTTATATTTATAACATTCATATTATACCTCCTAAACAACATCAAATGTAAAAATTGTTCCGAAAATAGAATTGTTGTAATTACTTTTTACTAATTCTTTGCTTGCATCATCGGAAATTACACAACTACCGCTACCAGATATAACAGTAAAATTCCTGAACAACCCAGATGCCGCTAAATCTTTAACCCCACTAAGCCCGTTTCCTCTATGAGTCTCTTTCGTCTCTGTTCTGAAATCCCCTTTTAGCGTAGAAAAAATTAAATCTCCATCGTTAAAAAGTGCGCCAGTAGATCTTCCAATTTTTTCGAAAATATTTTTTCTAACAGTGCGTGCAATGCCTGCTCCGGTATCTACAAACACAAAATGAATGTAGTCATCAATTAATTCTGCATAAACATACCATTGTTTCTTATTAATATCTGTATTATTATATGCATGATGGTATACATTTGACATTAATTCAATGAGTATTTTGTGTAGACTTAGTGTATCCGTTATTTTTTTGTTTAATTTATCCATAACGAATTTACACATTTGGCTGGCTATTTGTGGATCGTTCTTATTACCTGATGTAATTTTCATTTTATTAGTACTATCTGGTAAACGTCTTAATTTTGATTCTACATAAGTCATAAATCCGGATTCCCTATAAACAATACTAGCCTTTTCATTTTCAGGAAGATTCCCCCTAAAGGTATAATGCATTTCAATATTTATTTTTATATTATGCATTATGGCTATGAGATATATCAATGCATCTACCGTAACAAATTCAACTTCGGAAGAGTTTATAAAAAAACTTTTTTTATATTGTTTATTAGTAATGTCTAGAACTAAATCATTAAAGAAATCAATGGTAACAACTGGAGAACTGGTAAAACTAAAGGTTTTAGGGACCTCTTTATGGGATTCAATAATTTTCCTAATGTAATTGCTTGCGCTGTTTTTTGTAACCGCTGTAGCACTTAACTTAGAACTGGAGCGCCTTTTTTTTCTTTTATGATATTTTTTGTTTTGGAGTTTACGGCTTCGACGATCTAAACGTATCTTCTCATTGAATTTCTTGCTCATTATCTATCCTTTTTTATTTGGATTTAAATTACTCGAAAATTTTTCATAAGTATTTACAAGGCTAGTCTAATCTTCATTCAATGAAAGTATACTATAAATAAAATGTACAGTAAATAGTGAAATTATTAATAAAATTATAAAGTTAATAAGATTCTTGGTTTGAGCGGACTTAATTCTCAACCAATGTCACACCTCCTTGTTTGCGCATATTTATAAAAAAGAAGAAATACATATTAATGTAAACAAGAAAAAACATATAATTATTGAGAGCATTTTGGTAGATAAAAAAACAGTGCTATCGTATCTCCATATTTTTATTGTTATTTACTAATCCTTTGTAATCTAATGCACCAACGCTTAGTGTATAGTTGAATTTCGGCAGCAACCATTTTCCCATCAGAATCTATGGCATATACCTTATCACCATCAGCCACCAACTGAGATTTACACATAGCTCCATCAGGTCCAGGTAATACAATTTCCATAATGTCAATACCATTAAAGGTAAAACCTGTTAATATCCCCTTAAACACCTCTTATCACTCATGGAATACTTTAATTTATACCCCATTCATACCCCATCTAAGATAGAGCATGATAAACGATGATAGCAAAATGCGCTACAAAAATACTGATTTTCAGTACTCTGTAGCGCATGATAGGACATGATAAACAATCCAAAAATGAAGTTTTGTTTTAGGTGTGGAAGGTCTCGAACACACCGGTCTTTGTTGTGAGAATCCTTGTAAATCAAAGGTTTCTCGGCCTTATTGAATCAACAATGTCTATGTAAGAATGACTGCTACACAGTTTTTACACTGTTACACATAAAAGCTGGCATTCAGAACCTTATATCACGACCTTATTGACGGGTATAGTATATCATTCAGAATACCAGTTATCAAGACTTATTTAAATACGTCCTCCATTTTTTGCATTTGCTTTGCTTTTGGTATAGTTGCCATTGCTACAGGATTCTTACTCATTAATCCTGACTTAACACCCTGCTTAAACATTCCATACAATATGACACCCACAAACTAACTGTTCCATTAAGTCTTTCAAATTCATATCATCACCTTCTTTTACAGCAAAAAGCCCCTGCAGCTTACACTGTAAGGGCATTTTCTATTGAATATGTTTTTGAAACCAGTCCGGCACATTATGGGAAATACGAACCGGAATTCCATCTTTATAAATGGCAATTCTTCTAAATTTCTCCGTATTGTCATACAAAGAAGCCAGATTGCACATAGGAAGAATCTGCTTAAGATTCTGGAACGTCTCCTGATACCTCTTTTCCACGTCCGCATCTGGGATTCCATGCCCTCCCTTTGATACCCGGTAGGCAATTCTCTCTTTAGCCAGCTCCACAGTATTCACTCCAACATAATACAGTTCAATGGAATACCCCTGGTTCTTCGCCTTTTCTATCGTTTTAAAAATGGTCTTACCGCAGAGAGTTGTTTCTTGATTAAAGGAAATTCCTGCAGACAAACACCGATTTAATTCTTGGACAGCCAACTTCCCGGCTTTCATAACATCACTGGTGACCTTCCAATCCCCAAACGTCTTAAGAATTTCGTCCGTGTTTATTCTGGGCATATGCTGGAATCTTGGAAATGTCTAATATAGTGTTGACTTCCCTGCTCCATTCACCCCTGCAAAAACAATATATTGTTTCATCAAAAACGATTCTCCTCAATTACTTTTCTCTGTCTCTGCTGAAGAACAAGGTCGCTGACCATGGAATAAAACTCCTGCTCTTCTTCCGTTTCCGCACCAAGAATCAACTGCGTTGCCTCATCCGGCTCCAATTTCTGGCACTCTTTATATAACATTTTCAAAGCATCATTCATTAACATGTCATCACTCCTTCCTTGTAAATATATTATAACACAAGCACATAACAGAATACAATGGAACAGTCAAAACAATTACGGTAGGTACTTTTATGCCGCTTCCTCTACAATTTCACCATGAATTACTTCCTGATTCTGTATAGGCTACAATAAATTGGACAGATATTTTAAGGTCATGTAAAATAGAAAGTAGAAAAGGAGTTACGATTATGACCGAAAGAAGAAAGCCTCGTTCCTATACAGATGAATTTAAGCAGCAGTTAGTTCAGTTGTATCAAAATGGAAAAAGAAAATGTGATATCTGCCGCGAATATGATATCGCCACCTCGCTATTGGATAAGTGGCTTAAGCAGTCTGCCACTTCTGGTTCTTTTCACAAGAAAGATAACCGTTCCACAGAACAGCAAGAATTAGTTGAACTGCGTAAATGAAATAAACAATTGGAGATGGAGAACGACATTTTACACCAAGGGTGGGCAGCGCCAAACAAGCAGCGCTGATTTTAGGACGAAAGTAAATGTGATTAGGGCAAATGCTCACAAATACTCTGTATCAGCAATGTGTAAAGTTCTAAACATCCCCAGAAGTTCCTATTATTATGAAGCAACGCAGAAACAACAAGAAGATCGTCTGGCAGCTGAAATCCGGGAGATATTCCGGCAGAGCCGGAATAATTATGGTACCCGGAAAATCAAAGTGGAGCTTTCCAAAAAAGACCTCAGGGTTTCCCGTAGGCGCATTGGGCGAATCATGAAACAGGAGGGGCTTGTATCCTCCTATACTGTAGCACAATACAAACCACCTGTAGAGAAATGCAATGAATCCAAAGTTCAAAACATAGTAAACCGGGATTTCTCCGATCAGCCTCAATATAACGTTGTAGTCAGCAATTTGACCTATGTACGGGTAGGAAACAGCTGGAATTACATCTGTGTGCTTGTTGATCTGTTCAACCGGGAAATCATCGGTTACAGTGCTGGCAAGAATAAGGATGCCCTGCTGGTGAGCAAAGCTTTTTCCAGAGTCAATGTTAATCTGGAAAAAATACAAATTTTCCACACCGACCGTGGAAATGAGTTTAAAAATAAAACTCTGGATGAAACACTTCAGGCATTTCATATTCGCCGTTCCCTGAGCATGAAAGGCTGTCCTTATGACAATGCGGTGGCAGAGGCCATATTTAAAATCATCAAGACCGAATTCGTGAAAGGCCAGGAATATGAGACGCTGGAACAGTTACAATACGAATTATGTGATTATGTAAACTGGTTAAATAACCATAGGATTCATTCCTCACTTGGTTATTTAACCCCTAAAGAATATCGACTTACTAACCTTAAAAAAGTTGTCTAGAAAACTGTTGACAATCCAATTTCTAGTGTATTGAACACTTTGTCAGTATAAAATATCTGTGGAAAGAACGCCAAATGCATTACGGGCAAATTTACTCTCGCTAAAAATAAACTGGATTAGTAGTCCTCCTCATCTTCGTAAGTATATATATCAAACCCGATATCTGCATTAATAGTAGACAGGAAATAAATTGACTCTTTTTCTAAATAAATTGCCGGTGTTTCAGAATTGACCATATGTATAACAACTTCAAAATGTGATTCCATATTATACTCTTCACATAAATCTCGTATAAGTTTCTCCTTACCTCTCAATTTATTTATCATTTTTTTACATTCTTCATCTACAGATTTACTTGTTTCCTGCTCTGTACTTATTTCCCACAAATCACATGCTACTCCAGTATCCCTAGAGCCTTGAGGCCAGTCTTGTTTTTTTCTCGTCCTCGTTGGAACTAATTCTAAAATATTAGTAATTCTTTCTAGATCAGCAAAATCAGAGGACAGACTAAACTCCACGCTCAACAAAGGCATTTTTTTATCATTCATACAAATTTGACCTTTCTATTTATTGTATAATCCTGTTGGAACCTGAATTTTTCCATTTTTACTTTCTAAATAAATCTCACCAGTTTTAGTATCATATTTCATATCATATTTAGCCAGATCTTTGCCAACATACGCTTCTTTTAAATCGTGAGCATCCTTATATCCATGTTTTTGTGCTTGTTTATTAGCTTCCTTGTTGTTTTTATAGGGTTTCCCTGACTTTTTATTATTACCATCAGCTTTACTTTTAAACCATTCTATAACAGCTTTATATACCCAGGTATTATTTTTAACTTCTACACCATCTAAAAGTATTAAACCTGCTGCTGTAACGACAACTGTTCCAACT
This sequence comes from Lacrimispora sinapis, assembly GCF_043633585.1. Lineage (NCBI taxonomy): Bacteria > Bacillati > Bacillota > Clostridia > Lachnospirales > Lachnospiraceae > Lacrimispora > Lacrimispora sinapis. The sequence goes on along the minus strand of NZ_CP141832.1, from coordinate 112,094 downwards.
GTGGGAATAAGCCAAGTACCTGCTGCAATAATTAATGGTAAGGCGTTCGTATTTGCAACTTCCTCTTTTTGTGCGCTGTCAAGAAGTTGTATAAATTCTTCTTGAGTATAATATACGTCATTAATATAAATTCCTTGGTTTGTAACAATAATATTTCCGATGCTTTTTGAATGGGTATCTGTGCTTGGAATAACTGTTTTACTACTTGCATATGCAATAAGATTTGTATTCGTAAATACAATAACAGCCAGTAATAGAGTTAATACTTTTTTCATCTTCTTCATTGAAGTTCTCCATTTTTTGGTAATTAATTAGTTTCATTGTTTCTCATAGATATTGTAGTTACATGGTCACATGTATATTGTACCATATTATTACTCTTATAAATATTTTCGCATTTATCGTGGGGTTTTTCGTCCTAAAGGTTAATTGCAAATATATAATATATTTTATGGTTTTTTACTACATGTTTAGTGTAAAATAAAACTGTAACGAAATGCAATCCAAAAGTGTAACACTCCCTGCATCAAAAAATCCATTGTAACACCGTAAGCGCTATTTTATATAGCGCTTACGTTCAATCAACAACCATATAGAAATATTGTTGTAAGTGACCTAACATATGTCCGGGTCGGCATGAGCTGGAACTACATATGTGTCCTTGTTGACCTCTTTAATAGAGAAATAATCGGATACAGTGCCGGACGCAACAAAACAGCAGACCTTGTAAAACAGGCATTTCAGTCCGTAAAGGGAAATCTGAAAGATATCCAGATATTTCATACGGATCGTGGAAACGAATTCAAGAATCAGACGATTGATGAAACTCTGAAAGCATTTGAAATTCAACGCTCTCTCAGCCATAAAGGCTGCCCTTATGATAATGCAGTTTCAGAAGCAACATTTAAAATAATCAGAACAGAGTTCGTCAGAAACCAGATTTTTAGCAGCTTATACCATCTTCAAATTGAATTGGCTGATTATGTAAACTGGTTCAACAACCACAGAATTCATTCTTCACTGGGATATCTATCACCGGTGAAGTATAGAATGATTACCCTTAAAAAAGTTGTCTAGAAAACTGTTGACAATCCAAAACACTACTTACAATTAACGAAAATAAAGGTAAGTAATGCGACTATGAACATACCAAAGGTCATAAGGTCTTTAAAGTCATATTTCATCCGCACCACCTCCCATCTATGTATGATGGAAGGCCAACGCCCTTGCAGTGACACGATTGTTCCATGTCAATATGGTATTATATCCCTTTTCAATGTACAATTACGTTTCCCGGCAGCAGGCCTTTGTTCTACTCGTCCTACTTGAAGAATGGAACATTAATTATCAAGTTTGTAGCTTTCGATAAATGATTCAAGATCAGTGCCGCGCACCTTTTTCGCCCCAAGTGTTATAAAAAAATATGATAGTATGGACATATCACCAGATTGCTTTCAATTATGTAAATAAATGTTTACTATCATTTAATCTCGCAATTCACACATGACAATTATCTAATATCAGATTTATTCATTGCGGCTTGCTAGAATCCGAAAGGAATAAAGCAGATATTCTCTTTCGTCGGCATCATCAAAATCAAGGCAAAGAAGCTCGGAAATCTTGCTCATCCGGGATATTATTGTGTTTCGGTGAAGTTCTAATTCTTCAGCGGTTCGTACCCAGCTCCTTTCACATTGCAGAAAAACTTTCAAGGTAGGGAGAAGCTGGGTATGATTTTCCTGGTCATAATTTTTAAGCTTGCGCAGTGCCGGATGAATACAGGCAATTACAAAATTCTGATCTTCAATAGAGTGAATCAGTGAATCAAAAGCAACTTCTGAAAAGAGGCTGCGGTTTCCCGCAAGAGCCAGCATAGCCTGTTTTTTCATTTCATATACCGATTCCATACCCTCGAAAACAAAGCTCATACCGTATACGTACCATCTTTTTGTACAGATTTGCTGAATCTGCTGCTGATATCTGCTGTTTCTGGTAACGTTAATGCAGGCAGTAATGTATTCCTTCTCATGGGTTATAATACAATGCTCAAGCAGGTCACTGATCATGGAGAGAGTGGTCTTTGCATTGACAAGAATCTGGGCTGCCGTCTTTTTAAATACCACCACACAATATTCCTCCTTGGGACTCCAGCAGTTCACGGAATAAATAAAACTTTGATATTCCTTTTTTTGCTCGGAACTGTAAAGCATAGAAGAGAAAAAGTTGCTGACCACTTCTTTGTTACTGGTACTGGGTCTCCTGGGACGGATGGTTGACAGCACTTCGTAGATTACGGTGGCAAGCTGCAGCTTTGCCATTTCAAAAGCATCCTTACTGCTGATTAACATCTGGCCGATTACCTCGCCCATGTCATTGACCTGACTGATAATAATGCATTTATTATAGGGCATCACTTCTTCCACATTCTCGATTTCCGTTACGCTACATTTGTGCAGGCTGGTGTAATTATTGAAAAACCAGGTATTTCTCAGCTTTTCCATTACATGAAATGAGGACACTCCCTTAGCAAGCAGCTCGTCCCACACCGGACTTACTGTTCCAGCGCCATATTGTGCTGACATGGCAATTTTCCGCATCTCCATATCAATTAAAAATATTGGGCCAAACAGACTGGTACATTCATCAATGATATTCTGTTCGGGTTCGGCACTCCCTGCGGCAAGGCGCAATCGTTCTTCCCAGTCGTTATAATAGGCAAAAGCACTGCTGATTTCGTTTACAATAACTTCCTGCGGATATCCTAAAAGGCGGAGACTGTCACCGCAATTTGATAAAAGAATCTCCTCTTTATCGGTATTTTCCGACTGAAAACCGACTGAGCTTTGTATCAGCAGGGCTGTCTTATCCACTTCTCTATTATCAGATTTCTGATTACCAGATACTATTCGCAGCTTCTTTAGAACCATACCGCCATTTACAATCTGGACCTCCGGGCTGTATCTTTTCAGCCAATGGGCCAGCATCCACATACTGAGTTTCATTAGAGCGTTCTCCATAATATACGATTCGTACAATGCAGCTTTTGTTTTTTATTACGATAACGTGCAATGCATATATTGTTATTTTTTAGACAATGTAATATGCTAACATTATACCAGGAAGAACTTTTCTGTAAAATAGTAACAATAAAAATTTTCCGGGTCATCGTATAGTTTTTTGATTATTATATCACACGTACAATCCCATTTCTATGAGTAAGGGGAAAAGCAGTAACTAATATTGAACTATTAACAAACTAAAATGAAGTCATGGAGGTCGCCTTATGAACAGAAACACCAAGCATACCCACATTTTCCAGCCAATCCGTGTGGGCAGACTTACACTGAAAAACCGAATCGTAATACCGCCTATGATGCCCTGCCTGGCTACTCCGGAGGGAAGAAGCACTACAGAATTGGCCGCTTTTATGGGAAGGCTGGCCAAATCGGGAGCTGGTCTGGTTTCCTTTGGAGAATCCAGCATAGATATGGACCGGGCATACGATCATATTGCCACCCTTAATCTGGGTTCGGATCTTTTTGTGCCTGCTTTAGCGGTAGCGGTTGAAGAAGTGCACCGTTATGGCGCAAAAGCCACCATTGAGCTTAGTCATGCGGGTGCCCTGGCTTACGAGGTGCTCTTAAATGGCAAAGCCAGAATCTCACCTTCTCCCGCCCCGGATTATATTGCCCCCCTCTATAAAGGACACCGGGTGGAGGAAATGGATCAGGCTATGATCGACCAGGTAAAGCAGAATTTTGTGGATGCGGTGGGAAGATGTGTCCAGGCCGGATTTGATATGGTTTCTATACATAGCGGACATGGCTGGCTGCTTGGACAGTTCCTATCTCCCTCTTTTAATCAGAGGACCGATAAGTACGGCGGCAGCCTGGAAAACAGAATGCGTTTTCCTTTGGAAGTACTGAAAGCAATTCATGATGCTTATGGTGACCAGATTGCCCTTGATATGAGAGTTTCCGGTCATCCGCGCCTGCCTGAGGGAATGCTGCCGGATGAGGCAAATTTTGAGGAACTAATCACTTTCCTGCAGGCAGCGGAGCCTTATCTGGATATGATGAACTTCTCCGCAGGATTTATTCCGGTGCTGGAAACCGGGGAATATATGATTCCCTCCTACCTTCTTCCCCATATGACAAATGCTGAATTTGCGGAAAAGGCAAAGCCACACCTGCATATCCCCATTTCGGTAGCCGGTTCCTTTGTAACGGTGGACGAGGCGGATGAATTCATTGCCCAGGGTAAATCCGATATGGTAGGAATGGGCAGGGCATGTCTGGCTGACAATGAGGTCTTTATAAAGGCAGAGCAGGGCAGGGATGATGAAATCAGGCCCTGTATGCGTTGTGTATACTGCGCGGGCCGTATTCAGCCCCCTAACTTTAAGAGTATCCGCTGTGCTGTAAATCCCCTAATCGGCCGGGAACTGGAATATCCCGATATGCTTTCCATGGCTGCCAAAAAGCGGAAAGTAATGATAATTGGCGGCGGTCCTGCGGGTATGGAAGCCTGCCAGCGTTTAACAGAGCTTGGGCATACCGTATTGCTGTATGAGAAGGGGCCTGAACTTGGCGGCATGCTCCACACTGCTTCGGCCCAAAGCTTTAAGCAGGATCTTGTGCAATATATGAGATGGATGATTCGCCAGACAATGGAATGTAACGCTGAGATTCACTTAAATACGGAAGTGACAGAGCAGCTGATAAGGGAAGTGAACCCGGATGTGGTTTTTGTAGCGGTGGGAGCGGTTCCCCTGTATCCGGCCATTCCCGGAATGACCAGAGAGAATGTGGCATGGGCCGGTGATGTTGATACAAAGAAAGTAAAAGTTGGGGAGACTGTAGTTATCGCAGGCTCCGGTCTGACCGGCACCGAATGTGCAGTTGCACTGGCACAGGAAGGAAAGAAAGTCATCCTGGTGGATATGGTTAAGCCGGAGGATTTCCTGAAAGGCACCAGTGGACTGGTAATCCTGACACTGGTACGCTTGGTACATGAACTGGGGATTGAAATTCATTTCCAGTCAGTAATAAAGAATGTTACAAAGGACAGCGTTACATATTATGATGAGGTGACTCAGACAGAACATACCATCCGGTGCGACAATGTGGTAAATGCACTTGGAATGACCCTTGACAAAGACCTGGTGGAAAGGCTTGGTTCGGTAGTTCCGCAAAGCTATCTGCTGGGCGACTGCTCTGGAAAAGCCCAGAATATCCTGACTGCTGTTTTGGATGGCTTTACCTATTCAAAGAGAATCTAAGACAGAAGCTATCCCCGCTTTTAAAGTGAATTTAATGCGGGGACCGATATATCTGCCAAGGCTTTATAACTGGTATTCTACATTAGGTGAGATTCCACCACTCTTTCGGAATCTCGTCCAATTCCATAAGGCAATTGATTTGATGGGATAAAATATCTTTTGTTACATGATATATCTCATTGGCATCACACAAGATGCAGGCGGCATCCCCAAACATTACTTTTTTTGCAGCTTTTCTGTCATAGAACGCCTGCTCAAGTTTTGTGTAAGCATCTGATATGTGGTCGGTATGGGGGTTGTCATGGCGGTATACGAAGACAGGTTTTAATTGCTTATCCGGCATGACAATTTTAAAATATGTTGGTACCTTGGTCAATCTCTCCGGTACATTTAGAAGTTCTTCCACGCAATGGATGAACGTATTTCTCGCATGTCCCACACCAATGAGCAGAATCTTTCCATTGCGTTGTCTGAGGCGGTCATAGCAGCTGCCCGGTCCGCAGGGAGTTGTCCGGTCCACTTCCCCTTCGATGAAGGCTTTGCTGTCTTTTCCGTAAGCGGCTACACTGTGGGTGGGGTGAAGAGAACGAACGACTCCCGGCCGGTTTCGGAAAAGATTGGGTAATATTCCGACACAGGCCGGTTCCATTGCCGGATCAAATACATTGTAAATTTCATCAATCGTCGCCCAGGTATGGGTGGGAAGAACCAGCAATCCTTCTGAAAAATATTCCATCAGGACATCCAGTACCGTATCCGCACCGCCGTCAACTTCTCCAATCGCTTTCATGGATGAGTGTACAAGGACTGTGTCATTGGGCATAAGACCCATTTTCTCAAGATGTAGCAACAGGTCCTGTTTTTTATACATATTAAAACCTTCTCTCTACTGCAAATATTTTTATAGCACAAACTTCTTTTATCATAATGGAGTTTGTGCTATTTTTCAACCGGCCATTCAATGGATATTTCGTAAATGGTAAATAACCCGTCCAGGTCAATAAGTTCGCCGCCCGATTGGGGCGGCGGTATATTTACCGTGTTTTTAGTTTTCTACATCGATCTGGCAATTCATCTGACCAAGGCATTAATTCTGCCAGTTTGTTTTCTGGAACATTATTCCTTGGATAGTGCATTAACTGTTCTAGCAGATATGAGAAGTACTCATACGGTTTAAGATTATTCGCTTTTGCTGTTTCAGCAATACTATATAAGGCAGCGCTAGCCTCTGCGCCGTTCTTCGAATCGATGATGTGCCAGCTGTGTTTACCAACACAGAATGAACGGACACTTCTTTCTGCATCATTGTTATCAAGAGGTATTTCCGGATCCTCCAGAAATACTCTTAAAAACTGTTCCTGATGGATGGAATAATTAAGAGCACCTGCCAGTTTTGAACTTTTATCCAGTCTCGTTTTACCGGCATACTCTTTTACCCACTCAAAATAAGCATCCACAAGAGGCTTGACTGAGTTTTTTCTATGATCCAGCCCTTCCTCATCGAATGATTTTTCATACATATGATCTACATGATAGATTGCAGCAATTCTTTTTACTGCTTCAGCTGCTATTTTCTGTCCAGATGTGGAAGGGCCGTTTTTTCCACTGGCTTTTACAATCTCAGCGAATCGTCTTCTGGCATGAGACCAGCATCCGGCAACCTTCAGATCATCAGACCGTTCTTTCGCCAGGGTGTGATATACCTGATAACCATCTGTCACAAGAGTCCCTTTGTATCCTTTTAGGAATTCTCTTGGAGCGGCAGTTCCTCTCGTTCCTGGATACTCGTAAAGGAAAACCGGTGGTTTTTCTGAACTGCCAGGTGAATGGTAGACCCACATGTACTGCTTGCTTTTCTCCGGCATTACAAAGGGGGTCTCGTCACAGTGTATATGATGACTTTTCATAATCTCTGCCTTCATCATGTCACGTACCGGGCCAAGATAGTATTGATAAATACGGATCAGCCAGCCGGCCATGTCTTGTCTTGGAATGTTAACATCATTTCTTAAAAACTCTTCAGAAAGCCGGTTTAATGGTACTGCATTGACATATTTGGCGTTAATGATGGCGCCTGCCAGTTCCGGGGTAAGGATGCTGTGACTTAATAAACGCAGAGGAACCTCTGCGCGAAGAATCCCGCCGGTATCATGATTTCCGGCATATACTTTGATGTGATGCTCCAGTACTTCGAAGTGAGCCGGTACATACTTTAACTCTTTGTATATTTCATCTGGCAGATTATGCCATCCCTTGGGGAAATGTTCTGAGAGCTCTTTTTCCGTACGTTCATGTGAAACGACGATAGTATCGATATCCTTCAGATTAATATCACGCTTTCCCTTGGAACGAGGCTTGCGCTTACGAACAAGGACTGTTTCCATATCCAGTTCTTCGGAAATTCCATTCTCAGTCAGTGACTCAGCCTCATTGAAGATACACAGATTTTCAAAGTCAAAAGATAATTGCCCTTCTGTCGGCAGAGTCTTCTCAGATTTCCTGCCAAACCGATTCTGTGTAAGAATGGAGATTTGTTCCTTCATACTTTCAACTTGATGGAGCATCTGCTCATTCTGCTTTTGAATGGTAGTATTCTGCTCCGAAATAAGCTGGAAACTTTCATGCAGCTGCAAGTATAGCATAACAATCATATCTTTAGAGAGATTATTCAGTTCATCCTTAGTAATAGTAATCGTTTCCATAGGATTATTATACCATGAAAAGCTCTGAAATTCAGTATATTTCTGGTGTTTTTTAGCTTTAGGATAAAGGATTTAGCTGTCAAGATACTTTGTATAGTCGGGAGTTAATAGATCTCCGGTTTTACCTTGGATATCATCCTTTTCTGCTCAATGGAAAGCCCCTCCATCAGCCATCGGAATTGCTGGTGGGTAATTGATTGTGCTTCCTGAGTACTGCGTGGCCAGTTTAGATGACCGTTTGTTAGTCTCTTATATAAAAGCAGCCAGCCGTCACCCTCATACAAAAGTGCTTTCATCCGGTCTGTTTTTCTTCCGCAAAACAGGTAAATACTTCCGGGTTCCGTTGGATCAAGCCCAAAAGAGCCACTGATGATAGCTGCCAGTCCATCCACCCCTCGGCGCAGATCCACATATCCAGTACAGATATAAATGTGCTTAAAACCAGCAGCATCATTAAGCATTACGAACCACCTTCAGCACTCTGGAGAGAAGTTCCATTGGAGTTGATTCACTAACTCCCAATATAGTATTTCCAATAGCAATGGTCATTTGATAAGTAGAAAGATTTTCACTTATTGAAACAGGAACAGTTTTTTCCTGGAGAGTCGGCAGTTCAACAAAGCTGTTATGTATCAGAGCAGCTTCTTTTACTTTTCTTAGCCAGTAGTAATAGGCATGACGTGATAGCTGGTGCTGTTCACAGTATTCATTGACGTTCAGACCACTTTGACAACGGTCTTTAATAATTCTGGTCCACTCACTGAGTCGGATCTGGTTGGTTGCAAGTCTTGTGTCCATGTGGAGTTCCTCCTTGAGTTCTGTGTGAAAGTTTGTTAGAAACTTTTTCAACTTTACACCATTATCTCAATTTTATGAGGAATCCAAAAGTAGACGAGTTATTTACCATTTACGATATTTCTGTTTTATGGCCAAAATTCTTTCTTTAAGCCGGAGATCAATCATGTTATAAAAATATGGAATGTGTTATACTACTAATAGATGATACCACTTAACATAAAACCTTAAAACATATGGAAAATTATATTCCCTCCTTATAGCTATGGAAGAAAAGAGATTGCTGATCTGCATCTATCCAATACAAGCTACCGTCTCAACGAGATCATGAATGTGCTGACCATCATATCCACCATCTTTATCCCCCTGACGTTTACTGATGGGTATATGGAATGAACTTTGTGTATATGCCGGAGCTTCGTGTGCGGTGGGGATATGGCACCACATGGGTGGTCAAGCTGGTGATTGCAATTTTCATTTGGTATGATATATGATACAGAAAAAACAAAAGGAATACAAATGCCTGGAAAGGAGATACATGGCACATCATTGCACCTGCTGCAACCAACTATGCACTTCCCGCATCTCACTTTTTGAACCCCTCTCTCTTGAAGAACAAAAGGAACTGATCTCAAAGGCACAGCATCTGGATTATCAGAAAGGGGAAACCATCTTATTTGAAAAGGACCCGGCAGATAAAATCATGGTCATCCGGTACGGCAGAATCAAGATCAACCGCTATTCCATGGAAGGAAAAGAGTATGTTCTTGATATTCTTGAGGAAGGGGAAATCTATGGAGAGCAGAACCTATTTGGCGGCAAAACCATGGAAGCAAACGCCGTTTCCGTGGGAGAAAGCGGGGTGTGTTTGATTTATTTAAAGGATATCCAGAATATAATCTTAAAAAGACCGGAGATAGGAATTAAGCTGTTAAATGTGATCGGCAATAAACTTTCCCTTGCCAACGAACTGGTTCAATTGCTATCCGTAAATGATGCCAAGGCAAGAATCGCTGGATTCATTTTGTTTCGGAGCAGCCGGATCAGTAAAGACACCATTGAACTGACCAGAGAGGACATTGCAGCCTACATCAACGTCCGACGGGAGACCATCAGCCGAAAGCTGGGAGAGCTTCGCAAGGAAGGCGCCATTGCTCTGGAAGGGAACCGTAAGGTGCGGATTTTAAACAAAGATTTGCTAAGAGATATCTTTGAAAATGATTAAAAAAATTTCAAATAGTGATTTAAATCACATTTTATTTTCCCTTGCCGGGTTATACTAACCTTACAAAAACAGTTACAAACTCGAAAGGGAGGAAATAGATGATTACAAATAACATGAAATTAAACGAAATCGTAAAAGCATATCCCAGGGCAGTTGATATCTTTAATGACTTTCATATTGATTATTGCTGCGGAGGCAATGATTTACTGGAGGATGCCTTAAAGCAGCGTTCCATTGATTCCAAAAGTTTTATTGATGTATTGAATAAAAAACTGGAAAAACAGGAAAACATACCTGCTTCGTCAGAAATTTTAGACGTAGACCGTCTTATGGAAATGGAGGTTCCTGAACTCATTGATTACATCATGGATACTCATCATGGAAAGGAACGGACCCTTCTTTCAGAAATTGATGTCCTGGTAAACCGGGTGCTTCTGGCTCATTATACCCATCATCAGGATCAGCTGGTGCCCCTTCACGGACTTTTCTCTGACTTAAAAAAGGAACTGGAGGAGCATTTTGCCAAGGAGGAAAAACTTGTCTTTCCATATATGAAACAGAACTATAATGAGAAAAGCGATGCAGGGTATGTGAAAGAACTGGAAGAGGAACACGATGCAGCCGGAAACCTGATTAAGGAAATTACGGCCTGCACCAATGACTTTACAGTTCCTGATGGAGGCTGTCCCTCTTATCATTTGCTGTTTCAAAAGCTTCATGAGCTGATCAAAGATATTTACAACCATATATTTACAGAAAATTCACTGTTATTTCCAAAATATGAAGGAGGACGTTAAGATGAAAAAACTTGTTAAAAACAATGTCAACTGGGTGGGTATTATTGATTGGGAGCTGGAATCCTTCCACGGGGCGGACTACTCCATTAACCATGGCTCCAGCCAGAATGCCTATCTAATCCAGGAAGAAAAAACCGTGTTGATTGATACCGTATGGAAACCTCATTCCACCGAGTTTATTGATAATCTGGAAAAAGAAATTGATTTGAATACGATTGACTTTATCGTTGCAAACCACGGCGAGATCGACCACAGCGGTTCCCTTCCCGCTTTGATGGAGAGGATACCCAACACCCCCATTTACTGTACCGCCAACGGAGTGAAATCCCTGACCGGACAGTATCATCATCCGGAGTGGAATTACCAGGTGGTGAAAACCGGGGATTCTGTGGACATTGGAAACGGCAAGAAGCTGGTATTTGTGGAGATGCGGATGCTTCACTGGCCGGACAGCATGGCGACCTACTTGACCGGAGATAACATCCTCTTTTCCAACGATGCGTTTGGACAGCACTTTGCCGTAGAGGAATTATTCAATGATAAGGCCGACCAGTGCAGACTTTGGGAAGAAGCGCTGAAATATTATGCCAATATTTTAACTCCCTTCTCTCCTCTTGTAAAAAAGAAAGTGGAGGAAATCCAGGCACTTAACCTTCCTATCGACATCATTGCCACCAGCCATGGATGCATCTGGAGAGATAATCCCTTACAGATCGTGGAAAAATACTATGAGTGGTCCCAGAACTACCAGGAAGACCAGATCACCATTGTTTACGATACCATGTGGGAGGGAACAAAACAGCTTGCCCATAAGATCAGCTCGGAAATTGCAGAGCTTTCCCCTCAGACCAGAGTGAAGATCTATAACATTTCCAAGGCGGATAAAAATGATATTATGACCGAAGTATTCAAGTCAAAAGCCATTGCGCTCGGTTCCCCGACTGTGGGTAACAGCATCCTTTCCTCCGTGGGCGGCTGGCTGGATTTCTTAAAAGAGCTTAAATTCAAAGAGAAAAAAGCTGCCGTATTCGGCTGCTACGGCTGGAGCGGGGAAGGGACTAAGGTGCTTCGTGAAAAGCTGACCGATGCAGGATTTTCGGTGGTTGAGGCGGAAGCCAAATGCCTATGGAATCCACGGGAAGAAGACTTTGAAAGAGCTGCCGGAATCGCAAAAGCCCTTTGTGAATAAAAAATCATTTTCATAAAAAAACGTCGGATGCTCTTTTATTTGAAGGGCATCCGACGTTTTTTCAGATGATTGCTACTATATAAATCCTTTTCCAACCACTTCCTTGGCATCAAGGATGGTCATGAATGCCTTAGGGTCTTCCTCCATTACAATATGTTTCACCTTGGCAAGCTGAGTCAATTGAATGACGCAGTATATCATGTGTTTATCCACTCCGGTGTAAGCGCCCTCTCCGTTTAATAATGTGATTCCTCTTTTTGGGTTTATCATGATTCTGTCCGCTATTTCCTTGTATTTATCCGAAACGATTATAACGGTCTTCTTTCGGTTGAACCCTTCCAGTACATTATCAATGACAAGATTTGCAATGTATCTTGCCAGTATCGTATACAAGGCTATATTAAGATCAAAAATAAAACCTGCGCAAATAATCAGGACCCCATTGAACACCATGTCAACCGTACCAATACTGACTCCCACGTACTTATTGATTATTTTCCCAAGGATGTTCATGCCTCCAAGCGCTCCGTCATGACGTAAAGCGAGACCGACACCGCCTCCCAGGATCACACCTCCGAAGATAATTGCAACAATGATATTGTCAATGGGAAGTGAAATCCCCTCCGTAAGATATAAGAACACGGAAACCGAGCTGATTCCGATTGCACTTTTGATTGCAAACATGGGACTGATCAATTTTATTCCGATGACTACAAAAATAATATTAAATAAAAAAGAACAAATCGGGATACTTGTTCCAAGGGAATAGTGCAATAGCAGTGCTACCCCGTTGAACCCTGTACTCAACAACCGGTACTGGGTATAAATGCTGTTTGTGGCAAATGCAAATAAAAAACTTCCCAGCAAAATGCAGGCAATGTCTGCCGCCAGTTTCGTGTTCTTTTTATTCTTCATCACAATCTTAACCATTGAACGCAATACAGCATAGTGCCAAAAGCGTATTTTCTTCCTTTCTGGTAATCTTTAATTTGCATCCGGTCTCCCTGATTTGATTGAGGACCAATGCTTCTCCGTTGCATAGGAAACACTCTTTCCCACCAAATGTTACGTTTAACCTTCCTTTGATCAGATACAGCACGTAATGGTTTTCCGGCTCCAAAACAAACTCTGCTTCCCCTTCTTCCATCGGAAGGATACGAACCTGCCCTTGTGCACTCTTTTGAAACATCAGATTAAAATCTTTGCACTGGCCATGGCTGATAATTGGAACTTCTCCTCCAAACAGGAATGGTTTTAAAGGTTTTAGCGGAATCAGGGGGAGTTGTTTTTCCCGTTCCAATTCCATACTCCCTTCCAGAACGGTTAAAATCCGGTCATAATTCTCAAGCCTTGTAAAACGGGAGGTCTCCGATAATACAGTGGCCGTGCTGATGCGGTACAAAAAATCCTGGTCCGCGTATTGGGCTGTTTCGGGATAAATATAAATCTGGGTCGTATCCCCGCCGCTCCAGGCGGTTGTCTTAAAATCCGTTTCTTTTAATATTTTTATATTGGCATCCATAATCAGCTTTCTTCTTTTTTATAAACCAACTGTCCATTTTTTATGACCGTATGAACAATATTTTTAGCAGTATGATAGATTAAAAACCGGTAATCCGGATAATCCAGTAATACCACATCTCCTTGTTTTCCTGCTTCCAGAGTTCCTATTTTATCCCCCCGTTTCAGGGCGCACGCCCCATTGATGGTAAGGGCGGTTATGGCCTGGGGTAAGGTCATTCCCATTTTTAAAACGGCCAGGGAAAGCATTAAGGGAATGGAATTGGTAAAGCAGCTTCCGGGGTTGAAATCCGTGGCTAAAGCAATCCCGCATCCGGATTCTATCATTTTCTTTGCCGGAGCAAAGGGTTTATTGAGGCAAAAGGCGGTACATGGCAGCACGGTTGCAACGGTTTCACTTTCTGCAAGTGCTTGGATGGACTGCTCTGATATCATCAATAAGTGGTCTGCCGAGGCAGCCCCCAGTTCTGCGGCAAGGGCTCCGCCTTCAAGATTATATATCTCGTCTGCATGAATCTTGAGTTCAAACCCCATGTGCTTTGCTTTTGTTAAAAGGCTTCTGCTCTGCTCTATATCAAAAGCCTCCTCTTCACAAAACACATCACAAAATTCGGCCAGGTTCTCTTCCTTTATCCTTGGCATTACAACATCAGCCATGTAACGCACGTAGCCGGCAGGATCATCTTTGTATTCCAATGGTACTGCATGGGCCCCTAAATACGTGGAGACAATCTCTATCGGATGGGTTTCATTTAATCGTTTCATTGCCCGAAGCTGTTTTTGTTCGCACTCCAGATCCAGCCCATAGCCGCTTTTTCCTTCTACCGTGGTAACGCCCTGGGAAAGCATGTCATTTAAGCGGTTTCTTCCATCTGCGGCAAGCTGGTCTTCCCCATAGCTTCTTGTTGCATTTACCGTACTTTGAATACCGCCGCCTTTTCTCATAATGTCCAGATAGGACACACCGGACAGTCTTTCCATAAACTCCACTTCCCGGTATCCTCCAAAGATAAAATGAGTATGGGAGTCCACAAATCCAGGCAAGGCGGCTCTTCCTGCTCCATCAATGACCGGAATATCCCCTGGAATCTGCGCCAAGCTATCGGCACCAAGTCTTTGCAGAACCTCTTCATTCGGCCCAAGGAATACAATGGTTCCTTGTTCCATATAAATACTGGCATTTTGCAGCACTTCTATCTCATCCATCTCTTTGCCCTTTTTTATATGGCTGCCTTTTGGTGTAACAATCTGGGAACAATTATACAGCAATAATTTGTTCAACAAATCCCCCTCCTTTCCATCCCTTTTTCCTGACTATTGGCAAAAGGTTTTTTCTACCGCCTGTTTTACCAGATCCTCATCAGCCACATGAGGAATGGTGATCATTGCCTGCCCCTCATAGGTTTTGTTGAACTGAACCGAGGTTTCGATTGCATGTTCATTTCTTGCCCAGCTTCTTCTGGCAACGCCGCCCATCACATCCCAAATCATGGCGCTTTTAATAATTTCATCAATCCTCTCGCTTCCATCCAATACCAGGCCGAATCCACCGTTAATGGATTTTCCGATTCCAACTCCGCCGCCGTTATGTAAGGCCACCAGGCTCATTCCCCTTGCTGCATTTCCAACATAACACTGAACGGCCATGTCTGCCATCACATTGCTTCCGTCTTTGATGTTGGAGGTCTCACGGAATGGGGAATCCGTACCGCTTACATCGTGGTGGTCCCTGCCTAACATAATAGGACCAACTTCTTTGTTTCTTACCATTTCATTAAACCGGAGGGCAATGTTTTTCCGTCCTTCGGCATCCTGATAAAGGATTCTTGCCTTGGTTCCCACCACCAGCTGGTTTTTCTTGGCATCCCGTATCCAGTTGTAATTATCCAAATCCTGATACCTGCGGTCTTTGTCAATGCTTTCCATTGCGGCCTGATCGGTCTTATCTAAGTCTTCCTCTTTTCCGCTTAAGCACACCCAGCGAAATGGCCCGTAGCCGTAATCAAATAATTGGGGGCCCATAATATCTTCCACATAAGAGGGGTAAATAAATCCGTCCTTATCGTCAATTCCATTTCTTGATACTTCCTTTACCCCAGCATCAAATACGGCTTTTAAAAATGCATTTCCGTAATCAAAGAAATACGTTCCGTTTTCCACACAGGCTTTCACTAACTCTATATGTTTTCTTAAAGTTGCATCTACCATTTCAACAAAACGTTCCCGGTTCTCTTTTAACAGTACCGTCCGTTCTTCAAAGGTAATGCCCTGAGGACAGTAACCGCCTTCATGTGCGGCATGACAGGAGGTCTGGTCCGACAGCAAATCAATCTTCACGTTATGATCCACCGCATATTGGAGTAAATCAACAATATTGCCATGATAAGCAATGGAAATGGATTCTTTCTTCTCCATATATTCTTTTGCCAGCTGAAAAACATACCCCAAATCAGAGGAGGCTTCCTTCACCCAGCCCTGATCCAGTCTTGTTTTGATTCTGGATTCATCCACTTCTGCAACAATTCCCACTCCGCCTGCAATCTCAATGGCTTTCGGCTGTGCACCGCTCATTCCTCCAAGACCGGAGCTTACGAACAGCACGCCGCTTAAATCCTTGTCATTGGCAATTCCAAGCTGCTGTCTTCCTGCATTCAGCAAGGTATTGTAAGTACCATGGACAATGCCCTGGGGTCCAATGTACATCCAGCCGCCTGCTGTCATCTGCCCGTAGTTGGCAACTCCCATCTCTTCGGCTACTTCCCAGTCGTCCGGATTATCAAACATACCAATCATCAGTGCGTTGGTTATGGTGACCCTTGGCGCATCTTTTTTGGAATGGAACAGTCCCAGAGGATGGCCCGATTCCAGTACCAACGTCTGCTCATCGGTCAACAGTTCCAGATACTGCATGGTCAGACGGTACTGCATCCAGTTTTGAAATACACTCCCTGTCTCTCCATAAGTAACCAGCTCATACGGATACAGCGCAACCTCAAAGTCCAGATTGTTATGAATCATCATCTGAAACGCTCTGCCTTCCAGACAGTTGCCTTTGTAGTCGTCTATGGAACCGCCTTTGATGCTTCCTGCCGGACGGAAGCGGTAGCCGTAAATTCTTCCATAGGTATACAGTTCATTCAAAAATTCCGGAATCATTGTTTCATGAAGATCCGGATGAAGGTAGCGCAGGGCATTTTTCAGTGCGGTTACGGTCTGATCCTTTGTCAGGCGGAAGCCTCTGGAGGGTGCCCTGCGGATTCCTGGTTCAAATTCCGGCATTGGAGGCAATGTATCAATAGTCATATTCCTGTTTAATGGTGTCATCTCAGCGTTCTCCTTCCCATGTGATCCGTCCCTCGGTAGCATTTAGGGTGATGATATCTCCGTCTTTTATGGTTTCATAGAATGCCGCTTCTGCTTTATCCACAAGAGGAGCTTCCATAATAATTGCGCTTGCTACCAGAGTGGTATCTGGATTTTTAATAATCATTCCCTTTGGTTCCATTCCTGTCATCTTTAACTGATACATACCATCTGCCTGAACCACAGAGCTTCCTTTTCCGTTAGGGAAAACCAAAATTTTATTTGCAATGCACTGACCATAAAGGCAATGCTGTTTCTCAATCACCACACCCGTTTTCGGGTCCACCAGATAGAAACAGAAATCATCCTTTGATATTAAAACTTCACCCGTCACAATTCCTTCCGATATTTTATGGCATTTAAACTCCTGCATCAGATTTCTCCTTTCAAAGCTGCTTTTACGGAATCTTCCAGACTGGCTATGACAAACTGCATGTCACGGCGTTTGGTATAATAGGCACATTTGGGGGAATCCGTCACTCCCTTTTTTCCGTAAAGGAAATGCCAGCTTGGCTGGTCCATGCAGGTATCTGCCATTAAATGACCGCCTGCCTTTTCTATGGTCTCACGCAGCCCCATCTGGGTTGCTAAATTCCTGGTGGACGCGCTGCACATAATGAAAAGGGGGACTGCCAATTTGTTTCCTTCTACAATTTCAGCCACTTTTGTAATCTGATGAATGGTCAGGTGAGGACAGCCAAACAATGCAAAATCTATCTTACCGCCGGCATCGGTCAAATCTTCTCTCATCTGTTCCAGATCTTTGTTTGTGATCACTACTTCTTCCTTTGGAACTTCTCCATGAAATGCGGCTTCTGCCGTTGGTGCTTCTGGGGTAAATCCCACGATGTGGTATATGGCAACATTTCCTCCGGTATTTAACTGTGCACCAAGATTCATCAGGGCTTCTTTGGAAGGATTATGAATGCCGGTAAAAACAGGAATCTTAAATCCGGTAAATTTCGGCACCACATATCCAAGCATCTGGTAATCGAAATCACTGTTTAAATCTGCTTCCACCCGTACCAGCACTTCTCCTTTCCGGTTTTCATCAAGCAGGTAGCCATAATACGGGGTCACACCTGTAATGGCGGAACAGAGTGCACTTTGGGCCGCTTCCCGGTTGCTTCTTGCCCCATAAACCGAGTTGACAAAGGGTGTGGCACTGGATTCGGAGAAGGAAATCACTTCTCCAAATCTTGGAACATTATGCTCTAAATAAGGGGTACAGTCATATGTCATAATGGCACCCAGTTTGGTATAAGCCGCATGGGTCCTTTTTACAATTTCTTCATCCATTGGAGAAATGGTTGTAATCTCTTTGAATTGTTCTAAGTGAAAGCTGGGGTTTACCGTAGGGGGCACCGCACATTTTGCCCCCAAATTGACCAGCTTTTCCGCAAACCATAAGTCTGCCTCCTGATTGCTTAATGCCACATGGGTCCTTGTAACAGGCACCATGTAAGGAGCATCAAAGGACTCTCCCACCGCCACCAGTATTTTCATGGCTAATTGGGTGCCTGCTCCCATTTTCCCATCCAGCATATCCTGTTCTTTTTTTGTCAGCTGCATCCTAGGACTCCTTTCATTGATAAAAACGGCTCATGGTATCTTTTACGCCTTTGATCACATCTTCTTCTTTTTGTTTTGCCAGCCTACCATGGGATACGGTGAAATCTCCATTGACTACCACATGCTTTATGGCCGTTGGTTCCATGGAATAAACAATGTTTGGAAGCATCTGTTCCAGTTGTTCATTCATTGGCTGCATGGAAAAATCGTTTAAGTCAATGGATACAAAATCTGCTTTTTTCCCTTCTTTGATTTCACCAATCGGCAGATCCAGAATTTTCCCTCCGTTGACGGTCCCCATGTCAAAGCTTTGGTGATAATTCACACACATGGCATTGCAGGTACTTGCCTTTTGGAGAATGGATACCATCCGCATCTCCTCGAATACACTGATCCGGTTATTGCTGCATGCACCGTCAGAGCCGAGGCCGATGGTAACTCCTGCTTCCATCATAGCCGGAATGTTGGTGATTCCATCGGCTAAAAACATGTTGCTGGAAGGACAATAGGCCAGAGAGGCACCTTTGGCTCCAAGAAGTTTTATTTCTTCTTCTTTTAGATAAACACCATGGACGATCATCATATGCTCATCCACCACTTCTATGGAATCCAGATATTCAATCACAGTCATCCCATTGTGTGCCAGCCTGCATTCTTCCACCTCAAAGGGTTCCTCTGCAACATGGATGTGAAATTTTGTTCCCAATTCCTTTGCCAGGCTGTGACCTGCTATAATCATCTTGGGGGTTGCCGCATGGAGGCTGTGGGGAGCCGGAACAATGTTTACCATGTCATCTTCCTTGTATTTGTAAAACAGATCTCTGGTATGGGTGACCGCCTCATCAATTGTCTCCACATATCCCTTTGGTGCACCCTCCCAGTCATACATGGTCCTGGCGAGAACCAGCCGGATTCCAACGTCTTTTGCCGCCTGTATGACCGCTTCATCACTTTCCGTTCCAAAATTGTGTAAATAAAAGAAATCACATACTGTGGTGACTCCACGCTTCATCATCTCGGCAAAAGCAAATAAGGCTCCATGATAGATGTCCTCCAATGTCATCCCCTTAGAGAACTTATAAAGAGATTCATCTCTCCATTCTAAAAACGGCCGGTCTGCTGCAATTCCCCGAAGGAGACTTTGAAAGCTGTGGTTATGAACATTTACCGTTCCGGAAACAATCACCTGGTCTTTCCATTCTATAATTTCATCAATCTGATCTTTGTACTGTGCCTGCAGGTTTGATACAGGTTCAACGGCTTTGATGGTATCTGACTCCACCAATATCCCGTAATCCCGGTAAAATGCTCCATTATAATGAACAATTTCAGCTTTAAACAATTTCATTCAGCCATCTCCTCATCTAAAATCAGTACTGCCTGCAGCATTGCATTGGCACATGCTTCAATGTCTCCCGGAGTGGAATACTCTTCTTTGCAATGGCTTTTTCCGTCAATGCTTCTGACAAATATCATTCCGCTGTCCGCTATGACTGCAACATTGGAAGCATCATGTCCCGCCATGCTGACCAGCTGCACCGGAGGGAATCCTGTCTGCTCGATTCCCCGGCTGACCGCACGAATCACCACATCACTCATAGGCTGTGCGGGCTGGTTTAAGATAATGCTCCTATGTATTTTTACTCCTCTTCGGGACTCTATTTCTTTCATTCTTTCATTGATCTGATGCTGCAGCTTTATCTTTTTTTCTTCATTGGATATCCTTACATCCAGAATCATTTCAGTGTGATCAGGAATGATATTGGCTTCATTTGGCAGGTTTTTGATATAGCCAATGGTTCCCACGATGTCTTTATCCTGTAATTCCAGCAAGATAGCTTCCATTGCAAGTGCTGCCTCACATGCACCCAGCAAGGCATCCTTTCGGCTGTCCATCATGGTGGTCCCTGCATGGTTTGCCTCACCGGTTACGGTTATCTGCTCCCGGTAGATTCCTGTAATGGCAGAAACACAGGCGACCGGTAAATCCATCTTCACCAGCCGGTTTCCCTGTTCGATATGGCACTCAAGATATGCCCCGATTTCCTCTTTGCCCGGTATCTCCCCCCACTTTTCAAGGCCGCCTCCAAGTCTTTGAATCCCTTCCACCAGATTTTCTGTTGTATCTCTATGGGAATAATTCATGAGCTGGTCTTTTTTTATCCTTCCTGCCAGGGCTTTGCTGCCAAGGGTGGAGATGCCGTAAGGGTTGGGCTCCTCTCCGGTAAAGGAAACGATCATCAGAGGATGCTTTAGTGTGATCTTTTGCTCTGCAATCGTCTCTGCAACCTCCGTTGCCATCAGGACCCCGAGAGCACCGTCGTACTTTCCTCCGTTTGGAACCGCATCGTGGTGAGAGCCGAGAACAATGGCCTTTTTATTTCCGCCGTTTTCCACATGGAGCCACATATTTGCAATGCCATCCACAATTGTTTCCCGGTGAAACACTTCTTTCCAGTACTCCATCAGCCACTTCCTGGCAAGTAAATCCGCTTCGCTTCCCAAGGCCCGGTCAATGCCTCCTTCCGGATTTTCACCAATGGTTCCTAATGTTTGTACGTTTTTTATTAAGCGATCAATATTTATGTTATTCATGGGTTTCTTTTTTATTGGTTTCATTCTCCTTTTATAAAATGTGAATGTTTTCATTCATGGCAGGATATAGAAAAACACTGTAAATCCCTGATCCTATCTACAGTTTTTTTCATCCTTATTCCAAGCAAAACTCGGTTTCGTCCTCTAACGGTAAAACACGCCGTACTTATTGTCGTAATTCTCGATCATTTCCAGTCTTTTATCCAAATCAGGAATCTTCTTTGACACATCCCGCAGGGTCAGATTAATAAAAGCCATGGGGGTGCTGTATAAATCAAAAATGGAGGTGGTTGTAATGGGTACAACAATGGAGGGGATCTCCGCCTGTATGGTGGGCGATACTCTTCGGTCGGTCAAGGCATATATAGAAAAGCCTTCCCTCTTCAGTTCCACTAATTTTTCCACCAGTGCTTTGGAGTACCTTGGAAAGCAGGTGGAAATAATCAATGTTTGCTCCCGGTTCTCCAGATAAAAACGATTCCAGCCATTGGAATCCGGTGTCACGATCTCCACCTGATCCCTTAACTTATCCAGCAAATATTTCATATAGGGCAGTAAGGTTGCAGACATTCTGGCTGAAACAAGGAATATCTTTTCTGCTTTTACAATGTCATCCACCATCTTCTCATAAAGCCTCCCCCCTAAAATGGAGGTCAGCTCCCGCATGTTGCCTGCCTCTTTCAGCAGAATGTCATCCACCTTTTTTTTGCCCGATTTGGTATAGTGGTAGCGTTGAGGGGCCGTCAATTCCTCTGTCACCATCTTTTGGAGATGTTTATAAAAATCACTGTAGCCTTTAAATCCCATTACCATGCAGAATCTGGAGACACTTCCCTGGCTCACACCGCAGTTTTTAGCAACCTCCTCAGCCGTCATAAAGATGATTTTCCGATATTCTTTTTCAAGATAAAATGCCAGCTTTTTATAGGTCTCTGATTCGCTTGCGGCCTTGGCCATCGCATGAAACAGCTCTTCAATGTTTGAGTATTCTGTTCTCTCCATAGGGGGTCCTCTTTTCGTTTTCCTTAATCATACATACAGTATTGTACCATACAAATTTCTATATGAAAATTTTCCTTCACTCCGATGATCAGATCCCCTCTTTCATCAGCTTCATGCTTTCTTCCCGGATCAGTTCAAACGCTCTCATTTTATATTCAATAAACTTCTGGGAGGATTTTACCCGATAATCCCGTGGTCTGTCTAAATCAATGTCTATTATTTCACGTACTCTGCCGGGACGGGCGGACATGACCACCACCCGATCGGCTAAAAAGACCGCTTCTTCCACATCATGCGTTACCATAACGATAGTCTTTGGTGACTTCTGCCACACATCCAGCAGCAATTCCTGCATGATTTCCCTGGTTGTGGTGTCCAATGCTCCAAATGGTTCATCCAACAGCAGAATACTTGGATCATTTGCCAGTGCCCTTGCAATGGCAACTCTCTGCTGCATCCCACCAGACAAAGACTTTGGATAGAGCTTTTCAAATCCTCTCAATCCCACCAAATCAACATATTGGTTTACAATCTCATGAATCTCTGCATTGGTCTTTTCTTTCTTTTGTTTCAGCCCAAACCCAATGTTTTTCTCTACGCTGAGCCACGGAAACAGGGTATACTTTTGAAACACCATTCCCACCTCTGCGCTGGGTTTGGTCAGTTCCCGGTTATCGTATATGATCGTTCCGCTGGTCTGCTCGGTCAAGCCTCCGATCATGCGGAGCAGGGTTGATTTTCCACAGCCGGAAGTCCCAAGGAGTGCCACAAATTCTTTTCGGTGTACATGTAGGTTTGTTTTTGAAAGTGCATGGACATCACCGTTCTTTGTATGATAAACCTTCTCAATATCAATGATGTTCAATCCATGATTTTCCAGATCCTTATCCATACCACTAGCTCCTTTCTTAAGATTCATTCCATGGAAATAATAACTTTTTTAAATATAATCCCAGCATATCTAAGAACAATCCAATGAATCCGATTGATATGATTCCTACAAATATCTTATCCACCCAAAATTGTCTGCCTGCCTGTGAAATCATAAATCCGATTCCTTTCGAGGCACCTACCATTTCAGCAACAATGATATAGGTCCATGCCCAGCCTAACACCACACGCAGGGTGTCGATCACATCGGGCAGACATTTTGGAAGAATGATTTTCCACAGAACTTCCAGCTTGGAAACTCCCAGGGTATAGGACACCTCAATCAATTCTCCGCTGACATTGCGGACATTATTGGCTACCATAAGAATAATCTGTGCAAAACTCCCTACTATAATAATAGCAACCTTGGCTTCCTCTCCAATTCCAATCCACAAGATAAACAGCTGAATAAAGGCAGATGCCGGTAAATATCGGATAAAAGAAAACATGGGTTCCCAGAATGCGGAGCAGGGAGCATAGGTTCCAATCAAAATCCCCAAAGGGATTCCTACCACCGAAGAGATCAAAAAACCAATCAAAACTCTTTGTACGGACATTTGTATATCCAGTAAAAATCCCCCTTTTGTAAACATGGTAAAGGCGGTGGCAACAGTCTTGACGGGGGTAGGCAAAAACATTTGATCTACCTTTATAACATACGATGCAATTCCCCACAGCAAAAAGATCAAAAGAAATGCAAAGGCTGACAATGTCACATATGCGTTTTTACTGATTGTCCCTTTGGGGGTAAACGAATCGGATAATTTCTTTAAAAGTCCCATTTTCATTTCTTTCATGACTTCCCTTGATTCCTTCCTAAACATTCCATGATGAATGATGTTTTACGCCTGTTCCTTATTTTAACCGCTCCAGATAATCGCCTGTAATCATTTTCTTGGAATCCGGCACCTCATTG
Source organism: Lacrimispora sinapis (assembly GCF_043633585.1). Classification (NCBI taxonomy): domain Bacteria; kingdom Bacillati; phylum Bacillota; class Clostridia; order Lachnospirales; family Lachnospiraceae; genus Lacrimispora; species Lacrimispora sinapis. Next base: position 88,206 of record NZ_CP141832.1, on the reverse strand, counting down.
ATCAGTCCCATATCAATCCACAATTCTGAGGCCATATCCGCAATCGTATAGATATCTGTCTCAAAATAGGAGAGATTTTTTGCTTCATCGTATAATTCGATCTCGGATTCCATAGCGGCCTTCAGACTGTCACCGCTGTCATTTCCCGTATATTCTGCCATAATTTTATAAGCATCCTCAGGATTGCTCTTTATGTAGTCAAGGGCATCATACCATCCGCTTACAATCGCCCTTACCGTTCCGGGATAAGATTTAATAAAATCATTATCCATAGCCAAAGCATCTAAAATAATGCCTGGTGTGGCAGAACTATCAATCATGACGGAGTCACCTTCTGTCTCTTTTGCTTTTGAAAGCCATGGTTCCCAGGTTACGGCTGCATCCACTTCCCCTGCAATAAAAGCCGCTCCCGCATCACCGGAACTCATATTCACTGCCTGAACATCGTCCAGCGTCATTCCTTCTTTCTGCAGGAGATACTGGAACCAGAAGTAGGAAGCACCGCCGGTAGTATCCAGTGCAACGGTATGGCCTGCCAGGGATTTTACATCTTTTAAATCAGACTTTGCAATCAGACCATCTCCGCCTGCGGAGGTATCAAGTGCTAATACGACGGAAATATCCATTCCGCTGGCCTTGTTTAAAACATGGGTATCTATGGTTGTTGACATACCCTGAATCCTCTTTGCCATCAGTGCACTTTTACTGTCTGTTTTGCTTTCAAATAGCTGAATGGATACGTCAGCACCGTGATTTTTGAAAAATCCTTTCTGCTCTGCCAGATACATCGGTGCAAATCCAATCCAGGAAGACTGACCGATGATGGTATTGCCTTCATAGAACGCCAGATCACCTTCTGCTGCCGGCTGCTTGGTGGTTTCAGCGGTTTTTGTTGTTTCTTCGGTTTTTGTTGTTTCTGCCTGACTGTCCGGTGCTTCTGTGGATTTGCTGCCGCATCCTCCTAAAAGAGCGGTTGTCATTGTGAGTGCGAAAAATAATGCCAGAAATTTTTTCATCCTTTTCCTCCTTGTGCATGCTGTTTTGTCTGTGATTTATGATTAAGGGTTTACCCAATCAGCAGGTTCTTTCCCCTCATACATACATAACCCGTTTTCTACGGTCCTCCGCTTTAAATCCGCGTAGGATTGTGTAGATAAATAAGAGATGTGGGGTGTTACAATGATATTTTCCACCGATAATATGGTCTCTGATACTGTTGGCGGCTCGTTGGTGATTACATCCAGGCAGGCGCCTGCTATTTTCTTTTCTCTTACTGCCTCAATCAAATCCTGTTCTGCAACGGTGCCTCCTCTCGACGTATTGATAAAGTAAGCCGTTGGTTTCATCAACTCAAAATGTTCTTTTTTCAACAGATGTTTTGTCTCTTGGGTGTATTTTACATTCATGCTGACATAATCCGCGGTCTTTAACCCTTCTTCCATGCTGACCGGCTGGATGAAAGAAGCTTCCAACTGCTCTTTCGTAAGAAACGGATCATAGCCGGTCACCCTGACTCCAAGTAATTGCACCCGTTCCGCAATCGTTCTTCCGATTGTTCCGCATCCAATGATAAAAAGAGTGGTTTCGGAGATTCTGGGGGCGATCTTTAAAATCGCCTGCGCTCCCCACTTTCCATCTTTTAAGGATTCCTTGTATTCAGTCAGACATTTGTTGAATGTGTACATGGCGGCTATGATATAGTCTGCAATATCCTCAGCGCAGTACCCCTGTACATTGGTGACTTTAATTCCTTTTTCCTTTGCGGCCTTTATGTCCACACGGTCATATCCGCCTCCATACACAGCAATTCCTTTGCACCGTTCCAGTTTGTTTATGGTTTCAGCGGTTATAGACGTATAAATCTGAGTCAAAATAAGATCTGCCTGATAACCAAACGCATTTAAATCATGCTCAAAATCATATCCGGAAAACCGGATATCTGCTTGCGGGTATCTCTCGGCAAGAATTCTCTTCTCTTCTTCATAGTCCGGCCATTCTTCGTCAATAATCCAGATTAAGGGACTCATGTTACACCTCCGGCAATTAATAATATCATTATATTTCCATTTTCTATTAATGAGTTCATTCATGAATGGGTAAAAAAAAACGCTCTGGCTGCTGCCAAAACGTCTTTGTTTGTATTACCATAGCATCAAATAGCTGAAGCGTCAATTATTATTTTAATTATTTTCAAATAAAAGGTGTGGAGTTTATAATGTATGGAAATTGATGAAAAATCGACAAAATAACAAACTCATTGGTTATTAAATCAAAGTTGTTATTATATTGACCTGAGATATAATTCGGCGATCGGATACGAATGGGGTGTGGCTTTACTCTCCATCCCCCATTAATATATCTGCAATCCGTTTACTGGCAAATCCATCTCCGTAAGGATTGCTGGCTTGGGACATTTGATCGTATTCCTCATTATTACTTAATAGCTTTTTAACAGACAAGTAGATATTTTCCTCTTCTGTTCCCACAAGACGCAGGGTACCGGCTGCAATTCCTTCCGGCCGCTCCGTTGTGTCCCGCATGACAAGGACAGGCTTTCCAAGGCTTGGAGCTTCCTCCTGAATACCTCCGCTGTCCGTTAGTACCAGGTAAGACCTTGCAAGGAAATTATGGAAATCAAGCACATCCAAAGGCTCTATGATATGGATTCGCTCCTCCCCGTTAAAAACAGCATAAGCAATCTGCCGGACCAGGGGATTTAAATGGATGGGATAAATGACTTTTACATCCGGAGTCTCCGCAATAATCCGTTTGATGGCACAAAACATTTGCTGCATGGGAGTTCCCATGTTTTCTCTCCGATGGGCGGTCAGCAGGATCAGCCGGCTTCCCGATGCCCAGTCTAACTCCTTATGATAATAATCCTTTTGAATGGTTGTCTTTAATGCGTCTATTGCCGTATTTCCGGTCACATAGATTTGATCTGCCGGTTTCCCTTCTTTGAGCAGATTTTGTCTTGCCTGCTCCGTGGGGGCAAAATGATACTTTGCTATGATACCGACGGCCTGCCGGTTAAATTCTTCGGGATAAGGGGAATGAATCTTATAGGTTCTCAGTCCCGCCTCCACATGGCCAATGGGAATCTGTAAGTAAAAGCAGGCCAGGGCCGTGGCAAAGGTTGTGGTCGTATCGCCGTGGACCAATACCATATCCGGCCGTTCATTTTGAAGGATTTGTCTGATTGCGTTTAAAATATTTATTGTAATCTCAAACAGGGTCTGATTTTCCTTCATAATACAAAGATCATGATCCGGAGCCACGTCAAATACCTCCAGTACCTGATCCAGCATGGTCCGGTGCTGACCGGTCACACAGACACTTATCCGGACATTCTTTCTTGTTTTTAATTCTTTCACAAGCGGACACATTTTTATGGCTTCCGGCCTTGTCCCAAATACCACCATTATATGTTTCATCGTCAAGCACCTCATTGGTTTTTCAGAAATTTGTATTCAAAAAGGGGTTAATTGGTATATTCGTAAGCCAGCATTGCCATCACCTGATCAAAAGAAGTGATGCCCGTGCCGTCTTCCAGTCCAAACGCTCCGTGATAGACATAAGAGGTATTTACAATTCTCATCTTTTCCATCTTTTTAAGAGCCTTTCCCTGTAAATCCCTGTCTCCGATCCGTTCTGCAATCATGGCAATCAGGGCATAAACCGCGGTGGAATCATAATGATAGCCATCTATCACTTTCCCTTCCACGGAGTAACGGGCTTTGACTCCTTCCTGGTCCATTTCTTTCTTTAACCAGGCTATGGTATCCTCCTCCAACTGATCCGCTTCCGCCAGATGAAGAAGCGTGACCATCGCTTCCGCCATGTTGATATCGTCTTTTTCATATGCTTTGGTCTTGTAGTTATACCAGCTGTAATACAGAGGAAATTCATCACTTATTTTACCTTCCGTAATCAGTTTTTTTGCTTTCTCATAAGGTTCTTTCAGCCGTTCCTCCTGAATGGATAATTCTTTCATTGTCTTTAAATCTCCATAGCAGAGAGTAAAACGGTTTCCATTTTTTTTGAATTTGCTGTCATAAAAATCTACATAAGATCCATTGGAAACTCCATATCGAAGTAACTCTTTTTTATAATCGTTAATGGCTTCATCATATCCGCCCCATAAACGGTTTGCGGCCATTAAGGCTTTGATGATCCGCAAATCATCCAGAAGGGAATTCACCGGAGAAGGCTTATTTTCAGTGACTTTCCAGGCGGTGAGACCGTGGGTTTTCATGACGGAGTTTACATAATGGTATATTTTATCAAATAATTCCCGGTCGTTTTTTAATACCGCATATTCAAGCATGGCTCCCTGGGTTTCACAAAGAACGTCACTTGCCTCTGTCTTTTCTCTGGAGGTGTCGTATATCGTATGGATGCCGCCTTTGGAATCCATCATGTGGCTGGTGACGAATTCGCAGGTTACCGCTGCGCTTCCTTCCACCGCATCCTTTAAAAACCCTTCAAACACGGAGGCTTCTGTGATCTGTCTGGAACTCCAGGCCCTGATGATTCCCTGCTCATCGAGAAATATGGTGGTGGGAATGTTGTGCAGTCCCAGTTTTTTATAAGCAGCCAGACCATTGTCATAATAGGTGTTTATAGGGATTTCCTGTTTGGATAAATATTGTGTGGCTTTCTCTTTTGTTTCCTTTAAATTATCCAGCTTGTTGATGAGAACATAATTGATTTCACCATATCCTTTGGCCCTGTCAAGAAATTGATTCAGGAGAGAAAGCTCTTTCTGGCAGTCCGGACACCAGCTCGCCCAAAAGGTCAGGACCGTTACCTTCCCTTCAAACGCCCTTACCGATACTTCTTTTCCATTCTCATCCTCAAAGGAAACATCCGGTATCTTCTGGTTTAAATCACAATGTTCCGGGAGAACGCTTGTGATGTCATCAAGAGAAACCTCTTGTGCCATTTGCTCCTCCTGACTCCAATCGGCCTTCTTTCCACTGCTTTGACCGGGCAGGTCCTCATCATCAGGAGTATACAACAAAAGAAGCATACCTCCGGCTATGGTAACGGCAGCCAATATAACGAGAATGATAATCAATATTTTTTCTAGCTTTGATAAAGGAATTACTGGTTTCATTTTTCTTTTCTCCAATTGCTGTGCTTGGATTTTTCCAGCTCCAATTCTTCTCTTAATGCTTTACATTCGGTTGTCAATTTCTTATTTTGTTTCTCTAACTGCTCTATTTTGTTGAATAACTCAGTCCGTTCACTGTCTCTCATTTCCTGAAATATTATGTCTTTTTGATCTTCTTTGTCTGGATGTGCTGTCTCTTTCATATATTTGGCAGAAACCGTCACGATTACATTGCCGTTTTTGATTGCAGAATCCATGTCAAACGCATTGGTCATGTTCTTATAACGGGTTTTTATGGCCTTGCGTTCCTCTTCCTCGAACTGCTTCAACACCGTTTCTTCCTGATGCTTCTGCCGTTCCTTTTCCTTTCTTTGCAGATCCGCGGATTTCACAAAGACGATGGCATTTTCAAAAATATATCCGATACCAACGGAAGCTGCGATCATGAAGACCGGAAGCACGTGATAGTGGTATCTGTTTTGGCTTTCCACGAACAGATGCATGGCTGCGGTACCAAGATAAAGCAGAATGGGCACGTATAAGTAGGAGGCTTTTCGCTGCAGCAAATAAACCAGCGTCATTAAGGTAAACAAAATTGTTATCATATATACCATATGATTCGTTTCCTGAGCCGCTGTCAGAATACCCGCCCGCTTGGGAGTCAGTTGGTTCTGTTCTTTTAAAAATGCCAGATTCCAGGTCACACCATAATCATCATTTTCCCAAAGCAATTCATATTTGTTGACAAACAGATCAAAGAGTGCCCTGGGGTCGGAAGTGAGCCGTTTCATGGCCCGGTCCCGGCAGGCAATCTGAGCCTGTATGGGAGATTTGGTGATGTCCAGGTTTGCATATAAAAATTTGGAATCCTCTTCGTTCCAGCCTCCCCTTGATTCCTCATTTAACCCTACCAGCAGATTGTAGCCAAAGGATTCGCTGAGGGAGGGAAGGCTTTTATTGATGGTCAGTTCAATATTCGTGGTAATAACACTGGAAAGAATCCAATAGGAAACCAGGATGAGAACGCTTCTTAACCAGCCCTTTGCCATAAACCGAACCCAGATTGAGATGCTGTTTTTGGGTATATTCGGCAGCTTCATGTTCTGAGGCGACAGGCAGAGTATGATTGCAATGAGAAGAATCAGGGCCATGGGACGGATGGCAGACGTTACCGCAATCAGAAAGCCCAAAAGGATATGAAGAAGCACTCCCCACACCGCATGCCTCGTTGCCGCATCATAATCCATTGCAAGGTGCAGAAAAAGCAAAAGGGATAAATAAAGAAAAAACGTAAAGGAAAACTCTGCCGCCAGCATGGTCCCGTAAAAAATCTGAGACGGCCAGAATGCGGCTGCCGTCAAGGCAATCACTCCCGCCAGCTTTCCTCCCAGCTTCCTGCCGATCCGGTAAATAACAAATACCGTTCCCACCGAAAACAGGACATTGGCCATCTGGCCGTTCCATACACTTGTACCAAACAGTACAAACACATTTTTTAAAATGTAACAATAGCCTATGATATGAGGAAACATGGCAATGTAATTGCAGTACCCCTCTCCCTTCTCCTGAAGCGTCCCGTTTTTCAGCATTTCTGCAATTTCATAATAGGTTTTGTAATCCGATGCCGGCTCCATGGGGAACTGAACGATCACCGCATACCGAAGTGCAAATGCCGCTCCCAGAATGAGTATTACATAAACACCCTCCAGCCCCAAGGAAAGGTTTCTTCTTTTTAAAAGCCTGGAAGCCAAATCCAGTCTGGCACAAAGCAGCGCAAAGAAATGCACACCGATCCAGACCAGGAAAAAGACAAGGATCATCAGCCCTTTCCTCACATAGGGATAGTTCTGACTTCCTCCCGGATTGGATACGCCGCAGATCAGGATATAGGCAATTCCAGCCACAGATAAAGCGATACAAAAATAATAGAACCAGTTTTTTTCTAATTTCATACGTTCCCTCATTCCTTTTCAGGCAGTACCAAATGTCCGGCAAGTCTATTTCTCATCCTTTTTCCGGTACGAGCGCATCCGGAGCAGTATGATGATGACAGCAATTAACATCATAAACATGGCGGAAGTGGCAACTGCTGTAAATATAACAGACCGCTTATTCCGGACCAGCTTTTCTATGGGAGCCGGCTCCTTCTTCCCCGCTGTGGTCTGATAGAACTGAAAGGCTGTGGCACTGGAATCGGGAGCAATGATGACACAATCCTTTGTGATCTTACTGCGCTGCCTGCTCTCCCTTAAAAATCTCTCAACGTTTAAAAGAGTTTCACTGCTGCTTCCGGTAACAGCAAGCACCCCCCGGTTAAGGGCATATGGAGATTTTATGAGCTGCATGATTCCAATGGTCCCGGCATACTCCTTAGACAAAATCAGCTGTTCATTGCTTTCAAAACCGGTTCCGTCCGGGGTGTATCGAAAACTCAGCTTATCATTGATCTGAGGAATCCATGGATTGCTCCCATAAGTGCCGGTTGTAATGAGATTGTAGTCTCCGTCCGCCTCCGTGAATGCACCGGCTCTCCTTACCAAAAAGCTGCCGTAAGGTTTCACTCCATTGCCATACATGGCCACAATCTGCCCCAGCAGATTCAGCTCCCCGGAAGAGGGTGCATCAGAAACCACCAGCATCACATCGTTGAATCTCCCATCCCTGCGGAATGGAAATGCCTGTAAATCAAAGGAAAGGGCCGCATCCGACGAGGACGGTAAAAACACCGCAGACTCCCTGGAGACATAGGCCCAGGGCATATCACTCTGTCTGGGGGTGCAGAGCATATCCGCAATCTCCAAATCAAAGGAAATCTTGATGCTGCCTGCGGACGTGCCTATAACGTCACGGGGGATTTCAAAATTCAGCTCATCTCCGGAGGCATTTTCCTTACTCAGACGTTTGCTGGCAATTGGCACCTCTCCCCAACAGACAGTAATAAGAGAACGGGTAAAATCGAGATTTTCACTGTACCGGAACTTCAGGGCAATCTTTCCGCCTTCGGAAAGGACAAAATCTTTGGATACGGGAAGATAAAGATAATTTTCCTGGTGAAATGGGCCGACAAAGCTCATTCCGCTGCCCATGATGTCTTCAAAGGTATAATGGCCGGCCATCATATCATTCTTTTGGGTAGCATCCATAGCAATCTGGGCGCTTCCTTTTTCCACCGTGGCAGCATGGGTGTATTCCTGAGAGGTTCGGCTTTTATCCATAAGCATATATGCCGCTTCCAGCAGACTTTCATCGGCCATTGAGGTGATGAGGAGCAGCGGCTTTCCCTGAGCATCATCGGTAAAGGTCACCGTGGCATTTTCTGTGGAATCAGGTGCTTTGGCTGCCCGGTCTTTATACTCCTGGGGGAGATTCTCATAATCCGATATTACTATGGTCCGGCTTGGATTTTTATTTGCCAGGTCAGAAAGAAGACATACCTGAATATCATTCCGCTCCTTCGTATCCGTACTTAAAGCTGCCATTAAATTCATGGCCGCAGCGATTTCCCCATTGGACGCCTGATCGGATACGGCAATCACAAGCCCCTCACCCGTGGGATTATAGGTTGACATAAATGGATAAGGAAAATAGGAAAGCCTGTGTTCCGGGTCTTTGCTCTCATAGCCGCACCGGATGTGAGAAGCTTCGTCGATTCTAAGCCAGTTGGCACCGGACTCCTCATCCACACAGCCCTCCTCATCAAAAAGCCTTGCATAGGCGGTTATTTTGAGAGTATTGTAACCGGTGCGGACTTCACTCATGGGGATTTGCACATAGAGGATCTGAGAACTTCCGTTCTGATACTCCAGTCTGTAGGACTGGATGGGAACGTCATTGATGGACAGCGTCACAGAAGACCGCTTGCCTTCCAGAAGCTGGCTGACATCATACTGGATCTGAGCATATACATACTTCACATCCCAGTAATCCGGAATATTAAAATACAAATCGGCAGAAGAATAAATCCCCTTTAAGGTCTTTCTGGGAAAGAAAATATCCTGGGTATAGCTTGTGGGTTCATGAACAGGTTCTGTGGTATCCGGGGGCGGGGGCGGAGTTTCCCCCATTATGGCTGCATCTGTATTGACTGTATCTGTATTGTCTGCATATGCTGTGCCTGTCAGTCCTTGCATGATGAAAAGGACGAGTCCCAGATATACTCCGATTTTTTTCCGTATTTTCATAATCGTCATCCTCTATTTCTCCGCCGGCGGCGGTGTAATCTCTGGCTTATTTCTCTGTTCCTTTTGGGTTACCGGCTTTTTTCTTCCCACCGTCTTCTTCAAAACGTTCGGTCTTATCCCATATGACTTCCCTTTGATAAACCGTATCCTTTATGCCCTGTAAGATTCCGTTTAAAACCACCAGCACCCATAGCTTGGCATAAGTAAACAGCATGAAAAAGGTAAGTACCAGATTGCTGAAATTAAACTCATTTTTTTCCACCGATAAGGTGATGGCTACATTTAATACAAAGAGGAGAATGGCCATTTCCCACAAAAGAGAAGAAAATCCGCCAAGAGTCACATACCAGAATCCCAGAATCCCCAGCAGGAATATCATATCGGAAAAGACCAGGGAGGTGAACATCAGCAGGTAAACGAGGGCATAATAAATCACATCCAGCCTCATCCTTCCGGCTTTCGGGTCAAACGCATATTTAAAATTGCTTTTTAATACATATAGATTCCCTTTTACCCAACGGGTTCTTTGCTTAAACCACTGCTTGAGCAGCTGTGGCTCCTGCTCCCACGTGACCGCTTGAGGAATGAATTTGATGGTATACCCCATCCGGTACAAACGGAAACTGATTTCCGTATCTTCGGCAAGGGCATTCACATCCCAGCCGCCCATTCTGTCAATCAATTCCCGCCGGATCACATAGTTGGTGCCAGGTATCGTGCACAGTTTGAAGAAGAAAAACCGGCCGGCCTGGTTCATACACTGATAAGCCAGGGTCTCAATGTTTACAAACCGGGTAAGCAAAGAGGCATACTTGTTTCTGGTGCGGAACTTTCCGATGACTGCCCCTAATTTATCATCTGACATTAAATTTTCTACCAGGAGCTTTAACGCCTGTCGTTCCGGAGTATTATCTGCATCATAGATTGCAATGACCGTTCCCGACGCAACGGACAGCGCAATATTTAAGGCATTGGACTTTCCTTTTCCTCCTACCACATGGTCCGTATTGATCACAATGATCCTGGAATCCGGATTATTCTGCTGAATCCTTTGAAGGACTTCGGCTGATTGATCCGTAGAATTGTCATTTACCACTATTATTTCATATTTATCTTTGGGATAATCAAATTTTAATAAAGCTTCCATTGTTTTTTGTATAACAATGCTTTCATTATGAGCAGGAACCATGACGGTCACCATTGGATATTCTGAAATCGGCTTATGACCATCTGTGCGGTACATCCTCATAATATAGATAAACCCTCCTACTGAAAGCACTATATTAAGAAACATCAGGCCCCATATCACAAAGATGGAATATAATGCCAGTACATCAATAATTGACATATACCCTCCCAGTATTTAATCTTTTTTACCAGATCAATCATATTTATGGTCTGTCATTCTCCTCATTGCTATCCCTAAAGAAATAATTTCTCCGGTTATAATATCTGGCTAACAATATAAACAGCACAAAGAGAATGGAAGTAATGCCTACTAAGGTGACCAGGATTCGGTTTTGGGTTGTCAAATCCCTGGAAAACCTCTGAAGCATGTTTCGGTGATAATTATGTTTTTTCCCATACGTGTTTGGAACAAAGGTCAAATCCATCTTTTTGTCATTTAATACAAGGCTGTGATTGTTATAAACCATCATGTTTTTTTCCGTCCACCAGCTGTGGTCCATGTCCCACAGGCTTTTTAAAGGAATGGAGGAACTGCGGCAGGCATCTGCGATTTTAAGAATTTCTGCCGTATCCGCTTCTAAGGAAATGGGAACTGCGGTGGAATAGGCAGACACATAGCTGATGCCAAGATCATCAAGAGCCACAGAACTGCCGATCCACTGATGACCGTCTTTATAGACCTCATTTCCCGCCATATCCGACGGTTCTATATAAGGATCTTTCTCCTGGGATGTAACAATGGTTTTAAAATGGCTCATGATCTCAATGGTATCTTTATGAAACAGCCAGTTACGCGGGACCTCCAGAGCCAGGGGATAAACCCCCTGTTTGTTGTATAATTCCAAAGCCTGTTCCAGATAATTCAGCATGGTATCCGTTTGAAAGGACGGCATTTGATTGATGGGAGCATTTATCACCACAGAGCCTCCATTTGCCTGGGCATAGCGCAGAACCTCACAAAACCTTGACATTGCCGGATAATCCCCGTTAACGTACATAGGCATGACCGAAATTACAAAAGGAGTTTTTGCATCTGCCAAAAGCTTCACCACCTCCAGCAGCTTCTCAGGATTTTCATAGGGAAACACTTTGTCAATCACAAGATACTGGGCAAAGATATTGGGTTCCCCTTGAAACGGCCACTTCCACCGGGCTGCCTCTTTTATGAATACGGCCTTGACCAGAGGATTTTTTAAGTTCGTCACCGGTATATGGGTAATCGCACCGCTGCTCCCGCAGAGATAGCCCTCTCTGCCATCTGCAATCAGGCTTCCATTCCGGTAACCCACCTTCTTTAAAAACAGATAATAATCATCTTTTACGATTCCCGACTGATAGGTCAAACCATCAAAGGTATAACTGGCTTTCCCGGTGGAACTGTTGATTCCCTCATAATCGTCTCCTCTTTTCGTATCTTCTAAGTAACTTTTTAAAAATCTGCTGCCAACAAATAAAATATGGGGCGATGTGTTCTTGCCCAAGCCGGTAACATTCTTCTCATACTGATTCAGCTTTTTTGTAAAGTCTTTGGGATATGTGGTCAGATCATAGCAAATGATATAGGAAAACTGATCCAGATGGTCCATACTTTCCGATACCGAGCCATAGCTTATTTTAAAGCTCTGATAGGTCAGAAGCTCTGTCATATCATAAACCGTGTCAAGGGTCTCCTCATCCGAACCATCGCTGTAGATGAGCAGAATGTCCCCTTTTTCTATCTTTTTACCGCTCAAAGCCCATGACGGGGACGGATTTATGATACCGGATACTATAAATATGGCCATACAGACGAGAATTCTTCTAAACATCATATTGAAGTTCATTTTCTACCCTTTGCTTGAATAACAACATGTTATCTCCAAACGCTTCCTTATCATATTCCAGACTTGCTATTTTCACATCAATTTTAATCGCAGCATCGGTAATACCGGAAAATGCATCTTTTTCTGAAATACGGCTTTTCAGTCTTCTCATGGCAATTTCACTTCCCGTCTTATCACAGGTCATAATGATTGCCAGACTGCCTTTTTGGTCGATGGAATAGGTTTTATCCTCCGCCCGAACCGTATCTACCACAATCTGAGCCAGCCGCTGGATCACACGCTCATAATTCTGCCTTGATAAAATACTTGCAAGCTCTGCTTCGTATTTCAATACGATGATCATTAAGGACAGAGGCATTTTATTCCTCTCGGTGTAGGAAACCTGCACATTTAAGTCATAATATAAGCTTCTCAGGTTATAGAGCTTGGTCAGAGGATTTATCATCACCAGCTCCTCCACCTGTTCCCTTAAAATATCGTTTTCCAGTTCCAGCCTGTGATTGCCGGATACGAACAGATACATAACTGCCACACTGAGAAGAGGAAGAAATATCCAGACAAAGCTAAGTTTGGGAATCTCCGTATCATAGGAAAGGAACAGATACAAACGGTAAGCGGTGTAAATGGTCACCTGAAGGCCTGCCAGCACACAAGCAATTCCAAACATTTTAAAGCCTGCAAACAAAAGGACTGTAAAGGTTCCAAGCAGCATGAGCACCGATTCAAAAAGCATAGCCCTTGGGGTATAACTGACGGTGATGGCACCTGTAAACAAACAGGCCAGCAGCAAAACCAGACCAACATCCTGAAACAAATAGCCAAAAGACTTTTTATCTGACATCTAACCTCGATTCCTCCTACTCTGCATTTTTTAAACAACTTTGATCCTGTGCTGCAGCTCCGCAAATACACAATACGTCATAATGTCCAGGGAAATTCCCACAAGGAACATACGCTGCACCATTTCAGCATCACCGCTATGAATGATCACGACAAGTGACTGGGACAGCAGCACGCCTAAGACCATCATAAGCAGATCCAAAAATATGGTGTTTCTCCGATCCTTTGGGGGCCTGATGGAGTACCCTTTGTAAAATAAAAAGAAGACCGCCCCAATCAGCAAAATCAGATATCCGATGGTCCTTGGTGCCAATGTCATTTTAAACGTACTCCATCCGGACCAGAAAAGACTTCTCGCCTTCTTTGGAAGACCTGCAGTTATCTCATAATTGCCGCAGCTGCTTCTTCGGATATCCATTCCGGCCCGGATAGAAACATCAAGCATTCCTAACAGGCTTCCCGGATGCCGCAGATAATAAACCGCCACGTCTGAGGTGGTATATTGATCCATAAAGCCATGATATAAGGAATCATCGCCTGCCTTTACAAAGGGAATATAATCATAGGCGGAGGCATCGGTCAAAAGCTCATAGGAGGGATCAATGCCAAATTCCTCAAGGGTTTGTGCCGGATTGGAAGAACCAAACAATACTCCTCTTGTCATTGCGTGGAATTTACTGGTTTCCGTAAAATCCGACGGAAATAAAAAGATATTTAAAATTGAAAATATGCTTAATAAAAATGCAGCCGCCACACAGCTTACTCCCCAAAGAAAACTTTTCCGTACGAAGATGAGGCGGATCACATATACGGCCAGAATAAAACCAATGACTGCACACTGCCGCCTGGAACCCACCAGAATGACCCCAGAGACCAGAAACAGAAGCAGGCTGTAGAAGTCCCAATGAGCATTCCGTTCCGTCTGAAAGGACATGGAAGCGCCTGCAACGTATAACATGGTAATAAACCAGATGGCTTCCGGATAAAAGGAGTTAAAGTAAGTCACATACCCGATATCGGAAAAAATGAACAAGCCTGCTGCCGCAATGATGACCCCTTCGGAAAACTGCCGGACCCTTTGGCATACCTGTCTGACTATCAGATAAACCGCCGGCAGATACAAAAGAAGGTATAGAAACCCAAGAAAACGGATGTCGAAATTATTATCCCTTGTCAAGACCTGATCCAGCCCTTTGGCCAGTCTGATGAGAAACACCTGGCTGTTTACCGTCTTTCCCGGCACATCGTTTCCCGATGCAACGGTGGAATAGGTTTTCACAAAATAATTGTTATAAATCCGGTCCGGTTCCTTATCCTTATAGTAAATACCCGCAGATCTCATAATGTCATCCGTAGAGCCGTCCCCTGCCACGCCCAGGCCACCCGGCAGGAACAGGATGGAAGAAACCACCAGTGCCGTTATGGCAGTCACCGCCAGAGCCAGGAGAGAGGGCGAGTATTTTCCCTCCATTTTTACATTGACTTTTTTTATAAACGCTTTGATTCCGTTAAAAAAAGTCAGCAGTCTGTTCATCTGTCTGGACGCTTTTGACTCTTCACGATTCTTCATGAGGCTTCTCCATAAGATTGTTTATTTCAATGTTATATCTAGGGCGATGTTTTACTTCTATATAAATTTTCCCGATATAAATGCCGATCAGTCCCACGGACAAGAGCTGGACTCCGCCGATAAACCAGATGGATAAGATGATCGAGGTCCAGCCCGCAACGACCTTTCCGGTAATAAAGGAAATAAATGCATATACTGCTGCCAAAATACTGCAAACCACAATGGCAAGCCCAAGACGTGTTATCATTCGGATCGGCTGTATGCTAAAAGAAGTGATTCCTTCAAAAGCCATGGAAAACATTTTATTTAAGGAATATTTGGATTCACCGGCTATCCGGGACTTCCTGTCATACTTTACAATGGCAGAACGGTATCCGATCAAAGGGATGATGCCTCTTAAAAACAGATTTCTTTCCGTATAGCCGGAAAACTGCTCCACTGCCCGTTTGGACATGAGCCGGTAATCCGCGTGATTATAAACGATATCAATTTTCATGGCCTGCATCAGCTTATAAAAACCAAGAGCCGTATATTTCTTAAAAAAGGTATCCGTATCCCTTCTGTTCCTGACTCCGTAAACAATATCATTCCCCTGTTCAAATTGATCAATCATTTCTTCGATTACAGAAATATCATCCTGTAAATCGGCATCAATGGATATCATCATATCCGCAAAATCCAAGGCAGTCAGAAGTCCTGCTGTGAGGGCATTTTGATGACCCGTATTTCTGGCAAGCTTCAAACCGAAAACACATTCATATTCCTTACGGAATCCCTGAATCCTCTCCCAGGTATGGTCCCTGCTGCCGTCATCCACATAAAGAATGAAACTGTCTTTTTTCACTTTTCCTTTTTCTGTCAGTTTCTTTAACATACCGGTCAGTTCCGTATTCGTATAGGCCAGGGCTTCTTCTTCATTATAGCAAGGTACTACAATACAGAGCTTCTTCATCCGCAGTCCCCCTTTTACCCATTTATTTTACCTAAAATTCTTCATAAGATACCAATGGTGTGTGATTTCTTTTCATATTTTATAGGTAAATATCATTTTCGTCTTCTCGCAGCTACAACAAAACGGCCGTCAACCGCCTGATAGCTGCAGGTGGAAAGAATCAGCAGTTCCTCTCCATATTCCGGAACGATTCCAGTATTATAAAAGGCGGCTTTACGTGCCTGGGAAACAAATTGTTCATATTCCTCCTTTGAGAGATCTCCTCCGTATTCATAATAGCGAAAGTTCTCCCCTTCTCCCTGATTAAGCGTCGTCTGGAAGGCGGAAAACACTTCATATTCCCGTTCTTCCTCCAACGTATCAAAAGAAATGACCGGATGTTCTTTCCAGTAGCTTTCTTCCGCATATTGATCCAGAGTTCCAAACATGGTCCCATTTTTCATGTTATGACCATAAACGATCACGCTTAGGCTGTCCACGTTGCAGCCTTCGCCGAGAAATGGTGTCCCGCTGATGGAATCTTTTCCATAGAAATCTCTGCGGATATAATATTGAGGGTCATACGGCGAGCTCATAACCGGATAATCAAGCAGGGTTCCCTCAATACGGATCCATGCAGCAAAATCATGGTTTAACTCATATACATTCCGATAATCCCTTGCCGGTCTTGACCGCTTTGGCTCCCCGTTGGTACTGCAAGACGCTTCACTCTTCCCTCCGGCCTCCTGCTCCCCGGTTTGAATCACATTTGCCAACGTCCGGAAGGAATTTTCTTCTTGTCTGGAATTCCACAGAATCCAGAACAGACAGAAAAACGATCCTGCAAATAACACAATGCAAATGACGATTAATAGGTTTAACAGGGTTCTTTTCTTTTTTATATCTGAAGTTTCAGCCTCTTCATGCTTTTTACCACTCATTAACTAGTTCTCTCCTCTGTTTCTAAAGCCTCAACCTTCTTCTGCATCCATGCGCCTTTTGTATGCCACCAGCAGTACAAGCGCCGTGCCTGAACAGGCGGCCAGGATGATATATAAAGCCAGATTTGTGGGATCTCCCGTTTTCGGAAGTCTGGAATTGGGAAACATGGACTTGGGAACCATATTTTCCGGGATTAAAATGTCCGGAACCAGACCAGCCGGAAGGATTCCCGCCAGAGGAGTCGCTGTATCCTCAATCTGGGTCAATCCATCCCTTGGAGCATCAGAGCTTCCCGGTCCGTTTCCGTCTCCGCCCGAACTGCCTCCGTCTGATGGACGGTCATAATGGTTGGTAAACGCGATGCGATCTGCCTTCTGCCCCCCATCGCCGTCCTTTGATGCCCAAATCTCTGCTGC
This sequence comes from Lacrimispora sinapis, assembly GCF_043633585.1. Taxonomy (NCBI): domain Bacteria; kingdom Bacillati; phylum Bacillota; class Clostridia; order Lachnospirales; family Lachnospiraceae; genus Lacrimispora; species Lacrimispora sinapis. Next base: position 71,199 of record NZ_CP141832.1, on the reverse strand, counting down.
CAGACTGCCCCGCAGAGTATTCACTACACGTACATTGACTTTATAAACCGTTTGATCATAGGTCAAATCACTTTGCGGCTCTGAATTCTGGCAGATGCGGTATTGATAATCTGCCGGTACCCGGTAGGCGATGGGTCCAAATGTGATCTGCCCCGAACCCTTTATGGTAATGGAAGCAGTCTCAGGCATAGGTGCTCCCGGCGTGACGTTTTGAATGCTCACTGTATAAGGGATTCCATCCGGTATTCGTCTGCCGGATGTTTCAATGCCAACCGGAATTGATACCGAAACCGGATCTTGTGCAGCTTCGCATACCATCGGCAGCATCAGGGCTGCAAGCACAGCTGGAATGATCGTATAAAACAGCATATTTCTAATACCCTGATACATCGTTCACAATTCCTCCTTTTTGTGCCTATTCCTCAACCAACCGGCCGAATAAGATGATACGGCCGTTGGTTTGGGCATTTTCACAGGTGGACATCCCAATGATGCGGTCTTTTGAGGTGACACCAATCTCCCGGTAACAGACGGAATTTCCCGCCAGATAGCCCAGCAGCTCCTCCATATCACATTCTTTTCCCGGAGCGTAAATAATGCGGTCGTAACCATCCGCCTCCATGCATGCAAACAGCTCCACTTTTAGGGATTGATTCTTCAGATACAAAGTTCCTGTCCTGTGTGTTTCAAAAAATTCTGACTCCGTAAATTTTTTGACATCCGCAAACATCCCCCCGGTATCCACGTTATGCCCATAGATCAGGCTATAGCTGTCTGTAAAATCCGGCTGATTTAAACAAGACAGGAAAATAGAGCCGGAAAACGAAAAGTTTCCCCTCACATCCTGATTCAGATAATCCATATCTGTCTCACCCTGTACCAGAGGATAATCAATACTGGTATCATCAATCGTCAGCCAGCCCAGCACATCTTTATTGATGGCCATCAGCTCCTCCAGCGAAACCTGATCCTTTAAACCTCCTGTGGGCTTATACTTCAGCAAGTCCCCCGAAAGAAAGGCCCCTCTGCTGATCATAAAGCTATCCCAGAGAGAATACCCTCCGTAGGACAGCATCAGAAGAATCATCAATGCTGCAAAAACCCTTAATATGCAATTTCCAATCCTTGCTGCATTGACTGCTGTATCCATTTTAAATACCTCCTACATCCTGAGACTTATTACTCCTCATCTCTTTTCTTTCTAAGAAACAGTGCTCCAAACACGCCTGCAAGCCCAACCATAAGTGCATATGGTCCAAAACTAAGAGCTAAACCAGTCGGGGTGGATACGGTCTTATTGTTTTCAACCTTAATCGTTTCACCATCCACCTTAACGTTGCCCACTTTTGTAACTTTTCCATTCTCTGCAGCTATTTGTTCCCCATCAATCATGGTAATATAACCGTCTTTGCTGTAATCCTCCTCGGATACCGTATAGGTATCGCCCTGAGTCAGGCCATAGATATGCATGGATTCCCCATCCTTTAATGTAAAGGTCTCACTTTTACCGCTTTCCATGTGGTCGATGGTTTCAGTATTCGATCCATCCTTTTTTTCCAGGACTACCTTATAAAATTCCCCCTCATTACTGCTCTTTATCTCTGCAGTAAACGTAAAGGCTCTTCCCTTGTCTCCCTGATTACCGGTAACACTCTTGGTGATTGTGACATCATGGGTGGTATCATTGTCACCTTCTCCCTGTCCATAGTTATTGGTAAAGGTCAAATCACTTTTGCTGTCTTCTCCCTCTTTCACAATTTTCACATAGTTACATTCTAAGCCCGTACCGGCTTCCTTATTCTGTATAAATACATAGACATTCCGCACCTTATTATCATAAAGAATACCATCATACTTTTGATCAAGTTCAGGCTCGACTTCACGCACCGTATAATGATAGACACCCGGAGCCGTAAATTTGTCTATATCCACATTGATTTTTCCATCTGCCGTATAGGAATCTGCAATTTGATTCATTTGAACCGGAGAAAAGGAAAACTGATTGGCCTGGTCAAGTACCAGTCCCCCCTCTACGCCGGGCTGAACAAGAAAGGTTTGACCGCCAATGCTTGTGCTGCCTTCCCCATTTCCCTGTTCGATCTTAAATTCAAAGGTCGTATTGGGGGCATATGTATTTCCGTCTGTTGTAACCACTTTCTTTAATTCAATGGACGATATGGCCCCTTCTGTATCCGCCAGGGCGCTCATCCCTCCCATTGTCATTACCATAGTTCCTGTCAACAGGGCTGATGTAAATAAACGAATGATTCTTCTTTTCATATATAGTATCCTCTCTTTCATAAGGTTTCCCCTTCTATTTCTTATTACAAACATTTGCTTTTAACTGTCTCAAAGACCGGAACGCCGGATAACGGTAATAACCTTTCCTTTGATTTCCCTCTGCTCCACCGGTCCAAAATACCGGCTGTCCTTTGCCCCCTCCCGGTGATCGCACAGGATAAAATACTGGCCCTTCAAAAGAGTCAGGGGATAGGCCACCTGGTCGCCGTAGCGCGCTGTGGAGTAATAGATATCCGTCTCAACAACCGGACTTCCATTGATCTTTAACCGTGAGTCTTCGGTGATTTCCACACGGTCTCCCCCGGCAGCTACGATTCTTCCGGTGTATTGCGTTCCATCCTTTTCAAATACAACAACGTCCTGGGAATGAAGGTTGTGTTCCAGCCGGTAGTAAAGCATAAGGTCTCTGGCACTGATTCTGGGGGACATGTCATTATTCTGCATTGGAGTAATACCGAACACCACGCCGAAAAACGTTCCCAACAGCAGAATCATACAAACCAGCTTCCCAATAAACGAAAAAATTTCTTCCCGGTCGGAAAGACGGCGGATTCTTTTGCGGATCACCATTTCCGGCGTCATGGCTTCTGCCGGTTTTTGTTTCTTGCTTCTACTCATCGGCAGACTCCTGAGGGTGCTTCTGCATTTCCTTAAACAGAGCGATTATCTCATCCCGTTCCTGTAAGCGTGCCTCGTAGCGTTCTCTCTGCATTTCATAAGCGGCACGGTACTCTTTCTGCACCGTATCCAGCTTTTTCCACACATCTTTTTCATCCACTCCGCCAAATAATTTTTTCTTAAACCGAAGATTCCGAAACAACTGGGCTATATTTTCCATATTTTCTGCTTCCATCACTATAAAAACTCCTTAAATAAACTCGTTCCTGCTTCGCCTTCTCCGGCTCAGCCCCACCAAGAGAAACCACAAACCGCCGCATACCCCTCCGGTAACCATCAGCAGATACGGAACTCCATTGGTGATAATTCCCGTTGGTACCGCTATGTTTTTGGTGTTTGTGAAGATTATGGTACATACATCACCCAAACAGTCCGTATACCAGACCGATCCTTCCAGAGAACCAATTTTTTGATTATTGCGGTCAAATGTCTCATATCCGGTCTCATATCCCAGAGAGTTGTTATTGTTTTCTTCTATTTCGACCTTGTCATTGTATTTCAGATTATGAAAGGTAATGGACTGGCCGTCTGCCAACGTAAATACGCCATTTTTTACGGAAGGATAACCATAATCATCACCGTTTACCAATAACCCATTGACCTTAATCGTAAATTCAAACTTTTGGCTCCTGTTTCCGGCATTTCCTGCAACCTTTTTCTGAACCGTAATACTTTTTTCTTCAGGAATCCATTTGGCATAATAATATACATCCGTTTTAAATGGAGTTTTCTCATCCACATCGGTTTGCGCCAGCTCCCCCATGCCATTGCCCTCGGAATCCTTTTCCTTGTACCAGCCGCCAAACACATACCCTTTGGGGCCCTTCTCCGGTTGCCCCTGCCATATGGCGTCCACCGTCCCATAGAATATTTCTTCTTTTTCATCCCAATACGGCCCGGGCATTTCTTCCTGATGTACCGTAATGGAATTCGGGTTCTTGCTGAATGCATCCACATAGCTGACGTGATATTTGCTCTTTTCTATGTCAGAAACCTTACAAAATACCAGGCGGAGCGTTCCTGTGGGATTATAAGAATAATAACCTTCCTCTGTGTTCCTGTAATCTCCAGGCAAACTTTTAATATTTATTTTCTGCCCTCCTTGATAATGGGTTCCAGTATAGGCCAAATTAGAATCATATCTATTTCCGTTGTCGGCAGGTGCTCCATAATTCAGTAATTGTGAAACTTTAACGTAATTCCCACTGTTACTCCAGTAACCATCATAATAGAAATAGGCATAGCCCTCGGTAAACGAATATCCCGGAATGGAAATACCCATGGCATCAATGAGAGCCGGGCCAATATTAAGCTCTTTTGTATTAAATTTGTACTCAGCCGGATGGTTTTCCTTTGCCGCTTCATTCTTACTGAGGTAATCCTCAAGATATTCCTCACCATTTTCATCCCGCAGTACGATTGTATAACGCATGTAGCTGGCATCTCTCATTGATGTAACAGAACCTGCATTGTCAATTTCATCCTTGGCAGTATAATAAAAGTTGATCTCCTCCCCCGACCGGGGGGCTTCTTTGTAGTACAATCTTATTTGAATATCTCCGCTTATTTTTCCACTATATTCCCTGCCATCAGCCGTATAGTAATAGGTGTAATAGGTGTAATCCCTTCCCCAGTAATTTGCTTTGATGCCATGAATGTTATGTTTTTTTCGATACCTTCCGTCTTCTTTTATATATAGTTCCGCATAATCATAGTGATATGATATCCCTTCATATGTAACCGCTTTTATATCACTCTGCTCCGAAAATTTTAGCACTTCCCCATAACCCATACGGATTTTTTTATAAGGACCTGGATTTAGTTCCCCTTCTGCATTCCTCAAATAAGTCACTGCATCCACACTTCTCCCAATCCCAGTCCAGGTAATTATAAACTTAGAAAAACTTTCTACCTGAAATTCAGCGACCGTCTCAGCTTCCCCTACTTCCACCGCTCCCGGTGTTTTCTTCCGGGCATCAGCCACCGCTTCCACCTTAACGCCATCTTTTCTCTCAGCCAGATGCTGGACCACAAGGGATTCCGGGTCCGTCTCTTCCGGAAGGACTGCTGCATTCAGCCGGATCTTTACCTGCACATTCCCATCCGGCTCAATCTCATTCCCTTCCCCATCCAGAAAGCTGATATCGTAAGCCAGCATACCATCATATTTCGTGCCGTCACCATCCAGAACATCCTTTGCTTCCAGGTATTGGTCTGCATTCTCGCCCTCCTCCTCCAGCTTTACTGCATGAAGCTCTGCGTCCTCCGGCAGAACTCCTTCTGCCGCATAAGCCTGGATGACTGCATCCCCCAGATCCGCTTCGTATAAACGCTTTGCCTGAGCCGGAGTTGCCAGATCCCACTCCTGCCGGGTCAGTCCTAAATCTCCCGCAGTCGTCACAAAAGCGGCAGCGGTTTTCTTCCCAAGAAGCACCGTCTCATAAATATCTCCCTCCAGTACCTCTTTCTCATCCGCTTCTGCCAATGCCGCCTCCGAAGGGGAGGCTTTCTCATCCTCCCTTTCCCCGTCCGCATCAGAGGGACTTGCTGTCATGGTCAAAATGGAGGTCTGATGTCTGGAAATCGCTGCCACAGGATTCTCTGTCAAACCGTCCTCATCCTTGCTCTCCGTTTTATCCAGAGCATTGGGTTCTATATTGCTTTCTTCCGCCTCTGTCATTTTTTCATCCGAAGTGTCAGGCACCTTTGTATCCTGCGTTGTTTCCTGCGTCTTTTCAGTTGTTTCATCTTCTGTAACAGCGGTGGTCTTCTCAGGCATTTCTTCTTCTGAAACAGCGGTGGTCTCCTCAGGCGTTTCATCTTCTGTAACAGCGGCAGTCTCTTCATGTGTTTCTTCTTTGACCGCGTCAGTCTTCTCATTTGTTTCTGCCGCAGGCTGGCTTACGATGCCGTTTACACCATCTTCCAATTCCACCTCGCTGCGCGGCACAACCACGATTTGCTCCGTCACCTTTCCATCCACGCGGATTACCGCCGTCCGTTCTTTATGGGATTTATTGGTCACGAGGAAAATAATTTCCTCATCCTCTTCCATCCGGTATCTGCTTCCCGGCGTTTTACTCTGCTCCAGGCGGGCAAATATCCGCAGATCCATATATTTATTATCCTTCTCAAACTTCGGCTTCAGCTCATATAATGTTCCATCCGGTTCAAAAAGTGATTCATAATCCTCCGCTCCCTCTCCCCGGAATGCCAACAACTTTTTCACCTGCTTTTCCTTTTTAACCGCTTTCTGAAGTGCTTGATCCAACCGTCTGCCATCCAATTTAAAGCAAGTGACCCCGGTTTCTCCCACTTTTGCTGCTGATGTCTCAGACGAAGCCTCAACCGTGCTTACACCGTGTCCAAAAATCAAGCTAATGCAAAGTCCTGCCGCACAGATTCGTCTGCCCATGTGCCGCAGCCTCCCGCCAAGGGGAGTTGCCGTTGGTTTTACCTTCAATTTTCGAACCATTGCTCCGTCACCACCTCTCTTCTGCCGCATTTAACCGAAAATAATTCTTCCAATGCCACAGGATCAGGATTGATTGCATCGTCGACCATCTTAAACAGCTCCATGGCACTGCGAAAGCATTCCTTCTTGCCTTTTTCCACCCAAACCACATCCCCCTGCCAAGTAGCATTCTGCCGGTACTTTACCTGTACGATAAAGGTTCCCAGATTTCCTCTATTCTCCTGGATACTGTATCTGTGCACGGGGAAATTCATATCTCTTTTTTTTATACTGCCCCCGGCATTTCTCGTTCCGGTCCATGAACGGCAGATCGTGGACGCCTGGGGAAAATCCCAGCTATCATATAACTCCTCCATTTTCCGGATTAGAGGAATAATCCCTCTGAATACAAGCGGTTCATCATCGTATTGATGCCAGATCCTCCCGGCATATTCTCCCTGACGATACTCATCAATACAAATGCAGACCAAATCCGGTGCATGGATGTTCCTGATCATTTGATCCATATTCTTTCACCTCATGCACACAGTTTAGCAAATCACCTATCTTACAAACTATCATAAAACCTGTTATTTTTGTTTTTATCCATTTTTACCAATTTAAGGATCAATATCAGATACCACAAAAAAGCCAGGGTCCTCTCCTATGAGAAAACTCTGGCCTCTTTTGCCCTTTTAAACCTGATATGTCATTATAAAACGGACGCTTAACACGCCTCCTACAACGTCTTCTTATGATCAACCAGATCAGCCATGGACGTAATCAGGTATTCCACCTCAGACCGGTAACCAGACCGTTCCTTAAACTTTTTCCGAATCCTCCGGTAGATCACCTCACAGTCCTCCTGTTTTGCCCCTTCCAAAAGAATCAGATATTGGGCGGAGTTATACTTGGTAAACACATCTCCCTTCCGGAGACAGCTGCTGATAACCTCCTTAATCAGTTGAGAGCGTTTCCTAAGTTTTTCCTCGTTCATGATCATTTTTCTCTCATAATCCACCAGTGTACACAGCATCAGGAAAACGGATCGTCCGTGCCGCTCCATGCGCCGGCTGGTCACATGACAGATATCAACAAAACTGCGGTAGGAGCAGTAGTAGGCTCCGGCCTCTTCCGGCATGATGTTAATATACTCCCTCATATCTCTCTTAATATTTTCCAAGTCGCCGGGAACATGTTCGCTCATCTGACTTAACGTTTCATAACAGTTAAGCATCTCCGGAGAAGGGGGCAGTCCCATCTCTTCCGAATACTGGTGTACCATATCGTTATACACGACGTACGCCTTTTTGTAATTCTTCCGCTTCAGAAGCGTTTCAATCTGTTTTAACTGCCAGTTATCATAGGGATAAATTTTTGACGCTCTCTCATAAATCTGCTCTAACATCTGATAATCCAGCTGTTTTTCATAATAATCCGCAAGGCAGTTCACACACTCTCCATACATAGACTTTAGACGGGAATTCTCAGATATCACCCACATTTCCGTGGAAATGGAGGGAAGCAGTTCTCCACGGTAGAGTTCAAATGCGGCTTGATAGCGGGAAATTTTCTCCTTACTGCCAGATTCACAGGAAAGAAGATCTTCAAACTCCTGCACATCCAGCTTTACGGGAAATCGCGGGTCCGTCATATAGAACCCATCCGACCGAATGATATACTCCCCATTTGGCAGTCCCGTCTTCACCATCTGACGCCGCAGCTGATAAATAAGATTGTTCAGGCTGTTATTGGAATCGGCAACACCTTCCCCTCCGTACAAAGCTCTGATCAGCGATTCCTTTTTTACCCCGCTCCGATTGCCGTAATACCAAATAAACTGGAGCAGCTGCATGTATTTTAATGTACTTCTTTTTCCCAGTATCACTTCTTTCCCTTTGTAAGAGATGGAAAACTCACCAAGCATACGGACCTGAAATCCTTCATTCTCCATACTTCATACCCCCTCGTATTCTTTCGTACAACTATCTGGTAAGTTATTTATTTTTTATTTATCATACTGAAGGGAACCTTCTTTGTCAAATTTCTTTCCATTCAGCTCTTTAAATTGATATAAAAATATCAAAAGATAAACAAAAAAATAATTCCCAGAAATAGGAAATTGACTTCTTCCATACTTTCATTTACGATATAATTACCTTGTGAAAAAAGGCATTTATTTACAAATATTCCTGAGAAATGTAGTCTAGTATGAGCATTGACTATTAGAACGAAAAAAACTATAATAACCGATATTACACTGGAAAAAAATACCACGAGTTCATAGTGTTATTTATAGATAAAACGCTTCAATAAGCGCAAAGAACCACGGAGGAGAATTTATGATAAACAAATTAAAAGTTAAAAACCGGTTACTAGTCACCTTTCTCATTGTAGTATTGTTTTCAAGTTTGGCTGGAATCATTGGGATTCAGCTGATTCACACCATTGATAAAGAGTACAATAAAGAGCTGGAGGATTACGGATTTGCCCAGGGCGATATCGGAAGTCTGGGACAGGCATTCCAGGCTCACCGGGCTACGGTTTTATACATCATTTACGCCGAAGGTGCTTCCGAAACCCAAAAGCAAAAGGACACCCTTGCCAAACAAATTGATGTGATCAATGAAAAAATGGCAAAGGTCGGAACCCGCATGAAAACGGCTTCCGAAAAAGAGCTTTTCAACAACCTGACGGAAAAAATGAAAACCTACGAGGAGATGCGCAGTAAAACCATCGCTCTTGCAGAAAAATCTTCCAAGGAATCCATGTCCTATTTCCGCAGCAACGCAGCTCCCCTTGCGGCTGAAATCGGAGATACCATCAATTCCATACTGGCAGATAAGTCTTCCGCCGGTCAGATCCGTTCCGCAGAGCTTGCCAGACAGGCTTCCATATTCATCGTTATTATGATCGTCATTGTGTTTGCTGCCATTGCCGCCTCTGTAATCCTTGCACTCCGTATTACAAAGGGAATCATCAAACCTCTTGATGAACTGAAAGAGGTCGCTGACCACATGGCACAGGGCGAGTTGAAATGCAGTCTTGAGTATCAATCCCATGATGAACTGGGAAGTCTTGCCGACAGCATGAGAACCATGATGGCAAGGATCTCCTACTACATGGATTACATTTCTGATACCACTGGACGTATGGCAAAGGGTGATTTTAACATTCCTCATGATACGGAAGAATTTAAAGGAGAATTCCGTCCGGTACAGATTTCCATCCAGCACCTTACAGACTCTTTAAATGATGTTATGGGAAAAATCACACAGGCTTCCGACCAGGTCGCTTCCGGTGCAGAGCAGGTTGCAAGCAGTGCCCAGGCCTTGAGCCAGGGTGCTACGGAGCAGGCTTCCTCCATCGAAGAGCTGGCGGCCACCATCAATGATATTTCCAACAACATCAACTTAAATGCTGAGAATGCAAAAGAAACCAGCAAACAGGTAAACAATACCACCTTAGAGCTGAAATCCGGCAAAACCAAAATGAAGGATCTGACCGATGCCATGGCAGCCGTCAGCGAAGCATCTGCAGAGATCAATAAAGTCATCAAGACCATTGAAGACATTGCATTCCAGACCAACATCCTGGCGCTCAATGCCGCCGTAGAAGCCGCAAGAGCAGGGGAAGCCGGAAAAGGCTTTGCAGTCGTTGCCGATGAGGTCCGCAATCTTGCCAATAAGAGCCAGGAGGCATCAAAGAACACCACCGTTCTGATTGAAGATGCCATAAATTCCATCGAAACCGGTAACCGAATCGCCAATGAGACCGCAGAATCCATGGATCATATCGTAGAATCTGCTCAGTCCATGGCCATACTGGTTCATCAGATCTCGGCCGCTTCCGAGGAACAGGCCAATGCCGTTGCCCAGGTAACGCTGGGAATCGACCAGATCTCAAGCGTTGTCCAGACAAATTCCGCCACCTCAGAGGAAAGCGCTGCAGCCAGCCAGGAGATGTCCAGCCAGGCTCATATGCTGAAACAACTGATGCAGCGATTCAAAGTAAAAGCATGATTAAAAGCAGGAGGATTTTCGTTCTCCTGCTTTTTTTATCTCCCATTTGTCCATTTTTTTATCTCATCTCCGGTTCCCAGTACCACATGCTGTCCAACCAGCAAATGTCTCGTTCCTGCTTCATAATCAATTCCCAGCTCCTTACAGTCATAAGAAAGGGCCACCCTCCGTTTTTCCCCCAGAGGGTCCGGCCTTGGAATGGCGGAAAGCAAAGACCTTGTATAGGGGTGAATGGGATTTCCAAATATCTCCTCCGTGGTCCCAGGTTCCACCAAATGTCCCAGATGCAGGACACCGATCCGGTCTGAGATGTATTTCACCATGGATAAGTCATGGGCAATAAAGAGTATGCATATTCACTGGCTGTATCGGGGTCCACCGCCCGTCTCCAGGCAAATACAAAATCATTGGCTGTGACCGGCGTTCCATTGGACCATATAGCATCTCTTAAATGATACGTGAGCGTTAAGCCATCCGAACTTTTATCCACACTCTCTGCCAGTGCCGGCACAGGTTTTCCACCGGCATCCACTCCATATAACCCATCGGTAATCCCGGCAATGACTTCAAAGGAAGTCCCGTCGGTGGCAATCTGAGGGTCCATAGAGGCCACTTCCACATCAATATGTACATTTAACAGGTTTTCCTCGGCTTTGGCAGCTAAAGGCTCCGTTTCCTTTGTTACTGTCTTTGCACTTTTGCATGCAGTCAAAGACCATACCATGATTCCTGCCATACCGACGGCTGCCAGCCGCTTTAATTTTTTCTTCATCACTTTTCCCCCTTACAATCATCGGATTCCATTCATTTCTATCCCGCAGGGCATCATGTCTCCGCAGGAAATAAAAATAGTGCCCGGCAGAATCCTTCTCTGCTCAGAAACCATTGTCAAACATATGAAATACCATTATTCTGCTTCCTCATTTCATACCTTATGTATCCAGTCCGAACCGTTCTTTCATCATGGCTCTCAGTTCATCCACCACCTTGCCGGCTTCCAGTCCAGTCTCATCAATGGTGATATCCGCATATTTTTCATAATAGGGAATCCGCTCATCATACAAGTCCTTTAAGGTCATACCGTTTTTCAGTACCACCCCCCGGTCCACCAGATTGCCCAAACGCTCCCTGAGATTTTCATAGCTGAGCTTTAAATAGATCACGATGCTGATATCCTTTAAATGCTCCATGGCTTCTCTTCCATAAATCACGCTTCCGCCGGGTGCGATCACACTGTGAGAGGCAGAAAGCTCCCGGTTGACCCGGTTTTCTATTTCCAGAAAGCCGTCATCCCCTTCCTCGGCGATGATTTCCTTTAAAAGCCGCTTTTCCTGTTCCTGAATGACAATATCCACGTCTACAAATGAATATCCAAGACGTTTCGCAAGCAAAACACCAATGGTGCTCTTTCCTGATCCAGGCATTCCGATCAATGTGATATTATCTTGCTTCCCCATTATCTTTTTTTCCTCCTGCCGGCTGATTTTTTGTCCGTTTTTTTTACCGAATATCCAAAGCTGCCGATTTTCTTTCCAAGCTCAAAGTACTCTCCGTGAGAATAAGCCACCAGCCCGGCCTGATTTAAATGAAATTTGTTTTTCTCATCCATATACCGGCTGTCTACGGTCACTCCCAGGATTTCAGCCAGAAACAGATCATGGCTTCCCAGAGGCTTGATTTCCACCACCCGGCATGCAAGGCAGACCGGACTTTCCTCTATTCCAGGTACCTTGATGTGCTTGAGCGTACATGGGGTTAGCTTCATCTCTTTAAATTTATCCACGTCCCTGCCGGATTTTACTCCGCAGTAGTCCGCTGCCCGCACCAGCTCCTTTGACACCAGGTTCACGGCAAATTCCCCGGTCTCCTTGATGATATCATAGGAATAACGCTCCCGCCGCACAGAGATCGAAAGCATGGCAGGCGTGGAACAAATGGTTCCGGCCCATGCTACCGTAATAATATTGGGCTTTTCGCCTTCCCTCTGACAACTGATCATAACGGCAGGAACCGGATAAAGCATGTTGCCCGGCTTCCATTCCACTTTCTCTCGTTTCACAGGAAGCTGTTTTTGATTTGACTGCTGTTTTTTCATGGACCGTCCTCCTTAACCCTGGACGGCTAACATGATGCTGGGAATCAACTGTTTCTTTCTGGATACCACACCCGGTAAGCTGACCACATGTTCCTGTGAGTTGGTTTTGTCGTCATCTGCGCGGAAGGCTGTTGCGATCATCTGCTTTGCTCCCTGGCCTTCGCAGAGCAGAACCGTGGACTCTGTAAGAATATTGGTAAGCATAAAGAACATCATATCCACCCCGTGCTCTTCTCTCGCCTTTTTCATGTATGGAAGCATGCGTTCCTCCAGTTCCTTCAGCTCCTCGGAGTTTAAAGAACTGATCTGACCTACGCCAAATGTCACCTTTCCAACGTTAAACTTCTTAAAATCCTGATAAAAAATCTCCCCGTCTGTCTTTCCCTTTAAATTACTGCCTGCCGCAAACATGGAGGAAGCATACTTTTCAGCATCAATCCCTGCGATCTCTGCAAGAGCAAGGGCTGCCTTTTTATCTGCATCCGTACAGGTCGGAGAACGGAACAAAAGCGTGTCGGAGATGATGGCACTGCACAGAAGTCCAGCGATCTGAGGCTCAATGGCAACCTGATTCTCCTGATACATCTGATAAACGATGGTAGCCGTACACCCTACCGGCTGATTGCGGAAAAATACAGGTGCAATGGTTTCCACGGTTCCAAGCCGGTGATGGTCAATGATCTCTAAGATCTCCGCACTTTCCATACCTTCCACCGCCTGGGACCTTTCGTTGTGGTCCACAAGGATGAGCCGTTTTCCTTTTGCCCCCAGCAAATTACGGCGGGAAATCATGCCCTTATACTTTCCGTTCTTATCAAGAATCGGGAAATCACGGTGGCGCTTGCTTGCCATCACGTCTTTGATCTCATCAATGTAATCTTCCTCTTCAAACGTAATCAGCCCTTCCGTCTTCATGAAAAAGCTGATGGGAATGCTCTGGTTCACCAGACGGGCCGCTGTATACGTGTCATATGGCGTGGTCATGACCGTACAGCCCCGCTCCTGCGCCAGCTTTTTAATGGTCATGGAAACTGCGGCACCTTCGCAGACAATAATGCACGCCGCCTCCATCTCAATGGCACAAAGCTGGGATTCATACCGGTTTCCCAGGATGACCAGATCGCCCTTGGAGATGTAATACTCCATCATATCCGGATTGGCGGCAGCGATCAGAACTTTTCCCTTATCAAAATAGGCATTCTTATTGCCAACCACAATATCCCCCTCCAACGTCTCTACGATGTTGGAGTACTGGGTGCAGGCTTTTGATAAAATGCTGCTGTCATATACGTTCATGTAAGACTTTGCAATGTCTCCCACCGTAATAAGCCCTTCCAGCATCCCCTTTTTGGTAATTGCCGGAATCGTCACTACATTATCTTCCTGCATCAGATTCCATGCTTTCTTTAAAGATAGATTCTTATCCACCCCTTGAATCGGGCGGATCTCTATATCCAGAACCTGGGTCTTTACATTTTCCACAAGCTCCGGCGCTTCCATGCCAAAATAATTTAACACAAACTGGGTTTCTTCGTTGACACGTCCGGCACGTCCCGGCTGATAATCTTCCCCGGTTATGATCCGCTTCAGGTTTGCATAGCAGACTGCGGAGCAGATGGAATCGGTATCCGGATTTTTATGTCCAATGACGATGGTCTTTCTATTTTTAAGGCTGTTTTTCATAGTATCTCCTTTTTCATAATCTGTTTACAGGCCGTTCATATTGTGTTCATATCCGTTTTTTATACTAATTGTATAGAAAATAAGTTTTTAAAATAAGTTAATCAGTCAAGTTGCACATAGATTTTTCATAATTGCCCCGGTTGTCCGTCAACCGGGGTCTCCTCATATTGGGAGGTTTCTTCCTTTGTGAAGTATTCCCATTATATCATAATTTAGTAAATTGTAAATAAACCGCAAATAAAATACCAGATATGACTGAAGAATTTCATTTCCCGCCAATACCTGGTATTTCGTTTTATTCCTAATTTAAAATCAGTTTGGCAGCGCCATAAATACCAGCATCATTCCCAAGAGTCGCCAACACGATTTTGCCTTTATTCTTTGAAATCGGTGTAAACTTTTTATAATTTTCATCAATCGCATCAATCAGAAACTGACCTGCTTTTGATACACCTCCTCCTAAAACAAATACTTCCGGGTCTGTGGTCATAGAGACCTGGGCCAGAGCCATTCCAAGATAATGCCCCACAACCTCCATGACTTCCATCGCAAGAGGATCGCCTGCCTTAGCCCCATCAAGCACGTCCTTTGCGGTAACCTTATCTCCAAAGCTCCTCAAAACAGACGGCATATCCTTGGAAGCCATCTGCCTTCTTGCCTCCCTTGCAATGCCGGTGGCGCTTGCCACCTGCTCCACACAGCCCACACCGCCGCAATTGCAGGTTTCCGTTTCATCCTCACGGATGTGGATGTGGCCGATCTCTCCTGCCAGTCCATGCCTTCCGGCAACGATTTTCTGGTCAATGATCACACCTCCCCCGACGCCGGTGCCAAGTGTGACCATAACAATGTCATGATAGCCTTTGCCGCCGCCCTGCCACATCTCACCGAGAGCCGCCACATTGGCATCGTTGGCACTTTTTACCGGAAGGCCGTGAAGCCGCTTGCTTAACTCCCGCTCCGGGTAGCAGTCACGCCAGCCTAAGTTGACGCAGACCTCCACATAACCGTTTGGAAGGACCGGACCGGGAATCCCCAGTCCCACACCTGTGATCTCTTCAATGGAAATCCCAAGCTCTTCCAGCCTTTTCAAAATGGAGTCAGCGGTATCATCAAGGATGTATCTTCCGCCTTCTTCCTTTCTGGTTTTCACTTCCCATTTATGCAGAAGCTCCCCTGACACTTCAAACAGGCCAATCTTTACGGAAGTACCGCCAACATCAACACCAATACATTTCTTTCCCATGACTGCTTACGCTCCTTTTCCTTTTGTATCAAGATGCCAGGCATCTTTTATAAGGATTTCGCAACTTCTGCCACACGCTCCGCCGTGAATCCAAAATGCTCAAATAACTGACCGGCAGGACCGCTGGCTCCAAAGCCAGTCATGGTCACATAAGCTCCGTCAAGGCCTACATATCTGCCCCAGCCAAAATCACTTAACGCTTCCACAGCCACACGCTTGCGTACAGCCTTTGGAAGAACGGATTCTTTATATTCCTCTGTCTGCTCTTCAAACAGATCCATACAAGGCATGGAAACTACCCGGACCTTACGGTCAGAAAGAAGTTCTTTTGCCTTCACCGCAAGCTCCACCTCAGAACCGCTGGCGATCAGAATCAGTTCCGGTGTGCCTTCGCAGTCGTCAATAACATAACCGCCCTTTAATGCCTCTTTGCTGCTGCCTGGCATCGGAGTTAAGTTCTGTCTGGTGAGAACAAGAGCGGTAGGAGTTTTCTTAGAGGTCAGTGCTGAATACCATGCGGCTTCTGTCTCTGTTTCATCACAGGGACGGAACACATGGAAATTCGGCATGGCACGAAGCATGGCAAGCTGCTCGATCGGCTCATGGGTCGGTCCGTCTTCTCCAACACCGATGCTGTCATGGGTGAAGATAAAAGTCTGGGGGAGCCCCATCAGAGAAGCCAGGCGTGCCATAGGCTTTGTGTAATCACTGAATACAAAGAAAGTAGCCACAAAGGTGCGGAGACCGCCGTGAAGCAGCATACCATTTCCGATGGCAGTCATACCAAGTTCTCTGACTCCGAAGTGCATATTGCGTCCGCTTCTGTTTTCCTTTGAGTAATCTCCTGCATCCGTCATGTTGGTCTTATTGGAAGGCGCAAGGTCTGCAGAACCGCCGATTAAATTCGGCATATGGTCTTTGATGCGGTTTAATATCTTTCCGGATAAATTTCTGGTGGCATCTGCTTTTTCCGGCTTTTTCCAGAAATCCGCACATGCTTCAATGGCTTTTTCTGCCCCGTCAGGATCATGATAAGCGTTCCATAAGGCTTCCATCTCCGGATATTCCTCACAGTAAGCCGCAAACATCACCTTCCATGCAGCTTCCACCTCAGCCTTTTCCTCTGCCAACTTGCGGTAATGGCTGTATACCTCTTCCGGAACGAAAAATGGTTCTGTAGAGGGCCATCCTAAGTTCTCCTTTAATGCAGTGATATTGTCTGCTCCAAGAGGCTCTCCATGGGCGCTGGCTTTTCCCTGCTTTGCGGGGCAGCCGTAGCCGATCTGAGTCTTGATGGTAATAAAGGAAGGATGCTCTGTGTCTGCCTTGGCTTCTTCAATGGCACGTGCGATGGCTCCTAAGTCATTGCCGTCTTCTACGGTTATGGTCTGGAAATGGAACGCTTCCATACGCTTTTGCACATCCTCTGTGAATGCAATATCCGTACTTCCCTCGATGGAGATCTGATTGGAATCGTAAAGAACGATCAGCTTTCCAAGACCAAGAGTTCCTGCCAGAGAAAATACTTCGGAAGAGATTCCTTCCATCATACAGCCGTCTCCGCCCAGCACATAAGTGTAGTGATCCACCACCGGATAATTGTCCTTATTGAATACGGAGGCCAGATGGCTCTCTGCAATGGCCATACCAACTGCCATACCCATACCGGCACCGAGAGGTCCTGTGGTCGCCTCAACGCCTACGGTGTGGCCGTATTCGGGATGTCCGGGTGTCTTAGAACCTAACTGACGGAAATTCATCAAATCTTCTTTTGATAAATTCCCGTAACCAAACAGATGGAGAAGGGAATACAAAAGCATGGAACCATGACCACCGGATAAAATAAAGCGGTCTCTGTTTGCCCAGTTGGGATCTGCCGGATTGTGATTTAAGTGGTTGGCCCATAATTCATATGCGGCGGACGCACAGCCTAAAGGAAGTCCGGGATGTCCGGAATTGGCTTTCTGGATCGCATCTGCAGATAGGATGCGGATTGCGTTGATTGACATGGTTTCGACGTTGCTCATTGGTATTGCCCTCCTATTTGTAATCTAATTTCTTTCATATTTTGAGGACCCATCACGATCAGGGTATTTGGAAGCCTGCCGTTACGGATCTTAGATACCGGAAAATCAAATGTGCCGGAAAATTTGAGCCTGCCAGACATGCTGTAGACTCTGCACGAGTCTCCATTATACAGAAATACATGATCTCCGTCAATATCCGCGCTGGTATACTGATATTGGAAACCTGTGGAAAACACATGGTCTCCATTGGCCTTATAGACCTCCATCCGGTAGGGGTTCTCCCCTTTCGGGTTGTCCAGGATCAGGCCAACATATTTGGGGGAATAAAAGACGCTCTTAATCTCCTCCTGTACCGGAATCTGCTTTAACAGCTCCGGAGAGAGGGCGTTCTTTGTGGAATAAAATGATACGCTGTTGTCTGCAAATGCACAGGAATAAGTATCATCAAGGAACCGGACCTGAGCCACAAGTGCTCCGTCATATGGCTGGTCAAAGCCGCCTACCAGCCTGTCCGGAATGCTCTTTCCGATTTCAGAAAAGTTATGAAACGCGACCCTGCCGTTTAACGTACCGTTTTTTAAATAGGCATAGGCCCCCATCAGCTGGGTTCCGTCAGGAGATAAGCTGATATCCACCGGATAACCGGAATCCCCCCCTAAAAGCGCTTTGATCTTCACATCAAGAACCGATCCATCCTGATTAAAAAAATAAATGTAATTGGAGGTGGAATCCTCTAATATGGCAGCTACCACTCCATACGAGGATACGGTGGCCTTCACGATGGGAAGAACCGTAGTCGCCACTCCTGTTTTCCCTGCTTTGTCAAAAATATAGATGGAATTCCCCTGCTGGTCAACAATGGCCGCATAGTCCCCACTAACGTAAGCCTTCGGCGATTTCATCTCATAGCTTTGAATCCACACTTCTTTTCCCTGGGAATCCACATAGGAGGCACCATCCTTGCTGTATTTCAGCACATTGGAACCAAAATCCATATATCCTTCATAGCTTCCCTCATTCATCTGCTTTGCCCAGACCACCCCATACCTGGTATAATGATAGAGCCGGAAATACTGAAATGCACCGATCCCTCCTGCTGCAAACACAATAAACAGTACCAGAAAGATTCTGAGCCTTTTCTTCCTTACCTTATCGCGGGCTTTTTTTATGATTTCTTCGCTGGATTCATCCTTGTCCACAGACGTTGGGACAATCTGCCGCCTCAGCTGGTTTTTTTTAATCTCTCTGTTCATAGAGTTCCATTCACTCATGCAGTTTTCTCCTAAAAATGCCCATATATAGTTGTAGTATACATCATTTCAAGAAGAAACGCATTATATTTTTTCTACGGAAGCAGTAATTTCTGACCCGCTACGATCTTATTCTCATCCTCCAATCCATTGAGCTCACAGATTTCCTCCAGCTTATTCACATTGTGGTATTCTGCTATCATGATTCCGTACAGCGTCTCTCCCTCCTGGACCACATGGACCCGCTGTCCTGCTCCTGCGGCGGCTTCTGTTTCCGCCGGTGCCTGGCTGGTTTCCCCCGAAGCCTTGCTCTCCTTTGACGGAGCCTTCTTTGTTTCCGCAGAAGCTGCGCTGGTCTGTTCCGGCACCGTTTGGGTTTCAGCCGATGCCGCGCTGGTCTGTCCCGGCACCGTTTGGGTCTCAGCAGATGCTGCGCTGGTCTGTCCCGGCACCGTTTGGGTCTCAGCCGACGCTGCGCTGGTCTGTCCCGGGGCGGCTTTTGTCTCTGCCGCTGCCTGACCTTCCCCGGCCTTTGTTTCCGGCAGCGTTTTCGACATGGTTTCCTTATTCACAGCAGTCGTTGGAGAAATGCCCGCTTCCGCATCTTCCACCACGACCCTGGATTCGGCTTTGGCGCCCTTTTTCTGGCTGCCTCCAAAAATCTGCTGTGCTTTTGCCGGTATAGCGGAAACGATTACGCTTTCCATGCTCTGCATCCGTTCATAGTTGTTAAACAGAACAATTCCGCCAGCTAATATGACGACTGCCATCGCAGTACACATGCCTCGAAGGAGCCCGGTGGTCTGATGCCTGTCCGTAACTTCCTCTTTGCGCTCGTCCATTCGCTTGCGGAATTCTTCAATTACCTTATCATTTGTATCGGTTTCGATACGTTTTACATCTTTTCGCAGAACCATGTAGTCCTGCATCATCTGATTTCGCTCATAATAGATACTATAGCCCTGAAGCCGGTAAAATCCGTCCTCTGACGATATGTAAACTGTTTCATCTCCTTCCGTTCCATTGCTTAAATACATCAGTTTATTGGTACCCTCAAAATACTGGACATGCTGTTTCCAATAATTCAAAGGGGTAAGATCATCTCCCGGACTGCCGCATAAAAACCAGCCCTGAATGGATCTCTTTGGGAAAAGCTGTTCCATGTTCTGATAGGCTTTTTTCCAGGAAAGCTCTGTAAATTCCACTCTTCCTTCTGCATCTGTCACGTCCTCCATCTCCAAAGCTCCGTCAATGAAGATATAAGGCGTTCCGTCATTTAGTTCTATACTTCCAAGCAATAAGCCTACCCGAAGTGGTTGTCCTTTTACAGGATACAGACGTTTCAAATACGTGTTTACATAATCCTCTACATATAACTTTACGATCTGGTCCCGTTCCCCGATCTGCCTGATATTTTTCGGCAGCTTCGGGTACGGATTGTATAATTCACCCATTGGCTCACCCCGCTATTTTTTATTTAATCCAATGAATCATAGCATACAAAGGGCGAAAATCATGTCAAAGCATGGACGTGTTTTCCCATAACTTTTCGACAAGATAAATACTGTGGCTGATGCAGTCAGCCATGCGCATCACAACGGAAAGCCGTATGCTCTGCAGCATGAGAGGATCGTAATTTCCGCAGCTCCCTACGATCCCGGTAATAAAAATATCCCCTACGGCCCGCAGCTCCTTACTGACTCCAAGTCCCGGCTTCAGTGCCCCTCTTCCCAGGGTCACGTAGCCGATGTGCTCCATATTTCCAACGGAAGCATCCACTGCAACCACCACGTAATTGGGGTAACGCAGCCGTAGAATCGTCTGATACGTTTCAAGATTCATGGCGTGGACCGGACGCTCCAGAGTTCCCATGACCTCCAGATGCTCCAGTCCCCTGTCTTTTAGCTTGTAACCAATTAAGGGCCCAAGGCTGTCTCCCGTGGAACGGTCGGTGCCGATGCACAAAAAAAGTACTCCAGCTGCTTTTTTATTCTCCAGCTCCGTACTTATCATATCGTAAAGTCTGGAAGCAAAGTCCTCTGCTTCAAAGGTATGCTTTGTGTCATAATAAAAAACGTCCCGGTTTCCCCGGATCGCAATTCTTTCCCATAATTTCATAATATCCTGCCTTGCTGTCCTTATTTTCTCTGTTCTATTATAAGCCGTGATTTATGGAATTATTCACCACACTGCGGGGAAAAAATTACGAAAAAACAGGTGCAGGAAAAACCCGCCTCCGCGTATTTTTCTGCACCTTCATTCTATTCCTTAAGACTCTTATAAATGGCCTTGGCCTCGCTTATGGAGGAAGCCTTTCCCATTCGGATCATATCTGCCAGCTCATCAAGCCGTTCCGGGACCATATACTCTTTGCCTACATAAGAAGCGTAATGATCGTTAATAAAGAGGGTCTGTTCCTTCACCCGCACCTCTGCCTCCCTCACCTTGGCAGCTGCCTCTTCATACTCTTTGGACAGCCTGTCAAGAGTGTCTCTGCTGTTGCCTTCAATCTCATCGGATATAATAGTCTTTGTCACCTTATCAAACGTATTTAACGCCTCCCGTTTTTTTTCGGTGATATCCGTTAAATCCTGTTCCATGCGGGCAATCTCATCATCATATTTTTCCAGGTTATAGACGGCTTCGTCACGGTCCCGTTTAATGGAACGAATGATCAGCCTGATCTTCCGGTCATTTGCTCTAATAAAGTCCCGGATGGACCTTCCTTTTTTAAGTGCACTTTGATGCCTGACTTTGGTCCGGTTATTAATAAGGATGTAACTGCCTCCAAAGATAAGGATGGTCAAAAAATAGATTCCGATCAAATAATAAGGGGTCCTCTGAGGAATCAGAAAATAGATTCCGCAGGGAATGGCAAGAAAACAAAACAAAATGGAAAAAAACAAAGTCGTCCATTCCTGAAAGCTGTCAGGCATATACAGGGCATAATACAGCCTGCTTCTGCAAAATAAAGGAACTCCTTCCTTCCGGAAAATATCCTTCAACTGCTGCTTTAACTCCTTATTATTTTCCTTTAATTCTTCTGTTTCCTCTTCGATCCGTTCCTTAATCCCCTGGGATTTTGCTTTTTCCCGTTTGCTCCTCATCCGCTTTAAGGAGTCCTGTTCCCTGGCAATTTCCTTGTCATATGTGGCTTCAATCTCTTCCAATCGTTTTTTGACCGTAAGGTTAATGGCATCTGCCACAGCCTTTTTTTCTGCCTCCAGTTCCTTTTCCAGACGTTTCTTCTCCTGATGGAACTTATCCAGAAGATTCCTGCTCGCCGATAACTCCTGGACGGCTCTGCAGGCCTCTCCAAGAAAACCAACCTGATCCGTTATGGGTTGTGCCATCTTAAGTGTTCCTCCTTGGGTTTTTCCTATGACGATTCTATCATATTTTTCATGGTTTTACAATGTCCGTCATTTTCCTGCTTGCGCTTTGTCCTTTCCCGGTGATATAATCGTTGCAGCATCAAACCGGCGGTGATAACCGCTTATTTCAGAAGGGAAAATTCATTATGTTTCGTATGTGGGCAAAAATGATCAAAGACACGAAAATCGTGAAGGATACCGTCATCTGCATTTCCGATTACAGTCTTTCCAGAACAACCATGGTTTTTAACGCACTGGATGAGATCTGCTACCAGTTTGATTTGGGAAAACCCCTGTGGCTCAATGCCACTGTAGAGGAGTTTCAAAAACACTCCAAAGCCAGGTTTTACCAGGATAATTTTATCGAGCACATTGCGTTTGATTTTCTGGAAATTCAGGTGATCGAAGAATAAAAATAGCTCTTCCAGACATTATTCTTGCCTTGGAAGAGCCTTTTTTATTCTTAGAAAGGTTTATATCCTGTTACTGAGCCTGTAAGGTTTTTGGATCAACTTCTGTATAACCGCTCAAATCCGGTGCGGTCACTTCTACGGCCTGGCCTGGATTCAAATACGTCGTATCTGTATCCATAACAATGGAGAAAGTCTGATCCTGGCTTGTCATATCCATTGTCAGGGTGATCTTCTGAGAAGTAAAATATCCTTCTTTATTCACAGTAGCTTCGCCCTTTGCTTCTTTGATGTTATAAGTTACTCCTTCCAATCCGGCGGTTCCTAACTGCCCCATCAAATCCTTTACATAAGTATCCATCTTCCCCGCATCAATGCTGAAAGAAAGAATCTGGTTATCTCCGTCCTTTTTGGCTGTAATCTCCTTTAAGTAAGAAGAATCAACGCTGGCACCTTCTGTGCCCTGCTTGATCTGTTTCATCATTTCATCTAAATCCATGGCATATTTGATCTTCTGTCCCATGGAATCCATGTAATAATATCCGCCTTCATAGTACATGGACAGTTTGATGTCCTGACCCATAAGTGAGGTGGTTCCCTCTGCCAGATACTTCATGCTATCGGTATTGATCCCGGATATCTTCATATCCAGTTTCATATTGATGTCTGTCTTTTCCTCTCCCTGAGCCATCTGCATGTTGACTGCAGAATTCGCCTCCATGGATGTCAGTTCAGATGTTTTCTTTGTTGCATCGTCATAAATGGCCTTTGCGTCCTTTCCTCCTGAGCAGGCGGTCAAAGAAAACGCCATTGCTGCAGCAAGAAGAATTGTTAAACTTTTTTTCATATCTTCCTCCTAAAATAATGTGGTTCATTTGTTACCTAACCAGTATACTATAACCAAACCAAGATAACTAATTAAATTTTGTTAAATTATCCTTAATTTTGACACAAAAAAGTAACCGGTGCTCTTAACCGAGCACCGGCATTCTATTTTAAAAACTTATAACCGCTTTAACAGTTCTTCTCTTTCCTTTTCATAACCAGGTTTTCCCAGAAGAGCGAACATGTTCTTCTTATAGCTTTCCACTCCAGGCTGGTTGAACGGATTCACTCCTAACAGATATCCGCTGACCCCGCATGCGAATTCAAAGAAGTAAAACAGCTGTCCCAGGCTGTATTCATCCTGCTCTGGAATCTCAACCAAAAGATTGGGCACATTTCCGTCACTGTGGGCTAAAATGGTTCCGTTCATGGCACTCTTATTGACAAAGTCAACGCTTTTTCCTGCCAGATAATTCATGCCGTCCGTATCAACTTCTTCCTCCTTGATAAGAATTTCTGCGGGAGATTTTGCTACATTCAGTACGGTTTCAAACATAATTCTGGCACCATCCTGAATAAACTGTCCCATAGAGTGGAGATCTGTGGTCAGATCTACTGCAGCCGGGAAAATACCTCTCTGGTCTTTTCCTTCACTCTCTCCGAATAACTGCTTCCACCATTCGGAAACGTAATGAAGGCTTGGCTCATAATTGGCAACGATCTCAACCGTCTTGCCCTTCCGGAGAAGAATATTGCGTACTGCCGCATATTGAAGGGCTCCGTTAGACTCATATGGAGTTTCAATGGCTGCTTTTCTGGCGGCCTGTGCGCCTTCCATCAGCCGGTCGATATCTGCGCCGGAGGCTGCGATGGGAAGAAGTCCGACTGCCGTAAGAACGGAGAAACGTCCGCCTACATCATCAGGTACCACAAAGGTTTCATATCCCTCCTGGTCGGCCAGATTCTTGAGCGCGCCCTTTGCTTTGTCCGTGGTGGCATAAATCCTTTTATTTGCCTCCTCACGGCCATATTTCTCAATCAGCATATCCTTAAATACCCGGAATGCGATTGCCGGTTCTGTGGTTGTTCCGGATTTTGATATAATATTAACGGAAAAATCCTTTCCTTTCAGCACATCCTTTAAATCCTTGATGTATTTGCTGCTGATGCTGTTGCCGGCGAAGTAAATCTCCGGTGTTTTACGTGATTCTTTTGGCAATACATTATAAAAACTATGGGATAAAAATTCAATGGCTGCTCTTGCACCGAGATAGGAACCGCCAATGCCAACGACTAACAGTACGTCGGAGTCTTTTTGAATCTTCTCCGCAGCTGCCTTTATTCTATGAAACTCTTCCTTATCATAATCGGTCGGAAGATCAATCCACCCCAGAAAATCATTGCCTGCACCAGACTTGTTCATCAGGGTGTCTCTTGCACACATAACTGCGGCTTTCATATTCTCTATTTCTTCTGCTGAAACAAAGCCGGACGCCTTGGAATAATCAAAAACTAAATTTCCCATTGTTCATATTCTCCTTTTTCCTTCTGTTTGTTCAGGTTTCTGACTGCCTGTTAAGGAAAATTATATCATAAAAACCGTCTAATTGCGACATGATTTTCTTATGTCTTCCAAAGGTTCATGTCAGATACTCCTGAAGGATTTCACCGATCAGCTTTAATTCATCCGGGCTTAGGTCCTTCAGCCAGTCCTCTCCCGCCCGGCTGCTCCGTTTCTTTTCCCGGCTTGCCGCAATCTGTTCCAGACTCCGTTTTAAGTAATCCACATCCCGCCGGGAACCGACGGCCTCCAAAGACCCACTCTTTTCGCTTTGCTCTGCTTCCTCCTCTCTTTCATCCGAATACTCTTCGATTGGCTGAACCCGGTTCCTTGCCGGCTTTTCCGGCCGTTCCGCTTTTAGTCTCTGCCTTGCACTCCGCCGCTCTGTCTTCTTATCTTGCTCCGCTTCCGTCTCCTCTGAGCCTCTTTTCGCGGCCGGGTAAATAGCTCTTATATTTTCACGCGGCTCCAAACGGGGACCGGAGATTCCGTCAAATTCATCCCTGGCCTGGTCCAGCCGGTAGATCAGGACATTTTCCAGGTAATTATCCAAAACGGCAAACAGCTGCTGCCGTTTCTCTGAAATCCCTGCCCCATGGTCCACCAGAATGGTAAACAGTCCGGCCATGATCCCCATGGAACCGTATAGGACTATGTAATAAGGATCGGTCCGGTACCAATAGGAAGCAAACGCTGCCCCGCCTCCTGCGAGAAAGCACCAGAGCGTCATCTGATTGGAAAATATGTTCCAGCCGTGGAGCGTAACGCCCAAATATTTAAAGTCATACATCTGCCGTTCCAGGTACGGCTTGATTCTTGGAATTCCCTGGTTTATCTGATACGTAGATTCCGTTTTCTGTTTAAAGGACCGGAGACATTTGTTTTTGGTCAGTGTCATGTTATCGGCTTCTTTAATCAATCTTTTGTAGAGGTTACGTGTCAGCCATCTGGTAATAACTCCAATGCCGCAAAAAGCTGCCAGCACGTATAACGCTTTGCCTGTCTGTAAAAATTCCAGCATAATAATAGCTCCCCTTTCTTGCCCGGCCTCCCCGGGTGATAGGTTTATTATAAACACCCGGACTGGCTTTGGGAAGATGAGAGAGCCTAGAATCGTTCGTCAAATCCTGCCATGATTCGATTCTGAACTTAATATGAAACCTTTTCTGCCAATGCTAAAATAAGGTTCACGGAATGTTTAACCGCCTTGGCTTCAAACTCGCTGTAGTCCATGTTTGCGCTGTCATCCGCCTTATCTGAGATCGCCCTGATAATCAGAAATGGAATGTGGTTTAAGTATGCCGCCTGAGCGATGGCAGCCCCCTCCATTTCCGTGCACGCTCCCCCAAACGTTTTAGAAATCCATTCTTTTTTAACCCTGTCGGAAATAAACTGATCCCCTGAAACTACCCTTCCGATAAAAACTCCGATCTCAGGATTCACCTCTTTACAGCAATTATAAGCCAGGTTTCTAAGGGTCTCATCGGCTGGGAAAGAGAATTCTTTCATCTGAGGAATCTGTCCCACCGGATAACCAAAGCCTGTGGCATCCATATCATGGTGCACCACATCCGTAGACAGAACCACATCCGCAATGTTGATTTCATTCTTCAGTGACCCAGCGATACCCGTGTTGATCACAGCACTTACATGGTAATGGTCTGCCAGAATCTGGGTACAGATAGCCGCATTGACCTTTCCGATCCCGGAACGGACTACCACCGCTTCTTTTCCTTTTAAAATCCCTTTATAAAAATCCATATTCGCAATGGTTTGCACGTCCACTTGTTCCATGGCTTTTTTGACTTCTGCCACTTCCACATCCATAGCTCCAATTATTCCTAACATAAATCTCCTCCTCGTCTGATGATATCTTCCCTTATTATAACGTCTTTCTCCAGGTTTGAAAAGCGCTATTGACACCGGTAGAAGGTTTGTCTATAATTTAGTTTGTTTACCAGGAGACATTACAGGAGTTGGAGGTACCAATCATGAATTATAAAACACGCGGAGTTTGCTCAAAAGAAATCAGTTTTGAAGTAAAAGAGAATAAAGTGGTCAACGTTCAGTTCGTCGGCGGCTGTTCCGGCAATACCCAGGGCGTATCCCGTCTGGTGGAAGGAATGGATGTTGACGAGGCCATCAAACGTCTGGAAGGAATCCAATGCGGCTTCAGACCTACATCCTGCCCGGACCAGCTTTCCATTGCCTTAAAAGAATACAAAGAGGGCGTTCACGAATAAGCCATAGCTCTAATTCCATATGCGCTGCAAAATGACTGTATAGAACAGAAATTTTGCAGCGTTTTTTTATTTTTTTAACGTTTATTACTATTATTATTCCAATACAGAAAAAGAGAGATTTTTTAACAAATAATTATTGACAATGTATTTTAATTATTCTACTATTGTCCTATAAACAGTGCACAAAAAATGGATGAGTTATTCCGTAAGACCTTTATGGTCTCCATTTATATTCCTGCTAGAAAAGCCGGAACAAATAACTGTTCCGGAATCTAGATATAAAGAAAGGGGTTATTATATGAGAAAAGGAAAAAGAATCATCAGCATCGTGACCACATGTTTTATGGTAGCAGGTCTGGGGTATTTTGGCCCGCTGCCTGCCAACGCAGCATCCGCAACGTATTATGTATCCACAAGCGGAAGCGATTCCAACAACGGACAGTCAAAAGACAAACCTTTTAAATCCATTGATAAGGCGATTGAAAAAGCCGAGGCGGGTACCACCATCTATTTGATGGGAGGAACCTTTAAATCCTCAAAAACCTTTAAACTGGATGAAAACGGAAACTCCGGATCTCCCATTAAAATTCTAAACTACGACGGTCAGAAGCCTGTGGTTGATTTCTCCAGCCAGCCTTATAAAGACAGCTCCCGTGGTTTCCAGATTTCCGGTAATTACTGGTACATCGAGGGTCTTACCATTCAAAATGCAGGAGACAACGGTATCTATATCAGCGGCGACAACAACCAGGTCAAAGACTGCTTTATTACCAAATGCGGCGATACGGGCCTTCAGATGAGCAAAGGTGCCTCCAACAACCGCATTACCAAAGTTACCTCCACTTATAATTATGATTCCAAAACAGATGGGGAAAATGCAGACGGTTTTGCCGCCAAATTAAGCATCGGACCTGGCAATGTATTTGAAAACTGCACCGCTTTACATAATTCCGATGACGGCTTCGATTTCTATTCTGCAGGAAATGCGGTAAAAGTATACAACTCAGAAGCATCCTACAACGGCAAGAACAGCGGAAACGGACAGGGCTTTAAAGTAGGCGGAAACTACACCGCTGACAATCATTACTTAGAAGGATGTACTGCCATCGGCAACCGGGCCAGAGGATTTGACCAGAATAACAATACCGGTGCCATCACATTGAAAGACTGTACCGGTATCGACAATAACGTGAATTTCAATTTCCCAAAAGCACCATCTTCCGGCAAGCATTTCTTTAGCGGATGCATCTCCAAGGGCGGTAAGAACAAAGACAAAATCAAAGGAGCAAAAGTTGTTGACTGTTCCTTCAATGAATAACCGGGCACAGCTATGTTCCTAAGTAAGAACAAGGTATCATCCCAATCGGAGGATACCTTGTTTTATTTTCCTAACGGTCCAGCAGCTTACAGGCCGCTACCCCCACCACAGTGGATATAAGAGTGGCTGCCAGTGCCGGACCCACGACCGCCGTAGGGTTCACACTTCCGTACTGGCTGCGGTAAGCGATCATGGTGACCGGAATCAGCTGCAGGGAAGAAATATTGAGGATGAGAAAGTTGCACATCTCATTGTTGGCAGTTCCCTCTGCCACAGGTTTTCTTTTTCCGGTGATTTTCCCCTGGCTTTCCTCCTTGCGCCTGTCATCCTCCAGTTCCTTTAACGCTTCCATGGCTTTTAATCCCGCCGGAGTTGCCGCCCAGCCTAAGCCCAGAATGTTGGCTATGATATTGGTCGCAATATAGGTCAGGGACTTATGGTTTCTTGGAATCCTGGGGAAAAGATAATGGAGCACAGGTCCCATTTTCTTTGACAGCCGCTCAATAAGCCCGGATTTTTGCCCGATCTCCATGATTCCGGTCCAAAATGACATGATTCCCAGCATGGTAATGCTTAACATAACGGCTTCTTTTGCTGAATTTAAAGCTCCGTCTGTGACCGCACTTAGATTTCCATGAAACGCTCCCCAAAGGATACCTGCCAGTATCATAAACGCCCAAAGATAATTTAACATCAGCCATTCCATTTTCTTCGTCTTTGATTTATCTTATTCCCTTCATTTTAGCCTTATGTGTCTTAAATGTTACCTTTAACGAAAAAGGACCGGCTCTTGTTAAGAGCCGGAACATTTTCAATACATAAATTTAGAAGCTGTCATCTTCTTTAATTTTATGACGGATCAAGCGATGGCGGTATTGCTGAAGCTCCCGGATGTTTGTCTGGTTATCAATAAACTTACCGATCTCAGCCACTATGGTTGGAACCAAAGAAAGTCCTGCTGCAAGCAGCCAGTGAGAAGTCCCAATTGCAGTCAGATCAAAGAGTTTTCCTACCGATGGGAATGCTGCCAAAAGGCTGAAGACTGCAATCATGGCAATGGTGCTGTAAACCACCGGAGGATTATCCTTTAAGGTTCTTTTAAAAATGGACTTTCTGCTGCGGACCGTAAATAAGTGAAGGATGGAAGTCCAGCCCAGAATCAGGAATGCCACCGTCTGGCCGATGGCCTGGGAAGGTTCTGGCATTCCGGGAAGAGGGCGGAAGGCACTGATATAATAACCGATCAAAACCACAGCGGAGCAGGCGATGGTCTGCTGAATGATCACGGCTAATAAGCCTCCGCTGAAAAAACTTTCCTCTCTTCGGATGGGAGCACGGTCCATCAGACGGGGATCAGAGCGTTCTCTTGATAAGTAAAGACCTGGAATCCCGTCACCAAGCACGTTGACTAACAATAGCATGATGGGCGTTACCGGCATACCCCAGCCTCTTAACTGAGCCACCAGCATGATTACAATTTCAGAAATATTGCAGACAAGAAGGAAATAAATGGTCTTTCTGATATTGGAATAAACATTACGTCCTTCAGAAACCGCATCAATGATGGTAGAAAAGTTATCATCCGTTAATACCATATCAGATGCACTTTTTGCCACCTCGGTTCCGCTTTTTCCCATGGACACTCCCACGTCTGCTGCCTTTAATGCAGGCGTATCGTTGACACCGTCACCGGTCATGGAAACCACTTCTCCGTTCTCCTGCCATGCTTCCACGATACGGATCTTATCCTCCGGAGAAACCCGGGCGTAAACAGAGTAGTGATGGATATCCCTGCAAAGCTCTTCATCGGAAATATTTTTAAGCTGCTGTCCGGTGAGAACCTTTTCATTCTCCCCAAGAATTCCGATATTTTTCGCAATGGCGCTTGCCGTAACGGCATGGTCACCGGTGATCATGATGGTACGGATTCCTGCCATCTTGGCACGCTCCACCGCCTTGGCCGCTTCCGGCCGGGCCGGATCAATCAGTCCTATGAGTCCCAATAAGGACAGATCCCGTTCCACTTCCTCCGGTTTATCCAGAGACGGTGCTGTTTCTGTCCGCCTAACCCCAAGGGCAAGTACCCGGAGTGCTTCTCCTGCAAATGCTTCATGAACACGGGCAACCTCTTCTTCCATAGCTTCATCAAAGCGCTGCAGAGGAAGCCGGTCCAAGGCCCCCTTGGTAAGAATCAAATATCCTCCTGAAAGCTCCTCCAAAACAATGGTCATCATCTTACGTTCCGAAGAAAACGGGATCTCTCCAACCATACGGTATTGACTGGAAATGATCTCCTTGGATAAGCCCTTTTCATGGAGAAGACGCATAATGGCTTTTTCCGTAGGATTGCCCATAATAGTCAAGGTGCCATCCATCTCCGTCTGAACGGAGGCATTGCTTGCAAGGGCAAATTTAGACAGCAAATCCTTTTGTTTTTCAGAGAATTCATTTTCGGCATCAAACGGTTCCTGGCCCGGAATCCATAGCTTTTCGATGGTCATCCGATTCTGTGTCAGGGTCCCCGTCTTATCGGAACAGATCACAGAAGTATTTCCAAGGGTTTCCACTGCAGAAAGTTTACGGATCAGGGCATTTTTCTGAACCATATTTTTAACACCCTGGGAAAGAGATAACGTTACGATTAAATTCAAGGTCTCAGGTACGGCTGCTACCGCCAGAGTTGCCGCCAGGGTAACCATGGACCAGAAGGATTCTCCCTGCAAAAGACCGATAATTAGAAGTAAAACGGCAGCAATGATTGCCACCATACTGATGGATTTTGCCACCTTTTCCAGCCTTCGCTGCAACGGTGTTTTGATTTTCTGTGAATTGTTTAAGTATCCTGCAATCTTTCCCATCTCACTGTGCATTCCCGTACCTGTAACAATGGCCACTCCATGACCGGAGGTCACATGACAGCCGGAGAATACCATGTTGATCTGATCTCCCAGAGGGACATTTCCCTGAAGCAGGATATCTGCATTTTTTTCAGAAGGCTCGCTTTCGCCGGTCAGCGCCGACTCATCCACCTGTAAATTGGTGCTGGAAATCAGGCGGGCGTCAGCCGGAACAATGCTTCCAAGCTGAAGAAGAATCACATCTCCGGGAACCAGCTCGGCGGTATCAATTTCTTTTTGCACGCCGTCCCGCAGAACGATACAGTTGGGAGAATTCAAGCTTGTCAGCGCATCTAAAGCCTTTTCGGCGCTTCGCTCCTGGGTAATTGCCAGTATCAGGTTTAAAATGACAATGGAAACAATTACAACAGGTTCAATAAAGCCGTGGCCATCCTTTATCGCCATGCATAAGGAAAGAAGAGCAGCCAAAAGAAGAATTATGGTGGAAATATCTTTAAGCTGATGCAAAATATCTTTGATCAGACTGCTTTTTTCCTGCTGTGCAAATTCATTCTTCCCATATTTGGCTTGCCGCTTTGCGGCCTCCTGCTCTGATAATCCCGTGTTTTGGTTGGTGTTAAACTGTTCCAGTGTTCTCGCTATATTCGCTTCATACCAATTTTCCACTCTATCATCCTCCTTTCAAATCAAGGTGTTTCATTTACTGGTTCCTTAAGTTTTTCTTCGACCATCTTTTCCAGCCTGCGCTCCATGGTCTCCGCACAGCGGTTCACCTCCTCGTTGATCCGTTTTGTTGCATGGAATGCGGCATCATAAACAACTCTTGGCTTATCATGCACCACCTGCCGGATGGATTCCTCCGGTACGGAAATCTTTTTCAGTTCCTTCACCGGTACGGCGATATCCTCTTTCAGATTCTCATAGCTGTACAGCACCCTGCGGACCTGTACGCAGCAATGATTCATCACCTGCACGATGTCATCCGCCATATCGAGTTCCACCGACTTTTCCAGGGTCTCGATCAGAGAGGATACCATTTCCTGAATCTCCGGCTGGGGAAGTTTTTCCATAATACGGAACAGGGATTCCGATTTTTTCAGGGAAATAACTTCATCCCGTTTATACCGGTACTCCGTTCCTCCCATCAAAAATTCCAAAGTCACTCCAAAATATTCCGCCGTATGTCTGGCAAAATCAATATCCGGTGCCCGCTTTTCATTTTCATAATTGTTGACGGTCATTCGGCTGACCCCTAATTCTGCCGCCAGCCGTTCCTGACTTAAATGTCTCTCCTCCCGGAGCGTCTTAATCCGTTTCCCTATCATGTTCCACACACCTCCCTTAAATATAATTATAAAGGATAATGATAACAAAGTAAATCTTTTTTATAAAATGATATCAAACGTTATCAAATTTTTATATTTTATTTCCATCCAAAAAACGCCGGAGCAATGTCCGGCGCCTTACTGCACGTATTTATTTTTCTCAGGCTCTATGGTCTCCAATGATATCATTTTCTGTAAAACGCATGTATTTTATACCTGTACGGTCTTTATAGGCAAATACCAGATGAAGAGCTTCATCCTCCCCCTGTAAAAGAAACGGATTTTCATACCGGCTGTTGCTGTCCTGGTTTCTCTCACCGGCAAACCCTTCCCCAGGCTCCATATGGCGAACGTAGGGCCATGTGATTCCTTCATCCTCCGATAAGGCCACAGAGACCGGACAACAGTTTCCGGAAAAGCCATCCCCGCCTGAAGCAGCCGGTTCCCCGCTGGTCGGGTTATAAGCAATTGCAATCCGCCCGCTGTTTAAACGTACCGCACTGATTCCAGAGTTGTTATTTGGAAGAATCGTCTTTACAGGAGAGGACCAGCTGCTTCCCCAGTCAAAGGATTCGCTCCGGTAAATAAAGTCGGCAAAGCGGCTCCTCATAAATGCAATGAGATGCCCCTGTTCCAGTTCTACTACATTGGCCTGTATGCGCCCCTTGCTTTCCGGTACAAATACGGTTTTCCAGGCAGCTCCCTCATCATCGGATATCCGGAAAACCGTCGGGTCCCCGGTCAATCCTGTTTTTAAGTCCTTTGAAATCCAGTTGGAAAAAATCAGCCTGCCGTTTTTAAGAATCTTTATGGGCTGGCTGCACATACTTCCAGATTCCGGAAACAATCCCTTTGCTTCTTCCCAGGTTCTTCCTCCGTCAAAGCTTTTCTGATAACGGATCATGGAAGTGTGATTCATATTGGCCTTTCCGGATACCCCTTCCGACTGGGCTGTATAGACCATCCACACCGCATTATCAGGCCCAAGAAACAGAGACGGATTCTGCTCGCTCCGCTTGGAATCCCTGGAAACCTTAACATGCTTTTTCCAATGAGCTTCTCCTTTTATAAGGCGGGCACAAACAATGCTCTCACCGGCACTTCCTTCATTGGCTCCGGCAGACCACGCACACAAAAGATCTCCTCCCGGAAGCTCCAAAAGAGACGGTGCCTGGACAAATTGATAAGAGCCTGAAGGGATCAGAGCCTCCAAAGTTCCCATATTGTCATTACGGTAGATGGTTCCATCCGGTGTAAGACCCGGTAAGCGTTTGAATTCCATTTGCTTAATCCTCCCTGTACTTTATTATAAGGTCCAGAATGTTCCGGTCAACCGCGCCGCTTACACTGAAACGCAGCCATTGAATACTCCCTTATCTTTTTTATATGAAGAAATTACCTCATATTATTCTTAAAAAAGAAATTTTCAGCATAATTTTTCGTTAAATTATATAAAAATATTTTTATCATTTTTTATTTTTTAGATATAATTATAGTATTGTTCGTTTTTTCACAAGGTTTATACTCATTATTTACCTTCTCTTCTGCACAAAAAAAAGAGAGGAGCTTAAAATCCTCTCTTAATATCTATGCTTCACCAACCAGATCCTTCATAACCGCATCAACGGATTCCAGCTTTTCTGCCCGGTAAGCATTGCTTCCGCAGAACAATAGTCCCTGATCGGTCCTTCCTTCCGCCGAATCCACCAAAGCCTTTGTAATGCAGTAAGGAATGGTCTTATGATCGCATTTTTCCAGACACTGGTAACAGTGTTCCAGTTTAAACGGAACCTTGCCCACATCCTTTAAAAACGGGTTCACAATGGCCCTTCCAGGCATTCCTACCGGGCTTTTGGTAATGATAATGTCTTCTTTCTTTGCGTTAATATAAGCCTGCTTATATTCCATGGGAGCATCACATTCAAAGGTGGTCACAAAACGGGTCGCTACCTGGACCCCGTCTGCACCCAGGTCCATCTGATGCAGGACATCTTCATGGGTATAAATGCCGCCTGCGGTCACCACCGGAATCACCTTATTGTATTTCTTCCCGTATTCCTTTACCAGACGGATGATGCCTTTTATTTCCTCTTCATATTCTTCCCGCTTATAGGTGCGTTCCACATCCTCGGAATCCACACCAAGCTCCGTAAGATGTTCCTTGGAAAAGCCCAGATGACCTCCGGCCAAAGGTCCTTCCACCACCACAAGATCCGGTGCCTGATGGTACTTTCTGTCCCACAGCTTACAGATGACCATGGCAGACTTTACCGTTGAGACAATGGGGGCAATCTTGGTTTTTAACATGCTCCCCGCCTCTTCTGCTGCCTCCGCCACATATTCCGGCAGGCTTACGGGAAGTCCGGCTCCGGATATGATAAGATCCGCTCCGGCTTTTACCGCTTTTTTTACATAACTTGCATAATTCTTTGTCGCAACCATAATGTTAAATCCAATGATTCCATCCGGCGCGATCTCTCTTGCCTTTTTTATTTCGGTTCCAATGGCCCGCAGATTAGCTTCCAGGGGATTTTTCAAAAAATCAGGTTCCCGAAAACCGATCTGTGCCGTTGAAATAATTCCTATGCCTCCGGACTTTGCCACTGCTCCAGCTAAAGAGGAAAGGCTGATGCCTACTCCCATCCCGCCCTGGATCACCGGATTCCTTGCCACAAGATCTCCTATTACCAAAGGTTTTAATGTTCCCATTACATTCTCCTAAATCTTTCATATCTCTGATTTGCAAGCTCTTCTTTACTCATGGCAAGGTAGGTGAGGAAAAATTCTCCCAACGCCTTATCCATCTCCTCTGCAACAACGGATATATTCTCTCCCGTTACCGGTTCTTCCTCCGGAATAATCCGTTCGATCAGTCCTAAATCCAGCAGATCCTTTGCCGTTATCTTCATGACTCTGGCGGCATCGCTGGCCTTTTTGCTGTCTTTATAAAGGATCGAGGCAAAGCCTTCCGGGGATAGAATGGAATAGATGGCATTTTCTAACATCCATACTTCATTGCCTACTGCCATGGCAAGCGCACCTCCGCTGCCGCCTTCTCCAATGACGATGGATAAGACCGGCACCGTTAAATCTGCCATCTCAAACAGGTTTCTGGCAATGGCCTCTCCCTGTCCCCGTTCCTCTGCCTCCAGACCGCAGAATGCCCCCGGCGTATCCACAAAGCAGACAATGGGTCTTTGAAAGGCTTCCGCCTGCTTCATGAGCCTAAGCGCTTTCCGGTATCCTTCCGGGGAAGGCATTCCAAAGTTGCGCTTGATGTTATCTTTTGTATTTTTCCCTTTTTCCTGTCCGATGACCGTTACCGGCATTCCGTGGAAAGAAGCAATTCCACCCACAATGGCACCGTCATCTTTAAAATAGCGGTCCCCGGAAAACTCCATAAAATCATCAAACAGCTCCTTCATATAATCCGAAGCCACCGGACGGTCTCCCCGCCTGGATAAGAGAACCGTATCCCAGGCACTCCTTTTGCTCTTTTTCAAACAGAAGCATTTCTTTTTTCCACCATCTTCTTTCGCAGACGGCTGGTTATCCACATGAAATTCCTTCTTTGTATCAGGATTGTGGAGTTTTAAAATCCGGGATAAAGTTTCCTTCATCTCATTCCGGGGAACGATTTTGTCAATGAAACCATGTTCAAGAAGAAACTCAGACCTTTGAAACCCTTCCGGCAGCTTTTGACCGATGGTCTGCTCAATGACACGGGGACCGGCAAAACCGATCAAAGCTCCCGGCTCCGCAAGGATCACATCCCCAAGCATGGCAAAACTTGCCGTTACGCCGCCGGTGGTAGGATCCGTAAGTACGCTGATATAGAGCTGGCCGGCCTCATGATGGCGCTTTAAGGCCGCTGAGGTCTTTGCCATCTGCATCAGGGATACGATTCCCTCCTGCATTCTGGCCCCGCCGGAACAGGCAAACAGTACCACCGGCAGCTTCTGTTTCGTTGCCTCTTCCACCGCTCTTGCAATCTTTTCTCCCACCGCATGGCCCATGCTGCTCATAATAAAACGGGCATCCATAACGCCCAGCACCGCCCTCTGACCGCCGATCTCACAGATACCAGTGACAATGGCTTCAGAAAGTCCGGTTTTTTCCCGGGTCGCCGCTACTTTTTTATCATATCCCGGAAAATCCAATGGATTTTTAAACTCCATCTCCTTATCCCATTCCGTAAAGGTTCCTGGATCTGCTGTCATTTCAATTCTCTGATACGCATGAAGACGGAAATAGCCGCTGCATTTCGGGCAGATGTAATGATTGTTTCTCACATCCTCCGCATAAATGGGCTGGCCGCATTTGTTGCACTTTTTCCAAAGTCCTGCGGGGATGTTTGGTTCCTCTGCTTTATCCGGAGTTTTGTATTTGCTGTCGATGACGGTATAGGTCTTCTTAAACATGTTTCTTAACATAAGATACACTCCTTTATTTGCTTACCGCACATAGTCCGGAAAATATTTGGGGATAAAGTCTGTATCCACGTCTCCGTCACGGTAAGCCTCATGACTTAAGATATCGAACTGAAAATCCACATTGGTCTCAATCCCTTCAATGATCAGCTCTCCCAGAGCGCTTCTCATCTTAGAAATTGCCTCCATACGGTCCTTTCCATGAACAATGAGCTTCATCAGCATGGAATCATAATTGGCCGGAACCTTATAATCGCTGTAAATGTGGGTATCAATGCGGACACCGTTTCCTCCCGGAACATGGACATTCTTAATCAGTCCCGGACACGGCATAAAGTTCTTTGCCGGATTTTCCGCATTGATCCTGCATTCAATGGCGTGGCCTGAAATGCAGATATCTTCCTGCTTTACGCTTAACGGTTCTCCTGCTGCAACGCGGATCTGTTCTTTAATGAGGTCAAGTCCCGTGACCATTTCTGTCACCGGATGCTCCACCTGAATCCTTGTATTCATCTCCATAAAATAAAAGTTCTTATGCGCATCCAAAAGAAATTCAATGGTACCTGCATTTTCATAGCCCACTGCCTTTGCGGCGCGGACTGCCACCTCACCCATCTGATGACGGAGTGTTTCAGAGATGGCCGCAGAGGGAGATTCTTCTAATACCTTCTGATGGCGTCTTTGAATGGAACAGTCCCGTTCTCCAAGATGAACCACATGGCCGAATTTATCCGCCATGATCTGGAACTCGATATGGCGGGGCTTTTCAATGTACTTTTCGATATACATCGTATCATCGGAAAATCCCTTAACCGACTCCATCTGGGCATTTTGAAAATTGGCTTCAAAATCCTCAGGCCCTCTGGAAATTCTCATCCCTTTTCCGCCGCCGCCGGAGGAAGCCTTGATCATAACCGGAAAACCAATCTTTTCGGCCATGGCCTTTGCTTCTTCCACCTGATAAACGGCTTCTTTTCCGCCTGGGACCACCGGAATGTTTGCCTCCATCATGGTCTTTCTGGCTTCCGATTTGTTTCCCATCCGGTTGATGATTTCCGCTGACGGACCAATAAAGGTAATGTTACATTTTTCACAAAGTTCTGCAAACCTTGCATTTTCGGACAGAAAACCAAATCCGGGATGAATGGCATCCGCCTTCATGGCAACCGTCGCCGTAAGAATGCGTTCCATATTTAAATAGCTCTGGGTCGAAGGGGCCGGACCGATGCAGATGGCCTCATCCGCTAACAGAGTGTGAAGACTGTCCCGGTCTGCTTCCGAATAAACAGCCACCGTTTTAATGCCCATTTCCCGGCAGGCTCTGATGATCCTTACCGCAATCTCGCCCCGGTTGGCAATTAAAATCTTATCAAACATCACGTGCACCTATCCAATCATAAATGTCAGTTCTGCGCTGGCTGCAAGCTTTCCATCCACAGTAGCAACCGCTTTTCCAATGCCCACAGGGCCTTTGCGCTTTATAATCTCACATTCCAGTTTCAGCTTGTCGCCGGGAATGACCTTCCGTTTGAACCTGGCTTTATCAATCCCTCCGAAATAAGCGGTCTTTCCCTTATTTTCCTCCAGGCTTAAAATTGCCACTGCTCCTACCTGAGCCAGCGCCTCAATAATAAGTACCCCCGGCATCACCGGTTCTTCCGGAAAATGTCCCCGGAAAAAGGACTCATCGTAAGTCACACATTTATATCCCGACGCTTTTTCCCCTGGCACAAACTCCTCGATGCAGTCAATCAACAAAAATGGATGTCTGTGAGGTATGATTTCCTGAATTTCTTTGATTCCTAACATCATATTCTCTCCTTATGTTTGAAAAGAGAGGCCAACCCTCTGGACCTCTCCTTTATTTCCCATCAATTTACCGGATACGGAACAGAGGCTGACCGTACTCTACTACATTCTCATTTCCTACTAAAACCGCTTCTACCACTCCGTCGTAGTCGCATTCAATCTCATTCATCAGTTTCATGGCTTCGATGATTCCAAGGACCTGACCTTTTTTCACACAGTCTCCGACTTTTACAAAAGGCTCTCCGTCAGGCGTTGACGCATTATAAAAGGTTCCCACCAACGGGGAAAAAATCACCTTTTCAGAGCAGACCTCCGCTTCTGCAGCTTCCTTTGTACCGCCTGCTGCAGTTTCTTCCCGCTTTGCGTCCTGCTGGCAGAGATTACCGGTTCTTATCTCCGCTGCCACTCCCTCATTCCCGGTTACGGCCACAATCTCTTTTTCCTTTTTTATCGAGAGCTTTACATCTCCCTCTTCCAAACGAAAGCTGGTCAGGTCATGTTCTGAAACCGCCTGCATCAGCCTTATGATATCATTGATTTCCATTGACTGCCTCCTAAGCCTGGTATTTCTTTACAAGAATGCTGGCATTATGTCCGCCAAACCCAAGTGAATTGCTGATGGCATAGTTTACGTCACAGGCAACTCCCTCGCCCTTTGTATAATTCAAATCGCAGCCTTCGCCTTCCTCCTCAAGTCCGGCAGTTGCATGAACGAATCCTTCCTCAATGGATTTCACACAAACAATAAATTCCACACCGCCGGCACCTCCAAGAAGGTGGCCCACCATAGATTTGGTAGAATTGATTTTCACATTCTTTGCATGATCCCCCAACGCAGCTTTGATCGCCAAAGTCTCAAATAAATCATTGTGATGGGTGCTGGTCCCGTGGGCATTGACATAATCCAACTCTTCCGGAGTAATTCCGGCATCCTTTATGGCCTCAATCATGGCTCTGGCCGCACCGCTTCCGTCTTCTGCCGGAGAAGTGATATGATAAGCATCACAGGTCGTTCCATATCCTGCAACTTCTCCATAGATCGTGGCACCTCTTTTCAATGCATGTTCAAGCTCTTCCAAAATAACCACACCGGCACCCTCGCCCATTACAAAACCGTTTCTGTCCTTATCAAACGGGATGGACGCACGAAGCGGATCTTCTGCCGTTGATAGTGCGGTAAGAGCCGTAAAACCAGCCACTCCAAGGGGAGTGATGCTGGCCTCCGCACCTCCGGCCACCATTACATCTGCTTCTCCATACTGGATGGAACGGTAAGCTTCACCGATACAGTTGGTACCGGTAGCACAGGCCGTTACCACGTTGATGCACTTGCCCTTTAAACCGAACTGGATGCCAACGTTCCCTGCTGCCATATTGGAGATCATCAAAGGAACCAAAAGAGGATTGACTCTTCCCGGACCTCTCTCCAAAAGCTTTTTATGTTCACGCTCCAATGCCTGCAGGCTTCCGATCCCGGAACCCACACTTACGCCTACCCGGTAGGGATCTTCCTTTTCCATATCAAGACCGGACATAGTGAGCGCTTCCTTTGCCGCAGCGACTGCAAACTGAACAAACCGCTCCATACGTTTGGCCGCCTTAGGATCCATGTAATCCTTTGCATCAAAATCCTTCACTTCTGCTGCCAGCTTTGCTTTATAATCCGTAGTATCAAACTGAGTGATGGGTCCGATACCAACCTTTTTCTCCTTTAACCCGTTCCAAAAATGTTCTACGTTATTTCCAATGGGAGTAATGGCTCCCATGCCGGTTACTACAACTCTTCTCTTCATATCATCTCTCCATTCCTCTTTAACGCCCATTCTGTTAGACATCAAGATATACCCGAAGGGTGTATTCCCTTACATCGCCATACCGCCATCTACGCAAAGCACCTGGCCTGTGATGTAACCGGCTTCCTCTGATGCCAAAAATGCTACCGCACCGGCAACATCTTCGGCTGTTCCAAACTGTTTCATCGGGATCTGATCTAAAGTAGCTGTTTTTACAGACTCTGAAAGCACTTCTGTCATATCTGTCTTAATAAATCCGGGAGCCACTGCATTGACTGTGATTCCTCTGCTTGACGCCTCTCTTGCAAATGACTTGGTCATGCCGATCACACCGGCCTTTGCCGCGCAGTAATTTGCCTGACCTGCATTTCCCAGTACACCCGATACAGAAGAAATATTAATGATTCTTCCGCCCTTTTGCTTGATCATCTGGCGGGATACATGCTTCATACAGTTGAAAACTCCCTTTAAGTTGATGTTGATCACTGCATCAAACTCTTCCTCTGACATCTTCATCAAAAGGTTATCCCTTGTAATACCGGCATTGTTCACCAGAATATCCACTTTCCCGAACTTTTTAATGATGCCGTCAAAAAAAGCACCTGCACTTGCATAATCGGAAACGTTGCACTTGATGGCTTCTGCCACTCCGCCCTTATCCTCGATTTCCTTTACAACCTCCATAGCTTTTTCTTCAGAGCCATTGTAATTAACAATCACCGTTGCGCCCTGATTAGCCAGCTTTATGGCGATTGCACGGCCGATTCCTCTTCCCGCTCCGGTTACTACCGCTACTTTACCATCTAACATCCTTTTACCTCCCCTGTTATAAAACGGATAACTTATCCAAATCTTCCAGTTTCTCTATATTAAAGACGTTCACATCTCTCGTAATCTTCTTCATAAATCCGGCCAGAGTTTTACCCGGTCCTATTTCTATAAACGTATCCACCCCGTCGGCAAGCATGGTTTCCACACTCTGCTGCCAGCGGACAGAAGAAAATACCTGTTTTTTCAGTAAATCCTTCACCAATGCACCCTCCGTCACATACTTGGCAGTCACATTGGACACATAAGGAATTCGGGGATTGCTGACGCTTACTCCCTCCAAAACCTCAAAAAGCTTCTCTCCGGCACCTGTAAGCATCTCAGAATGGAACGGGCCGCTTACATTCAGCAGGATGGCACGTTTGGCACCTGCGGCTAAAAGCCTTTCATTGGCCTTTTCCACCTGTTCCTTTCTGCCGGAAATAACGATCTGCCCGGGGCAGTTATAATTGGCGATCTGGACTCCCTCCATATCGCTCAGCACCTCTTCAATTGTAAAAGCGTCCAGGGCAAGAATCGCAGCCATAGCCCCGATTCCCGCCGGCACAGCTTCCTGCATGAGGATTCCTCTTTCTCTCACAGTCCGGATGGCATCCTCATCGCTCATCACGCCTGCTGCTGCAAGTGCACAATATTCTCCCAGGCTGAGGCCTGCCGCCACATCCGGCTTTACGCCCTTTTCTGCTTCCAGTACCCGCATCATGGCGATGCTGGTGGTAACCATAGCCGCCTGAGTGTACTCCGTAATGTCCAGCCGGTCATTCTTTTCAAAACACAGCTCCGGCACCGAAAATCCCAGAAGTCCGGAAGCCGTGTCATATATCTCTTTTCCTAACGCTGTCTGCTCATAAAAATCCTGGCCCATACCACAGTACTGGGCTCCCTGGCCCGGGAAAATAAATGCAATCCTGCTCATTTTATTAAACTCCTTATTAACGGCTAAGCAGCTTCTCAGCCTGTTCCATCATCTCTTCAATCATTTCCTTGCAGGTCTGTTCCTTACTGATCATTCCTGCGATCTGGCCGGCCATGACCGTACCATTCGTAATATCTCCCTCCTGAACTGCCTTTCTCAGGGTTCCAAGGGTCAGATACTCCAACTCTTCAAAGGATTTGCCTTCCTGCTCCAATTTTGCATACTCTCTGGTCATCTGGTTGCGTAAGCTTCTTACCGGATGTCCATGACTGCGTCCAGTGACAGCAGAATCAATGTCCTTTGCCTTAATAATCCGCTGCTTGTAATTATCATGGACAATGGACTCTTTGGATACCACAAAACGGGTTCCGATCTGAACGGCTTCTGCTCCAAGCATAAATGCCGCTGCAATGCCTCTTCCGTCTCCGATACCGCCTGCTGCAATGACCGGAATGGATACCGCATCCGCCACCTGTGGAACTAACGTCATGGTGGTCTGTTCCCCAATATGGCCTCCTGACTCATTTCCTTCCGCTACCACAGCATCCGCGCCGTACTTTTCCATACGCTTTGCCAAAGCCACAGAAGCAACCACAGGAATAACCTTAATGCCGGCTGACTTCCACATATCTATATATTTCTCCGGGTTTCCGGCTCCGGTCGTTACCACACGGATGCCTTCCTCCACAATGACCTTTGCTATCTCTTCCGCATGAGGACTTAAAAGCATGACATTGACACCAATGGGTTTCTTTGTCAGCTCCTTTGCTTTGCGGATCTCCGCACGTACCACATCAGCCGGCGCATTGGCTCCCCCAATCAGCCCCAGCCCTCCGGCTTCTGATACAGCTGCTGCCAGATGATGCTCCGCCACCCAGGCCATACCACCCTGGATGACCGGATATTCGATTCCCAAAAGTTCGGTAATTCTGGTTTTCATTACGCTTCCACGCCCTTTGCTTTTAAATAGTCCATAACCTGCTGTACGGTTGTCAGCTGCTCTAAATCCTCGGAAGGAATCTCAACGGAATATTCATCCTCAAGAGCCATAACAAGTTCAAATAAATCCAGTG
Organism: Lacrimispora sinapis; assembly: GCF_043633585.1. Lineage (NCBI taxonomy): Bacteria > Bacillati > Bacillota > Clostridia > Lachnospirales > Lachnospiraceae > Lacrimispora > Lacrimispora sinapis. Next base: position 27,680 of record NZ_CP141832.1, on the reverse strand, counting down.
AGTCTGCTCCCAAATCCTCTTTAAAGGAAGATGCTGCGGTAATGGTTGCTGCCTCCACGTTTAACTGCTCTGCGATGATTTCCTGCATTTTCTCTAACATAATTTCAATCTCCTCTTTCCTTTATTATCAAATAAATTTATATGCTATTACTTTGATTTTCAAAGTATTAGTTAAAATCATTACCACTCCAAAAGAGTGGCTCCCCAGGTAAGTCCTGCGCCAAAGCCGGCAAGTACGATCTTATCTCCCCGTTCCAGCTTTCCTTCCCGGTTCATCTCATCCAGTAAAATCGGTATCGTAGCTCCTGAAGTGTTTCCAAACCGTTCCAGGTTTGTAGGAAACTTCTCCATGGAAATCTTTAACCGCTTTGCAATGGATTCAAAAATCCGGTAATTTGCCTGATGCAGAACAAAATATTTTATTTCATCTATATGGGTCCCGCCTTCTGAAAGCACCGTCCTGATTGCCTCCGGCACCGTCTTAACAGCGAACTTAAAGACTTCCTGTCCGTCCATGGTCATATACCCAAGCTCCGGTTTTTTTCCCGTAAGAAAACTATCGGTGGTGCGTGCGGTACATGCCAGTGCACTTGCCTTGCTGCCGTCAGACCCCATGGTCATGTGAAGGGTTCCGTGTTCCTCCGCCCGAACCACAGCCGCCCCGGCTCCGTCTCCAAATAAAACGCAGGTACTTCTGTCCTGCCAGTCAATGATCTTGCTTAAAGTATCCGCTCCAATGACCAGTCCTGTCTGATAGATCCCTGCCTTAAAAAAGCTGTGAACCGTATGAAGCGCAAAGATAAATCCCGAACAGGCTGCACTGATATCAAATGCCACTGCCTTATCTGCGCCAATGGCTGCCTGCACCTCACAGGCCCCGCTTGGAAAGCAGCAATCCGGTGTAGACGTTGCAAAAATGATGATATCTAAATCTTTTGCAGATATCCCCGCCTGTGCTAACGCCTTTTTTGCAGCTTCTGTCGCCATGTGGGAAGTCCCCGATCCTGCCGAAGCGATCCGCCGTTCCTCAATTCCGGTCCTGGTACGGATCCACTCATCATTGGTATCCACGATTTTAGCCAGATCGTCGTTGGTCACCACCTGCTCCGGAACTGCAGAACCCGTTCCAATTATTTTAATTGTCATATATTCCCCCATTCATGCCGCATCCCGCCCATATCTTCCGCGTTCCGCCCGCATGTCTCGTTGGATTGTTTTATATATCAAATATTTTGAAATTCAAACTAATTTTATAAAAAGATAAGTAAATTGTCAAGAGAATTTTTATAATTCATTTTTTATCAAGTACTGATAAACTTCCCTTTTGCTGATTCCCCGGTCCTTTGCCACCATGCGCATGGCCTCTTTCCGGTCTATCCCCTGGCCTTCATACCGCTTCATATGTTCCTCCAGAGACAGCTCCTCAAAAGCCCTTGTTTCCTCGTCCCTGATCTCCTGAATGCTCTTGCCTTCAATAACAATAACACATTCTCCCTTAGGATCTTCCAACTCATAAGCCGCAAGAGCATCCTCAAAGGTTGTCCTGAATGCAGTCTCATACCGCTTGGTCAGCTCCCTGCAGATGGTAATATTTCTATTTCCCAGAGAACCATAAAGTTCCTGTAAGGTCCTAACCATGCGATGAGGCGCCTCATAGATCACAATGGTTCTGGTCTCATCCTTTAACTCCTCCAAAATCCACTGCTTTTCCTTCTTATCCGTAGGAAGAAATGCCTCAAAACAAAACCGTCTGGTCGCAAGACCGGAAAGGGTCAAAGCCGTAATGCAGGCCGCCGGCCCGGGAAGAGAGGTAACCCCAATCCCAGCCTCATAGCACTGTCTCACCAGTTCTTCACCCGGATCTGATATTCCGGGAGTTCCCGCATCGGTAATCAGGGCAATGGACACTCCTTCCCGCATCTGCTGCACCAGATATTTGGCCTTCTCCACCTTGTTATACTCATGATAGCTGGTCATAGGGGTCTTAATCTCAAAATGGTTTAAAAGCTTAATGCTGTGCCTTGTATCCTCCGCCGCAATGAGATCCACTTCCTTTAAGGTATTTAAAACTCTTAACGTAATATCATCCAGATTCCCAATCGGCGTTGCGCACAAATATAACATCCCTTTTTTTTCTTCCACGTCATTCACTCCCGGTATCCTTTTCTTTCCCATGCAGACGGAGCTCAATACCCGTAAATGGTATAAATCTCCTCCGTATACACTCCCTGCTCTCTGTAAACGATGATAGGCGCCTCCACCTTTATCATGGACTTTCCTCCCCGCACAGACTCAATAAGAACCATATTCGCTTCCCTGTCTGCAAACGGGTGCACCATCTTCATCCGCTTCGGCTCCAGACCATAGCCCTTTAAAGCCGTTATGATCTCAATCAGCCGGTGAGGACGGTGTACCATATAAAACCTGCCCCCAGGCCGCAGAAGCCTTGCCGCCTCTCTGACCACATCATCAAGAGTGCATAATACCTCATGACGGGCGATAGCCTTTGGCAAATCCGGATTCTTCAGCCCGTGGGCATCATTCATATAAGGCGGATTGGAAGTCACTACGTCAAAGGAAGCCGCACCAAATAAACGGCTGGCTTCCTTAATATCTCCTGTAACAATGTCTATTTTTTCTTCCAGGCGGTTGTAAGCCACACTGCGTCTGGCCATATCCGCCATCTCTTCCTGAATCTCAAGCCCCGTATAATGAAGGCCCTCATATTTCGCTTCCAGAAGAATCGGGATAATTCCAGTGCCTGTCCCTAAATCAACCGCCCGTTCTCCCGGTTTCACCTGGGCAAATCCCGATAAGAGGACCGCATCCATCCCAAAACAAAAACCATTCTGCTTTTGTATGATCCGATACCCATTTCTCTGCAGATCATCAATACGCTCGTTCTCTTTTAAATCAATTATCATCTAATTTTGATTTTCCTTCTTTTTTCTCCAGAGCCTCCAATGCCTTTAACTCCGCATCCGTTACGTGGCTCTTGTCTTTTCTCCGCCTTGGCTTGAACTTTAACTGTTCCACCTTATATTCCCGGATTTCCTTTTCGTCCTTAATGGTCACCACAACCTTAACCAGCTGCCTTAAAACACTGACCGAATGGACCTCTCCCTTTAAGTTATCATCCGTCGTCACAAAATCCCCAACATTGGGAAGCTTGCTGTTCAGCTCCTCATAGGTTTCCTCTTCATTCTTCAAGCAGCACATAAGCCTGCCGCAGACCCCGGAAATCTTGGTCGGATTTAAAGAAAGATTCTGTTCCTTTGCCATCTTAATGGAAACCGGAATAAACTCTGACAAATAGGAATGACAGCACAAAGTCCTTCCGCAAATGCCGATTCCGCCCACGATCTTTGTCTCATCCCGGACTCCAACCTGACGAAGTTCAATTCTGGTCTTAAATACAGAAGCAAGGTCCTTCACCAGCTCCCTAAAATCAATTCTCCCGTCAGCCGTAAAATAAAACAGCACCTTGTTATTATCAAAGGTATATTCCGCGTCGATCAGCTTCATCTGAAGACCATGCTTTTTAATCTTCTCCTTGCAGATTTTAAACGCATCCTTTTCCTTTTCGTGGTTTCTTTTTTCCACTTCGTCATCCGCCTTGGTTGCCATCCGGATCACAGGCTTTAAAGGCTGAATCACCTTCTCATCCTCCACTTCCCGGCATCCCAGCACAACATAGCCATATTCAATTCCTCTGGCAGTCTCCACAATTACGTGATCCCCGGTCTTAATCTCCAAGTCCGTCGGATCAAAGTAATATATCTTCCCCGCATTCCGAAACCGAACGCCTATCACCTTTATCATTGATTAATTCTCCTTCATTACAAGCAGCATGAGTTCCATTGCCAGTTCCATATTCACGTTGGCCTCCAAACGAATCCTGGCCTTGTCTATGGCCTTTAAAATCAGTTCCACCCCGTCATAAGCACTGGCAGCACTCAACTCTTTCATTGTATTAAATTCTTCCCTGAAAATCAGAAGATTGATATCCTGTGTCACTTTATACATTAAAACATCCCGATACCATAACTGCATAAAATCCAGACAGTCATAAATATCCAGATTCTCATCCTTCATCTTTTTGATATAAAAAAGCAATTCAGTAATGTCCATTTCCTTCAAATGCTTCAGCATATGAAGAAGCTCCGTATACAAAAGCTGAAAATCCTCCGAAGAAGCCAGATGAATGGCTCTCCCCAAATTTCCCCTTGCAAACGCCGCATAGACATCCGCCTTGCTCTCTCCTATCCCCAAAGATCCCATCAGATACGATTTCACCACCGAATCCTGCAACGGTTTCAGCTTTAACTGCACGCACCTGGAAAGAATCGTAGGCAGAAATGCCTCCTGATTGGTCGTAAGAAGCATAATAACCGCATAAGACGGCGGCTCTTCTATGGTTTTTAAAAGCGCATTCTGTGCCTGGACCGTCATCTTTTCTGCTTCATCCACGATATAGATCTTATAGTAGCTGCTGTAAGGACGTATCATAATGGTATCATGGATCTGATCCCTGATATCATCCACGCCGATACTGCCCGGCTTTTCATGGCTCACATAAACCAGGTCCGGATGGTTGTCACTCATCACCTGCTTACACGCATGACACTGCATACAAGGCTCACTTAACCCCTTTTCGCACAGAAGCGTCATGGCAAATGCATTGGCAAGAGATTTCCTGCCCATTCCCGCTTCTCCTGTAAGAATATAAGCATGGGAAACATGATTGGACTCAATGGCTTTCTGTAAATGCTCTTTAATTCTTTCATGGCCGATGATATCCTTAAAACCTGGCACAGCGACACCTCCTTACTACAATTGACCAATCCGTTCTCCTGTATATTTATAACCGAAAAACGAATTATGATTATTATATCATAGAATTTTTACCATCACAAGAAAGAAGTATTGGCAAATACGCCTGTTTTCTCGATAAAAAAGTCTCCAGACAGAAGTTTTCACCCCTGCCCGGAGGACCTTATAAATACCCAATCCAGTCAAAATAAACCCAATCCCAATCCTCTGCAAAAAACAATCTCAAATCACACATTATTGAATCACCTTCAAAATATCATTCAAACATGCATCCAGATCATCATTAATAAATCTACGTCCAATCTTACATCTTTTCAAATTTTCCTCTTTAAAATCCTCTTCATCCGCCAGATACCTTCTGCAAAGTTCTGCATACTTAGGCTCCTTTTGTTTAAACTCCCTTTCCAGTGCTCTCCGAAGACGAGTCCCATCCTCCACTTCAATATAAATGGGAACCAACCGTTCCTCCCCGTAATAATCTCTGGTTTTCTCATAAGATTCCAAAGTACCGATCATCAAATAGGAATTCTCACTCATGACGTCAATCTGCCCATCATCCACAGTAAAATAACTCCAGGGCCCTAGGGCGGTCTGATACGTCCGCTCCTCAATGATTTTCCCCGCTTCCCGAAGTTCCCTCATTTTATTACCGTCGGTAAAATAGTATTCTTCTCCCTCTCTTTCACCTTCCCGGATTGGTCTGGTGGTATATAAAATAACTCTTTTCAGCTGAGGCCGCAATTCCAGCAAACGTTTATAAATTGTATCTTTACCAGAAGCGCTCTTCCCCATCACATAAAAAATTTTTCCCATCACTGTCTGCTCCAATTCCTTAATCATAACACACATCTTAATCCTATGTATCACATTTCATCCATCACAAAGATTTTCTCTGCAGTCTCATCCTCCATTCCCTGAACCGGCAGTCCCAATCTTTTAAACTCTAAAATAATTTCAACATCACCACCAGTCAAAACCTCTCCCGGAACAGCAATCGGAATCCCAGGCGGATATAAATACACAAACTCAGCAGAAACCTTACCTATCGCATCCTTTATCAACACCCTAGTCTTTTTTGCATCCATTGCTTCACTTATACGATACCTGCTTTCCTTTATTACATGAGATTCCTGAGTTATCTTGTCTGAAATAGATATCTTGTCAGAAATATTTTTCCGCTCCTTTATTTTATCAATCTCTCTATTTCCATTGGCACCTACGCTTTTAACTACATCTTCACCGTTAATTTCGGCCGTCCCACTAACCACTTTCTCACTACTAACTAGTGTCGTATTAATAATTACATCTGCACCATTCATTACATTCGCATCTTCATCTATACTCCTAATTTCATTCCCGACTTCATTCCCAACTACATTTCTAACTTTATCCCTAACTTCATTCCCATCTTCATCCCTAACTTTGTCCCTAACTTTATTCCCGACTACATCTCTAACTTTATCCCTAACTTTATCCCTAACTTTATTCCCAACTTTGTCCCTAACTTTATTCCCAACTACATCTCTAACTTTGTCCCTAACTTCATTCCCAACTACATCTCTAACTTCATCCTCAACTACATCTCTAACTTCATCCCTAACTTCATCTCTAACTTCATTCCCAACTTCATATCCAATAGTTATTATCTCATCAATCTCTAACAAAGCGGTACAAAGCCTATCTATCCCTTCCTCCGTATCCGCCAAAGTAGTAATTGCTGTAACATAATCTGCCCCGCACATCTCCATTTCCAAATGATACTGTTCACGTAATACCTGATCTAACTGACTCCCCGACCAACTAGTATTCCTGGTAGAAATAATAACTTTAGAAATATCTATATCGAAAACTCCATTATATCCAATCACCTGATCCGATAAAATCCGCAGATTCACCATCTTCCCCAGACGCTTCCGTGCATCTGATATCCGACTGTAAAAATCCTTCATTTTACCAGTCCCATTATGATCCATATACCGAATACAATTTTCAATACTCGCCATCATCACATAGGAAGGACTGCTGGTCTGATACATTTGAATATATCGGTCCAGCCGTTCCATATTTACAAATCCTTTTTTGACATGCAGCAACGCAGTCTGAGTCAAGGAAGGTAGCGTCTTATGGAGACTTTGTATTACAATATCTGCCCCCAAATCCAAAGCCGAAACCGGAAATCCTTCATTTTTACCAAATGAGAAATGTGCCCCATGTGCCTCATCCACAATAAGGGGTAAACCAAACTTATGAACCACCTGAGCAATTGCCTTAATATCAGAAACCACACCATCATAAGTTGGGGATACCACCAGTACCGCTTCTATATCCGAACATGTTTTCAACATTTCTTCTACATCCTCAGCTAATAGTCCACCTTGAAGCCCCAATTCAGGTATAAATTGTGGATAAATATAGTTTGCATTCAGCTGATTGAGGAAAACTCCATAAAAAGCAGATTTATGACAATTCCGGCTCATCAAAATCGTCCCTCTGTTCCGAACTGTGGCACCGATTGCACTTAATATTCCGCAACTGCTTCCATTAACAAGATAGAATGTCTTGTCACTCCCATAAATTCCAGCCGCCCATTCCATAGAATCCTTTAAAATTCCTTCCGGATGATGAAGATTATCAAACCCGTTAATTTCCGTAATATCAATTGAAAATGGATTTAAAAATTGGCTCAAAGCCTCATACTTATATTGTCTTTTATGTCCCGGCATATGAAATGGGTAGAAATCCGAGTCAGCATACTCCATCAACCTTTTTAGTAAATTTGGTCTTTCCTTCACAATTTATCCCTCAATCTCCTCAACTCTATATTTCTGCTCTTATATTTTCCTGTTTCGATATCTATTTATTCTTATTTCAATTATTAAATTTCTGCAGACTACCAACCCCTTTAGTATAGCATCCTTACCCTATCTTTACAATTTATTCTAGGGGAGCTATAATAGTATTTTGAGTAAAATAGTGGAAGGAAAGGTGATACCCATGAGATTAATAGAGTTTAAAATGGAGCGTCCAGGATTAGTAAAAGCAAATGATTTAGTTCACATCATAGAACGGGAAGGTACCAGCAGCTACAGTTATATCATAGAACCGGCTGTTGCCATGTCAGGCTGTTACACTGGACGCGACCGTATAAAATCCAACCAGGGAATTGTAAAAGAAGTGAAACACAATGACCGGGGATATTACGTGATTGTAGAATTCGATGAATAGAATAGTAAAATACAAAAAGCCCTGAAACATTTCTGTTTCAAGGCTTGTCCTGAGACACCGGGGATTCGAACCCCGGACAACTTGATTAAAAGTCAAGTGCTCTACCACCTGAGCTAGTATCCCATATGCCCAAAGCCGGAATCGAACCAGCGACACGAGGATTTTCAGTCCTCTGCTCTACCAACTGAGCTATCTGGGCGCATGCGTTCTTTAGTACATTATCCACTAAATTACACATTAAAAATTGCGGGGGCAGGATTTGAACCTACGACCTTCGGGTTATGAGCCCGACGAGCTTCCAGACTGCTCCACCCCGCGTTATTTAATTATAGTATATGCAGTGATTCATTTTTTAATCACTGAATGGATGGAGATGGATTCGAACCATCGAAACGTGTCGTAACAGATTTACAGTCTGCCCCCTTTGGCCACTCGGGAACCCATCCATATTTCAATTGTTTTGATGCAAGCCGATGATCGGACTCGAACCGATAACCTGCTGATTACAAATCAGCTGCTCTGCCAATTGAGCCACATCGGCACAACTCTTCTCATGTATGTGGTTTGCATACTGAATGGGACCTATAGGGCTCGAACCTATGACCCTCTGCTTGTAAGGCAGATGCTCTCCCAGCTGAGCTAAGATCCCATTGACAAAATTTAGTTGTAAAACGACCCGGATGGGACTCGAACCCACGACCTCCGCCGTGACAGGGCGGCGCTCTAACCAACTGAGCCACCAGGCCAAACCTATTTGAAGGCTAATGCATATACCCTCAAAACCACACATTGTCTTAAATCTTTCATCCGTTCTTCCTCTTACCTAAACCAACCTGGTTAAGCCCTCGACCTATTAGTGACAGTCAGCTACACATGTTACCATGCTTCCACCTCTGCCCTATCTACCTCGTCGTCTTCAAGGGGTCTTACTCTTGCGATGGGATATCTCATCTTGAGGGGGGCTTCACGCTTAGATGCCTTCAGCGTTTATCCCTTCCCGACTTGGCTACTCTGCCATGGTCTTGATCACCAACAGATACACCAGAGGTCAGTCCATCCCGGTCCTCTCGTACTAAGGACAGCTCCTCTCAAATATCCTACGCCCACGCCGGATAGGGACCGAACTGTCTCACGACGTTCTGAACCCAGCTCGCGTACCGCTTTAATGGGCGAACAGCCCAACCCTTGGGACCTACTACAGCCCCAGGATGCGATGAGCCGACATCGAGGTGCCAAACCACTCCGTCGATGTGAACTCTTGGGAGTGATAAGCCTGTTATCCCCAGGGTAGCTTTTATCCGTTGAGCGATGGCAATCCCACTTTATACCACCGGATCACTAAGTCCTAGTTTCCTACCTGCTCCACCCGTCGGTGTCGCAGTCAAGCTCCCTTATGCCTTTGCACTCTTCGAATGGTTTCCGTCCATTCTGAGGGAACCTTTGAGCGCCTCCGATACTCTTTCGGAGGCGACCGCCCCAGTCAAACTCCCCGCCTGACATTGTCCCCCAGCCAGGTCATGGCTGCAGGTTAGAAACCCAGTATCGCAAGGGTGGTATCCCAACATCGGCTCCTCAAAGACTGGCGTCCGTGATTCTTTGCCTCCCACCTATCCTGTACATGCAATACCGAATCCCAGTATCAAACTAGAGTAAAGCTCCATGGGGTCTTTCCGTCCTGGCGCAGGTAACCAGCATCTTCACTGGTATTTCAATTTCACCGGGTGCATTGTTGAGACAGCGCTCAAATCATTACGCCTTTCGTGCGGGTCGGAACTTACCCGACAAGGAATTTCGCTACCTTAGGACCGTTATAGTTACGGCCGCCGTTTACTGGGGCTTAAATTCAGAGCTTCGCGTTTCCGCTAACCCCTCCTCGTAACCTTCCAGCACCGGGCAGGCGTCAGCCCATATACCTCACCTTTCGGTTTTGCATAGACCTGTGTTTTTGCTAAACAGTTGCTTGAGCCTATTCTCTGCGGCCTGATTTCTCAGGCACCCCTTATCCCGAAGTTACGGGGTCATTTTGCCGAGTTCCTTAACAATGCTTCTCCCGCCGGCCTTAGGATTCTCTCCTCATCCACCTGTGTCGGTTTACGGTACGGGCACATATTACACAATAGCGGCTTTTCTTGACAGCCCCTACAGAGACTTCCCTACTTTTGTTCGGTACGCGTCACACCTTCCTGTTGCTAGACGGATTTGCCAGCCCAGCCAGTCCAATGCTTGCCCCGGTCTTTTCATTCCCGGGTTCTCTCTCGGTTCTGTGTCCCCACAGTTCTGATAATATGCGGTACAGGAATTTCAACCTGTTGTCCATCGACTACGTCTTTCGACCTCGCCTTAGGCCCCGACTTACCCAGAGCAGATCAGCTTTACTCTGGAAACCTTAGATATTCGGCCTGGAGGATTCTCACCTCCATCTCGCTACTCATTCCGGCATTCTCTCTTCTTAACACTCCACATCTCCTTACGGTAATGCTTCGATGCATTAAGAATGCTCCTCTACCAATGTATATAAATATACATTCCACAGCTTCGGTGTCGTGTTTTAGCCCCGGACATTTTCGGCGCAAGACCTCTCGACTAGTGAGCTATTACGCACTCTTTGAATGGGTGGCTGCTTCTAAGCCAACATCCTAGTTGTCTCTGAAATCTCACATCCTTTTCCACTTAACACGCACTTTGGGACCTTAGCTGGTGGTCTGGGCTCTTTCCCTTTTGACTGCCCAACTTATCTCGTGCAGTCTGACTCCCGTACATCATCTGACCGGCATTCGGAGTTTGATATTCTTTGGTAAGCTTTGACGCCCCCTAGGAAATTCAGTGCTCTACCTCCGGCAGACTAATACGAGGCTAGCCCTAAAGCTATTTCGAGGAGAACCAGCTATCTCCGGGTTCGATTGGAATTTCTCCCCTACCCACACCTCATCGCCACCCTTTTCAACGGATGTGCGTTCGGTCCTCCACCGCCTTTTACGGCAGCTTCAACCTGGACATGGGTAGATCACCCGGTTTCGGGTCTACCTTTACTGACTCAACGCCCTATTAAGACTTGGTTTCCCTTCGGCTCCACACCTTCAGTGCTTAACCTTGCCAGTAACGGTAACTCGCCGGACCGTTCTACAAAAAGTACGCGGTTCCACCTTTAACGTGGTTCCACAGCTTGTAAACACAGGGTTTCAGGTTCTTTTTCACTCCCCTCCCGGGGTCCTTTTCACCTTTCCTTCACAGTACTATGCGCTATCGGTCACTAAGGAGTATTTAGCCTTGGGGGGTGGTCCCCCCGAATTCCCACAAGGTTTCTCGTGTCTCGTGGTACTTTGGATCCTGCTCGCTGACTATTGCTTTCCCATACAAGGCTTTCACTTTCTATGGCCGGTCTTTCCAGGACCGTTCTGGTAACAAATCGTCTCACTTCCTGCAGTCCATAACCCCGCCATGCACGCATGACGGTTTAGGCTCCTTCCATTTCGCTCGCCGCTACTTTGGAAATCGAGTTTTCTTTCTTTTCCTCCGGGTACTTAGATGTTTCAGTTCCCCGGGTTCCCGACGTATGGCTATGGATTCACCATACGACAACTGAGGTTTGCTCAGCTGGGTTTCCCCATTCAGACATCTCCGGATCAAAGGATATTTGCTCCTCCCCGAAGCTTTTCGCAGCTTATCACGTCTTTCATCGGCTCTTAGTGCCAAGGCATCCACCCTGCGCTCTTATTAGCTTAACCAATTCGATGTTCACCTGCGGGTGCGGGCTACTTATCTAAGATACATAGCGTTGTATCTCTGGTCTTAGGTTTGTTCGTTTATCGTACGTCACGATAATTGAACGAGTTTTGTTTGGTTACATCGTTCGATGTAACACCTCGGATGTCTTGATATTGTCTTTTTGCAAAGACTTTATCTAGATATATTTCAATATGTGGTTTTCAAGGTACATGCGTGATACGAACAGAAGGATTTCACCTTCGTATTTCTACCACTGTGACTGAAGTTTATCAGTCATTCGAAAGCTTGATGTACTCAAACTCACGAATCACTGGTAAAAACCAGTTATATAAAACAGCACTTCCCTGCTGAATCAGGTTAACACATTCTTTAACACAGGCTTCGTTTTCTTTTCCACCCATTGGAACGTGTCCGTTCTATATAAAACACTCTGGCGAGTGATTTTTTTAATGGAATCTGGCACCCACCTGCTCTCCCATGCCGTTTCCAGCATAGTACCATCGGCCGCTTAAGTCTTAACCATCGTGTTCGAGATGGGAACGGGTGTTTCCCCTAAGCGCATCGGCACCAGAAATCTTTTGTCTTTCTTGGTGTTTCCTTATTTACTTCTTTGAAAACCTAAGACTCAACAGTATATAAAACCCCTACTTTTTCTTCCTTAGAAAGGAGGTGATCCAGCCGCACCTTCCGATACGGCTACCTTGTTACGACTTCACCCCAGTTATCAGTCCCGCCTTCGGCAGCTCCCTCCTTACGGTTGGGTCACTGACTTCGGGCGTTACCAACTCCCATGGTGTGACGGGCGGTGTGTACAAGACCCGGGAACGTATTCACCGCAGCATTCTGATCTGCGATTACTAGCGATTCCAGCTTCATGTAGTCGAGTTGCAGACTACAATCCGAACTGAGACGTTATTTTTGGGATTTGCTCCAGATCGCTCCTTTGCTTCCCTTTGTTTACGCCATTGTAGCACGTGTGTAGCCCAAATCATAAGGGGCATGATGATTTGACGTCATCCCCACCTTCCTCCAGGTTATCCCTGGCAGTCTCCCCAGAGTGCCCAGCCGTACTGCTGGCTACTAAGGATAAGGGTTGCGCTCGTTGCGGGACTTAACCCAACATCTCACGACACGAGCTGACGACAACCATGCACCACCTGTCTGGAATGCCCCGTAGGGAAGGCCCCGTTACGGACCGGTCATTCCGATGTCAAGACTTGGTAAGGTTCTTCGCGTTGCTTCGAATTAAACCACATGCTCCACCGCTTGTGCGGGTCCCCGTCAATTCCTTTGAGTTTCATTCTTGCGAACGTACTCCCCAGGTGGAATACTTATTGCGTTAGCGGCGGCACCGAAGAGCTTTGCTCCCCAACACCTAGTATTCATCGTTTACGGCGTGGACTACCAGGGTATCTAATCCTGTTTGCTCCCCACGCTTTCGAGCCTCAACGTCAGTTACAGTCCAGTAAGCCGCCTTCGCCACTGGTGTTCCTCCTAATATCTACGCATTTCACCGCTACACTAGGAATTCCACTTACCTCTCCTGCACTCTAGCAACACAGTTTCCAAAGCAGTCCCGGGGTTGAGCCCCGGGCTTTCACTCCAGACTTGCATCGCCGTCTACGCTCCCTTTACACCCAGTAAATCCGGATAACGCTTGCCCCCTACGTATTACCGCGGCTGCTGGCACGTAGTTAGCCGGGGCTTCTTAGTCAGGTACCGTCATTTTCTTCCCTGCTGATAGACCTTTACATACCGAAATACTTCTTCAGTCACGCGGCGTCGCTGGATCAGGGTTTCCCCCATTGTCCAATATTCCCCACTGCTGCCTCCCGTAGGAGTTTGGGCCGTGTCTCAGTCCCAATGTGGCCGGTCACCCTCTCAGGTCGGCTACTGATCGTCGGCTTGGTGAGCCGTTACCTCACCAACTACCTAATCAGACGCGGGTCCATCTCATACCACCGGAGTTTTTCACACCGTGCCATGCGGCACTGTGCGCTTATGCGGTATTAGCAGTCATTTCTAACTGTTATCCCCCTGTATGAGGCAGGTTACCCACGCGTTACTCACCCGTCCGCCGCTCAGTCAATCTTAATTCCACCCGAAGGCTTCCTTAAAATTGCTTCGCTCGACTTGCATGTGTTAAGCACGCCGCCAGCGTTCATCCTGAGCCAGGATCGAACTCTCAAATTTAAGCAAATAGTCTTTGAAAGCGGTCAGATATTTACCAGGAAGTCTGTTGGAAGCTCGCTTCCATAAGGACTTTCGGGTGAATAGCTGAACATTTGCGAAGCAAATGGTAGCGAATGAAGCAAAGCTTCATGAGCATACCGCTTGGACCTGCCAGTTTGTTCAATCCACGGTCAAAATCAACTAACTAGCTAATTTATTTCCCGTTTTACTTGTTGTTTGGTTCGTATACAATTGCTTGTATTCGTTCTGAATTTCTCATTCAAAGCTGTTCAAACACAGCTTATTTATTAGAATTTTCAGGGTTTTACATACTGTTCAATCTTCTGTTTTCAAAGTGCTTTTTGTGTTGTCTGCTTCAACAGCAACTCGTATATCTTATCATATATTCGATTGCTTGTCAACAACTTTTTTACTTTTTCTTTTTCACTGTTTTTCGACAGCTGGTATATAGTAACATATCTTCCTGATTGTGTCAACTACTTTTTTTCACTGTCTAGTTTAAAGAAGAATCATCTGGAATTAAGCGGAGAAAGAGGGATTTGAACCCTCGCGCCGGTTGCCCGACCTACACCCTTAGCAGGGGCGCCTCTTCGGCCTCTTGAGTATTTCTCCGTAGTTCATAGCTTCCATATGATGCGTCGTTCAAGTATGAGCTTTCCCAGACGCATTGACAATTATACAAAATATAATTCGACTTGTCAACCTATTTTTTGATTTATTTCTTCTTGAATTCTGTCATGGACAATCTCAGCTAACTGGGTGGTTTTTGTCTTTTGGTAATCCTCTGCATATAATGGATTTAGGAAGCATACCTGCACCTTCAGCTTTTTGGAGGAATTCTCATCAAAGGGTTTGAAACAGTTAATGAGGGCGACCGGAACTATCGGGCATTTTGCATTAACGGCACTTTTAAAGGTCCCCCCCTTAAAGGGCAGAAGTTTATTTCCTTCGCGGCTGCGGGTACCTTCGGGGAAGATCACATAATTTGTGCCTTTTTTTACATTCTCCGTCATCTGAACAATAATGTCCATGGAAGCTCTGATGTCTTTACGGTCTATAAATAAACCGTTAAGTGCTTTTATTACCTGTTTGACCAGAATCAGATTGGATGCTTCTTTTTTTACAACCACACTCAATGGGTTGGGACATGCATCCATGAGCGCAAGCACATCAAATAATCCCTGATGGTTGGGAAACAGAATAAAACCATTTTCGGCAGGAAGGTTTTCGATTCCATGAACTTCTACTTCTACCCGGCCGGAACGATTGATTTTTTTTACCACGTTTCTAATATAATCATAGCGTTCCTTGTGGGTATGGGGATCACCTGACGATCCAAATTTACAGATCCGATAAAACCATACCGGCACCCGAAACACATTCTTTATTACCATGTAGACAATACGATTCATATTCAATCCTCTCTATATGCTTTAACGGCAGTTTCATATAGATTGTTTCCCTGACTGTCTATGACAACAATTACGGGAAGGTCCTTAACAGTAAGGCGTCTGATGGCCTCGGTTCCCAGATCTTCATAAGCAATAATTTCTGATGCGGTTATGCATTTGGATAGAAGGGCACCGGCGCCTCCTACTGCTGCAAAGTATACCGCTTCATTTCTGATTACTGCGTCAATGACTTCTCTGCTTCGTTTTCCTTTTCCGATCATTCCTCCCATTCCCAGATCCAGAAGGGTCGGGGTGTATTTATCCATACGGCTTGAGGTGGTGGGACCGGCAGAACCGATGGGGCGGCCTTCTCTGGCAGGTGACGGACCCATGTAGTAAATGGTATTTCCCTTTATGTCAAAGGGAAGGGGGGCATTTTGGTCCAGGGTCTCTATCATCCTCTTGTGTGCAGCGTCTCTGGCTGTGTAGATAATCCCAGTTAAATACACGTAATCTCCTGACTTGAGTTTTTTTACTTCTTCCTTACTTATCGGAACATTTATATGATAATCCATGTCTTTCTCCAATTCATATTTAACAATTATAGGATGCGGTGGGCGTGTCTGTTTACATGACAGCAGATATTGACGGCAACGGGAAGACCGGCAATATGGGTAGGATAGGTTTCAATATTTACGGAAAGAGCCGTTACACTTCCCCCCAGGCCTCCCGGACCGATCCCCAGCTTATTGATTTTTAAAAGCATTTCCTCTTCCAGCTCTCTGACGTATGGAATCTCAGGCGTTTCATTTAAATCTCTTGTCAGGGCATGCTTTGCCATCTGGGCACACTTTTCAAAGCTTCCGCCAATGCCTACGCCAACTACCATTGGAGGGCATGCATTAGGGCCGGCTTCTTTTACGGTTGTAAGTATGGCTTCCTTTACTCCTTCCAGTCCGTCTGCCGGTTTTAGCATAAAGATGCGGCTCATGTTTTCACTTCCGAAACCTTTTGGGGCTACCGTAATATCAATTTTATCGCCGCTTACGATTTCATAGTGAATCACAGCGGGCGTATTGTCCTTTGTATTGATCCGTTTAATAGGCTCTACAATGGATTTTCTTAAATAGCCTTCCACATAACCTTCCGATACTCCCTGATTGATGGCATCGGTCAGATTTTTTCCTTCTATATGTACGTCCTGGCCAACTTTTATAAATATCACTGCCATTCCGGTGTCCTGGCAGATGGGAATCCTGTCTTCTCCGGCAATCTTTAGATTTTCTTTCAGCTGGCAGAGGACTTGTCTTCCTAAATCTGATTTTTCCCGTTCTGCGGCTTTTAAAAATACAGTCTCCATATCCTTTGACAGCACATGGTTTGCTTCGATGCACATTTCTTTTATATTTCTTGTTATTTCCTCACTGTTTACAGTTCTAATCATGGTTCCCTCCAGGCATACGGATTCTAATCATCTTTTTTTATCATAAATGATTCCTATTATGAATTCAATAAAAAAATAATGGCAGGTATGATGTTTCTCATTCATCCCCTGCCATCTTTTTCGATCTCTGCCGATTTCTTATCAGTTGTTCCTGTATATCCTTAATGGTGATCTGTTCCATTCTGCTTCTGCACAGCTCGTTTAGTTCCGCATACATCGCATCCATTACTCCGGACATCCCTGAAGCTACCATGCAGGGCATGTTTTCATCTCCGGATTTCCAGGAGGAGGACACAAAGCTTACATCCAAAGCATCGCAGATCTGCTTTAAATTAACGGTTGAAGGCTCCTGGATCAAATGATATCCTCCTTCCAGACCTTCCTTTGTTTCAATAATCCCGGCTTTTTTTAGCTTTGCCATGACTTTTCTTATTCTGGCCGGATTGGTGCAGACGTTGGAAGCCAATTCTTCACTGGACGTTGTGGTTTGCCTTTGATTTAAATAAACCACACTATGGACGGCTACTGCAAATTCACTTGTCATACTAATCCCCCATTCTCACGAACATCATATGACTGTTTATCTGTAATCATTATAGTTTCAGTTTGTATCTTACCAAATTTGACACGTCCTTGTCAAGGGACTGTTTCAAAAAGAGATCCGGCTTCTGTCATTCAGAAACCGAACCTCTTGCTTATATTTTATTTTGTTTTTTCTTTTATATGGACCAGAACGCTCTTTATAACCTTATCCTTCATCTCTAAGATGGTATAGCTGTTTTTCTCATCTTCAAGTTCCAGAGGCATCTGGGATTCTTTTGGAATAAAGCCTAAAAGTTCAATTAAGTATCCTGACAAAGTATCGCAGGAACTTTCAATTTCTTCATGAAGAACGTCATCAATGTCATACAGGGAAATACTTCCGGATGCTTTATAGACATAAGGTTCCACTTCAACTAACTGTGGTTCCACATCTTCATACTCATCGTGAATATCTCCTACGATCTCTTCAATTAAATCCTGCATGGTGATGAGTCCTGATACTCCGCCGTACTCATCAATTAAAATTGCCATATTCTTTTTATGCTTCTGCATATCTAAAAACAGGTCGTCGGTTTTTTTATTTTCCGGGATAAAATAAGGCTTTTGAAGGATGGGACGAATGTCAATATCCGCAAGTTCATTCTTATTCATCTCGATGGTAAAGTCCTTCATGGACAAAATACCGATTATATTATCAATCTCTTCATCATAAATCGGAATTCTGGAATGTCGACTGTCCAATATCTCATTCAGAACCAGATCCAGAGGCTGGTTAATATCCACTGCAATCATATCCTGTCTGGGAATCATGATCTCTCTGGCTTTCTTATCATCAAAAAGGAATATTGATGTGATCATATCCTCCTCGATCTTGTTGAATACTCCGCTTTCACGTCCAGTCTGGAGCATGGAACGGATTTCCTCTTCTGATACTTCTTCTTCTAAATTGTCTGTCTTCATACCAAGCAGTTTTAAGATTCCGTTGGTTGATAGGGAAAGAAGCTTTATAAACGGTGCCAAAATTCTGGAAATGATATAAATGGGACGAACTGCAAATAAACTGAACTTTTCTGCTTTCTGCAATGCGATCCTTTTTGGTACCAGTTCTCCAAAAACAAGGTTAAAATAAGACAGTATAATGGTCACCGTGACCATTGCAATGCTTTGGGCATAGGGAATGCCAAAAGATTCAAACTTTCCACCCAATACCTGAGATATACCGGTTGCCGCTGATGCACTGGAAAAGAATCCTGCAAACGTAATGGCTACCTGGATGGTTGATAAAAACCCGGTGGAATCTTCTGATAATCTTTGAATCAAAGCTGCCTTCTTATTCCCGCTATCGGCTAACATCCGAATCCGGTTCTTATTGACCGATACAACGGCCATCTCTGCCCCAGAGAAAAATGCGTTCATTATGGTGAGGGCTACTAATAATAAAATCTGTGCGGCTATCTGGGCCGCGCCTGGGTCACTCTCCAAGCTTTTGTTCCTCCTTTTTTCGGACTTCGTCCATGCAGGGTATGCCTGCTTACTTTCAATAAAGAATAAAGACTTTGATTGCAGTAAAATTTATTGCTGCTCTCAAAGTCTTTTACCGCTCTTTATTGATGAATTGTATTATAATATAAAAATTTAAATATTACAAGAGATATTGTGTTAAGAATTTATTCTTCACTGTCACTTATGTCTTCGGCTTCTTCGGAAACGTCTAAAAGTTCTGAATCCAATTCTTCTAAATCCTCATCGGATTTGCTTCCGTCATCCCGGACTTTTGCAATGCTTGCCACACGGATATCGGATTCCTGCTCAATGTTCATAAGCTTCACACCGGAGGTATTTCTTCCAATGACGGAAATATCATTGACAGAAATTCGGATTACAATACCTTCTGTGGTAATTAAAAGAAGATCATGGTCATCATCAACCAGTTTTGCTCCGACAATGTCACCGGTTTTTTCGGTGATCTTATAGCACAGAACACCCTTTCCGCCTCTTCTTTGCGGAGAAAATTCTTCGATTGGAGTGCGTTTGCCCATTCCGTTTTCGGATACGATAAGGAGTTCCGGTCCCTGGGTCTCTATCTGCATTCCGATGACTTCATCATCATCATTCAACTTCATTCCGATGACACCCATGGAAACACGGCCGGTTACACGGACATCTTTTTCATGGAACCGGATACACTGGCCCTTTTTGGTTACGAGGAATATATCATTGGTATCGTCGGTTGCCTTAACCTCAATGAGTTCATCATTTTCCCTAAGGACAATGGCCTGAAGGCCGTTCTTACGGACATTGGCATATTCCATCATCGGTGTTTTCTTGACCATACCGTTTCTGGTCGCCATAAATAAGAACTTCTCATCATTATATTCCTTCATGGGAATGATGGCTGTGATACTCTCGCCCGGAAGCATCTGAAGAAGATTTACAATGGCGGTTCCTCTGGCTGTCCGGCTTCCTTCCGGTATCATATAGGTCTTTAACCGGTATACGCGGCCCGTATTGGTAAAGAACATGAGATAATGATGGGTGGTGGTCATCATCAGATCTTCGATGTAATCCTGGTCAATGGTCTGCATTCCCTTGATTCCCTTGCCTCCACGGTTCTGGTTTTTAAAATTGTCTACAGACATTCTCTTAATATAACCAAGTTTTGTCATGGCAACAATGGTGCTCTCATCAGGAATCAAATCTTCCATGGACATATCATATTCGTCAAACCCGATAGAGGTTCTTCTGTCATCTCCGTATTTTGCAGAAATGATGGAAATCTCTTCCCGGATAACTGCCAGAAGTTTTTTCTCATCTCCCAGGATGGCCTTTAATTCTGCGATCCTTGCTTCCAGTTCTCTGTATTCATTCTCAAGCTTTTCCCGTTCCAAACCGGTCAGTGCACGAAGACGCATATCTACAATGGCCTGGGACTGAGCGTCGCTTAACTGGAACCGGCTCATAAGTTCTGCTTTGGCAATCTGGATGTTTTGAGAACCACGGATGATTTTAATAACTTCATCAATGTTATCCAGTGCAATGAGCAGACCTTCCAAGATATGAGCTCTCTCTTCTGCTTTGTTTAAGTCGTAACGGGTCCTTCTTGTTACCACTTCTTTCTGATGATCCAGGTAATAATTCAACATCTGAAGAATGTTCAGTACCTTTGGTTCCAGGACTCCGGCTTTGTTCTTCACCAGTGCCAGCATGATTACACCGAAGGTGTCCTGAAGCTGGGTGTGCTTGAGCAACTGGTTTAATACCACGTTGGCATTGGCATCACGGCGGAGTTCAATACAGATCCTCATACCGGAACGGTCAGACTCATCTCTTAAGTCTGTGATCCCGTCTACTTTTTTATCTTTTACCAAGTCTGCAATTTTTTCGATCAGACGGGCTTTATTCACCATGTATGGAAGCTCTGTTACGATAATACGGCTCTTTCCGTTGGGCATTGTCTCAATGTCACTGACTGCTCTGACGCGGATTTTCCCTCTTCCTGTGCGGTAGGCTTCTTCAATTCCCCGTTTTCCCAGTATGGTTGCTCCGGTCGGAAAATCCGGTCCTTTGATGATTTCCAGGATCTCTTCCATGGTGGTTTCTCTGTTTTCCTCCACCTGGTTATCAATGACTTTTACAACTGCTCCGATGACTTCTCTCAAGTTATGGGGAGGAATGTTGGTAGCCATACCAACGGCAATTCCTGAGGTACCATTGACCAGAAGGTTGGGATAGCGGGAGGGCAGCACATCCGGTTCTTTTTCCGTCTCATCAAAGTTGGGACTGAAATCAACGGTGTCCTTGTTGATGTCTGCGAGCATCTCCATGGAGATCTTGCTTAAACGGGCTTCCGTATATCGCATGGCGGCTGCACCGTCTCCATCGACAGAACCGAAGTTTCCATGGCCATCCACTAAGGGATATCTGGTGGACCATTCCTGGGCTAAATTAACCAGGGCTCCGTAAATAGAGCTGTCACCGTGAGGATGGTACTTACCCATGGTATCACCGACGATACGGGCACATTTACGATGCGGCTTGTCGGGACCGTTATTAAGTTCGATCATGGAATACAGAACTCTTCTCTGAACCGGCTTTAAACCGTCTCTTACATCAGGCAGAGCTCTGGAGACAATGACGCTCATGGCATAATCAATGTACGATTTTTCCATGGTCTTTTTTAAGTCCACGTCATGAACTTTATCAAAGATATTTGGTTCCATTTTATTTCCTCCAATTAAACATCAAGATTCTGTACGTATTTGGCATTTGCTTCGATAAATTCACGTCTTGGCTCTACCTGGTCTCCCATAAGGGTAGTAAAGGTCAAATCCATCTCAGACTGGGAATCTTCGTCCATATTGACTCTTAAAAGCACACGTCTTTCCGGGTCCATGGTGGTTTCCCAAAGCTGTTCTGCATCCATCTCTCCCAAACCTTTATAGCGCTGGATCTTATTATTGTTGTCCCTTCCAATCTCTTTTAAGATGGAATTCAGTTCTTCATCGCTATATGCGTACCAGACTCTCTTACTCTTTTCCACCTTGTAAAGCGGCGGCTGTGCCAGATATACATGGCCTTTTTTGATCAAATCCGGCATAAACCGATACAGGAAGGTCAAAAGCAGGGTACTGATATGTGCACCGTCTACATCGGCATCGGTCATAATGATGATTTTATGGTATCTTAATTTGCTGATTTCAAAATCGTCATGAATGCCTGTACCGAATGCGGTGATCATGGCTTTGATCTCTGCATTGGCATATATTTTATCAAGTCTTGCTTTTTCTACGTTTAAAATCTTACCTCGAAGAGGCAGAATTGCCTGGGTATTTCTGGAACGGGCAGTTTTTGCGGAGCCGCCCGCACTGTCTCCCTCTACGATGTAGATCTCACAGTTTTCCGGATTTTTGTCGGAACAGTCTGCAAGTTTTCCGGGAAGGGCCATTCCCTCAAGAGCGGTCTTTCTTCTTGTTAAGTCCCTGGCTTTTCTGGCTGCTGCTCTGGCCCTCTGTGCAAGGATGGACTTGTCACAGATGGTTCTTGCAATGCCTGGATTCTGCTCCAGATAATAGGTCAGCTGTTCACGAAGCAGATTATCTACCGCACCTCTGGCTTCGCTGTTGCCTAATTTCTGCTTGGTCTGTCCCTCAAACTGAGGTTCCTCGATCTTAATGCTTATAATGGCCGTCAGACCTTCCCTGATGTCCTCACCGGATAAATTGGTCTCGCTCTCTCTGAGAAGTTTATTCTTTCTCGCATAGTCATTCAGGGTGGTGGTCAAAGCACTCTTAAATCCCGCTAAATGGGTTCCGCCTTCCGGAGTATTGATGTTGTTTACAAAGCTGTAGATACTCTCTGTATAGGAATCATTGTGCTGCATGGCAATTTCCACATAAACTCCATCCTTTGTTCCCTCACAATAAAATACCTGATCATACAGGGAGGTCTTTCCCTTGTTTAAATAGGTGACAAATTCCTTGATTCCGCCTTCATAGTGGAATACATGCTCACGGTTTTCTTCTCTGTCGTCTTTTAAAACAATCTTTAAGTTTTTGGTTAAAAATGCGGTTTCCCGAAGACGGATCTTTAAGGTATCATAATCATAAACAGTCTCTTCAAAAATTTCTTTATCTGGAAGAAAGGTTACTTTGGTTCCGTGTTCCTCCATGCCGCATTCACCTATGACCTTTAACGGATACATGGTTTTTCCTTTTTCAAACCGCTGTTTATAAATCTTTCCCTCCTGGCGGATCTCAACTTCAAGCCATTCGGACAGAGCGTTCACGACAGAGGCACCTACTCCGTGAAGACCTCCGGATACCTTATATCCCCCGCCGCCGAATTTGCCGCCGGCATGAAGGATGGTAAATACCACTTCAACCGCCGTGATTCCGGCTTTTTTCTGGATGCCTACCGGGATTCCACGGCCGTCATCCTGAACCGTTATGGAGTTATCGGGATTGATTGTTACCTCTATGCTGTCACAGTATCCGGCCAGTGCCTCATCTACCGCATTATCCACGATCTCATATACCAGATGATGAAGACCCCGGATGGACGTACTGCCGATATACATTCCGGGTCTTTTTCTTACTGCTTCAAGCCCTTCCAATATCTGGATTTGATCTGCACCATATTCTTGACTCATATTCCCACGCTTCCTCCTGAATCGTTAATTTTCACTTTCTACGGTACCATGAACTACCCGAAATATCTTATCAATGGGGAACCGGTTATTTATAAAATCTTCCAGCCCCGTACAGGTAATTATGGTTTGTATGTGATTAATCCCTGCCAGCAATTGATTCTGTCTGCTGTTGTCCAGCTCAGACAATACATCATCAAGCAAAAGGATTGGGTAATTATGCACAATATTTTCTACCAATTCTATTTCTGCAAGCTTTAAGGATAAAGCAGCGGTCCTTTGCTGTCCCTGGGAACCAAACCGACGTATATCGATCCCGTTTACGATGAAACTCAAATCATCCCGGTGGGGACCCGTTAAGGTGGTCTTTTGCTTTAAATCCTGCTTTCTGCCTCGTCTTAATGTATCTTCAAACGCATCTGCCTCTACATTCGGTTCGTAAAGGATGCGAAGAGATTCCTTGTCACCGGAAAGCTTCCGGTGGATGGGTTCAATGATCCCTCCCAGCCGTTCTATGAATTCTTTCCTGTAATAAATGATTTCTTTTCCATACTGGATCAACTGCATATCCCATATGTCCAGCGTCTCCTCATAGTCGGGTCTGAATGCCAGATCCTTTAACAGTTTGTTCCTCTGTGTCACAATCCGGTTGTATTGCACCAGGGAATGGACGTAGAGCTTGTTTAGTTGACATAATTCCAAATCAAGGAACCGGCGCCTTTCTGCCGGACCATTTTTTATGAGATTTAAGTCTTCCGGAGAAAAGAACACAACATTGACAATTCCAAACAACTCGCTGGCCTTCTTTATGGGAACGCCATTCACTGCCACGCCTTTGGTCCTGTTTTTCTTTAAATGCATGTCAATCCGGTATGGAGTATCGTTCTTTCTCACATTCAGCTTGATATGGGACTCATCCCTGTCGAATTGTATGATTTCTTTATCTTTGCTTCCTCTGTGGGATTTTGTCGTAGCACAGACATAGATTGCTTCTAAGACGTTGGTCTTTCCCTGGGCATTATCCCCATAGAGTATGTTGGTTCCCTGACTAAAATCCATATGTAATTCATCATAGTTGCGGTAATTCTTAAGCTCTATCGATTCAATCCTCATGGATAATGTACGTTCCTCTCTATTGTCCGGTATTCTGGACATCAAGGTATGCCCTCAGGGCTTTACTCGATTTTAATGGTATTGCCTTCAAAGGTAACCATATCCCCGGCCCTCAGTTTTTTACCTCGCTGATATTCTATCTCACCATTGACTGATACCAGACCATCCTCTATGGCATATTTGGCATCAACACCGGAGCCAGCCAAACCAGCTGCCTTTAAGGCCTGGCCAAGCTTAATATATTCGCCTTTCAGTTTGATTGTTTCCATGAGTTCTCCATTCTGTGCCGTTTGAAAGCACGTAAAATCTCTTATACCGCTGCTGCGTTAAAGTTGACAGGCAGAATCAGATAAATGTATTTTCCTTCCTCATCCCGGATAAAGCAGGGAGATTTTGGATTTAACATATAAAGAGTTACTTCCTCATCATCAATGATCCGCAGAGCATCAATTAAAAACTTGGGGTTAAAACCGATCATGATATCGCTTCCGGTTTTGTGAGTGGAAACCTCTGCATTCATGGACCCAAAGCTGGAGTTCATCTTAAGCTGCATTTCCTGATCTACGATGTTCATGATTAAAGGTTTCTTGTCATTTTCACGTACCAGAATGGTTGCGCGGTCGAGACAGTCTAAAAGCTCCCGCTTATTAACGGTGATCTTTGTCTCGTAATCGCTGGAAAGCATCTGGTCAATCCGGAAGTATTCTCCCTCAATCAGACGGGAAACTACCATGGTCTGGTCAAATTCAAATAAAATATGGTTTGCCCCAAAGAAAATAAGTACTTCTTTTTCATTGTCTCCGCCCAGAATCTTGCTGACCTCGCTTAGAGTCTTGCCAGGAACAATGACTTTTATATCATGGTATTGATCTTTTAGCTCAATATTTCTTATGGAAATGCGGTGACCATCCAGTGAAACCACTTTCAACTGGTTTCCTGTCACCTGAAAAAGCTCTCCGGTCATCATCTTGTTGCTGTCATTCGGTGCAATGGAAAAGATGGTCTGGCGGATGACTTCTTTTAAGGAGAACTGGGATAAGCAGATGTAATGGTCCCGTTCAATGTAGGGTAGGTACGCAAATTCCTCTGCATCCCGTCCCTGAATATGGAAAACTGAATTTTCACAGGAAATGGTAGTGTTGAATTTCTCATCGCTTTCAATAGTCACAAGCGAATCTCCTGCAGAAGAAAGTTTTCTAACGATTTCAGAAAGAAGTTTCGCCTCTAGAGCGATTTTCCCCCGGTCCAGGATGGTTCCTTCTACCTTGGTTTCAATGCCAAGCTCCATATCATTGGCTGTCAGCTTGATCTCAGAACCGCTGGCATCAATAAAGATACATTCAAGGATAGACATGGTGGTTTTACTGGGGACCGCTTTTAATACAATATTAATGCCGTTTAGAATCGCATCCTGCTGGAATGTCAGTTTCATAATTGTTGATAACTCCTTTGCTTTAAAAATTACAATAAATAGATGGATGATATAATTAAATTCCGTCGTATTAGTAGTAGGGGCTGTGGGTTTGTGTAAAAACCCTGAAAACCATTATAAAGGCTTGGAATTCTGTGTTTATAACGATGTGAATAACGTCCACAGAACTTAAGGAAAACTTTTAAGTTATCCACAAGATCATAAGAAACGAAGGGAGAGTCTTAAATATCCACAGGAAATAAACAGCTCATGCACACCTTATTGTGGATTAATCTTCTTTTTTAAGATTTCAATGGTATTATTTAACGATTCGTTCTTATTGATATCGCTGGTGATCTTATCAATTCCATGAATGATGGTGGTATGATCCCTTCCGCCCAGGTATTTTCCAATCATCTGTAAGGGAGTTCCTACCATATCACGGCATAAGAACATAACGATCTGACGGGGATAAACAATTTCCTTGTTACGCTTTTGGGAACAGATGTCAAGGGGAGTGATTCCGAAGTGGTCTGCAACGACCTGAATGACAAGTTCCGGTGTAATTTCCTTTTTATCATTGGGGGAAATAATATCTTTCAATGCCTCTTCGGCCAGTTCCACGGTGATTTCTTTATTATCAAGGCGGGAGAGTGCAACGATCTTTGTTAAGGCACCTTCCAATTCCCTGATGTTGGATTTGATGTTGGTGGCTATGTATTTGATTACTTCATTGTCAATGTTGTAGCCTTCCATTTCCTCTTTTTTGCGGAGGATGGCCATCCGGGTCTCATAATCCGGAGACTGTATGTCCACTGTCAGGCCCCACTCAAACCGGGATCGAAGCCGTTCTTCCAGGGTTTCGATTTCCTTCGGAGGTTTATCTGAGGATATGATAATCTGTTTCTTTGCTTCATAAAGGGCATTGAAGGTGTGGAAGAATTCTTCCTGGGTACTTTCCTTACCGATAATGAACTGGATATCATCAATCAGCAGTACATCGTTGGTCCGGTATTTTTCGCGGAATTCTGTAGGGGAAAAATTATTTTTATTACGGATCGCGTCAATCAACTCGTTGGTAAATTTCTCACTGGTCACGTAAAGGATCTTTGCATTGGGATTATTCTTTAGGATAAAGTGACCGATGGAATGCATCAGGTGGGTTTTTCCCAGACCAACGCCTCCGTAAATAAAAAGCGGGTTATAAATTTCTCCAGGGGATTCCGCCACTGCCAGGGAAGCCGCATGAGCCAGATTGTTATTTGCACCAACCACAAAGGTATCAAAAATGTATTTCGGATTTAAGTTTGCATTGATAATGGCAGACTGGTTGACCGAATTCACTGTGTTCTTAATAAGCGTATTTTCAGCAGGAGCCGGGACAGCTTCCTTTTGAATCTGATTTTCGACAACAAAATCAACGGTGCATTCAAAACCAGTCACTTCTTCAATGGTGATCTTCAGAAGAAACCCGTATTTTTTGCGGATGTATCCCAGGAACTCCACATCCGGTACGGTAACGATCACTTTCTCGTCCTCTACAGCATAAACTTTTAAGGGGAGAAGCCAGGTTTTGAAAGAAACATCTGTAATTTCATGCTCTTCTTTTAAATTCAATAAGATTTCGTCCCATTTTTCCTTTAACTTTTCTAACAT